>NZ_PZYY01000028.1 GCF_003047265.1 Nocardioides terrigena | reverse complement strand
GTTGTCCTGACTTGTGTCGGTATGGACAGTTCTGTCTCGGGTTCGTCCGGACACTTTGACCCGCTGTGAGCGCATGGTGCGTCCATGGCAGACAGGGTGGTTCCGATGGACGTGCGCAGTCTGGTCGTGACGTGGCCTGAGAACGCTCCTCGCGGTGCAGTGGCCCGGTTCGTCGAGGAGCACGGGGTGTCTCGTGCGTGGTTCTACGACGTCCGAGCTCGGGCCAGGTCGCAGGGCGCCGTGGCCGCGATGCAGCCCCGGCCACGCACGCCGGCGGCGGCGGCGAGACACCCTCAGGCGATCCCGTCCGAGGTCGAGGAGCTCGCGGTACGGATCCGCAAGGAGCTCGCCGACGACGGGTGGGACCACGGCCCCCTGTCGGTGCGCCATGAGCTCCAAAAACTCGGTGTCGCGGCACCGGCCGCGTCGACCCTGGCACGGATCTTCACCCGCCACGGCATGGTCGTCGCCCAGCCACAGAAACGTCCCCGGTCCTCGTATCGCCGCTTCGAGTTCGCCCGCGTCCACGAGTGCTGGCAGCTCGACGCGTTCGAGTGGGCCCTGGCCGACGGGTCCACGTGCGTGATCTTCCAACTCCTCGACGACCACTCCCGCTACCTGATCGCCTCCCACGTCGCACCCGGGGAACGCTCTGCCGATGCGATCACCGTGGTGAGCACCGGGATCGAACGGTTCCAGGTCCCCTGCCTGCTGCTCAGCGACAACGGCACCGCATTCAACCGCGACCGGCTCGGACGCCAGACCCAGCTGGTCGCCCTGCTCACCAGCCTGGGGTGTCGGCCCATCACAGGCAGGCCCCGACACCCCCAGACCCAGGGCAAGGACGAACGCGTCCATCAGACCCTGCAACGTTGGCTACGCGCCAGGCCACCCGCTGCGACCCGTACGGACCTGCAGCACCTCGTCGAGGAGTTCGACGACCGCTACAACCACCACCGCCCCCACCAGTCGCTGAACATGCGCACCCCGGCCCAGGTCCTGACCCACGACCCCCTCGCCATCGCCCCCGAGGCACCCGACCCCGTGATCCCCGCCCGGCCCGTGAAGGCCGAGACCCGTCGCGTGGCCCGCAACGGCAAGATCTCGGTCAAGGACATCGCGATCCAGCTCGGCTACGAACACGCCGGAACCCAAGTCACCGTGATCACCAGCAACTCGAGCCTGAACATCTTCGGCGCCGACGGACTCCACATCCGCTCACTCGTCCTGATCCCAGGCAAGACCTACTACAGCAACGGCCGACCCCGCGGCCGTAGACGCCCACCACCGAAGTGTCCAGACTGACCTGAGACATCAACTCTGTCCGGACAAACCCGAGACATGACA
>NZ_PZYY01000027.1 GCF_003047265.1 Nocardioides terrigena | reverse complement strand
TCGGCTGACTGTGAGGATTCCCTTCGCAGCCTGATGGTGCTGGGCTGTGGGTTGGCGACTGCGGGTGTGACCCTTCGGCTGACTGGCTTCGTGCCTTTCGCGCGACTTGTCCGCTCGTGGTTGCCGGCCCCGGCCCGGTCGGAGTAGCTGGCCTGATCAGGAGCTTGACCGCCGGGCGTTAACGGCGCCCGACGTGTCTCATCACAGTCCTGCCGAATCTCCGCCCCGGACCGGAAACCACATCCGCTCCCAGGCAAGGAGAGAACGCAATGACCAGTCTGACCGATCTACGCGAGGTGGTCGATGTCGTCATCGG
The DNA here is from genome assembly GCF_003047265.1 of Nocardioides terrigena. Lineage (GTDB taxonomy): Bacteria > Actinomycetota > Actinomycetes > Propionibacteriales > Nocardioidaceae > Nocardioides > Nocardioides terrigena. The sequence continues at coordinate 1,033 of NZ_PZYY01000027.1, read as the reverse complement.
CGTCGACACCCACGTCCACACTCACTCCGCGGCCGTCGTCGACGCTCGAACCGGCGGTGTGCTCGACGAGATCACCGTCGAGGCCACCGCCGACGGCTACGACCAGTTGGTGGAGTTCGCCGACCAGCACGCGGCCCTGCGGGCTTGGGCGATCGAAGGCACCGGCGGTCACGGCGCCGGGCTGACCAGACACCTTGATCGGCGTGACGAGGTCGTGATCGAGCTCGACCGGCCGCAGCGGGCCAAGCGACGCAACGGCGCCAAGTCCGACCCGCTCGACGCCATCCGAGCCGCCCGGGAGGCACTTTCTCGGCCCCGGCTCGGTGGCCCGCGTAGCGGCGGGGACCGTCAGGCGCTGTCGGTGCTGCTGGCCGCGCGGCGATCCGCGGTCAATGCCGCCACCGACGCGCAGCGGCAGGTGTTCAGCCTGGTCATCGCCGCCCCCGAGTCGATCCGGGAGCGGTTCCGCGGCCAGAAGCTCCCCGCGATGGTCAAGACCGCCGCGACCCTCCGGGTCCACCTCTCCTGGGACGTGGAAACCACCACGACCGTCATCGTCCTGCGGTCCCTGGCCCGCCGCGCCCGTGGGCTGGCCGAGGAAGCCGCCGAGCATGAGAAGGCCCTCAAAGCGATCGTGCGGTCCTGGCGCCCCGACCTGCTCGAACAGCTCGGCGTCGGACCGATCGTGGCCGCCACCGTGCTGTGCGCCTGGTCGCACCCGGGACGGATCCATTCCGAGGCTGCCTTCGCGATGCTCGCCGGAGTGGCACCGATCCCGGCCAACAGCGGCCAGGTCACCACCCGATACCGACTCAACCGCTACGGCGACCGGCAACTCAATCGCGCCCTGCACACCATCGTGCTCTCACGGATCCGCTACGACGAGACCACCCGCCACTACGTGGCCCGCCGGACCGCGGAAGGCAAGACCACCCGCGAGATCAAACGCTGCCTCAAGCGCTACATCGCCCGAGATCTCTACCGGCTACTCGAACACCGACCGATCATGGCTTGACGATCCATAGGAGCGTCG
>NZ_PZYY01000026.1 GCF_003047265.1 Nocardioides terrigena | reverse complement strand
GCAACGGCCGACCCCGCGGCCGTAGACGCCCACCACCGAAGTGTCCAGACTGACCTGAGACATCAACTCTGTCCGGACAAACCCGAGACATGACACGAGCTGCGAGATGTCGGCGCCCGCCAGTGTCCTGGACGTGCTCGGGGGCCGGCGGCAGCTGGCGGCGGCCGACGTTCGCCGTGGCGGTCGGGCGGTCGGGCAGGTCGGCGCCCGCCAGTTGCCGCGAACCCGAGCCACGAGATGTCCACCGACGTCACGCGCCCGGGTCGTGTCCACAGCAATGCCCTGGTGAGCCGCGCGCACAGCGAGTCGCCGACGACGCTCGGGAGATGGTCCACCCCGATCCAGCCTTAGATGCGCCCGTCGTCACCACCGCAGTCGCGATCCGTGGCTGCCCGCGTCGAGCGGCCTTCCAGCCGGTCACGCGGGGCGTCCATCGGCGCCGGCTCGATGGGGGAGACTCGAGAGATCCGTGGCTCGCCGACCTCGCCGGGTGGCAGCTGCTCCTGACCCAGCACGGCTGCTTCACCGGTCTGACCGCGGCGCGCATCCGCGGGTGGGGGCTGCCTCCCGTGCCGGAGGCCACGCCCGTCTTCGTCGCCATGCAGCTCGACGACCCGCGGCCCATGCGCGACGGCATCCGCACGAGTCGGCACCCCGATCCGATTCCGCACCAGGTCATCGGTGGTCTCAGGTGCGCGACTGCGGCCGAGACGATCCTGGCCTGTGCCCGGTGGCTGTCGGTGCTCGACCTCGTCGTGGTGGTGGACAGCGCGCTCCAGGCCGAGGACGTCACCGTCGAGGAGCTCCGACGGGTGTGCCGGCCGCGGCGACGTGGACGGACGGCCCTGCTCACCGCGCTGGGCCGGGCGGACGGGCGTGCCGAATCCACGTGGGAGACGCTTCTGCGGCTGCTCCACGTCGCGGTGGGTGTCGAGGTCACACCGCAGCTCGAGGTGCTGGACGAGGGCGGGGAGCTCGTCGCCCGGGTGGATCTCCACCTGGTCGGCACGACGTCCGACCACGAGTACGACGGAGGCCACCACCGCGAGCCCGACGAGCATCGCGACGACCTGAGGAGGGAGCGACGGCTCAGCTCGCTGGGACGCGTGCGCCGGGGCTACACCGCCTCAGACGTGGTCCGGCGGCCGATCGGGGTGCTCCGCGACGTGGACCTGGCGCTGGGCCGGGCGCACGACCCGGGGCGGATCCGCCCGTGGATCGCCATGCTGCGGGAGTCGCTGTACACCCCGTCCGGCCGGGCGGCCTTCCTGCGGCGCGTCGGGACCACGTCTGTGACTGGCGGCAAGTGACATCCCTACCGAGGACGGGTCCGTTGTCCTGACTTGTGTCGGTATGGACAGTTCTGTCTCGGGTTCGTCCGGACACTTTGACCCGCTGTGAGCGCATGGTGCGTCCATGGCAGACAG
>NZ_PZYY01000024.1 GCF_003047265.1 Nocardioides terrigena | reverse complement strand
CGATCCTAATGGGGACGTACCCGGTGGCTTTGGGCCATGGTGGTGCCTGAGTCCAGCCGGTGGGTGAGCACTCGTCGATCCCGATCCTTGAGGTCTACTCCTAGATCGTGCCCCCGCTGGTTGACCGGGAAGGTGTGGATGGCTGGTGGGATGACGGGCCCCGCGATAGCGGTGAGCACTGATCCATTAGGGCGCTGCAAACCTTCTCGTGGACGACAACAAGTCGAGCGGACAGGAGAGGTCCATGAAGTTGTACGTCGGGAACGATTGGGCCGAGGAGCATCACGACATCGCGCTCCTCGACGAGGAGGGACGGCTGCTGGCCACCCGCCGGCTCCCTGAAGGGGTCGCCGGGATCACGACCTTGCACGAACTGATCGGCCAGCACACCCGCCACTCCGAAGAGCCGCCACAGGTGGTCGTGGGCATCGAAACCGACCGCGGACCGTGGGTCCAGGCACTCCTGGCCGCCGGCTACCTCGTCTACGCGGTCAACCCGATGTCCGTGGCCCGCTACCGCGAACGGCACGTGACCTCGGGCGCGAAGAGCGACCCCGCTGATGCACGAGTGCTGGCCGACCTGGTCCGCACCGACGCCCACCGGCACCGTCCGATCGCCGGGGACACCGAGCTGGCCGAAGCGATCAAGGTCCTGGCCCGCTCGCACCAGTCGCTGTGCTGGATGCGGGGCCAGCAGGCCAACCAGCTGCGCTCGACGCTGCGCGAGTTCTACCCCGCAGCGCTGGCAGCCTTCGACGAGCTCACCCACCCCGACGCGCTCGCGGTGCTCGCGATCGCACCCACTCCCGCTCAGGGCAAGCGGCTGACCCGGGCCCAGATCACCGCCGCGTTGCGCCGTGGCGGACGACGCCGCTACCTGTCCCAGCGCACCGAGGAAATCCACGCGGCGCTACGAAGCGAGCACCTCGAACAACCGCCCCTGGTGGCCGACGCGTTCGGTGCCGGCGTCACCGCACTCGTCGGGGTCCTCACCGCCTCCATCCAGGCCACCGCGAGGCTGGAGCAGGAGCTCGAGGCCTCTTTTGGCCGGCACCCGGCCGCTGAGCTGATCCGATCCCAGCCCGGGCTCGGAACGGTCCTCGGCGCCCGGGTGCTCGCCGAGTTCGGGGACGACCCCGCCCGATACGCCGACGCCAAAGCCCGCAAGAACTACGCCGGCACGTCCCCGATCACCAAGGCCTCCGGGCAGAGCCACATCGTCCTGGCCCGCTACAAGACCAACAAACGACTCCGCGACGCCCTACGACAACAAGCCTTCTCCGCCCTCACCACCTCACCCGGAGCCCGCACGTTCTACGACGCGCACCGCGCCGCCGGCGACGGTCACGACAAAGCACTACGCGCGCTCGCCAACCGACTCGTCGGCATCCTGCATGGCTGCCTCAAGAACCACACCAACTACGACGAGCACACCGCCTGGGCCCACCGCACTGCCACAGCAGACCCCACCGCCGCTTGACGGCCTAGACCCGTGGGATGTCTAGG
>NZ_PZYY01000023.1 GCF_003047265.1 Nocardioides terrigena | reverse complement strand
CTCACGTCCCGGGCTTGGCGGCGTGACTTCAAGATTTCTTTGGCTGTGGCTACGATAGAATTTATTACCGATGTTTTTTACCGTGAAATTCACATTGAAGTTGTCTTGATTAAGCGGCTGCCAGTTTACGAAAATATCATGTACGCCGTATCCGATACGTCTTCTCGTTTCGACTTTCGGCGCAGCGCCCGTTTTATACTCTTTAGACTGAGCATAGCGACCTAACCAACCGATCTCTAAATTCGGTTCAACAAATTTATACGAAACACCGGTACTCCATTGACGACCTTGCGGAATAACATTCAGCGGATCATTAGAAAGCGCAAAGTCCGCTTTCGGATCGGCATACGCCACACCGGCGGTTAATTTTAATGCGTTCCATTGATAATCCAACTCGGCTTCATAACCTTTCGTTTTTAAGGTTCCCGCATTGCTAATGATACTGTTGGTCGTTTGATAGAAGTTTTTAACTCTTTGCTCGAACACGCTGCCTTTTAAATTAAAATCGGCATATTTCCATTCAAAACCGACTTCCGCCAAACGTACGTCTTCGGTTTTCAATTTAGGATCGATAAAACGTAAGCCTCTGGCTTTATCTAATGAACCGCGGTTATCGGTTATGGTATTTGCCGAAGCTAAAATAGGGCTGCGACTTGCATAATTTAATTTAGCATTCAAAGCAAAATTCGGTGTAATGTCCCAAATCAATCCGAAACTCGGATTTAATCTTTTATCGGATACCGATTTATTACCGGCAAGCGGTTTACCGTTTTTATCCACTTTACCCGCTGTATCCAAATCATAGTAATCATAACGTAACCCTGTGGTTAAGGTCAGCACTTTACCTAAAGACCAAATCCCTTCGGCATATAATCCGTATTCGAATTTTTGTTCGCCTTTAATATTGCCGAACGAATTCTGACTACCTGTCTGCTCTTTACGCAGATTCACACCATATTTAAACAGATGCTCTCCGCCAAATTCGCTGGTAAAGCCTAAATTAGCCCCCGTTGTTTTGGTTTTAGAACTACGTTGATAACCGGTTAATTTATTTTGCTGATAATCTTCTCGCTTATCCGTCCCTAAAATATGGAACACATTCGCTTTAACGTCTCGAGCAAAGCCGATGTCTTTCGCATCATACTCAAGGTTGTAGGTACGTTTGGTCGTGTTCGCATTTACCGGGCGGCTATTAAAAATCATCTCGAAACGATCTTGTCCCGCACCATAAAACGACTCTTGACGGAAACTTAAGCCGATACGCTGTTTATCGGTAATATCATAGCCGAATTTCGCCAAATAATTACCTTGACGACGAGCGGTATTATTCACTACTCGGCTATTTTTATTCACCGCATCCGAATAACCTTTACCCGCCTTATAGTTTTTATCGTCTCCCCAACTGCCTAATAGCAATACATCCAGATTATTCGCTTGTCCATAGAGTGAAAGCGAATCGTTAATGCCGCGATTACTGTTATATTCGGAACCGATACGCGCACCGAATGATCTGCCG
>NZ_PZYY01000022.1 GCF_003047265.1 Nocardioides terrigena | reverse complement strand
ATCTGCCTAACTGCTTGGACGCGGATATCCAATACCGCGCTTACCCTATCCTCCTGCGTCCCCCCATTGCTCAAATGGTGAGGAGGTGGTACAGGAATATCAACCTGTTGTCCATCGCCTACGCCTTTCGGCCTCGGCTTAGGTCCCGACTAACCCTGAGCGGACGAGCCTTCCTCAGGAAACCTTAGGCATTCGGTGGAGGGGATTCTCACCCCTCTTTCGCTACTCATACCGGCATTCTCACTTCTAAGCGCTCCACCAGTCCTTCCGGTCTGGCTTCACAGCCCTTAGAACGCTCTCCTACCACTGTTCGAAGAACAGTCCGCAGCTTCGGTGATACGTTTAGCCCCGGTACATTTTCGGCGCAGAGTCACTCGACCAGTGAGCTATTACGCACTCTTTAAATGGTGGCTGCTTCTAAGCCAACATCCTGGTTGTCTAAGCAACTCCACATCCTTTTCCACTTAACGTATACTTTGGGACCTTAGCTGGCGGTCTGGGCTGTTTCCCTTTCGACTACGGATCTTATCACTCGCAGTCTGACTCCCAAGGATAAGTCATTGGCATTCGGAGTTTGACTGAATTCGGTAACCCGGTAGGGGCCCCTAGTCCAATCAGTGCTCTACCTCCAAGACTCTTACCTTGAGGCTAGCCCTAAAGCTATTTCGGAGAGAACCAGCTATCTCCAGGTTCGATTGGCATTTCACCCCTACCCACACCTCATCCCCGCACTTTTCAACGTGCGTGGGTTCGGGCCTCCATTCAGTGTTACCTGAACTTCACCCTGGACATGGGTAGATCACCTGGTTTCGGGTCTACGACCACGTACTCATGCGCCCTATTCAGACTCGCTTTCGCTGCGGCTCCGCATCTTCTGCTTAACCTTGCACGGGATCGTAACTCGCCGGTTCATTCTACAAAAGGCACGCCATCACCCGTTAACGGGCTCTGACTACTTGTAGGCACACGGTTTCAGGATCTCTTTCACTCCCCTTCCGGGGTGCTTTTCACCTTTCCCTCACGGTACTGGTTCACTATCGGTCACTAGGGAGTATTTAGCCTTGGGAGATGGTCCTCCCGGATTCCGACGGAATTTCACGTGTTCCGCCGTACTCAGGATCCACTCAGGAGAGAACGAAGTTTTGACTACAGGGCTGTTACCTCCTATGGCGGGCCTTTCCAGACCTCTTCATCTACCTCGTTCCTTTGTAACTCCGTACAGAGTGTCCTACAACCCCAAGAGGCAAGCCTCTTGGTTTGGGCTAATCCCGTTTCGCTCGCCGCTACTCAGGGAATCGCATTTGCTTTCTCTTCCTCCGGGTACTTAGATGTTTCAGTTCCCCGGGTCTGCCTTCTCATATCCTATGAATTCAGATATGGATACCACTCCATTACGAGTGGTGGGTTTCCCCATTCGGAAATCTCCGGATCAAAGCTTGCTTACAGCTCCCCGAAGCATATCGGTGTTCGTCCCGTCCTTCATCGGCTCCTAGTGCCAAGGCATCCACCGTGCGCC
>NZ_PZYY01000002.1 GCF_003047265.1 Nocardioides terrigena | reverse complement strand
GACGCGGCCGGATCCCCCACATGGTGATGATCAGCGAGCGTCCACCCGAGGTCGAGGACCGCGCCGTTCCCGGACACTGGGAGGGCGACCTGATCTTGGGATCGACCGAGTCCGGTTCCGCGGTCGGCACCTTGGTCGAACGCACCACCGGGTTCGTGATGTTGCTGCACCTATCCGGGGGGCACACCGCCGACATCGTTCAGGAGGCCATGGTGGCCAAGATGGCGACGTTGCCCGAGCAACTGCGCCAGTCGCTGACCTGGGATCAGGGCAGCGAGATGGCCAACCATGTCCAGATCGCCGAGGCCACCGGGCTGGACATCTACTTCTGCGACCCGCACTCGCCCTGGCAGCGCGGCACCAACGAGAACACCAACGGACTGTTGCGCCAGTACCTGCCCAAGGGCACGGACCTCTCGTTCTACGGCCCCGGGCTGCTCGACAACATCGCCGCCGAGCTCAACGCCCGACCACGCAAACGCCACGGCTTCCAGACCCCGGCCGAGGCCCTCGACGCACTACTGTCCGGACAGTCCGATCCACCCGATGTTGCGACCACCGGCTGAATCCACCTCGCTGTCAGGGGTCCGATCGTCACGGACTACCCCGAGAAGGCCGTTCGGGCGGTCAGGCGGTGAGGTCGCGCACGACGGCGTCGGCGAGCAGCCGGCCGCGACGGGTGAGGACGAGCCGCTCGGTGAGCAGCTCGACGAGGCCCTCCTCCATCAGCCGGGCGACCTCGCCGCGGCCGTGGCGTCCCAGCGCCAGCACGGGCAGCCCGTCGCGCAGCCGGATCTCGAGCAGGATCCGCTCGAAGCGGCGGTCAGCCTCGGTGAGGTACTCGCGCCCGTGCGCCGGGCTGAGGCCGGCGGCCAGCCGGTCGGCGTACGCCGCGGGGTGCTTGACGTTCCACCACCGCACGCCGCCGACATGGGAGTGGGCACCGGGGCCGGCGCCCCACCAGTGGCCGCCGGTCCAGTAGAGCATGTTGTGACGGCACCGGCTCTCCGGTCGCCGCGCCCAGTTGGAGACCTCGTACCACTCCAGCCCGGCGGCGGTGAGCCGCTCGTCGGCGAGGTCGTACTTGTCGGCGGCGTCGTCCTCGTCGGGCATCGGCAGCTCGCCGCGGCGGACCCGCCGGGCCAGCGCGGTGCCCTCCTCGACGATGAGCGAGTACGCCGAGACGTGGTCCGGCTCGCAGGCCAGCGCCGAGTCCAGGCTGGTCTCCCAGTCTCCGAGCGACTCCCCCGGCGTGCCGTAGATGAGGTCGAGGCTGACCTCGTCGAAGCCGGCGGCCCGCGCCCACTGCACCGCGGCCGGCACCCGCAACGGGTCGTGGGTGCGGTCGAGGACGGCGAGCACGTGGTCGACGGCCGACTGCATCCCGAAGCTGATCCGGTTGAAGCCCGCCGAGCGCAGCTCCTCGAGGTCCCAGGCCGCGACGCTGTCGGGGTTGGCCTCGGTGGTGATCTCGACGTCGTCGGCCAGCCCGAACTCGGCGGCGGCGCTCGCGATCACCGCGCCCAGGTCGGCCGGGCGCAGCAGCGTCGGCGTGCCGCCGCCGAAGAAGATCGTCTCGATCTTGACGTCGCGGTGGCCGAGCACCCGGCGGGCCAGCCGGATCTCGTCGATGACCGCACCGGCGTACGTCGAGCGGGAGGCGCCGGGGGTGTCCCCCAGCTCCTCGGCGGTGTAGGTGTTGAAGTCGCAGTAGCCGCAGCGGACCGTGCAGAACGGCACGTGGACGTACAGCCCGAAGGGTCGCCGGCCGAACTCGGCGTAGGCGTCGTCGGGGATCGACCCGTCCTCGGGCGCGGGGTCGCCGACGGGTTGAGCAGGGGGCACCCGGCCATCCTGTCACCACGCCGCCGCGAGCGGGCCCCGGGACCGGACCGCGCCCGGACCGGGATGCTGCCGGACGGGCACCGATCAGATGGGGACGTTGAGGGTGGCGACGTATCCCTCCTCCACCGATCCGGTCACCTTCGCCATCTGCAGCGAGTAGCCGTCGGCGAAGATCCCGTCGGAGTCCAGGCTGACGCCGGCCAGGTTGGCGACCGAGTCCTCGTAGCCCTCGGTCGCGTAGACCGTCTCGCAGACGTCCTGGGGGAAGGCGAGCTGGGACGTCCGCAGCTTGGTGGTGGCGCTGGTGGCGGAGTCGAGCGACTCGTAGACCTCGAAGTGCACGTGCGGCCAGCGGCCGGCGTAGCACCCCGGGAAGACGGTGGTGAACTCCACCCAGCCGTCCGCGTCGGTCTCCTGCACGCCGCGCAGGTAGTTCTCCTGCATCGCGTCGCCGTCGTACATCGAGTAGGCCCCGTCCCGGTCGCAGTGCCAGGCGTAGAGCGCGGCACCGGCGAGCACCTCGACGTCGTCGCCGGTCAGGTCGTAGACCTTGAGGCGCAACGTGAGCGGCACGCCCTCGGCCACCCCGGTCGCGGTGCCGAAGCTGCTCGTGATGTCGGACCGGACGACCCCGCTCTCGCTCAGCACGTTGGGGCCGTTGGACCCGTCGCCCGGATAAGGTCCAGCGGTCTCCTCCGGGATCTCCCCGTCGGCCACCTCGACGCTCGCGTCGCCGCCCATCGCCCCACCGGCCCCGGGCCCACCGCCGCCCGCCGGCGGCTCGGGGCGGGTCGAGGTGGCGGTGTCGGCCGTGGACGAGGTGTCGGTGCCGCACCCCACGGCCACCGCGGCGACCCCCAGGCCGCCGAAGATGCCGAGCATCCCGCGGCGACCGAGCCCGCGGCGGCGCAGCGTGCCCAGGTCGTGCTGGAGGCCCAGGTCGTGCTCGTGGACCTCGCCCTCGTCGTGGCGGTGGTCGTGGGCGGGGTCGGGACGGTGGCTCATCAGATCTCCTCGGAAACGCGAACGGGTGCCGGTGGTCTCCCACCGACACCCATTCAGCGTCGCGTTGCTGTGCGCCTCCTGTGAGGAGGCCGTGACCCGGGTCCGAGGACCGGCAGGGTCCGAGGATCAGGCGTACAGCCGGTCGATCGTGTCCTTGTAGTTGTCCTCGACGACGTTGCGCTTGACCTTCATCGACGGCGTGAGCTCGCCCGACTCGACCGTGAGGTCGTGGTCCAGCAGCTCCCACTTCTTGATGGTCTCCCAGCGGTTGAGGCGGGTGTTGAGCTCGTCGACGTAGCCGCCGACCATCGCCTTGACCTCGTCGCTGTTGACGATCTCGGTGTAGGACTTGCCCTCCATGCCGTTCTCGGCGGCCCAGCCGGCCATCGCGTCCGGGTCGAGGGTGACCAGGGCGATGACGTAGTTGCGCTCGTTGCCGAAGACCATGAACTGGCTGGCGTAGGGGCAGATCGCCTTGAACTTCGACTCGATCGCCGGCGGGGCGATGTACTTGCCGCCGGAGGTCTTGAAGAGCTCCTTGATGCGCCCGGTGATGGTGAGGAAGCCGTCGGCGTCGAGCGAGCCCTTGTCGCCGGTGTGCAGCCACCCGTCGGAGTCCAGCGCCTTGTGGGTCTCCTCGGGGAGGTTGTGGTAGCCCTCCATGATGTGCGGTCCGCGCAGCAGCACCTCGTCGCCGTCACCGATCCTGACCTCCGCGCCCGGCAGGGCGCGACCGACGGTGCCGATGCGGTTGTCGTCGGGGTGGTTGACGGTGGCCCCGGCGGAGTTCTCGGTCATGCCGTAGCCCTCGAGGATCACGATGCCGGCGGCGTTGAACCACTCGGCGATCTCCCGGTTGAGGGCGGCGGCACCGGAGATGAAGAACCGGACGCGTCCTCCGAAGCGCTCGCGCACCTTGCTGAAGACCAGCTTGTCGAAGAGCCCGTGCTGGAGCTTGAGGAGGAGCGGCACGGACTTGCCCTCCCGCTTGAGCGCCTCGACCTTGAGGCCGACCTCGAACGCCTTGTTGAAGATCTTCTCCTTGGCACCGCCCTCGGCGGCCTGCATCGTCTGGATCCGGCCGTAGGCCTTCTCGAAGATGCGGGGCGCCGCACCCATGAAGGTCGGCTTGACGGTGGCGCAGTTGTCGACGATCTTCTCGACCCGGCCGTCGACCGCGGACGCGAAGCCGCAGGCGAGCTGGGCGGAGAGCAGGACCTTGCCGAACGAGTGGGCCATCGGCAGCCACAGGAACTGCAGGTCGCTCTCGTCGAGGATGTTCTGGACCCGGATCGACTCGCCCTCGTAGACCCACGACTTGTGGCGCAGCCGCACGCCCTTGGGGCGGCCGGTGGTGCCCGAGGTGTAGATCAGGGTGGCGAGCTGCTCCGGCGCGATCGCGGCGGCCTTGTCGGCGATGACGCCGGGGTGCTCGGCCAGGTAGGCGGCACCGAGCTCGGCCAGCTGGTCCAGGGAGATGACCCAGTCGCCGTCGGCCGTGCCGTCGAAGGTGATGACCTTGGCCAGGTGCGGCAGCTCGTTCTTGCGCTCGCGCAGCTTGGCGAGCTGCTCGTCGTCCTCGGCGAAGACGAAGCGGGACTCGGAGTCGCTGAGGATGTACGCCGTGTCCTCGGCGTTGGTGCTCGGGTAGACCGTGGTCGTGGCGCCCGCGGCGCACATCACCGCGAGGTCGGCCAGGATCCACTCGTAGCGCGTGCCGGACACGATGCCGACCCGCTGCTCCGACTCGAGGCCGAGCGAGAGCAGTCCCGCCGCGAGGGCCTCGACCCGGTCACCGGCCTGCTGCCAGGTGATGGACTCCCATGCGTCGCCCTTCGGGTAGCGGAAGGCCTCGCTCGAGGGGGACTTGGCGACGCGGTCCAGGAACAGGACCGCCACGTTCGGCTTGAGGTTGTCGACGAAGCTCGCGTCGTACTGGATCGGCATGGGACTCCCTGCGCTGAGTCGGGTGGGGGTGACGTGCTTGGGGAGTAACCTAGATCACTCGGTTACGCGGCGGTAGCAAACTCGCAGGACTGGTCGCTCCCGCCCCATCCGGACAGGGTTTCCGGTTCACGGGAGCTGGGTGTGGCCGTGCTTCATCTTCCACAGGAAGTACTTCTCGAAGCCCAGCTTCATCAGGTGCGCCTGGGGGCCCGGGATGAGGATGCCGTGCTTGCGCGGCGGCAGCATCTTGTCGGCCAGGATGATCACGCCGTTGTTGCCCGCGTCCATCACGCAGACCGCCGGGATGTCGCCGAACTCCTTGTGGTCGCCCGGCTCCTCGCCGCGGACCTGGGCGGCGATGTTGCGGGCCGCCACGTGCGCCTGGGTCTCGGTCGGGTAGCCGGTCTTGGGGATCCCGACGGGGGTCGGCGTCTGCCACGGCACGTCGACCGCGGCGGCGACGCCGACGGCGTACACGTCGTCGTACGACTCCGACTGGTAGGTGTCGCGGACCTTGACGTAGCCCTTGGCGTCGACCAGGTCGGTGCTGGCCAGCAGGAACTCCTGGCCGAGGAACGGCGGGACGACCATGCCGAAGGCGAACGGCAGCACCTCGCCGTCCCCGAGGACGAGCGCGCCGTCGTCGACGTGGTCGATGGGCGTCGCCAGCCGGGTGTCGATGCCCTCCTTCTTGAGGAACATCCCGAGCAGGCCCTCGCCGTGCGGCAGCCCGCCGATGCCGAAGTGGCCCAGGAAGGGCTCGGCCGTCACGTAGGTGAGCTTGACGTCATTGTGCAGCCCCGCCTTGCGCAGCTGGTGGGAGGTGTTGAAGAGGAACTCGTACGCCGCGCCGAAGCAGCCGGCGCCCTGGGTCGCGGCGACGACCACGTCGCCCGGGTTCTCCAGGAACTTCTGCCAGGCGACGGCGGTGCGCTCGGCCTCGGCGAGGGTCGTGATGGTCACCGCGTGCTCGGCGAAGCCGGGGACCACGTCGGTCTGGTTGCGGTAGCCGGTGGCGATGACGAGGTAGTCGTAGCCGAGCACCTGGCCGTCGTCGAGGGTGACCCGGCGGGCCACGGGGTCCACGTGGGTCGCGGCGGCGTGCTCGAACCCGACGCCGTGGTCCTCCAGGGTCTCCACCACGTCGAAGGTGATGTCGTCCCGGTCGCGCTTGCCGAAGGGCAACCAGATCAGGCTGGGGGTGAACAGGAACTTCCGGTCGGGGCTGACGACGGTCACGTCGACGTCCCCGTGCAGCTCGTGCCGGACGGCCAGGGCTGCCGTCAGGCCGGCGAAGTTCGTGCCGAGGACCAGGACCTTCTTGCGCATCGCGCACCTCCGGAGTGGGAATTGACCTACTCCCTTGATATCCGCCCGCGGGGGCCACGGAGGAGGGCAGATGTGCCCCCGACCGGGCGCCGAAGGTCCCTCCCGTGCGGCGGGCCTACTCCTGGACGGCCTTGGCGATCGCGATGCAGCGGGTGATCCACTCGCGCTCGTCGGCGTCGAGGTCCCGGCCGGCGCGCTCGGCGTCCTCGACCGACCAGTGCGCGTTGAGGACCATCCGGACCACCACCCAGTCGCGGGCCCGGTCCTCGTCGAGCCCGGCGGCGTCGACGACGGTGTGGAAGCGGCGGCGCACCCCGTCGCGCACCGACCCGCCCGCGGCGGTCAGGTCGTCCCAGCGGTTCCAGAGCAGGGGTGCCGGCTCGTAGTGGGGGTCGCCGTCCATCGGCTTGGGGTCGATGGCGAGCCACGGCTCGCGGTCGGCGGCGAGCACGTTGGTGTAGTGCAGGTCGCCGTGGACGAGGGTCCCGGTGCTCGCGTCGTCGGCCACCAGGTCCCGGGAGAGGGCGAGCGCCTGCTCTACCAGCCGGCGCGGGACGGGTGCGTTGCGCGGCATCCGGGCGAGGGCGGCGGCCCACTCCTCGACGTAGGACGTGACGGTGCGCAGCTGCGGCAGGGCCGGGACGTGCAACCGGCCGTAGAGCCCGGCCACGACCTCGCACGCCTCGACGTCCCACAGGTCCCCGAGGTCCTCGGTGTGGAGGCGCTCGAGGAGGAGTGCGCGTCGGTGGGGGTCGGCGCGCAGCAGCGAGACCGCGCCGTCGCCGTGCCAGCGCTGGAGGGCGATCCCCTCGTGCAGGGACTCCTCGTCTCCGTCAAAGCCGACCTTCAGCACCGCCGGTCGTCCGCCGGCCGTGCGCACCGGCTGGGCCAGGGACGCATACCCGTGCATCGGGGCCCCGTCGAGCACCAGCCGCCACTCCTCGACGACCTCCGCGGCGAGCCGCGGGAGACGGTCGAGCCAGGCCACCCAGTCGGGGCCGAGCCGCCGCTGCTCGTCCAGGCCGGGAGGAATGGGGAGCGGCATGCCCGCAACCCTAGGCTTGTCCCATGGCTTCCCCGCGCGACCTCCTCTCCCCCGCCGTCTCCGCCGCGATCGCGCGTGCCCTCGGCCCGGAGTTCGAGGGGACCGACCCGGTGCTGCGACCGAGCCAGTACGCCGACGTCCAGGCCAACGCGGCCCTCGCGCTCGCCAAGCGGGTGGGCGCCTCACCCCGCGACGTGGCCACCCGGGTCGCCGCCGAGCTCGACGACCTGCCCGCCCGGATCGAGATCAGCGGGCCGGGCTTCCTCAACATGACGTACGACGACGCCTGGATCACCGCGCTGCTGGCCGACCTCGCCGCCGACCCGCGGCTCGGGGTCCCGACCCAGCCCGCGCAGGTCGTCCCCATCGACTACAGCGCGCCCAACGTCGCCAAGGAGATGCACGTCGGCCACCTGCGCACGACCGTCGTCGGCGACGCACTGGCCCGCACCCTCGAGCACCTCGGGCACCGGGTCGTGCGGCAGAACCACATCGGCGACTGGGGCACCCCGTTCGGCATGCTCATCGAGCACCTGCTGGCCGTCGGCGAGGACTCCGACGAGGCGCGGCTGCTGGAGAGCGACCCCAACGCGTTCTACCAGGCGGCGCGGGCCGAGTTCGACGGCGACGAGGAGTTCGCGACCCGGGCCCGGGCCCGGGTGGTCGCCCTCCAGGCGGGCGACGAGGAGACGCTGCGCCTGTGGGCCGAGCTGGTGGAGCTGTCCCGCCACTACTTCAACCGGATCTACTCGACGCTCGGCGTGACCCTGACCGACGACGACCTGGCCGGCGAGTCGACGTACAACGCCGACCTGGCCGGGATCTGCGACGAGCTCGAAGCGGCCGGGCTGGCGACGATGAACGACGGCGCGTTGTGCGTCTTCCTCGACGGCTACACCGGCCGGGAGGGCAAGCCGGTGCCGCTCATCATCCGCAAGTCCGACGGGGGCTACGGCTACGCCACCACCGACCTCGCGACCATCCGGCACCGGGTGGAGCGGCTCGGTGCCGACCGCTGCCTCTACGTCATCGGGGCACCGCAGGCGCTGCACCTCGAGATGGTCTGGGAGACAGCACGGCTCGCCGGCTGGCTGCCCGACCACGTCGAGGTCGTGCACGTGAGGATCGGCAACGTCCTCGGCGAGGACCGCAAGATCCTGCGCACCCGCTCCGGCGCCCCGTTGCGGCTGGTGGCGCTGCTCGAGGAGGCCGAGGCCAACGCCCGCCGCGAGATCGACGCCAGCCGCCCCGAGCTCCCCGAGGAGGTGCGCGCCGCGATCGCACCGATGGTCGGCATCGGTGCGGTGAAGTACGCCGACCTGTCGGTGGGCCACGACTCGGAGTACGTCTTCGACCTCGACCGGATGCTCGCCTTCGTCGGCAACACCGGTCCCTACCTGCAGTACGCCACCGCCCGGATCCACTCGATCTTCCGCTCGGCGGGCGTCGAGCCGGCCCCGGAGGCGGCGATCACCCTCGGCGAGCCGGCCGAGCGCGCGCTGGCCCTGCGGCTGCTGGGCTTCGGGACCGTCGTCGCGGAGGTGGGCGACACTCTGGAGCCGCACCGGCTCTGCACCTACCTCTTCGACCTGGCCCAGGACTTCTCGACGTTCTACGAGCACTGCTCGGTGCTCAAGGCCGCGACGCCGGAGCTGCGGGGGTCACGGCTCTCGCTGGCCGCGCTCACCCTCGCCGTGCTCTCCCAGGGGCTCGACCTGCTCGGGATCGAGACCCCCGAGCAGATGTGAGCCTCACGCCGGCGGGTCGAAGGCGGCCACCAGGTCCTTGACGTGGCGCTGGAAGCCGGGGCAGGCGGAGATGTCGTGCGCCCGGCAGCTGAAGGCGTGCTCGGTCATCTCCTTGGAGATCCGCATCTGCTCCATCCGCCGGTCGAGGTCGTCGAGGTGCGCCCGGAGCACCGCGTGCCGCTCGGGGGCACCGGCGTCGAGGAGCACCGCGATCTGGTCGAGGGTCATCCCGGCGTCCTTGCTCCGCTGGATCGCGGCCACCCGCGAGACGTCGTCGAGCACGTAGCGACGACGCCCGGCGCTGTCGCGCGCCGGCTCGAGCAGCCCCACCGACTCCCAGTGCCGCAGCACGTTGGTGGGCAGCGCGAAGCGCTCTGCCACCTCTCCGACGGACCAGCTGCGACCACGACTTGACTTCATCCTGACATGAAGTCACAGGCTGGTCCCACCTGGCAAGCCCGACACCGAGAACCCGTGGGAGAGACATGTACGACGCACTCGTCATCGGAGGCGGCCCCGCCGGCCTCCAGGCCGCCCTGACCCTGGGCCGGATGCACCGGCCCACCCTGCTCCTCGACTCGGGGACCTACCGCAACGCCCCGGTCGACGCCATGCACAACATCGTCACCAACGACGGTCGCGACCCGGCCGAGTTCCGCGCCATCGTCCGCGGCGAGATCGCGGCGTACGACTCCGTGGAGGTGCGCGACCTGGCGGCCGCCTCGGTCGACCGCCGTGACGACGGCACCTTCGCGACGACCCTCGCCGACGGGTCGGTCGTGGAGTCGCGCACCGTGGTCCTGGCGACCGGGCTGCGCGACGTGATGCCGGACGTCCCCGGCTTCGCCGACCAGTGGGGGCGCACGGTCCACATGTGTCCCTTCTGCCACGGCCACGAGCTCAGCGGCCGGCGGGTCGCCATCCAGGACTCCCCCGCCGTCGGGCACCTCGTCGCGATGCTGGGCCCGATCGTCGGCTCGGTGGAGGTGGTCCCGCCGGTGACGTCGGTCGAGATGACGCCGGCCGGCCTGCGCGTCTCGTCGGAGTCGGGCTCGGTCGTCGTGGACGGTCTCTTCGCGCACCCGGCCTACGAGCAGGCGGCACCCTTCGCCGCCCAGCTCGGGCTGGAGATGCGCGAGAGCGGCTGCATCGCCGTCAACCTCTTCGGCCAGACCAGCGTCCCCGGCGTGTACGCCGCCGGCGACCTCGCCCACGTCGCCGACCTGCCGATGCCCATGGCGTCGGTGCTCGCAGCGGCGTACGCCGGGCAGATGGCGGGAGCCTCGGCCCTGCGGGACATGGTGATGCCCGCGTCATCGTGATGCGGTAAAGGGAGGGCATGACGCCCCGCGAGGCGCTCCCACCCATCACCATGGGGTGGACAGGACACCTTCGTGGACACGGGGACGCGCATGGACGCAACGAGGTGGACCCTCCGCGGGTTGTCCCTGGGGATGCTGGGCGTGCTGCTGACGGCGTTGCCGGCGCCGGGGATGGCGGACACCACGGTGTTCGACGACCCCGTCGGGGACTCGACCTCCGTGGACATCTCCCGCGTGCGGGTCGTCCATCGGGACTCGGTGACCGTGCGCGTCCGGTCGGTCGTCCCGCTGGCGGCGGGCCAGGTCTACGCCTTCTGGATCGACACCGGCCCCCGTCCTCGCCCCAACTACCACGTCTCGTTCCGGGCCAACTCGGGCTTCGACGACTCGCTGGGACTCGTGCGTTCGTTCGGTGACCGTCCCACCCGGTTCGTCCGGTGCCGAGGGATGCGGGCTCGCGCCGACATCTTCTCCGACGCTCCGGTGTCGCTCCGGATCCCGCGACGCTGCCTGCAGGACCCGCGCAAGGTCCGGGTCGCCGTGCGTTTCGAGGACGAGACGACGGGCACCACGGACTGGGCGCCGGACCGCCGCACCTTCGGGCCCTGGGTCAGGCGGTAGCCCGCACGCTCGTCGACCTGGGTCCGTCAGACCAATGTGGTCCCGACGAACGTCGAGAACGCCGCGGTGATCCCGGTCGTCGCCACCAGCACGGCCGCCGTGGTGACCACCCCGAGGGCGCGACGGCCGGCGGAGGCGTCCTTCGGGAGCAGCGCGCGGCGCGCCCGGTCGAGGAGACGCCCGCAGGCCACCAGGGCGCGGCGGGCCCAGTCGTACTCCAGCGCAAGCAGGGCCGCACCCAGGGCCATCACGACGAGCCCGGGGCCGGGGAGGACCAGCATGGCGACCCCCGCCAGCACCACGAGCGGGCCGAGCACGCTCACGCCGACCTTGACGACGACGGCACGGACGGGCCCCCGGTGCGCCCACGCCTCGATGCGCGTGAGGAGCTGGTGGGCTCGGGGGGTGAGTGACGTGCTGGTCATGGGTTCTCCCTGTTGGTGCCGACCACCAGTGTGGGTGGTCCGGCTGAGGGGAGTCTGAGGACTGGCCCGCCATGGGGGGTCAGGTCCCGTTGACCGTGTCACCGGCTGCGGACAGGTCGCTCGCGCGGTGGACGCCGTGGGCCTCGAGGCCCGGGGTCGCGAGCAGCTCCTGCACCAGCACGCGCGATCCCCCGACCACGGTGGAGTCGAAGTCGATCTCCGAGGCCACCGCCCACGCACGGTCCTCGGGCCACCACAGGTTGGGGCTGCGCATCGCCCCGGAGGCCCGCCACTGGTCGGCCAGCGCAGGCAGGTCCGCGTCGGTGACCTCACGACCGCCGGGGACGGCCCACGCCCGGCTCCGGCTGGGGAAGGCCATGCCGGCGCACTCGAGCTCGATGCAGGTCTCCGTCAGCCCGGCCACGCTCCCCTCGAAGAGGTGGAGGCTGCGGCCGGGGATCCGGAAGCGTGGCCGGGTGGACCAGGCAGCAGGTTGGCCGCCGTGCCCCTCCCACACCCCCAGCCAGAGGGAGTCCGGCGTCGTGGTGTGCCGGGCCAGCACGTCGCTGAGCAGCGGCAGGGTGACCCGGTCCAGCGACCCGAGCAGCGGCTGGTCGTCGCACTCCCCCGCGATGGCGTGCCACTGCACCTCGCCGTGCACCACCGTCCCGGAGGCTGCTGCGACCTCCGCCCACGAGGCCGCGCCTGCGTCGGGCAGTCCCTGGTCGGGGCGGTGCAGGATCCGGGCGTAGGCCGCGAAGACCGGCGGCACCACGTCGCCCACGCGCCCGCCGAAGCCGGTGAGCGCCTCGACGATCCACGCCGCGGGAGCCAGGTCCTCGACGGGCATGAGCAGCGGGCGGGAGGCCATCGCGGAAGCGTAGACGGATCCGGGCCCGGTCGCCCGGGATCATCCGG
Source organism: Nocardioides terrigena (assembly GCF_003047265.1). Lineage (GTDB taxonomy): Bacteria > Actinomycetota > Actinomycetes > Propionibacteriales > Nocardioidaceae > Nocardioides > Nocardioides terrigena. The sequence continues at coordinate 555,463 of NZ_PZYY01000002.1, read as the reverse complement.
ACCGCGGCTGGTCCCGCAGGTAGTCCCCCGGCGTCATCCCGGTGACGGTGCGGAAGTCGTGGGTGAAGTGCGCCTGGTCGGCGTAGCCCAGCCGCGCGGCCATGTCGGCCAGGGACGACTCCCCGGCCTTGAGCGCCTCGACCGCGTCGTGCAGCCGCCGGCGCTGGATCAGCCACTTGGGGCTGAGTCCCACGCGCTGCTCGACCAGCCGCTGGAGGCTGCGCTCGGACAGGCCGACGTGTTCGGCCAGGTCGGCGACGCGGGTCACCTCGGGGTGGTCGCGCAGCCACGCGACCAGCTCGTTGACCAGCAGGCCCTGCTCGTCCACCGGGAGGTGGGCCTCCAGCCGCTGCTCGACCGCGGCGATCGCGCGCGCGTGGGCGGCCGGGTCGCGGGCGTCGGGCGCCATCGCCGCCCGCACCTCGGTCGTCAGCGCCTCCGCGTCGAGGCTGCCGACCTCTCCCAGGTCGAGGTGGGCGTCGGTGACCGTGGCCACCGAGCGGCCCAGCAGGAGGCGACCCGCGGCCGGGGTGAGCATCGTGCCGACGGCCCAGCCGTCGCCCTCCAGGGTCACGCTCGACCTCCCCCGCACCACGCCGTACAGACGGGCGTAGGTGTTGCTCACCACGACCAGGCAGACCGGGTGCTGCAGCGTGCTCTGCGTCGAGGGCTCGGGGAGCGACCACACCGGGATCCAGTAGCGGTCCACCAGGTCGACGAGGTGCCGGGACGGCGCGTAGCGGTGGATGGGCGGCGACGGTCGGGTGACGCCGGTGAGGTGGGCACGGTCGACCGGATCGACGGGTCGCGCGCTCCCGGTGGTTGCCATGTGTCGGATTATCACAAGCGCCACCGACAACCGGCCTGCGAGCGTGGGGCCATGACCGAGACAGCGACCAACGCGACAGCCCAGCACTTCACCGACCGCGCCGATGCCTTCGCGGCGATCCTCGAGGCCGCCGACGGGCAGTGGGACGCCCCCACCCCCTGCGAGGGGTGGACCGTGCGGGACGTGGTGGCGCACACGATCGAGACCGAGCGCGACTTCCTGGTCCGGCAGGGATACGAGGTGGGCGGGTCCCCGGACGGGTCCGACCCCGCCGCCGCCTGGCGTGCCCACGCCACCACCGTCGCCGGCGTCCTGGCGCAGGACGGCGTCGCCGAGCGGGAGTACGACGGCTACTTCGGCCGCACGACGATCGCGGCCACCATGGCCGACTTCTACGGCTGGGACCTCGTCGTCCACGGCTCCGATGTCGCCCGGGCCACCGGCCAGGACTGGTCGGTGAGCGAGGCCGAGGCCGCCTCGCTGCACGCCACCGCCGACGGGTGGGGTGACGCGCTCTACTCCGAGGGCGTCTGCGCCGGCGCCGTGCCCGTGCCCGACGACGCGTCCACCACCGACCGCCTGCTCGCGCGGCTGGGTCGCGACCCGGGGTGGCGACCCTCCGCCTGAGGACCGCGACGGTCCGCCTCGCCCCCTAGCGTGGGGTCGTGGCGTACACGTGGGAGGACCTGGCCGGGCTGGCGCTGGCGCGCCAGTTCCCGGAGCGACCGACCGACGTCGCCGGGATGCTCGTCGCCGTCGGGCCGGTCCAGTCCCAGACGGCGCGATCACCCTTCCTCGGCCTCGCGGCACGCTTCCCGGGGGTGACCCGCGAGGCCGTCAGCGCGGCGTACGAAGCAGGGACGGTCGTGCGGGGCAGCACCATCCGCGGCACCGTCCACACCGCCACCCCCGAGCAGTACGCCGCCCTCGGCGCCGTCACCCGCATCGGCCAGCGCACCCTGTGGCAGCGACTCCTGCAGCTCGAGCGGAGCACGCTGGAGGATCTCTGGTCCGACACCGAGGCCTTCGCCGTCGACTGGCGCAGCTCCGACGAGCTGCAGGCGCACCTCCACGACTGGCTGCTCGCGCACGAGGGGCGTGACGAGGTCGCCGGGCAGCAGGTCGGGCGCTACCTCGCCTTCGGCCACGGCGGGCTCGTGCGCCGACCGGTCAACGGGGACTGGGCCGGCCAGGGCGCCCCGGTCTACCGCACCCTGCCGATGGCGGCGGCGACCCCGACCGACGCCGTCCTGCTCCACCTGCGCTGCCACGGACCCGCCTCACGGCACGATCTCGCCTGGTGGTCCGGCCTGGGCCTGCGGGTCGTCGACGAGGTCCTCGACGGGCTCGGCCTCGTCGGCGAGGAGGGACCGGACGGGCGCACGTACGTCGACCTGCCCGAGGCCCCCGCGCCCACGTCCCTCGACGGGGTGCGGCTGCTGCCGGAGTTCGACGCCCTCATGTGCGCCTACGAGCCGACGGCCCGGGAGCGCTTCGCCCGTCCCGACCACCTGCACCGGCTCTGGAGCGGGGCCAACGGGATGGTGCTACCACCGCTGCTGGTCGACGGCCGGATCACGGGCTACTGGCGGGCCACCGGCTCCGCCCGGCGGCGGCCGATGGAGGTGGTCTGGTTCGCCGGCACCCGCCGGCCCCGGCGGGCCGAGCTGGACGCGCCGGTCGCGGCCCTGGAGGCCGGGCTGGGGATCACGGTCACCGACGTGACCCTGACCCGCGAGCACGTGTAGCGGTCAGCTCCGCTGCAGGGTGACGACGGCCAGCGTGCAGCGGCCGGTCACGTCGGCCGGCCCCACGACCAGGTCGTGGGCCGACGCCTCGGCGTCGCCGGCCCGCGCCCGGCCCTGGAGCACCAGCGCGGCCTGGTCCTCGGCCAGCGGGAGCAACGAGGTGCGCCCGAGCTCCAGCACGGTCACGAAGGCGTCCACGGCCGGGTCGGCGATCACGTTGAGCACCCGCACCGGTCCCTCGGGGACGGACGCGACCACCTGGGCGCCGCCGTCGAAGGCGAACGGACGGCGCGGCTCGACCACCTGCTCGACACCGTCGACCACGAGGGCGAGGACCGGGCCGTCGACCACCGTGAGCAGCCGGTGCAGCCCCGGGAAGGTCGAGAACGGTCCGTCCGTGTCGACGCCGGCGAGGCTGATCCGCCACGCGCCGTCGCCAGCCCGCAGCAGCTCGCGCGTCGTACCACCGCCGTTGGCCCAGGGCTGCGGGGCGACGTCGGCGCTGCGGACGATGGAGACCACTACTTCTTCGTCTTCTCCGTCGGCTGCGTGGTCGAGAGCGCGGCCACGAAGGCCTCCGGCGGCACCTCGACGGTGCCGATGTTCTTCATCCGCTTCTTGCCCGCCTTCTGCTTCTCCAGCAGCTTGCGCTTGCGGGTGATGTCACCGCCGTAGCACTTGGCGAGGACGTCCTTGCGGATGGCGCGGATGTTCTCGCGGGCGATGACGCGCGCGCCGATCGCGGCCTGGATCGGCACCTCGAACTGCTGGCGCGGGATGAGGTCCTTGAGCTTGCCGGCCATCATCACGCCATAGGCGTACGCCGCGTCGCGGTGCACGATCGCGGAGAACGCGTCGACGGGCTCGCCCTGGAGGAGAACGTCCACCTTGACCAGGTCGGCGGCCTGCTCGCCGGAACGCTCGTAGTCGAGGGAGGCGTAGCCCTTGGTGCGCGACTTGAGCTGGTCGAAGAAGTCGAAGACGATCTCGCCCATCGGCAGGGTGTAGCGCATCTCGACCCGGTCCTCGGAGAGGTAGTCCATCCCCTGGAGGTTGCCGCGCTTGGTCTGGCACAGCTCCATGATCGTGCCGATGTAGTCGCTGGGGCTGAGGATCGTGGCCTTGACGACCGGCTCGCGGACCTCGGCGATCTTGCCCTCGGGGTATTCGCTCGGGTTGGTCACGACCTGCTCGGAGCCGTCCTCCATCAGCACCTCGTAGACCACGTTGGGCGCGGTCGAGATGAGGTCGAGGTTGAACTCGCGCTCGAGGCGGTCGCGGGTGATCTCCATGTGCAGGAGGCCGAGGAAGCCGATCCGGAAGCCGAAGCCGAGCGCGCCGGAGGTCTCCGGCTCGAAGGTGAGGGCGGCGTCGTTGAGCTGGAGCCGCTCGAGCGCGTCGCGCAGCGTCGGGTAGTCGTCGCCGTCGATCGGGTAGAGGCCCGAGTAGACCATCGGGTTGGGGTGCTTGTAGCCGCCCAGCGCCTCGGTGGCGCCGTGGTGCTGGCTGGTGACGGTGTCACCGACGCGGGACTGGCGGACGTCCTTCACGCCGGTGATGAGGTAGCCCACCTCGCCGACCCCGAGGTCGCCGGCCTTGACTGGCTCGGGGCTGATGACACCGACCTCGAGCATCTCGTGCACGGCTCCGGTCGACATCATCTTGATCCGGTCGCGGTGGGTGAGCTTGCCGTCGATGACCCGGACGTAGGTGACCACGCCGCGGTAGGTGTCGTAGACGGAGTCGAAGATCAGGGCACGCGGGGGCGCGTCGGCGTCTCCCACGGGGGCCGGGGTCTGTCGCACGATCTCGTTGAGCAGACCGGCGACGCCCACACCGGTCTTGGCGCTGACGCGCAGCACGTCCTCCGGCTCGCAGCCGACCAGGCCGGCCAGCTCCGCGGCGTACTTGTCGACCATGGCGCCGGGCAGGTCGATCTTGTTGAGCACCGGGATGATGTGGAGGTCGGCGCCCATGGCGAGGTAGAGGTTGGCGAGCGTCTGCGCCTCGATGCCCTGCGCCGCGTCGACGAGCAGCACGGCGGCCTCGCAGGCCTCGAGGGAGCGCGACACCTCGTAGGTGAAGTCGACGTGGCCGGGGGTGTCGATCATGTTGAGGACGTACTGGCCCGGCTCGGCGGCCTCGTCGTTGTCGTCCGGCACCGTCCAGGGCATCCGGACGGCCTGGCTCTTGATGGTGATGCCGCGCTCGCGCTCGATGTCCATCCGGTCGAGGTACTGCGCCCGCGCAGCGCGCTCGTCGACGACACCGGTCAGCTGCAGCATCCGGTCGGCCAGCGTCGACTTGCCGTGGTCGATGTGGGCGATGATGCAGAAGTTGCGGATGATCGCCGGATCGGTCTGGCCCGGCTGGGGCGCGTTCTTCAGGGACACGGGCGACTTTCTGCGCGACGACGTGAGCGGGTACGACGGTCCCGGCATTCTTCCACGCTGGGCCCGCGCTCCACGAACCTACGACCGCAGCGCCGCCGCACTCCGGGTGAGGTGGTCACGCTCGGGCGCGCTGGTCGCGAGGCCCGCGGCCCGGGCGTACGCCGTCGCCGCGGCGTCGCGGTCGCCGGCCAGCTCGAGCAGGTAGCCGCGCACGGCGTGGTGCTGCGCGGTGCCGCCGGACTCCACCTCGAGGCCCGCGAGCTCGGCGAGGGCCGCCTCCGGCCCCTCGACGTGGCCGAGCGCGACGAGGCGGGACAGCCGGGCGATCGGGTTTCCCGCGAGCGCCACCAGGTCGTCGTACCAGTCGAGGACCTGGGGCCAGTCGGTGTCCTCCCACGACGCGGCGTCGTCGTGCAGCGCCGCGATCGCGGCCTGCATGCGGTACTCCCCCGGCTCCCCGTGCCGCAGCGACTCCTGGAGGATCGCGACTCCCTCGGCAATCTCGGCGGTGTCCCAGCGGGTGCGGTCCTGGCGGTCCAGTGGCACCAGCCGGCCCTCGTCCCAGCGGGCCGCGTCGCGGGCGTGGTGCAGCAACATCAGTGCCAGCAGCCCGCGCACCTCGGGCTCGGGGCTGGCCAGCGTCAGCTGGCGGGTGAGGCGGATGGCCTCGGCGGCCAGGTCGACCTGACCGCGGTGGCCGGTGTGGAACACGAGGTAGAGCACCCGCAGCACGGCGGCGAGGTCGCCCGGCCGGTCGAGCGGGACGTCCCGGATCGTCGCCTTGGCCCGGCTGATCCGCTGCGCCATGGTGGCCTGCGGGACGAGGAAGGCGTCGGCGACCTGCGCGGTCGTGAGGCCACCCACCGCGCGGAGCGCGAGCGCCACCGCGGACGTCGGCGACAGCGACGGGTGGCAGCACAGCGTGAGCAGGAGCAGCGCGTCGTCGGCCTGCTCGGCCGGCCCCGGTGCGGGCTCCTCGGCGTCGGACTCCTCGCGCCGGCGCCGGGCGGTCTCGCTGCGGCGTACGTCGACGAGCCGGCGCTGCGCGACCGTGACCAGCCAGGCACGGGGGTTGGCGGGCGGAGCCTGCGGCCACACCCGGACCGCCTCGACCAGCGCGTCCTGGACGGCGTCCTCGGCCGTCGCGAAGTCGTTGTCGCGACGGACGAGGACCCCGATCACCTGGGGCACCAGCGCCCGCAGCAGCTCCTCGTCCACGCGGGTCAGTCCTCGTCGGGCACGCCGTCGTCCATGACCTGCCGGACCTCGATCCACTCGTGCATCGGTCCGCCGTGCTGGTCGGGACCCGAGGACACGAACGCCGCGATCTCCAGCGCCCGTTCGCGGGACTCGACGTCGACCATGTACCAGCCGGCGGCGAGGTCGCTCGTCTCCGGGTAGGGGCCGTCGGTGGTCACCGGCGGCGCGTCCTTCCCGGCGTACTGGACGTAGACGCGCTCCTCGTGGAGCGCCTGCGCCTCGACCAGCTCGCCGGTCTCCTCGAGCATGCGTCCGCACTCGCGCAGGAACGCCATGTGCGCATCCACTGCCTCGGGCGCCCACCGGTCCATCGGGATGACCTCGTGGTGCTGCTCCGGTCCCCCGCGATAGTGCTTGAGCAACAAGTACCTGGGCATCTGTCTCCTCCTTCGACGGGCCCGTCCGGGCCCTTCACTGGTGGGACGGAGCCGATCGCGCTGCCTCGACATCCGCCGCCGGACCTCCCGGTGCCGTGGGCACCCAGTAGCGGAGCTTGATGCCCCGCCGGTCCTGGAGCACCCCGCCGGCCGCCTCGATGACCCGGGCCGAGGCGACGTTGTCCTCGTCGCAGGTGAGCAGGGCCGAATCGATGCCCAGGGCGTGGGCGTGCGGCAGCACGTCGCGCAGCATCTGCGTCGCGTGGCCGCGGCGCCGGGCGGTGGGCCGCACCTCGTAGCCGATGTGTCCGCCGTACTCACGCAGCCACTCGGTCAGCTCATGACGCACCGAGATCCTCCCGAGGTACTCCCCGCCGTCCACGAGCCACCACGTGCTCTGCGGGACGTGGCCGGTCGGGCGCTCGGAGTCGGGCAACGCGTCGGCGTCGAGGTAGGCGACGAACTCGGCGAACCCCTCCGCGGTGTGCCAGCGGTCGGAGAACAGGTCCATCCAGCGCTTGAGCATCGAGCCGTCCCCGGTGCGCCCCTCGGCGACGAGCTCCTCGACGGCCGTGAGGAACGACAGGTGTACGACGGGGGTCGGGGTGACGAGATCGGGCATGTGCACCATCCAACCCTCTCCCCGCCGCTACTGTCCCGCCATGACGACTCGGGCGACCGACCTGACCCTGCTGGCGGAGGAGAACTTCCCCGCGGACCTGATGCTGCCGGCGGGCGTGCCCGACCTGTTCCTCCTCTTCTTCTTCCTGGTGCTGGTGACCGGGGTCGCCGGCGTGGTGTGGCGGATCCAGGCCGCCCGCTCGATGGCGCGTCGCGCCGGCCTGGACGAGGGCGAGGCCGTGCGGATGGCCCTCACGTCGGAGGACGGGCTCACCGCGACCTACCTCGCCTCGTCACTGCGCGGCCCGTCCGCCGGTGCTCCCGGCCACGACCACGTCGTCCGCGACACCGCCACCCGGCTCCGTGAGCTCGACCGGCTGCTCTCCGAGGGCCTCATCACCCAGGACGAGCACACCTCGCGACGGGCCGGGATCCTCGACGAGGTGTGAGCCGGGGAGGATGTCGCCATGCACCTCGAGCCCGGCGCCTACCCCGCCCCTCCCGGAGCGACCTCGCGACGACTGGAGTGGCCCTTCCTGCCGCCCCACCTGAGGGCGTACGTCGAGCGCCGCTGCGGGTCGCCCGTAGTCGAGGCGATCTCGCAGACCTCGGGCTTCACGCCCGGCTTCGCCTCGGTCCTCGTCTGCGCGGACGGCTCGCGGCACTTCGTGAAGGCGGCATCCGTCAAGGCGCAGCGGCTGTTCGCCGACTCCTACCGCGAGGAGGGCCGCAAGCTGGCCGCGCTGCCCGCCTCGGTGCCGGCCCCACGCCTGCTGTGGATGCTCGACGACGACTGGGTGGTCCTGGGCATCGAGCACGTCGAGGCCACGATGCCGCGCCGGCCCTGGCGGTTTGCCGACCTCGACGCGACGCTGGACGCGCTGGAGGTCGTCGCCGACGAGCTGACCCCCTCGCCGCTGGAGCTCGACACCTTCACGGGCGAGTTCGCATCCTTCCTCGACGGCTGGGCGCACGTCCGGGCCACCCACGACCTGCCGCACCTCGACGAGGCCGAGGTGCTCGCCCGCCGCTATGCCGAGGTGTGCACGGGCGACACCCTCGTGCACTCCGACATCCGCGCCGACAACGTCCTCGTGGACGCCAGCGGGAAGGCCTGGCTGGTCGACTGGAACTGGCCGGTCCTCGGGGCCGCCTGGCTGGACTCCTTCTTCACCCTGATCGGCCCGCGGGGCGACGGCCTCGACGTGGACACCGTGATCTCCTCGCGACGCCTGCTGCGCGACGTACCGGCCGAGTCGCTCGACATCGCCCTGGCCCTGGTCGCGGGCTACTTCCTGTCCGCGTGCGACCAGCCCGTGCCGCCGACCTCGCCCCACCTCCGTGATCACCAGCGGTGGCAGGGTCAGGTCTGCTGGGACTGGCTGGCCGAGCGCCGCGGCTGGTGAGCGCTCCGCGCGCCGTCGGGGTGCGGGCGGCGTACCCCACGATTCCTCGGCACGTGCGCGCCTGGGTCGACTCCACCCTCGCCTCGCCCGTCGTGGAGACGCACGAGCAGGTGGGTGGGATGTCGCCCGGGTGCGCCACCCGTCTCGTCTGCGCCGACGGGACACGAGCCTTCGTCAAGGCCGTCGGCACCGAGCTGAATCCGCACACCCCGGTGCTGTTCCGCCGCGAGGTGCTGGCGCTCGAGCTGCTGGGACGGCACCCGTTGTGGGCGGGCCTGATCGCGTCGTACGACGACGGCGACTGGGTTGCGCTGCTGCTCGAGGACGTCGAGGGGTCGCACCCCGACCTGTCCCTCGACGAGGAGATGGAACGCCTCGTCGAGCAGACGGACGAGCTCTCGGCCACGATGAACGCCCGCGTGACGTCCCTGCCCCCACCGACACCCGGTGACGGCGGGCACGCGCTCTACCGACCGGGACCCACGGACTTCGCGACCGTGGCCCGCGGTTGGGTGGGTGTCTTCGACCGCCTGCACGAGATCCCACCCGACCTGCTGCCGCGCTGGGTGCTCGACCGGATCGACCCGCTGCGGGAGGGGGTGTCCATGCTCCTCGCCGAGGCCACGGACACCGTCGTGCACGTCGACATCCGCAACGACAACCTGATCCAGCGGCCGACGGGCGAGCTGGTCTTCCTCGACTGGGGTGCCTTCGGGCGCGGCCCCGTCTGGCTGGACCCGCTGGTCGCGCGCCTCGAGCGCGTGGACAGCCCGTGGTTCGACAGGTCGCTGACCTCCTCGCCCGCGCTGCGGGCCGCCGGTGACGAGGTGGTCACCGCCTGGCTGGTCGGGATGGGGACGATCCTGGCCTGGCGGGCGCACAGCGCGGTCGACGTCAACCTGCCCACCCTCGCGGACTTCCGGCGGAGGGAGTCGGCCCGGTTCCTCGGTGCTGCTGCCCGTAGACTGGGGCTCGCCTGACGAGGGGTCGTGCGGTCGCCGTACGCGATTTGGGCGCTCCCGCGCGCGAGCGGTAGTGTCTCCCCTTGCATGTCCGGCGCCGCCGCTCACCTCGGGTTCCCTCCCGTCGAGGGCAGTCGGCAGCCGACACACGAGGCTTTCCCTGACCAGCACGAGCGAGCAAAGGTTCACCTGTGGCCAACATCAAGTCCCAGATCAAGCGCAACAAGCAGAACGAGAAGGCTCACGAGCGCAACAAGGCCGTGAAGACCGGTCTCAAGTCCGCCGTGCGCAAGTTCCGCGAGGCCGCCGAGGCCGGCGACAAGGATGCAGCCGTCGCTGCGGGCGCCGTGGCGGCCCGCAAGCTCGACAAGGCCGCCTCCAAGGGCGTCATCCACAAGAACCAGGCGGCCAACCGCAAGTCGTCCATCATGAAGAAGGCCGCCTCGCTCTGAGGTGACCCGCTCTGCTCGACCCGTCAGGTGACACCTGGCGGGTCGAACTCATTTGGCGACCGGGCACGTCCTGGCCGCTGGCCACGTGCCCTGCAGAGGCCCTAGCGGGGGGTGCGCAGCCTCGTGACCGTGAGGACCAACCGCTCCAGCGTGTAGGACGCGTCGTGGGCCTGGCCCTTGATGTCCGCGTCGGCGGTCGCGACGGCGCGCAGCGCGGTGGCGATCGCGTCGGGGGTCCACGAGCGGGACTGGTCCCGGACCTGCTTGACCTTCCACGGTGGCACGCCGAGGTCGCGAGCCAGGTCGTTGTCGCGGGCACCCCGAGCGGCACCGAGGTAGCGGGCGATGCTGCGCGCCGAGCTGGCCATCGCCGAGGTGATCAGGACGGTGGCCGTGCCCCCGTCGAGCGCCCAGCGCAGCTCCTCGAGGGCGACCTCGCGGCGGCCGGAGAAGGCGGCGTCGGCGACGGCGAAGGACGTCGCCTCGGCCCGCCCCCCGAAGTAGCGCTTGACCTTGTCGACGGAGATCGGCTCGCCCGGGAAGTCGTTGGTCAGCTGGTGGGCAGCGGCCGCGAGGGAGCGTAGGTCCTGGCCCACGGCGGTCACGAGGAAGGCCGAGGCGTCCTGGGCGATCCGGGCGCCGTGGGCGGCGAACTCGGACGTCACGAAGCCGGTGAGGTCACCCCGCTTGATCTCCTCCGACTTGACCTCGGTCACCGCCGAGAGCTTGCGCAGCTTGGTGAGGACCCCGCTGCCCTTGGGCCCGCCGCCGTGGACCAGCACGAGGGAGATGTCGTCGGCGGGCGCCGCGGCGTAGTCCAGCAGGCCGTCGACCGACTCGTCGGGGAGGTTCTCCAGGCCGCGGACGACCACGCAGCGGGTGGTGGAGAACAGGGAGGGTGCGGCCATCTCGCCGAGGGTGGCCAGCGTCAGGTCGGACGCGGTGGCCTCGCCGATCTCGGCCTCCGCGTCGTGCGAGCGCACCGCGTCGCGGACCGAGACGACCGTGCGCTCGCTGAGGTACTCCTCCTTGCCCGTCACGAGGATGACGCGACCGAGGACCTGCGCGGCGGTGGGGGTGCGACTCATGGTGGGCCCACCCTAGTCGCGGGCACGGACACCCAGCGCACCGTCGTCGAGGGTCACGAGCACGTCACCGTCGAGGTCGGTACGACGCACCTGCGCCCCCGTGGCGGTGAGCGCGGCCAGCAGGTCGGCGGAGGGGTGGCCGTAGTCGTTGTCGGCGCCCACCGACACCAGGGCCAGCCGGGCGCGCAGCCCCAGCAGGAGGTCGAGGTCCTGGTGCCTGGACCCGTGGTGCGGGACCTTGAGCACGTCGACCTCGACGCCGGCGAGCACCCGCTCCAGCGCCGCCTGTGCGGGCGGCTCCACGTCCCCGGTCAGCAGCACCCGCACGCCCTCGACCTCCACGAGCAGCACCACGCTGGCGTCGTTGGCAGCGCTCCCCTCCCCCTCCTCCCCCGGCACCGTCCCGGCGACCGAGGCCGGCCAGACCGTCTGCACCGTGGCCTCGCCCACGCGTCGGGTGAGGCCGTACGTCGCCACCACCGGTCGCAGCCCGGCCACCGCCGTCTCCCGCTGGACCAGGTCCACCCCGGAGGCCGGGTCCGGGAGGCCGGTGACCACCACCTCCCCGACCTCGCGGTCCTCGAGCACCCCGGCCAGGCCACCGACGTGGTCGTCGTGGAAGTGGGTGAGCACGACGAGCGGCACCGTGGTGATCTCGAGGCGGCGCAGGCACTCGTCGATGAGCACCGGGTCCGGGCCGGCGTCCACGACGATCCCGGCCCCGGGACCGGCGCGGACCACCAGGCCGTCGCCCTGCCCGACGTCGCACATCGCCAGCACCCATCCCTCCGGGGGCCAGCCGGGCGACGGCGGTCGGGTCAGGACCGTGACGACGAGCAGCACCGAGCAGCCGATCCCGGCACTCCGGTGCCGCAGGACGCGGGGCGCGACCGCCACCATGGCCACGCACGCCACGGTGACCGCGACCAGGGCGAGCGGCCCGGTGCCCCAGCTGATCGATGCGGTCGGCAGGGCCGCCCCGCGCTGGGCCACGACCACGATCCAGCCCACCGACCACGCGGCGGGTGCGGCGACGACCTGGCCGAGCGGCGTCCACACGAGGCCGACCAGGCCACCGGCCAGCCCGAGCACGGTCGCCGGCGCGATCGCGGGGGCGGCCAGCAGGTTGGCGACCACGGCCACCAGGCTGATCTCGCCGGAGAGCGCGGTGACCACCGGGGTGCAGGCGACCTGGGCGGCCAGCGGCACGGACACCGCCTCGGCCGCCCACCGGGGCAGCCATGCCATGAGGGCGTCGCGCCAGGCCGGGGCCAGGAACAGGATGCCGCCGGTCGCCAGCACCGAGAGGGCGAAACCGGCGGACACGGCCAGGTCGGGGACCACCAGCAGCAGTCCCAGGACGGCCACGCCGAGGCACCGCGAGCCGCGCTCGCGCCCGTTGGTGCCCATGCCGACCAGCGCCACCGTGCCCATCGCCGCCGCGCGCACCACGCTCGGCTCGGTGCGGGCGATGAGCACGAAGCCGACGATGCCGACCGCCGCCACGGCGTACGTCCAGTGGCCACGCACCCCCAGCCAGCGGGCCACGACGAGCATGAACCCGACCAGCAGCGTCAGGTTGGTGCCGCTCACCGCGAGCAGGTGGGTCAACCCGGTGGTGCGGAAGTCGTCGGCGAGTGCGGGGTCCAGCCCGCTGTCGTCACCCACGACCAGGGCCGGCACGAGCTCGCGCGGGTGCTCGGCGCGGGGCGCGACGGACTCCCGGATCGAGTGCCGGACCGCGGCCGCCGCCCGCCACCACGGGTCCGGGCCCTCGACGACCTCGGGGCGACCGCGCACGCTCAACAGCGCGGCCACCCCGTCGTCCGCCGGGCCGAGCCGTCCGGACACACGGACCCGCTCGCCGAGGGCGACGTCGCGCCACTCCTCGTCCGCGAGCAGCACCACCGGGCTGCGGACGTCGTACGCCGCGCCGCGGCCCGCGACCCGGCGCACGTCGCCCCGCACCACCACGACGTCCCCGAAGCGTCCGCGGCTGACGCGCGGGTCGCTGGTGATCGTCACCTCGGCGGTGACGACGGCGCGCTCCGAGGCCAGGTCGTGCACCGGTCCGCCGGTGATCCCGCCGGCGTGCAGCAGGGCGACGCCCGCCACCGCGGCGGCCGCGACGGCCGCCCCCACTGCCGCCGCCTGCTTGCTGACCACGGCCCCGAGCAGCACCGTCGCGACCAGCGCGATCGAGGCCCACGCCGGCAGCACCGCGGCCGCGATCCCCCCGAGCCACGCCCCCGCCCCGAGCATCGGGGTCCGGAGGTCGCGCACCCCGGACTCAGATCGTCACGTGCGGCGCGATCTGCGCCAGCGTGGCATCACCGATCCCGTCCACCTCGAGGAGCTCCTCGACGGCCGAGAAGCCGCCGTGCTGGTCACGCCAGCTGATGATCGCCCCGGCCGTCACCGGTCCGACCCCCGGCAGCGTCTCGAGCGTGGGCGGGTCCGCGGTGTTGAGGTTGACCAACGCGCCGGCGGTCGTGGCGGAGCCCGGGTCGCCGACCGTCGCCGGCACGCCCGCAGGCGCGGTCACCCCCACCAGGATCTGCTCGCCGTCGACCAGCGGGCGGGCGAGGTTGAGCGAGGTGAGGTCCACCCCTCGTCGAGCCCCACCCGCCGCCTCGAGCGCGTCGACCACGCGCGATCCAGGCGGCAGCACCGCGATCCCGGGGCGGCGGACCTTGCCCGCCACGTCGACCGTGAGGTCCTCGGCGGTGGAGTCTGCGACGCCCCCCGACGTCGCAGACTCCACCGCGGAGGAGCCGGTGCTGGTCACCCCGGATCCGGCCGCCGCCGCCGATCCGTCGACCGCGGGCACGTCGGCCAACGGCTCCGAGACCGGCGTCAGCGGGGCGACCGGGACCGGCTCGGCCTGGCTCCGCACGGCCAGCCAGGCGGTGATCCCGACGCCGAGCGCGACCACCACCGCCACCACGGCGAGGTGGGCGTGCGTCAGCCGCACCCGGTCGGCCAGCCGGCGCGAGGCATGCCGACCCGGCACCGGGACCACCGGCACCTCGGCCGCGTCGTCCCAGGGCAGGGACTCCGCGACGGCCTCCTGGCGGATCCGGGTGTGCTGGTGACCCACCACGGGGTCGCCCCGCACCGAGGCCAGCTCGGCGCTCAGCGTCGCCAGGCGCCGCGAGACGGCCTCGACGTGCTCGGGTGTGGGTGGGCGGCGTCGCATGCATCGAACCTAGGAAGCAGCGCGGCCGGCCGCCACCGGCGTCCGAGACCTGTGGAAAACCACCCCGGCGCAGCAGCGCCGGGACGACAGGTGGCCCGTCCCTCAGCGGGGCGCGACGCAGACCGCGACCATGCCGGGCCCGACGTGGGCACCCAGCACGGCACCGAGCTCGCCGCACCACACCTCGCGGCCCTCGAGCTGGTCCGCCAGTCGCACCGACAGCTTGTCCGCGAGGGCGCCGGCCCGCTCGGGGTTGGCGAGGTGGGCGACGCAGACGTCGACGGACGACTCCCCCGCGGCCTCGACCGCGAGGTCCTCCAGCCGGCTGAGCGCACGGGCGGCGGTCCGCACCCGCTCGAGGTTGGCCACCTTGCCGTCCTCGATGCAGAGCAGCGGCTTGACCGCGAGGGCACCGCCGAGGATCGCGGCGGCGGCCCCGATCCGGCCGCCACGGCGCAGGTACTCCAGCGTGTCGACGTAGAAGAGCGACGACGCCGCGGCCGCCCGATGCCGGGCCACGTCGGCCGCCTCCACGGCAGAGGCCCCGGCACGGAGCGCCTCCACCGCCGAGAGGGCGGCGAAGCCCGTCGCCACGCCCACCTGGCGTGAGTCGACGCAGTGCACGGGTACGTCGACCTGCTGCGCGGCGAGCTGCGCCGACTCGAAGGTCCCGCTCATCTCCCCCGACAGGTGGATGGACACGATCTCGTCGGCCCCGTCCCGCGCCAACCGCTCGTAGACCTCGACGAGGGCGGCCGGCGAGGGCCGCGACGTGCTCACCGGGACGAAGTCGCGCAGCGCCTGCGCCACGACCTCCGGGGTCGCCCCCTCCGAGCCCTCGTCGTGCACCTGGGCACCGATGACGACCTGTAGCGGCACCACCACGATGCCCTGCTCCTCGGCGAGGTCGGCAGGGAGGGTGGCGGTCGAGTCGGTGACCACGACGACGGACATGGCGGAAGGCTAGTGGGTGAGCAGCGTCGCGCCCTCAGACGACGCGGGGTCGGTCGCTTCGCAGCTCGCCCGCTCGTCCCTCGCGCGCTCACGCATCAGACGACGATGTTGACCAGCTTGGGCGCCCGCACGACCACCTTGCGGACCGGACGCCCGTCGATGGCGCGTACGACGCCCGCGTCGGCCATCGCAGCCGCCTCCAGGTCCGCCTCGCTGATGTCCGGCGAGACCTCCAGGCGTGCCCTCACCTTGCCCTGGATCTGGACGACGGCGATCACCGAGTCCTCGACCAGCAGCGCCTCGTCGACGACCGGCCAGCCGACGCGGGCGACGGTGGGCTGGTGGCCCAGCCGCTCCCACATCTCCTCGGCGGTGTAGGGCGCGACCAGCGACAGCAGGATCGCGACCGCCTCGACGGCCTCGCGGACCGCCGGGTCGGAGCCGCCCGGACCGGAGTCGATCGCCTTGCGGGTGGCGTTCACCAGCTCCATCGTGCGCGCGACCATGACGTTGAAGCGGTGGCTCTCGACCAGGGTCTCGGCCTCGTGCAGCGTCTTGTGGGTGACCTTGCGCAGGGCGGTGTCACCGGCGGACGGGTCGACCCCCGGCTCGCTGGTGACGTCGCCGCTCAGCCGCCAGGCACGCTGCAGGAAGCGCACCGAGCCACCGGGCGAGACGTCCGCCCAGTCGATGTTGTCCTCCGGCGGGCTCGCGAAGACCAGGGTCAGGCGCACGGCGTCGACCCCGAACTCCTCCAGCTGGTCGCCCAGGCTGACGCCGTTGCCCAGCGACTTGCTCATCTTGCGGCCGTTGTTGATGACCTTGCCCTGGGACAGGTACGACGAGAACGGCTCGTCCCAGCTGACCAGGCCCATGTCGCGCAGCGCCTTGGTGAAGAAGCGCGCGTACAGCAGGTGCAGCACGGCGTGCTCGTCGCCACCGACGTACAGGTCGACGGGACCCCACGCGTCGGCCAGGCCCTTGTCGAAGGCCTGGGTGTCGTCGTGCGGGGAGACGTAGCGGAAGAAGTACCAGGACGAGTCCACGAAGGTGTCCATGGTGTCGGTGTCCCGCTTGGCCGGTCCGCCACAGGTCGGGCACGCGACGTCGACCCACTCGGCCGCGCCACCCAGGGGCGAGGTGCCCTTGGGCTTCAGGTCGGCGCCGCGCAGCTCGGGCAGCTCGACGGGCAGCTGGTCCTCGGGGACCGGCACCTCGCCGTCGACCGGGCAGTGGATGATCGGGATGGGCGCGCCCCAGTAGCGCTGGCGCGACAGCAGCCAGTCGCGCAGCCGGAAGTTCACCGTGCCGCGGCCCAGGCCTTGCTCCTCCAGGAACGCGATGGTCGTGGACTTGGCCTCGGCCACCGCCAGCCCGTTGATGTCCAGCGGCGCCGACTCGCCCTCGGCCGGGGAGTTGATCGCCGGCCCCTCGCCGGAGAAGGCCTCGCCCTCGAAGTCCGCGGGCGGCTGGGTGGTCCGGACGATGGGCAGGCCCATCACGGTGGCGAACTCCCAGTCGCGCTGGTCGCCGCCGGGCACGCCCATGACCGCGCCGGTGCCGTAGTCGGCCAGCACGTAGTCCGTCGCCCACACCGGCATCTGCTGGCCGGTCACCGGGTTGGTGGCGGTCACGCCCAGGTCGACGCCGGTCTTGGGGCGGGCGGTGGACAGCCGCTCGATCTCGGTCTCCTTGCGGACCTCCTCGCGGTAGGCCTCGAACTCAGTCCGGCGCTCGTCGGTCACCAGGTCGGAGGCCAGCGCGGAGTCGACGGCGACGACCATGAAGGTCGTGCCGAAGATCGTGTCGGGTCGTGTCGTGTAGACGGTGATCGGCTCCTCGCGGCCCGCAACGACGAAGTCGACGTGGGCGCCCTCGGAGCGTCCGATCCAGTGGCGCTGGGAGTTGACGACCTTGTCCGACCAGGTCGGCTGCAGGTCGTCCAGGCAGTCCAGCAGCTCCTGCGCGTACGCCGTCGTGCGGAAGTACCACTGGGTCAGCTCACGCTTGGTGACCTCGGCCCCACAGCGCTCACAGGTGCCGTCGACGACCTGCTCGTTGGCCAGCACGGTCTGGTCGTTGGGGCACCAGTTGACGGGGCTGTTCTTGCGGTAGGCCAACCCCTTCTCGTGGAACTTCAGGAACAGCCACTGGGTCCACTTGTAGTACGACGGGTCCGAGGTGTTGAACCGGCGCGACCAGTCGAAGCTCACGCCGTACCGCTGGAAGGACTCCAGCTGGGTGGCGATGTTGCCGTAGGTGTAGTCGGCCGGGTGCGCGTCGTTGCGGATCGCGGCGTTCTCGGCGGGCAGTCCGAAGGAGTCCCAGCCCATCGGGTTCAGTACCTCGTAGCCCTTCTGCCACCAGTAGCGCGCGACGACGTCGTGCAGGGCGGTCACCTCGGCGTGGCCCATGTGCAGGTCGCCGCTGGGGTAGGGGAACATCGTGAGCGCGTACTTCTTCTCGCGCGGGCTGTCGTCGTCGGCCCGGAAGGGCTGCAGGTCGTCCCAGACCGCCCGCCACTTGGTCTCGGTGGCCGCGGTGTCGTAGGTCTCGCGCTCGTCGCTCATCGTCGTCTTCCTTCGTGTGGCCGTGCTCCGGACATGAAAAAACCCCTCGCAGGGAGGGGTGGCCGCGCGACTCGTGGAGTCAGCGCGGCTGGCCAAGAAGCAGGGACTGCGTGCACATGTCGACCATGCTAGCGCCGTACGACGGCCGGCGGCGACCCGGTTGCCGGCTCGAGGGCGCCACTCGGCGCCCGCTCAGTCCCGCGTCAGCAGCAGCGGCATCAGGGCGTGCACCTGCACCGACAGCTCCTCGAGGGCCGTGGCACTGCCGGAGAGGTGGGCCAGCAGGCTCTGCTGGAAGAGCCCGTCGAGCACGGCGTACGCCGGACCGCTCGCCATCACGGGCGCCCGTCCGGCGAGCTCGGCGTAGCGGGAGACCACCCGCCAGATCATGTCCTCGAGGGTCTTGTCGATGACCGCCACAGCCTCGCGCAAGGGCTCCTCGAACATCGCCTGGGTGCGCAGGTCGTACCAGAGGCGGTGCATCGGCGCCTCCTCGCGGATGGTCTCGGCGAGCTTCGCGGCGAACGCGTCGAGCAGCCCCTCGGTCGACGTCGAGTCGGCGACCACCCCGTCGTACCGGGTCACGCACTGCGCCTTGTAGTAGCGCACCGAGTAGAGGATCAGCTCGAGCTTGTCGTGGAAGTAGTAGTGGACGACGCCGTGGCTGAACTCCGAGTTCTGGGCGACCTCGCGCAGGCTGGTGCGGGCGTAGCCCACCTCACCGAGGGTCTTCAGCGCCGACTCGGCGAGCTGGTTGCGGCGCGCGTCATGCTTGTCCGCGGGCGAGCGACGGGGCGGAGCACTGGTGGAGCTCGACACGGGTCCTCCCCTCCTGGTGGGCGCTGGCGTCGTCATCGTACGGCGGGCGGCGGCGCATGCCGTGCGTCCTGCGAGCCGCCCGGCGCCGAGTCTCGCGCATTTTCTTGACAGGTGTCCAGTTTTGTCTTGACAGGTGTCAAGAACAGGTCTTGTCTGTGACCACCGACACACTTCGACGCGAGGAGCGCACGCAATGACCGATCTGGACCTGACGGGCCGCAAGGCCCTGGTCACCGGCGGAGCCCAGGGGCTGGGCGAGGGCATGGCACAGGCCCTCGCCGACGCCGGCGCCCACGTCGTTGTGGCCGACCTGCAGGACGACCTGGGCACCAAGGTGGCCGAGAGCCTGGGCGAGGGACACGGCTTCGTCCACCTCGACGTCTCGGACGACGCCAGCTGGGAGGCCGCGGTCGCCTCGGCCGTCGACCAGCTCGGCGGCCTCGACATCCTGGTCAACAACGCCGGCATCGAGATCACCAGCCTGCTCGTCGACCTCGACGCGGCCGCCGTGCGCAAGCAGCTCGAGGTCAACCTGCTCGGCACCGCGCTCGGCATCAAGCACGCGTTCCGCACGATGCGCCCCGAGGGCGCGGCCGGCCAGGGAGGAGTGGTCGTCAACGTCGCCTCCGTCGCCGCCACGATCGCGTTCCCCGGCATCTCGGTCTACTCCGCCACCAAGTCCGGCGTCGACCGGCTGACCAGGGTCGCGGCCATGGAGTCGGGCAAGCTCGGCTACGGGGTGCGCGTCAACTGCATCTACCCCGGGCTCGTGCCCACCGCGATGGGCGCCGGGCTGGCCAACGACGTCGCCTCGATCGGGCTGTTCGGCTCGCCGGAGGAGGCCGTCGGCGCGGTCATCGAGCTCACCCCGTCGGGTCGTCTCGGCGAGGTCTCCGACATGGCCGACGCGGTGGTCTTCCTGGCCTCCGACGCCGCACGCTTCGTCAACGGCGTCGGCCTGCCGGTCGACGGCGGGATGGGGATGTGAGCGCCATGACCGACAAGCCCGTCGTCGTCTACGGCGCCTCCGGCTACACCGGCCGGCTCATCTGCGAGTACCTGCGCGAGTACCGCGTCCCCTTCGTGGCCGCCGGCCGGGACGCCGACAAGGTCAAGGCCTCGATGGAGAGCAACGTCGCCGGCATCGAGACCGCCGACTACGACGTCGTCGAGGTCAGCCACGACGTCGAGTCGCTCACCCGGCTGTTCTCCGGGGCCTCCGTGGTGCTCAACACGGTCGGCCCGTTCAGCAAGTGGGGCCCCGAGGTCGTCGAGGCCTGCCTCTCCGCGGGCGCCCACTACACCGACACCACCGGCGAGCAGGACTGGCTGATCACCTGCGACGAGCAGTACGGCGCGGACTTCGCCGCCGCCGGCCTGCTGCTGGCACCCGGCATCGCCCAGATGTACACGACCGGCGAGATCGCCGCCGAGGTCGCCCTCGAGACCCCCGGTCTCGACACCCTGGACATCGCGGTCTTCTGGGGCGGGAGCCCGACCATCGCCTCGACCCAGACCATCCTGTTCAACGCCGCCCTGTCGGGGGCGCACTACCTCGAGCAGGACACCTACGTCCCCTTCGACCCCGAGGCCGGGCACTACCAGCTGGCCATCCCGGGCCAGCACGAGCTGGCGCTGGCACTGCCGTGGGGCGGCACGTCGCACCCGGTCTGGTACCGCCGCGACCCGCGTGTCGCCAACGTCAAGGCCCTCGGCGGCGTCTTCAACAAGGCGCTGATGATGGGTGTGCCGCAGATCGTGGCCGGTGCCATCGAGGCGACCAAGGACATGGACCCGGACGAGAAGTACGCCGCGCTGGCCGCGACCGCGGCCCAGGTGATGAACGTGATGCCGCCCCGGGAGAACCCGCGCCTCAACAAGTCCCTCGACTCGGTGCACGCCTCGGGTCCGCTCGGCCGGGCGCACTGCGTGATCCACGGCAACCAGAACTACAAGCAGACGGGGCTCCTCCAGGCCTTTGCGGCGTACTCCCTGCTCCAGCAGGCACCGCGGCGGGTGGGCTTCGCGTCCGGGTGCCAGGCCTTCGGGCACCGCGAGCTGCTGTCGGTCCTCCGCAGCTTCGGGCTGGTGTCGCCGCCGGTCCTCACCGTGGAGGGATGAGGCCGGTGCGGCTGGTCGACTACCTCGACAAGGGCGCGTCCCTGGGACCGGACGCGCCCTGCCTCACCACCGACGGCGTCACGAGGACGTACGCCGAGGTGCAGGAGCTCGCCGGTCGGGTCGCCGGCGCCCTGCACGCGCGCGGGGTCGCACCCGGCGACAAGGTGGCGATCCTGTCGGCCAACGACCCGGTGGCGTTCACCTGCGTCTTCGGGATCAGCCGGGCGGGCGCCGTCTGGTGCCCGGTCAACCCGCGCAACGAGGCGGCGGAGAACCGTGAGCTGCTGGAGCTCTTCGACTGCACGGTGCTGGTCTTCCAGGAGCACTTCGCACCCCTGGTCGACGCGATTCGCGCCGAGCTGCCGCGGCTCACCACGCTGGTGTGCCTGGACGGGCACGTCGAGTGGGCCACCTCGTGGGCGGACTTCCTCGACGCCGGGACGGCGTCGTACTCACCGGTGGACCCGGTCGACGACGTCGCCATGATCGTGGGGACCGGTGGCACCACCGGGCGCCCCAAGGGGGTGCAGCTCACCGGCACCAACCTCGAGACGATGACCGCCATCACCTTGATGAGCTACCCGTTCGAGGGGCGGCCCGTCTACCTGGCCCTGGCTCCGCTCACGCACGCGGCGGGCGTGCTCTGCTTCCCCGTGCTCGCCCTCGGCGGGGAGGTGGTGGTGATGCGCTCCCCCGACGTGGGCGCGTTCCTCGGGCTCATCGAGGAGCGCCGGGTGACGCACGCGTTCCTGCCGCCCACCGTGATCTACATGGTGCTGGCGCAAGAGCGGCTGGCCCGCACGGACACCTCGTCGCTCCAGTGCTTCTGGTACGGCGCCGCCCCGATGTCGGCCGCCCGGCTCGAGGAGGCGCTGGTGCGGATCGGGCCGGTCATGGCCCAGCTCTTCGGGCAGACCGAGGCCCCGATGATGATCTCCACGATGGCCCCCCGCGACCACTTCCTGCCGGACGGCACGGTCGCCCACGCACGGCTGTCATCGGCGGGGCGCCCCGCTCCGCTGGTGACGGTCTCCATCATGGGCGCGGACGGGACACTGCTCCCCCGCGGCGACACCGGCGAGATCGTGGTGCGCAGCTCCCTGGTGATGGCGGGCTACTACCGCGACCCCGCAGCGACGGCGGAGGCGTCGGCGCACGGCTGGCACCACACCGGTGACGTGGGCTACCTCGACGAGGACAACTTCCTGTTCATCGTCGACCGGGCCAAGGACATGGTCATCACGGGTGGGTTCAACGTCTACTCCACCGAGGTCGAGCAGGCGCTGATGGCCCATCCCGACGTCCAGGACTGCGCCGTCGTCGGGCTCCCCGACGACCGCTGGGGCGAGCGGGTCACGGCGGTGCTGCAGCTGCGCGAGGGCCGCGACGTCGACACGGACGAGGTCGTGGCCTTCGTCAAGGCGCGCATCGGGAGCGTCAAGGCGCCCAAGCAGGTCGAGGTCTGGGCCGACCTGCCGCGCTCCAAGGTGGGGAAGGTGCTGAAGACGGACATCAAGGAGCGTCTCCAGCACCACCCGTGAGTCAGCGGACGAAGCGGGGCGTCATCGGCGGGTCCCACCACTCGCCGTTGTTGGCCTTGATCGCGCCGAGCAGGTGCATCACGAACGCGAAGACGAGGGCGACGGCGTAGGTGACGAAGCCGACCAGGATGAGCATCAACGGGATCGAGATCAGCAGCACGATGCCGGTGATGATCTGGACGTTGAGCGAGTTGGCGGCGTGCTGGCGCACGAAGGGGCCGCGGTCCTTGTACATCAGGTAGATCACCAGCGACCCGACGAAGCCGAGCAGGCCCGCGGAGAGCACCATCGCGATGAGGGGCACCCCGTGCGCGACGGCGCCGAGGGTGCGCTCCTGCGCCGGCGAGATCGACGACTGCGGGGCGGTGTAGTCGGGCTGCTGGTGCGACGGCGGCTCGTAGGCAGGCCGGTCGCCGTAGGGGTTGGCCGGATCCTGGGGTGTCTGGCTCATGGGGACCTCCTTGGTCTGTGAGTCCCACTCAACCACGCGATCGGGTGGAATCCACCCGGTTTCGGGGGTGCTTCAGGGTCGACTCAGGGGCCGACCCGGGTCGACCCCCCAAGAACTGCTTGACAGTCGCCTCCACCCCGGATCAGGATGACCCCCCAACGACTGGTGGAGGGTTGACGTGGAGGGCACGGACAAGGACGCGATCTCGTCCCTGCGATCGGTGGCGCACCCGGTGCGGCTGCGGATCCTCTCGATGCTGACGGCGCAGCCGATGAGCGCCGCCGAGGTGGCCCGCGAGCTGGACCTCACGCACGCCAACGCGTCGTACCACCTGCGGGTGCTCCACGACGCGGGCGAGCTCGTCGTGGAGAGCAAGGAGAAGATCCGCGGCGGCACCGCCAAGCGCTACCGGTACGTCGTGGGCGGCGACCCGACGCGACCGCCCGGCCCCCCGAGCGTCGAGGACGGCATCGCCTGGCAGCAGGCGACCCACGTGGAGATCGTCCGCCGGATGGCCCATCGCGTGAAGGGGCCCTCGAGCTCCTCCGACATCGAGACGTGGGTGACGCCCGAGACGTGGCGCGCGGCCATCGACCTGGTGTCGCAGGCGATGGTGCTGCTCCACGACCAGGCACAGCCCGCGCGCACCGAGGGCACCCTCCACGTCAGCGCGTCGTCGCAGGCCTTCGTGATGGGTGACCCGGAGTGACCTGGAAGGACGCGGCCGCGCCGCTGCGCGAGCGCGGCTTCGCGTGGTACTTCGCCTCGCGGTTCACCAACACGCTCGGCTCGACGATGGCCAACATCGCGCTCGCCTTCGCGGTGCTCGACCTCACCGACTCGGCCTCCGCGCTGGGGCAGGTGCTCGCCGCGCACACGATCCCCATGATCCTGCTGCTGCTGTGGGGCGGCGTCATCTCCGACCGGTTCCCGCGCACGCTGGTGCTGCAGGTGTCCAACGTCGCGTCGGCCGCCTCCCAGGGCTTCCTCGCCTTCCTGGTGATCACCGGGACCGCCGAGCTGTGGATGCTGATCGTGCTGACGGCCGTACACGGCGCGGTCTCGGCGATCTCCTTCCCGGCGATGGCGAGCATGGTCCCCCAGCTGGTCCCCCGGTCCCAGCTCCAGCCCGCCAACGCCCTCCTCTCGCTCACCCGCAACGGACTGACCGTCCTCGGACCGACGACCGGTGCCCTGCTGGTCGTCACCATCGGCTCGGGCTGGGCGCTGGCGGTCGACGCGGCGATGTGGCTGCTCTCCGCGCTGCTGCTGCTGCCCGTGAGGATGCCCGCGAGGGACAAGAAGCAGTCGTCCAGCACCATCGCCGAGCTGCGCGAGGGCTGGCAGTTCTTCTGGTCCACCACCTGGCTGTGGGCGGTCGTGCTCGGCTTCGGAGCACTCAACATGATCCACAACGGCGCGCTCTTCACACTCGGGCCCGTCGTCGCCCAGGACACCATCGGGCGCCAGGGGTGGGGCTACGTGCTCTCCGCCGAGGCGCTCGGCCTGCTGGCGATGGCGGTCGTGCTGCTGCGGGTGCCCCTGCGGCGACCGCTCTTCTGGGGCATGATCGCCATCGCCCTGGCCGGGCTGCCGATGATCATCCTGGGGGTGGACCCGACCCTCGTCGCGCTCGTGGTGAGCGCCTTCGTGGCCGGTGCCGGCATCGAGGTCTTCTCGATGGGCTGGAACCTCGCGATGCAGGAGAACATCGACGACGACATGCTGTCGCGCGCCTACTCCTACGACGCACTCGGCTCGTTCGTCGCGATGCCCATCGGTCAGCTCGCGTGGGGTCCGCTCGGTGTCGCCTTCGGCAACTCGCGTGTGCTCGTCGCCTCCGGCATCGCGTACGCCGCCATCTGCGCGCTCGTCCTCTGCTCACGGTCGGTCCGCGACCTGCCCCGGCGTACGGCGGAGGACCCGGACCCTGCCCTCACCGGGACGTCATGAGGAGTGGTCGCCCGGGCGACCACTCCTCATGACCTCGCGCGAGCCGGCTGGGTAGGGTCCGGACCATGACGACTCCCGAGATGTTCCGCCTCGACGACAAGGTCGCCATCGTGACCGGTGCCTCCAGCGGCCTGGGCGTGGCCTTCGCCAAGGGACTGGCCGAGGCCGGTGCCGACCTCGTCCTCGGCGCCCGCCGGGCCGACCGGCTCGAGGAGACGGCCCAGCTGGTGCGCGACGCCGGCCGCCGCGTCCTCACCGTGCAGACCGACGTCGCCGACCCGGACCAGTGCCAGGCGCTCGTGGACGCGGCGATGGCGGAGTTCGGCCACGTCGACGTGCTGGTCAACAACGCCGGCGCCGGCACCGCCGTGCCCGCCACCCGCGAGACGCCCGAGCAGTTCCGCTCCGTCATCGACGTCAACCTCAACGGCTGCTACTGGATGGCCCAGGCCTGCGGCCGCGTCATGCGGCCGGGCTCCTCGATCGTCAACATCTCCTCGGTCCTCGGCATCACCACCGGCGGCCTCCCGCAAGCGGCGTACAGCGCCTCCAAGGCCGGGCTCAACGGCCTGACCCGCGACCTGGCCCAGCAGTGGACCGAGCGCAAGGGCATCCGCGTCAACTCGATCGCGCCGGGCTTCTTCACCTCCGAGATGACCGACACCTACCCCGACGGCTACCTCGACCTCGCGATGCAGCGGGTGCCCGCCCGGCGCAAGGGCGACCCGGCCGAGCTCGCCGCCACGGTCGTCTTCCTCGCCTCCCCCGCCGCCGGCTACATCACCGGTCAGACGCTCCCGGTCGACGGCGGCATGACGATCGCCTGATCAGGCTCCTCAGAGCCAGGGCTCACCCTGGACGACGCCGGTGGCACGCCGCCCCGCGGCCGCGTCCGCCAGCCACCGCTCCGGCTCCCCGTCCGCGAAGGTGCCCGAGGCGCTCCAGCCGTCCAGCGCGCGGGTGACGACGCGCTCTCCTTCGCGCACGACGTGCACCCCACCGCTCAGCGCCAGAAGGAAGGCGTCGTCGAGGGTGGCGAGCAGGTCCACGGAGCCCGTGTCACACGCGTCGCAGCCGCAGTCGGGCTGCCGGTCGAGCACGTGGGCGGGCTCCCCCACCCCGACAAGGACGAAAGCATCGTCAGCGTGGTCGATCGGCGCCCACGCGACCACAACGGGCTGGGTACCAGGCCGACCCTGCAACACCGTCACCCGGCGCGGACGCAAGTGCTGCTCACCGACCCAGGTCACCTCGGTCGGATCCACGGCCGCGCCCGTCCCGAGCCCGGTGCGAGCGATCGTCTCGACCCACGCGTCGGCCCGCACGCCGAGCAGCCGGTAGCGCTCCGGCTCCTCGCAGCGGGAGTACTCCTCCTCCAGCGGGGCGGCGCCCTCCGGGCGCGGCGGCGGCCAGTCCGCCAGGTCCCCGCGCAGTCGGGCGAAGGCGACGTCCACGTCACGCAGCAGTGCGCTCGCGGCGTACCGGCGCCGGTCCGGCACCACCATGACGGCGACGTCGTCGAGCCGGTGCTGGGCGAGCGCGGACACCGGCAGACCGAGAGCCACGGAGGTCGTAGGTGCCTCCGGGGATTCCTCCCACGACATCGACCACGACGCGCCGCCCGTCTCGACCGGATCCCCGACCGGGAGCAGGGTGAGGCCCACCCCGTCGCCGTCGTGGAAGACCCGCCGCGGCCAGAGCACCTGCGCTGCGAACCCCAGCGCCAGCAGCAGGTCCGCCACCCGGTCGGGATCGGGCGGCGCGAGGGCGAGGTGCCGCACCACCGGTCCGTCGGAGGGACCGGGAGGCATCGGGGTCGTCCACTCGATCAGGAACGGCAGCCCCGCGTCGTACGGGCCGGAGCCGACGTCGCACATCCGCCACGCGACGGTGTCGCCGTCCGGGGTCAGGCGCGACCCCTCGGTCACCGGCCGAGGCTCGAAGCCCGCGTCGAGCAGCACGTCACGCGCGGCGTCGACGTCGTCGACGGCCACGGCCCACGAGATCGGCCCGGACGCCGACCGGACCCGGTCGAGCCAGGGGTTGGACTCGTCGCGACCAGCGGCGATCAGCTCCAGGTAGGCAGCACCCGGACCGCGGACGAGCGCGTTGACGGTGCCGACCGGGTGCGCTCCCCCGCGGGCGGCGGGGATCCCGGCCCCGGTCCAGCGCGCCACCGCCTCGTCGAGGTCGGCGACGGCGATGACGAGGTGGTCGAAGCGAGCCGGCATGGGAGCGAGCCTAGGGACGGTCGGCCTGGTTGATGCGGATCAGGTTGCCCGCAGGGTCGCGGAAGGCGCAGTCGCGCACCCCGTAGTCCTGGTCGGTGGGTTCCTGGACGACGTCGACCCCGGCAGCCTCGAGGCGGGCGAAGAGGCCCGCGAGGTCATCGGTCGCCAGCGTGACGGAGGTGTACACCCCCTTGGCGACCAGGTCCAGGATGGTGCGGCGCTCGACCTCCGTGATGCCGGGGTCGGCCGCCGGTGGGTGCAGGACGATGGACGTGCCGGGGTGGCCGACCGGGCCCACCGTGATCCATCGCATGTCCTCGTACCCGACGTCGTTGCGCACCTCGAAGCCGAGGGCGTCCCGGTAGAAGGTCAGGGACGCCTCGGCGTCGAGGTGCGGGATGAAGACGGAGTGGATGGTGATGTCCATGCCTGCCACGCTAGCGAGCCCGGGTGCTGCGGGCTTCTCGATTCCTGACCGGCCGGGTCACCTGCCGGGCCAAGCAGGCCGGGATCCCCGCCGCGGCACTCGCGTGGTCGCGGCGGTAGACGCTGGGCGGCACCCCGACCAGCTCGGTGAAGCGGGTGCTGAAGGTCCCGAGGGACGAGAACCCGACCGCGAAGCAGGTGTCGGTGACGCTGAGGTCGCCGCGGCGCAGCAGCGTCATCGCCCGCTCCACGCGTCGGGTCATGAGATAGGAGTAGGGCGACTCGCCGTAGACGCGGCGGAACTCCCTGCTCAGGTGTCCACCCGACATGTGCACACCACGGGCGAGCGCCTCAACGTCGAGGGGTCGGGCGAACTCCCGGTCGATCCGGTCCCGGACGCGACGCATCACGACGATGCTGCGCAGCCGCTGCTCCTCGTCCGGGTCGGGGACGACCATGGTCAGCCCACGGCGCGCTTCACCAGCTCGGCGATGGTGGCCTCACCGGCCTCGCTCAGCTCGCTCAGCGCGTACGAGGTCGCCCACAGCCCACCCTCGTCGTCGAGGTCGGCCTGGGCGCTGAAACCGAAGGTCGAGTAGCGCTCCTTGTCCACCTGCCCGCTCCGGAAGAAGCACACCACCTTCCCCGCGCGCGCCCAGGCCGGCTGCCCGTACCAGAGCTTCGGCGCCAGCTCGGGGGCAGCCGTGGTGACGACGACGTGCAGGCGCTCGGCCACGGACCGGTCCGGCTCCTGCATCTCGGCGATCTTCGCCAGGACGGCTGCCTCGTCGGCGGCCGCCTTCGAGCCCCGGCCACCGCGACCCTCCTGCTTCAGCTCGGCGGCCCGCTGCTTCATGGCGTCGCGTTCCTCGGGAGAGAATCCCTGGCCCGACGTCTGGTCCTGCGTCTTCTTCGCCTTCGAGGTGGGCGTCATGGCGCGTGCTCCTCCTGGGGTCGTTCCGATCTGGTGTGGGCAAGGCTAGTGGCGGAGCCAGGCGGGCACTTCTCGATTCCTGACCGTTTGCTAGGGATCGATCAGCCCCACGCGCACCGCATATCTGGTCAGCTCGGTGCGGTCGCGCATGCCGAGCTTCTGGAGCACGTTCTCCCGGTGCCGCTCGACGGTGCGGACGCTGATCGTCAGCTCGCGGGCGATCTCCCGGCTCGAGTGCCCCTCGGCGATCAGCTTGACCACCTCGTCCTCGCGCGGCGTGAGCGCGGCCGGGGGCAGCCGCTCGCCCCGGCGCAGCCGCTCGAGGTAGTCGCGCACCAGCCGTCGCTCGGAGCCCGGGTAGAGGAACGGCTCGCCCCGCAGCGCCGCGTGGCAGGCGTCGACGAGGTCGCGGTCGGCGACCGACTTGAGGACGTAGCCCGACGCCCCCACCTTGAGGCTCTCGAAGAAGTACTGCTCGTTGTCGTGCATCGACAGCATCAGGATCGTCGGCGGCGTGCGCATCCGGGAGATCTCCCGGGCCGCCTGCAGACCGGTGAGACGCGGCATCGCGACGTCGAGGATGGCGAGGTCGACGGCCAGGTCGCTCGTCGGGTCGCGCAGCAGTGCCACCGCCTCGGCACCGTCGCCGGCCTCGGCGACCACCTCGAGGTCCGGCTGCGCGTCCAGGATGAGCCGTACGCCGCGACGTACGAGCGCGTGGTCGTCCGCGAGCAGGATGCGGGCCGGTGTCCCGGAACCGGTCATCGGGGCTCCACCGGCACGACGAGGCTCACCACGGTGCCGCCGCCCTCGCGCCGCGCGACGTCGACGGTGCCACCGACGAGGCCGGCGCGCTCGCGCATGCCGCGCAGCCCGGTGCCGTCGTCTCCGGGCGCGAGGCCGCGACCGTCGTCGGTGACCGTGAGGACGACGTCCTCCCCGCGCGGCGAGAGCCGCACCTCGACCGACGACGCACCGGCGTGCCGGGCGACGTTGGTCAGGGCCTCCTGCGCCACCCGGAAGACCACCAGCTCCACGGTCTCGTCGAGGTCGGGCAGCGCCGGGCTGACCGCCCGCCGGGCGTGGGTCCCGCCGTGCTCGAACAGCTCGGTGGTGAGGGCCGCGAGGGCGCTGCGGAGGCCGAGGTCCTCGAGCACGTGGGGCCGCAATTGGCGCGCGACGCGGCGTACCTCGTCGAGGCTGTCACGGGCCACGTCCCGGATGCGCCCGACGTCCGCGGGCTCGACCCGTGGCGCGTCGGCGAGCCGGCCCGCCTCGAGCAGAATCGCGGTCAGCGACTGGCCCACGCCGTCGTGCAGCTCCTGGGCGATCCGGGCCCGCTCCCCCTCCTGGCCGGCGAGCGCCGACGCCCCCGCAGCCCGCTGCTCGCGCTCGATGCGACCGAGGAGGTCGTTGACGGCGGCGGTGACCCGTCCGGCGATCCCGTCATCGCCCTCCGGCAGGAGCTGGATCGGGTCGGCCGACAGCTCGTGGTCGAGGCGGTGCACGAGCTGGTCGAACGGTCGCACCAGCGAGCGGACGACCAGCGCGTTGGCGACGGCCATCACCGCGAGCCCGATCAGCAGGACCACGACCTCCGAGGCCAGCGGCCGCGCCGACACCGTGGCCGGGGAGAACGCCAGGGCCGCCGTGCCCACCGCGAAGATCAGCAGGTTGACCACCACGACCCGGCGCCACAGGGGGCGGTACGCCGTGCGGAGCGAGGTCATGGACGCCAGTCTGTCAGCCGGGCGACGCTCGTCCGGAGGTCGCGAGGCGATGTGGGTGGCACTCCCCATGGGCCCTCGGAGGCTCCGTGGCGAGACTGGAGGTGCGGCGGCCCGACCGTTCCCGAGGCGGCCGGGCCGACCGCGCCACGCGGCCAACGGGTCACCCCAGGAGTTGCCATGGCCTACCTGCTGCTCGTCATCATCGTCCCCCTCGTCGCCTACACCGTCTGGTCGGTACGACGGGTCAGGGAGCCGTGGTTCGACGACGCCCCGCGCCACGCCTGGGCCAGCGCCCGGGCCAGCAGCGCGGACGGCGCCCTGGCCCGCCTCGAGGCCGAGGTGACCTACCGGATCACCGATGCCGGGGTCCGCTCGCCGGAGGACCAGGCCGCCCAGGTCGGCGAGGACGCGCTACGCCGGGCGATCGTGACCGGCCGGGTGCTCTCGCTCCCCGGGATCGGCGACGAGGTCGCCCTCGACTCCGAGGCTCCTGCGGCCGGCCTCGCGGTCGACTCCGTCGTGGTCACGGCCGCCGACGTCGAGATCACCCGGGAGCTGCGCCGGCTGGTCGGCGGACCCTAGGGACCCGGCCCACGTGTCCGGCGCCGTGGTCAGTGCGGCTGACGGTCGGCGGCGCCGGTCAGCACCCGGTAGACACGATCGGCCTCGCGCTCGCACTCCAGCCAGAAGTCGGCGTCGAAGACGCCCGTGGCCTCGCGTCGCACCACCGTGGGGACACCCATGGTTCCTGCCCTTCGTCCGCGCCGAACCCCCGTTCGTGCAAGGAGACGGGGCCGGACGCCGGCCATGACGCGGCTTCGCGGAGGACGATGCTGCTGGCGCGGGCCCGGTGGGGCTCGAGGCACCTACCCAATCTGGGCGGAAAGCCCTCCGCCGCGCGAGGGACGGGTCGTCCGCGGTGGGAACCTGCAGCATCGCCATGATCTGGACGTTCACCACGCCCGGTCCGGCCCGCCGGCCCGGCCGCGGGTGCGCCCGGCCCATCCGGCCGCTCTCGGATCCGACGAGGTCCCACCAGGGAGGATGACATGCAGACCGAGGCGAAGAGGGACGCGACAGGGCACGTCGATCACGTCCGCACGGCTCGGGCTCGCACGGTCCTCGTGGTCGACGACCATCGCACGGTCGCCGACCTGCTCCGGTTGGCGCTCGACTCCGACCGGCGGACACGGTGCATCGGTGTCGCCTACGACCTCCCCACCGCCCGCGAGCTGGCATCGGCGACGCTCCCGGACGTCGTCGTCTGCGACATCCAGTTCGCCGGCTCCGACGAGGACGGGGTCGACTTCGCCGCGCAGGTCTCTGCCCGGCACCCCGGGACGCTCGTGGTGCTGCTGACCGGCGCCTCGGGGCCCATCGACCTCGTGAGGGTGGCGGCCTCGGGGGTCAGCGCCCTGCTCGCCAAGGACGGGGACCTGGCCGGGCTGCTCACGGCGATCTCGACCACCTCGGGCGGGCAGCTGCAGGTCGACCCCAGGCTGCTGCACGCGCTGACGCGTCCCGTCGCGCCGCCCGCCGTCGAGCTCACCGCCAGGGAGTCGCTGGTGCTGCTCCGCCTGGCCGAGGGGGTCAACGCCCAGCGCATCGCCCGGGACCTGGGGATCCGGACCAGCACGTGTCGCGGCTACATCAAGTCGCTCCTCCACAAGCTGGGTGCCCACTCCCAGCTCGAGGCCGTCGCTCGGGCACGCGCGATGGGACTCCTGGTCGAGGACCATGCCGGGTAGACCTGCGCTCTGGCAGCGCCTGTGGCCGGGTGGTGACGACCCCGCGATCCGCAAGGCGCAACGCAGGTTCCTGGGACTGAGCGCGTCCGCCCTGGCCGTGGTCGCGGCCGCGGTGGTGCTGGTGAGCCAGCACGTCGCCGAGGAGGAGGCGCGTCGCGATGCCGCGTCCCGCGCCACCGGCATGGCCCACGGCGTGGCCGGCCCCTTCGTGAACCAGCGGGTCCGCGAGGGAGATCCGCGAGCCCTCGCCCACCTCACCCGGGTCATCGACGCGAGGATCGCCGAGGGCGGCATCACGCACGTCGTCCTGTGGAGCGCCGACGGCCGGATCCTCTGGGCGGACACCGGGTCGCTGATCGGACAGCAGAGCTCCCCCTCGAGCGGCGCGGTCGAGGCCCTGCGGACCATGGACAGCGTCGTCCACCTCCCCGACGAGCGGGAGGAGGCTGCCGAGCAGAGCACGTACGGCGAGGAGGGACAGCTCGAGGTGTACGTCGGGATCCGCGACGCCGACGACGTACCCCTCGTCTTCGAGGCGTACCTCCCCCCGGACCGGATCGCGGTCGACCGGGCGGCCGTGCTGCCCCAGCTGCTGACGGTCGGCCTGGGATCGCTGCTCCTCTTCCAGCTGGCGCTCGTCCCGATCGCCTGGCTGCTCGTGCGCCGGGTCGACGACGCACAGCGGGCACGACACCGGATGCTCACGCAGTCGGCTGCGACGTGGGGACACCAACGACGGGTGCTGGCCCAGGACCTTCACGACGGAGTCATCCAGGATCTCGCCGCCATCGGGTACGGCCTGTCTGCGATCGAGGCCCGGGTCGCGGCGGAGCCCGACCTCGGCAACATCACGACCCGGCTGCGGGAGGCCGTCGGCCATGCGGAGGAGGCGTTGCGCACCATGGTGCTCGACCTGATCCCGCCCGACCTGGGTGGCGACGGCCTCGCCCTGGCCGTCGAGGACCTGGGCCAGCGTCCCCGCACCGCGGGCCTGGCCGTGACGATCGACGTCCCGGACCACCTCCCCTCGTCCGAGACGACCCTGCGCCTGGCCTACCAGGTGGTGAGGGAGGGCCTGCGCAACGTGGACAAGCACGCGACCGCGAGCTGCGTCACCGTGCGGGTGTGCGAGCACGAGTCCGGCCTCCTGGTGGAGGTGGTCGACGACGGCCGCGGGCCGGTGGCCGACGGCGGGAGCGCCCCGACCCACGGGCACGGCCTCGCCCTGCTCGGCAGTGCCCTCGCGGATGCCGGCGGGTGGCTCCGGCTCGAGCCTGTGGAGGGCGGCGGGACCGCCCTGCGCGCCGGCGTACCGCTGCTCACGGACACCGGGCCGGAGACCTGGGAGGGCACCGGGGTGGCGGAGACGGTCTCCGGTCCACCCAGCGGGACTCATCGGGCGGCTCACTGAAAATTGGGGTGGAGCACCGTCGCATACGAGGCTGGTGACCGCAGCCGCCGACTGTCAGGGTCGTCCGTGAGGACCACGGGGAGGAAGACCATGAAGAGTCAGGTCAGGCTGTTCGGTCCCACCAGCGTTCGACTCGGGGAGCGGCGGGTGGACGGGACAGCCTTCGGAGGCAACAAGCCACGCCAGGTGCTCGCGCTCCTGGCCCTGTCCGAGGGGCGGCCGCTCGGCCGGGACGAGCTCGCGGACCAGCTGTGGGAGGGCCGTCCACCGGCCGGCCACGTCACCACCCTGCAGGGGTACGTGTGCCTCCTGCGGCGGGCGCTCGCAGCGATCGACGCCGGGCCCTGCCTGGTCACCACGCACGGCGGCTACCTGCTGGACCCCGACCACGTGGAGGTGGACCTCACGACGGGGCGACGCCTCATCCGGGACGGGGGGTTGGTCGGCGTGATGGACGGGTTGGAGATCGCGGCGGCCGGGCTCCTCCCGGGCGACCACTGCACCGCCTGGGCCGATCGGGCTTGCGAGGAGTGGGACCGCGAGCTCGCCCAGGCGGCGCGGGACGCCGCGGCGGGCGCGAACCGCGCCGGGGACCACCTGGCGGCGATCCGGCTCGCTCGGGCGGCGCTGGCACGGGCGCCGTACTCGGAGGGTGCGCTGCGCGAGCTCATGGTCGCGCTGGGGGCTGTCGGGCAGCCAGCGGAGGCGCTCCGGGCGTTCCACGTCACCCGGCAGCAGCTGCGCGCGGAGCTGGGGGTGGAGCCGCAGCAGGCGACCAGCGACCTCTACGTCCGGCTGCTCGGCACGACGAAGGGCTGCGCCGCCGCGGACGCGCCCCTCCTCGTCACGCTGCTGATGGACGCTCTGCGCGACGTCTCCAGGGCGTCGGCGACCGAGCAGGAGACCTGGACCCGGGTCGGGCGGATGCTGCTGAGCCGTGCCGGCTGAGCAGGCTGCCACGCTCCCCGCGAGGTCTTACGAACCGGTGACGCCTGGGTGAGAAGCACCGGGACGGGCCGCACCGATGGGAGCATCGGCGCATGCGAGCGGACATCGCCGTCATCGGCGGCACCGGCTTCTACTCCTTCCTCGACGACCCCGTGGAGCACGAG
Source organism: Nocardioides terrigena (assembly GCF_003047265.1). Taxonomy (GTDB): domain Bacteria; phylum Actinomycetota; class Actinomycetes; order Propionibacteriales; family Nocardioidaceae; genus Nocardioides; species Nocardioides terrigena. Next base: position 521,127 of record NZ_PZYY01000002.1, on the reverse strand, counting down.
GTCGGGACCCCGTACGGCGCACCGTCGGCGCCCGTGGCGGTGGGCACGGTCGCCGGGCGGTCGGTGGCGTTCCTGCCGAGGCACGGGTTGCACCACGACCACCCGCCGCACGCCATCAACTACCGGGCCAACGCGTGGGCCCTGAGATCCCTGGGCGCGCGACAGGTGCTGGCACCGTGCGCGGTGGGCGGTCTGCGGGACACGGTGGCACCGGGAGACCTGGTGGTGCCGGACCAGCTGGTGGACCGCACGTTCCGTCGTACGGGCTCGTTCGTCGAGTCGGGCGCGGTCCACCTGCCCTTCGCCGATCCCTACTGCCCGGGGGTGTCCGCCGCCCTCGCCGACGCGGACCCCGACGTCCGGCTCGGAGGCACGATGGTGGTCGTCGAGGGGCCGCGGTTCTCCACCCGGGCCGAGTCCCGCCACTACGCCGACCAGGGGTGGGACCTCGTCAACATGACGGGCGCTCCCGAAGCCGCGCTGGCGCGGGAGATGGGACAGTGCTACGCGCCGCTGGCGCTGGTCACCGACATGGACGCGGGGGCGGAGTCCGGTGAGGGGGTCGGGCAGGCCGACGTCTTCACCCGCTTCGCGGCCAACCTCGCGCGCCTCACCGGGCTGCTCGAGCGCGCGATCGGGTCGCTCCCCGACCCCGACGGCTGCGCCTGCAGCACCTGGTCCGACGGGCTCGAGCTCACCTACGCGGTGCCCGGCCCATGAGGGTCCTGCTGACCGGCTCGGCCGGATTCATCGGCTCGGCGATCGCGGCCCGCCTCGAGGCGGCCGGACACGAGGTGGTCAAGGTCGACGTGATGCTCCCCCAGGCCCACGGCACGAGCGCGCCGCCGTCCGGCACACTGCCCCTCGACGTGCGCGACGCCGCCACCTCGAGGGCGTGGGCGGACGCCCTGGCCGGGGTCGACGCGGTCTGCCACCAGGCCGCCGTCGTCGGGGCCGGGGTGCGGGTCGCCGACCTCCCCGACTACGCCGGTCACAACGACCTGGGCACCGCCGCGCTGCTCGCGGCCATGCACGAGAACGACGTCGACCGTCTGGTCCTCGCCTCGTCGATGGTGGTCTACGGCGAGGGTCGTTACGCCTGCACGACGCACGGGCGGCAGGTGCCGCCGCACCGGTCCGTGGCAGCCCTCGAGGCGGGCGACTTCGAGAACCACTGCCCCCGGTGCGGGAACGCACTCGGCTGGGAGACGGTCGCCGAGGACGCCCGGCTGGACCCGCGCAGCAGCTACGCCGCCAGCAAGCTCGCCCAGGAGCACTACACCTCGGCGTGGGTCCGTCAGGCAGGCGCCTCGGCGGTGGCCCTGCGCTACCACAACGTCTACGGGCCGGCGATGCCGCGCGACACGCCGTACTCCGGGGTGGCCGCGATGTTCCGGTCCTCGCTCGAGCAGGGCCGTTCCCCCCAGGTCTACGAGGACGGCGGCCAGATGCGCGACTTCGTGCACGTGGACGACGTCGCGCGCGCCAACGTGCTCGCCCTCGAGTCCGTCACGGCCGGCGGGGAGGGTCGGTACGCCGCCTACAACGTGTGCTCCGGACGACCCGTCAGCGTCCTCGACGTCGCCCGCCAGGTCGCCGCCGGCTCCGGCCGCGAGATCGAGCCGGAGGTGACGGGCGGCTTCCGGGCAGGGGACGTGCGGCACGTCGTCGCCTCCCCCGAGAGGGCCGCGTCCGGCCTGGGGTTCACCGCAGCGGTGCTGCCGGAGAAGGGCCTGCGGGACTTCGCCACGGCCCCGCTCCGGGCCTGAGGCGCCTCACCAGGTCGTGTAGAGCAGGTGCTGGACGGCCAGCGCGGTCACCACCTGGAGCAGCAGCCCCTGACGGCGCCAGCCCGACGGCAGCAGCGCCATCGTCAGGGTCAGCCACGGGACGAAGGGCAGCCAGATCCGCTCGACCTCGGCCTTGGACATCCGCGACAGGTCGGCGACGACCACCGCGACGACGGCCGCGCCGGCGAGCCACAGGAGCGGACCGACCTCCGGATCGCGTCGGTCCGCAGCGCGCCCGGAGGCGTGGGCGAGGCCCGCCCCCAGCAACGGTCCCGCGCACAGCAGCAGCGCCGCGAGGTTGCCCCACATCCAGTACGCCGCCGGGCGCTCGCTCGCGATGCCGTCCCAGTAGCGGTCGACGAGCACGGGGTAGGCCTCCCACCAGGCGAAGCCGGCCGCGGCGAAGCCCAGCACGAGCGCCAGCGCCGACGTCGCAGCGACGGGCAGCGGCCACCACGACCGGCCGACCGCCAGCACCGCGACGGCGAGGACGCCGAGGAGTGGGAGACCGTACGAGCTCATGACGCACCAGCCCAGCAGGAGACCGGCCAGCACGGCCCAGGCGACCATCCTCGACCGTCGGACAGCGACCGCCGCGGCGGCGAGGCTCGCCAGCCCCCACGCGGCGAAGGTTGCGAACAGCGCGTCCGCCGAGACCGCGAGGAACACGGCGGCGGGACTGACCACGAGGAACGGTGCCGCGAGGCGCGCGTGCCGGTCCACGCCGAGCAGGCGCAGGGTCACCAGGACGGCCGCCGGCAGGGAGGCCGCCACCGCGGTCACGACCAACGCCGTCGCCACGGCTCCGCCGAGACCCACCGAGACCAGTGCGACGAACACGAGCACCGCGCCGGGCGGGTGCCCGGCGACGTGGACGGGCCAGTTGTCCGGGTGTGCGTAGGGGATCCGCTCGACGTAGGTGCGCAGCAGGAGGTCGACGTCGTCCACCTGCCGCGCGGTGTGGAGGTACTCGCTGCGGTGGGCCATCGCACGGGTCAGGCCGTCGGCGCCGTCGACCAGCGCCAGCGCCAGCAGCCAGGCCAGCGACCCGACGTACGACGCCAGGAGAAGTCGCCGCCACGACCACCCCAGGGCCCAGGCCTCCCCGCGCCACACCGCCAGCAGGCCCACGGCCACTGCGGGGACGGTGCCCCACCCGACCTTCGGGTCCCAGAATCCGTGCGTCGGCGCGGCGGCCCGGTCGTCGACCCGTGACGCGACGTCCCACCCGGCCAGCGGCGGCAGCACGAACGCCAGCACGACCAGGCCGACGGCCACCGTCAGCCCGACCACGGTCCGCCGGTCAGTGCCCGCCAGAGCAGGGCGAGGTGGCGCCGCGGTGTCCGTCATGGCGGCGAGCCTAGGCACGGATCCGGTGCCTCCCGGCCGCCCTGACCGGACGTCATGACTTCGTAAGACGCAGCGGCCCCGCACGCCCCCTCGCGCTGTCACCGTTGCAGTCATGACCACCTGCGACCTCGTGCTCCCGTGCCGCGACGAGGGACCGGCGCTGCGCGACCTGCTCCCCCGGGTCCCCGCGACGTTCTCCGTGATCGTGGTGGACAACGGTTCCCGGGACGACACCGCCGCGGTGGCCGCACGTCTCGGCGCCCGGGTCGTGCACGAACCCACACCCGGCTACGGGGCTGCGGTCCACGCCGGGATGCTCGCCGCCACCCACGACCTGGTCGCGGTCATGGACGGCGACGGGTCGTTCGACCCCGGCGAGCTGCTCCCGCTCCTCGCCGACGTCGCCGAGGGCCGCGCGGACATCGCCGTCGGTCGACGCCGTCCCGTCGCCCGCGGCGTCTGGCCCTGGCACGCCCGGGCCGGCAACGCCCTGATCGCCGCCTGGCTGCGGCACCGCCTGCGGATGGACGCCCACGACATCGCCCCGATGCGGGTCTGCCGGCGACACGACCTGCTCGCCCTGGGCCTCCTCGACCGCCGCTTCGGCTATCCCGTCGAGCTCCTGCAGGCCGTCACCCGTGCCGGGTGGCGGGTCAGCGAGCACCCGGTCGCCTACCACCCCCGTGCCGTCGGCACGAGGTCCAAGGTCTCGGGGTCCGTGGTCGGGACGGCCCGCACCGCGCTCGACTTCTGGAAGGTGCTGGCATGAGCCCGTACGACGCGTTCACCGTGCTGGTGATGGCCAAGGCACCGGTCCCGGGACAGGTGAAGACCCGGCTCGGCGCCGACATCGGCCACGACCGGGCCGCGGACCTCGCGGCGGCGGCGCTGCTCGACACCCTGGAGGCCGTCGAGGCGTCGGGAGCCTCCGGCCACCTGTGCCTGGCCGGCGACCTGTCCCACGCCGTACGCCGCCACGAGATCGAGCGGGTCCTCGACGGGTGGACCGTGACCGACCAGCGTGGCGACGACTTCGCCACCCGGCTGGTCCGCGCCCACGCCGACGCCGGCGACGGGGTGGTGGTGCAGGTCGGCATGGACACGCCCCAGGTCACGGGCGGCGCGCTCCGCTCGGCGGCCGCCGCGCTGGCCGGCCACGACGCGGTCCTCGGACCTGCCCCTGACGGGGGCTGGTGGGCACTCGCCCGTCGCGACCCGGCGGTCGCCGAGGTGCTGGCCGGGGTCGAGATGTCCACCGCCTCCACGTGCGTCGACACCGAGCAGGCGCTCCAGCGGGCCGGCCACCGCGTCGCCCTCACCCGGCCCCTCACCGATGTCGACACCGTGGCGGACGCCCGGAACGTCGCTCGACAGGTCCCCGGCACCCGCTTCGCGCAGGCGTGGCACGCCCTGGCGGAGGCCCGGCGATGACGGTCGAGGCGTCCTTCACCCACGTCTTCGCCCGGGCGCTGCTGGGCGAGCCCACCGTCGTGGTCGGCCTCGGCGACGACCCGCTCGTGCTCCCCGTCGCCTCCTGGACGCGAGCCGCCGACCACGCCGACCACCGGCTCCTGGCGCTCTGCGTCGGGCCCACCATCGACATCGGGTGCGGCCCCGGCCGGCTCACCGAGGCCCTGGCCGAGCTCGGCCATGTCACCCTCGGGATCGACGTCGTCGACGCCGCCGTCCGCCTGACCCGCAGTCGCGGTGCGACCGCGATCCTCCGCGACGTCTTCACCGACCTCCCCGGCGAGGGGCGGTGGCACACGGCCCTCCTCGCGGACGGGAACGTCGGCATCGGGGGCGACCCCACCGGCCTGCTACGGCGGGTGCGGGAGATCCTGGACCCGCGCGGTCGCATCGTCGTCGAGGTCGCCGGGCCGACCGTGCCGTCGTCGTCGGGCTGGGCGTCCCTCGAGGGCGGCGAGCACCGCAGCCGGCCGTTCCGGTGGGCCGTCGTCGGCCTCGACGACGTACCTGCCCTGGCCGGCGCCGTCGGCCTCGTCGTGGACGGGGTCCACCACCTCGACGACCGCTGGGTCGCCGTGCTGCGCGAGGAACGCCGATGAAGGCCCCCGCGCCGGAGCACTTCGGCTCCCGGCTCCGCAGCCCGGCCGTCGCGGCCCGCGTCGGGGTGTGGCTCGGACTGAGCTTCGGCGTCTGCTTCCTCACCGGCCTGGTCAGCCACTGGGCCCAGGCGCCCAGTCCCACGGTGCCCTTCCCCACGAGCCCCGCCTGGGGCTACCGCCTCACCCAGGGGCTCCACGTCAGCACGGGGATGGCCGCGATCCCGCTCCTCCTGGTCAAGCTGTGGTCGGTCTACCCGCGCCTGTTCGAGCGGGTCGACCTGACCGGCGGTCGCCGCCTCGTGCTGACCGTCCTCGAGCGCGGCTCCATCGCCGTGCTGGTGGCGTCCGCGATCTTCCAGCTCGTGACGGGGCTCCTCAACGCGGCGCAGTGGTATCCGTGGACGGCCTTCTCGTTCCGCTCCACCCACTACGCCCTCGCCTGGGTGGCCATCGGCGCCCTGCTCGTGCACGTCGCCGTCAAGCTGCCGGTCATCCGCGACGTGATCGCCCGCGACATCGACGAGACCCAGCACGACCGGCCCACCGCGGTCGAGACCGGCCCCGTCTCCCGGCGGGGGCTGGTGCGCTCGGCGCTGGCCGCCTCGGGCGTGGCGGTGCTCGCCACGGCCGGCAGCACGGTGCCGGTCCTCCGCTCCGTGTCGCCCTTCGGGGTGCGCTCCGGCGACGGTCCCGGTGGGGTGCCGATCAACAAGTCCGCCCGGGCGGCCGGGGTCGTGGACCGCGCGAGCGACGCGGCGTACCGCCTGCGGATCGTCGTCGACGGCACCGAGGTGGCCTCGCTCGGCCTGGAGGACCTGCGCGCCCTCCCCCAGCGCACCGAGGTGCTGCCGATCGCGTGTGTCGAGGGGTGGAGCGCCAGCGGCACCTGGGGCGGTGTCCGGGTCTCCGACGTGCTTGCCGCCACGGGGCTGGCGACCGATCGCGACGTGGGCGTGATGTCGCTCCAGCGGAAGGGGGCCTTCCGACGCACCGTCCTGCCGGCCCACTTCGCGGCGGACGACCGCACCCTGCTGGCCCTGGACCTGGCCGGCGAACCCCTCGACCTGGACCACGGCTTCCCCTGCCGGATCATCGCTCCCAACCGGCCCGGCGTGCTGCAGACCAAGTGGGTCGCGTCCCTGGAGGTGTCGACGTGATCGCCCGCGTCCTCCTCGGTACGGCCGGTGCCCTGGTCGCGGCGTACGGCGCCTTCCTCGCCCTCACGCGGCAGGAGACCGGCCAGCTGGTCGAGGTGGCCGTGTGGCTCGCCGCCGGCGTGCTGGTCCACGACGTCCTCCTCTCGGGCGCCCTCCTGCTGGCCGGGCTGGCGGGTCGTCGGCTCGTCCCGCCGTCCTGGCGCACCCCTGCGACGGTGGCCCTGGTGGTGTGGGGCTCGCTGACCCTGGTCGCCGTCCCGGTGCTCGGCCGCTTCGGCGCCAGGGCCGACAACCCGACCCTGCTGGACCGTCCGTACGCCGCCTCGTGGCTGGTGCTGCTCGTCGCCACCGTCACCGTCGTGGTCCTCGTCGGGCTGGTGCGGCGGCGATCGGCCACCGCGTCCACCGGTCGACGGGCAGACTGACCCGATGGCCCACGTCCTCGTCGTCGACGACGACCGCACCGTTCGCGAGGTGGTGGTGACCTATCTCCGCGCAGCCGGTCACGAGGTCTCCGAGGCCAGCGACGGCACCGAGGGGCTCGCCGCCAGCCGGCGCAAGCGCGCCGACCTCGTCGTCCTCGACGTGATGATGCCCGGCCTGGACGGGCTGGAGGTCTGCCGACGCCTGCGCCTCGTCGGGGACGTGCCCGTGATCCTGCTGACGGCGCTGGGCAGCGAGCAGGACCGCGTGGTCGGGCTGGAGACCGGTGCCGACGACTACCTGACCAAGCCCTTCAGCCCCCGCGAGCTCGTCCTGCGCGTCGACTCCATCCTCCGCCGCAGCAATCCCGGCGCGCGCGAGGAGGTGCCCGTCACCGTGGACGGCGACCTGGTGGTCGACCGCCGTCGCCGCGAGGTGCTGCTGCGCGGCGAGACGTGTCCGCTCACCGCCCGCGAGTTCGACCTGCTGTCGTTCCTGGTCGCCCGGCCGGGAGAGGCCTTCGCCCGCGAGGACCTGCTCCAGCAGGTCTGGGGGTGGTCCTTCGGCGACCACTCGACGGTCACCGTGCACGTCCGGCGGCTGCGCGAGAAGGTCGAGTCGGAGCCCACGACACCACGTCGACTGGTCACCGTGTGGGGCGTCGGCTACCGCTGGGAGCCGTCACCGTCGGCTCCCGCCATCGAGGAGGAACCATGAGCGACACCGTCGAGATCTGGATGCTGTCGGTCCTGTCCGGCGTCGTCGTCGGAGGACTCGGGCTGGGCCTCGGATGGCTGCTCAGGCACCGCACCCTCCGGTGGCAGCTGGCGCTGGTCGCGGTGGTGACGGCCCTGACCGTCATCGTCGGCATCCAGGCAGTGGCGCAGCGCATGCTGCTGTCCCGCCACGACCTCGAGGTCACCACGATCGTGACGGCGGCCGCGGGGCTCGTGTCGCTCCTCGTGGCCCTCGTGCTGGCCACGGCCCTGGTGCGCTGGTCCCACGGCCTGCGCGAGGAGGTACGCCGCGTCGGCGCCGGCGGCTCGCTGGTCGCCGGCCGCCGTGGTCCGGCCGAGTTCCAGGCCCTCGCCGCCGAGGTCGCGGCCACCAACCAGCGACTGGCCGAGTCCCGGGCACGCGAGGCCCGCCTCGAGGACTCCCGGCGCGAGCTCGTCTCCTGGGTCTCGCACGACCTGCGGACCCCCCTGGCCGGGATCCGGGCGATGACGGAGTCGCTCGAGGACGGCATCGCACCGGACCCTGCGCGCTACCACCGGCAGATCCGCGGCGAGGTCGACCGGATGGTCCGGATGGTCGACGACCTCTTCGAGCTGTCCCGCATCCACGCCGGCGTCCTCCAGCTCGCTCCCCAGCCGCTCATGCTCGGCGACCTCGTCAGCGAGGCGATCGCGGGGGCCGAGCCGGTCGCCCGCGCACGCGGGGTCACGCTGTCCGGCAGCGTCGACCCGGGGCTCGAGGTCACGGCCGACCCGTCCGGGATGTCCCGGGTCCTCGGCAACCTCATCGTCAACGGCATCCGGCACACCCCCGCCGACGGCAGCGTCCACGTCAGCGCCCGGCCGCTCGCCGACGCCATCGAGGTCGCGGTGGCCGACGGGTGCGGAGGGATCCCCGACCCGGACCGCGCCCGGGTCTTCGACGTCGCCTTCCGAGGGAGCCAGGCCCGCACCCCCGACGTGCCCGACGACACCGACGTCCACACCACCCGCGCCGGCCTGGGGCTCGCCATCGTCAAGGGCATCGTCGAGGCCCACGGGGGCGCCGTGACCGTCGAGAACGTCGTGGCTCCGGGCTCGTCCGGCTGCCGCTTCCTCGTGCGGCTGCCCGTGGCGACCTGAACGAAGTCAGAAATGCGATCGGGCCACGTGCTGTCTCCTCTGTGAGGATCCAGACCGTGGCCCTGACCTGCGGTGTTGGTGGAGGTGAGGGGACTCGAACCCCTGACCCTCTGCATGCCATGCAGATGCGCTACCAGCTGCGCCACACCCCCAACGGGTGCGCCCTCCGGAGCGGGCTCCGTCGGACAACTCGCAGAATATTAGCCAACCGACTCCCGGGGTGCGAAATCGGGGGTCCTGTTCCACGCGACGAGCCGCAACGAACCGTCCGGACCGGCGTCGTCGAGCAGGGTGTGGCCGCAGTTGTCCATGCCCCGCAGCGAGGTGGACGCGGTCCGGTCCCAGCCCAGCAGCGCGATCGTGGCGACCTTGAGCGCGGCCCCGTGGCCGACCACGCAGGCCGTGCCTCCCGGCTCGACGGACGCGAGCACCTCCCGCAGGGCGGGCACGATGCGACCGAGGACGTCAGCGGTCGACTCGGCACCGGGCACCGCGTCGGCGTGCTCGAAGGAGCTGCCCGCGGCAGCCCAGGCCGCGTGCTCGGCGGGGTAGGCCGAGGCGAACTCGGGGATCGTGAGTCCGGCCCGCTCCCCCACGTCGTACTCCCGCAGGCGCGCGTCGTGCCGTACCTCGAGACCGCAGGCCTCCGAGACCGCGGCGGCCGTCGTCGCCGCGCGCGCGAGGTCCGAGCTCCACAGGACGTCCGGTCGCAGGGCCGCCACGGCCGGCGCCACAGCGGCGGCCTGGGCGCGACCGAGGTCGTCGAGGCCGATGTCGAGGTGCCCCTGGGCGCGCCCCTCGGCGTTCCAGGCGGTCTGCCCGTGGCGCAGCAGGACCAGGGTGCGGGGAGGGGTCACTCCTCGTCGGGGGGTGTGGTGTCCGTGGTGCCGGTGGTGCCCGCGTGGGCGGCACCGGGGACGTCGGTGACCGCCGGGGTCGTGACGTCGACGGAGATCACCGGGCAGTCGCGCCACAGCCGCTCGAGGGCGTAGAACTGGCGCTCCTCCTCGTGCTGCACGTGGACGACGATCTCGCCGTAGTCGAGCAGCACCCAGCGACCCTCACGGTGGCCCTCGCGGCGGATCGGCTTGGCGCCGTGCTCGCGCAGCTTGTCCTCGACCTCGTCGACGATGGCCTTGACCTGGCGCTCGTTGGTCGCCGAGGCGAGGACGAAGGCGTCGGTGATCGCCAGCTGCTCGCTGACGTCGAAGGCGATGACCTGCTGGGCGAGTTTGTCGGCGGCCGCGGCAGCGGCGACCTGGACGAGCTCGATGGCGTGGTCGGTGGCAGTCATGCAGGCTCCTTGGCGGACGTGTCGTCCGCGGTGGTGGTGTAGAGGTCGTGCTTGGCGATGTACTGCACGACGCCGTCCGGCACGAGGTACCAGACGGGTTCGCCGCGACGCTTGCGCTCGCGGCAGTCGGTCGACGAGATCGCCAGGGCGGGGATCTCGACCATGGTGACCTTGGCGGAGGGGATCTTGTCGAGCGTGGCCGGGTCCATCTCGTAGCCCGGCCGGGTGCAGCCGACGAACTGGGCGAGCTCGAACAGCTCGTCCGCGTCACGCCACGTGAAGATGTCGGCCAGCGCGTCGGCACCGGTGATGAAGTAGAGCTCCGCGTCCGGCATCTCGGCGTGCAGGTCGCGCAGCGTGTCGATCGTGTACGTCGGTCCGGTGCGGTCGATGTCGACGCGCGAGACCCGGAAGCGCGGGTTGGCCGCCGTGGCGACCACCGTCATCAGGTAGCGGTGCTCGGCGGGCGAGACGTCGCGGTCGGCCTTCTGCCACGGGTCGCCCGTGGGCACGAAGACGACCTCGTCGAGGTCGAACCAGGCCTGGACCTCGGAGGCCGCGACGAGGTGGCCGTGGTGGATGGGGTCGAACGTGCCACCCATCACGCCCACACGACGGGGCATCAGGAGTGCTCGCGCCCGCCGCCGAATGCGACCAGGGCCACGAGCAGGCCGAGCAGGATCGCCAGGGCGATGGCACCCACGAGGTAGGGGTGGATGGCGGGCGCGTCGTGGGACTCGGCGGCCAGGATCGTCAGGGCGTTCAGCGACATGCCGCGATCCTATCGCCCTGCGGCCCCGTCGCCCGCCTCGGCGCCCGCCCCGTCCGACCGCCGATCGACACCGCCGCTCGACACCGGCGATCAGCGCACGTGGCCCTCGCCGACGACGACGTACTTGGTCGACGTCATCTCCGGCAGCCCCATCGGACCGCGGGCGTGCAGCTTCTGGGTGCTGATGCCGATCTCGGCGCCGAAGCCGAACTCGCCGCCGTCGGTGAACCGGGTCGAGGCGTTGACCATGACGGCCGCGGAATCGACAGCCGCCACGAAGCGCCGGATGGTCGCCTGGTCGCGGGCCACGATCGCCTCGGTGTGCCCCGAGGAGAAGCGCCGGATGTGGGCGATGGCGGCCTCGACGTCGGCCACCACGGCGGCGGAGATGTCGGAGGAGAGGTACTCGGTGGCGTGGTCCGCCTCGGTCGCCGCGACCACGTCGTCGTACTCCGCGAACGCCTCGTCGCCGTGGATGGTGACGTCGTGGGCCCGCAGGGCGTCGATCACCGTCGGCAGGAAGTCGTCCGCGACGTCCTCGTGCACGAGGAGCGACTCGGCGGCGTTGCACACGCTGGTGCGGTGGGTCTTGGAGTTGACGACGATGGCGAGCGCCTGGTCGAGGTCGGCCGACGCGTCGACGTAGACGTGGCAGTTGCCCACACCCGTCTCGATGACGGGCACGGTCGACTCCTCGACGACGCTGCGGATCAGCCCCGCTCCCCCGCGCGGGATCAGCACGTCGACGAGGCCGCGGGCCCGCATCAGGGCCTTGACCGAGTCGTGGCTGTCGCCGGGGACCAGCTGGACGACGTCCGCGGGCAACCCCGCGGTCACCACGGCCTCGCGCAGGACCTCGACGATGGCGGCGTTGCTGGAGCGCGCGCTCGAGGACCCGCGCAGCAGGACGGCGTTGCCCGACTTGAGGCAGATCCCGGCCGCGTCGGCGGTGACGTTGGGCCGGGCCTCGTAGATCATCCCGACGACGCCGAAGGGCACCCGCAGCTGGCGCAGCTCGAGCCCGTTGGCCAGCGTCGAGCCCCGGACCACCTCGCCGACCGGGTCGGCCAGCCCGGCGACCTCGCGCAGCCCGGCGGCCATCGCCTCGAGCCGGTCGTCGGTGAGCCGCAGCCGGTCGATGATGTGGGCGGGCGTGCCCGCCTCCTCCGCGCGACGGACGTCCTCGGCGTTGGCGGCCAGGACCGCGGGCGCCTGCGCCAGCAGCGCGTCGGCCATGGCGTGCAGGGCGGCGTCCTTCGTCGCGCGGGTGGCCAGCGCCAGGTCGTGGCTGGCGGTCCGTGCCCGGGTGGCGACCTCGCGGACGCCGGCCTCGTGGTCCGCCCGGTCGTCGGCGTGCTCGGTGCTCATGCGTCGAGCGTAGGTCGGTCGCGGCCCCCTTGCAGCCCCGTCTCAGCCGCCGGTGCGGGGTTACGCTGCCCGCCATGACGGGGACTCGGGGACGACTCATGTCCAGGCTGGTCGGCGGCTGCACGGCCGTCGCCCTGCTCGCCACCACGTTGACCGGCGCCCGTGCCCTCGTGGCCCCGGCACCGGCGGCGGCCGACCTGCCGCGGGAGACGGAGCGCGGGGTCGTGGTCGAGCTCGCCGACGGCGACCGGTTCGAGCTCCGCGTCTCGCGCAACCTGCGCGAGGTGCGCGGCCGTCGGTACGACGCCGCCACCGGCACGTGGGGAGAGCGGACGGTGGTGCTGCGGAGGAAGAACCTCTACTGCGGCGACCTGGACGCCCGTACGGCCGGGACGTCGGTGGCCGTGATCGCCGAGTGCGACCGGTTCGGCTACGCCGAGGACCAGGCCCCCACCCACTCCCAGGCGCTCTGGTCCGACGACCTGCAGACGTGGCGGGTGCACCGGCTCGAGGGAGAGGCCTACGAGGAGCCGGGCATCTCCCCCGACGGCCGCTCGGCCGTGTGGCCGCAGCACCAGGGCTACCTCACCCTCACCCCCGCCGAGGGCTTCGTGGACCGCACGATCTCCCTGCCCGGACAGGAGTACACCTCGACCGCCACGATCGCCGACGACGGTCGCGTGTCGGTCCTGTACGGCGCGAGCGACCCCTCGGGGGCGGGCTGCGGGCTCGCCGTGGCCACCCGCCTCGGTGACGGACCGACGGTCCGCCAGGTCCTCGACGTGAACGACGCCTGCGCCGAGTCCGACCTGGTGAACGTCGACGCCCTGACCGCGCTCTTCGGCTACCCCGACTCGCCGGCCCACCTCGCGACGATCACCCGCGCCGACCAGACATCCCCCTGGGCGGTCACCGGCATCGCCCCGGCCGAGGCCCCGGGCCTGGTGGAGCGCAGCGGTCTCGCCGGGACGACGTACGTGCACGCCGCCGGGCTGCCGCTCGTCGCCCTGTCCTCCCCGGACAGGCGGACCATCGAGGTGCAGGAGTACGACGCCGTCGCGCGGCGGTGGGGCCCGCTGCGGCCGGTGACCACCCTGCCCGGCCCGTGCCGCTGGGAGGACGCGTTCTCCTCGGAGCCGTTCGGCGTCCTCGTCGCGCAGGTGCGCTGCGACGGACGCGCCACGGCGCTGGTGTCCACCGACGGGTCCACGTGGAGCTCGGTCGCGGTCACCCGCCGTCCCCTCGGTGTCTCGGCGGACCGGCGCTGGGTCTCCGCCAGCACCCGGCGCTCGACCAGCGTCTTCTCCCGGGAGCGCGGTCGCGTCGTGCTCCCCGTCGGGGCGACCCGGCGCTGCGACCTCGTGCTCCCGTCGGGGCCGGACTCGGCCGTCCGGCTGACCACGTCGCGGGCGACCGGCTGGCCCACGGTCCTCCAGGAGTCCACCGCGTCGGGCTGGCGTCGTACGGACACCGCAGTCCCGCGCGCCCGGGCCCGCAGGGACACGTGCCGCCGCGTGGGGGTCGACCTCTACCGGATCGTGCCGGCCTACCTGTTCTCCGGCCGCCTCCGCGGCACCACGCTGTCCGTCGCCCCTCGCGGCGACGGGTGGCGGGTGCGCCGGGTGCGCTACTGAGTCGCGGGCAGGTGCTGCGCGAGCCACGCCACCGTGCGTTCCCACGACAGCCGTGACGCCTCGGCGTCGTGGAGGAAGAAGTCGGGGTTGTCGAAGGCGTGGTCCGCCGTCTCGTAGCCGTGGAACGTCACCTGCTCCAGCGGCTCGAGCGCGTCCCGCACCTGCGCGACGACCTGCGGGGTGAGGAACCGGTCGGCCAGTCCGAAGTGGTGCAGGGAGGGTGCCGTCACCGCCCCGGGCTCGACGACCGTCACGGGCGCGTCCGGCTCGACGAGGCCGAGGATGTCCGGCAGGGCCGAGCCGTAGTAGCTCACCAGCACGTCGGGCGACGACTCGGCGGCCACGCTGAAGCCCAGGCCGCCGCCGAAGCAGAACCCGACGATCCCGACGCCGCCGACCACCTCGCGGCGCGCGCCGAGCTGCTCCAGCGCGGCCAGGCTGTCGCGGACCGCCGCCTGCCAGTCGGCCTGCTGGAGCAGCGCCAGGGCCTCCTCCAGGGCCTCGGGACCCTCCTCGACCCGGGAGACGCCGAGTCGCCAGAAGAGCTCCGGGGCCAGGACGACGTAGCCCAGCCCGGCCAGGTCCCGGGCGCGCTGCTCGATGTAGCGGCTCACCCCGAAGATCTCCTGCAGGAGCAGGATCCCGGGCCCGGTGCCGGCCTCGGGCAGCCACAGGTGGGCCGGCATCTCGCCGTCGGGGGTGCTGACCGGGACCGGTGCGCTCGTCATGTCGGCAACCTAGTCCCCCGGCGCCCGCCCGGGACGCACGAACGCCCCCGACCACAGTGGTCGGGGGCGTTCGTCGTACGACGCGGGGTCAGCCCTTGCGCTGGGTGACCTGCTCGGTCGCGGCCGGCAGGACGGTGTGGAGGTCGCCCACCACGCCGAAGTCCACGAGCTCGAAGATCGGGGCCTCCTCGTCCTTGTTGACGGCCACGATGGTCTTCGAGGTCTGCATCCCGGCCCGGTGCTGGATCGCACCGGAGATGCCGTTGGCGACGTAGAGCTGCGGCGACACGGTCTTGCCGGTCTGGCCGACCTGGAACGCGTGCGGCATCCAGCCCGAGTCGACCGCGGCACGCGAGGCACCCACGGCCGCACCGAGGGAGTCGGCGAACTGCTCGATCGGCTCGAAGTTGCCGCCCGTGCCACGACCACCCGAGACCACGATCGCGGCCTCGGTCAGCTCGGGGCGACCCGTCGACTGGCGCGGCTGCGCGGCGATGATCTGCGCGGTCTTCGCGACGTCGGAGATGGTGACGGCGAACGCCTCCACCGCGGCGGCGCCCTCGGTCTCCTCCGGGGCGGCCGAGTTGGGCTTGACCGTGATGATCGGCGTGCCCTGGGTGACCTTCGCGGTGACGGTGTAGTTGCCCGCGAACACGCTCTGCGTGGTCACCGGACCCTCCTGCACGTCCACCGCGTCGGTGATCAGGCCGGAGCCGGTCTTGATCGCGAGGCGGGCCGCGACCTCCTTGCCCTCGAACGTCGAGGGGATCAGCACGGCGGCCGGGGAGGTCTTCTCCACCAGCTGCTGCAGCGCCTCGGCCTTGGGGGCCACGAGGTAGCCCTTCAGCTCGGCGTCGTCGATGACGTAGACCTTCTCCGCGCCGTACTTCTTGACCTTCTCGGCCACCGGGTCACCCTGCGCCGGGGCACCGAAGAACACCGCGGACGGCTCGCCGAGGCGACGGGCGATGGTGAGCAGCTCGTACGTCGGCTTCTTGACCTCACCCTCGGCGTGGTCGATGACAACAAGAACTTCAGACATGTCTACGCAGCTCCTCAGATGAACTTCTTGGACGCGAGGAACTCGGTCAGCGCCACAGCACCCGACCCGTCCTCGTCCTTGACGATCTCGCCGGCGGTGCGCGGCGGGCGGGCGGTGGTGTCCGCGACCTGCGTCCACGCCACCGACAGGCCGACCTGGTCGGCCTCGACGCCGATGTCGGCCAGGGACAGGACCTCCATCGGCTTCTTCTTCGCCGCCATGATGCCCTTGAAGGACGGGTAGCGGGCCTCACCGGACTGGTCGGTCACCGAGAGCACCAGCGGCATCGTGGCGCCGATCACCTCGGTCGAGCCCTCGTTGTCGCGCTTGATGCGGACCTGGTCGCCCTGGGACTCGATCACCGAGGCCAGCGTGACCTGCGGCAGGCCGAGGCGCTCGGCGAGCATCGCCGGGATGACGCTGCCCGACGCGTCGGTCGAGGCCATGCCGCAGATGACGAGCTCGGGCACACCGATCTTCTCGATGGCCTTGGCCAGCACGAGCGAGGTGGCGGCGTAGTCGGAGCCCGCGATCGCGTCGTCGAGGACGTGGACCGCCTTGTCGGCACCCATCTGCAGCGCCTTGCGGGCCGCGTCCACGGCCTTCTCCGGGCCCACGCACAGCGCGGTCACGGTGACCTCCTCGTCGGCGCGCTTCTCCTTGAGCTGCAGCGCCTGCTCGACGGCGTACTCGTCGAGCTCGGACAGCAGACCGTCCACGCCGACGCGGTCAACGGTGTAGTCCTCCTCGAAGTGCCGGTCGGCAGTCGAGTCGGGCACGTACTTCACACAGACGACAATGTTCATGGTGTGTGGCCTTTGCGGCCCCTCCTGTGCTGGTTCTCCGTGGGCAGGGGGCCCATCGGATCCGAGGATGGTGTGGTGGCGAGGTTACAAGTCAGTAACCCCACCGCGGAACAGGGTCCGCGGTGGGGTTACTCACAGTGACGCTGTCAGGGACGTCCCGGGTCAGGGACGGATGATCCGGTCCAGGATCCGGCCGATCACGAGCCACGCGATGGCGCCGAGGCCCCAGTTGACGAGGGCGTTCTTGGTCGCGGCGTTCTCCCCCTCGAACTTCATGATGCCGTCGTTGCGGTCGAAGACGCCGAGGTCGACGGCGTCGGCCGCGTCCAGGATGAAGACGACGAGCGCGTTGTCGGTGTTGGCCTTGAGCGCCACCAGCAGCGCTCCGGACGCGAGCGCCAGCGCGCACAGCACGCAGACCAGCCAGACCAGCTGGGCGAGGCGGGCGCGCACGGTGGTGACCGCGCTCGCGGCGCTGCGCTTCTTCGTCGAGGTGGTGTCTTCCTTGGCCACTGGGTGGTCCTTCCGGTGCGTGGTCGTGTCGTTAGCAGGGGTCGTGCCGGGGGCGGGCGCGGCTACCGTGCCACGAACGCCGCCTTGCCCGGCCCCTGCTCAACGAACGACTGCATGCCGATGGCACGGTCCTCGGTGGCAAAGAGTGCGGCGAACTGCTGGCGCTCGATCTCGAGGCCCGTCTCGAGGTCGACCTCGAGGCCCCGGTCGATCGTCTCCTTGGCCGCGCGGACGGCGTACGACGCGGCGTTGCTGAACTGCCCGGCCCAGGCGACGGCGGTGTCGTAGACCTCGGCGGCCGGGACCACCCGGTCGACGAGGCCGATGGCCAGCGCCTCGTCGGCGGCGACGAACCGGCCCGTGAAGATCAGGTCCTTGGCCCGACTGGGACCCACCAGGCGGGTGAGCCGCTGCGTGCCGCCGGCGCCGGGGATGATCCCGAGCAGGATCTCCGGCTGGCCCAGCGTGGCGTCGTCGGCCGCGATCCGGATGTCGGCGCACAGGGCGAGCTCGCAGCCGCCGCCGAGGGCGTAGCCGTTGACCGCCGCCACCACCGGCTTGGGGATCCGCGCGACCGCGGAGAAGGCGGACTGCAGGCCGCCGGAGCGCTTGACCATGTCGGTGTAGGACATGTCGGCCATCTCCTTGACGTCCGCGCCGGCGGCGAAGACGCGCTCGCCGCCCCAGACCACGACGGCCTTCACGTCGTCGCGCTCGGTCGCCTCGTGCGCGGCGGCCCGGATCTCCTCCTGCACCTGCACGTTGAGCGCGTTCATCTTGGGCCGGTCGAGGCGCATCGTGGCCACTCCGTCGGCCACCTCGAGCCGGACGAACTCCCGGGTTGCGTCAGTCATGTCGCTCCTTCGTGCTCTGTGCGTGGTCCTCTGGAAGGTCGTGTCATTCAATCAGGGACAATGCCGGGCGTGACACCGGGAATGTGGGAGCACCACGACGAGACGACCGAGGTGTGGCCGGGGCGCAACTGGCCGCTGGGCGCGACGTGGTCGTCGGAGTCGACCAACTTCGCCGTCTACGCGCCGCTGGCGCGTGCCGCCTGGTTGTGCCTGTACGACGACCGCGACGCCGAGCGCCGCATCGACCTCACCGAGCACTCCCTCGGCATCTGGCACTGCGCCGTCCCCGACCTTCGCCCGGGCACCCGCTACGGCTACCGCATCGACGGCGACTGGGACCCCGACCGCGGCCTGCGCTTCAACCCGGCCAAGCTGCTCCTCGACCCCTACGCGTCCGCGATCGCCGGGGACCTCACCGTGCACCCGGCCCTCTACGGTTACGACGTCGAGCACCCGGAGCTGCGCAGCGACCTCGACTCCGCGCCGTACACCGCGCGCAGCGTGGTCGTGGACCCCGCCTTCGACTGGGAGGGCGACGTCCCCCTGCGCCGCCGCTGGCGCGACACCGTCATCTACGAGCTGCACGTCAAGGGCATGACCGCCCTGCACGACCGCGTCCCCGAGCACCTGCGCGGGACGTACGCCGGGCTGGCGACGCCCGCCGTCGTGGAGTACCTCCACGACCTCGGCGTGACCGCCGTCGAGCTGCTGCCCGTGCACCAGTTCTTCAGCGAGCCGGCGCTGGCCGAGCGCGGGCTGGTCAACTACTGGGGCTACAACTCGCTGGGCTTCTTCGCCCCCCACAACGCCTACTCCTCCTCCGGCGACCGCGGGCAGCAGGTCGCGGAGTTCAAGCAGATGGTCAAGGCACTGCACCAGGCGGGCATCGAGGTGATCCTCGACGTCGTCTACAACCACACCGCCGAGGCCGGACCCGACGGTCCGACGCTCAGCTTCCGGGGCCTCGACGACCTGGGCTACTACCAGCGCGTCGTCCAGCGCGACCCGCGCGCCGACCCGGCCCCCGACACCTACTGGGACGTCACCGGCTGCGGCAACACCGTCGACGCCAGCCGCACCCAGAGCCTGCGGATGATCCTCGACTCGCTGCGCTACTGGGTCAGCGAGATGCACGTGGACGGCTTCCGCTTCGACCTGCTGAGCGCGCTCACCCGCACGGGCCAGGAGATCGACCTCGGCAGCCACCTGATGACCGCGATCGGACAGGACCCGGTGCTGCGGCACGTCAAGCTCATCGCCGAGCCCTGGGACGCCTCGATGGACGGCTACCGGGTCGGGGAGTTCCCGCCGCCGTGGGTGGAGTGGAACGACCAGTACCGCGACACCGTGCGTGACTTCTGGCGCCGGCACACCTCCGGCGTGCGGACCGTGGCGACCCGGCTCGCCGGGTCCAGCGACCTGTACGCCGACGACGGGCGCTCGCCGTACGCCTCGGTCAACTTCATCACCGCCCACGACGGCTTCACGCTGCGCGACCTCGTGTCCTACAACCTCAAGCACAACGAGGCCAACGGCGAGCACAACCGCGACGGCACCGACAACAACCGGTCGTGGAACTGCGGGGTCGAGGGCGAGACCGACGACCCGGACGTCATCGCGCTGCGGCGTCGCCAGGCGGCCAACCTGATGGTCACGCTGTGCCTGTCCAACGGGGTGCCGATGCTCACCGCCGGCGACGAGCGCGGGCGCACCCAGGGCGGCAACAACAACGCCTACGGCCAGGACAACGCCACCTCGTGGGTCGACTGGCGCCCCGACGACGCGTGGCTCGACGTCTACGAGATCACCAAGACGGCGCTGCGCCTGCGCCGCGACCACCCCGCGTTGCGTCAGCGGCACTGGTTCGAGGGACGCCCGGCCATCAAGGGCGGCGCCAAGGACCTCGCCTGGATGCACCCCGACGGCCGGGAGATGACCCCCGACGACTGGCACGACGACGCCCTGCACACGGTGGGGATGTTCGTCTCCGGCGACCCGCTCCGCTCCCCCGGCCCGCGCGGGGAGCAGCTGCGCGACTCGTCGTTCGTCATCTGGCTCAACGCCTCCCCCGACGACGTCACGGTGAGGCTGCCCCGCAACGAGTGGGTCAACAAGGGCGAGGTGGTGCTGTCCACCTGCCCGCACAACCCGATCGGCACCGTGGTGACCTCGGGCGAGTCGCTCGAGCAGGAGGCCCGCTCGGTCGTGGTCATCCGGGAGGTCAAGGCGTGAACTGGCGCACCATCCCGGTCGTCCGCCACCCCTGTGCCGACCTGCTGATCGTCCAGCTGCTGGGGATCCTCGTCTACCCGTTCCTCAGCGACGCCCCGCTGGGCCGGGCGATCTTCTCGATCTTCGCGCTGTTCGTGCTCGCGCTGGCCGTCTTCGCGGTGCGGATGACGCCGGCCCTGAGCTGGGTCTCGGCCGTCCTGGGCGTGCCGGTCGTCGTGTTCACGATCTGGGAGGCCGTGGCACCCGGTGTGGAGGCCGTCGTCCTGTGGTCGGCCGTCTTCCACGCCGCGTTCTACTTCTACACCGCCTACGCGCTGCTGCGGTACATGTTCGACGACCACATCGTGACCACGGACGAGCTCTACGCCACCGGCGCCACGTTCACCGTGGTGGCGTGGGGCTTCGCCTACGTCTACCTCGCCGTCGACGTGGTGGTGCCCGACTCGTTCACCGCCGTCGGCGACCCGCTGCAGGCCAGGGCGTGGTTCGAGATGCTCTACCTGTCGGTGACCACGATGACCAGCCTGGGGCTGTCCGACATCGTGCCGGTCCGCCCGCACGCACGGTCCTTCGTGATGATCGAGCAGATCGCCGGGATGCTCTACCTCGCCCTCGCCGTGGCCCGGATCATGGCGCTCACCGTCGCCCGCAGCACCGCACGCGAGGAGCGCCGGAAGAAGACCTGAGCCGTCTCGCGCCTCGCTCGCCGCTCCGCGCGGATCAGCTCGGCGTCGCCACCCACTGCGCGGGGTCACCGGCGTCGAGGTCCGTGATGCCGGCCGTCTCGAGAGCTCCGAGGACGACCAGCCGGCGTACGGCGGCGAAGGTGAGAACGTGCGCGACCATGCCCCCGTAGGTGAAGACCCGCGGCGGCTCGCAGGTGACGTCGACGAACGTGTCGTCGAGCCGACCCTCCTCGATCGTCTCCCGCACCTGGGCCAGGAACGCCGGCCCCTCCTCCGCCAGCTCGCGGCGCAACGTCACCAGTCCCTTGCCGCGCTCGTCCCAGTCATAACGGCGCCCGGAGGAGGCGGCGTTCCACTGCGTGAGCTGGCCGACGAGGCGGCCCAGCACCGACCGGATCGACATGTCGGCGTCGATGGTGCCGATGGGCATCTCGATCGGTGCGTCGAGCTGGTCGTCGGTGAGACGGGCGGCCCGGTCCAGCATCTCGCCGGTGAGCCAGAGGTGGTGCTCGATCATGCGCGTCATCAGGTCCATCGGAGTCACCTTCGTGGTGGTGGGCAGCCGGAGCGTGCCAGGTGGGTGGAAGTGAACCCGGCTCGGCGCAGGCAGCTGCATCCGCGTCGGGTGCCGACGCCAGCGGGAGGGGGCCGCGCCGTACTCACGCCGGAAGGCGCGCGTGAACCCCTCGTGCGAATCGAAGCCCGCTTCCATCGCCACGTCCACGACCTGCCGGTCGGTCACCACCAGCTGGTAGGCGGCCCGCTCGAGCAGGAGGCGTCGCCGCATCCGCCCGGGTGGCTCGCCAGCGGTCGCCGAGACGATCCGGTCGAGGTGGAACCGCGACAGGTGCATCCTGCGGGCCCGCTCCTCGCCGTCGAGGTCGAGGGTCTCGGCGAGCAGGGCGAGGAACGAGGCGAACGTGTCGGCCGCTGTCGTCATGACCCCACCCTGCTCGCGCCGGGGCGCGCTCGCTTGATCGTGCTTGTGCAGTCTGCCCGCCACCCGGCGCGCCCGTCGTGGACGGGCACGACGGCGTGGCGCCGCCGCGGGCGCGGACGCGGACTACCGTGGAGGCGTGCGACGCCGCGACCGCGTGCAGCCGGTGACCGGGGTGCCCCCGTCACTGAGCGACCAGCTGCGCCGACGCCGCCGGTGGTACTTCCTGATCATGGGAACGTGCTTGGTGCTCATCCTGCTGGCGTGGACCTGGGTGCGGCTGTGGTCGACGCCGCTGGCGGTCGCCATGTCGATGGTGGCCGCGGTGCTGCCGCCCATCGCCGCGTTCGTCGGCAGCGGAGGGGTCCGCGGGGGCTGACGGCCCGGGTGGTCGCCCGGGCCGCCCTCACCTCAGGCGGGCGTGGAGACCAGCCCGAGCTCGGCCACCGAGGCCAGCGACTCGTTGCGCGGGACGACCCGCACGGTGTAGCCGAACGGGCCCGAGCGGTCGAGCTGCACGTCGGCGTCGAAGCGGTGCCGGTTGCCCTCGTAGGACTCCGAGACGTGCATCGACGAGGTCACCTGGTCGAGCAGCTCGTCGTCGGCGCCGGGGCGGCCGTGGACGACCTGCACCTCGACGTCGTCGGGGGTGAGGTCTCCGAGCGCGACGTAGGCGCGGACGGACAGCGTGGCCCCGACCTCGGCGGCGTCGCCGACGCCCTCGGACTCGACGTGCTCGACCCGCACCGAGCCCCAGGCGCCACGCACGTGCTGCTTCCACTGCGACAGCTCACGGGCACCGGTGTAGTCGGAGTTGAGCGCGCGCGAGGTCTGGGCGGCCGGCGCGTAGAGCTCGCGCACGTAGTCGCGCACCTGGCGGGTGGCCAGCACCTTGGGGCCGAGCGACTTGAGCGTGTGGCGCAGCATCTCCACCCAGCGCGTGGGCACGCCCTGCTCGTCGACGTCGTAGAAGCGCGGGGCGACCTCGTTCTCGATGAGCTCGTAGAGCGCGGTGGCCTCGAGGTCGTCGCGCCGGTCCTGGTCGTCGACGCCGTCCGCGGACGGGATCGCCCAGCCGTTGTTGCCGTCGTACCACTCGTCCCACCAGCCGTCGAGGATCGAGAGGTTGAGGCCGCCGTTGAGCGCGGCCTTCATGCCGGACGTGCCGCACGCCTCGTAGGGGCGCAGCGGGTTGTTGAGCCACACGTCGCAGCCGGGGTAGAGCGGCTGGGCCATGGCGATGTCGTAGTTGGGCAGGAAGACGATCCGGTGCCGCAGCTCGGGGTCGTCGGCGAAGCGCACCATCTCCTGGATGAGCTTCTTGCCGCCGTCGTCGGCCGGGTGCGACTTGCCGGCGATGACCAGCTGGATCGGGCGCTCGGGGTCGAGGAGCAGGCGCTTGAGGCGGGCCGGGTCGCGCAGCATCAGGGTCAGCCGCTTGTACGACGGCACGCGCCGCGCGAAGCCGATGGTCAGCACGTCGGGGTCGAGGGCCGTCTCGATCCAGCCGAGCTCGGCCGGCGCGAAGCCGCGCTTGGCCGACGACTTGGCCAGCCGGACGCGCGCGTCGTCGACGAGCTTGCCGCGCAGGGTGCGCTTGAGGTCCCACAGGCGCTTGCCGTCGATGCGGTCCACCAGCGGCCACAGGCCGTCGGTGTCGTCGCCGTCGACGTCGGCACCCAGCTCGGCGGCGAGGTCGAAGATCTCGCGGGCGATCCAGGTCGGGCCGTGCACGCCGTTGGTGACCGAGCCGATCGGGACCTCGGCCTCGTCGAAGGCCGGCCAGAGGCCGTTGAACATGCCGCGCGACACGTGGCCGTGCAGCTGGGAGACGCCGTTGGCGCGCTGGGCGAGGCGGAAGCCCATGACGGCCATGTTGAAGACCGCGGCGTCGCCGCTCTCGTAGTCCTCGGCGCCGAGGGCGAGCACCCGGTCGACGGGCACGCCCGGGGTCGGGGACGCCTCGCCACCGAAGTACTGCTGGACGAGCTCGCGCGGGAAGCGGTCGATGCCGGCGGGCACCGGGGTGTGCGTGGTGAAGACGGTGCCGGCGCGCGACACCTCGAGCGCGGTGTCGAAGTCGAGGCCGGGGCCGCCCTCGCCGACGGTGAGCTCGCGGATCCGCTCGATGCCGAGGAATCCGGCGTGGCCCTCGTTGGTGTGGAACACCTCGGGAGCCGGGGCGCCGGTGATCCGGGAGTAGACGCGCAGGGCGCGGACGCCACCCACGCCGAGCAGCAGCTCCTGGCGGAGGCGGTGCTCGGAGTTGCCGCCGTAGAGGCGGTCGGTGACGTCGCGGTAGTGCTGCGGGTTCTCCTCGATGTCGGAGTCGAGGAGCAGCAGCGGGACGCGCCCGACGTGCGCCACGAACACGCGGGCCAGCAGCGGCTGGCCGCCCGGGAGGTCGATCGAGACGATGGCCCGCGAGCCGTCGGCCTCGCGGAGCAGCGTGAGCGGCAGCTCGTCGGGGTCGAGGACCGGGTAGGTCTCCTGCTGCCAGCCCTCGCGGGACAGCGACTGCTTGAAGTAGCCGTGGCGGTAGAAGAGGCCCACGCCGGTGACCGGGATGCCGAGGTCGGAGGACGCCTTGAGGTGGTCGCCGGCCAGGATGCCGAGGCCGCCGGAGTACTGCGGGAGGACGGCGGTGATGCCGTACTCGGGTGAGAAGTAGGCGATGGAGCGGGGCGCGTCGGCGCCGGCCTTGCGGGCGTACCAGCGCTCGCCGTGGAGGTAGTGCTCCAGCGACTCGGTCGCGACCCGCAGCCGCTCGAGGAACACCTGGTCGCCGGCCAGCTCGTCGAGGCGCTCGCGGCCCACGGCGCCCAGCAGGCGCACCGGGTCGTGGTTGACCCCGGCCCACAGCCGCTCGTCGATCGCCCGGAAGACGTCCTGCGTCTCCGGGTGCCACGACCAGCGCAGGTTGCCGGCCAGGGTAGCCAGGCCGGCCAGCGGCTCGGGCAGGACAGGACGGACGGTGAATCGTCGTATCGCTCGCACGGACCGACCGTAGGGCATTTCTTTGATCGATCCAAGAAGTTCCGCGACAGCCGCTCCCACCCCAGGGGTGGTCCCGGTGAGACGCGACGGGTCCCCGGCTTGCGCCAGCCCCTCGGGTTCGCAAGTGTGGGCGCATGGTTGGACGCATACCCGTCATGGACGTCTCCCCCGTCGTCGACCTCGGTCGACAGGCGGCGAAGGCCACCGTCGGTGAACCCCTGCCCGTGCGCGCGTCGGTGTTCCGTGAGGGGCACGACCAGCTGAGCGCCGAGGTGGTGCTGACCGACCCGTCGGGCGCCCGCCGCGCGCCGCAGCGGATGGTCAAGCACGGCGAGGTGCCGGACCGGTACGACGCGTGGGTCACCCCGGACACCGAGGGCGCCTGGACGTTCGAGATCTCGGCCTGGTCCGACCCGCTCGCCACCTGGGAGCACGACGCCGGGCTCAAGATCCCCGCCGGCGTCGACGTCGAGCTGATGTTCACCGAGGGGCGACTGCTCCTCGAGCGCGTCGTCGCCGCCGGCGACCTCGACGACCACGAGCGCTCGGTCGTCAGCGGCGCCGCGCAGGCCGCCGGCGACGGCCGACGCCCGGTCGAGGCCCGCCTCGCGGCCATGCAGAGCCCCGAGCTGTGGGGCGTGCTGGGCGCCCACCCGCTGCGCGAGCTCGTCTCGACCGAGGGCCCCTACCCGATCTACGCCGACCGCACCCGTGCGCTCTTCGGCAGCTGGTACGAGTTCTTCCCCCGCTCCGAGGGGGCGACCAAGGACCCGAAGACCGGCAAGGTCACCACCGGCACGTTCCGCACCGCGGCGAAGCGTCTCGACGCCGTGGCCGACATGGGCTTCGACGTCATCTACCTGCCGCCCATCCACCCGATCGGCGAGGTCAACCGCAAGGGCCCCAACAACACCCTCACCCCCGGCCCGGAGGACACCGGGTCGCCCTGGGCGATCGGCAGCAAGGACGGCGGGCACGACGCCATCCACCCCGACCTGGGCGACTTCGACGACTTCGACGCCTTCGTCGCGCGTGCCGGCGAGCTCGGCCTCGAGGTCGCGCTCGACCTCGCGCTCCAGGCGGCGCCCGACCACCCGTGGGTCACCAGCCACCCGCAGTTCTTCAGCACCCGCGCCGACGGCTCCATCGCCTACGCGGAGAACCCGCCGAAGAAGTACCAGGACATCTACCCGATGAACTTCGACAACGACCCGACGGGCATCTGCCGCGAGGTCCTGCGCATCGTGCGGCTGTGGATGTCCCACGGCGTGCGGATCTTCCGCGTCGACAACCCGCACACCAAGCCGCTGGCGTTCTGGGAGTGGCTGCTCAAGGAGATCCGCCGCACCGACCCGGACGTGCTGTTCCTGTCCGAGGCGTTCACGCGCCCGGCGATGATGCACGGCCTCGGGGCCATCGGCTACCACCAGAGCTACACGTACTTCACGTGGCGCACGGGCAAGCGCGAGCTCGAGGACTACCTCACGGAGGTCGCGACCCAGTCCGACCACCTGATGCGGCCCAACTTCTTCGTCAACACCCCCGACATCCTGCACGGCTACCTGCAGTACGGCGGGCCGGCAGCGTTCAAGGTGCGCGCGGCCATCGCGGCGACGGGCTCCCCGAGCTGGGGCGTCTACGCCGGCTACGAGCTCTACGAGCACGTGGCGGTCAAGCCGGGCAGCGAGGAGTACCTCGACTCGGAGAAGTACCAGATCCGCGTCCGCGACTGGGAGGGCGCCGAGGCCGAGGGCCGCACCCTCGCGCCGTACCTCACGCGGCTCAACACGATCCGCCGCGAGCACCCCGCCCTCCAGCTGCTGCGCAACCTCACGGTCCACCACAGCGACGACGACAGCGTGCTGGTCTACTCCAAGAAGCACGGCGACGACGTCGTCCTCGTCGTGGTCAACGTCGACCCGCACGGCACGCGGGAGACGATGATCCACCTCGACATGCCGGCCCTCGGGCTGGACTGGCACGACTCGTTCGTCGCGCACGACCAGATCACCGGGGAGGAGTGGAGCTGGAGCCAGCACAACTACGTCCGCCTCGACCCCGGCCACGAGCCCGCCCACATCATCTCCGTCAGGAGGCCCCGTTGACGACGTCCAGCGTCCCCGACATCACCACCGAGACCGGCCACGAGGAGTTCGAGGACACCTCGACGACCGCGGCGACGCCCGACTGGTTCAAGACGGCGGTCTTCTACGAGGTGATGGTCCGGTCGTTCCGCGACTCCAACGGCGACGGCGTCGGCGACTTCAAGGGATTGATCGAGAAGCTCGACTACCTGCAGTGGCTCGGCGTCGACTGCCTGTGGGTGCCGCCGTTCTTCACCTCGCCGCTGCGCGACGGTGGTTACGACGTCGCCGACTACACCAACATCCTCCCCGAGTGCGGGACGGTCGAGGACTTCCACGACTTCCTCGACGAGTGCCACAAGCGCGACATCCGGGTGATCATCGACTTCGTCATGAACCACACGAGTGACGCGCACCCGTGGTTCCAGGCCAGCCGCGAGGACCCCGAGGGCCCGTACGGCGACTTCTACGTCTGGTCCGACACCGACGAGCTCTACGAGGACGCCCGCGTCATCTTCGTCGACACCGAGCCGTCCAACTGGACGTGGGACCCGGTGCGCCAGCAGTACTTCTGGCACCGGTTCTTCCACCACCAGCCGGACCTCAACTTCGACAACCCCAAGGTCCACGACGCGATGCTCGAGGCCATGGCGTTCTGGCTGGACATGGGCCTCGACGGCTTCCGGCTCGACGCGGTGCCCTACCTCTACGAGCGGCCGGGCACCAACGGCGAGAACCTCCCGGAGACCCACGAGTTCCTCCGCAAGTGCCGCAAGTTCGTCGACGACAACTACCCCGGCCGGGTCCTGCTCTGCGAGGCCAACCAGTGGCCGGCCGACGTCGTGGAGTACTTCGGCGACGCCAGCGTGGGCGGCGACGAGTGCCACATGGCGTTCCACTTCCCGGTGATGCCGCGCATCTTCATGGCCGTGCGCCGCGAGTCGCGCTTCCCCATCTCGGAGATCCTCGAGCAGACGCCCGAGATCCCCGACAACTGCCAGTGGGGCATCTTCCTGCGCAACCACGACGAGCTGACCCTCGAGATGGTGAGCGACGAGGACCGCGACTACATGTGGGAGGAGTACGCCAAGGACCCCCGCATGAAGGCCAACATCGGCATCCGCCGGCGGCTGGCCCCGCTCCTCGACAACGACATCAACCGGATGGAGCTCTTCACCGCGCTGCTCCTGTCACTGCCCGGCTCCCCCGTCCTCTACTACGGCGACGAGATCGGGATGGGCGACAACATCTGGCTGGGTGACCGCGACGGCGTACGCACGCCGATGCAGTGGACCCCCGACCGCAACGCCGGCTTCTCCTCCGCCACGCCGGGGCGCCTGCACCTGCCGGCCATCCAGGACCCGGTCTACGGCTACCAGTCGGTCAACGTCGAGGCGCAGCTGGAGAACTCCTCCTCGCTGCTGCACTGGACCCGCCGCCTCGTGCACGCCCGCCGGCGCCACCACGCCTTCGGGCTCGGCAGCTTCACCGACCTCGGTGGCTCCAACCCGTGCGTGTTGTCCTACATCCGCGAGCACGTGGACGAGGACGGCAACCGCGACGTGATCCTCTGCATCAACAACCTGTCCCGCTTCCCGCAGCCGGTCGAGCTCGACCTGCGCCACTGGGAGGGCATGGTCCCCGTCGAGCTGCTCGGCGGCGTGCCGTTCCCGCGGATCGGCGAGCTCCCCTACCTGCTCACCCTGGGCGGCTACGGCTTCTACTGGATGCGGCTCGTCGAGGAGGAGGTCAACCCGTGAGCGACACGCTGCGCGACTTCATCGCCGGAGCCCGCTGGTTCGGCGGCAAGGGCCGGGACTGGACCCTGACCGGCGTACGCCGCGTCGGCGAGCTCCCCGACCCGCCGCCGGGCCTGCACGTCACGATCGAGCTCGCCGAGCTGACCTACGACACGGGCGAGACCGAGCTCTACCAGCTGCCGCTGGCCTACTACGCCGAGCACCAGGAGCGCCTCGAGCACGCCTCGGTCGGCGAGTGGCACGACGACGACTTCGGTCACGCGTTCGTCTACGACGCCGTCCACGACCGCGAGGCGATGGGCCTGTGGCTGCGGGCCTTCGCCGAGGTCACCGACGGCCGGGTGACCCGCGACCAGCTGGCCTTCCACCGCGTCGAGGGCCACGAGCTCGACCTCACCGTCCACTCCACCCTCTTCAAGGGCGAGCAGTCCAACTCCTCGGTGGCCTTCGGCGAGGACTCTCTGATGAAGGTCTTCCGCAAGGTCACGCCGGGCGTCAACCCGGACATCTCGATCCACGAGGTGCTGACCCGGGCGGGCTCCGACCACGTGGCGGCGCTCTACGGCTGGCTGGACGTGGTCGACGACGAGGCCGACACCACGATCCAGCTGGCGATGCTCCAGCAGTTCCTGCGCACCGCCTCCGACGGCTGGGACCTCGCTCTCTCCAGCGTCCGCAACCTCTTCGCCGAGGCGGACCTGCACGCGGAGGAGGTCGGCGGCGACTTCGCCGGCGAGGCCTCCCGGCTCGGCACGGCGCTCGCCGAGACGCACGAGACGCTGGCCGCGCACTTCCCCGTCACCACCCGCTCGGCCGATGAGACGGCCGCGCTGGCCGACGCCATGCGCACCCGCCTCGACGCCGCCCTGGCCGTGGTGCCCGCGCTCGCCGAGCACGAGGCCAAGGTCCGGTCCACGTACGACGCGCTGGCCGCGCTCGGCGAGGTGACCGTCCAGCAGGTGCACGGCGACCTCCACCTGGGCCAGACGCTGCGCACGGTCCGGGGCTGGAAGATCGTCGACTTCGAGGGCGAGCCGGCCAAGCCGCTCTCCGAGCGGATGCTCCCGGACTCGCCGTGGCGTGACGTCGCCGGGATGCTCCGGTCCTTCGACTACGCCCCGCGCGTGGTCATGATGACCGGCTTCGCGGCCGATCCCTTCGAGGGCTCGGAGGAGCAGAAGTCCTACCGCGCGACCGAGTGGTCCGCACGCAACGCACGAGCGTTCCTGGCGGCGTACGCCGGACGCGAGCTCACCGCCGACGAGCAGACCCTGCTCTCGGCGTACGTGGCCGACAAGGCCGTCTACGAGGCGGTCTACGAGGCCCGCAACAGGCCGGCATGGGTGGACATCCCGCTCGACGCGCTGGCCAGGATGGAGCAGGCATGAGCACTCCCACGACCCCGACCCCCGAGACCCCCGAGACGCCCGGCACCCCCGGGAGCACCGGCACCACCGGGTCCCCGGGCACCCCGGCCGTCGTCACCGACCCGAGCGCGCCCGGCGAGCTCGACATCCACCTCATCAACGAGGGGCGCCACGAGGAGCTCTGGAAGGTCCTCGGCGCCCACCCGACCCCGGACGGCACGGCCTTCCGCGTGTGGGCGCCCAACGCGCTGGAGGTCCAGGTCGCCGGCGAGTGGGCCGGCTGGGACGGCTCGCAGCACCCGATGAGCCGGGTGGGCGACTCCGGCGTCTGGCACGTCCTGGTCCCCGAGGCCGGCCTCGGCTCGCAGTACAAGTACCGCCTGCGCGGCGCCGACGGCGCCTGGGCGGACCGCGCCGACCCGATGGCGTTCTACGCCGAGAAGCCGCCGAGCTCCGCCTCCATCGTGTGGGCCTCCGACTACGAGTGGAACGACGCGGAGTGGATCGCGGCCCGGGCCGGCAAGCAGCCGGTCGACGAGCCGATGGCGATCTACGAGATGCACCTCGCCTCGTGGCGGCGCCACTACGGCGGCGACATCTACGCGTGGGACGAGATCGCCGACGCACTCGTCCCCTACCTCGACGACCTCGGCTTCACCCACGTCGAGCTGATGCCGGTGATGCAGCACCCGTTCGGCGGCTCGTGGGGCTACCACGTCACGTCGTACTTCGCCCCCGACGCACGCTTCGGCGACCCCGACGGGCTGAAGCGGCTCATCGACCGGCTGCACCAGGCCGGCATCGGCGTCATCCTGGACTGGGTCCCCGGCCACTTCGCCACCGACGAGTGGGCGCTGGCCCGCTTCGACGGCACCCCGCTCTACGAGGACCCCAACCCGCAGCGCGGCTGGCACAAGGAGTGGGGCTCCCACATCTTCAACTTCGGCCGCCACGAGGTGCGCAACTTCCTCTACGCCAACGCGCTCTACTGGCTCGAGGAGTTCCACGCCGACGGCCTGCGCGTCGACGGCGTCGCGTCGATGCTCTACCTCGACTACGGCCGCGAGCACGGCGAGTGGAGCCCCAACGTCCACGGTGGTCGGGAGAACCTCGAGGCGGTGCAGTTCCTCCAGGAGATGAACGCCACCGTCTACAAGCGGGTGCCCGGCGCGGTGACGATCGCCGAGGAGTCGACCGCGTGGCCGGGGGTCACCGGCCCGACGTCCGACGGCGGCCTGGGCTTCGGCTTCAAGTGGAACATGGGCTGGATGCACGACTCCCTGGGCTACGCGTCCAAGGACCCGATCTACCGCAGCCACCACCACGGCCAGATGACGTTCTCGCTGGTCTACGCCTTCACCGAGAACTACGTGCTGCCCATCAGCCACGACGAGGTCGTGCACGGCAAGGGCTCGCTGCTGCGCAAGATGCCGGGCGACCGGTGGCAGCAGCTGGCCAACCTGCGGGCCTACCTGGCCTTCATGTGGGCGCACCCCGGCAAGCAGCTGCTCTTCATGGGCGCCGAGATCGGCCAGGAGTCGGAGTGGGCCGAGTCCCGCGAGCTCGACTGGTGGTTGCTCGAGCACCCCGAGCACTCGGGGGTCCACGCCATGGTGCGCGACATGAACGCGGCGTACGTCGCGTCGGGCGCCCTGTGGGGCCGGGACAACTCCCCGGAGGGCTTCGAGTGGCTGGACGCCAACGACGCCAACCGCAACACCTTCTCCTTCGTGCGCCGCTCCCCCGGTGAGCCGGACGTCGTGTGCGTGGCCAACTTCGCGGCGCTGCCGCACGAGGGCTACCGCCTGCCGCTGACGGCCACCGGACGCTGGACCGAGGTGCTCAACACCGACGCGACGGCCTACACCGGGTCGGGCGTCGGCAACCTCGGCGCGGTGCAGGCGATCGAGGGCGGGCACGGGCACCACCCGGCGTACGCCGACATCGTGGTGCCGCCGCTGGCGACACTGTGGTTCCGCCACGAGTCGGACTGAGCGTTCCGCGACGAGACCGGCTGAGTCACCGCGTCGCGGGTCGGGCCCGCCCCGACCCGCGACGTGGCGGTGATGGTCAGCCGAGTCCCTGGTGCCGGGCGAGCACGGCCCGCACGTGGGCGGACGCCGCTGCCGCAGCGGCGTCGGCGTCCCCGGCACGGATGGCGGCCAGGATCGCGCGGTGCTCGGTCAGCGCCTTGCGCGGCCACCGCGAGAGGTCGCCCGACAGCATCGCCACCTGGGCCCGGCCGAGCAGCGGGCCGAGCGCACGCGTGAGGTGCTCGTTGCCCGCCGCGTCGAGGACGGCCTGGTGGAAGGCCTGGTCGGCGGCGATGATCGCCTGCTCGTCCCCGGCCCTGATGGCCTCGCCGTGGTCGGCGATGGAGGCCCGCAGCGCCGCCAGCAGGGCGGCGTCGTGCCGGCTCGCGACCAGCCCCGCCGCCAGCCCTTCGAGCGCACCGCGCACGGCATAGACGTCGGCGAGGTCGTCCGCGTCCACGCCCGCGATCCGGGCGCCACGGTGGAACTCCTCGACCGCCAGCCCTTCCACGACCAGCCGCTGCACGGCCTCCCGGACGGGGCTGCGGGAGAGGCCGAGCGACTCGGCGAGGACGGGCACGCTGAGGTGGTCGCCCGGCACGAGCTCGCGCGCCAGGATCTGGCCGCGCAGCACGGCGTACACCTGGTCGGCGAGGCGCTGGCGCGAGATCACGGGCCGATCGTCCACGGTCACCGGGGACTCCTTCAACTGCCACGCCGCGCGGGGACGCCCGACGCCTGCTCCAGGACCCCCAGCACCGCGATCGAGTCGCGGGCCCCGAGACCTGCCTCGACGCCGTCGGTGTGCAGGGCCAGGGCGGCCGCGGACACCGGCACCGGGACCCCGGACTCCGCGGCCAGGGCCACCGCGAGCGCGTTGTCCTTGCGCATC
Source organism: Nocardioides terrigena (assembly GCF_003047265.1). Lineage (GTDB taxonomy): Bacteria > Actinomycetota > Actinomycetes > Propionibacteriales > Nocardioidaceae > Nocardioides > Nocardioides terrigena. The sequence continues at coordinate 488,480 of NZ_PZYY01000002.1, read as the reverse complement.
AGCGCCAGCGAGAAGACCGGGTCGTAGTCGCCGTCCACGGCGCGCGGCGCCACGTCGCGGAAGAGACCGCTCACCGACGCGGCCCCGCTGTCGATGACGGTGTCCACGAAGACGCCCGGGTCGAGCCCGGCCGCCGCGGCCAGCGCCAGGGCTTCGGCCGTGCCGGCGTTGATGATCGCCAGCATCTGGTTGTTGACCACCTTGACGGTGGCGCCGGCCCCGACGTCCCCGACCGGTACGACGCGCGCCGCGACCGGCGCGAGCAGGTCGGCGAGGTCGAGCCCAGGGGTGGACCCGCCGACCGGGACCGTCCAGCGACCGACCGCCGCCGGCCGGCCGAGCACCGGGGCGTCGACGTACGCGACCCCGCGCCCGGCACACCGGGCGGCCTGGGTGCGCGAGTCGGCCGGTCCGATGGTCGAGGTGTCGACGACCAGCGTCGGCGGGGCGTCCCCGGCCAGGAGCACCTCGAGCACGGCCGCGACCACGGTCGCGTCGGGCAGGGAGAGGACGACGGTGTCCACGGCCTCCCCCAGGGCCGCCAGCGATGGCGCCACCTCGCACCCGGAGGCCGCTCCCCTCGCGGCGGCCTCCGGGGACGGGTCGTGCACGACGACGCGCCGGTCCGCGGCGAGGGCGGCGGCGATCGCGCCGCCCATCGCCCCGAGCCCGACGACGCCGACGGTGCCGTGCGGACGGGTCGTCACTCGAGGTGCGCCTTCGCCTGCTCGATGAAGAGCGACGTGTCGAAGAACTCCGACGGCTCGACGTACTCCGGCACGCCGCCGAGCTCGACGTACGCCTGCTCAGCGGTGCCCACGACGTCGAGGACGGTGCCGTCCTCGTAGGCCGCCAGCCACTCCTCGGCGGTGTAGTCGGTCTGGCTCTGCACCTGGTACTGGAGGTCCTCCAGGGTGGCCGCCCCCTCGTAGGCCTCGGCGTGGACCGTCTCCAGGGAGCCCTCGGGGTCCTCGCGGAAGTCGTCGTTGACGTCCAGCCACGCGTCGATGATCGTGCGGACGGTGTCCTCGTTGTCGGCGTACCAGTCGTTGTTGGCGATCCAGCCGTCACCCACGGCCGCATCGGGGTAGTTGCCCGCGTCGTCGATCTCGACGGCGTCGGGCATGGCCTCCTGCACGCGCAGGTCGAAGGGGACCCACAGGGCGATGGCGTCGGCGGAGCCGCCCACGAACGCCTGCACGGCGTCGGGCATCTTGGCGTTGACCACGTCGACGTCCTTGCGGTCCACACCGGCCTCGGTGAGCGCGCGGTGCAGGAAGATGTCGGCGGTGGTGCCCTCGGTGGTCACCACCGTCTTGCCCTCGAGGTCCGCGGCGCTCTTGATGCCACTGCCGGGTGCGGCCCAGAGCCGGGCGGTGGCGTTCTCGATCGAGTTGAGCATGAAGATCTGGCCCTGGCCCTGGGCCGGGAAGTTGGAGGTGACGCCACCCATGATCGCGACGTCGAGGCTGCCGCCGGCCAGGGCCTGGCTCAGCTCGATGCCGGTGGCGAACTCGGTCACCTCGAGGTCGAGGCCGTGGTCGGCCCACTGCCCGTCGACCTGGCCGAGCCAGAGCTTGTCGTCGACGGCGATGGTGTGGAGGTAGCCGATCTTGACGGTCGTGCCGCCCTCGGCCCCGGAGTCAGTCTCGCCGCCCTCGTCGAGGGCGCCGCACGCGGAGACGAGGGTGAGGGCGAGGCCGGTGGCCAGCCCGGTGGTCAGGACACGCAGCCTGCGGAGTGATCTCATGGGTGTGCCTTTCGGAAGGCGCTCCCCGAGAGGGAGCGCATGACGCCCTCGAGGTGCCCACGCAGCTCGAGGAACTCGGGTTGGAGCCGCGACTCGGGCGAGCGCGGCCAGGGGACGTCGACGTCGACGACCTCGTGGACCCGGGTCGGCCGGTTGCCCAGGACGACGATCCGGTGGGAGAGGTAGATGGCCTCCTCGACCGAGTGGGTGATCAGCATCGCGGCGCGACGCTCGGCCTGGCTGGCCTCGTGGAGGAGCTCCTGCATGAACTCGCGGGTCTGCGCGTCGAGCGCGGCGAAGGGCTCGTCGAGGAGCAGCACGTCGGGGTCGGTGGCGTAGGCGCGGGCCAGGGCGACCCGCTGCCGCATGCCGCCCGACAGCTGCTTGGGCGGGGACTTCTCGAAGCCCTCGAGCCCCATCAGCTCGATGTAGCGCCGGACGCTCTCCTGGGTCTCGGCCCGGGAGCGGCGGTTGCGCTTGAGGGTGAGGCCGAAGGCGATGTTCTTCTCCACGGTGAGCCACGGGAAGATCGCGTACTGCTGGAACACCACGCCCCGGCGGCTGTCCGGGCGGGTGACGCGCTCGCCGTCGAAGCGCACCTCGCCCGCGTCGGGGGCGAGGAAGCCGGCCGCCACGTTGAGCAGCGTCGACTTGCCGCAGCCCGAAGGGCCGAGCACGCTGACGAACTCGCCGGGGCGGACGTCGAAGGACACGCCGTCGATGACCTCCACCCGCTTGCCGCCACGGCCGAAGCCCACGTGGACGTCGTCGAAGGCGATCCGGGCACTGCTGTCGCCGGTCATCGGACCACCCGCTCCTGCCAGCTGACGGCCCGGGCCTGCACCAGGCGGACCCCCATGTCCATGAGCAGCGCGCAGAACCCGATGAGCAGGATCCCGGCGTAGACCTCCTCGGTCCGGAAGAAGCTCGCCGACCTCTGGATCGTCCACCCGAGCCCGCGCTGGGCGGCGATGAGCTCGGCCGCGACCAGCGTCGCCCAGGAGACCCCGAGGGCCACCCGGACCGCGACGAACATCTGCGGCACCGTGGCCGGCACGATCACCCGGCGGAACAGCTCGAGGTCGGACGCGCCGAGCGCCCGTCCGGCCCGGACGTAGATGTCCTCCACCGCCGCGATCCCCTCGTAGAGGACCACGACCGAGGCGAAGAACGCCGCCCAGACCAGCACGAGCAGCCGGGCCTCCTCCCCGATGCCGACGTAGATGATCACCAGCGGCGAGAGCGCGATCGGCGGCAGCGCCCGGCAGAAGTTGATGATCGGGTCGAACATCGCGCGCAGCGTGGGGAACCACGCGAGCGCGAAGCCCACCGGGAGCGAGAGTGCGCACCCGACGGCGACGCCGATCAGCACCCGCAGGACGCTGAGCCGGATGTCGACGAGCAGTCCCTCGGGCTCGCGCAGGCCCTCCCAGGCCGCGGCGAAGACCTCGCCCGGCGTGGGGACCTCCTTGCCGGTGATGCCGGTGGTGGCGGTCAGCCACCACGCCGCGATCACCACGGCGAACCCTGCGAACGGCAGGACGGTGCGTCGGAGCGCCGTCACATGTCCTCCTGAGTTAAAGTCGATCGACTTGATGCACATTAGCATGCACATTGGATGTAATGTGTAACAGGCAAATCCTCCGACGTGAAGGGCATCACATGCAGGTCGAGCTGGAGTACGGCGACGGACACGTCACCGTCGAGGTCCCCGACGACTCCGTGGTGGTCTCCGCGGACCGCACCGACCACGAGCCGGAACCGCTCGCCGACCCCGTGGGCGCCACCCGCGCCGCGCTCGACGCGCCCCTGGGCTGCGGGCCGATCGGTGACCTGGTCGGCCCCGGGCAGACGGTCACCATCGCCTTCCCCGACCGCGTCAAGGGCGGCCAGCACGAGACCGCCCACCGGCGTGTCGTCCTCCCCCAGCTGCTCGACGACCTCGAGCGGGCCGGCGTCGCGGCCGAGGACATCCGCCTCGTCTGCGCGATCGGCCTGCACCGCAAGAACCGCTGGGAGGAGTTCGAGGCCTACCTCGGCCGCGACGCGCTCGCCCGACTCCCCCGCGCCAACGTCGTCAACCACGACGCCGAGGACCCCGCCGGCATGGTCGACCTCGGTCTCTCCGAGCTCGGCGACCCCGTCCAGGTCAACCGCGCCGTCGTCGACAGCGACCTCACCATCCTCATCGGGCACACGGCCGGCAACCCGTACGGCGGCTTCAGCGGTGGCTACAAGATGCCCGCCACCGGCCTGACCAGCTGGCGCTCGATCGCGTCCCACCACGCTCCGCGCAGCCTCTACCGCGAGGACTTCGTGCCGGTGTCCACCCGCAGCCGCTTCCGCGACCAGCTGCGCGCGATCGGGCAGCGGATGGAGCAGGAGATGCCGCAGCCCTTCTTCAGCGTGGACGCGGTGCTCGACTCCCGCTCGCGCCAGCTCGGCGTCTACGCCGGTCGCATCCCCGACGTGGAGCAGGCCTCGTGGCCGCTGGCCACGGCCCGCACCGACCTGCGCATCGACGCGCCCTGGGAGGGACGGGCCGACGTGCTGGTCGTCGGCATCCCGCGCAACTTCCACTACGGGCCGGGCATGGGCTCCAACCCCATCCTGATGACCCAGGCCGTCGGCTCCAGCTTGGTCCGCGCCAAGCGGGCGCTGGTCGACAAGCCGGTCGTGATCGCGGCGGCGGTGTGCGACGGGTGGTTCAACAGCACCGAGTTCCCGCCGTACGAGGCGGCCTTCGAGCGGCTCCAGGCCTGCCAGCACCCGGCCGACATGGTGCAGCACCAGGAGGAGCTCGCCACCGACCCCGAGTGGGTCTACCACTACCGGCACCACTACGGCTACCACCCGTTCCACGCGTTCTCGATGATCTACGTCGGCGGCATCGCCCGCGAGCACTCCTCGCAGTTCTTCCTCGCCGGGGCCAAGCGGCCCGACCTGGCCCGGGCGATGGGTGCCCGCACCACGGCCACCGTGGAGGAAGCGCTGCGCGAGACGGCGGCCGCGCTCGGCCGCCCGCCGCGCGTCGTCGTCGTACCCGCCCTGTCGCAGCCGGCGTTCCACCTGACCGCCGGGGGCCCGGGGACCGCGTGAGCAGGCGTCGCGGGGCGGGTGCTCACGCTCTGGCTAGGGTGGCCGGGTGAGCCAGCCCATCACCGTGACGACGGTCGCCGAGGGGGTCGCCCGCCTCACCTGGACGGCAGACCACACGATCGACGAGGTACGCCGCGAGGTCGCGGAGGCGCTCGTCCACCACCCCCGCGTCGAGACGCTCGTCGACCCCGACGACCAGGGTGCGCAGCGGACGGCGACCTGGTCCGGCATGCACCGCGAGGGCGTGATGCGCGGCGTGACCGTCGACGACGGACCGGCCGACCGGATCGTCTACGCACGCCTGGCCACCGACGCGCCGGTCAACGAGCCCGGCGGCTTCCGCGCGCTGCTCAACTCCTTCCTGCCGCGCAAGCGGGCGATCAGCCAGATGCTGGTGCGCGACCCCGCCGACCGCGTCCTGCTCTGCCGGCTCACCTACAAGCAGGACTGGGACCTCCCCGGCGGCGTCGTCGAGGTCGGCGAGTCCCCCCGGGTCGCGGTGGTCCGTGAGGTGGAGGAGGAGCTCGGGCTGGCCCTCGACGCCGGTGAGCTGCTGCTCACCGACTGGCTGCCGCCGTGGGGCGGCTGGGACGACGCCGTCTGCCTGGTCTTCGACGGCGGCGTGCACGACCCGGCGGTCCTCGACGACGTGGTCAAGCAGGAGCGGGAGATCCGCGACGTACGCTTCTGCACCCTCGAGGAGGTCCGCGAGCTCGCCGCCGACTTCACCGCCCGCCGCGTGGAGTCGGCGCTGCGCGGCGAGGTGGACTACACCGAGTCGGGCCGCTGACGGCCCCCGGATCTACCGCCCGGACGCCAGTTCCCCGCTTTCGCCCGACTCGTGCCGCGTCGGCACTGCCCAATTCGCCGTCGGTGGAGCAAGATGCCTGAGGTGAACACTTGGGTCTACGACTTCGCCGACGGTGACCGCGACCAGAAGGACCTGCTCGGGGGCAAGGGGGCCAACCTTGCCGAGATGAGCAACCTGGGTCTCCCCGTCCCACCGGGCTTCACCATCACCACGGAGGCCTGCCGGGCCTACCTCGAGCACGGCTCCGAGCCGGACGGGCTCGCCGCCGAGGTGACCACGCACCTCGCCTCGCTCGAGGAGGCGATGGGGCGCCGACTGGGTGACCCCGACGACCCGCTGCTGGTCAGCGTCCGGTCGGGTGCCAAGTTCTCCATGCCCGGGATGATGGAGACCGTCCTCAACATCGGTCTCAACGACGCCTCCGTGGCGGGTCTCGCCCGGCAGAGCGAGGACGAGCGGTTCGCCATGGACTCCTACCGCCGGCTCCTGCAGATGTTCGGCGGGACCGTGCTGGACATCCACGGCGAGCACTTCTCCGACGCCCTCGACGCGGCCAAGGACGCCAAGGGCGTCACCGACGACCTGGCCCTGGACGTCGAGGACCTGCGGACCCTGGTGGAGGAGTTCAAGGGCATCATCCGCGAGCACGCCGGGATCGAGTTCCCCCAGGACCCGCGCGAGCAGATGGATCGCGCGGTGCGTGCGGTCTTCGACTCGTGGAACACCCCCCGCGCCGTCCTCTACCGCCGCCAGGAGCAGATCCCCGAGGACCTCGGCACGGCCGTCAACATCCAGGCCATGGTCTTCGGCAACCGCGGCATGACGTCGGGCTCGGGTGTCTGCTTCACCCGTGACCCGGCCTCCGGCGACCAGGGCGTGTACGGCGACTACCTCCAGAACGCCCAGGGCGAGGACGTCGTGGCCGGCATCCGCAACACCGTGTCCCTGGCCGACATGGCGACCATCGACAAGGCGTCGCACGACGAGCTGCTGGGCATCATGTCGACCCTCGAGCACCACTACCGCGACATGTGCGACATCGAGTTCACCGTCGAGCTGGGCAAGCTCTGGATGCTCCAGACCCGGGTCGGCAAGCGCACCCCCGAGGCGGCGTTCCGGATCGCGGTCCACATGGTCGACGAGGGCCTCATCGACATGGACGAGGCGCTGCGCCGCGTGACCGGCGAGCAGCTGGCCAACCTGATGTTCCCGCGCTTCGACGCGTCCGCCACCAAGGACCTGCTGGGCGTGGGGATGAACGCCTCCCCCGGTGCCGCGGTCGGCAAGGCGGTCTTCGACTGGGCGACCGCGGTCGAGTGGGCCGAGCAGGGTGAGGACGTCATCCTCGTCCGCAAGGAGACGACCCCCGAGGACCTGCACGGGATGATGGTGGCGCGCGGCGTCCTCACCAGCCGTGGCGGCAAGACGTCGCACGCCGCCGTGGTGGCGCGCGGCATGGGTCGCACCTGCGTCTGCGGTGCCGAGTCGCTCGACGTCGACACCCGTGAGGGGGAGTTCACCGTGCGTGGCGGCAAGACCGTCCGCGAGGGCGACGTCATCTCGATCGACGGCTCCACCGGTGAGGTCTTCGACGGTGCCGTGCCGGTCGTGGACTCCTCCGTGGTGCGCCACTTCGAGGGCGAGGAGACCGACCAGCCCGTCGTCGAGGCGGTGGCCCGGCTGATGGAGCACGCCGACGCCAAGCGCCGCCTGCGCGTGCGCACCAACGCCGACACGGGCGAGGACGCCCTGCGCGCACGTCGGTTCGGCGCCCAGGGCATCGGACTGTGCCGCACCGAGCACATGTTCCTCGGCGAGCGCCGCCAGCTCGTGGAGAACCTCATCGTGGCCGAGGACGAGGCCGAGCAGGACGCGGCGCTGGCCGAGCTGCTGGTGCTCCAGCGCCAGGACTTCCTGAAGATCTTCGAGGCGATGGACGGCCTGCCCGTGACCATCCGCCTGATCGACCCGCCGCTGCACGAGTTCCTCCCCGACATCACCGAGCTGAGCGTCGCGATGGCGGTCGCGGACGTGCGCGGCCAGCGCAAGAAGCGGCAGCGCAAGCTGCTCGCGGCGGTGCAGCGGCTGCACGAGTCCAACCCGATGCTCGGGCTGCGCGGCGTACGCCTCGGCATCGTGATCCCCGGTCTCTTCACCATGCAGGCCCGCGCGATCCTCGAGGCCGCGGCCCAGCACATCCGCGAGGGAGGGCACGCCGAGCCGGAGATCATGATCCCGCTGGTGGCCAGCGTGCGTGAGCTCGACCTGGTCAAGGGCCGCATCGTCCAGCTCGCGCACGACGTGGAGGCGGAGCTGGGCGTCGAGGTCCCGCACAAGATCGGGACCATGATCGAGCTGCCGCGGGCAGCCATGACGGCGGGCGCGATCGCCGGGTCGGCCGACTTCTTCTCCTTCGGCACCAACGACCTGACGCAGATGACGTGGGGGTTCTCCCGCGACGACGTGGAGGCGTCCTTCTTCAGCACCTACCTCGCGCAGGGCGTCTTCCCGGTGTCGCCGTTCGAGTCCCTCGACGTGGAGGGCGTCGGAGCGCTCGTACGCCGCGCCGCGACCGACGGGCGGGCCGCCAACGCAGACCTGCACCTCGGCGTCTGCGGCGAGCACGGCGGCGACCCGGCGTCGATCCACTTCTTCGACGAGGTCGGCCTGGACTACGTGTCCTGCTCGCCGTTCCGCGTGCCGGTAGCCCGGCTCGAGGCCGGCCGGGCGGCGATGGAGGCCGAGGGCTCGTAGCGCCTGCCGCCCCGACCGGCCGCCGCTGGGATACCGGCGACGACACGCACTCACCGGTTCTCTGGACGCGAACGGATCTCCGCGACCAGACTTCTCGAGACCTCTGACAAGGAGACCCATGCGCCTCAGCACCGCCGCCGGCCTGCTCGCTTCCGCCCTCGTCCTGACCTTCGCCCTCCCGTCGACGGCCGGTGCGGCCGACGGGTCCGATCCGGCGGACCCAGCAGCGCAGACGAAGGACGCCGAGGCGGCGCTGGCCGAGGCCGAGGCCGCCCTCGCCGGTGCAACCTCCGGTGCGACCGACGGGGCCGCGGAGAGTCACCGGGACGTGACCCTGGCCATGCGCGACCTCTTCGTCGCCAAGCACGCGTTGCGCGGCGCAGACCGGGCGGACGCCGAGAGCCTGCTGCTGCGACCCACCACGCCTCCCGACGACCCCACCGACCCGCGCGACATCTACTACGGCGAGGGTGCCGACCTGCAGACCCAGTGCGCCGCCACGTTCTGCCTGCACTGGGTCGAGGAGGGCGAGCACGCCGCGACCGCGGACTTCGCGTCGACCGCCTTCGCGACCATCGCCGACGTCGCCGGGGCCTACACCGCCGCCGGCTTCCGCGCCCCGCTGCCCGACGCGGGCCAGGAGGGTGGGACGCGGACCGACTTCTACCTCGGGGACCTCGACCAGTACGGCGCCCTCGGCTTCTGCCGCTCCGACGCCGACGGTCCGGTCGTGGGGAGCGCCTGGTACGGCTACTGCGCCTTCGACAACGACTACGCGAGCTCCCCGTGGCTGGACCCGACCTCGCTGCTCCAGATCACCGTCGCGCACGAGTACTTCCACGCCGTCCAGTTCGCCTACGACGCCGAGGACGACGGCTGGCTGATGGAGTCGACGGCCACCGCGATGGAGGACGAGCTGTACGACGACGTCAACGACAACGCGTTCTTCCTGAACTACGGCCAGATGGGCGACCCGGAGGCGTTCGGCTTTCCGCTCGCCGGCCCGTCGACCCCGCTCGACGCCTTCGACCTCAACGCCTACGGCAACTGGGGCTTCTGGCGCTACTTGACCGAGCAGCACCCCGACGAGACCGCAGGGATCCCGAATCTGGTCCGCGAGGTCTGGGAGACCCTCGACACCACCCGGCGCCCGAACCCGGTCTTCTCGCTGCGAGCCCTGGACAAGGTGCTCGCCGCGCGCGGCACGTCGACGCCGCGGGAGTACGTCGCCTTCGCGGCCGCCAACCAGCATCCCGCCGACGTCTACGACGAAGCGATCGAGCAGTCCTACCCCACCGCACCGAACACGATGGAGACGGTCCAGCTCTCGCGCAAGGTGCGCACGGCGAAGCGCACCGCCACCGTCGACCACCTCACCAGCGCCACCGGCGCGGTGCTCCCCTTCGCCGGCAGCCGAGCGCTCAAGGTCCGTGTGGATCTCGGGGACCCGAGCGTCGTGCGGGCGGCCGTCACGGTCCACCGCCTCGACGGCACCACCACCACGTCGTACGTGCCGACCCACCGCAAGGGCAAGGGCAGCGTGACCGTGCCGTTCGCGGCCTCCAAGGTCTCCTCCGTCGAGGTGACCCTGGCCAACGGGAGCACGAGGATGGTCGACTGCGGCGCGTCCAGCCAGTTCGCCTGCGGTGGGTTCGGCGCCGACGACGGCCTGGTGGTGGGGGTCCGGTTCCAGGCCGTCGGCTGACCGCGGACGCCGAGCCGATCGGCGCCTACGCTCGCTGCTGGACCCCAGCGGTCGATCCGGACGCCGGAGGTTGGGCTGACATGTCAGGCCGTTCGAGCCCACGCCGTTGCGGTGCCGGTCTCGACTGGAGGCGGGGCGCCTCGGATCGCCGGGGGCGCAGTGCGACGAGCGCGCCGACGAGCAGGAGCACGCCGCCATTCGTCTCGGCGACGTTGGGGGCCTGACCGAGCAGCACCCAGGCCGACACCATGGCGACGACCGGGGCGAGCAGGACCCAGGGCACCACCGCGCCGGACGGCCAGCGCGCGAGCAGCCCGGTGAAGATCCCGTAGCCCACCAGGGACGCCAGCCCCGCGGTGTACAACGTCGACACCCCGGCCTGCCAGGAGAAGCCGGCGAGCGCCGCCCCCACCACCTCCGGCCCGTCCACCAGCAGCGACAGCCCCAGCAGCGGCACCGGGACCACGAGGGCGGACCACACCGTGAGCGACAGCCCGCCGGACACTCCCGCGGCCCGCGCGATCACGTTGCCGCAGGCCCAGGACAGCGCGGCCAGCAGGCACAGCACGAGCGCCACGAGCGGGACGTCGCCACCCCTCCCGGCCCCGACGACGACAAGGCCCAGGGTGCCGAGCGCCACCCCCGCGACCTGCGCGGCCGTGGGCACCTCGCGGAGCGCGCCGGCCGCGATGACGATGGTGAGGACGACCTGCGCCTGCAGGACGAGGGCGGCCAGACCGGGTGGCATGCCGGCGGCCATCGACACGTAGAGGAAGCCGAACTGTCCCAGCGACATGAAGGCACCCACCCCGAGGATGACCCGCCACGGCGCGTCGGGGCGGCGGACGAGGAGGACGGCCGGCAGCAGCACCGCCGTGAACCGCACCGCCGCGAACAACAGCGGCGGCACACCCTCCATCCCCCAGTCGATGACGACGAAGTTGAAGCCCCAGATCATCGCGACCAGGGCTGCGAGGAACGAGTCGCGGAGGTTCACGTGCCCCAGTCTGGGGGCCGATGATGATGAAGCACCAGCAAATGAATGTGTGCCTGTTCTTGTAGCATCACTGCATGATCGATCTCGCTGCGCTGGTCTCGCTCCGGGCGGTCGACACCCACGGCTCCGTGGTCGCCGCCGCCGACGCCCTCGGCTACACGCCCAGCGCCGTGTCGCAGCAGGTCAAGCGACTCGAGCGCCAGGCCGGCGTACCCCTGCTGGAGCGCGTCGGTCGGGGGGTGATGCTCACCGGTCCCGGGCGCCACCTTGTCGAGGCCGGGGGCCGGCTGCTCACGGACCTCGAGGGGCTCGAGTCGTCGCTGCACCGCGACGCCGACCGGGTGGCCGGGCACCTGCGGGTGGCGGCGTTCTCCACGGCCATGCGCGGCCGCGTGGCACCGTCGGTGCGCGCCCTCCTCGACGCCCATCCCGACCTCGGGCTCACGCTGGTCGAGCACGAGCCCTGGGAGACGATCGACCTGGTCGCCTCCGGTCAGGTGGACCTGGGGGTCGTGCACAGCTGGGGCGACGTGCCGCTGGAGATCCCCGACCACGTGGTGGCCTCGTCGGTGGGTCGCGACGTTGCGGACGTCATCGTGCCCGCCGACCACCGGCTCGCAGACCGCACGCGCGTCTCGCCCCGCGACCTCGTCGACGAGGCCTGGATCGCCACTCCCGACGGCACGATCTGCCGCCAGTGGCTGCGCCGGATGTACGACGGCACCGGCCGGCTCCCGCGCATCGCCCACGTCGCCGCGGAGTTCGACAGCCACCTCGCGCTCGTCACCGCCGGGCTCGGCATCGCGCTCGTCCCCCGGCTCGGGCGCTCGCCGCTGGGCGCGGACGTCGTCGCCGTGGCCGCACACCGCCCCACGCCCACGCGCGAGCTGATGGTGCTGCACCGCGCGTCGATGAGCGACTCCCCCGCCGTCCGCGCCGTCGTCGCCGCGCTCTCCTGAGGTCGTAGCTGCCCTCCTCCTACGTCCTCCTGTGGAAGCGGACGCTGCCGTCGGCGAGCCGGGTGGTGTCGTAACGGGGATCGTGGATGACGCGGTGGTGGCGGTGGCACAACAGCCGGGCGTCCCGGGTGTTCGTGTGACCGCCCTGCGACCAGGGCGTCTCGTGGTGGACGTGGCAGGCACTCGGCGGGAGGTCACACCCCTCGGCCGTGCAGCCGCCGTCCTGGAGCGCGATCGCGATCCGTTGCGCGTGGTTGTGGTAGCGGGAGGCCCGCCCGAGGTCGAGGACCTGCGAGGCGCCGCCGAGGACGGCGGGAATGATGCCGGCCTCGCAGGCCAGGCGGCGAGCCTCGCCGGCGCTGACGCGGGTGCCCGTGTCCAGTGACGCGGCGGCCAGACCGCCGAGGAGGGTCTCGAACGGCATCGTGACCACGACGGCGGCGTTGGTGCCGCCGCTGGTGGGCAGGGCCGTGGCGGGATAGGTCTCGATCCATTCCACCAGGGCCCAGCCGAGGCGCCTCCCGAGCGGCGGTCGCTCGGTGTCCGACCCAGCGGACGGGTCCGCGCCAGCACCGGAGCCATCGCGGGTGAGGGGCTGCTGCCGAGCGGGATTGGCCAGGGCCAGGAGCTGCTTGCGAAGCGCCTGGCCCGCAGCGACGGGCAGGGTGAAGCGACCGTGGACGGACCCTCGACCGTCGTCGCGGAGGGAGAGGTGGACCTTGCGGGCCGCAGCGGCCTCCTCGCGGGCCAGCGCGGCGGCCTCGGCGTGCTCACCGACCTCCGGGGCGATGAGGTCCAGCACCCGGCGACCGAGCACCTTGAGGGCGCGGGCGTCATGGTCGCCGGCGAGCAACAGCAGGTGGTCGCGGGCCTGTGCCTTGAGCGCGGCAGGGGCCGGAGCACCGGTGGGCAGGTCCTGCGGACGCGCCGGGATGGCCTCGACGGCGGCCACGATCACCGCCGCCTGCTCGGCATGCAGGGCCCCGGAGGTGAGGGCGTCCCGGACGGGTCGATGGAGCTCGTCGGCGAGGTGACGGCCCAGGCGGGCGGTGCGGGCGGCCTCGGGGCGGGTCAACCGCGAGCGCTGCGCCCACCAGGCGCCGGTGTGCCGAGCCCCGGTGACATCGCCCAGGGCCCGATGGTCGGCCTCACCCACTGCCGTGGCGGTGAGGCCTGCGACCCGCGCGGCGAGGCGGGTGGCGTGGTCCAGCAGACGGGCCACGTCGTCGTCGCCCAAGGACTCGACCGCGACCCCGATCAGCTGGTCGACCGAAGCATCGACCTGAGCCATCGCAGCGGTGAGGACCGGCGAGAGCGGCACCGGAGCGCCCGGGGCACACCAGTCGCCGTCCGACTCGTCACGAACTGTCGACACCGCGCACCCCCTCGAGGAGATCCACCCCCGACACCGGCGTCGAGGAGAGAGTCCCGGGGCTTCACCCGGGTGCGCACTGGGGCCGATCACGACCCATCTGGGGTCGTCCTCGAGGAGCAGACCATCGCCCACCAGTCGTACCGGACGCGGCACCCCTATCGTACAAGTGTTCGAAGTGTCGGGCAATGCTGAATCCACAGGCCCGTCAGCTCTCGAGACCGGCGTCCGCCTCTCCCGGTCGTCGCGCGGGACCGTCGTCCGGACCAGCGCGCAGCGCCTTGCTCAGGTCGCGTCGCGGCAGGCGTACCACTCCGTGCCGAGCAGCTCGACCCGAGCGTCCGCCGCCAGGCCGTCCACGAGTCCCGGCAGCGCTCCTCGTCGTACCTCGGACCGGTGGGCCAGGACGGCGGCGACCTTCGTGTCGAGCCACGGCGTGACGTCGAGCCTCACGTCGACCTGGCCATCGGGCACGCTGTGGAGCGTCTTCCGGCGTCCGATGAGCCTCGCCAAGGACTCCATGGCCGAGTGCGGGTGGCTGCCCCGTGGCCGACTCCGGCACCCGTGCGTCGGCGTAACCCAGGAGTCTCGGCGACCCGGCACCGAGGATCCGGAGCGCCTCGGCCAGGTCCAGTGCGCGCTGGCTGCCCGATGCCCAGGTCGGGGTGACCACGGTTGTCCGCCCACCTTCGCTGGCGGTCCGGGCGAGGAGACCACCTGCCGACAACGACTCGTCGTCGGGGTGGGCGAACACCGCCATCACGCTGGACGCAGACATGCCGCCCATTCTCGACCAGCGGGGAGAAGTTGGGCGGTGATGCCCCGTCGAGTCCCCCGCCGTCCACGGGGTCCACGCCTACCATCGGTCCCACCGACGGGGAGGAGCGACGATGCGACGTGCCACGACCGCGCTGCTGGGCGCGGTGACCGTCCCGCTGCTCCTGGGGTCGTGCGGGACAGCGAGTGACGACACGAGCGACGCCGGTACGACGAGCGCCTCGACCACGCAGCGGCCGGATGACCAGAGCACCACCGCCGACAGCCCGACGAGCGACCCCACGACAGAGCCCACGACACCGAGCCCCACGACGGAGGCCCCCACGACGGCGCCGACGACGAGTCCCCCCGAGGACCCGACCGACGGCGGTCCCGCGTTCCCGACGGACACGTCGACGCAGTTCGCGGAGAGCTCGGGCGAGTGGGACCTGGTCCTCACCGACGTGCGCGTGGGCGAGCACGAGGGCTTCGACCGGATCGTCCTGGAGTTCACCGGCACGGGCGTCCCCGGTTGGTCGGTCGGCTGGGTCGACCGGGCGCGGCTCGACGGGAGCGGCGAGGCGGTCGACCTCGACGGCGACGCAGTCCTGGACGTCTACGCCTCCGGCACCACCTGGCCGGCCGACGGCTACTACGACGGACCCCAGCGACTCGAGCCGGACGGTGGCGAGGTCGACGACGTCTACGTCGGCGGCACGTTCGAGGGCTACACGCAGGTGCTCGCCGGAATCGACGGCGACCCGTCCCCCGTCCGGGTGTTCGCCCTCGCCGACCCTCCCCGCCTCGTGGTGGACGTCGCCGACAGCGAGGACTGATGGACGGCGAGCCGCACCGGACTGCGGAGCCCGTACGTCGCCGCATCGGCCGCCGCGGCCTCCTCGCGGCCGGAGGGGCGGTCGCGCTCGGAGCGCTGGGCTGGCAGCTCGCTCCCCCGTCCCTGACCGAGCGCGTCGAGCTCAGGCTCGGCATCGAGCCGGAGGTGTTCGTGCCCGACGTCCCCGAGGGCATGGTCCGCGTCGAACGGATGACGTCGCAGGCGATGGGAGGCCTCGACCTCTTCACCGCGGTCCCGGCCGGTCACGGCGACGGCGCGGGCCTGCCGGTCGTCGTGGTGCTCCACGGGTCCAGCGCCTCGGCGGCGCAGCTGCAGGGCTTCGGCCTCGGCCGCTTCGTCACCGCCGCGGTCGAGGCCGGGACGCCGCCCTTCGTGCTGGTAGGCACCGACGACGGACCCGCGGGCTGGGTCCCGAGTGGGGACGCCGACCCCCAGCGGATGCTGCGTGACGAGCTCCCGCGCTGGCTCGAGCAGCGGGGCTACGCCGCCGACCGGCGGGCACTGTGGGGCTGGTCGCGAGGCGGGTACGGCGCCCTGCGGTTCGTCGCCGCGGAGCCCGACTGGGCGGCGGCCCTGGCGCTCTTCAGCCCGGCGCTCGGCCCGGACGACCCCGCACTCCGCGACCTCGACGCGCTGGCCGACATCCCCTGGGGCCTGTGGTGCGGGGAGTGGGACCCGTTCCGCGACGGGGCGGTCGCCCTCGCCGGCGCCGCCCCGGTCGCCCCCGACCCGTGGGTCGGCGGCGACGGCGGCCACACCCGGGCCTACTGGAACGCCCACACCCTCGAGATGCTGGACGAGCTGGCCCGCGAGCTGTAGCCGCCCGTCGAGGAGGCGAGCCTCAGAAGAGCGCCGAGGCCAGGTTGCGACGCCCGGCGAGCACCCGCTCGTCGTCGTTGCCCACGGCCGCGAAGAGGCCGAGCAGGTGGTCGCGGGCCCGGGTGCGGTCGGCGTCCGAGGTCCGGGCGACGAGCGCGACGAGCCGGTTGAAGGCGTCCTCGACGTGACCGCCGAGCAGGTCGAGGTCGGCGACCAGGGTCTGGGCGTCGACGTCGTCAGGGGCGTCCGCCGCGGCGGCCCGGGCTGCATGCAGGTCGGCGCCCTGGGTGCGCTGCAGGACCTTGGCCATCGCCAGGCCGGCGGCCGCCTCGGTGTCGGCCGGGTTGGCGTCGACGAGCTTCTGGTACTCCGCGACGGCCAGGTCGATGTCGCCCTCCCCGAGCGCGTCCTGCGCCGCGGCGTACCGCGGGTCGACCTGCGGCTCCTCGTCCTCGCCGGCGGCGGGAGCCGCGGAGCGGGGCTGGTGCCGCCCCGAGATGCCCTGCGCGGTGAGCTGCTGGCCCAGCTGCGCGAACAGCGTGGTGAGCTCCTCGCGCGACAGCGCACCGGGGATCGGCTGGGTCACCGGACGGCCGTCGAGCACGACCAGCATCAGCGGGACCTGCGGGATCTGCATCGCCTGCGCGATCTCGGGAGCCGCGTCGATGTCGACGAGGCCCGCGAGCAGCCGACCCTCCTGGCCCTCGACGACGGCGGCCACGTCGGCGGCGTACGCGTCACTGCCCGGCGCCTGCGTGGCGCTGTGGAAGACCAGCACGACGGGCGCCGTCATGGACTCCTGCAGCATCTGCTGGAAATTGTCCTGGGTGACGCTGACGGAGTACGACGAGCCGCCCGCGGCACCCGTGGCTGGCGCCGCGCCCGCGGGGGGTGTGGCACCCGACCGCTGGAGGCCGGAGAGGTCGATGGCACCGGGACGGGAGAAGGGCTGCTGCGTCATGGACCCATTCTCCCCACACACCCTCGGGGTCGGTCGAACGGGCACCCCACGAGCCGCTTATCCTCCTCGCGTGAGGGCTCTCGGGAGGACCGTCGAGCGCCACCGGCACAACCTCGTGCTGCTGGGCCGGTTCGCCGCGGTCGGAGCCAGCGGGGTGGTCGTCAACCTGCTCGTGCTGGTGGCGGTGAAGCGCCTCGGTCCGCCCTTCGAGGACGCCCTGGTGGGCATCCCGGCCAGCGAGTTCAACATCCGGTGGTACCACGTCTACTCCACGGTGGCCTTCCTCGTCGCCAACCTCTGGAACTTCCAGCTCAACCGCAGCTGGACCTTCCGCAGCGCCGGGCACTCGCGCTGGTGGGGCGAGTACTGGCCGTTCCTCGCCGTCGGGCTCGCCGCCCAGGCGATCGGTCTGGCCCTGCTCACCGTCCTGCTGCACCCGGGCTCGCCGCTGGCCCTGCCGACCTCGGTGCTCGACGACTCCAGCGGCCTGCGCAGCCGTCTCTACTGGGGCCAGCTCATCGTGATCGCGGTCGTGACCCCGCTGGGCTTCGTCCTCAACAAGCTCTGGACCTTCGCGGCGGTGCGCACGCACCACCGCGAGCTCGGCGACCCGACGCACTCCTCAGACCTCCTCCGCTAGCGGCCTGCGTGGCGACCTGCCGAGGTCGCCTACCGCGCGAGCAGGTGACGGCTCCACAGGTCCGCGAGGTGCTCGGCGTAGCGGGTCGGCGACCAGCCCCGCGAGCGCAGCAACGCGTAGTACTGCGGCGAGTTCGTCGCCCACACGACGTCGGCCACGGCGTCGTCGTCCAGGTCGGGACGGACCTCACCGGTGACCCGCAGGTCGGCGGCGAAGAGGCGCATGTTCGACGCCCGGCGCTCCGCGATCGCGTCCCGCACCCGGGCGCACTCCGGGTCGGTGGCGGCCGCCTGCGCGAGGGCCTCGAGCAGTGGCACGACCGCAGGCATGAGCCGTCCGAGCGCGGCGGTGTACACCTCGATCCTGTCCCGTGCCGTGGTCGCCCCCCGGATCGCGACCACGTAGTCGCGCTCCTGTGCCGGCACCGGTTCGTCGGCGGAGCCGAGGACCATGTCCACGACGGCGAGGAGCAGCTCGGGCTTGCGACCGACCGAGGTGTAGACGGTGTCCACGCTGACCCCGGCCCGGCCCGCGACCTCGGCCACCGACGTCCCGCCGTAGCCGCCCTCGGAGAAGAGGTCGCGGGCAGCCGCGAGCACGGCGAGCCGGGTCGCGGCCGCCCGCTCGGCCCGCACGCTCGAGCGGTAGCGCCTCTTGACCGGACCCGTCACGCGGCCTACCGTACCAATATTGATCCGAAGGCTCTTCTGGTCAATATGCGTCGGCCCGAGGAGCAGCCATGAGCGAGTCCGGCACCGCCACCGGCGTGGTCGTCCGCGAGCCCGGCGAGGGCCCGGCCACCTGGGCGATGGGGTCGCTCTTCGAGCACCTGGTCGGCCCCGGGCACACCGAGGGACTGCTCGGCGTCTCGCTGGTGACCCAGCCGTCCGGCATCGCCACTCCCCTGCACCAGCACACCCACGAGGCCGAGGCGTTCTACGTCCTGTCCGGCCGCGTCACCTACCGTGGTGGCGACGAGACGTGGGAGCTGTACGACGGGTGCTTCGTGTGGCTGCCCCGCGGCGTGCCGCACGCCTTCCGCATCCGCGGCGACGAGCCGGCGCGGCTGCTCTCCCTCACCGCGCCGGGTGGCCTGATGGGCCTGTACGACGAGGTGGGGATCCCCGCGGCCGAGCGTCGCCTCCCCGGCCAGGACGGCCAGCCCCCGGAGGTGGAGCTGCCCCGCTGGGCCGAGGTGGGTCCCCGCTACGGGCTCGAGGTCCTGGGCCCGCCGATCCCCGAGTGACCTGCCGCCGGACACGGTGCACGAGCTAGACGAGGGCGTCCTTCTCGCTCTCCTGGCGCGCGTCGTCGGCGACCGGGTGCGGCGCCCGCTGCTTGTCCACGAGCGCCGATCCCTCGACGTCGAGGTGCGGCAGGATGCGGTCCAGCCAGACCGGCATCCACCAGACCTTGTCGCCCAGCATCGACATGACGGCGGGCGTGAGCGTCATCCGGATGAGGAAGGCGTCGAGCAGCACGCCGACCGCCAGCCCGAGCCCGATCGGTCGGGCCATCGTCATGTGCGACCACACGAAGCCGGCGAAGACCGACACCATGATCAGCGCCGCCGCGGCGACGACGCGGGCGCCGGAGGCGAAGCCGCTGCGCACCGCCTGCCGGGCGTCCTGGCCGTGCACGTAGGACTCGCGCATGCCGGACACCAGGAACATCTGGTAGTCCATCGCCAGGCCGAACAGGATGCCGATCAGCAGGGTCGGCATGAAGCTCAGCACGGCACCCGGGTTGTGCACGTCGAAGACGGTGCCGAGCCAACCCCACTGGTAGACCGCCACGATCACGCCGAAGCTCGCCACCACCGAGAGCAGGAAGCCCGCGGTCGCGATGATCGGCACGAGCACCGAGCGGAACACGATGGTGAGCAGGAGCAGCGAGAGGCCGATGACGAGCACGAGGTAGAGCGGCAGCGCGTCGGCGAGCTTCTGCGAGACCTCGATGTTGGCCACCGTCGCACCCGTGACCCCGACGTCGACGCCGTCGGCCGCGAGCTCGTCGGTCATCGGGCCGCGCAGCTCGTCGACGATCGCGACCGTGGTCTCGGCGGACGGGCCGTCGCTGGAGACGACCTGGAACGCGAGGGTGCGGCGGTCCTCGCTCACCCCGATCGGGAGGACGTCGCGGACGCCCTCGACCTGGGCGAGCTCGGAGCCGATCCGTGCCTGGGTGGCCACGACGTCGGCCCGGGCAACGGGCTCCTCCACGTCGGCGGACACCACGATCGGGCCGTTGGCGCCGGCGCCGAAGGCCTCCCCCACCCGCTCGTAGGCCTGGTAGGCCGTCGAGTCGGGTGGCTCGGACCCGCCGTCGGGCAGGCCGAGGCGCAGCGAGAGCGCGGGGATCGCCAGCACCACCATGAGCAGCACGACGGCGACCACGGCGGCGGGGGCGCGCCGGGTGACGGCGTCCACCCACTTCTCCGGCCAGCCGTCCGTGCGGGGCGTGTCCTTCTTCCCGCGCCGCGGGATCGCGCGGCGACCGGCCAGCGCGAGGAGGGCCGGGGTCAGGGTCAGGGCCACGAGCACCGTCACCAGCACGGTGGCCGCGGCGAGGACACCCATCTGCACCAGGACCGGGATGCCCGAGACGAGCAGCGCCGCGAGCGCGATCACCACGGTGGCACCTGCCACCACGACCGCGGTGCCGGCGGTGCCGGCGGCCAGGCCGATGCCGTGCCGGATGTCCTCGCGGTCGATCTCGCTGCCCGCGTGGTCGAGGTCCGCGAGCTGGCGCCGGTGCCGGTTGACGATGAACAGGGCGTAGTCGATGCCGACCGCCAGGCCGAGCATGGCGCCCAGCACGGGGGCCATCTGCTGGAGGTCGAGCCAGTGGGTCAGCGCCAGGGCGCCGAGCAGGCTGACCCCGACGCCGGTGAAGGCCACGGCGAGCGGCATACCGGCCATCACCAGGGACCCGAGCATCACCAGCAGCACGACGGTGGCGACGCCGATGCCGATCGCCTCGCCGATGCCACCGACCTCGGTGGAGAAGACCAGCTCCTGGCCGTAGTCCACCTCGACGCCGGCGTCGGCGAGCTGCTCGCCCGTCTCGGGCACCAGCGCCAGGTCGTCGGGCGAGATCTCCTGCATGCTGGCGTCGAAGCGCACCTGGACGAGGGCCGTCGTGCCGTCCTCGCTGACGAGGCGGACGCCGTCGCCGAGGCCGCGCAGGGTGGCGCCGTCGGTGTACTGCCGCTCCCCGTCCTCGAGCTGCCCGCGGGCGTCGGCCAGCCGGGCCTCACCGTCGGCCAGGGTGGCCTCCAGCTCGGCCTGCCCGTCGATGCGGGCCGGCAGGGTGGCGTTGTCGGGGTCGGTGCGCTGCAGCCGGGCGATGTCGCGCTCGCCCTCTCCGATCAGCCACCGCAGCTGCTCGAGCTGGCGGGCCCCCTTCTCGTACTCCTCGCGGCCCTCGATGAGCTGTCGGCGGCCGTCACGCAGGTCGGCGTCGCTGCTGTCGAGCTCGGCCTGCGTGGCGAAGGGATCGACCGTGCCGGTGACGTGCGGGAGGTCCTCCCACTCGGCCAGCGTCGCGTCGATCGCGTCGCGCTGCTCGGCGGTGAAGCCGTCCTCGGAGTACAGGACCACTGTGCCGGTGCCGCCGGCCACCTCGGGGATCTGCTCCCCCAGGTCGGCGAGCACCTGGGCGAACTCGCTGTCCGGCAGCTCGAACTCGTTGGTGAGCGGGCGCTGGAGCGAGAGCATCGCCCCGACGACGGTGCCGAGGACCAGGACCCAGGCGAGGACGAAGGCGAGCGGGCGGCGGGCTGCAGCGCTGCCGAGGCGGTAGAGCAGGGAGGCCACGGTCAGTTCTCCTGGGGGGCGGTGGTGGCGTGCGTGCGGGTGCCCGGGCGCAGGGCCGCGGACTCGTCGAAGCCCGCGAAGAGCAGGTCGAAGGCCTGGCGGATGACCGTGAGGAACCTCCGCGAGACCGCGGGGTCGTCCGGGTCGGCGTCCGGCATCTCGCGCACGAGCAGGCGCGTCACCCGGTCGAGGATGGCCACGCTGGCCGCGGCCAGGGTGGCGACGTAGACCGGGTCGGCGTCGGGTCCGAGGCGGTCACGCAGGCCCTGCTCGAAGGCGTCGACCTGGCCGTCGCTGAACTCCCGGAGGAACCGGCGGGTGGCCGGCGAGGCGTCGGCCGCGCGCTCGAGCAGGCACGCCTGGGCGAAGACCGGCTCGTCGAGCAGGCCCTCCAGCACGGCCACGACCGAGCTGCGGAGCGGCTCGTCCGCGGGACGGGCGACGAAGGCCGCCAGGGTGTCGGTGGTGACCTCCTCGATGGAGGCGGTCAGCACGTCCTCGACCCGCGGGAAGTAGTTGAACAGCGTCCGGCGGGAGACCCCCGCCTCGGCGGCGATCCGCTCGGCGGTGAGGGCATCGATGCCCTCCGCGGAGACGATCCCGATCGCGGCCCGGCTCAGGGCGTCCCGGGTGCGCTGCTTGTTGGCGGCACGCAGCCCGTGCCCCGGGAGGTGATCGCACGAGCTCGACATACCTGCACCCTAGGGCAAACTTGCACTGTGGTGCACATCGAGGGTCCGGTGATCCGGATCACCCGCCGTACGACGCCCCGTCACCGTCCCCTTCCGCCAGCAGGTCCGCCGCCGCCCGTCGCCACCGGCGCTCGAGCTCGACGAGGTCGGCCCGGTGGTCGGCGATCCGGCAGCCCCGGCCGGAGGGCTTGAGGGCGATCCCCTCCTCGAGCCAGTGCGGCACCGCCTCGTGGAGCAGGTCGGGCGGGAAGTCACCCGCCGCGTTGGTCACCCGCCACCACGCCACCCCGGCCCCGTAGCGGCTCATCACCGACCCCACCCGCCGCGGGCCGATGCCCACGACGTGGCCGAGGTCGCCGTACGAGACGACGCGGCCCCGCGGCACCAGCTCGACCGCGCGCAGCACGAGCTCGTCGAGGCGCTCGTCCACGGACGGCCCCGCTAGTTGGCCACGCGCGGACCGCGCAGCCCGGAGCGCTGGACCACGCGCTGGATGGAGAGGTCGCGGTCGTCGGGGCGACCGACGTACCGGATGTCGCGCAGGCCCTGCTCCTGGGCGGCGGACTCGAAGACGAAGTGGCCGAAGCCGAGGATGCGCCCGTGGAGGGGCTTCTTGACGGTGATGTCGAGGATGCGCGAGAGCGGCATGGTCGCCAGCTGCTGCGAGAGCACGCCGTGCACCCGGAAGACGCGCATGTTGGTGATCACGAAGCGGTCCATGTGCTCGCCCAGCGCGCGCCACGCGGCGTGCGCCCAGAGGCCGAAGGCGAGCGCGAAGGGGAACCACGCGAGGTCCATGTCGATGAAGGGCACCGCGACGAGCAGGGCCAGCCCGAGCAGGGCCTCCAGCGTCGGGACGACGTAGACGATCCAGTGGTGGCGCACCTCGTCGACGATGACCTCCCCCTCCTCGCGCAACAGGTGCCGGCGGATGTGGGGGTCGAAGACACCGCGCATCATCCGTCAGTCCAGCGCCGGGCGGGGCGTCACGTCAGGGCGCCCACGAAGTCGATGATCGCCGTGAACAGCTGCTGGGCCAACACCCACGCCTGCTCCGCGCCGGCGCTCGCAGCGTCGGCGAGCCCGTTGGGGTCGGTGAACATCCAGAAGCCGAGAAAGACGATCACCAGGGCGAGGATCACCTTCTTGGTGTTCATGGGGGGAGCTCCTCGTGCGGACGGGCAGGGGACCGGACTTTCCTACCAGTACTCCCGCCCGCCGCGAGGGAGGCGCGCAGGCGTCAGGCCTCGCAGGCGCTGAGGGCGCTCGCCTGCAGCGCGGCACCGGAGCGGACCTGCTTGCCGCGGTCGATGGCGAAGCCGCGCTGCCAGTCCGACACGACGCCGGTCTGGTTGTGCTCGACCCCGGGGGCGCCGACCATGCTGAAGCGCAGCGTCATCGGGACGTCGGAGGTGGCGACGCCGCCCTTGACGGTCCCGATCGGCCGACCGTCCCAGAACCACGTGATGTGGTCGCGGGCCACCTCGACGGCCACGGCCGGGGAGGTGTGGACCAGGCTCGGGATGCGTCGACTGCCGGTCCACTGCCTGGTGTCGGCCTTGGCGCCGAAGGTCACGGTGCTGCTGTGCGCCGCGACCTGCGCGAGGACGATGTTGCGGCGTCCGCACGCGTAGTCCTCGGGGCGCTCGGGCACCAGCTCGACCAGCACCGAGAAGTCCGCGGCCGACGCCTCGGCGCTCTTGAGCCGCAGCCGGGCCTCCCACCGGCCGTAGGCCCGGCCGGCTCCCCGGAGCGTGGCGCGGGTGGTCCCGAAGTCGCCGGGGCCGCCCGCGTTGTTGCGCTGGCTGTCGAGGTAGAGCCCGCCGTTCTGTCGGCTCACCCGGCCCGCCCCGTCGGAGTAGTCCTGCCACCAGCCGGTGCGCACCGAGCCGACGTCGGGCGGGCTGGTCAGCGACTGGCCGGCCTCCCACGTGTAGTCCCACAGCGTGGGGTACCAGCCGTAGCGGCTGCTCGCGGTGGCGCTCGCGGCACCGGCCCCACGTCGTGCGGCCACCGGTGGCGGGGTGAGTGACGTGCCCGTGCGCGCGGCGACCGGCCGGCGTACGGGCGCCGACGACCTGGGCACCTGGCCCGGATCGAGGACGGTGACGTACGTCGGGAAGGTCTGCATCCAGCCGATCCGGTTGGCACCGGACACGACGTCCTCCTGGCGCACCCGGTAGACGACCGTGCCGGCGGCCGCGGTCACCCCCGTGAACCACCCCATCCCGTCGGGCTGGACGGTGGAGGTGCCGAGCGTCTCCCACGTGGCGCCGTCGACCCGGCGCTGGAGCGTGAGCGTGCGCCCGGTGAAGACCGGCAGGCCGATCGTCTCGGGGCGGCGGACGAGGCTGGGCGTGGTGTCCACGGCGAT
Source organism: Nocardioides terrigena (assembly GCF_003047265.1). Lineage (GTDB taxonomy): Bacteria > Actinomycetota > Actinomycetes > Propionibacteriales > Nocardioidaceae > Nocardioides > Nocardioides terrigena. The sequence goes on along the minus strand of NZ_PZYY01000002.1, from coordinate 464,117 downwards.
CGTGAACGGCAGCCCGGCGACGGCCTGGCCGACGACCCACATGGTGAGGTCCTGGCCCTTGGCCCGGAGGCTCACCGGCGGGCTCACGACCCCGCCCTTGCCCGCCACACGGAAGCGGATGCCGCCCATCGCGGGCGCGGGGAAGGAGAAGGAGAAGCTGCCGTCGGCGGCGGTGGTGCCGGAGAAGCCGCGCACCGCGAACCAGCGGTCTCCCGGCCGGTTCATGTGCTGCTGCAGGGTGATCCGGCGGACGCCGCTGCGGCCGAGGCTGCCGCTGAACGTGAGCGCCTGCCCCCCGACGTACGACTGCGGGGAGAAGGTGAGCGAGCCGCCGCGCACCGCGATGCGGCTGCCGGCGTCGTTCGCGGGCCCCTCGTCCGGGGTCGCGGCGGCCGGGGCCAGGGTCAGGACCAGTCCGCCGAGGGCCAGGGCGAGCGCGGTGTGGAGGTGCCTCATGCTGGTGAAGATAGGAGCGCGCGGACGCGCACGTGGCCGGAATGGAGCAATTGCCTCCCGACGGGCGGGACCATGGGGCATGACCGACACGACTCCGGAGGCTGCTCCCGGCGCCCGTCAGTGGTGGCCCGTCCTGCTGGGCGCCTGCTGGATCGGCGCCTCGGCCTGGGTCTGGGCGACCCGCGCCGGCGTGCTGCTGGCCGGCCACCCGGCGTACGCCGTGCTCACCACGCTGGTCGGCATCGTCGGCCTGCTGGTCGTGGTCCGCGCCCTCCGGGCCGGCCGACGGGGTGGCCGGCGAGCTGGCGGACGGGGTGGCCCGCGTCGGCCATGGCTGCGCGCACTCGGCCGGGTCGCCGCCGCCGCCCTGACGCTGGTCGTCGTGGGGTCGCTGCTCTGGCTGCGCCCCTTTCCCGCCTCGCCCACCGCCCTGGACGCCATGGACGGCACCCCGGACGTGCGGGTGACCTCGAGCGCGACCCGCATCACGCTCACCCCCACCGCGGCGACGCCGCGGACCGGGCTGGTCTTCCAGCCCGGCGCCCGGGTGGACCCGCGCGCCTACGTGCCACTGCTGTCCCGGGTCAGCGCAGCCGGGGTCCTCGTCGTCGTGGTCAAGCAGCCCCTGGCCGTCGGCTTCACCGCGATCGGCGCCCCGGGCGATGTCATCGACGACCACCCCGAGGTCGAGGAGTGGTCGGTCGGCGGGCACAGCCTCGGCGGGGTGGTGGCGTCGGTGTACGCCGACGACCATCCCGACGAGGTCGGCGGCCTGCTGCTGTGGGCGTCGTACCCTCTCGACTCCATGGCCGGCCGCACCGACCTGGCGGTGGCCTCGGTGTCGGGCACGAACGACGGCCTGGCCACGCCCGCGGACATCGAGGCCAGCCGGGCCGACCTGCCCGCGTCCACGACGTTCGTCGCCGTCGAGGGCGCCATCCACGCCTTCTTCGGCGACTACGGCGAGCAGCCCGGCGACGGCACCCCGACCATCAGCCGTGCGGACGCACAGGAGCAGATCGCGGAGGCGAGCATCGCGCTGGTGAGCCCGGGACCGTGAGGGGCGTCAGCCGCCGATGTCGTCCAGCAGCGCGTCGGCGGCCGTGTAGGGGTCCGACTCCCCCGCCACGACGGCGGCCGCGAGCCCGTCGAGCTCGGAGCGGCCGTGCACGTCGCCCCACCGCGCGCGCAGCGCGGTGACGGCGATCGCCTCGATCTCGTCGCGGGCCCGTCGCGTACGCCGCCGCGCCAGCTCGCCACTCTCCTCCAGCCAGGCGTGGTGGCGGTCGATCTCCGCCGCGACGGCCTCGAGGCCCTCTCCCCGGGCGGCCACGGTGCTCACGATCGGTGGCTTCCAGGCCCCCTCGGGGCGGTCGGCGAGGGCGAGCATGGAGCGCAGGTCGCGCGTGACCTGGTCGGCACCGTCACGGTCGGCCTTGTTGACGACGTAGAGGTCCCCGATCTCCAGGATGCCCGCCTTGGCGGCCTGGATCCCGTCGCCCATCCCCGGCGCGAGGAGCACCAGCGTGGTGTCGGCCAGGCCGGCGATCTCGACCTCGCTCTGCCCCACGCCCACGGTCTCGACGAGGATCACGTCGCAGCCGGCGGCGTCGAGGACGCGCAGGGCCTGCGGCGTGGTCCACGCGAGCCCGCCGAGGTGGCCGCGGGAGGCCATCGAGCGGATGTAGACGTCGCGGTCGGTGGCGTGGTCCTGCATGCGGACCCGGTCCCCGAGCAGGGCGCCGCCGGAGAACGGGGACGACGGGTCGACCGCGAGCACGCCGACCCGCTTGCCGGCCCGGCGCAGCTCGCCGACGAGGGCGTTGGTGGAGGTGGACTTGCCGACGCCCGGCGAGCCGGTGATCCCGACGACCTGGGCGTGCCCGGCGTGCGGTGCGAGCCCCGCCATCACCTCGCGCAGCAGGGGCGAGGCGTCCTCGACGAGGGAGATGAGGCGGGCCACCGCCCGGGCGTCGCCCTCCCGGGCCCGGGCCACCAGCTCGGGGACGGGCGCCGTCGTACGACGCCGTCCCCGTGCCGGGGATGCGGTCGCGTGCGAGCCCGGCCCGGCAGGGCCCGGGGTCACGCCTGCGGGACCCGGATGATCAGTGCGTCGCCCTGACCACCGCCGCCGCACAGCGCGGCCGCACCGGTGCCGCCGCCGCGGCGCTGGAGCTCGAGGGCCAGATGCAGGACGATCCGGGCACCGGACATGCCGACCGGGTGGCCGAGGGCGATGGCGCCGCCGTTGACGTTGACCCTGTCCTCGCCGACGCCGAGCTGGCGGGCCGACTCGATGCCGACCGCGGCGAAGGCCTCGTTGAGCTCGAACAGGTCGATGTCGGACACCGCGATGCCCTCCTTGGCGGCGGCCTTCTCGATGGCCCGGGCGGGCTGGAGCTGCAGGGTCGAGTCGGGACCGGCGACCTGGCCGGAGGCGCCGATCTCGGCGAGCCAGGTGAGGCCGAGCTCCTCGGCCTTGGCCTTGCTCATCACGACCACGGCGCACGCGCCGTCGGAGATCTGCGAGGCGGAGCCGGCGGTGATCGTGCCGTCCTTGGAGACCGGACGCAGGCCCGACAGGGACTCGACGGTGGTGTCGCCGCGGATCCCCTCGTCCTGGCTGACGGTGATGTCGCCCTTGCGGGACGGGATGGTCACCGGGACGACCTCGTCGTCGAAGACGCCGTTCTTCCAGGCCTCGGCCGCCCGCTGGTGCGACTGGGCGGAGAACGCGTCCTGCTCCTCGCGGGTGAGGTGCGCGCCGGCGGCGTTGCAGCCCTCGGTGAGGTTGATCATCGCCTGGTCCGTGAACTGGTCGTGGAGGGCGTCGTAGGCCATCGAGTCGACGAGCGCGGTGTCGCCGTACTTGAAGCCCGAGCGCGAGCCGGGCAGCAGGTGCGGGGCGCGGGTCATCGACTCCATGCCGCCGGCCACCACGATCTCGTGCTCGCCGGCGCGGATGAGCTGGTCGGCCAGCGCGATCGCGTTGATCCCCGACAGGCACACCTTGTTGATGGTGATGGCGGGGACGTCCATCGGGATGCCGCCCTTGACCGCGGCCTGGCGGGCAGTGATCTGGCCGGTGCCGGCCTGGATGACCTGGCCCATGATCACGTACTCGACCTGCTCGCCGGAGACGCCGGCCTTGTCGAGGGCGCCCTTGATGGCGACCCCGCCGAGGTCGGCGGCGGACTGGTCCTTGAGCCCACCGAGGAGGCGACCGATGGGGGTGCGGGCCCCGGCGACGATGACAGAAGTGGACATGAGCGGTGCCTCCAGGCGGTGTGGACAAGATCTGTGGGACTGATCGTTCGTGACGATACCGCCGCCCCTCGCCCGCAGCGTCCGGGGTGGCGGGGATCACGTTGCGGACCCCGTCCCACCTGCCACGATGTCGGCCATGACCGCACCCCTGGATCTCCCCGACCACCTGTTCACCGCGATCGACCACGTCGGGATCGCCGTGCCCGACCTGGACGTGGCGATCGCCTACTACCGCGACACCTTCGGGATGCACGTGGCCCACGAGGAGACCAACGAGGAGCAGGGGGTGCGTGAGGCGATGGTCGCGGTCGGCGACTCCGGCTCGCACATCCAGCTCCTGGCGCCGCTCTCCGAGGAGTCGACGATCGCCAAGTTCCTCGACCGCTCCGGGCCGGGCATGCAGCAGCTCGCCTACCGCGTCACCGACGTCGAGGCCGTGTCGGCCGTCCTGCGCGAGCGCGGCGTGCGCCTGCTGTACGACGCCCCGCGGCGCGGCACGTCCGACAGCCGGATCAACTTCATCCACCCCAAGGACGCGGGCGGCGTGCTCGTCGAGCTCGTCGAGCCCGCGGCCCCCGGCTCGGCACACTGATCCGGTGGGAGCCCTCGTCACAGGGGCCGGACGCGGCCTCGGGGCCCGGATCGCCGCCCTGCTCGCCGAGCGCGGCCACGTCGTGCACGTCACCGACGTCGACCTCGCTGCGGCCACCGGGGTGGCGGAGAGGATCGGGGGTGGCGCGTTCGCGTCGGTCCTCGACGTCCGCGACGCTGCCGCCTGCGACGAAGCGGCGGCACTCACCGTCGAGCGCACGGGCTCCCTGGACGTCTGGGTCAACAACGCCGGGATCATCGTCACCGGCCCGGCGTGGGAGCAGACCCCCGAGCAGCGCCGCCTCGTGGTCGAGGTCAACACGATCGGCGTCATGAACGGCACGGTCAGCGCCATCGGCCGGATGCGCGAGGGCTCCGGCGGGCACGTGGTCAACGTGGCCTCGCTCGCCGGCCTGGTCGCCGTGCCGGGCGAGGGGGTCTACGCCGGGTCCAAGCACGCGGTGCTCGGCTTCAGCCTCAGCACGGTGGGCGACCTGCGGCTTGCCGGCATCCGGGGCATCGACATCAGCTGCGTCTGCCCGGACGGCATCTGGACGCCGATGCTGCACGACAAGCTCGACGACCCCGGGGCGGCGCTGTCGTTCTCCGGCGTGCTGCTGAGCGTCGAGGACGTCGCCACCGCCGTCGGCCGGGTGCTCGACCGGCCCCGGCTGGTCACCGCGGTGCCCCGCTGGCGGGGCGCACAGGTGCGCGTCGTGGACGCCTTCCCGCGGCTCGGCCAGCACGGCCTCGCGCTCGGCGTACGGCTCGGTCGCCGGGCCCAGCGACGCCTGCGACGCACGGGCGTCCCGCCCTCGTCGTGCTAACTACGTCACACACCCCACCGCCGGTGGTTACCGACCGGTACCTTCGCTCCGATCGCGACACCGATGCCTCACCAGGAGACACACGTGCACACCATCCTCGAAGCCATCCAGTCCGAAGAGGCCACCTCTGAGGACTTCGCCCACCTCGAGCTGCCGGAGTCCTACCGCGCGGTGACCGTCCACAAGGACGAGGTCGACATGTTCGAGGGCCTGAGCGCGAAGGAGAAGGACCCCCGCAAGTCGCTGCACGTCGAGGAGGTCGCCCTCCCCGAGCTCGGCCCCGGCGAGGCGTACGTCGCGGTCATGGCCTCCGCGATCAACTACAACACCGTGTGGACCTCGATCTTCGAACCCGTCTCCACCTTCGGGTTCCTCGAGCGCTACGGCCGCCTCTCCGACCTCACCAAGCGCCACGACCTGCCCTACCACGTCGTCGGCTCCGACCTCGCCGGCGTCGTGCTCAAGACCGGCCCCGGCGTCACGAAGTGGAAGCCCGGCACCGAGGTCGTCGCCCACTGCCTGTCGGTCGAGCTCGAGGACTCCGACGGCCACGACGACACGATGATGGACCCCCAGCAGCGGATCTGGGGCTTCGAGACCAACTTCGGCGGCCTGGCGACCATCGCGCTGGTCAAGTCCAACCAGCTGATGCCCAAGCCCGCCCACCTCACCTGGGAGGAGGCCGCCTCCCCCGGCCTCGTGAACTCCACCGCCTACCGCCAGCTCGTCAGCAAGAACGGCGGCAACATGAAGCAGGGCGACAACGTCCTCATCTGGGGCGCCTCGGGCGGCCTCGGCGGGTTCGCCACCCAGTACGCCCTCAACGGCGGCGCCGTGCCCGTCTGCGTGGTCTCCAACGAGGAGAAGGCCGCGATCGCCCGCTCCATGGGCGCCGAGCTGGTCATCAACCGCTCCGAGGAGGGCTACAAGTTCTGGAACGACGAGAACACCAAGCAGGACCCCAAGGAGTGGAAGCGCTTCGGCGCCAAGATCCGCGAGCTCACCGGCGGCGAGGACATCGACATCGTCTTCGAGCACCCCGGCCGCGAGACCTTCGGCGCCTCCGTCTACGTCACCCGCAAGGGCGGCACCATCACCACCTGCGCCTCCACCAGCGGCTACATGCACGAGTACGACAACCGCTACCTGTGGATGAACCTCAAGCGCATCATCTCCTCCCACTTCGCCAACTACCGCGAGTCCTGGGAGGCCAACCGCCTCATCGCCAAGGGCATGATCCACCCGACCCTGTCGAAGACCTACACCCTCGACCAGGTCGGCCAGGCGGCCCTCGACGTCCACCACAACGCCCACCAGGGCAAGGTCGGCGTCCTCTGCCTGGCCCCCGAGGAGGGCCTCGGCGTCCGCGACCACGAGATGCGCGCCAAGCACGAGGACGCGATCAACCGCTTCCGCGGCGTCTGACCGACATTCCTCACGTCACACCCCGGTTCGCGGATCGTTTCCGCGAGCCGGGGTGTGTTTGTCCCCGGGCGTCGTACAGACTGGACCGACCGCAACGCAACACCGCAGATCGACGCAGAGAGTGGGTGCTCCACCATGAGCCGCGACCAGGGACTGTCCATCTTCGACGAGGAGCCGGACAACGACGCCGACCTCACCGGGGAGACGACCGGCGAGTCCGTGAGCAGCTCGACCGGCACCTCCAAGCGCAGCTCCGGGCGCCCCGCCGCGCCTGCGCCCGACGGCGAGTCGACCCAGGTGATGCCCGCCGTGCCACCGGCCGCGCCGGCCGACGAGACGCCGACCGCACAGACCCCGTCCGCCCCGGCCGCGGCCCGCCCCACACCGGCTCCCGCGCGCCCGTCGGCCCCCGCGGCCCCGGCCGCTCCCGCCGCCCCCGCGACTGCCGGCTCCGCGCCCTCCCGGCCCGCGTCCCCGGTCGCCGCGGCCCTGCCGATGGTCCGCCGGGGTGGCTACGACAAGGCCGCCGTCGACCAGCGGATCAACCAGCTCACCGCCGAGAAGTCCGGCCTCAGCTCCAGCCTCACCTCCTCCGAGCAGCGCGTCATCGAGCTCGAGCGCGAGATGGAGCGCATGCGGGCCGAGCTCGACGAGAACAAGAACCCGACGTACGCCGGTCTCGGCGGGCGCGCCACCTCGATGCTCAAGCTCGCCGAGGAGGAGGCCGCCGACGTCCGCTCGGCCGCCACCCGCGACGCCTCCGACATCCGCGAGCAGGCCAACCGTGACGCGAAGGCCATCCGGGCCGACGCGTCCCGCGAGGCCGACGACATGCGCATGGTCCAGCTCAAGGAGCTCGACGAGATGCGCACCCGACTCACCACCGACGCCGAGCAGGAGCGCACCCTTGCCAAGGCCGAGGCCGAGGACATCCTGGCCGCGGCCAAGCGCGAGGCCGACCAGGTCCGCCTCGCCGCCCAGCAGGAGACCAACGAGCTGCGCACCACCGCGCGCCGCGAGGCCGAGCAGGCCCGCGCGGCCGCCGACCGCGAGGTCCAGGAGGCCCGCCGCACGCTGGCCGTGGAGAAGGAGCGCCTGGCCCGCGAGGCGTCCGAGCACCACTCCAGCGCCACCGCGGAGACGCAGCGCCTGGTCCAGGAGGCCGAGGACCGGGCGGCCGCCGCGGAGCAGCGTGCCCGCGAGGCGACCGCCCAGGCCAACGCCCACCGCCAGCAGGCGCAGAGCGAGGCCGAGGGCCTGCTCAGCCGGGCCCGCCGCGAGGCCGAGCAGATCGTCGCGTCGGCCACCACGCAGGCGGAGTCCGTCTCGGCCAGCGGGGCCGCCGACGCCGAGCGCGAGCTCGCCGCCGTGCAGGCCGAGGTCGACCGGATGACCAAGCGTCGTGACGCCGTCGCCGCCCAGCTCGGTGCGCTGCGCGACGTGGTGGCGGGCTTCTCCGAGGACGAGTCCTGAGCTGGATCGACCGCCTCCGCGGTCGCCTCCAGCAGTCGGGCACCGCACCCTCGCACCTCGGATCTGAGCCCTCCCGGGTCGCTGACTCCCCCGACGTCCCCGACCGCGCCGAGTTCGACTCGGTCGAGGACTACGTCGAGGAGGCGGTGGACCACGTCAACGACCGGGCCGAGCACGCGGAGCGGCAGGCCGAGGTCGCCCAGGCGGCCGCCGACCGCGCCGACGGCGCCGCCCAGGCCGCCGACGAGGCGGCCGCGTCCTCGGTCGCCGTGGCGGAGCAGATCAACGACTCCACCGACCTGGTGGTCGAGACCACCCCCTACGTCCCCGCGTCGCCTCCGGAGCAGGCGCCGCGGTCCCTGATGCGCCACTCACCCTTCAACATCGGCTTCTTCGGCGCGTTCGGCGCCCTCGTCGCCGTCTTCCTCAGCCAGCAGCTGCTCAGCATCTCCTCGGTGCTGATCCTGCTCGTGCTCTCGATGTTCCTGGCCGTCGGCCTCAATCCCAGCGTCGAGTGGTTCATGCGCAAGGGCATGCGTCGCGGCCTCTCGGTCCTGCTCGTGCTCTTCGTGGTGATCACGGTGCTGGTGCTGTTCGTCGTCGCCGTCGCGCCGGTCATCAGCGAGCAGATCACCCAGATCACCCAGAACGCCCCGGGCTGGCTCGACAGCCTGCAGCGCAATCGGCAGGTCCAGTCCCTCGACGACCGCTTCGACGTGATCCACAAGGTGCAGGACTACGTCTCGCAGGGCGACTTCGGGGAGAAGGTCTTCGGCGGCGCGCTCGGCGTCGGCCTGGCGGTGCTCTCCGCGCTCGCCAACTCGCTCATCGTCATCGTGCTGATGGTCTACTTCCTGGCCACGCTGCCCAGCATCAAGCACGCGGCGTACAGCCTCGCGCCCGCCTCGACGCGTCCGCGGGTCAGCGAGCTGGGCGACCAGATCATCCGCTCCACCGGTGCGTACGTCGCCGGCGCGTTCCTGGTCTCGGTGTGCGCCGGGCTCAGCACGTTGGTCTTCACGTTCCTGGTGGGGCTGGGCGACTACGCCTTCGCGCTGGCGTTCATCGTCGGGCTGCTCTCGCTGATCCCGGTGATCGGTGCCGTCATCTCGGGCATCATCATCACCGCGCTGGCCCTGACGGTCTCACCGACCACGGCGCTGATCGCCGCGACCTACTACATCGCCTACCAGCAGATCGAGTCCTACTTCATCTACCCGCGGATCATGAAGCGCTCGGTCGACATCCCCGGGTCGGTCACGGTCGTCGCGGCACTCCTGGGCGGCAGCCTGATGGGCATCATCGGCGCGCTGCTGGCGGTGCCGGTGGCGGCCGCCCTGCTCCTGCTGCACCGCGAGGTCTTCCTCAAGCGGCAGGACGCTCGCTGACGGGGCCCGGCACCGGCTCCACCACGGGTGAGGACGATCCCTCCCCCAGCTTGACCACCACGACCCCCGCGAGCACCAGCAGGCCACCGGCCAGCTGGATCGGTCGGGGCAGCTCGCCGAGCAGCAACCAGGCGAACACGAGCGCCATCAGCACCTCGGTGAGGGCGACGAAGGACGCCAGCCGCGACCCGAGCCGCCGGCCCGCCTCGATCCCGGTGACGTAGGCGATGGCCGCCGTCACCAGCCCGAGCGCCAGGACCGGCACCCACCACTCGACGTCGAAGCCCTGGTAGGACACGCGCTCCGAGGACACCCGCATCGGCAGCACGCCGATCAGGCCCGCGACGCCGAGCACCGTGCCGCCGACGACGAGGCCGCCGGCCGCGAGGCTGATCCCGGGGAGGCCGTTGTCCTCGTCGGCGGAGATCACGAAGTACGTCGCGGCGCCGACCATCGCACCGAGACCCCAGGCGACGCCGACGAGGTTGAGGTCGGCCCCGGACACCACGTCGAGCACCAGGACCAGGCCGACGGCCGCGATCGCGGCCCCGACGACGGTCAGCCGGTGGGGACGGTGCCCGTGGCGCAGCCACAGCCACACCACCACGGCGACCGGGGCGGTGTACTCGATGAGCAGCGCGACGCCGACCTGGAGGTAGGAGACGGCGTAGAAGTAGCAGAGCTGGGCACCCGCGACCGCCGCGACGCCGTACGCCGCGACCAGGCCACCGTTGCGGCTCAGCAGGTGCCACCGGCCCCGCAGGGCGAGGGCACCCGGGACGACCAGCACCAGGGCGGCGATGACGATCCGCGCGGTGACCGCGGCGGGGGCGCTCCACCCGCTGTCGAGCAGGCCTCGTGCGAGCGGACCGGAGAGACCGAAGGTGGTGGCGGAGACGAGCGCGAAGCCGAGGCCCGCACCGAGCCGCGACGGAGCGACGGCAGGCGTCGCGTCATGAGTCAAACTCGTCATGACACATGACGGTAGTCCGCGCTGTGTAAGGTGTCAACATGGTTTTCGCCCCTGACACGGCCGAGGCGCTGGAGGCCGCCGTGATCCTGGCCAACAGCGCCCTGGAGCCCGACACCCTCACCACCGTCGAGGACCTGAGCGCGTTCTACGAGGGCCAGGGCTACTCGGGCTCGCACCGGGGCGACCGGGCCGAGCTGGACGCCGTGCGGGCCGTCCGGGCCCGGCTGCGTGTGTTGCTGCTGGCCGACCGCGACGCGGCCGTCGGACAGGTCAACGAGATCCTCGCCGGCGCCAGCGCCGTCCCCCGCCTCGTGCGCCACGACAAGCTGGACTGGCACATCCACGCCGTCGACGACGACGCCCCGCTGGCCGAGCGGGTCCTGGTCGAGACGGCCATGGCCATGATCGACGTGGTCCGCGCCGACGAGATGGGTCGCCTGGGCGTCTGCGCGGCCGACGACTGCGACGGCCTGGTCCTCGACCTGTCCCGCAACCGCTCACGCCGCTACTGCTCCACCACGTGCGGCAACCGCGAGGCGGTCGCCGCCTACCGGGCGCGGCAGAAGGCCTGACCCGGTCCCCCGGTCACCGGGCCAGGAAGCGGCGCAGCACCTCGGTGAGCACCGCGGGCTGCTGCGAGTGCACCCAGTGCCCGGCGCCCTTGACCATCACCCGGCGGTTGCGCGGGAAGCGGCGGTCCATCTCGGGCGCGTGCTCGTCGGTGACGTAGTCCGACAGGGCGCCGCCCACCCACAGCACCGGCCCGTCGTACGACGCGTCGCCGAGCTCCTCGTCCGGCCAGCCGACCAGTGCGTCCATCTCCTCGCCCAGCAGGTCGAGGTTGACCTGCCAGTGCCAGCCGTCGTCCCCGCGACGCAGGTTCTGCAGGAGGAAGCTGCGGACGGTCGTGTCGGGCACCGCCTCGCGCAGCGCCTCGTCGGCCTGGTCGCGGCGCTCGAGGGCCGAGAGGTCCAGGGCGCGCATCGTCTCGATGTAGCCCACGAACTCCCGCCCCGAGGAGTAGGCCGTCGGCGAGACGTCGACGACCACGAGCCGCTCGACCAGCTCGGGGTGCCGCAGGGCGAGCACCATCGCGATCTTGCCGCCCATCGAGTGCCCGACGAGAGCCACCGGCCCCTCGTCCCGCAGCGCATCTGCCACCAGGTCGGCCAGCTGGAGGTAGTCGAACGCCTCCGTCCACGGCGAGCGGCCGTGGTTGGGCATGTCGATCAGCAGCACCCGGTGGTCCGCGGCGAGGTCCTTGGCGACCTGGGTCCAGTTCTTGCCCTGGCCGAAGAGTCCGTGGCAGAAGGCGACGACCGGGCCGGCGTCGCCGATGCGGGTCACGTGCAGTCCGGGAGCGCTCACCGGGCCAGTCTGTCAGCATCGGGCGATGAGCCGACCGACCCCACAGTCAGCGCAGGAGTGGTACGCCGCCACCCGGGCCCGCATCGCGGCCACGGGCTACCGGCCCGCACCGTGGACGGACCGACCGTCCTGGCCGTTCGACGGCGACCTCGTCCAGCGGGAGCTGGACCCACCGGGTGGCGAGCGCCCCCGCGGTGGCGCCGGCGGCACCGACTGCTTCATCTGCGAGGCGGCCACCGGGGACGGGGGCGACTACGTCGTGTGGCGCGACGACGTGGCGATGCTGGGTCAACCGCGTGACGACGTCGCCCTGCCGTTCGTGGCCTTCCTGATGCCCCGTCGTCACTCCGACCTGTCCGACCTGACGCCGTCCGAGGCCGCCCGGATGGGCGAGCTCATGGTGTTGCTCGAGCGCGCCGTCACCGACGTCCTCGACGTGCCACGGGCCCAGCTCATCCGCTGGGGCGACGGCGAGGAGCACCTGCACTGGTGGGTGCTGGCGCGTCCCTCGGGCATGGACCAGCTCCGGGGTGCCTTCACCCCCCTGTGGGACGACCTCCTGCCACCACGCCCACGGGCGGAGTCGCGCGGCGACCTGGAGGCCGTGGCGCGCCGCCTCGTCGAGCTCGCGGGGGGCGAGCTGCCGTGGTCCTCGGGCGGCCGGGACTAGAAGTCGAAACCGTCGAAGAGGTTGCCGATGCCGTCGCCGAGGCCGCCGAACATGTCGCCGACGCCCTCACCGAGGGCCCCGATCCCCTCGCCCAGGCCGTCGAAGCCACCGCTGAAGAGCATGCCCATGAACATCCAGTCCATCGGCCCGAAGTTGCCGAAGTAGCCCTGGGCGTAGGGCTGGTAGGCCCGACCGCCCTGCCAGTAGGGCACCCGCCGGGAGCCGACCATCACCTTGCGGATGTCGGGCTCCGCGCCCGCACGCACCCGCTCGGCGTCGAGCTGGCAGGCGGGGACGTCGCGCCGCGTGCCGCCGGGCGGCGTGTAGGGCACGTCGACCACGGACATGCCGTGGCGGGGGTCGAAGAAGCACGGGGGACGACGCGTGGGGAGCGGGCGCCCCTCGACCCGGGCGCGCACGCAGGCCATCGCGTAGCGACCGTCCTCGAGGATCTCGGTGACGTGCCGGACGTCGTCGGGTCGCGCCATGGTGGCGGCCGCGATCTTGGCGGCCTCGTAGGCGTCCAGCGCCCGCTGGTAGTCGGCGTTCTCGCCGTGGCCGAGCGGCGTGCCGGCGAGCTCGAGGTCGAGGTCCTGCAGCTCCACGCCGAGGGCGGTGACGTCCTCCTCGGCGAGCCGCTTGACCGGCTCGAGCTCGGACTCGCGCTTGACGAGCTCGCGGCGCTTGCTGGCCTGGCCGGCCATGACGGCGACGGTCACCAGACCGCCCAGCAGCACGAGGAGGAGCACCATGCCTGTCATGGCGACCAGCGTACGTCGCACCTCCACGCCCATCGGCCGCCGCGGCGAGTGCCAGACTCGCCCCATGACGGCCACCGAGCGCATCGAGGTCACCCGCCCGATCACCGCACCCCCGGGCGAGGTCTTCGCCCTCCTCTGTGACCCGCAGGGCCACGTCGCCATCGACGCGTCCGGCATGCTCCAGGACGCGGAGGGCGAGCGGGTCACCGAGGTGGGCCAGACGTTCGTGGTCCACATGGACCGGGAGGCCCTCGGCGACCTCGACCTGGGCCGGTACGACGTGACGGTCACCATCACGGCCTTCGAGCCCGACCACGAGATCGCGTGGACGGTGCTGGGCCGGGTCCGCCCGCAGATCGGCCACGTCTACGGCTACCGGCTGGAGCCGACCGACGACGGCGGCAGCCTGGTGACGTCGTACTACGACTGGTCCGACATCGCCCCGCACTGGCGCGAGGCGGGGATCTTCCCGGTGATCTCCGAGGCCAGCCTCAAGGCCACCCTGGGCATCCTCGACCGCACCGTACGACGCGGCTACCCGCTGGCCACCGTCCGCTGAAGCCGCCCGGCGAGGTCGAGGGCGGCCTCGCGCAGCTCCGGCGGGTCGAGGATCTCGCACTCGAAACCGAGCCACACGACGTGGAAGGCCAGCCAGTCGAGCTCGTCCGCACTCGACTCGAGCAGCGTCGTCGAGTCGTCGATCGCGGTCAGCGTCACCCATCGCACGTCGGTGCGCGCGGCCACCTCTTCGAGGGGCGCGCGGACGCGCACCCGGGCGTGGTGGCTGAAGGGCGAGTGGCTCACCGAGCGCTGCACGTACTCCGCGGGGTCGGGGTGCTCGCGCGGCTTGAAGCGCCACGTCGACGCCACCACGGCGCGCATCCGGTCGAGGCGGAAGGTGCGCCAGTCCTCGCGGTCGACGTCCCAGGCCATGAGGTACCAGCGGCGTCCGGTGGCGACGAGGCGGATCGGCTCGACCCACCGCTCGGTGGCGGCGCCGTCGCGGGCGTCGTACCCGAAGCGGACGCGGGTCAGGTCGCGGCAGGCGCGGGCCAGGGTGAGCAGCACGTCGCCGTCGACCAGGTCCTGTGCGGTGGACAGGGTGACGGTCGAGTCGTGGATCGCCTTGACCTCCGAGCGCAGCCGCGGCGGCATCACCTGGTCGAGCTTGGCGAGCGTGCTGAGCGCGGCCTCGCTGGCGCCGGTCACGGTGCCCCCGGCGGCGAGCCGCAGGGAGACCGCGATCGCCACGGCCTCGGCGTCGTCGAGCAGCAGCGGCGGCAGCTCCTTGCCCCGACCGAGCTGGTACCCGCCGCCGACCCCCTGCGCGGCGTGCACCGGGTAGCCGAGCCCGCGCAGCCGCTCGACGTCGCGCCGGATGCTGCGCGTGGTGACGCCGAGCCGCTCGGCGAGCTCGGGGCCGCTCCAGACCGGACGTTGCTGGAGGAGGCTCAGGAGTCGCAGCACGCGCTCGGTGGTGTCACCCATGGAGCCATGGTCGCAGAGCATGCGGACAGGACCTGTCCTCGGCAGGGCGGACACTGGGCACATGAGCCGCACGATGCAGCTGACGTACGACGCCCACGACCCGCGCCGCCTCGGCCTCTTCTGGCTGGCCGCGCTCGACTACGCCGTGGATCCACCGCCGGGCGGGCGGATCGGCGACCCGGAGGAGACGGTGGCCGCCTGGACGGACTTCCTCCACTCGGTGGGGGTGCCGGAGGAGCAGCACGGCTCCGCCTTCGCCCTCGTGGACCCGCAGGGCACGGGGCCGCGGATATTCTTCCAGCAGGTGCCGGAGGACAAGGTGGCCAAGAACCGGCTGCACCTGGACGTGCGGGCGGCCCCGGGACTCAGCGGTGACGACCGGATGGCGGCTCTGGAGCGGGAGTGCGACCGCCTCGTCGCCCTGGGCGCGACTCGGCAGGGACGGCACGAGCCCGACGGCGGCATGCACGCCGGCCACATCGTGATGACGGACCCCGAGGGCAACGAGTTCTGCCTCGACTGAGCAGTCGGGCGCCGGGATCGACCGTTGCAGCGGGCCACCGACCTCCCCCGAGATCCATGGCCCGCCGCCGGTAGTGCGGGTGGGCTGTCCCCTGTGCAGTCCACACGCCGTCTGACGTGACGAGCCTCTCGCGGTCAAGGCGGTCTTGGCATCCGTAGTCCTACGTAAAAGACGGCGCGCGGACGCTACATTCGTCGACGTGCTCACCCCTTGTCTCGGACGCGAGCAGACGCAGCAGCGCCTGGCGTCTGCGCTGGCGACCTCGCGGTGGGTGTCCATCGTCGGACCGCCCGGCAGCGGCAAGACCCTGCTGGCCCGCCACGCGGCCGCCCGCGACGAGAGCACGTGGGTCAACGCCCGGGGCATCCGGCGTCCCGACGACGTCCTCTCGGCCTGCCTCGACGCCCTCGACGTGCAGCCGTCGCCCGGTGACTCGGCGCAGGGGTCCCTGTGCCGGGCCATGGACGGCATCGACAGCCTCCTCGTGGTCGACGGTCTCGACATCGACCCGACACTCCTGGGCCCGACCTTCCAGCAGGTGGTCTCGTCCACCACGGACGCCCGACTGGCCGTCACGTCGGTCGCCATGGCCGGGCAGCCGGCCGAGCGCGTGGTGCGGGTCAGCCCCTTCACCGTGCCCCGGCCGCACGAGTCCCTCTCCGGGCCGGCCGTCGACCTCTTCCTGCACGCCGTCGAGGCCGCCGGCGGGCACCCGGTCGACCTGGTGCAGCACGGCGACGACGTACGACGCCTGCTCCACGCCACCGGCGGCCTGCCCCTCCTCATCGAGCAGATCGCCGTGCAGATCGCCCTCGTCGGCGTCACCAACGTGGTGCCCACCGCCTCGCTGTCGGAGGCCGTGCACGCCTCCTACGAGCTCCTCGACAGCCAGCAGCAGCGCTGCTTCCGGCGGCTGTCCCACATGTCGTCGCCGGTCTCCCTGGAGGTGCTGGCGGAGGTCACCGGGGTCGGGCGCGACGAGGCGGCCGTGATCGCCTCGGCCCTGGTGCGCCGCAGCCTCGTCGAGCTGATGCCCGACGGGCGCTTCGACATGCTGACCCCGATCCGGAGCCACGGCGCCCTCCTCACCGCCTCGACCGACGACCGTGACGAGGCCAGGCGCGCGCTGCTGCGCTGGGCCGACCGGGTCGCCCCCGAGGACCTCAACTCCGGCGCTGCCGACGCGTCCTGGCTGGCCGACCTGCCTGTCATGAGGAGCACGATCACCGCCGCGTGCGAGGAGCCGCACAGCCGACCGCTCGGCTATGCCATCGCCAACCGGATCTTCTCCTCCCTCTACACCTCGATGAAGGCCCGCGAGGCCGTCGAGGTCCTCGAGGCCGCCCTCGTCAGTGGTGACGGCCCGGCCGAGATCGGCGCGCAGGTGGCCCGCCGGGCCGGTATCGCGGCCTCGGAGGTCCGCGGCACCTACGAGGGCATGTGGCTGCTGGAGCGGGCCGACGAGCACGCCCACAGTGCGCCGGACCCCGAGGGCGAGCTCTCCAAGAACGCCTCGATCCGCGCGGAGATGCACCTCGACGCGGGTGCGCTCGTGCAGGCCGAGGCCGAGGCCCGCCGCGCGCTCGAGCTCGGTGCCGGTGGGGGCGAGATCCGGCGCCAGGTGCTGCGGACCCTGGCCGACGTGCACGTCTCCCGCGGCGACTGCCGGGCGGCGACCGCCGTCGCCGCCGAGATCATCGCCGGCCGGGTGACCCCCGAGGAGCGCTGGACCGTGCTGTCGGCCCGGACCCTGCTCGCCCGGGTCGCGCTCGAGCAGGGCCGCCCGAGCGAGGCCGCCTCGGCCGCGCGGGCCGTGGTGCGCGACGCCCGGGCGGTCGCCGAGGACCGGGTGGCGCTGCTCGCCGAGGTCCTGCTGAGACACCTCGACCCGTCGTACGAGCCCACGCCGCTCGACCGCGACGCCCTGCCGTGGGCGGTGCGGATCCCGGTCCTGGCCCAGGACGCCCGCGACCTGCTCCGCTCCGGCGACGTGCCGAGGGCCGCCGGCCTGGCCGCCGACGTGGTGGTGCTGGCCGACGGCGCGGGCCTGGGTCGCGACGCGGTGGAGGCCCGGTTGCTCCTCGGCCGGGCCCTGCTCGCTGCGGGCGACGAGGGACAGGCCGCGAGCACGTTCCTGGCGGCCCTCGAACGCGCCGCCTCCATGCCGATGCCGCTGCGCGCGGCGGACGCCCTGGACGCCCTGGCCCACCTCGGCCAGCGGCGCGGCATGCGGGACGCCCGCATGCTGGCCACGACGGCGGCCGCCCTGCGGGCGCCGCGCCAGGTGGTCGCCTGGGGGTACGCCGCCGACACGCCGCCGGGCGTCGGCCGCGCGGTCCCCGAGCGCTGGATCGCGGACGGCGACGTCACCACCGCCGGGGTCGAGGCCGTGATCGCGCTCTTCTCCGGCGCCACCGCACCCGCGAGCGGCGGTGCGCTCGACCAGCTCACGACGGCCGAGCGGCACGTCGCCGACCGGGTGGCGATCGGGCTCACCAGCCGCCAGATCGCGGAGGAGCTCTTCATCTCACCCCGGACGGTCGACGCGCACCTCACCCACATCTACCGCAAGCTCGGCATCAACAGCCGGGCCCGGCTGGCCGCCCTGGTGGCCGACCGGGGCTGAGCCGGGGCTGACCGGGGCTGAGCCGCCTCAGCGGGCGCTGTAGTCCCGGAACCCGCGCTGGGTCTTGCGGCCGAGGTAGCCGGCCGTCACCAGGTGCTCCAGCAGCGGGGCGGGAGCGAAACCGGGCTCGCGGAACTCCAGGTAGAGCTCGCGCTGGATGGCCAGCGACACGTCGTTGCCGACCACGTCGAGCAGCTCGAAGGGCCCCATCGGGAGGGCGCAGCCCTGCTTCATCGCGGTGTCGATGTCGTCGGCCGTCGCGTAGTGCGCCTCGAGCATCTTGACCGCGTCGTTGAGGTAGGGGAACAGCAGGGCGTTGACGATGAATCCCGCCCGGTCGCCGCACGACACCGCGACCTTGCCGACCTTGGCGCAGAGGGCCCGCACGGTCTCGGCGACGGCGTCGTCGGTGGCGACGGTCGAGACGACCTCGACCAGCTTCATGATCGGCGCGGGGTTGAAGAAGTGCATGCCGATGACGTCCTGCGGCCTCGAGGTCACCGTGGCCAGGGAGATGATCGGCAGGCTGGAGGTGGTGGTCGCCAGGATCGTGCCGGGCTTGCAGATCTCGTCGAGGTTCTCGAAGAGGGTGGTCTTGATCGCGAGGTCCTCGGCGATGGCCTCGACCACGATCTCGACGCGGGCCAGGTCGTCGAGCGACATCGTGCCGCTCAGTCGGCCCAGCACCTCGGTCTTCTGCTCCTCGGTGGCGCGACCGCGCTGGATCTGCTTGTCGAAGTTGCGGGCGATCGCGGCCCGGACGCCCTCGACCTTGTCCTGCGAGCGGCCGACGTACAGGACGTCGTACCCGCTCTTGGCGAAGACCTCGACGATCCCCGCGGCCATGGTGCCGGTGCCGACGACGCCGACGGTGCGGATGTCGTGCCGGAGCTCGGGCAGGTCGTCGGTCGACGGGGTCCGGTCGTCGGCCACGACGACCGGGCTGTCGGCCCGCTCGTAGGTGTAGAAGCCGCGACCGGACTTGCGGCCCAGCAGCCCGGCGGTGACCATCTGCTTGAGGATCGGCGCCGGGGCGTGCAGCCGGTCGCGACCCTGGCGGTACATCGTCTCGAGGATCTCGTACGCCGTGTCGAGGCCGATCAGGTCGAGCAGCGCCAGCGGGCCCATCGGGTAGCCGCAGCCGAAGCGCATGGCCGCGTCGATGTCCTCGCGGGTGGCGTACCTGCCCTCGTACATCGACACGGCGTGGTTGAGGTAGCCGAAGAGCAGCGTGTTGGCGATGAAGCCGGCCTTGTCACCGCAGACGACGGGGTTCTTGCCGACGCGGCCCAGCAGCCCCTCCACGTCCGCCAGCACGGCCGGCTCGGCCACCACGGTGCGGACGATCTCGACGAGGTTCTGCACGGGCGCGGGGTTGAAGAAGTGCACACCCACGACCCGACCGGGCCGGGTGTTGGCGGTGGCGATCTCGGTGACCGGCAGCGAGGAGGTGTTGGTGGCCAGGATGGCGTCCGGCCGGACGATGTCGTCCAGCCGGCGGAAGAGGTCCTTCTTGACCTCGAGCGACTCCACGACCGCCTCGACCACGAAGTCGGCGTCCGCGAGGGCCGACAGGTCGGTGGCGAAGCCGATGCGGCCCAGGATCTCGGCCTGCTGCTCCTCGCTCATCTTGCCGCGGGAGACCGCGCGCCCGGTCGAGTGGGCGAGGTGCTCGCGGCCCCGCTCCACGGCCTCCTCGGTCAGCTCGACCCCGACGACGGTGAAGCCGTTGCGGGCGAAGACCTCGGCGATCCCGGCGCCCATCGTGCCGAGGCCGATGACCCCGATCGTCTCGAAGGTGCGGGCGGTGCGCTCGGTCGATGCAGTCGTCATGCCCCGCATGATGACATGCGCGGGCCCCGGGTGAACTCGTCGGTAACCACCTGCTCAGCACTCGGGCTGAGACGTACGTCACTCCCCCGCGACGCCGTCCAGCGCCGCGAGCAGCCGGTCCACCTCGTCGGCGGTCGTGTAGGCCGCGAGCCCGATGCGCACACCCCCGGCGTCACCCAGCCCGGCGTGCCGGGATGCCTCGAGGGCGTAGAAGCTGCCCGCGGGGGCCGCGACACCCCGTGCGGCCAGCCGCTCGGTCACCACCACCGGCTCCAGGCCGTCGACGTCGACCAGGACGGTGGGCGTACGCCGCGCGGGACGGCCGTGGACGGTGACCCGCCCGATGCGGCCGAGACCGTCGAGCAGGCGGTCCAGCAGCGCCCCCTCGTGCGCCGCGACGGCCGCCATCCCCCACTCCTCGGCGAACTCCACGGCCGCCGTCACGCCGGCCAGCAGCTCGTAGGGCAGCGTCCCCAGCTCGAAGCGTTCCGGCACTGCGTCGCTCGAGGGCAGCAGCTTGTCTGGGCGCAGCCGCTCGAGGAGGGCGGGGTCGGCCGCGACGGCGCCCAGGTGGGGCCCGAAGAACTTGTACGGCGAGCAGGCCAGCAGGTCTGCCCCCAGCTCGCCCAGGTCGACCGGCACGTGCGCGGCGAGGTGGACCGCGTCGACGTACACGAGCGCGCCGACCTCGTGGGCCGCCGCCGCGATCCCCGCCACGTCCGGACGCGTGCCGAAGAGGTTGGAGGCCGCGGTGACGGCGACCAGCCGGGTGCGCTCGGTGAGCAGCGGGCGTACGTCGTCGAGCTCGGCGGTGACCGGGTCGAACCCGAGCCACCGGACGGTGGCGCCGGCGCGCTCGGCGGCGACGACCCAGGGCCGGATGTTGGAGTCGTGGTCGAGGCGCGACACGACCACCTCGTCACCGGGCCCCCACTCGCGGGAGAGCGTGCGGGCCATGTCGAAGGTGACCGCCGTCATCGACCGGCCGAACACGACGCCGCGGGGGTCGGACAGCCCGACGTGGCGGGCGACGGCGGCCCGTGCGGCGAGGACGGTGTCGTCGGCCAGCCGGCCGACTGCGGTGGGTCCGCCCCGCTGGCACACGCCCGCGCGCAGCATGCCGGCCACGGCGTCCGCCACCACCTCCGGGACGAGCGACCCGCCCGGTCCGTCGAAGCGGGCCAGGTCCGGGTCCACGCCGGGGAAGGCGCGGCGCAGCTCGTGGACGTCGTACGAGATTGGGGTGTCGGTCGCGGTCACGCCCCGCATGCTCGCACGGCCACGACGTCAGTTGTGCGCGCGCTCGTCGGCCGGCACCTCCTCGATCGAGCCGTCGGCGACGCCGGCCCGGAAGCTGCGCAGCTCCTCGCGCACCTTGGGAAGCAGCAGGTAGCAGGCCAGGAGGTTGACGATGGCGCAGACGAAGAGCATCGCGTCGGCGAAGCCCAGCACGGAGTCGAAGGTCAGGACGGTGCCGACGACGGTGAACAGGCAGAACACGATCTTGAACGTGAGCTCGCTGCGGTCCGTCCGCCCGAACAGCGTGGTCCACGCCTTCATCGAGTAGTAGGCCCAGGTGATCAGCGTGGAGAACGCGAAGAGCGCGACCGCGATGGCCAGGATCACGGGGAACTGGGGCAGGAAGGTCTCGAACGCCCGGGAGGTGACGACGACCCCGTCCGGAGCGGCCCCGCCCTCCTGCACCGTCGCCTGCGCGTCGTTCCAGTAGGCGGTGTCGGCGATGACGATCGTCAGGGCCGTGGCCGTGCACACGATGACGGTGTCGATGAAGGGCTCCAGGAGGGCGACGAAGCCCTCGCTGACGGGGTGCTTGGTCTTGACCGCCGCATGGGCGGTGGGGGCCGAACCCACACCGGCCTCGTTGGAGAACGCGGCACGCTGGAAGCCGATGATCAGCACGCCGATCGCGCCACCCGCGATCCCCTCGGGGTTGAAGGCGCCCTGGATGATCGCGCCGATGGCCTCCGGCACGTTGGCGATGTTGCCGGCGATGACGAGGAAGCAGGCACCGAGGTAGAGCAGTGCCATCGCGGGCACCAGGCGGGAGGTGACCTTGGCGATCGACGTGATGCCGCCGAGGATCACGAGGCCGACGCCGATGGCGAGGATGACGCCGAAGACCAGGGCCGACCCCGACGACCCGAGGTAGCCGTCGTCACCGCCGGTGACCTCGCGCGCCTGGGCGAAGGTCTGGTTGGCCTGGAACATGTTGCCGCCGACCGCACCGAAGAGGAAGAGCGCCGCCGCGAAGACCAGGGTGAGACCCTTCGACACCGCCGACCCGAATCGCTCGAAGGCGATCGGCAGGTAGCGGAAGGCACCTCCGGTGACGGAGCCGTCCTCGTGGACCTCGCGGTACTTCACGCCCAGCGTGCACTCGACGAACTTGGTGCACATGCCGAGCAGGCCGGCCACGATCATCCAGAACGTCGCGCCCGCGCCGCCGATGGTGACCGCGACGCCGACGCCCGCGATGTTGCCCAGGCCCACGGTGCCGGACACGGCCGACGACAGCGCCTGGAAGTGCGTGACCTCCCCCGGGTCGCTGGCCCGGGAGTACTTGCCCCGCACCAGGTCCAGCGACGTCCGGAACCCGGTGAACTGGATGCCGCGGAAGTAGACGGTGAAGACCGCCGCGGCCAGCACGAGCCAGAAGACGATGAGCGGGACCTCGAGGCCCGCGATGTTCGGCGCGTAGAAGATCACGTTCTGGACGGCGGTGGAGATCGGCTCGAAGGCACTGTTGATGGCGTCCTCGACGGCGGACAACCACCCCCAGGACTCGGCTTGCTCCGCGGCTACGACGGCGGGGTGGGAATCCATCGGTCCACCCAACTGGACTAGTCCAGCAGATGTCCACCCTCTGGGGTGACGAGTTCACAACGGCTTCGCAACGGCTGACGTGGAGTGCCGGCGGACCTGGAGGTAGGTTCCACGCCGTGAGGATCGTCGTTGCGCGCTGCCAGGTCGACTACGCCGGGCGGCTGACCGCCCACCTGCCGATGGCCACCCGGGTGCTGATGATCAAGGCCGACGGGTCGGTCCTGGTGCACTCCGACGGCGGGTCCTACAAGCCCCTCAACTGGATGTCGCCGCCGTGCACCTTCCGCGAGGGCAGCACCGAGGACGGCCAGCCCGAGTGGACGGTGACCGCGGCCAAGACCGACGACACCCTCCGCATCCTCATCGAGGAGGTGCACTCCGACTCCAGCCACGACCTCGGCGTCGATCCCGGGCTGCAGAAGGACGGCGTCGAGAAGCACCTCCAGGAGCTGCTCGCCGAGCACCCCGCCTCGCTCGCCGAGGGCCTCTCGCTCGTCCGCCGCGAGTTCATGACCGCGATCGGCCCGGTCGACCTGATGTGCCGCGACGCCGACGGCCTGAGCGTGGCGGTCGAGATCAAGCGTCGCGGCGACATCGACGGTGTCGAGCAGCTCACCCGCTACCTCGACCTGCTCAACCGCGACCCCGCCCTGACCCGCAAGGGCGCGGTCCGGGGCATCTTCGCGGCCCAGGAGATCAAGCCCCAGGCGCGCGTGCTCGCCACCGACCGCGGCATCTCCTGCGCGCTCGTGGACTACGACGCGCTGCGGGGCATGGACGACTCCGAGCACCGGCTCTTCTGACGGCCCCGTCATGACGCAGCCGATCTTCCACATCGCCACCCGCGCCGACTGGGAGGCCGCGCAGCGCGACGGCGCCTACACGACCTCCACCCGGGGACGGACGCTGGCGGCGGAGGGCTTCATCCACGCCGCGCGCACCGAGCAGGTGCAGCCCGTGTTCGACCGCTACTACGCCGACGCGGGCGAGCCGCTGGTCCTGCTCGTCATCGACCCGGACCGCCTGGGCGCCGAGGTCCGAGTCGAGCCGGTCGGCGACGACACCTACCCGCACGTCTACGGCCCGATCGAGCCGGCGGCGGTGGTCGAGGTGCGTCCGCTCGACCTGGTCAGGCGGCGATCTTCTTGCCGACCTTCTTCTTGACCTTCACCAGCTTGCGCTTCTTGACGGTGTAGCCGTCGGGCAGCGTGCCCTCCTTGAGCATCCGCAGGGGGCAGCGGCCGCACTTCGTCCGGGAGACGCAGCACTCCTTCTTGGGCAGCCTGGCGACCTTGCCCTTGCCTGCCTTCTTGCCCTTCACCTTGCCCATGCGGAGCACCCTACCTGCTCGTTAGGCAAGGCTTACCTGCATGTTGCCCACGTCTCACCGGACGGTCAGACCGCGCGCCAGCCGGAGCCGTCCGCCTCGAGCGCGACGTGCCCACCGCCCGGGAGGACCAGGTCGTACGCCGTCGCCCGCGGCGCCGCGAGCAGCACCGGCACCGTCGTCATGATCGCGCCGCCGTGGCTGACGACCAGGACGCCCTCGCCGCGATGCGCGTCGCGGACCTCGTCCAGCACAGCGGCCACCCGTGCCGCGATCGCGGCGACGTCCTCGCCGCCCGGGATCCTCGCCGCGTCGTCCCCCGCGACCCAGGCCCCGAAGACGGGGCCGAGCTCCGCGCCCTCGTCCGCCGCGGTGCCGGCGAGCGACCCGACGCCGTACTCCCGCAGGCCCTCGCGCACCACGACGTCGACGCCGAGCACCGCCGCGGCGATCTCGGCGGTCTGCACGGCCCGCGACAGCGGGCTGCACCAGACCCGGGCGATGCGCTCGCCGCGCAGCCGCTCCCCCAGCTCGTGCGCCTGCCGGCGGCCCGCGGGACTCAGCGATCCGCCGTCGTCGGTGACCAGGTCGGTCTCGTAGTCGGCCTCGCCGTGGCGGGCCAGGAAGACACGCGTCGGGCACTGCAGGTCGCTCATGGCGCCACGCTAGCCGCGACCGGGCGCGGCGTACGTTGGCAGGCATGCGCAGAGTGACGCCCGAGGTCCCCGGTCCCGGCCAGGAGTCCGTGTGGGACTACCCGCGGCCACCGCGGGTCGAGCCCAGCACCGAGACCATCGAGGTCCGGCTCGGCGGCGAGGTCGTCGCCCGCACCACGGCGTCGCTGCGGGTGCTCGAGACCAGCCACCCCCCGACCTACTACCTGCCGCGCGACTCCTTCGCGCCCGGCGTGCTCCGACCCGTCGAGGGGACGACCTTCTGCGAGTGGAAGGGGATGGCGACGTACTTCGACCTCGTCACCCCGACCGCCACCGCCCGGCGGGCCGCCTGGACGTACGCCGACCCGACACGCGGCTTCGAGGCGATCCGCGACCACCTGTCGGTGATGCCCGGCCAGGTCGACGCCTGCCTGGTCGACGACGAGGTCGTGCGGGCCCAGGAGGGCGGCTTCTACGGCGGCTGGGTCACCGACCGGGTGGTCGGCCCGTTCAAGGGCGTGCCGGGCAGCCACGGCTGGTGACCGCCCGGGTCGCGGGCCTCAGTCGAGGTCGTGCGCCCTGCGGATGACGTCGACAATACCGCCCATGATCTCGGTCAGGCCGAAGTCCTTGGGCGTGTAGACCGCCGCGACGCCCTGCTCGACGAGGCGTCGGCCGTCGGACTCGGGGATGATCCCGCCGACGATCACCGGCACGTCCTCCAGCCCGGCGGCACGCAGGCCGTCGAGGACGTCCGGGACCAGCTCCATGTGCGAGCCGGACAGGATCGACAGCCCGACGCAGTGCACGTCCTCGGCCACCGCAGCGGCGACGATCTGGTCCGGGGTGAGCCGGATGCCCTGGTAGATCACCTCGAAGCCCGCGTCCCGGGCGCGGACGGCGACCTGCTCGGCGCCGTTGGAGTGTCCGTCGAGGCCGGGCTTGCCGACGAGCAGCCGCAGCCGGCCGCCGAGCTCCTCGCCCGTCGTACGCACCTTGTCGCGGACCGCGGCCAGCTCGGCGCCCGCCTCCGCGACGCCGACCGCCCCGCTCACCCCGGTCGGGGCGCGGAACTCGCCGAACACCTCGCGCAGCGTGCCGGCCCACTCCCCCGTGGTCGCGCCCGCGCGGGCGGCGGCCAGGGTGGCGTGCATGAGGTTCTTGTCGGTCTTGGCGTCGGCGGCCAGCGTCGCGAGCGCCCCGGTCACCGCGGCCTCGTCGCGCTGCGCCTTCCAGTCCGCGACGGAGTCCAGCGCGGACTGCTCCGCGGCCGGGTCGGCGGCCATGATGGCCTCGTCGAGGTTGGCGGTCAGCGGCGACGGCTCGGTGGTGTCGTACTTGTTGACGCCGACGATGATCTCGTCGCCGTTCTCGATCCGGGCGCGGCGGGCCGCGTGGGCGCTGACGAGCGCCTGCTTCATGTAGCCCGACTCGACGGCCGCGATCGCGCCGCCGAGGGCCTGGACGCGGTCGATCTCGGCCTTGGCGCTCTCCACGAGGGACGCGACCTTGGCCTCGATGACGTGCGAGCCGTCGAAGATGTCGTCGTACTCCAGCAGGTCGGACTCGAAGGCCAGCACCTGCTGCAGCCGCAGCGACCACTGCTGGTCCCACGGCCGCGGGAGGCCGAGGGCCTCGTTCCACGCCGGGAGCTGTACGGCGCGCGCCCGGGCGTTCTTGGACAGCGTCACGCCGAGCATCTCCAGGACGATCCGCTGCACGTTGTTCTCGGGCTGGGCCTCGGTGAGGCCGAGGGAGTTGACCTGGACGCCATAGCGGAAGCGGCGCATCTTCTCGTCGGTCACGCCGTACCGCTCCCGGGTGATCTCGTCCCAGAGCTGGACGAAGGCCCGCATCTTGCAGGTCTCCTCGATGAAGCGGACCCCGGCGTTGACGAAGAACGAGATCCGCCCGACGACCTTCTCGAAGTCCTGCTCGTCGACCTGGCCCGACGCCTTCACCTGGTCGAGGACGGCGATCGCCGTGCAGAGCGCGTAGGCGAGCTCCTGCGTCGGCGTCGCCCCCGCCTCCTGGAGGTGGTAGCTGCAGATGTTGATCGGGTTCCACTTCGGGATCTCGTGGACCGTGTAGGCGATCATGTCGCCGATCAGGCGCAGCGAGTGCTCGGGCGGGAAGACGTAGGTCCCGCGGGAGAGGTACTCCTTGATGATGTCGTTCTGCGTCGTCCCGGCGAGCTGGTGCGCCACCGCGCTGCGCTCCTCGGGGCTGGATCCGGCGGTGAGCCCGTTCTGCTCCTCGGCGGCTACCTGGTACATCGCCAGCATCCACATGGCGGTCGCATTGATGGTCATCGAGGTGTTCATCCCGGTCAGCGGGATGTCCTCGAAGAGCCTGCGCATCTCGCCGAGGTGCGGGACCGGGACACCGACCTTGCCGACCTCACCGCGGCTGAGTGGGGAGTCCGGGTCGTAGCCGGTCTGCGTCGGCAGGTCGAAGGCCACCGACAGGCCGGTCTGCCCCTTGGCCAGGTTGGTCCGGTAGAGCGCGTTGGAGGCCGCGGCCGTCGAGTGGCCGGCGTACGTCCTCATCACCCACGGCCGGTCCTTCGCGGGACGTGCGGCCTCGGGGGCGGCCGACGGGACCTGGGCCTCGGAGTCAGTCATGGGGTCAATGTAGGCCCGTGGTTACCGGTGAGTCACCGGTTGGAAATGTGAGCAACCCCACCCGGATCAGGCGGAGGCGACGGCCCGCTCGACCTCGATGGCCCGCGCCAGGCGGGTCAGGTGCATCATCCGCCGGACCGCGGGCCCGCAGTTGCGGACGGTGAGGTGGTGCCCGTCGAGCCAGGCCTGGCGGGTGGCCACGGCCAGCACGCGCAGTGCGGTGACGTCGATGTTGTCCACGTGGGCCATGTCGATGACGACGTCCTCGTCGAGGCAGCCCTCGAGGTGGTCGTAGATGGCGGCGCGGACCTCCCACGTGCTGCGCACGTCGAAGTCACCGTGCAACGACAGGACCGGCCCGTTCGTCGTGATGTCCATCGTGTCTCCCCCTCTGTCGGCACCCCCCGGCACTCCCAGACTGTGACGTGGCACTCACTATGACGCAGTTCTACCCGACTTGGTTGCACCGCCGCCTCACCTTTTTGCCGGGTCGGACTGCGGACGCGGTCATCGATAGGGTCGGAGCATGGTCAACCTCACCCGCATCTACACCCGCACCGGCGACGCCGGCACCACCCGCCTCGGCGACATGAGCGAGACCTCCAAGAACGACTCCCGGCTGCACGCGTACGCCGACGTGGACGAGGCCGGCGCGCACCTCGGGCTGGCGCTCGCCCTCGGCGACCTGGACGACGACGTGGTCGCTGTCCTCACCCACGTGCAGAACGACCTCTTCGACGTGGGTGCCGACCTGTGCACGCCCGTGGTCCCCGACCCGGAGTACCCGCCGCTGCGCATCGAGCAGGACTACGTCGACCGCCTCGAGGGCTGGTGCGACCACTACAACGAGCAGCTGCCCAACCTGCGGTCCTTCATCCTCAACGGCGGCACGCCGGGCGCGGCACACCTCCACGTCGCGCGCACCGTCGTACGCCGTGCCGAGCGGTCCGCGTGGGCGGCCTGGTCCGAGCACGAGGCGTCGATGAACAAGCTCTCGATCACCTACCTCAACCGGCTCTCGGACCTGCTCTTCATCCTCGCCCGGCACGCCAACCGGGCGCAGGGCGACGTGCTGTGGGTGCCCGGCGGTGAGCGGGGCGAGTAGGCCCCTGTGGACGAGCCCTGCGGGATGTCCGCGGTCGGTGCCACGATGACCGGGCCATGGGGATCCGCGACGCGCTGACCGACGACTACCTGGCCCGGTTCTACGACCCGGGCACGCTGGTCCGTGCCCGTGCCTGCCTCGACGGGGTCGTGGGACTGGAGGCCGTGCACGAGACCTCCAGCAGCCTGACCGTCACCGCCGACGTCTGGGGCACCGCCCCGACGCCGTACGCCGTGCAGTTCCACGCCGAGGTCAACGAGACGTCCGACTGGGTCTTCAGCGCCTGCTCGTGCCCGGTCGCGCGGATGTGCAAGCACGGCGCGGCCGTCGCCCTGCGCCTGCGCGGCGCCCCTCCCGTGCCGTCGCAGCCGCTGTGGCAGCAGCGGCTGGCCCGGCTGAGCAGCGAGCTCGACCGGCGCGCGAGGTCGACGATGGCGGGGACGTCCCTGGGACTGGAGATCTCCCGGCGGCCCACCTCCCGCTGGTCGCGGGGCACTCCCGGCGACTTCACCCTGCGTCCCGTGCGACCGGGCGCACGCCAGGGCTGGGCACGCAGCGGGGCCGACTGGCCGGACCTCTCCGGACCCACCGCCTCGGACCGCTACGTGCCGGCGCAGGTCGAGGCCCTGCAGGTGCTGCAGCGAGGGCTGGTCAGCATGCACTCCTACCTCGTGTCGGGCTCGGCGCCCCTGCTCGACGACTACGGCGACCGCCTGGTGCCAGCGTTGCGCGCTGCCGTGGCCGCCGGCGTCACCCTGGTGCCCGGCGCCGGCGTCGGCTCGCTCTCCCTGAGCTCGCGACCGGCGCGGGTGGCGGCCGACCTCGTCCGCCGGGGCGCCTCCACGGAGCTCACGGTGCTCGCCGAGGTCGACGACCGCCGCTGGCGCGGGGACCTCGTCACCCCGGTCGGGCGGCCGGTCACCTCGCTGGTGCTGGTCGAGGGTGACGACCTCCTCCTCGCCGACCTGGCCGAGCCGCTGTCCGATGCCCTGGCCGAGCTGCTGGTGGGCCCGCCGCTCGTGGTCGACCCCGACGACCACGACACCTTCCTCGAGGCGCTGGCGCCCCTGACGCGGCACGTCGAGGTCGCGTCCTCGGACGGGTCGCTGGAGGTGCCCGCACCACCGCGCCCCCACCTGCACGTCACCGTCACGTGGCGCTCCTCGACGCACGCCGCCCTGGCCTGGCAGTGGGCCTACGGCGACGCGCGGTGCGACGCGTCGTCCCCCGAGTCCCTGGGCGGGGTGCGCGACCCGGCGGCGGAGCGCGCCGTCCTGGCCACGGTCGCCGACCACCTGGTGGGCCTCACCTCGGCCTCGGGCGGCGACGCGCTGTCCCTGGCCCTCCACGACCTCCCCCACCTCGCCACGCTGCCCGATGTCACGGTGACGGAGGTCGAGGCCCCCGACTTCCGGGAGTCGGCGAGCGCCCCGGAGATCGCGTTCACCCTGGCCGAGCGGCAGCCCGACCACACGGACTGGCTCGACCTCGAGGTGCAGGTGAGCGTCGACGGTGAGCAGGTCCCGCTGCCCGACGTGCTCGCGGCGGTGACCCGCGGCGACGAGTTCCTCGTCCTGCCCAGCGGGCTGTACGTCGCCCTCGACCGGCCGGAGTTCGCCCGGTTGCACGAGGTCGTCGCGGCAGCCGCCCAGCTGCGCGAGGGTGACGACACCCGGGTCAGCGTCGGCACGACCGACCTCAGCGTGTGGGCCGAGCTCACCGAGCTGGGCGTCGTCGACGCGCAGGCCGCGACGTGGGCCGACCGGGCGGTCGCGCTCCGCGACCTCACGGAGATCCCCCAGCCCGACCCCGTCGGTCTCACCACCACGCTCCGGCCCTACCAGCTGGAGGGATTCTGGTGGCTGGCCTTCCTCCACCAGCACGGCCTCGGCGGGATCCTGGCCGACGACATGGGGCTGGGCAAGACGCTGCAGGTGCTCGCGCTCGTGCAGCACGCCGTCCTCCGCGGAGGGGTCGAGGACCCGTTCCTCGTGGTCGCCCCGACGAGCGTGGTGACCGCCTGGCGCCAGCAGGCGGTGACCCATGCGCCGGGCCTCCGGGTGGGGGTCGTCAGCCGGCGCACCGACGACGTCGCCGCCATCGCCCGCGACCACGACGTCGTGGTGACGACCTACGCCCTGCTGCGCCTCGAGCGCGAGCAGTTCGTCTCGCGCCGGTGGAGCGGCCTCGTCCTCGACGAGGCCCAGCAGGTCAAGAACCACCAGGGCAAGACCTACGCCGCCGCCCGCGCCGTGGACGCCGACTTCCGGCTGGCGGTGACCGGCACGCCGTTCGAGAACAGGCTGATGGAGCTGTGGTCCCTGCTCTCCATCACGGCACCCGGCCTCTACCCCGTGCCGCGACGCTTCCGCGACATGGTGGTCGGCCCCGTCGAGAAGGACGGCGACCAGGCGGCGCTGGACCGCTTCCGCCGGAGGATCCGCCCGTTCCTGCTGCGTCGCACCAAGGAGCTCGTCGCCGCCGACCTCCCGCCCAAGCAGGAGCAGGTGCTCGAGGTCGACCTGGAGCCGCGGCACCGCAAGATCTACGACACCCACCTGGCCAAGGAGCGCCAGAAGATCCTCGGGCTCGTCGAGGACTTCGACCGCAACCGGGTGGCCATCTTCAGCGCGCTGACCAAGCTGCGGCAGCTGGCCCTCGACCCGGCCCTCGTCGACCCCGACCACGACCACGTCGGCTCGGCCAAGGTCTCGCTGCTCGCCGAGCACCTGGCGGAGGTGACCGCCGAGGGACACCAGGCCCTGGTGTTCAGCACGTTCACCTCCTTCCTCGCCCGGGTCCGCGAGCGCCTGGACGCCGACGGCATCCCCACCGTCCAGCTGGACGGGAGCACCCGCGACCGCGAGGCCGTGATCGAGGCGTTCCGCCGGGCCGAGGCGCCGGTCTTCCTGATCAGCCTCAAGGCCGGCGGTGTGGGCCTGACCCTCACGGAGGCCGACTACGTCTACGTCCTCGACCCGTGGTGGAACCCCGCGGCCGAGGCGCAGGCGGTCGACCGGGCGCACCGCATCGGCCAGGACAAGCACGTCCACGTCTACCGGCTCGTGGCCACCGACACCATCGAGGAGAAGGTCATGGCCCTCAAGGCCCGCAAGGCCGAGCTCTTCGCCCGGGTGATCGACGGTGGCGGAGCCTCCGAGCACGGCATCAGCGCCGACGACATCAGGGGGTTGTTCGAGGATGGCTGACACCGCGGCGTGGACGACCCACCCGGTCACCGCGGCCCGCTTCGACGACTTCGCAGACGTCATCAACCCCCACCGGCGCAGCACGCACTGCTGGTGCCTCTCCCACCGCCTCCGCGTGAAGGAGATCGAGGAGCTCGGCGACGGCTCCCGAGAGGACGCCGCCCGGGCCCTGGCGGCCGGGCGCTCGCCGTTCGGCGTGGTGACCTACCGCGACGACGTCCCCGTCGGGTGGTGCCACGTCGCGCCGCGCGACGAGATCCCCCGGCTCGCCGCCTCCCGGCTGATCCGCCCCGTCGACGACGTGCCCGTCTGGAGCATCATCTGCGTCGTGGTCCGCGGCGGCCACCGCAAGCAGGGCGTGACCGGGCACCTGATCGAGGGCGCCGTCGCGTACGCCGCCTCGCGCGGCGCCCCGGCGGTCGAGGCCCACCCCGTCGACCCGGAGGGTCGGATGGACACCACGATGGCCTTCGTCGGCACCCGCGCGATGTTCGAGCGGGCGGGCTTCGAGGTCGTCGGGCAGACCGACGCGGTGGCCAGCAAGCTGCCGCGCCTCGTCATGCGCCGGATGCTGGGCTGACTCCTGCACCCAGCCTCTGCGGACTGGCACGATGGCGGGATGAGGTCACCAGAGGCGCGCCAGGAACAGGCGGTCGAGATCGCGAGTGCCGTGGTGGTCTTCCTCGGGGTGCTGGCAGTAGGTGTCATTGCGCTCACCGCGGTGGGGCTGCTGACCGACATCTCGCGGAGCTTCGCGGTGGGCCTGACCTGGGTCGTGGGAGTCGCAGCCCTCGCTGCCGTCTCCCGCCTCGTGTCTCGTCGGAGTCCTCCGGGTCACTGACCACGTCGTTGCCCGGCCTGCCAGGAGGCGCGGGTCATCTCGTAGCCCACCTCGCCGTCCTGTCGGCTCGGGACGTCGTCCTTGCCGTTCGCTGCCCAGGTAGCGGTGTGCTCCATGCCGAGCTTCTCCAGCACGCGTCGAGAGCCAGTGTGGGCGGCCATCGTGCTGGCGAGGACCCGGTCGACCTCGGGCCGGGCAAAGGCATGCTCGAGCATCACCCGGGCACCCTCGGTGGCCAGGCCTCTCCCCCAGGACGCCGCCGCCAGCCGGTAGCCCACCCCGGACACCTCGGGATGCCCCTCGAACGACGACGCCGACCACCAGCCCTCGAAGGCCGCCCCCTCGAAGCCCGCCCAGTAGCCGAGTCCGCGCGCCGGGTCGCTCTGGCGTTCCCACCTCTGGTGCCACTCGTCGGCCGTCTCCTGCACCGTGGCCGCGCGGCCCCCGGACGAAGGTCATGACGGCCGGGTCGCTGTTGAGCTCGATCATCAGGTCCAGGTCGTCGGCCAGACCGGGCGCAGGACGAGGCGCTCCGTCGCGAGGGTCGGCAACGCCGGCGGGGACGAGTCACCCATGCTGGCCGTCGAGCTCCGACCGGCGCCGCTCCATCCGGCGCTCCTCGGGCCCATCGGCCGGCCAGCCCTCCGGGACACCCACGTCCACGAACCCCGCATGTTCGTACGCCGTCCGCGCCCGCTGGTTGTCGGTGCGGACCATCAGGAAGGTCGCTCTCCCCTGACTGGCGGCCCATTCGACGACACCGTCGATGAGCCGGCCGGCAGCACCCGTCCCGCGGGCGGCCGGAGCCACCCACATGGAGATCAGCTCCACCCAGTCGTCGTCGACGAGCTGCCCACTGACGACTCCGACCACGTGAGTCTCCTTGCGTGCCACGAGGTTCAGCGGGACCTGGGTGAGACGGGAACGCCAGCGCTCGGCGGGGGCGTCGACCCAGTCGGCGTGCCGGGAGCCGAAGGCCGCCGGCGACTCGGCCAGGGACTCCAGCCGCACCTCCCGGAAGGTCTCC
This sequence comes from Nocardioides terrigena, assembly GCF_003047265.1. Classification (GTDB taxonomy): domain Bacteria; phylum Actinomycetota; class Actinomycetes; order Propionibacteriales; family Nocardioidaceae; genus Nocardioides; species Nocardioides terrigena. The sequence continues at coordinate 430,815 of NZ_PZYY01000002.1, read as the reverse complement.
CAGTCGGCCGGTCCGATGCGCGTGATGTCCACCTGCGGAACCTAGCAACGTCCAGCTCACCGCCGGGCAGGCGGCGCTCGCCTCGCCCGGCCGACTCCACGATCAACACCACCGTGCTGCGGGTGCCGGTCGACCGGAAGGACATGCGGGCGTACGCAACCGGCGCGGTCGCGGCGCTCGTCCTGAGGACGCGTTCGGGGGCGACGGGTGCTGGTCGACCGGAAGGACATGCGGGCGTACGCAACCGGCGCGGTCGGGACGCTCGTCCTGAGGACGCGTTCGGGGGCGACGGGTGCTGGCCACCGCGGCCGGCGGACGAGTCGGAGAGACCGTCCACAGGACGTCCTGAGGGGTTGCCATCCCTGCGCGTCAGGCGTAGAATCGAACACATGTTCGACATGCGCGCCACCGACCTCATGGAGCCACCGGCTCCCGCCGAGGTGGTGCGCGCCCTTCGAGCGACGGTCCTCGACATCGCCCCTGCCGGCGACCCCCGGGACGGCATCGACCAGATCGACGAGCTCGAGCGCCTCAAGTCCGCGATCTGCGCCGCCCAGGCCCGCATCGCCCACGAGATCGACCAGCACCGCCAGGCACAGGACCAGGCGCGTCGGGCGCTGGAGCCGCGCCGGCGGCGGACGAGCCCCGACGCCGGCATCAGCATGGAGCTGGGACTGGCGCGGCGGGAGTCGCCGCACGAGGGACGCCGCAAGCTGCGGCTCGCCCGAACCCTCCTCCACGACCTCCCGGAGACGATGGCCGCGCTGGAGCGCGGCGACCTCAACGAGCGACGGGCCGAGATCATCGCGACCGAGACGGCCGACCTCACCGCCGCGCAGCGACGGGCCGTCGACGCGGCGATCCGTCCCGACCTCCGCGGGCTGGGCGACGCAGACCTCCGCGACCTCGTCCGGCGTGAGGTGCTGAGCCGCGACGAGGAGGGCTGGCTGGCCCGCCACGCACGAGCCCGGACCAAGCGGCGCGTCAGCGGTCGCATCATCGGCGACGGCATGGGCCACCTGAGTGCGGTGCTGCCGGCGACCGACCTGTCCATGATCATGACGTCGCTCAACGACGCGGCCGAGGCGGCGCGGGCCGGTGGCGACGAGCGTGGCCGAGGACAGCTCCTGGCCGACACGCTCGTCGAGCGCCTGGGCGGCCTCGGTCGCACCACGCCCGCACCGACGGCCCTCAAGGTGGTCGTGAGCGCCGAGACCCTGCTGGGCGAGAGCACCGAGCCCGGCTACGTCCATGGCGCCGGCTACGTGCCCGCGTCGGTCTCCCGCCAGCTGGCCGTCGCCGGCGCCCAGCACCTGGGCTCGACCGTGCAGCGGTTGTTCGCCATGCCGCGGACCGGCGCACTCATCGCGATGGAGTCCGCCTCGAGCTTCTTCCGAGGCTCGCTCGCGGAGCTGGTGGACCTGCGCGACCGACGCTGCCGCACCCCGTTCTGCAACGCCCCGATCAGGCACCGCGACCACGTCGTCGCGCGGTCACGAGGCGGAGCCACCTCGGCCGACAACGCGCAAGGACTCTGCGAGGGCTGCAACTACGCCAAGGAGTCACCCGGATGGCGGCACGAGCCGGTGGCCGATCCTCTGGCCGTGACCGAGGTGGCGCTGACGACACCCACCGGCCACATACACCTGTCGCGCGCTCCGGCCCAGCCGATCGACCGTGACAGCGCCTCGCCGGCCGAGCGTCTCGCAGCGCGCATGCTCCTCGGGCGAGCTGCCTGAGCCTGCTGCCGGGGTCAGGCAGTTCAAGGTCCAGCCGCGTCAGCAGCGAGCCCGACCGACGCCCGCCGAGCCTGCGCACTGCTGCGCCGCCCGAACGGGCTCGCCGCACGAGTCCCGCTGCAGAGTCATGGCCGCGCGAAGTCCAGCGTTGCCTGGGCCTGCTGCAGGGTCATGGCCGCGCGAGGTCCAGCTGCGTCAGCCCGACGAACCCACCGACTGGCTCACCGGCCTGCGCGCGGCCGGGACCACGAGCGCTGCCGGCCGGCTCCGTCAGCCCGGCGAGCCGACCGACTGGCCAGCGGGCTTGCGCGCGGCCGGGACTGCGAGCGCCGCCGGGACGAGCAGGACGGCGACCACGAGCAGAGCGTTGAGCGTGCCGACCTGGTCGCCGACGAAGCCGAGGAGCGGGGGGCCGGCGAGGAAGGCGGCGTACCCGATGGTCGAGACGACGCTCACCCGCGCCGCGGCCCGGGCCGGGTCGTCCGCGGCGGCACTCATCCCGACCGGGAAGCCGAGGGACGCACCCGCACCCCAGAGGACGATGCCCGCCACGACGAGCGCCGGGTGGCCGCCGAGCACGATCAGCAGGACGCCCAGGCCGGCGGCGGCCATCGTCGACCAGAGCACGGCCGTGCGCCCCCACCGGTCCAGGAGGTGGGTGCCGGCGAAGCGGCAGGCGGTCATCGCGGCGACGAAGAGCCCGAAGCCGGCCACGCCGACCGCGTGCGACACGTCGTACCCGTCGACGAGGGCGACCGCGAGCCAGTCGTTGGCGGTGCCCTCGGTCATCGCCAGGGCCAGCACCATCACGCCGATGAGCAGGGTCCGCGGCTCGAGCCAGGCGCGGGCGGCGGAGGTCCGACCCGACTCCTCGACCTCCGGCACCGGCAGGAACGCGGCCGCGCCCCGCCAGACCACGGCGGCCGAGACCACGACCACGAGGACGAGGTGCGGCGCACTCGGCACGTCGAGGGCGACCAGCCCGGCACCGGCCAGCGCCCCGACGACCGTGCCGAGGCTGAAGCCGGCGTGGAAGCGCGGCATCACGGTGCGACCGAGACGCCTCTCGACCTCGGCGCCCTCCACGTTCATGGCCACGTCCCACACGCCGATGCCGACGCCGTAGAACAGCAGCGCGACGCCGGTGACGACCAGCGAGTCACCGAGCGCGAGCCCGGCGGTGCCGAGCCCGACCGCGGCCACGACGGCACCGGCGCGCAGCACCCGGACGGTGCCCCACCGCCCGATCGCAGCGCCGGTCGACGGCAGGGCCACGAGCGAGCCGATGGCGATCATGAGGAGCAGCACGCCCAGCCCGCCGTTGCTCAGCCCGAACCCGTCGCGCGCCTCCGGGATGCGGGACACCCAACTGGCGAAACAGAGTCCGTTGAGGATGAAGGCCAGCCCGACGGCGTTGCGGGCGGCGATGAGCTGGGGCACGAGCGCACTCCTGGTCGAAACGTTTCGATCGAATCGATTCGACGGTACCCTCTCCGCCATGGACGGACCAACTCGCATCCCGACCCTCGCGGACGTCGCGAGTGCCGCCGGCGTGTCCCTGTCCACGGCGTCGCTGGCCTTCTCCGGCAACAAGCCGGTCTCCGGGACCACCCGTCAGCGCGTCCTCGACGCGGCCACCGCCCTCGGCTACCCCGGCCCCAACCCGATCGCCCGGCACCTGCGCCAGGGCCGCAGCGGCGTCGTCGGCATCGCCCTCGGGCCGATCAGCACGGCCTTCCGCGACCCGGCCGCCCTGCCGATGCTCGACGCCGTCTCCGAGGTGCTCGGCGCCGCCGGCCTCGGGCTGCTGCTCATGGGTGACTCCGACGTCCACGAGCAGCCGCTGCTCCCCCTCGACGGGATCGTCTACAACATCTGCGGGCGCGAGTCCTGGCCGGCGTACGACGACTACGCGGCGCGCGGGGTCCCGATCGTGGTGGTCGAGGGTCCCGACTGGCCGGGGGCGACGTCCGTCGACGTGGAGAGCCGCGCCGGTTCCGCAGTGCTCGCCCGGCACCTGGCCGACCTCGGCCACGAGCGGGTCGCCACCCTCACGCTCGAGCCGTCCCACCCCCAGCGCGAGCGCCTCGCCGGCCTGCGCGAGGTCTTCCCGGAGGCCGAGGTGATCGGGGCGTGCCCCAGCGACACCGCCTCGGCCCAGCGGCTCGCCGCCGACTACCTGGCCGGCGGACCCGGCGTGACGGCCGTCGTGTGCCAGAGCGACGTGCAGGCGGCGGCGGTCGTGGCCGAGGCCCGTCGGCTCGGGCTCGACGTCCCCGGCGACCTCAGCGTCGCCGGCTTCGACGGCGTGCCGACCCCGTGGCTCGACCTCGAGCTCACGACGGTGGTCCAGCCCCTGCGCGACAAGGGTCACGCCACCGCGACCGCCCTGCTCGCCCTCGTCGCCGGGGAGCCGGCACCCGACGTGGTGCTGCCGGTCGAGCTGCGCGTGGGCGCCTCGACGGGACCGGCCCGGAGCGCCTGAGACCGGCGAGGAGGGGCTGCGGTCAGGCCCGGTTGCGGTTGCGGTCCCAGTCGGCGCCGGGCGGGCCGGCCTCGATCCAGGCCTGGAAGCCGGTGAGCGAGGCCTCGCTCATGGCGATCTCGAACGGTCCCCCGGCGGGCGTTGAGCAGCACACGACGACGTGTCCGGCGTACAGCGACATCTCCTCGGCACCGACGAGGTCGCGGCGTCCGGAGTAGGTCATCTGCTGGCGTGACCAGGACATCCGCGGCCTCGGCGAGAGCGAGAAGATCCGGAACCACTCCAGGGAGTCACCGCTGTAGCGACCCAGGCCCAGCAGCCAGCCGCGGCCCGGGTGGGTGGTGCGCATGCGGTAGCTCAGCTCGAACGTGCCGCCGTTGCGGGACAGGAAGCGACGGCGCACGATCAGGGCGACGCCGTACAGCAGGGGCAGGACCAGCAGGACGCCCGCGAACTCGAGCAGCCACTGCCACACCGGCATCCACGCCTCCCTGTTGCCACCGCCGAACGCAGTGAGCGCACGGACCGAGAGGTCCGTGCGCTCACCCTAGCGTCAGGTCTTCGTCAGTCCGTCAGGACGCCCGCTCGACGGCCCGGATGCGGGCCTCGGCGCGACGGACAGCCTCCTGGGCGGCGTCGTCGTTCTCGCCGCTGGACTGCGCCCGCTCGAGGTCCTGGCGTGCCTTCTCCAGGTCGATCTCGTGGGACATCTCCGCGTGCTCCGACAGGATCGAGACCCGGTTGTTGGCCACCGACAGGAAGCCGGCGTCCACGGCCGCGATCCACGTCTCGCCCTCGGCGGTCTGCACGTCGACGACACCCTCGATGATCACCGAGAGCATCGGCGCGTGCCCGGGCAGGATGCCGACGTCGCCCTCCGTGGTGCGGGCGATGACCATCTTGGCCTCGCCCGACCACACCAGGCGGTCGGCCGCGACCAGCTCGACCTGGAGGCTCCCGTAGTCGGCCATCAGAGCGTCTTCTGGATCTCAGCCCACTTGGCCTCGACGTCGTCGAGACCACCGCACATGAAGAACGCCTGCTCGGCGACGTGGTCGTACTCGCCGTCCGCGATCTTGTTGAACGCCTCGATGGTGTCGCCCACGGGGACCGTCGAGCCCTCGATGCCGGTGAACTGCTTGGCCACGTAGGTGTTCTGCGAGAGGAAGCGCTGGATGCGGCGCGCCCGGGACACGATGATCTTGTCCTCCTCCGAGAGCTCGTCGACACCGAGGATGGCGATGATGTCCTGGAGCTCCTTGTTGCGCTGGAGGATCTGCTTGATCCGGACCGCGCAGCGGTAGTGCTCGTCGCCGATGTACTGCGGGTCGAGGATGCGCGAGGTCGACGTCAGCGGGTCCACCGCGGGGTAGATACCGAGCGAGGCGATCTCTCGCGAGAGCTCGGTGGTGGCGTCGAGGTGGGCGAACGTCGTGGCCGGCGCGGGGTCGGTGTAGTCGTCCGCGGGCACGTAGATCGCCTGCAGCGAGGTGATCGAGTGACCACGCGTCGAGGTGATGCGCTCCTGCAGCTGGCCCATCTCGTCGGCCAGGTTGGGCTGGTAGCCCACCGCGGACGGCATGCGACCGAGCAGCGTGGAGACCTCGGAACCGGCCTGGGTGAAGCGGAAGATGTTGTCGATGAAGAGCAGCACGTCCTGCTTCTGCACGTCGCGGAAGTACTCCGCCATCGTGAGGGCCGACAGCGCGACGCGCAGGCGGGTGCCCGGCGGCTCGTCCATCTGGCCGAAGACGAGGGCGGTCTGGCCGATGACGCCGGCCTCCTCCATCTCGACGATGAGGTCGTTGCCCTCGCGGGTGCGCTCGCCGACACCGGCGAACACCGACACACCACCGTGGTCCTTGGCGACCCGGGCGATCATCTCCTGGATGAGCACCGTCTTGCCGACGCCGGCACCACCGAACAGGCCGATCTTGCCGCCCTGCACGTAGGGGGTGAGCAGGTCGATGACCTTGATGCCGGTCTCGAACATCTGCGTCTTCGACTCGAGCTGGTCGAACGCGGGCGCCTTGCGGTGGATGCCCCACCGCTCCTTGACGTCCAGCGTCTCGCCCTCGGCGAGGTTGAGGCAGTCACCGGTGGTGTTGAACACCTTGCCCAGCGTCACGTCGCCCACGGGCACCGTGATGGAGGCACCGGTGTCGGTGATCTGGCCACCGCGGACCAGGCCGTCGGTGGGCTTCATCGAGATGGCGCGGACCATGCCGTCGCCGATGTGCTGGGCGACCTCGAGGATGATCGACTGCTTCTCGCCGCCGAGCTCGAACTCGCACGTCAGTGCGTTGTAGATGGGCGGCATCGCGTCGGACGGGAACTCGATGTCCACGACCGGCCCGATGACGCGGGCGATGCGGCCGACCGAGCCGCCGGCCTGGTGGGTCGTCTCTTCAACAGTGGCAGTCATGTTCACTCACTCCCGGCTTGTGCGTCGGCAAGGGCGTTGACGCCACCGACGATCTCGCTGATTTCCTGGGTAATGCCAGCCTGGCGTGCCTGGTTGGCGATGCGCTTGTACTTCTTGATGAGCTCGTCGGCGTTGTCCGTGGCGGACTTCATCGCCTTCTGACGGGCGGCCAGCTCGGAGGCGGCCGCCTGCAGCAGGGCGAAGAAGATCCGGCTCTGGACGTAGCGCGGGAGCAGGGAGTCGAGCACCTCGGACGGCGAGGGCTCGAACTCGTAGAGCGGCAGCAGCTCGGCCTCGGTGGGCTTCTCCTCGCCCTCCACGACCTCCAGCGGCAGCATGCGCAACGCCACCGGCTCCTGGGCCAGCATCGAGCGGAAGCGCGTGTAGACCACGTGCACCTCGTCGACACCCGGCGCGGTGCCCTCCTCGGGCTCCCCACCGGTCTCGTTGAGGAACGCCGAGATCAGCGTCGAGCCGATGTCGCTGGCGACGTCGTACGTCGGCTGGTCGGAGAAGCCCGTCCACGACTGCACCACGGGGCGCTGCCGGAACTTGAAGTAGGCCTCGCCCTTGCGGCCGGAGACGTAGATGTCGACCTCCTTGCCCTCCTCCTTGAGCTTCTCGACGAGGCGCTCGGCCTCCTTGAGGACGTTCGAGGAGTAGGCACCCGCGAGACCCCGGTCGGAGGTGACGATCAGGATCGCCGCCTTCTTGGGGTCCTCGGGCTCCACCGTCAGCGCGTGGTCGACGTTGGAGAAGGTCGCGACGGCCGAGACCGCACGCGTGAGCTCACGGGCGTACGGCGCGGCCGACTGGGCCCGCTGCTGCGCCTTGATGATGCGGGACGCGGCAATGAGCTCCATGGCACGCGTGATCTTCTTCATCGACTCCGTCGACTTGATCCGCGCGCGGTACTCACGTACCGAGAGAGCCATCGTCAGCTCCGCTTCTGCTTGACGATCTGCTCCTGCTCGACGTCCTCGTCCTCGAGAGCGACGTGCTCCTCCTTGCCGGCCTTGATGCTCTGGCCGTCCGAGGTCTCGAACTGGTCGAGGAAGGAGTCGTACGCCTTCTCGAGCTCCGACTCGGTGGAGTCCTCGAACTTCTGCGACTCGCGGATGCCGGCGAGGATGCCCTCGTGGCTGCGACGCAGGTAGTCGAGGAACTCGTTCTCGAAGCGGAGCACGTCGTCGGTGGGCACCTTGTCCAGGCGGCCCGAGGTGCCGGTCCACAGGGACACGGTCATCTCCTCGACGGGGTACGGCGAGTACTGCGGCTGCTTGAGCAGGGCCATCAGGCGCTGACCGCGGTCGAGCTGCTGGCGCGAGGCCGCGTCGAGGTCCGAGGCGAACATGGCGAAGGCCTCCATGGCGCGGAACTGCGCCAGGTCGACCTTGAGCGAGCCGGTGACGGCCTTCATCGCCTTGGTCATGGCCGATCCACCCACGCGCGAGACCGAGACACCCACGTCGATGGCGGGGCGCTGGTTGGCCGCGAACAGGTCCGACTGCAGGAAGATCTGGCCGTCGGTGATCGAGATGACGTTGGTCGGGATGAACGCCGACACGTCGTTGGCCTTGGTCTCGATGATCGGCAGGCCGGTCATCGACCCCTTGCCCATCTCGTCGGAGAGCTTGGCGCAGCGCTCGAGCAGCCGGCTGTGCAGGTAGAACACGTCACCCGGGTAGGCCTCACGACCCGGCGGGCGGCGCAGCAGCAGCGACACGGCGCGGTAGGCCTCGGCCTGCTTGGTCAGGTCGTCGAAGACGATCAGGACGTGCTTGCCGTCGTACATCCAGTGCTGGCCGATGGCCGAGCCGGTGTAGGGGGCGAGGTACTTGAAGCCGGCGGAGTCGGAGGCGGGGGACGCGACGATCGTCGTGTACTCCAGCGCGCCGGCCTCCTCGAGGGCGCCACGCACCGCGGCGATGGTCGAGCCCTTCTGGCCGATGGCGACGTAGATGCAGCGCACCTGCTTGTCCGGGTCACCGGACTCCCAGTTGGCCTTCTGGTTGATGATCGTGTCGATCGCGATCGTCGTCTTGCCCGTCGACCGGTCACCGATGATGAGCTGGCGCTGGCCGCGGCCGATGGGCGTCAGGGCGTCGATCGCCTTGATGCCGGTCGCCAGCGGCTCGTGCACCGACTTGCGCACCATGACGCCGGGAGCCTGGAGCTCGAGCGCACGACGACCCTCGAGCGGGGTGATCTCGCCCAGGCCGTCGATGGCGGTGCCGAGCGGGTCCACGACGCGTCCGAGGTAGCCGTCGCCGACCGGGACCGAGAGGATCTCGCCCGTACGACGCACGGACTGGCCCTCCTCGATCTTGTCGAAGTCACCCAGGACCACGACGCCGATCTCGCGCGTGTCGAGGTTGAGCGCGATGCCCAGCGTGCCGTCCTCGAACTCGAGCAGCTCGTTGGCCATCACGGAGGGCAGGCCGCTGACGCGGGCGATGCCGTCCGCCGCCTCGGCGACGGTGCCGACCTCTTCCTTGCTGGCCGACTCAGGCTTGTAGTCGGACACGAAGCGCTGCAGCGCGTCCCGGATCTCGTCCGGACGGATCGAAAGCTCCGTCATCTGTCTTCCTTACTCTCGTCTGCTCGAAAAGTTCTAGGTGGGTGCGGGGTGGTGAGGGGCGGAGTCGTCAGCCGGCGAGCTTGCGCCGGGCCTCGTCGAGGCGGTTGGCGACGGTGCCGTCGATGACGTCGTCGCCGACCTCGACCTTGATGCCGCCGAGGACATCGGGGTCCACCACCACGTTGAGGTGGATCTGGCGGTCGTACTGCCGCGACAGCGCGTCGGTGAGGCGCTGGCGGTCGGCATCGGACAGCGCGTGCGCCACCCGGACGGTGGCGACGCGCTGGCCGTGCACGGTGGCCGCCACCTGCTGGTACGTCGCGAGCGCGGCCGCCACGGTGCGGTAGGTCCCGGCCAGCGACTGCTGGGCCAGGGTCACCGTCGCCGGGAGGGCCTTGCCGTCGAGGAGCGACCGCACCAGGGCTGCCTTGTCGGCCTGCGACCGCGAGGGGTCGGACAGGGCGTCACGCAGCCCGGGGTTGTCGTTGACCGCCCGACCGAACGCGAACAGCTCGTCGGCGAGACGACCGGAGTCGTCACCGGCCGAGCGGACCACGGCGACCTCGCTGAGGTGCTCGAGGGCGTAGGCCAGGTCCCGCGAGACCGTCCAGCGACGGCCGACGGCCGACGCGAGCAGGTCCATCGTGCCCCGGTCGACCTTGCCGCCGAAGATCTCGGAGACCAGGCCGGCCTTGGCGGACGCGTCGACGGACGCGTCCGTCGCGACCCGCCGCAGCGCCGCCTCCGAGCGCAGCACCGACGAGACCATGAAGAGGTCGTCACCGATGCGGCTCGCGTCCGCGCCGCCCCGCAGCGTGCTCTCCAGCTCGCTGGTGAGGGCTGCCAGGGCGTCGGCGGACGCTCCACGCAGGGCGCCTGCCATCAGTTGACCCCGCTCCCGGTGGTGGTCGAGCCGTCGGACTCGAGGTCGGCGAGGAAGCGCTCGACGACCCGGCTCTGGCGAGCCTCGTCGTCCAGGCTCTCACCGACGATGCGACCGGCGAGGGTCGTCGCCAGGGCGCCGACCTCGGCCCGCAGGGAGGTGACCGCCTGCTGGCGCTCGGCCTCGATCTGCGTCTTGCCGTGCTCGATGATGCGCGAGGACTCGGCCTGGGCCTGCTCGCGCATCTCGACGACGATCTGGGCGCCCTGCTCTCGAGCCTCCTCGCGGATGCGGGCGGCCTCGTGCCGGGCGTCGGCGAGCTGCTTCTCGAGCTCGGCGAGCTTGGCGTCGGCCTCGGCCTGCTTGGTCTCGGCCGCGCTCAGCCCGCCCTCGATCGCCTGGGTGCGCTCGGCGAACGTCTTCTCGAAGCTCGGCACGACGTACTTGCGGATCGCGAAGAACAAGATCGCGAAGACGATCAGCGCCAGCACGATCTCCGAAACGACCGGAAGTAGCGGGTTGTGCGCCTCTTCAGCCGCCTGGACAACGGTGAACACAGGTGATCTCCCTACTGCGGGGACGGTCGTCAGATGGGCAGGACGAACGCGAGCGCGACGGTGATGATGAAGAGTGCCTCAGCGAGAACGAAGCCAAGGATGGCGATCGACTGCAGGCGGCTCTGGGCCTCGGGCTGACGGGCGACACCGCTGATGAACGCGGCGAAGATCAGGCCGATACCGACACCGGGACCGATGGCGGAGAGGCCGAGGCCGATCATGTTGATGGAGCCTTCCACGGCTTTTCCTTTCGTCGGCGACGCGTCCATCGCGCCGCTGTTTGGCGAAACTTGTGGTGGGTCAGTGCTCGTCCGCGAGCGCTTCCCCGATGTACATCGAGCTGAGCAGGGTGAAGACGTACGCCTGGAGGAACATCACCAGCATCTCCAGGAAGCTGACCCCGATACCGAGGGCGAACGACAGGATGCCCACGCCGGCGTACAGCGCGTTGCCGCTGGTGAGCAGGGCCGCACCGCCGGTCGCGAACAGGATCAGCAGCAGGTGGCCGGCGAACATGTTGCCGAACAGACGCAGCGTGAGCGTGACCGGGCGGACGAGGATGTTGGAGAAGAACTCCAGCGGGACCAGCAGGATCAGGATCGGGCCGCCGACGCCTGAGGGCATCGTGGCGTGCTTGAAGTATCCGAACACCCCGTGCTTCCACATGCCGGCACCGACGTAGATCAGCCACGACATGAGGGCCAGCGGTATGACGAACCCGATGCGCGACATCGTGGGGAACTGCAGGAACGGGAAGATGCCGTAGTAGTTGTTCACCAGGATGAACATGAACAGCGAGAACAGGTAGGGCACGAACTTCATGAAGTGCTCGCTGCCGATGTTGTCGCGGGCCAGTGTGTTGCGCACGAAGCCGTAGACCGTCTCGCCCGCGAACTGGAGCCGACCCGGCACCATCTGCGCGTTGCGGGAGGCCGCGATCGTGAAGGCCAGGATGAGGACCGCCGAGAGGATCAGCAGCAGCATCGGCTTGGTCACGCCGAAGCCGGCGACCTCGAAGACCGGCGGCAGCTCGAAGCTGCCGGGTCCGGGCGCGATGAAACCACCGTCGCCACCCTCCGCCGCTACGGGTGTCGCCTCGCTCAGGCTCACGTGCACGCTCACTCTCTCTCCTGCCTTAGCTCTGCTTGTCCTGCCGCGAGGCAAGCCCGCCGAACCGACCAAAAGTCATGTAGATCGCCAGCGCGACCCCGAACAGGATCCCGACCGCGACCAGGAAACTCGTGCCCAGCCACCGATCGAGACCCCAACCGATGAGGCCGTAGACCGCTGCACCCGAGACGAGGTAAGAGAACGCCAACCAGGGGTCGCCGTGAGGGGGTTCGTCCGAGTGCATCGACGGAGCCTTCCGCTGAGCCATCGCGAACCGGACGATAGCAGGTGTGGTGGGTCATCACGCACCCGCCTCCGGGAGGTCGTAGACGGGGATCCGCGCCCGCGTGGCGGCCACGATCTGGGCCACCATCCACGCCAGCGTGGTCACCGCGACGCCTCCCCCGAACCAGCGTCGGTCGAGGGTGTCGGCCATCATCCCGCTGCGCACGAGCTGGAGCACGACGGCGGCCATCACGACCAGCTGGAGCGCGTAGGTCACGAGCGCCACGAGCACCGTGGCCCCCGGCATGACCGAGGCCACCGTGTTGAGCACGAAGACGCCGAAGCCGATCACCACCACGACCAGCAGGGTGCTCAGCAGGACGCTGCGGACCGCGGTGGCGTCGGCGACCAGCCAGGCGACGAGCGTCATCACGAGACCCGCCACGAGCGCCGCGCCGGCCGCCCCGAGGAGCACGGAGGCACCCGGTCGGGTGTCCTGCTTCGACTCGGTCGTCATGGTGGCGGCCGTCCTGTGGAGGGGGTCTGTCAAGGGTGCTGCGGGGCGGTCGGAACACCTCTCCGACCGCTCGTGAAAACTATCACAAAGTCCCCGTGGGCTCCGAACCGACGATCTCCGTCCCGGGGTGGCCGGGCTTCTTGAGCACCGGGACGAGGAAGGTGAGGGCGACGGTCAGCGCGAACATCGTGCCGAGGCTCCACCACATCCACGGACCGCTGTAGAGGCTGGTCAGCACCGCCCCGCAGGAGACGAGCCCGGCCCACAGCCACATGATGAGCACCGCCCGTCGCTGCGAGTGCCCGATCTCCAGCAGGCGGTGGTGCAGGTGCTGCTTGTCAGGGGCGAACGGCGAGCGGCCCGCGCGCGTGCGTCGTACGACGGCGAGCACGAGGTCGGCGACCGGCACCATCAGCAGGGACACCGGCAGCAGGACCGGCAGCACCGCGACGAAGATGCTGTTGCCGTCCGAGGAGATGTCGGTGCCGTTGAACTGCCCGGTGAGGGTCAGGGTGCTCGCCGAGAACACGAGCCCCAGCAGCATCGAGCCGGAGTCCCCCATGAAGAGTCGGGCCGGGTGGAAGTTGTGCGGCAGGAAGCCCGCGCAGACCCCGGCCAGCGCGGCGCTGAGGAGGGCCCCCGTGGTGGCCAGGGTGAGGTCCTTCTGCGCGGTGAGGACGTAGCAGAAGACGAAGAACGCCACCGCGCCGATGCAGACCACTCCGGAGGCCAGGCCGTCGAGACCGTCGACGAAGTTGACGGCGTTGATGGTCGCCACCACCACGATGACGGTGAGGAGGGCACCCTGGGTGGGGTCCAGGAGGAACTGGGAGCCGTCGCTGCCGGGCAGGTAGTAGAAGCGCACGTCGAAGTAGACGAGCAGACCCGCGGCGAGGACCTGGCCCCCGAGCTTGGTGAGCGCGTCGATCTCGAAGATGTCGTCGACGACCCCCACGGCGCAGATGAGCGCGCCGGCGACCAGCACGACGCCCGCGTCCCGGAAGACGAACGGGTCACTGCGGGACAGGAACGGCAGCTCGCGGGCCACCAGGTAGGCCGCGACGAGTCCGCCCAGCATCGCCAGTCCGCCGAGGTAGGGGATCGGCGCGTCGTGCACGTCGCGGTCCCGGACCGCGGCCACCGCCCCGCTACGCAGGGCGATCTCCCGGGCGATGACGGTCAGCAGGTAGGTGGAGGTGCCGGCCACCAGGAAGACGAGGAGGTACTCGCGCATCAGGGCTCGTCGGTGAGGGTCACGCCGAGCGTCTCGAGGGCCTCGTTGAGCTGGTCGAGCGAGAGCGCACCCCGGCGCAGGATGCGGCCGTGCGGGCCGGTGCAGTCGACGATCGTCGACGCCTCCCCGCCGAGGGCCGGGCCACCGTCGATGACGACCTCGACGTCGGCGCCGAGCATCTCCTCGACCTCGTCGGCGTCGCGGGCCGGCGGGCGGCCCGTGGTGTTGGCCGAGCTCACGGCCAGCGGGCCGGTGCGCTCCAGCAGAGCCAGCGCGAGCTCGTGGTCGGGCATCCGCACCGCGACCGTGCCGCGGGTCTCCCCCAGGTCCCACTGCAGCGACGTCTGCTGGCGGCACACGATCGTCAGCGGGCCGGGCCAGAAGCGCTCGACGAGCGCACGGGCGTAGTCCGGCACCCCGACGGCCAGGGCGTCGAGGGTCGTCGCGGTGCTCACGAGCACCGGCGGGGGCATGTCGCGGCCGCGGCCCTTGGCGTCGAGCAGCGCCTGGACGGCGTCGGGCTCGAACGCGTCCGCCGCGATGCCGTAGACGGTGTCGGTCGGCAGCACGACGAGCAGGCCCCGCCGCAGGGCAGCCGCCGCTGCGTCGATGGCCGCCTCTTGCTCGTCCTCGGTCGTCACGCCCAGCCGTTTCACGCGCTCATCGTGCCAGTCGCGCCGTCGTGAAGCGCGGACGACCTGCCAGATCACGGTGGTCGGCCACGTGGGCCCACCGTCCGGCGGAGCGCAGGACGGCCGGTGCGAGCTCGCCCTGGGCGTCGGCGTGCTCGAAGCCGAGCACTCCCCCGGGCCTCAGGAGCAGGGCGGCGCGGACCGACAGGACCCGGATGGCGTCGAGCCCGTCGTCGCCGGAGTAGAGGGCCAGGTGGGGGTCGTGGTCGCGGGCCTCGACCGCCACCGACTCCCAGGCCCAGAGGGGGATGTACGGCGGGTTGCACACCACCACGTCGACCGTGCCGAGCAGGTCCTCGAAGGCGGTGGCGAAGTCGCCGTGGCGCAGGTCGACCCCGGTCCCGGCCAGGTTGCGCTCGGCCCACGCGAAGGCGCCCTCGTCGAGCTCCACGGCGTGGACCCGCGCAGCCGGGACCTCGTCGGCCACCGCGCGGGCGATGGCGCCGGACCCGGTGCAGAGGTCGACGACGACGGGCGCGTCCAGGTCGGCCACCGCGTCGATCGCCCAGCCGGCCAGCAGCTCGGTCTCCGGTCGGGGCACGAAGACCCCCGGCCCGACGAGCAGCTCGACGTGGCGGAAGGCGGCACTGCCGGTGAGGTGCTGCAGCGGCTCGCGAGCCGCACGCCGCGCCACCAGCGCGTCGTACTGCTCCTGCTGGGCGGGCGACACCTCGTCGACGAGGACGAGGCGGCCGAGGGGCACGTCGAGGACGTGGGCGAGCAGCAGCTCGGCGTCCCGCTCGGGAGACGCGACCCCGGCCTCCCGGAGGACGTCCGCGGCCGCTCGGCGCAGCGCGCGGGTCACTGCTCGAGCGCCTCGAGCCGGGCCGCCAGGTCGGCGTCGATGCACGACTGGAGGACGGGACCGAGGTCCCCGTCGAGCACCTGGTCGAGGTTGTAGGACTTGTAGCCGGTGCGGTGGTCGGAGATGCGGTTCTCCGGGTAGTTGTAGGTGCGGATCCGCTCGGAGCGGTCCACGGTGCGGACCTGGCTGCGGCGGGCCTCGCTGGCCTCGGCGTCGGCCGCCTCCTGGGCGGCGGCCAGCAGCCGCGCCCGCAGGATGCGCATCGCCGACTCCTTGTTCTGGAGCTGGCTCTTCTCGTTCTGGCAGCTCGCCACGATGCCGGTCGGGACGTGCGTGATCCGCACCGCGGAGTCGGTCGTGTTGACGCTCTGCCCACCCGGGCCCGACGAGCGGTAGACGTCGATGCGCAGGTCGGCGTCGTGGATCTCGACGTCGACGTCCTCGGCCTCCGGCATCACCAGGACGCCGGCGGCGCTGGTGTGCACGCGCCCCTGCGACTCGGTGACCGGCACCCGCTGCACACGGTGGACCCCGCCCTCGAACTTGAGGAGGGCGTACGGCGCCCGGCCGGGCTCCGGCGTGCCCTTGGCCTTGACCGCCACGGTGACGGACTTGTAGCCGCCGAGGTCGGACTCGGTGGCGTCGAGGACCTCGGTCCGCCAGCCGTGGGCCTCGGCGAAGCGGGAGTACATGCGCAGGAGGTCGCCCGCGAAGAGCGCGGACTCCTCGCCGCCCTCCCCCGACTTGACCTCGAGGAGCGCATCCTTGGCGTCGGTCGGGTCGCGCGGCACCAGGAGGTGGCGCAGCCGCTCCTCGGCCTTCTCGCGGCGGGCCTCGAGCACGACGGCCTCGTCGGCGAACGCGGGGTCCTCGGAGGCGAGCTCACGGGCCGCCTCGATGTCCTCGGCGAGCTGGAGCCAGTCGCGCCACGTGGCCACCACCGCGCTGAGCTCGGCGTAGCGCTGGTTGAGGCGCTTGGCCAGCCGCTGGTCGGCGTGCGTCTCGGGCGCGGCGAGCTGCTCCTCGAGCTCGGCGTGCTCGGCGACGAGTCCCTCGACGGCCTCGAACATCACTGGGCTCCTGGTCACGGCGTACGGGCGGGTGGCTGGCGACAAATGCCTCGCGCTCTGCGCGACAAAAGCACAGCGCCGACCTCCCGCGGTGCGGGAGGCCGGCGCTGGAGGAGAGCTACTTGCTCTCGGCCTTCTCGGCCGGAGCAGCCTTCTTGGCGTAGCGAGCCTCGAAGCGGGCGACGCGGCCGCCGGTGTCGAGGATCTTCTGCTTGCCGGTGTAGAACGGGTGGCACTGCGAGCAGACGTCGGCCTTGAGCGAGCCGGAGGTCGCGGTGCTGCGGGTGGTGAACGTCGCGCCACAGGTGCAGGTGACCTGGGTGTCGACGTACGCCGGGTGGATGTCCTTCTTCATGGGATTCCTCTCGAGCCAATGCCGCCGGGTCGTCCACACGCGGCTGCGTGGACGTGAACCGGAGCCAGCACACAAGTGTGCCACCCGTGACAACGCGCCGCCCAATCGGGGCATTCCCCTACCGGCTGCGCGAGAGGAGCGCTTCTACCCGGGTCGCGAGCTCGCGCGGGCTGAAGGGCTTGGTGATGTAGTCGTCGGCACCGGACCCGAATCCGGTCTCGACGTCGGACTCCTGGGCCCGGGCCGTCAGCAGGATGACGGGCAGGTCGGCGAGCGCCGCGTCGGCACGGATGAGGCGCACCGCGTCGAGACCCGACAGGCCGGGCATCATCACGTCGAGGACGGCAAGGTCGGGTCGGTCGGCCTGGCAGGCGTCGACCGCCGCCTGGCCGTCGGACACCGCGACGATCTCGTGCCCGAGCGTGGAGAGCTTGAACTCCACGAGCTCCCGGATGTCGATGTCGTCGTCGGCCACCACGATGCGTGCCATGTCCGCCTCCTCGGTCCTGTCCCTGTCGACCCTAGCCCGCGTCAGCGACGCTTCGCGGCGCCGGCCACCGGGGCCCGCTGGACCTGGGTCAGCAGCTCGATGTTGGACTGCGTCGCCCGCACCCGTCCGAGGACGTCGTCGTGCGCCTCGACCGCGGTGCGGTCGAGCAGCGAGCGTCGCAGCTTCTCCACGATCTCCAGCTCCTCGCGGCTGAGGAGGAGGTCCTCGCGCCGCGTGCTGGAGGCGAGGACGTCGACCGCGGGGAACGTACGCCGCGCGGCGACGTCGCCGCTCAGCCGCAGCACGCTGTTGGCGGTGCCGGTGAACTCCTCGAGGATGACCTCGTCGGTCGCCGAGCCCGTGTCCACCAGCGCGGTGGCCAGGATGGTGAGCGACCCGCCCTGCTCGATGTTGCGCGCGGCGCCGAAGAACTTCTTCGGCGGGTGCAGCGCCGTCGCGTCCACGCCACCGGCCAGCACCCGGCCGTTGGCCGGCGCCGCCAGGTTGTAGGCCCGGCCGAGGCGGGTGAGCGAGTCGAGAAGGACGACCACGTCGTGGCCGAGCTCGACGAGCCGCTTGGCCCGCTCGATCGCCAGCTCGGCGACCATCGTGTGGTCGGTGGAGGGCCGGTCGAAGGTCGAGGCGATCACCTCGCCCTTGACCTGGCGCTGGAAGTCGGTGACCTCCTCGGGACGCTCGTCGATGAGCACGATCATCAGGTGGCAGTCGGGGTTGTTGCGCGAGATCGACGCCGCGACCGACTGCAGCACGGTGGTGATGCCCGCGTCCGGGGGCGCCAGCACGAGCCCGCGCTGGCCCTTGCCGATCGGCGCCACGAGGTCGATCATCCGGCCGACCAGGTTGCCCGAGTCGGTCTCGAGCCGGAGCCGGTCGTCGGGGTGCACCGGGGTGAAGGAGTCGAAGTCGACCCGCTCGCGCGCCGCCTCCGGGTCCGCCCCGTTGACGCTGTCGATGCGCACCATCGGGTTGAACTTCTCCTTGCGCTCGCCCTCGCGGGGCTGGCGCACCTGGCCGACGATGGCGTCGCCGCGGCGCAGGCCGAACTTCCGCACCATCGACAGGGAGAGGTACACGTCGTCGGTCCCGGGCAGGTAGCCCGAGGTCCGGACGAAGGCGTAGTTGTCGAGCACGTCGAGGATGCCCGCCGCCGGGACGAGCACGTCGTCCTCGAGCACCGTGGTGTCGGGCTCGTTGCGGTTGCCCGGGCGGTTGACGGCCCGCTCGCGGTCCCGGCCACGACGGCGACGGTTGCGGCGGCTGCCGCCCTCGCCGTCGTCGTCGAGGTCCTGCTGGTCCTGGCCGCCGTGCTGGCCCTGGTTCGACTGGCCCTGGTTCGACTGGCCCTGGTTGGGCTGGCTGTTCTGCTGGCCGCCCTGCTTGCCCTGCTGGTCACCCTGCTTGCCCTGCTGGTCGCGGGACCCGGCCTGCTGGCCGTCCTGGCGATCCTGGCGATCCTGGCGGTCCTGGCGGTCCTGGCGATCCTGCCGGTCCTGACCGCGCTGGCCCTTCTGGTCCTGGCCCTTCTGGTCCTGACCCTTCTGGTCGGACTTGGAGCGCTGGTCGTCCTGGCCGGCATCGTCCTGCTGGCGGGCCTGGTTGCGCGTGCGCTGGCGCGACGAGCGCGTCTCGCCCTGATCGTCGGTCGACTGGCCGGCGGACGACGAGGACTCGCCCTGCGCCTCCTCGGCGGGGCGGTCGTCGCGGGCCGGGCGGTCCTCGCGTGCGGGTCGCTCGTCCTGGGCCTGCTGGGCCGGGGCCTCCGCGGGCGGGGTCTGCTCGACGGCGGCGGCGGCCGTACGGCGCGCGGGACGCTGGGTGCGGGTGACGCGCGGGGCGCTCGCGGCGGCCGCCGGAGGCGCGCTGGCGGCGGCCGGGGGTGCGCTCTCGGCGGCCGGCTTGCCGGACTGCCCGGACTGGGCTCCCTTGATGGCGTCGACGAGCTGCGCCTTCTTCATGGAGCCCGCGCCGGAGATGCCCATGCCCGCGGCCATCGACTTGAGGTCGGCGAGGAGCATGGAGCTGAGCCCGCCCCCACGCTTCTTGGCGCTGGGCGTTGCTGAGTCGGTCACGTGAGCCCTTCCCACGCTTGGAGCCAGGCCCCGGACACGGGGCTGGCTGGTGCTGACAGGTGGTCCCGGGACCGGCTGGTCGCGCGCCGCTCGAGGAGGACACACCGGGAGGAGAGGGTGCTCCCTCGCCAGCGGCAGGACCGCAGCGGCGGGAGCTCACGCCGATACGGCGCGCCCACAGGCTAGCAGGGCCGTCGCGTCAGTCGGCCACCACGACGCCGCGCGCCTCGACGTCGAGGACGTGGTGCGTCCAGCCGGGCGGCGTGCGGTCGGTGAGGTCACGCCGGCCCGCGCCGACGAGGGCGAGCACGGTCGGCCCCGCACCGCTGATGACGGCGGGGACCCCGTCGGCCCGCAACCGGTGCACCAGGGCGAGCGAGTCGGGCATGGCCGGCTCGCGCTGCTCCTGGTGCAGGTAGTCGCGGGTGGCGGCGAGCAGGTGCTCGGGCCGCCCGGCCAGGGCGGCGACCAGCAGTGCCGCCCGGCCGCTGTTGGCCGCCGCGTCGGCGTGGGCCACGGTCGCCGGCAGGAGGCCGCGGGCCACCTCGGTGGCCACGGGGGTCGACGGCACGAAGACCTCCGCCCGCACCCGCGGGTCGACGGCCGAGGGGACGGCGTACCACTCCCCCGCCTCGCGCCCGCAGATGACGAAGCCGCCCAGCAGCGCCGGCGCGACGTTGTCGGGGTGGCCCTCGATGTCGGCCGCGATCCGCAGCAGAGCCGCGTCGTCGAGCAGCAGCCTGCCGCCCGCGACGAGGGCCCGGGCCAGCGCGACCCCGGCGACGATGGCCGCGGACGACGAGCCGAGACCACGGCTGTGGGGGATGACGTTGCGGCAGGTGAGGCGCAGCCCGGGCGGCCGCGCGTCCATGGCGTCGAACGCCGCGTGCATCGAGCGGACGACGAGGTGCGAGGCGTCGCGGGGCACGTCGGCGGCGCCCTCGCCGGTGACCTCCACCTCGATCCCCGAGGCGGTCACCTCGGCCTCGAGCTCGTCGCGCATCGACAGCGCCAGGCCGAGGGCGTCGAAGCCCGGACCCAGGTTGGCGGACGTGGCGGGGACGGTGACCCGGACGGGCCCGTCGACGTAGGTCGCCATGGATCAGACGAGCCCGGCGGCCGCGGCCGCGGCGTCCACGTCGGCGTCCACCACGGTGTCGACGATGTCGCCGAAGGACTCGAGCGCGGTGGCGGTGTCCTTGAGGCCGTGGCCGGTCACCGTGATCGCGACCGTCGCCCCGGCGTAGCTCTCCCCCGCCGCGAGCTCGGAGAGCAGTCCGGCGATCCCCGCGGCCGAGGCCGGCTCGACGAAGACGCCGTCGTGGCGGGCCAGCTCGGCCTGGGCGGCCAGGATCTGCGCGTCCGACAGGGCAGCGAACCGGCCGCCGGACTCGTGCGCGGCCGCCTCGGCGAGCTTCCACGAGGCCGGGTTGCCGATCCGGATCGCGGTCGCCTTGGTCTCCGGGTCCGGGAAGGGCTCACCGGTCACCAGCGGAGCGGCACCCTCCGCCTGGAAGCCACGCATGACCGGCCGCTTGGACGAGCGGCCGAGGTCGGCGTACTGCTCGTAGCCCATCCAGTACGCCGAGATGTTGCCGGCGTTGCCGACCGGCAGCAGGTGGTAGTCGGGGGCGTCGCCGAGGAAGTCGCAGATCTCGAACGCCGCGGTCTTCTGGCCCTGGAGCCGGACCGGGTTGACCGAGTTGACCAGCGCGACCGGGTAGTTCCACGCGAGGCCCTTGGCCATGTGCAGGCAGTGGTCGAAGTTGCCGCGCACCATGATGATCTGCGCGCCGTGCACGACGGCCTGCGCCATCTTGCCGGCCGCGATCTTGCCCTCGGGCACGAGGACGAGCGGCTTGAGTCCCGCCTTCGCGGCGTACGCCGCCATCGAGGCCGACGTGTTGCCGGTCGAGGCGCAGACGACGGCCTGGGCCCCCTCGTGCCTGGCCACCGAGATGGCGGTCGTCATGCCGCGGTCCTTGAAGGACCCCGTGGGGTTGTCGCCCTCGACCTTGAGCCACACCTGGCCGCCGGTCAGCGACGAGAGCCACTCCGAGTGCACGAGCGGCGTGCCGCCCTCGCGCAGGGTGACCGGCTCGAGGCCCTCGGGCAGCAGGTCGATGAGGTCGCGGTACTCCTCGATGAGGCCGCGCCACTGGTGGCGTGCCCAGGGGGCGTCGGGACTCATTCGTCGCCACCCTCGACCCGCATCACCGAGGTGACGTCGCGGACGATGTCCATGGTGCGCAGGTGCTCCACGGTGGCGCTCAGCGCGGCGTCGGTCGCGGCGTGCGACACCACCACGAGCTGGGCGTCGGCGCCCCGCCCCTCCTGGCGCACGGTCTGGATCGACACGCCCTGGTCGGCGAACGCCGTCGCGACCGCGGCGAGCACGCCCGAGCGGTCGTCGACGTCGAGGGCCACGTGGTAGCGCGTGCGGGTCTCCCCCATCGGCAGCACCGCGCGATCGGCGTACGCCGACTCCCCCGCGCCGCGGGTGCGCGCGAGGCGGTTGCGGGCGACGGTCACCAGGTCGCCGAGCACGGCGCTCGCCGTCGGCGACCCGCCGGCCCCCGGCCCGTAGAACATGAGCTGACCGGCGGCCTCGGACTCCACGAAGACCGCGTTGTAGGCCTCGCGCACGCTGGCCAGCGGGTGCGAGCGCGGGATCATGGCCGGGTGGACGCGCACGGCCACCTGGTCGTCGCGCAGCTCGCAGATGGCGAGCAGCTTGACCACCGAGCCCATCTCGCGGGCCGAGGCGATGTCGCCCGCGGTCACCTCGGAGATGCCCTCGCGGTAGACGTCGGCCGCGGTGACCCGGGAGTGGAAGGCCAGGCTGGCCAGGATCGCGGCCTTGGCGGCGGCGTCGAAGCCCTCGACGTCCGCGGTCGGGTCGGCCTCGGCGTAGCCGAGCTCCTGGGCCTCCTCGAGCGCCTCGGAGAAGCCGGCGCCCGAGGTGTCCATCTTGTCGAGGATGAAGTTGGTAGTGCCGTTGACGATGCCCAGCACCCGGGTGACCTTGTCCCCGGCCAGCGACTCGCGCAGCGGCCGCAGGATCGGGATGGCGCCGGCGACGGCTGCCTCGTAGTAGAGGTCGCGGTCGGCCTTCTCGGCCGCCTCGAACAGGGTCGGGCCGTCCTCGGCCAGCAGCGCCTTGTTGGCGGTGACGACGCTGGCGCCGTGGTCGAGCGCCGAGAGGATCAGCGAGCGCGCGGGCTCGATCCCCCCGATGACCTCGACGACCAGGTCGACGTCGTCGCGGGTCACCAGCCCGGCGGCGTCGGTGGTCAGCAGGTCCGCCGGCACGTCCACCTCGCGGGCGGCGTCGAGGCGGCGTACGGCGACCCCCACCAGCTCGACGGGGGCACCGACCCGGGCCTCGAGGTCCCCGGCCTGCTCGGTCAGCAGCCGCACCACCTGCGACCCGACCGAGCCGCACCCGAGCACCGCGACCCGGAGCCTGTCCGGTCGCTTGTCTCCCTCACCCATCACGCACCCACGTCTGTCGACAGCACATCGTCCTCAGTCTCGCGCCTCAGCACCACGGAGGTCTTCCCGTCCCGCACAGCGATCACCGGAGGACGTGGCGCGTGGTTGTAGTTGGATGCCATCGCCCGGCAGTAGGCGCCGGTGCCGGGCACGGCCACCAGGTCGCCGGGTTGCACGTCGCCGGGCAGGAACTCGTCCTTGACGACGATGTCGCCCGCCTCGCAGTGCTTGCCGACGACACGGGCCAGGATCGCCGGCGCGTCCGAGGCGCGCGAGGCGAGCGTGCAGGAGTAGTCGGCGTCGTACAGGGCGGTGCGGATGTTGTCGCTCATCCCGCCGTCGACCGAGACGTAGGTGCGGCGGGCGCCGCCGTCGAGGGCGACCTCCTTGACGGTGCCGACCTCGTAGACCGTGCACATGGCGGGGCCGACGATCGCCCGGCCGGGCTCGATGGACAGCCGGGGCACGTCGACGCCGAGCGCCCGGCACTCGTGCTCGACGATCTTGGTCAGCTCGGTCGCGAGCTGCGCCGGGTCGCTGGGGTCGTCCTGGGTCGTGTAGGCGATCCCGAAGCCGCCGCCGAGGTCCATCTCGGGCATCTGCACCCCGAGCTCCTCGCTGACGCGGGCGTGCAGGGCGAGCACCCGGCGGGCCGCGACCTCGAAGCCGGACGAGTCGAAGATCTGGCTGCCGATGTGACTGTGCAGGCCGAGCAGGCGCAGCCCCGGCGCCGCCTCGACGCGGCGTACGGCCTCGAAGGCGTCGCCCGAGGCGATGGAGAAGCCGAACTTCTGGTCCTCGTGGGCGGTGGCGATGTACTCGTGGGTGTGGGCCTCGACGCCGGCGGTGACCCGGATCATCACGCCGATCCCCTCGGTGGTTGAGGTGCGAGCGCCAGCGAGCCTCGAAACCACCGCGGCCAGCCGCTCGACCTCGTCGAAGGAGTCCACGATGACCCGGCCCACGCCGAGCCCGACCGCCCGCTCGAGCTCGCGCACCGTCTTGTTGTTGCCGTGGAAGCCGACCCGCTCCATCGGGAAGCCGGCCCGCTCGGCCACGGTCAGCTCGCCGCCGGAGCACACGTCGAGGTGCAGGCCCTCCTCGGCCAGCCACCGGACGGTGGTGGTGGAGAGGAACGCCTTGCCGGCGAAGAACACGTCGTACGCCGCGAACGCGTCGGCGAAGGCGCGGGCGCGCTCGCGGAAGTCGCGCTCGTCGAGGACGTACGCCGGGCTGCCGTGCTCGGCGACGAGGTCCGGCAGGCTGACGCCGCCGACGCTCAGCACGCCGTCGTCCTTGGCCGCCGTGGACGACCAGAGGATCGGGACCAGCGAGTTGGGGTCGGCGGGCTCGCGCAGCCAGTGCGGTCCGCCCGGTCGGGCCTGGCTGAGGGCGCCGTCGGCGTGGGCCCAGCCGGAGGGGTGCGAGGTGGGCACGACTCACATCCGCTCGGGGGCGGAGACGCCGAGCAGGTCGAGCCCGTTGGCCAGCACGACCCGTGTCGCGTCGACGAGCAGCAGCCGGGCGCGGTGCAGGTCGGACGTCTCCTCGTCACCGCGGGGCAGCACCCGGCAGCTGTCGTAGAAGCGGTGGTAGGTGCCCGCCAGCTCCTCGAGGTAGCGGGCGATGCGGTGCGGCTCGCGCAGCTCGGCCGCCGCGGTGATGACGCGCGGCAGCTCGGCGAGCGCGCGGAGCAGCTCGCCCTCCTTGTCGTGCACCAAGAGGTGCGGGTGGCTCTCCGCCTTGACGCCGAGGTCGGCGGCGTTGCGCATCAGGCTCGCCACGCGGGCGTGGGCGTACTGGACGGTGAAGACGGGGTTGTCGTTGGTGGCGCGCGCCCACAGGTCGAGGTCGATGTCGATGGGGCTGTCGCTGCTGTAGCGGGCCAGCGCGTAGCGCGCCGCGTCGACGCCGATCGCCCCCACCAGGTCGTCGATGGTGACGACGGTGCCGGCCCGCTTGGACATCCGCAGCGGCTGGCCGTCGCGGAGCAGGTTGACCATCTGTCCGATCAGGATCTCGAGGTTGACGTGCGGCTCGTCGCCGAAGGCCGCGCACATGGCCATCATCCGGCCGACGTAGCCGTGGTGGTCGGCCCCGAGCATGATGAAGCAGCGGTCGAAGCCGCGCTCGCGCTTGTCGAGGTAGTAGGCGAGGTCGCCGGACAGGTAGGCGCCCTGGCCGTCGGACTTGATGACGACCCGGTCCTTGTCGTCACCGAACTTCTCGGTCGCCAGCCAGGTGGCCCCGTCCTTCTCGTAGGTGTTGCCCAGCCCGGTGAGCCGCTCCACCGCCCGGCCCACGGCCCCGCTGCGGTGCAGGTCGTCCTCGTGGAAGTAGACGTCGAAGTCCACCTTGAAGTCGTGCAGCGACTGCTTGATCTCGGTGAACATCATCTCGACGCCGACCTGGCGGAAGACCTCCTGCGCCGACGGGTCGTCGAGGTCCAGCACCTCGGGGCGCTGCTCCACCACGGAGCGGGCGATCTCGTGGATGTACTCCCCGCCGTACCCGTCCTCGGGGGCCTGGCGGCCGCGGGCGCTGGCCAGGAGGGAGGAGCTGAAGCGGTCGATCTGGGCGCCGTGGTCGTTGAAGTAGTACTCCCGGGTGACGACGGCCCCGGTCTTCTCGAAGACCCGGCCGAGCGCGTCCCCGACGGCCGCCCAGCGGACGCCCCCCAGGTGCAGCGGGCCGGTCGGGTTGGCGGAGACGAACTCGAGGTTGATCCGCTCCCCCGCGAAGGTGTCGGACGAGCCGTACGCCGCCCCGGCGGCCACGATGTCGGCGGCGACCTGCCCCTGGGCGCCCGCCTCGACGGTGATGTTGAGGAAGCCCGGCCCGGCGACCTCGACGCCGGCGACACCGTCGGCTTCGGCCAGCCGGGCGGCCACCAGCGCGGCGAGCGCGCGCGGGTTGGTGCCCGCGCCGTCGACCTGGGCGGCCTTGGCGAGCTGGAGGGCGACGTTGGTGGCGTAGTCGCCGTGGCCCTTCTGGCGCGGCCGCTCCACGGTGACCGTCGTGGGCACGCCCTGGGGCAGCGCCACGGAGCCGTCCGCCACGAGGGACTCGAGGGCGTCGACGATGGTCAGGGAGAGCTGGCCTGGGTTCACCGACCCAGCCTATCGGCGCGCGTCGGGTCGACCCGAACCGGTTTCACGGTGCGACGAGCAGGGTTGTAGGGTCTGCAACGCCCGGCCTCCGTAGCTCAGGGGATAGAGCACTGGTTTCCGGTACCAGGTGCCGCAGGTTCGAATCCTGCCGGAGGCGCTCGCGCGACACAGTGGGGAACATCCTCCGGCCCAGGCCGGGACGATGTTCCCCACTGTCGTTTCCCCGGTGTCGTCTCCCTGGTGTCGTGGTGTCGGGTCAGCACCCACGCAGGGTGGCGTCGCGACGGGCGGCATCGCCCAGCCGGCGGGCCTGGGCCACGTCCGGGAAGACCACGCTCTGCCCGGCAGCGGTGCCGATACGGCCCCGGATCACGCAGGTGGTGATCCGGCCCGGCTCGACCTGGGCCACGGCCTGGGCGAGCTCGTAGATCTCCGCCGGCCCCAGGTCGGTGGACAGGTGCTTCATCACCGTCATGACGCCGCGCTCGATGAAGCCCGGGCGGTCGGCCTCCGAGCGGATCCGGGCGTGGATGCCGCGCAGGGTGCGCTGCTGGTTGGCCGACCGGTCGAAGTCCCCGCCCGGGAGGTCGTAGCGGATCCGCGAGAAGGCCATCGCGTCGTACCCGCCGAGGCGGATGCGACCCTGCGCGAAGCCCTCCTTCTTGAGGTTGGGGTCGGTGAAGCGGCGCGGGTTGCTGACCGTGATCCCGCCGATGTCGTCGACCATGTCCTCGAAGAAGGGGAACCGGGTCACCATCACGTAGTCGGGGGTGATGCCGACGAGGTTGCGCATCGCCCCGGCCATGCCCTGGGGCCCGCCGAAGTAGAGCGCCGCGTTGATCTTGTTCATCCCGTGGCCGGGGATCGAGACCCACGAGTCGCGGGGCACGCCGATGGCGGTCGCGGAGTCGGTGCGGGTGTTGATGCCGATGAGCTGGAGGGCATCGCCCCGGGACCGCAGCATGTCCTGGCCGGGACGGGCGTCCGAGCCCACGGCCAGGATCCAGACCACGTCCGGACCGACCGAGACACCACCGGCGCGCTTGACGCGCACCAGCTCGATCCCGGTCGGCTCGACGGCCGAGTCCGGGACCACGAGCGCGGCGACCGCGAGGACGGCGGCCAGCGTGGCCGCACGGAGGGAGCGGGAGAAACGGGTCATGCCAGCCAGCCCTTCGTGACGTCGTAGCCGAAGACCCGCCACCCGGCGGGCTGCCGGGTGAGGAACACGCGGCCGCGCACCTGCAGCCGGCGGCTCGGGGCGTCCGCACCCGCGAGGTCGACCCGCATCCGCAGGTCGAAGCGCGCGGTCACCGACCGCACCCGGCGGTCGACGGCCAGCAGGTCCAGCCGGGCCCGGCGCATCAGCGGGGTCACCGACACGACCCGCTCGCCGATGTCGGCGTTGGACATGAGGTCGCGGTCGTACGTCGCGCGGCGGGTCGCGCCGGGGGTGAAGCCCGGGTAGCGGCCGAAGTCGGTGCGGGGGTACTCGCCCCCGACGTAGGCCGCGTCCCACCAGCGGTCGAGGACGTCGGTGACCTGGACGCGCACGGCCTTGCGGCGGGCGCCGGGCAACCTGCCGACCACGGTGCCGATCTCGGCCCGGGTGGTCAGTGGGGCGGGGCCGGTCACCGAGGTGGTGGTGGCGGTCTCGGTGGTGCCGGGGTCGGGGCCGGCGCTCGGGCCGTCGCTGCTGCATCCGCCGGCCCCGAGGGCGACGGTGAGGGCGAGGACGAGAGCTCCGGCGTGGCTCCGGAAGGGGGTGCTCATCGGGTCTCCAGGGGTGTTTCGTGTGGCGCTCGTGACACCTTGCATCAAGGGGCGGTCGCGCCCCTGCATTTGCGGGCGTGTACGACTAGCCTTTGGGAGAACGAACTCCCCATCACGTGCCCAAAGTGGAAGAGGCGAAGCAACTCGTGGCGCAGTCACAGGCCGACCAGTCCGGATCTACCCCCGCACCGTCCGCGGATCTCGGAGCCAACGAATGGCTCGTGGAGGAGATGCGCGAGCAGTACGACAAGGACCCCGGCAGTGTCGGGCCGCAGTGGGCGGCCTTCTTCGGTGGCAGCAGCAACGGCTCCAGCAACGGCACGGACGCGAAGGCCACCACCGCCACGGTGACGTCGCCGCCCCAGGCGTCCAAGGGGCCCGCCAAGGCGCCCGCCCGGGCGACGCCCGCGCCGAAGCAGGACCCGGCGCCCGCCGCCGAGCAGAAGCCGGCGCCCGCCGCGAAGCAGGAGTCCGGCTCGAAGCCCACCGCCAAGCCGCGCCCCGCGAGCGAGGCTGCGGAGCCCGCCAAGGGCACCACCAAGCCGGTCGCCAAGGACGCCCCGCCGGCCGCGCCCGCCGCGGCGAGCGACGAGCCGACGTACACCACCCTGCGGGGCATCCCGGCCGCCACCGCCAAGAACATGGACCTCTCGCTGACCGTGCCGACGGCCACGTCGATCCGCACGCTCCCGGTCAAGCTGCTGTGGGACAACCGGACGGTCATCAACAACCACCTCGCCCGCGCCCGCGGCGGCAAGGTCTCCTTCACGCACCTGATCGGCTACGCGCTGGTCAAGGCCCTGCGGTCGATGCCGGAGATGAACAACCACTTCGCCGAGGTCGACGGCAAGCCCACCATGGTGGCGCCGGCGCACATCAACCTCGGCCTCGCCGTGGACCAGCAGAAGAAGGACGGCACCCGCCAGCTGGTCGTCCCGTCCATCAAGGGCTGCGAGACGATGGACTTCGCCGGCTTCTGGACGGCGTACGAGGAGGTCATCCGGCGCGCTCGTGACAACAAGCTCACGATGGACGACTACTCCGGCACCACGATGAGCCTCACCAACGTCGGCGGGCTGGGCACCAGCCACTCCGTGCCGCGCCTGATGCCCGGCCAGGCCGTCATCGTCGGCGTCGGCGCGATGGAGTACCCCGCCGAGTGGCAGGGCGCCTCGGACGAGGCCCTCAACCGCAACGGCGTCAGCAAGGTCATGACGATCACGTCGACCTACGACCACCGCGTCATTCAGGGCGCGCAGTCGGGCGAGTTCCTGCGCCGCGTCCACCAGCTGCTGCTGGGCGAGGACGACTTCTACGACGACATCTTCCGCTCGCTGCGGATCCCCTACGAGCCGATCCGCTGGGCCAAGGACATCGTCGCCAGCCACGACGACGACATCGTCAAGCAGGCCCGCATCCTCGAGCTCATCCACGCCTACCGCGTGCGCGGGCACATGATGGCCGACACCGACCCGCTGGAATACCGCCAGCGCAGCCACCCCGACCTCGAGGTCGAGTCGCACGGGCTGACCCTGTGGGACCTCGACCGGGAGTTCGCGACCGGCTCCTTCGGTGGCGAGGGCCGCCGCTTCATGAAGCTGCGCAACATCCTCGGCATCCTGCGCGACTCCTACTGCCGCACCACCGGCATCGAGTACATGCACATCATGGATCCCGAGCAGCGCAAGTGGATCCAGCAGCGCGTGGAGCAGCCGCACACCAAGCCGCCCCGCGAGGAGCAGCTGCGCATCCTGCTCAAGCTCAACCAGGCCGAGGCGTTCGAGACGTTCCTGCAGACCAAGTTCGTCGGCCAGAAGCGCTTCTCCCTCGAGGGTGGCGAGACCACGATCCCGCTGATCGACGAGATCTGCGAGGCCGCCGCCGAGCAGGGCCTCGACGAGGTCGCGATCGGCATGGCCCACCGCGGTCGGCTCAACGTGCTCGCCAACATCGTCGGCAAGAAGTACAGCCAGATCTTCCGCGAGTTCGAGGGCAACATCGACCCGCGCACGGTCCAGGGCTCCGGGGACGTGAAGTACCACCTCGGTGCCGAGGGCGAGTTCCTCTCCGGCCTCGGAGACCGGATCAAGGTCTCCGTCGCGGCCAACCCGTCCCACCTCGAGGCGGTCGACCCGGTCCTCGAGGGCATCGCCCGGGCCAAGCAGGACGTCCTCAACAAGGGCGCCGCCTACCCCGTCCTCCCGCTGCTCGTCCACGGTGACGCGGCCTTCGCGGGCCAGGGCGTGGTCGCCGAGACGCTCAACCTCTCGCAGCTGCGCGGCTACCGCACCGGCGGCACCATCCACGTGGTCGTCAACAACCAGGTCGGCTTCACCACCTCCCCCGGCTCGTCGCGCTCGTCGCTCTACTGCACCGACGTGGCCCGGATGGTGCAGGCGCCGATCTTCCACGTCAACGGCGACGACCCGGAGGCGTGCATCCGCGTCGCCCGGCTCGCGTTCGAGTACCGCCAGGCGTTCAACAAGGACGTCGTCATCGACCTCGTCTGCTACCGCCGCCGCGGTCACAACGAGGGCGACGACCCGTCGTACACCCAGCCGCTGATGTACGACCTGATCGAGCAGAAGCGCTCGGTGCGCAAGCTCTACACCGAGTCCCTCATCGGCCGTGGCGACATCACCGTCGAGGAGGCCGAGCAGGTCCTCAAGGACTACCAGCAGCAGCTCGAGCGCGTCTTCACCGAGGTGCGCGAGGCGAGCGGCCAGCCGTCCGAGTGGACCACCGTGCCGGACTACCCGGACAAGCCCGCCGGCGAGTTCAGCACGGCCGTGTCCCCGGAGGTCCTCAAGCGGATCGCCGACGCCTACACGACGCCGCCCGAGGGCTTCACCGTCCACCCCAAGGTCATGCCGCAGCTGCAGCGCCGCGCCGCCGCGATCACCGACGGTCCGATCGACTGGGGCACCGGCGAGATCCTGGCCTTCGGCTCGCTGCTCATGGACGGCCGCCCGGTCCGCCTCGCCGGCCAGGACTCGCGCCGTGGGACGTTCGTCCAGCGCTTCGCGACGATCATCGACCGCACCAACGCCGACGAGTGGACCCCGCTCACCAACCTCACCGAGGACCAGGCGAAGTTCCACGTCTACGACTCGCTGCTCTCCGAGTACGCCGCGCTCGGCTTCGAGTACGGCTACTCCGTGGCCCGTCCCGACGCGCTCGTCCTCTGGGAGGCCCAGTTCGGCGACTTCGTCAACGGCGCCCAGACCGTCATCGACGAGTTCATCTCCGCGGGCGAGCTCAAGTGGCGCCAGCAGTCCGGCGTCGTGCTGCTCCTCCCCCACGGCTACGAGGGCCAGGGGCCGGACCACAGCTCGGCCCGCATCGAGCGCTTCCTCACCATGTCGGCCGAGGACGCGATGGTCGTGGCGCAGCCCTCGACCCCGGCGTCGTACTTCCACCTGCTCCGGCGCCACTCGCTCGGCGAGGAGCACCGCCCGTTGGTGGTCTTCACGCCCAAGTCGATGCTCAAGCGCAAGGAGGCCGCGTCGCAGCCCGCCGACTTCGTCGGTGACACCACCTTCCGCCCGTTCATCGGTGACGAGACGGCCGACCCCGACAAGGTGGAGACCCTGCTGCTCTGCTCGGGCCGGGTCACCTGGGACCTCATGGTCGAGCGCAAGAAGCGCGAGCACGGCGACACCGTCGCCATCGGTCGCATCGAGGCGCTCTACCCCAACCCGGTCGACGAGATCCGGGCCGAGATCGCCAAGTACCCGAACCTCAAGGCGGTCCGCTGGGTGCAGGACGAGCCCCGCAACATGGGCCCGTGGCCGCACTACCAGCTCAACGTGTGGCCCACCCTCGACGTGACCGTCGAGCCCATCACCAGGACGGCCTCGGCCTCCCCCTCGGTGGGCACGATCAAGCGGCACACCGAGGAGCAGAAGGCGCTGCTCGACGCTGCCTTCCAGCAGCCGAGCGCGGCCCCGGGTCGGGACTACTGAGGCTGGGTCGTGTACTTCACCGATCGAGGCATCGAGGAGCTCGACAAGCGCCGGGGTGACGAGGAGGTCACCCTGGCGTGGGTCGCCGACCAGCTGCAGGCCTTCGTGGACCAGCACCCGGAGTTCGAGACGCCCATCGAGCGGCTGGCCACCTGGTTGGCCCGCCTCGACGACCCGGAGGACTGAGCCTCCGGGTCACCCCGTCACTCGTCGGCGTCGCGCCGGGCGCGGCGTACGGACTCGCGGATCTCGAACACCTCGGTCCCGAAGGTGCCGACCGCCCGGGCCACGTCGCGCACCGCGCCGGTGACCACCGTGGCCACCGTCCCCACCGCGGTGGCGGCGGCCTCGACGGTGTCCTGGAGCGCGTCCTTGGTGATCTCGCCGTTGCTGAGCCGCTCGTGGTCCATGCCGACCAGTGTCCGGCGACCGCGGGCCGCGCGGCAAGTGGCGCCGGATCGTGGGACGTCGGCCCCGGACGCTGGTCTACGATCGGGCGCATGGTGGGGGTCGTCGAGTCGCGCGGCGAGGCGGTCGACGACTCGCGCAAGGCCCGCAAGGAGCGCACCCGGCGGGCGATCCTCGACGCGGCCCTCGGGCTGACCGCCGACACCAGCCTCGTCGCGATCTCGCTGCGCCAGGTCGCCAAGGAGGTCGGCATCGTGCCGACCGCGTTCTACCGTCACTTCGACTCGGTCGAGTCGCTGGGCCTGGCCCTCGTCGACGAGAGCTTCGTGTCGCTGCGCGAGCTGCTGCGCGACGTCCGGACCCGGGCGCCGGAGTTCGCGGACCTGATCGACGAGTCGATGGTGGTGCTGGTCGCGCACGTGCGCGACCACCCGGCGCACTACTCGTTCATCGCCCGCGAGCGCATGGCCGGGCCCGTCCGGGTCCGTGACGCGATCCGGCACGAGATCGAGCTGATCACCCGCGAGCTCGCCACCGACGTGGCCCTGCTGCCGGGGACCGAGGCGTTCTCCCCCGCCCACCTGCACCTGCTGGCGGACCTCATCGTGTCGTTCGTCGTCACCACGGCCGAGCGGCTCGTCGACGACCCGGCCGCCGAGGACCGCATCCTGGCCGACACCCGCACGCAGCTGCGGATGCTGCTGGTCGGTGCGCTCAACTGGCGCTCACGGCGCTGAGTCCTCTGGCAGCATCGGGTCATGGGACTCGCCACCGACCTCGACTACCGCCACCGTCCGGCCAACGCCGCCCAGCGCCTGGTGCAGGCCTTCGGGTCGAGCCGGCCCGGCGCGTGGGTCTTCTCCCGCACCCTGCGACACCTCGACACGGCGGTCGCCCGCGTCTCGCGCGGTCGCCAGAGCGCCCCCCAGCTCCTCGCGGGGCTCCCGGTCCTCAACCTCACCTCGACCGGTCGCAAGTCGGGCCAGCCCCGCACCAGCCACCTGATCTCCATCCCCGTGGGGGACGACCTGGCACTGCTGGGCACCAACTTCGGGCAGCCGTCCACGCCGGCGTGGGTGCTCAACCTCGAGGCCGACCCGCACGCGACGGTCACCTACCGCGGGCGCACGCTGCCCGTGGTCGCCCGGCCGGCGACCGACGCCGAGAGGGCCGCGGTGACCGAGCGCTCCCGCGGGATCTACGGCGGCTACGAGAAGTACCAGCAGCGCATCAACGGGCGACGGGTGCGGATCTTCGTGGTCGAGCGCGCGGCCTGAGCGCCTGCCCGCTCAGGTCCCCGTGCGGGGCACGACCGGCCGCACCGTCACCTCGGGGATCGTCGCGTCCGCCGGCAGGTCCAGCACGTGCAGGATCGTGTCCACCACGGTGTCCGGCGAGATCCAGCGCGACGAGTCGTAGGTGCGGCCCTCCTGCTCGTGCACCTTCTCCTGCATCGGCGTCGCGGTGCGGCTCGGGAACACGGTGGAGACGCGCACCCCGTGCTCGACCTCCTCGGCACGCAGGGCGTCGGCAAGGGCCCGCAGGCCGAACTTCGAGGCGGCGTACGCCGACCACTCGGCGCTGGCCGTGAGACCGGCGGAGGAGTTGACGAAGACGACCGTGCCCCGGGCCTCCCTCACGTGCGGGAGGAACTCGCGGGTGAGCACCGCCGGCGCGGTGAGGTTGACGGTGATCTGCTCCTCCCACTGGTGCAGGCGCAGCCGCGACACCGGTGCGAGGTCGACGACGCCCGCCACGTGGACCAGCGAGTCGAGGGGTCCGTCGACCTGGCGGCCGAGGCCGTTGATCGTCCCGGGGTCGGCCAGGTCCGCGACGACGTACGCCGCGTGGGGCAGGTCGGTGCGCATCTGCGCGGCCCGCTCCTCCGAGCGCGCCAGCAGCACCAGGTCGTCGCCGCGCTCGGCGAGCCGGCGGGCCAGGACGAGCCCGATGCCCGACCCGGCACCGGTGAGGAGGTGCCTCACCGCTCGAAGACGATCTTGCCGAAGACGTCACCTGCCGCCATTGCGGCGAAGCCGTCGCGGGCGTCGGCCATCGGCAGAGTGCGGTCGACGAGGGGGCGGGTGCCGGTCGCGTCGAGCAGGTTGACCAGCGACGCCAGCTCGGCACGGGTGCCCATGGTGGAGCCGATCACCTGGAGCTGGAGGAAGAAGATGCGGGTGAGCTCGGCGTCGTCGAGCTGCGGGCCGCTCGTCGTGCCGCTGATGACCACCTTGCCGCCGGGGCGCAGCGACCGGATCGAGTGCGACCACGTGGCGCGGCCGACGGTCTCCATCACGGCGTCGACCTTGACCGGCAGGCGGGCGCCGGACTCGAATACCTGGTGGGCACCGATCTCCAGCGCGCGCTGCCGCTTGGCCTCGTCGCGGCTCGTGGCCAGCACGGTGAGGCCTCCCGCACGCGCGAGCGTGATGAGCGCGGTGGCCACGCCACCGCCGGCGCCCTGCACGAGCACGGTGTCGCCGGGCTTGAGACCGCCCTGGGTGAAGAGCATCCGGTAGGCGGTGAGCCAGGCCGTCGGGAGGCACGCGGCCTCCGCGAAGCTCATCGAGGCCGGCTTGGGCACCAGGTTGCCGCGCGGCACCACCACCTGGTCGGCGAAGGTGCCCTGGTGGCGCTCGGAGAGCAGCGAGCGACGCGGGTCGAGCGTCTCGTCCCCGGACCACGCGGGATCGCTGATCACTGCGTGCACGACGACCTCGTTGCCGTCCTCGTCGAGGCCGGCGGCGTCGCAGCCGAGGATCATCGGCAGCGCGTCGTCCTTGAGCCCGACGCCACGCAGCGACCACAGGTCGTGGTGGTTGAGGCTGGCGGCCTTGACGGTGACGGTCGTCCACCCGTCGGGCGGCGTGGGATCCGGTCGCTCCCCCACCACCAGGCCGCTGAGCGGGTCGTCGGAGCTGAAGGACTCGGCGTAGACGGCGAACATGTCCCGACCCTAGCGGGGCACGACGCAGGAGTGCCTCGCGTGGGTCGGGAGGTTGAGCAAGCATGCGGCCGAGCCTGCGAGGGCGCAACGGCGCACCGAAACCATGGCTAGCGGGGCCCCTCCGTGACGAGCCTCAGCGTCCGGAGTCCCAGCAGGTCCACGCTGCGCGCGTGGTTGCTCAGCACCACCACGGCCGTACGCCGCGCGGGCACGAAGCCGGCGAAGGAGCGGAAGCCGCCCGTGCCGCCGTTGTGCCACCAGAGCTCGTCGGGCCCGTCGTTGCGCAGCCACCCCAGCCCGATGGGCTGCCGGCCCTCGACGCGGGGCTGCTGGGTGAGCCGGACCGCGTCGGCCAGCGGCGTCGTGTCGGGCTCGAGCTGGGCCGCCAGGTAGCGGAGCACGTCGTCCGCCGTCGAGCGCAGTGCGCCGGCCCCGGGCAGCCCGTCGAGGGGCCAGGGGTCCGCCGGCCTGCGGCGGCCGCGGTGCCCCGGCGCGAGCCGGGCCCGCTGCTCGTCGGTCAGACGGTCGTGGGTGGCGGTGTCGACGAGGCCCAGCGGGCGACAGACGCGCTGCTCGACCAGCGCGGCGTACGACGTGCCCGCGGCGTGGGCGAGCGCCTGGCCGAGGACACCTACCCCGAGGTTGGAGTAGTGCACGCCGCCGGTCCCGGGGGTGCGGGCGAGGGTCGCGCCGGCGAGGGCCGCGAGGAGCCCGTCCGGGGTGAGCCGGGCGTACGGGTCGCGCCCGCGCAGCATCTCCACCGACCCCCGCAGCAGCGGGACGGGCGCGTTCGGCAGTCCCGAGGTGTGCGTCGCCAGGTGGGCGAGCGTGATCTCGGCGCCGTCGCAGGTCGGGACAACGGTCCCGGGCGGCAGCAGTGCCTGCACCGGGTCGTCCAGCGACCACACCCCACGCACCACGCCGTCGGCGAGCAGCAGCGAGGTGAAGGTCTTGGTGATCGAGCCGATCTCGAAGAGGGTGCGCCCGTCCGGGTGCGGACCGTGGTGGGCCCGCCCGACCACGGACGTGTCGTCACCACGACGTACGCCGATGACCAGCCCGGCGCGGCGTCGTACGGCCCGCTCCACCAGCTCCTCGACCTCGCGCACCCGCTCAGGGTAGGGAGCGCGGGCAAGGACCGCTCAGCGGCGCGCGACTCCGTCGCGGCGGGCGGCCGTGGCGACGGCCTCGCGGACGGCACCGGGCACGCGCGGGTCGAACGGCGACGGGATGACCAGCTCCTCGGACAGGTCGTCGCCGACCAGGTCCGCGAGCGCGTGGGCGGCCGCGAGCTTCATGCCCTCGGTGATCGCCGTCGCGTGCACGTCGAAGGCACCGCGGAAGATGCCAGGGAACGCCAGCACGTTGTTGATCTGGTTGGGGTAGTCGGAGCGGCCGGTGGCCACGACGCGGGCGTACTTGTGGGCGAGGTCGGGGTGCACCTCGGGCGTGGGGTTGGCCAGGCCGAAGATGATCGCGTCGGGCGCCATGCTCGCGACGATCTCCTCGGGCACCGATCCGCCCGAGACGCCGATGTAGACGTCCGCGCCGGCCATCGCGTCGGCCAGGCTGCCGCTGCGACCGAACTTGTCGGCGGTGTCGCGGGCCAGGGCCGCCTTGACGGGCGTGAGGTCCGAGCGCCGCGAGTTGAGCACCCCCTGGCGGTCGATGACGGCCAAGTCCTCGACGCCGGCCTCCAGCAGGATGCGGGCCACGGCCACGCCCGCGGCACCGGCGCCGGAGATCACCACGCGGGTGCCCTCCGCGGTGCGACCGGTGAGGCGCAGGGCGTTCTTGAGGGCAGCCAGCGCGACCACGGCGGTGCCGTGCTGGTCGTCGTGGAAGACGGGGATGTCGAGCATCGCCTTGAGGCGGTCCTCGATCTCGAAGCAGCGGGGGGCCGAGATGTCCTCGAGGTTGATCCCGCCGAAGCTCGGCGCGAGCCGCGCCACGGTCTCGATGATCTCCTCGACGTCGGTGGTGTCGAGGCAGATCGGGACCGCGTCCACGCCGCCGAACTGCTTGAAGAGGACGGCCTTGCCCTCCATCACCGGCATCGCGGCGGACGGACCGATGTCCCCGAGGCCCAGCACGGCGGTGCCGTCGGTGACGATGGCGACGACGTTGGGGACCCAGGTGTAGTGCTGGGTCATCGAGGGGTCGGCCGCGATCGCCTCGCAGACCCGGGCCACGCCCGGCGTGTAGGCAAGCGAGAGCTCCTCCCGTCCGGTGAGGGCGACCGTGGACACGGTCTCCATCTTGCCGCCCACGTGGAGGTCGAAGACGGGATCGCCGGCGTGCGGGTGCTGCGGTTCCATGTCGCGATACTGGCACAGCTCAGCGAGGCGTCAGGTGCCGTCCCAGCCGTGGGGAGGGCCACACCCGCGCCAGTACGACGCCACGCACGTCGTCGTCGGCCACCGGGCCGCGATGGCGGGAGTCCACGCCCTGCGCCGGGTTGTCCGAGAGCAGCCACCACCCGGGCTGCCCGGTGCGCAGCTCCCGACGCTCCGCGGCCCGCTTGACGGCCAGGGTGCCGTCCGCGAAGCGGGCCACGACCAGCGCGCCGACGCCGGGCACGGCGGCGTACCGCACGAGCAGCCGGTCCCCCTCGCGCAACGTCGGCTCCATGGAGCGACCGCGTACGACGGCCATCCCCAGCACGCCGCCGACCAGGCCTGTCAGGGCCTCACCCGCACGGGCGAGACCCACGTTCCGGGGTGTCCTCACGCGGAGTAGTGTCGCAGCGAACCGACCTCACACCCTTCGAGAGGACTGCGATGCTCCCCCAGCTCTTTGCCCGTACCGTCGAGGTCTCGGCACACTGCGACCTGCCGTGCGGCGTCTACGACCCCGCCCAGGCCCGCATCGAGGCCGAGTCGATCAAGGCACTGATCGGCAAGGTCGCCGACAACGACGACCCCGACTTCCGCACCCGCGCGATCCTGATCAAGGAGCAGCGCTCGGAGCTCGTCAAGCACCACCTGTGGGTCCTGTGGACCGACTACTTCAAGCCCCCGCACTTCGAGAAGTACCCCCAGCTGCACACGCTGGTCAACGAGGCCACCAAGCTCGCCGGCGCCTCGGGCACCAAGGGTGAGCTCGACGCGGCCAAGGCCGACGAGCTGCTCGCCAAGATCGACGAGATCGCCGAGATCTTCTGGGAGACCAAGAAGGCCTGACGATCGTGGCAGGCTTCTGACCTGCACTTTCAGACGTTGGACGCCGCCTCAGTCGGCACCGGGTCCGCAAGGGCTTCGGGACTGGGAGCGGCGTCCAGCACGTTCCGGCATCAGTCCCGGCCACGCGCTTGCGGGAGCATGTTCGTGACCAGGAAGGCCACGACCACGGCGACGACGACCTGGGGCGTCACCGAGACGCCGTCGGCGCCGAGGAGCAGGGTGGCCAGGAGCGTCGAGGTGAGCGGCAGTCGCAACATGGCCGAGCACATGGCTCCGATCCCCATGCCGATCGCGGGCGCGAGGCTCAGGCCGGGCAGCCCGGCGGCGGCGATGCCCAGCACGGCGCCGATGAACATCGCCGGGAACACCGGTCCGCCGCGGAAGGCGCTCAGTGACAATCCGTAGGCGAGCGTCTTGCAGAGGGCGAGCAGGAGCAGC
The DNA here is from genome assembly GCF_003047265.1 of Nocardioides terrigena. Classification (GTDB taxonomy): domain Bacteria; phylum Actinomycetota; class Actinomycetes; order Propionibacteriales; family Nocardioidaceae; genus Nocardioides; species Nocardioides terrigena. The sequence continues at coordinate 392,236 of NZ_PZYY01000002.1, read as the reverse complement.
ACACCGGTCGAGTAGCTGGAGGCGTCCGCCACCAGCTCGGGAAGGTCGTCCTGGCCGGAGAACAGGACCTGGGTGAAGGGGTTGTCGGTGGCCAGCTGGTAGGCCATGGCCGCCGAGCCGACGAGCAGACCCAGCACCGACGTCACCAGCACCCGGTTGCGGTGGACCGCCGGACGCAGCGCCAGAGCCAGCCGACTGATCAGCCAGCCGAGCAGCGCGGCGGCTGCGCCGATGGGCAGGGCCCAGGCCATGGTGGCCACGGTCGGGCTCTCGGCCGCAGGCACCGAGGTGAGGGCCAGCGAGAAGCTCCCGAGGCCGGTCCAGCTGTCCAGGCCGACGAAGACCAGGGCGCCGATGCCGGACGCAAGCAGTCCCGGCAGGGCCACCAGGCTCAGCGTGGCGCCCCCGATGCCGGCCGCCTCCATGATGAGGAACGCGGCCAGCACCGGGGAGCCGAGCAGGGTGCTGATCGCCGCGAAGCTGCCGGCCGACGCCATGATCGTCAGGGCCACCGGTGGTGCGTCCTTGCGCGCCAGGTGCACCGTCAGCGCCGCAAGGCCGCCGCCGATGGCGATGAGAGGTGCCTCGGGTCCGAGGACCGCGCCCAGGCTGAGCGTCGTCAACGCGGCCAGGATGATGCCGGGGAGCTCCCCGGCAACCGGCGGGCCGCCGCCTGCGTGGAATCCCAGTGCGGGCGAGTGACCTCCGTTGCCGGGAAGGAACCGGATGGTCAGGCCGGTCAACAGCCCGGACACGACCAACCAGGGCACCGGCCACCAGGCGGGCGGCCCGGCGTCGAACACGTCGCTGGGCAGGTCGTGGAACACGAGCTCCTGGATCTCGGTGACGAGTGCCAGGAAGCCGTAGGCCGCCGCCGAGATGGGGACACCCAAGACCGCGGCGAGCAGCAGGGCCGCGAGGTAGGTCTTCGAACGAATGGTCGCCACCACGTCGATCGTCGGTGGGCCGCCGGGCGCCGGATCGCGGGACCGGCCCGCGGCAGGTGACGCGGGATCCGCGGGGCCGTTCACGTCAGTCATCAGATGGACCGTCCACGCGTTCGGTGAGGCTCATGGTCCTCCTCTCGACGCCGGTGCTCACGCTGTCCGACGAAGGCGGCGAGTGACTCCTCCGAACAGGGTGAGTTCCTGCCCTCCGGGACATCGCCGCGGCCGGGGCGAGGGGCCCCGTTAGTGTGTCTCCACCCCCCAGCCCTCGACCCCAGGACGGGACCCCCACGCTGATGGCCAGTCACGACAATCCCGACGGCCGGGCCGACGTCGAGCTCCGGCTGCCCGCGGACGGCGCCTACGCCTCCGTGCTCCGGACGACCACGGCCGGTCTGGCCGCCCGCCTCGACTTCACCATGGACGACATCGAGGAGCTGCGGATCGCCGTCGGCGAGGCCCTGGCGCTGGTGCTCTCCGAGGCCGACCCGGGGGCGGACCTGACCTGCCGCTTCCACCTCGGAGCCGGGACCATGACGGTGCAGGTCGAGACCCGGGCGACCGACGACCCCCAGCCCGACTACGACAGCTTCGCCTGGCAGGTCCTCGACACGCTGGCCTCCGAGGCCGCGGTGGAGTCGACCGGCGGGGTGTTCGCGGTGCGCTTCACGATGTCGACCCAGGTGGGGGCCACCGGGACGGCCGACGACACGGCGGGCGCCGACCGCTGAGATGACTCACGACACCACGGGGGACGGTGCGGTGGACGGGGACGCCACTGGACCGACGGACTTCGCGCCGGCGAGCGCGCCGACGCGCGTCGAGGTCACGCGTGCGCGCAGCGCGGAGCTGTTCCGCGAGATGCGCGACCACGACGCGTCGCACGCGTCCCGCACCACGGCCCGCGACGGCCTGGTGCACCTGCACCTGCCGCTGGTCGAGCACTGCGCACGCCGCTTCCGCAACCGCGGGGAGCCGCACGAGGACCTCGTGCAGGTCGGAACCATCGGGCTGATCAAGGCCGTCGACCGCTTCGAGACCGACCGCGGCGTCGAGTTCTCGACGTACGCGACGCCCACGATCATCGGCGAGATCAAGCGCTACTTCCGCGACAAGGGGTGGGCCATCCGCGTCCCGCGCCGCCTGCAGGAGCTGCGCATGCAGATCGGCACGGCGACCGCGGAGCTGACCCAGAAGCTCGGCCGCTCCCCCACCCCCCGTGAGCTCGCCGAGGCCATCGGCTGCACCGTCGAGGAGATCATCGAGGGGATGGAGTCGAGCAACGCCTACTCCACCTTGTCCCTCGACGCCTCCGACAGCTCCGACGACGGCCCGCCGAGCATGCTGGACACCCTCGGCGTCGACGACGAGGGCCTCGAGCACGTCGAGATCCGCGAGTCGATCAAGCCGCTCCTCGAGGGCCTCGGCGCCCGGGAGAAGCGCATCCTGCTGCTGCGCTTCTTCAAGAACATGACGCAGTCGCAGATCGCCGAGGAGATCGGGGTCTCGCAGATGCACGTGTCCCGGCTGCTCACCAAGACGCTCACCCAGCTCCGCGCCTCCCTCGAGGCGGAGTAGCGCGGCCGGGGCGGGCGACTCAGCGCTGCGACTCGAGCGCCTCGACGCTCTGCGGGTGCACGATGCCGGCGATGGCGACCAGCGCGACGATCCCGATCACCACGGCGACCAGCGTGGTCTCACCGCCGCGGAGGTTCCACGCGAGGCCGAGCTGGATGAGCTGGGCCAGCAGGATGGGTCCGCGGGCCCAGGCCCCGCCGTGGGTGATCGCCCACGCGCAGACCAGCAGCAGCCCGCCGTACGCCGCGAAGAAGAGCGTGGTGGTCAGCCCCATGGTGAGCCGGCCGCCGGTCAGCGAGGCGATCTCGAGGGCAGCCAGCAGGAGGATCACGACGCCCTCGACCGCGGCGAGCGACGCCGAGGTCACGAGCGGGGCGGGGCTGGCGGGGCGCTGCGTCACCCCGACAGCCTAGGTGCCGCCCCCTGTTGTGACGGAAGCGACCATGCAGGGGGTTGTGTTGGGCCCCAACTCTTGCCAGTCTGGGGGGTGCGCTCACGGAGGAGTTCACTTCGTGGTGCCCACACGTGGGCACTCCCCCGAGCGCCCGGGCTCCGCTGACTGCCCGCACACAGCCACACGCGTGAAGAAAGAGGAACCCCCTGCCATGGATTGGCGCAGCCGTTCAGCTTGCCTCGACGAGGATCCGGAGCTGTTCTTCCCGATCGGCAACACCGGTCCTGCCATCCTCCAGATCGAGGAGGCCAAGCAGGTGTGCCGTCGCTGCGAGGTGCGCGACCAGTGCCTCGCCTGGGCGCTCGAGGCTGGTCAGGACCACGGCGTCTGGGGCGGCCTCAGCGAGGACGAGCGTCGCGCGCTGAAGCGCCGCAACGCCCGCGCCCGCATCCGCACGGCCTGACCGCCTAGGCCGGCAGCTCGATCCGCACCCGGGTCCCGCCGCCGGCCGCAGGCCCCATCTCCAGGGTTCCTCCCAGCTCGGACTCGACGAGGGTCCGGACGATGGAGAGGCCCAGGCTGGTCGACGCGGCGAGGTCGAAGCCCTCGGGCAGCCCCCGGCCGTCGTCGGAGATCGTCACCACCAGACGTCCCGGAGCCGTGACGGCCTCCAGCTCGATGGTCCCCTCCCGCGCCGACGCCGGGTCGGGGTAGCCGTGCTCCACGGCGTTCTGGAGCGCCTCGGTGATGACCATCGCCAGCGGCGTGGCCGTCTCGGGGGCCAGGACGCCGAAGCTGCCACGGCGTACGACGCGGATGGCGGCCCCGACGACCGCCACGTCGGTCACCATCCGGCCGAGGCGGTCGGCGATCTCGTCGAAGTCGACGTGCTCCTCGACCGCCTGGCTCAGGGTCTCGTGGACGATCGCGATCGAGCCGACGCGGCGGACGGCCTCCTCCAGGGCGGCACGGGCCTCGGGCTGCTGGATACGACGGGCCTGGAGCCGCAGCAGCGCGGCGACGGTCTGGAGGTTGTTCTTCACCCGGTGGTGGATCTCGCGGATCGTGGCGTCCTTGGTGACCAGCTCGCGGTCGCGTCGGCGCAGGTCGGTGACGTCACGGAGCAGCACCAGCGCCCCGATCCGCTCCCCCGTCGGCCGCAGCGGGATGCTGCGCAGGATGAGGCTGACCTGATCGGTGCCGACCTCGGTGTCCCGGTCGGCGCGCCCGGAGAGCACTACGCTGAGGGTCTCCTCGTCGGGGCGACGTCGCGGCGGCACCAGCTCGCGGGTCAGGTCGGCCAGCACGAGGTGGGTGAGGTCCCCGCTGAGCCCCAGGCGGCGGTAGACCGACAGCGCGTTGGGACTGGCGTAGACGACCCGGCCGGCGTCGTCGAGGCGGATGAAGCCGTCGCCGACCCGCGGCGAGTCGGCGTGGTCGCTGCGCTGGCCCTCCTGGGGGAACCAGCCGCCGGCGATCATCTGGGTCAGCTCGGCGGCGGTCTGGAGGTAGGACAGCTCGAGGCGGCTCGGGGTGCGGACACCCAGGAGATTGGTGTTGCGGGCGACCAGCGCGATGACCCGGTCGCCTCGGCGCACGGGGATGACCTCGACCCGCACCGGCACGTCGTCGCGCCACTCCGGGTCGCCCTCGCGCACGAGCCGACCCGTCGCGTGCGCCTCGTCGAGCATGCGGCGCCGCCCCGCGGGGATGAAGGTCCCCAGGACGTCGTCGGTGAGCGCGGTGGGACCCGTGGTCGGGCGCATCTGGCCGCCCGCCCAGAACCCCCGCCCGTCCCGGTCGGGCAGCCACAGGACGAGGTCGGCGAAGGACAGGTCCGCGATGATCTGCCAGTCCGCCATGAGCCGGTAGAGCCAGGCGACGTCGGCGTCGTCGAGGTCGGTGTGGGCTCGGGCGAGCTCCTGGAGGGACGGCACGGGCACAGCCTAGGTGCCGGGGCCGGGCCGGTTCGCCGTCGTCGGAGGCGGCTGGCAGGATGGCCCGCATGCCCACCGGCTACTGGCAGAGCGTCGTGATGCAAGGCCTCGAGGTCCCCTCCGACCGCCCCCTCGACGACCTCACGGCAGAGCTGACCGCGATGCTGGGGTCCCCCGATCCCGAGCAGCGCGACGGCATCGCCTACCCCGCGCTCGCGACGTGGGTCGACCGCGGCGTCTACGACGACCTGCTGGTCGGCCTGGGCGACGGGATGGCCGCGGGCCTCACCGTCGGCCTCGGGGAGGACGGCACCGACTCGGTGTTCCGCCGGGCCTTCTCGGTGCTCGTGCTGGCCGAGTGCCTCGAGCGCGGCACCGGGCAGCACCTCCTGACCTCCGGCAAGGTCCTGCAGTGGGGCGACCAGATCGCCACGTGGTACCTCCGGGAGCGCGACACCCGCGGCTACGTGCCCACCAAGGGCTGGGCCCACACCGTGGCCCACGGCGCCGACGCGATCGGGGTGCTGGCCACCTCCCCGCACCTCGCCGCCAACGAGCTGACCGTGCTCCTCGACGTGCTGGCCGACCGGCTGCTCGCCCCCGGCACCGGGCTGCTGACCTGTGGGGAGCCCGACCGGATGGCGCTGGCCACGATGCAGGTGCTGCGGCGCAACGTCGTGAGCCTCAAGGTGCTCGAGCCGTGGATCAACCGGATCGCCGCCGCGGCGTCGTCGCTGGGCAGCACCCAGGACCGCGACCCGTTCCTCGACAGCGGCAACCCGCAGGCGTTCCTGCGGGCGCTCTACCTCCAGCTCAGCCTGGCCGCCGACCCCCCGCAGGTGCGGCCCGACCTCATCCTGGTGCTCGTCGAGGTGCTGCGCGCGACCAACCCGCACTATCTCGGCCCGCACCACCCCGCGTGAACTAGCCTGCGCTCCATGAGCGACGAGACCGCAGCCACCGAGACGCCCGCCGCCGGACGGGGGGCCCACCAGCCGGGCGACGAGATCGCCGGGCACAGCGGCGAGCTGGCCGTGGCCGCCGCCCGGGCCCACGGCGTGGAGACGATGTTCACCCTCTCCGGGGCCCACGTCTTCCCGATGTACGACGGCGCGGTCAAGGCCGAGCCGCCGATGCGCCTGCTGGACGTGCGCCACGAGCAGACCGCGGCCTTCGCGGCCGAGGCGACCGGCAAGCTGACCCGGGTGCCCGGCCTGGCCGTTCTCACCGCCGGTCCCGGCGTCACCAACGGCGTCTCCGCGATGGCCCAGGCCCAGTTCAACGGCTCCCCCATGGTCGTGGTCGGCGGGCGTGCCCCGGCCAACCGGTGGGGCTCGGGCGCGCTCCAGGAGATCGACCACCTGCCGATCGTCGACTCCATCACCAAGCAGGCCCGCACGCTGCACACCGCCGCCGAGGTCGCGACCGGGATGGACGACGCCTTCACCGTGGCCCGCTCGTCGCACCGTGGTCCGGTCTTCGTCGACATCCCGATGGACGAGTTCTTCAACTCCTCGACCGGCCCGGCCTCCGCCGGCACCCCGGCACCCCGGCTCGAGCCCGACGGCGACGACCTCGCGGCCTTGGCCACCGCGCTCGCCGGGGCGACGCGGCCGCTGCTGATCCTCGGCACCGACGTCTGGGCCGACCGGGCCGAGGAGGCGGCGCTGCGCTTCGTGGAGGCCCTGGGCATCCCCACGATCACCAACGGCATGGGTCGCGGCATCGTGCCCGGCGGGCACCCGCTGCTCGTCACCAAGGCCCGCGGGGCGGCCATCAACGGCGCCGACCTGGTCGTGGTCGTCGGCACGCCGCTCGACTTCCGCCTCGGCTACGGCGTCTTCGGCGGCAAGGACGGCGCCACGCCGGCCCGGGTCGTGCACGTCGCCGACTCCCCCGGCCAGCTCTCCCCGCACGCCGCGCTCGCCGCCTCGGTGGCCGGCGACCTCTCGTCCGTCTTCGACGGGCTGCTGGAGCCCGTGCAGCGCGGACGTCGCGGCGACTGGTCGACGTGGGCCTCCGAGCTCGCCGACGTGGTCCGGGCGACGGTCGCGCGCGACAGCGAGATGCTCACCGCCGAGGCCGATCCCATCCACCCGGCGCGCATCTACGGCGAGCTGGTCCCCCGCCTCGCGGACGACTCGGTCGTGATCGGCGACGGCGGCGACTTCGTCAGCTTTGCCGGCAAGTTCGTCGAGCCCAAGCGGCCCGGCGGCTGGCTCGACCCGGGCCCCTACGGCTGCCTCGGCGCCGGGCTCGGCGCGGCGATCGCGGCCCGTCTGGCCCGACCCTCCGCCCAGGTCACCCTGCTCCTCGGCGACGGTGCTGCCGGCTTCTCCCTGATGGACGTCGACACCCTGGTCCGCCACGACCTGCCCGTCGTGATGCTGATGGGCAACAACTCCGCCTGGGGGCTCGAGAAGGGCCCGATGCAGATGCTCTACGGCTACGACGTGGTGGCCGACCTGGCCCAGCGCACGGCGTACGACCAGGTCGTCAGCGCCCTCGGCGGCGCCGGCGAGACGGTGACCGACCCGAAGCAGATCGGTCCGGCCCTCGACCGGGCCTACGCCGCGGGCGTGCCCTACCTCGTCAACGTCATCACCGACGTCGAGGCGGCCTACCCGCGCAGCACCTTCGGCATCTGAGCCGGTGCCGGGGATGGAGCTGAGGCGTGCCCGCCCCGACGAGCTCGCCGCCGTCGGCGAGCTCACCGTGGCGGCGTACGCCGACTTCACCCTGGGCCCCGGCGACCCCTACGTCGAGCGGCTGCGCGACGCGGCGTCGCGCGACGCGCAGGGCGAGCTCTGGGTCGCGGTCGAGGACGGCGAGCTGCTCGGCTGCGTCACCTGCTGCCCGCCCGGCTCCCCGTGGCGGGAGCTGGCCGGCGAGCACGAGGGCGAGTTCCGGATGCTCGCCGTCGCTCCGGCCGCCCGGGGCCGCGGGGCGGGGGCGGCACTCGCCGCGCTGTGCGAGGAGCGGGCCCGCGAGCACGGGGCGACGGCGATGGTGCTGTCCTCGCTGCCGGACATGACGCACGCGCACCGCATCTACACCCGGCTCGGCTACCGCCGCGACCCGTCCCGCGACTGGGACCCGGTCCCGGGTGTCCACCTCATCGCCTTCGCCAAGGAGCTTTCATGACCGGCGCCGCCACCCTGACCTTCACCGTCGGCGAGGACGACACCGCCATGGCCGTCGGCAGCGGCTCGTTGCCGGTGCTCGGCACCCCGCGGCTGCTCGCCTGGTGCGAGGCCGCCACCTGCGCGGCCGTGGAGGCGGACCTCGCGGACGGCGAGACCAGCGTCGGCACCCGCGTCCAGCTCGAGCACCTCGCCGCGAGCGCGGTCGGCGCCGAGGTCGAGGTCGCGGCCACGACGTCGTACGCCGACGGGCGGCTGCGGCGTTTCACGGTCAGCGCCCGGGACCTCGGGACCGGCAAGGTGGTCGCGGCCGGGGAGGTCACCCGGGTGGTCGTCGACGCCGAGCGGTTCCTCTCCCGCCTCTGACGCCCAGGCCGAAATGCAGCGAGCCCCCGGCCAGTGGCCAGGGGCTCGGTGTCTCAACGCTCAGGCGTTGGGGCGCTTTCCGTGGTTGGCGCCCTTCTTCTTGCGAGCGCGGCGCTTGCGACCGGTCTTGCCCATGATGGTCCTCCAGAAATCGTGTTGCCCTGACGGGTGCCCCGTACAGGGCTCCGAGCATCCTCTCAAAAGCCGGGCAGCGGGGCCAATCAGCCCCTCTGCTCAGCCCTCGGAGATGCGGACCTGGACCTCGCGGATCTGGACCCGGACCCGGGCCCGCAGCGCGTCGGGAGCCATCTCCGAGGAGCACGACCGGGCGACGACGGCCTTGACCGTCCGCTGGAGGTCGTACTTCTCCAGGCAGGGACCGCACTCGTCGAGGTGCAGGCGCACCGCCGAGCAGTCGGCCTCGTCGAGCTCGTTGTCGAGGAAGTAGACGATGCGCTCGAGGTAGTCGGCGCAGTCCTCGTTGCTGTGTCCGTGCTCGCTCACGAGTCGCTCCCCCCTCCGGTGGTGCCGGTCGGGAGCAGGTCGTGGGCCCGCACGTGGTCGGCCAGCATGTCGCGCAGCTGGCGGCGACCCCGGTGGAGCCGGGACATCACGGTGCCGATGGGGGTGTTCATGATCTCGGCGATCTCCTTGTAGGGGAATCCCTCGACGTCGGCGAGGTAGACCGCGAGACGGAACTCCTCGGGCAGCCGCTGGAGGGCGTCCTTGACCTGCGAGTCGGGCAGGTGCTCGAGGGCCTCCATCTCGGCCGACTTGAGGCCGGTCGAGCTGTGGGACTCGGCCCGGGCGAGCTGCCAGTCCTCGACGTCCTCGGCCATCGACTGCTGGGGCTCGCGTTGCTTCTTGCGGTACGTGTTGATGTAGGTGTTGGTCAGGATGCGGTAGAGCCAGGCCTTGAGGTTGGTGCCGGGCTTGAACTGGTGGAACGCGGAGTAGGCCTTGGCGAACGTCTCCTGCACCAGGTCCTCGGCGTCGGCGGGGTTGCGGGTCATCCGCATCGCCGCGCCGTACAGCTGGTCGAGGAGGGGCAGGGCGTCGCGCTCGAAGCGCAGGGCGCGCTCGTCCGCGGTCTCGGTCTCGAGGTCGACCGCGGGATCCCCGCCGGTCTGGAGTGATTCGGTCATCGTCTCCCAGACTACTGCGGCCTCGGCTGGACCGAGGCTCGAGCGTCGGGTCGGACGGCTGGGGGCCGGACGCGGGACTGTGGCGATCACGAACGTCTCAACACGACGGACCGGCCACTGATTCCCGCTACCGGCTCCCGACGACCTCGCGCACCAGCCACTCCAGCGTGGACTCGACCACGATCTCCATCGCCTCGTCCTGGCTGAGGGGGGCGCGGGCGGGGACCTTGAGACCGTGGTCGGCGGCCGGGACGACGGCCATGTCGAGGTCCGGCAGGTCGGCCGGGAACTCCTCGGGCCGACCCATCGGGTCGCGCTCCCCCTGCACCACGAGGACCGGCACGCCGGCGCCGGCGAGCTCGTCGGCCCGTGACTTCTCCGGACGCCCCGGCGGGTGGAGGGGGAAGGAGAGCGCCAGGCAGCCGACGGCGCCCAGAGAGCTGGCGCACCGGGCGGCCGACCGTGCCCCCGCGGACCGGCCGCCGACCACGAGGGGCGTGCGGGACCGCGCCGCGGCGGCGGCCGCGCGGAGGCCGGCGTCGAGGGAGGCCGGGGGCGTGGCGATCCTGCGCCCCGCCACGCGCCAGGGCTGCTCGAGGAGGAGGACGCTGATGCCCTGCGCGGGGAGTGCCGCGGCGAGGGCGACCAGGTCGCGGGCCTCGACGCCCCCGCCGGCCCCGTGGCTCAGCAGCAGCGTGGCGATCGGGCGGTGCGCGCGGCGTACGTGCAGGCGGCCCTCGCCGTGGGGGGTCTCGACGGACCGGACGGTCGGCGTGATCACGACGGCGACCCCTCGAGCGGGACGTCCTCGAGCGGCAGCGGCTCGACCAGCTCGGGCCCGTTGTTGCGGACGTTGCCGACGGCCGTGGAGACGGGGTAGGCCTCGAGGCTGCCGGGAGCCGCCGGGACCAGCAGGGACAGCTCGCCAGCGACGCGGGGGTCGAGCCACTGCGACCACCGGTCGCGCTCGACCATCAGGGGCATCCGGTCGTGGATGTGTCCCAGCGAGTCCTCGGCCTGGGTGGTGAGCACCGTGCAGGTCCAGCGGAAGCGGCCCGGGTCGTCCTCGGCCAGCGTGGGGTCCCGCCATATCTCGTAGAGGCCGGCCATCGCGAGAATGCCGCCGTCGGCCGGCCGGATGAAGAAGGGCTGCTTGACCGGCTTGCCGGCCTTCGTCGTGCGGTCGGTGGGGTACCACTCGAAGTAGCCGTCGGCGGGCAGCAGGCAGCGGCGCACCGCGAAGGCCCGCTTGTACGCCGGCTTGTCGGCCACCGTCTCCATCCGCGCGTTGATCATCCGGTTGCCGATCGAGGGGTCCTTGGCCCAGGACGGCACCAGCCCCCACGTGAGCGTGCGCAGCTGGCGCTCCGGGGGATCGGGACTGTCCTTGGCGGGCGGGCGCTCGACGACGGCGTAGACCTCCTTGGTCGGCGCGACGTTGTAGTCGGCCGCCAGCGGAGCGGGCGTGCGGTCGGCGACGACCTCGAACTCCTCGATGAGGTCCTCGGGGCGTCGCGACGAGGCATACCGTCCGCACATGTCCCCAGCCTAGTGACCGGGACGGACGTCCGGGCCGCGTCGACCCGCCCCGGGCGCGCCCGCGTCAGCCCCGGGCGAGCTCGTCGAGCAGCTGCGAGGCGGCCAGGTCGGTGGCGGGCAGGCCCTCGATCCACACCCGCGGCGGGTCGTCGGTCAGGCCGGCGACCAGGGACCGCAGCAGGCGCACCCGCGTGCCCAGCCGGTCACCGCGGCTCGCCACGACGACGACCCGGTGCGGCGCCAGCCGGCCGACGGTCTCGCCCCCGGCGAAGACCGTCCGGGCCGCCTCGCCCACGCGGGAGAGCCGCAGGGACCGGGCGAGCCGGTGGCCGGCGTCGAGCTCCCCGCTGGCCGGGGCCTCGCCGGTCAGCTCGCACACCACGAGCGCCCAGGCGGTGTTGACGTCGGTGGCACCGTGCTGGCGGTAGAGGTCGCCGAGGCGGCTGCGCACGTGCACCCGCGTCGCCAGCCCGGTCATCGGGTCCTCGCACGACAGCGCGTGGAAGTAGGACAGGGCCGCCTCGCTCCAGCCGACGAGCAGCGCCGAGGTGGCGTCGTACGACGGGTCGCAGCCCTCCAGCGTGCGCCACGTCTGGCGCAGCCCGGCCATGGTGTCCTCGAGCGAGGAGCCGTCGAGGGCGAGGTCCCGACCGACCACCGAGCAGGCGTCGCATGGATCCGATCCCGAGACGAGTGCCTCCGCCACTGCCTCGAACCGGCGTGGCAGCCCCATCTGCACACCGGGTGACAGCAACCCACTCGTCCCGGGACCGGCCGTGGGACGCCGCGCGCGCAGTGCGAACAGTCCCACGGTGCTCCCCCTTGCTGATGACGGTCCTTGCGTGTTCGTCGTACGGGGGTTGGACGGCGCCGCGCGGGAGGCATGACGCCGAATAGGTGAAATGTCTGCACCACCGGCCCGGACGGGGCCTACAGTGGCGTCACGCTTCAGCCCCCCGAAACGGTGTGGTCACCATGAGCACGACGACGCAGGTGGAGGCCCCGGGCGACGCCGAGCTCATCGCGTCCGTCCGAGGCGGGGACACCGACGCCTACGGACAGCTCTTCGAGCGCCACGTCGGGGCCGCCCGGCGGCTCGCCCGCCAGCTCGTCTCCGCCGGCGACGTGGAGGACCTGGTGTCCGAGGCGTTCGTCAAGGTGCTGCAGGTCCTGCAGCGCGGTGGCGGTCCGGACGTCGCCTTCCGCGCCTACCTGCTCACCGCCGTACGCCGCCTGCGCGTCGACCGCCTGCGCGCGACGTCGCGCCTCCACACGACCGACGACATGGAGATGTTCGACCCCGGCGTGCCGTTCCGCGACACGGCCGTCGAGGGCTTCGAGAGCGCGACCGCCGCCCGGGCGTTCGCGTCGCTGCCCGAGCGGTGGCAGCTGGTCCTGTGGCACACCGAGGTGGAGGGCCAGAAGCCCGCCGACGTCGCCGTGCTGCTGGGGATGAGCGCCAACTCCGTCTCCGCGCTCGCCTACCGGGCACGCGAGGGGCTGCGCCAGGCCTACCTCAACGAGCACGCCTCCGAGCTCGACGACGAGAGCTGCCAGTGGACGCGGGACCACCTCGGCGCCTACATCCGCAACGGCATCTCGCGCCGCGACGCCGGCAAGGTCGAGGACCACCTCGGCCACTGCCGCAGCTGCGCGGCGATCTACCTCGAGCTCAGCGAGGTCAACTCCAACCTCGGCGCCATCCTCGCCCCGCTGCTGCTGGGCGGTGTCGGCGCGGCCTACGCCTCGGCCGCCACCGGGATCGCTGCCCCCGTCGGCGCCGCCGGGGTGCTCGGCCGCGTCCGGGACGTGGTCGCGGCCAACTCGCAAGCGGTCGCGGTCGCGGGGGTCACCACGGCGGTGGCACTGGGCGGCGGCGGGTTCCTCGTGTGGCAGGACTCGCAACCACCCGCCATCGTCTCCGGCGAGGTCGCCGGTGCCGGGCTGCCCGGCGGTCCCGCGGCCGCGGACACGGACTCCCCGTCCGACGCCGCGGCCGGCACCGGGCAGCGCACGGCGCCGGCCCCCGGCTCCGACGGTGCAGACGGTGCCGTACCCACCACGCCGGTCGACGGCGCGGTCCCGGTGACCGCCACGGCCCCCGTCACGGTGCCCACGACGGAGCCGACCACGCCACCCGCCACGGCTCCCACCGAGGACCCGACCCCGGCCACGGCAGGGCCCACCACCGCACCCACCGGCGGGGCCACGACCTCCCCGACGCGCGACCCCGGCACCTCCTCCGGCCCGACGCGGGACCCGGAGCCGACCGTGGACACCGCGCCCACGACCGGTGACGTCCCGACCGCGCCGCCCACTCTCGTCCCGCCGCCCACCGCGGACCCGTCGCCACCGGTGCCCGACCCGGTCCCGGATCCTGACCCCGTGCCCGACCCCGACCCGGTGCCGGACCCCGACCCGGTGCCGGACCCTGACCCGGTCCCGGATCCCGACCCGGTCCCGGATCCCGACCCGGTGCCGGACCCTGACCCGGTCCCCGATCCCGACCCGGTCCCGGATCCCGACCCCGATCCCGACCCCGATCCCGACCCGGTGCCCGTCTTCGGCATCTCCCTCGCCGGGTCGGTCGTCGCCGGGAGCCAGGCCGACGTCGTGGCCACGATCCTGGGCATCCCGGCCGGCGGGTCGGCCACGGTGGAGATCACCGGAGCCCGCCGCCTCATGACCCGCGACGCGGCCACGGACGCACGGTGCGGCCCCGAGGACGGACCGACGCTGACGTGCGTGGTCGCCGACGGCGCGCCGCTCCTCGTGCACGCCGTCCGGGCCAACGCCGTGGCCCCGGCACTCGTGGTGACGGTGACCCTGGCCGGCGACCCGACGGCCACGGTGGTCGAGACCCTGCCCTGGCCCTAGCCCGCCTCCGGTGGGGTGGACCGGTGCTCGCCCGGGTCGTGTAGGAATGTCCCATGACCGTCTCCAGACTGATCGCACGCCCGATGCTGGCCTCGATGTTCGTCGTCGGCGGCCTCAACGCCCTCAAGAACGCCGACGCGCTGGCGGCCAAGGCCCAGCCGGTCGCCGACCGCTTCGTGCCGGTGGCCCAGAAGGCCGTGCCCCAGGCCCCCATCCCCACCAACGCCGTGACGCTGGTGCGCCTCAACGCCGTCACCCACATCGCCGCCGGGCTCGCGCTGGCCACCGGGCGTGCCCCGCGGCTGGCCTCGACGGTCCTCGCAGCCTCCCTGGTGCCGACCACGCTGGCCGGTCACCGCTTCTGGGAGGAGTCGGACCCGGCGGCCAAGGGCAACCAGCAGGTCCACTTCTTCAAGAACGTCTCGATGATGGGCGGCCTGCTGCTCGCCGGCGTCGACACCGACGGCAAGCCCGGGCTCGCCTGGCGTGCCCGCCGCGCCGCGTCCGACGCCAAGCGCGAGGCACGCCAGCTGGCCAAGGACGCCCGTCGCGAGGCCCGTCTCGCCAAGGCACAGCTCACCTGAGCGATCGATAGGGTGCGCGGGTGACCGACTCCTGGCCCGCACCCCGTCCGACCGGCCCGGTGGCGAGCGTGATCTCGCTGCCGGGCAGCAAGTCGTTGACCAACCGCGCCCTGGTGCTGGCCGCGATCGCGGACGGGCCGAGCGTCGTACGACGTCCGCTGCGGTCCCGCGACACCCTCCTCATGGCGGCCGGCCTGCGGGCCATGGGGGTCGGGGTGGAGGACCGGGACGACGACTGGCTGGTCACCCCCCGACCGATGGTGGGTGACGCAGCGGTCGACTGCGGCCTCGCCGGCACCGTGATGCGCTTCGTCCCGCCCCTCGCCGGGCTGGCGACCGGGCGGATCGACTTCGACGGCGACCCCCACATGCGCAACCGACCCGTGGGCGAGGTGCTGACCGCCCTGGCCGCCCTCGGCATCCGCGTGGACGACGGCGGGCGCGGCGCGCTGCCGTTCACCGTGGTCGGGTCGGGCACGGTCCCGGGCGGCACCGTGGTGATCGACGCGAGCGCCTCGTCCCAGTTCGTCTCCGCCCTGCTGCTGGCCGGGGCGCGCTACGAGCACGGGGTCGACGTCCGCCACGACGGCAAGCCGGTGCCCTCGCTCCCCCACATCGAGATGACGGTCGCGATGCTCCGCGACCGGGGCGTGCAGGTCGACGACTCCGACGCCAACCGGTGGGCGGTCGCCCCGGGCCCGGTCGAGGCGATCGACGAGGCGGTCGAGCCCGACCTGTCCAACGCCGCACCGTTCCTGGCCCTGGCGGCCACCACGGGCGGCACCGTCACCGTCCGGGACTGGCCCGCACGCACCACCCAGCCCGGCGACGCGCTGCGCGACGTGCTCACCCGGATGGGCTGCACCGTCGAGGACGTGACCGGACCCGACGCCGGCCTGCGGGTGACCGGCGGCGACCGCATCGCCGGCATCGACCTCGACATGCACGACATCGGCGAGCTCACCCCGGCCGTCGCCGCCCTCTGCGCGCTCGCCGACTCCCCCTCGCACCTGCGCGGCATCGGCCACATCCGCGGCCACGAGACCGACCGGCTCGCCGCCCTGGCCACCGAGCTGGGGGCGCTGGGCGCCGACGTCACCGAGCACCCCGACGGATTGTCCATCCGGCCCGCGCAGCTGCACGGCGGCACCTTCCACACCTACGCCGACCACCGGATGGCGCACGCCGGGGTCATCATCGGCTCCGCCGTCGACGGCGTGCTGGTGGAGGACATCGAGACGACCAGCAAGACCTTCCCCGACTTCGCCCCCTTCTGGACCTCCGTGGTGGGAACGGCGTGAGCGGGCGCTACGGCGAGCACGACCACGAGCACTACGAGCGGCCGCGACGGCGGACCCGTCCCCGCACCAAGGACCGGCCCACCTACGACGACGCCGTCGACGGCGTCGTCGTCACCGTGGACCGCGGGCGCTTCACCCTCCTCATCGACGGCGCCACCGTGATGGCGATGAAGTCCCGCCCCCTGGGCCGCAAGGGGGTCGTCGTGGGCGACCGCGTGCGCGTCGTCGGCGACACCTCCGGTGCCCCCGGATCGCTGTCCCGGATCGTCGAGGTCGTCGAGCGCACCACCACGCTGCGCCGCACCGCGGACGACGACGACCCGGTCGAGCGCGTCATCGTCTCCAACGCCGACCAGCTCGTCGTCGTCACCGCCCTCGCCGACCCCGAGCCCCGGCCGCGGCTGATCGACCGTGCGCTCGTCGCGGCGTACGACGCGGGCATGTCACCGCTGCTCGTCCTCACCAAGGCCGACCTCGCCGACCCCGAGACCCTGCTCTCCACCTACCGCTCCCTGGGCGTGCCGTGGGTGGTGACCCAGCGGGGAGGCGACCTCGAGGAGGTGCGCGCCGTGCTGCGCGGGCACACCAGCGTGCTGGTGGGGCACAGCGGCGTCGGCAAGTCGACCCTGGTCAACGCGCTCGTCCCGACGGCGCACCGCGACGTCGGCATCGTCAACGCCGTCACCGGGCGCGGCCGGCACACCTCGACCTCGGCCTACCTGCTCGCGCTGCCCCGCACCGAGGAGGGGGACGACGGCTGGATCATCGACACCCCGGGCATCCGGTCCTTCGGGCTGGCCCACGTGCAGCCGGAGGACCTCATCGGGGCGTTCCCCGACCTCGAGGAGATGACCGAGGACTGCCCGCGCGGGTGCACCCACGGCACCGACGAGCCCGAGTGCGGCCTCGACGTGGCCGTGGCCGAGGGCGAGGCCGACCCCGACCGGGTGCAGTCGTTCCGGCGGCTGCTCGCCGCCCGGTCGCACGACGACTACTGAGCCCGTCAGCCCCAGACGGCCCGCGCGCCGGAGTCGCCGGCGAGGAACACCAGCACCAGCAGCGCCACGGCCCCCACGGCGATCAGCACCGTGGCGATCATGCCGACCACGGGATTGGTGTCGCGGGCCCCACGACCCGAGGCGAGGGCCGACGGACCGCCCAGCGCCCAGGCGCCGAGCGCGGCCGCGGCGGCGTACGCCAGGGACGCCGTGCGGAGCAGCTCGCCCCAGTCCTCGTGCTCGTCCACCAGCGGCTCGAGCTCGGGCCGCGCGTCGAGCAGGGACTCGCCCGCGGACGTGGCGACGACCGCCGTGACCGCGGTGACGAGGGCGAGCCCGACGAGGGGCCAGCGGAGCAGCCAACGCCACCGGGGCACGAACGCGTAGGCCAGCCCGGTGAGGGCGGCGAGCGGGCCGAGCACCACGACGGCGTGCACGACGAGGGGGTGCAGCGGAAGTCCGTTGATCTCCATGGATGCACGGTAGAGCGCAACGCTGGCAATAACCTGTGGACATGCCCATCTCCGGACCCGGCCATCAGGACTACACAGACGACCTCAGGCTGGCCCACGTCCTGGCCGACGACGCCGACTCGCTGACCCAGGCCCGCTTCAAGGCGCTGGACCTGCACGTGATGAGCAAGCCCGACCTCACGCCGGTGACCGACGCCGACGAGGCGGTCGAGGAGGGCATCCGGCGCACCCTGTCGCGGGTCCGCTCGCGGGACGCGGTGCTGGGCGAGGAGCACGGGTCGTCCGGGCACAGCCAGCGGCAGTGGATCGTCGACCCGATCGACGGCACCAAGAACTTCGTCCGCGGCGTGCCCGTGTGGGCGACCCTCATCGCGCTGGCGGTCGACGGTGAGGTCGTGCTCGGCGTCGTGTCGGCGCCGCAGCTCCAGCGCCGCTGGTGGGCGTCGAAGGGCCACGGTGCGTGGACCGGCCGCTCGCTGCTCAAGGCGACGCAGTGCCAGGTCTCCGACGTACGCCGCCTCGAGGACGCCTCGCTGTCCTACAGCTCGCTGTCGGGCTGGGACGAGCGCGACCGGCTCTCCGACTTCGTCAACCTCACCCGCCGCTGCTGGCGCACCCGGGCCTACGGCGACTTCTGGTCCTACATGCTCCTCGCCGAGGGCACCGTCGACATCGCCGCCGAGCCCGAGCTCGCGCTCTACGACATGGCGGCCCTCGACGTCATCGTGCGCGAGGCCGGCGGTCGGTTCACCTCCCTCGACGGCACCGACGGCCCGTACGGCGGCAACGCGCTGGCCACCAACGGGCACCTCCACGAGGCGGCCCTGTCCTTCCTCGGCTCGCTCCCCGACGACCTCGATGACCCGGACTACCGGCCGTCGGGGCACGGCTCGGTGCACGACCTGCGCGCCCGGCAGACGCCGCCGACGGTCGCGGACTGAACCCACCCTCGTCGCCCCTGTCGCTCAGCCCCCCGAGTGACTAGCGTGGTCGAGCACCAACCGCGACTCCCGGAGGTGGCGCATGCGCATCCACGACATCCTCACTGCCAAGCCGAGCCAGGGGGTCGTGACAATCAGTCCCGATGCCCCCGTGCGTGACCTGGTCGCCCACCTCACCGAGCACAACATCGGTGCCGTCATCGTCAGCTCCGACGGCGAGACCGTCGACGGCATCGTCAGCGAGCGCGACGTCGTACGCCGCCTCGGCTCCGACCCGGCCGTCCTGGACGCGCTCGTCGGCGACATCATGACCGTCGACGTGCAGACGTGCAGCGGCGACGACCACCTCACCGACCTCATGAAGACGATGACCGAGCTGCGCATCCGGCACCTCCCGGTGGTGGCCGACGGGAGGCTGACCGGCATCATCAGCATCGGTGACGTGGTCAAGCACCGCATCGACGAGCTCGAGTTCGAGCGCGACCAGCTCGACCACTACGTGCACCAGACCTGACAGGCGAATGAGAGGCAGTGACATGGACAAGCCCGACGTCGACCCGCACATGGGAGACGCACCCACCGAGCTGGAGGTCACGGACCTCTCCGAGGGTGACGGCGCCGAGGCCACGAGTGGATCGACGGTGTCGGTCCACTACGTCGGGGTGGCGCACTCGTCCGGCGAGGAGTTCGACGCGTCCTACAACCGGGGCACCCCGCTGCAGTTCCGCCTCGGCATCGGCCAGGTCATCCAGGGATGGGACGAGGGCGTGCAGGGCATGAAGGTCGGCGGCCGCCGGCGCATCGTGATCCCGCCGCACCTCGGCTACGGCGACCGCGGCGCCGGGGGCGTCATCAAGCCCGGCGAGACGCTGATCTTCGTGGTGGACCTGCTCGAGGTCCGCTGACCCGGACCACGGATCACCGCACGGCTACCAGGGGACGTCGATCTCGGCGTCCCCTGTGGCGACTCTCGCCGCGGCCGGTCCCAGGGTGACCACGTCGCCCGGGACGAGCTGCCGGCCCCGACGGGTCTCCACCTCGCCGTTGACCGTGACCTGCCCGTCGGCCAGCACCGGCTTGGCGTCGGAGCCGCTCTCGACCAGGTTGGCGAGCTTGAGGAACTGACCGAGCCGGATCGTCTCGTCACGGATCGGGACGTCCACGACACCGTCTGGGACACCGGCGGGGACGGACCCGGTGGGGTCGGCAGGGGTCTGGTTCATGGGCTCAGTGAACCAGCAGCGAGATCGCGTGGATCAGGACGCCGACGAGCCCGCCGACGATGGTGCCGTTGATCCGGATGAACTGGAGGTCGCGACCCACGTGCAGCTCGATGCGCCGGGCGGCCTCCTTGCCGTCCCACCGCTCGATCGTGTGGGTGATGACCGCGGTGAGCTCCTCGCCGTACCGCGAGACCCCGAAGACGACCACGTCGGCCGCGGTCCGGTCCATGCGCTCGCGCAGCGTCGCGTCGGTGCGCAGCCGCTCCGCGAAGCTGTTGAGCTCCTCGAGCAGGCGCTGTCGCACCGCGCCGTCGCGCTCGCGGACGCTGGTCAGCAGCGCCGCCCGCATCGCCTTCCACAGCGAGATGGCCGTGGTGACCACCTGCGGGTGGTCGAGCAGCCGCTCCTTGAAGCGCTCGGCCCGGTCCTGGGTCGCGGCGTCGACCAGCAGGTCGTGGGCGAGCTGGGTGAGCATCGAGTCCAGCGCGGCCCTGGCGTGGTGGTCGGGGTTGTCGCGGATGTCCTCGACCCAGCGGACCGCCTCGACATGGATGCGTTGGGTGACGGCCTCGTTGAGCCGCGGCGGAGCCCACCAGGGGGCCCGCTCGCTGAGCACCTCCACGAAGGTGTCCGGGTTGTGCACCAGCCACCGGTGCATCTCGTCCAGGCAGAGGTCGACCACGCCGTGGTGCAGGTCGTCGCGCACCACCTCGGACAGCAGGGAGCCGAGCAGCGGCGCGATGGGCTCCTCGCGGAAGCGCGGGACGAAGGCGTTGCTCACCAGGTCGGCGATGTGGTCGTCCCTGACCTTGCCGAGGGCGATCGCGGTGACGTCGGCGACCTCGTCGACGACGCGCCGGGCGTTGGCCGGGTCGGAGAGCCAGTCCCCCACCCGGGCCGAGATGGTCGCCGCGGCCACCCGGTCGCGGATGATGTCCTCCTGGAGGAAGTTCTCCCCCACGAACTCCTCGAGGCCCTTGCCCAGCTCGTCCTTGCGCTTGGGGATCAGTGCCGTGTGCGGGATCGGCACCCCGAGCGGGTGCTTGAAGAGCGCGGTCACCGCGAACCAGTCGGCGATGGCACCGACCATGGACGCCTCGGCACCCGCGTTGACGAATCCCCAGAAGCCGTCCTGGCCGAGCGTCGCGACGTACACGACGGCGGCGAGGACCAGGAGGGACACCGCGACGGTCCGCATCCGGCGCAGGCCACGGCGGCGCGCCTCGTCGGCACCCGGGTCGGGCGTGATGAGCGGGAGCACCGTGGAGACAGCCATGCGCCGATCCTCCCCTGCCGTGCCACACGGGGCCACACGACGCACCCTGGGGCCCACCCCGAGGGGCGGCGGTTTAGATTGGCGCCCATGTCTCGCACGGTCATCACCTTCGGCACGTTCGACGTGTTCCACGTCGGGCACCTGCGCGTGCTGGAGCGGGCCGCGGCGCTCGGTGACCGCCTCGTCGTCGGCGTGTCGGCCGATGCGCTCAACATGCGCAAGAAGGGCCGGGCGCCCGTCTTCAGCGAGCGCGAGCGCCTCGAGATCGTGGCCGCCCTGCGGGTCGTGGACGAGGTCTTCGTGGAGGAGAGCCTCGAGCTCAAGCGGGACTACGTCCTCGGGCACCGCGCCGACGTGCTGGTCATGGGCGACGACTGGGCCGGCAGGTTCGACGAGCTCTCCGACGTGTGCGACGTCGTCTACCTCCCCCGGACCCCCGCCATCTCGACGACGGCCATCATCGAGCACATCGCCGATCTCTGACCGGCGACCCGGAGTCTGTAGCCTGTCGGGACTCCACCCCGGAAGGCCTCAGTGACCGACAACCCGGTGCGCGCCCTCGCCACCCTCGCCCTCGCGGCCTGCCTGGCCCTCGGTCTGCTGACCGTGGCCGGTCCCGCGACCGCCGCCCAGGCCGCCACCCGAGCCGCAGGCACGGACCCCGGCGCGGACACCCTCGAGCTGCGTGACCAGTTCTTCGGCACCGGCACCGGCACCGTCGGCGAGCGCCGGTTCTCCGCCCGCGCGGCGCTGCCGCGGCCGGCATGGGACGCGACCCTCCCCCAGGGCCGCGAGTGCACCGACCTCGTCTGCCTGCACTACGTCGGCGCCTCGGGCGACGCCCCACCGATGGCCAGCAGCACCGGCGGCACCCCCGACTGGGTGGCCCTGACCCTGCGCACCGCGCACGACTCCTTCGTCCGGATGTCCCAGCTGGGCTGGCCGCTGCCGCCCAGCGACCGTGGCGCCGGCGACACGGCCCAGTTCGACGTCTACCTCGCGGACCTCGGCCGGCGCGGCCTCTACGGCTACTGCGCGCCCGAGCAGATGGTGCCCGGCGAGCGCAACGTCGCGTCGTCGTACTGCGTGCTCGACAACGACTTCACCGAGTTCCCGCTGCCCCCGACCCCCAGCATGCGGGTCACGGTCGCGCACGAGCTGTTCCACGCCGTGCAGTTCGGCCTCGACGCCCGCGAGGACGGCTGGCTCCTCGAGGCGACCGCCACCTGGATGGAGGAGCAGGTCACCGACGACGTCGACGACAACCGCCAGTACCTCGTCCACGGGCAGCTCGGGGACCCGCGCACCCCGCTCGACACCTTCGACAGCGGGCTCGGCTCCTACGGCAACTGGATCTTCTTCCAGCGCCTCACCCAGCGCTTCGGCAGCGAGGCGGTCCGGCAGGTCTGGGCCCGCGCCGACGGCCACGTCGGCCGGCGCAACGACTTCTCCGTCAAGGCGGTCAAGCGGTACGTCGAGTCGCGCGGCGTCTCGTGGCCGCGCTTCTACGCGGGCTTCCTCGCCGCCAACCGCACCGCCCGCTCGTCGTACGCCGAGGGGTCGGCCTACCGCCCCACACCGCCGCAGAGCCGGGCCCGCCTCGGTCGCGAACGCCGCAGCTGGACGCGGACGGTGCCGCTCGACCACCTCACCGGCCACGTCGCCTCGCTGCGACCGGCCCCCGGCCTCAAGCGTGGTCGCCTGCGCATCTCCGTCGACGCGGGCCGACGGGCCACGGCCCCGGGCGCCCACGTGGTGCTCATCGGTCGCAAGGGCATCATCGGGCGCAGCCCGATCCGGATCGACCGCCGCGGCCACGGCACCCGGGTCGTGAAGTTCCACCGCCCGCGCGTGCGCCGCGTCGAGGTCGTGCTCGCCAACGCGTCGACCCGCTACACCTGCAACCGCGGCTCCCAGTTCGCGTGCCACGGCAAGCCGCGCGACGACCGTCGTGGTTTCCGGATCACGGCCCGGGTCCTGCGATGAGCCGACGGCACCACCCCGCCCGCCCGGCCACGAAGGGACCCCGCGTGCGCTCCACCCTCGTCCTCCTGTCCTTCCTCACGAGCGCGGCCACCGCGCTCGCCCTGGTGCCCGCCGTGCCGGCCACCGCGACGGACGACGGTGGCGCCGGCCCCGGCCGGGTGACGGAGGCGCTCCCGCCGGTGCAGCGCTCCGCACCGGTGGCGCTCCCCCCGCAGGCCTCCCCGCGCGCGACCCTCGCGGTGGCCGACCGGGTGCTCGACGGTGAGGCCCGGACGGCCGACCCGTCGGCCACCGTGGCGCTGCGCGACCTCTGGCTGGCCCGGCCCGACCTCACGGGTGCCGAGGCCGTCGAGGCCGAGGCCCTCCTCGCCCGACCGACCGACGGGGCCGGCGACCCGTTCCGCAACGGCTACACCGTGCCCTCGACCCGCACCTGCGGCCAGCACGTCTGCGTCCACCACGTCCCCTCGACGGCCGATGCCCCGCCGAGCGCCGGCTGGGTCGACCTGACCCTGGCCACCCTGGAGAACACCTACGCCGTGGAGGTCGGCCAGCTCGGCTACCGCGCCCCGCTCGGCGACCGCGGCATCGGTGGCGACGACCGGCTCGACGTCTACCTCAAGGACCTCGGCACCGGCCTCTACGGCTACTGCGCGGCGGAGTACCGCAAGAAGGGCCGGACGGCGAGCGGCTTCTGCGTGCTCGACAACGACTACGCCCCGGCCCAGTTCCCCTCGGGCACCTCCCCGCAGGACAACCTCACCGTCACCGCGGCGCACGAGTTCTTCCACGCCGTGCAGTACGCCTACGACTACGACGAGGACCCGTGGATGATGGAGTCCACGGCCACCTGGATGGAGGAGCGGGTCGCCGACCACATCGACGACAACCGGCAGTACCTCCGCTACAGCCAGCTCCAGGCGCCGTTCGTCCCGCTCGACGCGTTCAGCTCGACCTACGGCTTCCAGTACGGCAACTGGATCTTCTGGGAGTACCTCACCCAGCAGTACTCCCAGGGCCTGGTCAAGAAGGCCTGGCGGGCCGCCGGGAGCCTGAAGAAGGACGGCGGTCTCTACTCCGTGGAGGCCGTGCAGTCGGTGCTGCGCAAGAAGGGCGGACTCGCCACGGTCTACGCCGACTTCGCGGCCGCCAACACGGTCCCCGGCCTCGTCTACGAGGAGGGCGCGGCCTACGCCGCCGCGACCCCGGCCGGCGAGGCCACCCTCACGCGGGCCGCCAGGTCCTGGAAGAAGGCCGTCCGGCTCGACCACCTGGCGGGAGACTCCGTGCACCTCCGCCCCGGCGCCGACCTCGGTGGCGGCAAGTGGCGCCTCAAGGTCCGCGTCGACGGCCCGACCCGGAATGCCTCCCCCGCGGCGACGGCGGTGGCGCACCGGCTGGACGGCACCGTGAGGACGATGCGGGTCAGGCTCGACCGACGGGGCAACGGCGTCGCGACCGTGCCCTTCAGCGCGGCCACCGTGGCCGCGGTGACGGTGTCGGTGGCCAACGTCTCGACCCGCTACCGCTGCGGACGCAAGACGGTGTACGCCTGCGACGGAGTGGCCCGGGACGACAACCGCAAGTTCACCGTGCACGCCAAGGCAGTCAAGAAGCAGAAGCGCGGCCGCTGAGCGTCGCTCTCACGCGCCCTCGGCGCAGAGCGCGGCCAGGGCCCGCTCGCAGTGCGCCACCAGGGCCTCGAGGGTGTGCGGGCGCGCGTCCGGCGGGGCGGCGCTCCACGTGAGCGCCCGGTCCTCGACGTAGGCCCACCAGGCGTGCACGACCTCGTGCAGCCCGGGGTCGAGGCCGAGCGCCGCGACGACCCGGTCGGTCGACACCGAGCGCACGCTCTCGTGCACCTCGGCCAGCCGCGGGTCGGCGACCCCGCTGCCGTGCACGAGCGTCAGGTAGAACTCCCGCCGACGGTCGATCTGCTCGACCATCGCGGTCACCATCGTGCGCACCTGGACCGGTCCCTCGTCCCCCTCGGCGGGCGCGGTGTTGCGCAGGATCCGGCGCCCGGCCGCGGCGATGCACGCGAGGTAGAAGTCGGTCTTGGTCGGGAAGTAGTGGAAGAGCAGGCCGCGGGAGATGCCCGCCTCGGCCGCGATCTGGTCCATCGACAGGTCCTGGATCGGGGTGTCGACGATCCGCGAGAGGCCGATGCCGACGAGCTGCCGGCGCCGGTCCTCGGCGCTGAGGCGGCGGCGTACGGTGTCGGACACGCTATTGAGCATTGCTCAACAATGTGCGTAGGGTCAACCCATGGACTTCTCCCTCTCCCCCCGGGCCAGCGACCTCCAGACGCGCGTGCGCGACTTCATCGCCGCGGAGGTGGAGCCGATCGAGGCCGACGTGCACGCCGGCATCACCGAGCGGCGCGAGAGCGGCGGGGACAGCTGGACGCCCGACCCACGGATCGCCGAGCTCCAGGCCAAGGCTCGCGAGCAGGGCCTGTGGAACCTCTTCCTGCCCATCGAGCACGCCGGCGCGTACGCCGCGGACTTCGGCACCGACGGCGGCGTGGGCCTCAGCAACGTCGACTACGCCCCCTTGGCCGAGGCGATGGGCGGCTCGTTCCTCGCCCCGCTGGTCTTCAACTGCAACGCCCCCGACACCGGCAACATGGAGGTGCTGCTCCGCTACGGCACCGACGAGCAGCGGGCGACCTGGCTGGAGCCGCTCCTGCGCGGCGAGATCCGCAGCGCCTTCTGCATGACCGAGCCCGACGTGGCCTCCTCCGACGCCACCAACATGGCCGCCACCGCGGTCGTCGACGGTGACGAGGTGGTCGTCAACGGGAGCAAGTGGTTCTCCACCGGCATCGGCAACCCGGACTGCAAGATCCTCGTCTTCATGGGGCTCACCAACCCCGACGCCGACCGGCACTCGCGCCACACGATGGTGCTCGTGCCGCGCGACGCCCCCGGCGTGAAGGTGGAGCGGATGCTCTCCACGATGGGCTACTACGACGAGCCCCTCGGGCACGGCGAGGTGTCCTTCGACAACGTCCGCGTCCCGGTCGGCAACATCCTGCTCGGCGAGGGGCGCGCGTTCGAGATCGCCCAGGGGCGCCTCGGCCCCGGACGCGTCCACCACTGCATGCGCGCCATCGGGCTGGCGGAGAAGGCCCTCGCCCTCGCCTGCCGCCGGGCGTCCGACCGGATCGCCTTCGGCAAGCCGCTGGCCAGCCTCGGCGGCAACCGCGAGCGCATCGCCGACGCCCGGATCGCCATCAACCGCTCCCGGATGCTGGTGCTGCACGCCGCCTGGCTGCTCGACCAGGGCCTGTCCGCCGAGGCGATCTCCGCGGTCAGCGAGATCAAGGTCGAGGTGCCGCGGATGGCCCTCGACGTCATCGACATGGCCATCCAGATCCACGGCGGCGCCGGCATGACCGACGACTTCCCGCTCGCGGCGGCGTACGTCGGGGCGCGCACCCTGCGGCTGGCCGACGGGCCCGACGAGGTGCACCGCAACGTGGTGGCCAAGATCGAGCTGGGCAAGCACCGATGAGCCGGCGGGTCCTGGTGACCGGGGCCGCGTCCGGCCTCGGCGCCGCGCTGGTGGCCGCCTTCCGCGCCCGGGGCGACGAGGTCCTCGCCACCGACCGGGTGGCGGGCGACGGGATCGACCTGGTCCTCGACATCACCTCCGGCGACGACTGGGCGGCCGCGGTCGCCGCGGTCGAGCAGCGCTGGGGCGGCCTCGACGTGCTCGTCAACAACGCGGGGGTCGCGGGCGGCGGCCGGATCGACCGCTGCACGATCGAGGAGTGGCGCCAGATCACCGAGGTCAACCTCTTCGGCGTCGTCCGCGGTGTGCAGGCCTTCACCCCGATGCTCAAGGCCCAGGGGTCGGGCCACGTCGTCAACGTCGCCTCGCTGGCCGGGCTCGTGCACCCCGCCGGGATGGGCTCCTACAACGCCACCAAGGCAGCCGTCGTGGCCTTCACCGAGACGTGCGGCCACGAGCTCGCCGGCTTCGGGATCCGGGCCAGCGCCGTGTGCCCGTCGTACTTCCGGACCAACCTGATGGACTCGATGCAGGGCAGCGACACCGCCCTCGGCGAGATCGTCAAGGGACTGGTCGAGCGCTCCCGGATCACCGCTGACGACATCGCGGCCGCTGTGCTCGTCGGCATGGACGCGGGTGAGGACGTGATCGTGCCGGACGAGCCCGCCCGGCAGGCCTACTTCTTGAAGTGGGCCGACCGCCCGGCGTACGACGCGGTGATGCGCGCGCAGGCCGCCAAGCTCCAGGAGGCCGACGCGTGAGCGAGGTCGCCGGCGCCCGGCCGGTCCGCGACGAGGACGCCTTCGACGTCGAGGCCGTGTCGACCTGGCTGCGGGCGCACGCCGGAGACGCCACCGGGCTGGACGGCACCCCGGAGGTCCGCCAGTTCTCCGGCGGGGCGTCCAACCTGACCTACCTGCTGAGGTACCCGACCCGGGACCTGATCCTGCGCCGCGCACCGGCCGGCACCAAGGCCCGGGGCGCGCACGACATGCACCGCGAGTTCGTCATCCAGTCGGCGCTGGCGCCCGTCTTCTCGTACGTCGCGCCGATGGTCGCGTTCTGCGACGACCCGGACGTGATCGGTGCCGACTTCTACGCCATGGAGCGGATCGACGGGATCATCCCGCGCAGCGAGTGGCCCGCCGACGTGCCCCTCTCCCCCGAGCAGGCCCGCGAGCTCTGCCTCGGCGCGATCGACGTGCTGGTCGAGCTGCACAGTGTCGACGCGGCCGCCGCTGGGCTCACCGACCTGGGCAAGGGCGCGGGCTACGTGCGCCGCCAGGTCGAGGGGTGGTCGGTGCGCTACCGCAACGCCCGCACCGACGACGTCCCCGACTACGAGGACGTGATGGCGTGGCTGGCCGAGCACCAGCCCGACGACGTGGCCACCTGCGTCATCCACAACGACTACAAGCTCGACAACCTCGTGCTCTCCCCCGACGACGTGACCCGCGTGGTCGGCGTCCTGGACTGGGAGATGGCCACCCTCGGCGACCCGCTGATGGACCTCGCCGGATCGATGGCCTACTGGGTCGAGGCCGGCGACGACGACGGCTGGCAGATGATGCGCCGGGTGCCCACGCACCTGCCGGGGATGCTCACCCGCGACGAGATCGTCACCCGCTACTGCGAGCGGATGGGGTTGTCCGTCACCCCCGAGCAGTGGCGCTTCTACGAGGTGTTCGGGCTGTTCCGGCTCGCCGTCATCGCCCAGCAGATCTACTACCGCTACGTCGCCGGGCAGACCACCAACGAGGTCTACGGCCTCTTCGGTGAGGCCGTGCGGATGGTCGGCACCCGCGTCGACGGGCTGATGCGCCGGTGAGCCAGGTCCTGCTGGTCCGGCACGGGCAGGCGTCCTGGGGGGCCGAGGACTACGACGTGCTCTCCGAGCGCGGGGTCGAGCAGTCCGCCGTCCTCGGCGCCGCCCTGGCCGCCCGCGGCGTCGAGCCCACCGTGCTGGTCTCCGGCGCGATGCGGCGCCACCACCAGACCGCCGCCGCCGCGGTGCAGGCCGCCGGGTGGGACGCCGAGGTGACGACCGACGAGGGGTGGAACGAGTTCGACCACCTCCAGGTCCTCTCGAGGCACCCGGCTCCCGAGGGCGTCGACGTGATGTCGAGCCCCGGGGTCTTCCAGCGCTGGTTCGCCGAGGCCACCACCCGCTGGACCGACGGGGCCCACGACGCCGACTACACCGAGCCGTTCGCGGTCTTCGCCGCCCGGGTCGAAGCCGCCCTCGCCCGCGCGGCGGCCGCCGTCGCGGACGGCGGCACGGCCGTGGTCTTCACCAGCGGCGGCCCGATGGGCTGGGCCGCCACCTCGGCGCTCGAGGGCGACGGCGCGCTGTGGCTGCGCCTCAACCAGGTGACCGTCAACACCGGCGTCACCAAGCTCATCAACGGCACCCGCGGGATCACCCTGCTCAGCGTCAACGAGCACTCGCACCTGTCCCCGGCCGCCGTCACCTACCGATAGGAACCCCATGTCGACCATCCTCATCACCGGCGCCTCGTCGGGTCTCGGCGCCGAGATGGCCCGCCAGTTCGCCGCCCTGGGGCACGACCTGGCGCTGTGCGCGCGGCGTACGGACAACCTCGAGGCGCTCCGCGCCGAGATCGCGGCGTCGCACCCGGCCGTCCGCGTCGAGGTCCGGGCGCTCGACGTCAACGACCACGACGCCGTCTTCCGGGTCTTCGGCGAGTTCCGCGACCTCTTCGGGTCCCTCGACCGGGTCGTCGTCAACGCGGGCCTCGGGAAGGGCCAGCCGCTCGGCACCGGGCGCTTCGACGCCAACCGCGACACCGCGCAGACCAACTTCATCGGTGCCCTCGCGCAGACCGAGGCCGCCGCCGAGGCCTTCCGGGCGCAGGGCTCGGGACACCTGGTGATGATCTCCTCGATCTCAGCGATGCGCGGGATGCCCGGCAACATCACGACGTACGCCGCCTCGAAGGCCGCCGTCGCCCACCTCGCCGAGGGCTTCCGGGCCGACGTCATGGGCACCCCGATCACGGTGACCGTGCTCTACCCGGGCTACATCGTCTCGGAGATGTCGGCGACCTCGAAGGCCACCCCGATGGTCGCCTCGACCGAGCGCGGCGTGCGCTCGATGGTCGCGGCGATCGAGAAGGAGAAGGCCTCGGCCCGGGTCCCGGGCTGGCCGTGGGAGCCGATCGGCTTCGCCCTCAAGCACCTGCCGCTGCCGATCGCCCGCCGGCTGATGGGCTGAGCCGCTCAGTTCCTCAGGCCCGGGCGGTCTGCCGGCCGGACGGCGTCAGCCGCCACTCCCCGTCCTCGCGCTCGACGAGGCCCATCCGCTCGAACTCCCGCAGCCATCCCTCCATCGGCCAGCGGCCCCACCGGCGCCGGAAGAGCGCGCCGTTGTGCAGGATGTCGGCGAGGTGCTCCACCGGCGGTGAGGACGTCGGGTGGTGCTGGTGGTAGGCGCGGGCACCCCCGAGCCAGCCCAGGGTGAGGCCGGCCGAGGTGGCCGTCGCGGCGAAGTCGGTGTCCTCGGCGCCGTATCCGACGTAGCTCTCGCAGAAGCCGCCGGCGCGTCGCCACCCGTCGGCGTGCACCGCGAAGGACAGCGACCAGAAGAGGTCGGGGTCGCCGCCGAGGCGGCGCTCGCCGGGTGCGGGGGCCGGTCGTGAGGCGTGCGGGTCGTCGAGGGCGTCGAGCCCGTCGAGCGGGTAGCCGTCCGGGCCTGCCGGGGGCAGGTAGGTGACCGGTCCCGACCAGAGCACGTCGGGGCGGTCCCGGGCGGCGTCGGCGTAGGCCTGCACCAGCGCCGGGCCCGCGAGGCAGTCGACGTCGAGGAAGACCAGCACGTCGGCGCCGCGCTCCAGGGCCCGGAGGGCGGCGGCGTTGCGGGCGGCCGCCAGGGGCAGCAACCCCGCCTGCACCGGGATCTCGACCACATCCGGAGTCGGTGGGACCGCCGGGTGCCAGGCACGCACCGTGTGGTCACCCATGGCGGCGACGACGTAGTGGTCGGGCACGACCCCGCGCGCCAGGCTGGCGTGCTGCATCCGGAGGTGGGCAGCCCGCCCGTGGACGAGGGTGACGACGGCGACGGTCACGATCCGGCCGCCGGGGCGCTCACCAGGGACGCACTGTCGGAGCCCGCCGCCACGGCGTGCACGACGCCGACGAAGCGGTGCACCGCGCGCCCGTCGCACCACGTCGCCCACTGCTCGCCGTCGAGACGGGCGGTGCGGTCGAGCCGGGCACCCCAGCCCGCGTCCGGCCAGGTCTCGCGCACGCTCACCGGCCAGCCGCCCCGGGCGAGGACGCCAGCGGTGGTGCGCTGCTCGTCGTGCGGCCGGTCCTGGGGCACCACGACCGCCGGTCGGCGCGCGGCCGCCACCTCGGCGAGCGCGTTCTGTCCCGCATGGGTCACGACCACGTCGGCCGCCCGCAGCGCCGCCGTCGGGTCGGCCACCCACGTCCCCGAGGGCCCCCCGAGCACCTGCCACTCCCAGCCGGGCGAGGTGGCGCGGGCGCGGTCGAGCTGGTCGGCGGTGGGACCGCCGCCGCCCGACCCGTTGAGGACCACGACGCGTCGTACGCCGTCGTCGGGTCGCCCTCCCGCCAGCTCGTCGCGGCCGAAGCGCGACAGCGCGCCGAGGCAGCGCAACCGCGCCGCATCAGCGGGCGCGAGACCGCGCACCATGCCCCGGGCCGAGGGCGGCCAGAAGGACACCAGCTCGCTGGAGAGCCCGAGCCCGGCCCGGTGGGGCGCGTCGCCGCGCTCGCCGGGCAGCACGACCGAGACGACGGGTACGCCGTGCAGCCGGGCCAGCATCGCCACCTCGACCGAGACGTCCGAGACCATGACCGAGGGCCGTTGCTCCGCGATCCAGGCCGAGATGCTCGCCATCCGGGAGCGCAGCCCGTCGTCGTCGAGGGGCGCCCAGTGCAGCTGGCCGCGGGCGGCGGCGTCGCGCGGGCCCGGGTCGTCGTCGTCACGCTCGAGCTGCACCCACTCCCCCGCCCACTCCGCGGGCCGCGGCAGCGAGGAGAGTCCGACGACCGGCAGCCGGCACGCGTCGGCGAGCACGAGGGCCCGGTGCAGGTGGCCGTGCCCGTGGTGGTGGACGTAGTAGCCGATCACGCGGCCTCCCGCGGCCGCTCGAGGGCCTGCTCGTAGACCAGCTCGTAGGCGTCGACCATCCGCTCCAGCGAGCACCGCGCGACGGCGGTCCGCCGCACCCGCGCCCGGTCGAGCCGGGCAGCGGCGAGGATCGCCGTGGCCAGCGCGGCGGGGTCGCGCGGGTCGGCGAGGACGCCCCCGCCGTCGACGACCACCTCGCGCATCGCACCCCGGTCGAGGGCCGCGACGGGGGTGCCGCACGCCATCGCCTCGGCGGCGACGAGACCGTAGGGCTCCTCCCACTCGGGGGTCACCACGGCCACGCTGGCGCTGCCGACCAGAGCGCACAGCGCCCGCTGGTCGAGGTGCCCGACGTGGCGGACGTCGTCGCCGAGCCGCGGCCGGACCTCGCGGTCGTAGTAGGCCGCGTCGAGGACGGGCCCGGCGAGCAGCAGCGGCATCCCCGCCCGGCGGGCGGCGTCGATGGCCAGGTGGGGCGCCTTCTCGGGGACGAGTCGACCGCTCCAGACGGCGGGACCGCCACCGGGCCCCGCGACCCAGCGCTCGGTGTCGACGCCGTTGAGGATCGCCCGGCTGGCCACCGTCCCCGCCCAGGCGTCGGAGGTGCAGTTGCTGACCGCGACGAACACGGCCCGCGGCGAGGCGTGCACGAGGGCGGACCTCAGCCACGGGGTCGGCGGGGTGTGCAACGTGGTCACCATCGGCACCGGCACGACGTCGGCCATCGCGACGGGCAGGTGGTGGGTGCTGTTGTTGTGCACGACGTCGAACCGATCGTGCGCCGTGCGCATCAGCTCCAGCATGAGCCCCTGGTAGGCGTGGTGCTCCTGCATCCACCAGTGCGGCGGGATCGAGGTGTCGGGTCGCTCGCCGGGGTCGGGCTCCATCTGCTCCACGGCGAGCTCCCGGAGACCCAGCGACGGGTCGGACCCGGGCGCGGCGAAGAGGGTCACCTCGTGGCCCCGCTCCGACAGCCGTCGGGCCAGCGCGTGGGTGTGCGCCTCCAGGCCCCCGGCGAACGGCTCCCGGATCGGGAACCGGCTGGAGCCGATGATGCAGATCCTCAGCGGCCTCACCGGAGCAGCCGCCGGTAGAGCTCACGGTGTGCGGTGGCGACCTCGTCGCGCTGACGGGCCCGGGCGTCGAGGTCCGCGGGCGGCGGCGGGTCGGTGCGGGCCGTGCGCAGCGCCGTGCGCAGCGACGCGGCGTCGTACCGGCCCTCGCCCATCGCGTAGGTCAGGACCGGCCCCTGGTCGGCGAAGTAGCCGCAGTCGGGCACGACCACCGTGGTGCCGAGGTCGCGGCACGCCTCCAGCCACCCGGAGTGGGTGCCGAAGCGGTAGGGCAGCACCGAGACGTCGAGCCGGGCGAGGTAGTCCCAGAGGTCGTCGTCGGAGAGGTAGTCGTGGACGTGCAGCTCGAGGTCGCCGCGGCGCTCCGCGTCCCGGAGGTACGCCGCCAGCCCGGCGTCGTGGCGCGACCCGCCGTCGGCGAGGACGTCGCGGTGCCCGTTGACGAGCAGCCGGGCGTCGGGCGTCGCCCGGACCTCCTCGACGAGCGTCGGCAGGATCGCGAGGGGGTCCATGCTGGCGCGCAGGCTCTTCACGTGCAGGCCCACCGTCCAGGGACCCTCCGACGGGCGCTCCCGGAGGGCGCGGGCCAGGTCGAGGTCGACGACGTGCGGGTGCGGCACGACGACCGCCTCGATCCCCCAGCGCCGGGCGATCTCGGAGGCCGCGCCGCGGGTGAGGGTGACCACCGCGTCCGCGGACGGGAGGAGCACGTCGAGCTGGGCGTCGTGCTCGCGGCGGTCGGCGTGGTGGGGGTTGCGCAGGTCGTGCACGGTGACGACCAGCGGGATCCCGCGCCGGCGCAGCACGCCCACGAGCTCGCGCAGCCCGTCGGCGGTGCACGTGTCGAAGCCGAACTGGACGTGGAAGACGTCGACGTCCGCCGTCTCGGCCCACTCCGGGCGGAGCATCACCGGCGGCCACCACCGCTGCTCGGCGGACCGGCGCGGGTCGTCGGGGTGCGGGTCGGGCAGGCGCTCGACGCCGTCGTCCCCACCAGCCGGCGACAGGTGTCGGACGTAGACATGACCGGACGGCACGCTCGCGATCCGCAGCACGTCGCTGCTGGACCGGGCGTCCCTCCCCAGGGCCTCCCTCGTGATGCTCACGACGGTGTCGTACCCGCTGGGGCAGGCACATGCGCCGGGTCCACCCCTAGGGGCAGCCGCCGGTCACCGGCCGCGGGCCTCCAGCGCCTCGTCGAGCAGGCCGACCAGCGCCTCGAGCTGGACGTCGACCGACGACGCCACCTCGTCGGCACCGTCGAGAGCACGGGCGGCGAGGCCGGCCTTGCTGTCGATGAGCTCGGCGATCTTGGAGTCGATGGTCTGGGCGGCGATGATGCGCCACGCCGTGACCGGCTCGGACTGGCCGATGCGGTGGATGCGGTCGATGGCCTGGGTCTGCTCGGCATCGGTCCACGAGAGCTCGGCGAGCACCATGTTGGACGCGACCTGCAGGTTGAGGCCGACGCCCGCCGCGGTGAGCGAGCAGACGACGATCGAGGTGTCGGGGTCCGTGGTGAAGGACTCGATGGCCGCGGCCCGCGCCTTGGCGCTCTGGTCGCCGCGGATCGAGACGTAGCTGATGCCCCGACGGGCGAAGCTCTCCTCCGCCTCGTCCATCACGTCGACGTGCTTGGCGAAGAACACCACCTTGCCGACGCTGCGGGCGAGCTGGGCGGTGTAGTCGGCGGCCAGGCCGGCCTTGGCGCGACCGATCCGACGCATCATGGAGAAGACGTTCTCGCCGTCCTTGGCGGCCTCCATGTCCTCGCGCTCCCACTTGGCGACGCGGCGTACGAGGTCGTGGTCGATGCCGTCGACGACCTGGCCGGACGTGCGCGCCTCGAGCGCGGCGTCGTACCGGGAGACGAGGCGGCGGGCGAGCTCGCGCTCGGCCTCGCGGATGGAGCGACCCTCCGCACCCTCGAGCTCGACCGGCAGGTCGGCGACCCGGCGTGCCGGGATGTCGGCGGCGACGTCGATCTTCTTGCGCCGCACGATGCCCATCTCGATGACCGAGCGGCGGGCGTTGGGGTAGAAGCCCGGCTCGCCCGGCATCAGGCCGGTGTCCTCGAGCTTGTTCATCAGCTCGGCGAGCGGCTTCTGGTCGTCGATCCAGCCCAGGAACTGCCAGATCGCGCGGAAGTCCTCGATGTCGTTGATCAGCGGCGTGCCGGTCAGCGCCATCAGCA
Organism: Nocardioides terrigena; assembly: GCF_003047265.1. Lineage (GTDB taxonomy): Bacteria > Actinomycetota > Actinomycetes > Propionibacteriales > Nocardioidaceae > Nocardioides > Nocardioides terrigena. The sequence goes on along the minus strand of NZ_PZYY01000002.1, from coordinate 357,620 downwards.
GCGGACGGGCGACCCGCGCCCGCAGGCGCTGGGAGAGCTCGAGCACGTGCTGGCTGCGCTGCGAGGACTTGTTCTTGATGAAGTGCGCCTCGTCGACGACCATCCCGCGGAAGCCGTGGTCCCCGAGCCAGCCGACGTGGCGGTCGAGCACCTCGTAGTTGACGATCACGATGTCGGCGAAGCCGTCGACCTGCTCGCCGTCGCCGTGGATGACGGTGACGGTGCGGTGCGGCGTCCAGAGGCTGACCTCGTGGGCCCAGTTGGCCTTGACGACGTTGGGGACGACGCACAGGAGCGGGTAGGCGTCGGCGGCCTGCGCGGCGATCAGCGCCTGGGCGGTCTTGCCGAGGCCGGGCTCGTCGGCGAGCAGGAAGGTGCGGTGGCCCTGCGCGGCCGCCGCGACGAGCTGCTTCTGGTGCGGCATCAGGGCGACGCCCGGGGTGCGGGCCGCGTCGGGGGCGGGCAGCGTCATGCAGGCGGACGCGCCCCCGCCGACGTACTCGAAGGACTTGAAGAGGGGCTCGAGGAGCTCCCAGTTGGCCAGCCGGCGGGCCGTCGGCCGGTTGAGCTCGGCGGCGGAGAAGTCCGGCACGAGGAACGGGTTGGCGAGCTGGCGGGCGATGACCGACTGGGGCACGACGCGACGCGGCGACGAGGTCGCGGTCCCCTCGGGCTTGGGCGGCTCGACCTCCTCCGGGGCGTCGATGCCGGCCTGCTTCAGCATCTGGCGGCGCAGGGCGCGAGCGCCCTCGGAGACCTGGGAGTCCTCGGCGAGCAGCTGCAGCAGCGAGGTGTCGCGGGCGGCGGTCTTGGCCAGGATCGTGGCGATGCCGTCGAGGCGCTTGAGCTGCTCGCCCTTGCGCCCCTCGGCGATCTCGGTGTCGGCGTTGATCCGGGAGCGCTCCTCACGCACCAGCAGCGCGACGACCTGGAAGGTCGCACGACCGTGGGGCATGACCTTGCCGCGCTCGGCGGCCTGCTCGACCTCGCGCACGGCGCGGGCGAGCACCGGGATGATGCCCTCGTTGTCCAGGCGCTTGACCTTGGTGCTCCCACCCCGTTGCCGGGACTGGCGCTGTGCGGTCTGGCGTCGGCCTCGCTGAGCCACTCACGTCCTCCTCGGATGCCCGACGTGCGTACGCCGGACAACGTCGCCGCACGCGGTCTGCTCGGTGCGACGCTGTCATCCCCGGGCCGTGCGGTGGTGACAGAACGTCACGCGTCGCAAGCGAATGCCGGGGCTCCACCACTCGGATCAGGCTCGATCGGGCGGCGGAGTGCTCTCCATGTTACCTCCGTCTCCCGCGAATGCGTGCACCGGCGGGTCCCGCGAGCCGATCGGGGCGCCGGGACCCCGGACCGGTCCAGTCAGCCCGGGTCGACAGTGGCGCCCACCGGTCCCGCGCCCCGATGCTGGGTCCGTGAAGGTCCACCACCTCAACTGCGGCACGATGCGCCCGCCCCTGACCCCCGAGCTGGTCTGCCACGTGCTGCTCGTCGAGGGGCCCACGGGCCTGGTGCTGGTCGACTCCGGCTTCGGCCTCGAGGACGTCCGCGACCCCGCAGGTCGCCTGGGCTCGTCCCGGCGCCTGGTCAGGCCGGTCCTCGATCCCAGCGAGACCGCGCTGCGTCAGGTCGAGGGCCTCGGGTTCTCCCCGCACGACGTGAAGGCGATCGTGCTCACGCACTTCGACTCCGACCACGTGGGCGGACTCGCCGACTTCCCCCGCGCGACCGTGCACGTCACCTCCAACGAGCTCGGCGCCGCGCTCACGCCCCGGACCCGCACCGAGCGGCACCGCTACCGCCCGGCGCAGCGCGCGCACGCGCCGACGATCATCGAGCACTCCCCTGCCGCGGGCGACTCGTGGCGGGGCTTCACGGCCGTGGAGCTCGAGGGCATCGCCCCCGGCATCGTGCTGATCGCCCTTCCCGGCCACACCCGCGGCCACGCGGCGGTCGCCGTCGACGCCGGCGAGCAGTGGGTGTTCCACGCCGGTGACGCGTTCTACCACCACGGGCAGGTCGACGGCTCCGGGTCGGCGCCGGCCACCCTGCGCACCATGGAGCGCGCGGTCGCGCACGACTGGGACATGGTGCGGGCCAACCACGCCCGGCTCGCGGGCATGTACGGCGGTCGCGAGCCCGGCGTGCTGCTGGTCAACTCCCACGACCCGGCGCTGCTCGAGCAGGCCCAGCGGGCCAGCGGCGGCAGGCACGCGCGGCGTACCTGACGCTCCGGCCCGCGGGCCCGGGACCGAGGTCAGGCGCTCAGGACTCGGGTGCGACCCGGACCAGCAGCTTTCCGACGTTGCGGCCGACGAGCAGACCGCGGAAGGCCTCCGGAGCGGCCTCGAGGCCCTCGACGACGTCCTCACGGTGGCGCACCGAGCCGTCGGCGACCCAGGCGGTCATGTCGCGCAGGAAGTCCTCGTGGTGGGTGGGCACGAACTCGTCCTGGATGAAGCCGCGCACGGTCAGGCTCAGCGACAGCACCCTGCCCATGAAGGCCGGCAGCTGGTCGGGCCCCTCGGGCGCGCTGGTGGCGTTGTAGCCGGCGACCAACCCGCAGACCGGGATCCGGGCGAAGCGGTTGAGCCGACGGGTGACCGCCGCGGCGACGGCGCCGCCGACGTTCTCGAAGTAGACGTCGATGCCGTCCGGCGTGGCCGCGGCCAGGTCGGCGACGAAGGTCGGCGACCGATGGTCGACGGCAGCGTCGAAGCCGTAGTCCTCGACGAGGATGCGGCACTTCTCCGCGCCACCCGCGATGCCGACGGCGCGGGCCCCCTTGACCCGGGCGATCTGGCCGACGGCCGAGCCCACGGGACCTGCGGCGGCGGCGACGACCACCGTCTCGCCCGGTTGCGGACGGCCCAGCTCGAGCAGCCCGGCGTACGCCGTGAAGCCCGGCATGCCGAGCACGCCGAGCGCCGTGCTGACCGGGGCCGCCTCCGGGTCGAGGCGGCGGGTGTGCCGGGCGTCGACCACGGCGTGGGTCTGCCACCCGGCGAAGGCGAGCACGACGTCGCCCACCTGGCGCGACTCCGCACGCGTCTCCACGACCTCGCAGACGGTGCCGCCGAGGATGACGTCGCCGACCTCGAGCGGGGCGGCGTACGACTTCGCGGCGCTCATCCGGCCACGCATGTAGGGGTCGAGGGAGAGATACAGGGTGCGGAGCAGCACCTGCCCCTCCGCCAGCTCGGGCAGCTCCTCGGTGGTGACCTCGAAGTCGCTGTCGGCCGGCTCCCCGACGGGACGGGCGGCGAGACGGATCTGGGTCGATGTGGTCATGGGCCCATTCAAGGCCATGGGTGGGCGTGCCACGATCGGGGGGCGAGACACCCACCGAGGAGGAACCCCATGGCTCCCAAGATCGCCACCAACACCCGCGTGGAGCGCGACGAGCTGCTCGACTTCGTGCGCCCCCGGCACCGGATGATCCTCATCACCCGCCGCCGGGACGGCAGCCCGCAGGCGTCGCCGGTGACCGGCGGCGTCGACGACTCCGGGCGCCTCGTCATCTCCAGCTATCCGCAGCGGGCCAAGACGCGCAACGCGCGCAGCCGGCCCGAGGTCAGCGTCGTGGTCGTCTCCGACGAGTGGGACGACCCGTGGGTGCAGGTCGACGGCACGGCCGAGGTCGTCGACGCCTCCGACGACGTGGAGCCCTTCGTGGAGTACTTCCGCAACATCGCCGGCGAGCAAGCCGACTGGGACGAGTACCGCCGGGCCATGCGGGAGCAGGGCAAGTCCCTGATCCGGGTCACCCCCGAGAGCTGGGGCCCGGTCGCGACGGGCGGCTTCCCGCCGGGGTCCGCCCGCGACTGAGCGTCACCGCCCCGTCAGGCGGTGACGGGCACGAGCTCGCGCGCCGGACCCATCAGGCCCTCCTGGCGCGCGACGAGGGCGGCGAGGCCGATCGTCGCGAAGGCCGCCAGGACGTTGATGGCCAGCATCGAGATGCTCTTCACCAGGATGAAGGTCGCGAGCGACTGCGACTCGAGCAGCCACAGGGTGGCGGCGGCCTTGGTGAGGCCCAGCACCGCCCACATGATCGTCAGGTTGCGGAAGAGCCGCTGGATCCGCGGGCGCGACGCCAGGTCGTGGTCCATCGGGTAGAAGTCCCCGGCCAGCCGCGCCACCATCGGCCGGGCGCTCGCGAGCGACAGCAGGAACAGCATGGCGACGGCGCCGTCGCTGATGACGGGCTGCAGGAAGTAGAGCCACGTGCTGTCCGCCAGCACCGAGAGCAGGGTCCGGCCGGTCAGCAGGAGCGCGGCGAGGACGAGGAGGCCCGACGTACGACGCCCGGTCAGGGCACGCCAGGCGATCGCACCGTACGACCACACGAGGGCGGCGGCCATCGCGGCCCAGACCCCCGCGACGACGAAGGCCGCGTAGAAGACGACCGCGGGGACGACCACCGCGACGAGCAGGCTCACCGAGACGCGGCGGACGACGGTGAGCAGGCCGGGCCGGTGGTGCGGCGCGACGGGCGGGGTCAGGGACGCGGGCTGGGCGTGGGGCACGGGGACCGGTTCTGCCGGCGGGGGCCGGGCGTGATCGTCGTACGCCGTGAAATGACGGCGGGACCACGACGTCTACGGGTTCCTCGGCCGGGCCAGTCTACGCCCGACGGCGCGTCGGGACCCCCGATTCGTCGTACCGGGGACCTTCGTCCCTGTGCGCGCCCCGGGCCTTCGGCAAGCATGGAGGCAGACGAAGGAGGCTGTCATGTCCACCGAGGACGTCCTCGAGGTCCACCTGGAGGAGCTGGGGCAGCACTCCTGGTGGAAGGCCCTGGCCAACACCCTGTCGGGCAGCTGCGGCAGTGCGCAGTTCCGCTTCGTGGCGCGACCCCCCGGACCGGACGACACGACGGACGACCACGTGCTGGGGGCCACGTTCCCGGTCATGCGGCTGCAGGACCTCGACGACCTGCGCGAGCCCAACGCATGGGTCGACACCGCGCAGGACCGCCTGCGCGAGCTCGACGCCCGCCTGGTCGGCGAGGGGTGGGAGCGCAGGGACACCCCGCACGCGCACTGGTGGTCCCTCACCTACGCCCGTCCATGACGTGGCAGGAGCCGGCGCCGTACGCCGACGGTCTCGGCCGGCTCCTGTCCCCCGGCTTCGACGGGACCAACGGCACTACCCCACACGACGGACGCGGAGCACCGTGGCAGGAACGGGCGTCCTGTGACTCGACGAGCGGAAGTGATGGCGATGGCACCGTGGCGCCGTACGGGCAGGCACGAGGGTGACGAGCGGGTCGAGGCTCCCCGGGGCGTCGTGCAGGTGCACCTCGAGGAGCTCGGCAAGCACGCGTGGCCGGAGGCCCTGCTGGGGGCGGTGCTCGGGGCGGGTGGCGGCCCCCTGTTCCGGTTCGTGGTTGCCGCGCCGGACCCCGACCACGAGGCGTCCGAGCACGCGGCGGCCGGGGAGAGGTTCCCGGTGGTGCGGTTCAGGGACCTCGACGACCGGGCCGCGCCGGACGAGTGGAACGACCTCGCCCACCGACGCCTCGACGAGCTGGAGGCCGAGCTGGTCGCGATGGGGTGGCGACGCCGGCCCGACACCGGGCCCTACTGGTGGTCGCGGCGCTACGACGTGCCGGCGAGCCGGGGCTGAACCGAGCTCGGCGGGACCGGGTCGAGCAGCCGGCCCGAGCGCCACGACCGCTGGACGACCACGGCGGCGACGAAGGCACCGAGCACCCCGAGGGTGAGGTCGCCGAGGGTGTCGCCGTAGGCGAAGGCCCGCTCGGAGGACTTGCTCAGGAACGCGACGTACTCCCCCAGCTCCCACGCGATAGCGGCCGTCGCCCCGAACGCCAGGGCCCGCTCGACGACGCGTCCCAGGCTGCTGTCACGCGGCAGGGTGAGGAGGATGAACGCGGCGGCAAGCAGACCGGTGTTCATGAAGTGCATCCAGTCGTCGAACCACACGACAGTGTCGTAGAGGTCCATCCGGTTGCCGAGCACGTCGGTGAAGCAGGTGATCGTCACCAGCAGGTCGGGGATCCACGGGAACGCCATCCGCTCGCGCCACCACGTCCACCAGATGAAGGGCACGGCGAACGACGCCAGCGGGTAGCCCACCGCGCGGACGCCGGCACCCTTGTCGCGCAGGTGCCCCAGGTCGGGGTAGAGCATGGCCAGCACGAGCAGCAGGACGAGTCCGGCCTTGGCCGTCACGTTGACCGTCTTGGCCACGCCGGGAGTGGCCGACGGGGCGAGCACCACCTCGGTCACGTCTGCACCCCACCCACTCGACGGCGCGCCGTCGGGGCGCAGGAGCCGCCATCGTCCCACCCCGTCGCCCGCAGGGGTGAATCAGGAACGGCGCGGCGTCCGTCACTCCCCCGGCATCGTCTGGATCGCCGTGATGGCGATCGTGTAGACGATGTCCTCCACCAGGGCCCCCCGGGAGAGGTCGTTGACCGGCTTGGCCAGTCCTTGGAGCATCGGCCCGATCGAGATCACGTCGGCGCTGCGCTGGACGGCCTTGTACGTCGTGTTGCCGGTGTTGAGGTCCGGGAAGACGAAGACGTTGGCCCGCCCCGCCACGGGGCTGCCCGGGGCCTTGGTGCGGGCGACCGAGGCGATCGCCGCGGCGTCGTACTGCAGCGGACCGTCGACGAGCAGGTCGGGCTCGCGCTCGCGGACCAGCCGGGTCGCCTCGGTCACCTTGACGACGTCGACCCCGGCACCCGAGGTGCCGGTGCTGAAGCTGATCATCGCCACCCGGGGGTCGATGCCGAAGCGACGGGCCGAGGCGGCGCTCTGGATGGCGATGTCGGCGAGCTGCTCGGCGTCGGGGTCCGGGTTGACCGCGCAGTCTCCGTAGATCACCACCTCGTCGGGCAGGCACATGAAGAAGACCGAGGACACGAGCGCGGCACCGGGGGCCGGGCCGAGGAGCTGGAGCGCCGGCCGGAGGGTGGCCGCGGTGGTGTGCACGGCCCCGGCGACCATGCCGTCCACCTCGTCGAGGCGCAGCATCATGGTGCCGAGCGTGATGGTGTCGTCGAGCTGGTTGCGGGCGATGTCGGCCGTCATGCCCTTGTGGCGGCGGGCCTCGACGAGCGCGTCGACGTAGCGGTCCGCGACCGCGACCGGGTCGACCACCTCGAGCCCCGGTGGCAGCGTCAGCCCCTGCGCCTCGGCCTGCGCGGCGACCTCGTCCGGGGCGCCGAGCAGCACGCACCGGGCGATGCCCATCTCGTGCGACGCCACCGCGGCCCGGATCGTGCGCGGCTCGGTGCCCTCGGGCAGCACGATCCGACGGTCGGCCTCGCGGGCCCGGGTCGCCAGCCGGCGCCGGAACGCCGGCGGGCTCAGCCGGGGTACGTGGTCCGGCGTCGGCAGGGTGGCCAGCCAGCCCGGCTCCAGGGCGTCGGCGACCGCGGTCATCACCAGGCCGGCCCGGTCGGAGTCGTCGATCGGGACCTCGGGGTCCATGTCGTGCACGGCGGTCGCGGTCTCGTAGCTGTTGCGCTCGGTGAGCAGCACGGGCAGCCCGGTGGACGCCGCACCGCGGCACAGCTCCCAGACCCGTGGGTCCGGCTCGACCCCGAGGGTGAGCAGGAGCCCGGCGAAGCGGGTGCCGTTCATCGCGGCGAGGCAGACGCTCAGGATGATCTCGTCGCGGTCCCCCGGGACGATGAGCAGCAGCCCCTCGCGCAGCAGCGGCAGGATGCCCGGCACCGCCTGTGCGCCGACGATGACCGACTTGACCCGACGGTCCTGGTCGCCGGCATTGAGCACCCGGACGTCGAGGCCGCGGACGGCGTCCGACACCCGCGGCCAGCCGAGCTCGGGGCGGTAGGGCACGGCACCGACCAGCGCGAGGTCCCGCCGGGCCAGCAGCCCCCGGATCTCCTCGGTGCGCTCCGTGGTCAGGTCGGGCACCCGGTTGACGACCGCGCCGACGACGCGGGCGCGCTCGCCGCCCTGGTAGGTGCGGGCGGTGATCTCCATCGTCTCGGCGAGGTGCTCCAGGTCCTGGCCGTCGGGCGCCCCCACGAGCAGGACGTCGGCGTCCAGCGCCTTGGCGAGGGCGACGTTGGTGCGTCCGGCGTAGACGAGCCCGGACCCGGGCACCAGCCCCTCGACGACCACGACGTCGTGCTCGGCGACGAGCGGCTCGGCGGCGGCGACGACGTCCTCCAGCAGCGAGTCCAGCTCGTTGCGCGACAGGGCCTGCTCCACCCGGGTGGCGGTGATGGGCTCAGGCGGACGGAGGGTCGAGGTGAGCCGGACGAGCGCGGTGGACCGGTCCTGGTCGGCACCTCGGGCCCGGGGCTGGGCGAGCGGCTTGTAGAAGCCGACCGAGACGCCCTGCCGCTCGAGGGCGTGCACCAGCCCCAGGCAGGTGGCGGTCAGGCCGACCCCGTGGCCGGTGGGGGCGACGAGCAGGGTGCGGGTCATCGGGCCTCCTCCCCCGTCAGCTGCACGGTGTCCCGGGCGATGAGGAGCTCCTCGTCCGTCGGTACGACGATCGCCACGCGGTCGCCGGGTCGGCTCACCCGCCCGCCGGTGCGCCGGCCGTGGTCGGCGTTGGCGTCGGGGTCCTCGGCGATCCCGAGCACCCCGAGGTGCGACAGGATCCCGCGACGCACCTCGGCGGAGTGCTCGCCGATGCCCCCGGTGAGCACGACCGCGTCGAGCCCGCCGAGCGCGACGGCCAGCGACCCGACCGCCTTGGCGGCGCGGTAGCAGAAGACGTCGACGGCCAGCCGTGCCGACGCGGAGCCGGCCAGGGCGGCGTCGCACACCGTGCGCATGTCGTTGCTGAGCCCGGACAGGCCGAGCAGCCCGCTGCGGGTGTTGAGGGCGTCGACGACCCCCGCGACGTCGAGGTCGAGGCGCTCGGCGACGTAGCCGAGCAGCCCGGGGTCGACGTCGCCGCTCCGGGTGCCCATGACCAGCCCCTCGAGCGGGGTGAGCCCCATCGTGGTGTCCATCGACTGACCGCCGCGCACGGCCGCCGCGCTGCACCCGTTGCCCAGGTGCAGCACCACGAGTCGCAGCTCGCCTGCCGGACGGGCCAGCACCTCCGCGGCGCGGGCGCTGACGAAGCGGTGGCTGGTGCCGTGGAAGCCGTAGCGCCGCACGTGGTGCTCGTCGTACCACTCCTGCGGGACGGCGTAGCGGTAGGCCACCGGCGGCATCGTCTGGTGGAACGCGGTGTCGAACACCGCGACCTGCGCCAGCCCCGGCAGGGCGTCGCGGGCGGTCTCGATGCCGAGCAGGTTGGCCGGCATGTGCAACGGAGCCAGGTCGACGAGGGCATAGAGGTCGTCCAGGGTGGCGTCGTCGACCACGACAGACGCGCTGAAGCGGTCGCCGCCGTGCACCACGCGGTGGCCGATCCCGACCAGGGCGTCGCGTTCCTCGTCGGTCAGCGATCCCATGAGGTGCGCCAGCGCGCCGCGGGCGGAGGGGTCGCCGGGCGTGGACGTCTCCTCGTGGTCGCCACGTCTGACGTGCACGACGGCGTCGCTGCTGCCCACGCGCTCGGCCAGCCCTGTCAGTCGCCGCTCCCCGGTGGCAGGGTCGACGAGGGCGAGCTTGACCGACGAGCTCCCGCAGTTGAGGACCAGCACGCACCCCTCGCTCACGCGGGACTTCCCTCGGCCGGGAGCACCCAGTCGCGCACCTCGGGCATGTCCTGGAGGTGCTCGACGACGTACACCTCGTGGGCCGCCAGCCGCTCCTCACACCACCTCATCAGGTCGCTGGCGCCGGGCGGCGTGCGCCGTGCGTTGTTGAGCGCGTCCATCACGAGGTGGTAGCGCGACACCCGGTTGCGCACGACCATGTCGAACGGCGTGGTCGTCGTCCCCTCCTCGACGAAGCCGCGCACCCGGAACCGGTCCGCGTCCGGCCGGCCGTGCACGAGCTGGTGGATTGCGCCGGGATAGCCGTGGAACGCGAAGACGACGTCGACGTGGTCGGTGAACAGCTCGCGGAAGAGGGTCTCGTCCATCCCGTGCGGGTGGTCGCGCACCCGCAGCAGCGACATCAGGTCCACGACGTTGACCACCCGGGTCCGGAAGTGCGGCAGCCGCTCGCGCAGGATCCGGGCGGCCGCCACGGTCTCCATGGTGACCACGTCACCCGCGCAGGCCAGGACGATGTCGGGGTCGGCGGTGCCGTCGTCGGTGCCTGCCCACTCCCACACGCCGGAACCGCGGGCGCAGTGCGCGTCGGCCTCCTCGGCGGTGAGGTACTGCAGCTGGGGCTGCTTGTCGATGACGATGAGGTTGACGTACGACGTGGAGCGCAGGCAGTGGTCGGCCACGGACAGCAGGCAGTTCGCGTCCGGCGGGAGGTAGACGCGGCCCACGGTCCCGCGGATGGTGATGACGTTCTGGATGAGGCCGGGACCCTGGTGGCTGAAGCCGTTGTGGTCGTTGCGCCAGGCCGTCGAGGTCAGCAGCACGTTGAGGCTCGGGACCCGCGCTCGCCACGGCAGGTCCTCGGCCTCCTGCAGCCACTTGGCGTGCTGGATCGTCTGCGACGCGCTCACCATCGCGAACGCCTCGTACGTCGCGAACATCCCGTGCCGCCCGGTGAGCGTGTAGCCCTCCAGCCAGCCGTGGCAGTTGTGCTCGGAGAGCACCTCCATCACCCGGCCGTCGCGCGAGATCCTCTCGTCGTCGTCGGTGACCCGCTCCGCAGACGCGCGGTCGGAGACCTCGAAGACGGCCCCGAGCCGGTTGCTGGTGGTCTCGTCGGGGCAGAACAGCCGGAAGCGGTCCGGGTTGGCGGCGTACACGTCGCGGAGCAGCTCCCCGAGACGGCGGGTGGACTCGAGCCGCACGCTCGCGGGGGACGGTACGTCGACCGCGTAGCCGTGGTGGTCGGGCAGGTCCAGGGCGCGCATGAGCAGGCCGCCGTTGGCGTGCGGTGTCGCGCTCATCCGCAGGTCACCCTCGGGGTTGGCGCGGCGCACGAGCTCGGTCGGGGCGCCGTCGGCGTCGAAGAGCTCCTCGGGGCGGTAGGACCGCAGCCACTCCTCGAGGATCCGGAGGTGGTCCGGGTTCTCCCGGACGGTCGCCAGCGGCACCTGGTGGGAGCGGAACGTGCCGAGCATCTGCACGCCGTCGACCACGTCGGGTCCCGTCCAGCCCTTGGGGCTGCGGAGCACGATCATCGGCCACCGCGGTCGGGTGCCGTCCCAGTCACCGCCGCGGGCGGACTCCTGGATGGCCCGGATCCGCGACCACGCCTGCGCCAGCACTGCGGCGAAGCGGTGGTGCATGCCGGGGAGGTCGGCGCCCTCGACCTCGAGGACGTCGTACCCGTGGCCCTCGAGCAGCGAGCGGACCTCGGCCGGGTCCTTGCGGCCCAGCACGGTCGGTCCGGCGATCTTGGCGCCGTTGAGGTGCAGGACCGGCAGCACCGCGCCGTCGCGCGCGGGGTTGAGGAAGGAGACGCCCTTCCACGAGCCCTCCAACGGGCCGGTCTCGGCCTCGCCGTCGCCCACGACCGCCAGCGCGATCAGGTCGGGGTTGTCCATCACCGCCCCGAAGGCGTGCACCAGCACGTAGCCGAGCTCCCCGCCCTCGTGGATCGAGCCGGGCGTCGTCACGGAGACGTGGCTGGGGATGCCACCGGGTGCGGAGAACTGGCGGAACAGCCGCCTCATCCCCTCGGTGTCGCGGGTGACGTCCGGGTAGGTCTCGGTGCAGGTCCCCTCGAGGTAGCCGGCGGCGACGAGCGCGGGACCCCCGTGGCCCGGACCGGCCAGGTAGAGCACCTCCTGCCCGGTCTCCCGGACCAGCCGCGACGCGTGCGCGTAGACGAACGACAGCCCCGGACTGGTCCCCCAGTGGCCGAGCAGCCGCGGCTTGATGTGCTCGGCGGTCAGCGGCTCCCGCAGCAGCGGGTTGGCCATCAGGTAGATCTGCCCGACGGTCAGGTAGTTGTCGGCCCGCCACCAGGCGTCGAGGGCGGCCACCTCGTCATCGTCGAGCACGGCGAGCCGTGCGGTCATCTCGTCCAGCAGAGCACGGTCCGACATCTGGTGCGTCCTCGTCTCGGTGGCCCTCGGAGTCGTACGACGGGCACGGCCAACGTACCGATCCTCTGCCTCGAAAGCGACGGGTCATGGGTCCTGCGGCGGGCGGACCCTCGGCCCCCTCCGATCGCCCGGACCCCTTCACACGCATACCCCCCGGGGGTATGGTGGGCGGCATGAGCACTCACCACACCCACCACCCCACGGGCACGTCCGGGGCCGCAGACGCGGCGCCGGGCGGGGACGAGGTGGAGTACACGTGCCCCATGCACCCGGAGATCCGTCAGCTGGGACCGGGGTCGTGCCCGATCTGCGGCATGGCCCTGGAGCCGGTCGTCGTCACCGCTGACACGGGCCCCTCGGCGGAGCTGCGCGACATGACCCGCCGCTTCTGGATCGGCGCGGTCCTCACCGTCCCCGTCGTCCTGCTGGAGATGGGCCGACACCTCATCGAGCCGCTGTACGACGCCATCCCCTCCGACGTCGCGACCTGGGCGCAGCTCCTCCTCGCCACACCGGTGGTGCTGTGGGGCGGGTGGCCGTTCTTCGTCCGCGGCTGGCAGTCCGTGCGCACCCGCAACCTCAACATGTTCACGCTCATCGCGATGGGCACCGGCGTCGCCTGGACCTACTCGGTCGTGGCGACCCTGGCACCAGGCATCTTCCCGGCGGCGTTCCGCACCGACGATCCCTCCGGGATGGGCGACGGCATGGTCTCCGCCGCGGGTGCGGGCTCGGTGGACGTCTACTTCGAGGCCGCGGCCGTCATCACGGTGCTCGTCCTGCTGGGCCAGGTCCTCGAGCTGCGCGCCCGCGAGCAGACCTCCGGCGCCATCAGGGCGCTGCTCGACCTCACCCCCCGGACCGCGCGCCGCATCGCCGCCGACGGCACCGACGAGGAGGTCGCCCTCGAGGACGTCCGGCTCGGCGATCGCCTCCGGGTCCGACCCGGCGAGAAGGTGCCGGTGGACGGCACCGTCTCGGACGGCCGGTCCTCGGTCGACGAGTCGATGGTCACCGGGGAGTCGATGCCGGTCACCCGCACCACCGGCGACAGCGTCATCGGCGGCACCCTCAACCAGTCGGGCTCCCTGGTCGTGACGGCCGAGAAGGTCGGCCGCGACACCGTGCTGGCGCGGATCGTGGCCATGGTCGCGGAGGCCCAGCGCTCCCGCGCCCCGATCCAGCGGACGGCGGACCGGGTCGCCGGGGTGTTCGTCCCGGTGGTCATCGGCATCGCCGCCGTCGCGTTCGTCGTCTGGGCCCTCGTGGGCCCCGACCCGCGGCTGGCCCACGCCCTGGTCGTCGCCGTCGCGGTGCTGATCATCGCGTGCCCCTGTGCCCTCGGCCTCGCCACGCCGATCTCGATCATGGTCGGCGTCGGCCGCGGCGCGGGCCAGGGCGTGCTCATCAAGAACGCCGAGGCCCTCGAGCGGATGGAGAAGGTCGACACCCTGGTCGTCGACAAGACCGGGACGCTCACCGAAGGGCGACCGTCGGTGACCGGCATCGTCACAGTCCCCGTCCCCCGCGGGAGCGGCGGGGTCACGGAGACCGAGCTCCTGCGCCTCGCGGCGGGCGTCGAGCGCGCCTCCGAGCACCCGCTGGCGCAGGCGGTCGTCGCGGCCGCACACGAGCGCGGGATCACCGTCCCCGAGGTCGGCGACTTCGACTCCCCCGTGGGGCGCGGCGTCCACGGCGTCGTCGAGGGACACACGATCGCCCTGGGGTCGGCGGACTTCATGACCGGTCGTGGCCTCGACCCCGGACCCCTGGTCGCCGAGGCCGAGCGGCTGCGGTCCACCGGAGCCACCGCGATCTTCGTCGGCGTCGACGACCGGGTCGAGGGCGTGCTCGCCATCGCCGACGCCGTCAAGGCCACCACCCCCGAGGCGCTGGCCGCCCTGCGCACCGAGGGCGTCGAGGTCGTCATGCTCACCGGCGACAACCGGACCACCGCGGGGGCCGTCGCGCGTCGGCTGGGCATCGACCGCGTCGAGGCCGAGGTCCTGCCCGACCACAAGGCCGCCGTCGTGGGCCGGCTCAAGGCCGAGGGGCGGGTCGTCGCGATGGCCGGCGACGGGGTCAACGACGCCCCGGCCCTGGCCGCCGCGGACGTCGGGCTGGCCATGTCGTCGGGCACGGACGTCGCCTTGGAGTCCGCCGGCGTCACCCTTCTCCACGGCGACCTCACCGGGATCGTCAGGGCCCGGCGCCTGTCGGCCGCCACGATGCGCAACATCCGCCAGAACCTGCTGTTCGCGTTCGTCTACAACGCCGCCGGCATCCCCGTCGCCGCGGGCGTCCTCTACCCCGTCACGGGCATGCTGCTCTCGCCGATCATCGCCGCCGCCGCGATGGCGCTGTCGTCGGTGAGCGTGATCACCAACGCCCTCCGGCTGCGGACCCAGCACCTCGGCTGAGGCGGTCACCGGCGCTGCGTACGATCGGGTGCATGACTGCGTCGGGAGCCGGTCCCGACCGACCCTGGCCGCCCAGCGTGTGGAGCTTCTCGGTCATCAGGTGCTGACGGGTCGCCGACCCGCCCACTGACGACCCTTCACACCAGGAGCACCCACCCATGCACATCCACCGCACGAGCACGCCCGCACGCCGGACCACCCGCCTGATCGGGGCACTCGGCCTCGGGCTCGCCCTCACCCTCTCGGCCTGCGGCAACGACGACAGCGCCGCCGACGCACCCACAGCACTCTCCGACACCGAGCACAACGACGCCGACGTCGCCTTCGCGACCGACATGATCCAGCACCACGCGCAGGCCCTGTCGATGGTCGACCTGACCCTCGACCGGAGCCTCGACCCCGAGGTCCAGCAGCTGGCCGAGGACGTCCGGGCGGCCCAGGGTCCCGAGATCGAGACCATGAGCGACTGGCTCCAGGACTGGGACGAGGAGATTCCCGCGACCATGCGCGACCACTCCAACGCAGGTCACGACATGGAGGGGATGGGCGACTCCATGGAGGGGACGGAGTCCGACATGCCCGGCATGATGTCGGGTGAGGACTTCGACGAGCTGGAGAACGCTTCCGACGCCGACTTTCAGGCCCTGTGGCTCGAGATGATGGTCGAGCACCACGAGGGTGCGGTGGAGATGGCCGAGGACCAGCAGGACGACGGGCAGTTCCGCCCCGCCGTCGAGCTCGCCGGGACCGTCGTCGAGACGCAGACCGCGGAGATCGAGCGGATGCAGGAGCTGCTCGCCGGCTGATCGCACCGTCGTGTCGGTACGCCGCTCAGGACGGGCGGCGTACCGACACGACCTCGGGTGGCAGCCCCCACTCGTCGCGCCCCAGCCGCGAGACGGGCTGCAGGTGCTCCATCGCCGGGTGTCCCCCGACCAGCACCTCCCTGCGGACGGTGGTCGCGACGACGTCGCCGAGCACGATCGTCGAGTCGCCGAGCTCGAGCGTCGAGTGCAGCGTGCACTCGATCGAGGCGGGCGAGGCGACGACCCGGCGCGGTCGGACCAGCTCGCTGGGCTCGGTCTCGATGCCCAGCGCCACGGCCTCGTCCACACCGGGGTCGAAGCTCGCCGACGAGTCGTTGACCAGGTCCATCATCGGTCGGGACGCCACGTTGACCACGAACTCCCCGGTCGCCAGGACGTTGGCCAGCGTGTCCTTGTCACCGACCGAGGTGAACTGCACGATCGGCGGTCGCGCGCACGACACGGTGAAGAACGAGTGGGGCGCCAGGTTGCCGACCCCTGCCGCCGAGAGGGACGAGACCCACGCGATCGGGCGGGGCACGACGAGGGCGGTCATCAGCCGGTAGACGTTGACCTCCGGGTCGTCGGAGCGGAAGACGGTGCGGGCTCGGTCCATGCCCCCATCCTCGCCGCCCTCCGGGTCGTAGGTCCCACGAGGTGCGGCCGAGCAGCCCTGCCGCCCGCGCCCGCGGGAGCGGAGCGTGGAGGACGACGGAGCACCGTCACCCCGTCACGGAGGCACGCCATGAGCACGACCGCCCAGCCCGTCCCCGCACGCCCTGTCCCGGTCCACCCCCTCCGGGTCGACGCCCGGCTGGACGAGCCGCTGAGCCGAGGGCTGTGGCTGGTCAAGTGGTTGCTCGCCATCCCGCACTACCTGGTGCTGGCCGCCCTCTGGGCCGCCTTCGTGGTGCTGTCGCTGGTGGCGCTCGTCGCCGTCGTCGTCACGGGCCGCTACCCGCGCGGGATCTTCGACTTCAACGTCGGCGTGCTGCGGTGGACGTGGCGCGTGTCCTACTACACGTACGCCGCGCTGGGGACCGACCGCTACCCGCCCTTCAGCCTGGAGGAGCGCCCCGACTATCCCGCCCACCTCGAGGTCGCCTACCCCGAGCACCTGTCCCGTGGGCTGGCGCTCGTGAAGTGGTGGCTGCTCGCGATCCCGCACTACATCGTCCTGACCCTGTTCCTGGGCGGGGGTGCCTACGCCGCGTCGGACGACCTGTCCACCGGGTGGAACGGCGGCCTCATCGGGATCCTCGTGCTCGTGGCGGGGGTGCTGCTGCTCGTCACCGGGCGCTACCCGCGCGGCGTCTTCGACCTGGTCGTGGGGCTCGACCGATGGACGCTGCGGGTCGCGGCGTACGTCGCCCTGATGACCGACGTCTATCCCCCGTTCCGCCTCGACATGGGTGGCCCCGAACCGGATGCCCGCGTCCTGTCCCTGGACGCCGCGTCCCCCGCAGCCCCGACCGGGACGGTCTCCCCGTCCCCCACGACCGTCCCGGCCGGGCCCGCGGCACCACAGCCCGCCCCGCCGCCCGTCCCGCCGTCGCCCCAGCGGTGGGGTGGTGGCCGGATCCTGGCGGTGGTCGTCGGGTCCCTGATGGCGATGACCTCGCTGGGGCTGCTGGCCGGCGGCGCGGCCCTTGCGGTCGGCGACAACCTCCTGCGCGACGACGACGGCTACCTGATGAGCCCCGCGACCAGCCTCGAGTCGCCGGGACTGGCGGTGACGTCGCGGGCCGTCGAGCTCGAGACCGATCCCGCAGGCGTCGACCTGGCCAGCCGCTGGCTCGGCACGGTGCGGGTCGTGGCCCGCTCACAGACCCCGGACGACGTCTTCGTGGGGGTGGGACCCTCCTCGGACGTGGATGCCTGGCTCGACGGGGTCGCCCACTCGACGATCGTCGAGCCTCCGGGCGGGGAGGGCGATCCGGACACGGTGTTCATCGACGGCGACACGGCCACGCTCCCGCCGGGCGACGAGACGTTCTGGGCTGCGTCGGCCTCGGGCGAGGGCAGGCAGGCGCTGGTCTGGGAGCCGGAGGACGGCGACTGGACGGTCGTGGTCGCCAACGCCGACGGCACCGCTCCCGTCGTGACGCGGGTCGCGGTCGGCGCCGAGGTCCCCGTGCTCGACGCCGTGGCCATCGGGCTGGTCGTGGCTGGCGCCCTCCTGCTCCCACTCGCGGCTCTGGTCCTGTGGCTCGCCGTACGCCGCCGGGCGACGCCCGCGGACGTCGCACCCCGGGACGTCAGCTCGTCGGTGTGAGGTCCGTGGCCCGGGGCCGGCGACGAGGGATACCGGGGTGGAAGCGGTCCGGCGGGGTGGGTGCCTGCTGGGACATCAGTCCTCCTCACCCGGTCGACCGGACCGTGCGCGGGTGGTGGCGGGGACCATCGGGGCTCCCCCGTCGGTCGATACCGTCGTCTCGGCGTCCCGGATGCCCAGGCGTCGTCGTACCGCCCGGGCCCACGGCTGGGGGGACCGGTCGAACTCCGCGGCCACGACGGTGGCGGCGACCACGATGAAGGAGATGCAGAGCAACCAGCCCACGAGGGCGACGGTGACCCCGAAGAGCCCGTAGCGGTCGCTGTAGGTCTCCATGAGGCGCGGCATGTAGATGGTCGACGCCACCCCGTAGAGGCTCGAGCAGGTGCCGGTCAGCAGGCCGGCAGGCAGCAGCCGACGCCAGGCGACCCGCCGGTCGAGCAGGAGCCACGGGATGGAGGTCCACAGCAGCAGGCTGGCCCCGACTGTGACGGGCACGGCGAGCACCCAGTCGAAGGGCAGCATCCGGACGAGCGAGCGGACGAGGTAGAGCAACGACACCTCGATCAGGAGTGCGGCCAGGCCCAGGGCAGCGTTGACGGGCCCCCGGACCCCCGGGATCGGTGACAGCTGCCACGCCGTGAGGTACATCCGCTGGAGACGCCGCGTGAGCGAGACCCCCGAGTAGAACAGGAGCAGCAGGCTCAGCACCCCGATGCTGCCGGTGTCCGAGTGCGCGAAGACGACCTCGACTGCCTGGGCCGAGTCCCCCGTCAGGCCGAACCTGCGGATGATGGAGTCGGAGACCAGGGTCGAGCTGCCCGCCGGCAGGAGCGCCGACACCAGGATCAGCAGCGGGATCAGTGCGGTGAAGGCCTGCGAGGCGATGACCATGCTGCGGTCGAGGGCCTGCATCTCCACGAAGGACGCGACGCACCTGCCGAGGAAGGTGGCCTCCAGGCGACTCCTGAGGGCCTGCAGGTCGACGGGTGCCACGCGGTGCCCTCCTCTCGCTCCGAACCGCCGCACCCAGGGGCGACGGGCCCGGCTACCCGGCAGCCGGTCGACCCGTCAGCTCAGGGCCTTGTCCTTGAGCCGCTCGTACTCCTCCGGGGTGATGGCCTGGGAGTCGAGCAACGCCTTGGCCTGGGCGATCTGGTCGGCCGGGGACGACTGGCTCGAGACCTGCCGGATGTAGCTCTCCTGCTGCTCGCGCATCGCCTCTGCCGTGCGGAGCTGTCGCTCCCCCATCCCCTTGCCGCGGACGATGAGGTAGACGACCGCCGTCACGAACGGTGCGACGATGAGGGCGATGATCCAGACGGCCTTGACGATCCCGGAGGCGTCGGGGTCCCTGAAGAGGTCTGTGATCATCGCGAACATCACCATCAGGTACGCGATGAAGGCGAAGCTGATGAGGATGAACCAGACAATGTCCCAGAACGACATCCCGGGCTCCTTCCGCTCGTGGCAGCACGCGGCGCCTCTTGCGCCGTGCGGCTGAGGCCATCGTCGGGGTCCCCGCACCACGTCGCCTCACCCCGAACGGGTGATGCAGCCCACCGACCTGTCGCGGGAACGTGGGACGACGCATCGAGACCCCGCGCCCGGAGGACGGAGCCCCACCATGAGCGACGCCGAGGAGATCGACCGGCTCCGAGCACGGGTGGCCGAGCTGGAGGCGGAGCGGGCCGCCGGGGCCGGGACCGCACCCGGGGTGCCGCCGGCCGACCGACGCTCCGCGTGGCGGTCCACGGCTGCCGGGGTGATGATCACGCTCGCCTGCGTGCTGGCACCGCTGTCCGTCGCGTCCGTCTGGGCCAGCACCGTCATCTCCGACACCGACCGGTACGTCGAGACGGTGGCCCCCATCGCCGACGACCCGGACGTCCAGGCGGCCATCGCCGACGAGGTGACCGTCGCGATCGTGGAGAACCTCGACATCGACGCACTGACCCTCGAGGCGCTGGGGGTGCTGGCGGAGCAGGACAACATGCCGCCCCGCGTCGCCGACGCGCTCCCGGCGCTGGCGGTGCCCCTCAGCCAGGGGATCGAGAGCTTCACGCACTCCCAGGCCGAGCGCCTCCTGGCCAGCCCGGCGTTCGAGACGGTGTGGGACGAGGTCAACCGGGTCGCTCACACCCAGGTCGTCACGCTGCTGGAGGGCAACGAGGGGGGCGCCGTGAGCGCCCAGGACGACACCATCACCCTCAACCTCGCTCCCATCATCGAGCAGGTCAAGGAGCGCCTGGTCGACCAGGGCTTCGAGCTCGCCGCCCGGATCCCGGAGATCGACCGGACCTTCGTCCTCGTCGAGTCCGAGGCCATCACCTCGGCGCAGCGCGGGTACGTCGTGCTCAACGCCCTCGGCGCCTGGCTCCCCTTCGTCGCGGTCGGTCTCTTCGTGGGAGGGGTGTACGCCGCGCGCAACCGACGCCGGGCGCTGCTGAGGGGGTCGCTCGGTGTCGTGGCGGCGATGGTGGTGCTCGGTGCGGGGCTGGCCCTGGCCCGCACCTTCTACGTCGAGACCACGCCCGCGGGCATCCTGACCGCGGAGAGCGCGGGCAACACCTTCGAGACCCTCGTGCGCTTCCTCCGCAGCAGCCTGCGCGCGGTCGCCGTGCTCTTCCTCCTGCTGGCGGTCGCGGCCTTCGTGACCGGTCCCTCCACGGGGGCGGTCCGGACGCGGGGGTCGGTCCAGCGGGGCCTCGGCTCACTGCGGGGCAGCGCGGAGGCGGCCGGCTGGCAGACGGGCCCGGTCGGGGACTGGATCTACGCCCACCGGGGCGCCCTGCGGATCGCCACATTCCTCGCGGGAGGACTCGCACTCATGTTCTGGAGCCAGCCGACCGTCTGGGTGGTGGTCGGCGTTGCGGCGATCGTCGTGCTCGTGCTGCTGGTGATCGAGCTCCTGGGTCGTCCACCGGCGACGGCGCCCGCCGGCTGAGCGGCCGGGCCCCACCCCGCCCGGGTCATCCGTTAAGGGTGAGGCGGCGGGCCGGTCCGCCCCTCTATACACGTAGTCAAGACAACCAACCGTGCCGTCGGTACTGACCGACGCCCGGACGGAAGGAGCGCACGATGTCATCCACCAACAGCCGATCCGGGGCCCTGCCGAGCGACCCGGGCTACAGCCCCGGCGCCGTCGGCATCACCGTGTTCGCCGGCGTGCTCATGGTCCTGAGCGGCAGCCTCCAGGCCATCCAGGGCATCGTCGCCCTGTTCAACGACACGTTCTACGTCGTCGGCGAGGAGTACACGTTCCAGTTCGACGTGACCTCCTGGGGATGGATCCACCTGATCATGGGCGTGGTCGTCGCGCTCGCCGGCGTCGGGCTCTTCCAGGGTGCCGTCTGGGCACGGACCGTCGCGGTCATCGTGGCGTCCCTCAGCATCATCGCCAACTTCATGTGGATGCCCTACTACCCGTTCTGGAGCCTGACGGTGATCGTCTTCGACGTCTTCGTCATCTGGGCGGCGACCATGCACGGCCGCGACATCACCGAGTAGGCATCCCGCCCCACCCATTCCCATCCGAGGAGCAACCACAGTGACGTCCACCACCACCGAGGTCCACGGCCCCGTCGACTTCGTGCTCATCGAGTTCCCGGCCGACCGGCTCACCGGCGAGGCCGGGCCTGCCTTGGTCGACCTCGTCGAGCGCGGGCTGATCCGCCTCTTCGACCTCACGGTCATCAGCAAGGCGGACGACGGGTCCGTCGTCGTCCTCGAGCTGACCGACCCGCTGGTCGGGGACGGCGGGTTCTCGTACTTCGCCGGCGCCCAGACAGGACTGATCGGCGACGACGACATCCGCGAGTCCGCGGAGGCCATGACCCCCGGGACCGTGGCCGCCCTGATCGTCTACGAGAACACCTGGGCCGTGCCGTTCGTCGGCGCGGTCCGCAACAGCGGTGGCGAGCTCATCGCCAGCGCGCGCATCCCGGCACCGGACGTGATGGCGGCCCTGGACGCGCTCGAGTCGGAAGACTGAGGAGAGGAAGACCATGCCCGGACTACTAAGAGGAGTGGCGCGCACGGCGGTCGTCGCCGGCACGGCCACCGCAGTCAGCGGTCGCGTCCAGCGTCGACAGGCCGAGAAGTACGCCGGCCGCGACGCCCAGATCTACGCCGACCGACAGGCGGCGTACGACCAGCAGACGTACGACCAACAACCGCCACCGCCCGCCGCAGCACCGCCGGCCGCTGCACCGCAGGTGGACATCGTCTCCCAGCTCAAGTCCCTGGCCGAGCTCCGGGACCAGGGCATCCTCACCGAGGACGAGTTCACCGCCCAGAAGGCGAAGATCCTCGGCCCATGACCGCCGCGGACCCGTGGACCGGGCGCAGGTCGGCACACGGGTCCGCGAACGGGGCGACGACCTCGTGAGGAGCGCGGGCCGCTCAGCCGTCGCCGTTCGAGCGCTCGGCCCGGTCGTGCTGCAGCGCCGCTCGCCGCTCGGTCATCGCCTCCTTCGCGAGGTTGACCACCGCGGCGATGAACACGATGTTGAAGACCATGTGCGCCGTGACCACACCGCGGGCGAGCTGCCCCTCCGCGTGCACGTCGCCGAACCCCACCGTGGCGGTGGTGGTCGTGGCGAAGTACAGCGCATCGAGCCGGGTGACGAGACCCACGAACTGCTCCGGGTCCCTGTCAGCGAGCAGGTAGTAGACGAACGAGAAGACGACCAGCACGACCTCGAGCACGAGCACGAGGTGCCAGCCGGACATCCCGCTCCGGGCGCCGCGAGCCTCGCCGGCGACGATCCACACGACGGTGACGAGCGCCGCGACGCTGAGCAGGATCCCCGTGAGCACCCCGACCGGGGCGCGGTCCGCGTCGACCGGGAACACGAAGTAGAGGACGAGCACGGCGACGGGCATCAGGACGACCTTCAACCACGGGTGCTTCACGGTCGCAGCCTAGGGCAGTCACGGGTCGCCGCGCAGCGACGACCAACAGTCGCCCCCCGTCCCACGAACCGGGAGATGACATGAACCAGCAACTGCCCCGTATCGCCCTGGTGCTGCTGGTGGCGGCGAGCCTCACCATCACGCTCGGCGGTGCCCGGGCCATCTCCGACATCATCGGTCCCACCGTGCTGGCCCTCGTGCTCACCATCACGGTGCACCCGGTGCGACGTCGGCTCGTCCGGCGGGGGTTGCCCGAGTGGCTGGTCTCGCTGGTCACCGTCATCTCGGTCTACCTGCTGCTCCTCGGCGTGACCGTCGCGGTCATGTACTCGATCGGGCGCCTCGCAGCCCTCATCCCGCAGTACACCGAGGACCTCGACCAGTACGTCGCCGACGTGGGCGCCTGGCTGGAGGACCTCGGGCTGGGTGCCGACCAGATCCAGGCGATGGCCGACGCGTTCGACGCCGGCAGCCTCGTGGGTGTGGCCACCGACATCTTCGGGGCGGCGCTGGGGCTCGTCTCCAACCTCTTCTTCATCGTGACCGTCGCCCTCTTCATGGCCTTCGACACCGGGTCGCTCGGGCGCGGCCTCGAGCGGCTGCGAGAGCTGAAGCCGGACCTGGTCGCCGCGCTCGACAGCTTCGCCACGGGCACCCGGACCTACATGGGCGTCTCCGCCGTCTTCGGGTTCATCGTGGCGGTGATCGACGGGGTGGTGCTCTACCTCATGGGGGTGCCCGGAGCGTTCGTCTGGGCGGTGCTGGCCTTCGTCACCAACTTCATCCCCAACATCGGATTCGTCATCGGCGTGATCCCCCCGGCAGCGATCGCGCTGCTCGAGGGCGGACCGAGCCTGATGCTGGCCGTCATCGCGGTCTACTGCGTGATCAACTTCGTCATCCAGTCGATCATCCAGCCCCGGTACGTCGGCGACGCCGTCGGCCTCACCCCGACCATCACCATGCTCTCCCTGGTCTTCTGGGCCTGGCTCCTCGGAGCGCTGGGAGCCCTCCTGGCGGTGCCGCTCAGCCTGCTCGTGCGTGCCCTGCTGATCGAGGCGGACCCCGGCGCACGGTGGGCACTGCCCCTCGTCTCCGGCCGGCCGCCCGCCGACCCACCGCCCCCCGAGGACACGGGAGACGCCGGGGAGGCCGGGAAGGCCGAGGACACCGGGGACACCGTGGACACGATGGCCAGGCCCGCAGACCCCGCACCGCAGGGTCACTGAGCGCTCTCGGCCGTGCGGTGGCCCGAGGCCTCCAGCATGCCCACCAGCACCCGGTGGAGCTGGTCCGCGCCCTCGATGGACACCGGCAGCCCGGCCATCAGGTCCGCCGGTGCGAGCAGCACCCCTTGGTCCTGCCAGCCCCCGAGCCCGCCGTGCGATCCCACCAACCCCTCGAACGCGGCGACGTCGTGGGTGACCGGGTCCAGGACGCTGTTGACGTAGAGGTCGGGTGCCTCCGCCAGCAGCACGGCGCGGGCCAGCACCCGGGCCGCGTGGTCGCCGTAGGGGGCCAGCGGGTCGACCCCGAACACCTCCCCGGTCGCCAGGTTGTGCCGGCCCTCCTCGCCGACCGCCCACGGTGTGCCCGTGACGTCCAGGCCGGCGACGAACCCGACGCCCGGGTGCCGGGCGAGGCCAGGGACGAGCGACGGCCAGGCGAGGTCCAGCTCCTCCAGCGTCCGGCGTCGGGGCTCGCGCAGGTAGACGAGCCCGAGGTTGCCGGAGCCCAGCACGACCACGGGTTCCTCGCCCGTCTCCCCCGTCGTCGGCGTCCGCTGTGCCTTGCCCAGCTCGGCGCCGGCCCGGGTGGCGATCGTGCCGGACAGGCCGGCGGTACCGATGTCACCCACCATCGAGTCCACCCGACCGAGTCCCTCGACGGCCTCGTCCACGGACTGCACGTGCTCGTCCATCAGGCCGGCACACACGTCCGCCAGGGTCTCGCCGTAGCGGTCCGCGAACACCGCGCCCTGGGACTGGCCGTGGTCGGAGAGCACGACGATGCGGTAGCGGCGCGGCGCCACGGCGGCCAGGCGGGCGAGGTCGCGCAGGGTCCTGTCGAGGCCGTCCAGCGCCGCCAGCGACTCGGGTCGGAACAGCCCGGCGTGGTGGGCGATCTCGTCGTAGTCGACGTAGTCGACGTAGATGCTGCGCGTGCCACGACGCATCTCCTCGGCGACGAGGGCGGTGTTGAGGTCGCGCAGCAGGGCGTTGGTGATGGCCCGGAGCACGGCGAAGTCCCAGCCCCGGTGCACGCGCGGGTCGAGGTCGCGCTTGACCTGGCGTCGGGACTGCCAGCGCTCCTTGACGACCTCGGCGAGGGTGCGGGGAAAGCTGCGCACGAAGCCGCTCGGCGAGGTGAGGAACCACCCGAAGGCCCGCCGTGTCTGCGTGGTGCCGCGCTTGAGCTCCACCCGGCTCATCGTCATCAGGCAGCGGGGGGCGTCCCCGCTGAAGAGGTTGGAGATCGACACCCCGCCGTCGTACAGCAGGCCCCGCCCGGTGCTGGCCCGCTGCTCGATCACCCGGGCATCCGCCGGCTTGTTGGCGACCAGCACCCGGCCGAGCTCGCGGTCGTACCAGCGGAAGGCCGGGACGCGGTCGACGGTGCCGTGCAGGATGCCGAGCTGGCTGGCCGGGGTGGTGCAGGGCAGCTGGGCGGTCCAGGGCCGGGCCTCGTACTCCCCCGACGCCAGCCACCGTCGGATGTGCGGGACCGCCCCGGACTGCACCGCCCACTGGAGCACCGGGAACGGCACCCCGTCGAGCTGGACGAAGAGCACCCCGTCCACGTCGGGGTCGAGCACCTCCTCCGACCGGCGGGTGGCCCGCCGGGTCAACGACGTCACGAGGCCGTCGTCGGTCCCGGCCGTGGTCGCCCAGGAGATGAGGGTCCCGACGAACGCGCTGACCCAGGTGGCGACCAGCGCCGTCCACGGCGAGGACTCGATGCCCGGGACCGTCCGGATCGCGACGTACATGATGAGGGCCTGCCCGGCCAGCACGATCACGAGCACCGCGAGCCAACCGACCCGGGCGGAGACCTCCACCAGGACAGGACGCAGGCCGAGGCCGACGACCCCGGCGACGGCCGCGACGGCGGCGTACGCCCACCAGCTCGTGGCCGACAGCCCCGGGACGAGGGCGCCCGTGACGATCAGTGCCGCGGTGGAGGAGGCCCAGGCGGCGAGCAGCCGGGCCACGTCGCCGGACCGCACCCCACGACGGGGGGCACTCCTCGCGGGCACGGGGTCTCAGCCGTCCGCAGGCAGGATGCCCGGGGCCGACCTCGTGAGCGACCAGGTGAAGTCCAGCTCCACCTGGACCCTGCCGTTCTCGACCTCGACCTCGAACTCCGCCGTCACCTCGTCGGGGATCCGCAGGGTGACCGCACCACCGCCCCCGACGGGGAGGGTGACCTCGCCCCCGTGGGTGAACCCCTTCGAGAGGGCCAGCAGCCAGACGGCCGCCTCACCCCTCGAGAGCGACTTGGTCCGCTCGAAGCTCACATCGGCCATCGCCTGGGTCCTCTCCTCCGACCGCCGGCCGGCTCGAGGCGGCGGCCCCGGACGGCCACCACCGCCCTTGCGCCCAGTCTGCGGGGCGGGCGCGACGAGCGCCTCACCTGTACCGGATGAGGTGCCGGGACCCCGGTCGTCCCCGTCCCGGCGCGGTCGCGGCCGTCAGTGGAGCAGGGACTTGGCCACCATGATGACCACCCCGAGGAGCCCCGCGCCCACACCCTCGATCAGGGCGGGTCGTCGCGGGGTGTGCGCCTGGCGGGCGCCGAGGTAACCCACGACCGTGAGCTCCACGACCGAGAACGAGAGGGCGACGTACGCCGCGGTGGTGGACTCGAGTCCCGCCGCGTGGGCGAGCACGTAGACCACGATGGCCGGGACCCCGCCCTTGATCACACTGGCCTTGTGGAGGGCCGCGGACGCCAGTCGGTGGACCAGGCCGCGCGTGTCGCCGTCGAAGCGGACGGACAGGGCGTGGACGTAGAGGTCCGCCATCCAGTAGATGACGACGACGCCGAACGCGATGCCCGCGACCCGCGTGGGGCCGTCGTCGTGGAGGCTGGCCGAGGCCAGGGAGGTGGCGCAGATGATCGCGCCGTACATCAGGCCCGGGGGGTCGGCAGCGGCCAGCCACTGGACCAGCGGCGCGGCGCGGGAGGGCCTCGTGGCCGGTCCCGACCCGGGCGGTCCTGCTGCCTGGCGGTCGGTCACGGACCCGTCGACCCTTCGCGCTCCGGTCGCCGGGTGCCATCGAGGTCACGGCCGGTGACGCCGTGGTCCGGCAGCCCGGGCTGCAGCCTCCCTGCTCGCCGTCGATCGAGGGAGTCGACCACCACGGCGGCCGCACCCACCTCGACCGCCATCCGCATCACGGGCGCACCGAGGACACCTCGGCCCCCTGCCCGTCCCGCACGCAGTGCCATCGGCGCCCCTCACGTCTCCCTCGGCGACAACACGGCGGTCAGCTCGGCCTCGATGGAGGCGAGCAGCGCCGACAGGGGGATGTTACCGCTGGCGACCATCTGTCCCCCGGCCCGCCGGGCGGCCGTCAGGAGCGGGAGCACCCACGCGTTCTCCCAGACGATGACGCCGGCCACGGAGCCCGGCCTCATCGAGGCGGCGAGCAGGTCCACGTCGGCAGTGGAGAAGATCTCGGACGAGCGGTCCTGCAACCGCCTCATCTGTGCGGTCGTGATGACGTCGCCGGCCTCGTGGCCCTCGACGCCACCGTCCTCGTCCTTGACCAGGACCAGCAGGTCGAGGACGCGGATGAGCCCGACGTCGTGCAACCGCGTCAGCTCCGCGACCATCTCGTCGACGAACGCCTGGCCGTCGGGGGGGAACTCCACGACCACGTAGTCCACGGGTCCCAGCTCGTCGACGAAGGGTGACTGATCGGTCACGAGCGGCCTCCGTCCTGGCTGACTCGAATCATCGATCTCACCCGATCAGGGGGCCATCCCCCTGATCGGGTGAGAGCCGCGACAAGGCATTCTCGGCGGGAGTCGCCTGTGCCACACTCCGAAATCGGAGAACGGGGATGCGCGTGAGTGCGAGCCAGGGTGACGGGGGCGTGCTCCCGCGCGCCCTCTCCGCGCTGCACGGGGGTGGCGCCACCCCCGGCAACGGGTTCGTCGTCCGGGACCGGCTGGTGTCCGTCCTCCTCGCCCCCCACTTCGAGACCACCATCCTGGTCAGCGGTCCGGCCGGTGCCGGCAAGACGACCCTGGTGGGGCAGTGGCTCCAGAGGGACGCGCGGGCGTGTGCCCGGATCCGGGTCTCCTCCGCCCTGTCGGCGCCTGCGCCCCTCGCTGCCGCCCTCATCGAGGCGCTGGGGCACCTGGGACCGATGACCCTGGGCGCGCGGTCGGTCGTGACGGCCTCCGAGCCGGTCTTCTCCTCGATGCTGCTGCCGCTGCTCACTGAGCTGGCCGCGACCCGTCCGGAGCCCTACCTCCTCGTCGTCGACGACATCCACCTGCTGGGCGACCCCACCTGCCACCTGGTGCTCCAGGCGGTCGCCGACGGAGTCCCGACCGGCTCGGCTGTCGTGCTGCTCTCCCAGGACCGCTTCCCCCCATGGCTCACCACCACGCGCACCGAGGGACGGCTCCTCGCGATCGACTCCGACGCCCTCGCGTTCGACGTGGACGAGGCGGCCGCCCTCTACGCCGGGATGGACTGTCGCCTGACCGACGCCGAGGTGGCCAGGTCGGTCGAGCACACGCAGGGGTGGGCGGTGGCGATGTACCTCGGCGCCCTCGAGCGCCGTCGCCGGTCCCCGACGCGCGGCGGCGACGTCGTACCGCTGCCCGCCGCCCACGACCACGACGCTGCCGCCTACGTCCGGTCCCAGGTCCTCGACGGGCTCGACGACGACGTCCAGGAGTTCCTGGTCCGCACCTCCATCCTCGACGAGCTCGACCCCGGGCTGTGCGACGCGGTCCTGGGACGCACCGACTCCGCGGTGGTCCTGGGCTGGCTGCACGAGCGGCTCCAGCTCGACGTGGAGGTGGACCACGCGCGGCGCGCGCTGCGCCTCCACGAGCTCCTCAGGAGCGTGTTGACGGAGGAGCTCGAGCTGTACGAGCCCTTCTTCGTGGAGACGCTGCACCTCCGGGCCGCCAAGTGGCTGGTCCGGCACGGCGAGCTCGATGCGGGGATCCGGCACGCACAGGCGTCCGGCTACCTCCCCTACGTCGGGTCGCTGATCTGGCCCGAGGTGCCCGCGTGCGTCGGCACGGGACGCCCGGACCGGCTGCGGACCTGGCTGGCAGCCATGTCCGACGACGACATCTCGCGGGACCGCTGGCTGACGCTGGCAGCGGCGTGGTCCTGCCTGCAGTCCGGCGACGACCTCCGTATGGAGAAGTGGTTGCTCACCGCCGCGGACCACGCTGGTCGTGGTTGGCGGGACGGCTCCGCCCCGGACGAGTACGCCGCCTCGCTGGCGGTGATCGAGGCGGTCGTCGGTCGCCACGGGCTCGACGACGTCCTGGCCCTCTGCGCGATGGCCGCGGACGGGCTCCCGGCGTCCTCCCCGTTCCAGGCCGCGGTCTGCCTCCTCCGCGGCATCACGCTGGCCTTCGAGGGGTCGCTGGATGGTGGCATCACGTGCGTCTACGAGGCCGTCCGCCTCGGCCATGCCCTGGACGTGCCCGTCGTGGTGGCAGACGGCTCGGCCTGGCTCGGCCTGATGAGCCTCCTGCAGGGAGACCACTCCAAGGGACTGGCGCTCGTCGACCAGGCCGCCGACGCGATGACGGAGTTCGGCCTGGAGCGCCTGGCCACCTCCGCCCACACGCTGACCGCGCTCGCCCTGGCGCAGGCCGTCAGGCGCGACTCCACGGCCGCCGCCCAGACGCTCGCGAGAGCCCGCCTCCTGACACCCATGATCGCCGGCATCGCGCCGTGGTTCGCCGTGCTGGGACGACTCGTCCTGGCTCGCACCGCGGTGATGCTCGGCCAGGGATCCGTCGCCCGGCAGCTGCTCCGGGAGGCACACGAGCACACGACCGCCGACCTCGAGGACCGACCCGTGCTGGCCGACCTCCGCGACCAGGTCGAGGTGCAGCTGCGGATGCTGTCCGTCGACGGCGTCTCCGCCGCCGCGCTCACCTCGGCAGAGCTGCGGGTCCTCCAGTTCCTGCCGAGCCACCTGAGCTTTCCGCAGATCAGTGAGCGCATGTTCCTGTCGTCCAACACCGTGAAGACCCACGCCCTGGCGATCTACCGCAAGCTGGGCGTCTCGACCCGCGGTGACGCCGTGGCCCGCGCCCGGTCCCTCGGGCTGCTCGACCAGCTCCCCCTCGACTGACCGGCCCTCCTTGCGGCCGCGGCGGTCACCCGTTGAGGGTGATCCAGCGCAGTGGCGGACCGGTGTGCAATGCAGGGAGAGGAGGTGTGCGCCGCCGATGACCACATCGATCCAGCAGGGCCTGCTCGTCCCCGTCGATCTCGCCCTGGGCGTCGCCGCGCCGGTCTGGCGTCTGGGCGTCGGTACGACGCGGGTCGCGGCCCGCGCGGCTGCACCCTGGCTCCGGCTCTCCCTACGTCCTCCCGGCGTCCCGGCGCACCTGCAGCCGGGCCACTGGCTCACCGAGCTCGCACTGGCCGGTGCGGACCGGCGCGAGGAGCTGGGGGGCCGGGCCGCCCGGCGCCTCGACGTCGTCGTCCCGGCCACCGCCGGCGTCGTGCTGGACCGGATCGACCTCACCGAGGTCGTGGTCGAGCGCGTGGACCTCGAGACCGTGGTCACCACCGTCCTGGACCGCCTCGACCTCACCGCCGTCGTCCTCGAGCGCGTCGACCTCCAGGCCGTGGTCACCACCGTCCTGGACCGCCTCGACCTCACCGCCGTCGTCCTCCAGCGCGTCGACCTCGAAGCCGTCGTCACCACCGTCCTGGACCGCCTCGACCTCACCGCCGTCGTCCTCCAGCGCGTCGACCTCGAAGCCGTCGTCACCACCGTCCTCGACCGCCTCGACCTCACCGCCGTCGTCCTCCAGCGCGTCGACCTCGAAGCCGTCGTCACCACCGTCCTCGACCGCCTCGACCTCACCGAGATCGTCCTCCAGCGGGTGGACCTGCAAGCCGTCGTCACCACCGTCCTCGACCGCCTCGACCTCACCGAGATCGTCCTCCAGCGGGTGGATCTGCAGGCCGTCGTCGCGACGGTGCTCTCCCAGACGGACCTCGTCGCCATCGCCGAAGAGGTGATCGACGCAGTCGACCTCCCGGAGATCATCCGCGAGTCCACCGGCTCGATGGCTTCCGACACCGTCCGGGGCGCCCGGATGCAGGGTATCTCGGCCGACGAGGCCGTGGGACGGGCCGTGGACCGGTTGCTGCTGCGCCACACCCGCCGTGGCGCTCCGGTGCCGGACCTCCCGCCCGTCACCGTGTCCGAGGGTGCGCCCCGGAGCCACGCGCCCGAGCGGACGCCCTGAGGTGGCGACGCCCGACAGCGGCGTCTCGCCCCTCCCCCGGGAGGCACGTCCCTACCAGGGCCGGCGAGCCGGAGTCATCACCCGGACGGTCGCCGCGGGCATCGACGGCGTCGTCGTCTGCATCGTGCTGTCGGCGGGATACCTCGGCTTCGCCGGGCTGAAGTTCCTCTTCGACCCGCGGGGCTTCACCTTCCCGGACGCTGGATTCGTCTTCAGCATCGTCGCCGGGTTCGCGGTCCTCGTGGTCTACCTGACCGTCGCCTGGTGGCTCAGCGGTCGCAGCTACGGCTGCCTGGTCATGGGGCTGCGGGTCGTCAACCACCGGGGCGAACCGCTGCACCTCGCGGGGGCCTTCGTCCGGGCACTCTTCTGCGCTGCCCTGCCGATCGGCCTGCTCTGGGTCGCGGTCAGCCGGGAGAACCGGTCCGTCCAGGACACGGTGCTCCGCACGTCCGTCATCTACGACTGGCAGCCGCGAGGCCACGGGAACGGGAACGGGAACGGGACGTCACTCCCGGGGTGAGCGACCTCAGGCGGTGGCGTGCGTGGCGGGATCGTCCGCCGGTCCCCCGAACCGACCGGTCCGCCTCGCCTCGCGCCCGAAGACCATGATCGCGATCCCCTCGGTGATCACCTGTACGCCGAGGAGGATCCCGAGGAGCGTGTACGTGGCCTCCACGAAGTTGAAGAGCACGATGAGGCCCAGGGCGAGCGACACGACGCCGCCGAGGAGGAGGGGCAGGCGTTGCTCGGGATAGCTGACGGCGGCCGCGAGACGCGCGATGCCGATCGCGGTGAAGAGCGCGCCGGCCACGAGGGTCACGGTCACCGCGGCCGCGGTGGTGTGCCGCAGGAAGACGATGCCGAGCACCGTCATCAGGCCACCTCCGAGGAAGCCGCTCCAGAAGCCGTCCTTGCCGATCTGGAAGAGGGACAGCGCGAGCACGAACACCCCGGTCGCGAACAGCAACCAGCCCACGAACAGCAGCGACAACGTCGTCGCGGTGGCCGTGTGGCCCAGGATCACGAGCCCGACGAGCACCTGCAGACCGCCCAGGACGAGGTCGAGCCCCGTCCTGCCCTTGACCATCTCCGCCATCACGCCCTCCTCCATCGTGTCGCGACGGAGCACGCCGTCGCGCAGGACCACTCTCCCCAGCGTCGTGGCGCGCCCGGCCGTCGGCCTCGCCTGATGCGGGTGAATCGACGTCCCGCATGGGTCACTGCAGGGCCGAGGTCAGCCGCATCACGTTGTCGAGGTACCTCGAGCCGCGCGACCTGTCGGCCCACTCGGCCCCGGTGAGCTCCCGCGACAGCGAGCGGTAGGTGTCCTCGACCGCGCGCATCCCCTCGACGATCCCGGGGCCGGTGAGCATCAGCGAGACCTCGTAGTTGAGTGCGAAGGACCGCAGGTCCATGTTGCTCGACCCGATCACCGCCACGTCGTCGTCGACGGAGAAGTGCTTGGAGTGCAGGACGTACGGCGCGGGGTACAGCCAGATGCGCACCCTCGCCTCGAGCAGCGCCTGGTAGTAGGAGCGCTGGGCGTGGTGGACCATGAACTGGTCCGCCTGCTCGTTGACGAACAGCTCGACGTCGACGCCGCGCTGCGCCGCGGTGGTGATCGCGTAGAGCAGCGACTCGTCGGGGATGAAGTAGGGACTGGTGATCGACAGGCGCCGCTGCGCTCCGTAGATCAACGTGGTGAACATCCGTAGGTTGTTCTCCGTCGCGAAGCCCGGACCGCTGGGGACCACCTGCGCCACGAGCTCGCCGGTCCCCGGCAGGGCCATGGCGCCCGGCGTCGAGTCCATGGTGTCCTCGAGCACGTCGCCGGTCTCGCTGTACCAGTCGGTGAGGAAGACGGCGTTGAGCTCGGCGACCACGGGGCCCTCGACCCTCACGACCAGCTCGACCCACTGGCGACCGGCCTTGCGGTGCGCCGGTTTGTTGTAGGAGGGCTCGATGAGGTTCTGGGAGCCCGCGAAGCCGACGACCCCGTCCACGACGAGGATCTTGCGGTGGTTGCGCAGGTCGGGGCGGCGCACCCGGCCGCGCAGCGGGTCCAGCGGCATCATCCGGTGCCACTCGATGCCCGTCCCCTCGAGCCGCGTGAGCATCTCCTTGTAGACCGGGATCCCCCGCGACC
The DNA here is from genome assembly GCF_003047265.1 of Nocardioides terrigena. Taxonomy (GTDB): domain Bacteria; phylum Actinomycetota; class Actinomycetes; order Propionibacteriales; family Nocardioidaceae; genus Nocardioides; species Nocardioides terrigena. The sequence continues at coordinate 324,536 of NZ_PZYY01000002.1, read as the reverse complement.
CGAGGTGGTCGAAGAGGAAGCGCACGCTCACGCCGCGGTCTGCGGCCCGGACGAGGGCCTCGAAGAACGGTGCGGTGACCTCGTCCCACGCGCTGATGTAGAACTGCACGTGGACGAAGCGCTCCGCGGTGTCGACCAGCTCGGCCATCGCGGCGATGCTCCCGACGTAGTCGGGGAAGAGCTGCGCACTGTTGCCCGGGACGGCGGGCAGCGCCCCCAGCCGTCGGTTGAGCACCGCGACAGAGGCGACGTACGCCGGCTCCGGTCGGTGCTCGCCCAGCTCGGCGATCGCGCTGGTCCGCTCGTGGATGATCGCGTTGACCCGCTGCTGCTTCTCCTGGCGGGTCCGCTCGACCCGGTTGCTGCCGAACAGCAGGAACGCCAGCAGCCCGAACAACGGCACGGCGATCACCAGGATCAGCCACGCCATCCCGGTGGAGGGACGGCGATTGCCCGGGATGATGCCCAGCGCCGCGACGACGACGCCGATCTCCAGGGCGAGCAGGCCGATTCCGAGCAGGGTCGCCAGGGAGGGTAGCCAGGCAGGCAGCACGGGCGCCTACTCCGGGATCGTCAGGACGTCGACGATGGTGATGCCCATGGAGGCGAGGAAGTTGATGACGCCCTGGAGCTCCTCCTGGTCGACCACGGTCCCGGTGAGCGTCGTCTGGGCGGTCGTCACCGTCGGCACCAGCTGCGGGAAGGCACTGAGGAGCTCCTCGCTCACGACGTCCTGGACGCGGATCATCACCTTGGTCACCGACCACTCCTGCCTCGCACCCCGGGACGCCTGTATGTCCCTCGACAGTAGGTCGCAACCGTCCGGATCCCTTCACCGGAATCGGGGGAGCCAGCCTCCGGCGCGGCGCGCCACCGCGGACAGGAGGAGCCACGAGACCCCTCCAACCCCTACATTGGGGTGAACAGGGCTCGTGGCCGTCGACTCGGGGAGGGTGACGGACACAGACTCACGGGCCTGTCGTCGTGAGGGAGAGCACGTGGCGACATCCAAGGCACGAGACCGCCAGGCCACCGCTGCGCCCCGAAAGGCGCCGAAGCGAGCTGCCTCGACCCGCGGTGCTCCGACCCGGCGGGAGCCCCCGGTCCCCGGCGCTCCCTGGCTGCCCCAACCCTACGCGCCCCGCCACGAGCTGTGGGCCCACCTCGACGCCGCCACCGAGAGCGCCGTGACCGTGCTGGTCGCGCCGGCCGGCGCGGGGAAGACGCTGGGCGTCGCAGGGTGGCTCGCCACGACCACCCCCCTCGCCGACCCGATCTGGTACGCCGCCTCGGCCACCAGCACGGTCGCCCAGGTGGAGGAGGTCCTCTCGAGGGCCGCGGGCACCCCGGACAGCCCGCCGCGACTGCTGGTCGTCGACGACGCGCACCTCCTCTCCGCGGCCTGCGTGCGCCTGGTCGCGGAGCGGCTCGACGCCGACCCGGAGCAGCTCCGCATCCTGCTCATGACCCGGTGGGACCTGGCGATCCCCCGTCTCGTGCCCGAGCTCCTGGGCCACATGACCGTGCTGCGCGGCGACGTGCTCCGGCTCAGCCGGGAGGAGTCCGCGTGGTTGGCCCTCCAGCACGCCGGCGCGACGCGCGGCGACGTGCTCGAGGCGATCGTCGAGCGGGCAGGCGGCTGGTGTGCCGCGCTGGTCCTGGCCGCCCGGGCCAGCGCCGCGATGCAGCCCGGTGACGACGTGGCCGCGATGTTCCGCACCTCGGGCGGGACGGTCGCCGACCTGGTGGCCGGTGAGGTCTTCGTGGGGCTGCGTCCCCAGGAGCGGCACCTGCTGCTGTGCGTCTCGGGCGAGACCGACCTCACCGAGGAGACCGCCCGGCACCTGACCCGTGACCCCCGGGCCGGCGAGGCCCTGTCGTCGCTGGAGTCCACCGGGCTGCTCGTGAGCAAGGTGTCCGCCGTGGCCGGCGTACCGGGCGGCGAGGAGCGCTACCGCATCCACCCGCTGCTGAGCGAGGTCGTCCGCCGGCGCCTGGTCGCCGGCGGCGTCGATGTGCAGCGCGCCACCGCGACGGTCCTCCGGGCCACGTGGTCGGACCTGGCCGGCGGCCACACCGCCGACGCCATGCGCCGGCTCCTCGTGCTGGGCCGCTACGACGACGCCGGTGCGGTGCTGGCCGAGCACGGCGCCCGGCTGGTCATGGCCGGCGAGGACGAGTGCGTCGACGCCTTCCTCCGGGCGGCCGGACCGGCGATTGACGAGCACCCCGCCTCGTGGGGGCTCATCGCCCGGTCGCGGTGGGCGGCAGGCGATGCGGACGCCGGACGGCACTGGGCCGATCGGTTGCTCCGCCACGAGAAGACCCACCCGGGGACGGTCTCGGCGCTCGAGTACCACAGCATCCTGCTGCACCGCTCGCGCAGCAGTGGTGCGCACCAGAAGCGGCTGGTGGACGCTGCCCTGGTCGAGGTGGAGCGTGCTGTGGACGCCGTGGTCCCAGACCCCCATCTCCCCCTCGTGCTGCTCGAGGTCGGCGTCGCCGAGAACTGGCTGGGCCTGCTCCCCGCGGCGGAGGAGCACCTCACCCGTGCCGTGCTGCTGTGCCGCGCCGAGGGCTTGGGCGTCGCCGCGGCCAAGGCCCTCTCGCACCTGGCCCTCACCCAGTTCATGCTGGGTCGCGAGCAGGCGTGCCACGCCCTCGCCGAGGAGTCGCTCGCGCTCGCCGAGCAGCACCCACGCACACCGGCGAGCGCGCGGGCCCGGGCCGAGCTCGCCCGGATGCTGGTCTGGTTCGAGACCTTCCCGCTGCCGCCGACCCCCGAGCCGGACCCGGCCACGCCCGGTGACCCTGCCGGCGCCGCCCCGTGGCAGCTCCCGACGCTGCCGCAGCAGCTCGACGACCTCACGGCCGAGTTCTGGCGCCAGGTCATGCAGGCCCGGCTCGCCCTGCTCGGCGGGTCGGTCCCCGACTCCCTGCGTGCCCTCGAGGCCCTGTCCCCCCTGCAGAGACTGCCCCAGCACCTCCGGATCTGTGCCCTGGTCGAGCAGGCCGGCCTCGCCGTGATCACCGGCAACCGCAGCGCCCTGCGCACCCTTGCCGACGCCCTCGGCGAGGCCGGCGCCGAGGGCGAACGCCTCTGGGTCCTCGGCGCGGCCGAGGACGTCGACGGAGACCTCCGCAAGGCCGCCACCCTCTACCAGCGGGCCGCCGCCGGATCCCGGCGCGGTCAACCACCCACCCGCGCCCTCGCCCTCACCTGCGCCGCGCAGCTCTGCGACTACCTCGGCGAGACCGAGACCGCCCACGACCTGGTCGTCCAGGCGGTCGACGCGACCGCGAGCCGACGGCTCGGCAGCCCGTTCCTCGGCTGGAGCCGCCACGGGACACGGATCGGGCATGTGCTCGCCGGGGCGAAGGCCCTCGACGACTCCGGCTGGGGCGTCGAGCTCCGCGAGGCGTGCGCCGAGCTCCCCGGCCTGTCCGCGATGTTCGCCCCCGTCGTCGCCACCGAGCACGAGCTCGCCACCGTCTCCGAGACGCACCGCGCGCCCAGCCTCAGCCCCCGCGAGCTCGAGGTCCTCCGCGAGCTCGCCCGAGGGTCGACCTACAGCGACGCAGCGGCCAACCTCTTCGTCAGCGAGAACACCGTGAAGACCCACGTCTCCAGCCTCTACACCAAGCTCTCCGTCGGCCGCCGCAGCGAGGCACTCGCGGTCGCCCGCAAGCTGCACCTCATCTGAAGACGACATCTGAGGCGCCTCACCCCCACGGACCGAACACGACCTCCCAGTCACGGGCCATGCTGGCGACCGCCCAGCCGGCGCGGGCGGCGACGTCGGTGATCGGCTCGGGTTCGGCGAAGGTCTCCGCCGAGCTGACGTAGGCGAACTCCCGCTCGGCGTCGTCGTGGTCGACCAGCAGAGCGAGCGTGGGTCCCTCGCCGGCCGCCGCCCACTCGAGCATCTCCCGGTCACCGCCCGAGTTGCCGGCCGCCATCACGGGTCGCCGGCCGAGGTGCGACTGGATGTGGGACACCTTGGCCGCACCCTCGTTGGCCACGCCGTCGAGGGCGGTCGTGCGCCGGAGCACCGGGCCGCCGTCCTCGACGCCGTAGGCGTAGGACACCAGCGAGCCGACCACGGCCTCGGGCGGGACGCCGTACAGGTCCTCGCTGACGGCACGGACGAACTCGGTGCCCCCGCCCGTGACGATGCAGACGGTGAAGTCGAGGTGCCGGAGGGCGTCGACGAGCTCGAGCATCGGCTGGTACGTCGTGGCACGGACGGGCCTGCCCAGGGTCGGGTGCTCCGCACGCGCCAGGTAGTCCCGTGCCTGTGCCGTGAACTCCTCGGGCGTGGCCCCGTCGAAGAGGCCCAGCAGGGCGAAGGCGACCCGCTCGAGGCCCAGCTCCCCCATCGCCGCTCGGTCGCCCGCCAGCACGGCGGCGAGCTCGGGCACGGCTGCCAGGGCGGGGTCGTCGGCGCGGCTGCGGAGGGCGTCGACGAAGAAGTCGAGCTGGACGTAACCGGGGCGCTCGCACCACAGCGTGCCGTCGTTGTCGAAGCAGGCCACCCGGTCGCGCGGGGGGATCTGCGGCGCCGCCCGGAGGAACCCGATCACGGCGTCCCGGGTGGGCCCGGGGCGCCACGAGGGCAGCATGAAGGCATCGTCGATCATCGGCTCCCCTCACCGGCCGCCCCCGGCGACCGGTTGACGCACCGGAAGCCCACGTGGCTCATGCCGGTGTCGACCATCTGCGGGCGTCGGGCCGCCGGCCGGTAGCGCAGGCAGTAGGTGTCGGCGCACAGGTGCGACCCGCCCTTGATGACCTTGCGGCCGACCCTGAACTGGGGCTGCCGGGGGTCGTAGCTGGTCTCCTGCTCCCCCCCGCGCGGGTCGGCCGGCGCGCAGCACGCGCTGCCCGCGTCGTCCGGGTGACGGGTGGTCCACCAGTCGTCGGTCCACTCCCAGACGTTGCCGGCCATGTCGAAGAGCCCGAACCCGTTGGCGGGGAACGAGCCGACGGGTGACGTCCGCGTCCACCCGCTCTCCTTCGTGCTGCGCCACGGGAAGTCCGGGCCGTCCCAGGTGTTGGCCATGATCCGGCCCTCGGGCCTTGGCTCGGCGCCCCAGGTGAAGTCGGCACCCTCGAGGCCGCCCCGGGCGGCGTACTCCCACTCGGCCTCGGTGGGCAGGCTCGCGCCCGCCCAGGCGGCGTACGCCGCGGCGTCGTCGTGCGCCACGTGCACCACGGGGTGGTCCGGCCGTCGCTTGACCGAGCTCCCGGGCCCCTCGGGCGCGGTCCAGCACGCGCCCGGCGTCCAGGTCCACCACTGGGAGAGGTGGCGCAGGTCGACCGGCCCGCTGGTCGGGGTGAACACCATCGACCCGGGCTGCAGGTTCTCCGGTGGAGCCCCGGGGAAGTCCGCGGGGTCGAGCGGCCGCTCGGCGACCGTCACGTGCCCGGTCGCGCGGACGAACCGGGCGAACTGCTCGTTGGTCACCGGGACCGGGTCGATGGCGAAGCCGCTGACCCGCACCCGGTGCACCGGGGCCTCCTCGGGGTAGAACGAGTCCGAGCCCATCGCGAACGTTCCGCCCGGCAGGGCGACTCGGTCGCGCACGTGGTTTGTCGTGGTCCTCACGGGTTGTCAGCTGCTCCCGACGCCGGCCTTGAGCTTGGCCATGACCTGCTCGATGTTGAAGCTGGCCGGTTCCTGGCGGGCCGGGAACTCCACCAGTGTCTGCAGCATCCTGGCGACGTAGGCCTGGGCCGGGACGAACAGCCAGATGTGGTCGAGCACCCAGTCGAAATAGGTGTTGGAGGTGATGTCGGCGCGCTCGTAGGGATCGGTCTTCAGGTTGAAGAGCTTGGGGAACCGGAGCTCGGTGAAGGGTTCCTGCCAGATCTGCAGGGTGCCGGTGGCGCGCTGCTCCAGGAACACGAACTTCCAGTTGTCGTAGCGCAGCGCCGTCAGGTCGCCGTCGTCGGAGACGTAGAAGAAGTGCTTGCGGGGGCTCTCGTCGACGGCCCCGGTGAGGTAGTCGAGCTGGTTGTGTCCGTCGAGGTGCACCCGGTACGTCGTGCCATCGAGGTCGGCTCCCACCTTGAGCCGGTCGGCGACGTCGGTGTCGCCGGCGGCCGCCAGCAGGGTGACGAACCAGTCGTTGTGGCTGACGATCCCGTTGAGCACCTGGCCCTCGGGGATCCGCCCTGGCCAGCGGACCATCGCCGGCACCCGGTAGGCGCCCTCCCAGTTGGAGTTCTTCTCGCTGCGGAACGGCGTCATCCCGGCGTCCGGCCAGGAGTTCATGTGCGGTCCGTTGTCGGTGGAGTAGATGACGATCGTGTCGTCCGCCAGGCCCTGCTCGTCGAGCCAGTCCAGCACCGAGCCGACCAGGTCGTCGTGGTCGCACATCGTGTCGTGGTACTCCGACTGCCAACGGCCGGCGCGGCCCTTGCTGCCGTCCTTGACGTGCGTCCGGAAGTGCATGTGGGTCGTGTTGAGCCACACGAAGAACGGCTCGTCCGCGTCCTTGGCATCGCCCATGAACCTCAGGGCCTCGGGAACGACCTCGTCGTCGATCGTCTTCATCCGCTCCTTGGTGAGCGGCCCGGTGTCCTCGATGCGCTGCGTGCCGTCCTCGTTGGCCCACGAGTGGATGACGCCCCGCGGCCCGAAGTTCTTGCGGAAGTCCGGGAAGTCCTCCTCGGTCGGGTAGTCGTCGAGCTCCGGCTCCTCCTCGGCGTTGAGGTGGTAGAGGTTGCCGAAGAACTCGTCGAAGCCGTGTGCGGTCGGCAGGAACTCGTCCAGGTCGCCGAAGTGGTTCTTGCCGAACTGTCCGGTGCGGTAGCCCCGCGCCTTGAGGGCGGTGGCGATCGTGGGGTCCTCGGCCCGGAGGCCGATGTCGGCGCCGGGCATGCCGACCTTGGTCAGGCCGGTGCGGTAGGGGTTCTGACCGGTGATGAAGGCCGCGCGACCGGCGGTGCAGCTCTGCTCGCCGTAGTAGTCGGTGAACCGGGCCCCCTCCGCGGCGATGCGGTCGATGTTCGGCGTGCGATAGCCCATCAGGCCGTCGCTGTAGCAGCTGAGGTTGCTGATGCCGATGTCATCGCCCCAGATGACGAGGATGTGGGGGACCTTGGCCATGGCAGCCTCCTGGGCGCTCACCGAGTGGCCGGCGTACGCCGGACCATCGCCACGCTAGGTCGGTCCCGGAACGACGACCCTCACCTGAAGAGGGTGACACGCAGTTGACGGACGGTCCTCACACTCACGTCATGACGACGGAGCACACCTGGGCCCAACGACTGTCCGCCGAGTTCCTCGGAACCTTCGTCCTGGTGCTGGGGGGTTGTGGTGCCGCCGTCCTCTCGTCGGGCATCGCCGACGTCGGCATCGGGTTCCTCGGCGTCTCGCTCGCCTTCGGGCTCGCCGTCCTCACCATGGCCTACGCGGTCGGACACGTGAGCGGCGGTCACTTCAACCCCGCGGTGACGGTCGGCCTCGCGACGGCGAGGCGCTTCCCCTGGTCGGACGTCCTCGCGTATGTCATCGTCCAGGTGGTGGCGGCGGTGGCCGCAGCCACCGTCCTGTTCGTCATCGCCAACGGCGCCGAGGGCTTCGACGCCCAGGCGTCCGGGTTCGCCAGCAACGGGTTCGGCGACCGGTCTCCCGGCGGCTACTCCCTCGTGGCCGTCCTGGTCGCCGAGGTCGTGCTGACCGCGATCTTCCTCTACGTCATCCTCGGTGCCACCGACACGCGAGCACCCAAGGGGTTCGCCCCGCTGACCATCGGTCTCGCCCTGGTCCTGATCCACCTCGTCAGCATCCCGGTCAGCAACACCTCGGTGAATCCCGCCCGGTCGACCGGTCCGGCCCTCTTCGCCGGCAGCGACGCCATGGTCCAGCTGTGGGTCTTCTGGGCCGCTCCGCTCGTCGGCGGCCTGGTCGCCGGGGCGACGTACGCCCTGCTCTTCGGCAAGGACGCCCAGGCGGTCCCCCTGACGGACGCCACCGAGGCCTGAGTGCTCGCCGTCGACGTCCGCGTGCCGCCCGGCGCGGTGGCCGAGGTCCTCGCCCCCGCTCCCCCGACCCCGTGATCCCCGAAGACCTCAGCCTGGACGCCGCGGCCACGCTGGCGCTGTGCCTGGCGGTGGGGGTCCTGGCCGTCGTGGTGTCCGACGTCGCCGCGAGGTGGATCGCACTCCCGGCCGTGGTGCTCGAGATCCTCGGCGGCATCCTGATCGGTCCCGCGGTCCTCGGTCTCGCCACGGACAACGAGATCGTCGCGGCGTTCTCCGAGCTGGGGCTCACCGTCCTCATGTTCATCGCCGGCTACGAGATCCAGGTGTCCCGGCTGGCCGGTCGGCCGCTACGCTCCGCCGGCGCGGCGTGGCTCGCCTCGCTCGTGCTGGGCATCGGGCTCGGCATCCTCGTCGTCAGCCTCGGCGCCCCGGAGGACGGTGTCTCGACGGGCGTGCTGATCGGGCTGGTCTTCACCACCACGGCGCTCGGCACGCTCCTGCCCATCCTCCGCGACAACGGGGACCTGGACTCGAGGTTCGGGACCTTCGTGTTCGCCGCCGGCGCGGTGGGCGAGTTCGGGCCCATCCTCGCCATCGCCCTCCTGCTGTCGAGCGAGAGCCTCGGCCACACGCTCGGGGTGCTGCTGCTCTTCGCGGTGGCCGCGACCGTCGTGCTCCTCGCGGCCCTGCGTCCCCGGTCGGCGCGGGTCGTCCGGTTGCTGTCGCACACCCTCGAGACCAGCGGCCAGCTGGGGGTCCGGATCGCGATGCTGCTCGTGCTGACACTGGCGTGGGTCGCCGGGCACCTCGGTCTCGACGTCCTGCTCGGCGCGTTCGTCGCGGGACTCATCGCCCGGGTGTTCCTGAGCGGCGGCGACGACGCGGCCCACCGCGGCACCGTCGAGCGGCTCGAGGGCGTCGGGTTCGGGTTCCTGATCCCGATCTTCTTCGTGGTCAGCGGGATCCGCTTCGACCTCGACGCGTTGCTCGCCGAGCCGTCGGCGCTCCTCCTGGTGCCGCTGTCCCTCCTCCTCTTCCTGGTGGTCCGGGGAGGTCCGACGTACGTCGCGCCTGGGGGACTCGCTGCCCGGTCGGGACCGTCTCGGGGCCAGCATCTACAGCTCGGCCGCACTGCCCCTGGTCGTGGTCATCACCACCATCGGCATGAGCGAGGGCGAGCTCACCGCGGCCACGGCCGCGGCCTTCGTCGGGGCCGGGATGCTCTCGGTGCTGGTCTTCCCCCTCGCCGCCGACCGGATCCGTGGGACGTCGCGCTCGGGCGTCGTCGCGACCGGAGATCCCGGCGACGCGCTCTAGACGAGTCGACTCGGCCTGCCCCCGATGGGTCGGTCGAGGAGCATGATGTCCCGCGTGAGCGCGACGCCCGACGACCCGCTGTCCGTGCCGGCCCCCGACCTCGACCCCGACGCCCTGCTGGCGTCGGTCGAGTCGCTCTGGGGCCTGTCCGGTGACCTGACGCCCCTGCACGGGGAGCGGGACAGCAACTTCCGCCTCGAGTCCGGATCCGTGCGCCACCTGCTCAAGGTGCACAACCCGGCCGATCCCGAGGAGGTCGTCGACCTGCAGTGCTCGGCGCTCCACCACCTGCGATCGGTGGCGCCGGAGCTGCCCGTGCCCGCCCCCGTCCCGACCCGCGACGGGCGGCAGTGGGTGCGGCTGAGCGGGCGCGACGGTCGTCCCTCGTTCGCCTGGGTGCTGACCTGGCTGGAGGGCCGGCACCCCGAGGGCGACGAGCTCGACGAGGCCCACCTCCGCGAGTGGGGACGCACGAGCGCCCGGCTCGGGCAGGGACTGCGCGGCTTCGCCCATTCCGCCGCGACCCATCCCCAGACCTGGGACATCAAGCGCCTGCCCCAGCTGCGGCCCTGGCTCCCTGCGGTCGCTGCCGAGCGTCGTACGGCGATCGAGGCGGTGCTCGACCGCTTCGACGAGCACGTCACGCCGGTGTTGCCCCGGCTGCGCGCCCAGGTGGTGCACAACGACCTGGCGCCGACCAACGTGCTGCTCGACGAGCGGCTCGGCCTCACGGGGATCACCGACTTCGGCGACATGACCCACACCGCGCTCGTCTGTGACCTGGCGGTCGCGACGGCCGACGTGCTCAGTGGCCGGGAGGGTGCCCTCGACCTGGCGCACGAGGTGGTCGCGGGCTACCACTCCGTCACCCCGCTCGAGCCGGCGGAGCTCGCCCTCGTCCCCGACCTGATGGCGGGGCGGTATGCCGCCGCCGTCCTCATCACCGCCTGGCGCACCCGTGAGCACGGTTGGGCGCCGCCGGTCGACGTGACAGCCCACGTCCAGATCGAGGCGATGCTCTCCGCGGGGCTCGACCGCCTGTCGGCCCGCTTCGCCACACCGGTTCCTCGTCCCCGGTCGACCGCGTCGCTGGCCGACGCCCGCACCCGGGCGTTCGGGGGCCAGCAGCTCTCCTACGACCGGCCGCTGCACCTCGTCAGCGGCACCGGCGTGGAGCTCCGGGCCGCCGACGGTCGGACGTACGTCGACGCCTACAACAACGTCCCCGTGCTCGGGCACTCGCACCCGGCCGTGACGCGGGCCGTGAGCGCCCAGCTGGCGACCCTCAACACCAACAGCCGCTACCTCCAGGACGCTCCGGTGGAGCTCGCGGAGCAGCTGCTCGCGACGCTGCCGGACCGATTCGACCGGGTCCTGCTGGTCAACTCCGGGAGCGAGGCCAACGACCTGGCCTGGCGGATCGCCCGCCACGCGACCGGGGCCTCCGGCGGCATCGCCACCGAGTGGGCCTACCACGGCGTCACCCAGGCCACCTTCGCCTTCTCCCCCGAGAGCTGGCGCGGCGCCGACCCGCCTGCGCACATGCGGCTGGTGCCACCGCCGCCGGCGGACACCTCGTCGGTGCTCGACGCCGCGCGCAGCCTGGAGGCGTCCGGCCATGGTCTCGCCGCGATGCTCGTCGACGGCGTCTTCACCAGCGACGGCGTCCTCGGACCCGCGCACGGGTGGACGCGCGCGGCCGCAGACGCCGTCCACGCGGCGGGCGGGCTGTACGTCGCCGACGAGGTGCAGGCGGGCCACGGCCGCACCGGACGGATGTGGAGCTTCGTCGCCGGTGACGTCCCGGCCGACCTCGTCACGGTGGGCAAGCCGATGGGCAACGGCTACCCGGTCGCCGCGGTCGTCGGTCCGGCACACCTCGTTGACCCCTTCGTGCGCGACACTGACTACTTCAGCACCTTCGGCGGGAGCACAGCCGCCTGCGCTGCCGCCCTGGCCGTGCTGCGCACCCTCGACGAGGAGGGCCTCGTCGAGCACGCGGCGACCGTGGGAGCGCACCTGCTCGACGCCCTGGGCGGGCTCGCGTCGGGGCGGCCCGACCTGGCCGTCGTACGCGGTTGGGGCCTGGCCCTCGCCGTCGACGTCGTCGACCCGGCGACCGGGCGCCCGGACGCAGGCCGTGCCGCCCGGATCGTCGAGGGGATGCGGGAGCGGGGCGTGCTCGTCGGACGCACCGGCCGTGACCGGGCCAGCCTCAAGATCCGCCCACCGCTGGTCTTCACCCGGGAGCACGCCGACCTGCTCGTCGCCGCTCTCGCCGCGAGCGGCGACGAGCTCGCGTGACTGCCTAGCTAGCCGTGATGCGCGCGCAGGGGTACGACGACCCACAGCGCGACGTACCCGAGGAGAGCCACGACCGACGCCACGATGCCGCCACTTCTCCCCACCGTGAGGTCGAACGTCAGGAAGACGACCCCGCACGTGGTGACAGCCACCAGCACGAGACCGGCCCGGGCCACCTGGTTGGCCGTCCCGACCAGCCACGGGCGACGGCCCTTCCTGAAGAGGATGCGGTGGTAGGCGATCGGCGAGAGGATGGCCGCGGTGGCGGTGACGGCCGCCGAGAGCATCACCAGGTATGCCGTTCGCTGAACGGCATCCAGCGTGTCGAACTTGTCGCTGAACGGGACCGTCAACAAGAACCCGGTCAGCACCTGGACGCCGGTCTGCGTGGAGCGCAGCTCCTGGACGAGCTCGGTCCAGTTGCGGTTGATCGTTTCCTCGGGAACGGGGTCCGGGGGTCCGGGGTCCGGCATCGGCATGGCACGAACGTACCGGGGCTGATGCCTGCCCGGGACCGTTGCCGGGGGTCATCCGAGCGCGTTACGCTCCACGAGCGGACACCGCTGGATCGCCAGCCGGGCCGCCGGGCACGTCGACCAGGCACATCAAAGGGGCCACGATGGGGTTGCGCCGAAAGGGTCTTGACGGCCCCACGTTCCAGATGCGCGAGAAGCTCCTCGCCATCGGGGACGACTTCTGGATCGAGGACGACGACGGCAACAGGGTCTTCAAGGTCAACGGCAAGGCTGCCCGGATGCGCGACACGTTCATCCTCGAGGACGCGAGCGGCAACGAGCTGTCGAAGATCCAGGAGAAGAAGCTCAGCGTCCGCGACAAGATGACGATCGAGCGCGGCGACACCAGGGCCACGGTGCACAAGCGCCTCCTGGGCATCCGTGACCACTACGTCATCGAGGTCGACGGTGGTGACGACCTCAAGGCCCACGGCAACATCGTCGACCACGAGTACGAGATCGAGCGAGACGGCGACACCGTGGCTGAAGTGTCGAAGAAGTGGTTCCGGGTCCGCGACTCCTACGGCGTCCAGCTGGCCGAGGGCCAGGACGTCGCGCTCATCCTGGCGATCACCGTGTGCGTCGACGCGATGTCGCGCGGCTGAGACCTGACCAGAGGCGCGGGCGCGATCTCGTGAACCACCCGTCGACGGGTGCACCGGGCCAGGCGCTGATGCGCCGGTCGGGACGGCTCAACCTCGTCGCCGCTGGTGCGTTCGTCCTCGGCGGCAGCCTGTTCGCCCTGGGCGCGGCCTTCGCCCAGCTCGACGTGGGCACGCTGGCGACGGTCAACATCTCCTACCTGGTCGGTGGCGGCTTCTTCAGCCTGGGCGGGTACGCCTCCATCCTGCTGGTCGTCAACGCCGGCCGCGACGATCGCAGTCGCGCCTCGGTGGTGCCGATGCGTTGGTGGGGCTACCGGCCACACCAGCGCGACTGGCTCAGTGCCGTCGTGCTGTTCGTCGGCACGCTGCTGTTCGCGGTCAGCCTGGTGGCGGCCTTCGCCCAGGGCCTCACCCCCCGTCAGTCCAACGGATGGATCTGGTTGCCCGACATCCTCGGCTGCGTCTGCTTCCTCGCGTCCGGCCACCTCGCGATGCTCCAGATGGGCGGAGGTCACGTCGAGGTGCACGTCCACGAGCTCGGCTGGTGGGTGGTCCTCATCAACCAGATCGGTTCGGTCCTGTTCTTCCTCGCCGGCCTGGCCGCCTTCACGCGTCCGACGACCTCCACCGCCCTCGACGCCGGACTCGTCAACTGGGGGACCTTCGCCGGTGCCGCCTGCTTTGCGGTGGGCGGCGCCCTCCAGGCCTTCGACACACCAACCTCGACAAGAACGGTGGTGCAGCACTCGCCATGAGCAGACAGAACCAGTCAGAGGCCGAAGCACTCTTCGGCAACCGGTTCCTGACCGAAAGGGCCCCCGCGACATCCTTCCCTCAGAGCGGGATGCGCCCGACCGACGCCATGCGGCTGGTTGCCGAGGACCTCGACCTCGAGGGTGACCCCCAACGCAACCTGGCCACCTTCGTGACCACCTGGATGGAACCAGAGGCGCAGCGGATCATCGCCGAGAACCTGCACCGCAACTTCATCGACCACGCCGAGTACCCGATCTCGGCCGAGATCGAGCAACGGTGCGTCCGGATGCTGGCCGACCTCTTCCACGCACCCGGCGCCACGACGGGCTGCCGCACCCAGGGGTCGTCCGAGGCGATCATGCTCGGCGCACTGTCGCTGAAGTGGAAGTGGAAGGAGCGCCAACAGGCGGCAGGACGACCGACGGATCGCCCCAACCTGGTGTTCGGCGGGGACGTCCACGTGGTGTGGGAGAAGTTCTGCCGCTACTTCGACGTCGAGCCACGGATCGTGCCCCTCGAGGAGAACAAGTACACGATCGGCCCCGAGGACGTGGAGCCACACCTCGACGAGAACACCATCGGCGTCGCCGCCGTGCTGGGCACCACCTTCACCGGGCACATGGACGACATCGTCGGCATCAACCAGCTGCTGCTCGACATCAGGACCCGGCGCGACCTGGACATCCCGCTCCACGTGGACGCCGCCAGCGGTGGGTTCGTGTGGCCGTTCCTCTACCCCGACTCGCCGTGGGACTTCCGCCTCGAGCAGGTCCGCTCGATCAACGTCTCCGGACACAAGTACGGGCTGGTCTACCCCGGGATCGGCTGGCTGGTCTTCCGCGAGGAGTCCGACCTCGCCCAGGACCTGGTCTTCTACGAGAACTACCTCGGGAAGGTCGACGCCACGTTCACCCTGAACTTCTCCACGGGCGCCTCGATGGTGCTGGCGCAGTACTACAACTTCGTCCGCCTGGGACGTGACGGCTACACCTACGTGATGGAGCAGATGCAGCAGAACGCCCATGCGCTCGCCGCCAACCTGCGCGAGAGCGGCCGGTTCGAGGTGATCGGCACCGACGCGGAACAGCTGCCGCTGGTGGCCTTCCGGCTCTCGGGAGAGCACACCACGTACGACGAGTCCGACATCGCCTGGCAGCTCTCCGCGGAGCGCGGCTGGATGGTGCCGGCCTACACGCTCCCGCCCAACGCCGAACGCGTGAAGATCATGCGCGCCCTGGTGAAGGAGACCATGAGCCGCGAGCAGGTCGAGCGCCTCACCCGCGACATCGCGGACGCCTGCACGACGCTCGACCAGAAGGGCGGCGCCCACCAGAGTGAGCGCGAGCAGACCAAGAAGGGCACCGGGTACTGACAGGGGCGACGAACCGGGAGCACGTGGTGACGGGTCAGACCGCGACGCTCACCGGGAACGTCGCCAGCCAGGCCAGCGCACCGAGCAGCACGGCAGTGCCGGCGATCGTCGTGACCCAACGCAGTCGATGGTTGCTGAGCCGTGTGCTCATCCCCGCGAAGAAGAGCACGATGGCGTACAGGACCACGGTCAGGACGTAGTTGCTCGAGCGCTGGATGTTGGTCCGCACCTCCCCGGCCGATGCCTCGGCCGCCGCGTCGAGCTCTGCTGCCTGGTTCCTGGCTGAGACCTGGTACTCCTCCATCGCAAAGGGGCTGGACGGAGCGTCGGCGTTGGTCAGCGGTCGCTGGGCGATCCAGGCTTCGTACGCCGGCCGGAACTCGTCGCGGAAGCGGTCGACGTAGAAGTCCGCGACCTCCGTCTCCCCCCGGAGGTCCGCATCGGCCCACGCGATGAACGTGGCCACGTCGACCTGGGTCTGCGTCCTGGCCGTCCCGTCGGCCCGCGCCGCGTCGATCCTGATGGCGTTCGTCCGGCCGGCCGCGACCGCCTGTTCCCCGTTCCACCGGGTGGCCTGATAGCTGCTCCACGACGTGCCCAGCGCCGCGACGACCAGCAGCACCGTGACGAGCAGCTCCTGCCAGTCGCGCTCGCGCTCCGGCCGCGGGTCAGCGGGCATTGCCATGGTCGTCGCACGGAGCGGTCACGTCGAGGCCGACGGCCTCGGCCTGGATGTCGATGAGGCGGAGGGTCCGCTCCATCGCACTCGGTTGCAGCCTGCCCACGCCGTCACCGTGGGGGTGGTTGAAGAACACCAGGAGCTGCAGCAGCAGCGAGATCACCACCGTGGCGCTGCCCATGAGCATGCCCTGGGCCACTCGCCGCTCTCCCGGATCTGCGAAGAACAGCAGGTAGGCGAATATCACAGCGGAGATGGCGAAGAGCGCCAGCCACAAAGGGACAGGGATGATGCCCTCCGCGCCGTGGATCCGGGCGATGCGCGCCTGTTCGCGGTCGGACGTCTGGCCCATCCACCGGTCGTAGGCGGACTGCTCGACGGCCGACTCCGGGTCGACGGTCGAGATCGTCAGGAACATCTCGGCACCCCACGGGTTGATCCGGTCCCCGAGCTCCCCGGACGCGAGCGCGTCCCACTCCGGGCCGGCCACGTTTCGCGCGTAGCAGACCAGCTCCCCGGTGAGCTCCGCGCCGACGTCGGGCAGGAACTGTGCCGTCTGGACCTGTTGCACCACGATCGTGGCTTCGGTCTCGGCGCCCGAGCGCGACTCGTCGTACGACGTGAACCCCAGGAAGATGATGAAGCCGAGCAGGATGGAGAACCCGGTGGCCAGGACACCGAAGACGCCCGAGGCTCGATCACCGTCCGCGAAGTAGCTGCCCTCCGGTGCCCGTCGACGCACGACCAGCATGGACGCCACCGTGAACGTGGTGGCGACGATGGTGACGACGAGCCCGAAGACGATGTTCACACTGCGGCACCTGCCTGGCTCCTCGATACTCGGGTGGCGAGTCCGACCCAGCCTCGATCGGACCGTACGCAGCGGGGTCGGGACGTCGCATCACCCGCTTCGGATGAGACCTGCTCAGCCGGGTCGGTCCGCGATGAAGGGCTCGAAGTGCGCGAGCAACGTCTGCAGCTGAGCAGGGCTCAGGCGGGCGCTGCTGGTGAAGTAGCCGGCCGGGTCGTCGAGGAAGGACGGCTGGATCTCCAACACCTGGGACATCTCGGCCCGCGCCTGCTCGAGGTAGCCCAGGCCCGCCAGGGCGAGGGACCGGTACAAGGGTCCCCACAGCTGGCCGGGCGCGTGGATCATGCAGGCCTCGGCCAGCGCGCCCGCGTCGTCGCCGGCCACCAGGCAGGCGATGGCAGGAACGGCATGGGCGTAGCCCGGGTGGAGTGGATTGAGCCGGAAGCCCCGGCGCATGACCTGCAGGCCCCCCTCCCAGTCACCCGCCAGGGCCATGACGTTCCCGGCGGACATCAGCACCGTCGGATGGAAGGGGGCCAGCCGGACGGCCTGTGCCGAGTGGCTGTGGGCCATGTCCCA
This sequence comes from Nocardioides terrigena, assembly GCF_003047265.1. GTDB lineage: Bacteria > Actinomycetota > Actinomycetes > Propionibacteriales > Nocardioidaceae > Nocardioides > Nocardioides terrigena. Next base: position 307,605 of record NZ_PZYY01000002.1, on the reverse strand, counting down.
CTGCTGGCTCTGCCAGGCCGCGCCGCCGAGGACCAGGTAGGCGTGGGCGCAGTGCGGGTCGTCGGCCAGGGCCTCGTGCGCCAGGGCCTCGGCGCACCGCAGGTGCGACTCTGGGGAGTGGGGCGCATCGCCCTGGTTCATCTGGGCGTTGTGGACGGCCCCTCTCATCGCCAGCAGGTCGGCGTGACGACCGCCCTCGAGCGCACGGTCGAGAGCGTCCGCGGCCGCTGCGACGGACTCGCTCGTCCCCTTCATCACGTAGTCGGTGTAGGCGAGCCTCGCGGCATAGACGGTGGCGTCGGGGTGCTGGCGGCGGCGCAGGTCACTCCTGAAGATCACTCCCGTGGAGTCGCCGATCTGCCCGGCGATCGCGGCAGACCACCGGTCCTCGAGCCACATGGCGTCGAAGGCGCCCCGCGGAGTGCTCTCCGACGCGTGGTGGACGACGTCTCCCGAGAAGGCATCGGTCAACGTGGCCTCGAGCAGCACCGACGCATCGGCGATCGACACCGTCCCCTGCAGGACGAACCGGGCGCCGAGGGCGAGCGACGCTGCGCCGACCTCCCCGTGAGCCACGGAGGCAGGTCCGACCACCTGAAGGCCCGGGAAGTCAGCCAGACGTCCGGCGATCGCGTCGCACATGGTGGCGCTGATCAACAACGACTCCGCACCATCGGCGTCGAACTGCAGCACGGCCACCACGGCCTCGTCATCGGACGACAGCCCGAAGCGGTCCGGCAGGAACCGTGCGATGGCCGGTCGGTAGCTGCCGACCGGCAGCGAGATCCGGACGGTGTCGCCGGAACCCTCGGCCTTGTAGTAGCGCGCCAGGGCGGTACGGAGGCGCTTGGCCTGGACCCGGACCGAGGAGTCCAGGCGACCGTCGAACTCGGATCGTCCGAGTGCGTGGCGGGCTACTGCGTGCTCGGTGAGCCGGTCGCCACGTCCCGCGACCTGCTCCGAGACGATGTAGGCGAGGAACTCCCGTGAGCGTGGCGCCGCCCCGAAGACGTGGCTGTTGATGATCGCGGTGAGAGCCGCCACCACCTCGACCGGCCTGATGTCTCCGGGGTCAGGCGATGGGCCGGCGGACGACATCCTCAGCCGGACCGTCGCGCGAGCTCGGCCAAGGTGGGACCAGCGATGCCGTCGCTGCCCATGCGCGTCACTCCCGTCAGCTCGACCCCTGCGGCGGCACCGGTGGCGGGTGCCAGTCGCCACGCGAGTCCGTGTCCGGAGCTGTGAGAAGACCACGCGGCCGCCATCTCTGTCCAGAGACTGTCCAGAGTCGGCGGGGCGCTGCGACAACCGCGACCACGACGACTCGTCGCGCCGCCGTGCGGGGACAGCGCTGGTGGTCGAGACTCCCACCATGAACGGCACAGTGCGAGACGCCCTGCTCCCGGAGAACCAGCGACGCACCCTGGAGGAGCTGACGGGCGACCTGGACCTGAACCACGGCGACGTCCACGCCAAGCGGACGGCGTTCTGGACGATGCTGACGCTCTCGGCAGTCATCGCCTCGGCGGGAGTCCTCGCGGACTCGACGGCCACGGTCATCGGCGCGATGATCATCGCCCCGCTGTCGACCCCGATCATGGGAATCGCCCTGTCCCTCGTGAAGAGGGAGGCCAACGGTGGCTTCCGCTTCGCCCTGCTCGGGGGCACGACCGTCATCGCCGTGGGCGTGCTCTTCGCCCTGGTCCTTCCCGGCACCTACGACCTGGTCGGCAACAGCCAGATCGCTGGACGGACCTCGCCCGGCGTGCTGGACCTGGTGGCAGCGGTCGCCACCGGGCTCGCGGGCGCGGTGGCCCTGGCCCGCCGCGACGTCGCGGCAGTGCTCCCGGGCGTCGCCATCTCCATCTCACTCGTGCCCCCGCTCGCCGTCGTCGGCATCTGCGCGGGGCAGGGCAGCTTCCTGCTCGCCGTGGGTGCGCTGCTGCTCTTCCTCTCCAACCTGTTGGCGCTCGTGCTGTCCGGGACGTTGGTCTTCGCCATGCTCGGGTACGGCCCTGACGGCGCGACGGCAGCTCGACCCACTCGCCGGGCCAGGATCACCGTCGGAGCGCTCCTCCTGCTCATCGCCCTCCCGCTGGTCGGCAACACCGTTGCCTCGTACGCCCTCACCCTGTGGGAGGCCAGGGTCCAGTCCGCGGCCGGCGACTGGGTCGAGGACACCCCCGGCGCCACGATCACCAGCGTCGACAACGTCTCCACGACCTTCTACATCCACGTGCGGTCGCCGGCCGACCTTCCGCCGGTCGAGGAGCTCATGACGGACATCGAGGGAGTGGTGCCCGACGGCTTCCGCGTGGTGGTCGTGTCCTCTCGCGGAGAGGAGCTCGCGAGCCGCACCGTCGGGGAGTGACGAGGACGAACGCCTTCCGCACCCGTGACGTCAGCCTCCAGCGCGTGTCCCACCATGGTCCGGCTCGACGGACGGCAGCGGTCCGACTCCCTTGGGTCAGGCCGAGAGCTCGGCGTGCGGCGTCCGGACGACGCCGGCGGGCGTTACCCGATGACCGCGGGCCTTTCGGAAGACCTGGATCGCGACCACACCGGCGAGCACCCAGGTCACGACCTGCAGCGGCAGAGCCACCGTGGTGGACCAGGAAGCTGCGTAGTCGGCGCTGAGGAACGTGGTGATGTCGAACAACCCGTGCATCACCATGGCGACGACGATCGCGCCGGACGCGACTCGGAAGTAGTACAGCGCGATGCCGCTCAGGCCCGCCAGCAGGACCTGGACAAGGCCCACCGCACCGGTGCCGAGAAAGACGTTGGGGAGGTGGAACAGCCCGAACGCCGTGGCGGTCCACAGCGCGGCGGCTCCTTCGGACATCCGCCCGTTGCGCATGCAGCGCAGGAAGACGCCACGGAACAGCAGCTCCTCGGACAACCCGACCAGGACCCCGAGGCAGAGGACGGCGACGAGCAGGCTGGTGTCGATGTCGCCGTAGGCGATACCGGCCGCCCGGACGACGATGAGGAGGGTGAACACGCCGAGCAGGGTCCACGCCAGTCGCGACATGGGCAGCCGCTCCGGGTCACGCCAGACGATGTCCCATCGAGCCCACGCGACGAAGGCCAGCAACAGCACCGACCCGATGGCGAGGGAGAGCACGGGCCCGCGCCACGCATTCCGAGCGGTGTCGAAGAACTCGTCGTACTCGATCCCCGCCTGCCGCTGGATCGACGACAGGACGATGGTGTAGACAACCGCGACGGTGACGCCGACGGGGACGGTGGGCTGCACACGGAAGCGGGTCCCGGCGCCGGTGCTCGGTGCAGGGGTGACGGCCAAGTCGCACTCTCCTCGAGGATCTCGTCCGGCTCAGACCGCGGGTTGGGCGTCCGGAGTGCTCTCTCGTTGGTCGGTGCCACGGCGCAGGACCTTGACGACGCCGACGATGGCCAGGACGAAGGCGAACCACTGGAAGAAGCTGAGGACGAGGAGCGGCGACTCGGCGTCCTGGGCGGCGTCGGAGAAGGCGAACGTCGTGAAGTCGATCCACGCGTGGAGCACCATGCAGACGATCAGCGAGCCGGCCACGCGCCGGGTGATGTAGAAGACCGACCCGGCCACGAAGGCGAAGACGATCTGCTGCAGCGTCGAGCCGAGGGACTGCCCGAAGAAGAGGTTGAGGGCATGGACCAGCCCGAACAGCAGGCAGCTGAAGAACCAGGCCATCGGCTCCCGGAGACCGCCGCGCAGGCCGACGAGGCCGGTGCCGCGGGTCAGCATCTCCTCGCCGAAGCCGACGAGCAGGGTCCCGACGCCCAACCAGAACAGGTAGGAGGCTGCGCGGTCGGCCGGCCCGAGACCACCGACCAGTGAGCCGAGACCGGGCAGGAACATCAGCACCGGAACGAGCCAGAGCCAGCGTGGTGCGGTCAGCTCCTCGTGGATCGCCGGGCCCCACCACCCGAGGTAGCTGGTGGCGGCGGCCAGGAACACGGACGCGAGCGCGACGGGCAGCACGATGCCCTGGACGATATTCGAGGTCGAGTCGCCGACCGAGTCGTAGTCGAGCCCGACCACCACCCAGGTGATCGCGACGATCACCATGTAGCCGATCGCGAGGCCGACGGTGATGAGCGGGCGGGGTTCGACGCGCATCAATGATCCCTTCACCGTGCACGAGTCCGGAGGTGACACCAGCACGCTAGGGGCGTCCGCGGGGTCGGGACAGGGCTCCGAAGGGCTGTAACGGTTACCGCGTGTGGCACCGGCGTGGTCTAGTCCGGCTCGGAACAAACCGGCTCAGGGCCACTGTTCACCTCTCACCGTCGCGTCAGTCGCATCGACGAGAGGCAGCTGCATATGTCGGGTCCTCGGTCGCTGAGCGTCGACCAGCCGCTGGAGCGCGACTGCGCCGTGGCGCCCGAGGACGTCGTCGAGGCCCTCTCCGCGGTGCTCTCCAGCGAGGCCTTCAGCGCGGCACCACGGTCGCAGGCCTTCCTCGCCTACGTCGTCACCGAGCACGTCGCCGGGCGTGAGGAGCGCCTGGTGGAGCACGCGGTCGCCCGCCACGCCCTGGGCCGGGCCGAGTACGACCCCCGGCTGGACTCCGCGGTCCGCGTCCGGGCGGGGCGTGTCCGCGCCGCGCTCCAGCGGTACTACGACGCCGAGGGCGCCGGAGCCACTGTCCGGTTCTCCCTGCCTCCCGGTCGCTACGCGCCGAAGATCGTCCGGCGCGATCCAGGGAGGACCGCGCCACCCGCCCACGACGACGTGGTGGTCGAGGTGGTGCGCGTCGGCTCGACGGGATCCGCGGGACGCATCAGCACGACGGTGTGCGCCGCGATCGCCGATCGCCTGGCCCGCTTCCCGGGGTTGGCTGTCGTCGGGCCCTCGACAGCGGCCACGACCGGAGCCGCGGGGACATCGCGCCCACCCGGCGCTCGCCTGCTGCTCGAGATCACGGTGACGGCCGGTGAGGAGGACGCCCGGCTCGAGGCCTCGCTGGTCGAGGCCTCCTCCGGAGAGATCTCCTGGCGGACCGCGGAGCGCCTCGCGATCGCGGACCTCGACGACTCGGGGCTCGACGCCAGGTGGGCGGCTGCTGTCGCCGGCCAGGTCGGCGACTCCACCGGAGTCATCCTCCGACGCGCCCTGGGCAGGGGAGAGCGCACCGGTTCCGTCGTGCACGCCGCACGGCTGGCCTACGCCAACCACCTCATGCAGGGCACGGACAAGTCCGTGCGCTCGGCCGCGTACGCACTCGACCGGGCACTGGCACCCGGGGCTGGTGCGGAGCTGCTCGCGATGAGAGGCGCCATCCACATTGCGGAGGTGGACCAAGGGATGGCCCCGACCGGGCACGAGCGAGCGCTCCGCAGCGCCGAGAGGCTGGCGCGCGCGGCGCTGGCGATCGACCCGGCCAGCGCACCGGCGTACGTCGTGCTCGGCGGCACTGCCTGCCAGCGCCGGCAGTGGGACCTGGCCCACCGACACGCGACGCGGGCCGCCGACCTGGCACCGTGGAACCCGACGGTGCTGATGTCCGCCGGCACCGTCATGGCGGTCGCCGGCGACTGGCAGGGCGGGGTGGAGACGTTGCGCGAGGGGTTCCGGCTGAACCCGCTGCACCCGGGCCTCGCCCACTCGGTGTCCGCCCTGGCCTGCTTGATCAGGGGTGACGACGCCGGCGCGCTCGCCGAGGCCAGCCTCGTCCACGTCCCGGGGCAGCTGTGCGGGCCCCTCTACCGAGCCCTCGCCCTGGCCGCCCTCGGCTACCGGGACCAGGCGTGGACCGAGATGGCCCACGTCCTGGAGATCGATCCGGGGTTCCTCGACGACCCGACGGCCTACTTCGCCGGTCGGGCACGCTTCGCGCCCTGCGAACTCGAGACGCTGCTCGCGCACCTCACCCCGTTCCGGGCAGGATCTCCCGGCTGACCGCCCATGCGTTCAGGCCGACGCCTTCACCTCGCGCGGCTCTCCGACCTTGCCCCGGACGCACAGCAGCAGCACGATCCCGATGACGATCATGGCGATGGTGAACAGGCCCACCGCGTCCGCCAAGGCGCTCGACCCGTCGGATCCCGGCATCTTGTCGATCCCACCCGAGGCCAGGAAGCCGGTCGGATCGGTGAGGCCGTGCAGGAGCATCGCCCAGATGATGAAGCCGGTGGCCCGCATCGTCAGGTACATCAGCGCACCGAAGGCGAAGGTGTAGACCATGGTGCTCCCCACCGTCGTGACGGCCTGGCCGGTGAAGATGTTGATGCTGTGCGACAGGCCGAACAACAAGGAGGACAGGGCCGCGACACCGATCTCCCGGTGGCCCGCAGCGCGCAGCATCTTGACCGCAACGCCCCGATAGAGCAGCTCCTCGACGTAGCCGACCATGAGGCCGCTGGCCATGACGAGGAGCACGACGGAAAGCGCAGGACCGCCCCAGTCGATGTCGAGGACCCGCAACGTGATCGGGATGGCCACGAGGACCGGTGCGATCCACATCCAGCCCGACCGGTAGATCGGCTGCCGGTCGAAGATCTCGGCGTTCCAGCCCATGTAGCTGGTGAGCGCGGTCAGGATGACTGCGCCGAAGACGAGCCCGACGGTGAGCTGGAAGAACACCGCCCCGAGGCTGCTGAGCAGGTCGTCGTCGCCGTAGCCGGGGTCGAGAAGACCAGCCACCCGGCCCGAGGCGATGTACAGCAGCAGGTAGACGACGACCAGGAGCAGCAGGCGCCAGAACCCGCCCTTCTCCAGGAACCCTCGCAGCCCGCCCTCCGCGTGGGTCTGGGTCACGTCAGCAGTCATCGTCTTCTCCTCGGAACGGCGCTACGAAGATCGAGATCACCGTAGGCCGGGTCGACGGGACGCTTCGAGCCGTTCCCGGCCGACGACGGTCGCGTAACGGTTACGACCGAGCGTGGGGCGCCAGTCCTTGGTTGCATTACGTTCGTAATAGTACGATCATAATGTTGAGCCCGTGACGAGCGCCCGAAGGAGACCCGCGCATGGCCCGCTACGGCCCCGAGCACAAGCACGAGACGCGACGCCGGATGATCGACACCGCGAGCCGACGGTTCAAGACCGACGGCTTCGACGGGTCCGGCATCGCGACCCTGGTGTCCGACGCCGGTCTGACCAACGGCGCGTTCTACGGACACTTCGCTTCCAAGGACGAGCTGATCGCCGAGGTCATGGCCGAGCAGCTGGCGCGCCAGGCCGAGCAGGTGGAGGCGCTCCCCGCCGGCACGGAGTCGCTGGCGGCCTTCATCGCCGACTACCTCTCCCCCGCCCACCGGGACGACCGGGCGGGCGGTTGCCCGTCCGCGGCCCTGCTGGACGAGGTCGGCAGGGGCGACCTCGCCACACGCGACGCCTACACCCAGGGAGCGCGCCGACTCGTCGATGCAGTCGCGCGACACCTGGCCGCCGACGACAGGCTGCCCTCCGACGAGGCGCGCTCGCGCGCGATCGGCGTGCTGGCCCTGCTCGTGGGTGCCATGCAGAGCGCCCGCGCCATCACCGACCGCGAGCTGTCCGACCACGTCCTGGCCACGGCGTACACCCACGCCATGGCCATCGCCACCTCCCCCGCCCACCTCCACCCCGCACCGACCGGTCAGGAAACCCGATGAAGGCCTTTGTCGTCACGACGTACGGACCCGACGGACTGCGGGAGGCGGACGTCGCCAGGCCGACGCTCGGTCCCGGGGACGTGCGGGTCGAGGTGCGGGCGGCCAGCATCAACCCGTTGGACAAGATGGTGCGCAACGGGGAGTTCAAGCAGCTCATCGGCCACCGCCTCCCCCTCGTGCTGGGCCACGACCTCGCCGGGGTCGTCTCCGAAGTGGGCACTGGCGTGACGGAGTTCGCCGTCGGCGACGAGGTGTACGCCCGCCCCCGCGACCTGCGGATCGGGGCGTTCGCAGAGGAGATCGCGGTCGACGCCGCGGACGTCGCGCTCAAGCCGGCGTCGCTGTCCTTCGAGGAGGCCGCTGCGGTTCCCCTCGTCGCGCTGGCCGCCTGGCAGGCCCTGGTCGACCTCGCGGGCGTCACTCCCGGCCAGAGGGTCCTGGTCCACGCCGGAGCCGGCGGCCTCGGCTCGACGGTCATCCAGGTCGCCAAGCACCTCGGGGCGCACGTCGCCACCACCGCACACACTCGTGACCTCGACACGGTCCGCTCCCTCGGCGCGGACGAGGCCATCGACTACACCAGCCAGGACTTCACCGAGATCCTGTCCGGCTACGACGTGGTGCTCGACTCCCTCGGAGCCGCGAGCCTGGACAGGTCGTTGACCGTCCTCAAGCCCGGCGGGTTGGCGATCAGCGTGGTCGGGCCGCCCGACCCCGAGTTCGCCCGACAGCTCGGCAAGCCCCTGCTCCGGCCGGTCATGGCGGTGCTGAGCCGCAAGGTCCGCCGCAGGGCGAAGACGCTCGGGGTCCGCTACTCCTTCTTCTTCATGCGGGCCGACGGCGCGCGGCTCGCCTCGTTGGCCACGCTGTACGACGACGGCACGCTGCGCCCCGTCATCGACCGCACCTTCGGCTTCGACCAGACGCTCGAGGCGATGGCGTACGTCGAGCAGGGCAAGGCCCACGGCAAGATCGTGGTGACCCGATGACCCGAGGAGGTTCCGGGAGCCCCGCCCACGAACCCGTCATCACGTCGTACGCCGAGGCACCGAACCGCTCCGTCCGCGTCGGCGGGACGACGTACGCCTATCGCGAGCTGGGGCCCCGCGGCGGCATCCCCGTCGTCTTCTTCGTGCACCTCGCCGCCACCCTCGACAACTGGGACCCGCGCATCGTCGACCCGATCGCCCGGGGCCGGCACGTCATCGCGTTCGACCAGCGCGGCGTCGGAGCCTCGACCGGGAAGGTCGCGCCCACCATCGAGGAGGCCGCCGACCACGCCTACGAGCTCATCACCGCGCTCGGCCACGAGAAGATCGACGTCTTCTCCTTCTCGATGGGCGGCATGATCGCCCAGGACCTGGTCGTCAAGCATCCCGACCTCGTGCGCCGGCTGGTGCTGACCGGCACGGGGCCGCGCGGCGGCAAGGACATGGACAAGGTCGTCCGCACGACCTACTGGGACATCCTCCGGGCGACCCTGACGCGGTCGGACCCGAAGGAGTTCCTCTTCTTCCCGCGCGATGACGCCGGGAGGTCGGCCGCCAAGGCCTTCGTCGCACGACTGCAGGAGCGCACCGTCGACCGTGACCGGCCGATCAGCGTCTCGGCGCTGAGGACGCAGCTGAAGGCGATCCAGGAGTTCGGGCGATCCGCTCCGTCCGACCTGTCGACCCTCACCCAGCCGACCCTGATCGCCAACGGTGACCACGACCGCATGGTGCCCTCCGCCCTCTCCGGGGACCTGCACCGTCGCATCAGGGGCAGCGAGCTGATCATCTATCCGGGCTCCGGTCACGGTGGGATCTTCCAGTTCCACGACAGGTTCGCCCCGGTGGTCGTCGACTTCCTCGGCGCCTCGGCATGAGGTCGACGCGCAGGGACGAGGTCGCGGTCAGGTCGGGGGTCTGACGAGCCGGGTGGCCACCCGGACCTCGGTGCCGAGCCGGCGGAGGTGGTCGACGAGCTCCTCGCCTGCTGCAATGAGCTCGTCGTCGCTCATCGGCTCGAGTGCATCGAGGATGAAGAGTGCGCTGGTGGTGTCCACGGTGAGCTGGGTGCGCCGGCCCTGGCGCCAGTTCCAGCGGCGGCACGTGGCTCCGGTGTCGTCACGCCACACGACCTCACCCGGGTCGGGGTGCTCGACGACGGGCCGGCCGTCGGCGACCGTGTCGAAGTGCTCGGCGCCGGTGGCTCGGACGAGCCGTGGTGCGCCGACGTACGCCGTCATGTCCTCCCCGCCGAGCGGGACCTGGTGGATGACGCTGATGGCGTTGTAGACGTCGGTCAGCGGATTGACCCGCGGAAGACCGGAGGCTGCGCGGCGCACGAGTGCCTCGAGGCTGTTGCGGGTGCGTTGCGGCTTGGCGCCGAACGCCCGGTAGGCGTCGCGCCAGGCAGCCACGTGCGGCAGCTCCTCGGCGGAGGTGTCGGCCAGCAGCTGCTGCGCAGTCGCCTCGGCGCGTGTGAGCAGCGCCTCCCCCGCCCCATCGCGCGCGCCGGTCGTGCTGTCGGTCGAGGGCGTGAGTCCGTCGACGGCGACGAGGAGGGCCCGGTAGTCGGGTCGGAGCGCTGCGACGGCCTCGTCGATGCTGGCGTCGGCGAGGAAGGACTCGAGGTCAGTCATGGCTCGCCCCGGAGGTCGCACGGGCGAGGCAGAGTCAGGCACGACGCTTCCCCGCAGCCCTGTCGGGCTCCGGTTCCTTCGTGGGCACCACGTGCGGCAGATCCTTGGTGAAGGCCAGGGAGAGCAGGGCCAGGAGGGCGGCAGCGAGCAGGCCGGTCTTGAGCGCCTGCAGCTGTGCGGACTCGTAGTCGTCGACGAGCGCCTCAGCGGTCGGCTCGTCCAGCCCCGCGTCCTGGGCAGCCGTCCTGACCTGGTCGGCGGACACGAAGTCGACTCCGGACCCGGCAGCCACACCCACCTGTTCGGAGACGGCGCTGCTGATCCGCTCGTCGGACGAGATGTTGTCCACGAACTCCGAGGTGAGGCCCGACAGCACGACCGCCCCGAGCAGGGCCACGCCCAGCGACGAGCCCAGCTGCTGGCCGGTGAACTGCAGACCACCTGCCTCGCCGCGGCCCGATGCGTCGACCGAGGACTGCACGACATTGCCCAGCTGGGAGGCGATCAACCCCATGCCCACACCGAGCAGCGCCATCGACCAGGCGAAGCTCGAGCTGTCCAGCTCCGGCTCGATCGTGGCCATCAGCAGGACGGCTGCGGCCATGCTCGTGGCGAGACCGGCCCGCACGATGGACCGGATCGGGAAGCGACCGGACAGCCGCGACCCTGCTGCAGAGGCCAGGAACATCGCGATCGAGACCGGGAGCATCTTGAGACCGGTCTCCAGGGCGTCGAGCCCGATCACCAGCTGGAGGTAGAGCGGAATCGTGAAGAAGACGCCCATCAGGATCAGGTTCTGGCTGAACAGACCGATCAGGCCGGAGCGCAGCGGGGCGATCTTCAACAGCGCCAGGTGCAGCAGCGGGTCGCGTCCCCTGCTCTCGCGGCGACCCTGCCACGCCAAGAACGCCCACAGCAGGACTGCCCCGAACCCGATGACGAAGACCGTCAGCGAGAAGCCGAAGGGCGTCACCGGCGACTCTTCCTTTGGCTTGACCCAGCCCCAGGTGCTCGACTGGAGCACTCCGAGGACGACCAGGCCCAGGCCGGCCGCGGACAGGACGGTGCCCACGATGTCGAGCTTCGGAGCCGGGCCGGTCCGCACAGCGTCCGCGACCTTCGGCGTCATGACGAGGATCAGGGCCACCAGCAGGACCTCGCCGGCGAAGATGACCCGCCACGAGTACTCGGTGGTCGCCCAGCCGCCCAGGATCGGCCCCACGGCGATCCCTGCCCCGGCGACCCCGCCGATCACGGCGTACGCCACCTTGCGCGACGCGCCCTCGAAGTTGCCCGCGATCAGCGCCACCATCGCCGGCAGCACCAGCGCAGCACCGAGCCCTTCCAGGACCGACCAGCCCAGCGTCAGGATGACCACCGACGGCGCCACCGCCGTGAGCGCAGAACCGCAGGCGTAGATGATCAGGCCGATGACGAACGCCTTCCGGCGGCCGATGATGTCGCCGATCTTGCCGCCGGTGAGCATGAACATCGCCATCACCAGGCAGTAGAGCGTGATCACCGCCTGGATCGTGGTCACGGTGGTGTCGAAGTCGGCCACCAGCGCGCTGATGGAGACATTCATCGCCGACTGGTCCAGCACCATGACGAACTGTGCGATGGCCAGCGCCACGAGCGGCAACCAGTTCGTCTTCGGCGTCTCGCCCGTCTCGTTCACCTGGGATGCACCAGCAGTCATGGCTGCACTCCTCCTCGGCATAGGGGTTTGCCCGAGCACCGCCACGTGCGTCATCACGTCGGCGACCCAGTGCACCGTTGCACGGTCGGGCTCACCGTCGCTTCACCCGCACCGGGTGGTCAGGCGAACTACCCACTCCGGGTGAGGCGCCGGACATCGGGGAGCCACCAGAGTCGACACCAACGCTCGGGGCAGGGACACCGTCCGTGACCGTGGTGAGCCGGTACGCCGCCCTCGCCGCCCTCGCCGTCCGACAAGAGGAGGAGAGCCGCATGCCGACCGCGAAGAAGGTCACGCACCTGAGCCCGGAGGAGCGGGTCGCACGGGGGAAGGCTGCGCGCAATGACGCACCGCGGACCAGCCACGCCGGCTGGGTTCCCGCGGAGAGTCGTCCGGACCCGATATCGCTGCTGGAGGAGCAGGGTGCCAGCCGTGTCCCCGAGCTCGTCCCCCTCCGTTACGGCCGGATGATGGTCTCGCCGTTCACCTTCTACCGGGGCGCGGCGCTCATCATGGCGGCCGACCTGGCGACGACCCCCCACTCGGGACTGCGGGCCCAGATCTGCGGTGACGCCCACCTGTCGAACTTCGGTGTGTTCGCGTCGCCGGAGCGGAAGACCATGTTCGACATCAACGACTTCGACGAGACCCTTCCGGGGCCGTGGGAGTGGGACGTCAAGCGGCTCGCAGCGAGCTTCGAGATCGCCGGCCGCGACCGCGGCTTCAGCTCCTCCGACCGGAGGGCAGCCGTTGCAGCCGGTGTCGCGGAGTACCGGCTCCAGATGACCCGTGCGGCCGGGATGCGCCACCTGGACGTCTGGTACACCCACATCGATGCCGACCAGCTGCTCGGCCAGCTGAAGTCGAGCGGGACGAAGAAGCAGCTGACCAAGGCGAAGGCCAACCTGGCCAAGGCGCGAACCCGGGACAGCATGCAGGCCTTCTCGAAGCTCACCCATGAGGTCGACGGGAAACGCCGGATCATCGCCGACCCGCCACTGATCGTCCCGATCGAGGACGTGGCGGCGTCCTCCACCGAGCCGGTGGCCTTCGAGGACGAGTTCCGTGACTTGATCCGGTCGTACCGCCGGACGCTCGAGACCGACCGACGCGTGCTGCTCGAGGGCTTCGAGTATGTCCACGCCGCAAGGAAGGTCGTCGGCGTCGGAAGCGTCGGCACCCGCGCCTGGATCCTGCTGCTGCAGGGGCGCGACAGCCAGGACCCGTTGTTCCTCCAGGCGAAGGAGGCACAGGAGTCGGTCCTCGCACGCTTCGTCGGCACCAGCAAGTACGCCAACCACGGACAGCGGGTCGTGGCCGGCCAACGCCTGATGCAGGCCGCCAGCGACATCTTCCTCGGCTGGCAACGCGTCACTGGGTTGGACGGGCAGGTCCGCGACTTCTACGTGCGCCAGCTGCGTGACTGGAAGGGCTCGGCCGACATCGACGCCATGCCCGCCTCCGTGATGCTCACCTACGCCCGGATCTGCGGAGCGACCCTCGCCCGCGCCCACGCCCGCTCCGGCGACCGGATCGCCATCGCGTCCTACCTCGGCAAGAGCGAGGTGTTCGACTCGGCGATAGCCGACTTCGCCAGCGCGTACGCCGACCAGAACGAGCGCGACTACCAGGCCATGGTCGACGCCGTGAGCTCCGGCAGGCTCGAAGCACAGACCGGACTGTAGGGCGGCCACACGCATGCGAGAGGCCCTCAAAGTCAGACTGTGAGGGCCTCTCGGATTTGTAGCGGGGGCAGGATTTGAAACTGCTACGCAGGCTCAACCCAGAAATTCTGCCTTGAGCCCTCATTGGGCGTCTGACCTGCGGAAACGATGAATGCGAGCGGGACAGTAGGGGCCACGAGAAGCCATCTGCGACCAGGAGTTATGGCACGTAGATGGCACGAACGTGGCATCCTTGGCTCATGGCGAGCAGCAGACGTCGACCGTTCGGCAGCCTTCGCAAGCTCCCGTCGGGCCGCCTCCAAGCCAGGTACGTGTGCCCGGACTGCCACGGCCACCACGCCGCACACATCACCTTCACGACGGCCACCGACGCGGACGCGTGGCTCGCGGGGATCCGCACCGACATCGCGCGCGAGAAGTACCTCTGCCCTGTCGAGCGCAAGGCCAAGGAGGCAGCCGAGGCGGCTGCCCGACAGACTTTCGCCGCGTATGCCGAGTGGTGGTTGGGTAACCGCCGCCGGCCCGACGGCACGCCCCTTCGTCACCGCACCCGTCTGCTGTACCGCAGCATGCTCGACCGAGAACTGTTGCCCGCCTTCGGAGCTACCCGCCTCGACCAGATCACGCGCGCTCAGATCAAGGCATGGCACGGCGGTCTTCCCTCGCACCGACGAACGGGCAACGCCCATTGCTACGCCCTGTTGCGCACCATCCTCGGCAGTGCGGTCGACGACGACCTACTGACGGTCAATCCGGCCACGATCAAGGGCGCGGGTCAGACCAAACGCCAGCGGACCATCGAGCCGGCGACCGTCCCGCAACTCGAAGCCATCGCGTCCGGCATGCCGGAGCCTTACCGCATGGCCGTACTAGTGGCGGGATGGTGCGCCTTGCGATTCGGAGAAGTAGCCGAGCTGCGCCGCCGCGATGTGTCGGCCGACGGCTCGACCTTGAAAGTCCAGCGGGCCATGACGTATCGAGACGGCCGCGTCGTCGTCGGAGCACCCAAGTCCGACGCCGGTCGACGTGATGTCACGGTCCCTCCTCATCTTCACGAGTCCTTGCTTCGACACCTGTCGCTCCATGCACGTCCGGGGCACGACGGGCTCCTCTTTCCCAGCGTGCGTCCTCCTGCGGGCACGTGTAGGTGCGGGTACGTCGGGTGTACAGGAGGCCACTTGCCGGGCACCACGATGTTCCGTTGGTTCGGTGCCGCTCGTGAGGTGGCCAACCGTCGCGATCTCCGCTTCCACGACCTCCGACACACCGGCCTCACCTTGGCCGCACATGCCGGAGCCACGCTGCCGGACCTGATGAAGAGAGCAGGCCACTCAAGTGTTGATGCGGCACAGGTCTACATGCACGCCGCTCGCGGTCGGGACGCCGAGATTGCTGCTCGCATGTCCGAGCTTCTCGGAGGGCAACGCGTCGTTGCAGCGGTGCACGAGCAGGCCGACACCGGTTCTACGCCTCGTGACATCCCACCGCAGCGGAACTAGTCAGCTGCCAGTTTCGCTAGTCGACACTCGTTCGATCTCGACGGACCAGGAGCCGGCTGGTGTGCCACACCTGCCGGTGTGGGGCCGCACCACTCAAATGACGGAGATGCACCGCAGCCGCGCGGCAAGGCCCCTGACCTCGCCTACGTGGTCAGGGGCCTTGGGCTTCCGGCTACTCAGCCCAAGAGGGACTGGTCCGGGGTGATGATGAAGTTGGAGAAGCCGCCATGGCGGGCGGGGAGGCCGTCGTCGAGGGCCTCGTTGATCTTGTCGAGCGGGAACACGTGGTGTTCGAGGACGGACAGGTCGAGGGCACCGGAGCCGGCGAGGTCGGACATCTCCTGGGCCTCGCCGTTGGTGAACCAGAGGCTGCCGATGACGGAGTTCTGGCTGCACATCATGTGGAACAGGTCGAGCTCGGGGTGTTCCATCATGCCGCCGATGTCGACGAGAACGCCACCGCGGGCGAGGGTGGAGAGGGCCTCGAGGAGGGTCTCCTTGGGGGAACCCGGACCGAGGGTGGAGATGACGGCATCGACGCCTTCGCCGCCGTTGTGGTCGAGGACGAAGTCCTTGAGGGACCCGTCGCCGACGGCGTGGACCTCGATACGGTCCGGCGCGAGCGCCTTCACGTCCTGGAGGAGCTCGGCGTTGCGGCCGGTGCCGAAGATCTTCGTGGCACCCATGGCGAGGGCATTGAGGACGCCGCCGATGCCGAGGGTTCCGGACGCGCCGTCGATGAGGACGGTCTTGCCGGGCCCGATCTGGGCCTTCTTCAAGGCGGAGTAGGCGGTACCGAGGTAGCCGAAGCGGGCGCCCTGCTCGAAGGAGACGGTGTCGGGGAGCTTGATGCAGTTCTCCTGCGGGGCGGTCATGTACTCGCCGAGGCCGCCGTACGGGTAGGCGTCGAACAGCTGCTGGCCGTCCTTGCCGAAGGAGAAGTAACCCATGAACGTGTACTTGGCGCAGTTCGGGGCCTCTCCGCGCTTGCAGGCGCGGCAGCCGCCACAGCTGATACCGGGGTTGATGTAGACGCGGTCGCCCACCTTGACATTGGTGACGAGGTCGCCGACCCGGGAGACGACGCCGGCGGTGTCGAGGCCGAAGATAGCGGGCAGCTGCGGCAGCGGGAGGTAGGGGAACCACTCGGCGTAGATGGCGAGGACGTTCTTGAGGTTGGGGACGATGTTGCAGGCGGTGACTTGCACGACGACATCGGTGGGGCGCGGCTCGGGGGCGGGGACCCGCTCGAGCTTCATCGGGTCGCCGATCTTGTGCAGGCGGGCGGCGAGCATCTCGGACATGTGTGTCTCCTGTTCAGGCTGAGCGAGTGTCTTGAGGGCGTGGTGCAGCGACCGGACGACCAGTCCGGCTGCGACGTGGTGTGTGGAAGCGGCCCGGGGA
Organism: Nocardioides terrigena; assembly: GCF_003047265.1. GTDB lineage: Bacteria > Actinomycetota > Actinomycetes > Propionibacteriales > Nocardioidaceae > Nocardioides > Nocardioides terrigena. The sequence continues at coordinate 291,090 of NZ_PZYY01000002.1, read as the reverse complement.
CGGGCCTCAGGCGAGGGCGGCGATGACCTCGTCGGCGGAGGCGACCTCGCCGAGGAGGCCGAAGCTGGCGATGGTGGCGTCGTGGGTGGCCTGGTCGGCGGCGGCGCAGGCGTCCTCGACGACGATGACGCGGTAGCCGAGGTCACCGGCGGACCGGCCAGTTGACTCCACCGAGATGTTCGTGGCGACGCCGAGGATGACGACGGTGTCGATACCGGCGCTGCGCAGTCGCTCGTCGAGGTCGGAGGACGCGAAGGCGGAAACCTTCGGGTTGGCGAGGTTCCAGTCGTCAGCTTCGGGCTTGAGCTCGTCGATGATCTCGGTGGCGGGCGTGTCGTTGAGCAGGCTGCCCTGCTGGGCGACCACGCCGAGGAGCGGGATGTTGGTGACGAGGTCCGAGTGGCCCTCGGCGAAGGCGACGCGGGTGTAGACGACCTGGGTGCCGGCACCGCGGGCGGCGTCGAGGACGCGCTTGGCGACGTTGATGACGTCGCGGCGCTCGACTTCGGCACGGAAGAACGGCGCGAACGCGCCGTCCGCTCCGACGACGTCGTTCTCCCAGTGACATGCGAGGAAGGCGGTGGTGGCCTTGTTGAGCTCCATTGGCTTCTCCTGAGCGTGGATCGGTCCCGAGCGATGGTGACCTACTAGCGTTCTAGTTGGACGATGACACATGTGTGACCGCCACCACAACCCCCGAGGCAGATCTTGCTCAAGTCGGTTCCGTCCAGGGCGGCTCTGCGCGGGGCTTTGGGCGCGCAGCCCGGGGAGATCAGGCCGCTGCGGCGAATGCCAGCTTGCCTGGTGAGAGACGAATTCGAGGCCGAGGGTTGACTTTCCGAGAAGCCAACTAGCATGCTAGTTGGAGTGACGCCGATCACCTCGGCGTTCGAGATGCCCGATCTACCGGTCTCTCCCACGAACCCAGCGCGAGGCGCTGCCGACTCTCGAGGTCCTCATGAGCACACCTGTTTCCGACAGCGAGACGCCCGTCCGAGCCGACGGCTACCCGGCCCCGATGTTCGAGCCGTTCCACGCCGACGAGGACGGTTTTGACACCGACGTCGTCGTCGTCGGCCTCGGCCCTGCCGGCGGTGTGGCTGCAACCGCGCTGGCCACCTACGGGGTGCGGGTGCACGCCGCGACAGTGTTCCCGTGGGTCGCCAACGGTCCGCGTGCGCACATCACGAACCAGCGCGCCGTGGAGGTGCTGCGTGACCTCGGTCTCGAGGACACCGCGCGCCAGCAGGCCACCCCGTGGGACCAGATGGGCGACACGCTGTTCACGACCAGCCTGGCCGGCGAGGAGATCGTCCGGTTGCAGACCTGGGGTACAGGCGACCTGCGCTACGGCGACTACCTCAAGGGCAGCCCGTGCACGATGCTCGACCTACCCCAGCCGCAGATGGAGCCCATCCTCCTGAACGCGGCCGCCTCGCGCGGCGCAGTGCTCAGCCTCAACACCGAGTACCTCGACCACGCGCAGGACGAGCACGGCGTCACCGTCACGTTCCGCGACGGACGTACCGGCGACGTGTTCACCCAGCGTGCCCGCTACCTCCTCGGGTTCGACGGCGCCCGCTCCCGCATCGTGGAGCAGTTGGGCCTGCCGCTGGAGGGCGAGCTCGCGCGGGCCGGCACCGCCTACATCCGTTTCAAGGCGAACCTGACCCAGTACGTCGAGCACCGCCCGAGCATCCTGTACTGGATCTTCAACTCGCACGCCGGGTTCGGCGAGATCGGCATGGGCCTGCTGCGCGCCATCCGGCCGTGGGAGGAGTGGATCGCCGGCTGGGGCTTCGACATGGCCGCCGGCGAGCCGGACCTGTCGGACGAGAAGGTCATCAACCAGATCCGCACCCTGGTCGGCGACCCGAACCTCGAACCAGAGATCCTCACCAAATCCCTGTGGTACGTGAACCAGCAGCACGCCACCCGCTACTCCGAAGGTCGGGTGTTCTGCGGCGGTGACGCCGTGCACCGGCACCCGCCGTCGAGCGGCCTCGGCTCGAACACATCCATGCAGGACGCGTTCAACCTGGCCTGGAAGATCGCATTCGCGGTCAAGGGATACGCCGGCCCCGGTCTGCTCGATTCGTACTCGGACGAGCGGGTACCGATCGGGAAGCAGATCGTGGCCCGTGCCAACCAGTCCCGGAAGGACTACGCCGGCCTGAGGGAGTGGTTCGACCACGACGACGCCGACCCGGTCACCGCCGGTCTGTCCAAGCTCAAGGCCCCCACGCCCGAAGGCGTCGCGCTGCGCGAACGGCTCTACGAGGCGCTGGAGCTGAAGAACACCGAGTTCAACGCCCACGGCGTCGAGCTCAACCAGCGCTACACCTCGGCCGCCGTCCAGCCCGACCCCACCCTCGGTGAGGAGGAGTGGTCCCGCCACCCGGAGCTGTACCTGCAGGCCACCACCCGACCGGGCGCCAAGCTCCCGCACGCTTGGCTTGTCGGCACCGACGGCCGCCGCACCTCCACCCTGGATGTCACCGGCAAGGGTCAGATGACCCTCCTCACCGGACTCGCCGGCGCCGCTTGGGCCGACGCTGCCGACAAGCTCGAGCTGCCCTTCCTCAAGACCGTCATCATCGGACGACCCGGCGCCGCCGACCCCTACGGGCAATGGCAGCAGATCCGCGAGATTCCCGAAGCCGGAGCTCTCCTGGTCCGCCCCGACGGGTACATCGCTTGGCGACACAACGCCGAGGTCTGGGACATCGACGAGGCCGCCACCCTGCTCGAGGACGCCCTGTGCGCCGTCCTCGACCGCCCCAACCGCCACGACGGCACCGCCGGTGCCGGCGACCGTCAGCAGTACTCGACCCGTCCGGTCGACATCACTGTCCCCGCGCACACCCCGGCCACCGGCTCGGGTTCCTGACCAGCAGACCGCCAGAAACTAGGAGCACCGCATGTCTTCCCAGCAGTCCGGCCACCAGTCCGGTCGTCCCTACACGAGCGTCTGGAATGACCTGAACCAGGTCGAGTTCTCCCAGGGCTTCCTGCAGGCCGGCCCGTACCGCACCCGCTACCTGCATGCCGGCGACGAGTCCAAGCCCGTCCTGCTGTTCCTGCACGGCATCACCGGTCACGCCGAGGCGTACGTCCGCAACCTCGCCGCACACGCCGAGCACTTCTCGGTGTGGGCAATCGACTTCATCGGCCACGGCTACTCCACCAAGCCCGACCACGCGCTGGAGATCAAGCACTACGTGGACCAGGTCACCCACGTCTTGGACACCCTCGGCGCGGAGAAGGCCCACTTCTCCGGTGAGTCCCTCGGCGGGTGGGTGACCGCCCGTTACGCCGCCGACCACCCCGACCGCGTGGACCGCATCGTGCTCAACACGATGGGCGGCACGATGGCCAACCCGCAGGTCATGGAGCGGCTCTACACGCTCTCCATGGAGGCGGCGAAGGACCCGTCGTGGGAGCGCGTCAAGGCCCGCCTGGAGTGGCTGATGGCCGACCCGACCATGGTCACCGACGACCTCATCCGCACCCGCCAAGCCATCTTCGAACAGCCCGACTGGCTCAAGGCGTGCGAGATGAACATGGCCCTGCAGGACCTCGAGACCCGCAAGCGAAACATGATCTCGGATGACGACCTGCGCTCCATCCAGGCCGAGGCGATGGTCGTGTGGACCACCAAGGACCCCTCCGGTCCCGTCGGCGAGGGCCGTCGCATCGCCTCCCTCATCCCGAACGGCTACCTCGAGGTCATCGAAGAGGCCGGCCACTGGCCGCAGTACGAGAAGCCGGACATGTTCAACCGCATCCACATCGACCACCTCCTCGGCCACGTCAACGCCGCCGACCACCCCTCCAACAGGAGCGAGGAGGCCGCGTCGTGACCCTCGCCCTGCTGGCCATGAGCCACAGCCCGCTGCTGGAGTTCGCTGACCTCGACGCCGACGTGACCGCTGAGCTCGACCAGACGTTCGCTGCGGCCAAGGACTTCGTCCACGACTACGACCCCGACATCGTCGTCAACCTCGCCCCGGACCACTACAACGGCTTCTTCTACAACCTGATGCCCCCGTACTGCGTCGGCTACGCCGCCACCAGCATCGGCGACTACGGCAGCCAGGCCGGCCGACTCGACGTGCCCGAGGACAAGGCCCGCAGCCTTGCCGAGGCCGTCATCGCGGCCGGGATCGACCTGTCCGTCTCGCTGGAGATGGAGGTCGACCACGGCACCGTCCAGCCGATGGAGATCGTGTACGGCGACATCACCGCCAAGCCGTTCATCCCGATCTTCATCAACTCGGTCGCCCCGCCCTTCACCCCGGTGAAGCGGGTCCGCGAGCTCGGCGAGGCCATGGGCCGGCACCTGGCCACGTGGGACGAGAAGGTGCTGCTCATCTCGTCGGGCGGCCTGTCCCACGACCCGCCGGTGCCGCGGCTGGCGACCGCGACCCCGCCGCAGCGAGCCATGCTGATGGGCGAGAACCAGCCGCTGCCGCCCGACGCCCGCGAGGCCCGACAGCAGCGCGTCATCGACGCCGCCCGCGACTTCGCCGCCGGGACCGCCGACATCCAGGACCTCGCGCCGGAGTGGGACCGCGAGCTGCTCCGCATCCTCGCCTCCGGCGACCTCACCCCGGTCGACGCATTCGACCCCGACGAGATGACCCGCATCGCCGGCAACTCCTCCCATGAAGTCCGCACCTGGATAGCCGGCTACGCCGCCATGGCCGCCGCCGGCGCCTACACCGTCCAGCACAGCTACTACCGACCCATCCGCGAGCTCATCGCCGGCTTCGCCATGACCACCGTCACCCACGACTGAGCCACCGACGCCTCAGCTCACACCCACCAACCACCACGGAGAGCACTCCGCTGCACGCACGACCGGTCCAACGACCACCACCACACCCAACCCGGACGACGCATTGTCGTGCCGCCCATCCAAGGAACCCACATGACCAGCACCAGCACTGCTGCGCCCACGCGGCCAACCTCCCCGGCCAAGGTGGCCTCCGCCTCCTTCATCGGCACCACGGTCGAGTACTACGACTTCTTCATCTACGGCACCGCCGCCGCCCTCGTCTTCCCCGAGGTCTTCTTCCCCAACTCCACCCCGCTGGTCGGCACCCTGCTGTCGTTCGCCACCTTCGGTGTCGGGTTCCTCGCCCGCCCGGTCGGCGGCGTCGTGTTCGGCCACTTCGGCGACCGCGTGGGCCGCAAGAAGATGCTGGTCATCTCGCTCGTCACCATGGGTGCCGCCACCGTGCTGATGGGCCTGATGCCCACCTACGCGACCATCGGCATCCTCGCCCCCATCCTGCTGACGGTCCTGCGCCTGGTGCAGGGCTTCGCCGTCGGCGGTGAGTGGGGCGGCGCCACCCTGATGGCCGTCGAGCACGCCCCTGAGGGCAAGCGCGGCTTCTACGGCGCGTTCCCGCAGATGGGCGCCCCGGCCGGTGTCGGCCTGGCCACCATCGCGTTCTACTTCGCCTCCCAGCTCGCCCCGGATGCGTTCCTGGCGTGGGGTTGGCGTCTGCCGTTCCTGTTCTCCGCCGTCCTGGTCGTGGTCGGCCTCTTCATCCGCCTCACCATCGCCGAGAGCCCGGAGTTCGAGAAGGTCCGCGAGAACAGCGCCCGTGTGAAGCTGCCCGTCGCCGAGGCGATCCGCCGTCACCCGAAGGAGATCCTCCTCGTCGCCGGCACCTACCTCTCTCAGGGCGTCTTCGCCTACATCACGATGAGCTACCTCGTCGGGTACGGCACCAACGTGGTCGGCATCGAGCGCCCGTCGGTGCTGCTGGGGGTGTTCCTCGCCTCCGTGGTCGCGGTCGTCCTCTACGCGGTGTTCGGTGCGCTGGGCGACAAGTGGGGTCGCAAGACCACCTACCTGCTCGGTGCCGTCCTCATGCTGCTCTCCATCGTGCCGGCGTTCGCGCTCATCAACACCGGCTCTGCACTGAACTTCAGCATCGCCATCATCATGGTGTTCGGCATCGCCATGGCTCCGGCCGGAGGCGTGACCGGGTCGCTGTTCAGCATGGTGTTCACCCCCGAGGTCCGCTACTCGGGAGCGTCAGTCGGGTACACGCTCTCGCAGATCCTCGGCTCCGCGTTCGCGCCCCTGATCGCCACCGCCTTGTACGCCAAGTACGGCTCCAGCGTTCCCGTCGTGGTGTACCTGCTGGTCGTGGCAGCCATCTCGGTGGTCTCGGTGCTGCTGCTGCCCGGAAAGCTCGGCAAGCCCGAGAACGCCGGCGTCGTCACCCACGACAGCGTCGCCACCCAGGCGACCCCCGCAGGCACGCCGGCAGGCGCCCGGCGCACTTGACCACTGGCCATCAGCCCCGAGACCCGCGACCCGGCCAGCACTGGCCGGGTCGCGGAACCACCCAGCAGGCGGGCGGTTGACTGGTCAGGTCCGCAAGAGTGTCGCGACCTACGCCTAGAGTGAGAGTCGTCGAGAGAACGAAGGAGTCAACGTGATCGAGCAGCCCGTGCGCCGCACAGGTCAGCGTTTGGGAACCGTCGTCCTCGACGAGCTCAAGGAGCGTCTCCTCAGCGGCCAGTACCCGGCCGGGTCCCGCATCTCCATCGAGGAGGTCAAGGCCGAGTTCGGGGTGAGCAAGCAGCCCGTCATGGACGCCATGCGCCGCCTCGAGGCCATCGGCATCGTGCAGATCGTCCCGCAGAGCGGCTGCCGGGTGGCGCGCTACACGTCCCAGGAGATCCTCGACTTCTTCAACCTATTCGGCAGGTTCGAGGGCGAGATCGCTGCTGCCGCCGCTCTTCGACGCACCGATGCGCAGCTCGACGAGCTCGACGCCACCTGGCAGCGCATCGCCGACCTCGAGCACAGCACAGACACCACCGCCCGCTCCCGCGGCTACCGCTTCCTCAATCGCGAGTTCCACCTCGTCATCCACCACATGGCCCACAGCCGGGTGATGGCAGAGCTCAGCGAACGCATGTGGGACATGAGCGACTTCTTCATCAACACCATCGGCGGAGCCCAGCACCTCTCCGACGCCGTCACCCACCGCAACCACGACCACGACGTCATCCGCAGCGCCATCCGCTCGCGCAACAGCGAGGTTGCCCGCGTGGCCATGCAGTCGCACATCGTCGAGACCGTCGCGCTGTTCCGCGACGACCTCGACGAGCCCGCCTAGACCGAGCCCGACCATGCCCGAGCCCCGCTCCGAGCCGAGCCCGGCCGCACCCGTCGTCCCCACATCGGCTCCCCAGCCCGAGCCTCCGACTGTGCCTCCATCGGTGCTGGGTAAGACCATGCAGGTCCTGCTCGCCTTCACCGTCGAGGAGACCCAGCTCGGGTTCACCGAGCTCCGCAGTCGCACCGGCCTGTCCAAGGCGACCCTGCACCGTCTCCTCGGCGACCTCGTGGGGGCCCGCCTGCTGGAGAAGACCCCGGACGGCTACCGGCTGTCCAGACTGGTGTTCGAGCTGGGCATGCGGGCCTCGGTCGAACGGACCCTGCTCGAGGTCGCCACACCGTTCCTCGAGGACCTCTACGAACGCACCCATGAGACGGTCCACCTGGGCGTCCGTGAAGGGCACGAGGTCGTCTACGTCGCCAAGATGGGGGGCCACCGCCAAGCCGACGCGCCCTCCCGCCTGGGGGGCCGGATGCCGATGCACGCCACCGCCATCGGCAAGGCACTCCTGGCCTGGTCACCAGCGGCGGTCCAGGAAGAAGTCCTCGCTGGTCGGCTGCGCCGCTGCTCACCGCGCACCGTCGTGAACCGGACGGTGCTGCGCCGCCAGCTGGACGAGATCGTCGAACGTGGCGTCGCGTTCGAGTACGAGGAGTCTGCCGTCGGCATCACCTGCGTGGCCGCACCCGTCCTCGGTGTCGACGACGAGCCGTTGGCCGGTATCAGCGTCACCGGACCGGTCGGGCGCTTCCAGCCCGCCCGCCACGCCAGCGCCGTTCACGCCGCAGCGGCCGGCGTCGCAGCGACGCTGGCTCGTCGAGCTCGACTGGGCTGAGGGTTCGGTTCAGCGGAACCGAAGGATTGCCTCGACCGCGGTCCCTGACCGCACACTCGCCCGTGTCCACCCACCGAAGGCTCGCCGTACTCCCGGTCGTTGCGGTCCTTGGCTTGGCCCTCGCCCTCCGTTCGCCCATCAGCAGTCTTGCCGTCGTGCTGCCCGAAGCCCAACGCAACCTGTCCCTCTCGGCACCGGTGACGAGCTTGCTCACCGCACTGCCCGTGCTGTGCTTCGCGGTAGTGGGGCTCTGGCTGGGACCACGGCTGGGCAGGTTCGGTCTGCACCGCGCCGCCGTCGTCGTGCTGGCCGTCATGACCGTCGGCGTTCTGGCCCGCTCCCTTGCACCGTCTGGAGCCATGCTGCTCGTCAGCACCCTGGTGGTCCTGGCTGCCATCGCAGCGGGAAACGTCCTGGTCCCCGCAGTTGCCAAGGCGCACTTCCCGGACCGGATTGCGCTGGTGAGCTCGATCTTCGGTGCCGCCATCATCGGCGGTTCCACCCTCGGCGCCCTCCAAGGCGGCTGGACCGAGTCGGTATGGGGCTGGCGCGCAGCGCTCGCCGGCGTCGCGGTCCTGCTCGGCGTGACGATCGTGGTGTGGCTTCCGCTCGTCGCTCACGACCGGAAGGTCGCCCCACCGGGCAGCGACCTCACTGTGCGACAGATCGCGCGTGTCGGAGCCGTGTGGCCGCTCGTGACGTGCTTCGGCCTGGTCTCGGCGCAGGCCTACGCGCAGCTGGGCTGGTATCCCGCAATCCTTCGCGACGCCGGCCTGACCTCTGCCGAGGCCGCCGGCGCGTTCGCTGTCCTCACCGGGGTCGGCATCCCCACCATGCTGTCGCTGGCAGCGCTCACCCGTCTCCTGGGTGACCGGGGCGCGATCGCCCTGTTCGCCACCACCACCGGCGTGGGATGGCTCGGGCTGCTGTGGTCACCGACCACGGCGACGTGGCTGTGGTCGGCCCTCATCGGCTTCGGGGCCGGAAGCTTCGCCTGGACGATGTCGATGCTCGCACGGCGCACCGAGAGCCCTGCCAGCACTGCGGCGCTGTCCAGCTTCGTCCAAGGAATCGGGTTCGTGTTCGCCGCGGTCGGGCCGTTCGGCGTCGGCCTCCTCCACGACGCCACCGGCACGTGGACCGCCCCACTATGGCTGCTCGTGGCCACCGGGTTCGGTCTCGGAGTAGCGGGCATCCTTGCCGCAAGCCCATGGTCACTCGAACAGCACCTCGGCCAGCCCGCAGGAGAGTGCCAAGGCAGTTCCGAAGGGCGGAACCCGAGCGTTGAGTCTGACGACTCAGTCCGACCACCATGTGTGACATGAGCACGCCTACCCCCGCCACTCGGGCCGCATCCGCATCCGCAGTCACGGTCGACGAAGCCGCGCAGCGCCTCGCGGTCGCAGCCGAGCACCGTCAGCCGTGTCCGCCCGTCCGGGACCTGATCGGCTCCGACGACCTCCAGGCCGCCTACGCCGTCCAGCGCCGCAACGCCGAGGCACGCGTCGCCGCCGGTGCGGAGGTGGTGGGCCGCAAGATCGGTCTCACCTCGCCAGCCGTGCAGGCGCAGCTCGGTGTCGACCAACCGGACTTCGGCATCCTGTTCGCCGACATGGCCCACGCCGACGGCGCCGCCGTTCCGCCCGACGCAGTCATGCAGCCGCGAGTCGAGGCCGAGGTCGCATTCGTGCTCAAGGCCGAACTCGCCGACGGCCTCCTCGACGACGCTCAGGTCCGCACCGCGGTCGACTACGCCGTCGCGGCACTCGAGGTGTGCGGCAGCCGCATCGCTGGCTGGGACATCTCCTTCGGCGACACCGTTGCCGACAACGCCTCCGCCGGCGCGTACGTCCTCGGCACCGAAAAGAAGACCCTCGACGAGTTCGTCCCGCGTGACGTCGAGATGAGCATGACCGTCGACGGCGAGGAGGTCTCCACCGGCAAAGGCGCCGCCTGTCTGGGCGACCCCCTCAATGCGCTGGCGTGGCTCGCCCGCCAGGCCCGTGACCTCGGCGAGCCGCTCCGCGCCGGCCAGGTCATCCTCTCGGGCGCCCTCGGCCCCATGAAGCCCATCGAGCCCGGCGCTCAGGTCCAAGCGCACATCACCGGCCTCGGATCGGTATCCATGTCCCTCGCCAGCAAGGAGCAGTGAAACCTCATGACCAAGACGAAGGTCGCCATCATCGGCTCCGGCAACATCGGCACTGACCTGATGATCAAGGTCCTGCGCGGTGCCCAGCACCTCGAGATGGGCGCCATGGTCGGCATCGACCCCGACTCCGACGGACTCGCCCGCGCCAAGCGGATGGGCGTGCAGACGACCCATGAGGGGGTCGACGGCCTCATGGCCCTGCCGGACTTCGACGACATCGACATCATCTTCGATGCCACCTCCGCCAAGGCCCACGAGGCGAACGCCGCCAAGCTCGCACCGCTGGGGAAGCGGCTCATCGACCTCACCCCGGCCGCCATCGGGCCCTACGTCATCCCGGCCGTGAACCTCGAGGACCACCTCGACGCTCCGAACGTCAACATGGTCACCTGCGGCGGCCAGGCCACCATCCCGGTGGTCGCTGCCGTGGCGCGGGTCGTGCCCGTCGCCTACGCAGAGATCGTGGCCTCCATCGCCTCCAAGTCCGCCGGGCCGGGCACGCGCGCCAACATCGACGAGTTCACCGAGACCACCTCAGCGGCCATCACGAAGGTCGGTCGCGCTCAGCGCGGCAAGGCCATCATCATCCTCAACCCGGCCGAGCCACCGCTGCTGATGCGCGACACCGTGTTCGCGCTCGTGAACGCCCCCGACGCCGACACCCACGAGCAGATCGTCTCCTCGGTGGAGAAGATGGTCGCCGACGTCGCCGCCTACGTGCCGGGCTACCGCCTGAAGCAGAAGGTGCAGATCTCGCCCATCCCGGACGACCAACCCGTCCACACGCTGCTCGAACCCGGCACCGAGCGTCCCACGCATCAGGTGTCGGTGTTCCTCGAGGTCGAGGGCGCCGCCCACTACCTGCCCGCGTACGCCGGGAACCTCGACATCATGACCTCGGCTGCTGTCCAGATGGCCGAGCGCATAGCCGCCAACACCGCGGCCTCGACGGCTCAGGAGGCACTCGCATGAGCACCCCTATCTACGTCCAGGACGTCACCCTGCGTGACGGCATGCACGCCGTCCGGCACCGCATCACCCCCGAGGACGTCAAGCGCATCGTCATCGCCCTCGACGAGGCCGGCGTCGACGCCATCGAGGTCGCCCACGGCGACGGCCTCGCCGGCTCGTCGGTCAACTACGGACCCGGCAGCAACACCGACTGGGAGTGGATCGAGGCCGCCGCCTCAGTGCTCAAGAAGGCCCGCTTGACCACGCTCCTGCTACCCGGAGTCGGGACCATCCACGAGCTCAAGCAGGCCTACGACCTCGGCGTCCGCTCCGTCCGCGTCGCCACCCACTGCACCGAGGCCGACGTTTCCGCGCAGCACATCGCAGCCGCCCGAGAGCTCGAGATGGACGTCTCAGGGTTCCTGATGCTGTCGCACATGGCCTCGCCCGAACAGCTGGCGAAGCAGGCCAAGCAGATGGAGTCCTACGGCGCCCACGCCGTATACGTGACCGACTCCGGTGGGCGGCTGACGATGAACGACGTCGTCGCTCGCGTGAAGGCGTACCGCGACACCCTCGACCCCGAGACCGAGATCGGCATCCACGCCCACGAGAACCTGTCCCTCTCCGTCGCGAACTCGGTGGTGGCTGTCGAGAACGGCGTCTACCGCGTCGACGCCTCCCTGGCCGGGCACGGCGCCGGCGCCGGGAACTGCCCCATCGAGCCCTTCATCGCGGTCGCCGACCTCATGGACTTCAAGCACGGCTGCGATCTGTTCAAGCTCCAGGACGCCGCCGACGACATCGTCCGCCCGCTCCAGGACCGACCGGTTCGCGTAGACCGGGAGACCCTGACGCTGGGCTACGCCGGCGTCTACTCGTCGTTCCTGCGGCACGCAGAGGTCGCCTCGCAGCGCTACGACGTCGACGTGCGTGACCTGCTGCTCGAGTGCGGAAAGCGGAGTCTGGTCGGCGGTCAGGAGGACATGATCTACGACATCGCTCTCACGCTTGCTGGGAACAACTGACACTCGAGCCGCGCGAGTCGAGCACGACAAACCAGTGCCACCGCCTTGGCGGCGCTGATCCGTCCGGAGCTGCCGCTGCACGCGCGGTGGGTGGAAGCCCATGGGCCGGGCGCGCCGACCTGGCCGGTGAACTTGCAGGGCATTCTGCGCAGACGCGGGAGGTTCTGACATGGCACGTCTGTTTGTCTTGAACGCTCGAACGCGTCAGTGCGTCCCTAGCCCCTCCTGCGAACCCCGCCAGGAGAACGGCCCCTCTTTGCCCGTGACCCGCATGGGCGGGGCTTCCGCGTCCGCACGCTGGGTCTCATCTGCGATCGCGACGCGATCCCTGAGCCGACACACCTCATGCACTGTCGGTCTGGGTATCCGTCCGTACACAAAGCCCGAGACCGTCGTGGCACGTCAGTCAGCGCCAGAACCGCGACTGCGAACGCTCCGGATGCAAGATTGCATCGGCCAGACTGAACAGCGCCGTGATCGCGCCCTCCCACTTCGGATCCCCGCGTAGATCAGAGGCTCGGGCCTGCCGAGCCATCGCCTGAAGTACGCGTTTGCACGCTGTCGGAGATGCAGCAACACGGGCCACACACTCCCCCAGGTCATGCTCCTTCACCACTGGAGCTGCCCGCACCAACTCGATCGCCACCACCCCGCTGGCGGCTGCACGTCGCTCCTCGTATGCGGCGCGCCGGCACCGTTGCGAGCACCACTTCGGAGGCCTCCCCCGCCGCTTCCGCGCGATCGGCCCCCCACACCGAGGACAAACACCCGGAGGCAGCTGCCTATCGTCAGTACGAAACTCAGTCATGGACCCGAGAGGCGCATGTCGCGCCGACGGATCGGCAGTCCACGGGCTAATCGCATCGCGGCGGAACGTCGCACGTTCGGCCGCGTGGCTTTCACGGATGTTCGCTGGTCGGTGGTTCGTCGACGGGACGTCTTGCGCGTCTCGGTGTTCCGCGTTCCCACCAGTCGATCGGCGGAGCTCCGTGCAACTGGCCCTCGGTCACCTGGACGTTGCCGATGTTGCAGAACTTCCAGAGTTCTTTCGCGGCGCGTGAGTACTGGAACAACACCTCGTCGACGTCGAAGGCCTTGAGTTCGCCGCTGCGGAACCGGTCAATCGCCTCGGCTACGTGCGCGACGAGTCCGGCGAGCTCCGCTTCGTGGTATGTCGCCACCGTCTCGCGAGCTTGCTGACGATCTGACTTCTGAGACACGAATTGAGGCTAGTGCTGATCGCCGAACTAGCGAATGCGTGCACTCATCGCGGCATGTGCGGTCGTCCCATCCTTACCTTGAGCGGGCGGCATCCGCCAAGTGCGCAATCGACGCAACCACATCGTCCACGAACGCCTGACGTTGCGCCGGAGCGATGCGGTCGAGTGAGAGGAAGGGGTTCAGGTCTTCCAGTTCGACGAGCAGTAGGTCGCCGTCGACAGTCCGACAGGCATCGACCCGTTGGATGCCGTAGTCAATGGTGTTCCAGTCGACGAACATCTGGGCAAACCGCAAGTCGGCATCGGTGGGTGGGTACGGTTCGAGGCCCCAGCGGCTCTCTTGGTCGGGAGCGTAGAGGGCGTAGTGGAAGGTGCGCCCCACGAAGTAGAACGACACCTCGTAAGTGATGTCGATTCTTGGCTGGACGAGTGTGCCGTCGAGTTCCATGCTGTTCAGGTCCTCGGGACCTACGAACCGAAGCCCCACCGAGTCCGCGCCCATCTTGGGTTTCAGCACATACTCCTGAACCGAAGGCAGTCGCTTGATTTCATCCGGTCGTTCGATGGTGGGGATGACAGGGAGACCTGCCGCGAAGAGGTCAAGCAGGTACTGCTTCCCGCGCTGGTCTGCCTTCCCCGTCAGTTCGGTGAAGACCTTCGCTCCCGCGTCCCGCGCGCGACGTGTGAACGCGTCATAGGCCTGCTGGTAGTGGATTACGGGACCAGTGTTCCGAACGACCACCACATCGAAGTCGTCCATCAAATCGAGCGCATCAAGTGGGTGGCACAAGGCGAGGACGAAATGTTGTCGCAGGTCAGCAGACAGTTGAATGTCCTCGTCGCAGTACCGGCGACCGCGCGCCTGATAGGTCAGGTCAGTGAGGTAGAGAACCCGGGTACGCACGTCGGACACGATTCCACATCCCCGAGCAGCGCCACTGCTGGCTGGCTTCCTGTTCGACGTCCGCTCATCGATAGTTCCGCGCACCATCAGCGGCAGATGCGGACGTTTGCTGCTGACGCCCGTGAGGGTTTCAGCGAGCCGGTCGGGCGTGCATGCTGCTCTCATTCGGCTCGCTGTGGAACAAGTCTTCCACCGTGAAGGCTCGACCAGGTTGCATTACCGCTGACACGAACTCGTCCGGTTGCAACGGCGCGACCTCATCCTGTAGCCGCTCGGCCACGTCGTGGGGGGCAACGGCAAAGACGGTGTAGGTCGATGGCCTGACGCGGTCCCGGATCTTGTTCATGAACTCTCCGGAAATGCCGACGGCGGCAAATTCATTGATCGTCGTTCTGGCCGGAGGAGAGAATGTCGCGGCGCTCAGCAGGGGCACGTAGAAACTGAGCCCGAAGAGCAGCCCCCAGAAAGCGTCGACCTGTCCATCGGGCGCTATCGGATGGGTCAGTGACGGCGCGCTTCCGTGGGCTTCCCACCTCACGGTCGCGGCGCTGGACACCCCCGACTCACTGCCGGTCACCAGGCGGCTCGCCTCCGTAGCGGTTTCCGTTCCGAAGGCTGTGTAAAAGGTCCAGGCGGCGAGAATGGTTTGAGGCACGTGCGACCCCCCTTCGGGGAGTTGGGCGCGTTACGCCACTCCCATTGTCGCTGCGGAGCATTGACGATCACTATCGCGTGCCCTAGCACCGCACGTCTAGCCGTCGTTTGGCTAACGGCGGGTTACGAAAGGACTGCCCCGTAAGGTCCACAATTCGATGTCGTCATGACCGACCGCGCGGCATGCGGCATGAGCGGGCGCTTCGCAGCCGACGGTCGAACCCCGCCGTTGGCGGGGCGAGACTCGCACCAAGGGTTGCCAGCACGTACGCTTCTCGCCAAATCCGTGATCAGAACCCCATGACCGAGAGCCATCGATGGACGAGCCCACCCCGCAGGAGCGGCACCTCCTTGAAGCATTGGTAGAAGGGCGCCGATACTTCGGTGACGTGAGCGAACGGCACCGCGCTGCAGCAGAAAGTGCCTTCACTTGGCGCACGGTTGACGACGAGTTGCGCGAACTCCGCTGAAACTGGACGCTCGCTCATCGGCATGAGCGCGCGCACTCGTCACGGCAGATGAGACGTTCAACAGTTGACGTCGAGCACAGTGTTGGGCTGGTTGCAGTTGGCAAAACTCCACTTCTGGTCGCTGAAAGCATCCTGAGTGGAGTCGGTGTACACCTCCGTCGAGCCGTCCGGTGTCACCCGGTAGTAGTCCGTAACAGGGTCACCTTCGGTGGTGGGGTACGTGACGGTTAGTTCTGCGCCCCGACCGGAATCCATAGCTCGTTCCATGCATGCGAGTTCCGTCTCGCCGTCGACCTTCAGTTCCTCGCCCTGCTGAAGTTGCAGGGAGCCACAACTCGGCAAAGATTCGCGCGACTCCCATTGCGCTTCCACCGGGTCGGACCCCATGCCGGGCGCCATGCAGCCAGCAAGCAGGGCGCACGCGACAGGCCCGAGCAGAAAGCTGCTGCCGGATAGTCTCCCGAGGTAAGACACCATGGTCATGAGACGCATTCTGACCCTCGGTGGCCCCGTACACCTGCGGAGCGCGCACATCGGCATGTGCGGATGCGATAATCGCAGCAGATGCGGCCATGGGCGCGAGGTCCCGGCCCGCCGAACCGGATGCACGCGTTGTGTTCCGAAACGGGTAGAGCGTGAACACTCCATGATGACGACGGGCCAGAGACTTTGCCCAAATCGTTCAAGACGTGAACGAGCCCGTGAAAGGGTCCGGTCATGATCGACCTCACCCGCGTCCGTACCATCATGGCCGAGGCCGCGTCGCTCGTTGAAGGGCTCGATGGCCAGGACCTCGACGAGTCCGACGCCGTCACAAGCCAGTCCAAGTCCCGAACTCGGCAGGAGCGGGCGCAGACATCACAAGATCTCCAACTTCTGGCTACACGCTTCGAACTAGCAGCCGCCCTCGTGCGCGTCGAGTACTGGAGCGCCCGTGGGAAGCAGGACCCGCTGGGACGAGACTGACGGCGAGCGGTAACGCCCACTCGTCGGCATGTGCGCGCACTCGTCGCGGCAGTTCCGGACGTTTCACCACAACTAACGCACCGTCTAACGTCGGTTGGGGCCGGGGTTCGCTCCTGGCCGGGGAGGCCCCAGCGGTGGCGGGCCCGGTTGACGAGTTCGTTGCCGTCGATGCGTTCCTCGATGTAGTCCTTGGCGTCGGCGAGGAACTCGGGGGCGGGTTGTTGGCCTTCGAGTCGGCCGGAAGCGATGGGGTCGGCGATGCGTCGGCTGCGCTCTCGGCGCTCGTCCGGGGTGTGGCCGTCCATGGCGCGAGTGCTTACTCGTCGCGGTGTTCGTCGGCGTCGCGAGCGGTGACGCCCTTGAGTCCTCCAACGGCAGCGAACGCGGTACGCAGGCGCACCTGGTTCTCGATGAGCCATTCGGTCATGGCAGGCCACTGGCTGCGGTCGGCGAGGTCGGTGAACCCGGAAAGCAGGTACACACGGGAGGCCTTGCGGCCCTCCATAGGATCCCAGATCGGTGTCGCCCCAAGGGCAGCCTCGAACTCCTCACGCAGGGCGGACAGGGCGTTGAACCGTGCGGTCGCCAGGGCGGGGTCAGCGGCCTGGAAGTAGATCTGGGCGGTGAGGCCCTCCCTGCTCCACCCCATCGACCCGGTGACACCGGGCAGGCCGAAGGTGGTGTCGCAGTAGGAGGCGCTGGTGGTCTTCCCCCGCGTCCAGTGCGGGTGCTCGGCACGAACCCGGGTGAGGACCTGGTCCCAGAAATCGAAGTAGAGGGCGGCCTTCGCGTTGGCGTTCGCACTCGGGGCGGAGTTGGCCTTCTTGACCTGCTTCTCCCAGTCGTTGGGTTGGGCGACGAGTTCGAAGTTGGGGGCAGGTTCGGAGGTACCGATCCGTACGACGTGGATGACGACCCCGAAGACGCGGGTGTTCTCGTCGGTGCGCTGGTTGAGCCAGTCGATCGCTGCCCGGTGCTCGGGGCGGAACCCGGTGGTGACCCACACGATGGTCGTCGGATCGGTCCCGGCGGCATAGGTGATGATCTGGCCGAGGTGGGTGTGGTCGGAGACTTCGAGTTGGTTCTCCACGATCACGGTTTCGCCGGTGGCTTCGTCGTAGCCCTTGAGGTCGAGGCTGAACCCACCGACGGGATGCTCGGCCACTTCCAGCACCAGGTCCATGCCGAGGAGGTCGCTGAGGACGTCGACGTTGTCGAGGAGCCATGGGGTGAAGTCGAGCGCCTCGTGCGGCCAGACGTCACGGGCGGGGACCACGGCGAGGCGCCCGAGGGACGGGGTTTGGATCAGGTCACTCACTCGACACTCCAACTCGCGGACGCATGGACGATGCCCTGATGGTCGCAGGTGGACCCGACACGTGAGGGCCGCACATCGGAATGAGCGCGCGGATCGCGGCAGCTCCGGTCCTGCCTATCTACCCGAGTTCGATCCGCATCTTGATGTTGTCGGGCAAGCTCCTGAAGATGGCTAGGTCGGAGGTGACCTCGCCCATCTTCGTGAGGGTGGGGACGGAGGTCGTCTCCTCGTAAATGATGGTGATGCTGTCCATCGGGTTGTAGTAGACGAGGTCGCCGGGCTGAACGTCGGTGTAGAACGGTCCGGTCTCGGTCATGGGTGCTGCCAGTTCGGTGATGAACTCGATGTCGTAATTGCGGTACCAAGGCAGGGTGACGGGCAGCGACTCGATGAAGTCCTGGGAGACGTCGCTGTGGTTGAGAGTCGCCGTGATGGTGCGACCGCCTGCGGTGATGGTGATGGGAGTACCGGAGGTCGTCGTCGCAGGCGCGGAAGGCTCCGGGCTCGCCGATGACGTGGCGTCGGCTCCTGCGCTGCTTGCGGCGGGGCTAGAGGTTGGGCTGTCTGCGCTGGTGGGGTCGCCGTCGGTGGCGGACGAGCATGCCGAGAGGGTCAACGCGGCCGTGGCGATCGCCAGGATGCCGAGGCGTTTGATGGGGTTGGCGTGCTTCATGAGCATGTCTCCGAGTGGTGGCAGGTGGGAGTGGGAAGGGGGTGTCGGCCCGGTAGCTCGGTGGTGACCTAGCGGGCTGACGGCCTCGTCGTCACGGACGTCCGGTGCAGCTGCGTCGGGCGCGCGAGTGCGTTGGTCAGGCGTCGTCGTGGCCGAGACTGCTGGACAGCTCTCGGTGGGCGTTGGCCTGATTGAGGAGGGTCTGGGCCTTGTTCTCGAAGGTCTCGACGGCGTCGGCGCCTGCGGCGAACCGCAGCGGAGGCTCGTCGAGGGCGACGAGCCGAACCAGGGCGTCGGCGAGCTTGGCGGGGTCGCCGCCCTGCTTGCCGTTCATGCTCTGCCAGCCCGCGACCGTGGCGCGGGTGCGCTCGGCGTAGTCGTCGATGGACGGCTCGGCGTATTGCGTTGACTGGGCGGTGAGCAGTTCGGTGCGGAAGAACCCGGGCTCGACCAGCATGGTCTTGATGCCGAACGGGGCGACCTCGCTGGCGAGGCCCTCCATGAAGCCTTCGACGCCGAACTTCGAGGCGGCGTACGCGGTGAGGAAGTCAGCCTCCGAGGCAATGCCCGCCGTTGAGGAGATGGTGACGACTAGTCCCGCGCGCTGGGCGCGCATCTGGGGCAGCGCGGCGCGGGTGAGGTTGACCGGGCCGAAGAGGGTCGTTTCGATCTGGGCGCGGAAGTCCTCGGGAGCCATCTCCTCGAAGAACCCGGCGTAGAAGCTTCCGGCGTTGTTGACGAGCACGTCGAGGTGGCCGAACTGCTCGACCGCGGCCGCGACGGCGGCCTCAGCGGCGACGGGGTCGGTGACGTCGAGCGCGACGGCGAGGAGGTTGTCGTGCTCACCGAGGGCGATGGTGACGCTGGCGGCGTTGCGGGCGGTGCCGACGACCGCGTGGCCGGCGGCCAGTGCCGCTCGGGCGATGTCGATGCCCATGCCGCGTCCTGCGCCGGTGATGAGCCAGGTCTGCTTGTCAGTCATGTGGGGTGTCCTTCATATCGTGTGTTTCTTGCTGGTGACACCTACGGAACCACCGGGCATGGGCGGGTGGGAGTCCCGCTCGAAGGGTGCACCCGCAGGGCACCCCACGCGCCCAGAACCGCACGTAGCGTGGGTGGTGTGGACAACCGAGCCGAGATCCGCGAGTTCCTGATGTCGCGGCGCGCCAAGATCACCCCAGCCCAGGCCGGCCTGCCGCCCGCCGGACGGCGGCGCGTGCCCGGGCTACGCCGCATCGAGGTCGCGATGCTCGCCGGGGTGAGCGTGGAGTACTACTCCCGACTCGAGCGCGGCGACGCAGCCGGAGTCTCCGAGAGCATCCTCGACGCCATCGCCGGAGCCCTGCAGCTCGACGACGCCGAACGCAGCCACTTGCTCGACCTGGTCCGCACCTCCGGAGCCACCCGCGCTCCCCGACGCCGCCCCCCGGTCCCACGCATCCGCCCGACCGTCCAGTACGTCCTCGACGCCATCACCGCCGCTCCCGCCATCGTCCACGACGGCCGCCTCAACCATCTGGGCGGCAACGCCCTCGGCAAGGCCCTCTTCTCGCCGTTCTTCGCCACCGGCGACGAGCACCCCAACAGCGCCAGGTACACCTTCCTCGACCCCCGCGCGCCCGAGTTCCTCCGCGACTGGGACAAGGCAGCCGACGACACCGTCGCCATCCTCCGCGCCGAAGCCGGCCGCGACCCCTACGACCGCAACCTGTCCGACCTCATCGGCGAGCTCTCCACCCGCAGCGAAGAGTTCCGCACCCGCTGGGCCTCACACGACGTCCGCATCCACGCCACCGGAACCAAACGACTCCACCACCCCGTCGTCGGAGACCTCGACCTCTCCTACGAGTCGTTCCCCGCCCCCGACCAGGGTCAGAACCTGCTCATCTACGTCGCCGAACCGCACAGCCCCTCCCACGACGCACTCAACCTTCTCGCCAGCTACGCCGCCACTCACCACGACGGCGACACCGCGGGTGCACCCAGCGCCACCCGACAACACTTCAGCGACCGCGCCGACTGACACTCGGACTGAGGTCAAAGCAGAACGGTCTTCGTCCCAGGGAAGCATCCGGATCTCGGCATGTGCGGATGTCTGAGCTGCGCCGATAGGCGGCGGAAGGACGCACTCGCGCGTGCCGGAGCGGCTGCTCGCCCGACGCACCCAGCTAACCCGCTGACCGGGTGGTCGTTCGATGGGCCTTGCGGGTCATCAGGGTGCCTACATAGGGCATCTTCGACGGGCTGAGGTTCAGCCCGTCGATTGCTTAATCACGCTAGGGCGAATCGATCCAGCGCATTCCGCCACATACGGGCGATGACGCGGTTCATCGTGTGGTGCAGCAGGAATATGGCCAGCTTGTCCCGTATGCGAACTGGATGGGTGCTCCACTCGACGTGAAGGTGACTGCCTTCCGCTCCGCTCGGTTCGATCCGCATGAATCCATCGCCAGGATCTCCGTGATTCGTCTCCAACTCCGTCCACCGGACCACACCGAGGTCGGACCAGTCGTATCGGGCGATGACCCAGTACGGCGAGCGCGGTGATCCTTCCCGGGCTACCGCCCAGGTGTCACCTAGCTCGATGACCTTGTAAATCTTCGGGTCGAGCGTCGTGTTCCAGATCTCGAGCCTGCGATCGGTGAAGTCCGTCATTGCCTCAAGCACCTGCGCTGGCGAGGCTCGCGTGATCAGGTCGAACTTCATCTCACCCGCGCCTCGCGAGGGTTACACCATGCTGCTGCGGCAGTGGAGGAATCGTCTCGGTCATCGGGTCCTCTGGCGAGGCCAGCCTCCGGCGGGCAACTGGCGAAGCTCTGCGGGAACGCGTGCGCTCCATGTCGGCAGGCTAGGCATTCGGTAACCCCCGTGACCGAGTTCGGCGGGTGCGAAGTTCGACACCTCTTGTCGAGGCGGAAGGTCTTCGGACCATGACCCGCGTCCAACGAGCTCCCCCGGGTGACGGGCAGGAGGCCCGCCAACGGAGTAGGTGTGCCTCGCGCGGGGCCAAGACGTCCAGCGAATCGGGTCCATGGTCAAGCGAGACCTCCCGCGTCCCGAGGGAAACGGCGCTACTTGTCGTACGGAGTAAAGAGTCCGCTTGCCACGCCGTCGGGGCTGAAGTCGATCAGTTTCGTCCTCTGGCAGCGCTTACATACGACGTAGGGTTTCACGCCTGGATCTCGGCGCACCACCCACTTATGAGAGACCAGCATGCAGGCCAGTTTGTGCATCGTGAGGACCCCGTTTCAGCCTCTCAGTTTACAAACGGCTGCCTTGATGTGTCGAGGTCAGTACTTAGGGACATCCCGCCGCACGGTGCCTTGCCGCGATGCGACCTATCGGGTCGAGGCTGGGGGGCGCCCGGCGGCGCGCAACAATCCACGCGCCCGACCGGCGCCGTCCCAGGTGCTGTTGAGCTCGATCACCGCCAGCGCCGAGGTCGGCATGGGCACTCGGACGGCGGTGAGAGCTTCGGCGAGGTCCTCAATGCCAGGGTTGTGTCCGACGAGCATGACCGTGTTCAGTGCCTCGTCGAGACTGCGGACCATATCCAGGAGCTCGTCGACGGAGGCAGCGTAAGCGTCGTTGTCGTGCCGAGTCCTGGGCGGCTCGCCGAGTTCGTCCGAAGCCAGATCCCACGTGCTCCGAGCCCGCCTGGCGGTGGAGACGACCGCCAGGTCGATCGAGTCGACGTTGGCAGCCAGCCACCGGCCGGCTTCGGGCGCCTGGCGCCGGCCACGCTTCGCGAGCGGGCGATCGTGGTCATCCTCGTGGCCCGACCAGTCCGACTTGGCGTGCCTCAGGAGGATCAGCGTGTGCTCGGCCACCTACCTAGTGTGCTCCCACGCGACGGCGCCTGGGGGACGCGACCCGACATGCGGTAACCAAGCTCCTGTCCGACGAGACAATGCAGCCGATAGACGCACCCCCGACTCGCGGCGGTATGACGCGGGTTTGCGAGGTCGAGGGTGGGTGGTCCGTCAGTCCGTGCCGGACACGGTTCCGCACGCGCGGTCAGCCGAAGGCAGGGGCGATGAGGGAGTTGAGTGCGTCGTTGACCGCAGTGTCGCCGGGCGCGAAATCGGAGGTTGTGGAGGTGGAGGTAAAGTCCGCCTGGGTCACGACGACGAGATCGCGGTCGGGGACCACGAAGATCCTCTGCCCGAAGCTCCCGTTGGCCGAATAGGCGGCGTCGCCGTCGACGCGGGAGGTCCACCACAAGTAGCCGTAGCCGACCTCACCGGCTGGAGCGAAGCCTTCCACGCCGACCTCGAGAGGCACGTGCTCGGTCGTTGCCCTGGTCACCCACTCGGCGGGAACGACCTGTTCGCCCTGCCAGACTCCGTGGTCGAGGTAGACCAGGCCGATCTTGGCCATGTCTTGGGCGCGTAGCGAGATGCCCAGGGCCCCGAGATTGATGCCCTGTGCGTCGACGTACCACCCGAAGCCCGAGAGGTCGGTCAGGTCGCTCCAGTCGGTGAATGTCGGCTGGTCGGCTGGCCGGGTCGGGATGCCCAGTGGGTCGAACAACACGTCACGGGCGTACGCCAGCAGTGGCATGCGTGTGGCTTTGACGAGGATCGCAGCCACGAGGTGGACGCTGTTGTTGGCGTATGAGAATTCGCTGCCAGTGTCGAAGGGCCGCTGCTCGAGGATGGACGCTACGGCGTCGTCTGATCCCGGGAGGTCGTCCGGGAGGCCGGCTGTCATGGTCAGTAGCTGTTCCAGGGTGATCCCGGCCACGACGGGCCTCATGTCCTCGGCGTGGTCGGGCAGCAGTTGGGCCAGGGTCGCGTCGACCCCGGGGATCTTTCCCTCGCCGATTGCGATGCCGACCAGCGTACTGACGATGCTCTTGGTGACCGACCAGACGTGATGGTGGTCGGTCGCCATCGAGTCGAAGTACCGCTCGTACGCGGTCCGTCCATCAGCCAACACGATCACGGAAACGAGGCCGGCGTAGTCCTCCGAGGTGAACTCCCGATCCAACGCCGCGGCCAGCTCCTGGTCCACGGCGAGGTCAGCTTCTGATGTAGGGAACGGCAGGAGCGGGGCCAGCGCGGTCGGTGAGGCCGACGACACAGCACCGTCGCGTCGCGTCGTCGTCGCGGTGCAGCTCGCGGTCAACAGGGCGGCCAGCAGCATGACCAGCACCGCGCCGACCCACCTGGCCCGAACCCGGAGTTCTGACATCACAGACGCCTCAGCTGACGCTTCGGACGATTTCGAGTAGTTCGTCTTGCCGGTATCCGTGTTCGCGGGCCAAGCGGGCGAGCTCGGTCGCCTTCGCGATGACGGCCCCCCGATGTGGCGTCCCGGTGACGGTGATGCCGCGACCGCGGCGGAACTCCAGCAGGCCCTCATCTCGAAGAGCGCGGAGCGCGCGCAGGACGGTGTTGGTGTTGACGCCGAGCTCGGCCGCGAGGTCGCGCGCGGGCGGGAGCCGCTCCCCGGCCGTGGCCTCCCCGTCGGCGATGGCACGTCGGATCTCCGCGGCGACCTGTGTGTGCAGATCGGTCGGTTCGAAAGGATCCACCTTGACATTCAACATGATACTAGTGACACTAGCATCATAACTCTGAGGGACCAAGAGGCAGCCGTGGTAGTCGACACTCGCCTCCCCGCCCACCCCGCTCCGGGAGAGGTTGAGGCGTCGGAGGCCTTGATCCGTGAAGCCCGCCAGCGGGCCAGGCGTCGCCACCTTCGCTACGCCATCACGGCAGTCGTGTTTCTCGTTGCCGCGACGGGCGGGGGCCTGGCTCTGCGCGATGGCGGCGGCAGCCCGCCGGTGGGCGCGTCGCGGGCACAGGATCCTGCGCCGGGCGCCATCCCCCCGCCGCGCGCCATCCCCCCGACACGCGCCGCGAGTTGGCCGGGTGCGCAGGTCGGCGGGGACGGCTTCGGCATCATTGTGGCCGACCCGCGACGCCCACGGACGATGTACGCGGCCTCGCTCGGTGCCGGGCTTTTCAAGAGCGCGGACGCCGGACGAACGTGGCGGATGCTTCCGTTCCCTCGTGGTGGCCAGGGGAATCGTGTGGACGCCCTGGCGATCACCCCCAGCGGGCCGCGCGTGCTCTACGCAGGCGGCAGTGCCGGGGTGTTCACGAGCGCCGATGGCGGCAAGACCTGGCACGCCGCCAACAACGGCCTGGTCCCGGACCCGTTCGAGAGGAAGATCCGGAGATACGAGGGATGGATTTTTTCGCTCACGGTCCATCCCCTCGACCCCGATCTGATGTACGCGGGCGGTGTCACCTCCAGCTGGCGGAGCACCGACGGCGGGGACCACTGGACCCGCTTCCAGTCGGGGCGGCTCGACATCGCTGTCGACCCGCAGGACCCACGGGCGCTCTATGCGCCGAACCAGCAATGGCGGTATCGCGATCAACAACTCGTAGCGACACCAGTGGTCCCGACCGAGGACAGCGTCGTCAAGAGCACCGACGGCGGCCTCAGTTGGAGTCCCTCGGGTCTCCAGCTGCCAGGCGGGCTGCACGTCGACAGGATCGTGGTCAACTCCGGTGACCCACGCGTCCTGTTCGCGACGACGTCAAGGGATTGGGTCTTTGAGGCGATGTACCGCAGTACGGACGGCGGCGCGACCTGGCGGACGACAGGCCTGAAGAGCACCTGGGTCAGCACCGTCTCACCTGACCCGAGGGACCCCGACACCGTCTACGTCGAGACCTGGGCGAAGAACGACGACTCGCAGATCCTCAAGAGCACCGACGGCGGCGACACGTGGTGGCCGCTGTTCCGGCAGGCCGACATGCGGGCCCACGAACCCGGGCTTCTCCCACTTGATCCCGCTCAACCCTCGACCCTGTACGTGGGCTCGGATGCCGGCCTCTTGAAGAGCACCGACGCCGGAGCGACCTGGCACCGCTTGGGTTCGGGTGTGGCCAGCCCGGTCAACTCGATCGCCGTCGATCCGAGGCACCCCGGAATCGCCTATGCGGGACTCAACCAGGGAGGGGTCGTCAAGAAGGTACGCGGCCGCTGGCATCCCATCAACCACGGGCTGGGCGAGACCGGTGTCGAGGACGTCGCCGTGGATCCGTACCGCTCGGGTGTGGTTTATGCAGCCGCTCACACCGGCCTCTTCAAGACCACAGACGGCGGTCAGAACTGGCGACGTGTGCTCGACCCAAGGAGGCATTGGGACCCGGCCTCCCGTCGATTTGGGGCGGATGCCGTCACCGTCGCGGGACCGACGACCGTGTACGCAACCATCAGCAGAGGGGGCCGCTGGTTCCTGTGGAAGAGCGTCGACCGCGGCGCCAGCTGGCGACGGCTCGCACGGCACACCCTCAGCACGGGCGAGGGCCTCTGGAAGAACGTCGACCGCGGCGCCAGTTCGCGACGGCTCGGACGGAACACCCTCCTCACGGGCGATGGCCATCCTCTGGCGGCCGGAGCGGCGGACCCCGAGACCGTCTATGTCGCGGGGCGGTCCGGACTCGCCATGAGTACCGACGGCGGTGCAACCTGGCACGACGCAGGCCTCGCGGGGTCCCGGATCACCGCCATCGCGGTCCACCCGCAGCTGGCAGACACCGTCTATGCAGGCACCGCAGCCGGGCTGTTCACAAGCACGAACGCCGGCCAGACCTGGCAGCGGGCGGGCGACGGCCTCGCACAGGCCCACGTGACCGCCGTGGCTACCGATCCCGAACAAGGGGGCCGGGTCTACGCGGCGACCATGAACCAGGTCCTCTGGAGCGACGACAGCGGAGAGACCTGGAACCGGTTCGACACCCGGCTCCCCCCACGAACCTTCAACGCCCTGGCGGCCACACGCACAGGCATGATCTACGTCGGCTCATTCAACGGCGGCGGCATCGTCCAGCTACGGACATCAGCGCGGACCCCACGGCCATGAACATGGACTTCGACGCAGTGCGCTCCCGCGCCCACATGTCGCGACGGAGGGTGGTTGCATTGGCGGTCACGGCCGTGGTGGTGGCCATCATCGTGGCGGGTACCGCCCTCGCGGGTGGGCGTGACGTGAAAGCGCCGGAGCCGGTGGGCGCGGTGAGGCCGCAAGGTCTCGCCGGCGTCGGGGCGGTCTGGTACGACGCCGAGGGCATGCACCACGGTGGAGGCGTGGAGCGAACCCCGGTCGAGCTGGTCGCGGACGATGTCGAGGGCGTTGGCAGCGTGTTCGCATTGGTGCGTCACGGCGCGGTGTACCGAGACCCCGCAACCGACGATGTGTGGTTCCACCCGTGGGGCGGTCGGCCCCGCGTGGTGGGCCGTGGCTCGGAGACCGGGCCGGGAGGTGATCCGGAGAGTGACGTCGCCGCGTGGTTCGAAGGCAACGAGCTCGTCGTCTTCGACACCGCTCGCGGCGAGGAGATCTCACGGACCACCGAGGAGGCGTGGGCACTCGAGCCCGGATTCTTGTCCGAGCACGTGAGGGACAGCAACGGGTTCGTGCACGTCTCGCCCGCAGAGGTCGTGTGGCGCTCCGAAAACGACTCCGGGTTGCAGGGCATGTCTCGCTTGGACGTGGAAACCGGAACGTCCTCGGTCGTGTGGGACATCTATGACCCGAACGAGCCTCCGATGCCCATCGACGTCCACGACACCACCCGGCTCACCGGGCTGTACGGAGACAACCAGGGCGGCCCTGTCTCGCTGCTCATCGACGCCGCGGGCCTAGACCAACAGCGACTCGACAATGACAACTATGGGGTGGAGCCGGCGGGGAGGCTCAGCCCCGACGGCACATTCGTGCTGGCACCGATGAGCTCGCAGGACTCCAGCGACTCTCACAGCGCGGCCATCGTGGGCGTGCGCAACCGCATCATCTGGAAGCTGCCACTGACCAAGTCCTACGTCTGGATCGCTTGGTCGTACGACAACCTTGCGGTCGTCAAGGTCGACCGAGAGGGCAAGACGAGATCGACCCTGCTCGCCTGCGACGCGGCCACCCTGGAGGTCACTCTGGAATGCGACCGGTTGCCGCATCAAGGCAGGGTCCTGCTGCCGGCGTCGTGAATGATCGAGTAGTCGATGGGGCACCCCGGCCAACGTCCGAGATCACGAGCCATCGGGGGCCTGACTGCTTGTTCGCCAGGGGGACGACGGGTGACGTTTCGAGGCCGCGATATGTCGCCAAGTTCAGAACGAGGCATTGCCCCATTCTGGGCGGATCGACGCTGAGCTGAGTGCGCAGCACAAGTGGGCAGGCCGGGTGACAGAACGTTCACCTCACAGGCACATCACCATCAGCGGCGCTACGTACGCCGGACACACACGCCGCGCGGCACGCGAACACCGTGCCCCTATCGGACCAGACTGGTGAGACCGATGGTGAGCGCCGTGGTGAGGGGCTGATGCCTGTCGACGCCCGTCGTCCTCTGGCCACCGGTGTTCCTTCAAGCGGCCTCGCCGTTCCTGCTCAGCGCCCACGAACCAGGCCGTCGACGCTCTGCCAGCCATCACGCTTGTGGCACGTAGATGGCACGGCCGAGAAATCGAAACAGCCCCTGACCTGCATCTCTGCAGGTCAGGGGCTGAATCGGATTTGTAGCGGGGGCAGGATTTGAACCTGCGACCTCTGGGTTATGAGCCCAGCGAGCTACCGAGCTGCTCCACCCCGCGTCGGTGAACAGAACCTTACGCGATGAGTGGGACCAACCCAAATTCGGGTCAGCTGTCCCTCGCATCCGCCAGCGCGAAGGCCTCGGTGATGAGGTCACGACCCTGCTCCATGAGCCGCGCCCAGCCCACCGAGTTGCCGTTGGCCTGGGCCCGGTCGGCGGCGGCGAACTTGGCCTCCGCCTCGGCGAGCAGCGCACGGATCTGGTCGTTGACCGAGCCGGACGGCTCCGGCTCCGTCGGTGTCTCGCCGCCACCGCCGTCGGGATTCTCGGTGACGGGCGGGGTCCCGGTCGTCGTGTCGGACGCCGAGACGCCCAGGACGTCCGCGATGGCCTCGCGCAGCGTCGTACCGATGCCGATCTCGTCGCCGTAGGACACCGTCACGAACCGCAGGATGGGGAACGAGGACTCGGTGTCCGAGCGCTTCGCGTAGAGGGGCTGGACGTACATCAGCCCGTCGCCGACCGGCAGCGTGAGCAGGTTGCCCGGCACCGGGTCGACGCCGCCCTGGGTGAAGCTGAGCAGCTCCTCGCGCACGTCCTCGTCCGAGCTGAGCTCGTTGGCCACCTGGCCGGGGCCGTCGGTGCGCTCGTTCTGCAGCTCGAGCACCGAGATCTTGCCGTAGTTCTCGGTGTCGGTCGCGTCGCTGTTGACCGACACGTAGGACACCAGGTTGGCCCGCCCGCGCGGCACGTAGACGCTGGTCAACGCCCAGGTGTCGTCGAGGAAGAGCCGGTACGGCGGCTGGAGGAAGGCCTCCGCCTCGGGGTCCGTCGGGACCTCCCACCGGGTCGAGGCGTCGTACCACTCCTTGGCGTCGGTCTCGTGGTACTTGGCGAACTGGTAGCGCTGCACCTTGAACAGGTCATCGGGGTAGCGCAGGTGCTCGAGGAGCTCGTCGGGGATCTCGTCGCGCGGCTGGAGGATGTCGGGGAAGACCTCGCCCCACGCATCGGAGATCGGGTCGGTCTCCCACTCGTAGAGCGTCACCTCGCCGTCGTAGGCGTCGACGGTCGCCTTGACGGAGTTGCGCATGTAGTTGATCTCGTCGGTCGGCAGCGTCTGGAACCCGAGGTCGTCGGCCAGCGAGTCGTCCGTCATGGTCTCCAGCGACTCGCGCTGCGAGAGCGGGAACTTGTCGGTGACCGTGTAGCCGTCGAGCACCCACTTGATGCGGCCGTCCACGACCACCGGGTAGGGGTCGGAGTCGACGGTCAGCCACGGGGCGACCTTCTCCACCATGGTGCGCGGGTGACGGTCGTAGAGGATCTTGCTGTTCTCGTGGACGCTGCCGGACAGCACCAGGTTGGGCTCCCCGAACTTCACGGCGTAGAGCACCTTCTCGAAGATGTTGCCGATCGGCACTCCCCCGTCGCCGTCGTACGTCGTGGTCTGGTTCTCGTCGCCACGCTCACCCTTGGGCAGGTCGAGCTCGACGTCCGTGCCGTCGGTGCTCTCCTTGCCCACGATGGAGTACGTCGGGGACTTCTCGCCGTAGTAGACCCGCGACTCGTAGCCGTCCGGGGTCAGCTCGGTCAGGGAGCTCTCGTCGGTCTCCTGGCCCTCGGCCCACTGGACGTTGCTGGACTGGCGCTCGTCGTCCTCGGGACGCTGGTTGCCGAAGGCGGCGATGACGCCGTTGCCGTGGGTGTAGACACGGTGCAGGTTGGACCAGGTCCGGTCGCCCTCGGCGAGTCCGGACTGGTCGAGCTCGCGGACACCGACCACGACGGCCCGGTCCTTGCCGTCGATCTCGTAGCGGTCCACGTCGAGCACGTCGGGGACCGAGTAGTAGGCGCGGACCTGCTGCTGCTGCTCGAAGGTCTGGCTGACCACCTTGGGGTCGACCAGCGGCACCGACGAGGTGGCCGCGTCGAGCGTCTCGAGCTCACCGTCGGTGTTGGGCTCGCTCGAGTAGGACTCGATCTCGATGTCGTCGAGGTCGTACGCCGCCCGCGTCGCCTCGATGTTCGCGGCGATGTACGGCCCCTCCTTGTCGGGGACGTTCGGGCTGACCTGGAACTGCTGGACCACGCCGGGGACGATGAGGCCGAGCAGGATCGCCGAGAGCGCGAAGAGCGCGATCCCCAGCGAGGGCAGCATCCAGGTGCGGCGCCAGATGTTGAGGAAGAACAGCACGGCGCAGATCAGGGCGATGCCGGTGAGGATCTCCTTGGCCGGCAGCACGGCGTTGTCGTCGGTGTAGCCCATGCCGGTGAACAACGACCCGGTGCCGGTCACGAGGTCGAAGCGGTCGAGCCAGTAGTCGGCGGCCTTGGCGAGCACGAAGACACCGAGCAGCACCGAGATGTGGACCTGGGCCGCCCCCGAGACCCGGTCGCTGCTCGCGGACAGCCGGATGCCGCCGTAGAGGTAGTGCGTGACCGCCGCGGCCATCAGCCCGATGATCGCCAGCGCCATCACGAAGTCGGTGACGTAGTGCCACCAGGGCAGGTCGAAGACGTAGAAGCCGGCGTCGCGACCGAAGTAGGGGTCCTCGGTCCCGAACGGCTGCGAGTGCCGCCACAGCGAGTAGGCCCGCCACTGGCCCGACGCCGAGGCGCCCGCGAAGGCGCCCATCAGCAGCGAGATGCCGGCGAGCAGCCACCCCATGATCGGGGTGATCGCGTCGCGGTAGCGCTCGAGGTTGAGGTCTGCCGCGGCGGCGTTGAGGAAGAACGGCCGGAAGCGGTAGGCCAGCGCGATGTTGAGCGCCACGACCGCGGCCATCAGCCCGCCGAAGACCAGGAAGAGGCCGACCCGGGTCCACAGCAGGGTGCTGAACACCTCGGAGTAGCCGACCGAGCTGAACCACAGCCGCTCGGTCCAGAACGTCGAGAAGCCGGTGAGGGCGATGAAGAGCGCGACGATCACGCCGGCGGTGATGATCAGGGCCCGCGAGCGACCGCTGCGCTGCGGCGGCTCCTGCTGCTTCGCGGGCTGGTCCGGCTGGTCGAACATGCCACTCACTGGGTGTCTCCCTCGAGGGTGCTGCGGAGGAGGTCGAGGAGGCCCGGGACGAGCTCGGTCCCGTCGACCACCGACTGGTCGTCGTCGTGGGCGCGCAGGCGCAGTGCGCAGTAGGTGGCGCCGGCGCGGGTGGCGCCGGCCACGATCCGCACCTCCTGGCGCAGGGGGTGCTCGCGGGCGAACCGCTCGGCGTCGGCGGGGTCCTCGGGGATCTCCGGGTCGACCTCGGGCGGGAGGACGAGCCGCTCGACCACGGCGGCGCAGCCGGCGACGTCGTCGGGCCACACGATCGACTGGAGGGTGACCTCGAGCGACTGCTCGGGCGGCAGGGCGTCCTGCTCCACCGGGGTGAACGAGCCGTCCTCCGAGGCGGAGTCCAGCCCCATCTGCGCGGCCAGGTCGGGCTCCTGCGCGACGATGCGCGCGGTGTCGACCAGCGCGTAGAGACGGGCCGGCTGGTCCCAGCCGGCCTCGGCGATGTGGTTCTCGATCTCGAGCACGGCGGCGGCCAGTGCAGGATCCTGCGGGATCGTGATCTCGGTCATGACTGCTCCTCGCAGGTCGGGAGTGGGGCGTCGGGGTCGTCGACCCAGGTCTGGATCGCCTCCACCGCGTCGTGCATCGTGTCGGCCCGCACCAGGCGCATGTCGCCGGTGTCGAGCCCCGTCGTGTCGGGGCAGTTGTCGGGGGCCACCATGAAGAGGCGGGCCCCGGACTCCTCCGCCCCGGCGATCTTCTGCTGGATGCCCCCGATGGGTCCGGTGCGACCGTCGGCGTCGATGGTGCCGCTGCCGGCGACCACCTCACCCCCGGTGAGCGACCCCGGGGTGAGGGTGTCGTAGATGGCCAGCGAGAACATCAGGCCGGCGCTGGGTCCGCCGATGCCGTCGCCGATGTCGACGCTGACCTCGAAGGGGAACGTGAAGCCCGGACCGGGGGTGATGCCGATCCGCTTGTCGCCGTCGAACTCCTCCGGGGTCACCTGGAGGTCAACCTGCTTGCCCTCGCGGAGCACGGTGAAGTCGAGCGGCTCGCCGAGCGGGGCGGCGTCGACGGCGTCGACGACGTCCTGGGGGGTCTCGATCCCGGTGCCGCCGATGCGCTGGAGGACGTCGCGCACCCGGAGCTTCCCGGCGGCCGGGTAGTCGTCCTGGACGTTGAGGACCTCGACGACCGGCTGCACGTCGTACCCGAGCTCGGTCAGGGCGGTCGCCACGGCGGCGTCCTGCGACGACACCATCTGCACGGCCGACTCGGTGTCGTTGGTCTCGTCGGTCTCGTCGGGGGCGTAGACGGCCGAGCGCGGGTAGACCGCCTCGGTGGGGTCGAGCCAGGCGGCGACGAGGCGGTCGAGGGTCACCCGCTCCTGCGGCTGGTCGACGTAGATCGTGGTCAGGCGGAGCTCCCCGTCGTCGTAGTAGGCCTCGTGCCCGGAGACCTG
Organism: Nocardioides terrigena; assembly: GCF_003047265.1. Taxonomy (GTDB): domain Bacteria; phylum Actinomycetota; class Actinomycetes; order Propionibacteriales; family Nocardioidaceae; genus Nocardioides; species Nocardioides terrigena. The sequence goes on along the minus strand of NZ_PZYY01000002.1, from coordinate 258,742 downwards.
CACCGTCTCCTCGCCGTCGCGCGTGGAGAGGATGTCGACGGTCGGCCCGGGGCTGTAGGTGACGTAGGGAAGCGGCTGGATCGCGACCATCACCAGGAGGACGAGGAGCAACGGCAGGGCGAGAAATGCCGCCGTCCTCCGCTGACTCATGGCGTCAGCCTCTCAAACGATGACAAGCCGACTCATGGGGAGTCCGCGGGGAGTGCGCGTCACGAGGCCCGGCGACGGTCCGGGGCGGCGTCCCCGGCCCTGGTCGGGCGTACGGCGATGCCGGTGCTGCGGTCGTGGGTGCGGACGGGACGGGGCTGGCGCGAGGTCGGCATCTCCTTGGCCATGGCCCGGGTCAGGCGCTCGATCTGCTGGTCGCGGTCGACCTCGCCGCGGCCCTCGCGGCCCAGCCAGGCCACCCAGACCATCGCGCCGGCCGTCACCACGACCGGGGGTACGAGCCACCAGAGGATCTCCACCTGCTCAGGGTAGGCCGACCCACTCCTCGTCACCGTCCGCGAAACGCTGGTGCTTCCAGATAGGTACCTCGGCCTTGAGCGTGTCGATGAGGGCCTTCGACGCGGTGAAGGCCTCGCCGCGGTGGCTGGCGGTGGTCGCGACCACGACGGCGACGTCCCCGAGCTCGAGGTGGCCGACGCGGTGGACGGCCGCGACACCGTGGACGTCGTGCTCCTCCGCGATCCGCTCGCACACCTCGCGCAGGCGGGCCAGGGCCGTCGGGTGGGCGCTGTAGTCGAGGCTGGTGACCGGCTTGTCGGGAGCCGGCCCCTCCCCCGCCGCCGTCGCCGGGCCGTCGTGGTCGCGCACCATCCCGACGAACAGCGTCAGCCCCCCGGCGGCGAGGTCGTCGAGCGCGGCCACCACCTCGGCGACGTCGAGGGGCACCTCCCGGATGTCGACGAGGCGGACGACGTTGCTGGCGCTCATGCCCGGAGTCTAGGGACGCCCGCCGGGATCTGGCGTCGGTGAGTACCGTGGAGGGCATGAGCAGCAACCCCGGCGACGGACCCGACGAGCAGAACCCGTTCAAGGGCACCCCCTTCGAGGCTCTCTTCGGGGGCCTGCAGGGAGGCGCGGGGATGGGCGGCATGCCCGACCTCTCCGCGCTGATGGCCCAGATGCAGTCCCTGATGCAGCCCCACGACGGCCCGATCAACTGGGCCGTGGTCTCCGACATCGCACGCAAGGTCGCCGCCCAGCAGCCCGACCCGACGCCCAGCCAGGCCCAGAAGGACGCGATCGCCGACGCCGTGCGCCTCGCCGACCACTGGCTCGACGAGACCACCGACTTCTCCTCCGGCGTCACCTCGACGGCCGCCTGGAGCCGGGCCGAGTGGATCGTGGAGACCCTCGACGTCTGGAAGCGCCTCGTCGAGCCGGTCGCCGGTTCGACGGTCAACGCCCTCGGCGACGCCCTCCCCGAGGAGGCCCGCGCCATGGCCGGCCCCCTGCTCGGCATGCTCGGCAAGGCGACCGGTGCCATGGTCGCCAGCCAGGTCGGCCAGGGCATCGGCGGCCTCGCCGGCGACGTCCTCGGCGCCTCCGACATCGGTCTGCCCCTCGGACCGGCCGGCAAGGCGGCCCTGCTGCCGCTCAACGTCGCCGCCTTCGCCGAGGAGCTCGACGTCAGCGCCGACGACGTGCTGCTCTACCTCGCCCTGCGCGAGGCCGCCCACCAGCGGCTCTTCGCCCACGTGCCGTGGCTGCGCGAGCACCTCATCGGCGCCGTCGCGGCGTACGGCAGCGGCATCGAGATCAACACGGCCGGCATGGAGGAGAAGCTCCGCGGCATCGACCCGATGAACCCCGCCTCCATGCAGGAGGCGATGGACGGCGGGCTCTTCGACCTGTCCAAGTCGCCCGCCCAGCAGGCGGCCCTGGAGCGCCTCGAGGTCACCCTCGCGCTCGTCGAGGGCTGGGTCGACGAGGTCGTCGGCCAGGCCACGGAGGAGCGGATGCCGTCCGCGGCCAAGATGCAGGAGGCCGTACGCCGCCGTCGCGCCGCGGGCGGTCCGGCCGAGCAGACCTTTGCCACCCTCGTCGGCCTCGAGCTGCGCCCGCGCCGGCTCCGCGACGCCTCCGTCCTGTGGGGCTCGCTGCGCGCCCGGCAGGGCACCGAGGGCCGCGACGGCGTGTGGATGCACCCCGACCTGCTGCCCACGGGCGCGGACCTCGACGACCCGCTCGGCTTCCGCGAGACCGCGGTGGCACCCGAGTCGCTGTCCGACGAGGACTTCGAGGCCGGGCTGCGCGACCTGCTCGACGGCCCGTCCGCCGACGGGGACGCCGGTCCCGACCGCCCGACCGAGTGACCCTCCACTCCGACGCCCGGGCCGTGCTGGCCGGGTGGACTCCCCCGAGCCCGCGTGACGCCGAGCTGCGGGACCGCTTCGTCGCGCACCTCGACGCCCAGCCGGCGGGCATGACCCGCGAGTGCCTGCCCGACCACCTCACCGCCGGCACCATCGTGCTGACCCCCGAGGCCGACGCGGTGCTCCTCAACCACCACCGCAAGGCCGGGGGCTGGTTCGCCTTCGGCGGTCACTGCGAGCCCAGCGACACCACCCTGGCCGGGGTCGCGCTCCGCGAGGCCCACGAGGAGTCCGGGCTCACCGACCTCGACTTCGACCCCGAGCCGCTCGACCTCGACGAGCACGCCGTGGAGTTCTGCGCGCCCGGCACGACCGTGCACCACCTCGACGTGCGCTTCCTGGCCACGGCGCCCCGCGACGGGGAGCACCGGGTGAGCGAGGAGTCGCTCGACGTCCGCTGGTGGCCGGTCGACGGCCTGCCCGACGTGTACGACGACATGCGCCGCCTCATCGCGGACGCGGTGGCCCGCCTCACCCGCTGACGCGCGTCAGTCGACGTCGTCGTCCTCGACGTCCTCGGTCTCGCTCGACGGCGGGTCCACCTTGGCCGCGGCCGACCAGCCCAGCAGGTAGCCCCGCGCCCGCTCCGAGCGCGGGTAGCGGTCCACCCAGGCCCAGAACTTCTCGTCGTGGCCGTGCTCGAGCAGGTGGGCGAGCTCGTGCACCAGCACGTAGTCGACTACCCACGACGGCATCCCCTGGAGCCGCTCCGACAACCGGATCGACCGGTCCCCGGGACTGCAGGACCCCCACCGCTGCTGCTGGTTGGTCACCCAGCGGACGCTCGACGGCGTCGCCAGCCCGCCGAAGTAGGTGTCGTTGAGGGTCACGGCCCGCGCCAGCAGCTGGTCGTCGGAGGGCCGGGTGCGCCGCTCCTTGCGCTCGAGGCGGGCGACCATGTCGGCCACCCACTGCTTCTCGTCACGCTTGCTCATCGCCGCCGGGATGAGCACGACGATGCGGTCGCCCTCGCGGTACGCCGACACCGTACGACGGCGCCGGGCGGACCGGCGTACCTCGATCTCGGGCGTGCTCACGCGCTCCACGCTAGCGTCCGGAGGGGTCTGCCCAGGCCAGGAGCCGGTCGCGTCCCCAGGTGTTGACGATCCGGTCGGGGTCGATCCCGGCCTCCTGCGCGCGCTCGCAGCCGTAGTCGAGCATGTCGAGCTGGCCGGGGGCGTGGGCGTCGGAGTCGATGGAGAACAGGCAGCCGGTGTCGCGGGCGAGCTCGAGGAGCCGGGTGGGCGGGTCGCGCCGCTCCGGGCGACTGTTGATCTCCACGGCCACGTCGTGCTCGACGCACGCCTCGAAGACCGCGCGGGCGTCGAACTCGCTCTGCGGGCGGGTCCCCCGGTTGCCCTCGACCCGGCGGCCGGTGCAGTGCCCCAGCACGTTGGTGAACGGGTTGGCGACGGCGGCGAGCATCCGCCGGGTCATGGGTGCGGCGTCCATCCGCAGCTTGGAGTGCACGCTGGCGACCCGCACGTCCAGGCGCGCGAGCATCTCGTCGGTCTGGTCGAGGGCGCCGTCGTCGAGGATGTCGACCTCGATGCCCTTGAGCAGGGTGAAGGCACCGCCGAGGTGGTCGTTGACCGCCTCCACCACGCCCAGCTGGCGCTCCAGGCGCTCGACACTGAGCCCGTTGGCCACCCGCAGCCGGGGCGAGTGGTCGGTGAGCACGAGGTAGTCGTGCCCCAACTCCATGGCGGTCATCGCCATCTCCTCGATCGGCGAGCCGCCGTCGGACCAGTCGGAGTGGGAGTGGCAGTCCCCGCGCAGCGCGGCGCGGACCTCACGACCGCCGGGGGCGAGCGGGCCGGCGTACTGCTTCTCGAGACGGGCCAGGCGCTCGGGCTCCTCGCCGCGCACGGCCTCGGTGATGACCGTGCCGGTGCTGGGCCCGATGCCGGCCAGGTCGGTGAGCGTGCCTGCCGCGGCCCGGGCAGCGACGTCGTCGGGGTCGAGGGGCAGGATCACCGCGGCCGCCTTGCGGAACGCCTCCACCCGCCGGGTCTCCTCGCGGCCCCGCTCCATGAGGAAGGCGATCCGGCGCAGCGCGGCGACCGGTCCTGCCGTGTAGTCCTGCGCCACGCGCCCACCTTTCTTCCGTCCACAGCCGCTGGTCCCCCATTGTGGCTGGTCAGCCGCCCGGCTCGCGCCCCGCCCGGGCGTGTCCCGCACAGGCTCGTCCCGAGGCGCGCGGGGCTCGTCCCCAGCCCGGTGGCGTGTCGTGCACACCTTGTCCACAGCTTTGTCCACAGGGGTGGACAGCACGGCGTTGACCGCATGGTCCCGACCTCCTAGCGTGACGCCCAGACGAGGTCGCACAGCCGGCCCGCGAGACGTCCGCTGGGGAAGGCAGGCGTGGAGCGGACGGCCGTGCGGCCTCTTCTTCGTCCCGTACGACGCCCGGTCACGCGCAGCCGTCCCTTGGTCGTGGTTCAGCGCCCCTCGAACACCGGCGGCCGCTTCTCGCGGCTGGCGCGGATGCCCTCCTGGAGGTCCTCGGTCGCCAGCGTCACCGGCTGGGCCAGCGCCTCCCACTGCAGGGCGCTCTCGAAGTCGGCGTGCCCACCGTCGGTCAGCGCGATCTTGGTGAGGCGGGTGGCGATCGGCGCCGTCGCGGCGATCCCCTCGGCGGTCCGGAGCACCTCGGCGTCGAAGGACTCCGCATCGATCACGCGCGACACCAGGCCGATGCGCAGCGCCTCGTCGGCCTCGACCACGCGGCCGGTGAGGAGGAGGTCCCGGGCATGGGCCGCGCCCACCACCTCGGGCAGCAGGTAGGTCCCGGCCATGCCGGCGTGCATCCCGAGCTTGACGAAGGGGACGCCGAGCTTGGCGCCCGGGGCGGCGTACCGGATGTCGCAGGCGAGGGCGAGACAGAGGCCGGCGCCGATCGCGTGGCCGTTGACCGCGGCGATCGTCGGCACCTCGAGGCGCCGGATGGAGAGCCAGGCGCGGTAGAACGGCAGCATCCTCCGGCGCAGGTGGTCGACGCTGGCGTCGGGCTCGCTGGAGATCCACGACGTGTTGCCGCCGGAGCAGAAGGCCGACCCCTCCCCGGTCACCACGACCACCCGCAGCGAGCGGTCCGCGGCCAGCTCGTCGATGGCGCGGACCCACGACGACGTCATCTCGTCGCTCATCGCGTTGCGCATGTCGGGGTTGTCGAGGGTCAGCACGGCGACGCCCTCGGAGGGGCGGTCGAGGCGCAGGTGCGTGTAGTCGGCCATGGGCGGAAGGGTACTGACCGCCGAGCGTCGCGCTCCCCCGGTCACCGGCCGCAGGTGTGTCGCGGGCCGCCGGGGCGCGGTTTGGGTAGTGTCACAGGCGGACCGGGTGTCCCCACGCTCCCGGACCCGCACGGGCTTCCCCACCCGACCCGCGCGACAACAGCGTGATCAACAGTCAAGGAGGCCGTCATGGCAGAGACCTGGAGCGGCGAGTTCTACTGCGTGAAGTGCAAGGAGAAGCGCGAGGCGGAGGGCGAGGTCAAGGTCAACGACAAGGGCACCCGGATGGCCAAGGCCGTCTGCCCGGTCTGCAGCACCAACCTCAACCGCATCCTCGGCAAGGCGTGACCCGGACCGGTCACTGACCCCACCAGCAGCTGTACGACGGCGTCGCCCTGCGGGGCGGCGCCGTCGTCGTCTCCGGTGCTCTTGGGTCCTCCCCGGCGCCCGCGGCGGCCCTGTGGAGGAGCGGGTGCGCGCACGGCCGGGTCGGTGCAGGGTGGTCGGCATGCGCCTGTCGTCCCCGCTGCCCGTGCGGCTCGAGACCATCGACCCGTGGCACGCGTACGTCGCCCCGCTCGCCGCCGCCGCCGGCCTGCGGCACGACCCCCGTGCCGAGGTCGTCCTGCACGTCACCGACCTGCCCGACGACTGCTGCCGCGCGGATCCGTGGGTCGTGGACTCCCGGCCGCACCTGACGGTGGCGGCGGTGCCCGACGCCGTCCGGGTCGGACCGTTCGTCGTCCCCGGGCTGACCGCCTGCCTGCGCTGCGTGCGCGCCTGGCGCGACGGACCCACTCCGTCCGACCGACCGGTCGCGACACCCCTCGCCGCCGGGCCGGGCGTGGACGCGGGGCTGCTGGCGCTGGCGCTGGGCTGGGCGGCCCGCGATGTCGCCACGTGGGTCGGTGGCGGCACCCCGTCGACGTGGTCGTCCACCGTCACCGTGGGGACCGACCTCCGTCCCGACGCCCGGTCGTGGCAGCGTCACCCGCACTGCGGGTGCTCGTGGGGCGAGGCCGTCTGACCTACCACCACTCGCTGTCGAGCTTGCCCTCGATCGCTCGCAGGTGGGTGCGGGAGCACTCCTCGCAGTAGGTGCGCTGCCGACCGTTCTCCACCGACGTCGTCCAGGTGAGGGTCTCGGCCCCGGTCCCCTGCCGGCCGCAGAAGTCGCACGTCGTCGGCTGCTCGCTCACGCCCTCGAGGTTACTGGAGAAGAAATGCCGACAGCCGGCACGATCCCCGGAGGGTTCGTGCCGGCTGTCGCTCTGCATCACCCGCGATCAGGGCGAGGCTGGTCCTAGATCGCACGGGCGAGGGCGAGACGCGCCTGCTGTGCAGCCTGCTCGGCCTTGCGGCTCATCCGGCGGGCCAGGGCCAGCTGGTGGCCACGCCGGTTCTGCTGCGCCTCTCCCAGGCGCGCGGTCATCTGTGCGCGCGCCAGGTCTTCCTGCATGGTGTTCATGTCGTATCCGTCTCTGTGGAGAAGTGTCATGTGAATGTCCGAAGGTCCTGCCTGAGAAGTGGTGAGGACCGCCGTCAGGCGGCGACCTCGTCCTGGTTCTTGCGGGGTCGGCCGCGGGGGCGCTTGCGCGGGATCACCACGCCTTGGAGGAAGAGCTCGCCGCCCCAGACGCCCCACGGCTCGCGCCGTTCGAGAGCGCCGTCGAGGCACATCGCCTGGACAGGGCATCCCTGGCACAGGCTCTTGGCGTGCTCGACATCCGTGGGGGACTCGGCGAACCACAGCTCTGCGTTGTTGGTGCGGCAGGGCAGCAGCTCGTCGTCCACCTGCGCAGCTGCGTCGTGCAGGTCACCCAGGTCGTGGGCGGCGTCGGCAGCTCGGTTGCGGTCGAGAACACTGATGGTCATGTGTGTCACCTCCTTCTCGTGGACCTGATCGCTGGTGCAGAAGAAACTCATGTCTCTGCGGGATCCGGCCCAGCTGTCCCCCATTGATGCGAGAAACAGAAAGGCCGCGGATCCCGGTGTGGGTTCCGCGGCCTGGAGGCTGCCGATGTGCGTCTGGTGTCAGACGATCGGTGGTCTCCAGGCGGTCGGACCCGGGAATGCTCCCTTGACGCGGATGGCGTCGAGCTCGATGCCGCGAACGGCGTCGACGGCGTCCATGACGGCGATGCCGGCCACGTGGGCCCACGGCGTCGCGACGGACTTCACCTGCTGAAGGCAGGGAGCGGCCGAGCGCGGGGACGTGGCAACAGCGACGGGCATGCCGAAGGACGGCGTCGAGGCCGTCATGGTGTTGGTGTAGATCTCCATCTGGTGCCACCTCCTTCGGGGCGTCGGGCGCTGACCATTGCCAGTGGTCGCAAGCGCGTGGGCTGTTGGAGAAGAAACTAACGCCTGCCCCGTGTAATGGGCAAACGATTTAATGGGTATTTCTTCAGATTTCCTTCGAGACGAGCGCGAGGACGTCGTCGCCGTACTTGCTGAGCTTGGACGGACCCACCCCGCTGATGCGCCGCAACGCCCCCTCGTCGGTGGGCCGGTGCTCGGCGATCAGCTGGAGGGTGGCGTCGGTGAACACGACGAACGCCGGCACCTTGTCGTCCGCGGCCCGCTCGAGGCGCCACTCGCGCAGTCGCTCGAAGAGGGCCTCGTCGTACGACGCGGGGCAGTCCGCGCAGCGGCCGAGCTTCTTCTCCGCGGGGGTGCTGAGGGCGGTGCCGCACTCGCGGCAGTGCATGGCCTTGCGGTTGCGCCGGCTGGGCGCCTTGGACGCGGCCGCCCGCTCGACCTCGGCCACCTCGTCGAGGAAGCGGGACGGCTTGCGGGTGGCGCGGCCCCCGGGGTTGCGCGCGAGCGCCCAGGAGATCGACAGCTCGCGACGGGCCCGGGTCATCCCGACGTAGAGCAACCGCCGCTCCTCCTCCACGGCGGCCGGGGTGTCGGCGTAGGTGATCGGCAGGGTGCCGTCCTGGAGGCCGCACAGGAAGACGGCGTCCCACTCCAGGCCCTTCGCCGCGTGCAGCGTGGCCAGGGTGACTCCGTCGGCGAGCGGCGCGTGCTGCTCGGCGGCCCGACGGTCGAGGTCGTCGACGAAGTCGCCGAGGGTGGCCTCCGGTTGCTCGACCACGAACTCGGTCGACTGGTCGACCAACGCCTGCAGCGACTCCCACCGGTTGCGGGTCTCACCGCGGGTGCCGGGGGCCTCGGCCGACCAGCCCATCCCCGACAGGGTGGCGCGCACCAGGTCGGGGACGGTGCCGTCCTCCTGGCCACCGCGGGCGGTGCCGCGCAGGAGGGTCACGGCCTGGCGCACCTCGCCCCGGTCGAAGAAGCGGGCGGCACCGCGGACGACGTAGGGGACGCCCCGTGAGGTGAGCGCGTCCTCGAACGTCTCGGACTGGGCGTTGATCCGGAACAGGACGGCCATCTCGCCGGCCGGGGTGCCGGCGGCGCGCAGCGCGGCGATCCGGTCGGCGGCCGCCGCGGCCTCCGCGACCTCGTCGGCGTGGGCCGTGTAGCGCACCGGGCTGCCGGACGGCCGCTGCGCGACCAGGTCGACGCCCTTGCTCGGCGTGCCGGCGAGCAGGTGGTTGGCGGCGGTGACGACCTCGGGGGTGGAGCGGTAGTTGCGGACCAGCTCGATCGAGGTGGCGTCGGGGAACTTGGTGGTGAACTCACGCAGGTAGGCGGCGTTGGCCCCGGCGAAGGAGTAGATGGTCTGCGCGGGGTCGCCGACGACGCACAGCTCGTCGCGCCCGCCCAGCCAGAGGTCAAGCAGGGCCGACTGGAGCGGGGACACGTCCTGGAACTCGTCGACGACGAGCCACTTGTACTGCCGGCGCACCTGCGCGGCGACCGCCTCCTCCTCGGCGAGCAGCCCGGCCGCGAAGAGCAGGACGTCCTCCATGTCCATCCGGCCCTGGCCGCGCTTGACCTCCTCGTAGCCCTCGAAGATCCGCCCCACGGTGTCGGGGTCGAGGGTGGAGACGGAGCGGTTGCGGGCGGGGGCGACCCGGGCGTAGTCGTCGGGCCCGACGTTGCTGACCTTGGCCCACTCGATCTCGCTGGCCAGGTCCCGCAGCAGCGCCTGGTCGGCGTTGATCCGCTGGCGACGCGCGGCCTGCGCGAGCAGGCCGATCTTGGACTCGATGAGGTTGGGCAGGTCGTGCCCGTGGACGCGCGGCCAGAAGTAGCGCAGCTGGCGCAGGGCGGCGGAGTGGAAGGTGCGGGCCTGGACTCCCCCGGCGCCGAGCCCGCGCAGCCGACCGCGCATCTCGCCCGCCGCACGCGTCGTGAAGGTGACCGCGAGGACCTCGGTCGGCACGTAGAGCCCGGTGGCGACGCCGTAGGCGATGCGGTGGGTGATGGCCCGGGTCTTGCCCGTGCCCGCGCCGGCCAGCACCCGCACGGGGCCACGCAGCGCCTCGGCGACCCGGCGCTGCTCGGGGTCGAGCGCGTCGAGCAGGTCGGTGGGGGCGGGCATGGGCGTGGAACAACTCCTGCGCGTGGTTGGTTGGACTCTGGCGGACACGAGAAACCCTAGACGTCAGGACCGACACCCATGACCTTCACGATGTACAGCACCCCCTGGTGCGGCTACTGCCACCGGCTCCGCGGCCAGCTCGACCGGGAGGGCATCGCCTACGAGGTGGTCGACATCGAGCAGCAGCCCGACGCGGCGCTGATCGTCGAGCAGGCCAACAACGGCAACCAGACGGTCCCGACCCTGGTCTTCGCCGACGGCTCCGCGCAGACCAACCCGAGCCTGGCCCAGGTCAAGGAGAAGCTCGCCGCGCTGGCCTGACGCACGACGGTCCGGGCGTCACCAGCCGCCCGGCAGCGGGGCGCCGTACCAGTCCTCGATGAGCGAGGACGAGATCGAGATGCCGGCCGGGATGAGGACCTCCCCGGACTCGCAGCCCGCCCGGAGCTCGTCGCGGGTGAACCAGCGGGCGTCGGCGATCTCGGCCCCGTCGACGTCGATGTCGGTGGTGACCGCGACCCCGCGGAAGCCGATCATCAGGCTGGCCGGCAGCGGCCACGGCTGGTTGCCGAAGTAGGTCACGTCGCCCACGGTGACGCCGACCTCCTCCAGCACCTCGCGGCGTACGGCGTCCTCGAAGGTCTCCCCCGGCTCGACGAAACCGGCCAGCGTCGAGTAGCGCCCCTGCGGCCACACGGCCTGGTGGCCGAGCAGCAGCCGCTCGTCGGCGGACCCGGGCTCGCCGTGGGTGATCGCCATGATGACCGCCGGGTCGGTGCGCGGGAACTGCTGGCGGCCGCACCCGGTGCAGCCGAGCTCGTGGCCGGCGTGCCGGGACTCCAGCGCCGAGCCGCAGCGGGGGCAGTGCCGGGTCACCCAGTGCCACTCCGCGAGGCCGACCGCGTGGAACAGCCACGGAGCCGCGCCGGGGTCGGCGACCAGCGCGGGGAGCAGCCCCCGCAGCGGCACCCACTCCTCCCGCTCGCCGGGCACGTCGTCGGGGTCGGCGAGCACCGCGAACCGGGTCACCCCGTCGCGCTCGCCGAGCAGCACCCGGGTGCCCGCCGGCGCGTGTGCCGGAGCCACCCAGCCGAGGTCTCCGTCGACCGGGCGCAGCCGGTTGCCGGCGATGACCAGCACCTTCGTGCCCGGGTCGGCCCAGCGCTCGTCGAGCCACGCCTCGTCGGTGCGACGTTCCCCCACCCGGTTGTGCGCGTGGGCGGAGAGGGCCAGGTGCGGGAGGCTGCGCTGGGGGCTGCTGTCGTTCACGCCCGCCACGCTACTGGCCCGTGGGTCGTGCCTGTGGTCCTGCCATATCGTCGGCCCATGAGCACCCACATCGGCGCCAGTGCCGGCGAGATCGCCCCCGTCGTCCTCATGCCCGGGGACCCCCTCCGAGCGAGGTGGATCGCGGAGAACTTCCTCGACGACGCGCAGTGCTACACCGAGGTCCGCGGCATGTACGGCTACACCGGCACGTGGCGCGGCCACCGGGTCTCCGTCCAGGGCTCGGGCATGGGGCAGCCCTCGCTGGCGATCTACGCCACCGAGCTCTTCCGTGAGTACGACGTGCAGTCGATCGTCCGCGTCGGCTCCTGCGGTGCGCTCACCGAGGCGGTGGCCGTGCGCGACGTGATCATCGCCAGCGGCGCGTGCACCGACTCCTCGATGAACACGCACCGCTTCCACGGCTACGACTACGCCCCCGTCGCCGACTTCCACCTGCTCCGTCGGGCGTACGACGCCGCAGCGGCGCTGCCGGACACCACGACGCACGTGGGGCTCATCTTCTCCAGCGACTCGTTCTACTCGCCGCGCGTCGAGCTGATGGCGCCGATGGTCGACCACGGGGTCCTGGCCGTCGAGATGGAGGCCAGCGCGCTCTACACGCTCGCCGCCGCCCACGGGCGCGCCGCGCTGGCGATCTGCACCGTCTCCGACCACATCGTCACCGGTGAGGAGACCACCTCGCAGGAGCGCGAGCAGACCTTCGGCGCGATGATCGAGATAGCGCTCACCGCCGCCCTGCCCGACTGACCGCCCGACGACGCACGCTGACTGGCGGCGGCCGACAGGGGGATCGCCGTACCGACTGTCACGGGCCGCCAGTCAGCGTGGGCGCCGGATGCGGGCCGGCGACCTCGATGCGTCAGAGCAGCTCGACCTCGAGACCGGCGAGCGTGGCGGGGTCGCCCAGCATCTCGACCCGGGTGATGACCCCGTCGGCGATGGTGAGCACCCACGCCGACCTCGTCGTCCCTCCCGGCGCCCAGACGGCGGCGGGCAGGCCGTCGACGTACGCCGCCTGGGCGGCGGCCGCCCGGCCGCTGAACACCTCGGCGACCGCCTCGCGGCCGTGCATGACGGGGTCGAGCACGGGCGCCCCGAGGTGACGTCGGGTCGCGGCGGCGCTGACCGAGAACGCGTCCGCGCGCAGCTCGATGTCGGGGTCGAGCATCGTGAGCAGGCGCTCGAAGCGGCCCTCCCGGGCAGCCTCCAGGAAGGCGTCGACGACCTCCCGCTGGCGCCGACGGTCCGGCTCCGACTCGCCGCCGCGGACCTTGCGCCGGGCACGGGAGGCGAGCTGGCGCGCGTTGCCCGGGCTGGTGTCGACGATCGGCGCCACCTGGTCGAAGGGCACCCCGAAGAGGTCGTGCAGCACGAAGGCCAGCCGTTCGTTCGGACCGAGCTGGTCGAGCACCACCAGCAGGGCGGCGCCCACCGCGTCGGCCGTGACCGCCTGGTCGGCGGGGTCCGGCTCGTGCGCGTCGACGACCTCCGGCACCTCGCCCACGGGGTGCTCCCGTCGGGTCGAGCCGGACTTGAGGGTGTCGAGGCAGATCCGCGACACCACCGTGGTCAGCCAGCCGTCGAGGTTGTCGATGCCGTCGGGCTCGCTGCGGTGCAGGCGCAGCCACGCCTCCTGCACCGCGTCGTCGGCGGCGGCGTGGGTGCCGAGCATCCGCACCGCCACCGCGTGCAGCCGCGGGCGCACGCGCTCGAACCGGCCGGCCAGCGCCTCGTCGTCGGTCATGTCCTCATCCTCCCGCGTCCGGCCGGACCCACCCGGCTCCGTCGACGACATGACGAGCGGCGGGCGACGGGTGTGACACCGGCGCTCAGCCGCTGACGATGCGCTCCAGCCCGTCGCGGCCGGGGAGGTCGTCGGGCTCCACCGTCTGTCCCGAGCGGACGTAGTGGAACACCGCGCGCACCCGCTCGAGCGGGGTGCCGGTCAGCTCGGCCCACGCGAGCCGGTAGATCGCGAGCTGGAGCGGGTCGGCCGTCGCCGTCCTGTTGGTCTTCCAGTCGACGACGACGAAGCCGCGCTCGCCGTCGACGTCCTCGGCGTAGACCGCGTCGATCCGGCCGCGGACCACCTGACCGGCCAGCACCAGCGCGAACGGCGCCTCGACGGCGTGCGGCACGCGCTCGGCGTACGGGCCGGACTCGAAGCGGGCGACCAGCTCGGCCAGCTCGGACTCGTCGTCGATGCCCGCGTCGGCGCGCCCCTCCAGCTCGTCGTAGGGGATGAGCTCGGGCTGGCCGAAGCGGGACTCGACCCACGCGTGGAAGCGGGTGCCGAAACGCGCCGCCGACGACGGCTTGCGCGGCATCGGACGGGCCAGGTCGCGGGCGAACAGCTGGGGGTCGTCGCGCAGCCGGCTCATCGCGGTCGCGGACAGGCTGGAGGGCAGCTCGACGCGGATCTGGCCGCCGCGGTCGGCCCTGGCCTCGGCCAGCAGCCGCTCGATGGCGGCGTCCCAGTCGGCGACCTGGCCGGCCGTCACGACGTCGAGCCCCTCGTCGGGCGCGTCGAGCTCGACGGAGCGGACGGCCTCGGCCGCGGCGAGGCGCAGCCGGGCCTCCCGGCCGATACCGGTCAGCGGCCACGGTCGCGACGGGTCGTCGCCGGCGTAGGGGTGGACGGCGTCCCTCGCCGGCTTGTCGAGCCAGCCGGCGACCTCCTCGCCCCACCCCTCGATGACGTCACGCATCGTCTCCTGGAAGGGCGAGGGCCCGAACGGGGTCTTGCGGGCGTTCCAGAGGAACGAGGTCACCCACATCTCGTGCTCGGCCCGGGTGAAGGCGACGTAGCCCAGCCGGAGCTCCTCGGTGGCCTCGTGCTGCTTGGAGGCCGCGCGGTAGGCGTCGAGGGCGGCCTTGTCGTAGCCCTGGAGCTGCGGCAGGTCGCGGGCGTCACCGCGCAGCGGCGCCGGCATCACCGACGGGGAGGAGGTCCACAGGGTGCGGCCCCGGTTGGACGGGAACCGGGTCTCCCCCACCCCGACGAGGAACACCGAGTGCCACTCGAGGCCCTTGGACCGGTGCACCGTGAGCAGCTTGACCGAGTCGGCCTCGGTCGGCGTCGCGGCGTCGAGGCCGTTGCCCTGGTCGTCCTCGGCGGTGAGGTAGGCCAGCAGCGCGGGAAGGCTGACGTCGCCGTCGACCGCCTGGAACTCGGCGACCGCCTTGACGAACAGGTCGAGGTTGTCGCGCCGGGCCAGGGCCGCCGGCCCGACCGCGGAGGAGAGCTCGATGTCGACGCCGGAGGTGTCGATGACACGGCGGACGACGTCGAGCAGCGGCTCGGAGACGTGCGCGCGCAGCATCCGCAGCTCACCGGCCAGCAGGGCGAACCGCTCGCGGGCCTCGGTCGAGTAGGGCAGGTCCGCGCCGGGGTCCTCCAGGGCGTCACCGAGCGCCGGCACCTCGGCCGGGTCGACGCCGTCGGCGATCTCGAGGAGCTGGTCGCCGATGTCGGCGGCCTCGGGGGCGCGACCGCGACCGCCCGACAGGTCACCGGCGCGCTGGGCGAGCAGGTGCAGGTCGCGCGGTCCCACCGCCCATCGCGGTCCGGTGAGGAGGGTCAGCAGCGAGGCGTTGGCCGTGACGTCGTGCATCAGGTGCAGGGTCGCCACGATCTCGGCCACCTCGGGCAGCCGCAGCAGCCCGGAGAGCCCGACGATCTCGACCGGGACATCGGCACCGGTGAGGGCGTCGAAGACCTCCTCGGCGTGGGCGTTGTCGCGGGTGAGCACCCCTAGCCGCGACCAGTCGCCGGTGCGACCGTGTGCCCCACGGACCCGCTCGACCAGGGCGGCGAGCTCCTCGCGGTGGGTCTCGTAGACCTGGGTCTGCACGACGCCGGACGCCGCGCCCTCCTTGGCGACCAGCGGGGAGACCTGCGGGAAGGCGTCGTAGAGCGGCCGGGCCAGGACGTTGGCGAGGTCGAGGATGCGGGCGTCGGAGCGTCGGTTGACGGTGAGCGGGAGGACCGGCACCTCGCCGCGGGCAGCCGGGAACGTCTCGGCGAAGTTGAGGATGTTGGACACCGAGGCCCCCCGCCAGCCGTAGATCGCCTGGTTGGGGTCCCCCACCGCGGTGACGGCGTGGCCGAGCCCGGACGCCTCGTCGGGCCCGGAGAACAGCCGGGAGAGCATGAGGGCCTGGGCGACGGACGTGTCCTGGTATTCGTCCAGCAGGACCACACGGAACTTGTCGCGCTCGGCGGCGCCGACGTCGGGTTGCTCGTCGGCGAGCCGGGCGCCGAGGGCGATCTGGTCGGAGAAGTCCATGAGCCCGAGGTCGGCCTTGAGCCGGCGGTAGCTCTCGACCAGCCCGAGCAGCTCGGCCCGACGGTCGATGGCGGAGACGGCCCTGTCGATCTGCTCGAGGTAGGTCGCGCGGTGCTTGCCCTGTGCCTCCTCCAGGCGAGCGGCCAGGAAACCCGGCCGCTCCGCGGCGTCGAAGGCGCGCACCTCCGCGGGCGAGCGCAGGTGCTCGCTCATCGTCGAGTCGAGGGCGAGGAGGTTCTGGATGGCGGTCTCGGCGTGGTCGGTGAGGTGCTCGACGACACCGGTGTAGCGGTCCACCACCCGGGCGCCGAGCTGGTAGCGCGCGGCGTCGGTGACCACCCGGGTGTCGGGCTCGTGGCCGATGCGCAGGCCGTGCTCGGTGAGCAGGTTGGCGGCATAGGCGTTGTAGGTCGCCACCGTCGGCTCGAGGACGTCCTCCTCGTCGTCACGGGGCGCGGCGTCCAGGACCCCGGCCGTGACGAGGGCGGCACGGATGCGGGTGCGCAGCTCGCCGGCGGCCTTGGTGGTGAAGGTGAGGCCGAGGATCTGGTCCGGACGCACCTGCCCGGTGACCACGAGGTAGACCACGCGGGCGGCCATCAGGGTGGTCTTGCCCGAGCCCGCACCGGCGATGACGACCGCGGGAGAGAGCGGTGCGGTGATGGCGGCCCACTGCTGGGGGCTCGGCGCGAAGGATGCCTGCATCACCGCCTGGAGCTGCTCCGGGGTGTCGATGCGCAGCGCGGGACGGGCGCCCGCGACGGTCGTGGCGGTCACTGGGTCACCACCGATCCGGCGCCCTTGGCGGGGCACAACGAGACGTAGGGGCAGTCCTTGCAGTGGTCTCCGGGGATGGCGGGGAACTCCTCACGGCGCAGGTAGCCGGCGGCGACCGACAGCGCGGCGTGCAGCTCGTCGCGCTCGGGCGAGTCGTCGGGCTGCGGGTCCTGGCGCTGCTCGACGGCCGACGGGTTGTCGTCGAGGGATCCCAGCTGCACGAGGAACGCGCCTCCCGACGCCGCGCCGGGCACGACCTCGTCGACGGCGCCGCGATCGACCGCGAGCTGGTAGAGGGCGAGCTGGGAGTCGCGCTGGACGGCCTTGCCGGACGGCTTGGTGCGACCGGTCTTGAGGTCCACGACGACCACGCGGCCGTCGTGGTCGACCTCGAGGCGGTCGACGTAGCCACCGAGCCGGACCTGCTCGCCGTCGGCGAGCTCGACGACGGTGGTGAACCTCGCCTCCGTGCCCACGAGGGTGCGGGGGTTGGAGTGGTGCCAGGCGAGGAACCGGGCCAGGGCCGACCGCACCCGGGCGTGCTCGCGGGCGGCGGCCCACGGCGTGCGGAACTCCAGGCGCTGCCACACGGCGTCGACGTGCTCCATGAGCAGGTCGGCGTCGTCGGGGCCGGCCACCAGGTCGCCGGTGCCGACCCGCTCGGCGAGGGCGTGCACGATCTGGCCCAGGTTGGCCGACTGGTGGGAGCGCGACACCCCGCCGGCCTCGCGGGAGAGGAAGTGCTGGGTGGGGCAGGTCATCAGCCCCGACAGCGTGCTGGCCGAGAGCGGCACCGGCTGGTCGGCCGGGCGCACGGGGTGGGCGGAGAGGCTGGCGGCCCGGGTGCCCCACCACGTGGCGGGATCAGCCTGCGGCACCAAGGACCGTCCGCCGACCGACTCCCGCGCCAGGGCCTTGAGGCGGCGCGCGGCGGCCTCGGCCAGCGCGGGCGGGGTGTCGGGGTCGGCGAGGTGCTGGCGCAGGTCGCTGACCAGGCCCGCCATCGAGAGCGGACGTCGGGGGCGGCCGCTGTGGTGGACGGCCGGGATCTGCAGCTCGCCCAGGAACCTGGACGGCTGCTCGCCCTCGTCGTCGGCCGAGGCAACCGCGGTGACCACCAGCCGCTGGCGGGCGCGGGTGCAGGCGACGTAGAAGAGGCGACGCTCCTCGGTGAGGAGCTCGCGCGTGCTGACCGGAGGCACCAGGCCGTCGGCGCGGATCCGGTCGGCCTGGAGCAGGGTGCTGCGCCGGCGGAGGTCGGGCCAGACGTCCTGCTGGACGTGGGCGACCACCACCAGGCGCCACTCCAGGCCCTTGGCCCGGTGGGCGGTGAGCAGCCGCACCGACGCACCGCGGACCCCGCGCTCGGCCAGGGTGTCTCCCGGGATCTGCTGGGCGACCAGGGTCGCGAGGAAGTTGGCGATGCCGAGGTGGTCCTTGCGCTCCTCGGCCCGCGCCGCGGCCTCGAAGAGGGCCACCACGGCGTCGAGGTCGCGGTGGGCGCGCCGGGCGGCCGCGCCGCCCAGCTCGACGCCGCGCCGCAGGCGCTCGGGCCACGAGGTGCCCGACCACAGCAGCCACAGCACCTCCTCGGCGGTGTCACCGTCGGACTGGGCGGCCCGCGCACTCCAGAGCAGGGTCACGAAC
The DNA here is from genome assembly GCF_003047265.1 of Nocardioides terrigena. Lineage (GTDB taxonomy): Bacteria > Actinomycetota > Actinomycetes > Propionibacteriales > Nocardioidaceae > Nocardioides > Nocardioides terrigena. Next base: position 240,666 of record NZ_PZYY01000002.1, on the reverse strand, counting down.
GCACGGGCCCGGTCGACCTCGGGGCCCTCCAGCCCGGTGAGGAAGCCGGGGTCGACGAGCACCTGGCGGACCAGCTCGCGGGAGCGGCGCGGAGCCCGCTCCTCGGTCTTGGCCGCGACCTTCTCCCGGGCCCTCAGCAGCCGGCCGAGCCGGCGCAGCTGACCGGCGTCGAGGCCGGCGAGCGGACCGAGCAGCATCGCCTCCGCCCGGGAGGGGTCGATGAAGTCGACGTGGTCGCCGTCCTCGTTGTCGAGGTTGAGGATGGCTCGCAGTGCGTCGAGCAGCGGCAGGGCGGCCGGGTCACGCACGAGCGGGACGTCGTCGCCCGCCACCTCGACGGGCACCCCGGCACCGCCGAGCGAGCGACGCAGCCCGGGGATCGACGTGCGGCCCGAGCGGACCAGGACCGCCATGTCGTCCCACGCGATGCCGTCCTCGAGGTGGGCGCGACGCAGCAGGTCGGCCAGGTGCTCGGCCTCGGCACGCTCGGTGTCGAAGGTGAGCACCTCGACCCGGCCGTCGCCGTGCGCACCGGACTCGGCCACCGGGGCGGCGAAGTCGGCGCGCGCCGCCTCCGGGATGGTGCCGGGCAGGGCGATGCCGCCGGCGATGCGCTGGGCGGCCAGCAGAAGCCTCGGCCCGAACCGGCGGGTCGTGCGCAGCGCCACCACCTGGGCGGGCGACCCGTCGGCGGCGGGGAACGTCGTGGGGAACTCGAGGATGCCGCGCACCTCCGCCCCCCGGAAGCCGTAGATCGACTGGTGGGGGTCGCCGACGACGGTGAGGTTGCGCCCATCGCCCGCCAGCTCCCGGAGCAGGGCGACCTGCCCGGGGTCGGTGTCCTGGTACTCGTCGACGAAGACGTGGGTGAAGCGGGCGCGGAGCTCGGCGCGGTGCTCACCGGCCAGGGCGGTCGCGCGCCGGATGAGGTCGGAGTAGTCGATCGCGCTCTGGGCGTCGAGGTTGTCGAGGTATTGCTGCATGAACAGACCGGCCGCGACCAGCTCGGGTGCGCCCTCGTCGCGCCCCATCGCCACCAGCCCGCGGTCGTCGAGGCCGTTGTCACGGGCCCGCCCGAGCACCGCCTGCACCTCGCGGGCGAATCCCCGCGTGCCGACCGCGCGCGCCAGGGACTCCGGCCAGGCGACCGACTCGGGGTGGTCCGTGAGGAGCTCGCGCATGACCACGTCGGCCTCGGGCGCGGACAGCAGCCGCAGCGGGCCGTCGTAGACGCCGGCAGGCGTGTAGGTCCGCACCAGGCCGTAGGCGAAGGAGTGGAACGTCGAGCTCAGCGTGGTCGTGCTGGTGCGCCCGAGGCGGGCGGTGACCCGGTCGCGCAGCTGCTCGGCCGCCTTGCGGGAGAAGGTCAGGGCCAGCACCTCGTCCGGGCCGGCGCCGCGCTGCTCGATGCGGTCGACGATGGCCTCGACCAGGGTGGTGGTCTTGCCGGTGCCTGGCCCGGCCAGCACCAGCATCGGGCCACCGGGGTGGTCGACCACGCGCTGCTGGTGGGCGTCGAGGACCGGTCCGGCCACCTGTCCGGGCTGGCTGCGCTCGAGCCGGTAGGTCGGCCTCGCGAGGTGCTGCCCGGGGTGCTGGATGGTCACGGGACGACCCAACCAGACGACACCGACAACAGGGCGCGGGCGGGGGTCACACGTCCGTGGGGCGCTCGTTGTAGACCCCGGCCTCCTCCTGGCCGGACAGTCCCCCGATCGCGGCCATGACCCGGTCGGTGAGGTCGCGTCGCGCGCGACCGGAGGGCACGCCGTCGTACTCCCCCGCGACGTCGATCGGAGGGCCGAAGTGCACGGTGACCGACGCCAGCCGCGGCAGGGTCGAGCCCACCGGCTGGATGTCCTGGGTGCCGGTCAGGCCGACGGGCACGACCGGGCAGCCCGCGGTGAGGGCGAGGTGGGCGACGCCGGTCCGGCCGCGGTAGAGCCGGCCGTCGCGCGAGCGGGTGCCCTCGGGGTAGATCCCGAACGCCTCCCCGCGGCCGAGCACCTCCAGCGCCGTGTCGAGGCTGGCGATCGCGGCCTTGGTGTCGTCGCGGTCGACCGGCAGCATGCCGAGCCCCTCGAACCACGCCCGCTGCATCGCGCCCCGGACGCCGGTGCCGGTGAAGTAGTCCGACTTGGCGAGGAACACCACCTTGCGCGGGGCGACGACCGGGATCACCACGCTGTCCACGAAGGAGAGGTGGTTGCTGGCCAGGATCACCGCCCCGCTGCGGGGCACGTGCTCGAGACCGGTGACGGTCGGTCGCCAGACGGCCTTGGCCACCGGCGGCACGACCGTGTGCAGCACGCGATACATCATGGCGCCCATTGTGGCCCCGACCCGGCCCAGGGCCGTGCGGGGCTCCGCGCCCCGGACGGACCGGGCGCCGGCGACCCAGTCGTGCTGCGACCTCAGACCTCGTCCGACGACGCCTCACGCAGGGCGAGCCCCGCGGTCACGAGGACGCCGGCGACCGTCACCAGCGCGACGGTCCACAGCGCGGGCTGCTCCGGGGCGGAGCCCAGCCCGCGTGCCGCGACCCACGCGACCGGGAGGACGAGCAGCGCCAGCAGCGCGCGGCGTACCCAGAGCAGCGCGACCCGCCGGTCGACGGCGAGCCGCGCCGGACCGTACGACGCCAACAGTGCGGCCACGTGGGCCCCCAGCAGGGCCGCGCCGGCGAGCAGCACGGTCGGTTGCAGCGGGTCGGCGACACGCACGCCCCACCAGCCGACGACCAGGACGAGCACGACCTGACCGACCGCCGACTCCGGGGCGACGCCCCACCCCAGCGCCAGCACGGCGAGCACCAGCAGGAATGGCGTGGCCGGACGCTGACCCGCGGCGGCGACCGCGAGGAGCGGCAGCAGCACCACCAGGACCCTCGCGGCGACCGCCGACGGCTGCCACTGCCGGACCCGGTTCACCGGGCACGCACCCGGGGTTGCTGGGCCCGCCGGGCCAGGCGGTGCAGGACGTCGTCGACGGTGCCGGGACCACGCCACGGCACGACCGGGCAGCCGAGGCCCGCCAGCCGATCGAGGAGGTTGTCCCGCTCGACCCGCCGCATCCGCCACGCGAGCCCCGCCCGCGACCGGGGGCCGCCGAGCTCGTCGAGGTCGCGCTCCCCGAGCGTGTCGATGACGAGCACCGGCACGCCCCGACGGACCAGCATCGCCGTCGCGGTGACGACGGGCGCGTCCAGCATCGGCGAGAGGACGTAGACGACGCAGTCGCCCTGGACCCCGAGCTCGAGGGCTGCGTCCTCGTCCACCTGACGGTTCGCCGGGACGACCCGGGCGAGGGTGCCGGCCAGGCGGTGGAGGTGCCGGGTGCCGGTGCCGAGCGGGACCCGGGCGTCGCCCGGTCCGAGGACCCGCAGCCCCACTCGGTCGCCGACCCGGACGTGGTGCTCGGCGAGCGCCGACGCGGCCCGCACCGTGAGGTCCAGGCTGCTGGCGGGCCCGTCGACGCCCCCGCTGTGCCCGAGCTCGCGGAAGGCGTCCACGACGACGAGGACCCCCGAGTCCTGCTCGGCCCGGGTGGTCACGACCTGCAGCGAGCCGGTGCGCAGCGAGACCGGCCAGTGGATCCGGCGCAGCCGGTCTCCGGCCGCGAAGCCCCGGATCCCGCTGAACTCGGTCCCGCTGCCCACGCGGCGCGAGCGGTGCGCGCCGACCAGGCCGTCCGGCTGCGGCGCCTCGGCCCGGGAGTCGAAAGCGGCCGGCTGGGGCAGCACCGGGACGGTGACCGCCGGGACCGCCCGCGGCCCCCAGCGGAACCCGGCCCAGGCACCGGTGAGCGCGACCTGCTCGGCGCCGACGGGTCGGCGCCCCCAGCGGGTGACGCCGATGCCCGCCTCGGGCATGCCGTCGCGGAGGAGGCCGCCGACGACCCCCGACTGCGGGGAGAGGTCGACGTACGGCGGACGCTCCAGCACGCGGGTCACGTGCTCGACCCCGTCGGCAGGCTCCACCACCAGGCCACTGGCCAGGCCCTGTCCCTCGTGCAGCCGCTGCACCCCGAGGTCGGGGACCAGGCGGGGCGTCGTGCGTGGCCGGTGCACCAGGCCGAGCACCGCCGGCACGAGGAAGGGCGCGGTCAGGACCACCAGCACCGGCGACCCGAGCGCGACCGCCCCGACCAGGCCCGCCGCCGCGACGGCGCAGGCCCGGGCCAGCGCGGGCGTGGCGACCCAGCGGGTCACCGTCGCCCCGCGGCCTGCTCCAGGGTGTGCGGGGTGGGGACGCTGGCGAGGACGGAGTCGACGATCCGAGGCCCCGACGCGGCGCTCATCCACAGCTCGGGGCGCACCGTGACGCGGTGGCCGAGCACGGCCCGGGCCACCGCCTTGACGTCCTCGGGCACGACGTAGTCGCGACCCCGGATGACCGCCCACCCGCGGGCCGCGAGCACCAGTCCCAGGCTCCCGCGGGGGGACGCCCCGGTGAGGGCCTCGGCGTGGCCGCGGGTGGCGGCGGCCAGGGCGACGCAGTAGCGGCCGACCGACTCGTCGACCTGCACCCGCTCGACCGCGGCCTGCAGGGCGGCCAGCCCCCGGGCGTCCGTCACCGGCTCGACCACGACCTCCTCGCGCTGGCGGGCCACCCGGCGCGCGACGACGTCGTACTCCTCGTCGGCGGTCGGGTAGCCGAAGTCGACGCGCATCAGGAAGCGGTCCAGCTGCGCCTCGGGCAGCGGGTAGGTGCCCTCGTACTCCACCGGGTTGGCGGTGGCGAGCACGTGGAAGGGCCGCGGCAGCAGGTGCGTCTCCCCCTCCACGGTGACCTGCCCCTCCTGCATGGCCTCGAGCAGCGCGGCCTGCGTCTTGGGCGGGGTCCGGTTGATCTCGTCGGCCAGCAGCAAACCGGTGAACAGCGGTCCCGCGCGGAAGGAGAAGTCGCCGCTGCGCTGGTCGTAGACGTAGGACCCGGTGAGGTCGGCCGGCAGCAGGTCGGGCGTGAACTGGGCCCGGGCGAAGTCCAGGCCGAGGGCCTGGGCGAAGGAGCGCGCGGCCAGGGTCTTGCCGAGCCCCGGGAAGTCCTCGATGAGGACGTGGCCCTTGGCCAGGACCGCGGCCAGCACCAGGCTGAGTGCCTGCCGCTTGCCCACGACGGCCTGACCCACCCGGTCCAGCACGTCGGCCGCGACGCGGGTCGCCTCCTGGGTGGTCAGCGGGACGGCGTCATCTGTCACGGAGTGCCTCGATCCTGGTCAGGTAGCGGTCGATGTCGTCGGGGGTGAGCCGGCGCGCGGGCTGCTGGGCGAGGTCGCGCAGCACCGGGTCGGCGAGGTCGGGGTCGCGGGAGCGGGCCAGCGCCACCAGGCGGTCGCGCAGTGCCGGTCCGGGGTCGCGGGAGTCGAGGTGGCTGTCGAGGACCCGGCTGTACGTCGTGGCCTCCCCGGGGTCCGCCCGCACGAACGGCGGCAGGCCGGAGTCCCAGCCCGCGGCCTGGGTGCCGGCCGCGTCGAGGAGCAACCACAGCAGGGCCGCCACCGCGGTCGCGAGCAGGGCCCAGCCCAGCAGGCGGGGCCCGAAGTCCAGGAGGGTGAGCACGACCTGGCCGACGACGACCACCAGGGCGAGGAGTACGGCGCGGGCCCACCAGGCCCGCAGGAGCGGGCTGCTCACCGGACCGCCCCGACGCTCGCGCGGATCCGGGCCAGCGCGTCGACGGCCGCCCGGCGCTCCACCTCGCCCACCTCGTGGCCGCTGAAGCGGGCCTCGCGGTAGAGCTCCAGCAGCCGGGTCACCGCCTCCCGGTCGACGTCGGCGGCGTCCAGCATCCGCAACGCCAGCTCCGAGGAGGTCTCCCACTCCCGGCGGGCCATCCCCGCGCGCGCGGCCTGCAGCTCGAAGCGGTGCCAGCACTCCACGATCGCGTTGCGCGGCTCACCTCCCTCGAGCACCCGCGCCTGCTCGTCGGCGTCCAGTGCCATGGCGGCGGCGATCCGCTGCCGGTCGTCGAGCGCCTCGAACTCGCCGGTGGCCGCCTCCTCGCGGGTCCCGCGCCGGGCGAAGGCCGTGTGCAGGCGGCGTACGACGAGGACGGCGACCAGCACCATCCCGGCGAGGGCGGCGAGCTGCACGGCGCCGCCGACCACGTTGAGGAGCACCCGCACCCAGGTCGGCGGGTCGGCCTGCTCGACGTCGTCGCGGGTCGTGCCCGCGGTGTCGATGGGCGCGTCCTCCGTCGCGGTGGTCGTCGTCTCCTGGCTGATCTGCGGGCCGTCACCGGTGAAGACGTCCTGGGGTCCCACGAGGGCGGCCCACGCGACCAGGACCACGAGCACACAGGCACCGGCCACGGCCAGGGCAGCGACGACGGCGGGCCTCCTCATGGCGGCGACCCTAGCCCGCGACCGTGCCGCGAGGGGTGAGGCATGACCGGCAGCTCCGCCCCCCACGAGACGGAGCCGCCGGCGACTGTCGCGAGCGGGTCAGCGGGTCAGAGGACCGGGCTGAACGGCTCGGTGCCGGGCACGAGCCGCAGGCCCGCGAGAGGGCCGTGCTGCTGTGCGTAGGACAGCTCGTGCGACAGGTCACCCACCCCGTTGGACCCGGCGAGCGGGGCCAGGGCGAGGGTGGAGAGGGTGCCCAGGGCGTTGCCCTCGGCGTCCAGGAAGGCGCTACCGGAGTCCCCCGGGACGCCCGGCGTCACGGTGTAGACCGGGTGCGACCAGCCCTCGCCCTCGACCCCCAGGCTGGTGCCCACCTTGGGCGAGAGCGCCTCGACGCCGGCCCGCAGGCTCGAGCTGCCGTACGAGTACACCGTGTCACCGGCAGCGGTGCCCGTCGTGTTGACGGCCACCGGCCCACCCCAGAACGGGACCGACGGGTTGACCTTGGCGACGTCGCCCGCGTCGACCTCCACCAGCGCCAGGTCGTTGTAGGCGCAGGCGTTCTCGTCGGTCTCACCGCGCTGCTGCATGGTGAGCCAGGACGAGTAGGCCAGCGTGCCCTGGCCCACGGTCGTCCCCTCGGTGGCCAGCGAGCCGCCCTCGACGAAGCTCACCCGGGTGCCGAGCGGCAGGGACGCGGCGTCGCAGCCGTTGGTGTCGGTGGCCTCACCCGTGCCCGCGCAGTGCGCCGCGTAGCCGACGTACGTCGCGCCGGAGCCGTCGGTGTAGACGAAGTTGGCGGTGCACTGGGCGCCCTCGGTGTACATCTGGACGCCCGGGTGGATCTGCGCGGTGTCCGCCGGGGCGTACGCCGGGACGTCGGCGGGTGCGGCCGTCGCCGGGCCGGCCAGGGCCGCAGTGGCGGCCAGCGCGGCCGCCGTGGACAAGGTCAGGAACGATCGGTTCAGGTCCATGGAGACGCCAACGAGGCGCAACCCGGAGGGGTTACGCCTCGTGTGGTGATCTCGCCGATCGGTCCTGCGTCAGTACGCCGGCTGGCTGGGGTCGATCTGCGACACCCACGCCACCACGCCGCCACCGACGTGCACGGCGTCGGCGTAGCCCGCGCCCTTGACGATGGCGAGGGTCTCCGCCGAGCGGACGCCCGACTTGCAGTGCATGACGACCTGCTTGTCCGACGGGAGCTGGCCGAGGGCGTTGCCGTTGAGGAACTCGCCCTTGGGGATCAGCACCGAGCCGGGGATCTTGTTGATCTCGTACTCGTTGGGCTCGCGCACGTCGACCAGCACGAAGTCGCGCTCACCGGCCTCGCGCTCCTTGAGCATCTGCTCCAGCGTGGAGACCGAGATGGTCGAGCCGGCCGCGGCCTCGGCCGCCTCGTCGGAGACGGCGCCACAGAACGCGTCGTAGTCGATGAGGTCGGTGACGGTCGGGTTCTCCCCGCAGAGCGCGCAGCTGGGGTCCTTGCGGACCTTGAGCTTGCGGTACTCCATCTCCAGCGCGTCGTAGATCATCAGCTTGCCCGCGATCGGGTCCCCGATGCCGGTGAGCAGCTTGATGGCCTCGTTGACCTGGATCGCGCCGATGCTGGCGCACAGCACGCCGAGCACGCCGCCCTCGGCGCAGCTGGGGACCATGCCCGGCGGCGGGGGCTCGGGGTAGAGGCAGCGGTAGCAGGGCAGGTCCTCGCCGAGCATCGGCGCGAAGACCGACGCCTGGCCGTCGAAGCGGTAGATCGAGCCCCACACGTAGGGGATCCCGAGGAAGTACGCCGCGTCGTTGACCATGTAGCGGGTCGCGAAGTTGTCGGTGCCGTCGACGATGAGGTCGTAGCCCTCGAAGACACGCTTGACGTTGTCGTTGTCGAGGCGCTCGTTGTGCACGACGACGTTGACGAGCGGGTTGGTCTCCTGGATCGAGTCGCGGGCCGACTCGGCCTTGGGCCGGCCGACGTCGGACTGGCCGTGGATGATCTGGCGCTGCAGGTTGGACTCGTCGACCTCGTCGAACTCGGCGATGCCGAGGGTGCCGACGCCGGCCGCGGCGAGGTAGAGCAGGGCGGGCGAGCCGAGCCCGCCGGCGCCGATCACGAGGACCTTGGCGTTCTTGAGGCGCTTCTGGCCGCTCATGCCCACGTCCGGGATGATCAGGTGCCGGCTGTAGCGGCGCACCTCGTCGGTGGTGAGCTCGGCGGCAGGCTCGACGAGCGGGGCGAACGACACGGGGCACTCCTAGGCTTCTCGGCACTGTTCTCGGTGACGTGGGGGCAACGCCGCCGACGCCGTCCATGTTCCCCGCGCCCCGGTCGCGGACCGCACACGTCCCGGCATCCGGACGTGTGGTGCGAGCGAGCTAGGTCTCTACCTGCGAGTAGGCTGCGGGCTCATCGATCGTGCGGGAGGAAACACACGTGAGCGTTGATCGCTTCGACTCGGGCGAGCCCCGGCCGCGGGGCGGCCGGATGCCGCGACGCGAGCGCCGCGCCCAGCTGCTCGAGTCGGCCCTCGAGGTCTTCGTGGCGCAGGGCTACCACGCGGCCGCGATGGACGACATCGCCGACCGCGCGGGGGTGTCCAAGCCGGTGCTCTACCAGCACTTCCCCGGCAAGCTCGAGCTCTACCTCGCGCTGCTCGACACCTCGTGCGACACGATCATCGACAACTGCCGCCAGGCGCTCGCCGCCACCCAGGACAACAAGCTCCGCGTCGAGGCGACGATGGACGTGTTCTTCACCTACGTCGCCGCCGACACCGGCGCCTTCCGCCTGGTCTTCGAGTCCGACCTCACCAGCGAGCCGGCCGTGCGCGAGCACGTCGACCGGGTCACCACCGAGTGCGCCTCGATGATCGCCGAGGTCATCCACGAGGACACCGGCCTGCCCGACGACGCCTCGCGCCTGCTCGCCGTCTCCCTGGTGGGAATGGCCCAGGTGAGCGCACGGTTCTGGCTGTCGGAGACGGCCGGCATCAGCCAGGCCGACGCGGCGGCCCTCGTCGCCGGGCTGGCCTGGCGCGGGATCCGCGGCTACCCCCTGGAGCACTGACCGGGACCAGCCGGCGTCGCTCAGGCCCTGCTGGATACCGTCACCACACACCCCCGTCGTACATCTGAAGGAGTCACCCCGTGGAGGTCAAGATCGGCGTCCAGCACGCCCCCCGTGAGCTGGTCGTGGAGACCGACGCCAGCCCCGAGGACATCGAGGCTCAGCTCGCCGAGGCGGTCTCGTCCTCGAGCCTGTTCCGCTTCACCGACACCCGGGGCCGCACCATCGCGGTCCCCGGAGACAAGATCGCGTACGTCGAGATCGGCGGCGGCGTCGCCGGCACCGTCGGCTTCCGCTGAGCACCTGATCCACCGGCTCCCCCGAGCTGCTCCGGAGGTCCCGCGACTCGCGGCCACCCTTCGGGGGGTCGGTAATTGATCGCGACCCCCGTGGGGACGATGATGCTGGTGTGTCGACCTCCGGGTCGGCAGCGACCGCACCATCAGGGTGCGGCATCCGAAAGGCAGAACTCGTGGACATCCTGTGGCTCATCATCGGAGGCGTCGTGATCGGCCTCCTCGGCAAGCTCGTCGCCCCCGGCGACAAGGACAACATCCCGCTGTGGCTCACCGTCCTGTGCGGCATCGGCGGCATCATCCTCGGCTACTACATCTACGCGGCCTTCGGCGGCGACGGCTCGGGCGGTGTCGACTGGGTCCGCTGGATCGTCGCCATCATCACCTCGGCCGTGCTCGTCGTGATCGCCTCGACCGTCACCGGTCGCAACCACGGCTCGCGCACGCACGTCTGACGCTCACCGCGTCTCGCGCAGCACGATCGAAGGGCCCCGCACCGACCGGTGCGGGGCCCTTCGTCACGTGTCAGGGATCAGGCGTCGAGGCGTCGAGGCGTCAGGAGTCGAGCCCGAGGTCGGCCATCCGCTGCGCGTGCCGCTCGGTGAGCCGGGCGAACATCCGGCCCAGTGCCGCGAGGTCGAGCCCGGGCCGGTCCACCCCACCCGCCAGCAGGGCGGTCAGCGCGTCCCGCTCGGCGGCCACCCGCTGGGCCTGGGTGAGCGCCTCGCCCATCAGCCGACGGCCCCACAGGGCCAGCCGACCACCCAGGCGGGGGTCCTGCTCGATGCCACGTCGGACCCGCTCGACGACGAACGCCGAGTGGCCGGAGTCGTCGAGCGCGCTGATGATGAGGTCGCGGGTGTCCTCGTCGAGGTACGCCGCGATCTCGCGGTAGAAGTCGGCGGCCAGGCCGTCCCCGACGTAGGCCTTGATGAGCCCCTCGTACCAGTCGGCGGGTGCGGTGTGCCGGTGGAAGGAGTCGAAGCCCGGCTGGAAGGTCTCCATCGCCGCGAACGGGTCGGCGCCCAGGGCCTCGAGCCGCTCCCGGAGCCGGGTCAGGTGGCCGAACTCCGCCGCCGCCATCTGCCCGATCGCGACCTTGTCGGCCAGCGTCGGGGCCAGCTTGGCGTCCTCGGCGAGCCGCTCGAAGGCCGACAGCTCGCCGTACGCGATCGCGCCGAGGAGCTCGATGACCGCCTGGTGGTAGGCCGGGTCATGGACTGCTTCGACGGGAGGCCCACCGGCACCCGGGCCGGCTGCCGCGGCGGAGGATTCAGTCATGTCCGCACCCTAGGGGATACAGTGGCCGCATCGAGCGCCACGCCGGAGCCCGAGCGCAGCAGCCACGCGCCACGCCGAGTTGCCGCCTCACGCCTCCCGGTGGACCTCTCCGGTCAGACCCGGCGCCGACGCATGTGCGCGGCAGGCTTGCCTCTTCGGTCCGCCGCTCCCACGGACTCGAATCGACGAAAGCGAACCCGCATGACGACGACCTTCCGCGACCTCGGGGTGCTCCCCGGGATCTGTGACGCGCTCGAGCGCGCCGGCATCACCACCCCCTTCGCCATCCAGGAGATGACCCTCTCGGTCGCCCTGATGGGCACCGACCTCATCGGCCAGGCCCGCACGGGCACCGGCAAGACCCTGGCCTTCGGCATCCCCGTGATGCAGCGCAGCATCACGATGAGCGACCCGGCGTACGCCGACCTGCCGCAGGGCAAGCCGCAGGCCCTGATCGTGGCCCCGACCCGCGAGCTCGCGCTCCAGGTCTCCAACGACCTCCACCTGGCCAGCGCCGACCTCGGCCTGCGCGTGCTCACCGTCTACGGCGGCGTCGGCTACGACACCCAGCTCGACACGCTCGCCTCCGGCGTCGACATCGTGGTCGGCACCCCGGGCCGGCTCATCGACCTGGCCAACCGCCGCGCCCTCGACCTGTCCCACGTGCACGCGCTGGTGCTCGACGAGGCCGACGAGATGCTCGACCTCGGCTTCCTCCCCGACGTGGAGCGCCTGCTGAGCATGACGCCGGAGACCCGGCAGACGATGCTCTTCTCGGCCACCATGCCCGCCGCGATCGTGGCGCTGGCCCGCCGGCACATGCGGCACCCGATGAACATCCGCGCCGAGTCGTCGTACGAGAACGCGACCGTGCCGGCCACCGCGCAGTTCATCTACCTGGCGCACGACCTCGACAAGCCGGAGATCATCGGTCGCGTCCTGCAGGCCGACGACGCCGAGAAGATGATCGTCTTCACCCGCACCAAGCGCCAGGCGCAGCGGATCGCCGACGACCTGGCCGAGCGCGGCTTCGCGGCCGCCCCGCTGCACGGCGACATGGCGCAGATCGCCCGCGAGAAGGCCCTGGCCAAGTTCCGCGAGGACAAGCTCAAGGTGCTGGTGTGCACCGACGTCGCCGCCCGCGGCATCGACGTCCGCGGCGTCTCGCACGTCGTCAACTACACCTGCCCCGAGGACGACAAGACCTACATCCACCGCATCGGCCGCACCGGTCGGGCCGGGGCCACCGGCACCGCGATCACGCTGGTGGACTGGCCGGACATCGCCCGCTGGAAGATGATCAACAAGGTCCTCGACCTGCCGTTCCCGGAGCCGACCGAGACCTACTCGACCTCCGAGCACCTCTTCCACGACCAGGGCATCCCGGCCGGCACCAAGGGCCGCATCGTCGACGCGGCCCCGGTCGAGCGCAAGCCGCGCGAGGACCGCGCCCCGTCGGGCGACCGCGCCCCGCGCGACCGCAACCGCAACCGGAGCCGCAGCCGCACCCGCAACGGCGCCCCCGTCGAGGGTGGCTCCCCCGCCGCCTCCACGACGGCCACGTCCACCGAGGCTGCGGACAAGCCCGCCGGTGAGGGGCGCAACCGCAACCGCCGTCGTCGTACCCGCTCGGGCGGCTCGGCCAACTCCGCGGCGGCCCCCGCCTCCGAGTGACCCGCACCTGATCCACACGCACGAAGACCCGGCGCCGATGGCGCCGGGTCTTCTGCGTGTCTGCTGGCTGTGTGCTGAGGGCGTCAGTTCTTGGAGGGCACCCACGCCTTGGCGGTCAGCGCCGGGTGGTCGCTGATGCCGTTGTAGACCTTGGCGAAGCCGGAGAACTCCGCACCCGAGCCGAGCATCCAGTCGGGGCCGCCGAAGCGGGGCACGGGGCAGGGCTTCTTCTTCGTGCCGCCGTTCATCGAGACGAGCGGGGTGGCACGGGCGACGTGGGAGCAGAACTCCGAGCGCTCGTTGACGTCGCCGATCACGAAGACGGGGCGGTCCTTGCCCAGCATCTGCTTGATCTTCGCGACCTCCTTGCGGGTGGAGATGTCGCGCTCGGCCTCGTGGCCGCCGGGGGCGTTGTGGATCGCCATCACCCAGAAGCCGCGGCCGGTCTCGCGGTCGCGGAAGCGCATGTAGGGGATCGGGCGCTGCCAGCCGAGGAACGGCCGCATGACGTGCCCGGTCTCCATGACCTTGACCTCGGAGGTCTTGAAGGCGATCTGGATCGCCGAGCCCCGGGTGCCGAGCGTGCGGCGCGGGAAGAAGTTGTAGCCGGGCATGGACTTCTGCATCTGCCGCAGCTGGTCCTTGGCGACCTCCTGGAAGGCGGCGACCGTCGCGCCCTCCCCCTGCACCCAGCGTGCCGCGCGGGTGGCGCGGTCGATGCCACCACGGGCCATCGCGGAGCTGAGGATGTTGAACGTCGTCAGGCGGACGCCGTACCCGTTGCGGGGGCGGCTCTCGGTCGTGGTCGACGTGCTGGAGGTGCTGGTCGTCGAGGTCGTCGTCGGGGTGTCGGCGTGGGCCGGGCCGGTCGCGACGGCCGGGGTGGTGCTGAGGCCGAGGGCCAGGACGCCGGCAGCAACGAGGGACTTGGTCGTCGGAGGCATCCGGGCACCCTAGGCAATGCCCTCGGCGTGGCGCCAAATCGGCGCCGAGGCCCGAGACCGGGTCAGACGACGACCACGGTGGTGCCGGCGGACGCGAAGCGCCACATCGCCACGGCGTCCGGCATGGCCTGCCGGATGCATCCGTGGGACTGGGGGGTCCCGAGCTGCGCACGGGTCTGGAGGGGCTGGTCGTCCTTGGTGGGGATGGAGTGGAAGCCGATGGCGGCCCGCTGCCCGTGGGCGAAGCGGACGAAGTACTCCATGACTCCGGAGTCGTCGATGCCGACGGCCCACCGGGAGCGCGACCAGACCTCGTAGCTGCCGGGGTGGAGGTTGTCGGTGAGGCTGCCGCTCACGAGATACGTACGCCGCACGCCCTCGTCGGCGCCGACCAGCCAGACGCGCTGGGCGCCCTCGCTGAAGACGACGCGGCGACCGGTGCCGGAGTCGGCCGGCACCACGGACGGGTCGACGGCGGGTGCCACCACGGTCGGTGTCGGCGCCGTCGTGGTCGGTGTCGGGGTGGGCGCGGTGGGTGTCGTCGTGGACCCGCTCAGCACGGCGGTCTCGTCAGCCGGTGCCGGGGCACCAGCCGATGCTCCGGCGGCGCGATCGGCGGCCGCGGCCTGCTCCTGCTCGACCGGCAGCAGGCCCACTCCCCCGAGCACCGAGACCGCGGTGACGACACAGGAGGCCAGGGCCAGCACGATCCGGCCGTAGCGCGGGTGTGCGGACCGGTGGCGGGTCACCGGCTCAGGCCTTGGCCCGGGCGGTGCTCGTGGGGGCGGCCTTGCGGGCGACCTTCTTCCCCTTCTTGGCCTTGGGCCGCTGGGAGCGGGTGACCAGGTTGGCGGCCACCTCGCGGTAGGCCTGCGCGCCCTTGTTGCTGCGGCTGGTGGCGAGGATCGAGCGGCCCGCGGCGGGCGCCTCGGCGAACTTGATCGTCTTGGGGATCGGCGGCTCGACGACCTCGAGGTCGTAGGTCTCGCTGATCGTCTCCAGGACGGTGCGCGCGTGGTTGGTGCGTCCGTCGTACAACGTCGGCAGGACGCCCCACACCTCGAGCCCGCGGTTGGTGAAGCGGCGGACGTCGTGGACGGTGTCGAGCAGCTGGCCGACGCCGCGGTGGGACAGCGTCTCGCACTGCAACGGGATGAGCACGCCGTCCGCGGCGGTCAGGGCGGCCACGGTCAGCACGCCCAGCGAGGGCGGGCAGTCGAGCAGGATCCAGTCGTAGCCCGCCTCGTCCTCGGCCAGCTGCTCGACGACGCCCTTGATGACGTGCTCGCGACCGGTGCGGGTGAGGAGGTCGGCCTCGGCGCGGGCCAGCTCGATGGTGGCCGGGAGGAGGTCGACGCCGTCCTCGGTCTCGAGGATGACCTCCGAGGGGTCGACCCCCTTGGTCAGGACGTGGTGGACCGAGATCTCGAGGTCCTCGGGGTCGATGCCCAGCGAGAACGTCAGGCACGCCTGCGGGTCGAGGTCGACGAGGAGCACCGAGTGGCCCAGCTCGGCGAGCGCCGCGCCGATGGAGGCGACGGAGGTGGTCTTGGCGACGCCGCCCTTCTGGTTGGCGATCGCGAGTGTGGTGGTCATCGCTGCACATCATGCCCGACCCGGTTGCCCCGGTTGCGGCGACACCTGAATGCTGGGCGCATGTCTTCCCCCACTGCGCCCACCCCGTCGGGCCCCACCGGCCCGTCCCCGTCCTCGCGTCCTACGGCCCTCGTCACCGGGGCGACGGCCGGGATCGGGCTGGAGTTCGCCCGCCAGCTCGCCCGCTCGGGCCACGACCTCGTGCTGGTGGCCCGCGACGAGCCCCGGCTGCAGTCGGTGGCCGCCGAGCTCCGGGCCGCCTCCGGCGTCGGGGTGGAGGTGCTGCGGGCCGACCTGGTCGACGCCGACGACCTCGCCCGGGTCGAGGAGCGGGTGGCGGACCGCGAGCGGCCGGTGGACCTGCTGGTCAACAACGCGGGGTTCGGCCTCAAGAAGCGCTTCCTCGACAACCCCGTCGAGGACGAGGTCGCGATGCTGCAGGTGCTCGTCACCGCGGTGCTCCGGCTGTCGCACGCGGCGCTCGGGGCGATGACCGAGCGCGGCCACGGCGGCATCATCAACGTCTCGTCGGTGGCGGCGTTCCTGCCGCGCGGCAGCTACTCGGCGGCCAAGGCGTGGGTCAACAGCTTCAGCGAGTGGGCGGCCCACGAGTACCGCACCGCCGGGGTGACGGTCACCGCGCTGTGCCCGGGCTTCACCAAGACCGAGTTCCACGAGCGGATGCAGGTGAAGCGGGGCGACAACTTCATGTGGCTCGACGTGGAGTTCCTGGTGGAGAAGGCCCTGGCCGACCACGCGAAGGGGCGGGTGTTCTCCGTCCCCGGCGCGCAGTACAAGACCGTCGTGGCGCTGACGCGGGCCATCCCGTCCGGGGTGCTCCAGCGGTTCCAGTCGATCGGGCGGAGGTAGGACCTGCTCGTCGGGCTGGTCGGGGGCCCGGCGGGGCCGTCAGGGGACGAGCAGGGCCGGGGTCTCCCGGCCACTCGCCGCCGCGGCGTCACCCGCCCGCTGCAGCAACCGCTCGAGCTGCTCGGGCGGCGTGGTGTTGCAGCCCAGGTCGTGGTCGACCTTGCCCAGGCCGTGGTGGTCGCTGGAGCCGGTCGGGACCAGGTCGAGGTCCTCGGCGAGGCCGCGCAGCTCGGCGCGGACCGCGGCGGAGTGGTCCTGGTGGTCGACCTCGATCCCGGCGAGGCCGAGCCCGGCCAGCCGCTCGAGGTGGTCGGGCGTGAGCACCCGCGAGCGGCCCCACGGGTGGGCGACCACGCTGACCCCGCCGGCCCCGGCGACGAGGCCGATGGCCTCCTCGAGCGGGACGGCGTACCGGTCGATGTAGGCGGGCCGGCCTGGGTTGAGCCAGGTGGCGAAGGCCTCCTCGCGCGTGGCCACGACCCCCGCGGCGATCATCGCGTCGGCCACGTGCGGCCGACCCGTCGCCGCGGCGTCCCCCGCGCGGCGGCGCACGTCGTGCTCGGTGACCTCGACCCCGAGCGCCTGGAGCTTGGCGCAGATCGCCGGCACCCGGTCGTTGCGGCCGTCGAGGATGTCGGCGAGGGCGCGGGCCAGGGGCGGGTACGTCGGGTCGGGGAGGTAGGCGAGCAGGTGGACGCTCGCGTGGCCCAGGCGGGTGCTGATCTCCATCCCGCGGACCAGGGTGATGCCGACCTCTGCGGCGGCCCGCTCGGCCTCGGCCCAGCTCTCGGCCGTGTCGTGGTCGGTGATCGCCACGACGTCGAGCCGCGCCTCGTGCGCGCGGTGCACCAGGGCCGCGGGACGGTCCGTGCCGTCGCTGACCGAGGAATGCGTGTGGAGGTCGATGCGCACCCGGTCAGTCTGGCACCGCCCGGGCGCCGGGCACGGATCGTCGGTTCACCAGCCGGGGTCGGGACCGCCGAACGCCACCTCCACCAACGGAGGTCCCAGCCCGGAGGCGTCGCGGAGGATCCACTCGTCGCGGAGCAGCAGCATCGCGGAGGCCGGCCGGATGACCAGCCACAGCCACCGGCCGCGCTCCTCCCCCACCAGCACGAAGCGGTCGAGCTCGACGTCGTGGGCGCTGGCCGGCGCGCTGCTCGTGGAGACCGGCCACATGGGCACCGAGACCTGCTCGACGCGCACCCGGGCCAGCGGCGGGTCCGCGCCGAGCTCACCGGGGGTGTCCCCCGGCAGGCGCGCGACGCGGTTGCCGACCCCGGTGCCGGGCTCCTCGCTCACGATCAGCACGTCCACCGGCCCGTCCAGCGCGCTGGTGCCGGAGCACACGGTCACCGTGGCGTGGGTGCCGCCGTCCTGCTCACCGACCACGCCGAAGCTGCTCACGTGCCACCCCGGCCCGAGCGGCCACGGCAGCAGGGTCGGGAAGCCGCGGGAGCGCTCGAGGTGGGCGACGAACGCGTCGTACGACGCCTCGGCGGGGCGCCACAGCGGCGGCACCGGTCCGTGGTCCCGGCACGCCCAGACGGCGTCGTCGCGGTCGACGGGCCGCGGGCACCGGGGACATCGAGGGTCGAGCATGCTCAACGGTGGCGGTGGGTCGCGGGGGGCGTCAAGAGTTCCAGCGCAGCATCACCGGCGACTCGCGCTCCCAGCCGAGCACCGACAGGGTCGAGGTGTCCAGGCGGAAGTGCCGGCCGGCCTCCACGGGCAGTCCCAGCCAGCGCGCGGTGAGGGCCCGGAGGGCGTGGCCGTGCCCGAAGACGAGGGTGCGACCCCGGTGCTCGCGGGCCTTCGCGACCACCCGGTCGAGGCGGGTCGACACCTCGTCGGCGGTCTCGCCCCCCGGGACCGGACCGGTCCAGACGCTCCAGCCGGGGACGGTCTCGCGGATGGTGGCCGTGGTGACGCCCTCGTAGTCGCCGTACGCCCACTCGACGAGGTCGTCGTCGACCTGCGCCTCGGTGCGTCCGACCAGCTCGGCGGTCGTGCGGGCCCGCTGCCGGGGGCTGGTGAGCACGAGGTCGAAGTCGACGTCGGCCAGCCGCGGGGCCAGCTCGCGGGCGACCTCGACGCCGTGCTCGGTGAGGGGCAGGTCGGTGGTCGACGTGTGCCGTCCCGACCTGCTCCACTCGGTCTCGCCGTGGCGGATGACCCACAGCTCCTGCGTCGAGGCGGTGTGAGCGTTCATCCGCCGAGTGTGGCACCAACCGGGCCCGGGCGTGCCACCATGCGCCATGGACTCCGGCGCCGCAGCCTCTGGCATCGTGCCGCGCGGCCGGGTGGCGGCGATGGTGGCCTTCGGGTGCCAGGGCTTCGTCTTCATCAGCACCACCACGCGCCTGCCGCTCTTCTCCGAGCGCTGGGGGCTGGGCGAGCTGAGCCTGTCCGGGCTGCTGCTGATGGTGGTGCTGCTGGCCGGCCTCGGGTCGGTGGTGGCCGAGCGGTTCGCGGTCCGCCGCGACAGCGCGACGCTGCTGCGGTCCGGCTTCGCCTTGATGGCGGTGGCCCTGGTGCTCACGGTCGTCGAGGTCTGGCCGGTGTTCCTGCTCGGGCTCGCGCTGTACGGCGTCGCGCTCGGGCTCGTCGATGCGAGCACCAACATGCAGGCGGTGGCCGTCGAGCACGCGCTCGCGCGTCCCGTGCTGCCGTCGATGCACGCGGGGTGGACCTTCGGCGGCATCCTCGGCGCCGGTCTGACTCTCGCGACCCCGGGGGTCCCGGTGACCGCCCTGGGCGTGGTCGCGGTGGTGCCGCTCGCGGCCGTGGCGGCGCCGTACCTGCGGCGGGTCGGCTCCCCCACCGTCACCCACGACGTCGCCGTGCCGTGGCGGCCGATCGTGATGGTCGGCCTGGCGATGGTGCTCTTCTACATGGTCGACACGGCCGCGGCGACCTGGGGACCGACCTACCTCGACCGCACCTTCCCCACCCCCACGTCGCTGCTGGCGCTGGCGACGTTCCCCTACCTCATCGCCTCCCTGGTGGCCCGGATGGCCGGCGACGGGCTCGTACGCCGCCATGGCGCGGTCCGCGTGCTGCGGGCGGGCGCGGTCGTGTCGGCCGTCGCCCTGCTGCTCGTCGTCGCGGCACCCACGTGGCCAGTGGCCGTGGTGGGCTTCACCCTGCTGGGCCTCGGTGCCGCGGTGATCGCGCCACTGTCGTTCTCGGCCGCCGCCCGGATCGCGGGCGACGGGGTCGACGACCCGCTGCTGCGACAGGCCCGGGTCGACGTGGTGATCGGACGGTTCAACCAGTTCAACTACGTCGGCGGGCTGCTCGGTGCGGTGCTGACCGGGGTCGTCGGAGCCGACAACCTGCGGTTCGGGTTCGCCGTACCGCTCGTCCTGATCCTGCTCGTGTGGCCGCTGGCGAAGTACTTCGCGCCGGTGCCGACCGACGCCGCCACGCAACCGGGGGCACGACCCGGGGCCCCGCCCGGGGCTCAGACGGGGACGAGCGTCCAGTAGTCGAGGTCGAGCAGCACGCCCTCGGCGTACGCCGCTTGTCCTGAGCCTGCCGAAGGGTCGTCGCCGCGCAGCGTCATCGACGCGTCGCGCCCGCGGGTCGCCACGAGGCGCAGGCGCAGGGCTCCGACGCCGGGTGCGGACGTCTCGGCGCGGTCGAGCACCTCCGACCAGGCGTGGACCGTGTCGCCCGCGAAGGCCGGGGCGACGTGCGAGCCAGCGTTGATCGCGGCGATGAGCTGGGCGTTGGCCAGACCGTTGAAGGACAGGGCGCGGGCCATCGAGATGACGTGGCCGCCGTAGATCAGGCGCCGACCGTCGGGGCGGGCGTCGGTGTTGAAGTGCACCTTGGCGGTGTTCTGCCAGAGCCGGGTGGCCATCATGTGCTCGGGGTCGGTGAGGGTGACGCCGTCGACGTGGTCGATCTTCTCGCCGATCGCGTAGTCGCCGAGGCGGTGCGGCTCCCCTGCCGCCACGAAGTCGTACGCCGTGAAGTCGAGGCCGGCGGGGACCACCAGATCGTCGACGGCCACCGCCGCGGCGAGCTCGGGGACCACGGTCTCGGGGGCCGGAGCGTCCGCGTCGCGCTTGTGGACCATCACCCAGCGGCACCAGTCGAGGGCGGTCTCCCCGCGCTGGTTGGTCGCGGTGGAGCGGACGTGGACGACGCCCGTGCGGCCGTTGGAATTCTGCTTGAGGCCGATGACCTCGGAGCGGGTGCGGAGGGTGTCGCCCGGCACGACCGGCTGGTGGAAGCGGCACTCGGCGTAGCCCAGGTTGGCCACCGCGTTGAGCGAGATGTCGGGGACGGTCTTGCCGAAGGCGACGTGGAAGGCGATGAGCTCCTCGACCGGGGCGGGCGAGAGGCCGCACGCGGCGGCGAACTCGGCGCTCGACGCGATCGCGAACCGGCTCGGGTAGAGCGCGCCGTACAGCGCCCGGTCGCCCTCGGTGATTGTCCGCGGCGTCGCATGCTCGATGACCTGGCCGACGGCGAAGTCCTCGAAGAAGTTGCCGGCGTCGGTCTTGCTGGTGGTCGTGCCGTCGGTGGCCTCGCTCGCGCTCATGGCCCGTATCGTGCCGCACCCGCGCCCTGACGGACGCGGGTGCTCACGTGGTGCTGGTCACGTGCTGCTGGTCGTGGCGGGTGACTCAGGTCCCGCCGCCACCGGCCTTGCGGCGGTGCACCTTGGGTGCGGCGCCGCCTTCGACCTCGGCCCCGTGGGCCTTCTCCTGGACCGGGCCGTCCTGGTGGACGCCCTTCTCCTTGGTGTTCTTCTTGTCGAGCGCCTCGCGCATCTTGGCCTTGAGGTCTTCGTTCGCCATCCGTCCTCCTTGGTCAGGCCCCCACCCTGCCAGTCGACTCCGCACGGGTCGAGGGATTTCGTGGGGGTCGGCGTCGTGGGTCGACGAAACCAGCTTGCCGCCGGCGGGCAGGCCTGTGACCCTCGCACCCATGTCTCCGAGTCCCTGGCCCCTGCAGCAGGACGGGTTGCTCTTCCGCGACGCCGTCGCGTCCGACATCGAGGCTCTGCAGTCGTTCCGCAACGACCCGGTCGTCAACCACTACATGGTGCGCACCCACGTCGACCCCGACGAGCTGCGCCGCGACTGGCTCTCGATGCCCGACAACCCGACGGAGTACTCCTGTGTCGTCGACCGCGGCGGCGAGGTCGTGGCGATGGGCTTCCTCGACGTCGTGGACGGCTCCGGCCAGCCGGGCCACCCCACCGGGACGGACGGGTTGATCGGCTACATCGTCGACCCGCGCGTCGCCGGTCAGGGGATCGGTACGGCGACCGCTCGCGCGCTGCTCCGTGCGGCCTTCGACGGGCTCGGCCTCCGTCGGGTCACGGCGGGAGCGAACGCCGACAACATCGCGTCGGTCACCGTGCTCGAGCGGGCGGGGATGCGCAAGGAGCGCCATGCGGTCCGGGCGTTGTGGCACCGGGAGCTCGGGTGGCTGGACGAGGTGGAGTACGCGCTGCTCGACGAGGAGTGGCGCGCACGGTCCTCCTAGTCCCTCTCGCTGGTGACCGCCGCGCCGGTCATCTCGATTCCCCGTCGCTGGAGCCGGCCGGGAACCCATACTGGGCGCCGTGATGGACGAAACCACCTTCTGGGACGTCGTCGGACGAGCGCAGGGGTCAGCGGACGAGGTGGCGATCCACCGGATCTGGCTGCGCCTCAGGCAGTGCGAACCCAGCGAGATCCTCGCCTTCGAGGACCGCCTCGCCGAGGTCCTTCACCGGATGGACCTCCGCCCGGTCGCGCGCCAACGGTGGCGGGACGTCTCCGAACCGGCCTGGTTGCCGCGCATCCCCGGCATCAGCGCCGACGGCTTCCTCTACGCGCGATGTGCTGCGGTCCTGGAGGGGTCCGACGAGGTCGCAGCCATCGTCGCCGACCCCCGACGGTTCAAGCGCCGGTGGGACCTCGGTGCGGAGCGGCTGTTGTCGGTGGCGCCCGACGCGTGGGAAGCCCGCACGGGCCGAGCCTGGGACCACAGCCACCAGACCACCGTGAGCTACGAGACGGCCTCCAACCCAGCAGGCGGATGGGACTGACCACCCCTCCGCTGCTCGCGTAGGACGCCCGCTCGCTCCACGGTCGTCGCACCGGGCGGGCCGGTCTGCCGGGACTGCCCTCAACCTTTCCGGGGCACCCCTCGTCAAGAGGGCGTAGGTGGACGGGTGACGACCAGGAACGGAGGAGCCGGGGTGGACGACTCCACGAGAGCCGACTTCGCAGAGTTCGTCGCGGTGCAGGTCCGTCCGCTGCTGGGTTTCGCCCACGCGCTGACGGCCGATCCGCACGACGCGTGGGACCTCACCCAGGAGACGCTGGCGCGGATGGGCGAACGCTGGGGACGGACGTCGTACGACACACCGGCGGCCTATGCCCGGACGGTCATGGTCCGGCTCAACATCGACCGGATCCGGCGGCTGCGCCGCGAGCTGCCCCGCTCCACCGCCGGACCGGAGGTGGCCGTGCCCGTCGAGGACCTCGACGGGATGGAGCCGTGGCTCGTCGACGCGCTGGCCACGCTCTCACCGCGCCAGCGCACGGCGCTGGCCCTGCGGTACGTCGAGGACCTCGACGTCCGGGGAATCGCCGAGCGGATGGGCTGCTCGGAGGGAACCGTCAAGAGCCAGCTGTCCCGGGGCACCGAGCGCCTGCGCGAGCACGCACGCGGCCGCGGCCTGATGACCACACGAGAGGGATGACCCGATGACCGAGGAACAGATCAGGGACGGCTACGAGCGGCTCGACTCCTCGCTGCGCGCGCCGCAGGATGCGTTCGACCGGGTCGAGAGGCGCATGGGTGCTCGTCGCCGGCGCCGCCGGATCGGCGTCGCCGCCGGCACCGCGGTCGTCGTGGCCGCCGTCGGGGGCTACACCGCGGTCTCGATGGGCGGCTCCAACGACGGCCGCGACGGTGTCGTGGCGGTCGATCCGCCGCCGGCCCCGTTGGTGATGACGCGACCCGACGGGTCCACGTACGAGTTCACGGACCTGACGATCAGCTGCGACCCGCCCGGCGCGACGGGCGACGGAGCCGGCTTCGATGACCGGAGCCGCGTCTACCTCTCGAGCCCGATGCTGATCGACGGGGAGCGGGTGACCCAGCCGTTCGTGCTCATCGAGGCCGCCGTCGAGAAGCTGAAGCGACCACGCACGTTCTCGCTGCCGATCGAGAGTGCCGACGGTTCGTCGGAGGGGCGGCCCCTGACCGTCTTCATCGCGGACACCGAGGGGGCCCCCGACGGCAACGAGGTCGCCAGTGCCTCCCCCAGCACCGGCACGCTGCGGGTCACGCGGGCCTCGTGCGACCCGACCCCGGTCCTGCAGATGGAGGTGGACGTCACCCTGGCGAGCGAGGAAGTCACGGACGACGGGCAGGCCAAGCAGTCGTTGGAGCTGACCGGCCTCGTGCGCTGATCTGGGCTCGGTCCACCAGCGCCATGGGCGGGGTGAACTGCCCCGCGAACGCCTGTGGCCCCACCGGTATGCCGGGGCCCGGGGCGCAGTGGTCCGTGGTCGGGCGGGTGTGAGTCCGGCGAGTCGTCCGGATCCCAGCTCGGGGTGGTCGGGCGGCGCGTCGTCCTGATCCGGTGCGTCGGTGCCGTCGCGAGGGGACGGGATCCCGGGTTCGGCCACGCGCGGCTGCTGGTGTGGCCGCATCGGCCCCGGTCACCGCCGAGGTTCTGCCCGCCTGGTGGGGTGTGTCGCACCCACGCCCGCGCTCGTCCCGCGCGACCGGGGCCCCGGAGACCGAGATACACCCCATCACCCGCGGCGCGCCGAGCCCCTCTCAGACCCGTACGACTCTTGTTGCAGCTTCAAGTCAAGAGCGGGCAGGCGGCATGTCGAATCCGGACTTATAGAAGAAGACAAGCCAACCCAAACTGGCCACGGAGTTAACCGTCCGATTCCCGTCATCCGGATCGATCTCGCGAACCATGAGGTTGGCCGCGACCAAAGCCGTTACCGCTGCGGTCATCTGCTGCTGGAAGCCGAAACCGAAGCGGTCGAACTCAGCGGAGCCGATCCGACCGCCCGCCTCGCAAACCTCCGTGAAGAACTGCCAGTGCCTCGGCTGAACGCTTGTTGCGTCGCGGAACGCATCGGTGGCTCGCTCGGCAAGCCAGATCTGGAGCAACTCATCTCGCGCCGAGTCGTCGGGGAAAGACTGTCCCTGCGGGTACTCAGACGCAAGCCAGTGCGAGAACTCCTGCGCGTGCGAGAGCGCTTCACGCATGTTGCTGTTCAGCGCTCGGTACAGGAAGTCGAATGCTTTAGGCGTCACCGGTGCAACGGCGTCATCGTCCCCATAGAACTCGATCCGCGTCCTAATTGCGGCGACCGCATCATCATCGGGTAGCTTCCGCACGATCATGGGGGCCTGAAAGATGCCGCTCAGTCGCTCTGATCTAGCGCGCGACACGATTCCCCTAGACCCGCAGAGAACCCACCGCAGCTGGGGGATGTTGAAGACGCGATCTCGGAGTTCATCGAGGGTCTTGCGTGCCGAACCCGTTGTTTCCAGAATTTCCAGGTTGTCCATGATGCAGATGATTCCGCCCGTGCCCGGCGGGAAGGCTTCTTCGAGAGCGGCCCGAACTGCGTCCCCGAACCCGGATTTCTGGAACCCCTCGCTGGTATTCGGCTCAGTCGTCCGCCCGTAGCTAGCACTGACGGTTGCCGCCCCTCCACCGGCCTGCCAACCGCCGTACTCCGGCTCATTCAGCCACTGATCGAGAGGATGCATGTTCGGTCGAGCGAGCCCCACGGCCTCAAAACTGTCTTGCCACTCAACCAGTGTCTGCGCCACGACCTGCATGACCTTGAGTTCGAACGCATCCGCGTCGGCATGTGGCTGAAAGCGCTCTTTCGCGGGAAGGTACAGCTCCTTCTCTCGAAGATCGAGGCAGTGCCGAGCCATACGGTAGGCAGCCACGTTAAGGAGACTCGTCTTGCCCGCTCCGATGGGCCCCTCGACCGAGGGATGAGTTCCTCCACTGCCGAGCCGGATCTGGATGTTCTCGACCTCCGAATCCCGCCCCACGAGAAGACGGTGACCGGTCTCATCCGGCGTCAGCGTCGCTTCGCTATAGGGGTTCTCTCGGAAGCCGAACCGAGACCAGACACCAAAGATCGCCATGGGGGAAGGATAGGGGCCGCCACTCGCTATCCGTCCGAAGCCAAGGCGTGTACCAGTAACTGGCGAGGTTGTACGTCGCGGTAGGGCCGCCCAGGACGGGCGCGACCCAGGGGGCGGACGCGCCTGTGGCCCCGCCAGTGTCGCTGGGCGGGGTCCGGGGCGTGGTGGTCAGAGGTCGGGCGGGTGTGCGTCCGGAAGGTCGGTCTTGTTGCCGGGTCCGGGCTCGGGCCAGGCGCGGCCGAGGGGTTGGCTGCCGGTGTGGTCGCGGAGGTAGGTGTTGCCGAGCGGGCTGGTCCAGACGAACACCCCGGGCTCGGTCATCTCGTACCGCCACCGCCCCCGCGTCTTCAACCGGTGATGCCTGCGGCACAACGGAGCCAAGTTGTCGGTCGCCGTCGGACCACCGTCCTCGGGGTGGTCGTGGTCGTACGGGATCACGTGGTCCAGGTCGCAGAGCCTCGCGTTGCGTCCGCACCACGGGAACACACAGGTGCCGTCGCGGACGATGACGTGCTCCCGCATCTCGGGCGTGGGCCGGTAACCCGTGCACTCGAGCCGCTCGCGGAGGTCGATGACCTTGGTGACAGTGACCTGCACGTCGGGACGCCCGCACCACGCCCGGATCTGGTCCACCGACAGCAACCGCTGGCCACCTTGCTCGATCCGCCCGCACAGCGCTTCGTCCGGCGTATCGGGGTTGTCGAAGTGAGTGATCGCGTCCGCCGAGAGGTGGGCGTAGAGGTGGATCTGCGTCACCGGCTTCACCGGCCGCTGCGGTCGCACCTCACCCCCCGCAGCGTTGTCCTCGTCCTCATCCGGGTCGTCGAAGCCGATGGTCATCTGGTGACGAGCGAGATCACCGAGGGCGGTGGCGCGGCGGCCGTCGGCGGTGTCGGTGGACCCGAGCTTCGCGAGGTGCTCCGCACCCGACGCGACTGCTTCGGCCAGCGCGAGGGCGTCGGGGATCTCCAGGTTGGCCTCGAGGTGCATCGTCCCGTCGAACGACGCCTGCTCGGTGTCGAAGGTGACGTGCCGCTTGTCCGCCGAGTCCTCCAGGGACTTCTGCACGGCGTCGGGCATGAACCGCACCCGCGCCTCGTCCACGACCCGGCGCAGCTGCGACGGCGTCAGCCGGGAGGCGCACCAGAACACCTGCTCATCCACGTGCGTCGCCGCCTCCAATGTCAGGGCGAGGGTGGTCTGGGCGATGATCCGCGCCCGCCACCCCGCCACCAGACCCGACAGCACCGCGCCCCACAGGCGCGGGAGGCGGTAGGCGACCTCGACACAGTCGGTCAGGAACCGCCCCGCAGAGTCGTTGGTGCGGCCGAGCATGGTCGCGAACTCCGGCACACAGAACTCGTCGATCGACGGCGACCCCTCGCCGGCGAACGTCTTCGGAGACGTGAAGCACGCCTCGGCGAACTCCGGGTCCGCGATGTGGAGGTCGGCCCAGTGCACCGCGAGCCGCATCATCTCGACGTCGGCCTTGTCGGCTGCCTTCTTCTGGTCGCGCACCGCACGCAACAGCTCGGCCGGGGAGTCCGGCAGAGCGGGTGCGGTGGTCGATGACATGACCTAAGCCAATCAGGGACCACCGACATTCAGACGCCGCCGAACCCTTCCTGACCAGATGGTGGACACGACTTTCGACGACTTTTCGGACCGGCGGGCGGCGTGGTTTCGAGGCTCGCTGCGCTCGCACCTCAACCACCGACAGCACGGTCCCGGGGCGGTGGGTGGCGTGGTTTCGAGGCTCGCTCCGCTCGCACCTCAACCACCGAGAGCAAGGTCCCGGCGGGTCAGGGACGCCGCAGGAGGTGGACGCGCGAGGTGAGCTTGCCGAGCATCCCGTAGACCTGCCAGAGGCACTCCCCCAGCATCACGTCGTACGCCGCGTCGCCGAACGCCGCGCGGTAGCGCTCAGGGTCACGCTGGAGCCGCGCCACTTGCAGGAGCGCCCGCGAGGCACGCCCCGACGTCTCCTCCTCGTGCTCCCCCCACTCCGACCCGAGGTCCACCGAGGCGTCGACCACGAGGCCGCAGTGCGCGATCGCGCCCTCGGTCGTGTCCAGGTCGACCGAGGCCGGCACGACGCCGAGCACGGGGAAGAGCCAGTCGGCCTCCTCGGGCGCGAGCAGGTCGGTGGCGAGGACCTGGTGGACCAACGCCCGACCACCAGGACGCAGCACGCGGGCGAACTCGCGGAACGCCGAGGCCAGCGACGGCGCGTGCGCGAGGGTGTCGCGGCACCAGACGAGGTCGACGGAGGCGTCGCGGAGCGGGATCCGGTCGGCCGTCCCCCGCTCGAAGGACACGCGCGAGGCGACCACCTCGGGCTCGCTGCGTCGGGCCTCCCGGGCCAGGTCGAGGTGGCGCTGCACCGGGTCGATGCCGAGCACCCGCAGCCCGAAGTGGGCGGCCAGCCGGAAGGCGTGGGCACCCTCACCGCACCCCACGTCCACCGCCATGCTGTCCGGCGGCAGGTCGAACGAGCGCACGGTCGCCAGCATCATCGAGGGGTCGCGCGGGGCGAGGCTCTCGTCGAGCATCGCGACGAACGCGTCCTCGAGGCGCGGGTGGGCGTCATGCAGGAACGAGGCCATCAGCCGGACCCCTCGTCGTCCACCGACGCGTCGGAGGGCGAGGAGAAGGAGGTGGAGGCGACCCGGATCTGCTCCGCCAACACCCCCGCCAGCCCCGCGATCGCCGCATCGGCCACGACGGAGGGCGACACCGTTGCGGGGTCCACCCCCGGCACGTCGACCGGCGTGAGGTCGTCCCAGGAGCCGACCAGCGAGACGCCGAGCCCGTCGAGCGCGGACACCATGTGTGCGGCGTGGTCGGCCACCCACGGCGCCACCGGCAGCCCGATCGCCGGCTCCTCGCCCTTGCGGGCAGCCAGCACCTGCTTGGCGAGCACGCCCTTGCGCAGCTCGGTCCCCTCCGGGAAGACCAGGCCCTCGTCGTTGAGCAGCTCGTTGACCCGCCGGATCACCAGCGTCGACGCAGCCCCCACGGACTCGTTGCCCATCCGGGCCGGCGCGAAGCCGTCGGGCGACGTCCCCAGCACCGAGCAGAAGCGCTCCCACAGCAGCTCGCGCGGCGCACCGGGCGGCGGCACCGTGACCACCACGACGCGGGAGGAACCGACCTCCTCGCCCCAGGTGCGGGCGAAGCGGACGATGTTCTGCTGGCGCCAGAAGGTCCGCCCCGACTCCGGCGGCTCGGCGGTCTCGTCGCGGTGGCCCGGCCGCCAGGCCTCGATGCCGGCGAGGTAGTCGGCGAAGGTCCAGGTGCGACCGTTCTGCACGGTCTCCTGCCACATGGCAGGGATCGAGCGATTGAGGTCGCGGGCGGTGACCACGACGGTGACCTCGTGGTCGGGGAAGGACGCGAGCACGCGGCGTACGACGACCGGACGCACCGGACCGAGGTACTCCATCGAGATCACCGACGTGCCCTCGTGGGCCTGCACCTTGCCGGCCATCTTGGCCCACTGGGCCTCGCCGCCGCGGAGGACGTCGCTCGCGGCCATCACCTGGGAGAGCCAGTTCATGCCGGGGACCAGGATCCCGCGGTCGAGCAGCATCCGCTTGTTGGCGAACAGCCGCGACTGGACGTAGCTGGTGCCGGACTTCATCGCCCCCACGTGGAGCACGAGCCGGCGGGACATGGGCGTCACCCTAGTCGGCGTCCTCCGTGTCATCGTCCTGCCGCGCGAAGGGGAACGGCCCGTGTCCCGTCGCCAGCACCTCGCGGGCGGACGCCAGCACCGACTCCGGCAACGGCGCGCCGGTGACGAACCGGCCCAGGCGTCGTACGACGGCGTCGCGCGCGTCCGGGTCGGGACCGGTCAGCTCCTCGTAGCGCACGTCGTGGACGCGGTCGGGTCGGGTGACGCGCAGGTGCTCCTGGATCTCGACGACTCGCTCGATGAGCGAGCGCGCCTCGTCGGTGTCGGCGTCGCGCCAGAAGCCGGACCCCAGGACCCGCTCCACGTCGCGGGTGTTGAGGACGTAGCGCACGCCCGGGAACGCCTTGTCCATCGTGTCGAAGAAGGCCGCGGTCTCGTCCGGGGCGATCCGGTGCCAGACGACCTCCTTGAAGCCGAGCACGTCGTAGTCGTCACCGTCCAGGTTGCCGATCACGCCGGTCGTCACGACGTCGTTCATGGCCTGCATGAAGGCACTGCGGCGGATCGCCTTCAGCCCGTAGAACGCCGAGACGACGTTGCGTGACCCCTGCTCGCCGTGTAGCTCACGGAAGGCCCGGAGGCGGGCCAGCGCGCGGTAGAGGTCGAGCAGGTAGAGGTCGTTCTCCCCGCGCACCAGCACCCGCGGGAACGCGTTGAGCAGGCCCTGCACCAGCGTGGAGCCGGAGCGTCCGTAGGTCACGACGAAGACGTAGCGGAAGCGCTCGCGCGAGCGCCGCTCGGCGGCGGCCGCGAGACCGGCGCGGAAGCCCTCCTCCCGCGCCCGGTCCAGGCGCGCGTCGAGACGGCGACGGACCGGCGGCGGGAGGTACACGGATCAGGCCTTGAGCTTGTAGTCCTTGAGGACCGACCGGCCGATGATCATCTTCTGGATGTCGGAGGTCCCCTCCCCGATCAGCATGAACGCCGCCTCGCGGTAGAGCCGCTCGATCTCGTACTCCTTGGAGTACCCGTAGCCGCCGTGGATCCGGAACGACGCCTCGACGACCTCGTTGCAGTACTCCGAGGCGAGCATCTTGGCCATCCCGGCCTCGACGTCGTTGCGCTCGCCCTTGTCCTTGGTCCGCGCCGCGCGGACCATCATCGTGTGCGCGGTCTCGACCTTGGTCGCCATCTCCGCGAGCCGGAACAAGATCGCCTGGTGCTCGCTGATCGGCTTGCCGAAGGTCTCGCGCTGCTGGGAGTAGGCCACCCCGAGCTCGAAGGCCCGGTTCGCGATCCCGCACGCCCGCGCCGCGACGTTGACGCGGCCGACCTCGACGCCGTCCATCATCTGGTAGAAGCCCTTGCCCGGCTCCCCACCCAGGATCTGCCCGGCCGAGATCTGGTGGTTCTCGAAGACCGCCTCGGTGGTGTCGACGCCCTTGTAGCCCATCTTGTCGATCTTGCCCGGGATCGTCAGGCCCGGCGCGGTCTCCCCGAAGCCCGGCTCCTTCTCCACCAGGAAGGTCGTCATGTTCTTGTAGACCGAGTCCGAGCCCTCGTCGGTCTTGACCAGCACCGCGATCAGCGTCGAGGACCCACCGTTGGTCAGCCACATCTTCTGACCGTTGATGACGTAGTCGTCACCGTTCTTCACGGCCTTGGTCTTGATCGCCGCCACGTCCGAGCCCAGCCCCGGCTCCGACATCGAGAACGAGCCCCGCACCTCACCGGTCGCCATCCGCGGCAGGTACTTCTTCTTCTGCTCCTCGGTCCCGTGCTGCATCAGCATGTAGGCCACGATGAAGTGGGTGTTGATGACCCCCGACACGCTCATCCAACCGCGCGCGATCTCCTCCACGCACAACGCGTAGGTCAGCAGCGACTCGCCCAGGCCGTCGTACTCCTCGGGGATCATCAGCCCGAAGATGCCCAGCTCCTTGAGCCCCTCCACGATCTCGGTCGGGTACTCGTCCTTGTGCTCCAGCTCGGTCGCCACCGGGAGGATCTTCTCGTCCACGAACTGGCGCACGGCCTTGAGGATCTCGGTCTGGTCCTCGGTGAGTCCGTCGGTCTGGCACAGGCGACCCATGGCGGGAGTCCTTCCGTTGGGAGCGTGACGGCTGGTTACCAGCCGGTAGTGCGGACAGCCTAGGGGCGAAGGCCTCCGCGTTGGCACATGACAGTAGTCACACCCGCTCAGGTGCCCCGGAGGGCCTGGCGAAGGCGGGTCAGGCGCGACGGGGGCCCGCCCTGCTGCCTCGTGCGGTCGCCCCGACGCTTCAGGTCGCCCATGAGCACGGCGACCAGGTCGACGGCGACCTCGGCCACCTCGGCGTCCGTCACCGAGTCGGGGTGTCGGCGGGGCGGCAGGTCCTCGGGCACGCGCAGCAGGTCGAGGTCGCCCACCACGTCGTACGACGCCGCGCGCAGCCGCTCGACGGCACGCTCGCCGCGGGCCCGGGCGTCCGCGACCTGGTCGTCGGCCGGCCAGAACGGCTCACCCTGCCGCGGCACCAACCGCTCGTCGGCGAGGAAGGTGCGCAGCCACACCCCGCGGGCGCGGGCGGTGTCGAAGCCGGTGAGGCGCTCGTTGACGCGGCGCAACGTCTCGGCCTCGACCACCCCCATCGAGGCGTTGGCGAAGCCGCTGGAGGCGTCGCAGGTCACCGGGTCGATGCCGAGCACGCCGGCGAACCGCTCCCACAGCACCTCGCGGGCCGAGCCGGGCGGGGGCGGCGTGAGGACGTGCAGCCGCTCGGGCGGCACGGCGGGCGCCCAGCGGTCCAGGACGAGCCCGAGGTCCAGCGAGCGCCAGTCCCAGACGGCGCGAGGGTCGTCGGACTCCCCCCGGCCGTAGTCGGCGAGCCGGATGGTCGACTTGTTCTTCAGCGACTCCTGCCAGCTGGACGTGAAGAGCCCCAGCGGCTCGCGCGCGGTGATCACGACGTGCACCTCGGCGGGAGCGAGCTGCTCGACCATCCGGGCCGCCTGCTCCGAGGAGGCCGCGCAGAAGAACTCGTGGCTGACCAGCGCGTCCCCCGACCACGCGGCCACGTCGGCCTGCACCCGGTCCCAGGCCCCCGCGGCACCGGGACCACGCCGGGCGATGCCCGGGTCGTCGCGCACGATCAGCGAGCTCAGGAGGTGGTCGCTCTTGCGCGCCCCCGGCAGCAGCAGGCCGGCCTCGCGCAGGCGGTCGCGTCCCGGCCAGGCGATGGCCTGGAGGTAGGACGTGCCGGTCTTGGGCAGCCCGATGTGGACGAAGACGCGACGGCTCACCGCGAGGTCCTCACGACCCCAGCTCGTCGACGTACCTGCTCACGGTGGCCTGCACCGCGGCCTCGTCCCGCTGCGACTCCCCCGATTCGTCACTCCGCGACAGTGGCACCAGCAGCTCGGTCACCACGTCGAGCAGCTCGGCGAAGCGCTGGTGCAGCGCCTGCCCCTCGGCGACGCGCTCCTCCAGCGACGTCACCGTGGCCTCGAGCGCCTCGACCCTCTCCTCCAGGTCCTTGCGGCTGAGCTTCATCGGGCCTCCACCTCCAGGCGGGTCGTCCGCCATTGCTTGTCGCGGGACGGCTCCTCGCCGTACCCGTAGTCGATCGGCTCACCGACCAGGTCCTCCCGGCCGGTGACGACCCAACCGCGCGTCACGACGTCCGCGACGAGCGCGTCCACGTCGACCGGCCGGGTCAACGGCGGGCGACCCTCGTCGTCCTCGATCGCCTCGGTGAGGACCTCGAGGTGCACGCGCTCCCCCGGTCGCAGCACCATGCCGGCGAGGCGCCAGAAGTGGTCGACCCCCACCGGCGAGGTGCTGTCGACGAGGTGCCGGGCCAGGATCGTGCGTGGTCCGGGGCGGTGGGCCAGCAGCGCGCCCCACGCGAGCACCTGGCGCAGCTCGAGGAGGTTCATCGTCCGCAGCTCGACCGGCCAGCCCTGCTGGGCGGCCTTGTCGGCGATGAAGGTCATCGCGGTCTCGGAGTAGTCGAGCCCCACGGTCGGCCGGGCCTGCTTGGCCAGCCAGCGCACGTCGCGGCCGCGGCCGCAGCCCACGTCCACGACCCAGGTGTCGGGGTCCTCGCGCTCGTGCAGGTGCTCGGCCAGGTGGTGGGGAGGCTGGTACGGCGGCAGCAGGCGCGCGAGGCCGTAGCGGTGGTCCCACTGCGGGCGGTTGACCCGGGTGCCCCGGAACCAGGCGTCGAAGCGGCGCTGCGCGGACTCGTCCTTCTCGTACCTGAAGGCCGGGTCGGGCACCTTCCAGCCAGGCCCGTACATCGCCTCGAGGAGCGGCTCCGGGCGCGCCGGAGCGGGGAACGTGCGGCCCTCGAGCGTGGTGGTGCCGAGCGGGAAGATCCACTCCCGCTCGAAGGGCGCCCACACCTCGCCCATCAGGGCCAGGTGGTCACCCACGAAGAACCCGCCGAAGACGTCGAGCCCGCGCACCGACCCGTCCGCGTCGGGGACGTCGATCTTGAACGCGGCCCCGCTGTGCCGCGACGTCGGGTAGCCCTGGCGCTGCACCGCGCGCTGCACCCGGTGCGACTCACGGATGACGTCCAGCGGGTGGGTGTGGCGGCTGACGTAGCCGACGTCCGCGTCGCTGTCGTGGCCGATGAAGGCGCCGTCGCGCACGGCGCCGAGGAGGGTGCCGTACGCCGGGAATGCCTCGAGGCCCTCCGCCTGCAACATCCCCAGCACGATCTCCAAGGCGTCGAGCAGGGGCTCGAGCTGGCCCGCCTCCTTGGTCTCGAAGGTCTTGACCAGGCGGCCGTAGTAGTCGATGCCCAGCGGCGCGCCCTGCCGGTCGACCACGGCCACCCGCTCGGTCGACGTGCCGAACCGGACCTCGTCGTCGTAGACCACCTCGCCGGTGCCGAGGGTGATGGTCACGCGGGTGACCCCGTCGAGGTGCAGCCCGAGCCGCTCGTGCCAGCGCACCAGCCACCCGGTCCCGTCGGGGACGGCGTCCCGCCGGCTCCAGAACGACCAGATGCGGCGGCCGTCGAAGGCCAGGTTGCACAGCACGTCGTCGCCGACGAGCCGGACACCCTCGGCATCGACCCGTACGTCGTGGACGGGCGCCACGCTCACACCCGGCCGAGGAAGCGGTCGGGGATGCGGACGAAGGGGCGGTTGCGCATCGCCTGCACCTGCCCGCCGCCCACGGCGCGCCAGACGTCGGGCCCGCTCTGCTCGACGATGCCCGGCAGCTTCTTCAGCGGCGGGCCGAAGGGCTTGACCTCGTCGTGGTCGATGTCGGCGGTGATCTCGTCGAGCAGGTCGACCATGTCGCCGCCGCTGCGCTCCCAGCTGGTGCGGGCGGCGCGGCCCTCGCTGGTGAACATCTCGTGGCGCCGGTCGGCCACGGCCTGCAGGTGGTCGCGGTCGGCGAACTTCATGTGGAACATGAACAGCTCGGGGTCGACCTCGAACGGGCACTTGATGCCGTGCGAGGCGAGCGCCCACGGTGCGGGGTCCCACTTGAGCGACGGCTTGCACATCAGCGGCAGGAACTTCGCCAGCCGGCGCTGGCCCAGGATCGGCTCGCCGTCGACCAGCGCGGCCTCGCGACCGACGTCGTGGACGACGTTGAGGCCCATCACGCCGACCGCGGGGCGACCCTCGCGCGCGGCGACGAAGTGGCGCAGCGACTCGTGCACCTTGGGGTCGGCGACGATGAACTCGTCCACGTCGCAGAAGATCGCGGCGTCGTACGCCTCCAGCAGGCCGGCCGACAGGCCGCCGAGCATGCCCATCCGGGCGGGCTCGAAGGACTTCTTGCTGGTCAGCGGCGGGATGCGCAGCACCGGGCAGGGCAGGTCGTCGGTGGAGCCGTCCGAGCTGTTGTCGTCGACGACGACGAGGTGCTCGGCCCCCACCTCGCGCGAGTAGTGGTCGACCCAGCGGCGCAGCATGGTGCCCTCGTCGCGGGCCATGGTGATGACTGCGACGTGCGGTAGCGAGCTCATCGGTTGCCCTTCCTGAGCCGGGCGATCCGGCGGCGGTGCCGGCCCTCGCGCTCGACGCCGATCTGCACCATCCGCGACAGTCCCTCCATCGCCGCCTCCAGCTGCTGCTGGGTGGAGACCTGCGAGGGGTGGACGCCGGGGACCGGCTTCGGCAGCAGCTCGTCGAGGTCGCCGACCACCCGGTGGCCCTGCTTGCGCAACGCGGCGACCTCCGCGGCGCCGCGCTTCATCACCCAGCGCTCGTCGAGGCCGAGGCGGGGCTCCTGGCCCTGGCGGGCCACCAGCCCGCGCTTGGTGAGCAGGTGCTTGACCAGCAGGTCGTAGTACTTGTCGTCGGTGAAGCCGTCGGCCTCGAGCAGCGCGTTGAGGTGCTGCAGGGTCATCGCGGTGGCCAGCCCGATCGAGGGGTTGGCGCGCACGTCGAGGGCGAAGGCCTGGGGGTCGAGGTGCAGCACCTGCGCGAAGCGCTCCCAGAGCAGGCTCGACGGGGCGCCCTTCTGCGGCACCGTCATCAGCGTGAAGTGGTCCTCACCGACCGCGTCGGCCCAGCGCCGGGCGATCTCGGCCAGGCCCTGGTGGTTCCAGAAGTTGCGCGCCACCGGCTGCGAGCGGTCCTCGGAGCGGACGGCGGCGAGGTAGGCGTCCCAGTCGACCGCCGAGCCGTTCTGCACCGACTCCAGCCACATGGCGGCGATGTTGCGCGCCAGGTCGCGACCGGTGAGCACGACCTGGAGGTCACCCTGCAGGGCGTCGCGGACGAGCTCGATCTTGGCGGTGACGCGTGGGGCGAGGAACTCCATCGAGACCACCGAGGTGCCGGGGGTCGCGTTGATCTCCTCGACCAGCCGCAGCCACGGCCCGGCCGGGTCGAGCGGCTCCTGACGCGGACCGCCGTGGGCGATGAGGTCCTGGACCGCGGTCACCTGGTCCCGCCAGCGCTCCCCCGCGAACGAGATCCCGTGCTGGGCCAGGGCCTCGCGGTTGTTGCCGAGGACGTTCTGGATGAAGCTGGTGCCCGACTTCATCGAGCCGATGTGGAGGACGACGCGATCAGCCACGTCCACTCCCCTTCCAGGTGCCGGTGCAGCCGGCCCCGGTTGGCCGGTAGTGCTGTGGTGCCGGGGCCGACCCTACCGAGTCGGCTCCGGCACCCTCCGTCCGGTCAGGGGAGGCGTACGTCGACCAGCGCCATGTTGTGGTCGGTGACCAGGCTCAGCAGCGGCGGACGGGTGTACTCGAAGTTGGAGTACGTCGCCTCGGGCGAGCCGAAGATCCAGTCCACCCGCATGCGGCTGCGCGGGTTGGTGCACTTGCCGGTGGCGTCGTCGTACGCACCACCGAACGGGCTGACCAGGTCGGTCTTGCCGAGCACCTTGCAGAGGATCTCGCGCTTCTCGTTCATGTCACCGACGTAGAAGACCGGCGTGCCGGTCGCGCGCAGCTCGTTGATCTTGGCGATCTGCACGTTGGTCGCCTTGTTGCGCTTGAACTGGTAGTCCCACGGCGCGTTGTGCACGTTGATGACGTAGATCTCCTTGCCCGTCACCTTGTGGCGCAGCTTGACGATCGGGCGCGGCAGCTCCTTGCTGATGAACTGGTTCATCATCGTGGTCGCCTCCACGAGCTCCCAGACGCTGGTGCGCCAGGCGAGGGCGGCCTCGGCCGCGTCGTCGCCGGCCTCGGGCCGGGGGTAGACGTCCCACGTGCCGCGAGCGGCCTTGAGCAGGTGCCAGACCTGGTCGGCGTTGGTCTCCTGCAGGCCCATGATGTCGATCGCCGAGTTGTCGAGCTGGTCGGCCATCCAGCTCATCCGGGTGGTCGCCGGGCCGAACGCGTCGTCGTGGGCGTAGGGGCGGGTGTGACCGTTGCCGAGCGCGTTGACGGTGGCGATCCGGAAGTCGGTGACCCCGGCCGGGTCCGCCGGCGGCAGCGGCTCGACCTCGGTGGGCGCCGGGCTGCTGGTCAGCGTGCCGTTGCCGAGCTGGGCGCGGTCGTTCTGGCCCCAGCAGGACGTCGACCCGGAGGTCGTGACGCCACAGACGTGGCGCCAGCCGCCCTCGATCTCGCGCATGTCGGCCGGGCCCGCCTCGGGCGAGGTGGAGAACGGCTTGCTGCCGTCACCGATCACGCCGTAGGCGTTGTTGCCCCAGCACTGCACCCGGGCGTTGGTGTCGATCGCGCAGGAGGCGCCCTCGGTGGTGGTGATGTCGACGGCCTTGAGGTTGCCCACGACCTGGCGCGGGGTGGGCGTGGTGGTCACGGAGCCGTCACCGACCTGCCCGAAGGTGTTGCGGCCCCAGCAGAAGACCCCGCCGCTGGTGTTGCGGGCGCAGGTATGGGTCCAGGAGGTGGAGACCTCGGCCCAGCTGCTGCCGGTGCCCACGCGGGCGGGCTTGGCCTTGCCGGCGTAGCTGCCGTGGCCGAGCTGGCCGAAGAGGTTGCCGCCCCAGCAGAACAGTGCGCCGTTCTTCTTGGTCGCGCAGACGAATCGGCTGCCGACCGAGACCGACGTCCAGTTCTTGCCCTTCTTGACCAGGGTCGGCTTGGTGCGGACCTTGGCCTTGCCGCCGTCGCCGATCTGCCCGGCGGCGTTGTCGCCCCAGCAGTAGAGCTTCGTCTGCCGGGTGATGCCGCAGGTGTTGAACCAGCTGGCGTTGACCGAGGTCCACTTCTTGTTCTTGGCGACCACGACGGGCCGCAGGCGCTGCTTGGTGGTGCCGTCGCCGAGCTGGCCGCGGTGGTTGACGCCCCAGCAGAAGAGCCGCTCGTTCTTCTTGATGCCGCAGGTGGTGCCACCGCCGGCGGAGACGCGTCGCCACGGGTTGCCCTTGGTCACCCGCTGCGGAGTCGGGGTCTGGGTGCCCTTCCTCCCGTCGCCGAGCTGGCCGTAGGAGTTGCGTCCCCAGCACAGCAGCGAGCCGTCGCCGGGCAGTCGGCAGGAGTGCTCTCCCCCGCCGGACACGGCCTCCATGCCTGCCTTGCGCCGCGCGGCGGCGGGCAGGGCACCGGCCGAGGCGGCCTTCACCCCGACCCCGGTCGCGGTGGTGCCGGCGCCCGCGGGGGCGGCCAGTGCGACCGGGGACAACAGGCTCAGGACCAGGGCGATGAGGGCGGCGTACGCCTTCATGGCAACCTCCGGGGTAGGCAGTGCAGCAGAGCGGACATCACGAGCAACATCAGTCACGGTAAGTCACAACCACCACAGTGGGCCAGACCTCGACCGCCGTACGGGACCCCACGCCGCGTCGCGGTGCCCCCAGGAGAGACGCAACCGGCGGCCCCGGGGTTGTCCCGGGGCCGCCGGTCGGCGTCGACGTCGTGGTCGTTCTCGTGGTCGTCGAGGTCAGTCGAGCGCGGGCTGCATGGCGCCCATGCCCATCTCCTCGCGGACCTGCGCGAACGGGTCGTAGCCGGCCGACTGGCGCAGGATGATCTCCTTGATGAGGTCCTGGCCCTGCGGCGGCGGGTTCTTGAACAGCTGGTTGATGAACTTCGAGTAGGACTTCTCCAGCGTCTTGCTGTTGATGATGAAGCCCTGCTCGTCGGAGAGCGTCGCCATGCCGGAGAAGTTGGCGCTGCCCTGGTAGACGACGTGCGCGGACTTGTTGCGGCCGTAGACGCCCGAGATGGTCAGCGCCTTCATGTGGATGTAGCGGTCCACGAAGCCATCACCGTTGGTGTCCTCGAGGATCGTCCGGCGCGGGATGTTGTCGAGGAGCTTGCGCGAGTTGTTGTTGAGCACGCCGTAGACGAGCTTGATCTTGCAGCCGTCCTTCTTCAGGCCCCGGAGCTTGCCGGCGATGGCCGACCCGGGACGGCCGTTGAAGACCGCCTGGGAGACGCGGATGACCGTCTTGCCGTTCTTGCCGGCGTCCCCGCGGGCGCCCGTGCACTTGACCTTCTTGAGCAGCCGGATGACGTTGTGGTTGCGCAGCTTGCCCATCTGCGGGAAGAACCAGCCGTCGTAGTTCTTGTCGTCGAACGTCTTGAACGCCGGCTTGACCTGCCGGTCGCGCGACATCTGCTTGAAGACGGCCTCGTAGGCGGCGTAGGTGCCCTCGCGGCCCTGGACCGTGAGCAGGTCGTTCCACTGGTTGTACGCCGCGGCGTCGGTGAGGTTGGCCGACGTGGACATCACGACCATGTTGCGACCGCCGGTGCGGCTGAACATGAACCACTTGCCGTGCTGGATGCCCTCCTTGCCGCGGCAGGAGTTCTTGCACGTGCGCGCCCAGCTCTTGAGGTAGCCGGGACGCTTCTTGTTGCCCTTCTGCAGTGCCCGCTGGACCTGCCAGAAGTAGCCGTTGGAGCGGCTCTGGTCCTCGGCGAGCCCGTTGGCCATGACCAGGCGGACGCTCACCCCGCGCTTGTGGGCGGCGATGATGTCGTTGACGAAGAGCTGGTTGCTGAAGTTCCAGGTGACGAGCTTCATCGACTGGCCCTTGGGCGTGTTGGCGATGGCTTGACGGATGTAGCGGTTGATCTTGTGCGACTGCTCGGGGTCACGCGGCTCGTTGAAGCGCACGCCGGGGCGCGGGTGCCACTTGCTCGTGGCGTCCTGCGTCGGGTCCTCGGTGGGGGTCTCGGTCGGCGCCGGGGTCGGCGTGGGGGTGGCCGTCGGCGCCGGGGTCGGCGTGGGCGTCGTGGTGGGCGCGGCGGCGGCCAGGGGCTCCCCGGCGCTGGCCTGGGTCGTCAGGAACGTGAGCGGCGCGAGCAGCGCCAGCGCGGCGACCGCGGCCGTGATCGGGCGGTTGGACTTCATCGTGGTGGTTCCCCTGAGTGTCGTGGCCCTGCATGTCGGGTCCGGGCTGTGTCGTGGTCGGCGACGCGGACGTCGTCCGGGGCGGCTCGGTCGGGTCGGGCCGCTGGCGGCGGCCGTGCAACCGGGCGACCTGGGTCAGGCCTGGCAGGCCGCCAGCGCGGACTGGAACTGCTCGCTGGTGGCGGTGTCGCCGACGTCGTTGACCCGGTTGCCACGCAGCGCGTAGTAGCGGTCGGCGTGGATGATCATCGGGCTGCCGAAGCCACACATCTTCTTCTCGGGCTTGACGGCGGTGCCGCCATCCGAACAGGCGGTGTAGTCCGTCGGGAGGTCGAGCCCGTCGACCCAGACGTCCGCGCACACCGGGAGGCCGTTGGCCGGGTCGGTGGCGGGCTCGGCCGGTGTCGTCTCCGAGGGCGTCTCGGTGGGCGTCTCGGTGGGCGACTCGGTGGTGCTGGACTCGGCACTCGTGGACTCGGAGGCCTGGTCCGCACCCGACTCGGAGCCACAGGCGCCGAGCACCGAGGATCCGAGCACCACGGCGCAGAGCAGCGCGCCCGAGCGGGCTGAGCTCTTCCAGATGGCGACCATGCGCTCCACTGTAAGTGACATGCCGACGGCCACCACATCACCGTCGGCCCTCGCGCGGGTCGGAGCGAGTAGCCTTCGCTGCCGGACACGAACGACCGAGGAGGAGCGATGAGCACCACACCGAACCGGGTCTTCCTCGCCCGCCTCGTCGGGCTGCCGGTCTTCGACCCGCTGGGCGACCAGGTGGCGAAGGTGCGCGACATCGTCGTGGCCCTGCGCACCGACAGCACGCAGCCCCGCGTCCTCGGCATGGTCGCGGAGGTCTTCGGCCGCAAGCGGATCTTCGTGCCGATGACCCGGGTCACCAACATCGACTCCGGACAGGTCCACACGACCGGACTGCTCAACATGCGCCGCTTCGAGCAGCGCTCCACCGAGACGCTGGTGATGGGCCAGATGCTGGACCGCCAGGTCACCATCACCTCGACAGGCGTCACCGGCACCGTCTACGACGTCGCGATGGAGCAGGCCCGCAACCGCGACTGGGTGCTGTCGAGGGTGGCGATCCAGGAGCCGTCCAAGGGGTTCCGGCGCCGCGGCCAGACCCACACCGTGGAGTGGCGTGACGTCACCGGGCTCACCCGGCGGCAGGACGCCCAGGGCGCCACCCACCTCATCGCCGCGCTCAACGAGATGAAGCCCGCCGACGCGGCCAACGTGATCCACGACCTCCCGCCCGAGCGGCGTAGCGCCGTCGTGGCCGCGCTCGACGACGAGCGCCTCGCCGACGTCCTCGAGGAGCTGCCCGACGAGGACCAGGTCGAGATCCTGGAGCACCTCGACTCCGAGCGGGCGGCGGACATCCTCGAGGAGATGTCGGCCGACGACGCCGCGGACCTGATCGCCGACCTCAACCCCGAGACCGCGGCGACCCTGCTGGGTCTGATGGAGCCCGACGAGGCCGAGGACGTGCGGCGCCTCATGTCGTACGTCGAGGACACCGCCGGCGCCATGATGACGCCCGAGCCGGTCATCCTCTCCCCCGACGCGACCATCGCCGAGGCCCTGGCGCACGTCCGCGACCCCGAGCTCACGCCCGCGCTCGCCGCGCTCGTCTACGTCTGCCGCCAGCCGCTCGAGACGCCCACCGGCAAGCTGCTCGGCGCCGCCCACATCCAGCGGCTGCTCCGCGAGCCGCCGTCGACCCTGGTGGCCGCCGCCCTCGACGAGGCCCTGGACCCGTTGCGTCCCGACGCCCGCATCGAGGAGGTCGCCGCCCACCTCGCGACGTACAACCTCGTGGCCGCGCCCGTCGTCGACGACGAGGGTCGGCTGCTGGGCGCCGTCACGGTGGACGACCTCCTCGACCACATGCTCCCCGACAACTGGCGCGACAAGACGGTGCGACCCGGCCCGATCAGCGACCGGCCCCTCCGGACCCCGAGGACCGGTGGCCGATGAGCGACTCCCGCGCCCGCACCCGCCTCGACACCCCCCGCGAGGCCCGTCGACACCTCGTCCGGCGGCCCAGCTACGACTCCGACGCCTTCGGGGTCTTCGCCGAGCAGTTCGCCCGCTTCATGGGGACCGCCAAGTTCCTCATCTACATGACGCTTTTCGTGATCATCTGGGTCACGTGGAACGCGCTGGCGCCGGCGGACCTGAAGTTCGACCCGTTCCCCTTCATCTTCCTGACGCTCATGCTCAGCCTCCAGGCGTCGTACGCCGCTCCGCTGATCCTGCTCGCGCAGAACCGGCAGGAGATGCGCGACAAGGTGGTCGCCGAGCAGGACCGCCAGGCCAACGCCCGCGCCCACGCGGACATGGAGTTCCTGGCCCGCGAGGTGGCCTCGCTGCGGATGTCGGTGGGCGAGGTGGCCACCCGTGACTTCCTCCGCTCCGAGCTGCGCGGCCTGATGAGCGACATCGAGGAGCTGACCAGGCCCGAGCCCGAGCCGTCGGAGGAGACAGGCGGCTCGTAGACTCATCGATCATGAGCACTCCCACGCAGCAACAGGTCATGGACGCACTCGCGACCGTGAACGACCCCGAGATCAAGCGCCCCATCACCGAGCTCGGGATGGTCGACTCGGTGGAGGTCGCCGAGGACGGCTCCGTCGCCGTCCACGTGCTGCTGACGGTCTCCGGGTGCCCGCTCAAGGACACCATCAACCGCGACGTCACCGCCGCCGTCACCTCGGTCGCCGGGGTCACCTCGGTGGACCTCACCCTCGGCGTGATGACCCCCGAGCAGCGGGCGAGCCTCAAGGAGGTCCTCAACGGCGGCAAGGCCCAGCGCGAGATCCCCTTCGCCCAGCCCGGGTCGCTCACCAAGGTCTACGCCATCGCCAGCGGCAAGGGCGGAGTCGGCAAGTCGTCGGTGACCGTCAACCTCGCGCTGGCGCTGGCCGCACAGGGGCTCAAGGTCGGGGTCGTCGACGCCGACATCTACGGCCACTCGGTGCCCGCCATGCTCGGCATCGCCGACGCGCGCCCCACCCAGGTCGACGACCTGATCATGCCCGTCCCGACCCCCTCGGGCGTCTCGGTCATCTCGATCGGGATGCTCAAGCCGCGCCGCGACCAGGTCGTCGCCTGGCGCGGCCCGATGCTCGACCGGGCCCTCGTGCAGATGCTCGCCGACGTCTACTGGGGCGACCTCGACGCCCTGCTCCTCGACCTGCCGCCCGGCACCGGCGACATCGCGATCTCGCTGGGCCAGCACCTGCCGAGCGCGGAGGTCGTCGTCGTCACCACGCCGCAGGAGGCCGCGGCCG
Source organism: Nocardioides terrigena (assembly GCF_003047265.1). Classification (GTDB taxonomy): domain Bacteria; phylum Actinomycetota; class Actinomycetes; order Propionibacteriales; family Nocardioidaceae; genus Nocardioides; species Nocardioides terrigena. The sequence continues at coordinate 197,761 of NZ_PZYY01000002.1, read as the reverse complement.
AGGTGGCCGAGCGGGCCGGCACGATGGCCTCGATGATGCACCAGCGCGTCATCGGCGTCGTGGAGAACATGAGCTTCCTGACCCTGCCCGACGGCTCCACCATGGAGGTCTTCGGCAGCGGCGGCGGTGACCGCGTCGCCGAGACGCTCTCGCAGCGCTTCGGGTACGACGTACCGGTCCTGGGCCGCATCCCGCTCGACCCGTCGCTGCGCGAGGGCGGGGACGCCGGCAAGCCGATCGTCGAGTCCGACCCCACCGCCCCGGCGGCCGTGGTGCTGCGCTCGGTGGCCGACCGGCTCGCCGGACGGGGTCGCGGACTGGCCGGCATGCAGCTCGGTCTCACCCCGACCGCTAAGTTCTGACCCATGTTCGGGGTCGGTCTGTCCGAGTTGGCACTCATCGCCCTGGTGGCGGTGCTGGTGTTCGGGCCCGAGCGACTCCCGGTGATGGCCAAGCAGGCGGGCATCATGCTCCGCAAGGCCCGGGCGATGGCCGACTCGGCCCGCGACGAGCTGCGCACCGAGCTCGGCCCGGAGTACTCCGACCTCGAGCTGCGTGACCTCGACCCGCGCAACATCGTGCGCAAGCACATCATCGAGGCGATGGAGGACGAGGACGACCGGCCGGCGAAGGAGCCGGAGCTCGCCGAGGGCCAGATCCCGCCGTACGACGTCGACGCCACCTGATCCGAGGCGCCACCGGACTGCGGGAAAACTGTCGGGCCGACAACCAGGACGAGCTCGGGCGCGTCGCACGATCAACACCGCCACCCGAAACGAGCTCGACCATGCCTGCCAGCCGCATCCTCGCCTGCCGCACCCTCGTGCCGCTGCTGCCCGCGTCCCTCCTCCTGTGGTCCGGTCCCGCCGGGGCCGACGACACCGCCGAGGTGGGCACAGCCGCGACCACCTCGGTCCACACCACCGGCACGCAGCAGGTCCGCCTTCAGGCACTCCCCCAGGTGGTCCAGCAGGGGCCGCGGGCCGCCCCGGCCGCCTGGGCGAAGGCCGCCGTCACCGCCACCGTCAGGCCGGTCTTGGCCGGTCGCCCGGTCCGCCTCCAGGTCCAGCGCGGCCTCTCCTGGCGGTACGTGGACAGGGTGAAGCAGGACCGGGCCGGTCGGGCGCAGTTCGCCGCCCCGGTCTCCGTCGACGGCCAGCCGCTGACGTACCGCGTGAAGGCACTCCGGTTCGGCGGGCTCGACGGAGTGGTGAGCGAGCCCGTCAGCACGGAACGCTGGCTGGCGCCGACCTGGGGCGACGAGTTCGCGGGCACCGCCCTTGGCCCCTCGTGGAGCCACCGGGGCCAGACCTACGAGCCGCAGAGCCTGCGCCGGTGCTCGAAGGGGCACCCCAGCGCGGTCCGCGTGCGCAACGGTGCCGTGCGGCTGAGCGTCATCAGGGACCGCAGCAGGACCACCAGGTGCCGGGCCGGGGTGCGCGGCCAGCCCGGCCGCCGGTACGCCTACCGCCTCCAGGGCCACATCGGCACCCTGGGCGCCTTCGCCTTCCGGTACGGCGTCGCCGCGGCGCGCGTCAAGTTCCACCACTCGCGTGGGCAGCACGGCGCCTTCTGGATGCAGCCCCTCGGGGGCATGTACCCGGGAGGCCCCGGGCACGAGATCGACATCATCGAGTACTTCGGCGACAAGCACCCCCTGGGCGGCCTGGGCACGTTCATCCACCGCTACGAGGGCGACACGGTGGTCAAGACCGGCGCTCGGATGACGAAGTTCAGGTCGTTCCTCAGGAGCCGGCGTGACGGGTGGTCGAAGAACTTCCACGTCTTCTCGGTGGAGTGGACGCCCCGGATGCTCGTCTTCCGCATCGACGGCAAGGAGACCTACCGCATCCGCGGCGGCATCTCCACCGACCACCAGTACCCCATCCTCAGTATCCTGGCCTCGGACTACGAGATCCCGAAGATGAAGGACAGCCGGCTTCCCCAGCACATGTTCGTCGACTGGGTCCGCGTCTGGGAGACCGGTCCCTGATCGTCCCCTGGGTGAGCGGTTCCGTCCGCGCTCAGCGCGACTGGACCGCCGCGATGCCGTCGAAGGCGACCAGCAGCCGCGCCCCCGCCGGTGGCTCGACCTCGACGAAGTCCTGACCCACCCGGCGCACGACCGCCTCGTGCTGGGACCCGTCGGCCAGGTGCAGCAGGCAGCGCGCCTGCGACTCCGCCAGCCGTCGCAGCGCCGACCCCAGGCCGAGCTTCTGCAGGGGTGACCAGGCGACCTCGGGGACCGAGCGCTCCGAGGCCCCGTGGACCACGTGGATGCGCGCCGTCCGGACGATCCAGTCCTGCTGGTGCCCGCGCAGCAGGCACCAGCCGTCTCCGGTACGCCGCAGCGTGCCCTCGACCCTGCCCACGCCGGCCACCTCCAGGGCCACGACCGACCCCACGGACGCCACCAGCCGCCCGGCCAGGAGGACGTGGTGGTACTCCGCGCGGCTGCGGTCGACGAGCTCCGCGCCGCGCTCCACGTCGTACAGGGCCGACGCCTGCCCCTCGAGGTCGTCGAAGAGCTCGAAGAGCTGCTCGTCCCAGCGCATGACCCCGACCCTAGCCTGTGCACAACCCGTTGACATCCGTCGCAAAACTTCTTTGAATGATGCAAACGGACGCAAACGAAAGGTTCGGGATGTCTCGGGGGAACGCATCAGGGATCCGGTGCCTGGTCGTGTGGCTGGGCGCGAGCGCCGCGCTGGCCGCCACGGCGTGGCTGGCCGGCGGGACCGCAGCCACGCTGGCCCACGCGGCGACGTGGCAGCGCAGCTTCGAGGACCTGCTGGTGGCCGTGTGCGCCGCGGTCGTGCTGGGCTGCGGCGCTCGCCTGTGGGTGGTCACCACCGCCACGGCGGTCGGGCTGGTGCGAGGTCGAGTGCCCCGGGAGGCGCGCGGGCTGACCCGTCGCCTGGTGCTCGCCGCCTGCGGGGCCGTCGTCGTCGCGGGGGTCGCGACCCCCGCGGTCGCCGGCCAGGGCGGCGACACCGACCGCCTGGTCGGGCTACCGCTGCCCGACCGCGCCACCGCGAGCTCGTCACCCCCGGTCGGGGCCGCTCCTCCCGCCCGAGCGGCTCCTGTCGCCCACCGGGCGCCCGTGGCGGCCCCTGACGAGGTCGTGGTACGCAGCGGCGACTCCCTGTGGACCCTGGCCGCCGCCCGGCTCCCCCGGTCCGCGGGACCAGCCGAGGTCGATCGGGCCTGGCGAGAGGTCTACGCCGCCAACCGCGCCGAGATCGGCGCCGACCCCGGCCTCATCCGCCCGGGCCAGCGGCTGCAGCTGCCTCCGACCGACGAAGGGGACGTCCGATGAGCCCCCGCACCAGCCCGATCGCCACCACCACCAGGAGAGGACCGTCCATGACCACCACCCGGCAGACCCAGCCCCACGCCGAGGTCATCCCGATCCGCCGCTCCGTGCCCGTGGCCAGTGTCCAGGGTGCGCTCGCCCTCGACCTGACACCGCGGCTCGACCCGCCCGACGTCGACGGAGGGCTGGACGCGCCCCGCTTCGACCTGGTCGCCGTGGACGGCGAGCGGCGGCACCGCCTCGACGCGTTCGTGCACCGCTACCTCAGCGCGGCGGTGGAGATCGCGATGGGCGACCGGCCGCTGAGCCAGCTGCTGCGCCACACCGAGCACCGGCTCTACCAGGAGCTCGGCCGCCGGGCCGCGACCGTCTCCGCGGCCGCCGGCACCACCCCCGCCACCGGCCGTGGACGCGGTGCGATCCGTCCCACCGTAGCCTCGGTCCGCACCAGCCTCGTCGCGGCCGACGCGCTCGAGGTCTCGGCCCGGGTCCGCCACGGCCAGCGCTCCCGCGCCCTCGCCGCCCGCTTCGAGGCCCGCGACGGACGCTGGCAGTGCGTCGCGCTGGTCTTCGGCTGACGGGGCCGCACGGGGCCGACGTCGTTCCCCAGCACGCACACGGCCGGACCCGCAGCGTGCGGGTCCGGCCGTGAGGAGGGGCGTGGGGCGATCAGCCGCCCATGGTGGCGCGGCCGGTGGCCCCACCGGGGGCGCCGTGGCAGCGCTTGAACTTCTTGCCAGAGCCACAGGGGCAGACGTCGTTGCGACCGACACCCGCGTACTCGTCGGAGACGGCCTCGGCCTTCACCTCGACCTCGCCGTCCTCGGAGGGCGCGGAGTAGGCGAGGTTGGTCGGCCGCTCCTTGCGCTCGAGGCCCTTGGCCCGGAACTGCGGCGCGTGGCCCTGGGCCTCGCCCATGTCGATCGCGGGCGCCGCGGCGGCCGCACCGACGGGGGTCGGCTCGTGGTCGTGGTCGTGGTCATGCGCGTGGTCGTGGTCGTGCTCGTCGTCACCGTCGTCCTCGGTGACCTCGACCTGGAGGTTGAAGAGGAAGCCGACCGACTCCTCCTTGATGCCGTCCATCATCGCGGCGAACATGTCGAAGCCCTCGCGCTGGTACTCCACGAGCGGGTCGCGCTGCGAGTAGGCCCGCAGGTAGATGCCCTCGCGCAGGTAGTCCATCTCGTAGAGGTGCTCGCGCCACTTGCGGTCGAGCACGGAGAGGATGACGCGCCGCTCGAGCTCGCGCATGACCTCGTCGCCGACCTCGGCCTCGCGACGGTCGTACGCCGCCTGGATGTCCTTCTGCAGGTCCGCGACGAGCGCCTCGCGACTCATCCCGGCCCGGCCGCCGGCCGCCGCCTCGACGCCCTCGGCGTCGAGGCTGCAGGGGTAGAGCTGGCCGAGCGCGGTGAAGAGCTTGTCGAGGTCCCAGTCCTCGGCGTAGCCCTCGGTCGACCCGGCGACGTAGCCGGCGATGACGTCGTTGGCGAAGGTGCGGATCTGGTCCTCGAGGTCGGCGCCCTCGAGCACCCGGCGACGCTCGCCGTAGATGACCTCGCGCTGCCGGCTCATCACGTCGTCGTACTTGAGGACGTTCTTGCGGGACTCGAAGTTCTGCGACTCGACCTGGCCCTGGGCGCTGGCGATGGCGCCGGTGACGCGCTTGTTCTCGATCGGCACGTCGTCGGGCACCTTGAGCACCTGCAGGACGCGGTCGACCCAGTCGGACTTGAAGAGGCGCATCAGCTCGTCCTCGAGGGACAGGTAGAAGCGCGACTCGCCCGGGTCGCCCTGGCGACCGGAACGACCTCGGAGCTGGTTGTCGATGCGACGCGACTCGTGGCGCTCGGTGCCGACGACGTACAGGCCCCCGAGCTCCTTGACCTCGTCGTGCTCCGCGGCGACCTGGGCCTTGATCCGCTCGACCATGGCGGGCCACGCGGCGTCGTACTCCTCGACGTTCTCCACCGGGTCGAGGCCCTGCTTGCGCAGCTCCTGGTCGGCGAGGAAGTCGACGGAGCCACCGAGCATGATGTCGGTGCCTCGACCGGCCATGTTGGTGGCGACGGTGACCGAGCCCTTGTGCCCGGCGAGCGCGACGACCTTGGCCTCGTCCGCGTGCTGCTTGGCGTTGAGGACGGTGTGCGGCACGCCCTTCTTGCGCAGCAGCCCGGAGAGCAGCTCGGACTTCTCGACCGACACGGTGCCGACGAGGACCGGCTGGCCGACGGCACTGCGCTCGGTGATGTCCTCGACCACGGCGAGGTACTTGGCCTCCTCGGTGCGGTAGACGAGGTCGGGCTGGTCGACGCGGGCCATCGGCTTGTTGGTGGGGATGGGCACCACGCCGAGCTTGTAGATCTTGTCGAACTCCGACGCCTCGGTCATGGCCGTGCCGGTCATGCCCGAGAGCGTGTCGTAGAGCCGGAAGTAGTTCTGCAGGGTCACGGTGGCGAGGGTCTGGTACTCCTCGCGGACGGTGACGCCCTCCTTGGCCTCGATCGCCTGGTGCAGGCCGTCGTTGTAGCGACGCCCGGCCAGCATCCGGCCGGTGTGCTCGTCGACGATGAGCACCTCGCCGTCCATGACGACGTACTCCTTGTCGTTGCGGAACAGCTCCTTGGCCTTGATGGAGTTGTTGAGGAACGAGATGAGCGGGGTGTTGACCGAGTCGTAGAGGTTGTCGATGCCGAGGTGGTCCTCGACCTTGGTGATGCCGGGCTCGAGGACGGAGATGGTGCGCTTCTTCTCGTCGACCTCGTAGTCCTCGTCGATGCGCATCGTGCGCGCGATCGTCGCGAACTCGGCGTACCACTTCACCTCGTCCTGGGTCGGGCCGCTGATGATGAGCGGGGTGCGCGCCTCGTCGATGAGGATCGAGTCGACCTCGTCGACGACGGCGAAGTTGTGGCCGCGCTGGACACAGTCCTCGATGGAGTCGGCCATGTTGTCGCGCAGGTAGTCGAAGCCGAGCTCGTTGTTGGTGCCGTAGGTGACGTCGCAGGCGTAGGCCTCGCGGCGCTCGGCGGGACGCATCGACGGCAGGATCACGCCGACGGTCAGGCCGAGGAAGTGGTGGACGCGGCCCATCTGCTCGGACTGGAACTTGGCGAGGTAGTCGTTGACCGTGACGACGTGGACGCCCTTGCCCTCGAGGGCGTTGAGGTACGACGGGAGCACCGCGACCAGCGTCTTGCCCTCACCGGTCTTCATCTCGGCGATGTTGCCGAGGTGCAGCGCCGCCGCACCCATGATCTGCACGTCGAAGGGGCGCATGCCCAGCACCCGCTTGGAGGCCTCGCGCACCGTGGCGAACGCCTCGGGCATCAGGTCGTCGAGCGCCTCACCCTTGTCGAGCCGCTCGCGGAACTCCACCGTCATCGCGCGGAGCTCGTCGTCGCTCATCGCGACGAAGTCGTCCTCGATGGCGTTGACGGCCTTCACGATCGTCTCGAGCTGGCGCAGGATCTTGCCTTCGCCGATGCGGAGGAGCTTGTCGATGATGGCAGGCACGGTGATGCGACTCCGTTGAGTGAGAGTGAGTTGTGCAACGTACGGGCGGCCGGATGGCCGTCGATCATGCTACCCACGCCACCCAGCGGCCGCTGCAACGGCGGCCAGCGACGGGGCCAGGTCGCCGCGCTCCCCCACCACCACCTCGCCCAGCCCGAGCCAGCCCGCGAGCCGGCCCAGCTCGGCGGCCAGCTCCTCGGGCGTGTCGGGCGGCGCGTCGGGCTCGGCGAAGGCGCCCTGCACGAGCAGCCGGCCGGTCGCCCGGTCGGCCTTGAGGTCGACCCGCGCGACGATGCGGTCCCCGAGCAGGAAGGGCAGCACGTAGTAGCCGTGCACCCGCTTGTCCGCCGGGACGTAGATCTCGATCCGGTAGGAGAAGCCGAAGAGGGTCTCGGCCCGCGAGCGCTCCCACACGACGGGGTCGAAGGGCGAGAGCAGGGCCCGCGCCCCCACCCTCCGCGGCAGGCGGGCGTCGCGGTGGAGGTACGCCGCGCGCGTCCAGCCCGGGACGGTGACCGGGCTCAGCTCGCCGGCCTCGAGGAGCGTCTCGACCGCGGCTCGGGTGTCAGCGACGGACATCCGGTAGTAGTCGGCGAGGCAGCGCACCGACGCGACGCCGTGCGACCGCGCGGCGCGGCGTACGAGCTCGACGTCCGCCTCGGCCCGGGTGGGCGTCGGGGCGGCCAGCACCGCGGCCGGCAGCACGCGCTCGGGAAGGTCGTAGAGCACCTCGAACTGGGAGGTGCGCCCGGCGATCGCCACGTCGCCGACCAGGAAGAGGTAGTCGAGGACCTTCCGTGCCTGCGACCAGTTCCAGCCCCAGTGCTCCTTGGTGCGCGGTCCCTCCGAGAACTCCTCCTCCAGGTCCCGCGCCGTCACCGGCCCCCGGTCGCGGACCGCCGCGAGCACCCCGGGCTCGAGGGCCGGGTCTGCGGTGAAGCCCCACTTGCCCCGTTGGGACCGGTAGCCGGCCATCCGGTGCTGCATCACCGGCCAGAGGTCGACGGGCATGAAGGCCTGGACGTGCGCCCAGTACTCCACCATCCGCCGCGGGCGGCGCTCGGAGGCACGGCGCAGCAGGTCGACGTCGTAGGCGCCCATCCGCGAGTAGAGCGGCATGTAGTGGGCGCGCTGGAGGACGTTGACCGAGTCGACCTGCAGGACCCCCGTCCGCGACAGGGTGCGCTCGAGCGTGCGCATCGTCGGCTCGGCGTGCGCGCGGTCGGTGAAGCCCTGGGCGGCCAGCGCGATGCGGCGCGCCTGCAGGGTGGTGATCCGCTCGACCGCGCTCACGGCAGGTCGAGAAGCTTTTCCTTCATCGCGTACATCACGGCCTCCATCCTCGAGTGGAGCTGGAGCTTCTCGAGGATGTTGCGGACGTGGTTCTTGACGGTGTTCTCCGAGATGAAGAGCTCCTTGGCGACCTCGCGGTTGTTGAGGCCGCGGGCGACGAGGCGCAGCACCTCGAGCTCGCGCTCGGTGAGCTTGAGCGCGGTGCTCTGCTGCTTGTCGGGCTTGGACATCTGCTTGAACTCGTCGATGAGCTTGACCGCCATCGACGGGCTGATCAGCGACTGTCCCTCGTTGACGACCCGGATCGCCTGGGCGACCTCCTCGATGGAGGAGTCCTTGAGGAGGTAGCCGGAGGCGCCGTTCTTGACCGTCTCGTAGAGGTCACCCTCCTCGTCGGAGACGGTGAGCATGATGATCTTGGCCGACGGCACGGCCTCCTTGATGGCCCGGCAGGCCTCCACGCCGGTACGCCGCGGCATCCGGACGTCGAGCAGCACGACGTCGGGCGCGAGCGTCGTCGCCAGGTCGGTGCCGGCGATCCCGTCGTCCGCCTCGCCCACGACCTCGATGTCGGTGTCCTGCGCGAGCAGCATGGTCAGTCCCCGGCGGAACAGCTCCTGGTCGTCGACGACCAGGACGCGGATCGGCTCGTGGGGGGTGGTGCCTGGAACACCCGTTGCCTCGGTCACACGCGCATCATTGCAGAAGCCGACGTGACCGAGGCAACGAGTGCATCGCTCAGCGGTCCAGGTCGAGGGAGATGACGCCGTAGTCGTAGCCGCGACGGCGGTAGACGACGGAGGGCCTCTCGCTCTCCTTGTCGACGAACAGGTAGAAGTCGTGGCCCACGAGCTCCATCTCGTAGAGGGCCGTGTCCAGGGTCATCGGGCTCGCACCGTGCGACTTCTCCCGGACGACGAGCGGTCCGTCACCGGTGACCGTGATCGGTCCGACCTGGCGCTCGGTGACGACCTCGTCGTCGGTGTCGGTGGTCTCCGCCTGCGGCATGTCGGCCAGGGCCTGGGCGACGGACACCGGGGCGTGGCGGCCGTGGTGCACCCGGCGGCGGTCGGCGGCCCGGCGCATCTGGGCGGCCATCTTGTCCATGGCGAGGTCGAGCGCGCCCATCTTGTCCTCGGCGGCGGCCTCGGCGCGGATCACGGGCCCCTTGGAGAAGGCGGTCAGCTCGACGCGGACGGCTCGATCGTGTTGACGCGGATTGCGTTCCTGCTCCACCTCGACCTGTACTCGCATGATCCGGTGGTCGTGCTTCTCGAGCCTGGCGAGCTTCTCCGAGACGTGCTCACGAAACCTCTCCGACACCTCGCAGTGCCGTCCGGTGACCACAACATCCATGTGAACCTCCTGGTAGCAGGAACTACTTCATCGGCCCACCCGAGCAGTGAGGCGCCCGGGCGTGCCCGGGTCCTCGGACAGGTGGGATGGAGTCCGCCCGGCCGACCTGGTCTTCGTCCCCACAATCGCCTGCAGGGGCTTCCGCAACTTGGATGTCACTACCGGCCCTCTCCCGACCACCGTCGTATATGACGACGGCTGCGAGGCAGGACTTACGTCTAAGCCGCACCGTGATCGGCTGTCTCCAGCCTTACGTGGACCGTTTCGCCTGCGACTGGCATCGGCTTGCCACCCGTGCAGCTGCGCGATCCCTGACGGGCGCGCAGGTGTCCGGATGACGCAACCACGGACCCGGACGGACTCCATGTACAGACGCTAGCCCCTCCCCGGTGATGGGCCAAGGGACAGGGGTCCCGAATGGGACACGCCAACCGTCCCGGTCCCGGGGAGGCGTCGGCGGGTGGCCGCCACGACGGCCACGGCGACCGGGGCGAGGCCCACCGCGGCGAGCGCACGCTGGGCCTCCCGGGCGGTCGCGCCGGTCGTGAGGACGTCGTCGCAGAGGACGATGCGAGCCCGGGTACGCCGCGCGGCGAGGCGCCGCAGGCCGGGTGCCGGGCAGCTCATCGACCCGGCCAGGTTGGCGCCCCGCTCCGTGGCCGTCAGGCCCGCCTGGTCCCGCACTCCCCCGCGGGAGACGAGCAGCGCGGCCGGCAGCGCGTCGTACGACTCGCGGACCAGGAGCCCGGCGGCACCGCGCACCAGGGCCCCGGTCGGGTCGTAGCCGCGCCGGCGGCTGGAGCCGGGACGCGACGGGACCGGCACCAGGACCAGCGGCGAGCCGTCGGGCGGGCCGGCCGCGGCGCGCACGGACGTCGCCAGCAGACGGGCGAGCACCCGGGCGAGCGACCACTGCCCGCGGTCCTTGTGACCGACCACGAGGGCCCTCAGCGTGTCGGCGTAGGGGCCGGTCGCCCACGGCGTCACCAGTCCGTGCGGCACCGGGCTGGGCCAGCTGACCGTGGCCCGGGCCGGCAGCCCGGCACGGCACGCCGGGCACAGCATCCGGCCCGGACGTGCGCATCCGACGCAGCTGCTCCCGAGGAGCAGGTCCAGGGCCGCGTCTCGCACGGGTCCATCGCACCAGCGCGGCGGCCCGGCGTCGAGGGTCGTCCGCCCGGCTGTGGAGGGGCTCAGCCGACGTAGGTCAGCGAGGTCAGTCCGGACGGCAGGGCAGCGAGCCGCCGCGACGGGGCGGTGAGGTCGATGACGTCCTCGCCGGCGACGGCGTAGACCTCGGCACCCTCGACGGGAGACCCGACCAGGCTGCGGAACGCGCCCCGGACGCGGCCGGAGCCGGACGTGACGATCTCCCCGGGGGCACCGTCGACGGACACCGTGCGCACCTGGGAGAGGTCCTCATTGATGTCGGAGAGCACCGACACCGCGGTCGGCGTCCGCCAGGTGATGTCGCGGACCTGGCCGGAGGCGTCGGGCTCATAGGCGAGCTTGCGGGCCTGGGTGGCGCCGAGCACGCGGCCGCGCTCGTCGTGCAGGACCCGGCCGGCGACCACCCGGTCACCGTCCTTGCCGGAGACCACGGCCACGAGGCGGCTGCCGTCGCGCGAGACGAGGAGCTGCTCGACGTCGCGGCCGCTCACGCCCGGCACCTGGACGGCGCGCACCTGGGCGCCGTTGACGACCAGGACGCGCGCCCGGCCGCCCGCGCGGTCGACCAGCCACATCCGGTCGGCGAAGTCCCACGCGGGCGCCAGCAGGTCGCTGGCGCCGCTGACCACCTGCTCGGCGGGACCCTCGTCGTCGACCGGTGCGACGATCACGCTGCTCCCGTCGCCGGAGATGCCGGCGACCCGGGTGCCCTCGAGGTTGACCCCGATGGAGCGGACGCCGAGCCGCTCGACGCCCAGGGGTCCCGTGGTGGCGAGCAGCGAGGCCACGGTGCCGCGCACGAGGCGGCCGTCGACCAACCCGAAGACGTCACCGGTGGACTGCGCGCCGGTCGGGTCGTAGGCGCTCCCGACGTCGAGGTCCACCTGGGTGGCCCCGCCCGGCAGGCCGAGCTCGCGGTCCCCGATGGTGAGCTCGACGGCGCGGATCCGGGGCTCCTGCCGAAGCGTCCAGATCAGCTGGGTGAGCATCAGCTGGCTCGTGGTCTCGTCGACCGCGGCCGGGTCGCCGTCGAGCGCGACCCTGGCGATGCCCGCCGACGTGATCGGCACGGAGAAGGCCGAGGTGAAGCCCTCCGGGAAGTAGGTGCGCTCGATGCGCGGATCCATGCTCTCCGACGGCAGCAGCCCCGGGACCAGGTAGGAGGCCACCTGGTCGCCCTCGGGGATGTAGACGGGCTCGGGCACCAGGATGGTGGTCGTCGGGTCGAAGAGGTAGAGCGAGGCGCGCCGGTAGGAGTCCTCGAACCACGACTCGGGGACCACCAGGGCGTCGGGCACCTCGGAGATGCGCCACTGGCCGTTCTCCGAGGTCAGCCCGAGCTGGAGGGTCACGGCGTCCCGCGAGCGCTGCCAGGCGCCACGGTCGTCGTACTCGTTGATGGTGGCCATCGGCACCTGGACGGTGAGGTCCCCGCCGACCGGGTCGCCGATCTCGCCGTAGGTGACGATCGCGTCGTCGGGCCGCCAGGCGCGCTGCGCCTCCTCGCTGAGGAACTGCCGCGCGACGCTGGTGGTGATCGGCCGGGCCTTCATGGCCTCGAGGAAGTGGGTGACGATCTCGGAGGCCGACTCGCCGGGCTGCGGCGGCTTGGGGTCGAAGTCGAACGGGGCCCGGGGCGCGGTCACCGTCGAGGTCTGCACCTCGGTGACCGGGCCGTCGGTCGGCATCCGCGCGCAGGCCGACAGGGCGAGCACGACGGCGAGCACGCCCGTCAGGGCGGCGGGGCGCTTCATGCCGACTCCAGGGTGTCGGTGGGCACGAGGGGCAGCGGGCTGTGGCGCAGCGGCTGGGAGAGCCGACGCGGCAGGGTGAGGCGGAACTGGGCGCCCTCGCCCGGTCGCCCCCAGGCCTGGAGCCAACCGCCGTGGAGGTGGGCGTCCTCGAGGGAGATCGACAGCCCCAGCCCGGTGCCGCCGCTGGTCCGGGCCCGGGCCGGGTCCGCGCGCCAGAAGCGGTTGAAGACCATCGCCGACTCACCGGGCCCGAGGCCGACGCCGTGGTCGCGCACCGCAATCGCGGCGGAGTGCTCGTCGCCGGCCACCAGCAGGCGGATGGGGCGACCCTCGGCGTGGTCGATCGCGTTGGTGACGAGGTTGCGCACGATCCGCTCGACCCGGCGGGGGTCCGCCTCGGTGAGGCACGCGTGCCCGGGCTCCTCGACGACCACCTGGGTGTGGCGCTGGTCGGCCAGGGCGCGGGTCATGTCGACGACCTGGCGGGCCACGTCGACGAGGTCGACGTCCTCGGCCTCGAGGACGGCGGCGCCGGCGTCGAACCGGCTGATCTCGAGCAGGTCGGCGAGCAGCGTCTCGAACCGGTCCAGCTCGAGCTGGAGCAGCTCGGCGGCCCGCGCGGTGACGGGGTCGAAGCTGGCCCGGGCGTCGTGGAGGACGTCCCCGGCCATCCGCACGGTCGTGAGGGGCGTCCGCAGCTCGTGGGAGACGTCCGAGACGAAGCGGCGCTGGAGACGGCTCAGCTCCTCGAGCTGGCGGATCTGGCGCTGGAGGTTGGAGGCCATCTGGTTGAACGACGTCGCGAGACGCGCCAGGTCGTCCTCGCCGCTCACCCTCAGCCGCTCCTGGAGCTGGCCGGCGGCCAGCCGCTCGGCGACCCGGCGGGCCATCCGGATCGGGGTGACCACCTGGCGGGCCACCAGCCAGGCGAGGCCGGCGACGAGCAGCAGCAGCAGCGCGCCCGCCGTGAGGAGCGCCCGGGTGACGAGCGCCATCGTCTCGCGCTCCTCGTCGAGCGAGTAGATGTAGTAGAGCGTGTAGGTGTGGTTGTCGGCCGGCAGCGTCACCTGGCTGCCCACCACCACGCCGGGACCGTCGGGCAGGCCCGAGATGGGCCGGGTGGTGGTGATGTCGGTGTAGGTCCAGGCTGTCGCGGCGGGCTCGTCGAAGTGCTGCTGCAGGCTCTCGGGGACGCTGCTGGTGTCGAGGCCCTGGGTGAACTGCGCGCCACCGTCGGCGAGCCGGCTGCCGGTCCCGACCGAGGGCGAGAGCACCACCGCGAAGCCCCGGGCGGCACCGCGGGAGATGAGCGGCTCGACCACGTCCTCGCGCTGGCCGGCCTCGTTGGTGTCGGTGCCCGACGCGGCCGCGAGCTGCTCGCGGGTCTGGGCCGTCTCGTTCTCCACCTCGGCGACGACCTGGTCGACCCGGTTGTCCAGGAGGCCGTCCCGGGTCTGCTGGATGAGGATCCAGCCCACGATGCTCACGACCAGCGCGGACAGCAGCACCGTGGACGCGACCACGCGCGCCTGGACCGAGCGTCGCCAGAAGGTCAGCGCGCGGCGCACGGCGTACGACAGTCGGTCGATCGTCTGTTGCAGCCCCGGGGGCGGGGAGAGGGTGGACATGGGTGCAGGACGACCCGGCCTACGCCGTGCCGGCCTTGTAGCCCACGCCGCGCACGGTCACCACGATCTCGGGGTTCTCCGGGTCGTGCTCGACCTTGGAACGCAGCCGCTGCACGTGGACGTTGACCAGCCGGGTGTCGGCGCTGTGCCGGTAGCCCCAGACCTGCTCGAGCAGCACCTCGCGGGTGAAGACCTGCCACGGCTTGCGCGCGAGGCACACCAGCAGGTCGAACTCGAGGGGGGTGAGGTTGACCGCCGCACCCGCCCGGGTCACCGAGTGGCCCGACACGTCGATGGCCAGGTCGCCGATGGTGAGCGCCTCGGAGGTCGGCGCGTCGGAGCGGCGTACGCGTGCCCGGATGCGGGCGATGAGCTCCTTGGGCTTGAACGGCTTGACGATGTAGTCGTCGGCCCCGGACTCGAGGCCGACGACCACGTCGACGGTGTCGCCCTTGGCGGTCAGCATGACGATCGGCACGCCCGACTCGGCGCGGATCTCCTTGCAGACGTCGATGCCGTCCTTGCCGGGCAGCATGAGGTCGAGGAGGACCAGGTCGGGGCGGAAGCTGCGGAAGGCCTCGAGGGCCTCGTCACCGCGACCGACGACCTGGCTCTCGAACCCCTCCTGCCGCAGCACCAGCGAGAGCATCTCCGCCAGGGACGAGTCGTCGTCGACGACCAGGATGCTGCCCCTGGTGGGATGCTCTGCAGGTGGTGTCATGCCGCCAAGTCTGCCTCAGTAACGGTAGTGGTCGGACTTGAACGGGCCAGCGATGTCGACGCCGAGGTAGGCGGCCTGCTCCTTGGTGAGCTCGGTGAGCTCGACGCCGAGGGCGTCGAGGTGCAGGCGAGCCACCTCCTCGTCGAGGTGCTTGGGCAGCACGTGCACACCGAGGTCGTACTCGTCGGCCTTGGTGAAGAGCTCGATCTGCGCCAGCACCTGGTTGGTGAAGGAGTTCGACATGACGAACGACGGGTGGCCGGTCGCGTTGCCGAGGTTGAGCAGGCGTCCCTCGGACAGGACGATGACCTTCTTGCTGGGCTTGTCCTCGGTCGCCGGGAAGATCCACTGGTGGACCTGCGGCTTGATCTCGTCCTTGACGATGCCGGGGATCTTGGCCAGGCCCGCCATGTTGATCTCGTTGTCGAAGTGACCGATGTTGCCGACGATGGCCTGGTGCTTCATCTTGTGGAAGTGCTCGACCGTGATGATGTCGAAGTTGCCGGTCGTGGTGATGAAGATGTCGGCGGTCTCGACGACGGACTCGAGGCGCTTGACCTCGTAGCCGTCCATGGCCGCCTGCAGCGCGCAGATCGGGTCGATCTCGGTGACGATGACGCGGGCACCCTGGCCGCGCAGCGACTCCGCGGAGCCCTTGCCGACGTCGCCGTAGCCGCACACGACGGCGACCTTGCCGCCGATCATCACGTCGGTGGCGCGGTTGAGGCCGTCGATCAGCGAGTGGCGGCAGCCGTACTTGTTGTCGAACTTGGACTTGGTGACCGAGTCGTTGACGTTGATCGCCGGGAAGAGCAGCGTGCCCTCGCGGAACCGGTCGTAGAGGCGCAGGACGCCGGTGGTGGTCTCCTCGGAGACGCCCTTGATGTCCTTCGAGATGTTGGTCCAGTGCTGCGGCTTGGTCGCGACCGAGCGGGCCAGGACGCGCAGCACCTCCTTGAACTCCTCGTTGTCGGTGCTGTCCTGCGACGGCACGACGCCGGTCTTCTCGAACTCGACGCCGAGGTGCAGGAGCATCGTGATGTCGCCACCGTCGTCGAGCAGGACGTTGGGGCCGCCCTCGGCACCGTGCTCATCAGTGAAGGCGAAGACCTTCTCGGCCTCGTCCCAGTACTCGGCCAGCGACTCGCCCTTCCAGGCGAAGACGGGCGTGCCCCGGGGGTCGTCGACGGTGCCGTCGCGACCCACGACGACGGCAGCGGCCGCGTGGTCCTGGGTGGAGAAGATGTTGCAGGTGGCCCAGCGCACGTCGGCACCGAGGTCCACGAGGGTCTCGATGAGCACGGCGGTCTGGATCGTCATGTGCAGCGAACCGGCGATGCGGGCGCCCGCGAGGGGCTGCTCCGCGCCGTAGCGCTCGCGCATGGCCATCAGGCCGGGCATCTCGTGCTCGGCGAGCTCGATCTCCTTGCGGCCGTACTCGGCCAGGCTGAGGTCGGCGACCTTGAAGTCCATCAGTTGTCTCCTGAAGTCTGTGGAGCGTGTCTGCGCCGCACATCTGTGCACCGTCGGGATCTCCCGCGCGGACCTCAGAAGCGTAGGACTGGGCTCACAGATTCGGAGAATCCTCGGCCGGGGTCTCCTCGTGGGTCTCCGAGCCGTGCCCGCCACCGATGCCGAAGGCGTGCAGGACCGCGAGGACGAGCCCACCGACGAGCAGGCCCACGACCGCCGAGGCGAGCGTGTTGACCAGCCACCCGGCGAAGCTGCCGAGGGCTCCACCGATGGCGTCGTGGACGGCCTCCTCCCAGTGGTGGATGACGTCGTACGGCGCGTGCAGGACGTCGCCGAGCCAGGTGCCCTCGAGGAGGCCGTCGGTGCCGCCGATCTCGTAGAGGCTGACGAGGAAGATGTGGCCACCGACCCACAGCATGGCCAGGGTGCCGATCAGCGAGATGGCGGTCAGCAGCCTGGGCATGGCGCCCACGAGCCCGGCGCCGACCTTCTGGGCGAGCGCGGAGGACTTCTGGGTGAGGTGCAGGCCGACGTCGTCCATCTTCACGATGAGCGCCACCACGCCGTAGACGAGCACGGTGATCATGAGGGCGACGACGGCGAGGACGATCGCGCGCATCCAGATGCTCGCGTCGGGGTCGGAGCTGACGACCTCCTTGAGCGCGATCACCATGATCTCGGCGGACAGGATGAAGTCGGTGCGGATGGCGCCGGCGACGGTCTTCGCCTCGTGCTCGGGGGTGAACTCCCCCTGCACGGCGATCTCCTCGACGGCCTCCGCCTGCGGGTCGTGGTGGCTGACCTTCTCCCACACCTTGTGCGCGCCCTCGTAGGCGAGGAAGCCACCGCCGAAGATGAGGATCACGGGCAGCAGCTGCGGGAGGAACTGTCCCAGCAGGACCGCCGCCGGGAGGATGAAGAAGAGCTTGTTGCGCAGCGAGCCGATCGCGATCTTCTTGATGATCGGCAGCTCGCGCTCGGCCGCGGAGCCGTGGAGGTACTGCGGGGTGACGGCGGTGTCGTCGACGACCACGCCGGCGGCCTTGGCGCTCGCCCGGCCGGCCGCGGCACCGATGTCGTCGACGGACGCCGCGGCGACGCGGGCCAGCGCGGCCACGTCGTCGAGCAGGGCGAAGAGTCCTGCGGCCATCAGGCGGTCTCCCTCATGTCGTTCACGGGCGAAGCCTATCCGCGCGGTGGACGTCCCCTGCACGCGACCGAGGGCGGCCGGGACGAATCCCGGCCGCCCTCGTGGACGTGGTGCGGTGCTGCGTCAGCCCTGGAGGCCGAGCGCGAACTCCACGCCGCCCTGCGGGTCGATGCTGGCGTCCAGCACCTTGTCGTCGAGCTCGGTGGCGGCTCCGGCGTCGAGGTAGACGGTGGCGCCGTCCTGCTCGAGCGTCGCGTCCCCCGGCTGGGGGCCGTCGGTGGCGCTGATCGCGAAGGCGGGCTCGGGCGTCGCCTCGAGGGCGATGCGCAGACCGGCTTCGTCGGCCCCGCTGGCCTGGGTGGTGATCTCGCGGACGATGGTGCTGGCGTTCTCGGTGAGGGTGAGCATGTGCTCTCCTTCCGATGAGGTCAGGGACTCCTCCACCGTGGCAGGCGAGGGCCGACGATTCAAACGCGCCCCCCTCCCCTCGGGTGTCCGGCCGCGCGGATCGGTCCTCGACTCAGTCCTCGACGAACCCGATCCGCAGGTACTCCGAGGCGTAGGTGCCCTGGAGGACCAGGGAGGCGTACCGCGCCACCTCTGTCGCGGCGTCCGTGCTGACCGTCTCGACGCGTACGTCGCGGCGCGCGGCCGCGGCCTGGAGCCGGCCGCGCTGCTCGCGGACCACCGGGTCCTCGGCACCGTCGTCGAGCACGAGCAGGAGCGGGCGCAGGTCGGCGGGCGCGTCGGTGGCGTCGGCGAACGGGTCGGCGAAGACGTCGCGGGGCCGGGCCGCCTCGAGCACCGGGACGAGGTGCTCGGCGTCACCGGCCAGGGCGGTGCGACCGGAGGCCCGGCGGATGGACTCGGCCACCCGGCGCGCGGCGCGGGCGGCCAGCACGGACCCGCCCCAGACGATCGGGTTGGTGTCGGCGAGGGCGATGGCGAGCATCTTGGCCGGGTTGACGGAGAGGTCCCGGAAGGGCGAGCACTCCTGGGCGACGGCGTCGAGCGCGATCGCCACGCTGTCGGCGTCGGCCCGGGGCCCGAGGCGCACCTGGGCGAGGTAGTCGAGCATCACGACGGCGGTGGCGAGCTGGTCGCCGGTGACCGTGGGCAGCACCGTCGTGTAGCGACCGGCGGCGTGCTCGGCGACCAGCGAGGTCGGCGGGCAGGCGACGACGACCTGGCAGCCGCGGCGTACGGCCTCCGCGACCGCGGACGCGGAGCTCCGGTCGGACCCCTCGGGGGCGAGCATCACGACCAGGTCGAGGCTCCCCGCCCACCCGGGCAGCGCCGGTCCGGGCCAGGCCACGAAGGGCACCGGGCACCAGGGCTCGAGCACGGCACGCAGCAGCCTCGAGTCGGGGCCCGCGGCGATGACCGCGCGGGGCTGGTCGAGGCCCTGCTGGCCGGCGATCGCCTCGGCCGTGGCGGCCGAGGCGTCGTGGGACTCGCGGCGGACCCGGGCGCCGCTCTCGGCGAGCGCTCGCAACGCCACGTCGTGGGCGCCCAGCACCCGCTCGTCGTCGAGCCTGGCCTCGTCGAACCACGTCACCATGACGTCAGGCCGGCTTGCGTGCCTCGTCGACCAGCAGCACCGGGATGTCGTCCTTGACCGGGTAGGCCAGGCCGCACGCGGTGCACACCAGCTCGTCGGCCTCCTCGCGGAGGTCGCCGTGGCAGTCGGGGCAGACGATGATCTTGAGCAGCTGGGGATCGATGTTCACGCGTCACTCCTGATGGTGGTGAGGACCTCGTCGCGGATCCGCTCCATGGTGGCGCGGTCGCGTCCTTCGGCGTTGAGGCGCAGCAGCGGCTCGGTGTTGGACGGGCGGACGTTGAACCACCAGTCGTCGTGGGTGACCGTCAGCCCGTCGAGGTGGTCGGTGCTGACGCCCGCGTGGTCGGCGTACGCCGCCTCGATCGTCGCGACCACGGCCGCCTGGTCGGCGACGGTGGAGTTGATCTCGCCGCTGACGACGTACCGCTCGTAGTCGGCGAGGAGGGCGCTGAGCGGCTGCTCGGTCTCGGCCAGCGCGGCCAGCGCGTGGAGGGCGGCGAGCATGCCCGAGTCGGCGCGCCAGAAGTCGCGGAAGTAGAAGTGGCCGCTGTGCTCGCCGCCGAAGATCGCCCCGGTCTCGGCCATCGTCGCCTTGATGTAGGAGTGGCCGACGCGGGTGCGCACGGGGGCGCCGCCGAGGTCGGTGACGATCTCGGGCACGGCCCGGCTGGTGATCAGGTTGTGGATGATCGTCGCGCCCGGCTCCTTAAGGAGCTCGCGCGAGGCGATGAGCGCGGTGAGCGTGGAGGGCGAGACCGCCCGGCCTTCCTCGTCGACGAGGAAGCAGCGGTCGGCGTCGCCGTCGAAGGCCAGCCCGATGTCGGCCCGCTCGACGAGCACCCGCTCCTGGAGGTCGACGAGGTTGGCCGGCTCGATGGGGTTGGCCTCGTGGTGGGGGAACGTGCCGTCGAGGTCGAAGTACATCGGCACCAGCTCGATGAGGTCCGTCCCGATGCGGTCGAAGACCGCGGGCGCG
This sequence comes from Nocardioides terrigena, assembly GCF_003047265.1. Classification (GTDB taxonomy): domain Bacteria; phylum Actinomycetota; class Actinomycetes; order Propionibacteriales; family Nocardioidaceae; genus Nocardioides; species Nocardioides terrigena. The sequence continues at coordinate 177,844 of NZ_PZYY01000002.1, read as the reverse complement.
GTCAGGCCGGCCATCCCGCTGCCAGCATCGATCACGACCTTGAGCCGGCGGCCGTCGACGGGCGCCAGGCTCAGCAGGTGTGCGGCGTAGGCCTCGAGGACGTCCTCCTCGGTGATGCTGCCGGTGGCGATCGCCGGCTGGTGGCCGCCCCGCACCACGCTGTCGCGGATCTCCGCGAGGCCCGTCTCCGAGCCGATGGGCACGGCCCCCGCGCGGCACATCTTCATGCCGTTGTACGCCGCGGGGTTGTGGCTGGCGGTGAACATGACGCCCGCGTGGCCGAGGTGGCCCGAGGCGAAGTAGAGCTGGTCGGTGCTCGCCAGCCCGATCATCACGACGTCGGCACCCGCCGCGGTGGCGCCCGCGGCGAAGGCTCCGGCCAGGCCCGGCGAGCTGGGGCGCATGTCGTGCCCGACCACGATCACCGGGGCACCGACGACCTCGACGAAGGCGGCACCGGTGGCTCGCGCGAGCTCCTCGTCGAGCTGGTCCGGGACGATGCCGCGGACGTCGTACGCCTTGAAGATGGCACCGACGTTGGCGGCCTCGAGGGACGGCGAGGCGGGGGTCGTGGGCATGGCCCGCAGCCTAGACGTCACGCGCGCCGCGTGCGCACCGCGGTGGAGGCGTGGGAGCGAGCGCCAGGGTGCAACCCCGGGACCCGCCTCGATCGGTGGGCGTCCATGGCGACACGAGTGTGCGTGGATGCACCAGTACGCAGGCGTGCGTGGTGCATCCACGCACACTCGTGGTGCGTGTGGTCCCGCCGGGCGGAGTCAGTCGTTGCTGAGGACGCGGAGGTGCCCGCGTTTGGTGCCGTTGCGCGGGTCGTCGCCGCCATGGTCGACCGGACGCGGCGGCAGGGGGCGCTCGATCGGGCGGGCCGCCTCGCGGACGGCGTCGGCCAGCGCGAGCAGGTCGTCGGAGGACGGGCCCCGGGTGGACGGGTCCGGTGCCAGGCGCAGCACCTCCCAGCCGCGGGGGGCGGAGAGCCGCTCGCTGTGCAGGTCGCACAGGTCGTAGGCGTGCGGCTCGGCGTACGTCGCGAGCGGGCCCAGGACGGCCGTCTGGTCGGCGTACACGTAGGTGAGGGTGTTGACCGCAGTGCGACCGCAGGCAGTGCGGGAACAACGACGGCTGAGGCTCACCCGCCAGACGCTACCCGCCGCTCGGGTGCCTCGTGATTAGGCTCGCGGCATGGATGAGGTGCTCCCCCGCCGTCGCGTGACCCGGGACCGGCGCGGCCGGGGCATGCGCGGGCCCGGCGTGATGCCCGCGCGGCTGGGCGAGCCGGCGGTGCGCACGGCCCGCCAGCGCTTCGACGACCTGGTGCTCGGCATCGTCACCGAGGTCGACGAGCGGTGGCAGGCGCGGCTCGGGCTGGTGGAGTACGCCGTGGAGGACGCGCCGATGCTGCCCGACGACTGGGGCGACGAGACGGTGCCCCTGTCCTCGCTCGTGCGCGGCACGGGGGGTGACCCGACCCGGCTGGTGCTCTTCCGGCGTCCGATCGAGCACCGGTGCGAGGGCCGCGACGACCTCGAGGCGATGGTGCTCACCATCGTGGTCGAGCAGGTCGCCGAGCTCCTGGGCCTTCCGCCCGAGGACGTCGACCCGCGGTACGGCGACCAGCTCGGCTAGCCAGGGCTAGCGCAGCGACGGGCGCACGTCGGCGACGAGGCCCCGCAGCACCAACGGCGTCAGCGGGACCACCGCCAGGCCGGGGGGCCCGACCTCCACGACCGCCACCACGGTGGTCCGCTGGACGACCAGGTCCAGCTGGGTGGCCTCCGGGTCCAGCTTGATGCGCGGCGAGACGCCGGGTCCGACCGCGACCCGCTCCCGGGCCACCTCACGCCCCCGCTGGTCGCGCAGCGTGTAGGTCACCACCCCCGCGGTGTCGGCGCCGGCGAGGACCAGCCGCCCCGGTCCGCGGGGCAGGGTCAGGGCGGCCCGGTCGTCCAGCGGTGCGCCCGCGACGGCGTGCGACAGGTCGCCCGACGCCAGGGTCCGCAGCGACGCGGTCACCGGCAGCGACGAGTCGAGCCGGAGCCCGATCGCCCCGCGCGCGGCGTCGCCCTGCAGCACGCCGGTCAGGTCGACGCTGGTGGTGGCACCCGGGGGGACCGTCAGCTCCTCGAGCCGCGACGGCGTGAACTCGCTCTCCTGGGTCACCACGCGCAGCGCCACCCGCACCTCGTCGTCACCGGGGTTGGCGACGGCGAGCACCCGGTCCCCGGGCTTGCCGCCGAGCCCGAGGACGTACGACGTCGTGGCCGGCGCGGCCTGCGGCGGCAACCAGTCGCGGCTGCGGGCACCCCTGCCCAGCTCGTCCACGAGGTCGACGACGTGGGCGCCGAGGCGGCCGCGGGAGACCACCACGCGCAGGCTGAGGTCGGACCGGTCGGGAACGACGGCCGCGAGGTCGAAGCGCACCGTGCGTCCCCCGGGCACGGTGACGCCGCGCATCGCGGGGACGTCGACCGGGCCGTCGGGACCCAGCACGGCCACGTCGGCGACCGCCGGCCCGCGGTCGGGGTTGGTGAGCTCGAGGACCGAGGCGTGCTCGGCCGACGCGCCCACCCCGGTGAACCACTGCTCCGGGCTCGGCAGGTCGCAGGACGTCGCGGTGCCCTCGCCGTACCGGCCGGCGACGAGCCCGGCGGCGAGCTCACCGTCGGCCTGGAGCACCACCGGCCTGCTGGTCGCGACGCGCGCGGTGCCGTCGAGGGCGAGGGTGTCCTCCGCCGGCAGCCGCGTGGTGACCTCGCCGCTCCCGCCAGTTGCGCTCGCGACCGAGACGGTGCCGGCACCCGGGAGCGCGGCGGGGCACACCAGCGTGGTGCGCGTGAGCGACACCTCGGCCGGGGGCCGGGTGGTCGCGTCGTCGACGACGGGACTGACCAGGCTGATGGCCCCCACCGTCAGCAGCGGGATGACGATCGCGAGCACGTCCAGGGGACCCACCCGACGGGCAGGTCCGGACGGCGCGGCGCGACGGCCCGGCCTCGACGTGGAGTCACTCACTGCGACCCCTCCTCACGGTGGGCGCGGCCAGGACGAGGACGAGCAGGAGGGCGGCGACCTGCACGACCAGCAGCAGCAGTCGCGGCCAGGTGGTGCGCCCCTCGACCCCCTCGGCGGACAGCGGCCGGTCGACGCGCCAGGCCCGGGTGGACCGGTCCTCGGCACTGGCCTGGTCCAGGCCGGCGGTGGCGTCGAGGCCTGCGGCGATGGTGCCGTCCGCGGGCGACGGCAGGACGACGTACTCGATGCCGGCGCTTGCCAGCGACTCCACGAGCTCGCCGCTCGGTGCCGACACGAGCTCGGTCACCTGCCGGGTCAGGTCGACGTCCTCGTCGGCGAGGGCGAGCACCTCGTCCTCGCCGAGCGTGACGCCGTCACCGCGCAGGATGCGGTAGTCGATGCCCTCGTCGACCGAGCCGCGCAGGACCAGCACGCCGTGCTCGTCGCCGAGCAGCGAGCTCTGCTCCATGTAGGCCGGGACCACGGCGGGCTCCTCACGCGTGAGCGCCCCGTCGGGGTTGGCCAGCCACCAGACGAGGCCCCCGATGGGGACGATCGCGGCGACGGCGGCGAGCAGGCCGGCCAGCACCCGCTGCCAGAGGGCGTGCCGCCGGCCGTCGTGGAGGCGCTGCAGGTAGGCCTCCGCGCCCAGGACGGTGGCGATGACGGCCAGCCCCTGGAGGATGACGACGAAGAGCCCGAGGCTCGGACGGGTGCGGATCGCGGGCAGCTCGAGGGTGACGAAGCCGAGGCCGGCCACCACGACGGCGGCGGCGAGCGCGACCAGCCAGCACGCCAGCACCGGCACCCTCGTCGAGCGCGGCAGCAGCGCGAGGATCGCGAGGAGTCCCAGCAGGGCGCCCAGCCACCAGGGCGCACCGAGGTCGCCGAGGCGACCGGTCAGCAGGCCGAGGACGTCCACCCGGTCGCCGGGGAGGCGGCCGGCCTCGAGGAGCAGCCCCTCGGCGGACCCGGTCGTGACCAGCGGCACGATCCACGGCGCCAGCAGCACCGGCACCATCGCCAGGGCCACGACCGGCGGGCCCCAGCTGTGCCGGTCCCTCAGCAGTCGTGGGGAGATGAAGGCCGCCACGCCGAGCACGACCGCCGCGGCCAGGACCGCGAAGAGCCACACCCCGGGCACGAAGGCCGCGCCGAGGGCCACGAGCAGCGCCGTCCGCCACGCGGCCCGCCACCGGCGGTCGCGGTCGGGGTCGGCGAATCCGAGGGCGGCATGGGCGGTCCACGGCAGCAGCGCGGCCACGGCCACGGTGCCGAAGCGCCCCTCGCCCCACGCCCCCGAGGTGGCCGGGACCAGGCCGTAGGTCACCGCGCCCCAGACGTGCAGCCAGCGCGGCATGTCGCGGGTGTCGACGAGGTGGCCGACGACGGTCAGCAGCCGCCACGCCCCCCACGCCGCGAAGGGGACCGCCAGCAGCATGAGCGCCGAGACCACGACCCCCGGCCCGCCCACCAGGCTGGCGACGAAGGCGAACGGGAGGACGTACGCCGGCGCGGGGACGTCGGTGCCCGACCCGAGCGGGTGCCACGTCTGCACGTGCAGCTGCCACCACTCGGCCACGTCGGCGGGCACCGGTGACAGGGCGCCCCCGGTGATCGAGCCGAACGCCGTCCGCGCCCCGACGACCGCGAGCACCGCGAAGAGCGCCAGCACCACCGCGACCGGGTTGGTGAGGAACCGCACCACGAGGCCGCTGTCCTGGAGGTAGGCCTCCTCGTCGTCCTCGTCGCGGCGGTCCCGGTCGCGCGACGCCGGCTGGGCGGCGAGCTGCTGCTCCGCGCGGACCGCGCGGCGGCGCTCGGCGACGTCCTGGGCCTGGTTGGTCGCGGCGGCCGCCAGGTCGGTGACGAAGTCGAGGCCGTGCCGGTAGGGCAGCCACGGCGGGGCCAGCAGGCGGCGTACGTCGTGTCGGTCGCCGGTGCGTCGCTCGGCACGGGTCCGGCGCGCCGCGAGCACCTGGCGGGGCCGGGAGTAGACGGACAGCACGGCGGCGAGCTCGTCGAGGGCCTCCCCCACCGAGCGCACGACGAGGAAGCCGAGCACCCGGAGCAGCGACCCGAGGAACAGCCGCACGACCTGCCAGGGCAGCCGGCGCGGGGTGGCGTTGGCGAGCATCGTCAGCAGGGCCGCGCGCCGCTCCTGGTAGTGCGTGTGGCGACCGGTCAGGGGCGTACGACGGGCGCCGCGGTGGGCCGCCTCCGCGTGGAAGACGACGGCCGTCGGCACCACGATCGTGGTGTGGCCGGCCTCGGCGGCCCGCCAGCCGAAGTCGATGTCGTTGCCGAAGATCGGCAGCTGGAGGTCCAGACCACCCAGCCCGGTCAGGACGCTGCGGCGCACGAGCATGCCCGCGGTGTTGACGGCGAGGACCTCGCGGACCTCGTCGTGCTGGCCCTGGTCGTACTCGCCGCGCTCGAGCCCGGTCTCGCGGTGGCCCGTGCCGGTGATCGTGAGGCCGACCTCCAGCAGGCGCTTGAGCGAGGGCCACTCCCTCAGCTTGGGACCGAGGATCGCTGCCTCGGGGTGCTCCTCGGCGGCCCGCAGCAGCTGCTCGAGGGCGTCCGGGGCGGGCCGGCTGTCGTCGTGGAGCAGCCAGACCCACTCGCCCTCCACCTCGGGCACCGCGTCCAGGGCGTGGGCGACGGCCGCGGGATAGCTCGTCGAGCCGGGCAGCTCGAGCACGGACTCGTCGTGCAGGAGGCCGCGGAGCAGGTCGGCGCTGCCGTCCCTGCTCGTCGTGTCGACGGCGATGGCGCGGTCGACGGGGCGGGTCTGCGCCTCCAGGCCCTCGAGGACCGCCGGCAGCCACCGGGCCCCGTCATGGCTGACGAGGAGCACTGTGACGGTCACCGGAGCACCCTAGCGAGGGCTCGGTGAGGCCCGAAAACGTCGTGCGGACGGCGTGTGGGGCCGCCCCGAAATGCGCGGCGGGCCCGCTGGATCAGCGGGCCCGTGGCGCCTCGTGCATCAGACTGCGCGCTTCTTGAGCTTGCGGCGCTCCCTCTCGGAGAGACCACCCCAGATCCCGAAGCGCTCGTCGTTCATCAAGGCGGACTCGAGACAGTCGTCCCGCACCTCGCAGGTCAGGCAGACCTTCTTGGCCTCCCTGGTGGATCCGCCCTTCTCCGGAAAGAAGGCCTCCGGGTCGGTCTGCGCGCACAGGGCGCGGTCCTGCCAACCCTGCTCTTCGGCGTCCGGCTCGAGGAGAAACAGTTCTGCTCTCATGGCTTTCGCCCTTTCGACCCTGGTGATGGAGCTCTTCGTCCCCCCGCGGAAGCCGGTGCGAGACCTGCCGCCGACGGTGAAGAACACTGTGGGAATTACATGCCTGTCGTACACCTGAAGTCAAGCCCAGATCTGATATGGCCCGAACGGGCCATGAGGTCCCCCGAACGGGCGATCGGCGGTAGGGCAAGGTATTCACATGCAGAAGATTTCCGTGCTCTCCGGTGGTATGGGCGGAGCGACCTTCGTGCGGGGCCTGCTCCACGGGATCCGCACCGGGGCGCTCCCCGGCGTGGCACCCGACGCGGAGGTCACCGTGGTGGCCAACACCGCCGACGATATCTGGGTCCACGGCCTGAAGGTCTGTCCCGACCTCGACACTGTCATGTACACCCTCGGCGACGGCATCGACCCCGGTCGCGGGTGGGGACGCCGGGACGAGACGTGGAGCACCAAGGACGAGCTCGCGGCGTACGGCGTGGAGCCCACGTGGTTCGGCCTCGGCGACCGCGACATCGCGACCCACCTCGTCCGGACCCAGATGCTCGACGCGGGCTACCCGCTCTCCGAGGTGACCGCCGCCCTGTGCCGGCGCTGGCAGCCGGGGGTCCGCCTGCTCCCGATGACCGACGACCGGGTCGAGACCCACATCGCCGTCGCCGACCCCGACGAGCCGAGCGGGCGACGCGTCGTGCACTTCCAGGAGTACTGGGTCCGACTGCGCGCCCAGGTGCCGGCCGAGGCCGTGGTCGTGGTCGGCCTGGACGCCTCCAGCCCCGGTCCCGGCGTGCTCGAGGCCATCGCGGAGACCGACCTCCTCGTGCTGCCCCCCTCCAACCCGGTCGTCAGCGTCGGCACGATCCTCGGCGTCCCCGGGATCCGCGAGGCCGTCGCCGCCACCCCCGCCCCCGTCGTGGGCCTCTCCCCCATCGTCGGCGACACCCACGTCCGGGGCATGGCCCACCAGGTCCTCACCGCCATCGGGGTCGAGGTCACCGCCGGCGCCGTCGCCCGCCACTACGGCAGCCGTGGGGACGGCGGCGTGCTCGACGGCTGGCTGGTCGACACCCGCGACGCCCACCACGTGGCGGCGGTCCGCGAGGCCGGGATCGCCTGCGAGGCCGTGCCGCTCATGATGGTCGACGACGACGCGACCGCGGCCATGGCGGCCGCCGCCGTCGGGATCGTCCGGTGAGCCGCCTCGAGGTCACCGCGCCGGACGGGCTGCCCGAGATCACCGTCGACACCGACCTGGCCCGCGTCATCACCGCCGTCACCGAGCTCGCCGACGGCGACGTCGTGGTGGTCACCAGCAAGGTCGTCAGCAAGGCCGAGGGCCGGGTCCGGCCGGGCGATCGCGGTGAGGCGCTGGCCGAGGAGACCGTCCGGGTCGTCGCGAGCCGTGGCCCCACCCTCATCGTGCGCAACCGGCTGGGTCTCACCATGGCGGCGGCCGGCATCGACGCCTCCAACGTCGGGCTCGGGCAGGTCGCGCTGCTGCCGCTCGACCCCGACGCCAGCGCGCGCGGGCTGCGCTCCGCGCTCCTCGAGCTCACCGGCGCCAACGTGGGCGTGGTCATCACCGACACGGCCGGGCGGGCGTGGCGCGAGGGCCAGACCGACATCGCGATCGGCGCCGCCGGACTGGTGGTCGCCGAGGACTTCAGCGGGCGCGAGGACCCCTACGGCAACCCGCTCGCGGTGACGCTGCCCGCCGTCGCGGACGAGATCGCCGGAGCCGCGGAGCTCGCCCAGGGCAAGCTCGCGGGCCGCCCCGTCGCCGTGGTCCGCGGCCGGGCCGACCTGGTGCTCGACGCCGGCGACCACGGCACCGGAGCCGTCCGTTTGGTGCGGGCCGAGGGGGCGGACATGTTCGGCTACGGCGCCCGCGAGGCCGTCGTCCGGGCCCTGGCCGGGCACCCGGAGGACCGCCGCCCGTTCGGCGCCCCGGTCCCTCCCGACGAGCTGGTGGCGGCGATCGAGCGGGTCCACCGGACGGGACGGACGGCTCTCGCCGCGGTCGAGGACGACCCCCCGTCGTACGAGCTGGGGCTGGGCGGTTCGGCCGACCGCACCGCCGTGACCGCCGTGTGCTTCGCCCACGGCTGGACGGTGGACGGGTGGCGGGCCGGCGATTCCGACGTGGTGGCCACCGTGTCACCCGCCACTCCGTAGACTCTGCCCCCGACCCCCGCCGGAGCGCTGCACACGAGCGCCCGGCGCGGAGCCCAGTCCCCGATCCGAGAGACTCCAGCGCCGTGAGCAAGAAGGACAGGACCGACCGTCAGGCGGTCATCGACTCCATCCGCAAGAAGCAGGCGGGCACCGAGAAGCGCCGCGGCTTCGCCCTCGTCGGGGCGAGCATCCTGGTGGCGCTGGTCATCATCGGTGCGGCGGCCTACCAGCCCATCAAGAACTGGTGGGACCTGCGGTCCTTCGACTCCCAGGCCATCGAGGCGATCGGCGCCCCCGCCTCGGACTGCGGTGAGATCACGACCAAGAAGGCCACCGGCGGCCAGGACCACGTCGAGCCCGGCACGCCCCTGCAGTTCGAGGACTCGCCCCCGGCCTTCGGCCAGCACTACAACGTGTGGGACGGCATCGAGCGCAAGCTCTACAGCGAGTCCGACCGGCCCGACGTCGGCGAGCTCGTGCACAACCTCGAGCACGGCTACACGATCCTCTGGTACGACGAGACGGTCGCCGGGGACGAGGCGATGATGGACGACCTGCGCGGCATCGCCTCCAAGAAGTCGAGCACGACCAACCTGCGCGACAAGTTCAAGGCCGTGCCGTGGACCTCGGAGGACGGCGACCCGTTCCCCTCCGGCCAGCACGTCGCCATGACCCACTGGTCGGTCGGCGGCGAGGCCGCTGGCGAGGGTGGCGAGCAGGTGGGCGTCTTCCAGTACTGCTCCGCCCCCAGCGGCGAGGCGCTCGACGCGTTCATGGAGCAGTACCCCTACATGGACTCCCCGGAGCCGACCGTCCTCTGACGGGAGCCGCTCCCCTCAGGTCAGACCGACGTGGCCGTCCTCCTTGAGGGCGGCCACGATCGATTTCACGTCCTGGGCCCGGGCCCGCGTGGTGACCAGCAGGGCGTCGCCGGTGTCGACCACCACGACGTCCTCGAGCCCGACCACCGCCACGACCCGGTCGCCGGCCGGGACCACGAGCCCCGAGCTGTCGATGGCCCGCACCCGGTCCCGGTCGCCCAGCACGACGAGCTCTCCGTCGGGGGCGGGCAGCAGCGAGCGCAGCGACGCGAAGTCGCCCACGTCGTCCCAGCCGAACCGCCCCGCCACCACGGCGACACGACCGGCGGCGGCCGCGGGCTCGGCGACGGCGTGGTCGACCGCGATCCTCGGCAGCGAGTCCCAGGCGTCCTCGAGGGTCGCCGGGTCGGCGGCGATCGCCCGCAGCGACGCCGCGAAGCCCGGGTCCGTCTCCGCGAGCAGGTCGAGCAGGACGGTCGGTCGCACGATGAACATGCCGGCGTTCCACCGGTAGCCGTCCGCGACGTACGTCGCCGCCACGTCGGCGTCGGGCTTCTCGACGAACTCGCGCACCACCCGCGTCCCGGGCACCCCGTCCACCTCGTCGCCGGCGCTGATGTAGCCGAAGCCGGTGGCGGCGTAGGTCGGCTCGATGCCGATCGTGACCAGCCACCCGGCGCGGGCCGCGTCGACGGCGGTCGCGACCGCCGCGTGGAAGACCGCGGGCTCGCGGATCACGTGGTCGGCGGCGAAGGACCCCATGACGGCGTCGGGGTCGCGGCGCTCCAGCAGCGCGGCGGCGAGGCCGATGGCGGCCATCGAGTCGCGGGCCGACGGCTCGGCCAGCACTGCCTCCGCCGGCACGTCGAGCTGCTCGAGCACGGCGTCGCGGTGCGCGCGGCCGGTCACCACGAGGATGCGGTCCTGCACGAGCGGCGCCAGCCGGTCGTGGGTGGCCTGGATGAGCGTGCGGCCGGTGCCGGTGAGGTCGTGCAGGAACTTCGGCGACGACGACCGCGACAGCGGCCACAGCCGGGTGCCGGCCCCGCCCGCGGGCACGACGGCCCAGAAGTGGTCGATGCTCGGGCCCGACGGATGGGACGGCTGGGGCGTCTGGGTCATGGCCCGGAGCCTAGGCTGCGGCCGTGACCACCTTCGACGCCGCCCTGCGCGCCCAGCTGCGCCGTGACCCGGGCCGCCCGCTCGTGACCTGGTACGACCACGCGACGGGCGAGCGGGTCGAGCTGTCGGTGACGACGTACGCCAACTGGGTGGCCAAGGCCGCCAGCCTCCTCGTCGAGGAGGGCGACCTCGAGCGCGGGATGCGGCTGCGCATCGACCTGCCGACCCACTGGCTGACCCCGGTGTTCCTGGGGGCCGCCTGGACGGTCGGCCTGGTCGTGACGTCCGACGACGACCCCGACGCGGTCGTCTGCGGTCCCGACGACCTCGAGGAGTGGGCCGCGCGGGGCGACGACCTCGTGGTGCTTGCCTGCAGCCTGCTGCCGCTGGGCGTCCGCTTCGCCACGCCCGTCCCGGCCGGCGTGCACGACGTCGGCCTGGAGATCTGGTCCCAGCCCGACGCCTTCACCCCGTGGGACCCGCCCACCGCACAGGACGCCGCCACCGACGGCGCCTACGGCGAGGCCACCCAGGGAGCACTCATGGAGTCGGCCGCCGCCGGGAGTCTCCTCACCGACGGCGGCCGTCTCTTCTCGATGGCGAATCCGGCTTCCCCACCGGGAGTCGCCACCTTCACCGAGCCGCTCGTAAGCGGCGGCTCGCTGGTCCTGGTCCGGCACCCGGACCCGGGGCGGCTCGACGCGACGTACGCCGCGGAGCGTGCCACCCACCGGGCCGGGGACCCGGAGGTCCGACCGGCTCCCTAGCCGGCCAGGTCGAAGCCCTCCATCCCACCGCCGAGGAAGCGCGGGGCGGCGACCTTGCCGCTCGTGCCCGTGTAGAGGTAGACGTCGCCCGTGCCGGCCCGGCGCACGATGTAGTCGCCGCGTCCCTTGGCCCGGATGTCGCTGACGCCGAACACCCAGTCGAAGCCCGACAGGTCGCTGGGCAGGCCGGCCCGGGTGATCTGGCGGCCCGAGACCTGCTGGCCCGCCCTGATCCCGGTCCCGGTCCCGGCGTAGACCATCAGCTTGCCGCTGGCCGGGGTGCCGAGGAGGTCGGGGAAGCCGTCGCCGGTCACGTCCCCGGCCGGCACGAGGTGCACGCCGGCGAAGCCCGACCCCAGGGCCGTGGGCCCGCTGAGCTGGCCGGCGCCGTTCCCTGCGTAGAGCGCGATCGAGCCGTCCGGGCGTCGGGCGATCACGTCGCCGACGCCGTCGCGGTTCCAGTCGCCCACGTTGAGCAGGCCGTCCGAGCCGACGAACGAGACCCCCGTGTCGATGGGGGCACCGAGGTCGAAGGTGCCCCGGTTGGCGACCACGACGAGGGTGTTGTCCTTGACGCCGACGAGGTCGGGGGCGGCGTCGCCCACCAGGTTGCCGGCACCGGTCATCGAGCGCAGCGAGCGCACGTTGGTGGCCGGTCCGACCGGCGTCCCGAAGGTGCCGGCTCCAGAGGACGGGAGGATGAAGACCGCACCCTTGGTACGCCGCGCGACCAGGTCGAGGCGGCCGTCGCCGTTGAAGTCGGCGCCGCTGGTGATCCGGTTGTAGACGCCCCACGAGCCGGGTACGGCGGTCCGGGCACCGAAGCGGCCGTTGCCCTTGCCCTTGAAGAGCATGAGGCCCCTGCCGTTGCGGGCGAGCAGGTCGACGTTGCCGTCACCGTTCTGGTCGCCGGCACCGATGAACTGCACGTAGCTGCCCATCCCCTTGCCCAGGACGACCCGCTTGAAGCCGCCCTTCGGCGCCCCCATGAGTGCCACGAGCTTGCCCTTGTGGCGGGCGACCAGGTCGTTGCGGCCGTCCCGGTCGAGGTCGCCGACCGCGGTCATCAGGGTGTGGCCGCGCGTCGACTTGATGACCTTGGAGGTCGCCTTGAAGCGTGCGTTGCCCTTGCCGGGCCGGATCCGGAGCACCCCCTTCCTGGAGGTGGAGACCAGGTCGATGACCCCGTCGCCGGTGACGTCGGGCGTGACGAGGACGTCCTGCTTGTCCTTCCAGCCCTTGGTCGAGACGGTGCTCGCCTTCGCGAAGGCCGTGAGACCACCGGTGGGGATGATGAAGCCGCGGCCGTCGCCGGCGCGGCGGACGACCATGTCGGGGTACGCCGCGCCCACGAGGTTGGACTGCGGGGCGGGGTCGCCGATCTTGACCGTCGTCGGAGCCGGGGCGGGCGCGGGCGGGGGCGGCGCGGGCGTGCCACCGGCGACGGCGTACGCCCGGATGTTGGCGAGCTTGGCGTAGAGGTACCTGCCGGGGCAGGCGGTCGAGCCGGCGTCGCGGTGGCCGTTGATCGCCGCGAACTTCGTCCGGCCCACCTGCTGGGACATCGACGCGGGGTTGACCCCGTGCAGGCCGAGCTTCCAGGCGAAGAGCGCGCCGTAGGCCTGGAGCATCACCTCGGGCGGCTGGACGACGTCGAAGTTGCCGATCGCCGACATCGCGAACGCATAGTCGTTGTAGCCGAGGGTGTGGGCGCCGACGACGGCCTTGTCGATCCCGCCGTAACGCCCCTCCCAGATCCGACCGAAGCGGTCGACGAGGAAGTTGTAGCCGATGTCGCTCCAGCCGCGGGACTTCACGTGGTAGGCGTAGATGCTGCGGAGGATCCCCGGCACCTGCGCCTCGGTGTAGTCGTTGGCGTTGACCGTGTGGTGCACGAAGCCGGCGCTGATCGAGCCGTAGCGCAGGGCGCCCTTGTTGCGGATCGACTCGTCGGCACCCCACTGGGCGCGGCTGAAGATCGTCGGCTGGGCGGCCTTGCGCGCAGCCTGGAGGGTGATCTCGCCGGACTGCTCACCGGACTGCTCGGTGCGCTCCTCGAACTCGTCGTCGTACGACGTGTCCTCGTCGGCCTGGTCGGCCTCGCCACCGACGGCGGGGGTCTCGCTCTCCGTGGCCTCGGCGCGGCCCGGTTCGACGACGGCCATGGAGAGGTCGTCGGGGAGGGCGTCGTCCGCGCTGGCCTTGATCTGGACGGCGTCGACGTCGCCGATGATCAGCGGGTCGGTGCCGGGACGCGACGTGGCGGCGTCGGGGCTGCCGGCGTCGGGGGCGTGGTCGTCGTGGTACTCCAGGTCGGCCCAGTCGCTCCACGAGTCACCCTCACGGGTGCGCACCTGCAGGGCGATCTGGTCCTCCTCCAGCTCCTCGCCGTGCGCCCAGGTGACACCGACGGCGCCGTAGCCCGTCACGTCCTGGGGCAGGCTCGTCACCCGGTTGCTCGTCACCGAGCCGCCGACGACGGTCTCGCCGGCCAGCGCCCGGGCGTTGCCGGTGCCGGTCGTGAGCGGGACCTCGGTGACGCTGGACTCGACCGCGGCCGTGGGAACGGTGGCCGAGCGCAGGGCGCCCGAGATGACCGCGGGGCCCCCCGAGCCGGCCGCACCGGGGTGCTGGCCGACGATGTCGAGGGAGATCACCCCCGAGGCCGGGGTGAGGACGGCGAGGACCACACCGAGGGCCAGCAGCTGCTGGCACGCGGTGATGAAACGGGCTTGGACAAGACGCATAAGTGGCTACTCCAGTGCGCGGGGAAGGTCACACAAGAAGGCAACTTTCACACCAGTCACACTGGTTCGCTAGGTTTCGTGAGTAACTACAATCGTGTAATTTCCAGTCGACACGCCGACGACTTCCACAATTGTCAACTCCGTGCGGGCGTGGCGCAGTGAAATCGCGTCAGCGAGGCGCCCACCCGCGCACCTGGCGGGAGACGACAGGCCCCGCGGCGACCAGTGCGTCGTACGCCGCCAGCCACCGCCGGGCGTGCGAGCGGCGGGCAGCGGGCGGTCAGGCCACCGACCTCAGATGTCGGCGCCGAGCCCGTCGTCGGCGCGGCTCTTGTCGTCCTCGTCGTCGTCGTAGTGGAGGAACGCGATGCCCTCGTCGACGTCCCCGTCGAAGGTGAGCTTGCCGTGGTCGAGGACCAGGACCCGGCTGCACAGGTTGCGCACCGAGCCGGGTGCGTGCGAGACGTAGAACATCGTCACGCCCGACTTCACGATCTCGTCCATGCGCTTCTTGCACTTGCGCTTGAAGGGCCGGTCCCCCACCGCCAGCGCCTCGTCGGCGATGAAGATGTCGGCGTCGACGTTGATCGCCACCGCGAAGCCCAGGCGGGCCTTCATGCCGGAGCTGTAGTAGGCGACCTCGGTGTCGAGGAACTTGCCGAGGTCGGCGAAGTCCACGATCTCGTCGAACTTGCGGTCGGTCTCGGCCCGCGACATCCCGAGGATGGCGGCGTTGAGGTAGAGGTTGTCGCGGCCGCTCAGCTGCGGGTCGAAGCCGGCGCCGGTCGCGATCAGGCCGGCGATCCGGCCCCGGGTCAGCACGGAGCCCGAGTCGGGTCGCATCACCCCGCTGACGAGCTTGAGGAGCGTCGACTTGCCGGAGCCGTTGAGGCCCATCAGGCCCACCGACTCCCCCTCCTGGACGGTGAAGCTCACGTCGTCGACGGCGTTGAAGACGTCGTGGGTCTTGCGCCCCCGCGCCTTGGCGAGCGCGATCTGCTTGAGCGAGCGGTGGTAGGACATGGTGAACGTCTTGGTGGCGTGCTCCACCTGGATCATGGTGGTCATCAGAGCCGCTCCGGGACGCGCGACTCGAGCCGCGAGAACAGCCGCTGGGCGAGCACGACGCAGACCAGTCCGATGATGGTCATGATGAGCCCCCGCGTGAAGAGGTGGTCGGGCAGGTGCAGCCCCTCGGTGTACGCCGGGTCGCTGGTCGTGCCGGTCCAGAAACCGCGCTGGATCAGCAGCACGGCCTCCGCCATCGGGTTGTAGAGGTAGTACGTCGCGATGGGCTCGCCGAAGCGGTCCTGCACCAGCGTGTACGGGTACATCATCGGCACGCTGAAGGTGACGAACTGGGTGAGCGTCTGGGCCACCTTGCCGAAGTCGCGCATGAAGACGTTGGCCACGCTGAACACCAGCCCGAGGGCCAGCCCCAGGAGCGCCGTGAGCAAGAAGCCCAGCAGGGCGGCGGCCATCCCCACCGGATCGGGTCGCCAGCCGAGCAGGACGCAGACGAAGACGAGGATCAGGATCATCGGCACCGTGTGCCATGCCGCCACCAGCATCCGGGAGACCGGGAACATCTCGCGCGGCACGGGCAGCTTGGTGATCAGCGTCCGGTTCTGGATGAGCGACTGGGTGCCACCGTTGAAGGTCTCGGTGAAGAAGTGCACGATCACCATGCCGGCGAAGAGGTGCACCGCGAAGTTCTCCATGCCGGCCCCACGGCCGATCATCACCTGGAACAGGAAGTAGAACAGGCAGAACCGGATGGCGGGCTGGAGGTAGCTCCACAGCCAGCCGAGCACGGTGCCCTGGTAGCGGGACTGGATGGTGTTGCGCACCAGCATCCGCAGCAGGTAGCGACGCCGCACGACCTCGCCCAGCCCGGTGGCGGCCGGGGGGGCGAGCGGCATCGCCTCGAGCTCCTCGCGGGTCGGACGCCGCGAGGCCGGGGTGCCGGAGGTGAGGAGACCGCTCATGCAGACGTCGGTCCGGTGGTGGCGCCCGCGTGCGGCGCCTGGTCGCTCCAGGGCTCGAAGGTCTTCTCCCACGCCTCCGGCGAGGTGATGTCACCGAGCGCTCCGCGGTACTCCGCGGCCAGTCGTGGCCACTCCCGCTGGAAGCGCGCGTGGATTTCCGCGGTGCGCTTCATCAGGTCGCGGAACCTCTCGGGGTCGCGCTCGTAGAGCGCGGCCGAGTTGCCGTCGGGCATCGAGACGACCGCCGAGTCGTAGCGCGCGATGCGGTACCACTTGGCGTCCATGGCCGGGATCTCCGCCTCGGGGTGCTGGCGCGAGGTCGGACGCACCGGGCGCAGCTGGCGCAGCGGCATGGTCGCGGCCCGGACCAGGGTCGACATCCGGCCGGGGACGCCGGAGTCGTCCTTGCCCTTGCGCGGGGGCTTGTGGCGGCGGACGGGCGGGAAGGCGTCCGGGTCGGCCTGCAGCTGGGCGTCGGTGAACTGCTTGCGGAAGGCGTTGACCTCCGCGAGCCGCGTCGCCAGCTTGTCGTGCAGGGCGTAGGGACCCTCGAGGACGTCCTCGAGCGCCATCAGCCGCAGCTCGACCGTGGAGTACTGCATCGAGACGAGGTGCGCGATCTGGTGGTTGAGGCTCTCGCGCACCATCCGGCCGCCCCGCTCGTACGGCGAGTGGAGCAGCGCCGCGACGAAGCGGTTGCGGAGGTGGAAGTAGGCCTGCCAGTCGAGGGCGTCGTTCTTGTCGGTCCACGGGATGTGCCAGACCGCGGCACCCGGCATGGTCACCGTCGGGTAGCCCGCCGCCTTGGCACGCAGGCCGAACTCGGAGTCGTCCCACTTGATGAAGAGCGGGAGGCTGAGGCCGACCTCGTCGAGCACCTGGCGCGGGATGAGGCACATGAACCAGCCGTTGAAGTCCACGTCGATGCGCTTGTGCAGCCACCGCGTGGAGCGCAGGTTGCGGGCCGCGAAGTCCCAGTCGCCGAACACGCCCGGGGCCGAGAGCCACCAGAAGCGCCACGGCGTGATGATCTCGCCGAAGCTGTGCAGGCGGGTGCGGGAGTAGATGCTGAACATGTGACCGCCCACGATCGTCGGGCGGCGGGCCAGGTCACCGAAGGTGACGGCGCGGATGACGCCCTCGGGCTCGCAGATGACGTCGTCGTCCATCATCATGGCGTACGTCGCGGTGCCCTTGCGGACCGACTCGAGCTGGCCCCGGGCGTAGCCTCCCGAGCCGCCGAGGTTGCCCTGCTCGATGACGCGCAGCGTGTCGCCCAGGCTGGCGGCGGCGTCGGGGAAGAACTCCGAGTCCACCATCTTCTGGGTGCCCTGCTCCATGACGAGGACCTCGTCGAGGTAGGGCCGCAGCTCGGGGGTGGAGCCGAGCTGGCCGATGAGCTTGGCGACGAAGTCGGGGCGGTTCATCGTGGTGATGCAGATGTCGACCGTGCCGTGCTGGGCCCGGTCGGCCGGCACCTGGGCGGCCCACTCGGCGGAGCGGATGACCACGTCCTCGTCGCCGGCGACGACGTCGTACCAGTACCAGCCGCCGTCGACGAAGGGCTTGAGGGTGAGTGCGAACTCGAAGGTCGAGGACGCCTCGTCACCGGTGGTGACGGTCTCCACGCGCTGCGAGCGACCGTTGGCCATCGAGCGGTAGACGGTGACGGTGGCGCCCCGGCCCTCGATCGTCAGGGTCAGGTCGACCTCGGAGACGATCGTGGAGCGGCGCCAGTAGCTGGCCGGGAAGGCGTTGAAGTAGGAGCCGAACGAGATGCGCTCCTCGGCCGGCAGGCGCAGCGCCTCGCGGTCGAGGATCTGGTCGGGGTGGATCGAGACCCCGGTCGAGGTCGACTGCCGCATCTGGGCGGCGTTGAGCTGCTGGGCCGAGCGGTTGGAGCCGACCTCGTACTTGTCGGCGTCGAGGACGGCGGCCTCGGGGTCGACGTACAGGCGGTAGACGTCGGTGTCCCCGTCGATGGGCAGGATCTGCCGCTGCAGGACACGGCGCGCGGTGCCGGCCCCGGTCTCGGTGGCGGCTGTCGTCGAGCTGGTCATGCGTCCACTCCTCCGCTCGTCAGCGGCTCTCCGTCGGCGAAGTGCGGCTTGAGCTTGTTGTCGAACATCGACAGCGCCGACCCGATGGCCATGTGCATGTCGAGGTACTTGTAGGTGCCGAGGCGGCCGCCGAAGAGCACCATCGGCTCGGCCTTGGCCAGGTCGCGGTAGGCGAGCAGCTTGGCCCGGTCCTCGGCGGTGTTGATCGGGTAGTAGGGCTCGTCGTCGGGCTCGGCGAAGCGGGAGTACTCGTGCACCACGATCGACTTGCCGGGCAGGTAGGTGCGCTCGGGGTGCAGGTGCTTGAACTCCAGCACCCGCGTCCACGGCACGTCCTGGTCGTTGGCGTTGACCACGCCGGTGCCCTGGTAGTCGTCGACGTCGACGGTCTCCTGCTCGAGGTCCACGGTGCGCCACGACAGGCGCCCCTCGGAGTTGCCGAAGTACTCGTCGACGGGGCCGGTGTAGACGACCGGGACCTTGCCCCTGTACTCGTCCTGCACGTCGAACCAGTCGGTGTCGACGCGCACCTCGATGTTGGGGTGGTCCGCCATCCGGGTCAGCCACGCGGTGTAGCCGTCGACCGGCAGGCCCTCGTAGGTGTCGTTGAAGTAGCGGTTGTCGAACGTGTAGCGCACCGGGAGCCGCGTGATGATGTCCGCGCTCAGCTCGGTGGGGTCGGTCTGCCACTGCTTGGCGGTGTAGCCCTTGACGAACGCCTCGTAGAGCGGGCGGCCGATCAGGCTGATCGCCTTCTCCTCGAGGTTGGTGGCGTCCTCGGTCGCGATCTCGCTGGACTGCTCGGCGATGAGCGCCCGGGCCTCGTCGGGAGTGTGCGCCTTGCCGAAGAACTGGTTGATGAGCGCCAGGTTCATCGGGAAGGAGTAGACCTGCCCCTGGTACTTGGCGAACACCCGGTGCTGGTAGCCGGTGAAGTCGGTGAACCGGTTGACGTACTCCCACACCCGCTTGTTCGACGTGTGGAACAGGTGGGTGCCGTACTTGTGCACCTCGATCCCGGTCTCCTCGTCGATCTCGCTGTAGGCGTTGCCGCCGAGGTGGTAGCGACGCTCGAGCACGAGCACCTTGAGGCCGAGCTCGGAGGCGCAGCGCTCGGCGACGGTGAGGCCGAAGAAGCCGGAGCCGACGACGACGAGGTCGGGCTGGTCGATCGATCCCTGGGACAAGGGAGAACTCCTGTGTGTGGACGCATCCCCCGCGGGGGCTGGACGAGTCTAGCGAGGGGGACGGGCCGTTTCGGAAAGGCGGCGCATGCCCCGCGCCGACGCCATGGCGCGGATCACGTTGCGGGCCTCCGCGCGACCGCCGCGGACCGGGCTGAGCAGGACCACCGCGAGGGTGATCAGCCACGGCTTGAGCCGGACCAGGGCGTTCTCCCCGTGGCGCAGGTGCACCACGAAGAGGTTGCGGTACATGTAGAAGCCCTTCCAGCCCGAGAGGTCGTGCTGCTGGTTGAAGTCGAGCTGCCGCACGAGCACGGCGTCGCGGACCCCCCAGATCCGGCGCCCGGCCCGGCGGGCACGGACGGCGTACTCCGCGTCGTCGTAGAAGATGAAGAAGGCAGGGTCGGGGAAACCGATCTCGGTGATGACGTCGCGACGCACCATGAAGCCCTCGAAGGCGACGTTCTGCACCTCCACGAGCGGGGGCATGGACGCGCGATCGGCGTACGCCGTGTCGACGGCGGCGCGCTTGGGGCGTACGGCGAGCGGGTTGCGCAGGTCGAACTCGATCGCCGCCTTCTCCACGAGCGTGCCGGCGAGGTCCTCGCGCACGGCGATGAGGCAGTCCTCGTCGACCGCCATCAGGACCGCGAGGCAGTCGGGCGCGGGCACCACGTCGTCGTCCATCAGCCAGACGCGGTCGAAACCGGCGTCGTACGCCGCCCGGACGCCGAGGTGGAAGCCACCGGCCCCGCCCAGGTTGGCCTCCGAGGTGGTCACGTGGAGCGGCAGGTCGGTGCGCGCGTCGAGCACCGCGCGGGTGTGGTCGGTGCTGGCGTTGTCGATGACGAAGACCGCGTCGGCGGCGCGGGTCTGGGCGGCGAGGCCGTCGAGCATCCCGACGAGCAGGTCGGCGCGGTTGTAGGTCACGACGACGACCGCGACGCTCTCCGGCCCGGTCATGCGAGGAACCTCTCGTGCCCGTCGTACTCCCCGGCCAGCCCGGCGCGCATCGCCCCGGCGCTCAGCCGGAGGCGGGCGGCGCTGGGCCGGGTGAAGGTGTAGAACCAGACGGTCTTGACCACGAACGCCAGGGCGTGGAGCGGGCCCCGGTAGTCACGCAGGTTGACCAGGTTGTTGCGCGCCATGCAGTAGTGCTTGAGGTCGCTGGGGCTGTGGTTGTAGGTCGTGCGGCCCCACATCATCGGCGTGCCGAGCTCGCCGACGCTGGGGTGGAGCACCCGGGCCCCGGTCACGGTGGCGACGCGGGCACCGGCCTCGCGGGCGCGCCAGAGGTACTCGACGTCGTCGCCCCAGATGAAGAACTCCTCGCGCGGCAGGCCGATCCGGTCGACGAGCTCCTTGGTCACCAGGACGCCGTTGAAGGGGATCACCACGTCGGCCAGCACGCCGTCGCGGGCGGCGGCGCGGGCCTGGGCGATGTCGCCCACGACCCGGGCACCACCCGGCAGCCGGATCGGGAAGACCAGCCGGTCGGAGTCCTCCTCGTCCACGACGAGCGGGCCCCAGAAGTCGAGGTCCTCGCCGTGGGCCAGCAGGGTGGCCAGGCAGTCGGGGTCGGGCAGGCCGTCGTCGTCCATCAGCCACACCAGGTCGGCGTCGCGGTCGATGGCCCAGGCCAGGCCGTCGTGGAAGCCACCGGCACCGCCGCGGTTGTGCTCGAGGGTGCGCGCCAGCAGCGGGGTCTCCCCCGTCGTCGGCTGGCCGGCCAGCCACTCGCCGGTGCCGTCGGTCGAGGCGTTGTCGACCACCACGACCTCGTCGAGGCCGGGCACCTCCCCCAGCCGGGCCACGAGGCGCTGGAGCAGCGGCAGCCGGTTGAAGGTGACGACCACCGCGACGACACGGCCATCACGGGGAGCAGTCACGGCGTACACCCTAGGTGCCGCACGCCCCCGCCTAGCAGGCCGCCCCGAGGTCCTCGGAGTCGTTGGCGGCGTACCCGTCCTTGAGCGTCCCGAGCGAGCCGCCCGTCATCGACGGCGGAGCGGCGGGCGTGGCGGCCGGGGCGGGAGCCGGCGCCGGCTCGGTCCCGGTCGCGGGGTCGGTGGCCGCCTCGGCCTCGTCCTCGGCGGGCGCGGGAGCCGGCGCGGGTGCCGGGGCCTGGCCCTCGGCCTTGTCGATCGCCGCGGCGATCGTGCTGTGGACGAGGTCGATGTCCGGGTCGGCCGTGGAGATGAGCGGCGGCACCAGCGAGACGGTCGCGATCTTCTGGCTCTTGGCCTTGAGGGCCAGCTCGGCGAAGCGGCCGACCTCGCCGCGGGGCACGCTGGTCGAGATCATCTCCGAGGAGGCCTTGGCGATCTTCTCGAAGTTGCGCAGGGCCGTCTCCGGGCTGACCTGCTGGAGCATCGCGTTCATGACGCACTTCTGGCGGGCCATCCGCGAGTAGTCGTCGGACCCCTCGCGCGCCCGGGCGAACCACAGGGTGTCCATGCCGTCGAGCGTGCGCGTGCCCGGCTCGATGTAGCGGAAGAAGGAGTCGTGCGGCAGCCCGACCGGGATCCGGTCGCGCACCGTCAGCTCCACGCCGCCGACCGCGTCGACGAGGTTGCGGAAGCCGGCGAGGTTGACCATGGCGTAGTAGTTGATGTCGAGGTCGGTGATGCCCTCGACGGCCGACACCGTGGCGTCGACGCCGGGGTTGTCGGAGCCCTTGAAGAGCTCGGTGTTGTCCTGGGCCCAGGTGCTGACGCCGTTGAGGTAGCAGCCGTCGCAGTCGAAGCCGCCAGGGAACGCCTTCGCCATAGGCGACCCCTCCTCGAAGGGGAAGTTCGCCATGTTGCGGGGCAGGCCGATGAGCACGGTCTTGCCCGTGCGGGCGTCGATGCTGGCCACGGTGAGCGAGTCGGGACGCAGGCCCCAGCGGCCGGCTCCGGAGTCGCCGCCGAGGAGCAGCACGTTGAACCGGCCCTCGTGGGCGCCGACCACGGCGCCGTCGCCGAACATCGTGAGCATGAACTGGCGCTGCACGTCGACCATGTGGGCGCCGAAGAGCAGCGCGCCGGCGACGGTCAGGGAGAGCAGCCCGTTGACGCCGACGACCGCGAGCCGCTGCTGGCGCTGGAGCCCGAGGGGCTGCCCGAGCCGCCAGGCGTCCATGAAGAGGAGGGCCCAGCCGACGGCGAGGGCCATCAGGCCGAGGCGGATGACGCCGAGGAGCAGGGTGTTGGAGGCGACCCAGAAGACGAAGGAGTGCGCGAAGACCGACACGACGGCGCTCAGGAGGGTGACCACGACGACCGTCATCCACACGCGTGTGGCGATCCGGCCGATGCGGCGGTTGCCGGCCACGAGCTGCGCGGAGCCGGGGATGACGAGGGTCATCACCATCAGCGTCACGGCGCGGCGGAAGCGCACGCGCTGCGCCCGGTCGGCGGTGCTGGAGCGGCCCGCGTCACTCGAGGTGACGGTGGGACCGGTGGTTCCGTGCGGAGCGTCGGGGTGCGACCCGCTGGAGCTGTCGGGTGGCATGGGGTGCCTCTCTTGCTGGGGGAAGTCAGCCCGCCCAGTATCACCAGTCCCACCCGTCACAACCCGGTACGACGCGCCGACGCCCCACCCCGGAGGCTGAGGGACCCTCAGGCCTCGGGCGTCCACTCGTCGTACTCGGACCACCAGCGGTCGTCGGCGTCGAGCAGGTCGACCACCCGGTCGGCGGCCTCGAGGACCGCACCCACGGTCTCGAGGTCGATCCGGCCCTGGGCCCGCTGGACGTGGAGGTGCTCGACGTCCTTCCACTCCCGGCGTCCGTCGGGGTGGACGATCAGGTCGAGGCCGTGGTCGTCGGTGTCGTAGCCGTCGTCGTCACGGACGATCGGCGACTCGAAGTTGAGGTACCAGTAACGGAACCGCGGGCCGGCCGGGGTCTCGTCGAAGAACTTCCAGGCGCCGTAGCGCTCCCCGGCCCGGTGCACCTGGAGGACGGTCGTCCCGCCCCAGGCCTCGTGGGCGCCCCACGGGTGCGGGCCGATCGGATGGTCGTGGAAGGTGAACGGCGACCCCGGTTCCAGCAGCACCGCGAAGGTGGTGCCGTCGTCGTCCACCACGGTCACCGGGTGCTCGAGCCAGAGCCGCCCGTGCAGGACCTCGCGCCGGGTGATCACCTCACCGGGCACCCACGGGGCCGTCATGCCTCGCGCCCCCGGTCGATCTCCCGCTTGCGGGCGAGCCGGTGCGCGCGCCGGATCTGCGCCTCGCGCTCGCGGCGTACCTCCGTCGGAGTCTCGGTCACGAGCCCGGGGACCGGTCGGGGGGCACCGTCGTCGTCGATCGCGACGAACACGAAGTAGGCGCTGGCCACGTGGACCGGCTCGTCGGCGGCGTTGCCCCAGGGCTGGGCCTCCACCCGCACCCCGATCTCCATCGACGAGCGCCCGGCCCAGTTGACCTGGGCGTACGTCGTCACGATGTCCCCGACGTGGACGGGTCGCAGGAAGGTCATCTCGTCCATGGCGGCGGTGACCGCCGGGCCGTCGCTGTGCCGGAAGGCCACCGCCCCGGCGGTCGAGTCCGCGAGCTTCATGAT
Source organism: Nocardioides terrigena (assembly GCF_003047265.1). Lineage (GTDB taxonomy): Bacteria > Actinomycetota > Actinomycetes > Propionibacteriales > Nocardioidaceae > Nocardioides > Nocardioides terrigena. The sequence continues at coordinate 154,157 of NZ_PZYY01000002.1, read as the reverse complement.
CTCGCCACCGTGGACGTTGCCCAGGATGTTGGCGTGGACCGAGGTCGCGGCGATCGCGAGCGAGACCCGGGAGAAGGACACCGGACGCGGGGTGAGCGCTTCACTCATGCGCGCACGGTAGCGTCTCGGCCATGGCTGAACGTCCCCCCGGGAAGGGCGGTCCCGAGGAAGGGACCCCCGAGTACGACTGGCTCTACGGCAAGGGCGGCAAGGGCTCTCCCCCCGCCGGCTCGGCCGACGCCACCCGGATGGTCCCCACCCGGGGTCGCTCCGGCGAGCCGGAGCGACCGGACGAGACGCGGGTCATGCCCACCCAGCCGCGGACGTCGTCCGGCGGTGGCCGACCGCCCGGCGGCCCGACCCGCTCGGCCACGCCCGCTCCCCCGCCCCGGCCGAAGGAGCAGCGGACCCGCCCGCGCTTCCGCTTCGGCATCGTCAAGCTGCTCGTCCTGGTGTGGCTCGTCTTCATGCTCGCGGTGCCCTTCTGGGCGTGGAGCAAGGTCGACAAGATCGACGCGATGCCCGCCGACGAGGGCCGCCCCGACGAGCAGGGCGGCAACACCTACCTGATCGTGGGCTCCGACTCCCGTGACGACCTCACCGAGGCGGAGCGCGAGGAGCTCGGCACCGGCGGCGAGGTCGGGCAGCGCACCGACACGATCATGCTGCTCCACACCGGCGACGGCCCCAACATGTTGATGTCGATCCCCCGGGACTCGATCGTCTCGATCCCGGGCTACGGCGAGGGCAACAAGGTCAACGCCGCCTTTGCCTACGGCGGCCCCCAGCTGCTCATCCGCACCCTCGAGAACGAGACCGGCATCCGCATCGACGACTACATCGAGATCGGCTTCGGCGGCTTCGTGGGCATGGTCGACGCCGTGGGTGGTGTGGAGATCTGCCCGCGCACCGCGATGAAGGACCCCGACGCCAACCTCGACATCCCGAAGGGCTGCCAGGAGGCCGACGGCAAGACCGCCCTCGGCTACGCCCGCTCCCGCAAGACCTACGCCGAGCTCGGCGACATCGACCGCGCCCGCGCCCAGCGCGAGGTCGTCTCGGCGATCGGCGACAAGGCCCTGTCGGTGTGGACCTTCCTCAACCCGGTGCGCTACTACCAGCTCGCCATGGCGTCGTCCGGGTCGTTCTCGGTGAGCGAGGGCACCAGCCCGATCTCGCTGGGGCGCTTCGCCCTCGCGATGACGCGGGTCGACGGCGACTCCGGCCTCACGTGCGGGGTGCCGATCCAGGACCTCGCCGTCACGTGGGACGAGGAGCGGTCCGAGGAGCTCTTCTCCTACATCCGCGAGGACGACACGGCCAGCATCCCCGACAGCCTGTGCACCCCGAGCGGGATGCCACGCGGATGACGTCGGCACCGGTGGACCACGACACCCTCTCGGTCACGACGGACGACGACGGCGTCTGCACGCTCACCCTCGACCGACCCGAGTCCCTCAACGCCTTCACCGTCACGATGGCACGCGAGCTCGAGCACTTCTTCCGCTCCGCGGCCACCGACGACGCGATCCGCGCCATCGTGGTGACCGGCTCCGGGCGCGCATTCTGCGCCGGCATGGACCTCTCCGCCGAGGGCAACGTCTTCGGACTCGACGAGGACGCGGCCCCCACGCCGGACGGGATGCGCGACCACCTCACCGAGGCGCCCTACCAGGACGGGGTCCGCGACACCGGCGGCAAGGTGGCGCTGGCGATCCACGCGTGCCCGAAGCCCGTCATCGCCGCGATCAACGGTCCGGCCGTGGGCATCGGGGCGACCATGACGCTCGCGATGGACATCCGGATGGCCTCCACGAAGGCCCGGATCGGCTTCGTCTTCGGTCGCCTCGGCATCGTTCCCGAGGCGTGCTCGTCGTACTTCCTGCCCCGCATCGTCGGCCTCCAGCAGGCGCTGGAGTGGGTCTACTCCGCGGAGGTCCTCACCGCCGAGGCCGCCCGCGACGGACGCCTCGTGCGCTCGGTCCACGAACCCGACGACCTGCTCCCGGCCGCGCTCGACCTGGCGCGCTCCTTCGTCGTCGGCCGCTCCCCCGTCGCGCTGGCCCTCGCCAAGCAGCTGTTGTACGCCGGCACGTCGGCCGCGTCGCCGCTCGAGATGCACCGGGCCGACTCGCTGGCCATGTGGCACACCTCCGTCGGTGACGGCAAGGAGGGCGTCGCCGCCTTCCGCGAGAAGCGCGACCCCGACTTCACCGGTCGGGCCTCCGACCTGCCGCCGATCTTCTAGCGCGCCCCGGGCGCCCGGTTCCCGGGACGGAATCTCCTTGTGCGGGTCGATCCCTCGTCGTACGATCGCGATATATCGCAATACGTCGGCGACAGGTCAGCGACTGCCGACGCCGGACATCGGGAGGACACACACATGGGACACCGCAAGAACCCCTGGGAGCTCCGCTTCGACCAGCACGGCTGGGGCGGCCCGCCCCGCGGCCCCGGCGGCCCCCCGCCGTGGGTGCAGGGACTGCTGGGCTGGGGCGGCCAGACCGGCACCGCACCGCCTCCCTCGGGCGGCCCGCGGGCCCGTCGCGGCGACGTCCGCCTGGCGATCCTGTCGGCGCTCGCCGACGCCGCCGACCGGGGCGAGCCCGTCAACGGCTACCAGGTCATCCAGCAGATCGCCGACCGGAGCAACGGGACCTGGCGCCCCAGCCCCGGATCGGTCTACCCCACGATCCAGCAGCTCGCCGACGAGGGCCTCGTCGAGACCGACGACGAGCGCGGCCGCAAGACCCTGCGCCTCACCACCGAGGGCGGTCGCTACGTCGCGGAGCGCGCCGACGAGCTCGAGGCCGTCTGGGCGCCCTTCGAGCGGGCCCAGCAGCGGTCGTCGACCGGCACCTCGGGCGACCTCAAGTCGGAGATCGGCCAGGTCATGAGCGCGGTGTGGCAGATCGTCACGCAGGGCTCCGACACCCAGCGCAAGGCCGCGATCGGCGTCCTGGTCGAGACCCGTCGCTCGCTCTACGGGATCCTCGCCGACGGCACCGAGCCGGAGCCCGAGCCCGACGAGGACCTGTGATGGCCGAGCCCCGCAGGGCGGAGGCCCGCATCGGCGACCGGGAGCGCGAGTCCGCGACCTCGATCCTCAACGACCACTACGCGGCCGGTCGCATCGACACCGAGGAGCACGCCGAGCGCCTCGACGCGATCTGGTCCGCTCGCACCCGTGGTGACCTCGACATCGTGTTCTGGGACCTGCCCCGCGCGGTCGTGCCGGCTCCGCAGCCCCCGGCGCCCCCGCGACGCACGTCGTGGCGGTTCCCGCTGGGGGCGTTCCTGGTCGCCGCCCTGGTCCTCGCGATCGCGCTCCAGGTCCCGTGGTGGATGTGGCTCATCGGGCTCGTCGTCCTGCTCAAGTCGCGCGGCTGGCGCCACGGACACCGCGGGCACCGCACGTGCCACAATCCCGGCACGGGGGATCGCCGCAGAGCCTTCTGAGCAGCCCCGCAGGAGACCCGATGCCTGACACCGCCCCCGATGCCGAGGCCTTCGCCCGGCTCGCCCTCGACCTGCACGACGTCGACGGCCTCGACGAGACCGTCGAGCGCATCCTCGAGTTCACGGTCAAGACCTTCGGCTGCGGCTACGCCGGGGTGATCCTCGTGCACGGCGGTGCGCGGGTCGAGACCGTGGCCGCGACCGACCCCGTCGTCACCGGGCTCGACGCCGTCCAGCTAGAGGCCGGCGAGGGTCCCGACCTCGAGCTGATCGCGGACCGGCACGAGGTGATCATCCGCGACGTGCGGGAGGAGTCGCGATGGCCGCGCTGGTGCGAGGCCGTGGCGGACGCCGGGATCCGCAGCATGCTCGGCTCGCGCCTCTACACCAGCCAACAGGTCATCGGCAGCCTCAACCTCTACGACCCGGAGCCCGGCGCCTTCGACGAGGCGGACGCCGACGTCGCGCACATGCTGGCGCGGCACGCGGCCGTCGCGATGCAGCACGCACGCGGTGACGAGCACCTGCGCAAGGCGGTCGACGCGCGCAACCTGGTCGGCCAGGCCCAGGGCATCCTGATGGAGAGGTTCGACCTCGACGCGGATCGCGCGTTCGAGGTGCTGCGCCGCTACTCCCAGCACCACAACACCAAGCTGCACCTGGTGGCCCAGCAGCTCATCGACAGCCGGACGCTGCCGGAGGGCTGACCTCAGTCCCGGGGTGCGAGCTGCTCGACCGCGGTGTCACGCATCTCGACCCACGTGTTGCCGAGGTAGGCGTCGCCCGTCCCGTCCCAGAGGGCGATCGCGGTCGCGACGGCCTCACGGTCGGCCTCGGGCAGCACGCCGGTGAGCCGCACCTCCTCCAGGGCGGCGCAGTGGCGCAGGAACGCGACCGCGACCCGCGCGCAGGCCGCGTCGAAGCCCAGGGACTCCAGCCCCTCCTGCTCGGCCGCGAGCACCTCGCGGCCGAGGGCGGCCCCGGCCTCGTCGACCTCCAGCCGGGGTAGGAGCACGACCTGCTCGAGCGCGACGTGCACCGCGAGCAGGCGGCGGGCGTGCAGGAAGACGTCCTCCCGCGCGCCGGAGTGCAGGCGGGGCACGCGGCACCAGGCCTCGCGCAGCTCGCCGTGCTGCTCGGCCAGCAGCGCCGCGAGGTCCTCGCCGGTGTGCACCGGCGCTCGTCCGGTGTCGGGCTCTCCCAGGTGGGCAGTCATGCCCGTGACGTACCCGGGACGGCCCGACGTATGTATTCGCACGGCACGGGTACGACACCGGCAACGGCGGACGGTGCGAGGCGTCGTACCCCCGTGACACGGACCAGTGGCCGGTCGGGGCCGGACTCACGCAGCCCGGACCCCGGCCGGCCACTCCTGTCTCAGGCGGTGAGCTCGGGGTCCTCCACGGTCCCGACCGAGGCGAGGTAGCCGTGGCGCACGCCCCACAGGACGGCCTGCGACCGCGAGGCGACGCCCATCTTGCGGTAGGCCGACCGGATGTAGGACTTGAGCGAGTTGATGCTGATCGAAGCCCGATCGGCGATCGTCTGGTTGTCGAGGCCCTGGGTGATCATCGCGATGACCTGGGCCTCGCGCGGGGTGAGCGCCTCGGACGACGCCCCCGACCCGGTCGGGCGCTGGTCGCTGCCGAGGTCGACGACCGGACGACCGTGGTGGATCGACTCGAGGGCCGACACGAGCCGGGGCGCGGGCAGGGCCTTGGAGAGGACCCCGCTGACACCGTTGCCCAGGGCCAGCTCGACCAGCTCGGGACGGGCGTTCCAGGTCCAGGTGACCAGGCGTCCGTCGTGCACGACGGAGCGCACGGCGGCGAGGGGAAGGTCCTTCACACCCGCGAGGGTGTCGTGGAGGGTGAGGTCCACGTCGCGGGAGGGCACCCCGCCCGGCGACGGGAGCACCTGCACGCGGTGGGCGTACGGCGCGAGAAGGCCTGCGAATCCGACCGTCACGAGGTCGCACTCGTGGGCCAGGGTGACGCGCACGGGGCGGCGTCGTCGTGTCATCACGGTCATGCCCGGCCCGTACCCAGCTCCGGAGATCTCATGCCCGAAGGGAGGTAGTGGGGTCGCGGGAGCACTGGTTGTCTGGGGGTCGTGGTCGAGCAGCGTGCCACGCTCGACTGCCCGAAGGAACCACGTGTCACCCACCTCCCCGATCCGGGGGCACCGCGGGGTCTCCCGCGCCCGCCGGATGGCACTGACCAGTGAGCTGCTCTCCCGTCTCGACGACGGCGACGAGGCCCGCCGCGACGTCGAGGACGAGATCATCCGGCTCAACCTCGTCGTGGCGACCCAGGAGGCCCGTCGCTACGAGCGGCGCGGCATCGACGCCGACGACCTCCGGCAGGTCGCCTACCTGGCGCTCGTCAAGGCCGTCCGCCGCTACGACGCCACGCTGGCGAACGACTTCCTCGGCTACGTGGTGCCCTGCATCCGCGGCGAGCTGCGTCGCTGGTTCCGCGACGCGGGCTGGGTGGTGCGGCCGCCGCGCTCGGTCCAGGAGCTCCAGGCCCGGATCACCGGAGTGGCCGAGGAGCTCACCCAGGAGCTCGGCCGCTCACCGCGGCCGAGCGACATCGCCGCCCGGCTCGGCGTCCCGACCGAGCGGGTCGAGGAGGCCGTGTCGGCGCATGCCGGCTACTCGGTCGACTCGCTCGACGCGGTGGCCGACGACTCCGAGCGACCGCTCGCGGCCTCGCTGGTCCACCACGAGCCGGGCTTCGGCCAGGTCGAGGCGCGCACGGCCGTGGCTCCCGCCGTACGCCGCCTCGGCACCCGCGAGCAGCACATCCTGGAGCTGCGCTACCTCCACGACGCGACGCAGGACGAGATCGGTGCCGCCGTCGGCGTGACCCAGGCCCAGGTGTCGCGGCTGATGTCGGGCATCAACCGGCAGCTGCGCGGCGAGCTGTCGCCGCGCGACGACGGGCCCGGCAGCCTCTCACCGGCGGTCTGAGCCGGGACGAGGAGCTAGTCCTCCCCCGCCTCCGGGTCGTCCGCCTCGGGGTCGGTCGCGGGACCGTCGGGGGTGCTCCCGCCCTCCCCCGACCAGTCGGTGGACTCGCCGTCGTCGAGGCTCGGGTCACTGGTCACGTCGTCCGGCTTGCTGCTCATCGCTGCCTCCGCGGTGGTCGGGGTGTGTCTCCCCAGTCCTACCCGATGGCTCAGCGGCCATGCGCGGTGGTCCGCCTGCGTGCGGCCACGACCAGCGCGAGCCCGACCGAGATCAGTCCCGACGCCAGCGCGGCGAGCCACGTCGTTGGGGCACCCGTGTCGGGCAGGTCCTCTCCCCCGGACGCGTCTGCGCCGGTCCCGTCGCCGCCCCCGCCTGCCGGCGTGCTCGTGGACGTGGGGTCGGTCGTGGCCGTGTCGCCGGGGTCGTCCGTCGAGGGCGGTTCGGTCGTCGGCGAGGGGGTGGGCGGCGTCGTCGGCGAGGGGGTGGGCGGCGTCGTCGGTGACGGGGTGCTCGTGGGTGCCAGGACGAAGTCCAGGCCCCCGCGGTACTCACCTGCCGTCGTCGTCGTGGTGGTGAGGGTCCCGGCACCGTCCACCACGGTGCCCATCGGCGGACGGACGGTGACGGTCCAGGTGCCGGGCGCGAGCTCGTCGACCGCGTACCTGCCCTCGCCGTCGGTGGGCAGGACTTGCTGGCCGTCGGGTCCGTCGACGACCACCTCGACCCCGGCCACGGGCGAACCACCGGACGTGACCGTCCCGCCGAGGGCGCCCGGGCGGGAGAGGGCGACGTCCTGGCCGGAGAGGCCGGACGGCGGCACCGTGACGACCCGCCCCGGCGGCGCCGTCCAGCCGTCGGGTGCCACCACGGTCAGGATGTAGTCGCCCGGCAGGAGGTCCTCGACCTCGTAGGTGCCGTCGCCGAGGGTCGCCGTGGCGGTCGGAGTTCCACCGCCCACCGGGGTGAGCACGACCTGTGCGCCGCCGAGACCTGCCCCGCCGCCCGTGACAGTGCCGGCGACCGAGGGCAGGCCGACGACGACGAAGTCCTGGCCCCCGACCGGCGTCGCGGCGACCTCGATGCCCGAGATCTCGGTCGTGGGACCGGCCGCGTACCCGTCCGGGACGGCGATCTCCACGGTGTACCCGGTGCCGAGGGGGTTGGCGTCGAAGAGGTAGGTCCCGTCCGGACCGGTCGTGGTGGTGACCGTGCCACCAGCCGGCCGGGTGAGGGTGACGACCACGCGGGGCACGGGGGTGCCGGCAGCGTCACGCACGGTCCCGCTGATCGGTTGCGGCACGACCTCCCGTACGGCGAAGTCGGCTCGCGAGGCGGGGTCGTCGTCGTTGCCACGGTTGGAGACGACGTCGTCGGCAGCACCGAGCACGGCGCACGACACAGGGACGTCGAGCAGCACGCGGTAGTCGCCCTGGGTGGCGACCTCACCGAAGCTGTAGCGGCCGTCACCCGCGGGGCTCGTCGTCCCGAGCACCTCTCCGCCCGGCGCGAGCAGCGTGAGGACGGTCTGCGCCGGGTCGCACGCACCCCCGGCGGACACACCGGTGACCACGCCACCGACTGGACGCGCACGGCTGACGAACCACGTCTGGTAGACGGGGAAGCCGGCCCGGCGGGTGAAGATGAGCGTCAGGCTGGACAGGCGCACGTCCGGCTCGAACCAGGCACTCGCGCCGTCGGTGTCGACGGCACCCGGGTTGCCCGTCACGGTCGACGTCGTGGCGTCCCAGGTCGGTCTGTCCGTGCCACCCGCGTAGTTGAAGGTGCCCGAGAGCCACGACGAGACCTCTGCCGCCGGGACTGCGTCGCCGGTGCTGTCGGTCGCTCGGATCCGCACCTGGTCGGAGTCGACGTCGCCGAGCACGAAGGCCCAGCCGGTGTCCGGGGTCGGCGCGGCGAAGGTGTAGGTCGTCGTCGACGGCGCGTTCGCGTTGTCGGCCCGCGGCCGGAGCACGAGGTAGGGGTTGCCGCTGCTGCTGCCGTACTTGGCCCCGGGCGGCGTGCCCGGGCCGAGGAAGACGCTGCCACCCGCGGCGAGCTGGACGTTGCTCCGCGAGTCGCTGGCGACCGTCGCCGCCGGGAACCCCCGCGACTGCTGGTTCATCGTCGTCGTATAGGCGTTGGAGGACCCGGCGAGGGGCCCCCAGGCCGCCCAGCGATCCGTCAGCGCGGCGGCGGGCGCAGCCACCGAGGCGCTGACGAAGATCCCCGCGAGCAACAGTGCTGTTCTCCGCGCCATCCCGGCTCCCCCTCAGCGCACGTCGTGCAGCGAGGCTAACCAGCCCGGGGGGCTCCCGTCCCGGGCTCGTCTCGTGGGCCGGACGAGGACGTCGCCGCACGAGCCTTCCCTCGGGTGAGCACCGCCACCCGGTGCAGTGCGACCGCCACCAGGAGCACTGCCACCAGCAGCAGCCACATCACCGACCCTGGCGCGTCGGCCTCGGCCGACGCGCCAGGGAGGGCTTCCCGAGACACCGAGGTCGCGACACGGCCGGGGGTGGCGCCCGCGACCACGGTGAAACCGAGGCTGCCCGAGATGACGTGGCCGTCCCCGCCCACGACGCGGTAGGTCAGGGTGTGGTTCCCGGGTGCCGACAGGGTCAGCCGGGCGGCGGCGGTGCTCCCGGACGTGCCGGTCGCACCCACGGCCACCTCCTCGCCCGCGGGTCCGCGCACGGCGATGGCCGCCCCGGCGGCGAGCAGGTCCTCGGCGAAGACGAGCTCGACGCGGTCGAGGCCCTGGGACACCCGCTCGCCCTGCGCGGGGATGCTGCTGACCAGATCGGTGTGGGCGCCGGCCGGGGCGGGCCGCGCGCCGAGCACGAGGACGGCCAGCAGGACAGCGAGCAGGACCGCCGTCCGCCCGGCGGCGGCGTCCCTCGTGTCCTGCATGACCCCACCCTGACCCGCCGACCTTGGGCGAACCTTGGGACTCCTGGTCGCCGTCATTCCCCGACCAGCCTGCGGACCAGGGGGGCGAGTGGACTGCCGCCCGCCGCTGCGGAGCGGATGGCGTCGACGAGCTGGTGGTGCGATCCGTCCTTGACCAGGTAGCCGCAGGCGCCCGCGGCGAGGGCCAGGCGGACGAGCCGGCGGCTGCAGGAGACGCTCAGGATGAGCACCCGCACATCGGGCAGCCCGCGGCAGAGCGCGCGGGTGGCCTCGACGCCGTCTCGGCCGGGGATGTTGACGTCCATGACCACCACCTGCGGTCGGGTGAGCATGCCGAGCTCCACCGCCGCGTCACCGTCCTCGGCGACGGCGACGAGCTCCAGCCCGGGCTCCTGGTCGACGACGTACGCGAGCAGCTCGCGCATCAGCTGGTTGTCCTCGACGAGCATGACGGTGGTGAGGATGGCTCTCTCCTCTCGCACTGTGTAGCCCGTGAGAGCCATGCTTCACGGCAGACCTTGGAGATTGCTCGGGTAGGCCGGCACCAGGTCCGCGGGGAAGTTCGCCACCACGGTCGTGCCGCCGCCGGGCGCTCCCCCCACCTCGAGCCTTCCCCCGAAGTCGCTGAGGGTGTCGCTGAGCAGCCGTAGCCCGAGGTGGCCCTCGGGGCCGACCGGATCCTCGCCGGCGCCGCGGCCGTCGTCCTGCACACGCACCAGCACCCGACCGTCGCTGCCCGCGACCTCGACCCGGACCCGGCGTGCCTCGGCGTGCTTGACGACGTTGCGCAGCGCCTCCCGGGTGATGCGGTAGACGAGGCGGGCGGCCTCCGGGGAGATGGTCACCTCGGGGCGGAAGTCGACCTCGGCGGTGAAGCCACCGTCGAGCGCACCGGACTGCACGAGCCCCTCGAGGGCCCCCTGGAGCCCGTCGCCCTCGAGGTCGGGCGGGTAGAGATCGGTCATCAGCGAGCGGAGCATGGCCGTGTCGTGCCGGATGATGCTCGTCGCCCGCTCCAGCACCGACCTCGGCCCGTCCATGTCGCTCTCCGTGCCGAGCTCCCTGGTCACGGTCGGGAGGACGTACCCCAGCCCGGCCAGGTCCTGGATGACGCCGTCGTGGAGGTCGGCGGCGATCCGTCGGCGCTCGAGGTCCGAGGCGAACAGCGCGTGCCGCATCATCCTGGACTGCTCGGCCTGGGCCCGCTCCACCCGTCGTGTCAGGGAGACGGCCAGGGGCAGCACGACCGCGAGGAACAGGACGAGCGCGCCGACGACGAGCGGGACGAACGCGATCACGATCGTGCGGGCGTCGTCCTCCATCCGGTCGACCGGGAGATAGGCCTCGAAGACCAGCGGGGCGCCATCGGCGTCGAAGACCCCGGCGTACACCTCCAGGAGCTCGCCCTCGTCCCGCTCCGCGACGTTCTCCTCCCGGGACAGGTCGGACACCTCCGCGGTGACCTCCGTCGTCCCGAACAGCACGGCCACGTCCTCCTCGAGCTCGAAGCGCTGCCCGATGAGGTCCTCGTCGTCGGCCCAGATGATCCTGCCGTCGTCGTCCCACAGCTTGACGTGGCGCAGGCTTCCGTCCGCCAGCCGGTTGCCCATCACGAGCTCCAGGTCCCCGCCGGCCGAGGCGGGGTCGCGGCGTACGTCGGCGTCGACGAGCGGAGCGGCCAGCCGGTGGGCGACGCCTGCCCCCTGCGCGCTGGCGTACTCGAGCGCCTGGTGCCGGGCGATCCGGTCCGCGACCAGGATCGTGCCGGCGGTCAGGACGACGAGGGCCACTAGGCTGTAGAGGGTGAACCGGACTACCGCCGAGCGGGCCGCTGAGCGCACGATCGGCGGGGAGTCGGGCGTGCGAGGGTCATCGTCGGAGGTCATCGAGCAGCCCCTGCGCGCGTGCCGCGGCGACCGCCTCGAGCTGGGAATGGGCGCCGAGCTTGGACAGCAGTGCCTTCACGTAGCCGCGGCAGGTGTGCACCGAGATCGCCAGCTCGCGCGCGATGCCGCGGACGTCGCGGCCCTGGGCCAGCAGCTCGAGGACACGCCGCTCGCGGGGGGTGAGGGACGGTCCCGTGCCGGCCATCGGCACCGGGTCGGGGTCCTCGACCACGAGGTGGTGGAGCAGGGCGGGATGGACCCGGAACTCACCGGCACGTGCCCCGCGGAGGCTCTCCAGCAGCTCGGGCAGCGACCCGTCCTTGGGCAGGAGGGCACACGCACCGGCGACCGCCGCGCGCTTCATCACCCGCTTGTCGCCGTGCGCCGTCAGGACGACCACGCGCAGCTCCGGCCTGGTGGCCACCAGCTCCGCCGTGAGGTCGAGGCCGTCCTCGGACTTGAGGTTGACGTCCATGAGCACCACGTCGGGTCGGTGCCGGGCGGCCAGGACCCGCGCGACGGCCACCGTGTGCGCCGCACCGACGCACTCGAAGTCCGGCTCGGCGTCGAGCGCCAGCCGGACGAGGTCGGTGAAGGTCCGGTGGTCGTCGACGACCAGCACGCTGACCCGCGGGCGTGCGTCGGATGCTGCCTGCGCGTCGCCGACCATCCAGACACCTCCCGTGCCCTTCGAGTCTCCTCAGGCCCACCGGGACTGTCATCCCTCACCTGAGGGACACGCGCGCGGGGCAGGCCGACCCCGGAGCGACTCGGGCGCGGCTCAGGCGACCAGGTCCGCGACCGCGCGGACCAGCGCGTGGTCGGGTCCCAGTGCGTCGGCGCCGCGGACGGAGGCCACGGCCTGGCGGAGCAGGTGCACCAGCACCCGCACCTCCTCGCACGCGTCGTGCGCGCCCTGGCGGTGGTCGACGCCCTCGGACCGCAGGATCCGCAGGTAGAGGTCCTGGGTGCCCGCGGAGGGATCGACGCCGAGCTCGGTGGAGAGGTGTCCCTTGAGCGCGAGGTAGGCGCGCAGGGCCTCGGTGGTCCGGCCGGTGCGCCACAGCGCACCCATGAGGAGGCACCAGGCGTCCTCGCTGAGCGCATCCGCGGCGATTGCCCGGTGGGCGAGCCTGATGGCGTCCTCGTCCTCACCCAGCGTGGTCGCGTGGGTCGCCGCCAGGGTCGCCGCCTCGACCAGCTCGCGGCGGAACGTCTCCCGCTCCGTGACCGCCCATGCGGCGTACGCGTCCCCGACGAGCAGCTCCGCCCGCACGAGCGTGAGGGCCTCCTCGAGGCGCGCCAGCGCCGCTCGCGGGTCGGCACCCACGGTCGAGTGCCGGAGGAGCCGGCGGAACTCGAGGAGGTCGACGCTCACCTCCGCGGGATCGAGGAGGTAGCCGCGCATGACCGTCCGCAGCGTTGCCCCCCGCCCGCGGCCCAGCCCGAGGGTGCGCCGCAGGACGCAGACGTAGCTCTCCAGCGTGCCCAGGTAGGACGGCGGCGGGTGACCGTCCCAGAGCAGCTCGGCCAGGTGGTCCTTCGGCACGGGGACCCCGGCCGACAGGGCCAGGATCTCCATGATCTGCCTGGGCTTGTCCCCGCCCAGGTCCGTGGTCGAGACGATCCCGTCCCCCGTCGTCACCGTCGTCACTCCGAAGAGCTCGATCCTCCACATGGTTCCCCCACTCGTCGATGTCCGGCACCCCCGAGTGGCAGCTCCAGTCTGCGAGTCGGTCGTGTGGGCAGGTCAGCCGCACGTGGGGTGGGTGACCCCCCGAAAATCGGGTGGTCGCCGGGTGTGGTCACCGCCGACCTGACCACGGCCGGGAGCCGCACTCCCCCGTGGGGGACGTGCGGCTCCCGGGACGTACGACGCGTGTCAGCGCCGCCTGAAGGTGAACGCCAGCCGACTCCCTCCCATCGCGCTCACCGCGCTGACGGTGGACTGGGTCCCCGGTGCCACGCCCCCGGCGCCGCGGAAGCTCCAGGCACCCACCGCGTCGACGTTGGTGAAGCCGAGGACGCGTCCGGTCAGCGCGGACCCGAGGACGACGGCCACGCGCTGGCCGGCCAGGATGGTGCTGGTGCCGCTGACCCGCCACTCGGACCCGGCGCGGTACTCCGCCGCACCGATGGCGAGTGTCTCGGGAGCGGGTGCCACCGTCACCTCGTCCGTGACCTGCTGGCCACCCTGGCCGGTCACCGTCAACCGCAGGACCACCGGGGTCGCGCTGGTGGCGTACGACGGGTTCGTCCCGGTGGTGCTGGTCGGCAGCGCCATGAGCGGCATCACGAAGGTCGGCCTCGCAGAGCCGGCCCCGGTCAGGGTCACCGACGGGCCGCTGACCTGCGTCCACGCGTAGGTGTCCACCAGTGCGCTGCGTGAGCCGTCCAGCGCGACCGTGGCCCCGCGTCGTACTGCCTGGTCAGCGCCCGCGTCGGCCGTCGGGGTCGGGGCGGGTTGCGTCGGGTCGGGCGCCACGACGGTGACCGTCACGACCACCGGCTCGCTGGTCCCGGCCGGGCCTGAGACCACCAGCTCGAAGGCGAGCGGTCCCTCGACTCCCGCAAGGGCGTTGAAGGTCGCCACCGACGTGTCCGCCCCGGCCAGGGTGACCCGGTTGGCGTCGGTGACGGGCACCTCGACCGTCGAGGGCTGGGTCCCGGTCGTGCCGTCGGGGAGGGTGACCTCGACGTCCTCGGTCACGGTCGCCGGCACCTGTCGCCACGTCCAGGTGGAGATGGTGCCGGTGGACCCGGTGCCGGTGAGGGTCACCCGCTGGCCGGGGGCCGCGTCCATCGGGTTGGCGAACGCCGCCGCGACCGGCTGGTCGGCCTGCATCCCGGCACCGCGGGCCACGACCGGGGCCGTCGCGGACCCGCCCTTGTCCGAGGTGACGGTCACGGTGGCCGTCGGCGCGACCGTGCTGATCCGGACCTGGCCGTCGACGAGAGGCTCCCCGAGCACCGAGAGCCGTCCCGGGCTGCTGTCCTGGTCGCTCGAGGAGGCCGAGACGGTGAGCACGTCGCTGTCGGCGTCGTACTCCGCCGCGTGGATCGTGACCACGTCGACGAGCGGCGCCTGCTTCTGGGCCACCGGGGTGTCACTGGTGTTGGCCACGGTCACCGACCGCCCGTCGGGGGCCGACGTGGTCGCGAAGCGGCCGTAGTAGACGCCACGGTCGCCCTCGAGCCCGGTCTCGATGAAGCCCAGCCCCGCGTCCCGGACGTGGAGTGACTGGCCCGCGTCGGACGTCGCGTAGACGTCGACGAAGCCGGTGCCGTCGGCGCCGACGGTGTACGTCGCCCGCTGGACGTCGACCCCGGCGTTGGTGGCGAGCCGCCCCTGGATGCTGAACGCGGTGGTGCGCGCCAGCTCCGTCCACACGTCGCCGTCCCGCCGCTCCACCGCGACGTAGTTGGTCCCGTAGGGGCTGCCGACCACCTCGTGCTCGACCCCCGGGTCACCGACGTAGCCGGCAGGGGCCGCCGGCGCCACGGCCGGGTCCCAGCGCAGGAACGGGCCGATCCGACTGGCCAGCGCCTGCCCGAACGCGCCGGGGGTGGTGCCGATGTCCTGGGTGTAGTTGATGCCGTCCCCCGCGACGACGAACTGGTCGACGCCGTACGGGTGGGTCACGCGGTACTCACCGTCCGCGATGGACTTGTCGCGGATCCGGATCCGGCCGAAGACCATCTGGTCGCCCTCGACGACCTCCTCGGCGGCCCACGCCCCCTCGAGGTCCATGCCGACCGTCATGTCGACGCCGGGGCCGGCCACGGCCGCGCCGGCCAGCTGGTAGAAGAACTCGCCCGGGAAGTTGTCCGGGTAGGAGACGGGGGCGTCCGGGTCGGGCACCTCGTCGGGGAGCGTCGCGCAGAGGGGGTCGTCCAGGGTGGTGCACGCCTCGAGGCGCACTCCGTTGCTGTCCCGGTACCAGGCCGGGAAGCCGTGCTCGGCGGTCGGGCCCACCTCGACGAGGCGTCCCGTGCGTACCTTGAGGGTGCCGTCGCTCGCCGTCGGGGCGACGGGCACGGCGAGGGCCCCGGTGGCGGCGCCCGTCACGAGGAGGGCGGTCAGGAAGGCGACGAGCCCGCGTGGGCTCCGCAGCATCCCGCCCCGGCCCCGCGACCTGTGAAGTCTCGGTGTTGTTGCCATGGTGCTCAGCTCCTGTCCAGGCGCGCTGCCTGCTCGTGGTCGGCCGATCGTGGGCGCGGCACCTTGCGCATTCCTTGCGGGGCGCCCCGCGCCGCACGGTCCGCGCACGGCTGGAG
Organism: Nocardioides terrigena; assembly: GCF_003047265.1. Lineage (GTDB taxonomy): Bacteria > Actinomycetota > Actinomycetes > Propionibacteriales > Nocardioidaceae > Nocardioides > Nocardioides terrigena. Next base: position 138,650 of record NZ_PZYY01000002.1, on the reverse strand, counting down.
GTTTCTGCAAGGTGGACCGGGCAGGCTCACGGCATGACGGTGCGGGGACCCGGGGTCGGTACGACGCGCGCGCACGCGCCCGGACCGTGCACGGACGCGGCCCGCCGCCCCGGGGCGGGTGCCGTCGTGGCCGCGGGACTGGTCGCCGTGGCCTCGTGCCTCACGGCGCTGGCGGTCACCGGCGGGCTCCCGCAGGCCGTCCCCGAGGGGCTCCCCGACGCAGGGTCGCTCACCGGGTGGGGACTCCGGATCGTGTCCCTGCTCGCCACGGGGGCGGCGGTGGGCACGGTCGGCTCGCTCGTCGTGGCCGCCGTCCTCCTTCCCGCCCGAACGGACGGGACGCTCGGCGGGACCGCCCGGCGCGCCGTGTCCGCCGCCGGGTGGTGGGCCGCCGGGTGGGCGGTGCTGGCCGCCGGCGAGCTGGTCCTGACGGCGTCGGACGTCGCCGGGGTGCCGGTGACGCGCATCGGCGGCGGGGCGGTCGCGGAGGTGGCCACCACCCGGCCCGGCACCGCGCTGTGCCTGACGGCGGCGCTGGCCACCGTGGTCGGTGTCTCGTCCGGAGCGACCCGGACGGCCACCGGTGCCCGCGTGCTGCTGGTCGTGTCGGTGGCCGCGCTGCTGCCCGGCGCCGTGGCCGGGCACGCCTCCTCGGCGCCGGGACACGACGTCGTGGTGTCGGCCCTCGTGGTCCACGTGGTGGCCGTCAGCCTCTGGACCGGGGGCCTGCTGGGACTGGTCCTGCACGTCCGCGGCGAGGCGGCCCTCCTGCCCGGCGCGGTGGCGCGCTTCAGTCCCCTGGCCCTGGGTGCCTACCTCGCCCTCGCCGGCTCGGGACTGATCGCGGTCGTCGAACGCCTGGGGGCGTCGGGCGCCGCGTGGACCAGTGGCTACGGCGCGCTGGTGGCGGCCAAGGCGACGGCGCTCCTGGTGCTGGGCCTGCTGGGACACCTCCATCGGCGTACGACGATCGCGAGCCTGGCCCGCGAGGGGGACGGCCGACCGTTCCTGCGGCTGGCCGGCGTCGAGCTGTTGCTGATGGGGGTGGCGATCGGTCTCGCCTCCGCCCTGTCGAGGACCGCCGTCCCCGTCCCCGTGGAGGTGCGACCTGAGCACGGCACAGGACACCCGACGCTGCCTGCGGTCGTGGAGCCGTTGTCGGTCGCCGAGCTCGCCACGGCCTGGCGGCCCGACGCGATCGTGCTGGTCGTGCTCGCCGCGGCCGCGTCCGCCTATGCCGGCGGGGTCCGGGACCTGCGCCGACGAGGGCGCCCGTGGCCCCGGGCGAGGGCGGTGGCCTTCGCCGCCGGGATCGGCGTCGCCCTGGTCGTCCTGTGCTCCGGCGTGGCGACCTACGCGCCGGCGGTGCTGAGCGTGCAGGTCGCCCAGCTCCTGGCGGCGCTGCTCCTGGTCCCCCTCCTGCTGCTGCTCGGCGACCCGGCAGGCCTCGCCCTCGAGGTGGGGACCGCCCGCGGGACCGAGGCACCGGCACGACTGCTCCGCTCGGGGGTGGCCCGTGCCGCCGCCAGCGCGGTCCCCGGCGCCGTCGCCGTGTGCGTGCTGTTGCTGGCGGTCTACCGCACCCCCCTCATCGAGATGTCCCAGCGGTCGTCCTGGATGCACCTCGCCGTCCTCACCCTGGCGATGGCGGCCGGTGTGCTCCTCCTCTGGCCCGTCCTGGGGGCCGGGGTCACCCCGCGCCCCGGCGGTGCCGCCGAGTGGCAGTGGTCCATGGTCGGCGTCGCCGGCTGCCTGGCGATCCTCGCCGCCCAGCTGCGGTACGGCGACCGCCTGCTGGCGGCGGAGTGGTTCCTCGAGCTGCGGTGGAGCTGGATCGACCCCGTGGCCGACCAGCGACTGGCGGGCGCGTTGGTGGCGGCGGCCACTGTCGCGGTGCTCCTGCTGGTGGTCCTGCTCGGCGCCCGGGGGCGCACCAGCCGGGGCACCGACCGGGGCACCGCGTAGGCGTCACCCGCCCGGTGGCCACAGCGTCAGCAGCGTGCGGCCCATCAGGTCCGAGGCGTGCACCGAGCCGTAGTCGCGCGAGTCCACGGAGTTGCCACGGTTGTCGCCCATCACGAAGACGCTGTCCTCGGGCACCATGAAGGTCCGGCTGTAGTAGCCGTCGACCAGCTCGGGGTCGACGTACGGCTCGTCGACGGGCTCGGCGTCGACGAAGAGGACCCCGTCCAGCACCACGACGGCCTGGCCGCCGAGGGCGATCACCCGCTTGATCGCGCGGGTGCCGTCCTCCGGGGACCGGAAGACGACCAGGTCGCCGCGCGTCAGGTCGTCCACGTCGGGGGGACGCCGGGACACCAGCACGACGTCACCCTCGGCGTACGTCGGGTCCATGCTCGCGGAGTCGACCCGCACCGGGACGACCAGCGTGGCCCGCGTCAGCAGGACCGCGCCCAGCACGAGGGCGAGGACCACGACGTAGGTGAGGAGCCGCGACCGACCGGACATGGCATCACTGCGGCGGAGCCGCGTAGACCGGGTGGTTGGGGTGGGTGGGCGACAGGTCGACGGTCCCGTCGGCGGCAGCGACGAGGAACTGGTTCATCATGTCGTGGTCCTCGTGGGCGAGGTTGTGGCAGTGGATCATGTAGCGGCCACCTTCGGTGGCCGTGAGGCCGGCCTGACCGGTGGAGCGGCCGTCGGGATAGGCCACTGGCGCCATGGCGTAGTGCACCAGGACCTCGACGATCTCGCCCTCGCCGACGTACACGACGTCCTTGGGGCCCTTCTCCCACGCCTCGACCCGGCCTGAGCCGCCCTTGCGGGAGATGATCTGGAAGTCGACGAGGTGGATGTGCAGGGGGTGGTACCACCCGCCCGACTTGTTCTCGATGCGCCAGATCTCGAAGTCGCCGGGCGACGGCGGGTCACCCTCGTCGGCGAAGACGTTCCAGTCGCCGCGCTGGACGTCCTCCCAGGTCATCCCGTTGATCATGAACTCGTTGGTGACGTCGTCGTGCTCGAGGTCGATGTCGCGGGTGCGTCGCGAGTCACTGCGCGTGGCCGACATGACGGGGTGCAGCTCGCTGGGGGGCGGGACGGGCACGGCGTTCCACCGGGTCTCCGTCGCCTCGGACTTCACCCGGAACTGCATCACCTTGCCGGTGTGCAGGAAGTCCCGGTTGTTCCTCGCGCTGGAGTTGGTCAGCTCGACCTTGTCGCCGATCCGGCACCCGGCGAAGTCGACCATGATCTCGTACCGCTCGGCCCCGGCCTGGCGCCAGCTCGTGACCGCCTGGGGCTTCATCAGGCCCCCGTCGGTGCCGACGACGTAGATGGGCATCGTCGCGCCCGTACGGGTGTTGACGAACCGCAGGCTCATCGATCGCGACAGCGTCGCCAGGAGGATCCGGAAGCGGTAGAAGCGGCGCTCGACCTCGTGGAAGGGCCACGGCACCCCGTTGACCGTGATGACGTCGCCCCACAGGCCGGAGTGGTCACGGTCCATGTAGGCGAGCGAGCCGTTCTTGGCGAACATCGCGTCGCTGACGGTGAGCGGGACGTCGTACCGCCCCTGGGGCAGGTTCTCCTTCTCCCAGGCGTTCTGGAGGTGGTACTGCGCCACCAGCCCGCTGTAGACGTTCTGGGCCGTCTGGTGCATCCCGTGGTCGTGGTACCAGAGGGTGCGCGGGCCCTGGTGGTTCGGGTACCAGTAGTCCTTGTAGTGGCCGGGCCGCGTCACGTCGTCGGCGTACCCGTCGTACTGCGGGAGCGTCGCCGAGCCGTGGAGGTGCACGGACGTGGCGACCTCGTAGCCGAACGTCGGGTGGATCGACGGCAGGTCGTTGTGGACGCGCATCCGCACGCGGGTGTTCTGGTCGACCTTGATGAGCGGCCCCGGCACGGACGGACCGGCGCCGACGCCGGCGTAGCCGAAGATCGGCGTCAGCGGTGCGCCCGCGTCCAGGACCTGGGCGGACGCCGCCTTCTCGGAGATCTCGTACAGGAGGTACTCGCCGTACTCGTCCTCCATCGGCGTGCCGACCAACGGCACCGGCACGGGCAGGCGCCGCGTGTAGCGGGCGGGCTTGACCGAGGTGCTGATCCAGTCGGCCGTGCTCGCCGACTGCCCCAGTGGCAGGGCCAGACCGGCCACGGTCACGCCCGCGCCCACGCCGGCCAGCTTGAGCAGGTCCCGTCGTCCCAGGTTCGTCATCGGTCGCTCCCTCGTTGCTGCCCCGTCTCCCTGACGGGTCCGGACATGCGCAGCCTGACCGGGCCACCTTGGGCATTCCTTGCGGTGGGTCAGCTCGCCCTGGCGAGCTCCGCGGCCACCCGCGCCAGGGCGGGATCACTGCCGGGCTCGTGCACGCCGGGGACCGCCGCGACCGCCTGGCGCAGCAACCGCAGCAGGACCCGCACCTCGTCGCGCGGATCCGTGGCGGGCGGTTGCAGGAGCAGGTCGCGCGGGTCGTGCGACGACAAGAGGTCGAGGAACACTGCGGCCGTCTCTGCCGAGGGTTCGGCGCCCAGCTCCGACGCCAGCTGCTCGCGCAGCTCGGCGTAGGCGCGCAGTGCCTCGGCACGCCTCCCGGTCGCCCACAGCGCCTGCATCAGGAGCCGCCACGCCTCCTCGGCGAGGGCGTCCGCGGCCACCGCGGTGCGCGCCGCCACGATCGCTCGGCCGGGCTCGCCGGCCTGGAGGGCGTACGACGCGGCCCGGCAGCAGGCCACCACCAGCTCGGTGCGGAAGAGCTCGCGCTCGCGGGTGGCCCAGACCGTGTAGGGATCGCTCGCCAGCAGGTCACCCGACACGCGGGCGAGCGCGGCGGTGAGGTGGGACAGGGCCGTGCTGCCACAGGACGAGCCCAGCCCGAGTCGTGCCGACTCCCGGAACTCCCAGAGGTCCACCTCCGCCTCCGCGGGGTCCAGGACGTAGCCGTGCAGGACCGTCGCGACGGCCGACCTCCTGCCGCGACCGTGCCCGAGCCGACGGCGCAGGAGGCAGATGTAGCTCTCGAGGGTCCCGACGTACGCAGTGGGCGGATCCCCGTCCCAGAGCAGCTCGGCCAGGTGCTCCTTGGACACCGGCGTGCCCAGCGAGAGCGCGAGGATCTCGAGGATCTGGCGAGGCTTGCTGCCACCGAGCTGGTCCCCACCGACGGATCCGACGGACGTGCGCACGTTCGTCGGTCCGAACATCTGGATCTCAAGCATCGCGGCCCCCGGCTCGTCGTGGTGCAGACTCCCGAGACGCACTACGAGGCTACGGTCCGTGCCACCTCCCGCGACAGCCGAGAATTGGGGAAGATGCGACCACGACGGCCGCGGTCAGTCCTCGTACGACGGCGCCCCGTAGACGGGGTGGTTGACGTGCGTGCCGGACAGGTCGGGATCACCGCTTGCGGGACCCACCAGGAACTGGGCCATCATGTCGTGGTCCTCGTGGGGCGCGTTGTGGCAGTGGATCATGTAGCGCCCGCCCTGGTCCCCGTTGGCGCCCGCCTTGCCGGTGCTGCGCCCGTCGGGGTACGTCGCCGGCGGCATCCCGTAGAGGACCAGCAGCTCGATCTCCTCCCCCTCACCGACGTAGACGACGTCCTTGGCCCCCTTCTCCCAGGCCTCGACCCGGCCGGTCCCGCCCCTGCGGCTGAGGATGCGGAAGTCCACCAGGTGGAAGTGCAGGGGGTGGAACCAGCCGCCCGACTTGTTCTCGATCCGCCAGATCTCGAGGTCGCCGGGCCGCGGGGGTGATCCACGGTCGTCCGCGAAGATGTTCCAGTGCCCGGCCTGCACGTCCCTCCACGCCTTCCCGTTGATGAGGAACTCGTTGGTGAGGTCGTCGTGCTCGAGGTCGATGTCGCGGGTGCGTCGCGACGCCGACGCGGAGGCGGTCATCACGGGGTTGATCTCGCTGGCCGGTGGCGTCGGCACGACGGTCCAGCGGGTGTCCGTCGGCTCGGTCTTCACCCGGAACTGCATGACCTTGCCCGTGTGCAGGAAGTCCCTGTTCTTGTTGGGGCTGGCGTTGCGGAGCTCGACCTTGTCACCGACGCGGCACTTCCCGAAGTCGACCATGACCTCGTAGCGCTCGGCGCTCGAGTGCCGCCAGCTGGCGACCAGCTGCGGAGGGATGACGCCCCCGTCGGTCGCGACGACGTACGTCGGGAGCACCGCACCGGTGCGCGTGTTGACGAAGCTCAACCGCATCGACCTGGACAGGGTCGCCATGAGGATCCGGAACCGGTAGAAGCGGCGCTCGACGTCGTGGAACGGCCACGGCACCCCGTTCACCGTAATCACGTCGCCCCACAGGCCGGAGTGCTCCCGGTCCATGTAGGCCAGTTTTCCGTCCTTGGCGAACATCGCGTCGCCGATCGACATCGGGACGTCGTACTTCCCCTGCGGCAGGTTCTCCTTCTCCCACGCGTTCTGGATGTGGTATTGGGCGTGCAGCCCGCTGTAGATGTTCTGGGCAGTGTGGTGGACGCTGTGGTCGTGGTACCAGATCGTCCTGGCGCCCTGGTGGTTCGGGTACCAGTAGTCCTTGGAGCGCCCCGGCAGGGTGAGGTCGTCCGCGAAGCCGTCGTACTGCGGCAGGGAGGCCGACCCGTGGAGGTGCACCGAGGTCGCGACGCCGTCATAGCCGAACGTCGGGTGCGTGGTCGGGAGCGCGTTGCGGACGCGCATGCGGACGCGGGTGTTCTGGTCGACCTTGATCATCGGGCCCGGCACGGTGGGAGCGGCGGCACCGATCGCGTAGCCGAGGACCGGGGTCTTGGGCGCCCCGGGGTCGAGGACCTGCAACGACCCGGCGCGCTGGGTGAGCTCGTACTGGAGGAAGTCGCCGTGCTCGTCGGTCATGGGCACCGGGTTGAGCAGCTGCGGCAGGGGCATGGGCCGCACGAACCTCCCCGGCTTGAGCGACGTGCTGATCCAGTCAGCGGTGCTGGCCGACTGCCCCAGTGGCACCGCGAGTCCTACCGCGGTGACGCACGCACCCAGTCCAGCGAGCTTGACGAAGTCGCGTCGATCCACGTCGGTCATGAGCCCTCCCCGGCAATCAGAGACCGTCCCGAAAGATTCTGGGCACCGCACCTTGGGGAATGCTGGGGAACGATCCCAACGGCTCAGAGGTGCGACTGCACCCCGGCGAGGAGCTGGCGGGCCATCACGATCCGCTGGACCTGGTTGGTGCCCTCGTAGATCTGGGTGATCTTGGCGTCACGCATCATCCGCTCGACCGGGTAGTCACGGGTGAAGCCGTAGCCGCCGAGGACCTGGACCGCGTTGACCGTGACCTCCATCGCCACGTCGGAGGCGAAGCACTTGGCCGCCGCCCCGAAGAACGTCAGGTCCTTGTCGCCCCGCTCCGAGCGACCCGCGGCGGCGTACGTCATCTGACGGGCCGCCTCGACCTTCATCCCCATGTCGGCGAGCATGAACTGCAGCCCCTGGAACTCCGCGATCGACTTCCCGAACTGCTGGCGTTCCTTCGCGTAGTCCAGCGCGTAGTCCAGCGCACCCTGGGCCACGCCGACCGCCTGAGCGGCGATGGTGACGCGGGTGTGGTCGAGGGTCGCCATCGCGGTCGCAAAACCGGTGCCCTCCGCGCCGATCATCCGGTCCGCGGGGATCCGGACCTTGTCGAGGTAGACCTCACGCGTCGGGGAGCCCTTGATGCCGAGCTTCTTCTCCGGCGCCCCGAAGGAGACGCCCGGATCCGACTTCTCCACCACGAACGCCGACACCCCGCCACGGGTCTTCTTCTCGACGTCGGTGACCGCCATGACGGTGTAGAACTTTGACTCCCCCGCGTTGGTGATCCAGCGCTTGACCCCGTCGAGGACCCACTCGTCGCCGTCGCGCACCGCGCGGGTCTTCATCCCACCCGCGTCCGAGCCGGCGTCGGGCTCGGAGAGGCAGTAGGAGAAACCGCCCTCGCCGGCCGCCAGCTTGGTGAGGTACTTCTGCTTCAGCTCCTCCGAGCCCGCGATCTGCACCGGCAGCGAGCCGAGCTTGTTGACCGCCGGGATGAGCGAGGACGAGACGCACGCCCGGGCGACCTCCTCGATGACCAGCACCGTGGCCAGCGCGTCCGCGCCCGCACCGCCGTACTCCTCCGGCACGTGCGGGGCGTGGAAGTCGGCGGCCAGCAGCGCGTCGGCCGCCTCCTGCGGGTAGCGCGCCTCCTCGTCCACCGCCGCGGCGTACGGCGCCACCTTGGCGTCGCACAGGTCACGGACGGCGGCGCGGATGGCCTGGTGCTCCTCGGAGAGGGCGTAGAAGTCGCTCATGGGACGAATTCTACTTGCCGGTAACCGGCTCGGGCGACGCCGGTCGGCGTACATGACGGACGCCCGGCCGGTGCCGAGGCACCGACCGGGCGTCCGATCAGGAGAACAGGGTCACTTGACCTTGATGACGACCTTCTTGTCGCGCGAGCTCTCGGTGTAGTCATCACCGGAGTAGAGCACCTTCACGACGGTCTTGCCCTTGGGCAGCTTCTTCTTGAGGGTGATGGTGACCTTGCCCTTGGCGTTGAGCGAGCCCTTGCCAACGACCTTCTTGCCCTTCTTGACCTTCACCTTGCCGCTGGGGACCTCGTTGTCGGCGTCCACGACGACCTTGAGCTTGGTCTTCTTGCCGAGCGGCGTGGGCTGCTTGGCCGGCTTGGCCTTGGTCGTCGACTCGTTGGCAGCGACCGCTACCGTGCCGACGGAGGTGGGTGCAGCCGTGTTGGTGCACACGAACTCGGCATTGCTGCCGTTGCCCAGGGTCGCGATCAGCGCGTAGCTGACCGGGGCGCTCACGACGTACGTGCCGGCTGCCGGGGTCGCGAAGGCGGCGTTCTTGCCATTGATGTCTGCGGTGGACGTGCCGTTCCCGTTGTCCACGAAGGCTGCAGGAGCAACCGCGAGTGATCCGGCGCCGACTGCGCCCTCACCGAGCGTCAGCTTGAAGTCGGTCATGTCGACCTTCGTCACACCGAACTGGGTGAACAGAGCCTTGGCCTGGTTGGGGATTGTGACCTTGTTCTTCACGTCGAGCAGGTCAGCCGGGACGTCGAAGCCCGCAGGCGCCGTGGGCGGAAGGGTTACGTCGGTCACTACGTTGACCGGGATCGTGCCAGCAACAGCGTTGACGCAGAGGTAGTTGTTGGTCGCCATGCCAGCGTTGGCGGCCGGCGCCGAGACGGCGACGAGGGCGCCGGCGCTCAGTGCGGTGGCGGCGACTGCGGCGCCGAGGCGCCGGGTTGAGGTGTGCAACATGTGGGGTATCCCTCCGTGGATGTGTGTGCGGTCACACCCAACCACAGTGACACCCGTTCGCGGCGTGTCAACACCCCACGATCTACCGATGGGTAACCCCGTGGTTTGCGCCGCCTCCGCACGGGGCAGTCCCTGCGCATGCGTCGCACTCCGCTCCTCGCCACCACCCTGCTGGTCCTCCTGCCCCTGACCGGCTGCTCGGGTGGTGACTCCACCGCCGGCCAGCCCGGCGACGAGGCGTCGACGTCGGCGCCGAGCCACGGGGACGGGAACGGCGAGGAACCGGCCGAGGAACCGGCCGTCACCGTCGGCGAGCACCCGTACGTGTGGCCCTGCCGGCTCCTCACCCCCGACGACGCCACCGAGCTCCTCCCCCTGACCGACGAGGCGGACTTCGCCGAGCGCGGCCGGGCGCTGTCGGTGGGCGAGGACGAGATGGCGCAGATGAAGGGCACGGTCTCCGGCCAGCGCATCTCCTCGTCGTGCACCTACGCCTTCGGCGACCAGGCAGGCACCCAGGCCACTCTGTCGGTCGACCAGTACCGCACCGAGAGGCAGGCCGCGACCGAGTGGCGCACGGTGAAGATGTTCGGGGACGGCAAGCTCCCCCCGGGGGTGGACGCCGGGAGTCCCTTCTCCGAGTTCGTCCAGGCCATGCGCGACATCATCGAGCAGGGGCAGGAGTCCGTCGGCGGCGTGCGCCTCCCCGGGATCGACGACCGCGTCCTGTGGCGGGTCGGCACCAACTCGTTCATCGCCACCACGGGCAGCGTGGTCCTGACCTTCAGCCGCAAGCGGGACTCGGGGATCACCGACGACCTCACCCAGCGGGACGCAGAGCTCGCCGAGCGGGTCCTGACCGAGGCGCTCGACCGCGTCGGCGACCCGGACCTGGGGACGCCGACCGATCCCTGGTTCGTGCAGGACGACGACTGGCCGACGTTCCTCGCCCCGTGCTCGCTGCTCGACGCCGAGGCGGTCGAGCTGCTCTTCCCCGGCGTCCCGCTGGAGGAGGTCTCGCTGCGCTCGGTCGACGCCGTACCCGACGTCAACCTGACCTCGGACAGTCAGGCGGGCCGCTCCCACGACAGCTCGTGCGAGCGTTCCGACGTCGACGGCGACCACACGGCCTCGTTGCGCCTGCAGTACGTCGCACCGCAGGACGAGCCCGAGGAGGTGCTCGACTCATACCTCTCCAACCTCGTGTTCGGCGACCCGGACCCCGGTCTGGGACGGGTGCGGGCGATCCGCGCGGGGCTCCAGGCGGGCGGGCTGTACGACGTGGACGCGTCCTACGTGCTCGTGACCCAGCAGGGGGACGCCCACTACTACGCGCTTCTGGACCGCTACGTCATCGAGCTCGAGGCCGGGCAGGTCGTGGAGCGTCGGGGCAGGGACCGGCTCCCGGAGTCCGAGTCGCTCGACAGCTACACCCTCAAGACGGCCATGGAGGCCGTCGTCGCCAAAGCCCGGAGCCGGCTCGGGACCGAGGAGTGAGCGCTACCGTGGCGCCATGAGCTCGGACTGGCAGGACCCCGCAACCGTCGACCGCATGCTCGACGACCTCGAGACCTGGGCCGTCGTCGGCCTGTCCGGCGACACCGGCCGCACGGCGTACTCCATCGCGGGCCTGCTCCAGCGGCGCGGCAAGCGGATCGTCCCGGTCCACCCCGACGCCCCCACCGTGCTCGGCGAGCAGGGCTACGCGACCCTGGCCGACATCCCGTTCCCGGTCGACGTCGTGGACGTCTTCCGCCGCTCGGAGGCGGCCGGGGAGTTCGCCGACCAGGCCGTGGCCATCGGGGCGAAGGGCGTGTGGTTCCAGCTCGGCGTGGTCGACGAGGCGGCGTACGACCGGACGACCGCCGCCGGCGTGCCCATGGTCATGGACACCTGCCCGGCCATCGAGTGGCGCAAGCGGGGCGCGTGAAGGACCTGCACGTCCCGCCCGGTCCCGGACTGCCGTCGGGGCTGGTGGTCCCCGATGCCGACCTCGTCGAGCGCTTCTCCCGCTCCCCCGGCCCCGGCGGCCAGTCGGTCAACACCTCCGACAGCCGCGTCGAGCTCGAGTACGACGTCCGCACGGCGTCGACGCTCACCGACGCGCAGCGGGCCCGGGCGCTGCGGCGCTGGCCGGACGGCGTCGTGGCCATTGCCGCCTCGGAGCACCGCTCGCAGCACCGCAACCGGGTCGCCGCCCGCGAGCGGCTCGCCGCGTTGCTGCGCGAGGCCCTGGCGCCACCCCCGCCCCCGCGCCGGGCCACCCGCCCCACGCGCGGGTCCAAGGAGCGGCGGCTGCAGGCCAAGAAGGAGCGCGCCCACACGAAGTCGCTGCGCGGCCGGGTCCGGGACTAGAGGTCGACGCTGCCCTCGGCCGTCGTGATGCCGAGCTGGGACAGCGCCTCCTCCATGACCCACTGGACACCGAGCGTGTCGTCCAGGGGCACGACCGGTGACTCGGTGAGCCCGGCGGCCAGGCAGCGACCGACCTCCTCGATTTCGTGGCTGTAGCCCCGGCCGCGGGCGGGCAGGTCCCGGGTCTCGGCCTCCTGGCCGTTGCGCCGGACCACGAGCGACGTGGGGTGGTGGAAGCGGGGCGGCAGCTCGATGGAGCCGCCGGTCCCCCAGATCACCGCGCGACCCGGGGTCTCGGTGGTGAGCGCGCAGGCCAGCGAGGCGCCGCGCCCGTCGTCGTACGCCAGGTGCATCGTCACCGACGCGTCGGTGCCGTTGGGGTAGCGCGTCCCGGACGCGACGACGCGGTCGGGGGTGCCGAGGAAGTCCTGGGCGAAGGAGATGGGGTAGACCCCGAGGTCGAGGATCGCGCCGCCGCCGAGCGCGGGGTCGAAGAGCCGGGAGGCGGGGTCGTAGGTGCGGTGGGCGCCGAGGTCGGCCTGGACCGCGACGACCTCGCCGATCTCGCCGGCGTCCACGAGGCGCCGGGCCTCCACGACGGCAGGCTGCAGGCGGGTCCACATCGCCTCCATGCAGAAGACGCCCCTGTCGCGGGCCGCGGCCACGACCTCGCGGGCCCCGGCCAGGGTGGCGGTGAACGCCTTCTCGACCAGCACCGGGACACCGGCCTCGATGGCGGCCAGGGCCAGCGCGTGGTGCTGCGGGTGCGGGGTGGCGACGTAGAGGACGTCGATGTCGGCACGCACCAGCTCGCCGTAGGTGTGCGCGCCCTCGATGCCGTACGTCGCCGCGAAGGCCGCGGCCCGCTCACGGCTGCGCGACCCGACGGCCACCACCTCCGCGTCCGGCACGTGCTCGAAGTCGGGGACGAACGCCTCCGCCATGCCGCCGGTCCCTGCGATGCCCCACCGAGTCGTCATGGGCCAACCCTAGGGCGACCGGCGACCGCCCGGGAGGCGGCGCCCACCAGCGCCTCGAGCGGCCCGCGGGTGCGGGTGGCCGCGAACACGGCGCCGACCCCCAGCAGGAGCATCACGTGGAAGAAGTAGCTGTCGCGCAGCGCGTCGGGCAGGAGGTCCTGCGAGCGGGCGACCACGTGCACGGAGTAGAGGGTGAGCGTCATCGCACCGGCCCCGAAGAAGATCGCCGCGGTGCGTCGACCGGCGGGCCCGACCACGTCGAGGGCCAGCAGGCACAGCCCGACGACGAGGAGCGCCGAGCCGATCGTCTGCAGGAGGTCGAAGGGGGTGGCGGTGTGCGGGGCCACGACCAGCAGCCACTGCCATGCGCCGTCGGTGGGCGTGGTGCCGGGCAGGCCCGCGGAGATCCGGTCGAGCAGGGCCGCGGCGTCGGCGTCGGGGGCGGGCGGATCGGTGAGGAGCGCCTCCTGGACCGCGGGCCGGGCCGTGAGGGCCCGTGACACCACCGTGGCGAGCACCGCGGCGACGGCACCCCCGGCGGCCAGCAGCCCCGCCGTACGACGCGAGGTGAGGTCGAGGCGCCCCACGGCCATCCCGACGAGCACGTAGGCCAGCCACGGCACGGCCGGGTAGTAGCCGGTGAAGGTGAGCTCGGCGAGCAGCCCCCCGGGATCGTCCACGAGCTGGTCGAAGGTGGGACTGGAGAACTGCCTCTCCGGAAGGGACGGGCGCACGAGGTGGGACACCACCGGGGCGACCACGAGCCAGGCACCGGCCAGCAGGCCCAGGGCCCGGGCGGAGAGCCCGACGAACGGGAGCGCGAGCACGAAGAGCACGCCGTAGTAGGTGAGGATCACCGCGATCCCCGAGTCGACCGCCCCGAGCAGCAGGCCGAGGGCAGCCACCAGCGCCGCCCGCACCACGAGCCCGGCCGACGCGCGCACACGGGCGACACCGGTGAAGGGCCGGTCGCGACCGGTGACCAGCGCGATGCTCAGTCCCGCGAGCACGGCGAAGAGCGCGGAGGCCCGCCCGCCGGCCAGCGCCTGGCTCACGGACAGGGAGCCGTCGGGGTCGCGCTCCACCAGGACGTGGGTGGCGACCATGCCCAGCAGCGCCAGGCAGCGCGCCACGTCGATCCCGACGAGGCGGCCGGCGGCCGGCCGGTCGCTCAGAAGCCGAGCCTCCGGCTGCCGTCGGCGGCACCGCGGACGACGGCGCCCTTGTCGGTCGCCGCCTGTCGCAGCTCGGCCTGGAAGTCGACCATCCGCTGCTGGAGGGCGGCGTCGCCGCTGGCGAGGATGCGGACGGCGAGCAGCCCGGCGTTGCGTGCGCCGCCGATCGCGACGGTGGCCACCGGCACGCCCGCGGGCATCTGCACGATGGAGAGCAGCGAGTCCATCCCGTCGAGGGTCTTGAGGGGCACCGGCACGCCGATCACCGGCAGCGGGGTGACCGCGGCGAGCATGCCGGGCAGGTGGGCCGCACCGCCGGCGCCGGCGATGATGACCTCGATGCCGCGGCCGGCGGCCTCGCGGCCGTAGGCCAGCATCTCGTCGGGCATCCGGTGCGCGCTCACGACGTCGGCCTCGAGCTCCACGTCGAACTCGGCGAGCGCCTCGGCGGCCGCCTGCATCACCGGCCAGTCGGAGTCCGACCCCATCACGATGCCGACACGTGCAGTCATCTCACTCACCTTCACTCACTGTGGTTGCCGAGGTCGCCGCGGAACCAGGCGGCGGCGTGCCGCGCACGCTCGAGGCAGTCGTCGAGGTCGTCGCCGTAGGCGTTGACGTGGCCGACCTTGCGACCGGGCCGCAGGTCCTTGCCGTAGAGGTGCACGCGCAGGTGGGGGTCGCGGGCCATCGCGTGCGGGAGCCCGTCGTAGAGGTGGCCGCTGTCGGTGGGCCCGCCGAGGATGTTGACCATCACGGTCCAGCGGTTGCGGGGGGCCGGCGAACCCAGCGGGAGGTCCATGACGGCGCGCAGATGATTCTCGAACTGGGACGTCACGGCGCCGTCCTGGGTCCAGTGGCCGGTGTTGTGGGGGCGCATCGCCAGCTCGTTGACCAGGATGCGACCGTCGGTCGTCTCGAAGAGCTCGACGGCGAGGATGCCCGTGACGTCGAGCGCACCGGCGACGCGCAGGGCGATCTCCTGCGCCTGGCCGGCCAGGGCGGGCAGCAGGTCCGGCGCGGGGGCGATCACCTCGTGGCAGATGCCGCCGAGCTGGGTGGACGCGACCACGGGGTAGGCCGCGGCCTGCCCGCTGGGCGAGCGCGCGACGAGGGCGGAGAGCTCGCGGCGGAAGTCGACGAGCTCCTCGGCGAGCACCTCGACTCCTGCCGCCTCGGCCGCGGCGAAGGCCGCGCCGGCGTCGGCGAGGTCGCGGACGACCCACACCCCCTTGCCGTCGTACCCGCCGCGGGTGGTCTTGAGGACGCACGGCAGCCCGAAGGCCTCGACGTCGGCGGTGCTGGTGACGAGGGCGTTGCGCGGGCAGGGGATGTCGAGCTCGGCGAGACGGGCCCGCATCACGCCCTTGTCCTGGGCGTGCACGAGGGCTCCGGGGCCGGGCCGGACCGCGATGCCCGACTCCTCGAGCGCCCGCAGGTGGTCGGTGGGCACGTGCTCGTGGTCGAAGGTGACGACCGGGCAGCCCGCGGTGATGCGCCGCAGGGTGTCGAGGTCGGTGTAGTCGCCGACCTCGTGGTCGGGGATCACCTGGGCGGCCGAGACCCCCTCGGCCTCAGCCAGCAGCCGCAGGGGCAGCCCCAGGGCGATCGCCGGCTGCGCCATCATGCGCGCCAGCTGGCCGCCACCGATCACGGCGAGGGTGGGTGCTCGGTCGGTCACGCAGGAAACCCTAGGGCAGCACTCCTGAGAGTCGGTCAGCCCGTCTCGGTGCTCGTCGCGGAGCTCGTCTCGAAGCGCAGTCCCCGACCGCGCAGCGTGGTGATGAGGCGCGGGTCGCGCGGGTCGTCGTCGAGCTTGCGCCGCAGCCAGCCGAGGTGCACGTCGATCGTCTTGGACGAGGTCCAGAAGGTCGTCTGCCAGACGTCCTCCATGAGCTCCGCACGGGTGACCACGAGTCCCGCCCGAGCCATCAGCGCGTGGAGGAGGTCGAACTCCTTGCGGGAGAGCCTGATCTCGCGCTCCCCCCGCCACACCTTCCGCTCGTGCGGGTCGAGACGGACGTCCTGGACCTTGAGCACGGGGCAACAGTGGTCGGAGACCCTCGACGGTGCGGGCCGTTTTACCCAAACGTGGACGGCTGGTCTGGTCCGCCGGTATGCACGTGGGCGTGCAGTGTGGGCGGCGACGCCGGACGCGGCGTCAGCGGCGGCGTACGGCGACCGGCTCGACGAGGCCGAAGCCGTGCACCGGCCGGGCCGGGAGCCGCCGGCTCTCGAACTCCTCGGGCGGCAGCAGGTCGGCCGTGCGCTGGTCGATGATCAGGCGGTTGCGACGGGCCACCGCCGTCAGCCGGGCGGCCATGTTGACCGGCGGCCCGAACACGTCGCCCAGGCGCGGGACCACCGGTCCCGAGGCCAGGCCCACCCGCACGTCCGGCAGCTTGGGGTCGCGGCCGATCACGTTGATGATCCCCTCGGCGACCTCGATGGCCGCCTCCGCGTCGCCGATCACGAACAGCACCGAGTCGCCGAGGCTCTTGATGATGCGGCCGCCGTGGTTGGTGACGACGTCGTGGCAGCGGCCCTCGAACTTCTCGACCAGGTCGCCGATCTTGTCGCGGTCCATCTCGTTGGACAGCGCCGTGAAGGACACGAGGTCGGCGAAGCCGACGGTCACGTCCACCGTGTGCAGGTCCTCGTCCTTCGCGCCCATCGCCTCCATCCGGGCGACGGCCGCGGCGAGGTGGCGGCGCCAGGCGTAGATCAGCGTCTGCTCGAAGTGCGGGCTCACCTCGCCGATGAGGCGCAACGCGGTGTCCACCCGCGAGCCGCTCGCGTCGGGTCCCGCCTCGATCTCCTCGACCCGGTTGGACAGGGTGGCGACCTCCCAGTCGGCGAGGCGGGCCATGGTCTGGCCGACGCCGCGGGTCATGTTGACCGCCATGTCGAAGTCGACGGAACCGCCGTCGACGATGCCCACGACGTCGCGGACGGCGTCGGCGTCGGCGCGCGTGAAGGCACGCTCCCCGAGCTGGTCGGGGAAGCCGAGCGCGCGCCACAGCCGGCGCGTCTGGTCGACCGTCACGCCGGTCTCCGACGCCACGTCGAGGGCGGTCAGGGTGGGCTGCTCGCCCAGGATGGCCAGGTCGAGGCGCTCGGGCGCGGGGACCGCGCCCGGCTCCTTGGCCCCGCGGCGGCGGCGATCAGGTGCCATCGTCGACGCGCTCGGACGCGGGGCCACCGGAGGCCAGGGTGTGCAGCTCCTCGGCGACCCGCAGCTGCACCTGCTCGACCTGCGGGACGTCCTCCAGGAGCACCCGCCCGTGGGTGCTGGCGTCGGACACGATCAGCGTGCCGCAGCCGAAGAGGCGGTCGACCACCCCGATCTCGAAGTCGACCCCGCTGATCCGGTTGAGCGGGATCGTGCGGCCCTCCTTGGCGATCAGCCCGGAGCGCTTGATGAAGCGCCGGTTGGTGAACGTGTAGGTCGTGGTCAGCCAGTCCAGGACCGGCCGGACCACGAACCAGACGGCGACGAGGGCCGCGACGACCCCGGCGCCCAACCCGACCGTCGTGGAGTCGGTGAGGCTGCCGAGCGAGATCACGGCGGCCACCAGCACCACCAGCACGGAGACCGGGGCGATCAGCGCCTTGGCGTGCGTGCGTGTGTGGACGACGACGTGCTCACCGTCGTTGAGGAGCTTGGTCGGGAAGGCCACGTCCCGATCATGTCACTGGCGGGGGCGCACGTGAACGACATCGCCGGCACCGACCGTGAAGGTCCCGTCCGGGGTGCTGACCACCAACGCCCCCCGACCGTCGACGTCGAGCGCCTCGCCGCGGCGTACCTCCACACCGGCCGCGCCCCCCGGCAGGTGGACATCGACCGTGCGCCCGAGGGTGGAGCAGACGTCGGAGTACGCCGCGCGCAGCGCGTCGGTGTCCCCGAGCAGGCCCTGGAGCCCGTGCAGGGAGCCCAGCACCTGGCCGAGCAGGTCGGTGCGGTCGACCCGCTCCGAGGTCTCGAGCTCGATCGAGGTGGCCAGGGCCACGGGGAGCTCGTCGAGGCCCTGGGAGACGTTGATGCCCACCCCGACCACCGCCGCGGGGCCGGTCGGGGTCTCGATCCGCTCGACCAGGATCCCGGCCAGCTTGCGCTCCTCCACGAGGACGTCGTTGGGCCACTTGAGGGCGATCTCGGGGATGCGGTCGGCGACGGCGGCCTGCACGGCGTACCCCGTCAGGAGCGGGAGCCAGGTCCAGTCCTGGGCGGGCAGGTCGGGTCGCAGCAGGACGGAGAACGTGAGCGACGCGCGCGCCGGGGTCTCCCAGACCCGGTCGAGCCGTCCCCGGCCCGCGGTCTGGTGCTCGGTCACGACGACGAGGCCCTCGTCCTCACCGGCGCGGGCGCGCTCGGCGACCGCCGCGTTGGTCGACGGCGTGGCCTCGGTGACCTCGACGCGCCAGCCGGCGGGGGCCACGATGCGGTCGGGGTCGAGTGCTGGGCGAGGTGCCGGCGCGGACGTCATGGGCACTACATTGGCGCACGCAGACAACAGGAGGCCACACGACGTGAGTGCACAGGTGCAGCCCGGTGAGGGCACGGACGTCCCCGGAGGGGACAGCGACATCGACATCCACACGACGGCGGGCAAGCTCGCCGACCTCGAGCGGCGCCTCGACGAGGCAGTCCACGCCGGCTCCGCGAAGGCGGTCGAGAAGCAGCACGCGAAGGGTCGCAAGACCGCGCGCGAACGCATCGAGATGCTCTTCGACGAGGGCTCCTTCGTCGAGCTCGACGAGCTCGCCCGGCACCGCTCGACCGCGTTCGGCCTCCAGGACCGCCGCCCCTACGGCGACGGCGTGGTCACCGGCTACGGCTCGGTCGACGGCCGCCAGGTCTGCGTGTTCTCCCAGGACTTCACCGTCTTCGGCGGCTCGCTCGGCGAGGTCTACGGCGAGAAGATCACCAAGGTGATGGACCTCGCCATCAAGACCGGCTGCCCGATCATCGGCATCAACGAGGGCGCCGGCGCCCGCATCCAGGAGGGCGTCGTCTCGCTCGGCCTGTACGGCGAGATCTTCCGCCGCAACGTGCACGCCTCCGGTGTCATCCCGCAGATCTCGATGATCATGGGCAACTGCGCCGGCGGGCACGTCTACTCCCCCGCGGTCACCGACTTCACGATCATGGTCGACAAGACCTCCGCGATGTTCATCACCGGCCCCGACGTCATCAAGACCGTCACCGGCGAGGACGTCACCATCGAGGAGCTCGGCGGCGCCCGCACCCACAACACCAAGTCCGGCAACGCCCACTACATGGCCTCCGACGAGGAGGACGCCATCGAGTACGTCAAGGCGCTGCTGTCCTACCTCCCGCAGAACAACCTCGACGAGCCCGTGGTCTACGACGAGCCGGCCGACCTCGAGGTCAACGACCTCGACCGGTCCCTCGACACCATCGTCCCCGACGGGGCCAACCAGCCCTACGACATGCACACCGTCATCGAGGCCGTCCTCGACGACCAGGAGTTCCTCGAGGTCCAACCGCTCTTCGCGCCCAACATCATCATCGGCTACGGCCGCGTCGAGGGCCGCCCCGTCGGCATCGTCGCCAACCAGCCGATGCAGTTCGCCGGCACCCTCGACATCGACGCCTCCGAGAAGGCCGCCCGCTTCGTGCGGACCTGCGACGCCTTCAACATCCCGGTGCTGACCTTCGTCGACGTGCCCGGCTTCCTGCCCGGCACCGACCAGGAGTACAACGGCATCATCCGCCGTGGCGCCAAGCTCATCTACGCCTACGCCGAGGCCACCGTCCCGCTGATCACCGTCATCACCCGCAAGGCCTACGGCGGTGCCTACGACGTGATGGGGTCCAAGCACCTCGGCGCCGACATCAACGTCTCCTGGCCCACCGGCCAGATCGCCGTCATGGGCGCCCAGGGCGCGGTCAACATCCTCTACCGCAAGGAGATCGCGGAGGCCGAGAAGGCCGGCAACGTCGAGGAACGCCGCGCCGAGCTCGTCCAGGAGTACGACGACACCCTCGCCAACCCCTACATCGCGGCCGAGCGCGGCTACATCGACGCCGTCATCTCCCCCCACGAGACCCGCTCCGAGATCGTCCGCTCCCTGCGGCTGCTCCGCTCCAAGCGCGAGACCCTCCCGCCCAAGAAGCACGGGAACATCCCGCTGTGAGCGAGCCACAAGACGACACCGCCGCAGCCCCGCTGCTGCACGTCGTCAACCCCGACGCCACCCCCGAGGAGGTCGCGGCCCTGGTGGCCGTGTTCGCCGCCCTCGGGTCGGCCGGCGGCGAGCCGCCGCGGCGTCGTACGCCGGAGTGGTCGGCGCCGCACCGCGGCGTCCGCCGGACCCACCTCAGCGGCCCCGGCGGCTGGCGGTCCAGCGGGCTGGCCCGCTAGACCGGTCGTGGCAGGGGCCGGGCAGCCTCAGAGCCAGCCCATCCGCCGGGCGACGGCGGCCGCCTCGTGGCGGTTGGCGGCGCCCAGCTTGGTGGCGGCGCTGGACAGGTAGTTGCGGACCGTCCCGGGCGAGAGGTGCACCCGGCGGGCGATCTCGTCGACCTGCGCCCCGTCGGCGGCGGCGTCGAGGACGTCGGCCTCGCGGGGGGTGAGCGGTGAGTCGCCGGCCGCGATGGCCTCCGCGGCCAGCTCGGGGTCGACGTGCCGACCACCGGCGTGCACCGTGCGCACCACGTCGGCGAGGGTGGCGGCCGACGTGGTCTTGGGGAGGAACCCGCTCACCCCGCTGGCCAGCGCCCGCTTGAGGTAGCCCGGCCGGCCGTGGCTGGTCACGATGAGGGCGCGGCAGCCGGGGACGGCCTCGGCCAGTCGCACGGCGAGGGTGATCCCGTCGTCGTCGGGGAGCTGCAGGTCGAGCACCGCCACGTCCGGGGAGAACTCGCGGGCGATGGCGAGGCCCTCGGCGGCGGTGCCGGCCTGGGCCACGACCTCGAGGTCGTCCTCGAGGTCCAGCATCTGCGCGAGTGCGGTGCGGATCAGGTGCTCGTCGTCGACGAGGAGGACGCGGATCATGCGGGCTCCCGGGGCACGACGCGGAGCTCGAAGTGCTCCCCGTCGCGGGCGGTCTCGATCGCGGCCCCCAGCGGGGCGACCAGCTCGCCCAATCCCACCAGCCCATGGCCGCCGGTGCCGGCGGGGGCGGAACCGTCGTTGCGGATGGCCACGACCCCGTCGTCGTACGTCATGGTCACGAGGGTGGCGCGGGAGTGGCGCAGCACGTTGGTGACCGCCTCGCGGACGACCCGGGCGACCGGCTCGGCCCACGGCTCGGGGAGGCCGGCGAGGTCGGCCCGCGACTCGATGCCCGCCGACCGCAGCAGGGACCGGGCGCCCTCGAGCTCGTGGTCGAGGTCGACGGGCCGGTAGCCCCGGGCCAGCTCGCGCGCCTCGCGCAGCGCCGTGTGCGCGGTCGCGCGGACGTCACCGAGGGTGCCGGCGGCGCGCTCGTCCCCGCGGGCGACGTACGCGCTCGCGAGCTCGGCCTGCACGGCGATCTCGGAGAGCCGCCGGCCCAGGACGTCGTGCACGTCGCGGGAGAAGCGCAGCCGCTCCTCGGCCACGGCGAGGGCGGCACCGGTGCGACGTCCCTTCTCCAGCTCCTCCACCACCCGGAGGAGCCACAGCGAGCTGCGCACGGTGAAGACGAGGAAGGCGGCCACGGCGGCGGCGTACGCCGCCAGGCCGACCTGGTGGCTGGTGGTCCAGCCGAGCACGGGGCTGACCGCGACGACGGCCCACCACACCCGACGGTCCTCCACGCCCGCGAGACCCCAGGAGAGCCCGAAGACCACGAACATGGCCAGGCTGAAGCCGCTCTCGGGCGGTCGCGTCCACGCGACGACCAGGCCGACGGCCGACCCTCCGAGCAGCAGTCCGAGCGCGACGCGATCGGGTGCGCGGGGAGCGTCGACCGCGAGGGCCGCACGCAGGCAGAGGAGTCCGCCCGCGGTCAGGACGAGGCCGAGCCCCACCGCGAAGGCGTCCAGGGCCGGCTCCGGCAGCGTGGCGACCGCGCTGACGACGGCGAGCACCATGAAGAAGACGAACAGGAAGTAGAGCGACCCGACGACGTAGAGCCGCACCCGCTCGATGGGGGTGCGCTCCGCCCAGCGGAGCGGAGTGGTGGGTCGCGGCACGGCCCCGATCCTTCCAGACTCCCTCATCGCCGTGGGTGCCCAGGAGGTCACGGACGCGGCTCCCACGGCATCGACCGCGCGACCAGCGACAGGCCCAGCACCGTCCAGGCGACCAGGACCGCGAGCCCCGGTCCCGCGGCGGTGGCCGTCTCCAGCAGGGAGAGCTGCGAGCCGTCGTCGGCCACGCCGAACCACGCGGCCTGCACGACCTCCTCGACCGCCGCACCCGGGAGCACGACCAGCCAGTCGTGGGCGGCCTCGGGCAGCACGACCCGGAAGAGACCGGCCATGGTCAGCAGGATCACCGGGGCGCTGGTGAGCTGCGCGGCCTCCGCGTTGCGGGTCCACGCGGCCGTCCACAGGGCGAGGGCGACGAAGGCCGTGCAGGCGACGAGCATGCCGAGGAGCATGACCGGCACGTTGGCCGGCGCCGAGAAGCCGAGCAGCGGTGTCGCCACCATGGTGACCAGGCAGATCAGCAGCGCGACCCCGACGCCCGGCAGCGCGAGCGACAGCAGGATCTCGCCGTCGCGCACCTCGCCGGTGCGCAGCCGCTTGAGGACCAGCTCGTCGCGACGGGTCACGACCACCGAGAGCAGGTTGTAGTAGACGGGGAACAGCAGGGCCATCGACAGCACGGTGGCGACCGTGGCCAGGCCCGCACCGGGCTGCGAGGGGTCCTGGGAGAAGAGGAGCGTCAGGGCCAGCAGCGGGACGGCGAAGGCGTAGAAGGTGGCCAGCCGGTTGCGCAGCAGCAGGCGGGTGTTGGTCGCGGCGAGGCCACGGACGCGCCGGGTCCCGGCGGCCAGGTCGAGGGCGGTGCTCATCGGAGGGCTCCTTCGAGGGTCGGGTCGGCGAGGTCGTCGGCCGGCTCGGCGCTCCCGTCCTCGCGGGCGATCCGCAGGAAGACCGCCTCGAGGCTCGGGCTGCTGACCGCCAGGTCGGCGAGCACCACGCGGTGCTCGTCGGCCCAGCGCAGCAGGGCGGACAGGGTGGGCTGGAGGTCGGCGGTGCGGACCTCGGTGCGACCCCGGTCGACACGGACCTCCGCGGGCAGGGCCGGCAGGTCGCGTCCGAGGTCGGCGAAGCCGATGGTGGAGGGCTCCCCCGCCACGATCTGCGCCACGGTGCCCTCGCGCACGACCCGGCCGGCGCGCATGATCGACACCTGGTCCGCGAGCTGCTCGGCCTCGTCGAGGAAGTGCGTCGTCAGCAGGACCGTGCCGCCCGCGTCGCGCAGGCCCTCGATGAGGTCCCACACCGCCCGCCGGCTCTCCGGGTCCAGCCCGGTGGTCGGCTCGTCGAGCATCACCACGTCGGGACGACCCATCAGCGTGCACGCCAGGTCGAGACGGCGCAGCTCGCCGCCCGAGAGGTTGCGGGCGGCCACGTCGCGGCGACCGAGGAGGTCGAGCATCCCCAGGGACTCCTCCAGGGGGCGGGGGTCCGTCACCGTGGTGGCCCACATCTGCAGCGTCTCCGCGACGGTCAGGTCGCCGACGAAGCCGGTGCGCTGGAGCAGCACGCCGGTGCGACGTCGTACGTCCGCCCGGTCCCGGACCGGGTGCAGGCCCAGGACGCGCACCTCGCCGGAGGAGGCGGGCGCGAGTCCCTCGACGACCTCCATCGTGGAGGTCTTGCCCGCCCCGTTGACGCCGAGCAGGGCGTGGATGGTGCCCCGGGCGACCGCGAGGTCCACGCCGCGCACGGCGGTGAAGGCGTCGGCCCCGGAGCCGTAGGTGCGGGTGAGGTCCCGCACCTCGATGGCCAGGTCGGTGCTGGTCGCTGCGTCCGTCGGTGCTGTGGTCATGGCCCCAGCCTCCCGGGGCGGGTCTCCGCGCGGCAGTGCGAGGCGTCACCGGGTGCCGTGCGGGGTGCACGGAAAGCGGGTGACAAACCTCATGCGAGGCGTCGTAGGGTCGCCCCCGTGACCGAGACCGCGCCCGCGCGCACCATCGATGCCATCTGCGACCAGTTCGTCGAGGACTACTGCGCCCTCGACCCGATCGCGGCCACCTACTACGGCGTGGCCGGGCACGACGACCGCCTGCCCGACTACTCGCCCGCCGGGTACGACGCCCGCGTCACCCTCGTACGCCGCGCGGTCGAGGCCGTCGAGGTCGCGACCCCCGTCGACGACCGCGAGGCGGCGGCCCGGGACTCGTTCCTCGAGCGGCACCGCCTCGAGCTGGAGATGGAGGACGCCGGCATCTCGCGCTGCATGGTGTCCGTCATCGACAGCGCCGTCCACGGGATGCGCCAGGTCTTCGACCTGATGTCGACCGACGGGACCGAGGCCCACGAGCTCGTCGACGCCCGGCTCGCGGCCGTCCCCGCCGCTGTCCAGGGCTACCGCGTCACGCTCGCCGACGAGGCCGCCCGCGGCCGGGTGTCGGCGTCGGCGCAGTACGCCAAGGTCGTCGAGCAGATCCGCGGCTGGACCGGCGAGACGGGCGAGAGCGGCGACTTCTTCAGCGGCCTGGTCGAGCGTTGCGCCCCCACCGGCGAGCTGGCCGACCGGATGCGCGAGCACGCCCGCGCGGCCACCCGCGCCTTCGCCGACTTCGGGCTCTTCCTGTCCGACGAGCTCGAGCCGCAGGGCCGCGACAAGGAGGCCGTGGGTCGTGAGCACTACGCGCTGACCAGTCGCTACTTCCTCGGTGCGACGGTCGACCTCGAGGAGACCTACGCCTGGGGCTGGCAGGAGCTCAAGCGCCTCGCCGACGACATGGCGGCCACCGCCGACCGCATCCTGCCGGGTGCGACGGTCGCCGAGGCGGTCGCCCACCTCGACGCCGACCCGGCCCGCGTGGTGCACGGCCGCGAGGCCTTCCGCGACTGGATGCAGGACCTCGCCGACCGGACGCTGGCCGACATGGCCGACGTGCACTTCGACATCCCCGAGCCGGTGCGGCGGATCGAGTGCATGCTCGCCCCCACCAACGACGGCGGCATCTACTACACCGGCCCTTCCGAGGACTTCGTGCGCCCGGGCCGGATGTGGTGGTCCGTGCCCGACGGCATCGAGGACTTCTACCCCTGGCGCGAGGTCACCACGGTCTTCCACGAGGGCGTGCCGGGGCACCACCTCCAGGTCGCCCAGACGGCGTACCGCAGCGAGAGCCTCAACCGCTGGCAGCGCCTCATGTGCTGGGTCAGCGGCCACGGTGAGGGCTGGGCGCTGTACGCCGAGCGGCTGATGGACGACCTCGGCTACCTGGCCGACCCGGCCGACCGCCTCGGGATGCTGGACGGGCAGTCGTTCCGGGCCGCCCGGGTGGTCGTCGACATCGGCATGCACCTCGAGCTCGAGATCCCGGCCGACAACCCGTTCGGCTTCCACCCCGGGGAGACGTGGACCCCCGAGCTGGGTAGGGAGTTCCTCGGCGACCACAGCCAGATCGAGCCCGACGTCCTGGACTTCGAGATCAACCGCTACCTCGGCTGGCCGGGACAGGCGCCGTCGTACAAGATCGGCGAGCGCATCTGGCTCCAGGCCCGCGACGACGTCCGCGCCCGGCAGGGGGACGACTTCGACCTCAAGGCCTTCCACCGCGCGGCCCTCGACCTCGGGTCGCTCGGCCTCGACCCGCTGCGGGCGGCGCTGGGGCGCTTGTGATGCTCGTCCTCGCCTCCGCCTCGCCGGCCCGCCTCGCCACCCTCCGCTCGGCGGGGATCGACCCGCAGGTGATCGTCAGCGGCGTCGACGAGTCGCGGCTCGACGGGCTGCCGCCGGCCGAGCTGGCGCTCCAGCTGGCCGAGCTCAAGTGCGCGGCCGTGGCGACCCGCGACGACCTGCCGGGCGAGGCGCTGGTGCTCGGCTGCGACTCCGTGCTCGAGCTCGACGGCACGGCCCTCGGCAAGCCCGCGTCCGCCGACGACGCGGTCGAGCGGTGGCGCGCGATGCGCGGACGCTCCGGCGTGCTGCACACCGGGCACTGCCTGCGCGAGGCGGCCTCCGGGCGGGTCGTCGCGGCGACGGCGAGCACGACGGTGCACTTCGCCGACGTCAGCGACGCCGAGATCGCGGCGTACGTCGCCACCGGCGAGCCGCTGTGGGTCGCCGGCGCCTTCACCATCGACGGCCTCGGTGGCGCGTTCGTCACCGGGATCGAGGGCGACCACCACAACGTGGTCGGCGTCAGCCTGCCGCTGCTGCGCGACCTCGTGGCCGAGCTCGGCCACGAGTGGACGGGGCTGTGGACCTGAGCGACGGTCGGGTCAGCCGGGCTTGACCGCGATGACCGGGCACGTCGCGTCGATGATGACGCGCTGCGCGACGCTGCCCATGATCAGCTTGCCCACCGGCGTGCGGTGCCGGATGCCGATCACGATCGCGTCGGCCGCGACCTCCTTGGCCACGGCGAGGAGCTCGTCGGCGATGTCGCGCCCCATGGTCTGGCGCAGCTCGTGCTCGACGCCGCTGGCGGTCAGCTGCTCCTCGAGGGTCACCTTCCCGTCCTCCCCGAGGTAGCGGCGGTCGACCAGGGCGTCGCCCTTGGTGCTGTTGACCACCACGACGCCGGTGCCGCGGCGCTGCGCCTCCGCGAGTCCGTGGGCGAGGGCGGCCTCGCCGTACTCGTCCGGGATGAAGCCGATCACGACAGCCATCAGGAGACCTCCTGGTCACGGTGCTGGTCATGCTGCTCGTGCAGCATGGGTGGTCGGAAACGTGCGATGAGCAGGGGTGACAGGGCGGCGAGGACCACGAGGGCGTAGACGAAGATCGCCAGCGGCTCGTTGAAGAGCCCACTCACGTCACCCCCGGACAGGTCGAGGGCCTCGCGCATCTTGACCTCCATCAGCGGCCCGAGGATCACGGCGAGGATCAGCGGCAGGACGGGGATCCCGAAGCGACGGATCGCGAAGCCCAGGCCACCGAAGAGGAGCAGCATGGCCAGGTCGAAGGCGCTCTGGCCGACGCTGTAGGCACCGAGGCACGCGAAGAAGAGGATCCCTGCGTAGAGCTGCGGTCGCGGGATGCGCAGCAGCTTGGCCCAGACCGGCGCGAGCGGCAGGTTGATCACCAGCAGCAGGGTGTTGCCGATCAGGAGGCTGGCCAGCAGCGTCCAGATCAGGTCCGGCTGGTCGGTCATCAGGGTCGGTCCGGGCACGATGCCGTACTTCTGCATGGCAGCGAGCAGGATCGACGCCGTCGCGGTGACCGGCAGGCCGAGGGCCAGCAGGGGGACGAACATGCCGGCCGCGCTCGCGTTGTTGGCCGCCTCCGGGCCGGCGACGCCCTCGATCGCACCCTCGCCGAACTCGTCCGCACCACCGCGGCGGCGGGCGAGCTTGCGCTCGGTGATGTAGGACAGGAACGTCGGCGTCTCCGCGCCGCCGGCCGGCAGGGCCCCGAACGGGAAGCCCAGTGCCGTGCCTCGCAGCCACGGTGCCCAGGACCGGCTCCAGTCGGCCCGGCCCATGAAGGGGCGCCCCACCGGGATCACGTCGATCGGCCGGCGGCGCAGGTGGGCCGCGGTCCACAGGGCCTCGCCGATGGCGAAGACGCCGACCGCCACCACCACGATGTCGATGCCGTCGGCGAGCTCGAGCGAGCCCCCCGTCAGGCGCGCCTGTGCCGTGGAGGCGTCGAGTCCGACGAGCCCGATGGTGAGTCCGATCGCGAGCGCGATGAAGCCGCGCAGCTTGGATGCGCCGAGCACGCTGCTGACCAGCACCATCGCCAGCAGCATGATCGCGAAGTAGGTCGGCGCGCCGATCTCGACCGCCCAGGTGGCGATCGTCGGCGTGAAGAAGGCCACCAGCAGGGTGCCGATCGTGCCGGCCACGAAGGAGCCGATGGCCGCGGTCGCGAGCGCCTGGGCAGCCCTGCCCTTCTTGGCCATCTTGTTGCCCTCGATGGCCGTCATCACCGACGCGGACTCACCGGGGGTGTTGAGCAGGATCGAGGTGGTCGACCCGCCGTACATGCCGCCGTAGTAGATGCCGGCGAACATGATCAACGCCTGCGTGGCGTCGAGGCCGTAGGTGACCGGCAGCAGGAGCGCCAGGGCCATCGCCGGACCGATGCCGGGCAGCACGCCGACGAACGTGCCGAGCAGCACGCCGATCGAGGCGTACGCGAGGTTCTCCAGGGTCAGCGCGCTGGCGAAGCCGTCGAGGAGCAGGTTGAGGGTGTCCATCAGAGCACCCCGTCCAGGAGACCGGGCGAGAGCGGCACGCCGAGCCCGGAGTAGAAGAAGTACCAGCTGGCCACCGACAGGATGACCCCGACCACGAGGTCACGCACGAGCGTCCGGCTGCCGAGCGCCCACGCGCAGCCGGCGAAGAGCAGCGCCCCGGTGATCGCCCAACCCAGCACGTTGACGAGCAGGATGTTGAGCACGAGGATCGCGACCAGCTTGCCGACGGTCGCCCAGTCGGGCGGGGTGGTCAGGTCGACGTCCTCGCCCTCCTCGGCCTGGGGCACGTCCCCCCGCGCGGTGGCGATCGCGAGGAGCACGGCGAGCAGGACCATCAGGGTCCCGATGACGTAGGGGAAGACGCGGGGGCCGACGGGGTCCCCGAAGCCGACGTTCAGCCCACGCGCGTCGACGATGGTGTAGACGCCGACCAGGGCCAGCACGGCGGCCAGGCCGTACTGCGCCTTGTCGATGGTCTGCGGCGGAGCCGCGGTCTTCTCGTCGCTCACAGCAGCCCCAGATCCTCGAGGGTCCCGGAGACCCGCTCGTCCTGCTCCTCGATGAATGCGCCGAACTCCTCGCCGGTCTTGAAGTCGTCGGTCCAGCCGTTGTCCTCCACGACCTGCTGCCACGCCGCCGTCTCGTGCATGTCCTCGAAGTAGCCGATCAGCTCCTCGGTGCGCGCCTCGCTCATCTCGGGAGGCGCGAGCACACCGCGCCAGTTCAGGAAGACCAGGTCGACGCCCTCCTCGGTCAGGGTGGGCACGTCGGCGAACGGGCTGCCCTCCGGGTAGCGCTCCTCGCCGGAGACGGCCAGCACCCGCAGCTCGCCGGAGTCGATGGAGCCCTGGAACTCGGGCAGACCCGAGAAGCCGGCGTCGATCTTCTTCCCGAGCAGCGCACTGGTCAGCGGACCGCCGCCGTCGTAGGTCACGAAGTTGACGTCGTTGGGGTCGATGCCGACCTCCTGGGCCAGCTGCATCGGGAACAGGTGGTCCGGGCCTCCCGGGGACGAACCGCCACCGACGGCGAGCGAGCCCGGGTCCGCCTTCCACGCCTCGAGGAAGTCGTCGAGGGTCTCGTACGGCGAGTCGCCGGGCACCAGGATGCCCTCGGGCTCGCTCATCAGCTGGGCGATGGGCGTGGCGTCCCGGAGGCCGAACTGGCTGCCGAACGAGTACGTCGAGCCGACGACACCGAGCCCGACCGTCATCAGCGTGTTCTCGTCACCCACCTGGCCGACCAGCTCGGTCATCGCGACCGCGCCACCGGCACCCACGATGTTCTCGACGGTGATGCTGCCGCCGGTGATGTCCTCGTCCTCCAGCACCTGCACCGCGTCACGCCCCGTCAGGTCGTAGCCACCACCGGGGCTGTTGGGGATGATCATCAGGAGGTCGTTGCCGTCGTCACCGCGGGTCACCCCGCACCCGGCCAGCGCGAGGAGCGCGAGGGTCGCGGCCACGGCCGTCGTACGTCGTCCCAGCCGTCTCATGCGCCACATCGTGCACCGCGCACCGTCGCCGTGTCGAGCGCCGGTCCTGCGATCTCAGCGTGTGGTGGCGACGCCGTCCTCCACGGTCTCCTCGCGGATCCCGAAGACGAGCTGGCGGGTGAGGACGAAGCGGGCGGCGTTGGCCAGCGCCAGCCCGATGACGTTGGCGGACACGTTGTCGGACAGCGGGTCGTCGAGGCCGAGGCCGTTGCGGCTGATCCACAGGCAGGTCATCGGGATCACCATGGTGACGAGGCTGATCGCCAGGAACGCCGTGCGACCGCCGTCGGGGTGGCGGGTCGTGCGGTGCCGGAAGGCCCACGACCTCGTCCCGCGGTAGGCGACCACCGTGCCGACGAGGTTGGCGATGACGTAGGCGAGCTGCGGCTGGTCGTTGAGCGGCGCCACGCCGCCGGTGTTGAACCCGTGGACGAGTCCGTTGAAGAGGACCACCGCCACGATGGTCGCGCCGAGCCCGACGGCCAGGTACCGCCAGATCTCCCCCGCCAGCCGGCGCCCCGTTGACGTCACCGTGCAAGGCTAGCCCGCTCGCCCGCAGCAGCCGGATCGGCGCGACGGTGGTCTGCGCCACTGCGATCCACTGGTCGTCGAGGAGCGCCCACGCCCGGCGCGGGAACCATGGTTTTCCACATACCCGAAACTGGGTATGGATTCGAACATACGTTCGAGCAAAGATGGTGTTATGAGCCCTTCGTCCGCCCTCGCCGCCGACTCCCTGTCGGCCGTGCAGCGCGGGTTGGCGCTCGCCCTCGACAGCCCCAGCGGGCTCGACGACCACGACCGCGTCGATGCCCTGCGGGCCCTCGAGGAGCTCGTCTGCACCGCCACCGCCGCCCAGGCGGCTCTCTCCGCCGAGCTCGACGCCTCCCAACGAGCCCTCCAGGCCGACGCCGGCACCCGGGCCGCCGAGCAGGGCCGCGGAGTGGCGTCCATCGTCGCCTTCGCGCGGCGCGAGTCCCGGCACCGCGGGGAGCGCCACCTCGGCCTGGCCACGATCGTGCGCACCGAGCTCCCCCACACGTGGGCCGCGTGGTCGACCGGTCACGTCACCGAGTGGACGGCCACCGTCATCGCTCGTGAGACCGCCTGCCTCCCCCTCGAGCACCGCCTCACCGTCGACGAGACGGTCGCCGCGGACGCCGACCACCTCGCCACCCTCGGCCAGCGCGAGCTGGTCGGCCTCCTGCGCGCCGAGGCGGAGCGCCTCGACCCCGCCTCCGTGGTGGCGCGTCGGCGCCGGGCCGAGTCCGAGCGCAGCGTCACCCTGCGACCAGCACCCGACACGATGACCTGGCTCACCGCCCTTCTCCCCGTCAAGGAGGGGGTGGCGGTCCTCGCCACCCTGACCCGCGCGTCCGACAGTGCGCGCGCGTCCGGCGACCCGCGGAGCAAGGGCCAGGTCATGGCGGACACCCTGGTCAGCTCGGTGCTCGGCCGGCAGCCCGCGATCGACGCCACGACCGACGCCACGACCGATCCCACGACCGACGGCCGGACACCGGCCGTGCCGGTGTCCCTCGGCCTGGTCATGAGCGACTCAGCACTGCTCGGCACCAGCGACGAGCCGGCGCACCTGGACGGCTACGGCCCCATCCCCGCAGAGCTGGCCCGCGAGATCGTCTGCGACGCCCTCACCGGCGACGAGCAGGTGTGGGTGCGGCGGCTCTGGACCAGTCCCTCCACCGGCGAGCTCGTCTCCATGGACTCGCGCCAGCGAATCTTCCCGGCCACGCTCGGCCGCTTCGTCCGGCTGCGCGACCGGGTCTGCCGCACCCCGTGGTGCGACGCCCCGATCCGCCACACGGACCACCCCCAGGAGCACGCCCGCGGCGGACCCACGAGCGCTCGTAACAGCCAGGGCCTCTGCGAGGCCTGCAACTACGCCAAGCAGGCCCACGGGTGGCGGGCTCGACCCGCGCCGGACGACACCGGGAGCCACGTCGTCGAGACCACCCTCCCGACCGGACACTCCTACCGGTCCCGGGCACCGGCCGTCGCCACGGTCAGGCATGCGGCGATCCCTGCCCTGCGCATCGACTACGTCCTCGCGGGCTGAGCCGCTCTTCGCGGACCGGCTCTAGTCGACCGGTTCACTTGACTTTCGTCGGCGTGGCCATCACGGTGCACCCGTGACCGAGACCCCGCAGCACTCGCACGACGTGATCCCGCTGCGCGAGGCGACCAAGGCGTGGTTCGCCATCTCCCTGCAGACCTTCGGCGGCCCGGCCGGCCAGATCGCCGTCATGCAGCGCACCCTCGTCGACGAGAAGCGCTGGATCGGCCAGCAGCGGTTCCTGTTCGCGCTGTCCTACTGCACTCTGCTCCCCGGCCCCGAGGCCCAACAGCTCGCCACCTACGTCGGCTGGCTCCTCAACGGCGTCAAGGGCGCCCTCGTCGCCGGGATCCTCTTCATCCTCCCCGGCGTCGTCGCGCTCCTCGTGCTCTCCGGGATCTACGTCGCCTTCGGCGACACCACGCTCGTGGAATCGTTGTTCCTGGGCCTGGCGCCGGCCGTCATCGCCATCGTGGTCCAGGCCGTCATCCGCGTCGCCGGGAAGGGCCTCGGACATCCCGCGCTCATCGGGCTGGCCGTCGTCTCCTACCTCGCCCTGACGTTCTTCGCCGTCCCCTTCCCCGTCGTCATCGGGTTCGCAGCGCTCCTCGGCTGGGGACTCGGCAAGGCCATCCCCGACCTCACCAGGCCCAAGGCGGCCGCTCGTGACGACGGCCCTGCGCCGCTCGTCAGCGACGACGCCCTGCACACCGAACGCCCCTCCGGTCGGCGGGCCACCGTGATCCTCGTCGTCGGGCTGATCCTCTGGTTCGCCCCGGTCGCGCTCGCCGCGGTGCTGTTCGGGCGGTCCAGCATCTTCGTCGACCAGGGCCTGTTCTTCTCCGGTGCCGCCGTCGTCACCTTCGGCGGCGCGTACGCCGTCCTCGCCTACGTCGCCCAACAGGCCGTCAACGTCTACGGGTGGCTGGCCCCCGGCGAGATGGTGCGGGGCCTCGCCCTCGCCGAGACCACCCCCGGCCCGCTCATCATGGTGGTCCAGTTCGTCGCCTTCGTGGGCGCCTACCGCGACCCCGGCGACCTCGACCCGTGGGTCGCCGCGGTCATCGCCTCCCTGCTCGTCACCTGGGTGACCTTCGTGCCCTGCTTCCTGTTCATCCTCCTCGGCGCCCCCTACGTCGAGCGCCTCCGCGGCAACCGCGCCCTCTCCACCGCCCTCACGGGCATCACCGCCGCCGTGGTCGGAGTCATCGCGAGCCTCGCCACCTTCTTCGCCCTCCACACCCTCTTCGAGGAGACCACCCGCATCACCACCGGTCCGCTCGACTTCGAGGTCCCCGTGCTCGACTCCATCCAGTGGGCCGCCGTCGCCATCACCGTCCTCGCCTGCGCCCTGGTCTTCTGGCGCGGCTGGTCCGTCCTGCGCACCCTCGGCGCCTGCGCGCTGGCGGGACTCCTGGTGGGGCTCGCCCAGGTCCTGGTCTGAGACGCGGCGTTCCACGGAGCTAGGTTGCGGATCGTGGACGTCGTCGTGCTCGAGAGTGACCAGGTGGACGCAGAGGCGCAGGCGGCCCTGCGTCGGCTGTGGGACCGGGCGTTCGGTGATCGCTTCGACGACCACGACGCCGACCACGCCTTCGGCGGCGTGCACGTGCTGGTCCGCGACGACGGCCGGCTCATCGGCCACGCCAGCGCGGTTCCTCGACCCATCAGGTTCGGCGACCAGCCCTGGCGCACCGTCGGGTACGTCGAGGCCGTGGCCGTCGACCCCGCCCACCAGGGCGAGGGCATCGGCCGGCTGGCCATGGAGCGGCTGCACGAGGAGATCGCGTCCCGGTGGGAGGTCGCACTGCTCTCGACCGGACGCGCGACCGGCTTCTACGAGCCGCTCGGCTGGGAGCGGTGGCTGGGGCTCTCGTACACACAGACAGAGACCGGGGTCGTCCCCGACGACGAGCACGGTGGCCTCATGGTGCTCACCACCGATCCGTCCGCAGTGGTGGATCGCACGCTGCCCGTGACCTGCCAGGACCGTGCGGGGGACGCCTGGTAGCGGCCCACGTCGGTCAGGCGGCGATCACTCGACCGGCAGGCCGAGCCCTCGCGCGATGAGCATGCGCTGCACCTCCGAGGTGCCCTCGCCGATCTCGAGCACCTTGGCGTCGCGGTAGAACCGGGCGACGGGGTACTCCTCCATGAAGCCGTAGCCGCCGAAGACCTGG
Source organism: Nocardioides terrigena (assembly GCF_003047265.1). GTDB lineage: Bacteria > Actinomycetota > Actinomycetes > Propionibacteriales > Nocardioidaceae > Nocardioides > Nocardioides terrigena. The sequence goes on along the minus strand of NZ_PZYY01000002.1, from coordinate 104,863 downwards.
GTGGCGATGCGCGTCGCGGTGACCGCGGACTCGGTGGAGTAGAGCTTGGCGACCGCGGCGGCCTGCTTGAAGTCCTTCGTCGACACCGAGCGGCCGGCGTCCATGGCGTCCTTCATCGCGGCGGCCTTGTAGGTCAGCAGGCGCGAGGCGTCGAGCATCACCTGGAGGTCGCTGATCTGGAACGCGACGCCCTGCTTGCGACCGATCGGGCCACCGAAGGTCTGGCGCTGCCCGGCGTACTCCAGCGACAGGTCGAGGCACGCCTGGATGCAGCCGACCGCCAGCGCGGCGATGGCGACCCGGCCGTCGTCGAGGGTGGCGAGGAACTGCGCGTAACCGCGGCCACGCTCGCCGAGCAGGTGCGACTCGGGCACCCGCACGTCCTCGAAGGACAGCGGGTGGGTGTCGGAGGCGTGCCAGCCGAGCTTGTCGTAGGCCTTCTCCGCGGTGAAGCCGGGCGTCCCGCTCGGGACCATGATCGTGGAGAGCTCGGGCCTGCCGCCCTCGCGCTCACCGGTGCGGGCGGTGACGGTGACCAGCGAGGTGATCTCGGAGCCGGAGTTGGTGATGAACTGCTTGGCGCCGTTGACGACCCACTCACCGTCGGTGAGCACGGCCTTCGTCCTCGTCGCACCGGCGTCGGACCCTGCCCCCGGCTCGGTCAGGCCGAAGCCGGCGAGCCGCTGGCCGGACACCAGGTCGGGCAGCCACGTCTGCTTCTGCTCGTCGGTGCCGTAGGTCAGGATCGGGTTGATGCCGAGGCCGACGGCGGCCTCGAGCGTGATGCCCATCGACTGGTCGACCCGGCCGATCTCCTCGATGGCCAGGCACAGCGACGTGAACCCGCCGTCCTCACCCGCCATCCCGGCCCCGCCGAACTCCTCCGGCGCGGTGAGGCCCATCAGGCCGAGGTCCCCCATCTGCTGGACCACGTCGGTCGGGAAGTGATGGTCGCGGTCCCACTGCGCGGCGTGCGGGGCGATCTCCTTCTCGGCGAAGTCGCGGACGCTGCGGCGGAACTGCTCGTGCTCGGGGGACAGCTCGTAGGTCATGACCGCAGGATAGCCGCGTTGGTTAACGATCGCTAACCCCCGGCGGGCGGGATGTGGCGGCCCGCGACCCGTCCACTAAGGTAAGCCGACCCTAATCCGAGCCCCGAGGACCACGCTCCCATGCCGACCTCCCCCCTGCGCCGCGCCACCCGTCGATGGGCCGGCGCCACCCTCGCCGCGCTGATCGTCGCTCCCCTGGGCGCGTGCAGCATCCTCAACCCGCCCGACCTGGTCATCTACAACGCCCAGCACGAGGAGCTGCTCGACGAGATCGTCCCGCTCTTCGAGGAGGAGTCCGGGCTCGACGTCGAGCTGCGCAGCGGCAAGGACCTCGAGATGGCCAACCAGATCGTCGAGGAGGGCGGCGACTCCCCCGCCGACGTCTTCCTCACCGAGAACTCGCCCGCGATGAGCATCGTCGACAACGAGGGCCTCTTCGCCCCGGTGCCGCAGGCGGCCCTGGACAACATCCCCGCGGAGTACGTCCCCAGCTCCGGCAACTGGACCGGCTTCCTGGCCCGCTCCACGGTGGTCATGTACAACACCGACAACGTCACCGAGGCCGACCTGCCGACCAGCATCCTCGACTTCGCCGACCCCGAGTGGGAGGGCCGCGTGGGCTTCTCCCCCACGGGCGCCGACTTCCAGGCCATCGTCTCGGCGGTCCTCGAGCTCGAGGGCGAGGAGGCCACCCGCACCTGGCTGGAGGGCCTGGCCGCCAACGGCGTCGTCCTGCAGAACAACCTCGTCGTCATGCAGTCGGCCGACGCCGGCGAGATCGACGCCGGCATCGCCTACCACTACTACTGGTACCGCGACCGCGCGGAGGGTGGCTCCGACTCCGACAACTCGGAGCTCTACTTCTTCGGCGACCAGGACCCGGGCGCGTTCCTGTCCGTCTCCGGCGCCGGCATCCTCGAGAGCTCCGAGCACGCCGAGGCCGCCGAGGAGTTCGTGACGTGGCTGACCTCGACCCCCGCCCAGCAGGCGATGGCCGAGTCCTACGCGCTGGAGTACCCGCTCAACCCGGACGCCCAGCTCAGCGGCGACGTCAAGCCGTTCGACGAGCTCGAGCCCCCCACCGTCGACGTCTCCAGCCTCAACGGTCCGCAGGTGACCGAGCTGATGACCGAGGCCGGCCTGCTCTGAGGACAGGCGCCCGCACTGCGACACCACCCCTGCTGCTCGGAGCGGGGGTGGCCGTCGCGCTGCTCGCCGTCATCCCCCTCGTGTACGTCGCGACGTACACGGTCATCATCGGCCCCGCCGAGCTCTGGGACCTGGTCGTCCGCCCGCGGGTGCTCGAGCTGCTCCGCAACACGGTGACCCTGGCCGTGGCCACCATGGCCGCGACCGCGGTGCTCGGCATCGGCCTGGCGTTCGTCGTCGAGCGCACCGACCTGCCGGCCCGCCGGCTGTGGCACGGGCTGCTGGTCGCACCGCTGGCCGTGCCGGCGTTCGTCAACGGCTACGCGTGGGTGTCGCTGGACCGCTCCATCAACGGCTTCGGCGGGGCCTGGCTCGTCGTGACGCTCTCCTACTACCCGCTCGTCTACCTCCCGGCCGTCGCGTCCCTCCGGGGCCTCGACCCGGCGCTCGAGGAGGCCTCCTGGTCCCTCGGGCACACGCGCTGGCAGGCCTTCACCCGGGTGGTGCTGCCCCAGCTGCGACCCGCCCTCCTCGGCGGCACCCTGCTCGTCGGCCTGCACCTGCTCGCCGAGTTCGGTGCGCTCTCCCTGCTGCGCTTCCCCACCTTCACCACCGCCATCTACGACCAGTACGCCTCCACCTTCAACGGCTCCGCGGCGACCGCGATGGCGGCGGTCCTGGTGATGCTCTGCCTCTTCCTGCTGCTCGCCGAGCTGCGACTGCGCGGCACCCGGCACTACGCCCGGGTCGGGCACGGCGCCGCCCGGGTGTCCGAGCCCGTGGCGCTGCGCGGTCTGCGCTGGCCGGTGGTGGCGCTGGTCGGTGGGCTCGTCGTCCTCGCGCTCGGCGTGCCGACGTACGCCCTGCTCCACTGGCTGGTGGTGGGCACGTCCACCGAGTTCCCCCTCGGCGAGCTGCTCTCCGCGATGGGCTCGACCGTCGTCCTGGCCACCGTGGGGGCCCTGGCCACGACGCTCGCCGCCGTGCCGGTGGCCTGGCTGGCCGTGCGCTACCGCGGCCGGCTGACCACGCTCGTCGAGCGCAGCACGTACGTCGCCAACGCGCTGCCCGGCATCGTGGTCGGCCTGTCCCTCGTGGTCGCCAGCCTGCGCCTCGTGCCGGTCCTCTACCAGACCGCGATCCTGCTGGTCGTCGCCTACGCGATCCTCTTCCTCCCCCGGGCCGTGGTCTCGGTGCGGGCTGGCCTCGAGCAGGCCCCGGTGGTGCTCGACCACGTCGCGCAGAGCCTCGGGACCGGACCGCTGGAGACCGCCCGGCGGGTGACGCTGCCGCTGATCGCCCCCAGCCTGGGTGCCGGCGCGGCGCTGGTCTTCCTCGCCATCTCCACCGAGCTGACCGCCACGCTGATGCTGAGCCCGATCGGCACGCGCACTCTGGCGACCGAGTTCTGGTCGGCGTCCTCGGAGCTGCGGTACGGCGCCGCCGCGCCGTACGCCCTGCTGCTCGTCCTGATCTCGGTGCCCGCCACGGTGCTCCTCATGCGACAGGAGAGACTGCACCCATGAGCGCGCTGACGGTGACGGGGGTGAGCAAGGCCTTCGGGGAGACCCTGGCGGTCGACGACGTGAGCCTGCACGTGCCGCACGGTTCGCTCACCGCCGTGCTCGGACCCAGCGGGTGCGGCAAGACCACTCTGCTCCGGCTCATCGCCGGCTTCCTGGCCCCCGACGCCGGGACCATCGCCTTCGACGACCGGGTCGTCGCCGGCGCCGGTCGACCGGTGCCCCCGCAGGACCGCCGGGTCGGCTACGTCCCGCAGGAGGGCGCCCTCTTCCCGCACCTCGACGTGGCCGCCAACATCGGCTTCGGGCTGCCCCGGGGCGAGCGCGCGGCGGGCGCCCGGATCGACGAGATGCTCGACCTGGTGGAGCTGCCCCGCACCTTCCGCGGCCGCGCCCCCCACGAGCTCTCCGGCGGGCAGCAGCAGCGGGTCGCCCTGGCCCGGGCGCTGGCCCCGCGACCCACCGTCGTCCTCCTCGACGAGCCCTTCTCCTCCCTCGACGCCTCGCTGCGCGAGTCGACCGGCCGGGCCGTCGCCCGGGCCCTGCGGGCGGCGCAGGCCACCGGACTGCTGGTCACGCACGACCAGTCCGAGGCGCTGTCCCTCTCCGACCAGGTCGCCGTGCTCCGCGACGGCCGCCTGATCCAGGCGGGCTCCCCTGCCGACGTCTACCTCGCGCCGCACGACCCCGAGCTCGCGCGCTTCGTGGGCGGCGCCACCTCACTGCCGGGCCGCGCCGGCCAGGGCACCGCCGCCACCTGCGCCCTCGGGTCCGTCACCCTGACCCACCCCTCGTCGGCCGACGACCTGGTGCTGGTGATCCGCCCCGACCAGGTGGTCCTCGACCCTGCAGGCGTGGAGGCGCGCGTCGACGAGGTGAGCTTCTACGGCCACGACGCCGCGATCCGGCTGACCGTGGCCGGGGCGGCGCTGGTCGCCCGGGTGCCCGGCCCGTCCGCGCCCGCGGCCGGCGACCGGGTCCGCGTGGGGGTGCGCGGGACGGTCCACGCCTACCCCGCCCCGGTCCGCGACTGACACCTCGGTCGGCACCGACCGGCGGGGGCGATAGTGTGCCCAGCGGTATCGATGGCAGCAGACCAGGAGTGTTCCGTGGCCGACAAGCAGGGATTGCAGAAGGTCCTCATCGCCAATCGTGGCGAGATCGCAGTGCGCGTCATCCGCGCCTGCAAGGACGCCGGGATCGGGAGCGTGGCGGTCTATGCCGACCCCGACCGTGACGCCCTCTTCGTCAAGCTCGCCGACGAGGCGCACTCGCTCGACGGCTCGACGCCGGCCGAGTCCTACCTCGACATCGCCAAGATCATCGCGGTCGCGCAGAAGTCCGGTGCGGACTCCGTGCACCCCGGCTACGGCTTCCTCGCCGAGAACGCCGGCTTCGCCCAGGCCGTCATCGACGCCGGGCTGATCTGGATCGGCCCTCCGCCGGCCGCGATCGAGGCACTCGGCGACAAGGCCAGGGCCAAGCACATCGCCGAGCGGGCAGACGCCCCGCTCGCGCCCGGCACCAAGGACCCGGTCAGGGACGCCGACGAGGTCGTCGCGTTCGCCGAGGCCAACGGGCTCCCGGTCGCGATCAAGGCGGTCTTCGGTGGCGGCGGCCGCGGCCTCAAGGTCGCCCGCACGCTCGAGGAGATCCCCGACGCCTACGAGTCCGCCGTGCGGGAGGCCGTCACCGCCTTCGGTCGCGGCGAGTGCCTGGTCGAGAAGTTCCTCGACCAGCCCCGCCACGTCGAGACCCAGTGCCTGGCCGACCAGCACGGCAACGTCGTGGTCGTCTCGACCCGCGACTGCTCGCTGCAGCGCCGCCACCAGAAGCTCGTCGAGGAGGCGCCCGCGCCGTTCCTCACCGAGGACCAGCTGACCCGGCTCTACGAGTCGTCCAAGGCGATCCTCAAGGAGGCCGGCTACGTCGGCGCAGGGACGTGCGAGTTCCTCGTCGCCAAGGACGGCACCATCTCCTTCCTCGAGGTCAACACCCGCCTCCAGGTCGAGCACCCGGTCTCCGAGGAGGTCACCGGCATCGACCTGGTCCGCGAGATGTTCCGCATCGCGGCCGGCGAGGAGCTCGGCTACGACGACCCCGAGATCCGCGGCCACTCCATCGAGTTCCGCATCAACGCCGAGGACGGCGGCCGCAACTTCATGCCCGCCCCCGGCACCCTGTCCACCTGGGCACCCCCCAGCGGCCCCGGCATCCGGGTGGACGGCGGCTACCTCGAGGGCGAGACCATCCCCGGCTCGTTCGACTCCCTCGTCGCCAAGCTCATCGTCACCGGTCGCGACCGCACCCAGGCCCTCGAGCGCTCGCGCCGCGCGCTGGCCGAGTTCGTCGTCGACGGCATGCCCACCGTCATCCCGTTCCACCAGGCGGTCGTCACCGACCCGGCGTACGTCGGGGCCTCGACGCCGTCCGGCGAGGGCGAGTTCACCGTCTACACGACCTGGATCGAGACCGACTTCGACAACCAGATCGAGCCGTACGCCGGCGCCACGGCCGAGGCCGACGAGCCCGGCGAGCGCCAGCGGGTCACCGTCGAGGTCGGCGGCCGTCGTCTCGAGGTCGTGCTCCCCGCGGGCCTCGGCGGCCTCTCGGCCGGCAACGGTGCGGGCGCGGGCGCCAAGAAGCCCAAGCGGGCGGCCAAGAAGGCCGGCGCCGCAGCATCCGGCGACGCGGTCACCAGCCCCATGCAGGGCACCATCGTCAAGGTCGCCGTCGCCGAGGGCGACCAGGTCGCCGAGGGCGACGTCGTCGTGGTCCTCGAGGCCATGAAGATGGAGCAACCCCTCAAGGCCCACAAGGCCGGCACCGTCACCGGCCTCGAGGCCGAGGTCGGCGCCACCGTCACCAACGGCGCCGTCATCTGCGAGCTCAAGGACTGACCCGCCTCACGCCAGCCCCACGGTCCCGGCCAGCACCTCCAGGTGGTGGTCGAAGACGTCCTGAGGCTGGGTGAACGTGTCGGCGCCGTACTGCCCGAACACCTCGAAGCTGACGCACCCGAAGACCGCCGCCCACACCAGCACCCCGCGGGCGACGAGCTCGTCGGGCGCGGTCAGACCCAGGTCCCGACGGATCCGCGCCAGGTCGCGCGAGAGCCGCCGGGGGCTCACGGGCGCCTCGTCCACGGTGACCGCCCCGGCCACCCAGGCGTCCTCCCAGACCTCGACCAGCCGCGCGATGACCCGGGTCCCGGGGCCGGTGGTCTGCTCGGCCGGCGCCCGGTAGCCGGGCACCGGACTGCCGAAGAGCAGGGCGTACGTCGCCGGCTCGGCCAGCGCCCACGTGCGCACCGCCCGACCGATCGCCCGCAGCCGGCCGGCGTGGTCGGCCCGGTCCACCCGCGAGAGGGCGGCGTCCACGGCGTCGCCCAGCTCGTCGTACCCGTCGACGACCAGCAGGGTCAGCAGCTCGTCGCGGCTGCCGACGTAGCGGTAGACCGCCGACGACACGACCCCGAGGTCGCGGGCCACCGCGCGCAGGGACAGCGCCGCGGCACCGTCGGTGGCCAGGTGGACACGCCCGATCCGGACGATGTCGCGCATCGTCTGCTCGCGGGCCCGCGCCCTGGGTGTCCCGCTGCCCGGTGCCGTGTCGCTCATCCCGCGAGTGTGCCACATCTGGAAGCACCGGATACATCAGTGAGCACTGCTCTTGCATTTCGGACGAACGCGGGTCATGCTGGTCGAACCGAGAGCAGTGCTCTCCCAATCCCGAGGAGCAGGACATGAACCCCATCCACGTCGTCACCGGAGCCGGACCCGTCGGCTCGACCGTCGCCCGACAGCTGGCCGAGGGCGGCCACCAGGTGCGGCTCCTGACCCGCTCGGGCAGCGGGCCGGAGCACCCCCTCGTCGAGCGCCTCCGCGTCGACGTCTCCCGTCCCGAGCAGCTCGGGCCGGCCCTCGAGGGCGCGACCGCGGTCCACCACTGCATCCACGGCTCGCGGTACGACGCCCGCACCTGGCGTGCGGAGCTGCCCGTCGCCGAGCGCCACGTCCTGGCCGCCGCCGGCCGGGTCGGCGCCGTGGTGGTCTTCCCCGAGAGCCTCTACTCCTACGGCCCGGTCGACGGCCCGATCACCGAGGACCTGCCGCGCGCGGCCACGACCGGCAAGCTGGGCGTCCGCACCGAGCTGCTCGCCCAGCGCGAAGCGTCGACGACCCCGACCGTCAGCGTGGCGGCCTCGGACTTCTACGGACCGCTGGTGCGCAACGCCCACGCCGGGGAGCGGCTGGTGCCGACCGTGCTGGCGGGCCGGACGATGCGGGTGATGGGCAGCCTCGACCAGCCGCACTCGTTCACCTACGTGCCGGACCTCGCGGCGGCGATGATCCGGGCCGCGGCGACCCCCGACCTCTGGGACTCCTTCCTCCACGCGCCCACCGCTCCCCCGGTCACCCAGCGCGAGCTGGTCGAGCAGGTCGCTGCCGCCGCCGGTGTGCCGGTGCCGCGGCTGTCGGCCATCCCGGCGTGGGCGTTGCGAGGGCTGGGCGCGGTCTCGCGCGAGACCCGGGAGCTGGCCGAGACGTCGTACATGTTCACCCGGCCCTTCGTCCTGGACTCCGGGGCGAGCCAGGAGCGCCTCGGGCTGGCGCCCACCCCGCTCCCGACCGGCGTGAAGGAGACCGTCGAGTGGTGGCGCACCGCCCGGTGAGTCAGCCCGCCGGGACCTCGTTGCGGACCACGGCGTCGGTCGGCGGCGCCGCCGTCTCGGCCTCGGGCGCCTCGTCACCGGTGATGGTGCCGAAGACCTCCTCGGCCACCCCCCGCATGCCCGCGAGGAGCGGGTGGAAGGGCGCCGCGACGCCCAGGCGCATCTCGGGACCGTTGATCCAGGCGTCGGGTCCCGCGCAGACGTCGTGGCCCTCCGACGCCTCGTCGAGGTCGACGTACGACGCTCCGGCGGACTCCGCACCGGCACGCAGCGAGTCGTTGAGGCGCTGGGCCACCGACGCCGCGGTCTCGAGCTGTCCCTCCGGCAGCGGCACGGCGCTGCAGCCGTCCTCCGCGGGCAGCACCTGCGGGTAGCCGACGACGTAGACCGCCGCCTCCGGGGCCCGCTCGGAGACCTGGCGGACCGCCCTCTCCACGCGGGCCTCGACGCGGCCGGCGTCGCGGAGCAGCCGCTGCTGGAGGCCGGGCGGGCAGGCCCGGGCACCGGGGGCGCAGCCGACCAGCGAGGAGAAGATCCCGAAGTCGTTGCCACCGATGCCGAGCGTCACCAGGTCGGTCTCCTCGGAGAGCGCGTCGAGCTGGGGAGCCACGCTCTCACCGCCGATGACCTGCTGGCGGCGCCGGAGGTCGGAGGTGTCGGCCGCCGAGCAGGTGACGTCGCGGTAGGACTCCACGGCGAGCCAGCCGGCGAGGAAGGCGGGGTAGTTGTCGGTCGAGCGCACGCACCCGGACGGGTCCGAGCGGACCGTGGTGACGAGCGGCCCGGCGCTGTAGGAGTCGCCGAGCGCCACGTAGTCGATCTCCGCAGGCAGGTCGCCGAAGGTCGGCACCTCGGTCTCGGCCGGCCCGTCGGAGCCGCCGGCACCGGAGCAGCCGGACACGCCCAGCGCCGCGGCGGCGAGGGCGACCGCGAGGGTACGACGACGGGTGGTGGCGGGCATCCGTCGATCATGTCACCGCACTGGTGAGGCACCGCGTGACCGTCCTACGGACCGGTAACGAACGGGGCGGGCCGGCACTCGATAGCGTGCCGCCATGTTCTCCAAGGTGCTGGTGGCCAACCGCGGCGAGATCGCGATCCGGGCGTTCCGTGCGGCGTACGAGATCGGCGCGCGCACGGTCGCGGTCTTCCCCCACGAGGACCGCTGGTCCGAGCACCGGCTGAAGGCCGACGAGGCCTACGAGATCGGCGAGCACGGGCACCCCGTCCGCGCCTACCTCGACCCCGAGGCGATCGTCGCCACGGCCGTCCGCGCCGGTGCCGACGCCGTCTACCCCGGTTACGGCTTCCTGTCCGAGAACCCCGCCCTGGCCGAGGCGTGCGCCAACGCCGGGATCACCTTCATCGGTCCCACGGCCGACGTGCTGACCCTCACCGGCAACAAGGCGCGCGCCATCGCGGCGGCCAAGGCGGCCGGCGTACCCACGCTGCAGTCCGTGGACCCCTCCACCGACGTGGAGGCGCTGGTCGCGTCGGCCGAGGCCATCCCGGCCCCGCTGTTCGTCAAGGCCGTCGCCGGCGGCGGTGGGCGCGGCATGCGCCGGGTGGACGACCGCAAGGACCTGCGCGAGGCCATCGAGACCTGCATGCGCGAGGCCGAGGGCGCCTTCGGCGACCCGACCGTCTTCATCGAGCAGGCCGTCGTCGAGCCGCGCCACATCGAGGTGCAGATCCTCGCCGACGGCGAGGGCAACGTCATCCACCTGTTCGAGCGCGACTGCTCGGTGCAGCGCCGCCACCAGAAGGTCGTGGAGATCGCCCCGGCGCCCAACCTCCCCGCCGAGCTGCGCGACCGGATGTGCGCGGACGCGGTGCGCTTCGCCCGCGAGATCGGCTACCGCAACGCCGGCACGGTGGAGTTCCTGCTGGACCCGGCCGGCAACTACGTCTTCATCGAGATGAACCCGCGCATCCAGGTGGAGCACACGGTCACCGAGGAGATCACCGACGTCGACCTGGTGCAGTCGCAGATGCGGATCGCGTCGGGCGAGACGCTGGCCGACCTCGGCCTCTCCCAGGAGGGCATCGTCATCCGCGGTGCCGCCCTGCAGTGCCGGATCACCACCGAGGACCCCGCCAACGGGTTCCGTCCCGACACCGGCAAGATCACCACCTACCGCTCCCCCGGCGGTGCCGGGGTCCGCATCGACGGCGGCACGACCTACACCGGCGCCGAGGTCAGCGCCCACTTCGACTCGATGTTGGCCAAGCTGACCTGTCGCGGCCGCACCTTCGAGAAGGCCGTCGAGCGGGCCCGCCGGGCCGTCGCGGAGTTCCGCATCCGGGGCGTCTCCACCAACATCGCGTTCCTCCAGGCCGTGCTCGACGACCCCGACTTCGCGGCCGGCCGGGTCACCACCTCCTTCATCGAGGACCACCCGCAGCTGCTCTCGGCCCGCTCCTCGGGCGACCGCGGCTCCAAGCTGCTCACCTACCTCGCCGACGTCACCGTCAACCAGCCGCACGGCAGGGCCCCGGTGACCGTCGACCCGGTCACCAAGCTGCCCGCGGTGAACCTCGACGTCCCGGCCCCCGACGGCAGCCGCCAGCACCTGCTGCGCGTGGGGCCCGAGGAGTTCGCCCGCGCGCTGCGCGCCCAGGACCGGGTCGCGGTCACCGACACCACCTTCCGCGACGCCCACCAGTCGCTGCTCGCCACCCGGGTGCGCACCCGCGACCTGCTCGCCGTGGCCGGCCACGTGTCCAGGACGACGCCCGAGCTGTGGTCGCTCGAGGCGTGGGGCGGGGCGACGTACGACGTGGCCCTGCGCTTCCTGTCCGAGGACCCGTGGGAGCGGCTCGAGCTGCTGCGCCAGGCGGTGCCCAACATCTGCCTCCAGATGCTGCTCCGCGGTCGCAACACGGTCGGCTACACGCCGTACCCGACGGAGGTGACCGAGGCGTTCGTCGCCGAGGCGGCTGCGACCGGCATCGACGTCTTCCGCATCTTCGACGCCCTCAACGACGTCGAGCAGATGCGTCCGGCCATCGAGGCGGTGCGCGCCACCGGCACCACCGTCGCCGAGGTCGCGCTCTGCTACACCGGTGACCTCTCGGACCCCGACGAGACCCTCTACACGCTCGACTACTACCTCGACCTCGCGCGCAGGATCGTCGACGCCGGCGCGCACGTGCTGGCCATCAAGGACATGGCCGGCCTGCTCCGGGTGCCCGCCGCGCGCACGCTGGTGACCGCGCTGCGCGAGGAGTTCGACCTCCCCGTGCACCTGCACACCCACGACACCCCCGGTGGCCAGCTCGCGACGCTGGTCGCGGCCATCGACGCCGGCGTGGACGCGGTCGACGCCGCCTGCGCCTCGATGGCCGGGACGACGTCGCAGCCGCCGCTGTCCGCGCTCGTGTCGGCCACCGACCACGGCCCCCGCGAGACCGGGCTGTCGCTGGCCAGCGTCAACGCGCTGGAGCCCTACTGGGAGGCCACCCGACGGGTCTACGCGCCCTTCGAGTCAGGCCTCCCGGCACCGACCGGTCGTGTGTACCGCCACGAGATCCCCGGCGGGCAGCTCTCCAACCTGCGCCAGCAGGCCATCGCGCTCGGCCTCGGCGAGAAGTTCGAGCAGGTCGAGGACATGTACGCCGCGGCCAACGACATCCTCGGCAACGTGGTCAAGGTGACCCCCTCGTCCAAGGTGGTCGGCGACCTCGCGCTGCACCTGGTCGCGGTCGGCGCCGACCCCCGGGAGTTCCAGGACGACCCGGGCTCCTTCGACATCCCCGACTCGGTCATCGGGTTCCTCAACGGCGAGCTCGGCGACCCGCCCGGCGGCTGGCCGGAGCCCTTCCGCACCAAGGCCCTGGCGGGACGCACGTGGAAGAGGCCAGCTGCCGAGCTGACCCCCGAGCAGTCCGCCGGGCTCACCTCCGGCTCGGCCCGCGAGCGGCGCGACACCCTCAACCAGCTGCTCTTCGCGGGTCCGACCAAGGAGTTCAAGGAGTCGCGCGAGACCTACGGCGACATCTCGGTGCTGCCGACCATCGACTACCTCTACGGCCTGCGCCGCGGGCAGGAGCACGTCGTCGACCTCGACGAGGGCAAGCGGCTGCTGATCGGCCTCGAGGCCATCGGCGAGCCCGACGAGCGCGGCATCCGCACCGTGATGTGCACCCTCAACGGCCAGATGCGCCCGATCGGGATCCGCGACCGCAACGTCGCCTCCGAGGTCGCGGCCGCCGAGAAGGCCGACCCCTCGCACGGCGGCCACGTGGCGGCGCCGTTCGACGGGGTGGTCACGGTCGGCGTCGCCGAGGGCGACACGGTGGAGGCCGGTCAGACGGTGGCGACCATCGAGGCCATGAAGATGGAGGCCTCGATCACCGCCCCGCGGGCCGGCACGGTGGAGCGCGTCGCGGTGCCGGGCACCCAGGCCGTCGAGGGCGGCGACCTGGTGCTGGTGCTCCGGGGCTGAGCGGGGTCGGCCCAGCGGGTCAGCCCCGCGTACGCGCCTGGAGCGGGGCCACGCTGACGGTGAACCACGACGACCGCAGGCCCAGCAGGGTCCGCAGGGTGTCGCCGGTGGTGGCCGCGCGACCGCGGGTGCCGACCAGCGTCATCTCCTGCACCCGGCCGCCCCAGTCGCCGTTGCCGTCGCGCCCGGCGATCTCGATCGAGGTCAGGTCACCGATCCGCGGGTAGTGCCGCTCGAGCGCCGAGTCGTTGACCGTCTTCGTCCAGGTGTGGACGGCGTTGCCCTCCCACCCGTCGTACGGGTCCGCCTGCGCGACGAGGTAGGGCGTCGAGCCGGCCGAGGTCCAGCCGCCGCTGCTGGCGGAGAACTGGGTGAAGGCCGGCCGCCCGTCGTAGGTCAGCCCCTGCCTCGCGGTGTCCCGGATCGCCTGGGTCGCCGCCGGGTGCTCGGCACCCACGCCGCCGTACACCTGGCACTGGGTGGTGTCGCAGATCTCGTAGTGCCGTGCGTTGGGGTGCGAGCGCTCGGCCGCGGCGTACGTGCGGGCCGCGACCGACTGGGCGCGGACGGCGTCCGGGCTCCAGGACGCGGGGATCTCGAGCGGTACGACGCCGCGGAGGTAGGACTCCATGCTCAGGACGTTGACGGTGTCGCGCGCCGCGCCGCCGGGCACGGGCGAGGCCGAGCGGAGCCGGCCGCGGTAGACCTTGCTGCCCGAGGGCGTGATGAGCGTGAGCCGCTTCTTCGCCGCGGAGAGCTCCGCGTCGCCGCGGAAGACCTTCCACGTGCGCCAGCCGCGACCCTTGACGAACTGCACCTGCGAGCGCCCACCGGCCAGGCCGTTGACGCGCCACTGGCGCGCCCCGTTGGCGGGCAGCGTCCACGCCTTGCGCGGGGCCAGCCGGGTGACCGTCAGGCCCGCCTGCGCCGCCACCACCACGTCGTCGGTGGTGTCGCCGGTCAGCCACACCGAGATCGGTCCCCGCAGCTCCCCCCATGAGGTGCCGGGGTAGTAGAACCCGATGATCTGCTGCCAGGTCAGCCCCTGCCGGGCCGCCCCCTCGGCGCCGTACTGCGACATGCCGTGGCCGTGCCCGTAGCCGTGCCCGGTGAGCGTGATCGTCGAGGGCCCGGAGACGGCGTACACCTCGCCCCTGCGGCTCGCGGTCGACGGCGCTGCCACCAGCGACACGACCAGCACCGACACCACCGTGAGGGCGGCGCCGAGCAGCGCGAGCGGGCGGGTGGAACGGCGCATCGGGTGCGTCTCCTGAGTCGGGTGTGACTGGCGTGACGGTCGATGACACCACGCGTCACAGCGCGCCACAACCAGACCGGGACAACTACAACGGTGTACTTCACCAGGGGGTGGACCCTGGCCGGTGGCCGGGAGCACCATCGGGGCATGAAGGGTTTCGGCCGGCGGAGCAAGGAGGAGCGGCTCGCGGCGCTCGACGCCTTCCGGCACGTACGCCGCGCGGCCGACGAGGACGTCACCCGCTTCGGCGAGGAGCTGGTGCAGCTGCACGTCGACACCCTCACGACGCCCCTGGACGAGGGGTCGCAGGAGGACTACCAGCGCGCCCTCGACGCCTACGAGCAGGCCAAGGCACAGCTCGCGACCGCGGAGTCGGCCACCGAGGTCTCGGGGGTCACCCGCGTGCTGGCCCGGGGCCGCTGGTCACACGCCTGCGTGCTGGCCGTCCGCGACGGCCGACCCAAGCCCGTCCGGCACGAGCCGTGCTTCTTCGACCCCGCGCACGGGCCGGCCGACCACGACGTCGAGTGGGCGCCGCCCGGCGGCGTGCCCCGCGTCGTACCGGTCTGCTTCCGCGACCTCGAGCGCCTCACCGCCGGCGAGCAGCCGGAGGTACGGCTCGTCCGCCTCGGCAACCGCCGGGTCGCGTGGTTCGCCTCCGGCCCGTTGTACGCCGCGTGGGCGCAGGGCTGGTACGGCGACCTGCTGGACGACCACCGGATGGAGGCCGACCGGCTCACGATGCTCTGGGCCGGCTCCGCGTCACGCGGGGACGGGGTCGGTATCGCCCCGGCCGCCGCCTGGTCCGACCCCGGCGCGTGGGACGGCGGGGGGATGATCGGCGGCCACGACTACTCCGGCTGGCACGGCGGTCCCGACGGCAGCGGCGGGTTCGACGGAGGCGGTGACGGCGGGGGCGGCGACGGTGGCGGTGGTGGCGGAGGTGGGGGCGACTGACCCCCACCCAGCCTCAGACCCGGTGCAGGCGTCGGGCCGCCTCGGCGATCGAGCCGCTCATCGACGGGTAGACGGTGAACGCCTGGGCGAGCTGGTCGGCCGTCAGCGACTCGGCCACCGCGATCGACACCGGGTGGATCAGCTCGGAGGCCCGCGGGCCCACGACCACTCCGCCGACGATGATCCCCGTGCCGGGGCGGATGAAGAGCTTGACGAAGCCGTCGCGCACGCCCTGCATCTTGGCCCGGGCGTTGCCGGCGAGCGGCAGGGTCACCACCTCGGCCAGGATCTCGCCCTCCTCGACGGCCTTCTGCGACCAGCCGACGGTGGCGATCTCCGGTGAGGTGAAGACGTTGGAGGAGACCTTCTTGAGGTCCAGCGGCGACACCGCGTCGCCGAGGAAGTGCCACATCGCGATCCGGCCCTGCATGGCGGCCACGGAGGCCAGCATGAGGATGCCCGTGCAGTCGCCCGCGGCGTAGACCCCGCGCGCGGACGTGCGGGACACCCGGTCGACGGTGATGAAGCCGGCCTCGTCGGTGGCGACGCCGGCCTCCTCGAGGCCGAGGTCGGCGGTGTTGGGGACCGAGCCGAGGGCCAGGATGCAGTGCGACCCGGTGACGGTCCGGCCGTCGGTGAGCGTCACGGTGACCGTGTCGCCGTCGCGGGTGACCGACTGCATCCGGGACCGGCTGAGCACCTCCATGCCGCGTCGGGTGGCGACCTCCTCGAGGACCGCCGAGGCGTCGGCGTCCTCGCCGGGGAGCACCCGGTCGCGGGAGCTGACCAGGGTGACCGGGATGCCGAGCGCGAGGTAGGCGCTGGCGAACTCGGCGCCGGTGACGCCCGAGCCGACGACGATGAGCTTGTCGGGCACCTCGTCGAGGTCGTAGACCTGCTCCCAGGTGAGGATCCGCTCGCCGTCGGGCTGCGCGGAGTCGAGCGTGCGTGGCGCGGCACCGGTGGCGACCAGGACCGCGTCGGCCTCCAGCACCTCCTCGGAGCCGTCGGGCAGCGTGGCGACCACGGTCATGCCCGGGGCCAGCCGTCCCCGTCCGCGCAGGACGCGGACGCCGTCCCGGTCCAGGCGCGCGGCGATGTCGGCCGACTGGTCGGCGGCCAGCTTCTTGACGCGGGTGTTGACCTTGGCGAGGTCGACCCGGATGGTGGTCGCCGAGTCGCCCTCGTGGTCCGAGAAGTCGATGCCGAGCTCGGCCGACTCCGACACCTCGGTCATCAGCTCCGCGGTGGCGATGAGGGTCTTCGACGGCACGCAGTCGGTGAGGACAGCGGAACCGCCCACCCCGTCGGTGTCGACGACGGTGACCTCGGCGCCGAGCTGCGCGGCCACGTGGGCCGCCTCGTAGCCACCGGGGCCTCCACCGATGATGACGACGCGGTCTGCCATCAGAGGTTGATCATGTGGCCGGCGATGCCGTGCACGGCTTCCTTGACCGCTTCGCTCAGCGTCGGGTGCGCGAAGACGTTGCGCGACACCTCGTCGGCCGTGAGGTCCCACTGCTGGGCCAGGGTCAGCACCGGCATCAGCTCGGTGACGCCCGGGCCGATCATGTGTGCCCCGATGATCTCGTTGTGCTCGGCGTCGGCCACGACCTTGACGAAGCCCATCGCCTCACCGAGGCCCATCGCCTTGCCGTTGGCGGTGAACGGGAAGGTCGACGTCTTGACGTCGTAGCCCTTCTCCTTGGCCTGGGCCTCGGAGTAGCCGAACGAGCCGATCTGCGGCATGCAGTAGGTGGCCCGCGGGACCATGTCGTAGTTGATCGGCATGGTCTCGGCGTCGTTGATGGTCTCGGCCGCGACGACTCCCATCGCCTCGGCGACGTGGGCGAGCATCATCTTGCCGGTGCAGTCACCGATGGCGTAGACGCCCGGGACGTTGGTGCGCATGTAGTCGTCGATGGCGACCGCGCCACGCTCGGTGAGCTCGACCCCGGCAGCCTCGAGGCCGTAGCCCTCGACGCGCGGGGCGAACCCGAAGGCGGCCAGGAACTTGTCGGCCTCGAGGACCTGGGTGTCGCCGCCGGCGGCGGGCGCCACGGTGACCTTGACGCCGGAGCCGGTGTCCTCGACGCCCTTGACCGCGGTGCTGGTCAGGACCTTCACGCCGAGCTTCTTGTAGTGCTTGGCGAGCTCCTTGGAGATGTCGGCGTCCTCGGTGGGGACCATCCGGTCGAGGAACTCGACGATGGTGACGTCGACGCCGAAGTTGGCCATCACGTAGGCGAACTCGACACCGATCGCGCCCGAACCACCGATGACGATGGACTTCGGCAGCTGGTCGGTGAGGATCTGCTCCTCGTAGGTCACCACGTTGTCGCTCAGCTCGACGCCCGGCACGAGCCGGACGGTGGCGCCGGTGGCGATGATGAGGTTGTCGCAGGTGTAGGTCGTGACGTTGCCGTCGTCGTCCTTGACGTCCATGCTCTTGGCGCCGGTGAGGGTGCCCCAGCCGTCGATCTCGGTGATCTTGTTCTTCTTCATCAGGAAGTGGACGCCCTTGACGATCCCGGCGCTGACGTCGCGGGAGCGCTTGTGGGTCGGCCCGAACGACATGGTGGCGTCGCCCTCGATGCCGAACTTCGCCTTCTCGTGCTGGAGCGTGTGTGCCAGCTCGGCGTTCTTGAGGAGTGCCTTGGACGGGATGCACCCGACGTTGAGGCAGACACCGCCCCAGTACTTCTTCTCCACCACGGCGACCTTCTGGCCGAGCTGGGAGGCGCGGATGGCGGCGACGTAGCCACCGGGGCCGGCGCCGAGGACGAGGGTGTCGAAGTGCGTGTCGGTCACGGGCCACAGACTAGCCCTCGGCCCCGACGCCGCTAGCCTTGGCCGGGTGACGCTGTACGCCGCCTACGGCACCAACCTCGACCCCGCCCGCATGAGCGAGCGGTGTCCGCACTCCCCGCTGCGCTCCACGGGGTGGCTGACGGGCTGGCGACTGACCTTCGGCGGCGAGGAGCAC
Organism: Nocardioides terrigena; assembly: GCF_003047265.1. GTDB lineage: Bacteria > Actinomycetota > Actinomycetes > Propionibacteriales > Nocardioidaceae > Nocardioides > Nocardioides terrigena. Next base: position 86,815 of record NZ_PZYY01000002.1, on the reverse strand, counting down.
GGGTGGGACGGCGCCCTCGCGACCATCGTCGAGGACCCCATCGAGCAGGTCTTCGTCGCCGTCTACGACGTGACCACCGAGGACGAGACCGAGCTGGACCGCTGGGAGTCCGCCGACACCGGCCTCTACCGCAAGACCCGTGTCCGGGTGTCCACGATGTCCGGTGAGCAGGTCGTCTGGGCCTATGTCCTCGACGCCTACGAGGGCGGGCTGCCCAGCGCGTCGTACCTCGGCGTCCTGGCCGACGCGGCCGAGGCCGCGGACGCTCCCGACGACTACGTCGGGCGCCTGCGGCGCCGCGACTGCCGGTCGACGGGACTCTGAGGCCGGGTCAGCCCCGCGGGTGCCGGGCGTCGTGGGCCGCGAGGCCGATGGCGACGATGTCGGTGTGGGGCAGCCCGCCCAGCTCGTCGAGGTCGACCCAGTCCGCGCGGTCGGTGGTGCCCCCGACCTCGACGGTGCCCAGCGTGCCGCCGGTGACCTCGGCGGCGTACACCGCCCGGACCGCCCGGAGCCAGCGCGCGGTCGAGGCAGTACGCCGCTCCGGCCGGATCGCGTGCGAGTGCACGGTCAGCAGGCCGGTCAGCGCGACGTGGTGGCCGGTCTCCTCGAGGACCTCGCGCACCACGCCCTCCTCGGGCGTCTCCGCCAGGTCCACGCCGCCGCCGGGCAGCGTCCAGCAGGGCTCGGCGACTCCCTCGCCGTTCCACCACGCCAGGAGGATGCGTCGGTCCTCGACCACCACGGCGTACGCGGCCAGTCGGGTGTCGTAGTCGGTGTAGCCAAGGTCGGAAGGAAGGCCCTCGATCATGCGTCCCACCCAAGCACGGGCCTAGGATCGCGCCGTGAACGACACCGCGCCCAGCACCGCAGACCTGGCCCAGCAGGCCGCCGCCGCCCTCGCCGAGCTCACCGGCGTCGAGCGGCACGACATCGCCCTCGTCCTCGGCTCCGGCTGGTTGCCCGCCGTCGACGCGCTCGGTGAGGCCACCGCCGAGATCGCGACGACCGACCTGCCGGGCTTCCACGCCGCGGGCGTCGTCGGGCACAGCGGCAAGATCCGCAGCCTCGAGGTCGCCGGTCGCCGGATCCTCGTCTTCCTGAGCCGCACCCACTTCTACGAGGGCAAGGGCGTCGCCGCCGTCGTCCACCCCGTACGCACCGCGGCGGCGGCCGGTTGCCGCGCCATCGTGCTCACCAACGGGTGCGGTGGCCTCAAGGCGACCTTCGAGCCCGGCCAGCCGGTGCTCATCTCCGACCACATCAACCTCACGGCGACGAGCCCCATCGAGGGCGCCAACTTCGTCGACCTCACCGACCTCTACAGCCCGCGGCTGCGCGCGCTGTGCCAGGAGATCGACCCGACGCTCGACGAGGGCGTCTACGTGCAGTTCCCCGGACCGCACTACGAGACGCCCGCCGAGATCGGGATGGTCCGCGCGATGGGCGGCCACCTGGTCGGCATGAGCACCACGCTCGAGGCGATCGCCGCCCGCGAGGCCGGGCTGGAGGTGCTCGGCATCAGCCTGGTCACCAACCTCGCCGCCGGCATCAGCGGCGAGCCCCTCAACCACGCGGAGGTCCTCGAGGCCGGCAAGGCCGCAGCCTCCCGCATGGGCGACCTGCTCGGCCGGATCGTCCCCCGCATCTGATGCGCGTCCTCGTCACCGGCGCGGCCGGCTCCATCGGCCGGGCGGTCACCCTCGGCCTCTGCGACCGCGACCACGAGGTCGTCGGGCTTGACCTGGTGCCCGAGCCCGAGGGCTTCACCGGCAACTGGCACACGGCCGACTGCGCCGACCCCGACGCCGTGCTGGCCGTCTTCGAGGCCGAGCGCCTCGACGCGGTCGTCCACCTCGCCGGCCACCCGGGCGAGGCGTCGCTGCCGACGTCGCTGACCTCGCACGTCGTCACCACCGCCGCCCTGCTGGACGCGATGGTCGCGCACCGGGTCTCCCGGATCGTCTACGCGTCGTCCAACCACGCCGTCGGTCGCACCCCGCGACGGGACCTGGGCCCCGACACCCCGCTGACCGACGGCGCACTCCCCCGCCCCGACACGTTCTACGGCGTCAGCAAGGTCGCCGCCGAGGCGCTCCTGGGCCTGTACGCCGACCGGCACGCCGTCGACGCCGTCGCCTGCCGGATCGGCTCCTTCCTCGAGGAGCCCGCCACCCTCCGCGCGTTGTCGACGTGGCTCTCGCCCGACGACTGCGTGCGGATGGTCGAGGCGGCCCTCACCGCACCCTCACCCGGCTTCGCCGTCATCTACGGCATCAGCGCCAACACCCGCGCCTGGTGGGACCTCGAGCCCGGCCGGCGCCTCGGCTACCAGCCCCTCGACGACGCCGAGGCGTACGCCGACCGCATCCCGCAGCGTCCCGAGGACGAGGACGAGGCGGCGTACGTCGGTGGGCCCTACGCCCTCGCCGAGATCCAGCGGCCGGCCCTCGGGGACTGACCGGGCCGCATCCGGCCGAGCGGAGTCGGGACCCGCTGTTCTCGGTGGTTGAGGTGCGAGCGCAGCGAGCCTCGAAACCTCGGCAGGGCCGCAGGCACGTCTGACGGCAACCGACGACGCGGACAGCCGACACGACTGTGCGTGGAAGCACCGGACCAGGCACGGCGATGGTGCTTTTGCGCACACTCGATCGGGAGCAGCCGGGACGTGGACCCGGTCAGACCACGTCGAACTGCTCGGTGTGGATCCGCCGCGTCGGGATCCCCCGGTCCCGCAGCTGCCGGCCCACGGCGATCACCATCGGCGGCGGGCCGCACAGGAAGTAGTCGTGGTGGCGGTAGTGCCGTGGGAGGCACCGCTCCAGGAGCTCGTTGTCGATCCGCCCCGTCTCGCCCGGCCAGTCGTCCGGCGGCGCCTCGATCACCTCGGTGACCGCGAGGTCGAGCTCGTCGCGGAGCTGGTCGATCTCCGCCCGCAGCATGAGCTCGTCCACGGTCCTGGCCCCGACCAGCAGGTGGTGGTGGCGGCGGTCGCCGCGGTCGCTGAGGGTGCGCAGCATGCTCAGCATCGGCGTGATCCCGACGCCGCCGGCGATCAGGACGAATCCCTCCGACCGGTCGAGGCCATCCATCGTGAACCCGCCGTAGGGGCCGTCGAGGAAGACGCGACGACCGGGTCGCAACCCCCGCAGCAGCTCGCTGAAGTCACCGAGCGCCTTGATGGTGAAGGTCTTGCGGTGGGGTTGCTCCGCGGTCGAGGAGATGGTGAACGGGTGCTCCTCGAAGACGAAGGACGACGAGCCGATCTTGAGCCAGGCGAACTGCCCGGCCGCGAACGGCCGCCCGTCGTGCCCGTGCGCATGCATCACCAGGGTCACGGCGTCGCCGGCCTCGGGCCGCACCTCCTCGAGCACGTAGGAACGCCGGTGGGCTCGCCAGGGGAGCCAGACCCAGCGCCTCGACGCGATGACCAGCGTGGCCACCGCCAGCACCAGGAGCCACACCCCGAACACCGCGTGGTTGACCAGGTTGTCCAGCCACCACACGTGCAGGAAGCCGGTCACGACGACGATCGTCGCGAGAGCGATGTGCACGAGCCGCCACCCCTCGTAGCGCGGGCGCCGCTTCCGCCGGCGCAGGCCGAGGGCCACTCCCAGCGCGAGGGCCAGGGTCGAGAGGGTGCCCGCCCACGCGGCGGGCGTCGTGTCCCGGAGGTCGAGGATCGTCAGCCCCCGCGGGTCCGTGAGCAGCACCAGGACGACGTGGGCCAGCACCAGCCCCAGAGCCGTCAGGGCCAGCAGGCGGTGGCCGCGCAGGATCTTCTCGATCCCCAGCGTGGCGACCAGCGACCGCAGCCGGGCGGGCATGACCAGCGCGAGGAGGAGGGCCGAGAGCGCCAGCAGGCCGGTCGTCGTGGCGATCTCCTCGGCGGGAGAGGTGAAGACGGAGTCGAGGAGCACCCAGCTCGCCACCAGGGGTCCGATGAGGGCAACCAGGAACAGCCCCGCCCACACCATCAGGCCTGTACGAGACCCCATGATTCACGGTAGCGAGGGAGCGGACCACGGGGACATGGCCCGTTCGGGCTCCTCCGCGAGGCCACGGAAACCACGTGAACGCAGGCGTCGTACGCACCTAGGGTGGCCGGATGCCGACGGTCAGGGAAGTCCAGGTCACGTTCGACTGCGCGGAGCCGCTGCGGCTCGCGCGGTTCTGGTGCGAGGTGCTGGGCTACGTCGCCCCACCCCCGACCGAGGACGATCACTCGGGCTTCGCGTGCGCCGATCCCACCGGCAAGGGCCCGCGGCTCTACTTCCAGCGCGTCCCCGAGGGCAAGGTCGTCAAGAACCGGGTGCACCTCGACGTACGGGTCGGCACCGGACTGGTCGGTGAGGAGCGCCTGGCTGCGCTCGAGGCCGAGTGCGCCCGCCTGCTCCCCCTCGGAGCGACCCGGGTGCGGCTGCTGGAGGCCGACGAGGACAACGAGTCGTGCCTGGTGATGCAGGACGTCGAAGGCAACGAGTTCTGCCTCGATTAGGGCCGCCTCACCCCGAGGCTGCGCGAGCGGCCGCCTCGACCCGCGCGCGGTGGTCGACCCACCCCTGCCCGTCGTGCGGCGCCAGGTTGGAGTTGGCGGCCCGCATGCCCACCTGCCCGTCGACCAGCTCGCGCACGATGTCGGCGTGCCCCACGTGCCGGGCGGTCTCCGCGACCACGTGCACCAGCACGCCGTGCAGCGTGACGTCGGGGCGCGACCACCAGGACACGTGGCCGGGGGCATCGATGGCCAGTGACCGGATCGTCTCGTCGGCGTGCTCCGTCGCCTCCCGGTAGGTCCCGAGGATCTCCTCACGCCCCTCCTCCGCGGTCGCCCACATGTCGGCCTCCTCCGGGGCGTCGTCGTCCCACCACGGCAGGTGCCGGGGGAACGGCCGGCCGAAGGTCGCGCCGAAGTACGACGCCTCGACGATCGACAGGTGCTTGACCAGTCCGAGCAGGTTGGTGCCGGTCGGCGTGAGCGGCCGGCGCACGTCGTACTCCGACAGGCCCTCGGTCTTCCAGCGCAGCGCCTCGCGGCTCTCGACGAGGTAGTCGTGCAGCTGCTTCTTCTGTGCGTCGCTCATGGCGCCCACCCTGCCGCACGCGCCCGATATTCCGGTTGCCGGCCAGGCAGCACCTTGCGAACATCGCGGGATGTCGACCACCCCCTCCGGCCCGCCGTACGACGAGTTCCGCGCCGCCGCGGAGGCGGCCGCCGCCGCTCGCCCCGACGCGGACCTCGAGATGGCGCTCGAGGTGTTCCGCGAGGCCGCGGCCCTCCTGCACGACAGCCTCGCGCTCGACGGCCTCGACGACCACGACCGCGCTGCCGTCGTCGAGGCGCTGGGCGCCGACCTCGCCGCCGAGGACCCCGCCGCAGCGATCCGCGCGCGGGCCGAGGCGGCACGGCAGCACCCCGGAGACCTGCACGACCCGGCCGCCGTCGCGGCGGCGTACCTCGTGTCCGTGCAGGTCCTGCAGCTCTAGGGTGGGCGGCATGGACTCACACGCCGTGGGAGAGACCACCCCCGCCCTGCTCGACGAGACGATCGGGGCGTGCCTGACCCGCACGGTCGCGGAGCACCCCGACCACGAGGCGGTGGTGGAGGTCAGCTCCGGTCGGCGGTGGACGTGGGCCGAGCTCGACGCCGACGTACGACGCCTGGCCAAGGCTCTGCTCGCCGGCGGCACCGCGCGGGGCGACCGGGTCGGCATCTGGGCCCCCAACTGCGCCGAGTGGACGATCGTCCAGCTCGCCACGGCCCGCATCGGCGCCGTGCTGGTCACCATCAACCCGGCCTACCGCACCCACGAGCTCGCCTTCGTGCTCAACCAGGCGGGCATCAGCCACCTCTTCCTGGCCGAGAGCTTCAAGACCAGCGACTACGTCGCGATGCTCGACGAGGTCCGCGACCAGTGCACCGCACTCACCGCGAGCACCGTCCTCGGCGGGGACGCGTGGGACGCCCTGCTGGCCGGCGGCGACGCGGTCGACGACGCCGACCTCGCGGACCGCGAGCAGGCCCTGGACCCCGACGACCCGATCAACATCCAGTACACGTCGGGCACCACCGGCTTCCCCAAGGGCGCGACCCTCAGCCACCGCAACATCCTCAACAACGGATGGTTCGTCGGCGAGGTGTGCCGCTACACCCACGAGGACCGCATCTGTATCCCGGTGCCGTTCTACCACTGCTTCGGGATGGTCATGGGCAACCTCGCGGCCCTCACCCACGGCGCCACGATGGTCATCCCCGCACCGGGCTTCGACCCCGCCCTGACGCTCGCCGCGGTCTCCCAGGAGCGCTGCACCAGCCTGTACGGCGTCCCCACGATGTTCATCGCGGAGTGGGCACTGCCGGACTTCGCGTCGTACGACCTCTCGTCGGTCCGGACCGGGATCATGGCCGGCTCCCCGTGCCCCGCCGAGATGATGCGCAAGCTGATCGACGCCGGCATCACCGAGATGACCATCTGCTACGGCATGACCGAGACGTCACCGGTCTCCACCCAGACCCGCACCGACGACGCCTTCGACGTCAAGGTCGGCACCGTCGGTCGCGTCGGACCCCACCTCGAGGTCAAGGTCGTCGACCCGCTCAGCGGCGACACGGTGCCCCGCGGCGAGTCGGGCGAGCTGGCGACCAAGGGCTACTCGGTGATGCTCGGCTACTGGGACGAGCCGGAGAAGACCGCCGAGGTGCTGCGCGACGGCTGGATGCACACCGGCGACCTCGCGGTGATGGACGAGGCCGGCAACCTCTCGATCACCGGCCGGATCAAGGACATGGTCATCCGCGGCGGCGAGAACATCTACCCCCGGGAGATCGAGGAGTTCCTCTACTCCCACCCGGACATCGAGGACGTCCAGGTGGTCGGCGTCCCGGACGAGAAGTACGGCGAGGAGCTCTGCGCCTGGCTGCGGATGCGGCCCGGCGCGGACCCGCTCGACGCGGCGGCGGTCCGCGAGTTCGCTACCGGCAAGCTCGCGCACTACAAGGTCCCGCGCTACGTCCTGGTGGTCGACGAGTTCCCGATGACCGTCACGGGCAAGGTCCGCAAGGTCGAGATGCGCACCGAGACCACACGCCTGCTGGGGTTGTGAGTCGGCGCTCCACCCCGTTGACTCGAGGACATGACGATCCAGAAGCGACAGCTCGGCGACCTCACCGTCTCGACCATGGGCCTCGGCTGCATGGGCATGAGCGAGTTCTACGGCTCGGCGGACGAGCAGCAGGGCATCGACACCATCCACCGCGCCCTCGACCTGGGCGTGACGTTCCTCGACACGGCCGACATGTACGGCCCCTTCACCAACGAGCAGCTCGTCGGCAAGGCCATCGCCGGACGCCGTGACGAGGTCCAGCTGGCCACCAAGTTCGGCAACGAGCGCAAGCCCGACGGCACGCGCGTCGGCATCAACGGCAAGCCGGAGTACGTCCGCGCCGCCTGCGACGCCAGCCTGCAGCGGCTCGGCGTCGACCACATCGACCTCTACTACCAGCACCGTGTCGACCGGTCGGTCCCGATCGAGGAGACCGTCGGCGCCATGGCCGAGCTGGTCGAGGCCGGCAAGGTCCGCCACCTCGGGCTCTCGGAGGCCTCCGCCACCAACATCCGCAAGGCGCACGCCACCCACCCGATCACCGCGCTCCAGACGGAGTACTCGCTCTTCACCCGCGACCTCGAGGACGAGATCCTGCCGGTGCTCCGCGAGCTCGGCATCGGCCTGGTCCCCTACTCCCCGCTCGGTCGCGGCATCCTCACCGGAGCGATCCGTCCCGGCACCCTGCCCGAGGGCGACTCGCGCGCCTCGGCGTACTTCCCCCGCTTCACCGGCGAGGCGCTCGACGCCAACCTCGTGCTGGTCGACAAGGTGCGCAGGTTCGCCGAGGACAAGGACTGCACGCCCGGCCAGCTCGCGCTCGCCTGGGTCCTTGCACAGGGTGAGGACGTCGTCCCGATCCCCGGCACCAAGCGGGTCGCCTACCTCGAGGAGAACGTCGGCGCCGCCGACGTGCACCTCACCGCCGACGACCTGGCCGCCCTCGACGCGGCCGTGCCGCGCGACGCGGTGGTCGGCGAGCGGTACGGCGACATGTCCTCCATCGACGCCTGAGGCCACCGCTCGGGGGTGGCCTCAGGTCGAGGCCATCCCCATCCGGCCCTCGCGGAAGGCGTCGACGAACAGCGAGTGGTCATCGCGGACCCGCATCGCGTAGTCGATGCCCCACTGGCAGAGCCAGTCGCCGAACTCGCGGCGTCGGCCCTTCAGCGAGTCGACGATGGCCTTCTCGACCTGGATGTCGACCAGGTCCTGGTCGCTGTCCTCGTCGGAGGCGCAGTGGATCTTGGCGGTGGCCCGACCGAGCAGGCCGACCACGGCGCGCATGTCCTCGGGCTCGTTGATGTTGGACCAGTCGAGGTCGACCTCGTACGGCGACACCTCGCTCACCACGAAGCCCGTGCCGTCGATGTCGGTGTAGCCGAGCAGCGGGTCGGTGTGGACCTGCAGCGCCCGCTGGCTCACCGACGTCCGGTGGCCCTCGTGCGTGAAGTAGGCGTCCACATCGGCGGTGTCGACGAAGCGCGAGACCGCCGGGACGTTGGCCTGCTTCATCGACAGCACGACGTCGTTGTCCAGCGCCTGGCTGTAGCCCTCGACGAGGATGTTGTACGCCGGGAGGCCGGCGCTGCCGATCCCGAAGCCGGACTTGCCGACCACGTCGCGCAGCTCGTAGAACAGCGCCCGGTCGAAGCGCTTGGACTGCGGGATGGTGTCGAGGTAGGAGTGGAACGCCGCGACCACCTTGTCGCGCTCGTCCCGGCCGAGGCGACGCGCCGTCCCGTCCTCGATGAAGCGCCGGGCGCCCTTGGTCAGCACGGTCACCTCGTCGAGCAGGTCGGCGCGACGCAGCGCCCTCGCTCGCTCGAGGGCCACCAGCACGGGCCCGTCGGCGTTCTCGAGGTTGAGGGAGAAGTCGTCGTCCTCCTCGGTGCCGGCGTAGTGGTCCACCTGGGACAGGTAGGAGCGCAGGTAGCGGCCGATCAGCTTGCGCACGGCGTCCTCCGGCAGCGCCTTCTGCCAGCCGATCAGCGCGAGGCTGGCGGCGAAGCGCTGCAGGTCCCACACGAAGCGGCCGAGGTAGGCCTCGTCGAAGTCGTTGATGTCGAAGATCAGCCGGCCGTCGGAGTTGAGGTAGGTGCCGAAGTTCTCCACGTGCAGGTCGCCGTGGATCCAGATCCGCTCGGCGCCGTGCCGGGACCACTCGTCGGGCTCCTGCGTCACGTCGCTGTAGTAGAGGCACGCCGAGCCGCGGTAGAAGGCGTGCGGGTCCAGCGCCATCTTGCGGTACTTCGCCCGGAAGGCCACGGGGTCGGCCCGCATGAGAGGGGCGAACGCCTCCCGGATGACCTCGATGATCGTGTCGGTGCGGGCGGTGGTGCTCGACGGTGACATGCGGGCAATCTAGCCCGTGACGAGACGTGGCCCGACTTCTCCCCAGGCCCGCCTGCACCGCTTCCCACGGCGTGCGCGAGCGGGTAGAATCGAACATATGTTCGACATCGATCCGGCTCACGCACCGAGCGGCCCCACCACGGGTCGCCAGGCCGTGCTGTGCGCGTCGGACGTCGAGGCCTGGACCGTTTGCCCTGTCCTCCCGACTGGAGGCCGCGAGCGGCCTGGACGACGCCGAGCGCATCGACGCGCTCCGGGCGCTCGAGCGACTCGGGTGCGTCGTGACGGCGGCCCAGGCCCACCTCTCCCGCGAGCTCGACGAGTCGCAGCGGGCCGCCCAGGCCGACGCCGGCGTCCCGGCAGCCAGGCAGGGAGCAGGCGTGGCCGACCAGGTGGGGCGGGCCCGGCGGGAGTCGCCGCACCGCGGCCGTCAGCACCTCGGCCTGGCCAAGGTCGTCGCCCGCGAGCTGCCGCACACGTGGTCGGCCTGGCGGGCGGGCCGCATCACCGAATGGAAGGCGACGATCGTCGCCCGTGAGACCGCCTGCCTCTCGCTCGCCGACCGGATGGTCGTGGACGAGGTGGTCGCCGGGGACCCCTCGGCCCTCGAGGCGATGGGGGACCGCGAGCTGGCCGGAGCCTGCCTCAGGGAGGTCGCCCGTCTCGACGCCGCCGCCCTCGTCGCGCGGCGTCGGCGGGCGGAGTCCGAGAGGCGGGTCACCCTGCGACCGGCCCCGGACACCATGACCTACCTGACCGCGCTCCTTCCCGTGAAGGACGGCGTTGCCGTCCTCGCCGCATTGACCCGGTCCGCCGACGCCGCCCGGGCGGCCGGCGACGAGCGGTCCCGCGCGCAGGTGATGGCCGACACGCTGGTGGAGGGCGTACGAGGCGGCGCCGGCGGCACGGCCGGATCTCCGGGAGTGTCTCTCGGGCTGGTCATGAGCGACGCGGCCCTCTTCGGTGACGCCGACGAGCCTGCCCACCTCGACGGCTTCGGCCCCATCCCGGCCGAGCTGGCCAGGGAGATCGTGGTGGGCGCGTGCGATCGCGACGAGAGGATCTGGCTCCGTCGTCTCTACGCGAGCCCCGCGACCGGTGAGCTGGTTTCCATGGACGCACGCGGGCGGAGCTTCCGCGGCGGTCTCGCCCGCTTCGTCCGGTTGCGTGACCGGGTCTGCCGGACCCCCTGGTGCGACGCACCCATCCGGCACGTCGACCACCCGCGCCGGCACGCCGACGAGGGACCGACCGCCGCGGACAACGCCCAGGGCCTGTGCGAGGCCTGCAACTACGCCAAGGACACGCCGGGCTGGCGGGCGAGACCGGGGCCGGACGGGGGCGTGGTGACCACCAGCCCGACCGGCCACAGCATCGCCACCCGACCACCGCCGGTGGCGCGCATCCGGGACCGGGACATCCCTCCCTTGACGATCGACTACGTCCTCGCGGGCTGACGACGCCGTCGATTCCCGTCCGGGGAGCACTCACCCGCTCCCCCGCCGATACCGTGCCCCCATGAGCACCGCCACCGAGGACCGCAGCACCCTGATCGACCGCGCCCGCGCCTGGGCGGCCGAGGACCCCGACCCGGCCACCCGTGCCGAGCTGGAGGCCGTCGTCGCCGACGTCGAGGCGGGCGGCGACCCCGCCGACCTCGCCGACCGCTTCGCCGGGACGCTGGAGTTCGGCACGGCCGGGCTGCGTGGCGCCCTCGGCGCAGGCCCCCACCGGATGAACCGGGTCGTCGTCATCCGCGCCGCGGCCGGGCTGGCGGCCTACCTCCGCGACACCGGCGCCGCCGGCGGCACCGTCGTCATCGGGTACGACGCCCGGCACAACAGCGACGTCTTCGCCCGGGACACCGCCGAGGTCATGACCGGCGCCGGCTTCAAGGCCATGACCCTGCCCCGGCCGTTGCCCACCCCGCTGCTGGCCTACGCGATCCGCGAGCTCGGCTGCGTGGCGGGCGTGATGGTCACCGCCAGCCACAACCCGCCCCAGGACAACGGCTACAAGGTCTACCTCGGGGACGGCAGCCAGATCGTGCCGCCCGCCGACACCGGCATCGCCGAGCGGATCGCCGCCGTCGGTGCGCTGGCCGACGTACCCCGCGGGGGTCCCGGCAAGGTCGTCGACGAGCAGATCGTCGACCGCTACCTCGACACCGTGGCCGAGCTCGCCGGCGACGGCCCGCGCGACCTCGTCACCGTCTACACGCCCCTGCACGGCGTCGGCGGCACGGCGGTCGCGCAGGCGCTGGAGACGGCCGGCTTCGCCGCGCCGCACGTCGTCGAGGAGCAGGAGCACCCCGACCCGGACTTCCCCACCGTCGTCTTCCCCAACCCGGAGGAGCCGGGCGCGATGGACCTCGCGATGGCCCTCGCGGCCGCCAAGGGCGCCGACATCGTGGTGGCCAACGACCCCGACGCCGACCGCTGCGCCGTCGCGGTCCCAGGCCCGCACGGCTGGCGGATGCTGCGCGGCGACGAGGTGGGGGCGCTGCTCGGCCACCACCTGCTGAGCCGCGGCAAGCACGGCACCTACGCGAACTCCATCGTCTCGTCGTCGCTGCTGGCCAAGATGGCGGCGGCCGCCGGCCAGCCCCACGAGGAGACGCTGACCGGCTTCAAGTGGATCGGCCGCGTCGAGGGCCTCGCGTTCGGCTACGAGGAGGCGCTGGGCTACTGCGTCGACCCCGAGCACGTGCGCGACAAGGACGGCGTCTCCGCGCTGGTGCTGGTGTGCGAGCTGGCCGCCGCCGCGAAGGCCGAGGGCCGGGGCCTCACCGACCTCCTCGACGACATCGCCCTCGAGCACGGCCTGCACGCCACCGACCAGGTCTCGGTGCGCTTCGACGACCTCTCGGAGATCCCCGCGACCATGGAGCGGCTGCGCACCACGCCGCCCACGACGCTCGGCGGGCTCGCCGTGCAGCGTGTCGACGACCTCTCGCTGGGCAGCGACGCCCTGCCGCCCACCGACGGCCTGCGCTACTCCCTGGCGGACGGCGCCCGGGTGATCGTGCGCCCGAGCGGCACCGAGCCCAAGGTCAAGTGCTACCTCGAGGTGGTCGTCCCGGTCGACCCGGAGGACGGCGTGGACGCGGCGCGCATCGCTGCGGCCGGCCGGCTCGACGCGATCGGTGCGGACATCAAGGCCGCGGCCGGGCTCTGAGGTCCCGTCAGGCGGCCGGTGCCGCGAAGTTCTGCACCCAGTAGTCGTCGTACGTCGACCCCGGCACGTCGGCGTGCCCGACGCCGAGCTGGGTGAACGCGGGGTTCATCAGGTTGCGGCAGTGACCGGCGCTGTCCAGCCACCCCTGGACCACGGCGCCCGGGGAGCCGTAGCCCGCCGCGATGTTCTCGCCGTAGGTCCTCCAGGTGTAGCCCGCGGCCGTGATCCGGTCGCCCGGAGAGCGGCCGTCGCCGAGCGAGGTGTGCGAGAAGTAGTCCCGGGTCCCCATGTCGACGGCGTGCGCGTCCGCGGCTGCGTCGAGACGCCCGTCGCCCGTGACCGGGGGGACGGCGGGGTACGCCGTGTCGCCGCACGTCCGCGCCACCGACCGGGCCGCGTTGGTGAGACGGAGCACGTCCTGGGCGAACCCCTCGTCGGACGGCTCCGGAGTGGGAGTCGACGTCGTGCCCTCCGGCTCCGGAGCGACCACCACCCGCTTGGCCCGCGTGACGGTCGCCGGAGATCCCGTGGCACGACGCACCTGGACGCGCAGCCACCGGGAGGTGTCGGGACCCGGTGCCGACCAGCGCAGCCGGACGACCCCGCGCCGCGACGTACCGCTCCAGCGGGACGAGCTCCACGCGCCCGTGGGCCGCGCACGGCTCTGCAGCCGGACCATCCGGACGCGGGCGCGGCCGGGGCTGCGCACCACGACCCGGAACGTGAGCACGTCACCCGCGCCGACGCTCACCGTGCCCGACGACCACCCGGCCACGCTCGTGCGTGGGCCCGCGCCGGAGGTCCCGACGAGCGGCACCGTCACCAGTGCGGCCACGACGAGGGGCAGCACCAAGAGCAGGACGCCACGCAGAGCGCGAGGACGCAGGACGGCGGACGGACGGGGCATGCGCGCATTGTCCACTCGGGCGGCGCCGGTGTCAGACGAACAGCGACGCCACGAAGGCCACGGCCGAGAGCACGGTCAGGCCGATCGGCACCCAGGCCGGCTCCCGGCGTACGTCCGCGGCCAGCGCGAGCTGCTCGTCGGAGAGGGACTCCACGCCCGCCGCCGTGCGGGCCTCCTCCATCAGCTGGTGGAGCCGCTGCTCGACGAAGTCCGCGTAGGGCAGGCCCGGGGCCGGCGCCGCGTCCTCGACGGGCGCGCTGCCGGAGCGGCCGGAGCGGCCGGTGCGCATCGCCTTGCGCAGCGGCCGCCCGACGACCGTGGAGACGTAGCGCTTCTCCCCCGCCTTGAGCGCCAGCACCTGCCGCACGGCCAGCTGCTCGATCGCGGCGAGGGGCACGTGGACGGTCTCCAGCATGTTGCGCATGACGAGGTGCTCGGTCGTGGCCCACAGCGCGGGACGCAGCATGGAGGCCCAGGCGAGCACGGCGGCCAGCACCGCACCGGCCAGCACCGGGAGGGGCACCGAGCCCGCGTCGACCGTCCCTGCGACGACCACGACACCGGCGAGGACGAGGACCAGCACGGCCGTCACGCGTCCACTCGTCGGGTCGAACCGCTCCACCGGTTGCTGCTGCATCCACGCTCCTCCTGGGGGTCCTCGCGGTTTGTCCACGAGGCCGTCACCAACCCTATGCTGGGTCGGTGACGACCACTTCTGCCTCAACGGCGAGTGCAGGGGTCTTCGACGACATCACCTCGTCCGAGTCCTCCCTGCGCCGCTTCCTCCACGGCCTCCCCGGGGTCGACCAGGTCGGCGCGGAGGCCCGCGCCGCCAGCCTGGGCACCCGGTCCATCAAGACGACCGCGAAGGCGTTCGCCATCGACCTCGCGATCCGGATGGTCGACCTGACGACGCTCGAGGGCCAGGACACCCACGGCAAGGTCCGCGCGCTGGCCTCCAAGGCGATGCGCCCCGACCCCGCCGACCCGTCCTGCCCCGCCGCCGCCGCGGTCTGCGTCTACCCCGACATGGTCGCGACCGCCAAGCAGACCCTCGGCGACTCCGGCGTCAACGTCGCCGCCGTCGCCACCGCGTTCCCCAGCGGCCGCGCGGCCCTCGACATCAAGCTGGCCGACACCCGCGACGCCGTCGAGGCGGGCGCGGACGAGATCGACATGGTCATCGACCGGGGCGCGTTCCTCTCCGGTCGCTACCAGCAGGTGTACGACGAGATCGTCGCCGTCCGCGAGGCCTGCGCCCGCCCTGATGGCCACAGTGCCCACCTCAAGGTCATCTTCGAGACCGGCGAGCTGCAGACCTACGACAACGTCCGCCGCGCCTCGTGGCTCGCGATGATGGCCGGCGGCCACTTCATCAAGACCTCCACCGGCAAGGTGCAGCCGGCGGCCACGCTGCCGGTCACGATGATCATGCTCGAGGCCGTCCGCGACTACCGCGAGATGACCGGTCAGATGATCGGCGTCAAGCCGGCCGGCGGCATCCGCACGTCCAAGGACGCCATCAAGTACCTCGTGATGGTCAACGAGGTCGCCGGTCCCGACTGGCTCGACCCCGACTGGTTCCGCTTCGGAGCCTCCACGCTGCTCAACGACCTGCTGATGCAGCGCACCAAGATGCAGACCGGCCGCTACTCCGGTCCCGACTACTTCACCCTGGACTGAGGCGAATCATGGTCAAGGTGCCCGACACCTCCACCCCGTTCTTCGAGTACGCCCCGGCCCCCGAGTCGCGCTCCATCGTCGACATCAAGCCGTCGTATGGCCTGTTCATCGACGGCGAGTTCGTCGACGGCCACGGCAAGAGCTTCAAGACGATCAGCCCGTCGACCGAGGAGGTCCTCGCCGAGGTCGCCGAGGCCGACGAGGCCGACGTCGACCTGGCGGTCAAGGCCGCCCGGCGGGCCTACACCCGCGTCTGGTCGCGGATGCCCGGCAGCGAGCGCGCGAAGTACCTCTTCCGCATCGCCCGGCTGATCCAGGAGCGCGGCCGCGAGCTCGCCGTGCTCGAGTCGATCGACAACGGCAAGCCGATCAAGGAGTCCCGCGACGTCGACATCCCCACCGTCGCCGCGCACTTCTTCTACTACGCCGGCTGGGCCGACAAGCTCGAGCACGCCGGCCTCGGCGCCAACCCGCAGGCGCACGGCGTCGCCGGCCAGGTCATCCCGTGGAACTTCCCGCTGCTGATGCTGGCCTGGAAGGTCGCGCCCGCGCTGGCCGCGGGCAACACGGTGGTCCTCAAGCCCGCCGAGACGACGCCGCTGACGGCGCTGCTCTTCGCGGAGATCTGCCAGCAGGCCGACCTGCCGCCCGGCGTGGTCAACATCGTCACCGGCGCCGGCGCGACCGGCCAGGCGATCGTGTCCCACCCGGACGTCGACAAGGTGGCCTTCACCGGCTCCACCGAGGTCGGCAAGGCCATCGCGCGTGCCGTCGCCGGCACCCGCAAGAAGGTCACCCTCGAGCTCGGCGGCAAGGCCGCCAACATCGTCTTCGACGACGCCCCGGTCGACCAGGCCGTCGAGGGCATCGTCAACGGCATCTTCTTCAACCAGGGCCACGTCTGCTGCGCGGGCTCCCGGCTGCTGGTGCAGGAGAACGTCGCCGACGAGGTCATGGAGCGCCTCAAGCGCCGGATGGCAACGCTGCGCGTGGGCGACCCCCTCGACAAGAACACCGACGTCGGCGCCATCAACTCGGCCGAGCAGCTGGCCAAGATCCGCGAGCTGTCCGACATCGGCGAGCAGGAGGTCGCCGGGGCCGGCGAGCGCTGGTCGCCGGCGTGCGACCTGCCGTCGCAGGGCTTCTGGTTCCCGCCGACCGTCTTCACCGGCGTCACCCAGGCCCACCGCATCGCCCGCGAGGAGGTCTTCGGGCCGGTCCTGTCGGTGCTGACCTTCCGCACCCCCGCCGAGGCGGTCGAGAAGGCCAACAACACGCCGTACGGCCTCTCTGCCGGCGTCTGGACCGACAAGGGCTCGCGCATCCTCTGGATGGCCAACCACCTGCGGGCCGGCGTCGTGTGGGCCAACACGTTCAACAAGTTCGACCCGACGTCGCCCTTCGGCGGCTACAAGGAGTCGGGCTACGGCCGCGAGGGTGGCCTGCCCGGCCTGGCGGCGTACCTGAAGGGAGCGGACGCCTGATGGCGCGCATCGACGTGAAGAAGACCTACAAGCTCTACATCGGCGGCGCCTTCCCGCGCTCGGAGTCGGGCCGCACCTACCTCGTCAACGACGCGAAGGGCGCGCTGATGGCCAACGCCTCGCAGGCCTCCCGCAAGGACGCCCGGGACGCCGTCGTCGCGGCCCGCAAGGCCTTCGGCGGCTGGTCCGGGCGCACCGCCTACAACCGCGGCCAGGTCGTCTACCGCATCGCCGAGGTGCTGGAGGGCCGGCGCGACCAGTTCGTCGCCGAGCTGCGCGCCTCCGAGGGCGTCTCGGCCAGCAAGGCCAACACCGCTGTCGACGCCGCGATCGACCGGCTCGTCTGGTACGCCGGGTGGGCCGACAAGATCACCCAGGTCGTCGGCACCGCCAACCCGGTCGCCGGGCCCTACTTCAACATCTCCTCCCCCGAGCCGACCGGTGTCGTGGCCGTCGTCGCCCCGCGCGGCCCGCTCCTCGGGCTCGTCAGCGTGGTGGCGCCGATCATCACCACCGGCAACACCTGCGTGGTCATCGCCAGCGAGCCGCACCCGCTCACCGCGATCACGCTGGGCGAGGTCATGGCGACGTCCGACCTCCCGGGTGGGGTGGTCAACGTGCTGACCGGCTCGGCCGCCGAGGTGGCGCCCTGGCTCGCCTCGCACATGGACGTCAACGGTCTCGACCTCACCGGCGTCGAGGACCCCGCGCTCGCGACGTCGCTGGAGGAGGCCGCGGCCGACAACCTCAAGCGCGTACGCCGCGCGCCCCTGGTCGAGGTCGACTGGCTGGCCACGCCGGGCACCGACCGGATGACCGACTGGCTCGAGACCAAGACGGTCTGGCACCCGATCGGGATCTGACACCAGCACGGAAGAACCCCCGTACGACGACACGTCGTACGGGGGTTCCTTGTTGTCTGCTCAGGCGCGGGTCAGCAGGGAGGTCGCGAGCACCGTGAGGATGTCCTCGGGGTTCTCGGCCAGGAAGGACCCACCGCTGGTGACCTCGGCCATCTTGCCCAGCGCCGCCATGTCGGCGTCCTGGCTGATGCCGACCGCGACGATGCGCACCGGGCTGGCCGGGTCGTGCATCGTCCGCAGCTCCCGGAGCAGGTCCTGGAGGCTGATCGAGCTCGGGTCGTCGTTGGCACCGTCGGTGAGGATGACCAGGGTGTTGTAGTAGTTCTCGTTGTAGTCGCGGACCGCCTGGCTGTAGCCCGCGAGCACGGTGTCGTACAGGCCGGTCCCGCCCTTGATCAGGGTGGGCAGCACGAGGGACTGCTGGCGCAGCAGCTTGAGGTGCTTGCCGCCGCCCTCGGCCGGGGCGTCGAGGCGACGCAGCGGCGCGAGCTCGACCCAGTCCTGGTCGCCCCGCTGCTGGGTGGAGAAGCCCCACAGACCGATCCGGGCGTGGCCCGGGAAGGCGTCGAGGGCGGTGAGCGCGGCGTTGACCGCGAAGTCCATGCGGGTCTGGCCGTCGGCAGCCACCAGGTTCATCGACTCCGAGGCGTCGACCACGGCGAGCAGGCTCGAGGGCACCGTGAGCACCTGGAAGTTGCGCATCACCGCGTCGGCCTCGGACGGCACGGCCTCGTCGAGCACCTCGACCTGCGGGGGGTCGACCTCGTCGGCGAGGGGCGCACCGTCGGGGCCGCGCAGGTAGGAGTCGGCCAGCTCGGCCAGCACCGCGTCGGTGGCGAAGAACTCGGCGATCTCGTCGCCGGCCGCGCGGACCGGGTCGAGGGAGCCGGTGCCCATGGTCATCCCGGTCTGGGCGCGGGCCGCGACGAGGGGATAGCTCAGCATCGGGGAGCCGGTGGCCGGGGCGCTCCAGCGCAGGGCCTCGTTGCCGCGACGGGCGATGACGAAGTCCTGCTCGGTGATCGGGACGAGCCAGGACTCGCCGGCCGCAAGCTCGTCGGCGTTGGTGACGACCTCGATGCCGGAGGTCACGTTCTCGCCGAAGGTCTGGGCCATCGGGACGACGTCGTTCTGCACCTCGCCGAGGGCCGCGCCCTCGGACAGGGACGCGGTGAGGGCGTACGCCGACGCGCCGTCGGCCGACGGGTCGCTCATGACGAGGCGGTCCGAGGTCAAGGTCTCCAGCCAGCTGTCGGGTGCGACGCCGTCGCGGCCGCTCGCCAGGCCCACCGGGCTGGTCGCCAGCGCTGCCGCCTCGACGCGACCGGTGTAGCCGACGCGCTGCAGCACGGTGCGCCACGCCGGGGAGTTGGGCACCCAGAGGTCGGGCAGGGCGTCGGGGCGGTCCTTCTCCTCGAGCTCCTCGAGGGAGTCCTGCACCTCGGCGACCGAGGCGTCGGTGACCTCGAGGTTGATGCAGTGGGCCTTGGCGGCCAGGTGGTCGGCCGCCTCCTCCATCAG
Organism: Nocardioides terrigena; assembly: GCF_003047265.1. Classification (GTDB taxonomy): domain Bacteria; phylum Actinomycetota; class Actinomycetes; order Propionibacteriales; family Nocardioidaceae; genus Nocardioides; species Nocardioides terrigena. The sequence continues at coordinate 67,720 of NZ_PZYY01000002.1, read as the reverse complement.
CGTCTCCAGCTCGGGCGCCACGGTGACGGTGATGGGCTCGGCCTCGCAGCTGGCCGCACCGGCCACGGGGACCTGCTCGTTCGACACGACCTGCCAGCCCAGCCAGGCGATACCGGCGACCATCGCGGTGATCACGACGATCACCAGGTTGCGCACACCGGCACCCGCGCGGGAGGCGCGGGCATGACTGTTCGTTCCCATGCGGAAACCTTTCAGGGGGGCTCGACCAACGACGCGCTGACGATAGGGCGAGGGGGGTCACCCGCGCGGCGAAATGGTGGAGTCTGTGACGCCCCCCTCATCCCAGGTGGCCGGAGGTGTCACGAGACACGGCACAATGGTCACCCGTGCCTGACTCCCACGTGCCCGCCCGGGTCGTCGTCCTCGCCGGCCCCAGCGGTGCCGGCAAGTCCCGGCTGGCCGAGCGCCTCGGCCTCCCGGTCCTGCGCCTCGACGACTTCTACAAGGACGGCGACGACCCGACCCTCCCCCGCATCACCGAGGGTGCCAACGCCGGGATCGTGGACTGGGACCACCCCGACTCGTGGCTGCTGGACGACGCGCTGGCCGCGCTCACGGCCCTGTGCCGCGACGGCCGTGCGGAGGTGCCGGTCTACGAGATCGCGCAGAACGGTCGCTCCGGCTCCCGCACCCTCGACCTCGGCGACGCCCGGGTCTTCGTCGCGGAGGGCATCTTCGCGCCCGAGGTCGTGCCGGCCTGCTCGCTCGGCGGGATCCTCGCCGCGGCGTACTGCGTGCGCCAGCACCCCGTCGTGACCTTCTGGCGGCGCCTGACCCGCGACCTGCGCGAGCACCGCAAGCCGCCCCTCGTGCTCGTGCGCCGCGGGCTCGCCCTGCTCCGCGACCAGCGCCGGGTGGTCGCCCACGCGGTCCACCTCGGCTGCGAGGCCGTCACTCCGGACGAGGCCCACGCCCGGCTGGTCACACTGGTCCCGTGAGCTCCTTCTGGCCGGTGCGCCTCGCCCAGCCCGACCACCGCACGTGCGGGCCCTCGGTGCTGGTGTCGCTGCTGATGCTGGAGTCGGAGGACTACCGCGGGCGGGTGCTCCGGGGCGGCCAGGAGGCCGCGCGGGCCCGGTTCGCGGACGAGGTGTGGGCGGCGCACCGCAGCACCAACCGGGCCGTCGACTGGCACGGGCGCCTCCAGCTGCCCTGGGCGCGCGCCCTCGGCACCGGCCCGTGGGCATTGGCCCGGCACCTCGGCGGCCGGGCCCGCTACGTGCTGCTGCCCCGACGGCGCGCGGTGGCGTACGACCTGCTCGTCGCGTCGCTGGGCGCTGGCCCCACGCCGGTCTACGTGGGCAACCGCTGGACGCCCCGGCACGTGGTGCTGGCCGTGGCCGAGGAGGACGGTGTCGTCACCTGCTACGAGCCGGCCTCCGGGCGACGCACCCGCTTCACCCGCGAGGAGTGGCTCGGTGCCCGCCTCGAGGGCTGCGGCGGATGGCGGGTGCCGTGGGCGGTGGTCACCCGCTCCCCCGTCAGCCGGCGAGGGCGGCGTACTCCGGCTTGATCACCCGGTCGATGAGCTCGAGCCGCTCGTCGAAGGGCAGGAAGGCCGACTTCATCGCGTTGATGGTGAACCAGCGCAGGTCGTCGAGGCCGTAGCCGAACGCCTCCACCAGCGAGAACATCTCGTCGGTCATCGAGGTCTGGCTCATCAGCCGGTTGTCGGTGTTGACCGTGACCCGGAACCGGAGCCGGGTCAGCAGTCCGATGGGGTGCTCGGCGATCGACGCGGCGGCCCCGGTCTGGATGTTGGACGCCGGGCACATCTCGAGCGGGATGCGGGTGTCGCGGACGTAGGCCGCGAGGCGGCCGAGCTCGACCGAGCCGTCGTCGTGGACGGTGATGTCGTCGATGATCCGCACGCCGTGGCCGAGCCGGTCGGCGCCGCACCACTGGATGGCCTGCCAGATCGACGGCAGCCCGAAGGCCTCCCCGGCGTGGATGGTGAAGTGGGCGTTCTCGCGCTGGAGGTACTCGAACGCGTCGAGGTGGCGGGTGGGTGGGTAGCCGGCCTCGGCGCCGGCGATGTCGAAGCCCGCCACGCCCCGGTCGCGCCACGCGACGGCCAGCTCGGCGATCTCCATCGAGCGCGCCTGGTGGCGCATGGCCGTGAGCAGCTGGCGTACGACGATCCGGCCGCCGGAGGCCGCGACGGCCTCGTCGAAGCCCTCCTGGACCGCGCCGACCACCTCGTCGAGGGTCAGCCCGCCCCCCACGTGCTGCTCGGGGGCGTAGCGGACCTCGGCGTAGACGACCCCGTCGGCCACCAGGTCCTCGACGCACTCACGCGCCACCCGGGTGATGGCCGGGCCGGTCTGCATGACGGCGACGGTGTGGTCGAAGGTCTCCAGGTAGCGCACCAGCGAGCCCGAGTCGGCCGACTCGGCGAACCAGCGGCCCAGGGCGTCGGCGTCGTCGGCCGGCAGCGCGTGGCCGCAGTCGGCCGCGAGGTCGATGATCGTCTGGGGGCGCAGGCCACCGTCGAGGTGGTCGTGGAGCAGGACCTTGGGGGCGCGGCGTACCTCGTCGCGGGTGGGAGTCGTCACGGCGCCATCCTCGCAGGCCTATCCTTGCCAGCCATGCGCACCTTCACCAGCCTCGACGAGGTCGCCGCCGCGACCGGCACCGACCTCGGCACCTCCGACTGGGTCGAGATCGACCAGGACCGCATCGACACGTTCGCGGAGGCCACCGGCGACCACCAGTGGATCCACGTCGACGCCGAGCGCGCGGCGACCGGGCCCTTCGGCGCGACCATCGCCCACGGCTACCTCACGCTGTCGCTCGTCCCCTACCTCGGCAGCCAGGTGTTCGCGCTGGAGACACCGGGCGCCAAGCTCAACTACGGGGTCAACAAGGTCCGCTTCCCCTCGCCCGTGCGCGTCGGCTCGCGGGTCCGCGCGCACGTCTCGATGGGCGAGGTCACCGACCTGCCGACGGGCAAGCAGATGCTGCTGCGCTACACGATCGAGATCGAGGGCACCGACAAGCCCGCCTGCGTCGCCGAGACGGTCGTCCTGCTGCTCCCCTGAGTCGGGGCGTCGCCACCGACCGCCCCGGCGGCCGCTCCGTCAGGAGATGCGGTCGAGGACCAGGTCCGTCGGCGTGTACGACGCTGCGTCGCCCACGTCGTACCCGCCCTCGAGCGAGTCCAGGGCCCGCTCGAACCGCTCGGGCTCGTCGGTGAGCAGGGTGAGCAGCGGCTGGCCCTCGGTGACCTCGTCGCCGGGACGTGCGTGCCAGACGACCCCGGCCCCGGCCTGCACCGGGTCCTCCTTGCGGGCGCGACCCGCGCCGAGCCGCCACGCGGCCAGGCCGACGGCCATCGCGTCCAGGCGGGTCAGGGTGCCCGTCGCCGGGGCGGTGACCACGTGCGACTCGCGGGCGGTCGGCAGCGTCGCGTCGGGGTCGCCGCCCTGCGCCCGGACCATGGCCTTCCAGGCGTCCATGGCGCTGCCGTCGGCCAGCTTGTCGGCCGGGTCGACGTCGGTGACGCCCGCGCCGGCGAGCATCTCGCGGGCCAGGGCGAGGGTGAGCTCGACGACGTCGGCGGGGCCGCCTCCGGCGAGCACCTCGACGGACTCGGCGACCTCGACGGCGTTGCCGGCGGTGAGGCCGAGCGGGGTGCTCATGTCGGTGAGCAGCGCCACCGTGTGCACGCCGGCCGCGTTGCCCAGACCGACCATCGTCTCGGCGAGCTCGCGGGCCCGGTCGAGGTCCTTCATGAAGGCGCCGGTGCCGACCTTGACGTCGAGGACCAGCGCGCCGGTGCCCTCGGCGATCTTCTTGGACATGATCGAGCTGGCGATCAGCGGGATCGCCTCGACCGTGCCGGTGACGTCGCGCAGGGCGTAGAGCTTCTTGTCGGCGGGCGCGAGGCCGTCGCCGGCGGCGCAGATGACCGCGCCGACGTCCTCGAGCTGGGCCAGCATCTCGTCGTTGGAGAGCGCGGCCCGCCAGCCGGGGATCGCCTCGAGCTTGTCGAGCGTGCCGCCGGTGTGGCCGAGGCCGCGACCGGAGAGCTGGGGCACCGCGACGCCGCACGCGGCGACGAGGGGGGCCAGCGGGAGGGTGATCTTGTCGCCGACACCGCCGGTCGAGTGCTTGTCGGCCGTCGGGCGCGACAGCGAGGAGAAGTCCATCCGCTCCCCCGACGCGATCATGGCGTCGGTCCAGCGGGAGATCTCACGCAGGTCCATGCCGTTGAGCAGGATGGCCATGGCCAGCGCCGACATCTGCTCGTCGGCGACGTCACCACGGGTGTAGGCGTCGATGACCCAGTCGATCTGGCTGTCGGTGAGGGCCTGGCGGTCGCGCTTGGCGCTGATGACCTCGATGGCGTCGTGCGTCACGTGATGTCCTTCAGGTCGTCGGGTCCGAAGGCCATCGGCAGCACATCGGCCATGGTGCGGACGCCCTCGGGCGTCTCGACGAGGAGCTCGGCGCCGCCGTGCTCCCAGAGCAGCTGGCGGCAGCGGCCGCACGGCATGATCACGGCGCCGTCGGCGTTGACGCACACGAAGTGGGTCAGTCTCCCGCCGCCCGTGGCGTGCAGCGACGACACGAGGCCGCACTCGGCGCAGAGCGTCACGCCGTACGCCGCGTTCTCGACGTTGCAGCCCACGACGAGGCGGCCGTCGTCGACGAGCGCCGCGGCTCCGACGGGGAAGTGTGAGTAGGGCGCGTAGGCGTGGCCCATGGCGGTGACGGCCTCGGCGCGCAGCTGTGTCCAGTTCATCGTGAGCAACTATGACGTATGACGCCCGAGGGGCGTCAGGCGGCAAACAGGTCACAACCGGGTGACGGATCGGCGCTTCGCTACCCACGAGCGCCCGGTGGGGGGCATCATTCTCCCGATATGCGCCCCCAGTCCGGGGGCGATGTGATCTTGGAGGGTTTTTGTGAGGAACACGAGGAAGGTCGTCACCGGCGGCATCGTGGCACTGATCGCCACCGCGTCCCTGGCTGCTTGCGGCGAGGCACCCGAGGAGGAGGCCGGCAGCGGCACCGAGACCGAGGCGGCGAGCGACTTCCAGCCGTGCATCGTGTCCGACGCGGGCGGCTTCGACGACAAGTCCTTCAACCAGCTGGGCTTCGAAGGCGCCGAGCAGGCGGCCGAGGAGCTCGGCGTGGAGCTGATCCCCGTCGAGTCCAACAGCGAGAACGACTACGGCCCCAACCTGGAGGCCCTCGTCTCCCAGGGCTGCAACGCCATCGTGACGGTCGGTTTCGCGCTGTCCGCGGCGACCGTCGAGTCCGCCACCGCCAACCCGGACATCGACTACATCCTCATCGACGACGCGGCCGACAACGACTTTGACGGCACCAAGGACGCGGACAACATCAAGCCGCTCCTCTACAACACCGCCGAGGCGGCGTTCCTCGCCGGCTACGCGGCCGCCGACTACACCAAGACGGGCACCGTCGGCACCTTCGGCGGCCAGCCGTTCCCGACCGTCACGATCTTCATGGACGGCTTCAAGCAGGGCGCGGAGTACTACGCCGAAGAGAAGGGCAAGGACGTCGAGGTCATCGGCTTCGAGGGCGGCGAGAAGGGCTCCTTCACCGGCGGCTTCGAGGCCAACGAGGCGGCGACCAGCACCGCGCGTCGCATCCTCGACCAGGGCGCCGACGTGATCCTGCCCGTGGGCGGCCCGATCTACCAGGGCGCGCTGACCGCCATCGCCGACTCCGGCGAGGACGTCGCGATGCTCGGCGTCGACGCCGACCTGTTCGAGACCGACCCCAACACCCAGGACGTCGTCATGACCTCGATCCTCAAGGACATGAAGGTCTCGACCTACGAGGCCGTGATGTCCGCGGGCAACGACGAGTTCGACGCCGAGACCTACGTCGGCACCCTCGAGAACGGTGGGGTCGGCCTGGCGCCGTTCCACAACTTCGAGAGCAAGATCTCCGACACGCTCGCCGACGAGCTCGAGGAGGTCAAGGCCGGCATCATCGACGGCTCGATCGAGGTGACCTCCTACCTCGACCAGTGAGGTAGCGAGAGCCAGTAGTTCCAGCACGGGGAGGTCGACCGCGAGGTCGGCCTCCCCGTGGCACGTCCCCGCGGAGCCGGCCGGCCCCGCGTGAATAGGATGCGGTCCCATGAAGCTTGTCCTTCGCAACATCACCAAGCGCTTCGGCTCGTTGGTCGCCAACGACTCGATCTCGCTCGAGGTGTCCCCCGGTGAGGTCCACTGCCTCCTGGGCGAGAACGGCGCCGGCAAGTCCACGCTGATGAACGTCCTCTACGGCCTCTACCAGGCCGACGAGGGCGAGATCGTGCTGGACGACCAGGTGCAGCACTTCACCGGCCCCGGAGACGCCATGGCGGCCGGCATCGGCATGGTGCACCAGCACTTCATGCTGATCCCGGTCTTCACCGTCGCCGAGAACGTCATGCTCGGCAACGAGTCCACCGGCGTCGCCGGGACCCTCGACGTCGCCGCCGCCCGCGAGCGCGTCAACGAGATCTCCGAGCGGTTCGGCTTCCACGTCGACCCCGACGCCCTGGTGGAGGAGCTCCCCGTCGGTGTCCAGCAGCGCGTCGAGATCATCAAGGCCCTGTCGCGCGACGCCCAGGTGCTGGTGTTCGACGAGCCGACCGCGGTCCTGACGCCCCAGGAGACCGACGAGCTGATGCAGATCATGCGCCAGCTCAAGGAGGCCGGCAAGGCGATCGTCTTCATCACCCACAAGCTGCGTGAGGTCCGCGAGGTCGCCGACAAGATCACGGTGATCCGCCTCGGCAAGGTCGTCGGCGAGGCGAAGCCGACCGCCACCAACGCCGAGCTCGCCTCGCTCATGGTCGGCCGCCCGGTCGAGCTGGTCGTCCACAAGGACGAGCCCCAGCTGGGCGACGACGCGCTGGTCGTGCAGGACCTCCGGGTGCGCGACGCGCTCGGCCGCGTCCACCTCGACGGCATCACCTTCACCATCCGCGCCGGTGAGGTGCTCTGCGTCGCCGGCGTGCAGGGCAACGGCCAGACCGAGCTCACCGAGGCCATCCTCGGGCTCCAGGAGCACGTCGAGGGCTCGGTCACGCTCGACGGCAAGCAGCTCGTCGGCCGGTCCGTGCGGCAGGTCCTCGACGCGGGAGTCGGCTTCGTCCCCGAGGACCGTCAGGAGGACGGCCTCGTGGGTGGCTTCTCCATCGCCGAGAACCTCATGCTCAACCGCAGCTTCCGCTCCCCCTTCGTCCGTCGCGGGTCGCTGCGCAGGGACGCGCTCGAGGAGTTCGCGGAGCAGAAGCTGAAGGAGTACGACGTCCGCGCCCCAGACATCCACACCCATGCGGACAAGCTGTCCGGCGGCAACCAGCAGAAGGTCGTCGTCGCGCGCGAGCTCTCCCGCGACCTGCGCCTCCTGGTGGCCGCCCAGCCGACCCGGGGTGTCGACGTGGGCTCCATCGAGTTCATCCACAAGCAGGTCATCGCCACCCGCGACCGCGGTATCCCCGTGCTGGTCGTGTCGACCGAGCTCGACGAGGTCGTCGCCCTGGCCGACCGGATCATGGTGCTCTACCGCGGGCAGGTCATCGGCATCGTGCCGGGCGACACCCCCCGCGAGACCCTCGGACTGATGATGACCGGCGAGCGACCGAAGGACATGATCGCGTGAGCGGCACCGACGACAACACCCCCACCGAGGCCGAGAAGCTCGGCGGCTCCGGGCCCACGACCACCGAGGCCCCCGAGCCGACGACGCCGGAGTCCGCGGGGCCCAGCCGGTCGCACTCGATGCTGCGGGAGATCGCCTCGGGCAACGCCCTGGCGGGCGTGCTGGCCGTGGTCCTGGCCGTCGCGGTCGGCTCGCTGATGATCGCGCTCACCGACGAGCGCGTCCGTGAGACCACGTCGTACGTCTTCGCACGGCCGGGCGACTTCTTCCAGGCCACCTGGGACGCGATCTGGGGCGCCTACACGGCGCTCTTCCGTGGTGCGGTCTACAACGACCGGGTCGACGACTTCGCCACCCAGATCCGCCCCCTCACCGAGACCCTCAAGTTCGCCGCGCCGCTCATCGCGGCCGGGCTCGGGGTCGGCCTGGCGTTCCGTGCCGGCATGTTCAACATCGGTGGTCGCGGGCAGATGCTGCTGGCCGGCGCCGCGTCCGGCTGGGTCGCCGCCAACGTCGAGCTCCCGACCGCACTGCACCTGCCGCTGGCCATCGTGGCGGGCATGGTCGCCGGAGCCCTGTGGGCCGGCATCGCGGGCGTCCTCAAGGCCCGCACCGGGGCCCACGAGGTGATCGTCACGATCATGCTCAACTACGTCGGCTTCTACCTCGTCTTCTTCATGCTCTCCCGGCAGGAGCTGCTGCAGGCCCCCGGCTCGGGCAACCCCAAGTCGGCCCCGGCCCTGGAGACAGCTGTCCTGCCCAAGATCCTGGGCGAGCGCTTCAACCTGCACCTCGGGTTCCTGCTCGCACTGGTCGCCGTGGCCGTGGTGTGGTGGCTGCTCGGTCGCTCCACGCTCGGCTACCGCATCCGCGCCGTCGGCGAGAACCCCAGCGCCGCCCGCGCCTCGGGCATCGACGTCGGTCGCACCTACGTCGTCGTGATGCTGATCGCCGGCGCCCTCGTGGGCCTGGCGGGCGCCAACCAGGTGCTCGGCACCGTCACCAGCGGTGTCACGGTCGACCTCGACGCCGGCATCGGCTTCGACGCCATCACCGTGGCCCTGCTCGGGCGGTCCCGACCACTCGGCATCCTCGGCGCCGGGCTGCTCTTCGGTGCGTTCAAGGCCGGCGGCTTCTCCATGCAGGCCTCGGAGGGCATCCCGGTCGACATCGTGCTGGTCGTCCAGTCCCTCATCGTCCTCTTCATCGCCGCACCGCCCCTGGTCCGCGCGATCTTCCGGCTCCCCGCCAAGGAGGCGAAGTGAGCACCACCGGCTTGTCCCCCGCTCCCGTGCCCACCGCCGGTCCGGTGATCGACACCGTCCCGGTCGTGAGCCGCAAGGTGGCGATCATCTTCGGTGTCCTGACCCTGGGCATGGTGCTGATCCTCCTGCTCGCCCCCCAGGACGGCGAGACGACCTTCCGCCTCGCGGCCAGCACCGACTTCGTGGCCCTGCCCGAGCTGACGGTGCCGTCGATGGCCGGCGCCTGGACCCTCACAGCGGTGTGCGCGCTGCTGACCGCCGAGTCCGTACGCCGCTACGTCGCCCGCCGCAGCACCCCCATGTGGGTGCTGGCGGCCTTCGCCGTCGCCTGGATGGCGGGCTTCCTGACCTGGGCCGCGGCCGGCGAGTCCGTGCCCGTGGTCGGCCTGCTGGCCGGGTCCATCGCGCTCGCCGTGCCCCTCGTCTTCGGCGCCCTCGGCGGCGTCCTGGGCGAGCGGGCGGGCGTCGTCAACATCGCCATCGACGGCCAGCTGCTCTTCGGCGCCTTCGCGGCGGCCCTGGTGGGCTCGCTGACCGGCTCACCCTGGGTCGGGCTGCTGGCGGCAATGGTCGCCGGCGCGCTCGTCGCGCTGGTGCTGGGCCTGTTCGCGATCACCTACTTCGTCGACCAGGTCATCGTCGGCGTGGTGCTCAACGTGCTCGTCATCGGCCTCACCAGCTTCCTCTTCAGCCAGGTGCTGGCGACCAACACCCCCGCCCTCAACACGCCGCCCCGCTTCCCGCGGGTGCCGATCCCGGTGCTGGGCGACATCCCCCTGATCGGCCCGGTCTTCTTCCGGCAGACCGCCATCGTCTACCTGCTCTACATCGTGGTCGCGCTGGTGGCCTTCGCGCTCTACCGCACCCGGTGGGGCCTGCGGGTCCGCGCCGTCGGTGAGCACCCCCTGGCCGCCGACACGGTGGGGATCAAGGTCAACCGCACCCGCTACCGGACGATCCTCCTGGCGGGAGCGATCGCCGGCATGGGCGGCGCCTTCTACACCCTGGTGTCGGTCCCCCAGTTCAACCGCGAGATGACCGGGGGTGCGGGCTACATCGCCCTCGCCGCGGTGATCTTCGGCAAGTGGGACCCCATCCGGGCGACCCTGGCTGCGCTGCTCTTCGGCTTCGCGACCAACCTCCAGGGCGTGCTGGCGGTCCTCGGCTCCCCGGTGCCCAGCCAGTTCATGCTGATGCTGCCCTACGTCATCACGATCTTCGCCGTGGCCGGCCTCGTCGGCCGCTCGCGGCCCCCGGCCGCCGACGGCGTGCCCTACCGCAAGGAATAGCCGGACCGCCTGCGCGGCCGGGGCGACGCCCTAGCCGCGCAGCGCGGTGACGGCCGACTCGGCGAGCACGCGCGCGCCGATCATGGTGGCGCGCTCGTCCACGCGCAGGTTGCCCTGGTGGAGGTCGTACGTCGGACCGCCCGGCGACCGGGTGCCGAGGCGCGCCATCGCGCCGGGCACCTTGTCGAGGTACCACCCGAAGTCCTCCCCGCCCAGGCTCTGCTGGGTGGAGACGTGGCCGTGCGGCCCGAGGACGCGCTCGACGGCCTCGCCCAGGACCCGGGTGCTCGCCGAGGCGTTGACCACCGGCGGGACGCCGCGCTGGTAGGTGACCTCCGCCGTCACGCCGTACGGCGAGACGATCTGGGAGATGAGCTGTCGCACGAGGTGCTCGGCGTCGGCCCAGGCGACCGCGTCGAGCATCCGCACGGTGCCGGCCACGAGGCCGGCGTGCGGGATGACGTTGGGGGCCGACCCGGCCCGGACCATGCCCCACACGACGCTCACGCCGGCCCGGGGGTCGAGGCGGCGGCTCAGGATCGCGGGCAGCTCGGTGATGAGCTTGCCGATCGCGAAGGTGAGGTCCTCGGTGAGGTGCGGGCGGCTGGTGTGGCCGCCCTTGCCGGCGAGCCGGACGCTGAGGTGGTCGGCGGCGCCGGTGATCGGGCCCTCGCGCATCCCGACGCGGCCGACGTCGAGGCTGGGGTCGCAGTGGAGGCCGAAGACGTGCTGGACGCCGTCGAGGGCTCCGGCCCGGATGAGGTGCAGCGCCCCTCCGGGCATGACCTCCTCGGCCGGCTGGAAGAGCAGCCGCACCCGGCCGGGCAGCAGGCCGTGCTCGTGCACGGCGGCGAGCGCGAGTCCGGCACCGACGAGGCCGCTGGTGTGGACGTCGTGCCCGCAGGCGTGCGCGACGCCGGGGACGGTGCTGCTCCACGGGTCGTTGGTGAGGTCGTCGATCGGCAGCGCGTCGAGGTCGGCCCGCAGCGCCACCAGTCCCCTGCCCTCGCCGATGTCCGCGACCACCCCTCCGCCGTCGAGACGGGCCAGCGACCACCCGGTGCCGTCGAGGTGCTCGACGATCCGGTCGGTGGTGCGGGACTCGGTCCAGCTGAGCTCGGGGTGGGCGTGCAGGTCACGACGCAGGTCGACCAGCTCGTCGGAGTACTTCTCGACGACCTCGTCCACCAGCGACGCGGCGTCGGTCTGGGAATGGTCAGGCATGAGACTCCCCATGCTAGTTGAGGCAGCGACCCGTCCGGTCGGGCTTGCGCGATGCGGGACGGTGCGTGCCCCGTCAGCCCGCGTCGTACGCCGCGAGGATGCGGTCGGCGGCCATCGGGGCCGGCAGCTCCCCGGAGAGCACGGCGGCGCGCACCTCGTCGCGGATAGCGGCGACCGAGGCGGAGCGGCGCAGGCGCTGGTCGAGCTCGTCGCGGACCAGCGACCAGGTGAAGTCGAGCTGCTGGCCGGCGCGCTTGCGGTGCAGCCCGTCCTCGCCGAGGTGCTCGCGGTGGGCCTGGACGCGCTGCCAGACGTCGTCGACCCCGACCTGCGTGAGGGCCGAGCAGGTGACGACCGGGGGCGCCCACTCCCCCTTGCCGTGGACGAGCCGCAGGGCACCGGCGAGCTCGCGGGCCGCGCCCCGGGCCTCCTGCTCGCGGTCGCCGTCGGCCTTGTTGACCGCGATCACGTCGGCGATCTCCAGGATGCCCTTCTTGATGCCCTGGAGCTGGTCGCCGGTGCGGGCGAGGGTGAGGAACAGGAACGTGTCGACCATCCCGGCGACGGTGACCTCGGACTGCCCGACGCCGACCGTCTCGACCAGCACCACGTCGTACCCGGCGGCCTCGAGCACCAGCATCGCCTGGGTGGTGGCCCGCGCGACGCCGCCCAGGGTGCCCGCGGACGGGGATGGCCGGATGTAGGCGTGCGGGTCGACCGACAGCGACGCCATCCGGGTCTTGTCGCCCAGCACCGAGCCGCCGGTGCGCACCGAGGACGGGTCGACCGCGAGCACCCCGACCCGGTGGCCGGCGGCGGTCAGGGACGTGCCCAGCGCCTCGATGAAGGTGGACTTGCCGACGCCGGGGACCCCGGAGATGCCGACCCGCGTCGAGCCCGCCGTGCTGCCGAGCTCGGTGAGCAGCTCCCGGGCGGCCACCCGGTGGTCGGCCCGCGACGACTCGACGAGAGTGATCGCGCGGGAGACCGCCGAGCGCTGCCCGTCCCGGATGCCCTCGACGAGGGCGGCGACGTCGGGAACCGCCATCAGGCGGTGCGCAGCTTGGCCAGCAGGTCGAGCGCCGAGTCGGCGATCACCGTGCCGGGCAGGAACACCGCGGCGGCACCCATCTCCTGGAGGGTCGCCACGTCGTCGGGCGGGATGACGCCGCCGATGACGACCATGATGTCCGGACGGCCCTGGTCGGCCAGCGCCTGCTTGAGGGCGGGCAGCAGCGTGAGGTGGCCGGCGGCCAGCGACGAGACCCCGACGATGTGGACGTCGGCGTCGACCGCCTGCTGGGCGACCTCCTCGGGCGTGGAGAACAGCGGACCCACGTCGACGTCGAAGCCGAGGTCGGCGAAGGCGGTGACCACGACCTTCTGGCCGCGGTCGTGACCGTCCTGGCCCATCTTGGCGACCAGGATGCGCGGTCGGCGCCCCTCGGCCTCCTCGAAGTCGTCGGTCGCGGCCAGCACGCGGGCGACCTTGCCGTCGGGGGCCCCGTCCTCGCCCCTGCCTGCCTCGTCGCGGTACACACCGCTGATCGTACGAATGACGGCCTGGTGCCGGCCGTAGACCTTCTCCAGCGCGTCGGAGATCTCGCCGACCGTGGCCTTGGCGCGGGCCGCGTCGACCGCGAGGGCGAGCAGGTTGCCGTCGAGCGAGCTGTCGCCGGCGTCCCCCCGCTCGGCGCTGTTCGTCAGCGCCTCGAGCGCGCGTCGTACGTCGTCGTCGTCGCGCTCGGCACGCAGCCGCTCCAGCTTGGCGATCTGCTGGCGGTAGACGTCGTCGTTGTCGACCCGGAGCACGTCGAGCTTGTCCTCGGCGGGGAGGCGGAACGTGTTGACGCCGATGACCTTCTGGTGCCCGGAGTCGATGCGCGCCTGGGTGCGGGCGGCCGCCTCCTCGATGCGCATCTTGGGGATGCCCTGCTCGATGGCCTTGGCCATGCCACCGGCCTTCTCGGCCTCGAGGATGTGCGCCCACGCCCGCTCGGCGAGGTCGTGGGTGAGCCGCTCGACGTAGTAGGAGCCGGCCCACGGGTCGATGACCTCGGTGGTGCGCGACTCCTGCTGCAGCAGCAGCTGGGTGTTGCGCGCGATCCGGGCGGAGAAGTCGGTCGGCAGCGCGATCGCCTCGTCGAGGGCGTTGGTGTGCAGCGACTGGGTGTGGCCCTGGGTGGCCGCCATCGCCTCGATGCAGGTGCGGCCGACGTTGTTGAAGACGTCCTGCGCGGTGAGCGACCAGCCGCTGGTCTGGGAGTGGGTGCGCAGCGACAGCGACTTGGGGTTCTGCGGGTCGAAGTCACGCACCAGCCGCGCCCACAGGGCCCGGGCGGCGCGCATCTTGGCGACCTCCATGAAGAAGTTCATCCCGACCGCCCAGAAGAACGACAGCCGCGGGGCGAACTGGTCGATCGTCAGGCCCGCACCGAGGCCGGCGCGGATGTACTCGACACCGTCGGCCAGCGTGTAGGCCAGCTCGAGGTCGGCCGTCGCCCCGGCCTCCTGGATGTGGTAGCCGGAGATGGAGATCGAGTTGAAGCGCGGCATCCGCTGCGAGGTGTACTGGAAGATGTCGCTGATGATCCGCATGCTCGAGGCCGGCGGGTAGATGTAGGTGTTGCGGACCATGAACTCCTTGAGGATGTCGTTCTGGATGGTCCCCGCGAGCTGCTCCGGCTTCACCCCCTGCTCCTCGGCCGCCGCGATGTAGAGCGCCATCACCGGCAGCACTGCGCCGTTCATGGTCATCGACACCGACATCTCGTCGAGCGGGATGCCGTCGAAGAGCGTGCGGGCGTCGTAGATCGAGTCGATCGCCACCCCGGCCATCCCGACGTCGCCGCGCACCCGCGGGTGGTCGGAGTCGTAGCCGCGGTGGGTGGCGAGGTCGAAGGCGACCGACAGGCCCTTCTGACCGGCCGCGAGGTTGCGGCGGTAGAACGCGTTGGACTCCTCGGCGGTCGAGAAGCCGGCGTACTGCCGGATCGTCCACGGCTGCGTCGTGTACATCGTCGGGTAGGGCCCGCGCAGGAACGGGCTCAGGCCCGGCCAGGTGTCGAGCGCGTCGAGGCCCTCGAGGTGCTCGGGGCCGTAGACGGGCAGGATGTCGATGCCCTCGGGGCTCCCCCACGCCTCCGCCTCGGTGGTCGAGGTGCGAGCGGGCTGGGCCGCCCCGCCCAGCGGCAGTCTCGCGAAGCTGTCCGGAATGCTGCTCATGCGAGGGCCTCTCTCGTCCGGGTGAGGAACGCCAGCGCGTCCACCCCCATGGCTGCACTGTCGTCGACGCCGTCGACGGGCCTGCCGGCGATGATCACGTGGGTCGCGCCCGCCTCACGGAGGGCGGCGACGACGTCGGTCCCCCACTCGGCGTACGCCGTGTCGGTGCCGGCAAGGCAGGCGACCGACTGCCCGTCGTACGCCGCGAGCACGGCCTCGACGCCGTCCGTCGGGCCGGCGACCTCGACCGCGATGCCGCCGGCGGCGAGGAGGTTGCTGGCGAAGGTCGCGCGGGCGGTGTGCGCGGCGACCGGACCGAGGGTGGCGAGGAAGACCGGCGCGGCGGCCGGGTCGTCGCGCAGTGCCTCGAAGGCCGCTCCGTGGCGACGGACCGGGTCGGGCTCGCCGTCGCGCTCGGGGAGCGTCTCGGCGAGGTGGGGGAACTCGGTGAGACCGGTCAGCGGGCGCCGGCGGGTGGCCACCTCACCGGCCCGCACGGCGGCGGCCTCCTCGACGCGGCCGAGCAGGGAGCCGTCCGCGAGGGCGGCCAGGACGCCGCTGCGCCCGTCGTACGACGCGGCCTCGATGCGGCCGAGCTCCTCCCACGCCACGCGGGCGAGGTCGTCGGTGAGCCGCTCGACGGCGTACGAGCCGCCGGCGGGGTCGGCGACCCGGGCGACGTGGGACTCGGAGATGAGCAGCGACGAGGTGTTGCGCGCGACCCGGCGACCGAGCGCGTCGGGGACGCCGAGGGTGATGTCGAAGGGCACCACGGTGACGGCCTCGGCCCCACCGGCGCCGGCGGCGAAGGCCGCGACGGTGCCGCGCAGCATGTTGACCCACGGGTCGTACTTGCTGAGCATCGGCCGGCTGGTGACGACGTGCTGGCACATGCCCGCCACCTCGTCGCTGCCGCCCGACAGCTCGACCACCCGCGCCCACAGGCGGCGCGCGGCCCGCAGCTTGGCAATGGTCGGGAACTGCTCGTCGGTGGCCGCGAGGCGGAACTCGACGAGGCCGAGGGCCTCCTCCAGCGAGAGACCGGCGGCGGTGAGGACACGGAGGTACGCCGCGCCCGTGGCGATCGCGTACCCCAGCTCCTGGGCGTCGGTGGCGCCGCGGTCGTGCAGGGCCGTGGCGTCCACGACCACGCCGAGGACCCCGTGCTCGAGCGCGAGCCGGGCCACGTCCACCAGGGCGTCGAGGCCGGCGTCGACGTCGAGCCCGTGGCGCAGGTGGGCCCCGACGGGGTCGACGCCGAGGTTGGTGCCGGGGTGCCCGTCGACGCCCTGGTCGTCGAGGAAGGCCAGCAGCGCCCGGGCGGCGGCCACCGGCTCGTGCGGCGCGTCGAGGGTGACGGGCGCCAGGTCGGCGAGGACCCGGTGCAGCACCGTCGGCAGGTCGGCGGCCACCAGGCCGCGACCGAGCTCCACCCACAGCGAGGTGGCGCCGTTCTCGAGGTCGACGAGCACGGCCTCGTTGGCGGCCTTCGCGTCCGGACCGAAGACCCAGGAGCGGATGTCCCAGTCACCGGCGCGGGTCGGCCGACCGCTGGTGGCCAGGTCGGCCAGGCTGTCGCGGGTGCCGATGGGCGCGACCGCGATGCCGTCGAGCGTGGTGCGGCTGAGCTTGTCCCACACCGCCGAGTCGGGGTCGTCCTCGCCGAGGCGACGGGCCTTGCGCAGCACCGCCGCCGTGGCCGCCTCCCACGCCGCGGCGTCGTGCTGGTCGTCGGGTGAGGCCAGCCGCAGCGAGCCCTGCACGGGCTCCAGCTCGGCCGGCTCGTCGAGGCCGCCTTCAACGTCGGTCATGGAGCGCAGGATAGGCCCGTCCCGCCGGCGGGGTCAGGGGCGTGGTCCTGTGGGATACGTCTCACACCGTCGCCCGGAGGCTTCACCGGGTGTTGACCCGCCGTTGACCTGCCGGACCCACACCGAGGACCCCGGACGCGGCAGGCTGTCGCCATGGACACCCGTCGGATCGCCCTGGTGACCGAGACGTTCTATCCCGCCGTCGACGGCACCACCACCACGCTCAAGCAGCTGGCCGACCACCTCATCGACGCCGGGCACGAGGTGCTGCTGGTGGCACCCGGTCCCGGCCTGTCGACCTACCGGCGCAGCCAGGTCGCACGCATCCGGCCACTCGACCGGCCCGGCCGCCAGGTGCGCGAGGCACTGGCGCGCTTCGAGCCGGACCTCGTCCACACCGTCTCCCCCGGCACCCTGGGCCGCAAGGCGCTCAAGCACGCCCGGCGCCTCGGCGTACCGACTCTGGTCGTGCAGCACACGCCGCCCACCGAGCTCCCCCGGGAGGTCTGGCAGGCCAAGGTCGCGGCCCGCGCCGACCGGCTGCTCGTGACCTCCGACTTCCTCGCCGGCCGCATGCACCAGCTCGACCTCGACCCCGCCGTGTGGGAGCCCGGGGTCGACACCCGCGCCTTCGCCCCGCAGCTGCGGGACCAGTGGCTCCACGACAAGTGGTCGCGCGCGCGGTCCCGCGAGGGGCGCCGGGTCGTCGTCGGCTACGCCGGCAGCCTGCACAAGCGCCACGGCGTACGACGCCTCGTCGAGGTCGCGGACCTGCCGGGCATCCAGCTCGTGGTGATCGGCGACGGCCCGCAGCAGACGTGGCTGCGACGCCATGTGCCGGCCGCGCGCCACACCGGCGCCCTGCTGACGGGCGACCTCGCCACTGCCCTGGCCTCGCTCGACGTGCTCGTGCACCCGGGCGAGGAGGAGACGTGCTGCCACGCCCTGCGCGAGGCCGCCGCGAGCGGGCTGCCGGTGGTCGCCCCGCGGGCCGGTGGCGCGCCCCGGGTCGTGCGCGACCTCGAGACCGGGCTGCTCTACGACCCGGCCACCGGGAGCGGCCTGCGCCGGGCCGTCGAGTCGGTCGCCGGCGACCGCCACCGGGGGCTCCTGGGAGCCCGCGGCCGCGAGCTCAGCACCCGCACCTGGCGGGACGCGTGCAGCGAGCTGGTGGCCGAGCACTACGCCCCGCTGCTCGCGTCGGAGGAGCTCGCCGGGCGGCGTCCCACGACCGTCCGCTGACCCGCCCGGCCTAGTCGCTAAGGCTCGCCTAACCCGGCGTATGTCACACTCCCCGGCCCCCACAGGCGGGGATGCTGGCGGTACCGTGACCCCCGTGGCAACCCATACTTCAGCCCCGACCCTGGTGAAGGGTTCCCGGGCGGCCCGTACGACCATCACGCTCAAGATCCTGATGGCCGCCAGTGGCATCGTCTTCATCGGCTTCGTGCTCACGCACATGTACGGCAACCTCAAGGCGTTCGCCGGCCATGACTCGTTCAACGAGTACGCCCACCACCTGCGCACCTTCGGCGAGCCGATGCTCCCGTACGAGGGGCTGCTGTGGGTCGTCCGCGTGGGCCTCATCGTGGCGCTGGTCGTGCACGTCGCGAGCGCCTACGCCCTCGCGCGTCGTGCCTCCACCGCGCGCACCCAGAAGTACGCCGTGAAGAAGAACGCCTCGTCGTCGATCTCCTCGCGCACCATGCGCTGGGGCGGCGTCACGATCCTGGTGTTCCTGGTCTGGCACCTGCTCAACTTCACGATCGTCAAGATCAACCCGTCGGGCGGCGCGACCAACGACCCCTTCAACCTCATGGTCGACACCTTCGACCTGTGGTGGATGACGATCATCTACCTCGTGGCGATGGTGGCCCTCGGCCTCCACCTGCACCACGGCACCTGGAGCGCGCTGCAGACGCTGGGCCTCACCGGCACCGCCGCGGCCCGCCAGCGCGCGAAGACCGCCGGCTGGGTGGTCGCGGTCGTGATCGCCGGCGGCTTCTCGCTGGTGCCCCTGTTCGTCCTCCTCGGCGTCATCTCCAAGTAAGGGAGCCCCAGACATGGCCATGACCGATGCCTCCGGCACCGTGTTCACCAACCAGCCGTCCGTGCAGACGTCCGACGACGCCTCGGGCTACTACACCCCCGGCGCGCCGCTGGTCGACGCGAAGGCGCCGACCGGTCCGATCGCGACCCGGTGGACCAACCGCAAGTTCGAGAACCGCCTCGTCAACCCGGCCAACCGCCGCAAGCTGACGGTCATCATCGTCGGCACCGGCCTGGCGGGTGGCTCGGCCGCCGCGACGCTCGGCGAGGCCGGCTACAACGTCAAGTCCTTCTGCTACCAGGACTCGCCGCGTCGTGCCCACTCGATCGCCGCCCAGGGCGGCATCAACGCGGCCAAGAACTACAAGGAGGACGGCGACTCCACGCACCGCCTCTTCTACGACACCGTCAAGGGTGGCGACTACCGTTCGCGCGAGTCGAACGTCTACCGCCTCGCCGAGGTCAGCGCCAACATCATCGACCAGTGCGTCGCGCAGGGCGTCCCGTTCGCCCGCGAGTACGGCGGCCTGCTCGACAACCGTTCCTTCGGCGGCGTGCAGGTCTCCCGGACGTTCTACGCCCGCGGCCAGACCGGCCAGCAGCTGCTCATCGGCGCCTACCAGGCGCTCGAGCGCCAGGTGGCGGCCGGCACCGTGACGACGTACACGCGTCACGAGATGCTCGACCTCGTCATGGTCGACGGCAAGGCCCGCGGCATCATCGCCCGCGACATGGTCACCGGGGCGATCGAGACCCACACCGCCGACGTCGTGGTGCTCGCCTCCGGCGGCTACGGCAACGTCTTCTACCTCTCCACCAACGCGATGGGCTGCAACGTCACCGCCGCGTGGCGTGCGCACCGCAAGGGCGCCTACATGGCCAACCCCTGCTACACGCAGATCCACCCGACCTGCATCCCGGTCTCCGGCGAGCACCAGTCCAAGCTGACCCTGATGAGCGAGTCGCTCCGCAACGACGGCCGCATCTGGGTGCCGAAGAACAAGGAGGACTGCGACAAGGACCCGCGGGACATCCCCGAGGAGGACCGCGACTACTACCTGGAGCGGATCTACCCGTCCTTCGGCAACCTGGTCCCCCGCGACATCGCCTCCCGGCAGGCCAAGAACATGTGCGACGAGGGTCGCGGTGTCGGCCCGATGGTGGGTGACTTCCGTCGTGGCGTCTACCTCGACTTCGCCGACGCCATCGCCCGCCTGGGCAAGGCCGGCATCGAGGAGAAGTACGACAACCTCCTCGACATGTACGAGCGGATCACCGGCGAGAACCCCTACGAGGTCCCGATGCGGATCTACCCCGCCGTGCACTACGTCATGGGCGGCCTGTGGGTCGACTACGACCTCCAGTCCAACGTCCCGGGCCTGTTCGTGACCGGTGAGGCCAACTTCTCCGACCACGGCGCCAACCGCCTCGGTGCGTCCGCCCTGATGCAGGGCCTCGCCGACGGCTACTTCGTGCTCCCCAACACCATCCGCGAGTACCTCGCCGACGGTCCGTTCGAGACCGTCACCGAGGACCACCCCGAGGTCGTCGCCGCCCACGAGGCGGTCCAGGCCCGCATCGAGCGGTTCCTGTCGATCAACGGCGAGCGGTCGGCCGACAGCTACCACAAGGAGCTGGGCCACCTGATGTGGGAGTACTGCGGCATGGAGCGCACCGCCGAGGGCCTGCGCAAGGCCATCGACGGCATCCGTGAGCTCAAGCGGGACTTCTGGTCCAACCTCAAGGTGCTCGGCACCGCCGACTCCCTCAACCAGAGCCTGGAGAAGGCCGGCCGCGTCGCCGACTTCCTCGAGCTCGGCGAGCTGATGTGCATCGACGCCCTCAACCGGCGCGAGTCCTGCGGTGGACACTTCCGCGGCGAGTCGCAGACCGAGGACGGCGAGGCGCTGCGCATCGACGAGGAGTTCGCCTACGTCGCCGCCTGGGAGTTCGCCTCCGCGCACGAGAACGACCCCAACGAGCCGCAGGTCTCGATGGGCACCCCGGTCCTGCACAAGGAGGACCTCCTCTACACCGCGATCGAGATGAAGCAGAGGTCCTACAAGTGAAGCTCACGCTCAACATCTGGCGCCAGGCCGACGCCGCGGCGACGGGCGAGATGCGTACCTACGCGCTCGACGGCGTCTCGGAGGACATGTCCTTCCTCGAGATGCTCGACGTGCTCAACGAGCAGCTCAACGCCAAGGGCGAGGAGCCGATCGCGTTCGACTCCGACTGTCGCGAGGGCATCTGTGGCACCTGCGGCCTGATGATCAACGGCCAGGCCCACGGCCCGGAGGTCACCACGACCTGCCAGCTGCACATGCGCTCCTTCAAGGACGGCGACGAGATCACCATCGAGCCGTGGCGCGCCGACGCGTTCCCGGTCGTCAAGGACCTCGTCGTCGACCGTGGCGCCTTCGACCGGATCATCCAGCAGGGCGGCTTCATCTCCGCCAACACGGGCTCCGCCCCCGAGGCCAACTCGGTGCCGGTCCCCCGCGACAAGGCGATGCGCTCCTTCAACATGGCCACCTGCATCGGATGCGGTGCCTGCGTGGCGGCGTGCCCCAACGGGTCGGCCTCGCTCTTCATGGGTGCCAAGATCACCCACCTCGGCGAGCTCCCGCAGGGCCAGCCCGAGCGCGACTCCCGGGTCGTCAACATGGTCGGCCAGCACGACCACGAGGGCTTCGGTGGCTGCACCAACATCGGTGAGTGCGCCGCGGCGTGCCCCAAGGAGATCCCGCTCGACGTGATCAGCCAGCTCAACAAGGACCTGCGCACCGCGCTCAAGCACGGTCACTGATCCTCCCGCTCACTCCCCTGGCCCGTCCGGACTCGCGTCCCGGCGGGCCAGCGGTGTCTGTGGCCTCAGGCCCCCCGTCCACCACCTCCCCGGTGGGCGGTGAGCAGGCCACATCTCTCCCGCGCAGTGCAGGCGGCTGACTGACCGCCCACGCGCGCGGCGTACGACGACACGCCGGCGGGCGGTGAACCAGCCACTGTCCTGCGTCTGCGGACTGTGGCCCACTCACCGCCGGCGCGACGGGTTGAGGGGTCGTACGACGTCCGAGAGCCGTCGGAAGAGCATCACCCAGAGATCCCCGAACTCCGGCGCGGGCCCGTCGTACCCTCCCTCGACCAACGACCGGTGGACTCGTCGGACAGTCGTCCGGGGGTTGCGCATCAGCTCCTTGGTGACCTGCTCGTAGCCGACCCCTCCTCGCCGGTACGCCGCGTAGCGGTCGATGTCCCCGGTGTACTGGTCGCGGTCCTCCTGGTGCTGGCTGCCCTCGTACTCCACGACACGGCGCCACGCTGGGAACCACAGGTCCGGCGTGATGACCAGGCCGTCGGCGAGCTCGAGGGGCTCGTTGACCTCGGGCTGGGGCATTCCGGAGAAGCGGACCAGCGCCAGGAGCTCCGCCTCCGGCAGCGACCGGCACCGCCCGTCGAGGTGCTCGATCAGCCACTGTGCCTCGGCGCAGCCGCGACGCCACGGCTGCTCGATCGCGAGCGCCTCCAGCACCACCACGTCCATGAGGTCGCTGTGCAGCAGGGCACTCCCGACCTTGATGGCATCGATGACCCGCGCCTCGGCGCAGTATGCGACGAAGGCGGCCTCGGCGCTCGCGCCCGTCCCGTCCTCCGGTGGCATGGCGACCGTGCGGTGCAGGAAGACGCCGGCCAGGGCCAGGTGGTGGTCGCCCTCCACGACGAAGTGCAACGGTGCCCTTGGCCCGTGGTCGAGACCGAGCTCCTGGAGTCGCGTGATGCCGGTGGTCCGCGCGCCCTCGGGCAGGGCGAGTCGAGCCGCCCGCAGCTCGTCGGCGAAGCACGGGACATGGGCCCGGTGCTGGTAGACCCCATGGTGGAGCCGGACGAACTGCACACCTTCGAGCACGCGGGGCGTGACGCCGGCCGCGAGGGCCTCGGCTCGGGTGAAGGGGCCGGCACGGAACTCGGTCGGGACGACGAACATGCCCCGATCCCGCCACACCCTCGTCAGCCCCGCCACAGCCTCGTCGAGCCCTGTGGAACGCGGTGGAGGCCAGGCGCCGTGTGGGCGGGTAGCGGGCCGACGTGCGGGTCGTACGGACCGGCGCGCGCCCGGCCACACGGGGTGCTGCGACACGCTGGCGGGCGGTGACCAGGCCACATCCCACCGGGCCGCTCATGTGGCTGGCTCACCGCCTACGCGCGCGGCGTACGACAACACGCCCGCCGGAGGTGACGCAGCCACACGGGCCCGCTCAGGAAGGTGGCTGGCTCACCGCTACCGGCAGAGCTGTGGCCTCAGGAACGCGAGCGCAGCACCTTCGCACCCCAGGCGGCGAAGACACCGCCGAGCGCGAGGTTGGCGACGATCAGCACCGAGTGGGCGATCCAGTAACCCGCGGGACGGTCCTCGCCGGCTGCGTGGGCGGCGTACAGGTTCTTGGTGAACATGCCCCAGGTGAGGAAGCTCCAGGCGGCGACCCCGATCAGGAACACCCCGTGCTTGCGGGTCATCTGCATGCTCACTTCCTCCTCCTGACGACGGCGACGAGCGCCAGCATGGTCGCGGCGCCGGCCGCGAAGGCCCCCAAGGGCCGCTGGGACGCCTCGGGAGCTCCCAGGGTGGGACTGTGCCGGGCGGCCTGCTGGAGATCGATCTGCGGGCCCTCGACGTCGCCGGCGCGCCACGCGTCGCGCTCACGTTGCTCGCGGGCGACCGGGGACGTGTGCGCCCAGGCGGCGGCTAGGACCACGACCCGGGAGAAGTAGTTCATCCAGACGACCAGGATGAGCGCGATGCCGAACGCCTGGGCGGCGGGCGCGTCCTTGGTGCCGGCCAGCAGGTAGGTCGACAGCTGCTTGAGGGCCTCGAAGGCCAGTGCCCCGAGCAGCGCTCCGGACCACAGCGACCTGGAGGGGACGTTGGGAGCCGCGAGCACGCGGAAGAAGGCGAAGAAGAGCACCGTGCTGGCGACGAGGCCGAGGGCGAGGCCGAGGGCCCAGACCAGCGGCTCCACGCCGAGGCCGAGGCCGAGGAACTCCAGGATCGGCGTCGCCAGCTTGGTCGCGACCCCCGAGATCGCCACGCTGAGGAGCAGGACGGTGCCGAGCGTCAGCAGCGCGATGACGTCGCGGAGCTTGCCCAGGAAGAAGTTGGGCTGCTCCTTGTCCGGCTCCTCGAAGACCGCGACCAGGGCGGTGCGCATGCCCGAGAGCCAGCCGAGGCCCGAGTAGAGCGCGACCAGGAGACCGACGGTGGCGATCCCCGAGGCGGACGACTGCAGCGAGTCCAGGCTGAGCTCGCCCGGACCGTCGCCGACGATGCCCGGCAGCACGCCGTTGATCGCCGTCTCCAGGTCCCGCTCGGCGTTGGGGTAGGCCCCCGAGACGAACCCGACCACGGCGAACGCGAGCGCGATGATCGGGAAGAAGGACAGGAACGCGAAGTAGGTGACTGCCGCCGCCAGGGCGCTGCCGTTGACCTCGCCGAAGTGCTGCACCGTCCGCACGAGGTGGTCGAGCAGGGGCCGACGCTCACGCGCGTCCTCGATGCGCTGCTTGACGGTCTCGATCAGTGGCATGGGAGCTCCTGCGGATCAGGCGAGCGGCTGCAGGGCGAACTCCCGCGTGGGCTGCCACCCTGCACCCTCGTCGTGGACGTACAGCGAGAACGCACCCGCGGTGAACTCGCACTCGAAGTCGGCGAGCTCGCCGAAGGCCCGGTCGAGCTGGGCGTCCGCGAGGTGGTGGGCGATGGTGACGTGGGGGTGGTACGGGAAGTGCAGGTCGACCGCGAGCGGCCCCCGTCGTACGGCGTCGGCGAGCAGCTCGCACTGGGAGATGCCCTCCACGAGCGTCACGAAGACCACGGGCGAGACGGGCCGGAAGGTGCCGGTGCCCCGCAGGTGGATCCGGAACTCCTGCACACCGGTCGCGGCACGCTCGAGGTGTGCCTCGACGGCCGGCAGGTCCTCGGCGGGGATCTCGACCGGGGGGATGAGGGTGATGTGGGTGGGGATCTGCGTCGCGGTGGTGTCGCCCACCGAGGTGCGGTAGTCCTGGAGCTGGGTCGCCCACGGCTCGGGGATAGCCACTGCCACGCCGATGGTCACCACCAGTCGACCCTAACCGGTAACCCGTTCGCGCCCGCACGGAGAGGGTTCATAGACTCCCCCGGTGACCGAGTCCTACCAGGCAGCCCTCGCCCGCAGCGCCGAGCTCGACAAGATCCTCGACACGGATCCCGGCTCGCTGCGCATGCTGACCGGGGACCGACCGACCGGCGCCCTGCACATCGGGCACTACTTCGCGTCGATCCGCAACCGCGTCAAGCTCCAGCAGCGCGGGGCGGAGATCTGGCAGCTGGTCGCCGACTACCAGGTGATCACCGACCGCGAGGCCCTCGGCGACGTCGCTGGCAACGTCCGTGGCCTGGTCATCGACAACATCGCCGCCGGCCTCGACCCGGAGCGGGCGACGATCTTCACGCACTCGTCGGTCCCGGCGCTCAACCAGCTGATGCTGCCGTTCCTGAGCCTGGTCAGCGTCGCCGAGCTCCAGCGCAACCCCACGGTCAAGGACGAGGCCAAGTCGGCCGGCATCACCTCGATCGGCGGCCTGCTGCTGACCTACCCGGTCCACCAGGCGGCCGACATCTTGTTCTGCAAGGCCAACGTCGTGCCGGTGGGCCGCGACCAGCTCCCGCACCTCGAGCAGACCCGGGTGATCGCGCGCCGCTTCAACGAGCGCTACGGCCCGACCTTCCCCGAGCCCGGGGCGCTGCTCTCCGAGGCGACCCTGATCCTCGGCACCGACGGCACCAAGATGAGCAAGTCCAAGGGCAACGTCATCGAGCTGCGGATGACCGCCGACGAGACGGCGAAGAAGATCAAGGGCGCGAAGACCGACTCCGACCGGGTCATCACCTACGACCCGGACACCCGCCCCGAGGTCGCCAACCTGCTGCTCCTCATCTCGCTCTGCGAGGGCACCCCGCCCGAGGCGGTCGCCGACGAGATCGGCGACGGCGGCGGCGGCGCACTCAAGAAGCGGCTCACCGACGCGGTCAACACCGAGCTCGAGCCGCTGCGCGCGCGACGGGCGGAGCTCGAGAAGGACCCGGCGTACGTCGCGGGCATCCTGCGCCGCGGCAACGAGCGCGCCAACGAGGTCGCCGAGCAGACGCTCGCCGAGGTGCGCGAGCGGATGGGCATGGTCTACACCTGAGCGGAGGTCGTGTGACGTCGGTCACGTGACGGTGGTCACGGCAAGTGACCCGTGAGTAACCTGCCGCACATGGCAGCCGCTCGCGCTCTCGGCGCTCTCGTCGCAACCCTGTCCACCACGCTCCTGGCCACGACGCTCGCCGCGGCCCCGGCCGTGTCGGCCGTCGACGAGCCACCCCGCCCGGCCTTCTACGAGGCTCCGGCGACGCTGCCCTCGACCAACGGGGCGGTCATCCGCTCCGAGAAGCTCACCTTCCTGCTCGACCCCCTCGACGCGACCAGCCTGGTCCGCAACGCCACCCGCGTCCTCTACCGGACCACCGATCGCACCGGGCAGCCGATCGCGGTCAGCGGCACCGTCCTGGTGCCCAGCTCCCCGTGGATCGGCGTCGGGAGCCGGCCGGTGATCGGCTACGCCCCCGGCACCCAGGGGATGGCCGACCGCTGCGCACCGTCGCGACAGTTCTCCGAGGGGATCGAGTACGAGGGCCTGGTCATGGAGGGCCTGCTGCAGCGCGGCTACGCCATCGCGATGCCCGACTACGAGGGCCTCGGCACCGCGGGCGTGCACACCTACATGGACCGCGTATCCCAGGGCCGGGCCACCCTCGACGCGGTGCGCGCCGCGCAGCGGCTCACCGGCACCGGGCTGTCGTCCAGCAGCCCCGTCGGGCTACAGGGCTACTCGCAGGGTGGCGGCGCGGCGGCCGCGGCCGTCGAGCTCGCGGCGTCGTACGCCCCGGACCTCCGGCTCAAGGGCGCGGTCGTCGGCGCCGTGCCGGCCGAGCTCGGCGCCGTGGCGACCAACCTCGACGGCGGCCCGTTCTCGGCGTTCGCCTTCTTCGCGCTGCGCGGCCTCGCCGCGAGCTACGACATCGACCTCGCGCCGTACCTCAACGACGCGGGTCGCGCCACGATGGACGCCGTCGAGCAGGACTGCGTCTTCGACCTGCTCGACAACGCCTTCGTGCGCTCCGAGACCCTCAGCGCCGACGGCCGGCCGATGTCCGAGCTGATGACCCGTGAGCCGTTCCGCACGGTCATCGCCGACCAGCGGATCGGCACGACCAGGCCGACCGTGCCCGTCCTGGTCAGCCACTCGACCCTCGACGACACCATCCCCTACGCCGTGGGCAGGGCGATGGCGCGGGCGTGGTGCGGCAAGGGCGCCAACGTGCGCTTCTCGCCCAACGTCGCGCCCCTGCACGTCGGCGGCATCGTGCCGCACGCCGCCGAGGCGCAGGTGTTCTGGGAGGCCCGGTTCGCCGGGCTCCCCCAGGTCAGCAACTGCTGGCTGCTCTGACGTCAGGCCGTCCAGGCGACGCTCTCGATGACGTGGTCGGCCCAGGGGTTGATGCCGATGAGCTCCTCGCGCCGCGAGATCAGCTCGACGACGTCGTGGGTACGACGGTCGCGCAGCTGGCGTCGGCGCTCCAGCTCGGTGTCGTCGCGGTGTCCGTGCTCCTGCTGCTGGCTCATCGAGGCCTCCCCGGGGTCGTGCGGCGACCCGGGTCTCGGGCGCCGTACGGCCATCCTCGGCCGCGGGTGCTAACGGACGGTTGAGTGCGTGTTACGGCGGCGTTCCGATTCGGACGACTTCCGTCATCCCGCGTCACCGGCCGTTCACCGGGAGGTCGGCGGGCCCGTCGCGGCGACCGTCAGGCGGGACTGCGGCGGTGCAACGTCGCCGACACCAGCAGCACGGCCAGGCCGGCCACCGACAGCGCGACGCCGACCAGCGCGGGCGCGCGGTAGCCCGCTCCCGCGGCGATAACCAGGCCGCCGAGCCAGGCGCCGAGCGCGTTGGCGACGTTGAGCGAGGCGTGGTTCATCGCGGCACCCAGCGTCTGCGCGTCGCCGGCGACGTCCATCAGCCGCAGCTGCAGGTTGACGACGAGCACCGAGCCGAGGGCGGTGATGAGGAAGACGACCGGCAGTGCCGCCCAGCCGTAGGGCGAGAGCAGCCAGAACAGCAGCAGCGACACCGCCATGCCGACCGAGCCGATGATCAGCGAGCGGAAGATCGACCAGTCCGCCATCACCCCGGCCAGCCAGGTGCCGGCGACCATGCCGAGCCCGAAGCTGAGCAGGAAGAGCGGCACGGCAGCCTCGGACAGCCCACCCACCTCGGTGACGGTGGGAGCGATGTAGGTGTAGACGGCGAACATGCCGCCGAAGCCGATGGCGCCGGCGACCAGGGTCAGCCACACCTGCGGCAGCGCGAAGGCGCGCAGCTCCCGGCGACCGGACGCGTCCTTGTCGCCGCCGATCGAGGGGACGTAGAGCGCGACGAGCGCGAGCGTCACCACGCCCAGCGCGGTCACCGCCCAGAACGCCGAGCGCCAGCCGAGGTGCTGGCCCATCCACGTCGCGGCCGGCACGCCGACCACGTTGGCGACACTCAGGCCGAGCATCACCGACGCCACGGCGCGGCCCTTGCGGGCCGGGCTCGCGAGGCTCGCGGCCACCAGCGACGCGACCCCGAAGTAGGCCCCGTGCGGCAGCCCGGCGGCGAAGCGCGCCAGCATCAACCCGCCGTACGACGTCGCGAGCGCGCTCATCGCGTTGCCCACGGCGAAGGCGACCATCAGCCCCAGCAGCAGCCCGCGCCGGGGCAGCCGCGCGCCGAGGAAGGCGATCACGGGTGCGCCGACGACGACCCCGAGGGCGTAGGCGGAGATCACGTGCCCGCCGGTCGGGATGGAGACACCGACCCCGGCGGCGATCTGGGGCAGCAGGCCCATGGTCACGAACTCGGTGGTGCCGATCGCGAAGCCGCCGGTGGCGAGGGCCAGCACGGCGAGGGCGAAGTGCGGGGCGCGGACGGCGGGCGTGTGGTCGACGGGGGTGTCAGCAGTGGTCGTCATGGGTGGCACTCAGTCTCCAAGGGTCGGCCCGGACCGCCTATTCCACGACGGGACGGCGAGTGACGGCCCCCACAACGACAGCACGGTGCCTGCGGCCCACGGCGTGGACCACAGGCACCGCACGGTGCCGGGGCTTGCGTCAGAGCGTGCCGAGTGCCTCGTTCAGGGTCGCCGACGGACGCATGACCTTCTCGGCCTTGGCGTCGTCGGGCTCGTAGTAGCCGCCGATGTCGGCCGGCTGCCCCTGGACGGCGAGCAGCTCGCCGACGATCTTCTCCTCGTTGTCGCGCAGCGTGGTCGCGAGCGCACCGAAGGCCCCCGCGAGGTCGGTGTCGTCGGTCTGCTTGGCGAGCTCCTCGGCCCAGTAGAGGCCGAGGTAGAAGTGCGACCCGCGGTTGTCGATCGTGCCCAGCTTGCGACCCGGCGAGCGGTCCTCGTTGAGGAACGTCTCGGTGGCCCGGTCCAAGGTCTCCCCCAGGATCCTGGCCCGCGGGTTGTCGTCGTAGCCCGCGAGGTGCTCGAGGCTCGCGGCCAGCGCGAAGAACTCGCCCAGGCTGTCCCAGCGCAGGTAGTTCTCCTTGACGAGCTGCTGCACGTGCTTGGGCGCGGAGCCGCCGGCGCCGGTCTCGAAGAGGCCGCCGCCGTTCATCAGCGGGACGACCGAGAGCATCTTGGCGCTGGTGCCGAGCTCGAGGATCGGGAACAGGTCGGTGTTGTAGTCGCGCAGCACGTTGCCGGTCACCGAGATGGTGTCCTCGCCCTTGCGGATCCGCTCGAGGCTGTAGGCCGTGGCGTCGGCCGGGGTCATGATCTCGATGGTCAGGCCCTCGGTGTCGTGCTCGGGGAGGTACTCCTTGATCTTGGCGATCAGGTTGGCGTCGTGGGCACGACCCTCGTCGAGCCAGAAGATCGCCGGGACGCCGGTGGCGCGGGCCCGGGTGACGGCCAGCTTGACCCAGTCGCGGATCGGGTCGTCCTTGGTCTGGCAGGCGCGCCAGATGTCGCCCGGCTCCACGTCGTGGGAGATCAGCACGTCGCCGGCGGCGTTGCGGACCTCGACCCGGCCGGCCGCGGGGACCTCGAAGGTCTTGTCGTGGGAGCCGTACTCCTCGGCGGCCTTGGCCATCAGGCCGACGTTGGGCACCGAGCCCATGGTCGAGGGGTCGAAGGCACCGTGGGCACGGCAGTCGTCGATGACGACCTGGTAGATGGAGGCGTACGACGAGTCGGGGATCACCGCGAGGGTGTCCTGCTCGGCGCCCGCGGCGTTCCACATGTGGCCCGAGGTGCGGATCATGGCCGGCATCGAGGCGTCGACGATGACGTCGGACGGCACGTGCAGGTTGGTGATGCCCTTGTCGGAGTCGACCATCGCGAGGTCCGGGCCCTCGGCGATGCCCTGCTCGACGGCCTTCTTGATGGCCTCGCCCTCGGGGAGCTTGTCGGTGGCGGCCAGGAGGGCGCCGAGGCCGTCGTTGGGGCTGATGCCCGCCGCGGTCAGCTGCTCGCCGTACTGCTCGAAGAGCGTCGGGAAGAACGCCTGCACGACGTGGCCGAAGATGATCGGGTCGGAGACCTTCATCATCGTGGCCTTCAGGTGCACCGAGAACAGCACGTCGTCGGCCTTGGCGCGGGCGACCTGCTCGGTGAGGAAGCGGCGCAGCGCGGCGACGCGCATGACGGTGCCGTCGACGACCTCGCCGGCCAGCACCGGGATGGCCTCCTTGAGGACCGTCTCGGCGCCGTCGGTGGCGACGTGCACGACGGTGAGGGTGTCCTCGGCGTCGAGGACGACGGACTTCTCGTTGGAGCGGAAGTCGTCGGCCCCCATGGTGGCCACGTTGGTCCGGCTGTCGCTGCTCCATGCACCCATCGAGTGGGGGTGGGCCTTCGCGTAGTTCTTGACGCTCGCGGGGGCGCGGCGATCGGAGTTGCCCTCGCGCAGGACCGGGTTGACGGCCGAGCCCTTGACCTTGTCGTAGCGCGCGCGGGCGTCCTTCTCCTCGTCCGTCTGCGGGTTCTCCGGGTAGTCGGGGAGGTCGTACCCCTTGTCCTGGAGCTCCTTGACCGCGGCCTTGAGCTGCGGGATGGAGGCGGAGATGTTGGGCAGCTTGATGATGTTGGCCTCGGGCTTCGTGGCCAGCTCGCCCAGCTCGGCGAGCGCGTCGTCGAGGCGCTGCTCGTCGGTGAGGCGGTCGGGGAACTGGGCGATGATGCGTCCGGCGAGGGAGATGTCGCGCGTCTCGACCTCGACACCGGCCGTCCGCGCGTAGGCGGACACGATGGGCAGGAACGAGTACGTCGCCAGCATCGGGGCTTCGTCGGTGTGGGTGTAGATGATCTTGGCCATGGGTACGACGGCTCCTGGTGATCGACAGCGGTGATCGGTGTGATCGACGCGGTGGGTACGCCGACCGGGCAAACTAACTTGACGTCAAGATACCTGACGGGTCGGCCCGCCCAACCTTCGCACCCACCCCCCGCGGATCGCTAGAGTGCTGGTTGTTCCCACGGGGGTGGGACACCCGCACTCAGGAAGGCGCGACATGACCGAGATCGCCGAGGACACGCCCACGACCGGACAGAAGTTCTCCGCCGAGGTGCTGGGCACCTTCGTGCTGGTCTTCTTCGGCGTCGGCGCCGCCGTGATGAGCGGCGGGGACTACGTCGCCACCGGTCTCTCCTTCGGGCTCACCGTGGTGGTGATGGCCTACGCCGTCGGTCGGGTCTCCGGCGGACACTTCAACCCCGCCGTGACCGTGGGTGCCGCGCTCGGTGGTCGCCTCCCGTGGAGCGCGACCCCGATCTACATCGGCGCCCAGCTGCTCGGGGCCCTCCTCGCCGGGCTGCTCCTCTTCGGTCTGCTCCACGGCTTCCCCGGCTACACCGCCGAGGGCAACATCGGGGCCAACTCCTTCGGGGACCAGGGCAGCGGCTACGCCATGTGGGCGGCCTTCCTGCTCGAGATGCTCATGACCGCCGTCTTCATCTGGGTGATCCTCGGCGTCACCGACGCCCGCAACGAGTTCCAGGCCTTCATGGGCCCCCTCGCGATCGGCCTGGCCCTGGCGATGATCCACTTCGGGTCGATGGGCGCGACCGGCACCTCGGTCAACCCGGCCCGCTCGATCGGTGTCGGCGTCTTCGGCGGCACCGACGCCGTCCTCCAGCTCTGGCTCTTCATCCTGGCCCCGCTGATGGGCGGCGCGATCGCCGGGCTCACCTACCCGCTGATCTTCGGCCACGGCACCGAGCCGGTCCCGGGCTCGGGGCTGTCCTTCGGTGGCGGCCGCAAGCAGCAGGCGATGTACGCGCCGCCGAGCGGCTACGAGCAGCAGTGGAACCAGGGCCAGCCGCAGCAGTGGCAGCCCGGCCCCCCGGCCCAGTCGTGGGGTGCCCAGGACCCGTACGGCCCGCCCGCCCAGGACCCGTACGCCCAGCCCGCTGCCCCGCAGCAGTGGGGCCCGCCCGCCCCGGAGCAGCAGCAGCCCGGCCAGTGGGGCCAGCCGGCGCCCCAGCAGCAGCCCGGCATGCCGCCCCAGCAGGGTCAGCCGGGCCAGCCCCCGCAGGGCCAGCCGCAGCAGTGGGGGCAGCCGCTCCCCGACGACGGCGAGGACGGCCGCACCCAGGTGCGCAGGCCCGACTGATCGTCACCCGCTGGTGAAGCCCACCAGCTCCAGGTCCGAGGACGCCCCCTCTTCGAGCACCAGGCCGATCCCCCGGGCGTAGAACGCCTCGGTGGTGACGCCCGGCTCGAGCGGGGTGCCGTCCTCGACCTGCACCAGCGCCTCGAAGGCGTCGTACGGCGTCGTACGGCGCGCGTCGATCGCCAGGACGCGCGACTCGTCCTCGGCGATGCCGGGCGCGCTCTCCTGCGCGAAGCCGTCGCCCACGCGGGGCGTCGCGGGCATCGCCAGCCCGGCCTGCGCCCCAGCCTCACCGGCCGACCACACGCCCTCGTCGCCGAGGTGCCACACGTTGCCGCCGCGGTCCTGGGCGAACCACGCCGTCGACCGCTCGGCCACCCGGCCGCGCCCCGTGCGCTCGACGGTGTCCACGGCGGTGGCCTCGACCCCCGCCACCCGGGTGGTGCCGGACACCGTGACGACGACCGTGCGCCCGTCCGAGGACTCGTAGGTCCACTCGCTGCCCGGGGCGAGGGGGAACCACGGGTTGTCGACGGTGGCGACGAAGTCGGCCGGGTCCGGGCTGGGCGTGGGGATCACGAGGCCGTCCACGCCGGAGGGGGGTGCGGTCTGGGGCGCGCCGGCCCCGCAGGCCGTCAGCGCCATGGCGAGAGGCAGCGCCAGTGCGGCCGCGACACGGCGCCGGGGCGCTGGGGAGGGGCCGTCGAGCATGGCGCCAGCATGCCCGACCGCGGGTCAACCCTCTGGCCGTGGGGGGCGGCTGCGCTGCTAGCGTCGGGCGCGGTAACCCCGTCATCGCACAACTTCAGGAGTCGTCGTGAGCACCACACCTCTCAAGGTCGCCGTCACCGGCGCCGCCGGCCAGATCGGCTACAGCCTGCTCTTCCGCCTCGCTGCCGGAGCGCTGGGCGACCGCCCGGTCGAGCTGCGCCTGCTCGAGATCGAGCCCGCTCTGCCCGCCCTCGAGGGCGTCGTGATGGAGCTCGACGACTGCGCCTTCCCGCTGCTCGCGGGCGTCGAGATCGGTGCCGACCCGGCCGCCATCTTCGACGGCGTCAACGCCGCCATGCTCGTGGGCGCCATGCCCCGCAAGGAGGGGATGGACCGCGCCGACCTGCTCGCGGCCAACGGCAAGATCTTCACCGGCCAGGGCAAGGCGCTCAACGACAACGCCGCCGACGACGTCAAGATCCTCGTCACCGGCAACCCGGCCAACACCAACGCGCTCATCGCGATGAGCAACGCCCCCGACATCCCCGGCGAGCGCTTCAACGCGCTGACCCGCCTCGACCACAACCGTGCGAAGACGCAGCTGGCCAAGAAGCTCGGTGTCTCCGTGACCGAGATCCAGAACCTCGCGATCTGGGGCAACCACGACGACTCGATGTACCCCGACCTCTTCAACACGACGGTCGGTGGTCGCTCGGCCGCCGAGCAGGTCGACGAGGCCTGGATCACCGGCGAGTACATCCCGACCGTCGCCACCCGCGGTGGCGCGATCATCAAGGCCCGCGGCGCCTCCTCGGCCGCCTCGGCCGCCAACGCCACGATCGACCACATGCACGACTGGCTCAACGGCACCACCGAGTGGGTCTCGATGTCGGTCCCGTCCGACGGCTCCTACGGCGTCACCGAGGGCATCGTGTCCTCGTTCCCGTGCACCGTGAGCAACGGCGAGTGGTCGATCGTCCAGGGCATCGACCTCAACGACTTCTCCAAGGAGCGCATCGCCGCCTCGGTCGCGCGCCTCGAGAGCGAGCGCGACCAGGTCAAGGAGCTCGGGCTTATCTGATCCAGGCCGCGTCAGCGGACTGGATGATGGTGGTTGAGCGAGGCGCGTGACCGAGGAACGAGGTCACGACCGCCGTGCCGAAACCCGGCAGCCCCGACCGGCCCGGCCTAGACCCCGGGCTGGTCGGGGATCGACCCGGCCAGGAAGATCAGCGCCGCGCCGAGCCCGACGAGCATCAGGACGTCGAGCGCCTTGAAGCGTACGGCGAGCATGCCGGCGTCGCGGTTGGGCAGCAGCAGGCGCACCAGGCTGCCGAGGAGCAGCACCCCGCCGAAGACTCGGATCCCGGTGCGCCACTCCCCCGTGACCACGACGCCGACCCCGACGATGCAGGTCGCCAGCACGAGCAGGTAGAACGCACCCCCGATCGTCGAGGGGTAGCGACGCTCCTCCTCGAGGTCGAGGTCGGGGTCCGGCTGGACACCGTCGACCAGCTCCTCGGCCGACACCGGAGGCACGCTCTCGGGCGGCGCGATGTAGGGCTCGCGCTGGTCGTCGGCGGGCTCGGTCATGCCCCGACGGACCTCTCGGCCATGGTGACGATGTTGGACAGCAGCATCGCGCGGGTCATCGGACCCACGCCGCCGGGGTTGGGCGACACCCAGCCGGCGGTCTCCCACACGTCGTCGGCCACGTCGCCGGCGATCGTGCCGTCGACGCGGGAGACCCCCACGTCGAGCACCGCGGCACCGGGCTTGACCATGTCGCCCGTGATGATCCCGGGCACACCGGCCGCGGCGACGACGATGTCGGCGTTGCGCACGTGGGCGGCCAGGTCGCGGGTGCCGGTGTGGCAGAGGGTGGCGGTGGCGTTCTCGGAGCGGCGGGTGAGGAGCAGGCCGAGCGGGCGGCCGACGGTGAGCCCGCGCCCGACCACGACGACCTCGGCCCCGGCGATCTCGACACCGTGGCGACGCAGCAGCTCGAGGCAGCCGACCGGCGTGCAGGGCAGCGGCCCGTCCTCGCCCAGCACCAGCTTGCCGAGGTTGTAGGGGTGCAGGCCGTCGACGTCCTTGGCGGGGTCGACGCGCGACAGGAGGCGGAACTCGTCGAGGCCGGTGGGCTGCTGGACGATGAAGCCGGTCACGGCCTGGTCGGCGTTGAGGCCGTCGATCAGCTCCTCGACCTCCTCCTGCGTCGCGGTGGCGGGCAGGTCGTGCCGGAAGGACGCGATGCCGATCTTGGCGCAGTCCTTGTGCTTGGCGCCGACGTACCACTGGTTGCCCGGGTCGTCGCCCACCATCACGGTGGCCAGGCCGGGGGTCACGCCGCGCTCACGCAGCGCGGTCAGCCGCTCGGCCAGCTCGGCCATGATCGTGGCGAGGGTCGCCTTGCCGTCGAGGGTCTGTGCAGTCACGTCGTGGGTCCCATCAGTCGCTGGCGCGTCGTCGGTCAGTGGAAGAAGTGCCGGGTGCCGGTGAAGTACATCGTCACGCCCGCCGCGCGGGCGGCCTCCACGACCTCCTCGTCGCGCACCGACCCTCCCGGCTGGACGATGGCGCGCACGCCCGCGTCGAGGAGGACCTGCGCGCCGTCGGCGAAGGGGAAGAACGCGTCCGAGGCGGCGTACGAGCCGGCCGCGCGCTCGCCGGCCCGCTCGACGGCGAGCCGGCAGGAGTCGACGCGGTTGACCTGGCCCATGCCGACGCCCACGGAGGCACCGTCGCGGGCGAGCAGGATCGCGTTGGACTTGACCGACCGGCAGGCGCGCCAGGCGAAGGCCAGGTCGGCGAGCTCGGCGTCGGTCAGCGCCTCCCCGGCGGCGAGCGTCCACGAGGCCGGGGCGTCGCCGCCCTGGTCGAGGCGGGCGTCGATGGCGTCGGTGGCCTGGATCAGCAGGCCGCCCGAGATCGGCCGGGTCTCGACGCCACCGGTGGCGGCGGGCGCGCACACCAGGATCCGGATGTTCTTCTTCGCGGCCAGCACCTCGACCGCGCCGTCCTCGTAGCCGGGCGCCACGACGACCTCGGTGAAGACCTCGGCCACCTGCCGGGCCATCGCGACACTGACCGGCACGTTGGTGGCGATGACGCCGCCGAAGGCCGACACCGGGTCGCACTCGTGGGCCTTGCGGTGCGCGTCCGCGACGTCCGCGCCGATCGCGATGCCGCACGGGTTGGCGTGCTTGATGATCGCGACGGCCGGGTCGGCGAAGTCGTACGCCGCGCGGCGGGCCGCGTCGGCGTCGACGTAGTTGTTGTAGGACATCTCCTTGCCGTGCAGCTGCTCGGCCTGGGCCAGGCCCGGCTCGGGCACGAAGCCGCTGGCGTAGACGGCGGCGCGCTGGTGCGGGTTCTCGCCGTAGCGCAGCACGGCCTGCTTGGTCCACGTCGCGCCCATCCACGCCGGGAAGCCGGAGCCCTCGGAGGTGTCGGTGAGCACGTTGCCCATCCAGCTGGCCACGTGCACGTCGTACGTCGCGGTGTGGACGAAGGCCTCGGCGGCCAGGGCGCGGCGCTCGGCCAGCGTGAAGCCGCCGGCGGCGACGGCGCGGAGGACGTCGTCGTACCGGTCGGGCGAGGTGACGATGGCGACGCTGGGGTGGTTCTTGGCCGCGGCCCGGACCATCGACGGGCCGCCGATGTCGATCTGCTCGACGCACTCGTCGGGCGAGGCGCCCGACGCGACGGTCTGGGTGAAGGGGTAGAGGTTGGACACGACGAGGTCGAACGGCTCGACCTCGAGCTCCGCGAGCTGCCGCACGTGGGACTCGAGGCGGCGGTCGGCCAGGATGCCCGCGTGCACGCGCGGGTGCAGCGTCTTGACGCGTCCGTCGAGGCACTCCGGGAAGCCGGTGAGGTCCTCGACCCGCGTGACGGGCAGGCCGAGGCCGGCGATCAGGGCGGCCGAGCCGCCGGTGGAGACGAGCTCGACACCGGCGTCGTGCAGGCCGCGGACCAGCGCGTCGAGGCCGGTCTTGTCGTAGACCGAGACGAGCGCACGGCGGACGGGGACCTGGTCGTGGACGAGAGCGGGGTCGGACACGGGAGACTCCTGAGGTCGAGCGGTGGAGGCGAGCACCCAGGCGGTCGATGCTCTGCGCGGTTCACTCCCCGGTGGTCGCCCACCTGCGCCAGTCGTGTGGGGCCAGAGTAGTGGAACCCGGCCTCGTCAGCCGAGTCGCACCCGGCGCCCGTCGAGCTCCCAGCCGTCGCGCGCCATGATCCCGACGGTGTCCACCAGCATCGTCCGCTCGGCGACCTTGATCCGCTCGTGGAGGGTGGCGCTGGTGTCGTCGTCGAGGACCGGCACCACCGTCTGGGCGATGATCGGTCCGGTGTCGACGCCGCCGTCGACCACGAAGAGGGTCGCGCCGGTGACCTTGACTCCGTAGGCCAGCGCGTCCGCCGGCCCGGTGGTGCCCGGGAACGCGGGGCACAGCGCCGGGTGGGTGTTGACGACCCGGCCGGGGAAGCGGGTGAGGAACTCGTCACCCACGAGCTTCATGAAGCCCGCCAGCACCACGACGTCGGGCTCGAAGGCCGCCACCGTGTCTGCGAGCGCACGGTCCCAGTGGTCGCGGGAGGTGAAGTGGCCGAGCTTCTTGACGAAGGTCGGCACGCCCGCCCGGTCGGCGCGCGCGAGGCCCTCGATGTCGTCGCGGTCGGCACCCACGGCCACCACCCGCGCGCCGTACGACGGGTCGGTGCAGGCGTCGAGCAGGGCCTGGAGGTTGGTGCCGGAGCCGGAGACGAGGACGACGAGGCGAGCGGTCACCCGGCGGATTCTAGGGCGTGGCGGCGCTGCCACCACGTCATGACCAGACCGCCGACGAGACCACCGACGCCGAAGGCGGTGATGGCGTGCACGAGCACGTCCGTGACGAAGGGGCCCACGTGCTGCATGCGGCCCGGTCCCGCGACCCCGCCGGCCACCGAGGCGAGCGCGGCGAAGGCGACGCCCGCCACGATGCCGCCGCCGCACCCGCGCAACGCCCCGTGGTCCCAGCGCAGCGTCGGACGGCGTCGCTGCCACCACGCCGTGGCGAGGGCCGCGACGACGGGCGGGACTGCGACGAGGGAGGCCACCCAGCCGGCGGTGGCGCCGGCGCCGGGGAGGGCCGCGAGCAGCGGCAGCAGGGGCAGCGGTCCGAG
The DNA here is from genome assembly GCF_003047265.1 of Nocardioides terrigena. Taxonomy (GTDB): domain Bacteria; phylum Actinomycetota; class Actinomycetes; order Propionibacteriales; family Nocardioidaceae; genus Nocardioides; species Nocardioides terrigena. The sequence goes on along the minus strand of NZ_PZYY01000002.1, from coordinate 29,575 downwards.
GACGACGAGGCCCGGGGAGACCATCGTGCCGCCGCCCACCGCGAAGCCGGGGCCGAGCAGGAAGGAGCCGGAGAAGAGGACGGCGTTGGGCGCGAGGCCCACGTTGACGAGGGAGTAGACGACCGCGTCGCCGGCCGAGAGGTGCAGCTGGGACATCGTCGTGGCCGCATCGCCCGCCCCGACGAGCAGCGCGGCCACGAAGGCCAGCGCCGAGGCGGCGAGGAACCAGCCGAGCACGGACAGCGCGGCACCCACCCCGTCGCGGACGACGGCGGGGGCCAGGGCGGCCCAGATCGCGGCCCGCCCAGAGCCGATCGCGATCGCAGGGGCCGCGACCGCGAGGGTCATCAGCAGGCTCCACCAGACCACCCGGGCGGTGGAGGGCTCGGTGTCGACCGAGGCGGCGACGGAGGCGACGACGACGGCCACGACGGCGTACCCGACGAAGAAGAGGGCGACCGCCGCCGGGACGGTGAAGTCCCGCTCGCCGTCGGCGATCCGATCGGCGTCCGGGCCGTGGCCGGACACCGCGTCGCCGACACGGTGGCCGATGCGCCACATGGCCCAGGCGGACATCGCGGTCACACCGAGGGGCACGATGCCGACCTCTGCGCCCTGCACGGTCACGCCCGACCCGTGGCCCATCAGCCACGCCAGGGCGCCGATCCGCATCCCGTCGCTGGGGGTGCCGTGGGCGCCGGCGTCGGCGGTGAACCAGCCGATCACCCCGGCCGCCGCCAGCACGAGCAGCGGTGCCAGGGCGGCCGCCACGCCTCCGAGCGAGGCGACGAGGGCCAGGGGCCGCTGCCGGTCGCGGCGGCCGTCGGCCGAGGGGCGGTCGGAGGCGCGCGGTCCCGCGGCGCGGGGAGGGAGCAGGGAGGTCATGGCCCCGCCATCATCACCCGCCGTCGCACGACGTCCGCGGAGGCCACGCCGAGGGGCCGCGATGCCCCGTCCGGTGTGCTTCTCCCCCGCCCCTCACGTACCGTGGACGGGCCATGAGGAGCCCTGACGCGTTCGACGACTTCTACGCCGGCTCGCGCGACCGTCTCCTGCTGGAGACCTACGCGCTGACCGGCGACGTCCCGGCCGCGCGCGCCGCGGTGCGGGACGCGTTCGCGGTCGCCTGGCAGCACTGGCGCAAGGTCGGCCGGCTCGAGGACCGGGAGTCCTGGGTCCGCCCGCTCGCACACGGTCGCGCGCAGCGTCGGCACACCGCCCGCCCCTGGCACCGGGAGAAGGGCCTCGACGACGAGGTCAGGGCCACCCTCGAGGCGCTCTCGGGGCTGAGCAGCGTCGAGCGCAAGGCCCTCGTCCTCACCAGCCTGTCGCCCCTCCCCCTCGACGACATCGCCCAGACGATCGGGGTCCCCCGCCGCGAGGCCGAGCGTGCACTGCAGAGCGGCACGTCACAGTTCTCGATCGCGCGCGAGGTGCCCAGCACGCACGCACGCCGTCTCCTCGAGGACCTGCGCGGCCCGCTGGCGAGCGAGCGCTGGCCCCGCGCCTCCATCGTGCGGCGCCAGGGCACCGCGCGGCGTCGTACCCACACCGTGGTCGGGACCGGCGTCGCCGTCGCCGCCCTGCTGGTCTCCGGCACCGTCGTCGCCTCGGGCGGCGCCGAGCCGACCACCCTGGAGCGCGAGCCGACCACCTCGGGCGTCACCACGAGCGCCGTGGAGGAGGCCGACGAGGTCCTCGCCCTCGACGAGTCGACGCTGCTCACCGACGACCAGCTCGGGCGCTACGACCGCCGGCTCTCGTGGACCGAGCGGTCCACGAAGGCCAACCTCGGCGGTGACGGGCTCGTCGTCCCCTGCCAGCTCGAGCGCTTCGCCGACCCGGCCGGGGTCGGCGCCCTGGTGCGGGACTTCGACGGGTCCGAGCGGGTGACCCGGACGACGAGGAAGAACCGGGGCGGCAACCGCACCCAGGAGCGCCGGGTGGAGCAGGTCCGGTCGACGGTCACCGAGTTCGTCGAGCTGTCGGCCGACGAGGACCGGGCCGCGGCGGCATACACGACGGCCCTGCGCTGGTACACCGAGTGCCAGGACCCCCGCACCCAGCTGCTCGCCACGCACCGCGTCGCCCGCGTCGGCGACGACGCCGTGGTGCTCTCGCTGCGCAGCTGGGCCAAGCAGCCCGGCGGCATCAGTGTCGCCCTCGCCCGCACCGGCCAGGCCCTGGTCACCACGGTGGTCCGTTCGCAGGGCCCCGCGCCCGACGCCCGCACCGCCGCCACCGGTCTCGCCGCCTCCGTCAACGCCCTCTGCGGCAGCCCCGGCGCCGGCACGTGCGCCGGTCCCCCGCGGGCCGTCCGCGTCTCGCCCTACCCCGTCGGCCGTCCCGCCGGCATGCTGGCGGCCGTCGACCTGCCACCCGTCACCAACGCGCGCGGCCCGTGGGTCGGCACCGACCCGGAGCGGGCACGCACCAACTTCGCCTCGACCCGCTGCGACAACACGACCTTCGACGCCAAGGGCCTCAAGCACAACCTGACGCGGACCTTCCTCTTCCCGGCCAACACGCAGGTCGACACCTTCGGCCTCACCCAGACCGTCGCGACCATGCCCGAGAAGCGGGCGCGGCAGTTCGTCGAGGAGGTGCGCGACCGCATCCGCCGCTGCGGGCAGGCCAACCTCGGCACCACCGTCCAGCCGATGGTGCAGCGCTCGCGCGGGCAGCAGGAGATCACCGTCTGGGACCTGGACATCGAGATCTCCGACTCCCGCTCGGTCGAGTTCCTGATGGCGATCATGCGCGACGGCAAGGCCGTGTCCCAGCTCGGCTTCACGCCCGACCAGGGCATGACGATGACCCGGGCCGACTTCACCGCCGTCGCCGACCGCGCCCTCGACCGGCTCAGCGACCTGCCCAGCGCCCGCTGAGGCAACTTCGCGGCCCCCGCCCGCGTCTCCCCTCGACACGTCCGTCGAAGGGGGATCCATGTCCAGGAACGCTGCCGCACTGCTGCTGCTGGTGCTCGCCGCGGGAGGGTGCGGCTCGTCACCGACCGCGCCCGTCGCCGAGTCGGACGCCTCCCGTGCTCCGGCGTCGGCCCCCGCGGACCCGGCGATCGCGGTGCCCGGTGACTTCCCGCTCACCGAGGGGATGCCGCCCAACGAGTCGGGCGAGGACATCGTCGTCGCCGGCGCGCGGGGGGTGGGGATGCGGATGCTCGACTTCTGCGGCACCCGGCCGCTGCGCGGGCTGGAGGTCGCGGACCGGGCCACCGCCGCGTCCAGCGGCCCCGAGTACTCCTCCACCCGCGACCTGATGGTCTTCGCCGACCCGCAGCGCGCGTCCGCCGTGGCGGCGCAGGTGCTGGACGCCGCGCACGGGTGCCCGGTCGAGGAGTCCGGCCCGGACAGCGAGACGCTCACCGAGGTCCGGGCGTCCGACGCCGGCCCGGGCGCCGCCACGGTGGTCCACACCTACGCGACCGGCGGGCTGGTGGGCGTCGGCGCCGAGATCATCGAGGTGGTCCCCGTGGGCACCGCCCTGCTCGTCACGTCGTCGTACGCCGAGTGGAGTCCCGGGCCGGTCCTCGACGACGGCATCACCCAGGGGCGCCAGGCGCTGGCCCCGGTGCTGGAGGCGATGCGAGCCTTCGGTGGGACGGTGCCCTCGACCCCTCCCTCGACAGCCGCCTCGGCCGTCCCTGCGGACTTCCCCCTCGGTCTCGACCTCCCGGAGGACGGGGGGGACTTCGACGTCGTCCCACCCTCCCCCGAGGCCGACGGGGTCGGCGAGGTCGAGGTGTGTGGGTCGACCGTCTGGCCGGCCGGCGCGTCGGAGGCGCGGCTGGCCGTCAACGCCCACGGGCCCGAGCACGTCGACGCCCGCGACCTCGTCGTGCTGGCCGACGCCGACGTCGCCTCGACCGTGGTGCCCCAGGTCCGCGGGGTCGTCGAGGGGTGCACCGACGCCCCGGGCCACCAGGTGTGGACGCTCCACGGGGCCGACACCGGCCACGACTCGGTGACCTTCAGCCTCACCTGGGACAACGGCCTCGGGGCCTCGGTCTTCCAGCTCACCCGGGTGGGCAGCGCGCTGCTGATGACCCACGTGTACGGCGAGGGCACCCTCGACGGTGCCGACCGGACGGTGCGCGAGCGGACGGCCCTCACGAGGCGGATCGCCCCGGCGATGTGCGCCTTCACCGCCGCCGGCTGCTGAGCGGCGCTCCCCCGGACGTCGTACGGCCCGGCAGGTGTCCCTGCCGGGCCGTACGAGGATGCCGGGTGGATCAGAGGGAGTTGAGGATCTCCCGCATGAGCTCGGCGGTCTCGGACGGCGTCTTGCCGACCTTCACGCCCGCGGCCTCGAGGGCCTCCTTCTTGGCCTGCGCGGTGCCGGACGAGCCGGACACGATCGCGCCGGCGTGGCCCATCGTCTTGCCCTCGGGGGCGGTGAAGCCCGCGACGTAGCCGACGACCGGCTTGGTGACGTGGTCCTTGATGTAGGCCGCGGCCCGCTCCTCGGCGTCGCCACCGATCTCGCCGATCATCACGATCGCCTTGGTCTCCGGGTCGTTCTCGAAGGCCTCGAGGGCGTCGATGTGGGTGGTGCCCACGATCGGGTCGCCACCGATGCCGATGGCGGTCGAGAAGCCGAAGTCCTTGAGCTCGAACATCATCTGGTAGGTGAGCGTGCCCGACTTGGACACGAGGCCGACCGGGCCCTTGCCCGCGATGGTGTGCGGCGTGATGCCGGCGAGCGACTCACCGGGCGTGATGATGCCCGGGCAGTTGGGACCGATCATCCGGGTGGACTTGCCCTGCAGGTAGGACCACACCTCGGCGGTGTCCTGCACCGGCACGCCCTCGGTGATGACCACGAGCAGGCCGATGCCCGCGTCGATGGCCTCGATGCAGGCGTCCTTGGTGAACGCCGGCGGCACGAAGACCACGCTGACGTCGGCGCCGGTCTCGGCCATCGCCTCCTTGACGTTGCCGAAGACGGGCAGCTCCTGGCCGCCCAGCTCGACGGTGGTGCCGGCCTTGCGGGCGTTGACGCCACCCACGATGGTGCTGCCGGCGTCGAGCATGAGGGTGGTGTGCTTGGAGCCCATCCCACCGGTCATGCCCTGGACGATGATCTTGCTGTCCTTGTTGAGGTAGATCGACATGTTCTCTTTCTCCGTCCCTCAGGCCTGGTGGGCGAGCTCGGCGGCCTTGTCGGCCGCGCCGTCCATGGTGTCGACCTGGGTGACCAGCGGGTGGTTGAGCTCGTTGAGGATGCGGCGACCCTCCTCGACGTTGTTGCCGTCGAGTCGGACGACGAGCGGCTTGGTGGCCTCGTCGCCGAGGATCTCGAGGGCGCCCTTGATGCCGTTGGCGACCTCGTCGCACGCGGTGATGCCGCCGAAGACGTTCACGAACACGCTCTTGACCTGCGCGTCGTGGATGATCACGTCGAGGCCGTCGGCCATCACCTGGGCGTTGGCGCCGCCACCGATGTCGAGGAAGTTGGCGGGCTTGACCCCACCGTGCGCCTCGCCGGCGTAGGCGACCACGTCGAGGGTGGACATGACCAGGCCCGCGCCGTTGCCGATGATGCCGACCTCGCCGTCGAGCTTGACGTAGTTGAGGCCCTTGTCCTTGGCCTTCGCCTCGAGCGGGTCGGCCTCCTCGCGGATCTCGAAGGCCTTGTGGTCCTCGTGGCGGAACTCGGCGTTCTCGTCGAGCGAGACCTTGCCGTCGAGGGCCTCGAGCTTGTCACCGGTGAGGCGGGCGAGGGGGTTGACCTCCACGAGCGTGGCGTCCTCCTCGACGAAGACGGTCCACAGCTGCTGGATCATCGTCACGGCCTGCTCGAAGACGGGCTCGGGGAACGCCGCCTCGGTCGCGATCTCGCGCGCCTTGGCCTCGTCCACGCCGGTGCCGGCGTCGATGGCGATCTTCTTGACGGCGTCGGGGTTGGTCTTGGCGACCTCCTCGATCTCCACACCGCCCTCGACGCTCGCGATGCACAGGTAGGACCGGTTGGAGCGGTCCAGCAGGAAGGAGAAGTAGTACTCCTCCTCGATCGAGGCCCCGGGGACCACGAGCACCCGGTTGACCGGGAGCCCCTTGATCTCGAGGGCGAGGATCGCGCGGGCGGCCTCCTCGGCCTCCTCCGGCGACTTGGCGACCTTGACGCCGCCGGCCTTGCCGCGACCCCCGGCCTTGACCTGGGCCTTGACGACGACGACACCACCGATCTCCTCCGCGGCCGCGCGAGCGTCCTCGGGGGTCTCGACGGTCTTGCCGAGCGCGCCGGCCACTCCGTGCTTGGCGAAGAGCTCCTTCGCCTGGTACTCCATCAAGTCCACGACGTACCCGTTCCTTCTCGTCTGCGTATTCGTCCAGGATTTCCTCTCGGCACCCTAGACCTGTCGGGCGGGTCACATCGAGGTCGGGCGTGGTGGCCCTGCTCACGCCGCCGATACGTTGGACGACATGTCTGCGGTGATGTGGTTCCGACGCGACCTCCGGGTCCGCGACCAGCCGGCCCTGCGTGCGGCGCTCGCCGACGGCCCCGCCGTGGCCCTCTTCGTCGTCGATCCACGCCTCTGGAAGGGCGCCGGGGACGCCCGCCGGGCCTGGCTCGCCGGGACGCTGGCGGCGCTGGACCAGCGCCTCGGTGGACGACTGGTCGTGCGGTACGGCGACCCGGTCCGGGTCGTGCCGGAGGTCGCCCGCGAGGTCGAGGCGTCGGCCGTGCACGTCTCGGCCGAGACCACGCCGTACGGGCGGCGACGCGACGCGGCCGTCGACGACGCGCTGGGCGAGGTGCCCCTCACCGCCACCGGCTCGCCGTACGCCGTGGGACCGGGGCGCGTCCTCAACGGCTCCGGCGGGCCCTACCAGGTGTTCACGCCGTTCGCGAAGGCCTGGCGGGCCCACGGCTGGGTGGACCCGGCGCCCACCCCGCGCGACCCCGACCTGGTCGACCTCGACTCCGACGACCGGGCCACCCGGCTGCTCGGCGAGGCCGCCGGCACCGGTCCGGCAGGCATGCCGACGCCGGGCGAGGACGCGGCCTGGCGCCGGTGGCGGCACTTCCGCGACGAGCTGGTGACCGACTACGCGACCGACCGCGACAAGCCGGCCGTGGACGGCACGTCCCGGCTGTCCCCCTACCTCCACCTCGGGGTCGTGCACCCGCGCTCGTTGCTCGCCGATCTCGGCGACGTCCGCGGCCAGGGCGCCCACACCTTCGAGACCGAGATCGCCTGGCGCGAGTTCTACGCCGACGTGCTCTGGCACCACCCCGACTCCGCGTGGGCCGACCTCAAGCCCGCCCTGCAGGGCATGCGCTACGACGAGCCGGAGGACGCGATCGAGGCGTGGCGCACCGGGACCACCGGCTACCCGATCGTCGACGCCGGGATGCGCCAGCTGCTGCACGAGGGCTGGATGCACAACCGGGTGCGGATGATCACCGCGAGCTTCCTCACCAAGGACCTGCACGTGTGGTGGCCGGTCGGCGCCCGCCACTTCCTCGACCAGCTCATCGACGGCGACGTCGCGTCCAACAACCACGGCTGGCAGTGGGTGGCAGGCACCGGCACCGACGCGTCGCCGTACTTCCGGGTCTTCAACCCGGTCACCCAGGGCACCAAGTTCGACCCCGACGGCGATTACGTGCGGCGGTGGGTCCCCGAGCTCGAGCACCTGCCCGGCAAGCTCGCTCACGAGCCGTGGAAGTCCGACGTCGGCTACGAGAAGGACTACCCCCTGCGGATCGTCGACCACGCCGAGGAACGCACCGAGGCACTCGAGCGGTACGACGCGGTGCGCGGCCGCTGAGCCGGATCAGGCCGGTGCGGGGTCCTGCTCGGCGTCGGAGAAGTACTCGGCGACCCAGCCGGTGACGTCGGTGGTCGGAGCGCCCGGGGTGAACACCTTGGCCACCCCGGCCTCGCGGAGCAGGGGGACGTCCTCCTCGGGGATCATCCCGCCGCCGAGGACGACGATGTCGTCGGCGTCGCGCTCGCGGAGGAGCCGGCCGAGCTCGGTGAAGAGGGTCGAGTGGGCGCCGGGGAGCACGAAGAGGCCGATCAGGTCGGCGTCCTCCTGGATGGCCGTCTCGACGACCTGCTCCGGGGTCTGGTGCGGGCCGGCGTAGATGACCTCGTGGCCGGCGTCGCGCAGGGCACGGGCGACGATCTCGGCGCCACGGTCGTGGTCGGCGAGCCCGGGCTCGCCGACGACGACACGGAGGCGACGGGACGTGGTCGGCGTGCTCATGGACGGGAGGCTAGTCCCGCGACGTGAGCCACCCCACACCTCGATGGCCCGATCGGGCCATCTATCGTGAACCGCTGCGCAGGCCGAGGGGCTCGTCCACAATCGACGGGTCCGCTGATTTCGGCGGTCGTGACCTTTCCGTTACAGTCTGGGGTCGGTTCGCCCAACGGCGGCCGACACCCATCCCCCACCACGGCAGATTGAGGACGTTCTATGGGCAACCACCGAGCGCATCGCGGCCCCCGCCGCAGCACCTCGGCAGCACCCGTCGTCGCCGTCCCCGTCGTGGGCAAGCGCAGGGCCACCGCCCCCGCTCGACGCAGTCCCCTCCTCCGCTCCCTCCCTTCGGCGCCGATCCTCCTCGGCGTCACCGCCCTGGCCATCTCGGCCGGCGGAGCCGTCACCGCCTCGGACGCCGACCTCGCCGGGCAGGTCACGTCCGGCAGCACCTCCATCGCCGCCGCCGGCACCATGGGCATCGCCCAGGTCGCGCCGACGACCAGCCGCGACGCCGTCGTCTCGCGTGACTCCCGCCGCGACGCCCAGGCCGACGCGGCCAACCAGGAGCTCATCGAGGCCGCCGAGGCGCAGGCCAAGGAGCAGCACGCCGCGCTGGAGCAGTTCGCCCAGGCCGCCGAGAAGCAGTCGGCCAAGATCCGGGAGAACCAGTGGGTCCTCCCGCTGGCGAGCTACCGGATCTCCGCGACCTTCGGCGCCTCGAGCTACCTGTGGTCGAGCGTCCACACCGGCCTCGACATGTCTGCCCCGTCCGGCACCGCGATCCGCGCCATCGCCAACGGCGTGATCACCGAGACCGGCTACGACGGCTCCTACGGCAACAAGACCGTCCTCACCCTCGAGGACGGCACCGAGCTGTGGTTCTGCCACCAGACCTCGATCGACGTCAGCGTCGGCGACACCGTCCGCGGCGGCGAGGTCATCGGCACCGTCGGCTCCACCGGCAACTCCACCGGCCCGCACCTCCACCTCGAGGTCCGTCCCGGCGGCGGCGACCCGGTCGACCCCTTCACCGCGCTCCTCGAGCACGGTGTGACGCCCTGACCTGATCTGATCCGCGTCTAGAGCTTCTCCACCGGCGCGTAGCGCAGCAGCAGCCGCTTGACGCCCTCGGACCCGAAGTCGATCGAGGCGACCGACTTGTCTCCCGCTCCCTCGAGCGTCACGACCGTGCCCAGCCCGAACGAGTCGTGCAGCACCCGGTCACCGGGCTCCAGCGACGGGATCTCGCGCGCCGGTTTGGCCTTTGACATCGCATCGGCGCGCGCGGCGGCCGAGGAGAAGTTGCGGCGACCCGCAGCGGTGGGCGCGCCCAGCCGCGCGGCGGAGTTGGCGGCCAGGTCGGGCCGGCCCCAGCGGGTCTGCGCCTCGGCGGTGCGACGCCAGTCGACGAGGTCGACGGGCAGCTCGTCGAGGAAGCGGCTGGCCGGGTTGTGCGAGGGGGCTCCCCAGGCGGACCGCACCATCGCGCGGGAGACGTAGAGCCGCTCGCGGGCCCGGGTGACGCCGACGTAGGCGAGGCGGCGCTCCTCCTCCAGCTCGGTCTGGTCGCCCAGGGACCGCTGGTGAGGGAAGACCCCGTCCTCGAGACCGGACAGGAACACGACCGGGAACTCGAGCCCCTTGGCGGTGTGCAGGGTCATCAGGGTGACCACGCCGACGTCCTCGCCATCGGGGGCGTCGGGGATCTGGTCGGCGTCGGCCACCAGGGCGACCCGCTCCAGGAAGTCACCGAGCCCGACACTGACGACGCCCTCCTCGACCTCCGCCGGGTCGGCGCTCGGGCCGGGCTGCGGGTCGTCGGAGAACTCGCGGGCCACGGCGACGAGCTCGGCGAGGTTCTCCACGCGGGTGGCGTCCTGGGGGTCGTCGCTGGCCTCGAGCTCGGTGAGGTAGCCCGAGCGCTCGAGCACCGACTCGAGCACCACGTCGGGACGCTCCCCCGCGTCGACCATCGACTGGAGCTCCTGGACCATCGCGACGAAGCCCTGGATGTTCTTGAGGCTGCGGGTGGCCAGCCCGGGCGCCTGGTCGGCTCGGACGAGGGCCTCCCAGAAGGTGATCCGCTCGCGCTCGGCCAGCGCCTGGACGCAGGCCTCGGCCCTCTCGCCGATGCCGCGCTTGGGGGTGTTGAGCACCCGCCGGACGGAGATCTGGTCGGCGGTGTTGACCAGCATCCGCAGGTAGGCCAGCGCGTCGCGCACCTCGCGCCGCTCGTAGAAGCGCACCCCACCGACGACCTTGTAGGGCTGGCCGGTGCGGATGAACACCTCCTCGAAGACGCGTGACTGGGCGTTGGTGCGGTAGAAGACGGCCACGTCCGAGGGCTTGCGGCCGGCGTCGACGAGCTTGTCGATCTCCTCGCTCACGAAGCGGGCCTCGTCGTGCTCGTCGTCGGCCACGTAACCGACGATCCGCTCACCGTCACCGGCCTCCGACCACAGGCGCTTGTCCTTGCGGGAGGCGTTGTTCGAGATGACCGAGTTTGCGGCCGTCAGGATGGTCTGGGTCGAGCGGTAGTTCTGCTCGAGCATGATCGACGTCGCGTCGGGGAAGTCCTGCTCGAAGTCCATGATGTTGCGGATGTTGGCGCCGCGGAAGGCGTAGATCGACTGGTCGGCGTCACCGACGACCATCAGCTCGCTGGGCTCGTCGCCCGGGCCGTCGCCACGCTCGAGGTCGTGGCCGCAGAGCTGGTGGATCAGGGCGTACTGCGCGTGGTTGGTGTCCTGGTACTCGTCGACGAGCACGTGCCGGAACCGGCGGCGGTAGTTCTGCCGGATGTCCGGGAACGCCTGGAACAGGTGCACGGTCAGCATGATGAGGTCGTCGAAGTCGAGGGCGTTGGCCTCGCGCAGGCGCCGCTGGTAGGTCGCGTAGGCCTTGGCGTAGGCCTCCTCGAAGCCGTTGCGGGCGTCCTTGGCGGCGTCCTCGGGGTCGCGCAGCTCGTTCTTGTGGTTGCTGACCCAGTGGAGCACCGCGCCGGGCTGGTGGCGCTTGGGGTCGAGCTCGAGATCCTTGAGCACCAGCGTCATCAGTCGCTTGGAGTCGGCCGAGTCGTAGATCGAGAAGTTGGACTTGAAGCCGAGCCTGTCGATCTCCTTGCGCAGGATGCGCACGCAGGCAGAGTGGAAGGTGCTGACCCACATGATGCGCGCCCGCCGACCGACGAGCTCCTCGACGCGCTCCTTCATCTCGGCCGCGGCCTTGTTGGTGAAGGTGATCGCCAGGATCGACCCGGGGTGGGCCTTGCGCTCGGAGATGAGCCACGCGATGCGGCGGGTGAGCACCCGGGTCTTGCCCGAGCCGGCGCCGGCGACCACGAGGAGAGGCGCCCCGGCGTGCACGACGGCGGCCGCCTGGGGCTCGTTGAGGCCCTCGAGCAGCTCCTCGCGGGACGGCCCGCTGCGGGTGCTGCGGGCCTCCTCGACGGGCGGTGCGGACTCGAAGCCGGGCAGCGGGAAGGGGATGCTCATCTCGTCCCCAACCCTACGTCGCGGGACGGACAGTCGCGGACCCGATCAGGCGGCGTGCGCGGGCGCCCAGAAGATGGCCACCCCGATGTTGAGCACGGTGAGCAGGAGCAGCCCGACCCACAGCCCCTGCGGGATGCTGGGCTTGCGCACGTTGGCCATCACCAGCACCAGCAGCACCAGGGCGACAGCGAACTTCACCGCGATCTTGGTGTGGTCGACGGCGGTGTCCCCGGCCTCGAGGACACCGACGAGGAGCAGGCCGGTGAGGAACGCCGTGCCGATCCCGTCGCGCATCGCCGGGTTGACCCGCTTGTCGGTGTCGCGCGCCTGGACCGCGAGTCCACCGAGGAGCGCGGCGAAGCCGAGGACGTGCAGGAACAGCAGGACCAGGCGCAGGATCTCCATGGCCGCAGCCTAGTGGTCAGGCCTTGCGTCCCTTGCGGGGCGCAGGGCGTACGACGAGCACCGGGCACGGCGCGTAGTGCTGCACGCGCTGGGCGGTGCTGCCGACCAGCACGCTGTCGCTCAGGCCCCGGCCGCCGGCGGCGACCACGACCAGCCCGGCGTCGTACTGCTTGGCCGCCTTGATGATCTCGTTGGCCGCCGACCCGCTGCGGATCCGCTTGTGGACCTTGGGGCCCCACCCGTCGAAGACAGCCGCGATCGAGGCGACCGCGCTCTCGGCGGCGTCGCGGAACGATCCCGTCGGCCACGCACCCTTGTTGTCGGACACGTCGTCGGCGAACGCGACGGACGCGAGCGGGCGGATCACCGCGACCACCGAGACGTCGGTGATCTTGTCCGGGTCGGCGAAGGACTTGAGGTGCTTGGCAGCCGCGAGCGACTGCTTCGATCCGTCCGTGGCGACGATGACGTGCATGTCAGACCTCCAGGTCACTTCTCGAGGGGCGGAGCGGTGGCGGCGGTGCCCTTGCTGCCGAAGAGCTTCTCGGCGGCGTAGAGGACGACACCGACGGCGAGCAGGCCGGCACACCAGTACAAGGACGTCGGGTCGTCGTAGATCGCGTAGTAGAGGATGGCGAGGTTGCCGATCAGCCCCACGATGAGCAGCGGTGTGTTGGCCCGGAACGCCCGCTCGTCCTCGTCCTGTCCACGCAGCTTGAGGCAGGTCACGATCACGAGCGCGTAGATCGCCAGCAGGAACACCACGGTCACGAGCGCGAGGCGCTCGACGATGTCGAGCGACCCGCCCGCCTGCGTCACCAGGGTGCCGGTGACGAGCAGGCCGCCCACCACCAGTCCGCTGAACAGCAGGCCCACCCAAGGGCTGCGCCGGGTCGGGTGGATCTTGGCGAAGACCCCGGGGACGACGTCCTCGCGCGCCATGCCGTAGAGGATGCGCGGCTGCGTCACCAGTGTGACCAGGGTGGTGTTGGTGATCGCGACGAGCGCGATGACGGTGAAGATCGTCGTCATCAGGTCCGTGGAGAAGGGCAGGATCCCCTGCTTGACCACCTCGAGCAGCGCGACGTCGGAACCGGCGAGCTGGTCGGTCGGCACCGTCAGGGCGGCCGCCATGGAGACCAGCACGTAGACGATGCCCGCGACGATCATGCCGCCCACGAGGGAGCGCGGGAACGCCTTGTACGGGTCGATCGTCTCCTCCGCCACGTTGGCGGTGTTCTCGAAGCCGGTCATCGCGAAGAAGGAGAGCGCCACGCCCGCGAGGACCGCCAGCGCCGGGTTGCCGGAGACGCTGATGTCGGTGAGCACGCCGAAGTCGGCGTTGCCCTCGGCGACGTACCAGACGCCGATGATCATGACGATGATCAGCCCGCTCAGCTCGACGAAGGTCATCAGCATGTTCATCACGACGGACTCGGTGATGCCGATGTAGTTGATGAGGACCAGGGCGGCGACGAAGACGAGCGAGACGAGCAGCGCCGGCGGTCCGCCGTCGAGGAGCTCGGAGAAGTACGACGCGAAGCCCGCCGCGAGGGAGCCCGTCGCCGCGAAGCTCGCGGAGAGGAACGAGACCGTGACCAGGAACGTGAGCGCCTTGTTGTTGAAGGCCTTCTGGACGTAGAGCGAGGAGCCCGCAGCCTGCGGGTACTTGGTGACCAGCTCGGCGTACGCCGATCCGGTGATCGCCGCCACCGTGACCCCGGCCGCGAAGGCGATCCAGAACGCTCCACCGACCGCCGCCGCGACCAGTCCGATCAGGACGTAGATGCCCGACCCGAGGACGTCCCCGAGCGTGTAGAAGAACAGCTGCACCCCGGTGATGGACCGCTTGAGGCCGCTGTCGTCGTCCTCGTCGATGCGGTTGGTGCTGGTGACGGTGGAGTCGGCCACGGGTGGCCCTCACTTCCCGAGTGGAGTTGTGGATTGCCCACGACCCCACCGGAAGCAAGGAGCCTTTGTCAATCCGCTCCACCCCGTTGGCGCTCAGAGCAGGCGACGGTCCGACGCCCACCGGGTGAGCTCGTGGCGGCTCGAGAGCTGGAGCTTGCGCAGCGTCGAGGACATGTGGGTCTCGACGGTCTTGACGGAGATGAAGAGCTCGCGGGCGACCTCCTTGTAGGCGTACCCACGGGCGATGAGGCGCATCACCTCGCGCTCGCGCTCGGTGAGCCGGTCGAGGTCCTCGTCGACCGCGGCGACGTCGATGGAGCCGGCGAACGCGTCGAGGACGAAGCCGGCCAGCCGCGGTGAGAAGACGGCGTCGCCGTCGGCCACCCGGGCGATCGCGTCCACGAGCTCGGGGCCGGTGATGGTCTTGGTGACGTAGCCGCGGGCACCGCCGCGGATGGTGCCGATGACGTCCTCGGCGGCGTCGCTCACCGACAGTGCGAGGTAGCGCGCCTGGGGCGACGGCGCCTGGCGCATCACCTCGACGCCCCCTCCCCCGGGCAGGTGCACGTCGAGGAGCACCACGAGCGGCTGGTGCTCGCGGATGGCGGCCACCGCCTCCGCGACGTCGGCCGCCTCGGCCACGACGTCGACCTCACCGGCACCCGCTCCCGCGAGCTCGGCGCGCACACCGGCACGGAACATCGCATGGTCGTCGACGATGACGACGCTCACCGGGCGGACGGGACGGACGGGCTCGGTCATGACTCTCCTCGTGCTGCGGGGTTGGTGCGCAGGGGCATGTGCAGGCGGACCTCGGTGCCGGCACCGGGCGACGTACGGACCTCGGCACTGCCGCCGTGGCGGGCCATGCGGTCGATGATGCTGTTGCGGACACCGTGGCGGTCGGCCGCCACCGCGTCGAGGTCGAAGCCGGCGCCACGGTCGCGGACGAAGACCTCCACCGCGTCGGACGTCGCCTCGGCGTAGACGTCGACCCGTGGCACCCCGGCGTGCCGGGCCGCGTTGACCACCGCTTCGCGGGTGGCGTTGGCGACGGTCCGCACGGCCTCGGAGTCGGCGCAGTCGCCGACGGTGACGACGTCGACGACCACCGGGTGGGTCTCCTCCACCGAGGCGGCCACGTCACGCAGCGCCCCGGCCAGGGTGGTGTCGTCGGTCGCCTCGCCCTCGAAGAGCCAGGTGCGCAGGTCGCGCTCCTGGGCGCGGGCGAGCCGGGCGACGGTGGTCGCGTCGCCGGAGTTCTTCTGGATCAGGGCCAGGGTCTGGAGCACCGAGTCGTGCAGGTGCGCGGCCATGTCGGCCCGCTCCTGGGTGCGGACGCGCTCGGCCCGCTCGGCGCCGAGGTCGTTGACCAGGCGCAGCGCCCACGGCCCGACGACGAGCGCGAGCCCCAGGATGCCGAGCAGCCCGGCCACCACGACCGGGCCGGCGAACCGGACCGAGCCGGTGGTGACGCCGAAGACCACGAGGGCGACCACGACCAGCCCCAGGCCGATGACGACCCGGGCGTACGCCGCCCAGCCGCCGTTGCCGAAGACCGCGCGGAAGGGGTCGATCCGGCCCGTGGAGTCGAGCCACCGCTCCCGCTGCGCCTCGTCGGCCTGGCGCCACAGCAGCGCGATGCCGGCGACCCCGAGGACCACCGGCCAGAACAGCACGCCCTGGCCGAAGACCGCCTCGAAGCCGAGCACCCCACCGAAGAGGAGGGCGCCGATCGCGATCGCCGGCCCGGCGCTGGCGAGCCGTCCCGCCCGTCGCGGCCGGCGTCCCCCGCGGCGGGCGCTGGCCAGGCCGGGCGCCTCGTCGTCGAACCCGCTGTCCGCCGGCAGGAAGACCCACAGCGCGGCGTACAGCAGGATGCCGAGGCCGTCGATCAGCGCGAGCACCACGAACGCCACCCGCACCCACAGCACGGCGATGCCGAGGTGGCGCGCGAGGCCGGCCGCGACGCCGCCGGCCACGGGGGCGGACGTGTCGCGATAGGCACGGCGTACGGACAGTGGGGTACTCATCGTGCCACCATCGTCGCAGGCCAGGGCCACCCTTCCCATGAGGCACGACCCCGACTCGACCCTGAGGTCCGGCCCCGTGGGCACCGGCACCTTTCAGGGTCGTCACCGATGGTCCGACGACGACGCAGAGCCCACGCTGGAGCCATGGACACGACCACACCCCCTCCCGACCAGCCGGAGCCGCCGGCCACCGACCCCCCGGCGCCGGTCACCCCGCCGACCACCGAGGGTCCCCGCGTCTCCAGCGAGCAGATGCGCGACCTCGGGCGGCTGCGCCGCTCGGTCACCGACCGCCGCGTCGCCGGCGTCGCCGGCGGTCTGGCCCGCCACCTCGACGTCGACCCGATCATCGTGCGCGTCGCGCTGGTGGTGCTGGTCTTCTTCGGCGGCTCGGGCCTCCTGCTGTACGCCGCCGGCTGGTTGCTGGTGCCCGAGGAGGGCACCGCCGACCAACCGCTCGGCCTCGACGAGCGCAGCCGCCGGATCGCCCTGATCGGGGCGGGCGTGCTGGCCGGACTGGCCGCGCTCGGCGACTGGGCCGGAGCCTTCTGGTTCCCCTGGCCGGTCGTCATCGTGGCGCTCGTGGTGCTGTGGTTCCTCAACCGCAACCAGCAGCACGCGGTCCCGCCCACGTCGGGCTACGGGTCGAGCCTCACCGGCTCGACGTACGACGGCTTCGAGCAGGCGGGACCCACCTACGCGGGACCGGCGTACACCGGCCCCACCTACGACCCGGCCGCCTACGTGCGCCCCCGCAACCCCCGCAAGCGCGGTCCCCTCCTCTTCTGGTCGACGCTGGCGCTCATCGCGATCGGGATCGGGACCCTGGGCGTCATCGACGCCGCCGGCACCGACGTCCCCGACGCCGGCTACGCCGCCCTCGCCATGGCCGTCACCGGCGTGATGCTGGTCCTCGGCGCCTTCTGGGGCCGGGCCGGCGGGCTCATCCTGGTGGGCCTGATCGCCGCGATCGCCACGGTCGCCGGCACGGCGTCCGAGGACCTGGAGGGCACCCGGCTCGCCTACGCCCCCACCTCCGTGGGCGAGGTGCGCGACAGCTACGACCTCGGCACCGGTGAGATGACGCTCGACCTGTCCGGCATCACCGACGTCGACGGCCTCGACGGCCGCGACATCACCGTCGACGCCGGTGTGGGCACCGTCGAGGTCGTCGTCCCCCGGGGCATGGACGTCTCGGTCGACGCCTCGGCCGGCGTCGGCAACGTCGAGGTCTTCGAGCAGGAGAGCGGCGGCTTCGACGTCCAGCAGGACGGCTTCGTCGACGGGGGCGACGAGGTCCCCGACATGACCATCGAGGTGGACCTGGGCATCGGCCAGGTCACCGTGCGCGAGCAGTGAGGACGAGACGATGAGCAACGACGAGAGCTACGACGGTCCCCGCGACCGCAGCGACATCCACCAGAACACCAGCCAGGGCCTCGAGGAGGACCTGCGCGACCACGAGCGCTCGCAGACCGCGGCGCTCGTCCCCGAGGCGGTCCGCGACACCTCCGGACGTCACCCCGTCAACGTCGGGCACCTGGTGATGGGCGTGGCCTTCCTCGGCCTCACCGCCATCTGGGCGCTCTTCGAGTCCGGCACGATCGGCTCGGACGACCTGCGCTGGCTGATGCCGCTCCCCTGGCTGGCGGCCGGCGTGGCCGGGTTGCTGGCCGTCGTGCTGACCGGCCGCCGCCGCGGGGACACCGGGACCTACTAGCGCTCAGTCCTGGTCGGCGAGCCAGTCGGCCAGGGCCTGCGCCGCGATGTCGGGGTTGTCGGAGAAGAGTCCGTCGACCCCGGCGTCGAGGAACGCCAGCGACTCGGCGTACATGTCACCGGGCGCGTTCGGGTCGGTCCCGACCCGGAAGTTGGTCGCCATGAACTGGTTCTCCCGGCGCAGCGTCCACACGTGCACGACCAGGCCCGCCGCGTGGGCGTCGTCCACCACCGCAGACGGGGCACCCGTGGCACCGGACGCGTCGCGCGGCAGCACCCAGTTCTTCGCGGCGCCCAGGCCGTCGGCGTACGTCGCGATCGTCCGCAGGCCGGCGGCCGTCACCATCGAGGCGTACGTCGTGCCGGGCAGGTCGAAGGGACCGCCCGCGCCGTCCACGAGCTGGGCGAGGTCCACGTCGACCATCGCGTCGAGGTCGCGCAGGTTGGAGACCTCGAAGGACTGGATGACGACCTCGTCGTCGGCGTCGTCCATCCTCCGCTTCTCGAGCGCGGCCACGAGCGGCTCCTCGAGGGACAGCCCGATGGAGTCGAAGTACGTCGGGTGCTTGGTCTCCGGGTAGACGCCGACGCCCTCGCGCCGGGCCAGCTTGAGCACCTCGTCCAGGGTCGGGACGCGGAAGTCGCCGTCGTACGCCGTGTTGTCCGGGCGCACGCCGGGCAGCCGCTCGACGGCCCGCAGCGTGCGGAGCTCCTTGTAGGTGAAGTCCTCGGTGAACCACCCGGTCACCGGGCGGTCGTCGATGGTCTTGGTGGTGCGCCGGTCGGCGAACTCGGGGTGGTCGGCGACGTCGGTGGTGCCGCTGATCTCGTTCTCGTGGCGGGCGACGAGGACGCCGTCCCTGGTCGAGACGAGGTCGGGCTCGATGTAGTCGGCGCCCTGGCGGATCGCGAGCTCGTACGCCGCGATCGTGTGCTCGGGGCGGTAGCCCGAGGCGCCGCGGTGGCCGATCACCACCGGGTCGGCCGACAGGTCGGTGCTGGGTCCCGCCTGCGCGGCGGTCGGGACGAGGAGGGTGGTCGCGGCGGCGGTCAGGGCGACGGCGGCGGCGAGGCTGGTCTTCCGAGAGGTCATGCCCCGGAGCCAAACGAGCGCGGGCGGCTGGGCCGCGAGCGCGGGGTGAACGTCAGGTGACGCGTCCGACGACATCCGGCGCGAGGACCTCGCGGGCCGTCCGGAGCGCGATCTCGGGGTGGTCGGTGATGACCCCGTCCACCCCGGCGTCGAGGAGCGCGCGCACCTCGCCGGCCATGTCGCCGGGGGCGTCGAGGGCGCTGCCGCGACGCAGGTTGGTGGGCAGGAACCGGTTCTCGGCGCGCACCGTCCAGACGTGCACGGTCAGCCAGGCCCGGTGGGCGTCGCGGACCAGGCGGGACGGCTCACCCACCGCACCGTCGGTGTCGCGTGGCAGTACCAGCGCCTTGTGCGGGCCGATCCCGTCGGCGTAGTCGTCGATCCACGCGAGCCCCTCGCGGGTGACCAGGTCGCCGTACGTCGTGGGGTCGCCGAGCGCGGCCAGGTCGGCGGGCCGGCGGTGCGCCACGTCGAGGAGCTGGACGACGGGCAGCCGGGTGCGACCGGCCAGCCGCCGGAGGACGGTCGTCTCGAAGGACATCAGCGTGACGCGCGCCCAGGGGTGGTCGAGGCCGTGCCGGGCCAGGTCGGCGAGCAGCGGGCGGTCCAGCGGCAGCCCGATCGCGTCGAAGTACGCCGCGTGCTTGAGCTCGACCATCACGCCCACGGTGCGCCCGCGTCGGACGGACTCGGCGCCGACCATGGCGAGCACCTCGGTGAAGGTCGGCACGCCCTCGCGCCCGTCGTACGCCGTGTTGTCCGGGCGCAGGCGCGGCATCCGCTCGCGCGTCGCGAGGGTCTTGAGCTGGGCGAGGGTCATGTCCTCGACGAACCAGCCGGTCAGCTCGGTGCCGTCGATGGTGCGGGTGGTGCGCAGGTGCGCGAGCTCGGGGTGGTCGGCGACGTCGGTGGTGCGGCTGATCTCGGACTCGTGGCGGGCGACGAGCACGCCGTCGCGGGTGATGACGAGGTCGAGCTCGATGTCGTCGACGCCCATCCGGATGGCGGTGCGGTAGGCGTCCAGGGTGTGCTCGGGGCGGTGCCCGCTGGCCCCGCGGTGGGCCACGACCGCCGGGGTCAGGACGAGACTGGAGGTCCGGTCGAGGAGCGGTCCGGTCGTGCCGAGCACGGTCATGGGACCACGGTCGGGTCCGCACGAGGCGACGGCGGGACGCCCGCACGACGTCAGGGTGAATGGCACATGATGGTCGGGTGACGCTGCCGAGCTTTCCGCGACTCGAGTCCCTGCCCGTCCTCGACCACCTCGACCTGGTCGCCCCTCCGGTGGCCGCGGCGCTGGCCTCGTGGCCGGCGGCGGACCGGGCGGCGGTGGTCGAGATCGATCCCGACCTCGCCGACACCGCCGCGATGACGGCCGAGTACGACCTGCCGCTCGCCGCGTCGGGCAACTGCGTGGTCGTCACCGGCCGCCGCTCCGGTGAGGAGCGCACCGCCGCCTGCGTGGTCCGCGCCGACACCCGGGCCGACGTCAACACCCTGGTCCGGCGCCTGCTCGACGTCCGCAAGGCCACCTTCCTGGCGATGGACCGGGCCGTCGAGGAGTCTGGCATGGAGCACGGCGGGATCACCCCCGTCGGGCTGCCGGCGGGCTGGCGGCTGCTCGTCGACGAGCGGCTGCTGGGCGAGCCGGTGGTGATCCTGGGCGCCGGCGTACGACGCTCCAAGCTGCTGCTGCCCGGCAGCACCCTGGCCGACCTCCCGGGCGCCGAGGTCGTGCCCGCCCTGGGGACGTGACGCGTGGAGCCCGAGCCGATCACCCCGCTCGCGCCCCGCGCCGCCGGGCGCACGGTCTTCACCCAGCGCTGGTCGGAGCTGGCGTTCCTGCACTGGGCGGTCCCGCCGGAGCGGGTGCAGCCGTACCTGCCGCCCGGGACGCGCCCCGACACGCTGGACGGGGCGACGTACGTCGGACTGATCCCCTTCTGGATGCAGGGCATCGGGCTCCTCGGCGGCCCCGGGCTCCCGTACGTCGGGTCGTTCCACGAGACCAACGTGCGGCTCTACTCGGTCGACGAGCAGGGGCGCCGGGGCGTGGTGTTCGTCAGCCTGGACGCCTCGCGGCTCGCGCCCGTGCTCGCCGCCCGCTGGGGTCCCCGGCTGCCCTACCTGTGGTCGCGGATGCGTCGTCGGCGATCGGGGACGCAGGTGACCTACACGTGCCGGCGGCGGTGGCCCGGACCGCGCGGTGCCCGGTCCCGGATCGCGGTGAGCGTCGGCGCGCGCCTCGAGGCCGGCGAGCTGGAGCACTTCCTCACGGCCCGGTGGGGTCTGCACCTGGTCGACCGGGGCGGACGCACCCGCTTCTGGCCCAACGAGCACCCGACCTGGCCGCTGCACCACGCCACCGTCGACGAGCTCGACGACGGGCTCCTCGCCGCGGCGGGCTTCGGCGACCTGGCCGCCCGGGCGCCGGACCACGTGATGTTCTCGCCCGGGGTCGACGTGGTCTTCGGTCCCCGGCTGCGCCGCTGAGCGACGGTCCTTGCGATCGTGACAGTAACGGTGTCACAGTTGGCCCCATGAAGCTCTCCATGCCGCTCATGTACGCCGGGAACCCGCGCGAGGCCGCCGACCAGGTCAGCGCCCTCGAGAAGGCGGGCCTCGACACCGTCTGGGTGGCGGAGGCCTACGGCTTCGACTCCCCCACGCTGATGGGCTACCTCGCGGCCAAGACCGAGACGATCGAGATCGGCTCGGCGATCCTCAACATCTACTCGCGCACCCCCGGAGCGCTGCTGCAGACCGCGGCCGGTCTCGACAACGTCTCCGGCGGCCGCGCGATCCTCGGCCTCGGCGCGAGCGGCCCCCAGGTCATCGAGGGCTTCCACGGGGTCCCCTACTCCAAGCCGCTGGGCCGCACCGCCGAGGTGATCGACATCGTGCGCCGCGGGCTCAAGCGGGAGCCGCTGACCAACGACGGCATCATCAAGCTGCCGCTCACCAAGGAGGACGGCGCGGTCACCGGCCTCGGCAAGGCGCTCAAGATCCTCACCCGCCCCGAGCGGGACTCGATCCCGATCTACATCGCCGGCCTCGGCCCCAAGAGCGTCGAGCAGGCCGCCGAGATCGCCGACGGGTGGATCCCGATCCTGTTCCACCCCGAGAAGGCGCACCAGGTGTGGGGCGACGCGCTCGCGGCCGGGAAGGCCAATCGCTCGGCCGGCCTGGGCCCGCTCGAGATCAACGCCGGCGGCATGGTCGCCATCGGCGAGGGCCCGGAGACCAAGGCGCTGCTCGACCTCGCCCGCCCGACCTTCGCGCTGTACGTCGGGGGCATGGGCGCCCGGGGCAAGAACTTCTACAACGACGTCGCCCGCTCCTACGGCTACGAGAAGGAGGCCGCGGAGATCCAGGACCTCTACCTCTCGGGCAAGAAGAAGGAGGCCGAGGCGCTGGTCCCCACCGAGTGGCTGGAGGCGGCCAACCTCGTCGGCCCCGCGTCGTACGTGAAGGAGCGGATCGCCGCCTTCCGCGAGGCCGGCATCACCAACCTCTCGCTCACGCCGGCGACCGACGACCCGGCCGCCACCATCGCGCAGGTGAAGGAATGGGTCTCCTGACCCGAGGGGGCCGGCCACGGCTGCTGGCCCATCCCCGCCGCTACGACAACCTCCGACGGATCCGCGCGCTCGACCCCGAGCGGGACGCCGACGAGATCCTCGGCCTGACCGCGCGCCGCGAGTTCCCGTGGGACTACTCCCAAGGGACCGGGATCGCGTTCATGCGCGACTACGGCGTGCCGTCGATCGCGCGGCTCCTGCACGAGACCGGTGAGTTCGAGCACGACGGCATGAAGCGCTACGACGACACGATCCTCATCGGCCAGGAGGCCACGGTCGACGGGATCGACAGCGAGCGCGGCCACGCCGCCGTGCGCCGCCTCAACCGGATCCACGGCCACTACGACATCCCGAACGACGAGCTCGCCTACGTGCTGGCCACCACCATCGTCGGCCCGGTGCGCTGGATCTCGCTCTACGGCTGGCGTCCGCTCGACCCCCACGAGCTCGTGGCGATCACCAGGGTGACCACGCGCTTCGGCGAGCTGATGGGCATCAAGGACCTGCCCACGACGTACGACGGCTACCTGGAGCTGCTCGTCGCCTACGAGCGCGCGCACTTCGCGCCTACGCCCGCCGGCCACGCCGTCGCCGAGGCGACGATCGAGATCGGGAGCAGCGTCGTTCCCGCGCCCCTGCGCCCCCTGGTCCGACGGGTGTCGGTCGCGATCATGGACGAGCCGCTGCGGATCGCGCTCGGGATGCCCGCGCAGCCCGCCTGGCTCGGCCGGCTGGTCCGCGGCGGCCTGCGGGCACGCGGGTTCCTGCTGCGCTTCGCTCCCCCTCGGCGCGAGGAGTTCCGCCACCGCGCGACCACCTATCCCGGTGGACACCGGCTCGCCGACCTCGGCCCGCTGTCCATGCTCGACGCCCTCAACTCCCCCTCGCACGCCGGTCCGACCCTCCCTAGGAGCACCCATGCCTGAGCGCCCGTCGATCCTCGAGCAGGAGCACGAGGACTTCCGCGCCACCGCCCGCACGTTCATGGAGCGCGAGGTCGCGCCGTACCACGCGAAGTGGGAGGCCGACGGCATCGTCGACCGCGACGTGTGGCGCAAGGCGGGCGAGGCGGGGCTGCTGTGCTTCGACGTCGAGGAGGAGTACGGCGGCGCCGGGATCTCGGACTTCCGCTACAACATGGTGCTCGCCGAGGAGGCCTCGCGGGTGGGGGCCTCCGGGCCCGGTTTCGCCGTGCACACCGACATCATCGTGCCCTACATCTCCACCCTCGGGACCGAGGAGCAGAAGCGGCGCTGGCTGCCCGGGCTCGTCTCCGGCGAGCTGATCTCGGCCATCGCGATGACCGAGCCGGGCGCCGGGTCGGACCTGCAGGGCATCCGTACGACGGCGGTCGACGCCGGCGACCACTACGTGCTCAACGGGTCCAAGACGTTCATCAGCAACGGGATCCTCTCCGACCTCGTCATCGTCGTCTGCCGCACCGATCCCGAGGCCGGCCACCAGGGCATCAGCCTGCTGGTGGTCGAGCGCGGGATGGAGGGCTTCGAGCGGGGCCGCAACCTCGACAAGATGGGGCTGCACGCCCAGGACACCGCCGAGCTGTCGTTCACCGACGTCCACGTCCCGAAGGCCAACCTGCTCGGCGCTCCCGGGTCGGGATTCGTCTCGTTGATGGAGAACCTGCCCCAGGAGCGGATCTCCATCGCCTGCATCGCGGTCGCCGCGATCGAGCACGTGCTGGAGCTCTGCCTGGCCTACGCCCGGGAGCGCGAGGCGTTCGGCAAGCCGATCGGGTCGTTCCAGCACAACCGGTTCGTGCTGGCCGAGATGGCGACCGAGGCCCACATCGCCCGGGTCTTCGTCAACGACTGCGTGCTGCGGCTCAACGCCGGCACCGTCGACACGTCGCTCGCCTCGATGGCGAAGTGGTGGACCACCGAGCTGCAGAAGCGGGTCGTAGACGCGGGCGTGCAGCTGCACGGCGGGTACGGCTACATGAGCGAGTACCCGATCTCCCGGGCCTACACCGATTCCCGGATCCAGACGATCTACGGCGGGACCACCGAGATCCAGAAGGAGATCATCGGGAGGATGCTGGGGCTGTAGGCCGGCTCAGAGCGGCACGTCGTCCGGGACGATCCGGGTGACGACGACGTCGGAGCCCTCCCGCTCCGCGACGAGGCGAGAGCCCTCCAGCCGCCCGATCGACTCGCGCACGACCGCCACGTCGAGATGCGTGTCGTGGGCGATGTCGGCGTCGCGGACGGGGACGACGTTCGGTCCCCACTCCTCGGGTGGCACCTCGAAGGGATCGAAGTCGGTCTGCGCGGCCGCCCAGAGCTGCAGGGCGGACTCGTGCACGATGTCGTCGGTGGTGTGGTCGTCCGGCATCCTCACGACGCTACCTGTCGTCCGGCCTGCTAGTCGACGACGAAGGTGATGGACTCCCGAGCCCGTCTGGCCATGTCCACCAGGTCCCTCGGCGCGTCGTTGTCGCGCCACTGGTCGACCACGACCGGAGTCCCGTCGATGTCCAGGACCCAGAAGTCGATGACGACGCTCTCGGGATTGGGACCTGCGCCGGAGTAGGTGATTCCGCGATCGCCACGAGGTGTCTGGGCGACGCGGTAGTAGTTCGGACAGTCGACGTCGACCCGTAGCCGCAGGTGGACCGCGGCGCGGCCGAAGACCTCCGTCGCCGTCGGCGACTCGAGGACCGTGCTCCGCGGCAGCTCGGTCAGCCGCTTCGCGAGGTCCTGCGGCGTGTCGCCCAGATCCGAGGTCGTACGGTCGCGGAGGCAGCCCGTGCCGTCGGCCAGCGCGGAGGGCATGTAGGCACCGAAGCCGGCAAAGGTCGCGTAGGCGTAGTGCACGACCGGAAAGCCAGAGACTGACCAGTTCATTCCCTCGACGGCCAGGTCGACCTCGATGGCCCCGCCGGACGCGTCAGTGCCGACGGGCAGCCGGTAGGTGACCCCTGACTCGAGTGGGACTCCGTTGTCGGGCAGGAGGTCGGGCGTCGCGGAGTCGTCTCGCGTGCTCGCAGGGCCCTGGTCGGTCCCGGGGGCGGAGAGCTCGACCGTCAGGACGCCGTAGGCAGCCGAGCCCACGAGCACGGTCGCGGCGGCCACCGCACCGAGCCGCACGACGGTGCGACGACGTCGGCGTACGCGACCGCCGCTGATTATGCCGACGATGTCGGGCGGCGGAGCGGTCCGCCTCTCCGCCTCGCGGGTCAGCGTCCCACGGAGCTCCTCGTCGAGGTTCATGACGTGCTCACCGCCTCTCCCACGCCTGCTGCCGCCAGCGCCCGTCGCAGCGCTCCGATGGCCGCCGACGACTGGGACTTCACGGTGCCCCTGGCGCAGCCGAGCACCTCGGCTATCTGGGCCTCGCTCAGGCCCTCGTAGTAGCGCAGCACGATCACCGCCCGCTGCCTCTCCGGCAGTGCACACACCAGCGGCCAGAGCAGGCAGCGGTCGACCACCTGCAGCTCCTCGGACTCCCCGGGCGTCTCCGGCAGCTGCTCGCTCGGCCTCTCGCGGGTCCAGGCGCGGCGGCGGCTCGAGACCAGGGTGGTGGCGAGCATCCGACGTACGTAGGCCTCGGGGTGCTCCACGCGGCTGATGCGACCCCAGTTCACGTAGGCCTTCTCCAGCGTGGTCTGCAGGAGGTCCTCCGCGCCCGTCGGCGACGCGGCCAGCAGGTAGGCGAGGCGGTAGAGCGACGTCCAGCGAGCGGCGACGAAGTCGGCGAAGTCCTGGTCGTCGGTCATCGGTCGATCCCTTCCACCGAGACGTCCCACAACGATGATGCGCCCTCCGCGGCGGCGTGGCTACGGGCGGCTGGTGGAGGACGATCCCTCCACCACTTCAACGCCTCGAGGACGCCCGACGGTTCGGTCGGATCTCGCGCGAGCCCGGATCAGGGGTGGTGGCTACACCTCAGCGTCCCCCGCGAGCGCGCGCTCCGCACGGACCAACCAGGCCAGGCTCCGGACGCTGGCCCACGACCCCGACTGCAGGCCCTGGGACGCCGCGAGGGCCGACTCGTAGAGGCTCCTCGCCTCCGGTCGCCCGGCGCACTCGACGGACAGCATCGACAGCGCCTCGACGCTCTCCCACGACCCCGCCTTGAGCCCGGAGGCGGCCTCGAGAGCCCTCTCGAGCGGGGGCAGGTGGTCTTGCCGGCGTCCGAACACGTCATCTCCTCTGTCTGGGGGCCAGACGATAGTGGCTCGCCGACGCTTGCCGGGCGCCCTATCCTTCTCGCCATGCGAATCTCGGGGGTTCCTCTTGCACGACGCTGCCTGGCCACGCTCGCCCTGGTGGCGACCGCAGCCGCCACCCTCACGCTACCGACGCCGGCCTACGCCGCCCCGGGAGGCGGCGGCGCCGAGCCCGGGTCACTGACCGGCTACGCGTTCGACACGTGCGCGACCCCGGCGCAGGAGGTGATGGACGCGTGGCGGCTGTCCTCGCCGTACGCCGGCATCGGCATCTACGTCGGCGGTAGCAACCGCCTGTGCGACCAGCCCGAGCTCGACGCGGACTGGGTCGGCACCCAGCAGCGCCGGGGCTGGCACCTGTTGCCGCTGTGGGTCGGGCCGCAGGCCAGCTGCTCGGGCTATCCGGACGTCATGTCGTCCGACCTGGCCGCCGCCGGCCGGGAAGGACGGCGCGAGGCCGCGGCCGCGGTGAGCACCGCGCGCGGTCTCGGCATCGGCCGGGGCAGCACGCTGTACTACGACCTCGAGGACTACGACATCGCCCCGGACAACTGCCGCCGCGCGGCGCTGTCGTTCCTCTCCGGGTGGACGAAGGCCCTGCGCGGCTCGGGCTACCGCTCGGGCGTCTACTCCAACATCGGCGCCGCGATCACCTCCCTGGACTACGCGCACCGCGTCTCCCGCGGCTCGTACGCGATGCCCGACGACATCTGGTTCGCCTGGGACAACGGCCGGTCGGACGTGCGCACCGACAAGCGCGTGCTGAGCGACGAGTGGGACGACCACGACCGCGTCCACCAGTACGCGCTCGACGTCACGCAGACGTTCGGCGGCTACCCGATGGTCGTCGACGCCAACTGGGTCGACGTCGGCCGTGGGTCGGTCGCGCCCCGCAGCCGTCCGCTGTGCCGTGGCGTGGACGTGGACCTGCGCCGCTACCCGACCCTGGGCAAGGGACGCAGTGGTGACGCCGTCCGCGCCGCGCAGTGCCTGCTGCGCCGCCAGGGTCTCCTGACGGCTCCCCTCACCGGCCGGTACGACGCGCGCACGGCCGCCGCGGTCGGCAAGGCCCAGCGCAGGCTCGACCTGCCCGAGACCGGCCGCCTCACCCGCAGCACCTGGACCGGGCTGCTCGCCCGCGGCGGACAGCCGCTGCTCAAGGTGGGCGACACCGGCGCGAGCGTGCTCCGGCTCCAGCGCGCCCTCACCGCGGCGCTCGGCCGGCCCGTCCGCATCGACGGCGTCGTCGACAAGGGGACCGCCCGCGCCGTCGCGGCGTACCAGCGCAAGACCGGGCTGCCGGCGACCGGGGTGGTCACCCCCGAGGTGTGGGACAGCCTGACCTGAGCCTGGCCCGGACCCGGCTCAGGCCGCGAGGCCCAGCAGGGCGCGGCTCACGACGAGCTCCGCCGGACTGGCCGTCGTCGCGGGTGCCCCGATCCGTCGCGTGCCGGTGTGGTCGACGAGGTAGATCGCACCGTGGGGGTCGCGCCAGACGTAGATCCCGGCGAACGGCTGCTGCACCTGCCACGCCCCGTGGGTCTTGATCCGGTGGTGGTGCTGGGTCATCGGGCCGTAGTTGCCCACCCTCGACTGCCCCGGCGGTCTGTCCGCACCGTGCCGGAAGGCCACGGTGTGGTCGATCTGCTGGGTGCGGGACGTGCTGGATCCCCACGGGAAGGTGTCGGCCGGCGTCATGAGATGCACGGCCCGCCGATGTCGGTCGGGGATCTCGTAGGCGTCCACAGGCGCCTGGCCGGCCAGGTCGATCACCGGGCTGACGGTGAACCTCGCGTGCGGGCCGAGGTGGTGACGCAGCCAGGCCTCGGTGACCGGTCCCTGGCCCTCGACGCGAGCGACACCGGTCTCCTCGTCGCCGGCGTAGACGTGGACCATGAGGGCGACGGTCGGCATGAGGGCGTCCCAGTCGACCTCGGGTCGCTCTCCCGTGCGCTCGGCATCGTGCTGGGGATCGTGCACTGGCTCCTCGGCGGGGCCGTCAGGGTCGTCCGGCCGGTCGCGCCACGCGGAGTACGCCGTCATGAGTGCGACGGCGCGCTGGGGGTCGGTGAGCACGAGGACGGCCTTGACCCGGCGATGGCCCTCGGGGTCGGTGTCGCCGAGGTCGGCCAGGATGCGGGCGAGGTGCGCCACGATCGCGTCCAGGCGGGCGACGACGTGGAAGGGTGCGCGGACGTAGAAGCCGCGCATGCCGTCCTCGGTGGAGCGGGTCGCGTCGGCGAACTGTCGGCGGGCCTGCTCCTCCTCGCGGGCGGCCGCAGCCTCCGGGTCGCTGGCGGCGATCGCACCGGTGACGAGCTCCTCGAAGCGGGTCCAGGGGATGCGGCCGTCGGCGGACTCGGCGACACGCGAGTCGACGTACGCCGCCTGCTCGAGCGTGAGGTCCCGGGTGCGCCGGGCGACGAACCGGGCGTAGGACGCCCGGACCTCGAGGGCCTCGACGCGCCGCCACAGCTGGGGCAGCCGGATGACGAGGTCGAGGGCGTCGGCGATCAGCGAGGAGGCCGCCCACGAGGTGATGCCCACCCGCGCACCCAGCTCGGCGCAGCAGAACTCCGCGACCTCGGGCGTCCCCACGCCGCCGAACCTCCTGGCCCGCTCCCGGCCCGGCAACCCGATCAGCGCGGGGTCGAGGCGGTCGGGGTTGTTGATGATCGCGTGCTGCACGGCGATCCGCAGGACCTGGACCTCGCACTCGCGCTGGGTGCGCGCCACCTCCTCGGCGTGATCGAGGAGCGCGGCCCCGGTCAGCTCGTGGAGGTCGGTGGTCAGGTGCATGACCCCACTCAAGCACCGACCACCGACATTTAGGTTGGCAGCAGGTCAGCGGGCGGTCCGAACCACCGACCGGGACACGGTGTGATCCCTGACCGTTGAATGGGCCGCCCGCAG
>NZ_PZYY01000019.1 GCF_003047265.1 Nocardioides terrigena | reverse complement strand
TGCGTCTGATGTTTGAGAACTCAACAGTGTGTCATAGTCGACGAATTAGTTTGTTATGCCCCGTCACCATGGCTTTTGAAGTTGTGGTGGTGGTTTCTTTGGTTAACGATAATTTCTGACAAATTTGTCAGTGATTGTTCGATGCTAGGGGATGTGGCTCTCTTTTCCTGTGCTGGCTCGTAAGGGTTGGTGTGGGGTTTGTTTTTCGATGGAGAGTTTGATCCTGGCTCAGGACGAACGCTGGCGGCGTGCTTAACACATGCAAGTCGAGCGGAAAGGCCACTTCGGTGGTACTCGAGCGGCGAACGGGTGAGTAACACGTGAGTAATCTGCCCCCCACTTTGGGATAGCCACCGGAAACGGTGATTAATACCGGATATGACCTGTGACCGCATGGTTGTGGGTGGAAAGTTTTTCGGTGGGGGATGTGCTCGCGGCCTATCAGCTTGATGGTGGGGTAATGGCCTACCATGGCTTCGACGGGTAGCCGGCCTGAGAGGGTGACCGGCCACACTGGGACTGAGACACGGCCCAGACTCCTACGGGAGGCAGCAGTGGGGAATATTGGACAATGGGCGGAAGCCTGATCCAGCAACGCCGCGTGAGGGATGACGGCCTTCGGGTTGTAAACCTCTTTCAGTACCGACGAAGCGAAAGTGACGGTAGGTACAGAAGAAGCACCGGCCAACTACGTGCCAGCAGCCGCGGTAATACGTAGGGTGCGAGCGTTGTCCGGAATTATTGGGCGTAAAGGGCTCGTAGGCGGTTTGTCGCGTCGGGAGTGAAAACACTGGGCTTAACTCAGTGCTTGCTTCCGATACGGGCAGACTAGAGGTATGCAGGGGAGAACGGAATTCCTGGTGTAGCGGTGAAATGCGCAGATATCAGGAGGAACACCGGTGGCGAAGGCGGTTCTCTGGGCATTACCTGACGCTGAGGAGCGAAAGTGTGGGGAGCGAACAGGATTAGATACCCTGGTAGTCCACACCGTAAACGTTGGGCGCTAGGTGTGGGGTCCATTCCACGGATTCCGTGCCGCAGCTAACGCATTAAGCGCCCCGCCTGGGGAGTACGGCCGCAAGGCTAAAACTCAAAGGAATTGACGGGGGCCCGCACAAGCGGCGGAGCATGCGGATTAATTCGATGCAACGCGAAGAACCTTACCTGGGTTTGACATACACCGGAAAGCCTCAGAGATGAGGCCCCTTTTGTCGGTGTACAGGTGGTGCATGGCTGTCGTCAGCTCGTGTCGTGAGATGTTGGGTTAAGTCCCGCAACGAGCGCAACCCTCGTCCTATGTTGCCAGCACGTCATGGTGGGGACTCATAGGAGACTGCCGGGGTCAACTCGGAGGAAGGTGGGGATGACGTCAAGTCATCATGCCCCTTATGTCCAGGGCTTCACGCATGCTACAATGGCCGGTACAAAGGGCTGCGATGCCGTAAGGCGGAGCGAATCCCAAAAAGCCGGTCTCAGTTCGGATTGGGGTCTGCAACTCGACCCCATGAAGTCGGAGTCGCTAGTAATCGCAGATCAGCAACGCTGCGGTGAATACGTTCCCGGGCCTTGTACACACCGCCCGTCACGTCATGAAAGTCGGCAACACCCGAAGCCGGTGGCCCAACCCTTGTGGAGGGAGCCGTCGAAGGTGGGGCTGGCGATTAGGACGAAGTCGTAACAAGGTAGCCGTACCGGAAGGTGCGGCTGGATCACCTCCTTTCTAAGGAGCACACACCCTGACTGGCAGCGAATGTCTGTCCAGCGTTGGTGGTGTCTCACTAGTGGAATCGTCGATGATGCTTGACCTTCATGGGTCGGGCCTGGCTAGTACTACTCCAGCTTGCTGGGGTGTGGAACGTGGGGTCTGGTTGGTGGGGGTCGGGTTGGCACACTGTTGGGTCCTGAAGCATCAGGCCCCCCGCTTACGGGTGGGGTGTTGGTGGTTCTGGTTCCTCCCTTTGCTCTGTCATGCCGTTGGGTGTGGTGGGGGGTTGGTGGGGTTGTTGTTTGAGATCTGCATAGTGGACGCGAGCATTAATTAATCTTTTGTAGTGATTTGTTTTGACGTTGTTGAGACAAGCTATGAAGGGCACATGGTGGATGCCTTGGCATCAAGAGCCGATGAAGGACGTAGGAGCCTGCGATAAGCCCTGGGGAGTTGGCAACCGAGCTGTGATCCGGGGGTGTCCGAATGGGGAAACCCAGCTGGAGTCATGTCCAGTTACCCACATCTGAACACATAGGGTGTGTGGAGGGAACGTCGGGAAGTGAAACATCTCAGTACCGACAGGAAGAGAAAACAAAAGTGATTCCGAGAGTAGTGGCGAGCGAAATCGGATGAGGCCAAACCTCGTACGTGTGATACCCGGCAGGGGTTGCGTATGGGGGGTTGTGGGGCCGCTTGGCAGGTGCTGCCGTACCTGCACGGAGTAAGAAACTTGTGTGGAAGTTGAAGCCGGTTGGAAAGCCGGGCCGTAGAGGGTGATAGCCCCGTAGACGTAAAACACGAGCTCCGTAGCGTTACCCCAAGTAACACGGAACCCCTGAAATTCCGTGTGAATCTGGCGGGACCACCCGTTAAGCCTAAATACTCCTTGATGACCGATAGCGGACAAGTACCGTGAGGGAAAGGTGAAAAGTACCCCTGGCGGGGAGTGAAATAGTACCTGAAACCGTGTGCCTACAATCCGTCGGAGCCTGTAAGGGTGACGGCGTGCCTTTTGAAGAATGAGCCTGCGAGTTTGCGGTGTGTTGCGAGGTTAACCCGTGTGGGGAAGCCGTAGCGAAAGCGAGTCCGAATAGGGCGATTCAGTAGCGCGCTCAAGACCCGAAGCGAAGTGATCTATCCATGGGCAGGTTGAAGCGTCGGTAAGACGACGTGGAGGACCGAACCCACTTAGGTTGAAAACTGAGGGGATGACCTGTGGATAGGGGTGAAAGGCCAATCAAACTTCGTGATAGCTGGTTCTCCCCGAAATGCATTTAGGTGCAGCGTTGCGTGTTTCTTGCCGGAGGTAGAGCACTGGATAGCCGATGGGCCCGACCAGGTTACTGACGTTAGCCAAACTCCGAATGCCGGTAAGTGAGAGCGCAGCAGTGAGACTGCGGGGGATAAGCTCCGTAGTCGAGAGGGAAACAGCCCAGACCATCAGCTAAGGCCCCTAAGCGGTGACTAAGTGGAAAAGGATGTGGAGTCGCAGTGACAACCAGGAGGTTGGCTTGGAAGCAGCCACCCTTGAAAGAGTGCGTAATAGCTCACTGGTCAAGTGATTCCGCGCCGACAATGTAGCGGGGCTCAAGTCATCCGCCGAAGCTATGGCATTCACGCGTGTATCTAGCATCGACTTGATCGGTGTTCAGGTGTGTGGATGGGTAGGGGAGCGTCGTGTGGGCAGTGAAGCGCCGGAGTGATCCAGGTGTGGAGGCCACACGAGTGAGAATGCAGGCATGAGTAGCGAATGACGTGTGAGAAACACGTCCGCCGAATGATCAAGGGTTCCAGGGTCAAGCTAATCTGCCCTGGGTAAGTCGGGACCTAAGGCGAGGCCGACAGGCGTAGTCGATGGACAACGGGTTGATATTCCCGTACCGGCAAAGTAGCGCCCATGACGAACCCGGTGATGCTAACCACCCTAAGCCAGGTTGACCGACCCTTCGGGGAAGGCGATCTGGTGGAGCGTGGGACCCGATCTGGTAGTAGTCAAGCGATGGGGTGACGCAGGAAGGTAGCCCAGCCGTGGCGATGGTAGTCCACGGGTAAGCATGTAGGACGGGATCTAGGCAAATCCGGATTCCATATGTCTGAGATGTGACACGGAGCCGTTAGGTGAAGTGGGTGATCCTATGCTGTCGAGAAAAACCTCTAGCGAGCTATGCGCCGCCCGTACCCCAAACCGACTCAGGTGATCAGGTAGAGAATACCAAGGCGATCGAGATAACCATGGTTAAGGAACTCGGCAAAATGCCCCCGTAACTTCGGGAGAAGGGGGGCCCGGAGCGTGAACCACCTTGCGTGGGGAAGCGTGAAGGGCCGCAGAGACCAGGCCCAAGCGACTGTTTACTAAAAACACAGGTCCGTGCGAAGTTGTAAGACGATGTATACGGACTGACTCCTGCCCGGTGCTGGAAGGTTAAGAGGACCTGTTAGACGCAAGTCGAAGCGGAGAATTTAAGCCCCAGTAAACGGCGGTGGTAACTATAACCATCCTAAGGTAGCGAAATTCCTTGTCGGGTAAGTTCCGACCTGCACGAATGGAGTAACGACTTGGGCGCTGTCTCAACCATGGACTCGGCGAAATTGCACTACGAGTAAAGATGCTCGTTACGCGCGGCAGGACGGAAAGACCCCGGGACCTTTACTATAGTTTGGTATTGGTGTTTGGTTCGGCTTGTGTAGGATAGGTGGGAGACTGTGAAGCATTCACGCCAGTGAGTGTGGAGTCAACGTTGAAATACCACTCTGGTCGTACTAGATGTCTAACCTAGGTCCGTAATCCGGATCAGGGACAGTGCCTGATGGGTAGTTTAACTGGGGCGGTTGCCTCCTAAAATGTAACGGAGGCGCTCAAAGGTTCCCTCAGCCTGGTTGGCAATCAGGTGTTGAGTGTAAGTGCACAAGGGAGCTTGACTGTGAGACAGACATGTCGAGCAGGGACGAAAGTCGGAACTAGTGATCCGGCGTCGGCATGTGGAAGCGACGTCGCTCAACGGATAAAAGGTACCCCGGGGATAACAGGCTGATCTTCCCCAAGAGTCCATATCGACGGGATGGTTTGGCACCTCGATGTCGGCTCGTCGCATCCTGGGGCTGGAGTAGGTCCCAAGGGTTGGGCTGTTCGCCCATTAAAGCGGCACGCGAGCTGGGTTTAGAACGTCGTGAGACAGTTCGGTCCCTATCCGCCGCGCGCGCAGGAAACTTGAGAAAGGCTGTCCCTAGTACGAGAGGACCGGGATGGACGAACCTCTGGTGTGCCAGTTGTCCCGCCAGGGGCACGGCTGGTTGGCTACGTTCGGAAGTGATAACCGCTGAATGCATCTAAGCGGGAAGCACGTTTCAAGATGAGGTTTCCCACCCGTTATGGGGTAAGGCCCCCCACAGAACATGGGGTTGATAGGCCGGAGGTGTACAGCAGCAATGCCTAGCCGACCGGTACTAATAGGCCGAGGGCTTGTCCCAACACCGTTCAAAACACATCACACACAGGTTTTTGCGGTGACCGCGTCCACTATGTAGTTCCCAGACCACACACCCCATCGGGGCGTTCGTAGGTCAACACTGGTGAATACCAGGGGAACCGTTTCGAACTGAATACGTATCACCAAGAGCTTGGAACACCCCCACACCAGCAACACGGTGGGTGTGTGTGTTCCGCCAGAGTTACGGCGGCCATAGCGAAAGGGAAACACCCGGTCCCATACCGAACCCGGAAGTTAAGCCTTTCAGCGCCGATGGTACTGCAACCGAGAGGCTGTGGGAGAGTAGGACGCCGCCGGACATACATTGGGAGAGGGGCCGCCACCAGGCGGCCCCTCTTTCCCATTTC
>NZ_PZYY01000018.1 GCF_003047265.1 Nocardioides terrigena | reverse complement strand
GCAACGGCCGACCCCGCGGCCGTAGACGCCCACCACCGAAGTGTCCAGACTGACCTGAGACATCAACTCTGTCCGGACAAACCCGAGACATGACAACCGGTCGGGGCGTCGTACGCCGCCAGTCTTGTGCGCCCGGTGAGATTCGAACTCACACTGGTACGGACCTAAACCGCATGCCTCCTGCCGTTGGGCTACGGGCGCATTTCCAGCTCGGGGGTCAATCTAGCCCGAGGTCCCGGCGCAGCTTGGCGACGTGTCCGGTGGCTTTCACGTTGTACTGCGCGAGCTCGACCTTGCCGTCCTCGTCGATCACGAAGGTCGAGCGGATCACGCCCTCGACGACCTTGCCGTAGAGCTTCTTCTCGCCGTACGCGCCGTACGCGTTGTGGACCGCGAGGTCCTCGTCGGACAGCAGCGTGAGGGTGAGCGCGTCGCGCTCGCGGAACTTCGCGAGCTTGGCCGGCTTGTCCTTGGAGACGCCCAGGACCTCGTAGCCGGCGCCGCGCAGCGAGTCGAGGGACTCGGTGAAGTCGCACGCCTGCTTGGTGCAGCCGGGCGTCATCGCGGCCGGGTAGAAGTAGACGATCACCTTGCGGCCGCGCAGGTCCGCGAGGCTCACCCGGTCCCCGGTGTCGGAGGTGAGCGTGAGGTCGGGGGCGACGTCGCCGGGGGAGAGGCGTTCGGACATCTCGGGTCTCCGGTCATTGGGGGCAGGTGGTTGTTGCAAACAGCATGCAATAAGGTGGGGGAGCGTGGTGGGCGGCGCTCGGGGGAGCCCGCCCACCCGTAACCTACCGATCGCCCGAGGAGGCCAGCGTGCACGTCCCCGACGGATTCCTCGACGCCCCGACGTCCGTGGCGACGGGCGTGGTCGCGGTCGCCGGCGTCGCCCTGGCGCTGCGTGGCGCCCGCCGCGAGCTCGACGACCGCACGGCCCCGATGGCCGGCCTCGTCGCCACCTTCGTGTTCGCCGCCCAGATGATCAACTTCCCCGTGGGCGCCGGCACGAGTGGCCACCTGCTCGGGGGTGCGTTGGCCGCGGTGCTGGTCGGGCCCTGGTCGGCCGTGCTCTGCATGAGCGTCGTGCTGATCGTGCAGGCGCTGCTGATGGCGGACGGCGGCATCACCGCGCTCGGGACCAACATCACGCTGATGGCGCTGGTGGGCGTCTGGGTCGGGTGGGGCGTCTTCGTCCTCGTACGCCGCCTGCTGCCGCGGCGTACCAGCTCGGTCGTACCGGCCGCCGTCGTCGGCGCCCTCGCGAGCGTCCCCGCGGCCGCGGCCGTCTTCTCGCTCCTCTTCGCGATCGGCGGCATCGCGCCGGTCGACCCCGGCACGGTCCTCGGTGCGATGGTCACCTGGCACGTCGTGATCGGGATCGGCGAGGCCGTCGTCACCGGGCTGGTGGTGGCGAGTGTCGTCGCCACCCGACCAGACCTGGTCAGGGGCGCCCGGCCCGCGCTGGAGACCCGCGAGCTCGAGATCAGGAGCGCCCGCCGATGAAGCAGCGCACCTTCCTCGCCCTGGGCCTGCTGGTCTGCCTGCTGCTGGCCGGCGTGGCGAGCTACTACGCCAGTGCGCACCCCGACGGGCTCGAGCACGTCGCAGAGCAGACCGGCTTCATCGACACCGCCGAGGACTCGGCCACCGCCGACAGCCCGTTGGCCGACTACTCCACCCGGGGGGTCGAGGACGCCCGGCTCAGCGGCGGGATCGCCGGCGTGGTCGGCGTCGTCGTGATGCTGCTCCTCTCCGCCGGACTCTTCTGGGGCCTGCGGCGACGCGGCGACTCCGTGAACACCGCGGACGAGGCGGAGGCCGAGGCCGCCCGGACACACACGGACAGCCGGACCTGATGGGCGCGGGGCACGGGCACCGCCTCCACTTCCACGGGCACAGCCCCGTCCACCGTGCGCCGGCGCACCTCAAGCTCCTGGCGCTGCTGGGATTCATGCTCGTCGTCGTCGCCACCCCGCGCGACTGGTATGCCGCCTTCGCGGCCGAGGCGCTCCTGCTGCTCGGTGTCGTCGCCCTGTCCCGTGTGCCCGTGCGCTACCTCGCGCCCCGGATGGTCATCGAGGTCCCCTTCGCGGTCTTCGCCCTCCTGATGCCCTTCATCGCCCACGGCCCACGCACGGAGGTCCTCGGCGTCACCGTCTCCGAGCCGGGCCTGCACGCCGGCGTCGCCCTCCTGGTCAAGGGCACGATCGGGGTGCTCGCCTCGCTCACCCTCGCCTCCACGACCGAGCCGCAGGACCTCCTCCGGGGCCTGCAGCGACTGCGGATGCCCGACCTGATCGTCCAGATCATGGGCTTCATGATCCGATACCTCGACGTGGTGACCGCCGAGCTCGGCAGGATGATGGTGGCCATGCGCTCCCGCGGCTGCGACCCACGCTCGCCCCGGCACTGGCCGACGCTGGCCCGTGCCATGGGCGCGCTGTTCATCCGCTCCTACGAGCGTGGCGAGCGGGTCCACCTCGCGATGCTCTCCCGCGGGTACGACGGCCGCCTGCCCTCGCAGGGCCGGTCATGACGACCCCCGTGCTCGACGTCCACGGGCTGGCCTACGCCTATCCCGACGGCCACCAGGCGCTCTTCGGGGTCGACCTGCACGTCCACGAGGGGGAGCGGGTCGCCCTGCTCGGTCCCAACGGCGCGGGCAAGACCACGCTGGTGCTCCACCTCAACGGCATCCTGAGCGCGGGCGCCGGCAGCGTCACGGTCAGCGGCCTTCCCGTCGACAAGCAGCACCTCGCCGAGATCCGCCGCCGGGTGGGCATCGTCTTCCAGGACCCCGACGACCAGCTCTTCCTCGGGTCGGTGCGCCAGGACGTCGCCTTCGGTCCCGCCAACCTCGGTCTCAAGGGGGCTGCGCTCGACGCCCGGGTGATGGACGCCCTGGACCGGGTCGGCATGGCCGACTACGTCGACCGACCTCCCCACCACCTCTCCTTCGGTCAGCGGCGCCGCGTGGCGGTGGCGACCGTCCTGGCCATGGAGCCCGAGATCCTCGTCCTCGACGAGCCGTCGTCCAACCTCGACCCGGCCTCGCGCCGCGAGCTCGCCGACATCCTCCGCAGCCTCGACGTGACGGTGCTGATGGTGACCCACGACCTGCCCTACGCCCTCGAGCTGTGCCCCCGGTCGGTCGTGCTGAGCGACGGCGTCGTGGTGGCCGACGGGGCCACCCTGGACGTGCTCACCGACGACGCCCTGATGCGGGCCCACCGCCTCGAGCTGCCGTGGGGCTTCGACCCGCGCACGGTTGGTAGCCTTCCCGCGTGACCAACGAACTGAGCTCGCTCGAGCGCGAGATCGAGGAGACCCGTCAGCGTCTCGCGCAGACGATCGACCAGCTTGCCTACCGTGCCCACCCGAAGACCATCGTCGGGCGCGAGGTGACCTCCGTGAAGTCCCACTTCGTCGACCTCGAGACGGGTGAGCCGCGCACCGACAACATCCTCAAGGTCGCCGGCGGCGTCGTGGGCGCGCTCGTGCTGCTCGCGGTCATCCGCCGGATCGCACGCTGACTCCGGACGCCATGAGCGATCGCGCGCCGATCAAGATGCTCCACGACCGGATCCTGGTCGACGTCGACCGGGATGCGGGGGAGCGCCGCTCGTCGGGCGGCATCGTCATCCCCGCGACGGCCGCCATGGGCGCCCGTCGGCTGGCCTGGTCGCGCGTCATCGCCACCGGTCCCAGCGCGCGGGCCGTCGAGGTGGGGGACCGGGTGCTCTTCGACCCCGAGGACAAGGCGGAGGTCGAGGTCCACGGCGAGGTGTACGTCGTCATGCGCGAGCGCGACGTGCACGCGGTCGCCGCCGAGCGCCTCGACGCCGGCCCGACCGGCCTCTACCTCTGAGCGCGGACGACCGGTGAAGCAGCGCGACGCGATCGTCATGACCGACGACGAGGTCGACGCCTTCCTGACCGAGCAGCGCAACGCGACGGTCGGCACCCTCGGCCCGCAGGGTCGCATCCACCTGGTGGGCATGTGGTACGCGTGGTTCGACGGCTACGTCTGGCTCGAGACCAAGCCCAGGTCGCAGAAGGTCGTCAACCTGCGCCGGGACCCGCGGATGAGCTTCCTGGTCGAGGCCGGTCACACCTACGACCAGCTGCGCGGCGTCGCG
Source organism: Nocardioides terrigena (assembly GCF_003047265.1). Classification (GTDB taxonomy): domain Bacteria; phylum Actinomycetota; class Actinomycetes; order Propionibacteriales; family Nocardioidaceae; genus Nocardioides; species Nocardioides terrigena. Next base: position 11,161 of record NZ_PZYY01000018.1, on the reverse strand, counting down.
CTCGAGGGCGACGGTGTCGTCGTCGACGACGCCGAGCTGCTCGAGCGCGTGTGCCTCCAGGTCTTCGAGCGCTACCAGGGGCCCTACACCGAGGACCTGCGGCCCGTCCTCGACGTGATGATGCACCGCCGCGTCGTCGTCCGCCTCGACATCGCGCGGACGCGGTCGTGGGACCACCGCAAGCTGGGCCTGCCGACCATGGACCTCGGCGGCTCGACGGCCGCCTCGGTCACCGGCCCGTCGGCCTGATCGACCCTCAGTGGTCGTCGCGGCAGGCACGCACCCACGTGCCGGGGGCGTACGCCGCCACAGTGTGGGCCGCCTCGTCGGCGTACATGTCCTCCTGCACGTAGAGGAAGCCCTCGCGGATGAACAAGGACTTGCCCCGCACGTGCGTGATGCTGGGGTGGGCGGTGGGGTCGGTGGTGGGCAGGTGCACGGTGATACCCATCGTGGCTCCTCAGGTCGTCGTGTCGAGAGGCGTGGGCACCCCCCCGATGCACGATGAACGTAGGACGGGAGGGGCGCGTGCGATCGGGTGCGCGTGTGGGCGTCCCCAATTGTGGCGAGTGGAGTCCGCAGTGGACTGGACCTGACGCCCCCGGACACGACGAAGGGCCGGTCCGTCTGGACCGGCCCTTCGACTGTTCTGTACGCCATCAGGGACTCGAACCCCGAACCCGCTGATTAAGAGTCAGCTGCTCTGCCAATTGAGCTAATGGCGCATGTCGCGAACGGTCCTGCGAGGTGTTCTGCAACGAGGAGAAACTCTACACGCCGTCGTGGTTCGGGTGAAATCGAGATGCCTCACCCGAGATCGGCGAGCACCGCCTGCGCCGCGTTGTGCCCGCCGAGCCCGGAGACGGCGCCGCCGCGCCGTGCTCCGGAGCCGCAGAGCAGCACCACGTCATCGTCGGTCTGGACCCCCCACTGCTGCGCCGCGGTGTCCATCCGTGACCGGTTGGGAGCCCACGGCCAGTCGAGGTCGCCGTGGAAGATGTGGCCGCCGGGCATGGCCAGGTCGCGCTCCACGTCCTGCGGGATCTTGGCCTCGATGCAGGGGTCCCCGTTGCCGTCGCGCATGAGGCACGACTCGATGGGCTCGACCAGGTGCTCGTCGAGGGAGGCGATGGCGCGCTCGACGGCGAGCCGCTTGGCGCCCTCGGGGTCGGTCTCGAAGAGGGCGGCCGGGGTGTGCAGCCCGAAGTAGGTGAGCGTCTGCGCGCCCGTGCCGGCCAGGTCGCCGAGGATCGAGGGATCGGTCAGCGAGTGGCAGTAGACCTCGCCCGGCATCGTCGTGGGCACCGAGCCGGCGGCCGCCTCGGCGTACGCCCGCTCCAGCTGGCTGTGGTCCTCGCCGAGGTGCAGGGTGCCGGCGAAGGCGACGGCGGGGTCGGCACCCGACCGGAGCTGCGGCAGGCGGTCGAGGAGGAAGTTGATCTTGAGCTGGGCGCCGGCGGGCTTGGTGCCGGGGTCCTCGTCCTCGCCGAGCAGGATCCTGAGCACCCACGGCGCGACGCCCGAGAGCACCCGCCGGGCGGTGACGCTGCGCGTGGTCATGCCGTCGTGCCAGCCGACCTCGGCGCCGTCCGGGCTCGTCCGGATCGAGCTGACCCCGGCACCGGTGACGATCTCCGCGCCGGCGGAGGTGGCGCTGCGGGCCAGGGCGTCGGTGACCGCGCCCATGCCGCCAACTGGCACCCGCCACTCGCCGGTCCCGTTGCCGATCAGGTGGTAGAGGAAGCACCGGTTCTGGACGAGCGAGGGGTCGTGCAGGGAGGCGAAGGTGCCGATCAGCGCGTCGGTGCCCACCACGCCGCGGACGGTGTCGTCGGCGAAACGGGCCTCGATGGCCGCACCCAACGGGTTGGTCACCACGTCGCGCCAGATGCCCGGGTCGACGGCGTCGCGCAGCTCGCGCTCGTGGGGGAGCGGACGGGTCAGCGTCGGAGCCACGGCGTGCGCCAGGTCGGTGACGTCGGCGTAGAACTCGCGCCACGCGTCGTACTCGGTGTCCCCGCCGGTCAGCTCGGCGAAGGACGCGCGGGTCGCGTCGCCCTCGGGCCGCTCGACGAGGAGCCCGCCGTGGCGGCCGTCGCGGACCCACGGTGTGTACGACGCCGTCGTACGCGACGCGAGGGTGACGTCGAGGTCGAGGTCGGCCATCAGGGACTCGGGCATCAGGCTGACGAGGTAGGAGTAGCGCGAGAGGCGGGCCGGGAGACCGGCGAACGGGCTGACCGAGACCGCGGCACCACCGGTGTGGTCGAGCCGCTCGAGGAGCAGCACCGACAACCCGGCCCGTCCGAGGTAGGCGGCCGCCACGAGCCCGTTGTGGCCGCCGCCGACGATCACGACGTCGTATGAGGTCTTCGCTGGAGTCACGCGGCCAAACCTAGCCCTGACGGACCCCGCGATCGGCAACCCGGCCCGTTACCCTCGCCGGGTGGACTGGGGTGGTTGGTGGCGCAGCGCGCTGGTGCTGGCGCTGTACGCGGTCGTGGTCCACTTCGCGGTCGCCACGGTGTGGCCGGGCCAGCACGTGGGCGAGAGCGTGCCGGTCGGCCTGGCCGCGGGCGCCCTGGTGCTCGCCTCCCGCGCGGCGCGGTGGGTCTGCGTGCCCGCGGTGGCCGTGGCCTCCACGCTGGCGTACTCCGAGGCGGGTGCCGACCCCTCCGTCGCCGTGGTGTGGGGCCTGGCGCTGGCGCTCGGCGCGACCACCACCGGGCTGCTGCTGACGCGGAGGACGCCTCCAGGAAGTCGCCCCGACCTGCGCAGCATCGACGACTACCGCGCCTTCCTGGCCTCGACCGTGGCCGGTGCCGCGGTCGCCACCGCCGTGCTCTCCGTCGCGGGGCCGGTCATGCTCGGTCACGACCTGCTCCTGATGGCCGTGGGCACCTTCCTGGCCCACCTGTCGTCGTACCTCGTGATCCTGCCGTTCTTCATGGTCACGGCTCCGCACCCGGGGGTGGTGGACGGCTGGAGCCGGCTCCTCACCTGGGGAGCGGTGCTCGCGATCATGGCGGTCGGCTTCACCAGCCACGACAAGCTCGCCGGGCTCGTCGCCATGGCGGTCATCCCAGCGCTGGGATGGGCCGCGATGCGGCTGCCCTTCCGGGATACCCTGTTCGGGGTGCTGGTCGTCGCCACCGGTGCGGAGGCGGCGGCCGTGCGCGGCGAGGGTGCCGCGGTCGCGCTCATCGGTGCCGACCATCCCGAGTGGGTGCTGAGCATCACCCACCTGTTCGTCCTCACGTGCGTGCTGAGCGCGCTGCCCTTCGCCCTGGCCGTGGGCATCCAGCGGGACCTGGCCCGCCGGGCGGCCAGCGAGGCCGACACCGTGCGCCGCGTGGTCGACAACGCCGCGGGCGTCGCCATCGTCGGCACCGACGAGCTCGGCCGGATCACGCTCTGGAACCCCGGCGCCCAGACCATGCTCGGCTACGCGCCCGACGAGGTCCTGGGTCGGCTCCCGTCGGTCTTCCACCGCCCCGAGGAGATCCAGCGGCTGGCCTCGGTCCTCGGCGTCCCCCCGGACTACCCGAGCGTCGCCCAGGCGCTGGCAGACCCCGCACGCGGCGGGCTCGAGGTCGAGTTCGTCCGCAAGGACGGGCAGGCCCGCATCCACTTCATGAACCTCTCCCAGGTCGCCGACGCACAGGGTCGTCTCACCGGCTACGTCTCGACCGCCGAGGACATCACCGAGCGGGTGGCCACCCAGCGGGCGCTGGAGCTCGCGCTGGCCCGGGAGCGCGCCTCGGTCGAGAGGCTCCGCGAGGTCGACCAGCTCAAGGACACCTTCGTCTCCAGCGTCAGCCACGAGCTGCGCACCCCGATCACCAGCATCATGGGCTACCTCGAGCTCCTCGAGGACGGGGGCTTCGGCGAGCTGACCGACGAGCAGGGCGCCGCGATCGGGCGCATCGACGCCAACAGCCGGCGCCTGCTGCTGCTCATCGACGACCTGCTGGTCCTCTCGCGGGTGCAGGACCGGGGCCTCGAGAACCACCACGTCGACCTCGACCTGCGCGAGGTCGTGCTCGCCGCCCACGACGTCGTCGCGCCGACCGCCGAGCGCGCCGGCGTCGACTTCGCGTACGACGTCCCGCCGGGGCCGGTGCCCTACATCGGGGACGTCGACCAGCTGGAGCGGGTGCTGGTCAACCTGATGAGCAACGCGGTGAAGTTCAGCCCCGACGGCGGGACCGTCATGACCCGACTTGTCCCGGGGCACCGGGAGGTGCGGCTGCTGGTCAGCGACACCGGCATGGGGATCCCCGAGGACGAGCAGGTGCGTCTCTTCACCCGCTTCTTCCGGTCGTCGTCGGCACGGGGGCGCGCCATCCAGGGCAGCGGCCTGGGCCTCTCGATCGCCAAGGCCATCGTGGAGCGGCACGGCGGCACCATCACGGTCGAGTCCGAGCCGGGCAAGGGCACCGAGTTCACCGTCCGGCTGCCTGCCTGAGCGAAGAGACGGCCGCAACTCTCGACCGCAGCCCCGGCAGACGGGGCTCGACTCATGTCCGCCGAGGGGCCCTCGCGGAGGACGTGTAGGAGCCGGACGCGGTGACCACGGTCCCTGCCTCACCCCTCAGGATGGCGGTGGCGTCCTGGAGGGACCCGATCGCGGCCATGCCGCCGGTCAGCTCCACGAAGCGGCAGACCGCCTCGACCTTCGGGCCCATGGATCCGGCCGGGAAGCCCTGGGCGCGGAGCGCGGAGGGTGTCGCGCGACTGATCGGTGCCTGCTCGGGCGAGCCGAAGTCGGTCATCACGGCCGGCACGTCGGTGAGCACGAGGAGCGCATCTGCGTCCAGCGCGTCGGCGAGGACCGAGCTGGTGAGGTCCTTGTCGACGACCGCCTCCACCCCCCGCAGCTGGCCGTTCTCGTCGCGGACGACCGGCACGCCCCCGCCCCCGGCGCAGACGACGACGGCGCCGCTGTCCAGCAGGAGCCTGATCAGGCGGGTCTCGACCACGCGCTGCGGCCGGGGCGACCCGACCACGCGACGCCAGCCGGTGCCGTCGGCCTTGACGACCCAGCCGCGGTCGGCGGCAAGTCGCTCGGCGTCCTCGCGACCGTAGACCTCGCCGACGAACTTGGTCGGGTCCGCGAAGGCGGGATCCGCCGCCTCCACCAGCGTCTGGTTGATGATGGCGGCCACCTGGCGGTCGGGCAGGTGGTTCTGCATCGACTGCAGCAGCCAGTAGCCGATCATCCCCTGTGTCTGCGCCCCGAGGACGTCGAAGGGGTACGGCGTGGTGAGGTGTGGGTCCGAGGCGCTCTGCAGGGCCAGCACCCCGACCTGGGGGCCGTTGCCGTGGGTGATCACCAGCTCGTGCTCGTGAGCGAGCGGGGCCAGCGCTTCGACGGCGCGGCGGACGTTCTCCTCCTGCACCTCTGCGTCGGGCTTCTGGCCGCGCTCGAGCAGGGCGTTGCCGCCGAGCGCGACGACGACACGCACCTCAGCCCCCCAGGGTCGCGACGAGCACGGCCTTGATGGTGTGCATCCGGTTCTCTGCCTGGTCGAACACGATGGAGTGCCGCGACTCGAAGACCTCGTCGGTCACCTCGAGCGCGTCCATCCCGGTCTGCTGGAAGAGGTCCTCCCCGACCTTGGTGTGGCGGTCGTGGAAGCCCGGGAGGCAGTGCATGAACCCGACCTTCGGGTTGCCGGTCGCCTTCACCACGTCCATCGAGACCTGGTAGGGCTTGAGCAGGTTGATCCGCTCGGCCCACACCTCCTTCGGCTCGCCCATGGACACCCACACGTCGGTGTAGAGGTAGTCGACCCCGGCGACCCCCTCCGTCACGTCCTCCGAGTGGAGGATCCGGGCGCCGGTCTCCTCGGCGATCCGGTGTGTCGCGGCGATGACGTCCGGGTGGTTCCACTGGGACCGGGGTGCGACGATCCGCACGTCCATCCCCATCATCGCCCCGGCGACCAGCAGCGAGTTGCCCACGTTGTTGCGCGCGTCACCGAGGAAGGCGAAGGAGATGTCCTCGTCGTGCTTGCCGCAGTGCTCGCGCATGGTCAGCATGTCGCACAGCGACTGGGTCGGGTGCCATTCGTCGGTCAGCCCGTTCCACACCGGCACCCCGGCGTACGTCGCCAGGGTCTCGACTTTGTCCTGGGCCGAGCCGCGGTACTCGATGCCGTCGTACATGCGGCCGAGCACGCGCGCCGTGTCCTCCATGGACTCCTTGTGGCCGATCTGCGAACCGCTCGGGTCGAGGTAGGTCACCCGGGCGCCCTGGTCGAAGGCCGCCACCTCGAAGGCGCACCGCGTCCGCGTCGAGGTCTTCTCGAAGATCAGGGCGATGTTCTTGCGACTGAGGCGCGGCTGCTCCGAGCCGGCGTACTTGGCCACCTTGAGCTCGGCCGCGAGGTCCAGCAGGAACCTCCACTCCTTCGGTGTGAAGTCCAGCTCCTTGACGAAGCTGCGGTTCCTCAGGTTGAAGGCCATGGCTCAGATCCCTTCTCGTTCGACCGGACAGGTCATGCACCGGGGACCGCCGCGGCCACGGCCGAGCTCGTTGCCGCGGATCGTGACCACCTCGATCCCCTTCTTGCGCAGGTAGGTGTTGGTGGTGACGTTGCGCTCGTAGGCGACGACGACACCGGGTCGCACGGCCAGCACGTTGCAGCCGTCGTCCCACTGCTCACGCTCCGCCGCGTTGACGTCCTGCGTGGCCGTGAGGATCTGGATGGAGTCGATGCCGAGGGCCTCCGCGATGGCGCGGTGCATGTCCTCGGGCGGGTGCGCGGTGATCCTCAGGCCTTGCTCGCCGTCGCCGGGCTCGATCGTGTACGACGGGAGCATCCCGAGCCCGACGTACTTGGTGAAGGTCTCCTCGTCGACCATCGTCATGACGGTGTCGAGGTGCATGAAGGCCCGCTTGCGCGGCATGGATACCGCCACGATCCTGCGTGCGCTGCCGGCCGCGAAGAGGCGGCGTGCCAGCCTCTCGACCCCCTGTGGGGTGGTGCGCTCGCTCATGCCCACGAGGACGGCCCCGCGTCCCAGGACGAGGATGTCGCCGCCCTCGGTGGTGGCCGCGCCGTTGACCGAGCCCTCGGCCCACACCCGGAACGACGAGTCGGCGAAGTGCGGGTGCCAGCGGTAGATCGCCTCGTAGTGGATCGTCTCGCGCATCCTGGCCCGCTTGCGCATCGAGTTGATCGAGACACCGTCGTAGATCCAGGCGGAGGTGTCCCGGGTGAAGAGGTGGTTCGGCAGGGGTGTCAGGAGCAGGTCGTCGAGGCCGAGGGCCTGGACGACCACCGAGGAGGGCTCGGGCACCCGCTCGAGCAGCTCGCGCTTGGTCATGCCTCCGACGAGGAAGGTGGTGAGCTCCGTGTCGTCCATCGCTCCGAACGCGCGGTGCAGGCTGTCGAGGGCCATCGGACCGTAGACGAGCTCGTCCAAGGACGTCTCGAGGATGAACTTCCTGGCCTCCGGGACCGCGAGCGTCTCGACGAGCAGCTGGTCGAGGAGGTGCACGCGGACCCCGAGGTCGCGCAGCGTCTCGGCGAACGCGTCGTGCTCCTGCTTGGCCTGCTTGACCCACAGCACGTCGTCGAAGAGGTACTCGTCGTGGTTGCTCGGCGTCAGCCGCTTCAGCTCCAGGTCGGGGCGGTGCAGGATCGCCTGTCTCAGGTGCCCGACCTCGGAGTCCACGTGCAGCGTCATGACCGGTCCCTTCGTCTCGGACCTCCAGCGTCGCGGCCAGGGGTGGGCGGCGAGAGTGCCGAAGGTCCTCCCCGGGCGGGCACATGGCCGCCGGTCGCAGCAGGACACGGGCCCTACGTCTTGCCCGGTCCGGACCAGCGACCCTGCACACGGGGCCGCGTCAGCGGAAGAGTCGAGGTGAGGACATCGCTCCTCATGATGCAAGGAGGCTCGACATGAAGCAGGTGGTGGACCGCACCCGACCGGTTCCCGGTCCTGACGACGCGCACGCAGGTCCTCGCGTGGGACTCGCGCTGCCGGCCCTGACCGCACTGGTCGTGGGCTCGATGATCGGGAGCGGCATCTTCGCCCTCCCCTCGCAGATGGCCGGCAGCGCTGCCGCCGGCCCGCTGATGATCGGCTGGCTCATCACCGGCGTGGGCATGCTCATGCTCGCGTTCGTGTTCCAGTCGCTGGCCCAGCGCAAGCCCGACGTCGACGGCGGTGTCTACGGCTACGCCCGCGCGGGATTCGGCGAGTACGTCGGCTTCACCTCGGCCTGGGGCTACTGGATCAGCGCGTGGATCGGCAACGTGGCCTACCTCGTCCTGCTGATGTCGACCCTGGGCTACTGGTTCTCCGGGCTCGAGGGCGGGACCACGGTCACCGCGATCGTCGGCGCCTCGGTCCTGCTGTGGGTGGTCCACGCGCTGACCCTCAGCGGCGTCCGCAACGCCGCCTTCGTCAACGTGCTCGTGACGATCGCCAAGGTGGTCCCCATCGTCACCTTCATCGCCATCGCCGCCGTCGGCTTCAGCGCCGACCTCTTCACGGCGGACATCTGGGGCACGGACGCCGGTCTCGGCGGGACGGTGGACCAGGTCAAGAACATGATGCTGGTGACCGTGTGGGTGTTCATCGGCATCGAGGGCGCCGCGGTCTACTCGCAGCGGGCCCGCAGTCGCCGGGACGTCGGCCGGGCCACCATCATCGGCTTCGTCGGCGTGCTGGCCCTGCTGCTCGCGGTCAACCTCCTGTCCTACGGCCTGATGGCGCAGGCCGACATCGCCGGACTCGCCGACCCGTCCATGGCGGGCCTGCTCGAGAACGAGGTGGGCGCCTGGGGTGCCGGGTTCATCTCGGCCGGCCTGGCCATCTCCCTGCTGGGCGCGCTCCTGGCGTGGGTGCTGCTGGCGGTCGAGATCCTGCGACTCCCGGCCCGCGACCACGTGCTCCCGGCCGTGCTGGCGAAGGAGAACCGGCACGGAGCCCCCGCTCCCGCCCTGTGGCTGACCAACCTCTGCGTGCAGGCGATGCTGCTCTGGACGCTGGTGAACGAGAACACCTACACCGACCTCGTCTACCTGGCCACGTCCCTCATCCTGCTGCCCTACCTGTGGTCGGCGGCCTACCAGCTCAAGCTGGCGGTGAGCGGTGAGACGTACGCCGACGGGCCGGGACGACGTCGCGGTCTCCTGGTCGGCGCGCTCAGCCTGGCGTACGCCGTGTGGCTCGTCTACGCGGGCGGCTGGGAGTACGTGCTGGTCGCCGGGCTGTTCTACATGGTCGGCACCGCGCTGTTCGTGTGGGCCCGCAAGGAGGGCGGCAAGGCGCTCTTCACCGGGACGGAGAAGATCCTCGTGGGGGTCGTCGCCGCGGTGTCCGTGGTGGCGGTGGTCGGTCTCGTCCAGGGTTTCGTGTCCGTCTGACCGGTTGCCCGCCCGGGGATGGGCCGGCAGGAGCCTCGCCCGCATCGGGTGAGGCTTCCCGCGGTGACGCCGCCCTACCGTGATCGGGGCAGGCCACCCCGGACTGGTCACGGGAGGGGACGGGATGAGCAACGTCGCGCAGACGGACAGGCGGACGGGTGGCGTCCTGGCGGCCACCTGCATCTCGACGCTCGTGGTCAACGCCAACACCTCGGCCGTGAGCATCCTCCTGCCCGCGATCTCGGAGGACACCGGCACGTCGGTCACGACCCTGCAGTGGGCGGTCACCGGCTACTCGCTGGTGGGGGCCGCGGTGATCGTCACGGCAGGCTCCCTGGGGGACGTCTTCGGCCGCAAGCGCATCTTCCAGCTCGGCCTGCTGCTCTTCGTCGGGTCGTGCATCCTGATCGCCCTCGCGCAGTCCGGCGGCATGGTGATCGCCGGACGGGTGATCCAGGGGGCGGCCGGAGCGACCATCCTGGCCTGCGGCCTGAGCCTGCTGTCCGTCGCCAACAAGGGCGACGCGCAGCTGCGGGCCGTCTCGCTGTGGGGCGCGGCGGCCGCGGTCGGTGCGGCTGCCGGACCGTTGCTCGGCGGCGTGCTCGTGGGCCTCACCGGGTGGCAGGGACTGTTCTGGATCGACGCCGGGGTCGCCGTGCTGTGCATGCTGCTGACCGCGGCGACCGTGTCCGAGTCGCGGGACCCGGACCGACCCAGGTCGATCGACTACGCAGGCACCGTACTGATTGCGCTGACCCTGACGCCGCTGATCCTCGCCGTGACGGAGAGCGGCGACTGGGGTTGGCTCTCGCTGCCCACCCTGGCCTGCTTCGCGGTCTCGATCGGCTCGGGCTTCGCCTTCGTCGCCGTCGAACGACGCGTCGACGTCCCCCTGCTCGACCTCGCGCTGCTGCGCAACCGGGTGCTGGTCGGGTCGACCATCGCGATCCTGATCGGCGCGGGCACCATCAACGGGTTGATGTACCTGCTCAGCCTCTACTTCCAGGATCCCTCCACCCTCGACTTCAGCCCGCTGGAGGCCGGTCTCGCGACCCTCCCGGCGACGGTCGGCCTGGTGGTGGTGGCCCCCCTGGTGCCCAGGCTGGCGGCCAAGCTCGGTGGTCGCCTGGTCATCGGCATCGGATTCGTCGTGACCACCGTCGGGTTCGCCGTGGTGGGCTTCGTCGACGCGGGATGGGAGTACGGCGCGTTCCTGCTGCCGCTGGTCGCCATCGCCGTGGGCATGGGCATGACCAACGGCCCGGCGTCGTCGGCGTCGACGGCCTGCGTCCCGGAGAACCAGGTCGGTGGGGCGTCCGGTGTCTCGAACATGGCCAGGTACGTCGGTGCCGCGGTGGCCACCGCCCTGGCCGCCACCGTCTACGGCACCGTCATCGGCAACCAGACCGCCGACGGTGCGTCCCAGGCGGACGCGCTGGCCTCCGGTCTCGCTGCGGCCGCGTGGATGATGGCGTTCTTCAGCTTCCTGGGCGTGCTGATGGCCTTCGTGATCGCGCGGCACCGCGCCGCCGACGGCAACGTCAACGACGCGGCCGCCGCGGCGGCGGCGGTCACCCACACCCTGCCGACCTCGGCGACCGGAAGCGGGTGATCCGGGAAGACTCCTGGGCAGACATGCGTCGAGCCCCCGGCCCGCAGGCCAGGGGCTCGACACCACTGGGGTGAGTAACGGGACTTGAATGCGTTACTCATGCCGCTTTTACCTGCGCAAACGCAAGGTGAGCCTGCCGATCCTTGCTGATTTGTGGCAGTAC
>NZ_PZYY01000017.1 GCF_003047265.1 Nocardioides terrigena | reverse complement strand
CTGTCTGCCATGGACGCACCATGCGCTCACAGCGGGTCAAAGTGTCCGGACGAACCCGAGACAGAACTGTCCATACCGACACAAGTCAGGACAACATCTCGCAGCTCGCCGTACCTGTCCGCCGCCGCCAGTTACGAGTCAGCCTCTGGAGACCCGCGGGCCGCCTGCCACGCGGCGCTCAACCCGCCCAGGACACTGGCGGGCGCCGACATCTCGCAGCTCGCCGTACCTGTCGGCCGCCGCCAGTCACGGCCGCGGCACTCGGCTCTCGACAGAGGGGCTGCAGGGGGTCAGCGCGGGCCGACGACCGCGAGCACCTCGGGCTGGGAGAAGAGCTCGGCGGCGACGGTACGCACCTCGTCGAGCGTGACGGCGTCGATCCGGGCGATGACCTGGTCGATCGAGAGCAGCTCGTCGCGCATGAGCTCGACCTTGCCGATCCGCGACATCCGCGAGCCGGAGTCCTCGAGGCCCAGCACCAGTCCCCCGCGCAGCTGGCCCTTGCCGCGCTCGAGCTCCTCGGCGGTGATGCCGTCGGCCGCCACCTTGGCGAGCTCGCCGCGCACGGTGGCCAGCACGTCCTCGACCTTGCCGGGCAGGCAGCCCACCGAGACACCGACCAGGCCGGCGTCGGCGTGGTGGCTGGCGAACGAGTAGACCGAGTAGGCCAGCCCGCGGTGCTCGCGCACCTCTTGGAAGAGCCGTGACGAGGTGCCTCCACCGAGGGCGGTGTTGAGGACCCCGAGGGCGTAGCGGCGCTCGTCGGTGCGGGTGATGCCCTTCGCGCCGAGCACGATGTTGACCTGCTCGAAGGGGCGGGTCGTGCGGGCCTCGCCGGAGGCGACCGGACGTGCCTTGTCGGTGATCCGGGCGGCGGCCGGGGCGCCCTCGCCGTCGAGGAAGCCCTGACGGCCGAAGGCCTTGCGCACCTGGCGTACGACGGTCGCGTGGTCGACGCTGCCGGCCGCGGCGACGACCATGGTCCCGGGCCGGTAGTGGCGGCGGTAGAAGCGGTGGATCTGGTCGCGGCTCATCGCGGTGATGGAGTCGTGGGTGCCGGCGATCGGCCGTCCGAGGGGGGTGTCGCCCCACGCCTGGTGGGCGAAGAGGTTGTGCACCACGTCGTCCGGGTCGTCGTCGTGCATGGCGATCTCGTCGAGGATCACGTCCCGCTCCGCCTCGACGTCGGCCGCGGTCAGCAGCGAGTTGGTGACCATGTCACCGAGGACGTCGATCGCCATCGGCAGGTCGTCGTCGAGGACCCGCGCGTGGAAGCAGGTGTACTCCTTGGCGGTGAAGGCGTTGAACTCGCCACCCACCGCGTCGAGGGCCACCGAGATGTCGAGGGCGCTGCGCTCCCGGGTGCCCTTGAAGAGCAGGTGCTCGAGGAAGTGCGAGCAGCCGTGCAGGGCCGGGGTCTCGTCCCGCGAGCCCACGCCGACCCAGACCCCGATGCTCGCCGAGCGGGCGCCGGCCATCTGCTCGGTGACGATGCGGAGCCCGCTGGGCAGGACCGTGCGGCGGACGCGTGAGGTCACCTGGCCGTCCGAGTCCTTGACCGTCTGGAGGGTGCGGGTGGTGCCGGAGTTCTGCACGGAAGCGATGCCTTTCGGGGGAGAAATGCCACGACCGGCCGGCAGGTGGTCTGCCGGCCGGTCGCGGGTGGAGCTCAGGTCACTCGGACTCGGCGGCCTCGGCCTCGTCGTCCGACGCGGAGGAGTCCTCCACGACCGGCACGAGCGAGAGCTTGCCGCGGTCGTCGATCTCGCCGATCTCGACCTGGACCTTCTGGCCCACCGCGAGGACGTCCTCGACGGCCTCGACGCGCTTGCCGCCGGCGAGGGCACGCAGCTTGCTGATGTGCAGCAGGCCGTCCTTGCCGGGCATCAGCGAGACGAAGGCACCGAAGTTGGTCGTCTTGACGACCGTGCCGAGGTAGCGCTCGCCGACCTCGGGCATGGTCGGGTTGGCGATCGCGTTGACGGCGTTCTTGGCTGCCTCGGCCGCCTCACCGTTGGTCGCACCGATGTAGACCGTGCCGTCGTCCTCGATCGACAGGGTCGCGCCCGTGTCGTCCTGGATCTGGTTGATGATCTTGCCCTTCGGGCCGATGACCTCGCCGATCTTGTCGACGGGCACCCGGATCGTGATGATCCGCGGGGCGTGGAGCGACATCTCCTCGGGGGCGTCGATGGCCTCGGCCATGACGTCGAGGATCGCGAGACGGGCATCGCGGGCCTGGGTCAGCGCCGCAGCGAGGACCTCGGCAGGAATGCCGTCGAGCTTGGTGTCGAGCTGGAGCGCGGTCACGAACTCGCGGGTACCGGCGACCTTGAAGTCCATGTCGCCGAACGCGTCCTCGGCACCGAGGATGTCGGTCAGCGCGACGTACTCCGTCTTGCCGTCGACCTCACCGGAGATGAGGCCCATCGCGATGCCCGCGACGGACGCCTTGAGCGGCACGCCGGCCTGGAGGAGCGACAGCGTGGACGCGCAGACCGAGCCCATCGAGGTGGAGCCGTTGGAGCCCATGGCCTCGGAGAGCTGACGGATCGCGTAGGGGAACTCCTCGCGGCTCGGGAGCACCGGCAGCAGGGCACGGCGCGCGAGCGCACCGTGGCCGACCTCGCGACGCTTGGGCGAGCCCACGCGACCGGTCTCGCCGGTGGAGAACGGCGGGAAGACGTACTTGTGCATGTAGCGGCGGTGCTTCTCCGGGGAGAGCGTGTCGAGCTGCTGTTCGAGCTTGAGCATGTTGAGCGTGGTGACACCCAGGATCTGGGTCTCGCCACGCTCGAACAGCGCCGAGCCGTGCACGCGCGGGATCACGCCGACCTCGGCGTGCAGCGGGCGGATGTCGGCGAGACCGCGACCGTCCATGCGGACCTTGTCGCGCAGGACGCGCTCACGGACGAGCGACTTGGTCAGCGAGCGGAACGCCGCGCCGATCTCCTTCTCGCGGCCCTCGAACTGGCCGGCGAGCTTTCCGAGCAGCGCGCTCTTGATCTCGTCGGTGCGCGACTCGCGCTCCTGCTTGTCGGCGATGCGCATCGCGGCGTCGGCGTCGTCCTTGGCCGCAGCCTCGACGGCGTCGTAGACGTCGTCCTCGTAGTCGAGGAAGACCGGGAAGTCCTGGACGGGCTTGGCGGCCTCGCGGGCCAGCTCGGCCTGGGCCTCGACGAGCTGCTTGATGAAGGGCTTCGCGGCGTCGAGGCCACCGGCCACGACCTCCTCGGTCGGCGCCTGGGCGCCACCCTGGACGAGCGCGATGGTCTCCTCGGTGGCCTCGGCCTCGACCATCATGATCGCGACGTCACCGGTGTCGGTGACCCGACCGGCGACGACCATGTCGAACACGGCGGTCTCGAGCTGCGAGTGCGTCGGGAACGCGACCCACTGGCCCTCGATGAGCGCCACGCGGACGCCACCGACGGGGCCGGAGAACGGCAGGCCGGAGAGCTGGGTCGACAGCGACGCGGCGTTGATGGCCAGCACGTCGTAGGGGACGTTGGGGTCGAGCGCCATGACGGTGATAACGACCTGGACCTCGTTGCGCAGGCCCTTCTTGAAGGTCGGGCGCAGCGGGCGGTCGATGAGCCGGCAGGTGAGGATCGCGTCTTCGCCCGGGCGACCCTCGGACCGGAAGAAGGAGCCGGGGATCTGGCCCACGGCGTACATCCGCTCCTCGACGTCGATCGTCAGCGGGAAGAAGTCGAAGTGGTCCTTCGGCGTCTTGCCGGCGGTCGTCGCCGAGAGCAGCATGGTCTCGTCGTCGAGGTAGGCAGTGACCGAGCCGGCCGCCTGGCGGGCCAGCAGGCCGGTCTCGAACTTGACGGTGCGCTGTCCGAACTTGCCGTTGTCCAGCACGGTCTCGACAGCAGAAATGATGGGTCCCTCGTTCAAAGGGTTTCCCTTTCTCTTCGCGGAGCTAGCCGCGGAACGCCCGAACAGCTCGTCGTTCGAGCATGTTGCCGGTCTTCGATCGAGGCCCACGGGCCGCGGTTGACGCGGCGATCCGGAGGCCACTACCGAGGACCGAGCCGACGTTCCGGGCCACTCCTGGTGGTGTGAATGTGAAGTTGTGCGTGATGCGTGAGCGGGTGGCCGCGAGGGCCGGGGTCGAGCCTAACGGAGTAGGCCGCAAACCAGCAGGAGCGGCTCCCCGTGATCGGGGAACCGCTCCAGGCGTGTCAGCGGCGCAGGCCGAGGCGCTCGACGATCGAGCGGTAACGCTCGATCTCGGTCTTCTGCAGGTAGTTGAGCAGGCGACGGCGCTGGCCGACGAGCAGCAGGAGGCCACGACGGCTGTGGTGGTCGTGCTTGTGCTGCTTGAGGTGCTCGGTGAGGTGGCTGATGCGGTAGCTCAGGAGAGCGACCTGGACCTCGGGCGAACCGGTGTCGCCCTCGGCCGTGGCGTACTCAGCGATGATCTTCTTCTTGGTCTCCGCGTCGGTACCGATCGACATGCGGGGCTCCTTCCGGTCTCGTTGCGCGGCGCTCGGGGCAGGATGCCCGGGGCTCTCTGGATCCGCGGCCGTCATGACGGCATGTCCCACCGTGCGGTGGGCAACCGGAGAAGGTTACCAACGGCGACGCCCGGGCCCCAAAACGCTGGGACCCGGGCGGAGAGCCGGTGGAGCGAGGCCTCAGACGGCCGGCGGGGCCGGCGGGTCGGACTCTGTCCGCTTCTCCGTGGTGGCCCGACGACCCTCGTGGTCGGTGGTCGTGGCGACCGTCGTGTGGCGACGGCGCGTGTTGCTCTGGATGGCGGTGATCGCGATGACCAGGACGCCGGCCAGGCAGAGGATGTAGCCGACCATCGTGAGGTCGACGGCGCTGATCATGTCCTGCACGGCGAAGGCCAGGATGAGGCCGAGCGCCAGCAGGAAGACGCCGAGTCCGTAACCCATGGTGTTGTCTCCAGGTGGTGGTGGGGAATGAGTGCTCGTGGAACGTAACGCCCCACGACGCCGACCATGACGCGCGACGCCGCCTCGCCCCACCCGCAGGGGTGACTGACCTCGGTCAGCAGGACGGGTTGTTCAGCGGCAGCAGCTCACCGGAGGTGGCGTCCAGGACGCGGAGCCCCTCGACACGTCGCCCCTGCTCGTCCACCACCCGCAGCGTGCAGACCTGGCGCCCGTCGTAGGCGATCACCCCGGGGTCGACGTCCGAGACCGGATGCGTCCACTCGTCCATCCCCCAGGCCGCGACCTTGGCGGGCGTCAACACCTCGGTCACCGTGACGGGCACCGCTGCGATCGCCGCCACGTTCATGGCCAGCAGCAGGACGCGGGCGGCGGCTCCACGATCACCCCGTCCCGGCCACCACTTCCCGCGACCCATCTGGACGCTGACGAGGACGGCCACCACCAGGAGTGGCAGGCCCCACCCCAGCAGGCTCGGCACCGGGGACAGCCCGAAGTTGCGGGCGCCCGACCCGAACAGGAGGTCCACCACCTGGAGCGCGACCCAGGCGCGGAGGACCCACCAGACCGGCCGCAGGGACCGGGCCAGGCCCCACGGATCACCCGGGAGGCCGAGGGCGACGGCGTCCCAGCGCCGGCGCGCGCCGTCGAGCCACCCCTCCACCCGCTCTGCCACGGGCCGGCGCCCTCGACCGGCGGGCGGGAGGCCGGCGGCGGCCCGCAGCTCCGCGGCGTACGCGTCGGGATCCCCCAGCGCCTCCGGCCCACGCTCGTCGGCGAGGTCGGACATGTCCGCCTCGAGGCCGTCGAGCAGGTCCTCGCGCTCGTCGGGGTCCAGGTCGGCGAAGCGCTCGCGCACGGCGGCGACGAACTGCTCGACCTCGGGTCGGACGACTGGTGCGGTGTTCATGGGCGGGCCCCCTGGAGCAGGTTGGTGACGGTCGTGGAGAAGTGGGCCCAGTCGTCGCGCTGGGTCTTGAGCTGGTCGCGGCCGGTCGGGGTGATGCCGTAGTACTTGCGGTGCGGTCCGCTCTCGGAGGCCACGACGTACGACGTCAGTGCGCCGGCGGCGTACAACCGCCGCAGCGTGCCGTAGACGGAGGCGTCCCCCACCTCGTCGAGGCCGCCGGCCCGCAGCCGGCGGACGACGTCGTACCCGTAGCCGTCCTCGTCGTCGACCACCGCGAGCACCGCGAGGTCGAGCACCCCCTTGAGGAGCTGTGTGCTGTCCATGCGGTGGACAGTAGTGCGGAATGCGCACTACCGCAGCAAGCGCCGGTCCGTCGGCGTGTCGCCGTGCGAGGATCCGCGGGTGCCTCCCCCGACGAACGCTCCGTCCAGCGCCCCGGTGAAGAAGCTCGGGGTCTGCAACCTCTGCGAGGCGATCTGCGGCCTCGAGATCACGCTCGAGGCGGGGGCCGTCACCGGCGTCCGGGGCAACCCCGACGACCCGCTCTCGCGCGGCCACGTCTGTCCCAAGGGCGTGGCGATCGTCGACGTGTACGCCGACCCGGAGCGGTT
This sequence comes from Nocardioides terrigena, assembly GCF_003047265.1. Classification (GTDB taxonomy): domain Bacteria; phylum Actinomycetota; class Actinomycetes; order Propionibacteriales; family Nocardioidaceae; genus Nocardioides; species Nocardioides terrigena. Next base: position 30,095 of record NZ_PZYY01000017.1, on the reverse strand, counting down.
GCGGCGCCCCGTGCGGCGCGACCGCAGCACCGGCGAGTGGACCGAGATCGGGTGGGACGAGGCCTTCGACCTGGTGGCCGACGGCCTCGCCTCGGCCATCAACGCCCACGGCCGGGACGCCGTGGGGATCTACCTCGGCAACCCCAACGTCCACAGCCTCGGGTCGATGACCCACGGGATCGGCCTGGTCAAGGCGCTGCGGACCCGCAACACCTACAGCGCCACGTCGGTGGACCAGCTCCCCCACCAGCTGCTCGCGCACCTCATGTTCGGCCACCAGCTGCTCCTGCCGATCCCCGACATCGACCGGACCGACCACTTCCTCGTCGTGGGCGCCAACCCGATGGCCTCCAACGGGTCGCTGATGACCGTGCCGGACTTCCCGCAGCGGGCGCGCGACCTCAAGCGCCGCGGCGGCCGCCTGGTCGTGCTGGACCCGCGGCGCACCGAGACGGCGAGGATCGCCACCGAGCACCACTTCGTACGCCCCGGCAGCGACGCCTGGGTCCTGCTCGCCATGCTCCAGGTGCTCTTCGCCGACGGCGTCGCGACCGCGCCCGCCCACGCCCCCGGGCTGGAGGCGGTCGAGGCGGCCGTCGCCGACTTCACCCCCGAGCGGGCCGCGGCGATGAGCGGCGTCCCCGCCGAGGAGGTCCGGAGGCTCGCCCGCGAGCTCGCCGCTGCCGAGAGCGCGGTCGTCTACGGACGCGTCGGCGTCTCGACGCACGAGTTCGGGTCGGTGTGCCAGTGGGCCGTCAACGTCCTCAACATCGTCACCGGCAACCTCGACCGGGAGGGCGGGGCCATGTTCACCAGCCCGGCCATCGACGTCGTCGGCCGCGGCATCATCGGACGGGGCCACCACGGCGCCTGGCGGTCGCGGGTGCGCGGACTGCCCGAGACCGCGAGCGAGCTTCCGGTCTCGGCCCTGCGCGAGGAGATCGAGACGCCGGGCGAGGGCCAGGTGCGCGCGATGCTGACGCTCTCGGGCAACCCGGTGCTCTCCACGCCCGACGGCGCTCGTCTCGACGAGTCCTTGGCCGGCCTCGACTTCATGGCGGCCGTCGACATCTACCTCAACGAGACCACCCGGCACGCCGACGTCATCCTGCCGCCGACCACCGCACTGGAGCGCGACCACTACGACCTGGTCTTCCAGACGCTCGCCGTGCGCAACACCGCCCGCTTCACGCCGGCCGTGCTCCCGGCGGGCCCGGGGACGCGGCACGACTGGCAGATCTACCGGGAGCTGGCCTTGCGCACGGTGGCGCGCCTGGACCGGCGGCCCTCGCGCCGCAAGCGGCTGGCGCTCCGTGCCCGGATGACCGCCAGCCCGACGCGGCTCGTCCAGCTGCTGTTGCTGAGCGGTCGCACCGGGGTCACCCTGCGCAAGCTCCGTGCCAGCCCCGCGGGCATCGACCTGGGCCCGCTTCGTGCCGGGTTGCTGCCCGAGCGCCTCCAGACCCGCGACCACCGCATCGACCTGGCCCCAGCGCTCGTGATCGACGACCTGGCGCGGCTGGCGGCCGTCCCGGCCCCCGTGGAAGGCGAGCTGCTGCTCATCGGCCGCCGCCACCAGAAGGACTGCAACGCGTGGATGCACAACGTCGAGCGGCTCACCCGCGGACGCCCGCGCCACCACCTGCTCATGCACCCCGACGACCTGGCGGCCCGCGCCCTGGTGGACGGGACCACCGTCCGGGTCACCTCACGCGTCGGGGCCGTCGACGTCGAGGTGTCCGCGACCGAGGACGTGATGCGCGGCGTCGTCAGCCTCCCCCACGGCTACGGGCACGCCCGCAACCCCGGGATGAGTGCCGCGGCACAGGTTCCCGGCGTCTCGATCAACGACCTCACCGACCCCGAGCGCCTCGACGTGTCGGGCAACGCCGCGCTGAGCGGCGTACCCGTGACCGTCTCCGCGGTCCCCGGGTAGGTCAGGCAGTCGGGGTAGTCCGTGACGGACGGACCCCTGTCCGGACGATCCGGGGGTCCGTTCGTCACGGACTACCCCAGGACATGACGACAGGACGCCCGGACGGACCTGCAGCGGTCCGTCCGGGCGTCCTGGTCATCGGTGGGTCAGACGCGCACGCCCTCGAGGACCTCGCGCACCTCGGCCGCCGTACCGGCCTGACGCAGGCGCTCGACCTGCGCCGGGTCGGTGAAGACCCCGGCGATCTTCTGCAGGAGGGCCAGGTGGTCGTCACCCGCGCCGGCGATGCCGATCACGAACTCGGCCGGCTTGCCGTTCCAGTCGACGCCGTCGGGGTAGCGGATGAACGAGATCGCCGATCGGTTGATCGCTGACTTGGCCTCGTTGGTGCCGTGCGGGATGGCGAGCAGGTTGCCCATGTGGGTGGAGACCGAGGTCTCCCGCTCGTGCATCGCCTCGACGTACGACGCCTCGACGGCGCCGCTGGCGACGAGCAGCTCGCCCGCCTCGGTGATGGCGTCGTCACGCGTGGTGGCGCTGCCCCGCAGCACGATCGAGCTGTCGTCGAGCACCCCGCTCGGGGTCTCCGCGGCCGCCTCCTCGACGGGCGCCCCGCCGGGGGTGTTGGTGCGGTCGAGCAGCTCGACGATCTCGTCGTAGCGCGGTGAGGCCATGAAGTTGTCCACTGCCACGTGCATGGCCGACGGGGTCTTCTGACGGGCACGGTCGGTGAGGTCTTGGTGGCTCACGACCAGGTCGTAGGTGTCGTCGAGGTTGGAGATCGCCTTGTTGACGACGGTCACGTCACCGTGGCCGGCGGCCTGGATCTTCTTGCGGAGCACCGACGCCCCCATGGCCGAGGAGCCCATGCCGGCGTCGCAGGCGAACACGATCGACTTGATCGCACCGGCGGGGGCTCCGGTGCCGCCCGTCAGCATCCCGGCGACCGACGACTTCTTGCCCTTGTTGGCCTCCATCTGCGCGGTCGCGGCGGCGAGGTCGCCCTCGTCCTCGGACCGGTCGAGCTTGAGGAGCAGGGACGCCACCAGGAAGGTCACCGCGGCCGAGGAGAACACCGCCAGGGTCACGCCGACGAAGCTGCCGCTCGCCGTCTGTGCGTACACAGCGAAGATCGAGCCGGGTGCCGCCGGGGCACGCAGGCCCACGTCGAAGGCGACGTTCACGGCGACACCGGTCATGCCACCCGCGATCATGGCGAGGATCAGGATGGGCTTCATCAGGACGTACGGGAAGTAGATCTCGTGGATGCCGCCGAAGAACTGGATGATCGCCGCACCGGGGGCCGTGGCCTTGGCCACGCCCTTGCCGAAGATGGAGATCGCGATGAGCAGGCCCAGGCCCGGGCCGGGGTTGGCCTCGAGCAGGAACAGCACGGACTTGCCCGTCTCGGCCGCCTCGGTCAGGCCGAGCGGGGTCAGCACGCCGTGGTTGATGGCGTTGTTGAGGAAGAAGACCTTGGCCGGCTCGATGACCACCGAGGTGAGCGGCAGCAGGTTGTTGTCGACCAGCGTCTCCACCCCGTTGCCGAGGACCTCCATGACCTTGTTGACGATCGGGGCGATGACCCAGAAGCCCACGATTGCCATCACGAACGCGACGATGCCGGCCGAGAACATGTTGACGAGCATCTCGAAGCCGGCGCGCACCTTGCCCTCCCAGAGGGCGTCGAGCTTCTTCATGACCCAGGCTGCCAGCGGTCCCATGATCATGGCGCCGATGAACATGTGCACCTGGCCCAGCGCCGAGAAGTCCTCCGCGGCGTTGCCGGCGGCGAGCCACTTGGCCAGCTCGGCCGTGTTGAACTCGGCGATGAGGAAGTCGGACCCGGCGATGGCACCCATCACCGCGAAGGCACCGACGACGGCGCCGCGGTCGCCGTACACCATGCGACCACCGGTGGCGGCGATCAGGATCGGCAGCAGGTAGTGGATCGCAGGACCGACCATGGTGGCCAGGTCCGCGTTGGGCCACCAGCCGACATCGATGAACAGGGCCGTGAGCAGGCCCCAGGCGATCAGGGCCGGAATGTTCGGCATGATCATGTTGGACAGGAACGTTCCGAACTTCTGCACGTGGACCCGCGCGCCGGGGCGCGGTGTCGTCTGTGTGGACATGGATTCCTCCGGATGTGGTGACGGGTGCTGGAGCGCGGGGTGACCCCGATCACAGGCAGAGCACCAGTACACCTCAATACGGGCACGTTGCCAAGCATTCGGGCCAAAGTGGGTGTGATTTGGTGTGGATTTCGCCCCGTTATGCCCGCTACGGTGAGTGACACACCACACCAGCCGATCGACAATGCACCCGTGGAGGGATTCCGACCATGAAGGCACTGCGCTTCTACGCCCCCGAGGACGTCCGGCTCGAGGACGTGCCCGAGCCCGAGTGCGGGCCCGACGAGATCAAGATCAAGGTCAAGAACTGCTCGACCTGCGGCACGGACGTGAAGATCAAGAAGAACGGCCACGTCAACATCACCGGGACCACCACGATGGGCCACGAGGTGGCCGGCGAGATCGTGGAGGTCGGCGCCGACGCGCTCGGCGGCTTCTCCGTGGGCGACCGCGTGCAGTGCATCGCGGCCGTTCCCTGCGGCGAGTGCCACGAGTGCAAGAAGGGCTGGATGGAGGTCTGCCAGAACCAGACGTCCGTCGGCTACCAGTACGACGGTGGCTTCGCGGAGTACATGATCGTCCCGGCCCAGGTGCTCAAGGTCGACGGCCTCAACCGCATCCCCGACAACGTGGGCTACGACGAGGCCTCGGCCGCCGAGCCCTTCGCCTGCGCCATCAACGCGCAGGAGCAGCTGGGCATCGAGGAGGGTGACTTCACCGTCGTCTTCGGCGCCGGCCCGATCGGCTGCATGCACATCCGCATCGCCCGCGGCGTGCACAAGGTCGGCACCGTCGTCCTCGTCGACGTCAACGCCGAGCGGCTGCAGATGTCTGCCGACGCCGTCCAGCCCGACCACGTCATCGACGCGTCGAAGGTCGACGTCGTCGAGGAGGTCATGAAGCTCACCGACGGCCGCGGCGCCGACGTGATCATCACCGCGACCCCGGCCAACGTCACCCAGGAGCAGGCCATCGCGATGGCCGCCCGCCAGGGGCGCATCTCGTTCTTCGGCGGCCTCCCCAAGACCGACCCGACCATCACCTGCGACTCCAACGTCGTGCACTACCGCCAGCTGCACATCCACGGCGCCAACGGCTCCTCGCCGGACCACAACAAGCGGGCGCTGCAGTACATCTCCACCGGCCAGGTGCCCGTCAAGGACCTGATCACCAAGCACATCCCCCTCGACGACGTGCTCTCGGCCTTCGACATCGTCGCCAAGGGCGAGGCCATCAAGGTCACCGTCGAGCCCTGACGGCGAGGAACGAGCCGACAGGGCTCGCGACGGGGAGGTTGAGGAGGGTCGGCTCGCACGCCGCGACAGCGGCGGACGAGCGACCCGTCTCGAAACCCACCGTCGAGCCCTGACCGCAGCACCACGGACGGCCCGCCACCTCACTTGGAGGGGCGGGCCGTTTCGTCGTACTGACCCCGGTGGGGCCTGCGATCAGTGCAGGAGCGCGCGGACGGCGTCGCGCCCGGCCATCGGGTCGCTCGCGCCGAGCGCGGCCTCGGCGGCGGCCTCGCAGGTGTCCATGGACACGCGGGAGAGCTGGGCGCCCACCGGACGCACGGCCCGGGCCGCCATCGACAGCGAGGTGACCCCCATGCCCACCAGCGCGCACGCCAGCAGCGGGTCGGCGGCCGCCTCGCCGCAGACCCCGACCGACTTGCCGGCCTGCTTGCCCGCCTCAGCGGTGATCGCGATGAGCTGGAGCACGGCCGGCTGCCACGGGTCGGTGAGGTGGGCGAGGTCCGTGGCCATCCGGTCGGCGGCCATGGCGTACTGCGTGAGGTCGTTGGTGCCGATGGAGAGGAAGTCCACGACCTCGAGCATCCGGTGCGCCAGGAGGGCGGCACTGGGGATCTCGACCATGATGCCGGGCTTGAGCCCCCGGGCGCGGACCTTGTCGGCGAAGTCGGAGGCCTCGGCGACGGTCGCGACCATCGGCGCCATCACCCAGGTCTCGGTGCCGGTCCGCTCGGCGGCGATCTTGATGCCGTCGAGCTGGCGGTCCATCAGGCCCGGGTTGCCGAAGGACAGCCGGAGGCCGCGGACACCGAGGGCAGGGTTCTCCTCGCCGGGCAGGGTCGCGAAGGCGATCGGCTTGTCGGAGCCGGCGTCGAGGGTGCGGATCACGACGTGCTGGTCCTCGCCGAAGGCGCCCAGCACCTGTGCGTAGATGTCGGCCTGCTCCTCGGCCGACGGCTCGTCGGTGGCGTTGAGGAAGCACAGCTCGGTGCGGAAGAGCCCGACCCCCTGGACCGGCTCGGCGCTGGCCTGCACCGCGCTCGGGCCGTCGGCCACGTTGGCGAGCAGCTTGACGGCGATCCCGTCGGACGTCGCGGCCGGACCGGACCAGTCGGCCAGCGCCGCGCGCTCCGCCTTGCTGGCGGCCACCCGCTCCTGGGCCTCGGCGGGGTCTCCCCCGACCTCGACCTCCCCGGACTCGCCGTCGACGACCAGGAACGCGCCCTGGTCGAGGTCGGTGATGCCGGCGGTGCCGACCACGCAGGGGATGCCCAGCTGCCGGGCGATGATGGCGGTGTGGCTGGTGGCGCCACCCCGCTCGGTGACCAGCGCGACGATGAGCTCGGGGTCCAGCCCGGACGTGTCGCTGGGCGCGAGGTCCTCGGCGACCAGCACCGACGGCTCGGACGGCGTCGGCACGCCGGGCTCGGGCTCGCCGACGAGGTGGGCGACGACCCGCCGCTCGATGTCCTCGAGGTCGGTGACCCGCTCTGCCATCAGGCCGCCCATGTTGGTGAAGATCGTGACGAACTGCTCGACGGCCGCGTCGACGGCGGACACCAGGCCTTGGCCGGCTGCGACGTTCTTGGCCACCGCGCCGCGCAGGCCCTTGTCGCGGGCCAGACCGGCACTCGCGGTCAGCACCTCCGCGGCCGGCCCGGTGGCCTTGTCGGCCTTGCGGGCGAAGGTGTCGGCGACCGCGCCGACCGCGTCGTCGTACGCCGCCATGGCGGCCTCGGCGTCGGCGAAGTCGCCGTCGCCGAAGCGCGCGATCGCCGCGGGCGAGACCTCGCCACGCACGAGGAGGGCAGGTCCGGCGGCGACTCCCGGCACGACGGGCGTCCCGCGGAGCACGGTGTGAGCAACTGTGGTCATGGACACACCGTAGTTCAGTGCGTGCTTGACAATCAACAGATACGGGGATAAAACAACACAGACACAGATGAGTGACGGCGACCACGTCGCCCGCCCTCCTCACCAGGCCCGACCCACGATGACCGAAGGAGTCCCGGTGTACGCCGAGGAACGCCAGCAGGCCATGGCCCAGGCCATCACCCAGCAGGGTCGCGTCTCCGTCGCCGAGCTCGCCGAGGAGTTCTCGGTGACCACCGAGACCGTGCGCCGGGACCTGTCCGCACTGGAGCGCATCGGCCTCATCCGCCGCGTGCACGGGGGCGCCGTGCCCGCAAGCTCGCTCGCCGTCATCGAGTCGGGACTCACCGAGCGCGACCTGGCCAACACCACCGCCAAGGACCTGATCGCCGCCGCGGCCGTCGCCCTGCTGCCGCCCCCCGGCTCGATCGTGGTCATCGACGCCGGCTCCACCACCGCCCGGCTCGCCGCGCTCCTCCCCCGCGACCACCGGCTGACCGTCGTCACCCACGCCGTGCCGGTCGCCGCGAGGCTCGCCGGACTCCCACAGATCGACCTCTTCCTCCTGCCGGGCAAGGTCCGACCGACCACCCAGGCCGCCGTCGGCGCCGACACGGTGGCCGCGCTCGGCGACCTGCGGGCCGATGTCTCCTTCGTGGCGACCAACGGCCTGAGCATCGGCCACGGGCTCACCACTCCCGACCGCGAGGAAGCCGCCACCAAGCGCGCCATCGTGGCCGCCGGACGGCGTACCGTCGTGCTTGCCGACTCCACCAAGATCGGCGTCGAGTCCTCGCTGCGGTTCGCCGCCGTCAGCGACATCGACGTCCTGGTCACCGACTCAGCCATCAAGCCCGACGACCAGAAGGCCCTCGACGCGGCCGGCGTGGAAGTGGTGATCGCATGATCCTGACCCTGACCCCCAACCCCAGCATCGACCGCACGGTGTCCCTGGCCGGCGAGCTGATGCGCGGCCAGGTGCAGCGCGTCGACTCGGTGACGTCGCAGGGCGGTGGCAAGGGCGTCAACATCTCCCGGGCCTCGGTCAGCGCCGGGCAGCCGACGCTGGCGGTGCTCCCCGCGGCCAAGGACGATCCGTTCGTCATCGAGCTGCTCGCCGCGGGCATCGACTGCCGACCGGTCCGGCCCGCCGGCGACGTCCGGGTCAACATCACCATCACCGAGCCCGACGGCACCACCACCAAGCTCAACTCCCCCGGCGCCACCGTCGAGCAGGTGCACCTCGACGCGATGTCCGACGCGCTGATGGCCCGGGCCGGGACGGCCGACTGGGCCGTGCTCGCGGGGTCGCTGCCGCCCGGCGCGCCGCCGGAGTTCTACGCCGACGTCGTACGCCGCCTGCGCGGCACCGTGGCGAAGGTCGCGGTGGACACCAGCGAGGCACCGCTGCGCGCCCTCGTCGACGCGCTCCCCGCGTCGGCACCGCACCTGATGAAGCCCAACGGCGAGGAGCTCGCCTCCTTCACCGGCGGCGACGCGGACAAGCTGGAGGGCGACCCGCGGCTCGCCGCGGCCGCCGCGCGGACGCTCGTCGACCGCGGCGTCGAGGCAGTCCTGGCGACCCTCGGCGGCAACGGCGCCGTGCTCGTCACCCGCGAGGGCGCCTGGCACGCCACTCCCCCACCGACCACCGTCGTGAGCACGGTAGGAGCAGGCGACTCGAGCCTGTTCGGCTACGTCCTGGGCGACATCCGCGGGCTCACGCCGCCGAAGCGCCTCGCCCTCGCCGTGGCCTACGGCAGCGCCGCCGCTGCCCTGCCCGGCACCACGATTCCCGAGCCGTCGCACCTCCGCACCGAGCTCGTCACCGTCACCGCCTTGGGAGGCACTGCATGACCGATCTGATCACCAGGGAACTGGTGCGTCTCGACACGACGTGGGGCGACGACAAGCTCGACGTGATCCGGGGCCTGGCCGCCGTCGTCAGCGACGCCGGCCGCGCCGCCGACACCGAGCAGCTCATCGCCGACGCCTTCGCCCGCGAGGAGACCTCCTCGACCGGCCTGCCGGGTGGCATCGCCATCCCCCACTGCCGGACCACCGGTGTGGAGGAGCCCACGCTGGCTTTCGCCCGCCTGCGCCCGCGGGTGGACTTCGGCGCCAAGGACGGCCCCGCCGACCTGGCGTTCCTGATCGCCGCACCGGCCGGTGGCGACGCCACCCACCTCCAGCTGCTCACCAAGCTGGCCCGCTCGCTCGTGAAGCCGTCCTTCACCAACGCGCTGCGCGAGGCCGAGGACGCCGACGAGGTCGTCGCGCTCATCCAGGCGGCGCTCGACGTGCCCGACCCGGCCAGGTCGACGCCCGCCGCGGCCTCCGTGGCCGCCGCGACGCCCGCGGCCGCCACGGCCGTGACGCTGGCGACCGGCGGACCCAAGTCGCTCGTCGCCGTCACCGCGTGCCCGACCGGCATCGCGCACACCTACATGGCCGCCGAGGCCCTCGAGGCCGCCGCCGGGCGGGCCGGGATCCCGATCCAGGTCGAGACCCAGGGGTCGGCCGGCAGCACGCCGCTCTCCCCCGAGACGATCGCCAACGCCTCCGCGGTGATCTTCGCCGTCGACGTCGGCGTGCGCGACCGCAGCCGCTTCGCCGGCAAGCCCATGGTCAGCTCCGGCGTCAAGCGCCCCATCGACGACGCCGACACGATGATCGCCGAGGCGCTCCGGTACGCCGACGACCCGTCGGCGCCGCGCGTCGAGGGCACCGTGGCCGAGGGCGGCGAGGGCGCCACCGGGAAGCAGTCGTTCGGCGCCACCGCGCGCCGGGTGCTGATGACCGGTGTCTCGTACATGATCCCGTTCGTCGCCGCGGGCGGTCTGCTCATCGCCCTGTCCTTCCTGCTCGGCGGCTACGAGATCGCCCTCCAGACCGAGGACGGCGCCGGTGTGTCCGGCCTGATCATCGCCGACTCGTCACTCCTCAACCTCCCCGACACCAGCTCCTACGACCTCGCCGGTGACGCGACGCTGCCCAACGGGCCGCTGCTGACCTACCTCGGCGCCCTGCTCCTCACCCTGGGCGGTGCCGCCTTCGGGTTCCTGGTGCCCGCCCTGGCCGGCTACATCGCCTACGCGATCGCCGACCGCCCGGGCATCGCGCCCGGCTTCGTCATGGGGGCGATCGCCGGCACGCTCAACTCCGGCTTCCTCGGCGGCATCATCGGCGGCGTGCTCGCCGGCATGGTGGCCCACTGGATCGCCGGCTGGAGGGTCCCCACCTGGATGCGCGGCCTGATGCCGGTGCTGGTCATCCCGCTGCTCGCCACCCTCATCGTGGGCTTCGTGATGGTGGTCGTGCTCGGCAAGCCGTTGGCGAGCCTGATGGCCAACCTGTCGGACGGCCTCAACAGCCTGCAGGGCGGCTCTGCGATCATCCTGGGCATCATCCTCGGCCTGATGATGGCCTTCGACATGGGCGGCCCGCTCAACAAGACCGCCTACGCGTTCGCCGTCACCGGCCTCGGTGCCGCCGCCACCGCCACGGACGCTCCGGAGCTCCGGGTCATGGCCGCGGTCATGCTCGCCGGCATGGTGCCGCCGCTGGCGCTGGCCCTGGCCACCGTCCTCCGCCCCGGGCTCTTCACCGTGCCCGAGCGCGAGAACGGCAAGGCGGCGTGGGCGATGGGCGCCTCGTTCATCACCGAGGGGGCCATCCCGTTCGCCGCGGCCGACCCGCTGCGCGTGATCCCCTCGATCATGGCGGGCAGCGCGGTCACCGGTGCCCTGGCGATGAGCTTCGACGTCTCGCTGCGCGCCCCGCACGGCGGAATCTTCGTGCTCTTCGCCGTGGACGGGGTGTGGGGCTTCCTCATCGCCCTCGTCGCGGGCACGCTCGTCGCCGCCGCGCTGGTGATCACCCTCAAGAGCATCGGCGATCGCGACACCGACCTCGCTACTGTCTGACCCACGCACCGACCACTCCCCCACCGAACCTGTAGGAGCACCCATGCCCAGCAAGTCCGTCGTCGTCGGCTCGGCCGTCGGCCTGCACGCCCGCCCCGCCGCGATCATCGCCGAGGCCGCCGAGGGCCTGGACGCCTCGGTCACCATCAACGGGGTCGACGCCAGCTCGTCGCTGATGATCATGACCCTCGGTGCCGGCAACGGCGACACGGTCGAGGTGGAGAGCGACGACCAGTCGGCGCTCGACGCGATCGCCGCGCTCGTCGAGCAGGACCTCGACGCCTGAGCACAGGCGCGTGACCCGACCAACGGGCCGGTGTCCCCACGGGGGCGCCGGCCCGTTGTCGTACGACGCGGGGTCAGGGAGTCCGGTGTCCCTCGCGCTCGCGCAGCGCGAGGTAGACGGCGCGCACCCCGACCGCCTTCTCGAGGTGCACCATCACCGCGGCGAAGAACTGGCCGCGGTAGGTCTCGTCGGTGATCGCGGAGACGGTGAAGTAGAGCCCGGAGAACGACGCGAGGAAGAGCGACACCTTCACCAGCTCGGCCGAGACGTTCGTCAGGAACGGGATGTGCGTCGTGGGCTCACCGGTCCAGGACTCCTGGACGGTCTCGTCGATGATGAGGGACCCGAAGACCAGCAGGAAGCCGAAGACTGCGGCGACCAGGACGAGCACCTGCACCGCCTGGATCACCAGCAGCACGACGATCAGGTTCCACCGGTCGTAGCCGGTGACGTCCGCATGGGCGGCGGGATCGGCGTCCGGGTCCTCGACCATCTCGCGGCACACCCCCTCGAGCGGCGTCCCCCGGCACGCGCGGAGCAGGAAGGCGTCGTCGACCGCGTCGTCGGCCTGGTCGACCTCCTCGGGCAACCGGACCAGCAGGAACACCGTGCCGAGGCCGAGCAGGAGCAGAGCGGCGAGCCAGAGCGTCCCGAAGTCGAGGCTGGCCGTCATCTGCCACGCCTCGGCGTTGATGAAGAGGAAGGCGATGAAGACCAGCAGCAGCGGGAGGGCGCGCGACGCGGTCGACACCACCGAGCCGAGGCTGGACAGCGTCCTCTTGAGGGCCCAGCCCACGATGGGGCGCGCGTGCAGGGCGGTCAGCGCGTAGGCCACGATGCCGACGCCGAGGACGGTGAGCAGCACCGCGGGGGCCGCGGCCGCCTGGCTCGACAACCAGCCGAGCAGGCCCGCCAGGGCCGCGCCCACGAGGACCACCACCGCCAGCGCGGGGAGTAGCCGGCGGCGCGTCAGCGCCTCGCGCGCGGCCGCCCGCTCGGAGGGCACGAAGTAGGAGAGCCCGTGCGCCAGGAACCACGCCTCGGTGTCGGCCACCGGGTCGCCCGTGCTGCGGCGTTGGGTCACGCCGACTGTCCCAGGATCTCCCGCGCGCGGCGTACGTCGTCGTGCATCGTCTCGATGAGCGCCTCGACGCCCTCGAACTTCACCATCCCGCGCAGCCGGTCGACGAACTCCACCTCCACCTCCACGCCGTACAGCTCGAGGTCGTCGCGGTCGAGCACGTAGGACTCGACGCGGCGCTCGCGCTCACCGTCGAAGGTCGGGTTGGTGCCGACGCTGATCGCGGCGGGGAAGCGCTCACCGGTGTCGCGGCGGGTGAGCCAGCCGGCGTACACCCCGTCGGCCGGGGCGGCACCGTCGACCGGGGTGGGGACGTTGGCGGTCGGGTAGCCCAGCTCACGGCCGCGCTGGTCGCCCCGGACGACGACGCCCCGCACGGAGAAGGACCGGCCGAGGGCCTCGGCGGCCCCGGCGACGTCACCGGTGGCGAGGCACTGGCGGACGTACGTCGAGCTCCACACCTGGGGGCCTCCGTCGAGGGCGATCCCCTCCACGACGAAGCCACGGTCCGCGCCGACCTCGCGCAGCAGCGCGACGTCACCCGCGGCCCGGTTGCCGAAGCGGAAGTTGGCGCCGACGACGACGGCACGGGCGTGCAGCGTGCCGACCAGGACCCGGTCGATGAACTCCACGGGGGTCCAGCCGGCGATGTCGCGGTCGAACGGGACGACCAGCACCGCGTGGATACCGGCCTCCTCCACGAGGCGCGCCCGGGTCTCCACCGAGGTGAGGATGGGCGGTGCGTGCTCGGGGCGCAGCACCGCCATCGGGTGGGGGTCGAACGTCACCACGACGACGGTGTCGACCCCGAGGTCGGCGGCCGTCGCGCGGGCCTGCGCCAGCACGTGGCGGTGGCCGAGGTGCACGCCGTCGAAGTTGCCGATCGTGACGACCGTGCGGCCGAGGTCGGCCGGCACGTCGTCGAAGGCACGCCAGATCTGCACGGGCGGAAGCCTACGACGCCGCTCAGCCGACGAAGACGGCGACGGGCCGGGCTCCGTCCGCGGTGGGCTCGTAGAGCGCCAGGAAGGTGCCGTCCGGCGCGAACAGCGCGTGCTCGCCGGCGCCGGGCAGCACCAGGTCGAGGGGCCGTCCCACGCGCACCGCGGCGGACGTCGCCTCGTCCAGGTCGACGGCGGGGAAGGTCGCCCGGGCGGCGTCCGCGATGGGCAGCACCGACGGGGCGTCGGCGAGGTCCTCGAGGCTGCGGGCCCGGGAGAGGTCGAAGGCGCCGACGGCCGTACGCCGCAGCGCGACCAGGTGCCCTCCCACCCCGAGCGCGGCGCCGAGGTCGCGGGCGATGGCCCGGATGTAGGTGCCGCTGGAGCAGCGCACCGAGATGTCGACGTCGCTCCCCCGGACCCCGGTCACCTCGAGCGCGTGGATCGTGACCCGGCGGGCGGGCAGGTCGACGTCCTCGCCGTCCCGCACGCGCTGGTAGGCGCGCTTGCCGTCCACCTTGATCGCGGACACCGCGGTGGGCTTCTGGTCGATCTCGCCGACGAACACGGCGAGCGCCTCGCGGATGACCGCCTCCGTGAGGTGGTCGGTCGAGGCAGTGGCCACCACCTCGCCCTCGGCGTCGTCGGTGGTCGTCGAGGCGCCGAGGCGGATCGTCGCGTCGTACGCCTTCTCGGTGAGCATCAGGTGCCCGAGCAGCCGGGTGGCGCGGTTGACGCCGAGCACGAGCACGCCGGTCGCCATCGGGTCCAGCGTGCCGGCGTGGCCGACCTTGCGGGTGCCCAGGGCGCGACGCACCCGGGCGACGACGTCGTGGGACGTCATCCCGCCGGGCTTGTCGACGACCACGAGCCCGTCCGCGACGGGTGAGGTCACGCGTCCCTGCCGCCGGCGGCGCCGTCGTCGGACCAGACGTCCTCGGCGTCGTCGTCGAGGTCGCCCTCCTCGCGCGGCTTCTTGTACGGGTCCTCCTCGCCGGCGTACGCCGAGCCACGGCGTGCCGCGACCTCCTCGTCGAGGGCCTTGGCCCGGGCCAGCACCTCGTCGAGGGCGCGTGCGCTCTCGGGGAGGGCGTCGGGGATGAAGGTGAGCGTCGGCACGATGCGCATGCCGAGCTGCTTGGCGACCTCGGAGCGGATCACGCCCTTGGCCGACTCGAGGGCGGCGGCCGAGCTCTCGCGCTCCTCCTCGGCGCCGAGCACCGTGTAGAAGATGGAGGCCTGCTGGCTGTCACCGGTGACGCGGACGTCGGTGATGGTCACGAAGCCGAGGCGCGGGTCCTTGATACGGCGCTCGAGCATCTCGGCGACGATGACCTTGATGCGGTCGGCGATCTTGCGGACGCGGGGGTTGCTCATGGTTCCACTCTCTCAAACAGCGACCGGGCACGCCCGCCCTCGGTGGAGGACGGACGTGCCCGGTCAGCCGGGTGCGGTCAGCTGCGCGGGATCTCGCGCATCTCGAAGGACTCGACGATGTCGCCGATCTGGATGTTCTGGTAGTTCTTCAGCACCAGACCACACTCGAAGCCCTCGCGGACCTCGGACGCGTCGTCCTTCTCGCGGCGCAGCGAGGCCAGGTCGAGGTTGTCCGCCACCACGGCGCTGTCCCGGAGGATGCGCACCTTGGCGTTGCGGCGGATGACACCCGAGGTGACCATGCAGCCCGCGATGTTGCCGGCCTTGGACGAGCGGAAGATCTCGCGGATCTCCGCCTGGCCGAGGGCCGACTCCTCGTACTCGGGCTTGAGCATGCCCTTGAGCGCCGCCTCGATCTCCTCGATGGCCTGGTAGATCACCGAGTAGTAGCGGATCTCGACGCCCTCGCGGTCGGCCATCTCGGTCGCCTTGCCCTGCGGGCGGACGTTGAAGCCGATGATGATCGCGTCGGAGGCGGCCGCCAGGTCGACGTTGGTCTCGGTGATGGCACCGACACCGCGGTCGATGACCCGGATGCCGACCTCGTCGCCGACGTCGATCTTGGCCAGCGCGTCCTCGAGCGCCTCGACCGAGCCGGACACGTCGCCCTTGAGGATGAGGTTGAGCTCCTGGCTCTCGCCCTTCTCCATGGAGGCCATGAAGTCCTCGAGGCTGCGGCGCACGCGACGCTTGGCCTGCATGGCCGCCCGCTCGCGCGCCTCGCGCTTCTCGGCGATCTGGCGGGCCATGCGGTCGTCCTCGACCACGATGAAGTTCTGGCCCGCACCCGGGACCGCGCTGAGGCCGAGCACCATCGCGGGACGCGACGGGTCTGCCTCGACGATCTCGTTGCCGTGCTCGTCGAGCATGGCCCGCACACGACCGTGCGCCGGACCGGCGACGATCGAGTCGCCGACCCGCAGCGTGCCGCGCTGGACCAGCACGGTGGCGACGGGACCGCGGCCACGGTCGAGGTGCGCCTCGACCACGAGGCCCTGGGCGTCCTGCCCGGGATTGGCCCGCAGGTCGAGGGACGCGTCGGCGGTGAGCACGACGGCCTCGAGCAGCTTGTCGAGGTTGAGCCCGGCCTTGGCCGAGACGTCGACGAACATCGCGTCGCCGCCGTACTCCTCGGGGATCAGGCCGTACTCGGTGAGCTGGCCACGGACCTTGGTCGGGTCGGAGTCGGGCTTGTCGATCTTGTTGACCGCGACCACGACCGGTACGCCGGCCGCCTTGGCGTGGTTGAGCGCCTCCACCGTCTGCGGCATGACGCCGTCGTCGGCCGCGACCACGAGGATCGCGATGTCGGTCGCCTGGGCACCACGGGCACGCATGGCGGTGAACGCCTCGTGACCGGGGGTGTCGATGAGGGTGATGCGACGGTCGTTGCCGTCGACCTCGGTGTGGACCTGGTAGGCACCGATGTGCTGGGTGATGCCACCGGCCTCCTTGTCGACGACGTTGGCGTTGCGCAGCGCGTCGAGGAGCTTGGTCTTACCGTGGTCGA
Source organism: Nocardioides terrigena (assembly GCF_003047265.1). Classification (GTDB taxonomy): domain Bacteria; phylum Actinomycetota; class Actinomycetes; order Propionibacteriales; family Nocardioidaceae; genus Nocardioides; species Nocardioides terrigena. The sequence goes on along the minus strand of NZ_PZYY01000017.1, from coordinate 13,718 downwards.
CGTGACCCATGACGGTCACGACGGGCGGACGGATGACCAGGTCGGCCTCGTCGCCCTCGTCGGCGCCGAACTCGAGGTCGAACGTCTCGAGCAGCTCGCGGTCCTCGTCCTCGGGGGAGACGACCTGCACGACGTAGTTGAGCTCGTCACCGAGCAGCTCGAACGTCTCGTCGCCCACCGACTGCGTGGCGGTCACCATCTCGCCGAGCGAGAACAGCATCTGCACGAGCGCGGCCGCGTCGACGTTGATGCGCTCGGCGAAGTCGGTCAGCGAGGCGCCGCGGGGCAGCCGGACGGTCTCGCCGTTGCCCTTGCGGACGCGCACGCCACCCAGGGTCGGGGCGTCCATGGCCTCGAACTCCTGGCGACGGGCGCGCTTGCTCTTGCGACCTCGACGCGACGGGCCACCGGGGCGACCGAAGGCACCCTGGGTCTGGCCACGCTGGCCGGGACGACCGCCACCGGGACGACCGCCACCGCTGGGGCCGAAGCCGCCGGGAGCGCCGCCGGGGCCACCGCGACCGGGAGCACCGGCACCGGCACCACCGCGACCGGGCGCACCGCCACGGGCGGGAGCACCGGGACGACCCGGCGCGCCACCGCGGCCACCGGGACCACCGGGGCCGGGGCGACCGCCGGGGCCCGAGCCGAAGGCGGCCGGGGACTTGGGCATCATCGCCGGGTTGGGGCGCGGCATGCCGGGACGGCCGGGAGCGCCACCGTCACGCGCGGCCGGGGGCCGCGGCGGACGCTGCTGCTCGGCCGGGGCCGCGTCGCCACCGGGCGCGGGCGCCGGACGGCGGCCCATGCCCTGGCTGGACGCGAACGGGTTGTTGCCCGGACGCGGGGCGCCGGGACGTGCCGAGGGCCGGGGAGCCGGCGTCGCGGGCTTGGGCGCAGCAGCCGAGGCGGACGCCTCGGCGGCCGGAGCCTCGACGGGCGCCGGGGCCTCGGCGGCGGGCGCCTCGGGCTCGGCGGCGGGGGCCGGCTTGGGGCCGGGCTTGGGGCCCGGTCGGGGGCCGGGGCTGGACACCGGCGCGGCCGGGGTCTCAGCAGGGGCGGCAGCAGCAGCGGCGGGCGCAGCGGCCGGGGCGGACGCCTCGGCAGCCTTCGGGGCCGGCGCCTTGGGGGCCGGCTTGGCCTCGGGCTCGGCGGCCGGGGCGGACGCGGCGGCGGACTTCAGCTCGTCGCCGTACTGCTTCTTGAACCGCATCTCGACGGGGGGCTCGACAGTCGACGAAGCCGACTTGACGAACTCACCCATCTCCTTGAGCTTCTCGAGAACGAACTTGCTCTCGACGCCGAACTCCTTGGCGAGTTCGTGGACTCGGGTCTTGGCCACAATTCTCCTTCTGGCCCGAGACCCGTCGTCGCAGGAGTGCGGCGGGGTGGTTCGGACCGTTAGCGGGTGTGCAAACTCATCGGGAAGTACTCATCGAGTGCTCATGAGCTGCTGCTCCAGTCTCTGATCGGTACTGATCTGGTCGGTGCTGCTCGGTCGGTCGTGCGTCAGTGCTGTGCGAGGTGCTGCTGGGCCGTCAGGTGCTCTGCCACGGGCGTGCTGGAGAGTGCCTCCCCTGCCCTGAGGGCCCGGGAGAACGCCCGCCGGCGTACCGCGAGGTCGTAGCAACCGGTCGTGGGGTGCAGGTGCGCCCCTCGGCCCGGAGCCGTGCCGCGTGGATCGGGGCTGACGACCGACTGGCCGCTCGCGTCCGAGCCGATGACGACACGCAACAACTCGCTCCTGGTGGCCCGCTCCCGACAGCCGATGCACGTGCGGATGGGCACGTGCGAGCTCTCGGTCATGGTCACCACCCAGAACTCTATCGCCTCCGCCACAGAATCCCGAATGGCCCCACGGGGCCGCCCACCCGTACGGGCCGGTCAGGCCTCGGGGGTCGGCGCCTCGTCGGAGCGGATGTCGATGCGCCAGCCGGTCAGGCGTGCGGCGAGGCGGGCGTTCTGGCCCTCCTTGCCGATGGCGAGCGACAGCTGGTAGTCGGGGACGACCACGCGGCACGAGCGGGCAGCCGCGTCGACGATCTCCACCGAGCTGACGCGCGCCGGCGACAGGGCCTGCGCGACGAACTCGGCGGGGTCCTCCGAGAAGTCGACGATGTCGACCTTCTCCCCGTGCAGCTCGGCCGTGACGTTGCGGGCCCGCTGGCCCATCGGGCCGATGCAGGCGCCCTTGGCGTTGACTCCGGGGACGTCGGAGTAGACGGCGATCTTGGTCCGGTGGCCGGCCTCGCGGGCGATGGCCGCGATCTTGACGGTGCCGTCCGCGATCTCGGGGACCTCGAGCGCGAAGAGCTTCTTGACGAGGTTGGGGTGGCTGCGCGACAGCGTGATCTGCGGCCCGCGCATGCCCTTGCGCACGGAGACGACGAGGGTCTTGATGCGCTCGCCGTGCTTGTACTCCTCGCCCGGCACCCGCTCCCCCGTCGGCAGCAGCGCCTCGAGCTTGCCCAGGTCGACCATCACGTCGTCGGGGTTGCGACCCTGCTGGATGATGCCCGAGATGATGTCGCCCTCCTTGCCGGAGAACTCGCCGAAGCGGATGTCGTCCTCGGCGTCGCGCAGCCGCTGGAGCATGATCTGCTTCGCCGTCGTGGCGGCGATCCGGCCGAAGCCGGCAGGCGTGTCGTCGTACTCCTCGGAGGCGTTGCCCTCCTCGTCGACCTCGCGGACGAGCACGTTGACGTGGCCCGTCTTGCGGTCGAGCGTGACGCGCGCGGTCTCCTGCGCGCCGGGGGTCTTGTGGTACGCGGTGAGCAGTGCCTGCTCGATCGCCTCGACGAGCACGTCGAAGGAGATCTCCTTCTCGCGTTCCAGCATCCTCAGGATGCTCAGGTCGATGTCCATCAGGCGTCCTCGCTCTTGTCGCTCTTGCGGTTGAACTCGATCTGCACGAGCGCCTTGGAGACGTCGGCGTAGGGCACCTCGCGGTGGGTGCCGTCGACGTCGAGCGTCGCCGCGGTCTCGTCGCAGGTGGTGATGCGGCCGGTCAGCGTCTCACCCTCGACGAGGGTGACCTTCACCAGGCGGTCGGCGTTGCGGCGCCAGTGGCGCGGCAGGGTCAGCGGCCGGTCGACGCCGCGCGAGGTCACCTCGAGGGTGTACGGCATCTCGCCCATCACGTCGGACTCGTCGAGCACCTCGGAGATCGCGCGCGTCGCGTCGGCGACGTCGTCGAGGGTCACCCCACCGTCCTTGTCGACGGCGACCCGCAGCACGCGTCGCTTGCCGGCCGGTGTCACCTCCACCGCCTCCACGTCGAGGCCCCGGTCGGCCAGGGGTCCGGTGAGGGTCTCCTCGATCCGGTCCCGGGTGGCGTCCTGCTTGGCGCTGCTCACGAGTGTGCGACCTCCTTGTGCTGTTGTCCTTCGGGGCCACGATAGCGGCTGTACCGGGACGTTCCACCAGCGGCGGATAGGGTTCCCGGCGTGCCAGCGACCGCCCGCCCCGTCTCCCGCCGTACGGCGGTCGGCGTCACGCTGGCAGGGACGCTCGCAGGCTCCGGGTTGCTGGCCGGGTGCACCCTCGACCCGCCCGCCCCGGACCCGGCCGACGGCGCCCCGGTCGAGCCGGAGCCGGACGCCGACGTCGTGCTGCTCGGCACGGTCCTGGACGAGCTCGACGCCACCACCGCACTGGTCGCCGCGACGACGGAGAGGCACCCGGGACTCGCCACCGGGCTGGAGCCGCTGCTCGCGGTGCACGCCGCGCACCGCGCCGTCCTCGACGGGGCCGCCGAGGTCGAGCAGGACGCCGCCGTGATCCCGACCGTGCCCGGTCGGCCGAGGCTCGCCCTCGACGGCGTACGCCGCTCCGAGACCCGCCTCGTGGCGACCCTGCGGGAGTCGACCGGGGCCGCCCAGAGCGGCGACTTCGCCCGCGCGCTGGCCAGCATGGCCGCCTCCCTCACCCAGCACCTCGTTGTGCTGGGCGGCGACGGGGCCGCCGCATGACCGCCCTCGACGCGCTGCAGGCCACCCTGTCGGCCGAGCACGCCGCCCTCCACCTCTACGGCCTCTACGGCGGGCGCACCTCGCAGTCGGCCGACCCGGCGCTCTTCGAGGCCCTGCAGGACGGCTACCGCGTGCACCGCGCGCGACGCGACCAGCTGCGCCTCATGGTCGCCGACCTGGGCGGCGAGCCGGTGGCCGCGGGTGCGGCGTACGACGAGCCCGCCGGCCTGCGCGGTCCGGCGCGCGTGGCCCGCGAGGCGCTGGGCACCGAGCAGGCCTGCGCAGAGACGTACGCCGCGCTGGTCGCGCAGACGTCCGGCCGACAGCGCCGCTGGGGTGCCACCGCGCTCACCGAGGCGGCGGTGCTGCAGCTGCGGCTCGGCGGTCGGCCCGAGGCGTTCCCCGGGGCACCCGAGCTCGGCTGATCCGCAGCGACGCGGATCCGGTGGAGACACCCCGGAAACGGGAATGGTCCGCGCCCTCACCGAGTGGGGAAGTCCCGAGATCTCCCCCAGCCGGTGAGGACGCGGACCAGGGGGTTGGTCAGCATCACCCGTGTGACTCGCCATGTGGGGTGGCGGCACATGCAGAACTATGCAGCACCGTGGGGGCCGCGCCTACCTTCTTCGGGTTGCATCTTCCTGCGATGCGTAAACCTGCAAAAGTACGCCCGCTCAGCCCAGCCGGCGTACGGCCTCTGGCACCTGCGACAGGGCGTGCACCACGGCGTGCGGCTCTCCCTCGGTGTGCCCGACCTGCCCGGCCGGGATGGTGCTGAGCGGCACGTGGATCGCGCCGAGCCCGGCCTGGCGGGCGCCCCAGATGTCGTCGAAGAGCCGGTCACCGACGTAGACGCACGCCGCGGGGTCGTCGACCCCGACCGCCTCCATCGCGGCGGCGAAGGCGCGCGGGGAGGGCTTGGTCCACGGGATCTCGCTCGTGTAGACGTCGCCGTCGACGAGGTCGTAGACCCCGTCGCGCTCGAAGAAGCCCACGTGCCACTCCCGCGGCCAGATCGTGTTGGAGAGCACGCCGACGCGCAGGCCCATCGCGCGCAGCTCCTCGAACATCGGGCGGCACTCGGGGTCGGTCGCGGTGTGCGGCTCCCAGAACGCGTAGTAGGCGTCCAGCAGCTCCGGGTCGTGCTCGAGCCCCGCCTCGGTGAAGAGGTCGGCGATGGTGGCGCTCTGCTGGTGGTCGCGGCTCCTCCCCCACACGACGTCGCCCGCCGCGTGGAGCCGGGCCGTGATCTCTGCGGCGGAGTGGTGCTCGGCGTTGACGACCGCCTGCGCGAGCGCGAGCGACTCGGCGTGGAAGTCCACGTCGTGCCAGCGCGTCAGGGTGCCGCCCCAGTCGAAGATGACGGCCTGCAGGTCGGTGGAAGAGGGCATGACCGGAGAACCTACCGGGGCTACGGTCCTCCCATGAGCGTCCCGGAGGCACCACGACAGGTCGACGGGCAGGGGTACGGCCCGGTGGCGAAGTCGTTGCACTGGGGCACGGTCGTGGCGCTCGTCGGTCAGTTCACCGTCGGCTACGTCATGGTGCTGGGAGACGACGACCTGCTCCCCCTGCACGTCGCGCTGGGAGCGACCGTCCTGGCGCTCGCGGTCGCGCGGGTCGCGTGGCGGCGCACCCACGCGCTCCCGCCCTGGGCGGAGACGCTGTCACCGGCCGAACGGACGTTCACGCACTGGAACGAGCGCCTGCTCCTCGCCCTGCTGTTCGTGATCCCGCTGTCGGGCCTGTCGTTGCTCGTGGTCGACGACGACCTGCTGGTGCTGCACGTCGCGAGCCACCTCACGTTCTTCGCCGCCCTGGCCGCCCACGTGGGGCTGGTGCTCAAGCACCAGCTCCTGGACCGCGACCGGCTGCTCCGCCGGATGCTCTGATCAGCCGCGGACGACCGCGGCGACGTGCGCCGCGGCCTCCGCCACCGGCACGTCCTGGCGGTCGTCGCTCGCCCGGTCGCGCACCTCGACCACGCCGTCGGCCAGGCCCCGACCGACGGTGACGATGGTGGGCACCCCGATGAGCTCGGCGTCCTTGAACTTCACTCCCGGGCTCACCTTGCCGGCGCGGTCGTCGTACAGGACGGTGATGCCCTGCGCGGACAGCGCGGCCGCGAGCTCCTCGGCGGCCGCGAAGATCGCCGGGTCCTTGCCGGCGGCCACGACGTGGACGTCGGCGGGCGAGACGTCGCGCGGCCAGCAGAGCCCGCTGTCGTCGAGGGTGCCCTCGGCGATCGCTGCCACGGCGCGCGACGGACCGATGCCGTAGGAGCCCATGGTGACGGTGACCAGCTTGCCGTTCTCGTCCAGCACCTTGAGGTCGAGCGCCTCGGCGTACTTGCGGCCGAGCTGGAAGATGTGGCCCATCTCGACCCCGCGCGCCGACTCCAACGTGCCCTCGGTGCAGTTGGGGCAGGCGTCGCCGTCGCGCACGTCGGCGGCCTCGATGGTGCCGTCGGGGGTGAAGTCCCGGCCGACGACCAGGTCGAGGACGTGCGAGCCGGGCGTGTTGGCGCCGGTGACCCAGCGGGTGCCCTCGACGACGCGGGGGTCGACGAGGAAGCGGATGCCGGACGCGGACTCCTCGCCCAGCGCCTCCGGACCGATGTAGCCCTTGACCAGCGCGGGGTGCCGGGCGAGCTCGGCCTCGTCCATCGCCTCGACCTCGATGGGCTCGAGCTGGCCCTCGAGGCGCTTCTGGTCGACCTCACGGTCGCCGGGCACGCCGATGGCGAGCGGCTCGCGCGTGCCGTCGGGGTGCTTGAGGACGACGAGCACGTTCTTGAGGGTGTCGCCGGCCGCCCAGGGGCGGTCGTCGCGGGGGTACGCCGCGTTGAGGTGGTCGACGAGCGTGTCGATGGTGGGGGTGTCGGGGGTCTCTTCCGCGTGCGCGGCGGGCGCGTCGTCGTACGACACGGCGTCCGGGGGCCGGACGGCGACGGCCTCGACGTTGGCGGCGTAGTCGCAGTGCGTGCAGCGGACGTAGGTGTCCTCACCCACCGAGGCCTTGGCGAGGAACTCCTCGCTGGCCGAGCCGCCCATCGCACCCGAGGTCGCCTTGACGATGACGTACTCGAAGCCGAGGCGGTCGAAGATCCGGACGTAGGCCTCGCGGTGCTTCTGGTACGACGCCTCGAGGCCGGCGTCGTCGACGTCGAAGGAGTAGGAGTCCTTCATGACGAACTCGCGACCGCGCAGGAGGCCGGCGCGGGGACGCGCCTCGTCGCGGTACTTGGTCTGGATCTGGTAGATCGAGAGCGGCAGGTCCTTGTAGGAGCCGTAGAGGTCCTTGACGACGAGGGTGAACATCTCCTCGTGCGTGGGACCGAGCAGGTAGTCGGCGCCCTTGCGGTCCTGGAGGCGGAAGATGCTGTCGCCGTAGTCGGTCCAGCGGCCGCTCGCCTCGTAGGGCTCCTTGGGCAGCAGCGCGGGGAACAACAGCTCCTGGGCGCCGATGGCGTCCATCTCGTCGCGGATGATGTTCTCGATGCGGCGCAGCACCCGCAGGCCCAGCGGCAGCCACGTGTAGATGCCGGGGGCGGCGCGCCGGATGTAGCCCGCGCGGACCAGCAGCCGGTGACTCGGGACCTCCGCGTCGTTGGGGTCGTCTCGGAGAGTGCGGACGAACAGGCTCGACATGCGGAGGATCATGGGGCGAAGGCTACTGGCGGCCTGCCGGGCACCGCGAACCAGATTGCTGCAACCGGCGACCGTCGCGCCGCGTCTCCCTGTCGAGACGTCCACCCAGGCACCACCCAGTCACCGGGAGAGACCATGACGCGCAGGCTCCGAGCTCTCACCCTCACCCTCGCCGTCGGTACGGCGGGCGCCCTGCTGGCCGCCACGCCCGCCGTTGCCGCCCCCACCGAGCTGGACCCCGCGGACCTGCCCCGGGGCGCGGACATCGCGATCCCGCACATGGACGGCACGACCTTCGTCGACGGGGACCGCCGGGTGGAGATCGACGCCGAGCGCGCCACCCTGCTCGGCCGCTCCGGTCGGGCCTTCATCATCGGCACGTCGGGCGAGGACGGCCTCCGGCCCTACCGTGTCGTCCGGCTCCGCCCCGACGACACGGTCAAGCCGCTGCTGCGGTCCAGCCCGTGGAGCATCACCGTCTCCGAGGACGGCAAGAGGCTGGTGCGGCTGCGCAACGGCAACCGCCGGAGCTCCCCGGTGAGCATCCACTCCGCCCGCAGCGGGACGCTCCTCCGGGAGCGCGGCTTCCGGGACTACCCGAGCGTGCTGGGCATGCAGGGCCGGCGGGTGCTCCTCACGACCTGGGAGCGCGGCGTCTTCTGGTGGGACATCCGCAGCGGGCGGACCACCACGGTGACCAGCCGGCCGGCGGGCCATGCCGACCTGGAGCACGACCTGCTGGCGACCTACACCGACGACCCCTACCTCGACGGCTGCACGGTGCTGAGCCGCCTCTCGCGCCCGGCCCGGACGCTGTGGAGGTCGTGCTCCGAGCGGGTCGAGAGCGTCAACACCGACGGCACCGGCGTCGCCACCGTGCACATCCTCAGCGACGGCATCGGCCCGAGCCGGGTCACGCTCCGCACCGTGCGTGGGACCAAGGTCGCCCGCTACGACGCCGAGCGGTGGTTCGGGTCGATCCGCTGGGAGGACGCCGACACGGTGCTGCTCGACACCAACGGCACGGAGTTCGCCACCGTCCGCTGCGTGCTCACCGCCTGCGAGAACGCCAGCGACCCCGAGCCGCCGATCGTGCTGCGTACGACGCGCTGGGGCGCGGGTCCCTCCGCACCCTGACGGTCAGCCTCGGGCCGCGCGGAGCGCCGTACGGATCATCGGCAGCTGGAGCGGGAGCCGGGCGAAGGCGGCGGCCTTGAGCCCGGTCCTCCGGCTGTCCTTCACGTCGTTGGCCATCTTGATGTTGGCCGGGTAGACGGCGAGGAGCAGCGCGGCGCTCGCCCAGCCGGCGACCCGTCGGGTGCGCGGGTGCAGCAGGCCCGCGGCGCACAGCAGCTCGGCCACGCCGCTGGCCAGCACGACCTCGCGGTGGGCGGGCACGAGCGACGGCACGATCGGCTCGTAGACCTCGGGCTTGGCCAGGTGCAGGGCCCCGGAGATCGCGAAGATGCCGGACAGGGCCTTGATGTCGCGGGTCAGCGGCGAGGTCGTCATGGCGGTGACCCTAGACGGACCCCGGCGCCGAGCGGAGTCGGGACTCAGAACATCAGCGTCGAGAACCGTGCGGACTCCGTGAAGCCCACCCGGGCGTAGGCGGCCCGCGCCGGGGAGTTCCACTCGTTGACGTAGAGCGAGACGGCCGGCGCGATCCGCTGGCGGACCATCTGCACGACGGCGGCCATGCCCCCGACCGCCAGGCCCTCGCCACGGCGTTCGGGGTCGACGTACACGCCCTGCACCTGCGCGGCGTACGGCGTCGCGCACGCGACCTCGGCCTTGAACACCACCCGGCCGTGGTCGTCGAAGCGGGCGAAGGACCAGCCGCGGGAGATGAGCTGCTGGACCCGGGTGCGGTAGTAGTCCTTGCCGCCGCCGGCCTCGGGCGATACACCGACCTCCTCGGTGTACATCGCCACGCAGGCCGGGTAGAGCGCCGGCAGGTCGTCACGGGTGGTGAGCCGGACGTGCGGGTCGGGACGCACGGCCGGGTCGTCGTCGATCTGGAGGTGGGGCTGGCGCCAGCGGGCCTCGCGCGGGGTGCCCCACCGGTCCCCCACGACCTCCCAGAAGGCGGCGACCGGCTCGTGCGGCCCGACGATCGTTGCGGTGGAGCGCACCCGGGTCAGCGCCCGGTCGGCGAAGGCGGCCATGTCGTCGCCCGTGCACTCGACCGGCACGAGGTTGGCCCCCATGTGGCAGCCGGCGACCAGGGTGGACCCCTCGAAGCGACCCCACACCTCTCCACCGAGCCAGCGCGGCTCGAGGTTGGTGATCCGGGCGCGGTAGTCCGCAAAGACGTTGACGACCGGGTTGCGCGCGGTCAGCGCGAGGAACTGGTCGCGGTCGTCCGGCCCGAGCAGCCGCACCTGCGCGCTCCCGGCCCGGTTGCCCGTCTCCTGCTCGGTCACCACGGCTGCGAGCCTGCCACAGATGGGGTACTGCGCGCTGGGGTCTCGCTAGGGTGCACGGGTGACCGCCGCCGCCTCCTCCCCGACGGAGGGGCCGCTCGAGGCGTACCGCGCACTGGTGCAGGGGCTCGGCGGCGTCGACGAGTGGTACGACGACGACCGGGTGCGACCAGGGCAGGACCTCGTCACCTCGGCGGTCGGCTCGATCGGCCTCCCCGGGCTGCTCGACGCCCGCGCGGAGTCGCGTCGCCTCGTCGAGGACGACGGCATCCGCTACGGCGGCCTGACCGACGAGGTCGACCGCGGCCGCAGCTGGGTGATCGACCCGCTCCCCGTCGTCATCGGCACCGAGGAGTGGGCCGCGCTCGAGCGAGGGCTCCACCAGCGCGCCGAGCTGCTCCAGCTGGTCCTCGACGACCTGTACGGCGACCGCCTGCTGCTGCGCGACCGGGTCATCCCGGCCCCGGTCGTGCTCGGCCACCCCGACTTCGTGCGGGCGGCCGACGGGATCGCCGGGCAGCGGCTGGTCGTCGGGGCCACCGACCTCGCCCGCGACGCCGGCGGACGCTGGACGGTGATGGCCGACAAGACCGCCGCGCCCTCGGGTGCCGGCTACGCGATGGCCAACCGGCGGGTCACCAGCCGCGTGCTCGCCGAGGTGCACCGGGACGCCTCGCTGGCCCGGCTGCGCGGCTGGTTCCACACGATGGCGGCCGCGCTGGGCAGCGCGGCCCGGGTCGACGTGGACATGCCGCGGGTGGTGCTCCTCTCCCCCGGCGCGGGCTCCGAGACGGCGTACGACCAGGGCTTCCTGGCCACCCTGCTGGGCTTCCCGCTCGTGGAGGCCGACGACCTCAGCGTCCGCGGCGGCCGGTTGTGGATCCGGAGCAGCGCGCGGCGCGAGGAGGTCGACGTGGTGCTGCGCCGGGTCGACGCGGACTACTGCGACCCGCTCGAGCTGCGGTCCGACTCCCAGCTGGGCATCGCCGGGCTGGTCGAGGCGACCCGTCGCGGCTCCGTCCGGATGGCCAACCCGCTCGGCGCGGGCGTGCTCGAGAACGCCGGACTGGTGGCCTTCCTGCCCGAGGTGGCCCACCGGCTCCTCGGGGAGGACCTGCTCCTCCCCTCCGCGACGACGTGGTGGTGCGGCGACTCGCCGGCCCGCTCGCACGTGCTGGCCAACCTCGACCGGCTCGTGGTCAAGCCGGTCGCCCGGGGCCCGGTCCTGTCGGCCCGCTTCGGCTGGGAGCTCGACGCGGCCGGTCGCGACGACCTGCGCCGGGAGGTGGAGGCCCGTCCGTGGGCGTGGGTCGGCCAGGAGCCGGTCCCGATGTCGACGGCCCCCGTCGTGACCCCCGGCGGGCTGGCCCCCGGCCGCCTGGTGCTGCGCACCTTCGGCGTCACCGACTCCGAGCACCACCACGTCATGCCCGGCGGTCTGGCCCGGGTCAACACCGACGCGTCCTCCTCGCTCGTCTCCAGCATGAGCGGGGCGATCGCCAAGGACGTCTGGGTGCTGTCGGACGACACCGCCGGGGTCGGCGGGTGGCGGGGTGCGCCCCCCGAGGCGCAGCCCACGCTGGTCCGCCTCCAGCGTCGGGTGGCGGTGGCCCCCCGGGTTGCCGACAACCTCTACTGGGTGGGCCGGTACGCCGAGCGCGCGGAGGGCACCGCCCGGCTGCTCCGGGTCGCCGACGACCTCGCCGCGGACCACGCACAGCGGCCCGGCACGCCCGGCGCCACCACCATGGAGGTGATGGTGCAGGCCGCGGCTGCCGTCACCGGCGTGCAGCCCGTCCAGGGCCAGGGGCCGGTGGACCACCTGCGCTCGATGGTGGGCGACGTCACGCGGACCGGCACCGTGGCGCACGCCTGCCACCGCCTCGTGCTGGCCGCCGAGAGCGTGCGCGACCAGCTGTCCCAGGACATCTGGCACATCCTGAGCAGGCTCGACCGCACCCTCGGGCGGCCGCCATCCCCCCGGGCCCCGCTCCGGCCCCAGCTCGACAACGTGCTCGAGTCCCTGCTGGCCGTCGCCGGCGTCGTCCACGAGAGCATGGTCCGCGACCAGACGTGGGGCTTCCTGGACGGCGGCATCCGCGTCGAGCGGGCCCAGCACACCCTGGCCCTGCTGCGGGCGACGCTCACCTCGGAGCGTCCACCGGTCATCGACGGGCAGGTCACCGAGGCGGTGCTGGAGGCCAGCGAGAGCATCATCACCCACCGCCGGCGCACGACGTCCGGCGAGGGACCCGCCTGGCCGTTGCACTCGGCCACCTCGCTGCTGCTGCTCGACGGCGGCAACCCGCGGTCGGTCGCATTCCAGGTGGCCCGCCTCGGCGAGGCCCTGCGCCTGGCCGGCGACGCCACCCTCGTGGACCGCTGCGACGCGCTGGCCGCCCTGCTCGACTCCCTCGACCTCGACGAGCTGTGCGCGGGCGACCGGGCCGCGCTCGGGGACGCGCTGGGCACCGTCGGGCGCGCGCTGCGCGACCTGTCCGGCGAGCTGGGCACGCGCTACTTCGGCCGCAAGCCTCCCTCGCGGGTGCTGCTCGGCCAGTGGGGCGGGCAGCGCTGATGGGCCGCCAGGGACCCGACGACTTCACCCCCCGCCGCTACGAGGTCCGGCACCGGACGACGTACACCTACGAGGGTGCCGACGTCACCGCGTGCTACGAGCGCGGCTTCCTCGGCCCACGCCTGACGCCCACCCAGCGGGTGCTCAGCAACGAGGTCCACGTCTCCCCGGAGCCCGACCTGGTCAGCGAGCACGTCGACCACTTCGGCAACCGGTCGTCGTACGTCGAGGTGCGGACCCCGCACCGGGTGCTCGAGGTGACCAAGACGAGCGTGCTGGACGTCGACTGGCCCGAGGTCGATCTCGACGCGCTGGACGCGTGGACCGTGGGCGAGGCCGTCGCCGCACTGGCCGAGGACGCCGACCCGGTGGAGCACGCGTCGTACCTCCTGCCGTCGCCGCTCGTCGCCGTCGACGATGCCGTGCGCGACTACGCCCTGCGCGTCCTCGACCCCGCGGTCCCGCTCGGGCAGGCGGTCGTCGGGCTGACCCACGCGATCTTCGAGGACTTCACCTACGCCTCCGGGGTCACCAACGTGCGGACCACCCTCCCGGAGCTGCTCGACCTGCGGCAGGGCGTCTGCCAGGACTTCACCCACCTGGCGCTGGGCTGCCTGCGGGCGGTCGGTCTACCGGCGCGCTACGTCAGCGGCTACCTGGAGACCGCTCCCCCGCTCGGGCAGCCTCGCCTCGAGGGCTCGGACGCGTCCCACGCGTGGGCGTCGGTGATGGTGCCGGGCGGGGGGTGGGTCGACCTGGACCCGACCAACGACCACCTCGCCGACTCGCGCTACGTCGTGACCGCGTGGGGTCGCGACTTCCGGGACGTGTCCCCGCTCAAGGGCGTGGTCTTCACCGAGGCCAGCGGCTCGTCCCTGGACGTCGGGGTCGACGTGGTGCGGCTGCCGTCGCCGGACACCCTCGGCTGAGGCAGCCCCACCTCGGGGTAGGCAGCCCCGCCTCGGGGTAGTCCGTGACGATCGGACCCCTGACAGTCGGGCGGGTTCTAGGGAGTGATGCAACACCTCGATGTTGAGGAGTTGTTGTCATGGGTCGTCCGAAGCATCCACGTGAGTTCGATCGACGGTTCTGG
>NZ_PZYY01000016.1 GCF_003047265.1 Nocardioides terrigena | reverse complement strand
TTCAAGTCCCGTTACTCACCCAAAGTGAACCCCCAGTTCGGCCCACATAAAGGTCGGGCTGGGGGTTTCTGCTATGCACAGACGATACACATGGGTGGTAGGATGGGCGCAAGCCACCTTCCGAAAGAGGCAACCATGGCAAGCCACGATTGCGACGAGGCCGAGCAGCACATCGCCCAACTCGGCGAAAGCCGAGGTTGGACAGAGCGCCGACTGGAGGCCCTCGAGCGGGTGCTTCACGAGTACTTCGACTTCGACGTGGACTCATGGCATGAGGACGCCTGCCCTGAGCCGGAGGATGTTTGGCGACTACACCGCGACCTCAAGGCTGCGCTTAGACGGGAGGCGACGGCATGAGTCAGTCCGCCGAGAATGACACACGCCATTTCTGCGAGGACCCGTCACATCCGCACGTCTGGCAACCCAACGGGTGGATCTGCGTCACCGGCCACATGTTCACTGCCGACGAAGTGGTCGAGATTGCCAATGAGACCAGTGACTCGCTCGGAAACCTTTACCGAGTCGACTTCATCCGTCGCATCGAGCACGAAGCCCGCGTCATTCCCCCCGTTAAGGGCGACCGATGACGCTGACCGACTTCCTGCTCGCCCGGATCGCGGAGGATGAGATGGAGTTGATCGAGGCTCGCTCCCACTGGATGCGCGGGGACGACTCGTACTACCGTCGCAACCGCTGGCTCCAGTTCAACCCCGACGACATGAACGTAAGTGTCGGCTACGGTCGCGCGCTGGCTGAGTGTGAGGCTAAGGGGCGGATAGTTGAGTGGGCAAGAAGCGCCCTTGAGCCAGATGCCGTATTGGTGGCCCTCGCCCTGCCCTACGTCGACCACCCGGACTACCGCGAGGAGTGGAAGCCGTGACCCAGCCCGCCGAGAATGACGCCTGTCCGACGTGCGGGCCGACCACGGTCGAGCGGCACCCGCGTCGGCCGTGCATCACCCGGTGCGCCAACTGCAAAGAGTGGCTACATCGCACCGAGAACGACGCGGCGGCCGAGGGTCGCGCGCTGCGCATGGGTATTGAGTTCATCCTGCACCGCTGGGGCCAGACCGAGAACCTGTACCCCGAGACTCACGTGCTCATGGACGACCTGCGCTCCCTCATTGACGAGATCGTCCCGCTCCGCGATACGCCCACTCCCCCCGCAAGGAGCGACCGATGAGCGGCGGCGTACTCAGCCCGCGCAGCGCGGCCCACTTCCGACTCAAGGACAAGCCGCACTACGTCTACCAGTTCTGGTCGGACACGACGTGCCTCTATGTCGGATGCACCGCGCAGCCCGCAGGTCGCATCGCCAGCCACGCATCGAAGCAGCCGTGGTGGCGGAAGGTCACTCACTTCTCGGCCGACGTCCACCCCGACAAGGAGACTGGGCTGATCGCCGAGGCCGCGCTGATCCACGAACTCCAGCCCGAGTGGAACTGGCTGCACACCGAGAAGGTGGCGCTGGGGCGGCGGGCGTGAGGAAGCCCGAGCACTACACCACCGCCCACGGGGAGCCTCGCTGGAAGGTCCGCTACCGATCGGCGGGCAAGGAGTCCAGTGAGACCTTCCGCCGCGAGGCTGACGCCAACACATTCGCCGCCCTGCTCTCCTCCGCGCCAGGACAGGCTGGCGTCAACGAGGCGCTGACGTGGCTCGCGCGCAAGGACACCAGCAGCCAAGCCCCCACGTTCGGCCAGTGGTTCGACAACTACCTCGCGCAACTGTCCGGCGTCACACCCCGCACCCGCGACGACTACAAGGCCATGCGCCGCCGCTACCTCACCGAACTCGACCCGATGCCCCTGCCGCTCATCGGCCGCACCGACGTCGCAGGCATCGTCAACCGGCTCGAGGCTGAGGGCAAGTCACCCAAGACCATCAAGAACGCCATCCACATGCTGTCGTCCGTCATGGCGCTCGCAGTCGACGAAGGCCACATCCCGCGCAACCCCGTCAAGCGCGTCCGACTGCCGAAGCAACAGCTCGACGAGGACGAGGTGCGCTTCCTGTCCTACGACGAGGCCGGCGCCCTGCTCAATGCGATTGAGGAGCACTACCAGCCGCTCGTCACGTTCCTGCTGGGGACGGGCCTGCGCTGGTCCGAGGCGACCGCACTCCAGGCGCGCCACATCAACCTCGAGGCCGGGACCGTCCGCGTGCAGCGAGCGTGGAAGCGCGTCCCTGGTGGCTGGGAGATCGGCCCACCCAAGTCGCAGAAGGGCAACCGCACCGTCAACGCGGGCACGCCTGCGCTACTCGCCGTCGCCTCACTGCTGGGCAAGCCGACCGACTACGTGTTCACCACGCCCAGCGGCAAGGTCGTCCGGCACTCCAACTTCTACACCCGCGTCTGGCAGACCGCGTGCCTCAAGGCCGGACTCGCCACCACCCGCAAGCCGTGGGATGGCCCGAGCCCCCACGACCTGCGGCACACGCACGCCTCGTTCCTCATCAGCGACGGCATCGGGCTAGAGGCGATCCAAGACCAGCTCGGCCACGAGAGTCTGGAAACGACTCGCCGCGTGTACGCCAAGCTGATGCCCGCGGTCGGCGTCGCTCTCGGCAAGAGTGCGTCCGCTGCGATGACGCGCGTCCTAGCGGCGCGGACCGAACTCCCGCACCTCGGCGTCCGGACTCTGGAGCCCGTTCGTGACGCGGATGAGGCGACAGACGCTAGTTGAGTAGCACTTGATCTGTGCCACCGCCGCGACCGCTGACATCGCGCACCCCGTAGCGGCCAACATGCCCGCGATTGGGTGCGGCCCCCAGAGCAGCACGATCCACGCTGCCACCATCAGGCTGATGACGATCGTCCACAGCACTCCCGCGACTGCCCTACATGTGCTGATCGTTCCGTCATCCATTGTCCCATATCCCCCGTTTTGAGTAGTACCCCCCGGCACTGCGTCAAGGTAGACCAGACAACCGACAACGAGCAGACCCGTCCGGGGGTCACGCCGAACCGTTATAAACCTAGAGCCGCCTACCCCAACGGGTAGGCGGCTCTCGTTGTCGTTCTGGGGCTTAACGCCCCCGCATCATCGGCTTGGCAGCGCCGACACGGGGGCTTGGCATGGGGGCGGCGTCTCGTCGCTCATGCCGTCTCCCCCTTCTCTTCACGCTGCTCGGCCAGGTGACGGCGGTAGAAGCCCTTCACCGTGTCTTGACGCCACTCGACGAGCTCGGACTGACCGAGCGCGACGATGACGGGATCGCCAGGGGTGTCGTAGTCCCCCAGCAGAACGCGCAGGGCTGAACGCTCCCGGTCGCTCGGCATGGTCGCGCCGGACGTCCAGTTCGTCACCGTCCGCGACTTCACGCCGGCAGCCAGGGCCACGTCCTCGCGGCTGAGGCGCTTGGAGGCCATCGCCGCCTTCAGGCGCCTGCCGTGCTCGTCCTTGTTCATGTGGAGAACTCTGGCCGATCCGTGGCGGAAATGTCGAACCGGGTGGAGAAACGCGGCTTGCGCTCACTTGCAGGTTATACACGTTTGTAGTTCACCCACCCTTCCCCCGTCTGACCTGCGGTTTCAGTGTATTTCCGCGTTGCGCTTGACTCTATGCCTGACCATGCCTACTGTTGCCGTTATGAGCAAGCGACTAGCACACGGGGCCGCAATCAGGGCCATGCGAGAGATGAGCGGAGTCTCGATCTCCGCCTTTGCCCCAAGGGTCGACGTGACCCAGGGCTACATGTCCAACGTCGAGCTGGGCCACAAGGTCCCGACCGTCGAGTTCCTGGCCCGCGTGGCCCGAGAACTCGGAGTCTCGCTCGACGCCGTCTCCTACGTCATCCCCGACTGCGGGCACGAGGAGGCGGCGGCATGACCACACCCGAGACCGACTACACGCTGGCCGAGACCGCCGAAGCCCTCAAGGTGTCGACCCGCTGGATTCGCGACCGCATCAAGGCTGGCGCGGACCCGGAGAACGCGGACGCCCCCTTCGTCGAGCACATCCGCCGCGGCAACAAGATCATGTTCACCTCTGAGCAGGTCGAGAAGCTGCGCCACTCCGACACCCAGGCCGCCCCGGTCCCCGTCGTCGAGTCCATCACAACCGGCCGCAAGAAGCGCGCCTCCTGACCCGACGCCGGGCGAGCGAGTCCCCCACCTCGTCCGGCGTCGCTCCACCCAGACAGCACGAAACCCGGCCGCCGACTAGCAGACCGGGCTCCGTAAGTAACTCAACTAGAAGGGTACGACATGCCTGAGTTCATCGCTTACTACACAACCGCCGCATCGGTGGCTGTGACGCTCGAGGCCGACACTGCCGACGAGGCGCAAGAGAAGGCCGACGAGTTCAACGACTTCCCCGGCCTCTGCGCTCAGTGCAGCGGGTGGGGTCAGCGCCTCGGCGTTGAGTTGTCCGACGTCTGGGAGCAGGACGGCGAGGTGGCGCTGCGATGACCCGACCAGCGCGCAACCCGCGCCTCACCATCGACACCCACGCGGACCACGTCGAGCGCATCGCCTGGCTCCACAGCCTCCCCGTCGAGGCCGACGCGACGCACGAGTTCGTCACCTTCGCCGGCATCACCTACCGCGCCGAGCTGATTCCGGTGGGTGCGCGATGAGCCGCTTCGAGATCGAGTGCATCCCGTGTGGCGCGCACCTGATGACTCCGCTACTCACTGCCGTCGTGCGCTTCGACAAGGACCACGCTGACTGCAAGGGCGGTGCGCGATGACCGACTTCCTCTTCGGCCTCACCCTCGCCACCATCTCCGCCGCAGTCCTCCTCGTGTGGGCCGCAACCCGTCTCGCCGCACACCTGGCGCGTCGGGAGGCTCGTCGGATCGCTGCGGCCTACGCGGCGGGCTATGACGAGGGCAAGGCGGTCGCTGGTCGGGCACTGAACCCGATCGCCTACGGACGACTGGGGGCCACCCGATGAGCCTCAATGATCAGCGCGTGAGTGCCGAGGCTTGGGACTCGCTGCTCACCGACATCAAAGACCTCGGCCCCAATCCCGATGGGGCATTGGTGATGAACCTTCTCATCGACAAGATCTGGTGCACCGAGGGAATCACGCTCGACGAGGACCACCGATGAACGCCCTCTGGTTCCTCCTCTTCCTACCCGTCGCAGCCCTCGCCCTCGTCGCCATCGTCACGCCCCTCGCACCCAAGCCCCCGCGCGTGACATCGCCGACCGACGACCACATGCGGGTTGCGGTGGAGAACACGAGCGCGACGCCGATCTACGAGGCGCTCGCTGTCGAGATCTTCCGGCGCGAGATCGACGAGAAGTTGCGCGACGGCTTGGCGGGCTGGGGCTCGGAGGACGTGGCATGAGCGCCGAGATCCTGCGGCGCGCGGCCGCTCGCGCTCGGCTCATGGGGACCGCTCCCGCCTCGCTAGGTGCCGACTACAACGACCCGCGTCACATCGCCGTGGCGGACCTGCTCGAGCACGAGGCCCGCGTGGTGGGCACTCGGGACGCGGCCGACATCAGCCCGCTCGAACTCGCCGTCGCTCGCGCATACCTCGGGGAGTCCGCATGAGCGCCCTCCGACCCAACGCCGAGCCCACGCCACCCCGACCAGGGCGGATCGAGCGGGCCATCGACGGCGGCTATGAGGCGTCCGCGGATGACCTCGCACCCGTGGCGGCTCACCTGCGACTCGACCCCTCGGACCCGTGGATGGTCGCGCTCGAAGCCAGCCGCGCGCAGGTGCTGATGTTCGGCAACCCCGACAGGTGCTGCGTCTGCAACACCTCGCTCGACCTCAACTGGAGCGCCGACGTGTGCGAACACGACCGCGCGTTCTGCTCTGAATGCACGTTCGTAGACGGATGCGCCGAGTGCGCGGAAATGGAAGGTGCCGCATGAGTGGCAAGCCCGAACTCGTCCGCGACCTCGACGAGAACACGTACCACGCCGACACGACCTCGCTGTCTGCGTCCGGTGCCAAGACGCTTCTCGGCAAGCGTCCCCCGTCGCCCGATGCGGACGCGATGATCTTCGGTCGCCTTGTCCACACGGTGATCCTCGAGCCGCACAAGCTCGACACCTACGCCGTGCTCGACCCTGACGTGATCGGCGTCAAGGCGAACGGCGACAAGGCCGACAATCCGACCGCGACCAAGGCGTGGAAGGACGCTGTCTTCGAGGCCAAGCGCTCCGGGCTGACGGTGATCGCGCCGAAGATGCTCGCCAAGGCCCGCGCTCTCGACGCGGCGGTCCGCAACCACTCCGAGGCCGGCCGACTGCTCGCCGCTGCAACCGACCACGAGGTGAGCGCCTACGCCGACCACCCGTCCGGCGCCAGGGTTCGCGCACGGTTCGACCTCGTGTGCCCCGGCGCCGTGGTCGACGTCAAGACCTGCCGCGACGCAGATCCCGAGTCATTCGGGCGGTCCATGAACGCATTCATGTACCACGTCAGTGCCGCCAACTACCTCGACATCGCACGCGCCAACGGACTCAAGGCCGACCGCTTCGACCTCATCTGCGTCGAGAAGGAGCCGACCCCCGGTGGCGACTACCGCGTGTCGGTGCTCGAGATCCACCCCGACGCGATCGACCTGGGCCGCGAGCTCATGGCCGAGGCGTGCGAACGGTGGCTGGCACTCGGCAAGCGCATCGACCTCCCCAACTACGGCGACGGGCGGCACGTGATCGACCTGCCCGCCTACGCCTACCCGTACGAATCCATCGAACTCAACCTAGAAGGGCTGGCCTCATGAGGGTCGAGATCAAGAAGAACACCGACCAACTCAACTACGAGGACTTCCTCGGAGGACTGATCCGGATCGTCACGATCGCTGACGTCAAGCCGGGAGCGAAGGAAGCCCAGTACGACATCGCAATCGAAAGCGACGCGCGGTTCTGGCGCCCCCCGCCCACCGTCCTCAAGATGCTCATCAAGGCATGGGGGGATGACGCGGCCCAGTGGGTCGGCCGTCGCGCCGAACTCTACGGAGACCCCAACGTCGACTCGCCCGCCATGAAGAAGGCCGGTGGAATCAGGGTCTCCCGGGTCTCGCACATCGACGCCCCCGTGTCCGAGATGCTCCAGATCACCCGTGGCAAGAAGGCGCGCTTCACTCTGGACCCCCTCCCCGACGCACCCCCGCCCAACCCGAACGCCGCACGCCTCGCCGAGCTCAAGGCCGAGTGGGACGCGGGGCCGACCGAGGAGCGCAAGGCTGAGATCACCGCCGAGGTGCAGGCGCTCCAGGCTGGCGGTCGACCATGACGCGGCCCGTTGTCATCAGCCTGTGCGACCTCACCGGGAACTTCGTCGCCCCGTGGGTTGAGGCCGGCTATCGAGCCATCCTCGTCGACCCGCAGCACGAGGCAACTGACTTTGGCGGAGCCGTCATGAAGTTGGCGATGACCGTCGAGGAGGCCACGCCGGTGCTCGGCGAGTACGTCCGTGACGACATTGTGGCCCTCGTCGCCGGCTGGCCGCCCTGCACCGACATGGCCGTCTCTGGGGCTCGTTGGTTCGAAGCCAAGCGCCAGGCCGATCCGATGTTCCAGGCGAAGGCTGTCGCGGTCGCCGAACAGTGCCGCACCATCGGCCGCCTGTCTGGTGCGCCGTGGCTGGTCGAGAACCCGGTCAGCGTTCTGCGCCGCGTGTTCGGCAAGGCGGATCACATCTTCGACCCGGCCGACTACAGCGCTCTGGAGCCCGCGGACAACTACACCAAGCGGACATGTCTCTGGACTGGTGGCGGCTTCGTCATGCCGACCCCGCAGCGGGACGCCTCGCTCGGAACTCCTGACGACCGGATCCACAAGGCGCCGCCCGGACCCGAGCGGGCCAACTTCCGCAGCGCGACGCCGATGGGTTTCGCGCGGGCAGTGTTCCAGGCGAACCGGCCGGCTGGGATTGAGGTGGCCGCATGAGGAGCGACTGCCCCCACTGCCACTGGCACAACATCTACGCCACCTGCCAAGACGGATCGCGCGAGCTGGAGCGGTACGAGCACATGCGCGACGAGCACCCGGAGGCCGACCGATGAGCCCCTCACTCCGCGACCTCACCGACACCCTCGGACCCGTCATCCCACCCTCGCCCGAAGCCCAAGCCCTCGCGCTCGCAGCAACCTTCCGGGCGGCGCGGGATGCCGAGGAGCGCGAACGATTCCGGTCGATGCTCGGGCTGCGGGGTGACTTGTGAGCACCGAGCTCATCTACCCCATCCCCGCCGCCTACTGGCTGTCCGCGAACCAGCGACTTCATTGGGCGCCCAAGGCCAAGCGCACGGCCTGGCTGCGGGAGGTCGGCAAGCAGGCCGCCGAACTCCACAACGTCGGCCCGTTCGACGTCACCCACGTGGCCGCGTTCATCGGCTACACGAAGAACGGGACCGCCGACCCGTCCAACGCCACCCCGACCGTCAAGGCGTTGATCGATGGCATGACGGACGCGGGCGTGTGGCCGGACGACGACAGCACGCACGTCATCGGCCCGACGTTCCTGCGCGACCCGAAGTCCAAGGTGCCGGACCACTACACCGTGCGCCTGGTCATCACATCGCAGGAGATCCCGTGGTGAACCACCCCGACGAGATCCGCCAGTGGACCGCCCGCCAGATCGCCACCCGCCGCGCCTACCGCCTCGAGCCGTTCGCTGGCGCGCGCGACATGAACGACACCGACCGAGCCCGCGAGCGCATGGCCGCAAGTAGGGCAGCCAAGCGCACCAACAACACACAGGAGAACTAATGCTTCCGCAGATCACCATCGATGGCCGACTCGTGAGCGATCCCGAGCTCAAGTTCACGGGCGCCGGCAAGGCTGTCGCGAACATGCGAGTCGCCGCGTCCGACTCCAAGAAGGACGACGCCGGCAACTGGCAGACCACCGAGCAGATCTTCATCAACGTCACCCTCTGGGAGGCCGAGGCCGAGACGTCCGTCGAGCACTTCGCCAAGGGCGACCGCGTGCTCGTGTCCGGCCGCATCTTCCAGCGCGAGTACGAGAAGAGCGACGGGTCCAAGGGCTACTCGCTCGAGGTCAAGTTCCCGACCGTCGCGAAGATCCCCAGCGCCCCGCGCGTCGAGCGACAGCAGGCTCCGCAGCAGCAGTGGGGCCAGGCTCCCGCCGCCGCTCAGAACGACCCGTGGGGAGGTGCCCCCGATGCGACCAACCCCCCGTTCTGAGTACCGCGCGCAGTACGAGTCGCCTGACGTGCTCAAGGATGGCCGCTGGGTCGTCTCTCGCGGCGTCAAGGTGTGGGAGCCGGCCGAGGACTTCGCCGAGCCGATCGTCAGCGAGGATGCCGAGGTTCACGCCATCCGCTCCGAGTTGGACGTCATCGCGTGCCCCTACTGCCTTGCGACGATGGCCGAGCACTGTCGCAGCAAGAGTGGCCGCAAGACCGACCCGCACCCCACGCGCGAGTTCCGTCGCGTCTGCCTCTGTGGCGCCGAGTTGAAGCCGCGGTGCGAGCTGTGCTCCGAGTGCCGCTACGAGCGCGACCTCATCCGCTCGCGCGAATACAAGCAGCGGACGCGAGGTGCTGCGTGACGCCCCACGCTCCGAGCGTGAATGTGGAAAACCTTTCCGATGTCGGAGAGGGGGGTAACCATAGGAACCCGGACACGACACACAAGTCGGCCCCCGAGCGGAGTTGCACCTCCATTGCCCAGGGGCCTTGCCGACCGAAAGGACACGACCGACTCGTGAACAGTCTAGACGCGCCCAACGTGGCGCCGGAAGCAACCTGCCCGATCTGTGGGCGACCAGGGAGCGGCAACCTCCACGACAATGGGTGGGGAGTTGCCTCCGCGCACTACCTCGACGACGCCGGCCACATCTGGACGACCAAGTGGCTGTCGTTTCAGGAGGTGGCTGCCTGATGCGCATTCGAGCTACCAAGCCTGAGTTCTGGACCTCCAAGACGATCGCCGCCCTCCCGTGGGATGTGCGGCTCGTCCTCAAGGGCCTCGAGTCCTACGTCGACGACAACGGCGTAGGCAAGGACGACCTGGCCCTGATCGCCTCTGACGTGTTCCCTCGCGACCTTGTCGCGAGCCCTCGCGACACCCTCGCGAGGCTATCCGAAGCCATTACCGCGCTCGCTGACGGCGGTCTGATCGCCCGATACGAGTGGGACGGCGAGGATCTGCTCTACATCGACAAGTGGAACAAGCTCCAGCGCATCGACAAGCCCGCCCGAGGTCGTTATCGCAGGCCAGACGGCACATTGGAGTATTCGGAGGACGTCAATCGCGACACTTACAGGAGCCCTCGCGAGACCGTCGCGAGCCCTCTCGAAATGTGCGCGCCTGTAACAGGGGAACAGGGGAACAGGGGAACAGTCTCTAGTCCATCGGCTGACGCCGATGCAGAGAGCGACCTTGGCCTCGACGGCTTCGAAGAGTTCTGGGACATCTACGCCAAGAAGGTCGGCCGCAAGAAGGCTGAGCAGAAGTGGCGCCTCGCGGTCAAGAAGCCCGACATCACCGCTTCGGTGCTGATCCGTGCGGCCACGAACTACGTCAACGCCCAGCAGGCGGCCGGCAAGCACCCGGAGTTCACCAAGGACCCCGCCACCTGGCTTCACGGCGAGCACTGGACTGACGAGGCTCCGACCAACGTCCGCCAGCTCCGCACCGACGACCAGGGCCGCACGGTCCTGCCGCCGCTCCCGCCTCGCTCCCCGTGGGGGCAGTCATGAGTGACATCCGATCCGACCGCGACGCCGAGGCCGCTCTCCTCGCCGCCTGCATCGAATCCAAGACGGCCCGCACCGAGGCTCGCCGTCACATCTTCGGCGCCGACTTCGACGACCCGAGGCACGAGGCGATCTGGGATGCGATGACCAGCCTTGACCGCCACGACAAGGCCATCGACATGCTGACGCTGAACGCCACGCTGGGAGTCTCGCCGGCCGCACATCGGCTGCCGGACCTCATCACGATCATGGCACTCCCCGACAACGTGGCCGAGTATGCGCAGATCGTCCGAGGCTGGTCCGTGCGCCGCAAGATCGACATGGCCGCACGTCAGGCAGCACAGCAGGCGTTCGCGCCCGGCAACCCCGGCACGCTCGCCGCCAACGTCGCATCGAAGTTCATCGCCATCCGCGACGGTGACGCTGCGACCGGCGACGACATGACGGCCGTGACAGCAACCGAGCTGCTGGCCGAGCAGGACGACGAGCCCGACTGGCTGATTCCCGGCCTGCTCGAGCGACGCGACCGGCTCATGCTCACGGGCGAGGAGGGGCTGGGCAAGTCACACCTGCTGCGCCAGTTCGCGATTGGGGTCGCTGCGGGGCTGCACCCGTTCCACCAGAACATCCGCATCCCGCAAGGCAAGGCCGTCATCATCGACTGCGAGAACACCCGCAGTCAGGTCCGCCGCAAGATCCGCCCGTCCATCGAGTGGGTCCGACGTTACGGCGAGGACCCGTCCGACCGGCTGGTGATCGACTGCACCAACCGCATGGACATCACCCGCGATAAGGATCTGGCGCGCATCCACCAGGTGCTCGACGCCGTACAGCCCGACCTAGTGGTGATCGGCCCGCTCTACCGCCTCGTGCCCCGTGCGCTCCAGACGGACGACGACACGGCGCCCGTGCTGGCCGCGCTCGACACGATCCGTGACCGGGGGGCAGCGGTCCTCATCGAGGCCCACGCCGGCCACGCGATCGGCAAGGGCGGGACTCGCGACCTGCGACCCCGCGGCTCGTCATCGCTGCTCGGCTGGCCCGAGTTCGGCTACGGGATGAAGGCCGTCTCGGAGGGCTACTGCGACCTCGTGCCCTGGCGTGGCAACCGCGAGGAACGTGACTGGCCGCAGCGCATGAGGCGAGCTGACGGCTTCCGGTGGATACCCCACGCCGACCTCTACGGATGGAATCAGGACGTGACCGCATGACCACCTGTAGCTGCATCGTCATCAACCACCCGGCCGGCCTCGCATGGGCCGCCATGACCCCCGACCGCACCTGCCCCACCCACCGCCACGGACAGCCCTGGCGTGACGAGACTCGAGGAGACGCATGACTGCCAACATGCACTGCAAGTACGCCGGGAGTGGTCGACCAAGGGTGCTCGTCGGCCGCCACACCGACGAGTGCGCCTACGACACATGCTCGGGATGCCAGCCCTGCGAGGACGGTCACTGCGTCGTCTGCGGCATGACCCACGCGGACGGAGCCTGCGCCGAGTGTGTCGCCAGCACCCGCGACGACCTGCGCTCGATCGCCACCCTGTGCGACTCGCTGCCCGAGGAGGTCGAGCACCGCGGCATCAACGGCGAGGCGATGGTGCTGCTCGGACCCGCTGCCGACCCCGAGGCGCGCGGACATCTCGAAGCGTCCATCGCTGCGGGTCGAGTGCCGGCCGACTACCTCGACGTGGCTGACGGCGAGCAGCACCCGCTGTTCGTGCTCGGGACGTGGGACATGACCTGGCGGGATGCGCTGGAGCACGAGGAGCCCACCGAGCGCCTGACGATCGCGACGGCCACGGACTATCTCGACCGGCAGATGACCTACATGGCTGGCTACGAGCACGCGCCGTTCGAGGACTTCGCTCGGGACCTGCGCGAGTGCCGGTCTCAGCTCGAGCGCGTGCTGCACGACGGCGAGCAGCGTGACGTGGGAGCGCCCTGCATGGGCTGTGGGGCGACACTGGAGCGGGTCTGGGGCGACGACGAGGCTTCGGACGGGTGGAAGTGCCCCCGGTGCCGCGAGAGGTCCACGGAGGCGCAGTACCGATTCGCCGTGATGGATCTCCACCGACGATCGGCCACGCACCTGACCGACCGCGAGATGCAGGAGCGCACGGGCATCAAGGCTGGCACGATCCGCGAGTGGGCCAGGCGTGCGCTGATCGGTCGCAAGCGGGACTCGGGGCGCGTCGTGTACTGCGTGGAGGACGTCGAGCGGGTGGGCGAGGACAAGGGCATGATCCCGTCGCGAGAGGCGAGCGCGTGAGCATCTACTACCAAGACGACCTCGTGACGCTGCATCACGGCGACTGCCGCGACGTGCTCGGAGGAGTGCGCGCGGATGTGTGCGTCACGGACCCGCCCTACGGCGAGACCAGCATTTCGTGGGACGTTTGGCCTGTGGGTTGGGTGGAGGCGACGACATTGGCGTTGCCGGATGCGACCTCGATGTGGTGCTTCGGCTCGATGCGCATGTTCCTCGAGCGGTCCGGGGACTTTGCCGGGTGGCGCCTGTCGCAAGACGTTGTGTGGCGCAAGCCGCGCGCCAGGAGTACCGCCACGGACCGTTTCGCGCGTATCCACGAGCACGCCCTGCATTGGTATCGCGGCCCATGGGGCGAGGTTTACCACCAAGCCCAGCGAGTTCCCTACTACGGGAAGCGCGCGCACGTGCCCGCGAAGGCCATTAAGGGATCGCCGGGCGAGCTGCGGCCAATGGCTTCCACGATCGAGTACTCGGATGACGGCACGCGATTGACGCCCAGCATCCTCGAAGGCACTGCCGGCGATCCCCGTACGGTGCTCCATCCCACACAGAAGCCCCTCGCAGTGCTGGCGCCACTCATTGAGTACGCCTGCCCTCCTGGCGGCATCGTCCTCGATCCATTCGCGGGCAGTGGCTCGACGCTCGACGCGGCCAGATCCTTCGGCCGTCGCGCGGTCGGCATTGAGGCTGACGAGCGCTACTGCGAGATCGCCGCCAAGCGGCTTTCTCAGGACACCCTATTCGGGGGCGCGGCATGAGAACCTTCGAAGCGCGCTACGCCGGTCGCTGCGGCGTTTGCGATGAGCGCATCCGGCCGGGCGACGACGCAACCTACGTCGAGGACGAGATTGCACACGCGACCTGCCCGACTCCGACCGTGTTGGCCAACCCCTGCTCGCGCTGCTGGATGGTCCCGGCCGCGAACGGACAGTGTGGCTGCGACGAATGAGACGGGTCTAGACATAGACACGCCCGGCGTGGGACGTTGTTGACAAACTGTCCCACGTCGGGGACCATGACAAATGCGGACTACAACCGTCCCCAAAAACGCCTCGCCAGTCGATGACTGCCGGGGCGTTTGTCTGTCCGGCCCACTCTTGCTTCCCGGCGTTGTCCGCAACTGCCGGGCCTTCCGCACGTTCGGAGGCGCCATGATCGCCACTGTGCAGATCACCGAATCGGGCGGCGTTGTTGCCTGCCTCGACACAGATGATTTCGCGGCCGACGAGGAAGACCGAGCGCTGTCCGGCCTGGTTGCCGACTCGCTCCTCGACCAGTGCGCGCGTGTGGCGATCGAGACGTTCCTCCAGCTCCGCCAGCGAGTCGAAGATGACGGCGACGGCGAGTGAGGGCCTGTTCGTCGTAACCGACGACACGACCCGCTTCGAGCTCGAGACCGCGATCTGCCACCTGAACGACATCGCCAAGCGCCTGCCGATCCACTTCGTCGATCGGCGTGCTGACTTGCATCGGCGCATGAACGTGCTGCTGTGCGAATGGCAGATGCGCGCATGACGACCTACGACAACGCGCCGCCCCTGGCCGACTGGATTCCCCAGCCCGGTCGCCACTGCGGCGAACTCTGCTGGAACCTCGCCTGCCCGATCTGCGGCGAGTACCTGCCCACTCCCGCGTCGATAGTCCGCGGCGAGAACTGACTTCCGCTCACACCCGGCACACAAACACACGCATGTCCGCTTCGGCGAGACGACAACAGTGGCCGCGAGTACGAGCGAAGAACGCACCACCTCTCGGGACCACCCCACCCGCCGCGACACCCGCCTAGCGCGTGTCCCGCCGAACGGAGAACGCGCATGTCTGTCCGCTATTTCGTCGAGCGCACTCGTGACAACTTCGAGGATGTGGGCGCCGAGTCCTGCGATCTCGACCCCTGTGGCGCGCTAATCTTCACTCAGGAGAACGACGAGGTCTACGTCATCGCTCCGGGCGGATGGCTCACCATGACGTCCGAGATCGAGGCCGACTGATGGCCCTCGACAACATCGCAGCCACCCTCACCAGCGGCCTGCCACACCAGACCTGCGGAACATGCCACGCCCTCGCGCAGATGAGCGACGAGGACGCGGCCACCCTGCGCGGACTCCTCGGTGACAGGTCGGTGAAGTTCAAGACCCTCGCCGACGCCATGCGCGACGACGAGGACACGCCGACCGTCGAGTGGCAAGCCCTGTCGCGTCATGCGCGCGGTGGGTGCTCGGCGAAGGAACACCTCCGATGAGGTGGCTGGTCGAGCGTTCGCGCGACAACTTCGAGGACGTTGGCGCCGAGTCGCTGACGGTTCTCGATTGCGGCGCCCTCAAGTTCTGGAACGGGTCACTCTTCGCCCCCAAGGACGTCATCTACATCGCTCCGGGCCAGTGGATCACGGTCTGCGAGGCTGCCGAATGAGTATCGCTGCGGTTGCTGACCGCGTGAAGCTCAACGTCTCCACCCGCAACGTCCTCACGCTGGACATCGAGCGCCTCCCCGGTCGCGCACGCCACCAGCACCGCGGGCTCACCATCGAGGGCGACTTCTGGGACCTGTCCGGCTGGAAGCACCTCCTCGGCTACCGACTGCCCCCCGAGTCGGTCATCGAGTGGCCCCGCACCATCTGCGTCGCCTGGAAGTTCTACGGCAGCAAACGCGTCGAGTTCGCCTCCGAGTGGGGCGACGGACGCGAGGAGATGCTGCGTCGAACGTGGGACGCCTACGACAAGGCCGATGTGCTCTACGGCCACAACGTCGCCGGCTTCGACACCAAGAACCTGAACGCCGAGTGGCTGACACTGGGACTCAACCCGCCGTCGCCATTCAAGACCCTTGACACGCTCAAGGAAGCCCGCAAGACGTTCGGCTTCGAGTCCAACACCCTGGCCTCACTGACCGACCGCCTCGGGATCGCGACCAAGACCGACAAGTACAACGTCGAGATGGCACGCGCCGCATGTGCTGGCAGCAAGCCCGACCAGCGCAGGCTCAAGGCGTACAACGTGGGAGATATCCACGCCTCGGAGCAGTTCGTGGACCGACTTCGCGGATGGATTCCCGGTCACCCGCACAACGTCGTCGGCAAGATCGACGACAGGCCGACGTGTCCTCAGTGCTGGGGCGACAACCTCACGCCGAACGGGACCACGCTGGCCGTGCAGATCGTCTATCGGCTTTACCGCTGTGATGACTGCGGCGGCAATGTGCGTGGCGCTCACCACTCGCGGGCTGCTGTGACGAGGAGTGCGCGATGAGAGTCCACCCCAACTGCATGATCGGCCGCCTCGTCTGCACCTGTGGCAACGTCGGAGCCGAAGCCGTCTGGCACATCACGCCCTGCGAGATCAAGCTGGTCCACCTCGAGAACCTGGCGGCACGGGGCGAGCGATGACCGACACCGACCGCCTTGCCGACTATCTCGCCCGCATGGACAACGCCGACCACGAGCGCGCGCTACCCGATGGGTGCACGTGTGGGCTGTCGGTGCTCGCGTGCAATGCCAGCCGGTACGTGGACTCACGGCCTTGCTGCTCGGCTTGCAATGGGCACGGTGCCGCATGACGTTCGTGTCCTACGCCTGCCAAGCGCGTGCCTGTGAGACGGCTGCGTGCGACAGGTGTGCGTACTGCCGGACGTGTGGGCGGACGAGGAGCTACTGCCTGGCTAGTGTGATGGGGTGCTGCGATCTCTGTGACACGAGCGAGCACTGATCCTTGGCGTTGCTCGGTCTGCCAGCGAGGCCAGGTCGTGCCGTCGCTCGTGAAGGATTGTGAGGCGAGGCATGAAGCCATGCTCAACCTGCAAGACGACTAAGCCGGCGTCCGAGTACCACCGCAGTCGCAGCACTACCGATGGCCTGGACCCGCGATGCAAGGCGTGCCGCATCACTGCTGGCAAGACGCACAACGTGGACATGGCACGACGCAGAGCAGGCCACATCGACAGGCTGTACGGCCTCAGCCACGACGACTACCTCGCTATGCACGACGAGCAGGGTGGTGTGTGTGCCATCTGCCACGAGCCCGAGGGCATGACCTACAAGGGCAAGCCCAAGGCGCTGTGTGTCGACCACGACCACGAGACGGGCAAGGTGCGCGGCCTACTGTGCGCGGCCTGCAACTTCGCGCTCGGCAAGTTCCGCGACAACCCCGCGCTGCTCCGAGCTGCGGCCGACTACCTCGAGCCATGACCAACCGCAACGGTCGGACCAGACGCGAGCGGGCCAACGCGGACAACCTCAAGGCTCAACGCAAGCAACCGTGCGCCAGGTGTGGGCAGCGCATCGACTACACACTGCCGGCCACCGATCCTCAAGCGTTCATCGCAGGCCACATCAAGGCATGGATCGATCACCCCGAACATCGTGACGACCCGAGCAACCTTCAACCCGAGCATGCCAAGTGCGGCAAGTCTGCCGGCGCCGACTCGGGTCAATCGAACGTCGGCCTCACCTCGCGGCAGTGGTAGGGGCGTTCGGATCACTACGACCCTGACGCGCGGACCACTTCGCCGATAGCGGTCCATCCCTCCCCGGCCTCTTGACCGGGGGTCGCGCGCGAAAGGCGGCACCCCATGACGGATCTTGTCAAGGCCACCGAGGATGCGATCACCGCTGCGACTCACCTTGTCCCGTCTGACATGGGCGCGGTCGAGGCCATGCGCGCGCTCGCTCGGAAGATTGACGCCTGGGATCAGATCGTCGAGTGGGCCATCGACGACGCGGCCAGCCAAGACGGCAAGCGCCCCTCGGTCCCGCAGAACGACAACGTGTCGATCTCGGCCTACCTCAAGTATTGCGACCAACTCGGCCTGACCCCCGCCGGCCGCAAGGCGCTCGAGATCGACAAGGGCGGTGAGTCGGGTGGCAGCAAACTCGGCAAGCTCCGGTCGGTCCACGGGGGTTAAGCGCGCGCCGGTCCTCGGTTCCGAGACGCCGCGGATCTTCACTCCCCCACTTCGCAAACTCACCCCCAAGACCTCGCTCGGCTTCGCTGCGATCGAGTTCGCGGAGGACGTCTGCCAGGTCACGCTGTACCCGTGGCAGAAGTGGCTGCTCGTCCACGCGCTCGAGCTCCACCCTGACGGCGGCTTCCGATTTCGGACCATCGTCGTGCTGGTCGCCAGGCAGCAGGGCAAGTCGATGCTATCTGTGATTCTCAGCCTGTTCTTCATGTACGTCCTCGGCCGCGAACTGGTCATCGGCACCGCGCAGGATCTCGACGTCGCCGAAGAGATCTGGCAGGAAGCTGTCGACCTCGTGGAGGAGACGCCCGACCTCGACGCGCTCAAGGAGCGCGTCGTCAAGGTCAACGGCAAGAAGGCGCTCGAACTGTCGAGTGGCGAGCGGTACAAGGTCAAGGCCGCGAACCGCCGTGCTGGTCGTGGGCTGTCGGGCGAGTTGATCCTGCTCGACGAGTTGCGCGAGCATCAGTCGTTCGACGCTTGGGGCGCGATCACCAAGACCACGATCGCTCGTCCCGACGCTCAGGTGTGGGCGCTTTCCAACGCTGGCGACGCAACCAGCCTCGTGCTGCGCTACCTGCGACAGAAGGCACACGCTGCGATCGGCGACCCGGACGGCATTGTCGGCGAAGAGGCGCCCGTCGTGGTTGACGACGAGGACTTCGAGGATGACACCGACGAGTCCACCCTGGGGATCTTCGAGTGGTCGGCCAAGCCCGGTGCACACACGAAGGACCGCGAGGCGTGGGCGATGGCGAATCCCGCGCTCGGCCACGGCTTTGTTACCGAGCGCACGCTTGCCAGCGCTGAGGCGACGGACCCCGAGTGGGTCTTTCGCACCGAGTGCCTGTGTCAGTGGTCGGACGGCACACTCGAGGGTCCATTCCCACCCGGCTCCTGGGACTCTGGCCGCTTCGACGCCGACGACCCCCCGCAGATCGTCGGCAACGTCATGGCCTGCGTGGACATGAGCCAAGACCGCATCAAGACCTACATCGCATTCGCCGGCCGACTGGCTGACGGAACGCCGCAGGTCGAGATCGTCGCAGAGCGCGCCGGGTCTGAGTGGGTCGAGGGTTGGCTGCGAGAGCGTGTCGGACTCATCGATTCGTTGACCGGCCAAACCCGCGGCGCCCCCGTTTCGTCCCTCATGGCAGACCTGAAGGCGAAGCTCGGCAACGAGATCGTCGTGGTTGACCTACAGGGCAGCGACCTGACCGGAGCGACGGGCAAGTTCTACGACCTCGTTCGCGAGTCCTCTCTGTCACATAACCCCTGGCCCTCGCTCGACCTCGCCGCAGCTACCGCCGTGCCGAAGTTGACCGAAGGTGGCGCATTCATGTGGGACCGAAAGCGGTCTCCGATGGACGTGGCACCACTGCAAGCCGCGACTGGCGCCGTCTGGCTCCTGACCCGCACTGTCGAGCCGAAGTTCACAAGTGCCTACGCCGACCACGACCTAATAGTGATCTGAGGAAGGGGGGGCGATGGGATTCTGGGACCGCTTTCGAGGTATCAGCAGCGTTGACCCTGCTCAGCGCGTGCTCCCCGAGCCCTTTGAGCCCTACGTTTCGACCGCGGGGATTCCCGTCATGGACCCCGGCACGCCGCTGGAGTTCTGGCGGAATGGCGAACGGTCGCAGGTCGAGCACTTTTGGCGCACACAGCCGAACGTCCGCAAGGTCGTCGACTTCATCGCTCGCAATGCCGCGATCCCGATGCACGCCTACGAGCGAGTGTCGGATACTGACCGCCGCCGCCTGAGTGGCGAGCCGCTGGCGCAGGTGCTCGGCGCTCCTCGTCGCGGGGTCGGCCCCTTCCGCTTCTGGCACTCTGTGATCTCGGATGGCTTGCTCTATGACCGCTGGTGCATCCTCAAGGACTACTCGTCCGGGTCGCTCGAGCTCGTGCAGGTTCCGTCGTGGCGCCTTCGTATCGAGACCGACGCGCTCCGTCGTGTGACCGGCCTGCGCTACTGGGCCGGCGACGATGGACGACTGACGGGTGACGACGCCTGGATCAAGATCGATCTCGACGAGGCGATTTTCGACCACGGCTACGCGCCCCGTCGCGCCGGCCTCTCTCCGATCGAGACCCTGCGCGACATCCTTGACGAGTCCGCGGAGGCTGTTGCGTTCCGCCGCGAGGTGTGGGCGAACGGCGTTCGGGGCGCGGAGTACATCAAGCGCCCCAAGGAAGCCCAGTGGACCCCGGAGGCTCTCGACCGCTTCAAGACGGGCATGTCGGCATATCAGCGCGGCGGCTCGTCCGCTGGGGGCGTTCCCGTGCTCGAGGATGGCATGGAGTTTGCGAACCGCGAGGCGATGACGTCCAAGGATGCTCTCGACCTCGACGGGCGGGCGCTGACGGCGATTGAGTGTGCCGCAGCTTGGCACATCGCCCCCGAGCTGGTAGGCGCCCGGCAGGGCAATTACTCCAACGTGCGCGAGTACCGACAGATGCTCTACCGCGACTCCCTCGGGCCGTACATTCAACCGATCGAGCAGGCGATCAATGCCCAGCTCGTCCCCGACCTCGCCAACGGCCGCTCGATCTACGTCGAGGCCAACATCGAGTCCAAGTTGCGCGGCTCTTTCGAGGAGCAGGCGCAGATTATGTCGACTGCGACGGGTGCGCCCTATGTGACTCGCAACGAGACTCGCGCCCGCATGAACATGCCCCCCATTCCTGGCGGCGACGAGCTTGTGACCCCCCTCAATGTTCTCGTGGGAGGGCAGGCATCCCCGACCGATTCGGGCTCTCAGAACGTCGCGCCCAAGACGGCGGCACTCCCGTCCACCAAGGACGCGGGAGCCCACCAGAAGGCCGCCACGGACGCCCAGCGGGACAAGGTCGCCGAAGTCCTGGCCGCATTCTTCGCGCGTCAAGGCAAGTCGGTCCTCTCGGCCATCGGCGCCGACCGCGACTGGTGGGACGAGAAGCGATGGGACGGCGAACTCTCCGACGATCTGTTCCGCGTGACGCACACCCTCGCCGACCTGCTCGGCAAGTCCGAGGCCGAGCGGCTGGGCTACTCGGACGCCTACGACGCGGACCAGACGCTCGAGTTCCTGCGCGCGGTCGCTGACCGCCGAGCCAAGGCCATCAATGAGACCACCAAGGCGCAGGTCGAAGCGGCCATCGCGGACCCCGACTCCGACCCGGCGCAGGTATTCCAGACTGCGACCGATTCCCGTGCGTCCGGTGTTGGCTCCCTCGTCGCCACGGCTGTTGCCGGCTTTGCCATCCGCGAGGCTGGCCATCAGATCGCCCAGCGCGAAGGTGTCACCCCGACCAAGACGTGGGTCGTCAACAGCAAGAGCCCGCGATCGTCGCACTCATCCATGAGCGGCGAGACGGTCTCGATCGACGAGCCCTTCTCCAATGGAATGCAGTTCCCTGGCGACTATGGCGACGCCGACGAGGTTGCCGGCTGCCAGTGCTCGATCGTCACCTCAATTTCATAACCCTTCCGCGCACCCCCTATGCCCGAGGAGGGCTTCCATGCTGCTCAAGGACATGCCCGTTCGGGTGAAGGCCGGTCCCGATGATGGGCTCGGCGAGGGCCAGTTCTCGGCCTACGCCAGCGTGTTCGGCAACGTCGACTCTTACGGCGACGTCGTGACCCCCGGCGCATTCGCCGATGACCTCAAGGCGTGGGAGGACTCGGGCAACCCGATCCCCCTTCTCTTCGGCCACAACATGAGTGACCCCGACTACAACATCGGCCACGTAATGAGCGCGGTCGAGGACGACAAGGGCCTGCTCGTCACAGCGCAGCTCGACCTCGAGAACCCGAAGGCGATGCAGACCTATCGGATGCTCAAGGGTCGCCGGGTCAACCAGATGTCCTTCGCCTATGACGTGCTCGAGGGCGGCGACGCCCAGCGCGAGAAGTCCGACGGCGCCAAGGAGTCCTACTACGAGCTCCGCAAGCTCAAGCTCTATGAGGTGTCGGTCGTGACGATCGGCGCCAATCAGGAGACCGAAGTTCTCGCCGTGAAGAGCGCTGCCGACGCGCTGCTCTCCGGCACCAAGGCCGGCCGAGCCATCTCGGCCAAGAACGAAGGCGAACTGCGCAAAGCGCACGAAGCCATCGGGAACGTCCTCGCCGCCATCGGCCAGGACGACGACCAGGAGAAGGCCAGCGGCACGACCGAGGCCAAGTCCGACGCCATCGACGAGGAGCCCATTGAGGCCAAGTCGACCGTGTCCGACGAGGAGCCCAAGTCCGGCCCGTCCGTCAACACCTGGGCGACACACCTGTCACTACTCGCACTCGACAACGAGTGAGAAAGGGGTTCACCGTGAACCTCAAGACGCAGCGTGCCGCCGCCCTGAAGGCGGCACAGGACATCGTGGCTCTGGCGAAGGCCGAGGACCGCGACCTGACCGACGTCGAGCAGACCGAGATCGAGGCCAAGACGGCTGAGATCGCGGAGCTCGACGAGAAGATCGAGAAGGCCCAGAAGTCCTCCGCCCTGATCGGCCGCCTCGCGTCCGTCAAGACGGTCGACGAGGAGCCCGCCGCTCAGTTCGACCCGATGGGCGGCGTCGGCGACGCATTCGTGAAGTCCCCCGCCATGCAGCAGTTCCGCAAGGCGCACCCGTCCGGCGTCGGCTCGGGCACCCCGCTTCGCATCGAGGTCAAGGAGCTCGGCCACGCGGCCGACCTGGGCATCGGCACCAAGGCCACCCTCACCACCCAGACCGGCCAGAACGGCGCCGTCCGCCAGCCCGGTTACCGCTCGGAGATCCTCGACGAGGGCCTGTCGTTCCTCGACCTCATCACTACCGGGTCGACCGACGCCTCGTACATCGAGTACGCGCAGATCGTCTCCGAGACGGACAATGCCGCGATCGTGGCCGAGGGTGACCTCAAGCCGCTGTCCGACGTGACGACCGACCTGTCCGAGGCCAAGGCGTTCACCTACGCTGACGGTTTCGACATCACCAACCAGACGCTCGCCGACGACGGCGCGCTGGCTGCCTACATGGAGCAGCGCATCCGTTACCACGTGCGCAACGTGGTCGTCGACAAGCTGCTGAACGGCACGGGCGCCGGCACCCAGCCGCAGGGCATCCTCACCACGACCGGCGTTCAGTCGCAGGCGTTCGACACCGACGTCATCACGACGATCGCTCGGGCGCTCGGCAAGGTCGAGGCCGTCCAGGCTGACCCGCAGGCCATCGTGATGAACCCGGCCGACGTGTGGAACCTGCGCCTGATGAAGAACGGCGACCAGTGGGCGCTGGGCAACCCCCTCGCTCAGGGCGTGACTCCGACCCCGTTCGGCGTTCCGCTCGTCGCGTCGACCCGCGTCGCGGCCGGCACTGCCCTCGTGGGCAACTTCAAGTCGGTCCACTTCCTCGAGCGCGAGCCGCTCTCGGTCGTGGCCTTCAACCAGCACAAGGACTACGCCCAGCGCAACATGGTGTACGTCCGCGCCGAGCTTCGCGGGCTCCAGCTCTTCTACGCCCCGCGTGAGGTCGTCGTCGCTGACCTGACCGCGCTCTGATCGACATGGCTGACGCCGTGAGGATGGTCGTGGTCGACGGGGTTCGCTACCGACCCGAGGACGCGCCGAAGGGTGCGACCGAGGAGAAGGCGGCCCCGGCTCCGAAGAACAAGGCGCGCACCGCGTCTGACAAGAAGGGGTGACCCAATGGCCGAGCCTCTGCTGACGCCCGCCGAGCACGACGAGATCCAGAGTGGCGACCCGGTCGCACTCATCGCCGCGGCGAGCCAGGAGGTTCGGTCTTACTGCGGGTGGCATATCGCCCCCGAGGTCACCGAGACGGTCACGGTCGAAGGGTTGGGGGCAACACTCCTGCTCCCAACCCTTCGGCTGACCGATGTGACGTCGATCGTCCGCGACGACGTGACGCTCGACCTGACGCACGTAAAGTGGAAGTCGAACGGCGTCGTCACCGGGTATGCGTTCGGTGCTGGCGACTATGAGGTCACCTTCACGCACGGCTACGCCGAGACTCCCGCAGACATCGCGCAGGCGGTCTCGTCCATCGCTGCGGATGGCATCGAGGGTCGCCGTCGCCTCAAGTCATGGGCTCGCGGACCATTCTCCGAGACGTTCACCGACGCCACGATGGACCCCGACCGCGCAGCACTGGACCGATACCGCATCCAGGCGCGGCCCTGATGCGCGGCGAGATCGTCGTAGTGCTGACCGCTGGCACAATCACCGACCCCTACTCGCAGGAGACGGTCGAGGACTGGTCGGCCCCAACCGAGCGGGCCGTCACCACGATCGCCCCCGCCGAGCCTCGCCCATCGTCTGAGCCTGTACAGGATGCCCGCAACGCCGTCGTGAGCGGATGGACGCTGTACCTGCCCGCTGGCGATCCAATCGGCCCCCAGAACCGCGTCCGGGTCCGTGATGTCGAGTACCCCGTCCAAGGTCAGCCCGCCGATTGGCTTGGCGCTGGCGTCGTCGTGCAGGCATTCAAGACGGAGGGATGACATGGTGCGTTCCGTCAAGATGAACTACAAGGGCGTTGGCGAAGTCCTCAAGTCCGCTGGCGTGCGCGCCGACCTCACCTCCCGCGCCGAGCGAGTGCTGTCGGCAGCGAAGTCGTCCGCTCCCGTCAAGTCGGGCGAGTACCGCGACGAGCTCCACATCATCCAAGACACCACCGACCGCGCCGTGGTGCGCGTCTCGGGCGGCACTGACCACGACTGGATCGTGGAAGCCAACACGGGCAACCTCGCCCGAGCATTGGACGCCGGCCGATGACCCTCCAGCCCATTGCTGCCCAGCCCATCGACGCCGACCTGTGGTGGATCGTGTACCTCCGCGGCGCACTTGTCGACCGCAGCGAGTCCTACGCGAGTGGCGTCTACTTCGACCGCGCAGTTCCGCCCACCCGACGCGACCGGATCACCTACGCTTGACGTACCGCTCCAGCGCCTCACGTAGAACGTCGGAGATGTTCTCCTGACGTTCGTCGGCCTTGGCCTTCGCCGCCTCCCACAACTTCTCAGGAACGCGCAGGGAGCGCATGACCATGTTTGGCTTCGCGGGGGCCATTAGCCAGCCACCTCGGTCCCGCAGATGAGGCACTCTCTGGTGTCGGACTCGGGGCGGTCGATCCACTGGTGATCACCGCAGGCACCCGGACAGTCGTACACGCACTCGGTGCAATCGCAGGATGGGTGTCTGCAATCCGCGTAGGGAGGAACGCAGTTGCAGTCAGTCCGGTGCGCGCCTCGCTCATCGGGACCGAGCCCGAGGCGGCAACCATTCTCGTGACCACCGGCTTGGCCGCACCACTCGCAGCGTGCCTGCGCCGTCTCTTGGTAGACGGCGACCTTCCACGTGTCATCCCCGGCGCCTTGCTCGCCTTCGGCGACCTTCACCCATTCCGGCCGATGGTCGAAGGTGGCACCACACTCCCCACACCTGTACGTCGGCGGCCTAGTCGGAAGCAACACACAGTCGACGTGAATGCAACCGCCCTCCGCGCCCCGCTCGGCGCGCTCGATCCTTCGCTCGGCGCTATCGCGCGCGTCTCGCAGTTGCTCGACGTGGAACTCGGCTTCCTCCGCTCTCCGTTCTGCTTGGTCGGCCTTGCGCGCCATCTCAAGCGCGGCCTGCAGGAACTCCGAGGCGCGAACCTCGACGCCCGCCGCCACTCCCGCTATGTATCCATCGGCCTTGATCCGGTCTACCAGCGGCGCAAGATGGGACACGAGAAACGCTTGCCGGTCGTCGCCGCCGAACCACGACACGAGGCGCTCAAGGAGATCGGCCCTGTCTGCATCGGTCAGGCCGGGTGGAGTAGTCACTTGGTTTTACCTTTCCCGCAGGCACCCATCGGCGCCCTCTCATTGTGCCGCCACGGGCAGTGTGTAGCGAGCCAGCCGTGGCGGCAAGATTGGTTCGGAGTGTGAGTGCAGGCATCGCACCCGCAGTGAGCGTTCCCATCACGGCCCCTGTCGGCCACGGCCCCCGGCGAGCCGACCAAGCAGATGCCAAACTCAACGCACCCTTCATGGCGGCACTTGATCCCGCGCCATAGCGCCGAGGCGCTCACATCGCACCCCGGGCTTCCAGCTCCCACACGGTCTGCTTGAGGGCGAGCAGGTTGCCCTCGGTCGGGTTGGCGCGGTACTCGCGCAGGTACTGGGTGTTGACCTCCAGGAGGCTGGCGGTGCTGTGGTTGTCGAACATGGCGGCCTCCCGGCTGCTTGGGCCGGTGGTTCCGGCTGATATGAGAATCATTGCACGGCGTCATTACGTCTGTCAATACATTCGTGTAGACTGATTGCATGATGACTCGCTACGACGTAGAGCTTGACTCCTACACCAGACTGCTCGACCGCTTCTGGTCGCACGTCGACCGGAGCGCAGGGCCAGACGAGTGCTGGCCCTGGCGAATCGGATGCAATCCGGGCGGCTATGGGAACTTCCAAGTGCGCCGAAACGGCAAGCACTACACCTTCCAGGCGAGCCGCTGGGTGCTCGGCATGACACTCGGCGAGCCTCTGCGATGGGACTCCGAGCGGCGCGAGGAAGCCTGCCACCACTGCGACAATCCGCCGTGCTGCAACCCGAGACACCTCTACGTCGGTGGCCGCGTGGAGAACATCGGTGACGCATGGCGCCGCGGTCACTTCCACGGTCGGGCCAATGCCAACTCCAAGAAGACCCACTGCGACAGCGGCCACCCGCTTAGCGGCGACAACCTCTATCTAGACACGAAGCGCAACAAGCGCGAGTGCCGAGCCTGCGGAGCCGCGAGGGCTCGCCGATACCGTGCCGAGCGCCGAATGGGGTAGCCATGTTCCAGCCAGTAGCCGCTCTGCCAATTGATGCGGACCTCTGGTGGATTGTCTACTTGCGAGGTGCGCTGGTTGGCCGAACGGAACCCTACGCGCAAGGCGTGAAGTTCGATCGGGTCGTGCCCGCTACTCGCCCCGACCGCTTTGTGGTCGTCCGCCGCGACGGGGGCAACGTCTCCGGCGTGTTCGATCGCCCGCGTGTGGCCCTCGACGTGTGGGCCAAGACGGAACAGGACGCGACGAACCTCGCGCGCCTGGTCATCGCCCTAGCGCTCGAGGCTCCCGGGGCTGACGGCTGCACGCGAGTCGTCCACCTGTCCGGCCCCAACTCTGTCGCGGACCCCAGTGGCCAGCCGCGGAGATTGGCGCTGATCGAAGCCACACACCGAGTCACCGTCCTCTAGGAGATCCGATGGCCTACAAGCTGACCCACCCCGACACCGCGCTCGAGATCAGCGTCGAGGCCGATCTGGTCGCGACCTACGAGACGCAGGGCTGGAAGACCAAGCCCACCGCGAAGAGACGCCCGCCAAGCCGGACGACGAGTAACACCCACCATCGCCGCCGCGCCGGCACCACACCCGCGGCCATGCCGCACACCACATAGGAGATTGACATGGCTGTTGACGCATCCAAGGTGAGGGTCGCCATCACGGGCGCGCTCTCCAAGGGCGAGCTGTCCGCGACCGCACCCACCACCGCTGCTGCTGCGGCGACCGGCTTCACCGACCTCGGCGGCATCAGCGAGGACGGCGTCACCCTGGCGCTGAATGACGAGGGCGACTCGACCCCGATCAAGGTGTGGCAGAACGGGCAGACCGTCCGCACGCTGCGCCAGACGTCGGAGGACAATCCCACGATCAGCGGCACCCTCGTGGAGACGAGCCTCGACACGATCGAGACCTACTTCGGCGCCACCGTGACGCAGACCGCCACCGATGGCTCCTTCGAGTTCAAGTCGCAGGTCCGCGAGGCCGCTTCCTACGTCCTCGACGTGATCGACGGCGCCGAGTTGATCCGCATCTACGTCCCCCGCGGCGTTGTCGCTTCGGTCGGTGAGATCACCCTCGCCAACACGGAGGCCATCGGCTACGAGGTCACCATCGAGTGCGAGCTGGACTCGACCAAGGGCTACAACTTCAAGTCCTTCATGACGGCGCTCAAGACCGCCTGACATTCCACCCCCGGCCGTTCGCGCGGAGCGGTCGGGGGTGCTCCACCTATCCGCGCAATTTGATAAACTAGGGGCATGACAAAACACCCCTTGTTCAGCACCTGGCACAACATGAAGCAGCGCTGCTACAACCCTAATATCGGGCACTACGCAGACTATGGCGGTCGTGGAATCTTCGTCTGCGAGCGATGGCTCACATCTCTTGACGCATTCGCCGAAGACATGGGGCCGCGACCGCCGGGGATGACGCTGGACCGGATCGACAATGACGGCCCCTACTCGCCGGAAAACTGCCGATGGGCGACCCAGTCTGAACAGGCCTTCAATAGAAGGCCGGCTGCGATTGCCGACGCCTCAGACTCCAGGACCCGGGCGCTGACTTTCGACGGCCGCACCCTTTCAGTACGAGAGTGGAGCCAAGAAATCGGGGTCCCCGCCCCGGTTATTAGGGACCGGCTCGACAAGTGCCACTGGTCAGTGGAGAAGGCCCTCTCGACCCCACTGCGCAAACGCAGGGACAACAGATCCCTGGGGGCGCGCTAATTGAACCAACCATCCGCGCAACGAAAGGTTCTGCCATGCCCAACCAGCCCGAAGACCACAAGCCCGCCAAGGGCGAGCCGTTCAAGTTCACCGGCAGCGACGGCAAGAAGCACACCCTCCCGCCGCTGGAGGTCGGTCGTAAGAGCCTGACTGGCCGCGACCTGCGCGACGCCGCACTGGGTGGTGAGGCCGGTCAGGTCGGCTACATGCTCAAGATCCTCGAGTACGCGAAGCCGAACCCCAAGGCTCTCGACGCCCTCTACGACATGTCGCAGGGTGACATGCTCGAAGTTCTCAAGGGCTGGGGTGAGCACGGTGATGGGGACGGCGCGAGCCTGGGGGAATCCTGAGGCTCCTCGATCTGATCGAGGAGCACCGCGCCGCTCTTGAGTACGACTGGCGCACCCGATTCCACCTCCCGCTGACCGTCATTGGCGAGGGGATGACTTGGGGTGAGGCCGTGCGACACGCTCGCACCCTTCGCCTCGACCCTTCCTCACAACTAGCCGCGTCGATCGAAGGGTGGGACTACCCGCTCGAGCGGCTCGGCTGGATGATCGCCGACCTGCTTGACGTGCAAGGCTCGTCGAAGGCTGGCAAGAAGTGGAAGTCGTACCCGCGGCCAATCAAGCCCAAGAGTGCGTCGCAACACTGGGGCGACACGGGTGGGCGCACCCGTTCGCAGGTGGTCGAGATCCTGAATGGGCTAGGCCACAACCTGCCCGTCTAGCGCGCGCCATTCCACCCGCGCGCGAACGCTTGGCCCGCCTTCGTGATGCCCGACAGCAGGGCCGCGATCACCACTAGCGCCACAAAGCCACTGAGCGCTAGCAGCACGAGGCCGCCGAGGCCATTGCTGAGGCAGAACTCCAGATAGTCACCGAGCCATTCCATCTCCACACAGTAAGGCAGGTGACGGCATGGCCGAGGTTGCCAGCGCATTTGTCTCGCTCATGCCCTCGGCAAAGGGCTTCGGGAAGAAGCTCGACGGCGAGATCTCGGGCGACCTGAGCAAGTCCGGCAAGAAGGGCGGCGTCTCTTTCGGCAAGCTCTTCGCGGCTGGTGCTGGCCTGGCTCTCGGCGCGAAGGCTTTCTCGTTCCTCGGGGACTCGCTCGCCGAGGCCACCGAGGCCGCTGTCGTCGGGTCGCGTACCGAGAACGTCATCGAGAAGATGGGCAACGCTGCCAACATCTCGGCCGAGCAGGTCGGCAACCTGGCGATGGCCCTGTCGAACAAGACCGGCATCGACGACGAGGCGATCCAGTCGGGGCAGAACCTGCTCCTCACGTTCGGGAACATCCGCGACGAGGCCGGCAAGGGCAACGACATCTTTAGTCAGACGTCGTCCCTCATGGTCGACATGTCCGCCGCGATGGGCACGGATGCGAGTGGGTCCGCCATCCAGCTCGGCAAGGCGCTCAATGACCCCGTGAAGGGCATCACCGCCCTGTCGCGGGTCGGCGTCTCGTTCACCGAGGGCCAGAAGGAGACCATCGCCGCGCTCGTCGAGACGGGCGACACGATGGGCGCCCAGAAGGTCATCCTTGGCGAGCTCAAGCGTCAGTTCGGCGGTGCCGCTGAGGCCATGACTACGCCCGCCGAGAAGGCCAAGGTCGCGTTCGGCAACCTTCAGGAACTCATCGGCTCCAAGTTGCTCCCGGTCGCCAATGATGTGCTGACGTTCTTCGTCGACAACTTGCCCGGCGCGATCGACACGGCGACCGGATGGTTCACCACCATTCGCGACGCTGTGACGGACTTCTACGACAAGGCGTCGAAGAACTCTGTCGTCATCAACGCCTTCGAGACGATCCGCGACGTCGCCCAGTCCCTCAAGGATGGCCTCGGCGATGCGGTCGACAACGCCAAGAAGATCGGTGGCGCCCTCGGCAATATCGACCTCGGCAAGCTCGACGCTGGCGACCTCGGCAAGAAGCTGGGCGAGGCGATGGCGACCGCGCTCGAGAACCTCCTCAGCCTCGCCGGCAAGGCTAGTGAGTCCCTCGGCAAGATGTTCGCCAAGGTCGACTGGGTTGGCCTGGGTATCAGCATCGGCAAGTACGTCCCCGCCCTGCTGCTCGGTCTCGCAGCGGGCATCCTGAACTTCGACATCGGCAACCTGATGCGCGGCATCGGCGACCACTGGGTTTCGGTCCTGCTGGGCATCCTGACGATCGCGTTCGCCCCCGCGAAGTTGCTGGCACCTGTCACCAAGATCATCAGCAAGATCCCATTCGTCGGACCCCTGATCGCTCGCGCCCTCACGTGGATCAATGAGCTCGGTGGCAAGTTCACC
The DNA here is from genome assembly GCF_003047265.1 of Nocardioides terrigena. Classification (GTDB taxonomy): domain Bacteria; phylum Actinomycetota; class Actinomycetes; order Propionibacteriales; family Nocardioidaceae; genus Nocardioides; species Nocardioides terrigena. Next base: position 13,298 of record NZ_PZYY01000016.1, on the reverse strand, counting down.
AAGTTCGGCGGCGACCTCGTGCGCACGTTCTGGCGCGGCTTCAACAAGGTCCCACTCCCCGGCTCGGGCTTCATCTCCCGCGTGCTCGGTGCGATCAAGAGCCTCCCCGGCAAGGTGGGCGACTTCTTCTCGACCCTCCAGACCCGCATTGGCGTCTGGGCTCTTGACGCCTTCGAGGCGATGGGCAAGGGCGCTCGCACGGCCACGACAAACACCACCCGCTTCGTCGGCAGCATCCCCGGCCGCATCCTGTCGGCGCTCGGCAATCTCGCGCGCACCCTGTTCCCCCGCGGCATGGAGCTCCTCGACGGCATGGCCCGCGGCATCGTCAAGAAGTTCGGCGAGGTGACCACCTACGTCAACGCCATCCCTGGCCGCATCGTCTCCGCCGTGGGCAACCTCGGCAGCACGCTCTACAACGCAGGCGTCCAGTTGATGCAGGGCCTCGCGGCGGGCATCAACGCGAAGATCCAAGACGCCATCAACGCCGTTCAGGCTGGCCTCTCCAAGATCAAGGGGATGCTCCCCGGCTCCCCGATCAAGTGGGGTCCGCTGAAGAACTGGAACAACGGCGGCGCGGGCAAGCGGCTCATGGACCTCGTGTCCAAGGGCATCGAGAAGGGCACCCCGAAGGCGCTCTCCGCGGCGGAGGGGGCGTTCGGCAAGATCGGCGACGCGCTCAAGAAGACTCGCGACGGACTTCAGGGCACGCTCGAGGGCCTCAAGAGCGACTTCGCGTCGCTTGCAGATTCGGTTGCGCAGTCCTTCACGGGCGACCTCTTCGGAGTCACCGCGACCGAAGCCGTTGCTGCCACCGGAGACGCTGCCGCGGTGGCCGGCCGCACGGTGGGCCAGAACTTCATCGACAACCTCATGGGCAAGAAGGCCGGACTGACCAGCCTGCTCACATCGTTCAAGACGCTCCAGGGCTGGGGCATCGACCCCGGCTTCCTGTCGCAGTTGTTCGCGTCGGGCAATGGCGGGCTCATCACCGAGCTCGCCGGCATGGGCCAGACGGGCGCGATGGACACGGCGTCTCTGTTCGGCGAGGTCAACGCGCTCGGCGCCCAGCTCGGCAATGCCGTCGCGTCGAACGACCCGATCAGTGACCGCATCGACCAGACGAACGTCCTGCTGACGACGGTCACGAAGCAGCTCAACTACCTCGGCTCGGACATCGGCAAGGAACTCAACCAGGTCGCAGCCAAGGCCCAACGCGACAAGAAGAACCGAGGGAAGCGCTGATGCCTGAGCTGTTCCGCGAGTACCGTTTGGGCGATCTGACCCTGACCGACCACCCGTACTCGGTGCGGATCGGCGACACGGATCTCGGCGCGCCCAGCCTGACCGACGAGCCGCGCGAGATGTCGCTGGTCGTGGGCATCGAGGGCACCGACCTGCTCGAGCTTGCTGAGCATGAGGCGGCCCTTGCTCGTGAGATCAACAAGGACCTCAACGAGTTCACGGTCGACCCTGGCGATGGTTTCGCTCCGGCGTCGGTGTTCGAGACGACGGCCATCGAGGCAACTCCCGTCATCTACGAGGACGGCGGCGAGCAGACCTGTTACCGCGAATGGCGTCTGTCGATCGAGGCGAGCCCGCACGTCAGGTCTGCGGACCCCGTCATCGCCGAGCCCCTCTCTGTCGGCGGCTCCCCCATTGTCACCGTGTTCGACACGTGCGACTCGGCGACGGGCTGGTCGGCCGATGTTGACGGCGTCCCCGAGGGCGTCTCGACCGCCTGGGAAGCCGGGTCTGTCGGAGTGTTCGTCTTTAGCAACCCGGATGGCGACGCTGACACGCTGACCATGACGCGCCTCGGCGACGTCGACTTCACCGGAACCCCGTACCTCATTGTGGACAAGAAGAACTTCGACCCGGCCACGGAGAACTTGAGCGTGCTCGCGGATGGCGAGGATCTGGCGGTGCTGGATACTCGGTCCATCGCCTCGGGTCGCATCCGATACACCCTGCTAGCGCCGGCTGGAACCGTGTCCCGCCTTGATTTCAAGCACAGCCGCAAGGCGGGCAACCCCTACCTCGGCATGTATGTCTTCGACCTCACAAAGTCGAACATCCCCCCCGGCGCGACGGAGCGCCAGGTGTCGCGCATCATCCCCATCTCGGGCACGCAGCGCACCACGGGCAGCGTCCACGTCGCATCAACTGGCACGGCGTCGCCCGTCCTTGGCGCGACGATCGTCCACATCGGCCCCGAAGAGGGCAGCGGCTACTCTCCTCCGCTGCGTCGTTGGCGCACGGCTGGTAACACGGTCACGACGGACTCGACGAAGTTGTCTGGTGCCCGCGAGCCGTTGAAGCCCAACCCGTTCGAGGCGCGCGTCCCGACGAGTGCGACACCCGAGGACGACTACCTGCTGGCCGGATTCATCAGCAGCAGTGCCGTGGGTGCGACCCGGATCTTCTGGACCGTGCGCACCTTGGCGCCGGATGGTTCGGTCCACTCCGAGCTCTACAGCGACTCGACGCTGCACAACTTCGGCGCCGCTGGTCCCTACGACTTCGTGCCACTCGGCATTGTGCGGCTCCCCGTGGGCGTGCACAACGCGGGCATCACGCAGATCCAGATTCAGCAGGACGTCGGGTCGGCCGCAACCTTGACGATGGACGAGGCGTGGGTCTTCCGCGTGGGTGAGGAGAGTTCCTTGACGGTCATCTCCGAAGCCCAGGAGCACGTGTGGCTCGACACTCCGAGCCTGACCACTGGCGCGACCCGCGAGTGGACGGGCACTGAGGCTGACCGGTCGGACGCCTACTTCCCGCCGCTCGCAGCACGGGGCAACCTGATCCTGACCCCGGATCTGGTGTCCGTGTTCGTGGCCTCTGCGAATGCTTCCTACCCGGATGTGACCATCGAGCACTATGCCCGCTGGCACACCCACGCGGCGTCCTGATGGGCTGCTACTCGCTGCGGATCGGCGGCTACGAGGCGACCCACATCAGCCCGCGCGGCCACACTCCCCCGACGTGGGAGACGCTGGCTGACGGCGGCTGCGGGTCTGCGTCGTTCACCCTCAACATGCCGCCCGGCTCCTACCACCACGCGCTCCGGTCGGGCGCGCTGGTGGAGATCCTGCTCGCCGGCAAGCCCATGTTCGTCGGCACCCTCACCGAGCCTGACCGCACCACGTGGGAGTGTCACGCGCAGGGGCTGGCCTTCCAGAAGAAGCTCGCCCTCGACGGCTCGGGCGCTGCGACTCGCGACCTGTCGACGGCGATCGCAGAGGCCGCTGCCCGTGGCTGGCCGGTCGGTAACCCTGACGGCATCGCGGGCACGGTCGCTGGCGACTCGGGCGACCCGCAGACCCTTGGCGACCTGTTCGACCAGTACGCCGAGCAGACGGGCAAGCGTTGGGGTGTCGACGCCCGGCAGATCCTGTTCCTGACAGCGGACCCGACGGCGCCGATGTGGATCACCACTCCTGGCGCGGTTGCGTTCGGTGCCACGAACGAGGGCATGGCGAAGGCGATTGCTGCTCGGTTCCTTGAGGGCGGCGTGCTCGACACGGTCTTCCGTGGCGACCCCACGGGCGACGAGGAGCCGGTCGACCTCACCAAGCGCGGCAACATCACCACCGCGCAGGCGACCTCGATCGCCGACCAGATCCTCGCGACCCGCAAGGCTGGCTCCGGGTGGGTCAACGGTGTCACGTTGACGCGCGACCAGATCAACACGGTCGGCGGTTCACGCGCCCCCCTGGCCGACATCCGCGGGGGCCAGATGCTGCGGGTCTACGGTCTGCCTCAGCTCGCGGCGAACTCGGGGCGCATGTACCTCGACGTCGTGATCGGCAAGACGCGCTACACGGCCGACGAGGACACGATCTACCTCGAGCCTGTGAACAAGGCGCCGCGCACCGCTCGCGAGGTTTGGGCTGCGGGCTAGGCAAGGCTCAAGAGATCACGACAGTCGACTCCCGCACCAAAGGCGATGTCCCTCGGACTCGTGTGCGCATGCCCAGCGCAAGGAGTTTGGACCCGCCCGCCTCTCTCCACAGATGCAGGCCGCCCACTCCTTCTCCTTGGCTGCCCACCACTCAGCCTCGGCCTTCATTTGCTCCCATGCCCGGTCGTCCGCGCTCGCATCCTCATTCACATGACTCATCTTTGCTGGCCCCTCTCAAGACACCAATGACAATCGGGTGCATCGCCGTCCACTCGGATCGGATACGTCACATTCCCAGACGGGATTGTGGCGGCTCCACGGAGCCAGGCGATGCATTCGCCGGCCACGCGGATGGTGGCAACAACCTTGCGGCAGTCGGGCAGGTGCGTTCGATAACCGCCCGGAGTTCTAGCGAGCCGCAAGTGGCTCAATCGTTGCCATTCTTGCTTGAAATCTAGGTGCATCCGAAGGTCCACGCCAAGCCATTCTTCGCGACCAGCCTCCACCTTGGCGCCCGTCATGCGTCCTCCCCCACGTACTGCTCGAACGCCCGCCGGATGACGTCAGCCACCGACTCTTCGCGCTCTTCGGTCTTCTCGACCACGGCTTCGTACAGCCGCACGGGGACGTAGTACGTCTTCTTGATCATCGGGGGCTTTGCCACACGGCGAATCTTGGCAGGCTGGGTAGCCGTCACGGTAGGTCTCCTCGGATTGGGTACCCGTTGATCATGCCATACGGCTTCCCTTTTGGGTACCCATGTGGGAACCTGTCCATGTGACCTTCTCTCGGATCCTCGCCACCCGCCTCGCCGTGAACCTGCTCATCGTCGGCACCCTCGGCTGCGGCGTCTACATCGCAGACCTGTCCGAGCCCGCCGCGCAGACCACGACCCCCGGCGTCTCCGAGTGCTGGGACGGGATGCAGGTCCGCACCGTCTCTGGCGAGTGCCCCTGACCAAATGCAAGCGGCCCCGCAGCGCATCGCTACGGGGCCTAACCAGCGCGACCACGGCTGCCACCGAGCCGCGCTGACTGCGCCACAAACTACACAGCGGCCCACGCCTCACGCATCGAGGGGCGCGAAGGGGGACCACACATGCCACTCGAAGCCATCCCACCAGCGCTCGTCAACGGCGTCGGAGTGGTGGGCCTCGTGGTCATCCTGTTCTGGATGCTCGCCACCGGCCGCCTGGTCACTCGCCGCGAGGCTGAGGACATCCGCGCCGACCGTGACGTCTGGCGCTCCAACTCGCTTGAGCAAAAGGGGCTGATGACCCAGATGCTGACGGGTCAAGAGACGACCAACCGACTCCTCCGCTCCATCCCCCACGTGGGTGATGACGAGTGATGCGCTGGTTTCGCCGGAAGCGAGATCCGGCCCCATCCGCTGAGGCCGTCAGGCAGCGCGACGAGATCGAGGCCATGAAGCCGCGCGTCGAGTCCGTGATGCGCGAACGTCGCCAGCTTCTCGAGGAGAACAACTACACCGCCCGCATCAGGGCTCTATACCGAGAGGGTCACGCATGAGCGCCGATCACTTCGCGGTGCTGCTGGTCCTGTGTGCCGCTCCTGCCGCTACCGCCATCCCCGTGCTGTACGCCTGGACTGCCCGTCACGCATGGTTCCGCACCGTCCTCGGGTGGGCGCTGATGACCCAGAGCGTCGGCCTGGCGCTGCTCATCGACATCTCGCTCGCCTACCAGTGGCTGGGCGACGACTACGCCCTGCGCGATGTCGTGCGGCTGACGGTCTACGCGCTGATTGCGGTCGGGACCAACCTCGCACTGGTCGCTCTCGCCTATGAGTGGTGGCGCGGTCGGAAGCGCTGACCTTCACCATCCGCGCGATTCATCCCCCAACTTCACATCGGAGGCACCATGCTCACCGACCTCGCCGCCGCCTGCCGCAAGTCCGGCCTCCCCGTCACCGAGATCGACGGTTGGCGCACTCGCGGCCACGGCTCCCTGTCCGCCGTCGAGACGATCGCCTGCCACCACACGGCCACCCCGAAGAGTGCTGCTGGCGACTACCCCTCGTTGCGGGTCGTGCGCGACGGCCGCTCGGATCTCCCCGGCCCACTGTCGCAGCTCGGCCTCGGTCGCGACGGCACCGTCTACGTGATCGCCGCGGGTGTCGCCTACCACGCGGGCGCGACGTTCACCACGGCGCAGGACAACTGGCACGCGATCGGCATCGAGGCTGAGCACGACGGCGTCTCCCCCTGGCCGCCCGCTCAGTACGCAGCCTATGTGCGTCTGGTCGCTGCCCTGTGCGAGCACTACGGTCTCGCACCGGCTCGCGCTCTAGGGCACAAGGAGATCGCCACGCCGAAGGGTCGGAAGATCGACCCGAACTTCGACATGATCCAGTTCCGCTCCGACGTGACTCGCGAGATCGCCAACCTGCGCGCCCTCCGTCGCAAGCCCATCCGCCGCACCCTCCGCAAGATCACCACCGCGATCCAGCAGGCCAAGGCGGACGGCTACACGGGTCTCGCCGATGCGCTCAAGAAGAACCGTGAGCGGGCGCGGAAGAACCACGCGCGCTAGGGCTTTGCGGGGGGAAGGATGCGGTCGAAGCCGGGTGGAAAGAATGCCGGGCGGCCCTCGTGGTCGAAGGCCAAGAGATCCCCGCTCTCATCGATGCACGCCCTCACGCCATTCTCGCCACACACGGGGCAGCGCGTTTCACTCTCGGCGGACTGCATCACTTCGCCTCCCGCTTCCACCGCTGCAATGTGTCCTTGCTGAGTCCGGTCGCTTTGCTGACCTCACCGAACGAGCAGCCGTCAGCGAGGAGGCCGACGACCCACTCTCGGTACGCGGCGGTCCAGTGGTCGCGCAACTGACGTCGAGCCTCCAACTCCTGCGCCTGCTCGTCGCTCAACACTCCGCGGGGTCTCGGCACGCGGCCAATCGTATCGCTTGTCGTCATGGCTCAATCGTACCGCACATCGTCACGAAATGGAGAGCACATGAAGCGACCCCGCCGCATAATTTCGTGGAATGCGCGAGTCGGACGTCGCCCCGCCCTCGTCGTCCTCGCACTCTGGGCATGGGTCCGACTCCGACGTCCCGACGTGATCGTGCTGCTCGAGTCCACCCGCTACGTCCACGACATCCGCGAGGCATTCCACAAGGACTGGCGCACATACCGGCGCGGGTCCGACGTCGTGGTGATGGTCCGCCGCGACCTCCCGCAGCCGACCGTCAACGAGCTCAGCCACGACACTCCCTGGCGTGGACCTCACGCAGGCATCGCGCACCGGGGCCGCAAGTGGCTGCAACTCGACTGGCCCAACTTCCGCCTGGTTGCCGTCCACCGCGTGCCGGGTGGTCCCTCGGGTGGCATCCAGACACGGGGTGCGAACCGTCCCGCGTGGGAGGCCGAGGACTTCCTGCTCGCGACCGCTATCAGCACACCTTCCCCGGTGCTGATCGTGGGCGACCAGAACGCGAAGGTCGACGAGATGCGCGACTTCATGGCGCGTCATGGTCTGCGGCCGATCACCACTGGCGCGAAGGTCGATTGGGCGATGCGGCGCAAGGTTCGGGGCAGCGGCAAGCGGCTTGGGCGTCGCGGGTCGGATCACCCGGCCGTGCTGTACCGCCTGCTGCCCTAGGACTTTGCGGTGGGAATGACGCTTGTGCCGCAGGCTCCGCAGTAGCACTCGTGCTCGCCGCTGCCGATGCAGATGTGGACGCGAACACTGTTGCGATCGCGCCACTCGCGGAAGCAGCGAGCGTCATTCCCGGCAGTTTCGGCACGTGCGGCGGCGCGCAGGTCCGCGGCTAGACCCGGATCGGCGGCCTGTACGAACGTGGCCAGCACGTCCCCCACGGTGCGGTCATTCTCGGTGGATTGCTCGCTCACTGGCTGACCTTCAAAAGTTCCGAGAGGGGCACGCGAATCGAGAACGGTCCCTCCATTGAGGCGAACTCGATGAATGCCTGCTCGTCGTTCGCCCGCGCCACCTTGACGCGCATCACCGCGTAGTCGCCCTCTTGGATGCTTGCCTGCTCGCTCATCGCACATACCTCTCTAGGAATCGGCGGATCGCCTCGGACAGCGACTCACTTCCCCGCCTCCCGCTTCCACCGCTGCAATGTATTCGTACTTAGGCCCGTGAGCCTTGCGACCTCGCGATACGAGGACTTGTCGATCATCTCCACGACGATCGCGCGCGCCAACTCGGCGTCGCGCTTGGCCTCCTCGGCTTTCTTCATTGCCACCTCGAGCCGCCACCTGTCGCCGTCACTCAGTGCCGCCTTCTGTGTCATGTTCACACTATGCACTGTAGCACTACGCGCCACAGTTCTGTAGCACTTTTCGCCACGGATGCATTGGAGGCCACATGACCACTGCCCGCGCAATCCTCCGCGCCTCCTGCGCCTTCCACGTCGGCCGCATCGTCGGCCACGCCCTGCACCGCCGCTACGTCACCAACCTCAAGGAGTCCTAGATGCCGACCATCAACCTCAACCCGACCGTGCGCTTCGTCCTGTACGTCGTCGCCGCCCTCGGGTCTGCCGTCGCCGCCTACCTCTTCGCCAAGGGCTACGTCGGCGACGCGGAACTCGGCCTCTGGGCTGCTGTCGTCGCGATCATCAACGGCATCGCTGCGGCCAACACGAACACGCACCCGGCTGGTGAGTGATGGCCACCGACCTCGGCCCCGTCCTCTCTGCTGCCACCCAGTACGGCGACGACCGCGAGGCCGAGGGGCGCGCTGCTGCTGAGGCTGAGGGGCGCGTGGCACTCGACGCGCTGCGAGCTGAGTATGACGCCTACCGCGAGGCACACCCGGACGTGAAGCCTGAGCCTGAGGTGCCGCCGACCCCGCCGCGCTCCGTGCTGCTCGGCATGTCGACCGACGACTACGACGCACGAGTCCGCGAGACTGGCCCGGTCGAGGCCCACCGCATCTTCGTCCCCGGCTTCAACGTCTCGTCGCTCGTCAGCAAGTTGCGCGAGGCCCACGAGCGCGGCGTCGTGCCCTACTGGTCACTCAAGTTCAACACCACCTGGCAGGCCGCCGCATCCGGGCAGGACGACGCCCGGTTCCGCGACCTCGGCAACGCACTCGCCGACCTTGACTTCCCCACGTTCGGGTCCTTCCACCACGAGCCCCGAGGTGGTGGGATCTCCACACCGCAGCAGCTCGTCGACTGGTCCCGCGCCAACGTCCGCGCCATGAACATCGTCAAGCCCCTCGCCGGCCCGCAGCACAAGCTCGGGACCACCGACAACGGCTTCCCGTGGGGAGTCAAGGCCAAGGCTGCCGCGCTCAACGACGCCGAGCTCGCTGTCTACTACACGCCCGCCCTGCTCAACGCCTGCGACTTCCTCGGCGGCGACTTCTACGACGGCAAGACCAACACCAACCCCGGCGAGCCTGCCGCGGTGAAGATGGCGAAGTTCGAGTCGTGGGCGGCCCGTGTCGCACCCGGCAAGCCCCTCGCTGTCGGTGAGTGGAATGCCGTCCTCCCTGCCGACATCTACGCCGCGTGGGACGTCCTCAAGGCCGGACCGTGGGCGATCGCGTGCATCTTCAACAGCGCCGCCAACAACCGGCAGGACCTTCCCACTGACGGCTCGCTCGGCAACCCGCCGTCGTGGGTGCTGCGCGGCGACCGACTCGCAGCCTTCCGCGACCTCCTGTCCCGCAACTGACCTAGAACCACCCCGGCCCCGCCAACAGAACAGGCCCGCCACTCATGCCCATCACCCCGATCACCCTCACCGGCAACGTCCACGACCGCATCGGCAACATCACCGACACCCGCCGCACCAAGGTCTGGATCGTTGCCTGCGACGCCAACGGACCCATCGCCCGGATCGCCGACCCCGACTCCAACGAAGAGCGGTTCGGCAACGCCCCGGCCGACGTCGCCACTGACGGCACCTACACCTTCACCGACCTGTGGCCCACGAACGCCGCGACCAGCCCGAGTGACTACTACTACGAGGTGATCGTCGACTACCCGCTCGCTCGGGGTGTTGGCGGCAACCGCGGCAACGGTGGGCGGGACCTGTGGCGCTCGGGTCCGTTCGAGCTGACCGCATCGGCGACCATGGCCGACCTCGACCTCGACGTCCCGGCCATCACCGCGACGTGGCGTTCGGCGTTCCGCGACGAGATGCAGGCCGTTGCCACCGTAGCCGCCGCGTCCGCCACCGCCGCTGCTGCTGCTGCGGAACTCGCCAGCGACCTTGTGGGCGCCGACACCGCCGACGAGCTCATCGCCACCGTTGACGCCGACCCTGGCAGCGCCCTCCGCATCCAGCAGGACGCCCGCCACGCCGCCTCCTACGCGGCCAAGGCGGTGCAGACCACGGTCGAGACGGGACGGCTCTCCGCGGCCACCCTGGACGCCACGATCGCGGCCGACATCACCGACTCCACCGAGACGGGCGGCGCAGTCTGGAAGGTCGGCCCCACCCAGATCAACGTCCGCCAGCACGGCGTCGCGTCGACCAACACCGCCGCACAGAACGACGCGGCGATGGCCGCCCTCTTCGCCGAGCACACCAACGCCGTGTTCGTCGCGTTCCCCGACCGCGGCACGTTCAACTTCTCCGCGCCCCTCCCGGCCCGCAACCACCTTCAGGTGTCGGGTCGTGGGAGGCAGACGATCCTCAACTGGACGGCCGGGAACATGGTTCTCGTGTCCGGGTCCACGCTCATGCAGTCGGCAGTGTTCCGCGACGCGCAGATCACCAACAGTGGCACGGCGAGCCACCTCTTCGACGTCAGTGGGACCGGCGGCTTCATCCACACCACGTTCGAGCGGTGCAACATCAAGCCCGGCGTCAACGGCGCCTCGATCCTCAAGGCGAACATCTACAACCTGTTCGGCCTAACCTTCCGCGACTGCCTCCTGATGCGCAACACCACCGCGACAGTCCCCGCCTTTGACATCGTGGGCCAGGCGGGCGCAGGCACCAACAACATCCACATCGAGGGCGGCGAGTGGCACTCCTACGAGTGCGCCTCCACCCCGTTCTTTCGCGCCGACACCGACAGCGGCTCCCCGATCGTCAACATGACCTTCGAGAAGATCATCGGCGAGCAGAACCACGGCGGCATGATCCACGTCGGCGGGGCCGCAGTGGTGCGGGTCAAGAACGTCATCGACTACGACTCGAGCGCCTACGCCGACGACCTCTTCCGGTTCGGCACGGGCACCGGGGGCGCCACCAGCAACGCCGTCGACATCGACATGTCGGGCAGCTACGGCTCGGCCACTTTGGCGGGCGGCAAGGCGCACCTCCGCATCTCTGGCGGCACCGCTCACCGTGTCGGGTGGATCCCGAAGAACGCGTCACAGTCGGGGACGGTCGTCACTCCCACCAAGGGGGCGACGGTTCGCCGGGACAGCGGCGCGGAAGTCCCGCCCTACGAGGCGGTCGCGTCCCTGCCCGTCACGATGACCCTCGACCAGCACACCGTCATCGTCGGCGCGACGGGAACGATCACCCTCCCCGCCAGCGCGCCAGCCGGTCAGCGATTCGTCATCAAGGCCGTCGCGGGCGGCGGATGCACGGTCAGCGGTGGGGGACTGACGATCGATGGGTCGGCCACGCGAGCCCTGGCGCAGTACGAGTGGATGACGGTCGTCTCCAACGGCACGGCCTGGCTCCGGATCTAGCCACACCCCCCCTTCGACCCCACACCCCACACGAACGGAGGCCACCGTGCCGACTGAGTCCGCCATCGCCCTCGCAGCCGCCCAGGCCGCAGCAGCATCGGCCACGATCGCATCCGAGGCCGCCGAGCAGGCTGTCAGTGTCGTTGTCGGCGACCTCGACGGGGCGGCGGCGACACTCGCGGTCGACCCGGAGACCGAGCTGGGGGGCGCACTCTCGGCCACGATCGAGGCAGCCGTCGACACCGCTGTCGAGCCGCTCGCCATCGCCAACCGCACCGCTGCCGCGACGTGGACCGTCCTGACCGACAACCAGGCGCGGGCCGCGTTCCCGACCATCGTCGCGGACGGCGACTCGATCACGGACAACAACTTCGTGACCACCCCGTGGACCGGGTCCAGCGCGTCCCGCACCGCCGCCTACCGCGGCGACGGCTACCTCGCACGCGCCATGATCGCCTTCGGGCAGCGCGCCACGTGGCACGAGGTCGGCGTCTCGGGGACCACCGTGGCGCAGCAGCTCGCCCGCTTCGATACCACCGTCGCCCCGCTGCGTCCGTCCGTCTACATCGAGGCCGGCGCGACCAACAGCATCGGGACCGGCGTCAGCGCGGCGGCCACGTTCGCCGACAAGCGCACCCTGTGGGGCAAGGCCTGGGCGCTGGGGGCCAAGGTCATCGCCACCACCTGCCCGCCGCGTGACTCGTTCACCTCCGGGCAGCGCAACGAGGCAGCGGCGCTCAACACCCTGATCCGGCAGTTCGCGGCCTCCAACCCCGCCGACTTCATCCTCGTCGACTGGTCCCTCCCGTGGTCGAACCCCCTCACCGGGCTCTACGCCGCAGGGATGGCCCCGGACGGCGTGCACCCCGCCTCGCTGGGTGCGCTCACCGTGGCCGACGCCTTCGCTGCGGCGCTGGCGAAGTTCATCCCGCAGGGTGCCGACCCGTGCGCGACCCTAAACACCACAGACCTGTCGAACCTGATGGACCTGCCCCTGATGACCGGCACCATCGGCGGCATGGGGGCCGGCGTCACCGGGCAGGTCGCACAGGGGTGGTACGCCTCCGCGAGCGGCGGCACCATGACCGCCGCGATGTCCAAGGTCGCCCGCGCGGACGGCTTCGGTGACTGGCAGCAGATCGCCGTCTCCGCCCGCAGCGTGAACACCGCGAGCGTCCACATGCTCAAGGAGTTCCGCGCTGGTTCGTGGGCAGCGGGCGACGTCGTGCAGGGCTTCGTGGAGTTCGAGACCGACGCCGCAGGGTGGACGGACGGACGGCTGGACATGCAGATCCTGTGCCTCAACGGCGGGACGATCCAGCACATCGGCACGTCCCTGAGTCCGGTGTCCGAGGCCCACGTCCTCGGGCGACCCGCGAAGGGGGTCCTGGCCTCGCCGCCCATCCAGATCCCGGCAGGCACCACCGTGGCCCGCATGTCGATCTTCTTCGGCGCGCTCGGCACCGCCCGCTTCGGTCGCACCGCCGTGCGGAAGTGCCCCTAGGCCCTAGCACTCACGACCCGCCAAGCCACGCACCCCGCTCTCTTCGGAGGGCGGGGTGTGTTGGTGTTTCTGGCCGCGGGGGTCCGTGGGGTTCTGGGGTGTGCACACCAGACTCACGAGGGGGTCAAAGAGTTCCGCGTACTGCCACAAATCAGCAAGGATCGGCAGGCTCACCTTGCGTTTGCGCAGGTAAAAGCGGCATGAGTAACGCATTCAAGTCCCGTTACTCACCC
>NZ_PZYY01000015.1 GCF_003047265.1 Nocardioides terrigena | reverse complement strand
AACCACCACCACAACTTCAAAAGCCATGGTGACGGGGCATAACAAACTAATTCGTCGACTATGACACACTGTTGAGTTCTCAAACATCAGACGCATTACCGTGCTGCAACCAAGTGGCTACGAGCTGCGGTGGCTTGTCCAACATTAGGCGGTGTATTTCCGGCGATGCAAATCGCTGGCTTTTCCCGCCTGTCCGCAGCGTTACGATCTGGTTTGCTCTGCACTCAGTGCGGAGCCGCCTCGATCGAGGTGGTGCGGTCGGTCTGCCCGGGGCCGGAAGCCCGGCCTTCTGGCCTTGCTCCCCGCCGCTCCCTGGCGACGAACAGAACATTAGACCGGACCCCACGATCGCGCAAATCGAAACCGTGTGACGGGGCGCACAATCACGTTTCCGCAGGTCAGAGGCCTTTTTGGGCGTGGACACGTGCGTGTCGCGCCCGTCAGGACCGGTGCCGCAGGGCCCTCAGACCACCTCGACGCCTGCGAAGTTCTTCTTGCCGCGGCGCAGCACGAGCCATGCGCCGCCCAGCAGGTCGGCCTCCGCCGGCACCCGGTCCGGGTCCTCGACGCGCTCGTTGTTGAGGTAGGCCCCGCCCTCCGAGACGGTGCGACGGGCCTCGCCCTTGCTCTTCGCCAGCCCGGTCTCGACGAACAGGTCGACCACGGTGGGCATCGCCGTACGGGACACCGACGCACTCCCGGCTTCGCGCACGGCGGCCGCGAGGGTCGACGTACTGATCGAGTGCAGGTCTCCCCCACCGAAGAGCGCGGCGGCTGCGGCCTTGGCCTGCTCGGTCTCCTCCACCCCGTGGACCAGCGTGGTCACCTCGTCGGCGAGGCGACGCTGGGCCGCCCGCTTCCACGGCTCGTCGGCCGTCTGCTTCTCCAGCTCCTCGATCTCGTCGCGGGACAGGAAGGTGAAGATGCGCAGCATCTCGGCGACCTTCTCGTCCTCCACGTTGAGCCAGAACTGGTGGAAGGCGTAGGGCGACATCATCCCCGCGTCGAGCCACAGGGCGCCGCCCTCGGTCTTGCCGTACTTGGTGCCGTCGGCCTTGGTGACCAGGGGCGTCGCGAAGGCGTGCGCCTGGTTGGCGGTGGCACGCCGGATCAGCTCGGCTCCCCCGGTGATGTTGCCCCACTGGTCGGAGCCGCCGAACTGAAGCGTGACGCCGTGGTCGCGGTTGAGCGCCATGAAGTCCATCGACTGCAGCAGGACGTAGGAGAACTCGGTGTAGCTGATCCCCGAGTCGAGACGGCGCTTGACCGTGTCGCGCGCCAGCATCCGGTTGACCGGGAAGTGCTTGCCGATGTCACGCAGGAAGTCGATGACCGACAGCGACGCCGTCCAGTCGTAGTTGTTGACGACGGTCGCCGCGTTGGGCCCGTCGAACGAGACGAAGCCCGAGACCTGGGTGCGCACCCGCTCGGTCCAGTCCTTGACGGTGTCGAGACTGTTGAGCGTGCGCTCCCCCGAGTCCTTCGGGTCGCCGATCATGCCGGTGGCGCCGCCCACGAGGATGTACGGCGTGTGGCCGGCGTCCTGGAGCCGGCGCGCGGTGACGAGCTGGACGAGGTTGCCCATGTGCAGGCTGGGTGCCGTCGGGTCGAAGCCGACGTAGAACCGGACGCTCCCCTCACCCAGCGCTTCGCGCAGGGCGTCGATGTCGGTCGAGTGGGCGACGAGTCCTCGCCAGGCCAGCTCGTCGAGGACGTTCGGGGTCGACACGTGGGGTCCTTCCGGTGGGGGTTCACACCTAGCCTGCCAGACGGCGTCCCCACCTAGCATGTGTGATCTCCCCTGATGGAAGGCGTGACGTGATCGCAGGCAGGTACACCCTCGAGCGCGAGATCGGTCGTGGCGGCACCGGTGCCGTCCACCTCGGTCGCGACGAGGTGCTCGGGCGACCCGTGGCCCTCAAGCGGATCGGCATGATCCCCGGCGCCGATGCCCCCGACCTGGCCCGCGCCGAGCGCGAGGCTCGACTGGCCGCGATGCTCAACCACCCCCACGTCGTGGGCGTCTACGACCTCGTCGTCGAGGACGACCACCAGTGGCTGGTCATGGAGTACGTCGAGGGCGAGACCCTGGCGCAGCGGATCCGGCGGTTGGGACCTCTCGGGCACGCGGACGCGGCGTCCCTCATGTGGCAGGCGGCCGACGCCCTCGCGGAGGCGCACGCCCACGACGTCGTGCACCGGGACGTGAAGCCCTCGAACATCCTCGTGACGGCCGCGGACCAGGCCAAGCTGACCGACTTCGGCATCGCGCGGGCGCAGGCCGACGCGAGCCTCACCCAGACCGGTCTCGTCACCGGCTCCCCCGCCTACCTGGCCCCCGAGGTCGCCTCCGGGTCGACCGCCACGGCCGCGAGCGACGTCTGGTCCCTCGGTGCGACGCTCTTCCACGCCCTGGCCGGGCGACCGCCGTACGACGTGGGCGAGAACCTCATCGGCGGGCTCTACAAGATCGTGCACGAGGATCCGCCGCGCCTCGACGACGCCGGTCCGATGGCCACCGTGCTCGAGCACACGATGGTCCGCGACCCCGCCCAGCGCTGGACCATGGTCCAGGTCCGGGACCACCTCGACGCCCTGCGCCGCGGTGAGACGCCGACACAGGTGGTCCCCGTCCCCGCTCCCGTCCCCCCGGCGTCCCAGGACCCCGCGACGACGGCCGCACGCTCCACGACCCGGACCACCACGATCGCACCCACGCCCCGGTCGGCCCGACGCCGACGCTCCCCGCTCCCCTGGCTCGTCGCCCTCGCGGCCGCGGTCCTGGTGGGGATCCTCGCGTTCGCCGCCCTCCAGGACGACCCCGAGCAGCCGACCGCCGGCACCGACCCGTCCCCCTCCGAGACGACGGGGACCTCGGAGCCGACGCAGGAGCCGTCGCAGGAGACGCCGACCGAGGAGGCCACCCGGCCTGCGACGAAGCGTGAGATGACCGAGTTCATCACCACCTACCTCTCCACCGTCACCTCGGACCCCGAGGCGACCTTCCAGATGCTGACCCCGGAGTTCCAGGAGGCCAGCAACGGCTTCGAGGGCTACTCGGGCTTCTGGGGGACCGTGGAGTCCGCGACGCCACGCGACATCAGCGCTGACCCCGAGTCGCTCACGGTGACCTACACGGTCGACTACGTCATGCAGGACGGCGGCCAGAACACCGACGACGTGTCCTTGCAGCTGGTCCGGCAGGACGACACCTACCTCATCGCGGGGGAAGCCTGACGTCGTGACCTGCCCCTCCTAGAGTGCAGGGGTGGCGGACGTGGGGAACGGCATCGACGACGCGCTGTACCGCAGCATCGTCGAGGAGTCCCCGGACGGCATCTGGGTCTTCGACCTCGAGGGCCGGACCATCTATGCGAACGCCGCCCTCGCCGGGCTCGTCGGGATCGACCCGGCCGAGCTCGGGTCGCTCTCCGTGCTCGACCCGCTCGACGACGAGGGTCGCGCACAGTTCCGGACGCACCTCGCCGCCCTCCGGGAGGGCCGTTTCAACCCGACGGACGTCGAGTGCCAGTGGGTACGACGGGACGGCAGCACGCTGTGGGTGCTCGTGCGGGAGAGCGCCGTGCACGCCGAGGACGGCACCCTGACCGGTGTCCTGCACCGGGTCAGCGACTACTCGCAGCGTCGCGCGACCCTCATGGAGCTCACCCAGGCGCGTGCCGAGCTCGCCGAGAAGGTGTCGCAGTACGACCTGCTCCAGGGCGTGGCCAGCGCGGCCAACGACGCCAGCAGCCTTGCGCAGATCCTCGGCCGCGGCCGGGAGCTGCTGCTCCTGATGGACGACTGGGAGCGCGCGGTGGCCTTCCTGGTGGAGGGCGGCACCCTCACCCGCCTGCACCCCGTCGCCGAGGAGCGCGAGCGCGAGATCGCCGACGACGAGGCCCACCCCGAGCGGGCCGCCCGGGAGCTGGCAGTGGCGACGCGAGCGGCGCGCAGCGGCGTACCGGAGTGGGACGAGGACCGTGTCTCCCTGGCCTTCCCCATCAAGCACCTGGGTCGGGTGCACGCCGTCGGGGTCATGACCGCGACGCCGCCGCTGGAGCAGTTCGAGCTGATCGAGGGGATGGTGGACCACGTCGTCCAGCAGCTGGAGCACGTCCTGGCCCGCGAGCTGGCCGAGCTCTCGCTGGCCGAGGCCCGCGACGCCGCGATGGCGGCCTCGCAGCAGAAGTCGGACTTCCTGGCAACGGTCAGCCACGAGATCCGGACCCCGCTCAACGGGGTGCTCGGTCTCGACGACCTGCTGCTGAGGACCCGGCTCGATCCCGAGCAGCGTCGGCTCGCCGACGGCATCCGCACGTCGGGCCAGCTGCTGCTCTCCCTCATCAACGACATCCTCGACTTCAGCAAGATCGAGGCCGGCCGCGTCGTGCTCGAGCAGATCGACTTCGACCTGCGCGCCGTGCTCGACCAGGTGGCCGGCCCGATCGGGGGCGTCGCCGCCGCCAAGGGCCTGGACTTCTCACTCACGTACGACGCGAGCGCACCCGCCGTGCTCCGCGGCGACCCCACCAAGGTGAGCCAGGTCTTCGCCAACCTCGTGACGAACGCCGTGAAGTTCACCGAGCGCGGCAGCGTCCACGCGACCGTGCGAGCACACCGGCTCGGCGACCTCTGGCGCCTCACCGTGCGTGTCGACGACACCGGCATCGGCATCGACACCTCCACGACCGACGTCTTCGCGCCGTTCCGCCAGGCCGATTCGTCGACCACCCGGATGTTCGGCGGGACGGGGCTGGGGCTCGCCATCTCACGGGAGCTGGCCCAGGCCATGGGCGGCGACGTGGGTTACACGAGCACCGCGGGCCGAGGGAGCAGCTTCTGGTTCACCGGGATCTTCCGACCCGCGTCCGGGGCGGACCCGGTCACCCTCGCCGGCGCGATCGGCCCGGAGCCGTCGGTGCCGGTGGCCCCGTTGCGCGTGCTCGTCGTCGAGGACAACCGCGTGAACCAGCTCGTCGCCACCGGCATGCTCACCGCCCTCGGTCACGCGGCGGACACCGCCGAGGACGGGCTCGCGGCGCTCGCGGCGCTGGACCAGGCGTCGTACGACCTGGTGCTCATGGACGTGCAGATGCCGCGGATGGACGGGTACGAGGCCACCCGGGCCCTGCGGGCGCGCGAAGCCGACGGGGAGCGGACGCTGGTGATCGCGATGACCGCCAACGTCGTCGCCGGCGAGCGCGAGCGGTGCCTGGCCGCGGGCATGGACGACTTCCTCACCAAGCCGGTCGACCTCGAGCACCTCACGCGCACCCTGGCCCAGTGGTTCGCCGGTGAGGGAGCGCTCGACCTCGCCCGGCTCGACCTGCTGCGCGACATGGACCCCGACGACACGTCGTACCTCGAGCGGGTGACCGGGCGGTTCGAGGAGACCACCGCCGCGGCGGCCGACGACCTCCGCTGCGCGGTCGAATCGCGGGACCCGGACGCGCTGCGTGCCCATGCCCACAAGCTCGCGGGCGGCGCTGCCAACCTCGGTGCCGTCGAGGTGGTCGCCCTGGCGCGGGAGCTCGAGGCGCTCGGCGACGCCGGTACGACGTCCGGGGCCGCGCCGCTGCTGCCTCGCCTCGCCACCGCGCTGGACCGGGCGCGCGCCGGGATCCGGGCCTACCGCGAGCGGTGGCTGAGGCCCGCGCCGTAGGACGCGGGCCGTGGTAGGGCGGGTGGGGCTCGAACCCACGACCCAAGGATTATGAGTCCTCTGCTCTGACCGACTGAGCTACCGCCCCGCGTTCACTGTTTCCGCAGGTCAGACGCCGTCCTGCGCGTCCCTGCGGGTCCAGTCGACGTAGACGTGCACGTCGCCCGGGTAGAGGGACCCTATCGGTCCAGCGAGACGAGGTACTCGGCGCACTCGGCGAGATCGCAGTTGTCCGCTCCACCCGGACCGGGTGAGGCCGTCGAGGTCCTGACGCTCGACAGTTGAGGCCCCACCAACAAGGAGCACCCATGTCAGACGACAGCAACACCCCCGACCGTGAGATGACGGCGGCCGCCGTGTCCGACGGCGCCTACACCCTCCTCGTCGCCGACTTCAGCGACACCAGCACGGCGTGGGAGGCCTACGAGGCCCTCAAGTCCGTGGAGGACGGCCGCACCGTCGAGATCGAGGGCGTCATCGTGGTCAACCGCTCCGCCGACGGCACGCTGGAGATCCAGAAGGCCACCGACCACAGCACGAAGTCCGGTCTCAAGTGGGGCGTGGTCGGCGGCATCGCGCTCGGCGTCATCTTCCCACCCTCGATCCTCGGCAGCGCCGCCGTCGTCGGCTCCGCCGGTGCGCTCGCCGGCAAGCTGCGCCAGCGCCACCACCACGGCGAGCTCGAGCAGCAGCTCGAGACCGCCATCCCACCCGGGCACTCCGGCCTGCTCGCGCTGGTCTCCGACCCCGGCGCGGTCAAGATCCGACGGGCGCTCGATCGGGCCGATGCCATCGTCGAGTCCACCATCGCCAAGGTCGAGGCCGACGACATCAAGGCAGCAGCAAAGGAAGCCCAGGAGAGTGACTCCTGAGCGGACAGCAGCGCTGACCAACGTGCCGGTTCCGAGGACGCCGGCGCCCCGGACGGGTGAGCATTCGACCCATGCGCCGCCTGCTCACCGCCCTCGCCCTCCTGCTCGCCGTCACGCTGTCGGCCCTCACCGGGAGCGTCGTGCCCGCGCAGGCGTTCGTCGACAAGGACTGCGCGGACTTCGCCACGCAGGCCGAGGCGCAGGCGTTCTTCCTGGCGGCCGGTCCGGGCGACCCGCACCGCCTCGACGCGGAGGGTGACGGGCTGGCCTGCGAGTCCAACCCCTGTCCGTGCACGGGGTCCGCGCCGGTGCCGCTGGTAGGGCAGACCACCAACCCGACGCCCACGCCGACGCCCACCCCCACGCCGGTGAGCGACCCGGACGGCTCCGGTAGCAGCGGTCCCGTCCAGCGGCACACCGGCGTCGTCGTCAAGGTCACCGACGGCGACACCCTCAAGGTCCGTGTGCGCGGCGTCGGCGTGCGCGACGTGCGCGTTCTGGGCATCGACACTCCCGAGGTCCACGGCCAGCGCGAGTGTGGCGGCCCAGACGCCTCGGCCAGGATGCAGCGCCTGGCACCGGTCGGCTCACGCGTGGTGCTCGTCTCCGACGCGAGCCAGGCGGACCGGGACCGCTACGGGCGCTGGCTGCGGTACGTCGCTCGCGGCGGCCGCGACGTCGGCAAGGCGCAGGTTCGCGCCGGCCTCGCGACGACGTACGTCTACCGGGGCAACCCCTTCGCCCGCACCCGGGAGTACCGGCGCGTGGAGGCCCGCGCCGAGCGCGCCGGTCGGGGCAGCTGGTCGCGCTGCTGGTCCTGAGCGATGGTCAGTCCGTGACCTGCACCTCGTGCATCCGCTCGACGGCGCGGTAGCCGAAGGCGGTGTTGGTGCGGTACATCGCATGGTTCTCGGGGTCGGTCCAGGTGTGGATCACCACGCGCTCGGGGTGCTCGGCCAGCACGATCCGGAGCGTCGCGGCCTTGAGGGCCGCGCCGAGGTGGCGGCCTCGGTGCTCGGGCATCACCAGCGTGTCGTCCTGGATGGCGTCGTCGGTCCCGTGGCCGAGGTAGGTGAGCGAGTAGCCGCCGAACACACCATCGTCGCGCCGGCGGGCCGCCGCGACGACCGAGGAGTAGGAACGTCCGGTGCGCTCCTCCCCCACCCGCAGCCGCTCGACGGTCATGTCCACCGGCTCGAGGTCGAGCTCGCCGACCGGCACGTCGTGGTTCATCCTGGTCCGCATCTCGCAGTAGGCGTCGACGTGCTCGTCGGGGCACCGGTCGCGCCAGGTGACGATCTCGTAGCCGTCGGGGTCCACCGCCGGCGGGGTCGCGGGCAGCGGGAGCAGCAGGTGGTCCTCCACGTGCACGCTGCGGTAGCCCAGCCCGGTGGCGAACGCGAGCCCCGGCGAGTCGACGCCCGGGACGGCGTACACCTCGCCGCAGGCGCTCGTGCGTCCCTCCGCGGTCCGGAGCCGGGTGGCCTCCTCGTGCAGTGCGCGCCCCACCCCGCGACGGCGGTGCGCGGGCAGCACCGAGATCTCCAGGTCCGCGAGGTGGGTGTTGTCCTGGAGCGAGAGCCCGAGGTCCGCGGACCCCACCACCTCCCCGTCGAGGACCGCGACGAGCGGGAGGTAGCGGCGATAGGCGCTGGGGTTGCGCCACGCGTTCAGCAGCGCGTCGTACGTGCGGGTGACGGCGTGCGGACGGTCGTGGCGGGCCACCGCCTGCTCGACGTCGTGGAACGCGCGGGTCGCGGCGTCGTCGTGCACGTCGAGCTGCTGGATCTCCATGCGCCCATCTGACCGCGTCGGACCGGTCGCCCGCCACCGGTTTGAGTGCCATGCTCGACGCATGACCGACGTCGAGCAGCTCCCCGAGGACTGGCAACGCGCGCTGTGCATCGTGGCGCACCCCGACGACCTGGAGTTCGGCGCGGCGGCCGCTGTCGCCCGCTGGACCGGGCAGGGCAAGGACGTCGCCTACTGCATGGTGACCAGCGGTGAGGCCGGCATCGACGGGATGCATCCCGACGAGTGCCGGTCGGTCCGCGAGGCCGAGCAGGTCGAGTCCGCGCGCCTGGTGGGGGTCTCGACCGTGGAGTTCCTGGGCCTGCCCGACGGCATCGTGGAGTACGGCGTGCCGCTGCGGCGCACGCTGGCGGAGGTCATCCGCCGCCACCGGCCAGACGTCGTGGTCACCGGCAACTTCCGCGACACGTGGGGCGGACAGTCGCTCAACCAGGCCGACCACATCGCCGTCGGTCGCGGCGTGCTCGACGCGGCGAGGGACTCGGGCAACCGGTGGATCTTCCCCGAGCAGCTCGACGGTGACCTGGAGCCCTGGGGAGGTGTCCGGGCGGTGTGGGCCTTCGGCTCACCCGAGGCCCGGCACGCGGTGGACACGACCGGGACCTTCGACGCCGGAGTGGCGTCGCTGGAGGCCCACCGTGCCTACATCGACGGCCTCGGCTGGGAGCACTTCGACCCCCGCGAGTTCCTCGAGGGCATGGCCCGCCAGACGGGCCAGGGCCTCGGGGTCGCGTTCGCCGCGCCCTTCGAGGTCTACCCGCTCGGCTGGGGCGACTGATCGCCGCTCCGACCCGGGCATCGCTCGACGCGCTCGGCGTCGCGTCCGCGTGGCTGGCGCGTCGCGACCCGGAGACCGTCCCCGACGTCGTGGTGCTGTGCGGCAGTGCCGTGCTGCGCTCCCTCGACGTGACGGCCGACCTGTTGGCCGAGCACCCGCGGGCCCGGCTGGTCGTCACGGGCGGGCGGGGCCACTCGACCCCCGCCCTCTTCGCCGCCGTCCGGCCCTGGGCCATCGCGGACGACGGCTCGTCGGAGGCCGCGGTGCTCGCCGCACTGCTCGTGTCCCGCCACGGTGTCGACGCCGAACAGGTCATCCTCGAGGAGGCGTCGACGCACTGCGGCGAGAACGCCAGCCTCACCGCACCGCTGCTCCCCGACGGTCGCGTGGTGGTCGTCCAGGACCCGACGATGCAGCGCCGGACCCACGAGTCCTTCCGTCGCGCGCTGGCCGGTCGGGACGTGACCATCTCCAGCCGGGCGCCCTTCGTGCCCGTCGTGCGCCGCGACGGCGGGTACGACGACGTGGGAGACCGCGCGTGGGACCTGGACCGCTTCGTGGACCTCGTCCTCGGCGAGCTGCGACGGCTGCGTGACGACGAGCGGGGCTACGGACCGCGGGGCACCGGCTTCATCGGGCACGTCGACCTGCCGCCGGAGGTGGAGGCCTCGGCGCGCGTGCTCGGCGAGGCGTTCCCGGGGGCCGCCCGGGGCTGAGCCCGGACATCACCCCAAGCGGACAGCAAGCGGGGAGGTGGACCTTGTGAGCCTCACGTCCTCTCCCAAGGTGGTGCCTCATGAGCCGGATCCTGCGCAACTCGCCTGTCTCGGAACCAGACCCCAGACGGTCCGGCGCGGGAGGTCATCCCCGTCGGCGGCCAGGGAGGGGTCGCTTGCGCAGGTGGGTGTCGGTGGGAGCCGTCCTGGCCATCCCGGCGTCGTTCATCCTTCCCGTCACCCTCGCGCCGGCGGCCGACGCCGCTGCCGCTGAGGTCGGGCAGGGCTTCACGGTGTCGCCCTCCGACCTCGCCTACATCCTCAAGCAGATCAAGATCGCCGAGAAGCACGTCGCCGACACCACGTCGTCGACCGGCGCCTGTGGGGCCCTGCGCTCCCAGCTCGCCAGCCCGCTGGTGTCCTTCGGCCTGCGCACCGTCGACGGGTCGTGCAACAACCTGGTCGCCGGCAAGGAGCGCAGCGGCGCCGCTGACGAGGAGTTCCCCCGGCTCGCCGCGCCCGTCTTCAAGCCGGCCGAGGACGCACCGGCCACCTTCGGCGGCGGGAGCTCGTCGTACGCACAGAAGTCCGGCAACGTCTTCGACACCCAGCCGCGCACGGTCAGCAACCTGATCGTCGACCAGACGTCGACGAACCCGGCCGCGATCGCCGCGGCGGGCTTCCCGGTGCGCACCCAGGGCAACCCGGGCGTCGTACCGTGCACGACGGACCCGGACCCGCTGGCCGACCCCCCGATCGCGGCCGTCCCGACGGACTGCACGCCGTCCTTCGAGACGCTCTTCATCCCCAACGTGACCACGGACGTGGGCCTGTCCCCGCCGTACAACTCGCTGTTCACGCTGTTCGGCCAGTTCTTCGACCACGGCGTCGACCAGACCGTCAAGGGCGGCGGCACCGTCTTCGTCCCGCTCAAGGACGACGACCCGCTGGTGGCGGGCAAGGACCACAGGTTCGGCACCGCCGACGACCTGAGCCCCAGCCTGCGCTTCATGGTCCTCACCCGGGGGAAGAACCAGCCCGGCACGGACGGCGTCATGGGCACCGAGGACGACGTCCAGGACGCCGACAACACCGACTCGCCGTGGGTGGACCAGAGCCAGACCTACACCTCGCACGCGTCCCACCAGGCGTTCCTGCGGGAGTACACCACCAACGCTGCGGGACGACCGGTCCCCACCGGCAAGATGCTGGGTGGCGTGCTCGCCGCTGACGCGGTGGCCGGTGTCGACTCCGGCATGGCCACCTGGGCCTCGACGAAGGAGCAGGCTGCGACCCTCCTCGGTCTCCAGCTCACCGACAAGGACGTGCTCAACGTCCCGATGCTCGCCGTGGACGCCTACGGCAACTTCCTGCCCGGACCACTGCGTGGCCTGCCGCAGTACGTCACCGACTCCGGCCTCGTGGAGGGCGACACCGCGTCACCGGTCCCGGTGCCGGGTGACGTGAAGTACTTCGACACGCCGTTCCTCACCGACATCGCGCACAGTGCCGAGCCCACGACTGCCGCACTGGCCGTCGGTCCGGACAGCAACACCACCGCGGGTGAGCAGCTCGACGTCACCTCCCCCGCCGGGTCGTACGACGACGAGCTCCTCGACGCGCACTTCATCGCCGGCGACGGGCGCGTGAACGAGAACATCGGGCTCACCGCCATCCACCAGGTGTTCCACTCCGAGCACGACCGACTGGTCGACGACATCAAGAACACGCTCGCCACCGACACCACTGCCAGTGGCATCGCCGCTCTCGCGGAGTGGAAGTCCACGGCGGGAGCCGACGGGTGGAACGGCTCGCGGCTGTTCCAGGCGGCGCGCTTCGTCACCGAGATGGAGTACCAGCACCTCGTCTTCGAGGAGTTCGCCCGCAAGGTACAGCCGGGGATCAACCCCTTCGAGCCCTTCGCCTTCACCCAGACCGACCTCAACCCGGCCGTGCGCGCGGAGTTCGCGCACGCGGTCTACCGGTTCGGGCACTCGATGCTGACCGAGACCATCTCGCGTCGCAACGCGGACGGCAGCGACAACGACATCTCGCTGCTCGACGGCTTCCTCAATCCCCCGGCCTACACGGACGGTGGGAGTGCGGGCACGCTGAACGCCGCTCAGGCGGCCGGCAGCATCGTCATGGGCATGACGGACCAGACCGGCAACGAGCTCGACGAGTTCGTGACCGAGACGCTGCGCAACAACCTGCTCGGTCTGCCCCTCGACCTCGCCAGCATCAACATGACGCGGGCCCGGTCCGAGGGCGTGCCCCCGCTGAACGTCTTCCGTCGTGACGTCTTCGCCAGGACGAACGACGGCCAGCTCAAGCCCTACACGAGCTGGGTGGACTTCGGTGAGAACCTCAAGCACCCCGAGTCACTGGTCAACTTCGTGGCGGCGTACGGCCAGCACCCGACGATCCTCAGGGACGTCGACGGGCCCGACCAGATCCTGGTCGACGACCCGGGCACGGCCGTCGACGAGTCGGCCGACAACAACGGTCCGGCGACGCTGAAGTCCCGGCGGGCCGCCGCGACCCGACTCGCCAACCCGGTGCTCGGTGACACCGAGACCCCGACGGACGCTGCTGCCTTCATGAACAGCACGGACGCCTGGGCGAACAGCGGCAGTCGCTCCATCACGGGTCTCGACGACGTGGACCTCTGGGTCGGCGGCCTCGCCGAGACGACGACTCCCTTCGGGGGCCTGCTCGGCACGACGTTCAACTACGTGTTCGAGAACCAGATGACCGACCTGCAGAACGGTGACCGGCTCTACTACCTGGCCCGGACGCCCGGCATGAACCTGCGCGCCCAGCTCGAGGGGAACTCCTTCGCCGAGATGATCGAGCGCAACACGGACGGGACGAACACCCTCAAGGCGGACGTCTTCGCCACGTCGGACTGCAAGTTCCAGCTCGCGAACCTCGCAGGGACCCCGGCCGGCTTCACTCAGTTCGGGAACACGGTCGCCAACGACCCGACCACGGAATGCGACGAGACGGCACTGCTCATCCGTCAGCCCAACGGCACGATCCAGTACCGGGCACGCAACACCGTCGACCCGCCCGGCATCAACGGCCAGAGCGTCTACAACGGGACGAACAACGTCGACCGCATCTACGGCGGCAACGACAACGACACCTTCTGGGGCAACCTGGGCAACGACATCATCGAGGGCGGCGGCGGAGCCGACGTGGCACTCGGTGGCGAGGGCAGCGACATCATCACCGACCTCGCCGGTGACGACGTTCCCAAGGGTGGTCCGGGCAACGACGCCATCGACGCCGGACCCGGTCTCGACATCGTCATGGGTGGCAACGGCAAGGACTTCACGAACGGTGGAGCCAATGCCAACGAGACCTTCGGTGGTGCCGGTGACGACTTCATCATGCTGGGCCAGAGCCTCGACGCAGCGTTCGGGGACAGCGGCAACGACTGGGAAGAGGGCGGTGACCAGCCGGACCTGATGCAGGGTGACAGCGGCAACCTCTTCTTCCTCGACGACTCGCAGGCTCCGGGCTCGGACGTCCTCATCGGCCAGGGCGGCGATGACGACTACGACATGGAAGGTGGCGACGACATCGGGGTCGCCGGTCCGGGCATCGAGAAGGTGGCGGCCGCCTCCGGCTACGACTGGCAGATCGCCGGCAGTCCCGGCCAGGGCGACCCGATCGCCCAGGACCTCGACCTGGCCCTGCCGATCGCACCGCTGGACATCCTGCAGGTCGGTGTCCGTGACAAGTTCAACGAGGCCGAGGCCCTCTCGGGAGGGGTGCTCGACGACATCCTGCGGGGTGACGACGTGGTCCCCAGCGCCGTGGGCGGCGGAGGCTTCATCGGCTGCGACGCGCTCGACCAGGACGGACTGGACCGGATCTCCGGTCTCGACGACCTGGTGCCGCCGCTGGCCACACCGCGCACCGCCGTGGTCGCGGCATCCGCCTCCGGCGACTGCCCGATCCTCAGCGGCACCAACGTGTGGGGTGACGGCAACATCCTCCTGGGTGGTGCGGGCAACGACCTGATCGAGGGACGGGGCGCCGACGACATCATCGACGGCGATGCCTACGTCAACGTCAGGCTCAGCGTCCGGACCAACCCGGCGGACGCCTCGACCGAGATCGGTACCACCGACCTCATGGAGAACGCCTACCTCACGGGGAGCGCGACGACGCTGCAGGAGGCGGTCTTCAACGGGACCGTCGACCCGGGCAACATCGTGCTGGTCCGTGAGGTGCTGTCCAGCACGGGAGCCAGCGACGACACCGCGTTGTTCTCCGGTCCTCGTGCGGACTACGACGTCACCTTCGGGCCCACCAGCATCACGGTGGCACACACCCGGGGGGCGGCGACCGACGGGACGGACACGCTGCGCGGCATCGAGAAGCTGCAGTTCTCCGACACCACCATCACCCTGCTCACGCCCGCGGCCCCGGCCGCTCCCACGGCGGTCGCAGGGAACGCCTCGGCGACGGTCACCTTCACCGCCCCGGCGGACAACGGTGGTCCCGCACCGACCAGCTTCACCATCGTCGCCACTCCGGCGACGGTCACCGCGGCCACCCCGGTGGTCACGGTGACAGGTATCGCTGCGGCGGGCAGCCGGGTGGTCGCGGGCCTGGTGAACGGCACGGCCTACACCTTCCAGGTGCAGGCGGTGAACGAGTTCGGTCCGGGCGCCCTGTCCGCGGCCTCCAACACGGTGACGCCCACCGCTCCGGTGGCCACCACGGCTCCGGGGGCGCCGACCATCGGGACCGCGGTCGCCGGCAACGCGTCGGCCACGGTCAACTGGACCGCTCCGGCCAACACCGGCGGCTCGGCGATCACGGAGTACCGCGTGCAGGTGCGGGTCGGGACCACCCTGATCCGGACGGTGACCGGCATCGCCCCGACGGCGACCAGCACGGTCGTCACCGCGCTGACCAACGGCACCGGGTACAACTTCCGGGTCCGGGCGGTCAACGCAGTGGGCGTGGGAGCTCTCTCGGCGGCCAGCAACACGGTCACCCCGACGGGACCGGCGCCGGCAACGGCACCGGGGGCTCCCACCATCGGGACCGCGGTCGCCGGCAACGCGTCGGCCACGGTCAGCTGGACCGCTCCGGCCAACACCGGCGGCTCGGCGATCACGGAGTACCGCGTGCAGGTCCGGGTCGGGACCACCCTGATCCGGACGGTGACCGGCATCGCCCCGACGGCGACCAGCACGGTCGTCAGCGCGCTGACCAACGGCACCGGGTACAACTTCCGGGTCCGGGCGGTCAACGCCGTCGGCGTCGGAGCACTGTCCGCAGCCAGCAACACCGTCACCCCGACGGGCCCGGCGCCGGCAACAGCACCGGCTGCACCCACCATCGCAACCGCGGTGGCGGGCGTGGCAGGTGGCGCGATCACGGCGACCGCCAACTGGGCGGCGCCGGCCAACACCGGCGGCTCGGCCATCACCGGGTACCGCGTGTTCGCCCTCCGGATGAGCGCCGCAGGCGCGGTGCTGCAGACGACCCAGTCGGCAGTGCTCGCCTCGACCGCCCGCACGTTGGCGATGACCCTGCCGCAGACCGGTAACTACCGGTTCCAGGTGGTCGCCATCAACGCCATCGGCACCAGCCCCCGCTCGGCCAGGTCCAACCTGGTCGCAGGGAGGTAGCCGGCGGCACCTTCCCACACCCAGAACACCCCGGGTCCCTCGACGCCCGGGGTGTTCTGGCGCGCAAGACGATCACCCGAATCGGCCCACCCCGGGCGGTCGTCGCCGCCCCTAGGCTGCCGACATGATCCGGTTCCTCGTGCGCACCGCCATCTTCATCGTCTCCGCGGCCGTCGGCCTCCTGGTGACCGCAGCCGTCGTCGACGGCTTCGAGGTCACGGCCAGCGGGTTCCTCACCGCGGTCCTGATCTTCGCGGTGATCCAGAGCGTCCTGTCGCCCTTCATCGCCAAGGTCACCGCCCGCAACGCCGCGGCGTTCCTCGGCGGGGTCGGCCTGCTCTCCACGTTCGTGGCGCTCTGGCTCACGACCGTCATCGGCGATGCGCTCACCATCGAGGGCGGCGCGACCACGTGGCTCGCCGCCACCGTCATCGTGTGGCTGGCCACCGCGCTGGCCACCCTGTTGCTCCCGATCATCCTGGTCAAGACCGGTGTCGAGGCGGCCCGCGACCGGAACTGACCCCGGCCGGAACGCAGAAGGGCCCCCGACCCGTGTGGTGACGGATCGGGGGCCCTTCGCTGGCTCCCCCGGTTGGACTCGAACCAACAACCCTCCGGTTAACAGCCGAATGCTCTGCCAGTTGAGCTACAGGGGACCGCTGAGCGGCGTGAGAACCCTAGCAAGCCCCCCGCGGCGTTGAGAAATCAGGCCAGCCCGACGTCGCCACGGGCCGCGACGAGCGCCTCCGCCGCGGCCGAGCGCACCGCCGGATCGGCGGGGTCGACGCCCTCGTCGTACTCGTAGAACCACTCGATCGGCGCGTTGCCCCGCGGGGCGCGACGACCGATCACGCGTACGCCGCGGCGCCCGGCGAGCGGGACGTGGCGCTGCAGCACGACACTCGCCGTGACGCGCTCGCGCACGAGCTCGAGCAGCCGGCCGGGCTCGGTGAGCTCGAGGTCGTGCTCGATGCGCTGCTCGCCCCACGTGCCGACGAGCGAGACGCGCAGCATGTCGGTGTCGGCATCCCAGTCGGCGGCCTCGACCTGCTCCCAGGGGATCCGGGTGACGTCCCCGGCCATGTCGAGGTACAACGCGTCACGGGTACCCGCGAGGACCCCGTCGTCGACGGTCCTGCACCAGGCCAGCACGCGCTCCCCCGGGCCGACCACCAGGTCCGGGGCCGACGTCCGCCGCAGCGGCCTCACTGGGCCGTCACCTGCTGGTCACGCAGGGTGCGGCGGTGCTGCTCGAGGGCGACCAGCTCGCCGAACATCTTGTTGTAGTCGGCCTGGTGCTCGACCGGGTTGGTGCGCTGGAGGCGCGACTTGAGGTCGGCGATGCGCCGCATCGTGGTGAGCTCCTGGAGTCGGTAGACATGCTTGGCGACGTAGGCCGCCTCGGGCGCGGCCGGCGTCAGGACCGGCTCGACCCCGAGCTCGGAGATCGCGGACGAGACGTGGGGATCGGCCACCCCCGACCGCAGCCGGGTGCTCCAGCCCTCGTCGCCGGCGGCCGCCGCCGGCCCGCCGGCCGCCGCGACCGCCTCCCAGACAGCCCGGTAGACGGGGTGGGTGAAGTCGTCGGGCCCCAGCCCGTTGATCACCCGTCCCGTGGAGCCCGGGTGCTGGATGACGATCTTGAGCGTCTCGCGCTCGATGGAGAAGCGCGGGTCGCGCAGGCTCGGCAGCTGCGGTCGCTGCGGGGCCGGGGCTGCCTCCGGCTCGGGCGTCGTGCGGCGGGAGTCCTGGCGCGAGTCGCTGCGGGCGGCGGCGGGCGCGGGCCGGTTGGCGGCGCGGCGTACCTCCGCTCGGGCGTCGTCGACGTCGACGCCGATCATCCCGGCGATCTCGCGGGCGAAGGCGTCGACCTTGGACTTGTCGCGGATGCTCGAGACCAGGGCGGCCGCCTCCCGCAGGGCGTCGACCCGACCATCGGCCCGGTCGAGGTCGTACTTGGTCAGCACGTTGCCCATCACGAAGCGGTAGAGGGGCTTGCGCGTGGCGATGAGCTCGCGCACGGCGGCGTCGCCCTTCTGCAGGCGCAGGTCGCAGGGGTCGAGACCGTTGGGCTCGACGGCGACGTAGGTCTGGGAGACGAAGTTCTGGTCGCCGCCGAAGGCGCGCAACGCGGCCTTCTGCCCGGCGGCGTCGCCGTCGAAGGTGAAGATCACCTCGCCCCGGAACTCCTCGTGGTCGTGCAGGAAGCGCCGCAGCACCCGGGCGTGGTCATCGCCGAAGGCGGTGCCGCAGGTGGCGACGGCGGTCTGGACGCCGGCGAGGTGGCAGGCCATCACGTCGGTGTAGCCCTCCACCACGACGGCCTGGGAGGACCGGGCGATCTCGCGGCGCGCCAGGTCGAGGCCGTAGAGGACGGTGTTCTTCTTGTAGATCGGCGAGTCGCCGGTGTTGAGGTACTTGGCGTCGATGCGGTCGTCGTCGAAGATCCGTCGCGCGCCGAAGCCGATCGTCTCGCCGCTCCCCTCGCGGATCGGCCAGAGCAGCCGGCCGCGGAACGCGTCGTAGTGGGAGCGGCCCTGCTTGACGAGCCCGGCGGTGACGAGCTCCTCGTTGGTGAAGCGCCGGCCGCGCAGGTGGCGCAGCAGCGCCTCGCCGTCGCGCGGAGCGAAGCCGACGCCGAAGGTCTCGGCGCTGGCCTGGTCGAAGCCCCGCTGGCCGAGGAACTGCCTCGCGACCAGGGCGTCGGGGGTGGCCAGCTGCTCGGCGTAGTACTCCTGGGCGATCTTGTGCGCCTCGATCAACCGGCCGCGGGCCGGGCCGCGCGGGCGCTCGGCCTCGTCGCCGTCCTCGCGCCGGAGGACCACGCCGTACTTGTCGGCGAGCCGCTCGAGGGCCTCGGCGAAGGAGAGGCCGTCGATCTTCATCAGGAAGGAGATGACGTCGCCGCCCTCTTGGCAGCCAAAGCAATGAAAGAATCCGCGCGAGGCGTTGACGTTGAACGACGGGGACTTCTCGTCGTGGAACGGACACAGGCCCTTGAGCGACCCGCCGCCGGCGCGCTTGAGCGTGACGTACGACGACACGACGTCGTCGATGCGCGCCTTCTCGCGTACTTCGGCGATGTCGTCGTCGCGGATCCGGCCTGCCACGTGGCGGAGTCTACGTCCGCGCCGCGCGCCACCCCCACGGGTGCGGCCCAGTTCCCATCCGGCCCGTCCTGGGGCACGTTGGAGGCATGACGGATCAACGTACGAACGCCGACCCGACCCTGGGGGCGCTGGTCCACCAGCTCACCCAGCAGGTCCCCGACCTCATCCGTTCGGAGATGCGACTGGCCCAGGCCGAGGTGGCCGAGAAGGGCAAGCGCGCCGGCGTCGGGATCGGCATGTTCAGCGTCGCCGGGCTGCTCGCGTTCTTCGCGGTCGGCACCCTGATCACCACCGCTGTGCTGGCGCTCGCGCTCGTCGTCGACGCCTGGCTGGCCGCTCTCCTCGTGGCGCTCGTGCTCCTCGCCGCGGCCGCCGTCGCCGGGCTGATCGGCAAGAACAAGGTCGCCTCCGCAGGCCCTCCCAAGCCGGAGCGAGCCATGGAGGGCGTCAAGGAGGACATCGCGACCGTGAAGGGTGCACACCGTGCCTGAGAACAGGACCCCCGAGCAGATCGAGGCCGAGATCGCGGCCCAGCGGGCGCAGCTCGCCGACACCGTCGACCAGCTCACCGCCAAGCTCGACGTGAAGTCGCAGGCCCGGGCCCGCGTCGCGGACGTCAAGCACCGTGCCACCAACGACGACGGGGCCCCGCGCCCCGAGGTGCTCGCCGCCGCCGGCTCGCTGGTGGCCATGGCCCTCGTCCTGGTGTGGTGGCGCCACCGCTCATGAGCGGCGACACGCGCACGTCGCGCCACGAGGCGACCACCCCGGACCCCGAGGACGGCCGCAAGCCCGACAGCCCGGCGGACCTCGAGAAGCGGTCCTGGATGTACGTCGCCCGCAAGACGTGGCGTGAGTTCAGCGACGACCAGTGCACGGACCTGGCCGCCGCCCTCACCTACTACGCGGTGCTGTCGATCTTCCCGGCCGCCATCGCTCTCACTTCCCTGCTCGGGCTGGTGGGCCGGGCCGAGGAGTCGGTGGACACGGTCCTGGAGGTCCTGGACCCGCTGGTCTCCCCCGAGATGCTCGGCACCATCGAGCCCGCGCTGCGCCAGATCTCGGAGTCGCAGAGCGCCGGGCTCGCCCTGCTCCTCGGTCTCGCCGGAGCGCTCTGGACGGCCTCGGGCTACGTCGGCGCCTTCGGCCGGGCGATGAACCGGATCTACGAGATCCCCGAGGGGCGGCCGTTCTGGAAGCTGCGCCCGGTGATGCTCCTCATCACCGTCGTCGCCCTGGCCCTGATGGCCGCCGTGCTGCTGATGCTCGTCGTCTCCGGACCCGTGGCCCAGTCCATCGGCGACGTGATCGGGCTCGGCGACGTGGCCCTGACGGCGTGGGGCATCGCGAAGTGGCCGATCCTGGCGGTCACGGTCGTGCTGGTCGTCGCCCTCCTCTACTACGCCACCCCCAACGTGAAGCAGCCCAAGTTCCGGTGGATCTCCGTCGGCGCCCTGGTCGCGATCGTCGTGTGGGTGCTCGCGTCGGTCGCGTTCGGGTTCTACGTCGCCAACTTCGCGTCGTACAACAAGACCTACGGCTCCCTGGCCGGCGTCATCGTGGCCCTGCTCTACCTGTGGTTGACCAACCTCGCGCTGCTCCTCGGCGCCGAGGTCGACTCCGAGCTCGAGCGCGGCCGCCAGCTCCAGGCCGGCATCGCCGCCGAGGAGGAGCTCCAGCTCCCCGCGCGCGACACCCGCACCATCCGCAAGGCGGAGAAGAAGGAGGCCGAGGACATCGCCCGCGGCCGCCGGATCCGCGAACAGCACGATGACACTCCCCAGCATGACCCCCACAGAGAGGAATCACGATGAAGAAGCTGTTGGTACTCGTCGCAGGCGGGATCGGCTACGTGCTCGGCACGCGAGCAGGCCGTGAGCGCTACGAGCAGATCAAGGGCATGGCCGTGAAGGTCAAGGAGGACCCGCGCGTCCAGGACGCCGCCCACCAGGCGGCCGACACCGCCAAGGCCCAGGCACCGGTCGTCAAGGACAAGGTGACCGCCGCGGCCAGCGCCGCCGCAGACAAGGTCAAGCCCTCGGGCAGCAACGACTCCGACCTGGAGGCGCAGCTCAACCCCGACAACGTGGCCCTGCAGGACAACCCGTACCCCCAGGGCAACCTGCCCTGACGGTCAGCCGACCAGGGTGGCGTGACGCGACACCGCGCTCGCGTCGGTGAGCGACGCGACCTGGTCGACGACCACGCGGCGGCGGGCGGCATCGTCGTCCGCCGCCGCCCAGTCGTCCGAGAACGGGCGGTCGAGCGCGTCAGCGCCCCGCTCCCACAGCGCCGCGAACAGCTCGGCCAGCAGCAACCGCTGTCGCTCCATCAGCGACAACCGGTCGGTGGCCTGCATGACGTAGTGGGCCGCGATCCCCTTGAGGATGCCGATCTCCACCAGCGTCGCGTGCGGAACCACGAGCTCGGCCCGGTGGCGGACCAGAGGTCCATCGGCCGCCGCGAAGGTGGCGGCCTGGACGCTGCCGCAGAACCGCCCGATCAGGTCGCTGGTGAGGTTCTTGATGGCCGCGAGGTCGCGCCGGGTCCCGGCGTAGGCCGCCGTCGGCCAGCTCTCCTGGCGTCGCATCGACGCGAGCGCCTCGGAGAGCTCGTCGTCGGACGAGTCGGGGAGGTACCACGCGCGGACGGTCTCCCAGAGCGCGTCGAGGTCGAGCCGGGTCAGGTCGAGGCGCCCGGCCACGATGCCGTCCTCCACGTCGTGCACGGAGTAGGCCACGTCGTCGGCGAGGTCCATGACCTGCGCCTCGACGCACTGGCGGCGACCGGCCACGCCCTCGCGCAGCCAGTCGAAGACCGGGGCGTCGTCGTCGTACACACCGAACTTCACGACGAACCGCGGCGTGCCGTCGGCGTGCACCCCGCCCGGACCGGGTGCCCCGTCGCGTGACCACGGGTACTTGGTGCAGGCGTCGAGGGTGGCCCGGGTGAGGTTGAGCCCCACCGACGCACCCGTAGCGTCGAAGGTCTTGGCCTCGAGGCGCGACAGCAGCCGCAGCGTCTGGGCGTTGCCCTCGAAGCCGCCGCAGTCCTGGCTCAGCTCGGCGAGGACCCGCTCGCCGTTGTGGCCGAACGGCGGGTGGCCCAGGTCGTGGGCCAGCGCAGCCGTCTCGGTGATGTCGGGGTGGCAGCCCAGCGCGCGGGCCAGGTCGCGGGCGACCTGCGCCACCTCGAGGCTGTGGGTGAGCCGGTTGCGCACGAAGTCGTCCGTCTGCGGCCCGACCACCTGGGTCTTGGCCGCGAGCCGGCGCGACGCAGCGGCGTGCACCACCCGGGCGCGGTCGCGCTCGAAGGCGGTGCGCACGGGGGCGTCGACCCGCTTGGGCGGCTCGTCCACCACGCGCGCGCGGTCGTGCTCGTCGTACAGCTCGTCGGGTGTCATCGCCCGCGAGCCTAGTGACAACGACCGACGGGGCCCGACCCCGCTCCACCAGCGGTGTCAGGCCCCGTCGTCAGAGTCTGCGTGCGTCACGTGCAACTCGTGCGGCAGCGTGGCGCCGAAGGCGACACGCTCGCACCGTTCAACTCGTGCGCCGAAGGCGACACGGTCACACGAACCAGCGTGCGGCAGCGTGGCGGCGAAGCCGACACGCTCGCACCAAACCGATCAGTACACGGTGACGTGGACGTGGTCGTAGTGGTTGGCGGTCGTGGAACCACGGTCGGACATGTAGCGCCAGCCCTCGCCGCTCCGCTCGACCGACCACATCTTCTGGGAGTAGATGATGTACTCGATGCCGAGCGAAGAATAGTTGGCACGGAGGAACTCGGCGATGGCCCAGCCGGTCTCGCCGCTGACCATGATGTCGATGGCGCGGCCCTCGCCGTGCTCGCCGTCGCTGCGCCATGTGCCGTACGACGTGATCTCGGGCCAGTTGGCACAGACGACGTCGTGGATCTCGTAGAGCGAGGGGCTGCCGGCGTCGATGGCCGAGCCGTTGGTGCACTGGCCACCGAGGGCCGGGCCGGTCTCGGGCTTCTCGTCGGCGAGGTAGCCGGCGGTCACCCACCGGGACTTCCCACCGACGACGACCTCGACGCGGTCGCCGTCCTTGCGGCCGGTCACGAGGACCTTCTCGAGGCCCTCGACGAGGCCGACGTTGCGGGCGTCGCCGTCGGCACTCGTCCACAGGTTGAGCTCGGTCGTCGTCCAGAGCCGGGTGTCGGCGCTCCGGACGGCCCTGAGCGTGGCCTGCTGCTCCTGGCGGGCCTCTCGCTCGGCCCGTTGCCGGGCCTCTTGCCGGGCTTTCTGGCGGGCCTCGGCGGCCTCGGCGCGAGCGTCCTGACGACGCTCGGAACGCGACACGACGTCACCGCGCGGGGCGACGCTGGAGGCGGAGATGCCGGCAGCAGCACTGCTCGACGAGGCGAGCAGGTCGTCCGTGCCGGGGATGGAGGGGTTGGAGGTCATGACACCCACGGCGACGGCGGACAGGGTCGCGAGAACTGCGACGGGTCCGGCCACCTGGATGGCAGAGGGCATGGTGCGGCGGGCATTGGCGTCCCGCTTGTGGCGATGCTGAGCCACAGCGCTG
This sequence comes from Nocardioides terrigena, assembly GCF_003047265.1. GTDB lineage: Bacteria > Actinomycetota > Actinomycetes > Propionibacteriales > Nocardioidaceae > Nocardioides > Nocardioides terrigena. The sequence continues at coordinate 35,289 of NZ_PZYY01000015.1, read as the reverse complement.
ATCCTTTGCTGTTGCGTGCAGGGGGATGCTGACCGACTCTCGAGCCTGTGAGGGCCTCGGGGGGAGAGGCGGGCAGAACGACGAGTGAAGCACAGGATTTCTGGCCTGTCCCAATTCTCGGTTGAGATTTCTACCGTGTCCCCGGTCACCGGGCCGACACCGCACCGCTTTCCCGCCGACACCACTCCGACACCGGAGCGTTATCCCCCCGTGACCTCGAGGGCGTCCTCGCGGACGTGCAGGTCGCGTCCGTCGGCGTCGTCCAGCCACCCCTCCGGCAGCACGACCCGCTTGCGCGGCGCCCCCTGCCGTCCCCGCGGCGTGCCCAGCTCTCCGACCGGGAACCCCTCGTCGGGATCGAGGTCGGCGAGCAGGTCGTCGAGGGTGTCGAGCGACTCGACCAGCGCCAGCCGGTGCCGGAGGTCGCCACCGGCACGGAAGCCCTTGAGGTACCACGTGACGTGCTTGCGGAACTCCTTGCAACCGCGCTCCTCCCCCATGTGCTCGCTCAGCAGCTCGGCATGGCGGCGCATCATGGCCGACACCTCGCCGAGCGTGGGCAGGGTCGCCACCTGCTGCCCGGTGAAGGCGGCGGCGAGGTCGCGGAAGAGCCACGGCCGGCCGAGGCAGCCGCGACCGACCACCACGCCGGCGGCGCCGGTCTCCTCGACCATGCGCACCGCGTCGGCGGCCTCCCAGATGTCGCCGTTGCCGAGGACCGGGATGTCGACGCTGGCCGCGAGCTCGGCAATGGCGTCCCAGTCGGCCTGGCCGGAGTAGGCCTGCTCGACGGTGCGACCGTGCAGGGCGATCGCCGCGACACCGGACTCCTGCGCGATGCGGCCGGCGTCGAGGTAGGTGAGGTGGTCGTCGTCGAGGCCCTTGCGGGTCTTCATCGTGACCGGCACGTCGTACGGCGTCGCAGCCGCCACCGCCGCCTCGAGGATGTCGGCGAGGAGGCCACGCTTCCACGGCAGCGCACCCCCGCCGCCCTTGCGGGTCACCTTGGGGACCGGGCAGCCGAAGTTGAGGTCGACGTGCGCGACGCCGTACTCCTCGCACAGGACCTGCACGGCCCGTCCGACGTAGTGCGGGTCGGTGCCGTAGAGCTGGACGGAGCGGATCGTCTCGAGCTCGTCGAAGACCAGCATCTTGCGCGTCGTCTCGTCGCCCTCGACGAGGCCGCGCGAGGTGATCATCTCGCAGACGTAGAGCCCGGCCCCCTGCTCCGCGCAGAGCCGCCGGTAGGCGGCGTTCGTGATGCCGGCCATCGGCGCGAGCACGACGGGGGTGTCGACGGTGACCGCCCCGCCGCCCGGGGAGCGCAGGGTCAGGGACGACGGCAGGGACATGGCCCCATTGTCGCCGGTGGGGTCAGCGGCCCCGACGGGAGGGGCGCTCGCGGTCGGCGCGCTCCGGCTCACCGGTCCAGGTGATCGCCTCCACGTCGGGGACCGGCTGGAAGGCCATCGCGTCGTACGTCGACCCGGCGCGCGCAAAGAAGACGAGGCACTTGCTGCGGCTGTCCCCCGGCGCGAAGGCCGTGGGCAGGGGTCGGGACCGGCACGGGGCGAAGGGCTCCTCGAAGCCCCACGACGGCCCCAGGGTGCCGGAGGAGTCGAGCAGGTAGAGCGGCACGTCCAGCCCGCCGAGGTCGGTGTCGCCGACGTTGGCGATCGTCACGTCGACGTAGTAGGGCTGCGCCCCCGCGACGGTGCCGGACGCGACCAGTCCGTCGAAGTCCGCGGTCGCGGCCTCGCGGACGGCGTCCACCCGCAGGTCGAGCACACCCTCGAGGTCCGCCGACGGCCTCCACACGACCGTCGCGTCGTCCCCGAGGTCGAGCGCCGCACCGGGCTCGGTGGTGGCGACGTCCGCGGCGGTCGGCTCGCCGGCCGGGGTCGAGGCCCCTGCGTCCGGCGTACCGGCACCCGACGTCGCGTCGTCGGTCGAGCACGCCCCGAGCGCGACGAGCACACCGGTGCACACCACCGCGACCGGACCGAGACGCCTCATGCGGGCATTGTGCACCCGCGTGCTGGGCGGCGGTCCCGGACCGCCGCGGGGGTCAGCAGCCGATGAGCCGCTCGGCGAACCAGCGCGTGATGCCGTCGAGGCTGACCCGCTCCTGGGTCATCGTGTCCCGCTCGCGGACGGTGACCGCGTTGTCGTCGAGGGTCTCGAAGTCGACGGTGACGCAGAACGGCGTACCGATCTCGTCCTGGCGGCGGTAGCGACGGCCGATCGCGCCGGAGTCGTCGAAGTCGACGTTCCAGTTCTGGCGCAGCTCGGCGGCGAGGGCCTTGGCCTTGGGCGAGAGGTCGGCGTTGCGGCTCAGCGGCAGCACCGCGACCTTGACCGGGGCCAGGCGCGGGTCGAGCTTGAGCACGACGCGCTTGTCGACGCCGCCCTTGGTGTTGGGGGCCTCGTCCTCGGTGTAGGCGTCGATGAGGAACGCCATCAGGCTGCGGGTGAGGCCGGCCGCCGGCTCGATGACGTAGGGCATGTAGCGCTCGTTGCTGGCCTGGTCGAAGTAGGACAGGTCCTTGCCGGAGAACTCGCTGTGCTGCTTGAGGTCGAAGTCGGTGCGGTTGGCGACGCCCTCGAGCTCCTCGAAGTCGCGGCCGGAGAAGCCGAAGCGGTACTCGATGTCGACGGTGCGCTTGGAGTAGTGCGAGAGCTTCTCCGCCGGGTGCTCGTAGTGGCGCAGGTTGTCGGGGTTGATCCCCAGGTCGACGTACCACTGCGTGCGCTGGTCGATCCAGTGCTGGTGCCACTCCTCGTCCTCGCCGGGCTTGACGAAGAACTCCATCTCCATCTGCTCGAACTCGCGGGTGCGGAAGATGAAGTTGCCGGGCGTGATCTCGTTGCGGAAGCTCTTGCCCATCTGGGCGATGCCGAACGGCGGCTTCTGGCGGCTGCTGGTGACCACGTTGGCGAAGTTGAGGAAGATGCCCTGCGCGGTCTCGGGGCGCAGGTAGTGCAGGCCCGACTCGTCCTCGATGACGCCGAGGTAGGTCTTGAGCATCATGTTGAAGTTGCGCGGCTCGGTCCACGCCCCACGGGTGCCGCAGTTGGGACAGGCGACCGACTCGTTGATGTCGACCGTGTCGGGGTCGTCGATGCCCTTCTTGGCGGCGTGGTCCTCCTGCAGGTGGTCCTCGCGGAAGCGCTTGTGGCACGACTGGCACTCGGTCAGCGGGTCGCTGAACGTGCTCAGGTGGCCCGAGGCCTCCCACGTGCGCGTCGGCAGGATGACGCTCGAGTCGAGGCCGACCACGTCCTCGCGCCGGGTGACCATGAACTTCCACCACTGCCGCTTGATGTTCTCCTTGAGCTCCACGCCCAGCGGGCCGTAGTCCCAGGCGGACCGGGTGCCGCCGTAGATCTCACCGCAGGGGTAGACGAAACCGCGACGCTTCGCGAGGGAGACGACGTTGTCCAGGGCGGTGGGGGCGGGCTTGGCCACGATGAATTCCTTGGGAGAGAGGACAGGCCGGCTGGCTGCCGGTCGGTGTCACCACCCTATCGACGGCCGGCCACGGGATTTCGCGGGGCGTCAGGGCTCGAGCAGGTAGCCCAGTCCGGGACTGGTGATGAGGTGTCGCGGGTGCGCTGGATCGGCCTCGAGCTTGCGCCGCAGCTGCGCAGCGTACACCCGCAGGTAGTGGCTCTCGTGGAGGTAGGCCGGCCCCCACACCTCGCGCAGGATCTGCTCCCGCGACACCAGCTTGCCCGGGTTGCGGGCCAGCAGCTCGAGGAAGGACCACTCCGTGGGTGTGAGCCGCACCTCCGCTCCCCCGCGGCTGACGGTCTTGCGGCCGAAGTCGATGACCAGGTCGCCGACGACGGCGGGCTCGACGTCGCGCGCCGGCTCGTGGGAGCGGCGTACGGCGGCGCGCAGCCGGGCCATCAGCTCCTGCATCGCGAAGGGCTTGGTGACGTAGTCGTCGGCCCCCGTGTCGAGGGCGTCCACCTTGTCCTCGCCGTGCTGGCGGGCGGACAGCACCACGATCGGGACCGAGGTCCAGCCGCGGATGCCCTCGATGACCTCCATGCCGTCCATGTCGGGCAGGCCGAGGTCGAGCAGCACGACGTCGGGGTGGACGGTCGCCACGGCGTCGAGGGCGGACCGCCCGTCGGGCACGGTGGTCACCGTCCAGCCGTGGGCCTGGAGGTTGATCTGCAGCGCCCGGGCGAGCGCGGGCTCGTCGTCGACGACCAGCACGTGGGTGGGCACGTCAGGATCCTGCCACCGCGCGGGGGACGGTGAGGAGCATCGTGAGCCCGCCGCCGGGGGTGTCGTCGGCGACGAGCGTGGCCCCCACCGCGTCGGCGAGGCCACGCGCGACCGCCAGGCCGAGCCCCAGTCCCCCCGTCGTGGCGTCCCCCAGCCGCTGGAAGGGCTCGAACATCCGCTCGCGGGCCGCCTCGCTGACCCCCGGCCCGCGGTCGGCGATGCGGACCACCACCTCGTCGGCCCGCACGTGCGCGTCCACCCGGACCGGGGTGCCCGCGGAGTGGCGCACGGCGTTGGCGACGACGTTGGCGACCACCCGCTCGAGCAGCCCGGGGTCGGTGCGCACGAACGGCGCCCCCTCGTCGAGATCGAGCTCCACGGCACCCGCGGAGTGGCCGGCGACCGCGAGGGGCAGCACCTCGTCGAGGCTCACGTCGCGCACCGTGGGCGTGAGCAGGCCCGAGGAGATCCGGGAGAGGTCGAGCAGGTTGTCGATCAGTCGCTCGAGCTGGTCGGTGGACCCGTCGAGGCTGGCCAGCAGCTCGGCGCGGTCGGCCTCCCCGAGGCGGGCGTCGCCGACCAGGCCGTCGACGGAGGCGCGGATCGTCGAGAGCGGCGTACGCAGGTCGTGCGAGACCGCACGCAGCAGCGCGGTGCTGGTCGCCTCGGCGTGCTCGAGCGCGGCGGCGCGGGCGTCGCGCTCACGCAGGCGGCGGTACTCCAGGACGAGCCCGGCCTGCACGGCGAAGCCGTCGAGGACGCGGACCTCCGAGGCCCGCAACGGCCGCCCGCGCAGGGCGAGGACGCGCCGGTCGTCGACCCGCACCCGGGTGTCCCCGGACTCGGGGTCCGCGGGGGCGTCGGGGCCGTCGCCGGCCACCAGGTCCCAGCCGGTGGCGTCGTCGCGCCGGGCCAGCAGCGACACCGACTCCAACCCGAAGGTGGCACGCAGCCGGGACACCACCGCCTGGGCGGTGTCGTCCCCGGTGAGCACCGACTGCGACAGCCCGGACATGGCGGTCGCCTCGGCACGGGCCCGCGCGGCGTCCGCGGCGAGGCGGGAGGCCCGGTCCACCACCGACGCCACCGCCGCGGCGGTGGCGACGAAGACCACGAGGGTGGCGACGTTCTGCGGCTCCGCGATCGTCCACCGTCCGACGGGTGGTGTGAAGAACCAGTTGAGGAGGAGGAACCCGGCCAGTGCGGTCACCAGGGCGGGGAGCAGGCCACCGATCATCGCGACGAGGACGGTCGTCGCGAGGTAGAACATCACCTCCATCGAGAGGCTCTGCTCGGTGTGGGTCGCCTGCAGGACCAGGGTCAGGAGCGCGGGCAGGACGAGCGCTGCGCCCCAGCCGGCGAGCTGTCGTCCACGGCTCAGGGGCGAGACCGAACGACGCCACCGGCGCGGGGCACCGGCGCCGTCGTGGGTGACGAGGTGGACGTCGATCGGACCGGACAACCGGGCGATCTCGGTGGCGGTCGAGCCGGTGAAGAGCTGCCGGAGGCTGGTGTGGCTGGAGACCCCGACGACGACCATCGACGCGTTGACGCCGCGGGCGAACTCGATGACCGCCTCGGGCACGTCGTCGCCCACCACGGTGTGGAAGGACCCGGTCAGCTCCTCGACCAGCTCGCGCGAGGCGTGCAGCTGGCTCGCGTCGGCGCCGGTCAGGCCGTCGGAGCGCACCACGTGGACCGCGACGAGCTCGCTGCCCGCCGAGCGGGAGGCGATGCGGGCTGCGCGCCGGATCACCGCCTCGCTCTCGGCGCCACCGGTGATGGCCACGACGACCCGTTCACGTGCTGGCCAGGGCTGGTCGATGCGATGCTCGCGTCGGTAGTCGTCCAGGGCGTCGTCCACCCGGTCGGCCACCCAGAGCAGGGCGAGCTCACGCAGGGCGGTCAGGTTGCCCACGCGGAAGTACGACGTGAGCGAGGCGTCGATCTGCTCGGCCTGGTAGACGTTGCCGTGGGCCATCCGCCGACGCAGCGCCTGCGGGCTCATGTCGACCAGCTGGATCTGGTCGGCCGCGCGCACCACGTCGTCGGGGACCGTCTCGCGCTGCCGCACTCCGGTGATCCGCTCGACCTCGTCGTTGAGGGAGGCGAGGTGCTGGATGTTGACCGTGGTGATGACGTCGATGCCCGCGCGGCGGATCTCCTCGACGTCCTGGCAGCGCTTGGGGTGGCGGCTGCCCGGCACGTTGGTGTGGGCGAGCTCGTCGACCAGCACCACCGCGGGCGCCCGGGCGATGATCGCGTCGGTGTCCATCTCGGTGAACGTCGAGCCGCGGTAGGCGACCTCGCGCCGCGGCACGACCTCGAGGCCCTCGAGCTTGGCCAGCGTGTTCGGTCGACCGTGGGTCTCGACCAGGCCCACGACCACGTCGGTCCCCCGCGCCCGGCGCCGGTGCGCCTCGTCGAGCATGGCGAAGGTCTTGCCGACGCCGGGCGCGGCACCGAGGTAGACGAGGAGCCTTCCGCGCCGCTGCACGTCCTCGGGACCGGTCATGGTCTCAGTCTCGCAGGGCGGCGACGGCGGAGTTGAGCGCCAGCACGTCCACCCGGGGCTCGCCGAGGAAGCCGAGCGTCCGGCCGTCGGTGTGCTCCTCGACCAGCCCGGCCACCTGCGCCTCCGACAGGCCGTTCTCCCGTGCCACACGCGGCACCTGGAGCGCCGCGTAGGCGGGCGAGACGTGCGGGTCCAGGCCGGACGCCGATGCGGTGAGCGCGTCCGCAGGGACGTCGGCGGGGTCGACGCCCTCCTCCGCGGCGACGGCCGCGCGCCGCTCCTCGATCGTCGCGACCAGCTCGGCGCTCTGGGGGCCGAGGTTGGAGCCGCCCGTGGCGAGCGGGTCCCAGCCCTCCCCTGCGGCGGACGGGCGTGGGTGGAACCACTCCGGACCGGAGGACGCCTGGCCGATGAGGGCGGAGCCGACGGCGTCGTCGTACGACGTCGTGCGGCCGCCGTCGGCGGTGACCAGCGAGCCCGACGCCCGCCAGTCGAAGGCGGCCCGGGCGACGCCCGTGACGGCCAGCGGGTAGGCGACGCCGAGCAGGAGGGTGAGCACGAGCAGGGCGCGAACGCCGGCGAGGGTGTGCCGGCCGAGGGTGAACAGGGATTCCATGACTGCCTCAGATTCCGGGGAGGAGGGAGATGACCAGGTCCAGGACCTTGATGCCGACGAACGGCGCGATGAGCCCACCCACCCCGTAGACCAGGATGTTGTGGCGCAGCAGCACCTCCGCCGCGGCCGGCTTGTAGGCCACGCCTCGCAGGGCCAGCGGGATGAGCGCGACGATGACCAGCGCGTTGAAGACCACCGCCGACAGGATCGCCGACTCCGGGCTGGAGAGGGCCATCACGTTGAGCACGTCGAGCTGGGGGAAGGCGACGACGAACATCGCCGGCAGGATCGCGAAGTACTTCGCGATGTCGTTGGCCACCGAGAAGGTCGTGAGCGCGCCGCGGGTGATGAGCAGCTGCTTGCCGATCTCCACGACGTCGATGAGCTTCGTCGGGTCGGAGTCGAGGTCGACCATGTTGCCGGCCTCCTTGGCCGCCGACGTGCCGGTGTTCATCGCGACCCCGACGTCGGCCTGCGCCAGTGCGGGGGCGTCGTTGGTGCCGTCCCCGCACATGGCGACGAGTCGTCCGCCCTCCTGCTCCTTGAGGATCAGGGCCATCTTGTCCTCGGGGGTGGCCTCGGCGAGGTAGTCGTCGACGCCGGCCTCCTCGGCGATCGCCCGGGCCGTGAGGGCGTTGTCGCCTGTGATCATCACGGTGCGGATGCCCATGGCGCGCATCTCGTCGAAGCGCTCGCGCATCCCCTCCTTGACGACGTCCTTGAGGTGGACGACCCCGAGGACGCGGGCCGGCTCGTCGCCGACCTGCTCGGCCACGACCAGGGGCGTGCCTCCCGACGAGGCGATCCGCTCGACGATCTCGTCCAGCTCGCCGGCAGGCTGCCCGCCGGTGCCGTGGATCCACGTCGCCACGGCGCTGCCCGCCCCCTTGCGGATGCTCCGGCCGGGCAGGTCGATGCCGCTCATCCGGGTCGTGGCGGTGAACTCCACCAGGACGGCACCCTCGGGCACGGTCGCATCCGCGGCCAGCCCACGGGCGTGGACCAGGTCCACGATGCTGCGGCCCTCGGGCGTCTCGTCGGCAAGGGAGGACAGCTGGGCGGCCCCGGCCAGCCGGACGAGCGCCACCCCGTCCACCGGGAGCAGCTCGGCCGCCTGCCGGTTGCCGTAGGTGATCGTGCCGGTCTTGTCGAGGAGCAGCACGTCGACGTCGCCGGCCGCCTCGACCGCGCGGCCGGACATGGCCAGCACGTTGCGGCGTACCAGCCGGTCCATGCCCGCGATGCCGATCGCGCTCAGCAGGGCTCCGATCGTGGTGGGGATCAGGCACACGAGCAGGGCCGCGAGCACCAGGACCGACGGCTGGATGCCGGAGTAGTCCATGAAGGGCCACAGGGTCGCCACGACCAGCACGAAGACAGCGGTCAGCGAGAGCAGCAGGATGTTGAGGGCCACCTCGTTGGGGGTCTTCTGGCGCTCCGAACCCTCGACCAGCGCGATCATCCGGTCCACGAACGAGTGACCCGGGTCGGAGGTGATCCTCACGACGATGCGGTCGGAGAGGACCACCGTGCCGCCCGTGACGGCGCACCGGTCACCGCCGGACTCGCGGATCACGGGAGCCGACTCGCCGGTCACCGCCGACTCGTCGACGGTGGCGACGCCCTCGATGACGTCGCCGTCGCCCGGGATGCGCTCCCCGGCCTCCACGACGACCACGTCGCCGGCCCGCAGGCTGCCGCTGGGGACCTCCTCCACGGGGAGGGTCATCAGCCCGCCCGTCGCGACCCGGTCGGCCGCGCCTGCGATGCGTCGCGCCGTGGTGGTCTGCTGGAGGGTGCGCAGGCTGGCCGCCTGCGCCTTGCCCCGACCCTCGGCGACCGCTTCGGCGAGGGTGCCGAAGAGCACGGTGAGCCACAGCCACAGCGTGATGGAGACGGAGAACAGCGACGGGTCGAGCACGGTCGCCACGGTGGTGACCACCGCGCCGACCTCCACGACCAGGAGCACCGGGTTGTCGATCAGCTCGCGGGGGCTCATCTTGGCGAGCGCGAGACGGAAGGGGACGGTCACTGGAGTGCCTCCGCGATCGGGGCGAGCGCCAGGACGGGGACGAACGTGAGTCCGACCACCACCAGGGCGACGCCGGTGAGGAGAATGACGAAGAGGGGCTTGTGCGTGGGCAGGGTGCCGGCACCTGCCGGGACCCGGTGCTGGGCGGCGAAGCGCCCGGCGAGGGCGAGCACGAAGACGATCGGCAGGAACAGGCCGGCGAGCATGCAGACCCCGAGGAGGGTGTTGTAGAACGGCGTGCCGGTCGTGAGCCCGGCGAACGCCGAGCCGTTGTTGTTGCCGGCGGACGTCACGGCGTACAGCACCTCCGAGAGGCCGTGCGCGCCGCTCTCCTGCTGACCGGCGAGCCCGGCGTCGGTGCTGATCGCGAGGGCGGTGCCGACGAGGACGACCGCGGGGGTGGCGAGGACGTAGAGCGCGACGAGGACCATCTCGCGCTGTCCGATCTTCTTGCCGAGCCACTCGGGCGTGCGCCCGACCATCAGGCCGGACAGGAAGACGGTCACGGCGGCGAGCATCAGCATCCCGTACAGCCCGGACCCGACCCCGCCCGGCGCGATCTCGCCCAGCTGCATGTTGAAGAGCGTCACCAGGCCTCCGGGAGCGGTCAGCGAGTCGTGCATGGAGTTCACGGCACCCGTGGACGTCCCGGTCGTGGTAGCGGCGAAGAGTGCGGACCCGGCCTCGCCGAAGCGGACCTCCTTGCCTTCCATCGCGCCGCCGGCCGCGGCGGGCGCCGCCCCCGGTGCGGCCATCTCGGCCCAGGTGAGGAGGCCGATCGAGGTCGCGAGCAGGATCGACATGACCGCCAGGACCGCGCGGCCCTGGCGACGGTCGCCGACGAGCCGACCGAAGGCGAGCGCCATCGCGAGCGGGATGAGCAGGATGAGGTAGACCTCGACGAGGTTGCTCAACGGGCTCGGGTTCTCGAAGGGGTGGGACGAGTTGGCGTTGTAGAACCCGCCACCGTTCGTGCCGAGCTCCTTGATGACCTCCTGGCTGGCGACCGGTCCGCCGGTGAGGGTCTGGCTGCCGTCGGCGAGCGTGCCGACCACCTGGGGCGCGTCGAAGTTCTGGACGACGCCGAGGACCACGAGCACCAGGGCACCCAGGACGCTGATCGGCAGCAGCACGCGCAGGACCCCACGGACCAGGTCCACCCAGAAGTTGCCGACGCGGCCCTGGGCGCCCGACCGGGCGAGACCGCGTGCGAGGGCGACCGCGACGGCCATGCCGACGGCGGCGGACACGAAGTTCTGCACCGTCAGGCCGGTCATCTGCATGAGGTGCCCGAGGGCGGCCTCGCCGGAGTACCACTGCCAGTTGGTGTTGGTGACGAAGGAGACGGCCGTGTTGAAGGCGCCGTCGGCGGGAAGCGCCTCCATGGCGAGCGACAGCGGGAGGTGCTGCTGGAGGCGGCCGAACGCGTACAGCGCGAGGACCCCCACCAGCGAGAACCCGAGCACGGAGGTCAGGTAGCTGCGCCAGTGCTGGTCGGCGTCGGGATCGACACCGACCGCTCGGTAGACCACGCGCTCCGGGGCCAGGTGGCGTGGGGCGCTGTACACGTGGGCGAGGTAGCGCGCGAGCGGCGGCACGGTGAGCGCCAGCAGGGCGACCAGGGCAGCGACCTGCAGCAGCGCAGGGACGAGGGAGCTCACCGGTCGAGCCTCCTGGCGAGGAGGGCGAGGCCGACGAAGAACGCGACCACGAGCAGGGAGAAGAGGAGATCGGGCATGGGTCAGTCCTACGACCGCCCGGTCCCCCGCCGGGACGTCCTTGATGGTTCCCTGATGCCCGTCCCCGCCGCGTTGACGCAGCCCTGACGGGTCAGGCGCGCGGGATGTCCACGTTGAGGTCGGTGCCGGGCTCGACGACCTCGTAGGCGCTGGGCTCGTCCAGCGCGCGGCTCAGCGTCGGCACGGCGTGCAGCTTGACGTCGTACGACGACAGCGCGCGGCGGTAGGCGCCCACGTGCTCCCAGGTGGTGGTGAGCACCCAGAGCTCGGGGTCGTCGACGTTGCGACCGACCGTGCCGGCGAGGTAGCCGGGCCGCGCGGCGAGCGCGCCGTGGGCGGCGTCGATGCCCGCCCGGAAGTCGCCGGACTCGGCGGTGGGCACACGGAACCTCGAGACGACCAGCACGAGCCGATCATAGGGACCACGACGGCGGTCGGGTTGCCGAGTTGACAATCATTCTCATGTTGCTGAGAATCGTTCTCATGTTGCCGTTCGCCACCCGTTCCCGTGTCCTCCCGCTCGTCGCTGCCTCAGCCCTCCTCCTTGCCGGGTGCGGCAGCTCGGACGGCGGGTCGGACGTGGGGTCCGACCGCCAGGCGGTGGCCGCCTTCTACCCGCTGGCGTGGGTCACGGAGCGGGTGGCGGGCGACGACTGGGAGGTCACCAACCTCACCCAGCCCGGCGGCGAGCCGCACGACCTCGAGCTGGGCATCAGCCAGACGGCGGACCTCGACGAGGCGGAGGTCGTGGTCTTCGAGCACGAGTTCCAGCCGGCCGTCGACGAGGCCATCGACAACGTCTCGGACGCGGTCGTGGTGGACGCCGCCCAGGCCGTGGAGCTGCGCACGTTCGAGGAGCAGCACGCGGGCGACGAGCACGCCTCGGAGGAGGAGCACTCCGAGGGCGACGGGCACGACCACGGCGGCGTCGACCCGCACTTCTGGCAGGACCCGCTGCTGATGGCCGATCTCGCCGACGCCGTCGCCGACGGCCTGGCCGAGGTCGACGCCGACGGTGCGGCGACCTATCGCAGCAACGCCGCCGACCTGCGCGCCGACCTCGAGGCCCTGGACGCGGAGCTCACCGAGGGCCTCGCCTCGTGCGAGCGTGACACCGTGGTCGTCAGCCACGAGGCGTTCGGTTACCTCGAGCGCTACGGGCTGCACTTCGAGGGCATCGCGGGCCTCTCCCCCGACGCCGAGCCGACGCCCGCCGTGCTCGCCGAGCTGGAGGACCTGATCGCCGACGAGGGCATCACCACCGTCTTCTCCGAGCGCCTCGCCTCGCCGGCGATGGCCGAGGGCCTCGCCTCCGACACCGGGGTGGAGACCGCGGTGCTCGACCCGATCGAGGGACCGGGCGAGGGTGACGACGCGAGCGACTACCTTGCTCTCATGCAGCAGAACCTCGCCGCGCTCCAACGAGCCAACGGATGCTGAACGCCGCCGGCACCCCGGTCGTCGAGGCCCGCGACGTCACCGTCGCGATCGGCGGTCGGCCGGTGCTGCGCGGCAACGACCTCATCGTCCGGGAGGGCGAGTTCGTCGCCCTGATGGGCGCCAACGGGTCCGGCAAGAGCACGCTGGTGCGCGCCCTCACCGGCCTGCGCCCGCTGACGCAGGGCTCCGTCCTCCTCTTCGGCACCCCGCTGCACGACTTCGGGGACCGGCACCGGATCGGCTTCGTCCCGCAGCGGGGCACGGCCACCGGCGGGGTGCCGGCCAGCGTCCGCGAGGTGGTGTCCTCGGGCCGGTTGAGCCGACGCCGCCTGCTGCGTCCCGCGGGCCGCGCCGACCGGGCGGCCATCGACGACGCCCTCGAGGTCGTCGGGCTCACCGACAAGGCGGGCGACGGCGTGTCCACGCTCTCCGGCGGCCAGCAGCAGCGCGTGCTCATCGCCCGCGCTCTGGCAGGTGAGCCGGAGCTCTTCTTCCTCGACGAGCCGACCGCCGGCGTCGACCTGCCCAACCAGCTCGCGCTCGCCGACGCCCTGCGCACCCTCTCGGGGCGCGGCGCCACCGTCGTCCTGGTCGCCCACGAGCTCGGCCCGCTCGAGCCGCTCGTCGACCGGGCGGTCGTCATGCGGGACGGGCGGATCGCGTACGACGGCACGCCGCTCTCGCACGAGGACGTGCACGGCCACCACCACCCGGTCGACGCCCGGCACGACCACGTGCCGCACGTCGGCTCCCCCTTCGACACGATGTCGCACGACCCGCGGGAGGGTGGCCGATGAGCCTCGCCGAGCTCGCCGACCTCCTCGATCGCGACTTCATGCAGCGGGCGCTGCTCGCGGCCCTGCTGACCGGGCTGGCCGCGCCCGCCATCGGCACGTTCCTCGTGCAGCGCCGGCTGGCCCTGCTGGGCGACGGGATCGGCCACGTGGCCGTCACCGGCGTCGCCCTCGGGCTGCTCACCGGGACCTCCCCGACGTGGACGGCGGTGGTCGTGGCGATCCTGGGTGCCGTGCTCATCGAGGTGATCCGCGAGCAGGGACACACCAACGGAGACGTCGCGCTGGCGCTGCTCTTCTACGGCGGCCTGGCCGGTGGCGTGCTCATCACCGGGCTCGCCGGCGAGGGCGCCAACAGCCTGCAGGTCTACCTGTTCGGCTCCGTGACGAGCATCAGCTCCACCGAGGTCTGGTACACCGCCGGGCTGGCCGTGGTCGTGCTGACGCTCACCCTCGGCCTGCTCCCGCAGCTCTTCGCGGTCGCCTCCGACCCCGAGTTCGCCCGGGTCATGGGGCTGCAGGTGCGGTTCTACAACCTGCTCGTGGCCGTGCTGGCCGCGGTGAGCGTCACCGTCGCGATGCGCACGGTGGGGCTGCTGCTGGTCTCGGCCCTCATGGTCGTCCCGGTCGCCACCTCGCAGCAGCTGGCCCGGTCCTTCCGCACGACGCTGCTGGCCGCCATGGTCATCGGCGCGATCGCGGCGGTCGGCGGCCTGGTCGGCAGCGCCTGGCTGTCCGCGCAGGCGACCGTGGCACCCGGCCCCTCGATCGTGCTGCTCGCGCTGGCGATGTTCGCCGCCACCTGGCCGGTCGGCGTGTGGTTGCGCCGGCGCCGGCGCCTCGCCGAGCCGTTCCCCATCCTGGCGGTCGACTCCCCCGACCCGCACCAGGTCGCCGGCCACACCGATGACGAGCACCCCCACGAGCACGGCGACGACTGCGGGCACCCCGCGGTCCGGCACGGCGACCACGTCGACTACGTCCACGACGGCCACCGGCACGCGCCCCACGGAGAGCACTATGACGAGCACTGACCGCCAGCCCCTGCGCCCCACCCGGCAGCGGATCGCCGTGACCGAGGCCCTCGCCTCGTTCGACGACTTCCGCAGCGCCCAGGAGATCCACGACCTCCTCGACCGGCGCGGCGCCAAGGTCGGGCTCGCCACGGTCTACCGCACCCTCCAGCGGCTCAGCGAGTCGCACGAGGTCGACATGCTGCGGACCGAGGACGGCGAGGCCGTCTACCGTCGCTGCTCCGACACGCACCACCACCACCTCGTCTGCCGCGAGTGCGGGGCCACGGTGGAGATCGAGGGGCCGGCCGTCGAGCGCTGGACCAACGCGATGGCCGCCGAGCACGGCTTCGCCGACGTCTCGCACACGCTGGAGATCTTCGGCACCTGCCCGCGGCACTGACCCCGCGGCGGACGGATCAGGTCTGGTTGGGCAGCGCCCCGCCGTAGCGGCGGTCGCGACGCGCGTACTGCTCGACGGCCTGCCACAGGTGGCGCCGGTCGACGTCGGGCCAGAGCACGTCGGTGAAGACGAGCTCGCTGTAGGCCGCCTGCCAGAGCATGAAGTTGGACAACCGCTGCTCCCCCGACGTGCGCCACACGAGGTCGGCGTCGGAGAGCTCGGGGACGTAGAGGTGCCGGGCGAAGGTGCGGGCGTCGATCTTGTCGGGGTCGAGCCGGCCCTCGGCCACGGCCCGGCCCATCGAGCGGGCGGCGTCGACGAGCTCGGAGCGGCCGCCGTAGTTGACGCACATGGTGAGCGTCAGCACGTCGTTGTCGCGGGTCATCTCCTCGGCGACCCGGAGCTCCTTGACCACGGACTTCCAGAGCCGGGGCGCCCGGCCGGCCCAGCGGACCCGGACACCGAGCTCGTGCATCTCGTCGCGGCGGCGGCGGATGACGTCGCGGTTGAAGCCCATGAGGAACTTGACCTCGTCGGGCGAGCGCGACCAGTTCTCGGTGGAGAAGGCGTAGGCGGAGATCGCCTTGACGCCGATCTCGATGGCGCCCTCGACGACGTCGAAGAGCGAGCTCTCGCCCTGCTCGTGCCCCTTGGTACGCGGCAGCCCGCGGTCCTTGGCCCAGCGGCCGTTGCCGTCCATCACGATGGCGACGTGGCGCGGCACGAGGTCGGCGGGCACGGCGGGGGGCCGGGCGCCGCTGGGGTGCGGGGTCGGCGGTCGGACGCTTCGCTTCACGGGACGAACCCTAGTCAGGCGGGACGCGTCAGCGCTCGACGTACGCCATCGAGCGCAGCCCGCGCTCGACGTGCCAGGCGAGGTAGGCAGCGACCAGGGAGCTGGCCTCCTTGAGGTGGCGCGGCTCGGCGGCGTGCACCAGCGGCCAGTCGCCGGTGAGCAGGGCCGCGCCGAGGCGCAGGGTCTCCTCGGCGGGGGTCGCCGACCCGGGCAGCTTGCACAGCCGGCACAGCACACCGCCCGCCGACGGGTTGAAGTAGCGGTGCGGCCCCTCGACGCCGCAGGAGACGCAGTGGTCGAAGGACGGTGCCCAGCCCGCCACCGACAGCGAGCGCAGCAGGTAGGAGTCGCGCACCTGGCCGGCCTCGTGCTCGCCGCCCGCCATCGCGCGCAGACCGCCGACGAGGAGCAGGAACTGCTGGACCGCGGGCTCCTTCTCCTCGGTGACCAGCCGCTCGGCGGTCTCGAGCATCACGGTGCCCGACGTGTAGCGCTCGTAGTCGAGCCCGAGCCGGGAGTGGAAGGGGTCGATGGTCTCGGCCTGGGTGATCGTGTCGAGGTTGCGGCCCTCGGCGAGCTGGAGGTCGACGTGGTTGAAGGGCTCCAGCCGCGAGCCCCAGCGCGACGACGTACGCCGCACGCCGCGCGCCACCGCACGGACCCGGCCGTGGTGGCGGGTCAACAGGGTGATGATGCGGTCGGCCTCACCCAGCTTGTGGGTGCGCAGCACGACCGCCTCGTCGCGGTAGAGGGGCACCCGGCCATTCTGCCCCGTCAGGGGGTACGACGCCGCGCGCCCCGCGGGGAGTCCCAGCACGAGCGCGCGAAGCCGGCTGCCAGGGTGTTGAGCCGCTCGGGGGCGGAACGCCACTCCAGGATGCTGCGGGCCCGGACGAACTGCGCGTTCGGCATCTCGGCCGCCAGCATGGCGGCGTCGGCGGCCGGGTGGATCGGGTCGGCCGGGTGGCCGACGACCAGCGCCGGGACCTGGATGGCGCGTCGCTGCGCCGAGGACGGCGCGACCCGTCCGAAGAAGATCCCGTGCACGGCCGCGGCCATCGGGGCCGCCTGCTGGTTGCAGGTGTCGAGCCCGATCCCCACCCAGAACGGCACGAGCCCGCGCGGGACGGGCCGGGTCACCCAGCGCAGCGCGGAGACGGTCAGGGGCATGAAGCGGGCGGCGAACAGCAGTGGTGCGAAGGCCATGATCCCGGCCTCGAGGGCGTTGTCGAGGACCGGCATCTCCAGCAGCAGCCCGCGGACCCGCCCGGGGGCCAGCACCGCGACCTCGAGCGACACGTTGGCCCCCAGCGAGGTGCCGCCGATGATCGCCTGCTCGGCACCGAGGTGGTCGAGCAGGGCGACCACCTGCTCGCCGAAGGCGGTCATCGAGTAGGACAACGGGTCCGCGGGGCGGTCGGAGCGGCCGTGCCCGAGCAGGTCGAGGGTGACCACGTGGAGACCCTCGGCGGCCAGGGCGCGCGCGAGCGGCTGGTGCATCCGGCGCGGCATCAGCTGGCCGTGCAGGAGCACCACCCACGCGTCGCCCGAGCCGTACTCGGTGTACTCGAGCCGGTCCCGTCCCCCGGCGTGCTCGAGGAAGAACTGGCCGATCCGCTCGCTGACCAACATGGCGGGCAATCTAGGGCATCCCGCGACTGTCAGGCGCGGTTGACCGCGGAGATGACCGCCTTGAGGGACGCGGTGACGATGTTGGCGTCGAGCCCCACGCCCCACAGGACCTTCTCGCCGACCGCGCACTCGACGTACGCCGCCGCGATGGCGTCGCCGCCCGAGGACAGGGCGTGCTCGTGGTAGTCGAGCACCCGGACGTCCCAGCCCCGCTCGGCGGCCTGCGGGAGGCCGTTGATCGCGTCGACGAACGCCGCGATGGGGCCGTTGCCCTCGCCGGAGAGGCTGGTGAGCTCGCCGTCGACGAAGACCTGGGTGGTGAGCTGGTCCTTCTCGCCGGCGGCGCTGCTCGTGTGGACGGAGTCGAGCCACAGCGGACGCTCGCGGTCGAGGTACTCGCTGCGGAACGCCTCCCAGATGGCGGCGGGCGCGACCTCGCCGCCCTCGGTGTCGGTGCGCTGCTGGATGACGCGGCTGAACTCGATCTGGGCCCGGCGGGGCAGGTCGAGCTTGTGCTCGTGCTTGAGGATGTAGGCCACGCCGCCCTTGCCGGACTGGCTGTTGACCCGGATGACCGCCTCGTAGCTGCGGCCCACGTCCTTGGGGTCGATGGGCAGGTAGGGGACCGCCCACTCGTGGTCGTCGACGTGGACGCCGGCGTGCTCGGCGTCGGCCTCGAGGGCCTCGAAGCCCTTCTTGATGGCGTCCTGGTGGGAGCCGGAGAAGGCGGTGTAGACGAGGTCGCCGCCGTAGGGGTGGCGCTCGTGGACGGGCAGCTGGTTGCAGTACTCGACCGTGCGCCGGATGTCGTCGATGTCGGAGAAGTCGATCTGCGGGTCGATGCCCTGGGTGAGCAGGTTGAGGCCCAGCGTCACCAGGCAGACGTTGCCGGTGCGCTCGCCGTTGCCGAACAGGCACCCCTCGATGCGGTCCGCGCCGGCCAGGTAGCCGAGCTCGGCCGCCGCGACCGCCGTACCGCGGTCGTTGTGCGGGTGCAGGGAGAGGATGACGTGCTCACGGTGGTGCAGGTGGCGGCCCATCCACTCGATGGAGTCGGCGTACACGTTGGGCGTGGCCATCTCGACCGTCGCCGGCAGGTTGATGATCACGGGGCGCTCGGCGGTCGGCTCGAAGACGTCGAGGACGGCGTTGCAGACCCGCACGGCGAACTCGAGCTCGGTGCCGGTGTAGGACTCGGGTGAGTACTCGTAGAAGACGTCGGTGCCGGGGACCAGCTCCTCGTACTTCTTGCAGATCTCCGCGCCGCGGACGGCGATGTCCTGGATGCCGTCCTCGTCGAGGCCGAAGACGACGCGGCGCTGCAGGGTCGACGTCGAGTTGTAGAGGTGCACGATGGCCTGCTTGGCCCCGCGCAGCGACTCGTAGGTGCGCTCGATCAGCTCCTCGCGGGCCTGGGTCAGCACCTGGATGACGACGTCGTCGGGGATCAGGTCCTCCTCGATGAGCATCCGCACGAAGTCGAAGTCGGTCTGCGACGCGGCCGGGAAGCCGACCTCGATCTCCTTGTAGCCCATCTTGACGAGGAGCTCGAACATCTCTCGCTTGCGGGCCGGGCTCATCGGGTCGATGAGCGCCTGGTTGCCGTCGCGCAGGTCGACCGCGCACCAGCGGGGCGCCTGCGTCATCCGCTGGGTGGGCCAAGTGCGGTCGGTCAGGTCGACCGGGATGAACGGCACGTAGCGCTCGTGCTTCATGCCGCTGGGCTGCTGGGGGTTCCGCTCGTGGGGCGGGGTGCTGATGATCATGAGGTCCTCGATGTCGCTGGTGACGGGCGCCGGTGCACAGCACGCTCTCCGCAGCGAGGAGGCCGGCTGGGTCAGGCCTCGCTGCGGCAGCGAAGAAGGAGGCTGCGCGTCATGATGCGTCCAGCGTAGCCCGGTCCCGTTGTGTGCGCCTCCCCGTCCTCCCGCCGTGAGACGCCACGCCCACGACGTACGACGTCGAGCACCGGCGTACGACGCTCAGGCGCGGCCGCGGGCCGCGAACGCGACCGCGGTGAGGTCGAACGGACCGTCCCCGAGGCGTTCACGGCATGTCGCCCGCAGCTGCTCACGGCGGACCGGGCCCAGGGCCGCGACGGACTCGCCCACCGGGCCGACCCCGTGGAGGTAGGGCTCCCACCACTCCTCGAAGGTCGGGTGGGTGACGGTCACGGCCATCTCGGCGCCCTCGACGTCGCGCACGCCCGCTCCCTCCAGGATGGCCACCAGCTGGCCCTCCGCCCCGCCGGGCAGCCTCCGCTCGCCCGGGTGGTCGGGGTCGATCTCCTCCAGTGCGCCCCACAACGGGGCCATCGGCTCGCGCCGGCCGTGCAGGTCCCACACCGTCGCGCCCACCCGGCCGCCGGCGCGGGTGACGCGGGCCATCTCTGCGAGCCCGCCGACCGGGTCCTGCATGAAGTGGACGACCAGGCAGGAGCCGGCGACGTCGAAGGACCCGTCGTCGTACGGCAACGCCTCGGCCGTGCCCTCCCGGACGTCGACGCCGGGGAAGCGGGACCGGCACGCCTCGACGAAGGTCGGCGACGGATCCACCGCCGCCACCTGCGCTGCGCCGAGCCGCTCGACGAGGTGGCCGGTCAGGGCGCCCGGGCCGCACCCGACGTCGAGCGCCCGCTGGCCCTCGGAGACCTCGAGCCAGTCGGCGAGCATCCCGGCGAGGGGACGCGAGTAGCGCCCCATGAACCGGTCGTACGCCTCGCCGGGCACGTCGAAGCCCATGCCGTACCACGCTACTCCTCGTGGGCCCCGGCGTCGCCCCTCGATCGGCCCGTCCCTTGCGCGGGCGCTGCGACCGGCGCCGTAGCCTCGGCCCATGGCTCGCCTGCTCGTCGTCCACCACTCCCCCACGCCGCTGGTGCGGTCGCTGACCGAGGCGGTGCTGGCGGGGGCTCGCGACGACACGATCCGCGGCGTCGAGGTCGTCGAGCGGGAGGCGCTGGCGACCACTGCCGAGGACGTCCTCGGCGCCGACGGCTACCTCCTCGGGACGACGGCCAACTTCGCCTACATGTCCGGGGCGCTCAAGCACTTCTTCGACACGATCTTCCTCGAGGCCGGCGGCGCGCTGACCGACGACGGGTCCGCCTCCGGCGGCACCGGCGGCCGGCGGCCGTTCGGGTTGTGGGTGCACGGCCGCTACGACACGACCGGCGCAGTGCGGTCGGTGGAGTCCATCGTCGGTGCGCTGCCGTGGCAGCGGTCCGCCCCGGTGCTCGAGGTCCTCGGCGAGGTCGGCGACGCCGAGCGCGCGGCGGCGTACGAGCTCGGCGGTACGATCGCCGCGCTGTTGAGCGACTGAACGGACGGACAGGGTATGGCGCACCGCGGGCTCGTCTCCGCCGTCCTCGCGACCGTCCTGGGCATCGCCGCCACGGGGTGCAGCGGCTCGCCGTCCTCCCCCACGTCGTCGCCCTCGTCGTCCCCCTCCGCCTCGACAGCCTCCCCCTCGTCACAGTCGCCGACGGCGGTCGTCCAGCCGGAGCGGCCGACCAAGGACGGCTGCCACCTCCTGACGTACGACCAGGCGATCGCGCCGGTCGTCGCAGGCGCCGACGTGCCCTGCGGGCAGCGACACACGGCGCAGACCTTCAAGATCGGCCGCCTCGACCTGGTGAGCGACGGGCACCTGCGGGCGGTCGACTCCCCGGACGTCCAGGCCGAGGTCGCCCGGACCTGCACCGGGCTGCTCGGTGAGCACGTGGGCGGCTCGGTCCAGGACCGTCGCCTGAGCATGGTGCAGCCGGTGTGGTTCACCCCGTCGGTGGAGGACGCGGCCGCCGCGGCCGACTGGTTCCGCTGCGACGTCGTCGCCCTCGCCTCCGCCGAGGAGCTGCTCCCCCTCCCGCCGGACTCGCAGGGCCTGGTCGCGTCGTCGGACCGCTTCGACATGTGTGGCACCGCCGATCCCGGCGCGGCGTCCTTCGAGCGCGTCGTCTGCAGCGTCGGCACCCCCGCATGGCGGGCGATCTCGACCGTGGACCTGCCGGGGTCGGCCTACCCCACCGCCGCCCAGGCGGCGTCGCGGATGCAGTCGCCCTGTCGCTCGGCGGCGCGCGCTCAGGCGGACGACCCGCTGGACTTCACGTGGTCGGAGGAGCGCCCCACCCAGGACCAGTGGGAGGCGGGTCAGCGGTACGGCATCTGCTGGGTCCCGGTCTGATCCTCGCCGCGCTCGCCGATCGAGCGGCAAGCAGTCGCGTCGAGTGTGCGTGGATGCACGGTCCGGCGCCTCTCGTCGGTGCTTCCACGCACAGTCTGGACCGGCAGCACGGGGGGACACGTCCGTCCGAATTCGGTGGCCCGGACCCCCGCCGTTTGGCAGGCTCACGCCCATGGCGACCATCGAGCGGCTCGGGCCCGACGACTGGCAGGAGTTCCGGGAGATCCGCCTGCGGGCGCTGGCGGACGCACCCACCGCCTTCGGGATGACCCTGAGCGACGCCGAGGGACAGGCCGACGAGGCCTGGAAGGCCCGGCTCGACCAGGGCGACCCGATCCTGGCGGTGCGCGACGAGGACCGCCTCGTCGCCATGGGCGCCGGCTGGCACCTGCCCGAGGACCCCGACCGGATGATGGTCTGGGGGATGTGGACCGCCCCCGAGGCCCGGGGCCACGGTCATGCCCGCGCCCTGCTGGGCTGGCTCGTCGAGCACGCCCGCACCCGCGGGGCGACCACGGTCGAGCTGCACGTCACGGACGGCAACGACACCGCCCGCCGGCTCTACGAGCAGCAGGGCTTCGTCCCGACCGGCGAGTGGACGCCGCTGCGCGAGGGGTCCGACCTCCGGATCGAGCTGCTCCGCCGACACCCGTGAGTGCGGACCTCGCGGTGAGCGGACGGGCCGCTCAGAAGCCGAGCTTGCGGAGCTGACGCGGGTCGCGCTGCCAGTCCTTGGCGATCTTGACGTGCAGGTCGAGGTAGACCGGCGTGCCGAGGAGCGACTCGATCTGCTTGCGGGCGGCGGTGCCGACCTCGCGCAGGCGGGCGCCCTTGTGGCCGATCATGATCCCCTTCTGCGAGTCGCGCTCGACGTAGAGGTTGGCGTAGATGTCGAGCAGCGGCTTGTCGTCGTCGCGGCCCTCGCGGAGGTTCATCTCCTCGACCACGACGGCGATGGAGTGCGGGAGCTCGTCGCGCACGCCCTCGAGCGCGGCCTCGCGGATCAGCTCGGCGACGAGGATCTCCTCGGGCGCGTCGGTCAGGTCGCCGTCGGGGTAGAGCGGCGGCCCCTCCGGCAGCTGCGCGAGGAGCAGGTCCGCGAGCAGTCCGACCTGGTCGCCGGAGACGGCGGAGACCGGCACGATCTCGGCCCACTCGGTGTCGGTCTCGGCACCCAGCTTGGCGATGTCGAGCAGGTGCTCGCCCAGCTCCTCGGGCGTGACCAGGTCGGTCTTGGTCGCCACCGCGATCTTGATGGTGCGGCGCACCTTGCCGAGCTCCTTGACGATGAACCGGTCGCCGGGACCGATCTTCTCGTTGGCCGGGAAGCAGACCGCGACCACGTCGACCTCGGCCCAGGTCGTCTTCACGAGGTCGTTGAGGCGCTCCCCGAGCAGCGTCCGCGGACGGTGCAGGCCGGGGGTGTCGACGAGGATCAGCTGGCCGTCGGCCCGGTGCACGATGCCGCGCACGACGGTGCGGGTCGTCTGCGGCTTGGAGGAGGTGATGACGATCTTGCTGCCCACCAGCGCGTTGGTCAGCGTCGACTTGCCGGCGTTGGGACGTCCGACGAAGCTCGCGAAGCCGCTGCGGAACCCCTCCGGCCGGGTGCCGTAGATCGGTCCGGCCGGCTCGACGCCACTGACGTCGAAGTCCTTGTCGTGCTCGTTGCTCATTCGATCTTCTCTCGCGCTGCGTCGTAGTCGGCCCAGATCTGCTCGTCACTCTTCCCTGCCGCCTTGCCGGCGCGCCAGATGGGTCCCGGATCCACTGCACGGGGCTGTCGCTGCTGGCCCCCGCCGCGCCAGTAGCCCATCACGTCGTACGCCGCCGTCGGCAGCGCCCGCTCGCGCATCAGGTGCTTGCGGATCGCCCGCATCTGGGCGGACTCCCCCGCCATCCAGAAGTAGCCCTCGCCCTCGGGCCAGTCGATGGAGGTGACGACGTCAGCCGTCGCGGTCTCGACGCCCGCGGGGGGCGTCGTCCAGGTGACGTCGCCGGCCACGTAGTCGCGGATCGGCTCGTCCGGCGTCTCCACCCACGCGGTGACGGGCGCCGAGACCGTCTCGATGATCCGGGCGATGGCCGGCAGCGCGGTCAGGTCGCCGACGAGCAGCAGCCAGGCCGCGTCGTCCGGCATCGCGAACGAGCCCTTGGGCGCGCTCACGGTCACCGTGTCGCCGACACAGTCCGTGGAGGCCCACTCGGTCACCAGGCCGGTCTCGTGCACGACGACGTCGAGCACCAGCTCGCCGCCGGACCAGGACCGCACGGTGTAGTAGCGGGTCTGGAACTGCCCGGGCACAGTGAGGGCCACCCACTCGTCGGGCACGCCGGTCGACGTGAAGTCCGCGAGACCGGGCCCGCCGAGCACCAGCCGCACGAAGTGCGACGAGAGCTGCTCGCGGCGCAGGACCTGGGCGGCGTACGTCGCGGCTCGGGTGCTCACCGCAGCGTCCCCCGGTGGTCGCCCACGTGCACGACGACGTCGGCGCCGGCGAACTCGTGGACCGCGGCCAGGTCGGGCGTCCCGTCGGCCGCGGTCAGCACGACCGCAGCCTCGAGACCCCGCGAGCCCGACGCGATCGCCATCGCGACGCAGACCTCGAGCGCGGTCAGGGACAACGACTCCAGCGCCACGGTGGCGGCCGCGTAGGTCCGCCCGTCGAGGTCGCGCACCGCCGCTCCCTCCGCGGCACCGGTGCGAGCCCGGGTGGCGCGGGCCAGGGTCACGAGCTTGGCGTCCTCGGCGGGCAGGGTGGCGTCAGTCATCGTCGTGGT
Organism: Nocardioides terrigena; assembly: GCF_003047265.1. Lineage (GTDB taxonomy): Bacteria > Actinomycetota > Actinomycetes > Propionibacteriales > Nocardioidaceae > Nocardioides > Nocardioides terrigena. The sequence goes on along the minus strand of NZ_PZYY01000015.1, from coordinate 11,106 downwards.
CTTCCTCGTCGTGGTCCTCGTGGTCGCGCTCGGACACCGTGCTCACGAGCACCGTGCCGATCTTGTTGCGGCGCCCGGACACCCGCTCGGCCTCGAAGCGCAGTCCGTGCGCCTCGACGATCGAGCCGGGGATCGGGACCCGACCCAGCTGCTTGGCCATCAGCCCGCCCACGCTGTCGACGTCCTCGTCGTGCACGGAGATGCCGACCAGCTCGTCGAGGTCGTCGACCGGGTACCGCGAGGAGACGCGGTAGGTGCCGTCCTCGAGGTACTCGACGTCGGCCTCCTCCTCGTCGTACTCGTCGGTGATCTCGCCGACGATCTCCTCCAGGACGTCCTCGATCGTGATCAGGCCGGCGGTGCCGCCGTACTCGTCGACGACGACCGCGATGTGCTGGCGCCGTGCCTGCAGCTCCCTCAGCAGGGCGTCGACCGGCTTGGACTCGGGGACCCAGTAGACCGGTCGCATGACCTCGTCGACGCGCTGGGTGAACTCGACGTCCGGCTGCTCGAAGTCGCGCCGGACCAGGTCCTTGAGGTAGGCGATGCCCACGATGTCGTCGAGGTTCTCCCCCACGACCGGCACCCGGGAGAAGCCGCTGCGCAGGAAGAGCGACATCGTCTGGCGCAGGTTCTTGTAGCGCTCGATGTAGACGACGTCGGTGCGGGGCACCATCACCTCGCGGGCGATGGTGTCGCCGAGCTCGAAGACCGAGTGGATCATCTTGCGCTCGCCCGACTCGATGACCGCCGAGGCCTCGGCGAGGTCGACGAGCTCGCGGAGCTCGGTCTCGGTGGAGAACGGTCCCTCGCGGAAGCCCTTGCCGGGCGTGATCGCGTTGCCGAGCTGGATCAGCAGCCGGGGCAACGGGCCGAGCACGGTCGTCACGAAGGACAGCGGGCCGGCCGACAGGGTCGCGACCCGCTGGTCGTGCTGGCGCCCCACGGTGCGCGGGGCGACACCGATGACGACGAAGGACACGACCAGCATCGCCCCGACGGCGGTGGCGTAGGCCGGCCAGAAGTCGCCGTCGTACAGGTCGTGGACCCAGAGGGCGACGAGCACGATGGCCGCGGTCTCGCACAGGAGCCGCAGCAGCAGCGCGGTGTTGAGGTAGCGGGCCGGGTCGTCGAGGATCGTCAGCAGGCGCTTGGAGCCCGACGCGCCCTCCGCGACTAGCTCCTCGGCACGGGCGCGCGAGAAGCCTCCGATGGCCGCGTCGGCGGCGGAGAAGAGCCCGGCCAGCACGACGAGCGCGGCCGCCACCAGCAGCAGCCAGATGTCACCGATCACTGGGGCTGATCAGGGGCCGAGGCCCGCCACTCCTCGAGGATCTGGGCCTGGAGGCCGAACATCTCCTCGTGCTCCGCGGGCTCGGCGTGGTCGTAGCCGAGGAGGTGGAGGATGCCGTGCACGGTGAGCAGCTCGATCTCGGCGACGGTGCCGTGACCGGCCTCCGTCCCCTGGCGCTCCGCCACGGTCGGGCACAGCACGAGGTCGCCGAGGACCCCCTCCTCGGGCTCCTCGTTGACCTTGCCGGGGCGCAGCTCGTCCATCGGGAAGGCGAGCACGTCGGTGGGACCGTCCTTGTCCATCCACTGCCGGTTGAGCTGCGCGATGGTGTCCTCGTCGACCGCCTTGATGCACAGCTCGGCGAGGGGGTGGACGCGCATCCTGTCCATCACGAAGCGCGACAGCGTGGAGAGCCGGCGTACGTCGAGCTCCTGCTCGGACTCGTTGAGGACCTCGATGCTCATCGGGTGGTCCCCCGCGGCCGCGAGTCGCGCTGGTGGCTCGGTCGCTCGGGCTGGGTGGCGTCGAAGGCGTCGTACGCCGCGACGATGCGGCCCACGAGCCGGTGCCGCACCACGTCGCTGGCGGTCAGCCGGTTGAAGACCACGTCCTCGACGCCGTCGAGGATGCCCTCGACCACGCGGAGGCCGGACTGGACGCCGCCGGGGAGGTCGACCTGGGTCACGTCCCCGGTGACGACGATCTTGGAGCCGAAGCCGAGGCGGGTCAGGAACATCTTCATCTGCTCGGGCGAGGTGTTCTGCGCCTCGTCGAGGATGATGAAGGCGTCGTTGAGCGTCCGGCCGCGCATGTAGGCCAGCGGGGCGACCTCGATGGTGCCGGCCGCGAGCAGCTTGGGGATCGTCTCCGGGTCGAGCATGTCGTGCAGCGCGTCGTACAACGGGCGCAGGTAGGGGTCGATCTTCTCCGAGAGCGTGCCGGGCAGGAAGCCGAGCCGCTCGCCCGCCTCTACCGCCGGGCGGGTCAGGATGATCCGGCTGACGTCCTTGGCCTGCAGCGCCTGCACGGCCTTGGCCATCGCCAGGTAGGTCTTGCCGGTGCCCGCGGGGCCGATCCCGAACGTGATCGTGTGCTTGTCGATCGAGTCGACGTAGCGCTTCTGGTTGAGAGTCTTGGGCCGGATCGTGCGACCGCGGTTGCTGAGGATGTTGAGGGACAGCACGTCCGCGGGACGCTCGGTGGTCTCGGCGCGCATCATCGAGATGATGCGCTCGACCGTCTCGGTCGTGACCCCCTGACCGGTGCGGATGATGGTCACGATCTCGTCGAGCAGGCGCTCGGCGAGGGCGACCTCCGCCGGCTCGCCGGTGAGGGTGATGCGGTTGCCGCGGACGTGGACGTCGGCCTTGAACGCGCGCTCGATGAGGCCGAGGTGCTCGTCGCCGGGGCCGAGGACGCTGACCATGTCGATGCTGTTGGGCACGACGACGGTGTGGGAGGGGTAAGGAGTCTCAGTCATGGGTGGGTCCATGCTAGCGAGCGCGGGCGAGAGCGCCCACCGAGAACCCCTCCGCCAGTACGGTGTCCCCATGCCGGGTGCCGACCGCGACGTCCACGAGTGGTACGACGAGGACCCCGACGACCACGACGACGACACCGAGCCGATGTGGTTCCCGGGCCAGCACCTCCCCGAGGACGCGCGCCGGATGGGTCTGACGCACCACACGGTCGAGGGCGCCCTGCTGGACTTCGGTGGCCGCCTCGACGCCTCCAAGCCGTGGCACCGGGTCACGGCGTGGGCGATGCTCGTGGTCTTCGGGATGCCGGTGGTCTTCGCCGTGCTCCGGCTGCGCTACCTCTTCTGAAGGCGGCGCCGGGCGGTCAGGGCTTGCTGACCTGCAGCATCCCGAGGCACATCTCGTCGGTCGTCCCCTCGCCCCAGACGACGTAGCGGTCGGGCTGCCCCTCGAAGGACGGCAGCTCGTCGCGCAGCCACTGCACGTGCTTGCACGTGACCTCGACCGTGTCGCCGGGCTGCAGCGAGACCGGCTCGATGTCGCGGGCGCCCTGGTCGTCGAAGTCCCACACCGGGATGTCGAGCACCGTCTCGGCCCGGTCGGTGCCGGGGTTGGTGACGACGCTGATCTCGCGGCCGAGCAGGTGCATGTGGCCGCCGGAGGCGTGGATGGTCATCGGCTCGTGCACGGTGCGGGTGCAGCTCTGCACCTGGCCGGGGTCGGGCTCCCCACCGCACAGCAGGTAGAGCACGTTGGCGGTCCGCGAGCCCTCGGCGCCGAAGCGCTGCATGACGTCCATCATCGCGGCGTCGCGATCACACAGCGGCCCGTCGTCGTACGCCGCGCGGCACGGCAGCTCGACGGGCGCCGGGAGCAGCATGGTGTGCAGCTCCTCGAGGTCCCGGTCGCCGGGAGCGAGCCGCAGCTGGGCGGCCGAGGTGTCCGGCTGGGTGCCGGCGAGCAGGTTGTAGTGCACCTGCATGACGATCCGGGAGCCGCGGGCGAGCTTGACGCCGTACCCCGGCTTGCGGACCGACTCCTCGCCGCCGGGCGCCCACGCCCCGATCCACGCGGCGTCGTCGACCTGCTGGAAGGCGTCGAGGCCGGTGCCGCCGAAGCAGGTCCAGCCCTCGCCGTCCTCCTGCGCGTCCTTCTCCTCGGCGGCGGCGACCTGCTCCGCGGGCACCTGGAACAGGATCACGTGGTGGACGACCTCGGGATTGCCCGGCTGCACCGTCGTGCCGGTCAGCCAGGTGTCGCGCTCGAGACCGGGGTCGAGCAGGAAGCAGCGGTAGTCGTCGGTGCCCGTGCCGTAGGGCGCGGAGGGGGTGTACGCCGCCGGCATGGCGAGGGTCTCGCGGCGCTCGCCCTTGCGCAGCGGGACCTCCGCGGCCGGCTCGGCGGACCCGTGGTCGTCGTGAGCCGAGTCCGTCGACTCGTCGGCCGACGGCTCGGTGGCGCCCGCGCCGGTGGTGTCGGTGGCCTCGTGGCCGGCCGGGTGCTCGTCGTCGGTGCTCGAGCAGCCCGGTAGGACGAGGACGACGACGGCGACCAGCGCCGCGAGCCGGGTGCTCATCCGGGGGGCCACTGGAGCGAGCGCCCGCCGAGCACGTGCAGGTGGGCGTGGAAGACGGTCTGCCCGGCGCCGGCGCCGGTGTTGAAGACGGCGCGGTAGCCCTCGGTCAGGCCCTCCCGCTCGGCGATGTCGGCGGCCGCCCGCAGCACGTCGGCCAGCCCGGCCGGCTCGTGGTGGGCCAGCTCGGCGGCGTCGGCGTAGTGGCTGCGCGGGACCACCAGCACGTGGGTGGGTGCCTGCGGGTGGATGTCCCGGAAGGCCACCGTCGTCTCGTCGGCCCGCACGATCTCGGCGGGGACGTCGCCGGCGACAATCTTGCAGAACAGGCAGTCGTCGGGACGTGCTGGCGCGGTCATGGCTCCACCTTAGATCCGTGGTCCCCGGCGTGTAACCGAAACCGGTCGCCGTACGTCCCACTAGCGTGAAACGCATGCGCACCGCTTCCCTGGCCCTGTACGCCGCCCTCACCGTGGGGCTGGCCTCGGGCCTGTCCGCCTGCTCGGAGGACGAGCCGCCCACCGACGACCCGGCACCCGCGGGCGCCACGGCGACCGAGACCCCGACAGACGAGCCGACCCAGGAGCCGGGCGAGGAGGGGTCGGAGTCCCCCGCCGGGGGCGACGGGGAGGCATCGGGCGAGGCCGGCGGGAGCGCCGTGCCGGTCTACTACGTCGGCGACACGCCCCAGGGGCCGCGCCTGTTCCGGGAGTTCCAACAGGTCTCGGGCGACAGGCTGCTGGAGGCGGCCGGCCTGGTCGACGGCGGGACACCCCTGGACCCCGACTACCGCACCGAGTGGCCCGGCGTGGGCATCGAGAGCGTGCAGGCCACCGACGGCGTGCTCCTCGTGACGATCCCCGGCGACGGCTTCACCGACCGGCCCGACGGCATGTCCAGGCGCTCGGCACGCCTCGCGGTCCAGCAGCTGGTCTACACGCTCCAGGGGGTCCAGCAGGAGCGGGTGCCGGTGCAGGTCCAGCGCACCGGTAGCGACCCGGTGCTCTTCGGGATCAGCACCGAGGCGCCCTTCACGGCCGCCGACCCCATCGCGGTCTCCGGCCTGGTCAACGTCACCACCCCCGAGCAGGGCGCGACCGTCGAGGGCGACACGCTCGAGGCGAGCGGCGTGGCGTCGTCCTTCGAGGCCACCGTGCCGTGGGAGATCCTGCGCGGTGACGAGGTCGTCCTCGACGGCTTCGCGACGGCGTCGGGCTGGATGGGCAAGCTCTACCCCTGGCAGGCGTCGATCGACGTCTCCACCCTCGAGCCCGGGGACTACACCTTCGTCGCCCGCACCGACGACCCGTCCGGCGGCACCGAGGGTGCCGGACCGCACGAGGACACCAAGGACTTCACCCTCCGCTGACGCGGCGGGGCTGCGGCAGGACCGACGGCCTCAGCGCCAGCGGTCGGTGCGGGAGAGCAGGGCGGCCACGGCGACGACGCCGGCGGTCGACGTACGCAGCACCTCGTCGCCCAGGCGGACGGTGAGCGCCCCGGCCGCCTCCAGCAAAGCGAGCTCCTCGGGGGCGATGCCGCCCTCGGGGCCGACGACCACGACGACGCGCCCCGTGGCGGGGACCTCCACGCCCGACAGCGGGGTCGTCGCGTCCTCGTGGAGCACCACGGCCAGGTCGGCCGCGACCACCAGGTCGCGGACGGCGTCGGTCGACGCGAGCGGGGACACGGTCGGCAGCCACGAGCGCCGGGACTGCTTGCCGGCCTCGCGGGCGGTGGCCTGCCACTTCGCGTGGGACTTGACGGCGCGCTCGCCCTTCCAGACGGCCACCGACCGGGCGGCGGCCCACGGCACGACCACGTCGACGCCCACCTCGGTGAGCACCTCCACGGCCAGCTCGCCGCGGTCGCCCTTGGGCAGGGCCTGCACGACGGTGAAGGCCGGCGTCGGCCGGTCCGTGGCGGCCACGGAGGCCACCTCGACGGCGAACACCCGCTTGCCCGTGGAGGTGACCTCGCCGGTCACCGAGCGGCCCTCGCCGTCGGTCAGCACCACCCGCTCACCGAGGCGCAGGCGGCGTACGGCGACGGCGTGGTGGGCCTCGTCGCCGGTCACCTCGACGTCCGCGCCGACCGCGACGCCGTCGAGCGACGGGACGAGATGGACCGGGAGGCTCATGCGACCGGGACCGTCAGTGCTGGTTGAAGGCGTCGCGCAGCCGGCCGAACATCGACTTCGCGGGGGCCTGGACGGCTCCGTCGGGAGACTCCTCGCCCCGGATCGCGGCCAGCTCGCGCAGCAGCTCCTCCTGGCGGGCGTCGAGGCGGGTCGGGGTGTCCACGGAGACGTTGACGACGAGGTCGCCGCGGCCACCGCGGAGGCCGGGGACGCCGAAGCCGCGCAGCACCTGCTCGCTGCCGGACTGGGTGCCGGGGCGGATCTCCAGCTCGTAGTCGGTGCGGACGTCGGAGTCTTCGGCCGTCTCGAGGTCGGCCTCGAGCAGCGGCAGCGTCAGCGTCGTGCCCAGCGCGGCGGCGGTCATCGGCAGCGTCACCGTGCAGTGCAGGTCGTTGCCGTGCCGGGTGAACGTCGGGTGCGCGTCGACGTGGATCTCGACGTAGAGGTCTCCGGGCGGCCCGCCGCCGGGACCGACCTCGCCCTGGTCGCTGAGCTGGACGCGGGTGCCGTGGTCGACGCCGGCCGGGATCTTGACGGTCAGGTTGCGGCGCGAGCGCACGCGGCCCTCGCCGGAGCACTCGCGGCAGGGGTCCGGGATGATCTGGCCGAAGCCACGGCAGGCCGCGCACGGGCGCAGGGTGCGGATCTCGCCGAGGAACGAGCGCTGCACCTGGGCGACCTCGCCGGCGCCGCGGCAGGTCTCGCAGGTGATCGGCGTGCTGCCCGGGGAGGCACCGTCGCCGTGGCAGGTCGTGCAGACCACGGCCGTGTCGACCTTGAGGTCCTTGGTGGTGCCGAACGCCGCCTCGGCCAGCTCGACGTCGAGCCGGATGAGGGCGTCCTGCCCGCGTCGTACGCGCTGGCGGGGACCGCGGCCCTGGCCGCCGCCGCCGCCGCCGGGAGCCCCGCCCCCGAAGAACGCGTCCATGATGTCGGTGAACGAGAAGCCCTGGCCCTGGCCGAAGCCGGCCTGGCCGCCGCCGAAGGGGTCGCCGCCCCGGTCGTACGCCGCCCGCTTCTGCGGGTCGGAGAGGACCTCGTAGGCGCGGGAGACCTCCTTGAACTTCTCCTGCGTCGCCGGGTCCGGGTTGACGTCCGGGTGGAACTGACGGGCAAGGCCCCGGTAGGCCTTCTTGATGGCAGCCGCGTCAGCGTCGCGGGAGACGCCGAGCAGCTCGTAGAGGTCCTGGGTCACTGGTGTCCTTCGTCGAGGATCCGGGAGACGTACCGTGCAACGGCTCGCACGGCAGCCATGGATCCGGGGTAGTCCATGCGGGTGGGGCCCACCACGCCGAGCGTGGCGAAGGCCTGGTCTGCGGGGCCGTAGCCGGTGGCCACGACACTGGTCGAGGAGAGCTCGGAGTAGGGACCCTCGTGGCCGATGCGCACCGTCACCGAGTCGCCGGTGGTGGCCTCGCCGAGCAGCTTGAGCAGCACGACGTGCTCCTCGAGGGCCTCGAGGAGCGGTCGGACCGCGGTGTCGAAGTTGTCGCCGAAGCGGGCCAGGTTGGCGGCCCCGCCGACGGCCACGCGCTCGTCGTTGCGGTGGTCGGACATCGCGTCGGCCAGCGACGTCACGACGTCGCGGGTGATCGCGGCGGTCTCCGGGGCGACCTCGTCGGGGAGCCGGCCGAGCGCCTGGGTGGCGTCGGCGATCCGCTCCCCCGCGGCCGCCTGGTTGACCCGCGCCCGCAGGTCGGCCAGCTGCTCGTCGGTGACCTCGGCGCCGAGCTCGACGAGCCGCTGCTCGACCCGCCCGGTGCTGAGGATCAGGATGAGCATCACCCGGGTGGGTGTCAGCGAGACGAACTCGACGTGGCGCACCGTGCTGCGCGACAGGGTGGGGTACTGCACGATCGCGACCTGCCGGGTGAGCTGGCTCAGCAGCCGCACCGAGCGGCGTACGACGTCGTCGAGGTCCACCGCCCCGTCCAGCAGGGTGGTGATCGCCCGACGCTCGGCCACGCTCATCGGCTTGACGCCGGTGAGCCGGTCGACGAAGAGCCGGTAACCCTTGTCGGTCGGCACCCGGCCGGCGCTGGTGTGCGGCTGGTGGATGAATCCCTCGTCCTCCAGGGCCGCCATGTCGTTGCGCACCGTCGCCGGCGAGACGCCGAGGCTGTGGCGCTCGACGAGCGCCTTGGAGCCCACGGGCTCCTCGGTGGCGACGTAGTCCTCGACGATCGCGCGGAGGACGGCGAGCCTGCGGTCCTCGACCATCGCGTCCTCCTCCGGGTGGGTGCCGTGGTGCCGTGACTGGCACTCGCTGAGCGTGAGTGCCAAGCCTACTAGGGTCGCTCCCATGACTGACACCAGCGAGCCGTCCTTCGTCGAGGTCGCGCACCGTGTGTGGGTGGCGCACCACGCATGGATGCAGGTCAACGTCACCCTCGTGGGTGGCTCCGACGGCATGGTGATGATCGACACGCACGGCTCGGCGCACGCGGCGGGCGAGGTCGCGGACGCCGTACGACGCCTCGGCGCCGGTCCCGTCACGGCCCTGGTCAACACCCACGACCACTGGGACCACTGGTTCGGCAACGACGTGATCGCCGCCGGGAGGAGCGACCTGCCGATCCACGCGACCGACTTCGCGCTCGAGCAGATGGTCCGCGCCGGCGCGCGCCCCGACCCGGCTCAGGTGGGTGACAACCCGCGGGCCGCGGAGATCCTCGACACCACCCTGCGGCCGGCGACCCACGGCTTCTCCTCGGCGTACGCCCTCGACCTCGGTGACCGCATCGTCGAGCTGATCCACCCCGGCCGCGGCCACACCGCCGGGGACCTCGTCGTCCGGGTGCCCGACGCCGACGTGATGGTCGCCGGGGACCTCGTGGAGGAGTCGGACAAGCCGTTCATCGGCGACGACTCCTTCCCGCTCGAGTGGCCGCTCACCCTCGACCTGGTCCTCGGGCTCACCACCGACGAGACCGTCGTCGTCCCCGGCCACGGACGGCTCGTCGACAAGGACTACGTCCACGAGCAGCGCAACGAGCTCGGGGTCATCGCCGAGACCATCCGCGACCTCGCGAGCCGCGGCGTCCCCGTCGGCCGGGCGCTCGAGGAGGGCGAGTGGCCGTGGGACCGGACGCTGCTCACCTCGGCCGTGCGGCTCGGCTACGAGCACCTGCCCCGGAGCCAGAAGCGGCTGCCGCTCATCTGAGTCCCTAGGGGGGTGTACGCGGGCCCGGAGGTCGCGTAGGAACGACGCATGAGCGAATCCAGCGACCTGCCCCAGGCCAGCGCCACCACCAGCGAGGCCGACGCCGACCACGAGGGCGGCACCCAGTCCCCCGACGACCAGCAGCTCTCGGGCGTCTCCGACGAGCAGCTCCCCGAGGACCTGCAGCCCGGCGAGGACAACCCCCTCGCCGAGCCCCTCGACCCCGACGACGAGGCCACCAAGGACGCCGACGAGCTCGGCATGCAGGACACGCAGGACGACACCACCGGCACCTACGAGTCCTCGGGGGAGACGCCCAGCACCGAGGACGGCGAGTCCGAGACCGACCCCGAGTCCGTGAGCGGCGACGGGGCCCAGGGCGCCGGCATCTCCGGCTGATCGGCGACTCCGGGCGGCGTGGCACCCCCACGCCGCCGGGTGCTCGACCTAGCGTTGTCCGGTGCCTTCCCCCGCAGACCGCTACGGCTCCGACGTCCTCAAGACCGACTGGCGCGCGCCCAAGAACGGCCGCGCCACCGAGGCGCCGGCCGACCTCGGCCAGGTCGTCGAGGAGGTCACCACCGACTGGTGCGGCGAGATCGTCGCCGTGGACCGTGACCTCGACACCCTGACGCTGGAGGACCGCCGCGGCAAGCGGCGTACCTTCCCCCTCGGCCCCGGCTTCCTGCTGGAGGGCCGACCGGTCGTCCTCGTCCCGCCGGCGAGGGCCGGTGGCCCGGCCAGGAAGACGCGTACGGCGAGCGGCTCGGTCGCCGTCCACGGCGCCAAGGCCCGCGTCGCCCGGGCCAGCCGGATCTTCGTCGAGGGTCGCCACGACGCCGAGCTGGTCGAGAAGGTCTGGGGCGACGACCTGCGCATCGAGGGCGTGGTCGTGGAGTTCCTCGGCGGGGTCGACGACCTGGCCGACCACCTGCGCGACTTCAAGCCCGGACCGCAGCGCCGGGTGGGGGTGCTCGTCGACCACCTCGTCCGCGGCTCCAAGGAGAGCCGGATCGCCGCCAACATCGCGAAGTCCCCGGTCGGCAAGCACGTGCTGATCGTCGGCCACCCGTTCATCGACGTCTGGCAGGCCGTCAAGCCCCAGCGGCTCGGCTTCGACCGCTGGCCCGACGTGCCCCGCTCGATCGACTGGAAGACCGGCACCTGCCAGCAGCTCGGCTGGCCGCACCGCAACCAGACCGACATCGCGATGGCCTGGAAGCACATCCTCGGCGGGGTCCGCGGCTTCGAGGACCTCGACCCCGCGCTGCTCGGCCGGGTCGAGGAGCTCATCGACTTCGTGACCGCCCCCGGGGCCTGACTCTCTCGGGGTAGTCCGTGACGAACGGACCCCGGAATGTCGGGCGGGTTCTAGGGAGTGATGCAACACCTCGATGTTGAGGAGTTGTTGTCATGGGTCGTCCGAAGCATCCACGTGAGTTCGATCGACGGTTCTGG
>NZ_PZYY01000014.1 GCF_003047265.1 Nocardioides terrigena | reverse complement strand
GCAACGGCCGACCCCGCGGCCGTAGACGCCCACCACCGAAGTGTCCAGACTGACCTGAGACATCAACTCTGTCCGGACAAACCCGAGACATGACACGAGGACGGGTCCGTCGTACGCCGCCAGTCGCGCTCGGGCAGTGGTAGGGATCCGTCGTACGCCGCCAGTTGCGGCGGTGGGACGGCTAGCCGGGCCTCGACGCGCGCGCGGCCTCGCCCCTCAGCGGAGCCGAGTCAGCCGGGACGAGTCAGCCGGGACGAGGTGCGGGCTCAGCGCCTGCCGATGATCCCGACCACGGCCGGGGCCTTCTGCTCCACGACCGAGACGCGGAAGCCGGCGCGGGCGAGCGCGTCGGAGGTCTTCTTGACGATGTTGGGGACCAGCTCGGAGCGGTTGGCCTCGTAGAACAGGTAGACGGCGCCACCGGGGACGACGCGCTCGTGGAGCAGGGCCACCTCGTCGTCGCAGTTGCGCACCCAGAAGAGGTTGACGTTGAAGGCGAAGACCTTGGTGAGCCGCTTGACCGGGACCCGCAGGGTGGCGAGGTCGATCTGCCGCACGACCAGCCGGCCGGCGTCGACGTACTTCTGGTTGCGGCGCTTGGTGCGGTCCACTCCGGACTCGGAGCGGTCGATGGCGAAGAGCTTGCCCGACTCGAGCTTGCTGCAGATCAGCTCGGCCCCGGCGCCCGGACCACATCCGATCTCGAGCACCTGGTCGTTGGGTTGGACGTCCATCAGCTCGACGGCCCAACGGATGCGGGGCGGGATCGTCTGGATCGGCATGGGTCACAGCCTGCCACTAGCCGGTTCACGAGTCAGCCACCGCCACTCACCGGACGCCTTCGACGATAGGTTGGACCCGTGAGTGAGCAGCTGCTGGTCGGTGTCCTGGGAGCGCGCGGCAAGGTCGGCGCGGAGGTCTGCACGGCGGTCGAGGGGGCCGCGGACATGGAGCTCGTGGCGCAGGTCGACGCCGACGACGACATCGGCGCCCTGGTCGAGGCCGGGGCCCAGGCGGTCGTCGACTTCACGCACCCCGACGTGGTGATGGGCAACCTCGCGTTCTGCATCGAGCACGGCATCCACGCGGTCGTCGGCACCACGGGCTTCGACGACGCCCGGCTGGACCAGCTGCGCGAGTGGCTGGGCGACGCCCCGAGCTCCGGGGTGCTCATTGCCCCCAACTTCTCCATCGGCGCGATCCTGATGATGCGGTTCGCCGCGCAGGCGGCGCCGTTCTTCGAGTCCGTCGAGGTCGTGGAGCTGCACCACCCCGAGAAGGCCGACGCGCCGTCCGGCACCGCGCGGCGTACGGCGGAGCTCATCGCCGCAGCCCGCCGTGAGGCCGGCAGCGGGCCGATGCCCGACGCCACCTCGACCGGCCTGGACGGGGCGCGCGGCGCCGACGTCGACGGCGTCCCCGTGCACTCGCTGCGCATCCGGGGGCTCGTCGCCCACCAGGAGGTCGTGCTGGGCGGGCTGGGGGAGACCCTGACCATCCGCCACGACTCCCTGCACCGGGCGTCGTTCACGCCGGGGGTCCTCACCGGGCTCCGCGCCATCGGCGACCGCCCCGGGCTCACCGTCGGGCTGGAGCACGTGCTCGACCTGGACTGAGACGGCGCGAGGCAGGACATGCAGGAGGGCCCGCACCCCCGATGGGGTGCGGGCCCTCCTGTCGTGCGCGTCCGTCAGGGGACCATCCAGCTGAGGACGGCCGTGGACTGCAGACCGACCAGGATGCACATGAGCACCAGCAGCCCGAGGCTCCAGCCGATGACCTTGCGGAAGATGTCGCCCTCCCGGCCGGCCATGCCGACCGCGGCGGCCGCGATGGCGAGGTTCTGCGGGCTGACCATCTTGCCGAGCACGCCGCCGGAGGTGTTGGCCGCGGCCATCAGCACCGGGTCGAGCCCGGCCTGGGCCGCGGTCTGCACCTGCAGCGCCCCGAAGAGCGCGTTGGCGGAGGTGTCCGAGCCGGTCACCGCCACGCCGAGCCACCCCAGGATCGGGGAGAGCAGCGCGAAGGCCGCGCCCGTGCCGGCGAGCCACGCGCCGAGGGAGGCGGTCTGGCCGGACAGGTTCATCACGTAGGCCAGCGCCAGCACCGCCATCACGGTGATGATGGCGGACTTGAGTTCGACGTACGTGCGGCCGTAGGTGCGCAGGCCCTCGCTCGGGCTCACCTTGAGGATCAGCATGGTGATGAGGCCGGCGAGGATCATCAGCGTGCCGGCGGCGGGGAGCCAGTTGAAGCCGAACGTCGTCGTGGCGACCGGCTCACCGGCCGTGTTGAGGACGTCGAGGCCCGGCCACGCGAAGGAGAAGGTGAACGGCTCCTGGGCCAGGTACTCCTTGATGGCCGGGATGTTGACGATCGAGAAGATCGCGATGATGACGCCGTACGGCGCGTAGGCCTTGACGACCTCGCCGCGGGAGTCGTGGACGGGGGCCTCGTCGCCGGAACCCGACCCGGAGCCCGACCCGGCGCCGGTGCCGGACGTCGCTGCGCGACCCGTCGACGAGGTCACCGAGGTGGACACGCCCTGCGGCTGGCGACGGCCCGAGGCGGACGCACCGGCGTGCTCCAGCTCCTCCTCCTCCTCGGAGGCGACGCGGTCGGCGGTGAGGACCTCGGACGGCGTCCACACCCGCAGCAGCAGCACGACGGCCGCGGCAGCGACGAGCGCGGCGATGATGTCGGCCAGCGGCACCGAGATGTAGTTGGCGGCGACGAACTGGGCGAAGCCGAAGGCCGCACCACAGACGAGGGCGGGCAGCCACGTCTGGCGCACGCCGCGGCGGCCGTCGACGACGAAGACCAGGACCAGCGGGACGATGACGGCGAGGATCGGGGTCTGGCGTCCGACCATGGCGCCGAGGGTCTCGACGTTGAGCCGGGGGTCGTCGCTGGCGCCGGAGGAGACGGCGGCCAGGGTGACGATGGGCGTGGCCAGGGCGCCGAAGGCGACCGGGGCGGTGTTGGCGATGAGTGCGACCGCCGCGGCCTTGATCGGTCGGAAGCCGAGCGCCATGAGCATCACGACCGTGATGGCCACCGGGGTGCCGAAGCCGGCCAGTGCCTCGAGCAGGGCACCGAAGCAGAAGGCGATGATCATCGCCTGGATCCGCTGGTCGGGGCTGACCTTCTCGAAGGACCGGCGCAGCACGTCGAAGTGCCCGGACGCCACGGTCAGGTTGTAGACCCAGATCGCGTTGATGACGATCCACAGGATCGGGAAGAAGCCGAACGCCGCGCCCTCGGTGGCCGCGAGCAGCGCCTGCCCGACGGGCATGGCGAACAGGACGACGGCGACCACCAGGGACACGCCCAGGGAGATGAGGCCGGCGACCCAGGCCCGAAGGCGCAGGCCTCCGAGGAGGACGAACAGGGTGATGAGGGGGATGGTGGCGCACAGGGCGGACAGGGCCAGCGAGTCGCCGACCGGTGAGAGGTTCTGCTGGAACACGGTGTCTCCCGAGAGGGGTGGATGGGTGGGTCAGGCGGTCGTGAAGGTGGTGGTCGGAGCCCCCCGGATGGACGCGTCGAGGACCTCGATCGTGTGGGCCATGCCCATCGGCCGGCCGCCGTCGGCGCTGGTGAGGCGCTCTATCGCCGAGGTCACCTGCATCAGGCACCCGGGGTTGGCCGTGACGAGCACCTCGGCCCCGGTCGACACGATGTTGTGGGCCTTGCGGTCGCCCAGCTCGCGCGCGGGCTCCGGGTTGGTGATGTTGTAGATGCCGGCCGACCCGCAGCACAGGTCGCCCTCGGGGATCTCCCGCAGCTCCAGGCCGGGGATGGCCTCGAGCAGCCGGCGCGGCTCGGCGCGCACGCCCTGGGCGTGGGCGAGGTGGCAGGCGTCGTGGTAGGCGATGGTCATCTCGAGCGGGTGGCGCGGAGCGACCGGGCCGAGCTCGTCGAGGATCTCGGAGATGTCACGGACCTTCTCGGCGAACTCCTGCGCACGGGCGGCGTACGCCGGGTCGTCCGCCAGCAGTGCGGCGTACTCCTTCATGGAGGAGCCGCAGCCCGCCGCGTTGACGACGACCCGCTCGACGCCGCTGGACTCGAAGGCGTCGACGAGGGCGCGGGCGTAGCCCTGGGCCTCCTCCTCGCGGCCGTTGTGCACCGACAGCGCGCCGCAGCAGCCCTGCGACCGGGGCACCACGACGTCGCACCCCTCGGCGCGCAGCACCCGTGCGGTGGCGGAGTTGACGCCGGGGAAGAACGCGCCCTGGACGCAGCCGGTGAGCAGCCCGACGGTCATCCGCCGGGTGCCGGTCGCCGCGATGCGCTCCGGCAACGGCTCGGGACGGCCGAGGCGCGGAGCGAGGCTCTCCATCGCCGCCAGGTGCGGGGAGATGCGGTCGAGGAGACCGGTACGCCGCAGCGCGCGGTCGAGGCCGGTGGCCTGGAGGGCCCGCAGGGGACCTCGCAGCAACTGGAGCCGGCGCGGGTGCGGGAAGAGGGCGAAGACGAGGCCGCGCAGTGCCTTCTCCTGCGCCGGGCGCTCGTGGTGGCGCTCCACCTGGGCCCGGGTCTGCTCGATGAGGGTGTCGTACTGGACGCCGGACGGGCAGGCGGTCACGCAGGCCATGCACCCCAGGCAGGCGTCGAAGTGCCCGACCATCGAGTCGGTCATCGGCTCGCCCTCGAGGCCCTCCTTCATCAGGTAGATCCGGCCGCGGGGGGAGTCCATCTCCTCGCCCCACAGGACGTACGTCGGGCAGGTCGGCAGGCAGAAGCCGCAGTGCACGCAGTCCCCGATGAGGGCGGCGTCGGGCGGGTTGTGGTCGTCGAAGGCGCCACCGGGGGCGGGCATGCCGAGGTCGACGGGATCGACGACGCCGCCCATCTCGCCCAGCGTGCCGTCGGTGTCGTGCTCGGTCGTGCTCATCAGATGCCTCCCACGAAGCGGCCCGGCGAGAGCCGGTGGTCAGGGTCGAACTGGTCCTTGACGCGGCGCATCAGGTCGAGCGCCGGGATCGGTCCCCACACGTCGACGGCCGCCTTCACCGCGACGGGCGAGTCGACGACGACGGCGGTGCCGCCGTGGTCGCTGCACGCGCGTCGCAACCGGTCGAGCGCCGTACGCACCTCGTCGAGGGGGGTGTCGGGCGCGAGGGCGGCGTAGAGGACCCCGGATCCGGCGGAGCCGCGCACCGTGACGCCGGTGTCGTCGGCCGCCGCCAGCACGGCGGCGAGCCCCGAGAGCACGCAGGTGAGCTTGAGCGCGGTGCTGCGCCCGTCACCGGTGGCCGTCACGTCCCAGGGGTACGCCGCCCCGTCCGCCGGTTCGGCGGTGGACTCGGTCGCATCGGGCCCGAGCAGCGCGCGCACTGCCGCGGCGCGGCCCGCGACGCCGTCGGCGCGGCCCTCCACGAGGACGCTGACGGAGCCAGACCCGCCCGCCCAGTCGACCTCGACGGCGGCCGGGACGACCTGGGAGTGCACGACCGACTGCGCGACCTCGAGGGCCCGCGCGGGGGAGTCGACGGGGACGGCCACCCAGCGGTGGTCGGCGGGGAGCGGGTGCAGCCGGAAGGTGGCGTCGGTGATGACCGCGAGGGTGCCGCCGGAGCCGATCAGGAGCTTGCCGATGTCGTAGCCCGCGACGTTCTTGACCACCCGTCCGCCGGCCTTGGCCACGACCCCGTCGGCGCGGACCATGGTGATGCCGATGAGCAGGTCGCGGGCCGTGCCCGTCGCCGTACGACGGGGGCCGCTGGTGTTGGCGCCCAGCACGCCACCGATGGTGGAGCCGGGCACGGTCTCGTCGAGCGCCAGCCGCTGGCCGCCCTCGCCGACCGTGCGCTGCACGTCGGCGAGCAGCGCGCCCGCCTGGGTCGCGACGATGAGGTCGCCGGCGGCGTGGTCGAGCACCCGGTCGAGCGCCGAGAGGTCGAGCAGCACGTCGGCGCTGGTGGGGGCGGTGCCCCACGAGAGCTTGGTGCCGCGCCCGCGGGGCACGACCGTGAGGCCGTGCGCCGCGCTGGCCCGCATCACCTCGGCCACCTGGTCGGTGTCGGAGGGTCGGACGACCAGGCCGGGGCGCACGCCGTCGACGGCGTCGTGCTCCTGCGGGTCGTCGACCTGCGCACAGGCGGAGGAGAGCGCCTCGCGTGCGGCGGTGTCGAGGGTGTCCGTCGTCATCAGAAGACCTCCGCGAGGCCGGCCTCCTGCAGGGGATGGGCGCCCTTGTGTCGCCCGGGCACCTCCCCGCAGAGCCGGGGGGTGGGGAACACCTTGCCGGGGTTGGAGATGTTCTGGGGGTCGAAGGCGCAGCGCACCAGCTGCATGGTGTCCAGGTCCTCGTCGGTGTACATGCGAGGCATGTACTTCGACTTGTCCATGCCGACACCGTGCTCGCCGGTGATCGATCCGCCGTGCTCGATGCAGAGGTCCAGGATGGCGCCGCTGACGCGTTCGGCCGCCTCGCCGGCACCGTCGATCTCGTCGTCGAAGAGCACGAGGGGGTGCAGGTTGCCGTCGCCCGCGTGGAACACGTTGGCCACCCGGACGCCCGACGAGCCGGAGAGCTCCGCGATGGCGGTGAGCACCTCCGGCAGGGCGGTGCGGGGGATGACGCCGTCCTGGACGATGTAGTCGGGGCTGATCCGACCGACGGCGGCGAAGGCGGACTTGCGGCCCTTCCAGATGAGCGCGCGCTCGGCGGGGTCGGTGGCCAGCCGCTGCTCGAAGGCGCCGTGGTCGTCGCACAGCCGCCGCACCTCGGCGTACTCCTGCTCGACCTCGATGGCCGCGCCGTCGAGCTCGATGACCAGCACCGCTCCCGCGCCGTCGGGGTAGTTGCAGTGCACGGCCGCCTCGGCGGCCTCGATGGCCAGGGCGTCCATCATCTCGATCGCGGCGGGCACGATGCCCGCGGCAATGATGGCGGAGGTGGCCGCGCCGGCCTGGTCGGTCGAGGAGAAGCCGACCAGGATCGTGCGCACCTCCTCGGGCAGCCGCACGAGCCGGACGGTGGCGGACGTGACGATGCCGAGCGTGCCCTCGGAGCCGACCACGGCGCCGAGCAGGTCGTAGCCGGGGGAGTCGGGTGCCGCCCCGCCGAGCGAGACGGTGTCGCCGTCGGGGGTCACGAAGTCGGCGCCGAGGACGTGGTTGGTGGTGAAGCCGTACTTGAGGCAGTGGGCGCCGCCGGAGTTCTCCGCGACGTTGCCGCCGATCGAGCAGATCTGCTGGCTCGACGGGTCGGGCGCGTAGTAGTAGCCGACGGGGGTCGCGGCCTTGGTGACGTCCAGGTTGATCACCCCGGGCTCCACGACCGCGCGCTGGTCGTCGCGGCGGACCTCGCGGATGGCCCTCATCTGCGAGGTCACCACGAGGACCCCCTCGGCGTGGGGCAGGGCCCCGCCGGAGAGCCCGGTGCCCGAGCCCCGGGCGACGAAGGGCACCGCCTGCTCGGCGCACGCCCGCACGAGGGCGGCGAGCTGCTCCGCGTCCTGGGGGATGACGACGAGGGCGGGGGTGACGCGGTAGTGCGCCAGCCCGTCGCACTCGTAGGTCCGCAGCCGGGCGCGGTCGGTGATGACGCCCGCGTCGGGGAGCAGTCGGCGCGCGACCTCGGCGACGGCCGCGATCCGTCCGGAGCTGTCGAGCCCGGAGCTGTCGAGCGCCGTGCTGTCGAGCCCCGTGCTGTCGAGGCCGCTGCTCTCGCTCGTGGTGCTCGTGCCCTGTGTCGCGTCACCCATGCCCGGCACCCCTCAGTCGACCTGCGGCGTCAGGCCGGCGCCGGTGATGCCGGCCACCGCGGCGGCCTCGTCGTTGTCGGACGTGTCGCCGGTGATGCCCACGGCGCCGATGAGATCGCCGCCGTCGTCACGGACGAGCACGCCGCCCGGCACGGGCACGAGGGTCCCGCCGACGGCGGAGGTGACCGCGGCGATGAAGTAGGGCTGCTGCTCGGCGCGGCCCATGATCGAGCGGGACCCCATCCCCAGCGACAACGCGCCGTACGCCTTGCCGAAGGCGATCTCGAATCGCTTCATCGACGAGCCGTCCTCACGCTCCACGGCGACCACGTGACCGCCCGCGTCGAGGACGACGACGGTCAGCGGCTTGAGGCCCGCGGAACTCGCGTGCGCGCGGGCTCCGGCGATGACGGTGCGGGCGGTCTCCAGGTCGAGGCTGGTCATGACGAGGTCCTCTCGGCGGTCTTCCGGTGGGCGCGACGGGCGTGCAGGATCGGCTCGGTGTAGCCGCTGGGCTGCTCCAGCCCCTCGAGCACGAGGGCCCGGGCGGCGGCGAAGGCGTAGCCGTCGAAGTCCGGGGCCATGGGGGAGTACGACGCGTCGCCGGCGTTCTGCTCGTCGACCACGGCGGCCATCCGCCGCAGGGTCTCGTCGACCTGCTCCCGAGTGACGACGCCGTGGTGCAGCCAGTTGGCGACGTGCTGCGCGGAGATCCGGCAGGTGGCGCGGTCCTCCATGAGCGCCTCGCCGGTGATGTCGGGGACCTTGGAGCAGCCGACCCCGGCGTCGACCCAGCGGACGACGTAGCCCAGGAGGCTCTGCAGGTTGTTCTCGATCTCCGCCGCGCGGTCCGCGTCGGACCACGAGGACGGGTCGCCGAGCGGCACCCGGAGCAGCTCGGCACGGTCGCGCCGACGTCCGCCGTCGCGCAGCTCCTCCTGGCGGGCGCGCACGTCGACCTGGTGGTAGTGCAGGGCGTGCACGGTCGCGGCGGTGGGGGAGGGCACCCAGGCGCAGCTGGCGCCGGCCTGCGGGTGCCCGATCTTGGCGTCGTACATGTCGGCGAGGCTGTCGGGGGCGGCCCACATCCCCTTGCCGATCTGCGCCCGGCCCAGGAGGCCGCATTCGAGACCGATGTCGACGTTGAGGTCCTCGTAGGCCTTGATCCAGGTCTCGCCCTTCATGTCGTTCTTGCGCACGACGGGGCCGGCCAGCATCGAGGTGTGGATCTCGTCGCCGGTGCGGTCGAGGAAGCCGGTGTTGATGAAGACGACGCGCTCGCGGGCCTCGTGGATGCAGGCCTTGAGGTTGAGCGACGTACGCCGCTCCTCGTCCATGATGCCGACCTTGATGGTCAGCGGGGGCAGGCCGAGCAGCTGCTCGACACGGCCGAAGAGCTCGACCGCGAAGGCCACCTCCTCGGGGCCGTGCATCTTGGGCTTCACGACGTACATCGAGCCGGTGCGGGAGTTGGCCAGCGTCGAGTCGCCGCGCACGTCGCGGAGGCTCCCGAGCGCGGTCATGATGGCATCGAGGATGCCCTCGGGCACCTCGTTGCCGTCGCGGTCGAGGACCGCGTCGGTGGTCATCAGGTGCCCGACCTGGCGGATGAAGAGGAGCGAGCGGCCGCGCAGCGTGACGTCGGCGCCGGAGGTGGTGGCGTAGGTGCGGTCGGGGTTCATCGACCGGGTGAAGGTCGTGCCGCCCTTGGTGACCTCCTCGGCGAGGGAGCCCTCGTTGAGCCGCAGCCAGTTGCGGTAGCCGAGCACCTTGTCGTCGGCGTCGACGGCCGCGACCGAGTCCTCGAGGTCCATGATCGTGGAGACGGCCGACTCGAGCAGGAGGTCCTTGACCCCGGCCGCGTCGGTCGACCCGATCGCGTCGTCGGGGTCGACCTGGATCTCGACGTGCAGGTGGTGGTGCACCAGCAGGACGGCCTCGGGGGAGCCCGCGTCGCCGCGGAAGCCGACGAGCTGCGCGGGGTCGGCCAGGCGCACGGTGTCGTCCTTGACGGTCACGGCGAGGCCCTGGTCGTCCACGGCGTACGACGTGGCGTCGGCGTGCGAGCCCGAGGCGAGTGGGAAGTGCTCGTCGAGGAAGGCCCGGCCCCGGGCGATGACCTCGTCGCCGCGCGCCTTGTTGTAGGAGTCCCCGGGCGCCAGCTCGCCGTCGGTCGCGATGACGTCGGTGCCGTAGAGGGCGTCGTACAGCGATCCCCAGCGGGCGTTGACGGCGTTGGTCGCGAAGCGGGCGTTGAGCAGCGGGACCACCAGCTGCGGTCCGGCGATGGTGGCCACCTCGTCGTCGACGCCGGTGGTCGTGACGACCACGTCCGCCGGCTCGTCGAGGAGATAGCCGATCTCGCGGAGGAAGGCGGTGTAGGCGTCCGGGTCCGGCGTGCCGGGGTGCTCGCGGTGCCACTCGTCGATGCGTGCCTGGAGCTCGTCGCGGCGTGCGAGGAGCTCGCGGTTGCGCGGCGCGAGGTCGTGCACGATCGCGGCGGCACCCTCCCAGAAGGACTGCGGGTCGAGGCCCGAGCCCGGTAGCGCCTCGTCCTCCACGAATCGGTGGAGGCTGGCGGCCACGTCGAGGCCGCCCGTCTGAACGCGGTCGGTCATGCCACTCCCTTGCTCGGGGAACCCGAGGACAACCCTTGCCCGGATTTCCGCATTGTGGAAACATTGGTAGTCAATAATGGAAACTATGGACTAGACCGCTGCTGTGTCAAGCGTCACGCCGGCCGAGCGGCGGCACGAGGAGAGCTCCATGGCACCACCGTCGGAGCCGTCCGGGCACACCCCTGGCGGCGTGCAGTCCGTGCACCGCGCGCTGGACCTCCTCGAGGTCGTGGCGGCCAGGGGCGGGACCCTCACCATCGGCGAGATCTCCGCGCTGACCGGGATCCCGTTGCCGACCGCGCACCGGTTGCTGCGCACGCTCGTCGACCGCGGCTACATGCGCCAGGCTCCCGATCGCCGCTACACCCTGGGCTTCCGGCTCGTCCCGCTCGGCGCGTCCGCCGGCGCGATGGTGGGGGTCGGGACCGAGCGCGTGCTCGGGCGGGTCGTCGAGGCCCTCGGCGAGACCGCCAACCTGGCCATGCTCGACGGCGACCGGGTGGCCTACGTCGCCCAGGTGCCCGGTCGGCACGCGATGCGGATGTTCACCGAGGTCGGTCGCCGTGTGCACCCGCACTGCACCGCGGTCGGCAAGGCCGTGCTGTCCGCGGCCCCCGAGGCCGACGTCCGGGCGCTGCTCGCCCGCACCGGGCTGCCCCGGCACACCGCGAGCACGATCACCGACATCGACGAGTTCCTAGCCCAGCTGGAGGAGGTCCGGGAGCGCGGCTACGCGCTCGACGAGGGCGAGCAGGAGGTCGGGGTGCGCTGCCTCGCGGTGCGACTGCCCGGCAGCGCCGTGCGGATGGGGCTCTCCATCTCCGGGCCGGCGCCGCGGATGACCGACGACCTGCTGGCCGAGGCGGTCCCGGTCCTGCGGGCGGCTGCCCAGGACCTGGCCACCGCCATCGGGTGACCGGGCGCCCCTGCGGGCGTCAGATGAGCAGGCGGAGCAGGGCCGCGGTGGCCGCCGCGCCGACGACGACGACGAGGAACGGCGCCCGCAGCAGGAGCGCCGCGACGGCGAAGGCGAGTCCCGCGGTCCGGGCGTCGACGGTCAGCGACGTTCCGGCCGACCACACCTGCACCGCCACCAGGGCGGCGAGCAGTGCCACCGGGATCAGGTCGGCCACCCGCGCGACGACCGGACGGGCGAGCATCCGCGCCGGCAGGGACAGCCCGGCCCACTTGAGGGCGTAGCAGCCCACGGCCGCCACCAGGATCGCGGCCCACATCAGGCGGTGGCCTTCGGGCGGGACAGGACCCCCGCCAGCAGGGCGACGCCGCCGGCGGCGAGCACGGGCACGCCCGCGGCTGTGAGCGGGACCAGGCCGAGCGCCACCCCCGCGGCGACCACGGCGACCACCCGGCTCCGCCGGTCGGACAACCGGGGCCAGAGGAGGGCCAGGAAGGCCGCACCCACGGCGGCGTCGAGGCCGTAGGTGCGCGGGTCCCCGATCGTCGTACCGGCCAGGGCGCCGCCGAGGGTGGCGAGGTTCCAGAGGACGAAGACGGCGATCCCGGTGGTGAGGAAGCCCAGCCGGGCGGCGGGCCTGGTCTCCCGGTTGACCGCCATCGCCGTGGACTCGTCGAGGAGGACGTGCGCCGCGGCCGCCCGCCGCCACCCGTGGAAGGCCAGCAGCGGCGCCATCCGCAGGCCGTAGAGGGTGTTGCGGGTGCCGAGCAGGATCGCGGCCATCGCCCCGCTGATCGGGGCACCGCCCGCGGCGACGACGCCGACCAGGGCGAACTGGGACGCGCCGGTGAAGACGAGGAGCGACAGGGCGCAGGTCTGGAGGACGCTCAGCCCCGCCGCGACGCCGACGGCGCCGAAGCTGATCCCGTAGGCCCCGGTGGCGACTCCGACGGCCAGGCTCTCGCCGACGATCGTGCGCCGCTGCTCGGAGGGCAGGGGCGCATCGGGCATGCCGCCAGCGTAGGGACGCCGTCAGTGGAGCCGGCGTCGCCCGCGATCGGTGGACATCGACGGCCGGCGGTCGAAGTCGTGCAGCAGGACGTACGCCGACACGAGGCCCGCCAGCACGCCCAGCAGGAGACCGGCCGCGACCGTGACGGGGACGTCGGGCCTGACCCCCGACCACACGCCCAAACCGATCCAGACCACGAGTGCAGCCGCCACGAGGACGACTCGGTAGAGCACGGGCAACGGACCGAACAAGGGGCACCCCCAGGGCCTGCGGCGGCGAACGACGCCGCCAGAGATCCATGATGCTCCGGCGTCGCCGGAAATCAAGCCACCCGGAGGGGTGGTTCAGCCGATGGCCGTGTGCAGCCGGACCTGCTTGACCGTGGTCTCGCCCGACCCGTCGAGGTCGAGCTCGCGGTGCGCACCGTCGGCGTCCCAGCCCGCCTCGGTGAGGAAGCGGCGCTGGTCGTCGTCGCTGGCGAGGAGCCAGGTCACCGCGCGGGTGAAGCGGTCGGCGACGAGGGTGTCGACCGCGGCCTGGAGAAGTCGCGAGCCGTGGCCCTTGCCCCGCTCGGCGGGGTCGAGGGTCATCTCGGCCAGTGCGCCGTCGGCGACCGGGTCGCAGTCGGGGTCCTCGGCCGGGCCGGTGAGCGCGAAGCCGACGACCCGGTTGCGCTCGAGGGCGACGAGGACGCGGTGGCGGGCGTCGGCCGGTCGCCCGAGCGACTGCCGCCAGGCCGGTGCCAGCGCCGCGGGGTCGGTGGGCAGTGCGTCGGCCGGGACCACGTCGGCGTACATCTCCTGCCATGCGCGCACCTGCACCGCGGCGATCGCGTCGGCATCGTCGGCCCAGGCGATGCGGACGGAGACGTCGGCAGAGGGGGAGTGGCTCACCCTGCGCACGGTAGTCCGTGACGGACGGACCCCTGGTCGAGGGGTGTGGGGGTCCGATCGTCACGGACTACCCGTGTGACACGGATGCGTCACGAAGGCTCAGAAGTGTCACAGGAGTGGTAGATTCGTCTGCGTGTACGGCAACGACTTCACCGCGCCCGACGGCCTCCGTCCCGCCCCCGACGCCGGGGGCGACGAGCCCGCGTCCTTCCTGGCCGTGCTGGCCGACGGGGGGCGCATCGAGCCCCGCGACGAGATGCCCGAGGCCTACCGCAGGTCGCTCGTGCGGCAGATCGCCCAGCACGCGCACTCCGAGATCATCGGCATGCAGCCCGAGGGCAACTGGATCGCCCGCGCCCCCAGCCTGCGCCGCAAAGGCATCCTGATGGCCAAGGTGCAGGACGAGGCCGGCCACGGCCTCTACCTGTACGCCGCCGCGGAGACGCTCGGCGTCGATCGCGCCGACCTGCTCGACCAGCTGCACGACGGCCGGCAGAAGTACTCCTCGATCTTCAACTACCCCACGCTCACGTGGGCCGACATGGGCGCCATCGGCTGGCTCGTCGACGGCGCCGCGATCGTCAACCAGGTCCCGCTGTGCCGCTGCTCCTTCGGCCCCTACGCCCGGGCGATGGTGCGGGTGTGCAAGGAGGAGTCCTTCCACCAGCGCCAGGGCTTCGAGATCCTGCACACCCTGTCGCACGGCACCCCGGCCCAGCGCGCGATGGCGCAGGACGCCGTCGACCGCTACTGGTGGCCGAGCCTGATGATGTTCGGCCCGTCGGACACCGGGCCCGACGCCGCGACCGGGCACACCGCCCAGTCGATGGCCTGGGGGATCAAGCGGTTCTCCAACGACGAGCTGCGCCAGCGCTTCATCGACATGACGGTGCCGCAGGCCGAGGCCCTCGGCCTCACGCTGCCCGACCCCGAGCTGCGCTGGAACGACGAGCGCGGCCACTACGACCACGGCCCGATCGACTTCACCGAGCTCTTCGACGTCATCAAGGGCAACGGCCCGTGCAACCAGGAGCGGATGGCCCACCGGGTCGGCGCCCACGAGGACGGCGCCTGGGTGCGCGAGGCCGCCGAGGCGTACGCCGCCAAGCGAGCGCCGGAGGCCGTCGCATGAGCACCCCCCGCGAGCCCCTGTGGGAGGTCTTCGTGCGCTCGCGCCGGGGCCTCAACCACGTCCACGTCGGGTCGCTGCACGCACCCGACGCCGCGATGGCGCTGCGCAACGCGCGGGACGTCTACACCCGGCGGCAGGAGGGCGTGTCCCTGTGGGTCGTGCCGGCCACCGCGATCACCGCGTCGAGCCCCGAGGAGCGCGACGCGTTCTTCGACCCGGCCGCCGACAAGATCTACCGCCACCCGACGTTCTACGACGTCCCGGAGGGGGTCGAGCACCTGTGACCACCCCACGGATCACCCCACGGACGACCTCCGCGCACGTCGACTACGTCCTGGGCCTCGCCGACGACGCCCTCGTCTCCGCCCAGCGGATGGGCTGGTGGATCAGCCGCGCCCCCCAGCTGGAGGAGGACCTGGCGCTGGCCAACATCGGCCTCGACCTGCTCGGCCAGGCCCGCTCCCTGCTGTCCCACGCCGGCCGGCTCGAGGGGGAGGGGCGCGACGAGGACGACCTCGCCTACTGGCGCGACGAGCGCGACTTCCGCAACGTCAAGCTCGTCGAGCGTCCGCAGGACGACTTCGGCGTCGCGATGGCCCGGCTGCTCGTCCTGTCCACCTGGCAGTCCGAGCTGTACGCCGCGCTCCAGCGCAGCAGCGACCCGGTCCTGGCCGCCGTCGCGGCCAAGGCGTCCAAGGAGGTCGCCTACCACCACGACCACGCCCGCCAGTGGGTGCTGCGCCTCGGCGACGGCACCGACGAGTCGCACGCCCGCATGCAGGCGGCGCTCGACGCCGAGTGGCCGTGGGTCGCGGAGCTCTTCGACCAGTCCCACCTCGACCCGGCCCTGGTGGCCGAGGGCGTCGCGGTCGCTCCGGAGAGCCTGCGCGAGCCCGTGCTGCGGCGTCTCGGCGACGTCGTGCGCGAGGCGACGCTGGAGGTCCCCGAGGTCGCACCCCGCGTGCCCGGCGGTCGCGCCGGCCTGCACACCGAGCACCTCGGCCGGCTGCTGGCCGAGATGCAGCACCTCACCCGCTCGCACCCGGGAGCGACCTGGTGATGACCGGCACCCACGACGTCGGCGCAGGTCGGGACACCCGCGCCTGGCGGGTCGCGAGCCGGGTGCTCGACCCCGAGCTCCCGGTCGTCACGATCGAGGACCTCGGGATCCTGCGCGACGTCACCGAGGACGACCAGGGACGCGTCCACGTGCAGGTCACGCCGACCTACTCCGGCTGCCCCGCCATGGAGACCATTCGCACCGACCTCATCGACCGGCTCAGCGAGGAGGGCTACCTCCACGTCACCGTCGAGTTCGTCCTCTCGCCGGCCTGGTCGACCGACCAGATCACCGCGCAGGGCCGGGCCCGCCTCGAGGAGTACGGCGTCGCGCCGCCCCCGACCGAGGCCGAGCGCCGGCAGGGGCCGGTCGGCCTGACCCTGTCCGTCCGCTGCCCGCAGTGCGGCTCCCCGGACACCCGCGAGTCCAGCCGCTTCGGCTCCACCGCGTGCAAGTCGTTGTGGGTGTGCCGCCACTGCCGCGAGCCCTTCGACCACTTCAAGGCCCTCTGATGGACTTCCACTCCCTGCGGGTCGCGCGAGTCGACCCGCTCACCGACGACGCCGTCGCGATCACCTTCGACGTCCCCGACGACCTGCGCGACGCCTACGCCTTCACCCCGGGCCAGCACCTCACGATCCGGGGTGACGACGGCGAGCGCCGCAGCTACTCGATCTGCGTGCCGCCCAGCGCCGGCACGCTGCGCATCGGCGTCAAGAAGCTCCCGGGAGGGGCCTTCAGCGACGTCGTCGTCGCCAAGCTCGGGCCCGGCGACGAGCTCGACGTGATGACTCCCGCGGGCCGCTTCACCCACGTGCCCGACCCACTGGCCGAGCGCACCTACGTCGCCGTGGCCGCCGGGTCCGGCATCACGCCGGTCCTCTCCATCGTGTCGGCACTGCTCGAGGGCGAGCCCGGCTCGTTCGTCACCCTCGTCTACGCCAACCGCACCCACCGGTCGGTGATGTTCCTCGACGAGGTGGCCGACCTCAAGGACACCTACGGTCCGCGGCTCCAGCTCCTGCACGTGCTCTCGCGGGAGGCCACCGAGGTGGACCTGCTCTCGGGGCGTCTCGACGGCCCGCGGCTCACGGCCGTCCTCGACGCGCTGGTGCCCGTCGAGGACGTCGACGCGTGGTTCCTGTGCGGACCCCAGCAGATGGTCGACGAGCTCGGCGGGGTGCTGCTCGACGCCGGGGTCCCACGCTCGTCGGTGCACACCGAGCTCTTCCACGCCGAGCCGGTCGAGCGGGCGCCCGTCGCCGAGCTCGACGACACCCCCGACGGTGCGGCGGCGGTGACGGTCCGCCTCGACGGCCGCGCCTCCGACTTCCCGCTCCGCCCCGACGGGCCGTCGGTGCTCGAGGCCGCCCAGGCCGTCCGCTCCGACGTGCCGTTCGCCTGCAAGGGCGGGGTGTGCGGCACCTGCCGGGCGCAGGTCGTGGAGGGCAGCGTCGCGATGGACGTCAACTACGCCCTCGAGCCCGAGGAGATCGAGCGCGGCTACGTGCTCACCTGCCAGTCGCACCCCACCAGCGCGCGGCTGGTCGTCGACTACGACGCCTGAGCGAGCAGCGCGGCCAGCTCGGCGGGACGTTCCAGCATCGGCAGGTGACCCGTGGCCAGGCGCACGGTCGTGGCGCCCAGCTCCGCGGCGTACGTCTCCTGCTGGGCGGTGGGGAACTGGTCGTCGCGGGTCGTGACGACGTACGACGCCTCCGGCCAGGTGCGCGGGGGAGTGCGGTCGAGGTAGACCCGACGCCCCTCCGGCGCGAAGCCGCCGACGACGAGCGCGGTGTCCTCCTCCGACAGCCCGCGACAGGTCGCCCGCAGCGCCGAGTCCGGCGGGCGGGTGCCGAGCACGCGCACGACGGCCCCCATCACCAGCCGTCCGGGCAGCGGGAGCGCGCCGGTGAAAGACCTGCCCGCAGGCGGCACGATGGCGGCGACGGCCGTCACGCGCGCCACCCGCTCGGGCGCGGACGCCACCACCGCGGACGCCACCGCCCCGCCGAGCGAGTGCGCGACGAGGTGGAAGTGCGACCAGTCCCCGGCCGTGGCGAGCGCCGCGTCGGCGTACGACCCGAGGGTGCCGGACGGGCCTGGTGAGGGGACGACGCGCGACTCGGCGTCGAGCCGGGAGCGGACGTCGTCCCACGCGGAGGCGGGCAGTCCCGCGCCGGACAGGATCAGGAGGGGGTCGGAGGCCATGCGCCCAGCCTGTCGCCACTGGCGGACAGGTCCTGTCCGCAGAGGGTCACGTGCTCGGGACCGGCCGCTCCCCGGCCGTCTGCTGCTCGCCGGAGAGGAGGATCGTGCCGGCGACTGCCAGCACGAGGCCCACCACGACCGCGGTACCCCAGCCTGGACGCACCTGGTCGCCCAGCAGGACGACCCCGACCAGGGCGGGGACGCCGGTCTGTGCCGTCACCAGTGGAGCGGTCGAGACCCGGACGTGCCCCCGCTCCAGGCCCAGCGAGTAGAGCCAGAAGGCGACGAGCCCGAAGGCCGGGACGGTGAGGGCCGTGACCACCACCGCCGGATCGAGGGGGAGCACGACGCCCCGGACCGCCAGGGCGGAGCCGGCGTAACCCAGTCCCGACAGCAGGCCCAGGGTGGCCGCGCGCGACACCAGGCCGGACCGGGCCAGGCCGACCAGCATCACCACGCCGCCGACCGCCGTGGCGGCGAAGGCGGCGTCGGACCTCGCGGCTCCGGCCGCGCCCGCTCCCGCGGCGACGAGGGCGAGCCCGACGACGATGGCACCGACACCGAGCCAGTGCGCGGGGGTGAGCCACTCGGAGAGGCGGCGCGACACCAGCACCGTCACCGGCAGGGACAGCGAGATGGTCGCCTGCGCGAGGTAGAGCGGGAGGAACCAGATCGCGACGGCGTGCAGGACGAAGCCGCCGAGGTACATCGCCACCACGAGCATCAGCAGCGGGCTGCGCACCCCGGCCGCGACGAACCCGCCCAGGGTGCCGGTGGGTGCCGCCAGGCCACGGACGGCGCTGGCCTGCACCACGGCCGCGACGCCGAAGAGGACGGCCGAGGCGACGCCGGCGGCCAGCCCGAGCAGCGGCGTCGCGTCAGCGATAGTGGTCAGGGAGCTGCTGGCCGATCTTGACCTGCGCCTTGGGCAGCCGCATGAACTTCATCTGCAGGGCCCGCATGACGGCGTAGTAGGTCGTGCCCTTGACGGGCTCGTCCGGGAAGCGGCGGGTCAGCTCGCGGCGCAGGCGGAAGCGGAGCATCGTCATGTCGACGAGCACGAGCAGCAAGGTGCCGAGCAGGACCGTGTTGCCGACGCCGGCGAGGTAGGAGTTGCCGGAGTAGCCGAGGACCATCGTCACGATGAGGAGCGGCACCATCAGCTCGATGAACGAGAAGCGGGAGTCCACGAAGTCGCGGATGAAGCGGCGCACGGGGCCCTTGTCGCGCGGCGGCAGGTAGCGCTCGTCGCCGGTCTTCATGGCCTGGCGGACCTTGGAGCTCGAGTCGCCGCGCGCGGCGCGCTGGGCGGCCATCTGCTCCTTGCGGGTGCGCGGGGTCTTCGCGCGGGCCTTGGCCGCGGCCTCGGCCTCCTTGCGCGACGGCGTCGGCCGTCCCTTGCCGCCCGCCCGGGCGTCGGTGGCGTCGGTCTCGACGGGGGTGGTGGTCTCTGACTTGCTGCGACGGAACAACGGGGGCCCTTTGGAGTGTGTGTGCTGGTGGGACCAGCCTACCGGCGTCCGGCCCACCCAACTGCTACCTGCGACTTGGGTTTGGTCCTAGGGTGAAGACATCACACACGAGGGTGTCAACACACGAGAGGGGCCCCACCCCCATGAGTCTCATGAAGCGGATGAGCCTGATCTTCAGGTCCAAGGCCAACCAGGCGCTCGACAAGGCCGAGGACCCGCGCCAGACGCTGGACTACAGCTACCAGCGCCAGCTCGAGCTGCTGAGCAAGGTACGCCGCGGCGTCGCGGACGTCGCGACCAGCCGCAAGCGCGTCGAGCTCCAGATCAACCAGCTCGAGCAGCAGGCGGCCAAGCTCCAGGGCCAGGCCGAGAAGGCGATCGCTGCCGACCGTGAGGACCTCGCCCGCGAGGCACTCACCCGCAAGTCGGGCCTGACCTCGCAGATCACCGACCTCCGGACCCAGCACGCCAACCTCCAGGGCGAGGAGGAGAAGCTCGTCCTGGCCCAGCAGCGGCTGCAGGCCAAGGTCGAGGCCTTCCGCACCCGCAAGGAGACGATCAAGGCCAACTACACCGCCGCCGAGGCCCAGACCCGCATCGGCGAGGCCGTCTCCGGCATCGGCGAGGAGATGGGCGACGTCGGCATGGCCATCCAGCGGGCCGAGGACAAGACCGCCTCGATGCAGGCCCGGGCCGGGGCCATCGACGAGCTGATCGCCTCCGGCGCCCTCGACGACGTCACCGCGACCAACTCCGGTGACGACATCGCCCGCGAGCTCGACGCGCTGAGCAGCCAGTCCGACGTCGAGGCTGAGCTGGCCCGCCTCAAGGGCTCCTCGCAGCCCCAGGCCATCGAGTCCGGCGACGGGGACATCCTTGAGCCCGCCGACGAGCAGCCCGTGCAGCGCCCCGTCAACGAGGGCGGCACGACGTGATCGTCCGGATCCTCGGTGAGGGCCAGTACGACGTCTCCGACGACTCGGTGGCGGCACTCAACGCGCTGGACGAGTCGGTCGAGGCGGCCGTCGAGTCCGGTGACGAGGCGACGTTCCGCAGCGCCCTCGAGGCCCTGCTCGGCGGCGTGCGCGACCACGGCACGCACCACCCGGACGACTCGCTCGACGAGTCCGACCTGATCCTGCCGCCCGGCGACGCCACCATCGACGAGGTGCGTGAGCTCCTCGCCGACGACGGCCTCATCCCCGGCTGACGGGCGTCCACCGACCCCTCATGGCGACCAACCGCTTCATCAAGGACTCCGGCCTCACCGCGCGGATGACCTTGGTCATGTTCCTCCTCGGCGCCCTCTTCGTGGGCCTCGTCGTCGGCATGATGTACGCCGTCAACAGTCCCGGTCTCGCCCTCCTCATCGGGGTGGGCGGCATCGGGGTGGCGTTCTACCAGTGGTGGTCCTCCGACAAGACGGCCATGCGGGCGATGCGGGCCCGCGAGGTGACCCCGGAGGAGGCACCGGAGCTGCACGGCATGATCGACCGCCTCTGCGCCCTGGCCGACATGCCCAAGCCGAGGGTCGGCATCTCCGACATGGACCTGCCCAACGCGTTCGCGACCGGTCGCTCGCCCGACCGCGCGGTGGTGTGCGTGACGACCGGCATCCTCGGCCTCCTGACCGCCGAGGAGCTCGAGGCCGTGCTGGCCCACGAGCTCAGCCACGTCGCGCACCGCGACGTCCTCGTCATGACGATCGCCTCGTCCGCCGGCATCGCCGCCGGCATGCTCACGCGCGGCGCCCAGTTCGGCGGCCTCAGCCGCGGGCGCAGCAACAACGGCGGGGGTGCCGGGGTCCTCATCGCGATCGCCATCAGCATCGCCGTCTACGCCGTCAGCTTCGTCCTGCTGCGCCTGCTCTCGCGCTACCGCGAGCTGTGCGCCGACCGGTCGGGCGCCTACCTCACCATGAAGCCGCAGGCGCTCGCCTCGGCGCTGACCAAGATCTCCGGCGGCGTCAACGCCATCCCGCAGAAGGACCTGCGGTCGGGGAGCGCGGTCAACTCGCTCTTCATCGTCCCGGCAGTGCGCGGCATGACGATGCAGACCCTCACGGCCACCCACCCCTCGCTCGAGCAGCGCCTCGAGCAGCTCGCCCGCATCCAGGCCGAGCTCGGCCGCCCCACCGCCTGATGCGCTGGCTCGACGCCGTCACCGGCCGCCGCCGCCAGGCGGCCAACAACCTCGACGCGCTGTTCCTCGTCCCCAGCGCCGCGATCACCCTGGAGACGGCCGCCGGCTACGCGCCCACCGGCGTCGGGTCGGTCTGCTACCGGTCCGCACCGGGTGCGGCCTTCGACCGGACGCAGGAGGAGATCACCCGCCTCCTCGACGACGACCCCGAGGCCCCCGACGCCACCATCACCGCGGACGAGTACGGCTTCACCTGGCTCGTCGTACGAGGCGACGCGACCGACACGGCCGGTCTCTGCACCGACCTGCACACCGTCAACACCCTGCTCGAGGAGCAGGGCTTCGCGTCCGGCCTGCTGTGCTCGATGGTGACCTTCGCCGGACACGACCGCACGTTCGGCCTCGTCTACCTCTACAAGCAGGGCACCTTCTACGCCTTCGCCCCCACCGGCCCGCACCAGCGCGACAACCTGACGGAGATCGCCGTACGCGACCATCTCGCGGCCGAGCTCCCGATGGAGCGGGACATGCAGCGCTGGCTCGCACTGTGGAATGCTCCCGGACTGTGACCCCCCACGACGAGCTGGTCGCCTTCGCCCGGAAGGCCCGCCACGACCTGCAGAACCCCGTGGCGGCGGTGACCCTCGCGCTCGAGCTGGCACAGGACGAGATCGCGAGCGGGGGCGACGAGGTCGAGGACCTGGTCAGCCGGGCGCTGCGCAGCGCCGAGCGGCTCAGCGAGGCGCTCGACGCGCTGCCCGCCCGGGCGGCGGACTGGCCGCCCGCCGACTGAGCCGCCGGTCCTGACCCGGGACGTCATGAGGACCGGTCGCGCGGGCGACCACCTTCCATGACCTCCCGCAGGTGCTCATCCGGGACGTCATGAGGACCGGTCGCCGGGGCGACCACTCTCCATGACCTCCGCGGGAGCGTCGGGTCAGTCGCGGTGCGACTTGCCCGGCAGGTCGAGCATCCGCTGGAGCGCCACGAGGGCGTCGCGCTCGGTGTCGGGGTCGACGGTGATCTGGTTGACCAGCTGGCCGGCCACGAGGGACTCCATCGCCCACACGAGGTGCGGCAGGTCGATGCGGTTCATCGTCGAGCAGTAGCAGACGTTGCGGTCCAGGAAGACGATCGTCTTGTCGGGGTGGGCGTCCGCCAGCCGCTTGACCAGGTTGAGCTCGGTGCCGATGGCCCACGTGGTGCCGGGCTCCGCGGCCTCGATCGTCTTGATGATGAACTCGGTCGAGCCCACCAGGTCGGCCTTGAGGACCACCTCGTGCTTGCACTCCGGGTGGACCAGGATGTTGATCCCCGGGTGCTTGGCCCGCAGCTCGTCGACGACGTCCTCGCTGAAGCGGCCGTGCACCGAGCAGTGGCCCTTCCACAGGATCATCCGCGCGTTCTGCAGCTCCTGGGCGGTGAGGCCGCCTCCCGGCTGCAGCGGGTCCCACACGACGCAGTCCTCGAGGGACATGCCCATCTGCAGCACGGCGGTGTTGCGTCCGAGGTGCTGGTCGGGGAGGAAGAGGATCTTGGCGCCGGCATCGAGGTGCGCCTTCTGCGCGAGCGCCCACTCGAGCGCCACGTCGGCGTTCGACGACGTGCAGACCACGCCGCCGTTGCGGCCGCAGAAGGCCTTGATGTCGGCGCTGGAGTTCATGTACGTCACCGGGACGACCTGGTCCTGGATACCGGCGTCGGCCATCGCGTCCCAGGCGTCCTCGACCTGGGCGAGCCGGGCCATGTCGGCCATCGAGCAGCCCGCCGCGAGGTCCGGCAGCACGACCTTCTGGTCCGGGCCGGTGAGGATGTCGGCCGACTCGGCCATGAAGTGCACGCCGCAGAAGACGATGAACTCGGCGTCGGGGCGCGCGGCGGCGTCGCGGGCGAGCTTGAAGGAGTCGCCGGTGACGTCGGCGAACTCGATGACCTCGTCGCGCTGGTAGTGGTGGCCCAGCACGAAGACCCGCTCGCCGAGCGCGGCCTTCGCCGCTCGCGCCCGCTCGACCAGGTCGGGGTCGGACGCGGCGGGCAGGTCACCCGGACACTCCACGCCCCGCTCGGCGCCGAGGTCGCGGCCCTTGCCGAGGGGGAGGAGCGGGAGGTCGACGAGGCTCATGTCCCCATCCTAGGTCCGCTGTGACCGCCGTCTCGACGTGCGTGCGAAGGTGTGCTCGACGACACCCGCGGCGACCGCCCGCGGCCCGGGGCACGAGGAGAGCACGATGGCGCGACGAGGCGAGGTCCTGGCCCTGGTGCAGGCCGGGGGACAGGGCGGGCGCATGGACGTCCTCACCCGCGAGCGCGCCAAGCCCGCGCTGCCGTACGGCGGGGTGCACCGGCTGGTCGACTTCGCCCTCTCGGCACTCGTGCACGCCGACCTGGTGGACGTGTGGGTCTCCCTGGAGTACCAGGTGACCTCCATCGACGACTACCTCTCCGGGGGCCGCCCGTGGAGCCTGGACCGCAACCGGGGCGGGTTCCGCCGGATGGTCCCGCAGACCGGCACCGGCCCGGCGACCGAGAGCGGCTTCGCGCACGGCAACGGCGACCTGTTGTTGCGGATGTCCGCCGACCTCGAGGCCTTCGGTGCCTCGACCCTGGTGGTCTGCAGCGCGGACCACGTCTTCAACATGGACCTCGGGCCGGTCATCGACGAGCACGTCGCCGCCGGTCGGGTGGCAACCGTGCTGACCACCGAGGTGACCAAGAAGGACGCCTCCGACAACGTCGTGGTCGTGGCGAAGGTGGACGGCACCATCACCGCCATCGAGCACAAGCCGTCCCGCCCGTCGACCGGCACCGTGGCGACCGAGGTCTTCATCTACGACACCGAGGTCCTGATCCGCACCCTGCGCGAGCTGCGGGCCGAGCTGTCGGGTGACCAGGAGGGCGACGACAGCGGCCTCGGCGACTTCGGCGAGCACGTGCTGCCGCGCCTCGTCGAGACCGGCAAGGCGGTCGCCGTGCCGATGACCGGCTACTGGCGCGACGTGGGCCAGCCCGGGCTCTACCTGCAGTCGCACCGCGACCTGCTCGCCGGCAAGGTCGACGTCTTCGAGCACCCCGGCCGGCCGGTCATCTCGCACTGGCCGGACCGTCCCGCCGCCCGGGTGCGCGGCACCGGCGTGGTCACCGACTCGCTGCTCTCGCCCGGCTGCGACGTGTCCGGCGAGGTCGTCGGCAGCGTGCTCGGCCCCGGTGTGGTCGTCGAGAAGGGGGCCGTCGTGCGCGACAGCGTCCTCATGGAGGACTGCGTGGTGCGCGCCGGCGCCGAGGTCCGCACCGCGATCCTGGACGAGCGCTGCGAGGTCCTCCGCGGTGCGCGGGTCGGTGCCGACACCACGGCCCGGCTCGCCCGCGACGAGCACCTGGTGCTCGCCGGTCGCGACTGCCGCGTCGCCGGGGAGGTCCCGGCCGGGGCCCGGCTCGAACCGGGCACCGACACGCGCTAGAGCAGCGAGCCGTGGTGCACGTACGGCGCCGGCGGCTTCATCCCGCGCAGGCACAGGTAGCCGCTGGTGTGCACCGACAGGCGGGCCGCGAGACCGACGTCGATCGCCCACTGGTTGGCGGACGTGACGTGGTGCAGCGAGACCGTCGACCCGGGTGACGACGACGCGAAGGCCTCCCACACCAGGTCCGAGGCCGTACGCCGCGCGGTTGCCGCGACCAGGACCGGCGAGCCGCCGGCGCCGACGTACGCGTAGCCCTGGCTCGACGAGGTCTCGCAGACGAGCAGGCGAAACTGCGCGAGCAGGACCTCGTGGTCGGAGAGGTGCGCCGCTCCGCGGGTCTGCCGGTCGACGGAGTTCATCAGGTCGATGTCGCCGGCGCTGCCCTCCCGCACCCGCTCGACGACCGGCAGGGCGTCGCGGTCGACGGTGCCGGTGACGAACATCTGCGGGTGCAGCGTGAAGCCCGCCAGCCGGTAGCGGCGGACGGCGGCCGGGTCGGCGCTCGCGGCGAACATCCCGCGCAGGCAGCCGCGGCCGTGGTGCAGGGCGGCCGCCAGCAGCTGGGTGCCCACGCCACGCCCCTGGACGTCCGGCGCGACGGCGAAGGACGACAGGATCCACATCAGCTCGCGGACCCGGGAGACGGCACACCCGATGACGCGCCCGTCGACCTCGGCCACCCAGCAGCCCTCCGGGTCGGTGCGCAGGGCGTGGGCGGTCCGTTGCTCCCACGCCGCGTTGCGCTCCGGCGTACGCGGCTGCGGGTCCGGCCAGTCGCGCTGGGACGTGCGCCGGTCGACCTCGGTGTAGGCGAGGCCGGTCAGCGCGGCCATCGCGGGGAGGTCGGCCTCGCGCGCCGGCCGGACGACGAGCCCGGCGGTCACGACACGTGGGCGGCGTACCGGGTGAGCACGGCGTCCCAGTGGACGTAGCGCTGGCGGACCTCGTCCGCGCCGTCCGCCCACCCGCCGTGCTCGAGGCGGACCCGGGTGCCGGCGCCCTCCTCGGTGAACGTCACGTCGAGCTGGGTGGGCTGCGCCTGCTCGTGGCCCAGCCAGAACTCCTGGCCGTAGTGCCCGAGCGGCTCCCACGTCGTCACCCGGCCCCAGACGTAGCGCTCGCCGTCGTCGTGCACGGTCGCGACGTCCCCCTGCGGGTCGATCTCGATGCTGGAGTACGTCGCGGGGTCCGGGCTCAGCATCGGGTCCCACCACTCGCCCATCTGGGCGGTGAAGCCCACGAACGCCTGGGTGGGCGTCACCGGGACGACGGTCTCGGTGACGATCGGGTCGAGGGGCATGCGCCCATCCTCACCCATCGGTGGGCGGTACGACGTCAGCGCGGCACGCGCGCCGCGAGGGCCGCCAGCGCCGCGGGGAAGATCTCCGCCGGAGGGGTGACCAGCCCGGCGCCGACCTGGCCGACACCGGCCCGCTTGCCTGCCATCCCGGTGTTGATCTGCGGCAGGATGCCGGTCCGGCAGACGCGGGTGACGTCGATGCCGCTGGGGACTCCCTGGAAGTCCAGCACGGGCACGGTCCAGCGGGGGTTCTCGCCCAGGGTGATCTCGTGCATGCGCCGCGTCGTCGCGAGGGCGTCGGGGACGGTCCCGCCGACGAGGCGCACGATGGCCGGCGCGGTCGCCATCGCGAAGCCGCCGATGCCGGCCGTCTCGGTGATCGCCGAGTCGCCGATGTCGGGGTTGGCGTCGTCGGGGCCGTAGTCACCGAGGAAGAGGCCGTCGGCCACCTGCGCGGGTCCGGTGAACCACTCGTCGCCGGTGCCGGAGACCTGGATGCCGAAGTCGGTGCCGTTGCGGGCCATCGCGACGACCATCGTCGCGCCGTCGATGTCGCGGGCGGCGTCGAGGGCCAGCTTGCAGGCGGGCATCGCGAGGTTGAGGAAGAAGTGGTCGTTGCCGCCGATGAAGCGCAGCGAGGCGGCGACGTTGGCGTGGTCGGCACCGCTGGTCGCCATCGCGGGCGCGAGGTCGCGCAGGAGCATCAGGGTGCCGGCGCGGTTGCGGTTGTGGGCCTCGTCGCCCATCTGGAGCATCTGGGTGAGGATGCCCGTGACGTCGACGGGGTCGCTGGCCCGGACGGCAGTCCGCAGCAGCGGGCCCAGCACCGCGGACATCCAGCGCAACCGCTCGAGCACGTCCGGGCTGTAGGCGCCGTACCGCAGCACCTTGCCGAGGCCCTCGTTGAGCGAGCAGTGCGTGCGCCGGCCGGTGGCCGGGTCCTCGAGCACGAACATCCACATCGACGGGGTGACCACGCCGGCCATCGGCCCCACCGTGGCCCGGTGGTGGCAGGGCTCGAGGCTGACCCCGTCGCCGCCCTCGAAGAGCGCGACGGCGTCCTCGGGATCGTCCACCAGGCCCTCGAGCGCGGCTCCGGCCATCAACGCACCGCGGAGCGGACCGGAGGTGCGGTCCCAGCCGATCGGCGGCCCGGCGTGCAGGAACTGGCCGCGCTCGAGGCCCAGCACCTCGGAGGCCGGACCGACGTCGACGAGGGTGGCCGAGGTGGCGAGCATCGCGGCGAGCGCGCCGTCGTTGGCCTCCCTGCGCCGCGGGTCGGTGGCGACGGTGGCGAGATCCGCCTCGGTGCCCGCCATCGGCGGGCGCCAGTCGACGCGGGTGACCGGGACGGCCTGTCCCTCGACGGCGTCTGCGAGGAGGTCGGCGCCGACGCCGACCACGTGCGAGGGAGGGGTGCTCATTCGGGGTCACCGATCGTCAGGGCGACCGCGCGCCGGGTGGCCGCGGCGTTGGAGAGGTGCACCTCGGCGCCGGCGCCCACGAGCGCTCGCACCTGCCGGTCGAGGTCCTGGGGATCGTGGGCGGTGCCGACGACGGCGACGACCACGGGCTGGGCCACCTCCGCGAGCGCCGGTGCGAGCCGGGCCGCCGGGTCCGGCTCGGCCCCGTGGCCGAGGACCACGTCGAGGAGGAGCACCCCCGTCGACGGGTCGGCCGCGGTCCGGGCGAGCTGCTCGAGCCGCAGCGTCGGGTCGATCATCGGGTGGGCCCGGCCGGCCGTGAGGGCGTCGTCCCCGAAGTCGACCATCGTGTGCGTGTCGGCGGTCAGGTCGGGCCCGAGCGC
Organism: Nocardioides terrigena; assembly: GCF_003047265.1. Classification (GTDB taxonomy): domain Bacteria; phylum Actinomycetota; class Actinomycetes; order Propionibacteriales; family Nocardioidaceae; genus Nocardioides; species Nocardioides terrigena. The sequence continues at coordinate 40,887 of NZ_PZYY01000014.1, read as the reverse complement.
GAGGTCGGGGGAGAGCGGGATGTTGCTCCGGATGGGGCCGAGCGCGGCGCCGGCGACCAGCATGGCCTCGTCGCAGAGGGTGCCGCCGACGAAGAGCCCGCGCAGGTGACCGCCCCCGGAGGCTCGGGGGTGCGTCGGGAGGTGCACGGGCCACGCGGGCACGTCCGCGCCCAGGCGGCGCAGCGCCGACTCGGCGGCTGCGGTCAGGTCGGGGCGTCCCGGCCCCAGGAACGCGAGCTCGACCGGGGTGTCGAGCCCCGCGGCGTACGCCTCGATCTCGGCCGCGACCCCGGCGGCGGGCGGCTTGGAGACGAGCACGATCAGCTCGACGGACGGGTCCGCGTCGAGGCGGGCCAGCGCTGCCCGGGTGGAGAGCCCACCCACCGGGGCGGAGAGGTCGCGACCGCCGACGCCCAGGGCGTGGCTCACCCCGACACTGGCGTGGTCGAGCAGGCACAGCAGCTGCTGGCAGCCCGTGCCGGACGCGGCCACGAGGCCCACTGGTCCGGGCGATGTCGCGTTGGCGAAGCCGAGGCCGAGACCTCCGACGACCGCGGTGCCGCAGTCGGGCCCCATCACGAGCACATCGCGCGCTGCGGCGGCCCGCTTGAGCGCGACCTCCTGCTCGACGGGCACGTTGTCACTGAAGACCATCACGTCGCGTCCGGCGTCGACGGCGTCCATCGCCTCCACCAGCGCGCTGGCGCCGGGGACGGAGACCAGCACCACGCCGTCGACGGTGCCGCGCAGGGCGCTCGCGGTCGTGCGCGGCGGTGCGACGCCGGCGGCGGTCGAGGGGGCACGGGTGGTCAGCGCCGTCGTGATGGCGTCCTCGGCCGCCGCGACGACCGTGGCGGGGGCGTCGTCGGCCATGCGGAGGGCGACGACCATCTCCTGGGGCGTGGCGTCGGCCGGGACGGCGAAGCCCATCTGGGCGAGCACCTCGAGGTTGAGCGGGGTCGCCATCGCCACCTGGGCGGTCACGATGCCGGGGATGCCCTGGACGGTGCGGCTCAGCTGGAGGAGGGCCACCGAGTCGGCGTAGGCACCCTTGCGCACCTCGACGTGGTCGCGGGTCGTCGACGTGGTCATGCGGCCGTCCTTCCGGTGGTGGCGAGGTGCTCCCGCGCGGCGACGGCGCCGGCCAGCAGCCCGAGGCCCGAGGTGTGCCCGACCGCGGCGAGGGCCGCGGTCGCGGCCTCCTCGCCGGGGGTGCCGAGGGCGGAGACGTACGCCGAGAACTGGGGGAGCACCTCGCCCTGCAGCGCGCACTCCAGCAGCGCGGCGGAGAGCCGTGTCGTGCGCGGCAGGAGGGCCCGGACCCGTGCGTCGTGGTCGGGGGTCTCGATGCCGGCGGCGCGGTGCATCGCGACCCAGCCGCAGACGACGTCGTCGCCGAGGGGGGTGAGGCCGCTGCCGCGCCCGACGAGCAGCGCCGGCTGCAGGGGCGGGTGCAGGAGCGCGGTCTCGAGCTCGGCCAGCCGGACCGGGGTGGTGGGTGCGACCCGGGCGGCGTCGGTGAGGCGCGGGACCGCGACGTCGACCACGCGGCGTACGGGCAGGGCCGTCCCGTCGATCCGCAGCACCCCGTCGCGGAGGGTCAGGTGGTCGCCCCGCAGGGGCGCCACCGTGGGGCCGGCGAGCCGCAGCCCGCACGGGACGAGGGCCGCGCGGGCGCCGAGGACACCGACGCAGCCGGCCCCCTCCACGTCGAGGTAGATCGCGTGCTCCCCGCGGTGCAGGAGGGTCGGTGTCGAGTCGGGCAGCGCGGCGAGCCGGTCCCGGAGCCGCGGCGAGGCGCTCACGGGGAGCTCGGCCGTCATGCTGGTCCACGCTAGGCGGGGGCACTACGGTTTGCCGATGTGAGGTGTTGCCAACGATCCCCGCGAGCAGGTGCAAGTCTTGATAGTCACTGACCCGCCAGCCCCAGGCCCCCACCCGGGCGGCTCCCTCCACGAGGCCCTCACCCGCGTCGTCGTCGACGGCGGTGACCTGGACAGCGTGGCCGCCGAGGTCGGCCGGGTCACCGGCGCCGGGATCCTGGTCACCTCGACCGACGGCCGGGTCCGGGCCGGGGCCACCGGCGGGCCCGTCGAGGCGGCACTGGCCGACGGCGACTGGACCGACCCGAGCGGCCGGTTCCGCGTCGAGCGCGCGGCCTCGTCGCCGGCGCCCCTGGGGGCGGGGGAGGTCCGGCTGGTCCGGGTCGTCGCCGAGGGCACGGACCTGGCCCGCCTGGTGGCCTGCCGGACCGCGGCGCCGTTCACCGGGCCCGAGGTCGCCGACCTCGAGCTCGCGGCGGCCGTCGCCGCCCTGCTGATCACCCGGGAGCACGCGGTCACGGGGGTCGAGAACAAGTACCAGGCCGACTTCCTGCGTGACCTGCTCCTCGGGCGGCCCGCCCACGAGGCGTACGTCGAGGAGCACCTCGCCGCCTACGGGTGGGACCTGGCCCGTCCCGCGGTGGTGGTCTGCGCGGAGATGGACCCGACCGCACCCGACGAGGAGCCGGTCTCCAACCAGCAGCACCGCCAGTGGCAGCAGCGCTTCGCCCAGGCCTGGCGGCAGGTGGTCCGCGAGGTCGCGGCCGGCAGCCCGCTGGCCGACTTCTCCTCCGAGGTGGTGTGCCTCCTGTCAGTGGACGACGGGGAACCCCTCGGCCGGCAGGTCGTACGCCGCGTGGTCGAGGCCGTCGCCGGCGACAAGGGCGGCGGAAGACGCTCCTTCACCGTCGGCGTCAGTCGCACGTCGACGTCGTGGGCCGACCTGCCGGGCGCCTACGCGCAGGCGCGTCGGTCGGTCGAGATCGGTCGCCGGCTCCGGGGCCCCGGCTCGACGACGCACTTCGACGAGCTCGGTGTGCACCGGCTGATCGCGCTGGTGCCGGACCCCGCCGAGCTGCAGGCCTTCGCGAGCGACGTGCTGGGCCCCCTGGCCGGGACGACCACGGAGGCCACCGACCTGCGCGAGACGCTGCAGGTGCTGCTCGACACCAACTTCAACGTCGCCGAGGCGGCCCGCCTGCAGTTCTTCCACTACAACACCATGAGATATCGCGTGGGCAAGCTGGAGAGACTGCTCGGCCCCCTCTCCAGCGACCCGCACCTTCGCCTCGACGCCGCGGTCGCGCTCCGGGTCCTCGACCTGATGCCCTGAGGAATCGCGCCAACCTCTGCCACCACGGTCGGCGTTCCTTCGGCAGTTCTCGCCCGTGAGGGTGTCTGATGGGCGCCACTACCTTGTGGAGCCACACGCGCGGTCGTCCCGACTGCAGGTCACGTGCCAGGGAGGGAAACCCAGATGTCGATGTTCAAGTGGGACGTGGTGGACCCGGCGCCGGGAGTGGCCGTTGCACCGCACCAGAGGCTGCCGTGGGGCAAGACCGTGGGGCTCGGCGCCCAGCACGTGGTCGCGATGTTCGGGGCGACCTTCGTCTTCCCGCTGGTGATGGGGCTGGACCCCAACCTCGCGATCATGTTCTCGGGCATCTGCACGATCATGTTCCTGCTGATCTGCGCCAACAAGGTCCCCAGCTACCTCGGCACCAGCGCGTCGTTCGTCGCCAGCGTGGCCGCGATCCGCGGGCAGGGCGGCGACTCCTCCGACGTCACCGGAGCGATCCTGGTCGGCGGTCTCGTGCTCGCCCTGGTGGGCGTGCTGGTCCACGTCGCGGGCGCCCGGTGGATCCACCGCATCCTGCCGCCGGCCGTGACCGGCGCGGTGGTCATGCTGATCGGTTTCAACCTCGCGCCCGTCGTGGCCGGCATCTACTGGCCCCAGGACCAGTGGGTGGCCCTCCTCACCGCGGCCTTCATGGTGGCCGCGGCGGTGATGCTGCCCGGCTTCTGGTCACGCATCGCCGTCTTCCTGGCCCTGATCTTCGGCTTCGTGATCTCGTGGCTCGCCGACGTGGTCCTCGGCCCCATCACCTCCGTGCTCGGTGGGGCCACCGAGGCCACCGAGCACGACCGCGTCTCGTTCGCCGGGGTCCGGGCGGCGGACTGGGTCGGCCTGCCCAGCGGCGACCTCGCCGACGGGGTGTCGGTCGTCCACGGTCCGAGCTTCTCGCTGACCTTCGTCCTGCTCGTCCTGCCCGGTGTCATCGCGCTGATCGCCGAGAACACCGGCCACGTCAAGGCGGTCGCCGAGATGACGGGGGAGGACCTCGACCCCTACATGGGCCGCGCGATCGGTGCCGATGGCCTCGCGACCGCGTTCGCCAGCGCCTTCGGCGGCTCGCCGACGACGACCTACGCCGAGAACATCGGGGTCATGGGCGCCACGCGCGTCTACTCGACCGCCGCCTACTACGTCGCCGCCGTGGTGGCCATCCTGCTCGGCCTGTGCCCGAAGTTCGGGGCCGTCATCAACGCGACACCGGGCGGGGTGCTCGGCGGGATCACCGTCGTCCTCTACGGGATGATCGGCCTCGTCGGCGCCAAGATCTGGGTGGAGAACCGCGTCGACTTCGGCAACCCGCTCAACCTGGTCGGCCTCGCCGCGGGCCTGATCGCCGGCATCGGCAACGTCACGCTGCAGATCACCGACGACTTCGAGCTGGGCGGCATCGCGCTTGGCACCATCCTGGTCATCGTCTTCTACCACATGGCCAACCTGCGTGCGGGCGACGACACTGGGCACGTCAGCCAGGCCACGTCCCACAAGGAGTAGACGTCTCGTGAAGCCGGCGCCGTTCGCCTACCACCGGCCGGGCTCGACCGCGGAGGCCGTGAGCCTCCTCGCGGCCGACCCGGACGCGAAGGTGCTCGCCGGCGGGCAGTCGCTGGTCCCGCTGCTCTCGATGCGGCTGGCGGCGCCGTCCGCCCTCGTCGACCTCGGCGCCATCCCCGACCTCGACTCGATCCGCGTCGAGGCCGCCGGGGTCACGATCGGAGCGCTCGCGCGGCACGCCGCCGTCCTCTCCTCCGACGAGGCCGCGGCCTGCCAGCCGCTGCTCCGCCTGGCCCTGCAGCACGTCGCGCACCCCACGATCCGCAACCGCGGGACGACGGTCGGCTCGATCGTGCACGCGGACCCGGCGGCCGAGATGCCCGTCGTCCTGCGTCTGCTCGGGGGCTCCGTGGTCGCGGAGGGTCCCGCCGGGCGCCGCACGGTCGAGGCGGCCGACCTCTTCGTCGGGCCGCTGGAGACGTCGCTGGGCCACGACGAGGTCGCCACGTCGGCGTTCTTCCCGGCGCTCCCCGCCGGTGGGGGAGTCGCCTTCGAGGAGATCGCCCGTCGGCACGGTGACTACGCCATGGCGGGCGTCGCGGTCGTCGTACGCCGTGAGGGCGAGCAGCTCGTGGAGGTGCGGGCGGGCTTCGTGTCGGTGAGCGACATCCCGGTCGTCGTCGACCTCACCGACGTCGTCACCGGCGGCGGCGACCCGGGCGAGGCCGCGCTGGCGTCGCTCGAGCCCGCGGCCGACATCCACGCCACCGCCGACTACCGCGCCCAGCTCGTCCGGGTGCTGACCCGACGCGTCGTGGCCGCGGCAGTCGCCGACGCGTCGTCCAGGAGCCTGACCCGATGACCGACACCCCGACCACCGACACCTCGGGCACGCAGCGCCGCGACGTCACCCTGCGCGTCAACGGCGCCGCGCACGCCATCTCGGTCGAGCCCCGCCGCCTCCTCTCGGACGCCCTGCGCCACGACTGCGGGCTCACCGGCACCCACGTGGGCTGCGAGCACGGCGTCTGCGGTGCCTGCACGGTGCTGGTCGACGGGGCGCCGGCGCGCTCCTGCCTGATGCTCGCGGTGGCCTCGGAGGACGTGGAGATCACCACCGTGGAGGGCCTCACCGGGGCCGATGACTCGCTGGGCCCGGTGCAGCAAGCCTTCGCCGACTGCCACGGCCTCCAGTGCGGGTTCTGCACCCCCGGCTTCCTCACCACGATCACGGCCGGGCTGCGCGACAACCCCACGCCCACCCGCGACGAGGCCCGCGAGATGGTCGCCGGCAACCTGTGCCGCTGCACCGGCTACCAGAACATCGTCGCCGCGGTCCTGCGCGCCGCCGAGATCCAGGGCGGTGGGTCGTGACCACGAAGCTCTTCGGCGAGAGGGTCCCGCGGGTCGAGGACCAGCGCTTCCTGCGCGGTCGTGGACGGTACGTCGACGACGTGCTCGTCGGGCCGGGCACCCTGCACGCGGCCGTGCTCCGGTCGCCGCACGCGCACGCGCGGATCCTCGACATCGACGTCTCGGCGGTCCTCGACCTCGAGGGCGTGCACGCGGTGTGGACCCACGAGGACCTCGACGGCGTGATGGCCGACCCCTTGCCGCTGCTCATCCCGCACCCGGCGCTCACCCACGGCCGCACCCAGTTCGCGCTCGCGAGGGACGAGGTCAACCACGTCGGCGAGGCGATCGCCTTCGTCGTCGCCGACGACCGCTACGTCGCGGAGGACGCCGTCGACCGGATCCGGGTCACCTACGACTTCCTGCCGGCGGTGGTCGGCATCGAGGCGGCCCGGGCCGCGACGCACCTCGTGCACGACGACGTGCCGGGCAACGTCGGGGCCCGGATGGAGCAGCACCACGGCGACGCCCCGGCGGCGATCGCCGCCGCGCCGCGCCGTCTCTCCCTCGACCTGACGATCGAGCGCAGCTCGTGCCAGCCGATGGAGGGCCGCGGGGTCGTCGCCCGCTGGGACCCCGACACGAGCCGGCTCACGGTGTGGAGCTCCACCCAGACCTCGACCGGGGTGCGCGGGTGCGTCGCCGCCCGGCTGGGCCTCGACCTCGCCCAGGTCGACGTCATCACCCCCGACGTGGGGGGCGGGTTCGGCGTCAAGATCAACCACCCCTGGCCCGAGGAGCTCCTCGTGCCGATGGCGGCGCGGGCGCTGGGCCGGCCGGTGAAGTTCACCGAGGACCGGCGCGAGCACTTCATCTCCTCCGCCCACGAGCGCGGCCAGGTGCACCACGTCGAGGTCGGCTTCGACGAGGACGGTCGGGTGCTGGGCCTCGACGTGACGTTCTGGCACGACCACGGCGCCTACTCGCCGTACGGCCTGATCGTGCCGATCATCACCGCGACCCAGCTGCTGGGCCCCTACAAGCCGGGCGCCTACCGCGTGCAGTTCGAGTCGTTGTTCACCAACACCGTGATGGTGACCCCCTACCGCGGCGCGGGCCGTCCGCAGGGCTGCTTCGTCATGGAGCGGACCATGGACGCGATCGCCGCGGAGCTCGGGCTCGACCGCACCGCGGTGCGGGCCGCCAACTTCATCCAGCCCGACGAGTTCCCCTACGACCACGGGCTGGTGTTCCAGGACGGTCGCGAGCTCGAGTACGACTCGGGCGACTACCCGGCGTCGCTCGACAAGCTCAAGGCGCTGATCGGCTGGGACGGCTTCCCGGCGCTGCAGGCCGAAGCAGCGGCGGAGGGTCGCCGCATCGGCATCGGCCTCGCCTGCTACGTCGAGGGCACCGGCGTCGGCCCCTACGAGGGCGCCCACGTCCACGTCGAGACCTCCGGCAAGGTCAAGGTCGCCATCGGCCTCACCACCCAGGGTCAGGGCCACGCGACCGTCTTCGCCCAGATCGTCGCCGACGAGCTCGGCGTCCCGCTCGAGGACGTCGAGGTCGTGTCCGGCGACACCCGCAAGATGCCGTACGCCGTGGGCACCTTCGCGTCGCGGGCCGCGGTGATGAGCGGCTCCGCGGTCCAGCTCGCCGCGCAGGCGGTCCGGGAGAAGGCGCTGCGCATCGCGGCCGAGGCGCTCGAGGCGGACGTCGCCGACCTCGAGATCGTCGACGGCCTCGTGCAGGTGCGCGGCACGGACGCGACCCTCGCGCTGGGCACGGTCGCGGTGCTGTCCAACCCGCTGCGCTACGCGTTCGACGAGGCGTCCAAAGCGGCGACCCAGTTCGCCGTGGGCGACCCCGGCAAGCCGCCGGTGGCCGAGGACGACGAGCCCGGCCTGGAGGCCCGCGACTTCTACTCGCCGCAACGGGCGACCTTCGCCTCCGGCATGCACGCGGTGATCGTCGAGACAGATCCCGACACCGCCGAGGTCAGGATCCTGCGCTACGCGGTGGTCCACGACTGCGGCCGCATCATCAACCCGATGATCGTCGAGGGGCAGATCCACGGCGGGGTGGCCCAGGGCGTCGGCGGAGCCCTCTACGAGCGGATGGAGTACGACGACTCCGGACAGCTGCTCAACGCGTCGTTCATGGACTTCCTGATGCCCTACGTCACCGAGGTCCCCGACACGATCGAGATCGACCACCTCGAGACGCCGTCCCCCCTCAACCGCCTCGGCATCAAGGGCGCCGGCGAGGCGGGCGTCATCCCGGGCTCGGCCGCGATCGCCGCCGCCATCGAGGACGCCGAGGGCTTCCCCATCACGGCGATGCCGATCTCGCCGTCCGAGCTGCACGCCCTGCGCCAGTCGAAGGAGACCCCATGAAGTTCGCCGGTGAGAACGTCCTGGACGCCCCCGTCGAGCGGGTCTGGGACGCCCTGCTCGACCCGGCCGTGCTGGTGAGGACCATCCCGGGCTGCTCCCGCCTCCAGGCCACCGGCGAGAACTCCTACGACCTGACCGTCACGGCGGGCGTCGCCGCGATCAAGGGCACCTACGCCGGCACCTGCCGGCTCCACGACCTGCAGGAGCACCGGTCCCTGCGGATGGTGCTCCAGGGTGCCGGGGCGCCCGGCACGATCGGCGCCGACATCGCGGTCGCCTTCGCCGACGCGGGCAACGGCACCACCCGGGTCACGTACGACGCCGACGCGGTGGTCGGCGGCATGGTCGGGGGAGTGGGCCAGCGGATGCTGACCTCGGTGTCGCGCCGGATGGCGGTCGAGTTCTTCGGCAACGTCGACGCGGTCCTCGGCGGAGCCGCCCCGTCCGTCGCCGCGCCCGTGTCGTCGGCGTCGGTCGCGGGAGGGGCCGAGCCGGCCGTCGGCGCCGTCTTCACGGCGCCCGCCGCTCCCGCCTCGTCTCAGGACGACTTCCTCCGCGGTGTGGCGGTGGGGGCCGGGCTCGTCCTCGCCGGCGTGCTGGCCGGCGCCCTCGTCGGTCGCCGCCGATGACCGACCTCACGGTCGCGTCGTCGGCACGCGCGATGGCGGCCGCGGTCGCCGAGCGCGAGATCTCCGCGCGCGAGCTCCTCGACCTGCACCTGGCGCGCATCGCCGAGCGCAACGGCGAGCTCAACGCGATCGTCTCCCTCGACGAGGAGCGCGCCCGTGCCGGAGCGGCCGCGGCCGACGAGGCACTGGCCTCGGGTGCCGAGGTGGGTCCGCTGCACGGGCTCCCGTTCGCCTTCAAGGACACCCACGCCGTGGCCGGCTGGCGTACGACGTACGGCTCCCCGCTGCGTGCCGACCACGTCCCCGAGCGGGACGAGCTGGTGGTCGAGCGCGTGCGCCGCGCGGGCGTCGTGGTGATCGGCAGGACCAACGTGCCGGAGTTCGCCGCCGGCTCCCACACCTTCAACCGGGTCTTCGGCACCACCCTCAACCCGGTGGACCCGCGCTTCTCCGCGGGCGGGTCCAGCGGCGGAGCGGCCTGCGCGTTGGCGTCCGGCATGGTGCCCCTGGCCGAGGGGTCCGACATGGGCGGCTCGCTGCGCAACCCGGCATCGTTCTGCGGGGTCGTGGGCCTGCGGCCCTCGCTCGGCAGGGTGCCGGAGTGGCCGCTCTACAACCAGTGGGAGACGACGTCGGTCGCCGGGCCGATGGCGCGCGACGTCGGCGACCTCGCGCTGCTGCTCTCGGTGCTCGCCGGTCCGGACCCGCGCGCCCCGCTGGCCCTCGGGGACCGTGGCTCGGTCTTCGCCCCGCCCGTGACCGGACACCTGCTCGGCCTCCGGGTCGCCCTGAGCATCGACCTCGGCGGCGCCTTCGAGGTCGACGACCGCGTGGCCGCCGTGGTGGAGGAGGCCGGTCGGACCATCGCCCACCAGGGGGCACAGGTCTCTCGCGCCCACCCCGACCTGGCCCTGGCCGACGACACCTTCCGCACGCTGCGCGCGTGGCACCTGCAGGCCAAGCTCGGGCCCCTGCTCGCCGAGCACCCGGACGGCTTCAAGCAGTCCCTCGCCGACAACATCCGCCTCGGGGCAGGCCTGACCGGCGCCGACGTCGCCCGCGGCTACACGCAGCGCACGGCGCTCGCCGAGACGATGCGCGTCTTCTTCCAGCAGTACGACGTGCTCGTGCTGCCGGTCTCGCAGGTGCCGCCGTTCCCCGCGGACCAGGAGTTCCCCACCGAGATCAACGGCCGGTCGATGGAGACCTACCTCGACTGGATGCGCTCGGCGTACGTCATCAGCGTCACCGGCTGCCCGGCCATCTCGCTGCCGGCCGGGCACACGCCCGAGGGGCTGCCGGTGGGGATCCAGGTCGTGGCACCGCACGGCGCGGACCGCCGGCTGCTGGAGATCGCCTCGGCGTACGAGGCGGCCCGCCGCGCCGCCTGAGCCCGGGCACGGCGCCGCGCTGGCATGACCTGACAGCCCGGGGCCGATCCGTCGGCAACATGTGACCTCGCCCGGCGGCGTACGCGGTCGTTTGAATGGTCCGCATGCCCCCAGCACCCCGGCGCATCCGGATCGGCATCGACACCGGCGGCACCTTCACCGACGTGGTCGCCCTCGACGAGGACAGCGGGGAGATGGTCACGACCAAGACCCCGTCGACGCCCGCCGACCCGGCCGACGGGTTCATGGCCGGGATCGACAAGGTCCTGGACCTCCTCGACCTGCCGCGGGGCAGCGGCGACGCGGTCACCGCGGTCAGCCACGGCACCACGGTCGCCACCAACCAGCTGCTCGAGGGCAAGGTCGAGGCGCTGGGGTTCATCACCAGCGAGGGCTACGACGCGATGCTGGAGATCGCCCGGCAGTCCGTGCCCGACGGCTACGGCAACTCCTACTTCTGGGTCAAGCCGCCCCGCATCGTGCCGCGCGACCTCGTGAAGGGGGTCGGTGGACGCCTCGACTTCACCGGCGCGGAGGTGCGTCCCTTCGACGAGGAGGACGCCCGCCGGGTGGCGCGCTGGTTCCGGGTGCGCGGCATCGACACCCTCGGGGTCTGCTTCCTCCACTCCTACGCCAACCCCGACCACGAGGAGCGGATGCGCGCGATCCTGCGCGAGGAGCACCCCGAGGCGGTCGTCTCGCTGTCCAGCGAGGTGCTGCGTGAGTACCGCGAGTACGAGCGGGCGATGACGACCCTCGTCGACGCGGCCGTGAAGCCCCGCCTGAGCCGCTACGTCGCCAACATCAGCCGGCGCTTGGAGCAGTACGGCGGCCGCAAGGTGCCGTTCTACGTGATGAAGTCCAACGGCGGCGTGCTCTCCGCCGACGAGGTGGTGCACCAGCCCATCACCACCGTGCTGTCCGGCCCCGCCGCCGGAGCGCTCGGCGCCGCCCTGATCGCCCAGGTGGCGGGCTTCGACCGGGTCCTGACCAGCGACGGCGGCGGCACCTCCACCGACGTCTCGGTCGTCATCGACGGCGAGCCCACGCTCACCACCGAGGGCTCGGTCGGCGCCTTCCCGTCCAAGATCCCGATGATCGACGTCGTCACCGTCGGCGCCGGCGGCGGCTCGATCGCCTGGCTCTCGCCCGAGGGCACGCTCAAGGTCGGCCCCCGGTCGGCCGGGGCCGACCCCGGCCCGATCTGCTACGCCCGGGGCGGCCGCGAGGTCACCATCACCGACGCGCACGTCATGCTGGGCCGTATCCCTCCGCACCTGCTGGGGGGCGAGATCCCGCTCGACGCCGCCGCGGCGAGGGCGGGGGTCGAGGCGCTGGCCACCGAGCTCGGGATGTCGCCCGAGGCCTGCGCCACCGGGGTGCTCGAGATCTCCGCCTGGAACCAGGCCAACGCCCTGCGCCAGGTCACGGTCAAGCGGGGGCTCGACGTCCGCGACTTCACGCTGACCACCTTCGGTGGCTCCGGATCGCTGCTCCTGTGCCGGCTGATGGACGTCCTCGGGATCCCCACCGTCCTGGTGCCGCCCAACCCCGGCAACGTGTCGGCGTTCGGGCTGCTCACCGTCGATGTCAAGAACGACTACGTCCAGACCCACGTCACCCTGCACGAGGCGCTCGACGTCACGACCGTGCAGGCGGCGTACGACGCCCTCGCGACGCGGGCGCGCTCGGCGCTGGTCAAGGAGGGCTTCGCCCCCGAGGTGCACCGCTTCGTCCGGACCGCCGACGTCCGCTACTTCGGGCAGGCGTTCGAGGTGCGCGTCGGCGTGCCCGACGGCGACCTCGACGCGGACGCGCTCGCCGAGGTCGCCCGCCGGTTCCACGCCGAGCACCGGGCGCTCTACGGCTACGACTTCTCCGGAGACGGCTCGCAGCAGGTCGAGTGGGTCAACCTCCGGGTCTCGGGGATCGGGCCGATCACCCGCCCGGAGATCCGGAAGGCAGGGGAGAGCTCGCCCCCGCTCGACCCGCCGGCCGGGCGAGCGGGGTCGTCGAGACCGGTCTGCTTCGACGCGGCGGACGGCTACGTCACCACGCCGGTGCTGTGGCGACCCGACCTGGGTCCGGGACACGTCGTCCGGGGGCCGGTGATCATCGAGGAGTTCGGCTCGACGGTCCCCGTCCACCCCGGCTTCGCGGCCCGGGTCGACGACCACCTCAACATCATCGTCACCAAGGAGGCGTGATGAGCCGCCGCGTGCCCACCCGGTTCCCCTACGGGATGCTCACCGACGACGCCGGCGCGAGCGCCGACCCCGTGCTGGTGGAGATCGTCCAGGGCTCGCTGGCCAGCGTCGAGATGGAGGTCGAGACCGCCATCGGCCGGACCAGCCGCAGCCCGATGATCCGCGACGCGCACGACTTCCGCGCCGGCATCCACGACCGGCTGCTCCGCAAGCTCACCGGCCGGTCCTACTCCGCGCTCGTGCACCCGGTGGCCCGCGACTTCCCGATCGAGGAGATGCGCGAGGGGGACGTGTTCTTCCACAACGACGTCTACCGCTCCGAGGGCGGCATCGGCCACCTCCCCGACCTGTGCGTCACCGTCCCGGTGTTCTCCGGCGGCCGCGTCGTCGCCTTCGTCCAGGCATTCGGCCACCACGACGACATCGGCGGCGCCGTGCCGGGCTCGATGCCCAGCCACGCGACCAGCGTCTTCGAGGAGGGCCTGATGGTGCCGCCCATCCGGCTGTGGGACGCCGGTGTGCCCAACCGCGCGGCGCTGGCGATCATGACCCGCAACTCCCGGATGCCCGAGTCCCTCGCGGCCGACCTCGACGCCGAGTGCTCCGCGTGCCTGATGGGCGCCCGTCGGCTCGGGGAGCTCTTCGAGCGGTACGGCGTCGACGCCGTCGAGTCCTGCTTCGACGCGATCCTCGACCGCACCACCACGACGTACCGCCGCGAGATCCTCAGCCAGGTCCCCGTGGGCTCGTGGACGTGGGAGGACTACGCCGAGCACGACGGGGTCGACGAGCCGCGGCTGCACACGCAGCGCATCACGCTCACCCGCACCGCGGCCGACGATCCCGACGGCGAGCGGCTGGTCCTGGACTTCGACGGCACCGGCCCGCAGGCGAAGGGCCCGATCAACCACTGCGGCGACTACAGCGACGGCGTCTTCCTCAAGAAGTGGCTGGCGCCGATCCTGCGCAACCTGGCCGAGTCGCCCGAGCGGATGGCCGAGCTCGACGTCAACGAGGGCATCGTGCCGCTCATCGAGATGCGCTTCCCCGAGCCCGGGACGCTGCTGACCCCGGTCTTCCCGGCACCGACCAATGCCCGCACCTTCGTCATCCTCCGGCTGCTCGGCGTGCTCGCGGGAGTGGTCGCCAAGGCGGTCGACGGCAGGATGCCCGCCGACCAGGAGACCATCCGCTACACCGGGGTGTACGGCGAGGACCGCGACGGCCGCCCCTACCTCATGCGCGAGGTGCTGGGCGGCGGCTCCGGGGGCCGCTACTACGCCGACGGCGAGGACACCATCCACGTCGTCCCCGACTCCCGCAACCTGCCGACCGAGTTCACCGAGGCGCGCTTCCCCTTCCTCGTGGAGTCGCTCGGGCTGGCCATGGACTCCGGCGGCGCCGGCGAGCACCGCGGCGGCCTCGGCTACGAGAAGCACATCCGGATGCTCAAGGACGGTCACTTCATGTCGATCGCCGACCGCTCGATCCTGGCGTGCTGGGGCGTCCGGGGCGGCCGGGCGGGCCGGCCGTTCGAGGTCACCATCGACCCCGGTGGGCCGCACGAGCGCCGGGTCGACGCCCTCGCCGACGACGAGCCGGTGCGGGCGGGCGAGGTCATCCGGATCCGTACGACGGGTGGCGGCGGCTGGGGCGACCCGCTGGTCCGCGACCCGGTCCTGGTGGTGCGCGACGTCGTCTGGCGCAAGGTGTCGCCGGAGTCGGCGCTGGCCGACTACGGCGTGGTGCTCACCGGGTCCCTCGACGACGACTCGCTGGGCCATGACGCCGGGGCGACGACCGCCGAGCGGGCCGGCCGCGCCCGGGGGGACGAGGCCTTCTTCGACCGCGGCCCGGGCTACGCGCGGCTCTCCGGCGGGTCCACCTCCGCGGAGGTGGACCACCTGTGAGGGCGTTGCTGGCGCTCGGCGGCAACGCCATGACCAGCCCCGACGGCCGGGCGCGCCCCGAGGACCAGATCGCCGCGGCCGAGACGGCGATGGAGGCCGTGGCCGACCTCGTCGCCGCCGGTGTCGACGTCGTGGTGACGCACGGCAACGGCCCGCAGGTGGGCAACCTGCTGGTCAAGAACGAGCTCGCAGCGGCCGTGGTGCCCCCGGTGCCGCTGGACTGGTGCGGCGCGCAGACGCAGGCGACCCTCGGCTTCGTGCTCATGGACGCGCTCGACGCCGCGCTGGCGCGCCGCGGGGTCACGAGACGCAGCGCCGCCGTGGTCACCCGGACCCTCGTGGACGCCGACGACGCGGGCTTCCGGACGCCGACCAAGCCCATCGGCCGCTACCTGCCCGCCGAGGAGGCACGGCTGCTGGTCGACCACGGGGAGACGTGGCAGGACCGGGGTGCCAAGGGCTGGCGCCGCGTCGTGGCCTCGCCCGAGCCGCTGGAGGTCGTCGACGCCGCGGCGGTGCACGCCCTCGTCGAGGCCGGCTTCGTCGTGATCGCCAACGGTGGCGGCGGCATCCCCGTCGTACGCCGCGACGACGGCACGCTCACCGGCGTCGAGGCCGTCATCGACAAGGACCTCGGGGCCGCCCTGCTGGCGCGGTCGATCACCGTCGACGTGCTCGTCATCGCCACCGACGTGCCGCACGCCGTGCTGCGCTTCGGCACCCCCCAGGCGACGCCCGTCGGTCGCGTCACGGTGGGGGAAATGCGGGCGCTCGCCGCCGAGGGCCACTTCGCCAGCGGGTCGATGGGCCCCAAGGTCGACGCCGCCTGCCGCTTCGTCGAGCAGGGCGGCGGGCGCGCCGCCATCACCAGCCTGGACCACATCGTCGAGGCGGTGACCGGTGACCCGACCGGCGGCGCCGGGACCGTCGTCGTACCGAACTGAAGACCCCACCCGAAAGGAACCGATCCATGCCCAGTGCCATCGAAGTCCGCAAGGTCCCGATCCACTCCGTCGCCGACGCCAGCGAGCTCGCCCGGCTCATCGACGACGGCGTCATGGCGGCCGACCGCGTGATCGCCATCATCGGCAAGACCGAGGGCAACGGCGGGGTCAACGACTACACGCGCATCATCGCCGACCGGGCCTTCCGCGAGGTGCTCGTCGCCAAGGGGGCGGCCGCGGACCAGGTCGCGCAGGTGCCCATCGTGTGGTCCGGCGGCACCGACGGGGTCATCAGCCCGCACGCCACGATCTTCGCGACCACCGACGCCGAGCCCGCCGAGGAGTCGAGGCTGACGGTCGGGTTCGCGATGAGCGAGGTGCTGATGCCCGAGGACATCGGCCGGGTCGCGATGGTCACCAAGGTGGCCGACGCGGTGCGGGTTGCGATGGAGAAGGCCGGCATCACCGACGTCGCCGACGTGCACTACGTCCAGACCAAGACCCCGCTGCTGACCGTGCACACGATCCGCGACGCCAAGTCGCGCGGCAAGACGGTGTGGACCGAGCACACGCACGAGTCCATGGACCTCTCCAACGGCTGTACGGCGCTGGGCATCGCGGTGGCGCTCGGCGAGATCGAGATGCCGACCGACGAGGACGTCATGCACGACCGGTCGCTCTTCTCGGCGGTCGCGTCGTGCTCGTCGGGCGTCGAGCTCGACCAGGCGCAGGTGGTGGTCGTCGGCAACGCGACCGGCGTCGGCGGGCGCTACCGCGTCGGCCACTCGGTGATGAAGGACGCCCTCGACGCCGACGGCATCTGGGACGCGATCCGCTCCGCCGGGCTCGACCTGCCCGAGCGCCCGCACCACACCGACCTCGACGGCCGCCTGGTCAACGTCTTCCTCAAGTGCGAGGTCTCCCAGGACGGCCAGGTCCGCGGCCGGCGCAACGCCATGCTCGACGACTCGGACGTGCACTGGCACCGGCAGATCAAGTCGTGCGTGGGTGGCGTGACGGCGGCGGTCACGGGCGACCCGGCGGTCTTCGTGTCGGTGTCCGCGGCCCATCAGGGCCCCGACGGCGGCGGTCCGGTCGCGGCGATCGTCGACCTGGGGTAGTCCGCGGCACCTGCCCGACGTGGCGTGCGACAGGATGGCCGCATGCGCGTCCTCATCGCGCCGGACAAGTTCTCCGGCACCCTGACCGCGGTCGAGGCCGCCGAGGCGATCGCGACCGGGTGGGCCAGGCACGCGCCGGACGACGTCCTCGACCTGGCGCCGATGGCCGACGGCGGTCCCGGCTTCGTGGACGTCCTGCACGCCGCCCTCGGCGGCGAGCTGCTCGCCGTCACCGTCGAGGCGCCGCACGGCGAGCAGGTGCCCGCGACGGTCCTGTTCGTCGAGGACGTCGCCTACGTCGAGACCGCGCAGGCGGTCGGGCTGCACCTCATCGACGGGGGCGTGGAGTTCGCCAGCAGCAACGGCGTCGGCGAGCTGCTGATCGCCGCCGTCGAGAGCGGGGCGTCGACGGTCGTCGTCGGGCTCGGCGGCTCCGGCACCAACGACGGCGGCGCGGGCGTCCTCGCCGCGCTCGGAGCGCTCTCCGACGGCATCCTCGACAGCGGGGCCATCGCCCTCGACACCGTCACCAGCGTCGACCTCGCCCCGGCCCGCGAGCGGCTGGCGGGCATCACCCTGGTGGCCGCCACCGACGTCGACAACCCCCTCACCGGCCTCTTCGGCACCACCAAGGCGTTCGGTCCCCAGAAGGGGATCCCCGAGGAGGAGATCGCCCGGATCGACGGGTGGCTGGAGGCGTTCGCGGCCGTCACCGACCGGCGTACGTCCCTGGAGAAGGGCGCCGGCGCCGCCGGCGGCATCGGCTACGCCCTCCTGGTCCTCGGTGCCCGCCGCGAGCCCGGCATCGCGCTGGTCGCCGAGCACGTCCGGCTCCTCGAGCGGGCCCGCCAGGCCGACCTGGTGATCACCGGCGAGGGCGCGTTCGACTTCTCCAGCCGCTCCGGCAAGGTCCCGTACGGCGTCGCCGAGATCGCCGCGGAGGCGCTGCGGCCGTGCGTGGCGCTGGCCGGCCAGGTGCTGGTCGGCGCTCGCGAGATGCGGGCGCTGGGGATCGAGTCGGCCTACTCGCTGGTCGAGCTGGTGGGGGAGGAGCGCGCGTTCGCGGACCCCTCCGGAGCGCTGAGCGACCTCGCCGAGCGGGTCGCACGCACCTGGTCGCGGTAGGGCCCGGGGTCCGTCCCGGCGGTCACGGCGGGGCAGTGAGGAATAACCCGGGGTGTGCGACCATTGGGACAGGTATCCACCTCGACCACTGATGGAGCAGCAGATGACCGAGCAGGTCGACACGACCACTGACCGCCGCACCGACCAGATCAACCTGAGCGATGTCGCCGCCGGCAAGGTCAAGAGCCTCCTCGAGCAGGAGGGCCGCGATGACCTGGCCCTGCGCATCTCCGTGCAGCCCGGTGGCTGCTCGGGCCTGCGCTACCAGCTCTTCTTCGACGAGCGCACCCTCGACGGCGACGTCACCACCGACTTCGACGGCGTGACCGTGGTGGTCGACCGGATGAGCGTCCCCTACCTCAACGGCGCCATGATCGACTTCGTCGACTCGATCGAGAAGCAGGGCTTCACGATCGACAACCCCAACGCGACCGGCTCCTGCGCCTGTGGAGACTCCTTCCACTGACCTCGAGCACACGAAGGGCCCCCGCCATCGGCGGGGGCCCTTCGTCGTCCGTGTCGGTCAGCGCCCGTAGAGCACCTCCGCGAGGCGGGCGGCGGCCTCGCTGACCCGGATGTCGCGCTTGGCGACCTCGCGCGGGTAGTCCTCGTAGCGGATGCTCGGTGGGGCGGAGACCGCGGCCCGCGCGGCGTGCTCGAGGCGCAGGTTGCGGCTGGTCGCGCGGCAGTCGGCGGCCATCTCGCTGGTGCTCGCGAGGTCGGCGTGGGTCAGGCGTGCGGCGCTGTCGGGAGACGTCATGCGGCCGACGCTAGGGGCTACCGAAGGGTATCCCCAGCCGTACCCGGGGGTAGTGTTCGCGCGTGCCTCTGCTGATTGCCGGATCCATCGCGACCGACCATCTGATGTCCTTCCCGGGGAAGTTCTCCGACAGCCTGGTCGTCGACCAGCTCGACAAGCTGTCGGTCTCCTTCCTGGTCGAGGAGCTGGAGGTGCGCCGCGGCGGGTGCGCCGCCAACATCTGCTTCGGACTGGGCAACCTCGGTCTCCGGCCGGTGCTCATCGGCGCGGTCGGCGAGGACTTCGCGGAGTACCGCGCCTGGCTGGAGCGGCACAACGTCGACTGCACCGCCGTCCACATCTCGCAGACCCGGCACACGGCGCGCTTCGTGTGCACCAACGACTCGGCGCACGCCCAGATCGCGTCGTTCTACGCCGGCGCCATGAGCGAGGCCCGCGAGATCGAGCTCAAGCCGATCGTCGACCGCGTGGGGACCCCGGACTTCGTGCTCATCGGCCCGGACGACCCGCAGGGGATGCTGCGCCACACCGACGAGTG
This sequence comes from Nocardioides terrigena, assembly GCF_003047265.1. Taxonomy (GTDB): domain Bacteria; phylum Actinomycetota; class Actinomycetes; order Propionibacteriales; family Nocardioidaceae; genus Nocardioides; species Nocardioides terrigena. Next base: position 21,839 of record NZ_PZYY01000014.1, on the reverse strand, counting down.
CCGCCAGCGTGGCTACCGCTTCGTCGCCGACCCGTCCCAGCAGCTCGCGTTCGGCGACGGCGACCTCATCCGCCCGCTCATCGACGGCGCCGAGATCCTCTTCTCCAACGAGTACGAGGCCAGCCTGATCATCCAGAAGACCGGCTGGTCGGCCGAGGAGGTCCTCGACCGCGTCGGCACCTGGGTCGTCACCCTCGGCGCGGCGGGTGTCCGCATCGACCGCAAGGGCGAGGAGTCCATCACGGTCGGCGCGGTCCCCGAGATCGAGAAGGTCGAGCCGACCGGCGTCGGCGACGCCTTCCGGGCCGGCTTCCTCGCCGCCCTCGGCTGGGGCCTCAGCCTGGAGCGCGCCGCACAGCTGGGCTGCCTGCTGGCCGTCCACGTCGTCGAGCAGGTCGGCACCCAGGAGTACACGCTCTCGCGGGCCGCCTTCTTGCGGCGCCTCGAGGCGACGTACGGCGCGGACGCCGTCAGCGACGTCGAGCCGCACCTCCGCACGCTGCATCCATAGCTCAGGACACGCGTCTGATCAGGTAGCGCGGCGCTCCGTCGTCGGCGACGTCCTCGCCGACGTACTCCTGCTCCCGCATCCGGCACCACGCCGGGACGTCGACACGTGCGGCGGGGTCGTGGGCCACGACGGCGAGCACGTGCCCCGGCGCGACGTCGTGGAGGTGGCGGGCCAGCTCGATGATCGGCATCGGGCAGCGCAGGTCGCGGCAGTCGAGCTCGAGGTCCGGGACGGTCACAGGCCGACCCTCGCGCGGATGTCGCGGACCACGCCGGGCAGCACGTCGCAGAAGGCGTCGACCTGCGCGCGGGTGGCGTCACGCTGCAACGAGAGGCGGACGTTGCCGTGGGTGAGCACGCCCATCGCCTCGAGCACGTGGCTGGGGGCCAGCGTCGACGACGTGCACGCCGAGCCGCTGGCGATGCCGAAGCCGTGGCGGTCGAGCTCGTGCACGAGGGCCTCGCCGTCGACGTACAGGCAGGAGAAGGTCACCAGGTGGGGGAGTCGCGCGACGGGGTCCCCGACCACCTCCACGTCCGGCACCTCGGCGGCGACGCGACGGCGTACGACGTCCACCAGATCGTGGTGGCGGGCGTTGACCTCGTCGCGCTCGGCCACCACCGCCTGGAGCGCCGCGGCGGCAGCCAGGGCGGCGGGGACGTTCTCGAAGCCGGAGGAGCGCTCGTCCACCCGGTCGTCGCCGGGGAAGGGGCTGCGCCAGCGCGCGCCCTTGCGGACCAGGAGCACGCCCACCCCGGCGGGGCCGCCCCACTTGTGGGCGGAGCCCGCGGCCGCCGCCCAGCCGTCCGGCAGGGGCAGGCGGCCCATCGAGGCGCAGGCGTCGGTGAAGAGCGGCACGCCGTGGGGGAGCTCGAGCTCGCCGACGGGCTGGACGGTGCCGACCTCGTGGTTGGCGGTCTGGAGGGCCACGACGCCGACCTCCGGCGCGATGGCGCCCAGGAGCCCGTCGCTGTCGACCCGACCGAGGCGGTCGCACCCGACGGACACGCCCCGGGCGCCCCACGCCACCGCGTGCAGGACCGCGGAGTGCTCCACCGCGGAGTGGACGACGACGTCCCCGCGCCGCGACCCCTTCACGAGGCCGAGCAGGCCCCGGTGGACGGCGTCCGTGCCGCTGCTGGTGAAGGTCACCTCGTCCGGTCGGACGCCGAGCGCATCGGCCGTCGCCTCCCGGGCGTTGTCGAGCAGCAACCGGGCGTCCCGGGCCCGGCCGTGGAGGCGGCGCGGGTCGGCGTAGCCCCGGTCCAGGGCCGCCAGCAGGACTTCCCGCGCGGCCGGGTGCAGGGTCGCGGACGAGGCCGCGTCCAGGTCGGCGGACCGGCCGTCGTCCGGCCCGCTCGGGCCGGCACCGGACGGGTTGCTCACGCGCCGAACCTAGACCATCGCACCGACGGTCCCCGTCCCGTGGCGGATGTGCGCGCCGACACCCCACCCGCCCCACCCACACGACCTGATTGGAGATAGTGTTCGCACAGTCGAGACTGACCGAAAGAGAGGCTCGTTCGTGGGTCTGCAACTTCCCAAGCGTGCAGCCGTGCCCGTACGTCGGGTCGCGGCCGGTGTGCTCGTGGGCGCCCTGCTGCTGCTCCTGAGCGCCTGCGGCGACGCGGCTGACAGCGACCAGATCGCCCGGTTGGCGATGCCGGAGCCGATGACCGAGACGGGTCCGGCGACCTACGACCTGTGGCGCTACGCGTGGCTGGCCGCCATGGTGACCGGCGTCATCGTCTGGGGCCTCATCTTCTGGGTCGTCTTCCGCTTCCGCCGCCGCAGCGACGACGAGATCCCGGTGCAGACGCGCTACAACCTGCCGCTGGAGATCTTCTACACGATCGCGCCGATCATGATGGTGATCGTCTTCTTCTACTGGACCGTCAAGGTGCAGGACGAGGCCGTCGCCCTCGAGCCCGAGCCCGACCTCGTCGTGGACGTCGTCGGCCAGCAGTGGTCCTGGACGTTCAACTACACCGAGCAGGGCGACGGCGGCCGGACTCCCTACACGTCGGGCACGGCCTCGCAGATCCCGACCCTGTGGCTGCCCGTCGACCAGACCGTCCAGTTCAACCTGAACTCGCCCGACGTGATCCACAACTTCGGCGTGCCGTCCTTCCTCATGAAGATGGACGTCATCCCGGGCCGGGTCAACAAGTTCCAGGTCACGCCGACCGTCGAGGGTGACTACGCCGGCAAGTGCTTCGAGCTCTGCGGCACCTACCACTCGCGGATGCTCTTCAACGTCAAGGTCGTCAGCCAGGCCGACTACGACGCCTACCTCCTCGACCTCGCCGACCAGGGCTGGATCGCCGACGAGCCGCTCCTCGGTGGCTCCGACGCCATCACCCAGGCCGGCCTGGACGACGAAGACACCGAAGGGAGCACGGAGTGACCGCCACCGCGACCCCGGGCACCGCCAGCACCACGCCGGACACCGGCAAGACGCTGGGCCAGCAGCTGGTCCGCATCATGACCACGACCGATCACAAGCTGATCGGCAAGATGTACCTCATCACGTCGTTCGGGTGGTTCATGGTCGGCGGCCTGATGGCCATGCTGATCCGCTCGGAGCTCGCGTTCCCGGGCCAGCAGGTCGTCAACGACGAGCTCTACAACCAGCTCTTCACGATGCACGGCACGATCATGCTGCTGCTCTTCGCGACGCCGCTGTTCTTCGGCTTCGCCAACGTCATCATGCCGCTGCAGATCGGCGCGCCCGACGTGGCGTTCCCGCGCCTCAACATGTTCAGCTACTGGCTGTTCCTCTTCGGCGGGCTCATCGCCGCCTCCGGCTTCCTGACCCCGTCGGGTGCCGCGAGCTTCGGCTGGTTCGCCTACACGCCGCTCTCCGACGGCGTCCGCTCGCCGGGCGTCGGTGGCGACCTGTGGATCATGGGCCTGTGGATGGCCGGTCTCGGCACCATCCTCGGTGCCGTCAACTTCATCACCACGATCATTTGCATGCGCGCCCCCGGCATGACCATGTTCCGGATGCCGATCTTCGTCTGGAACGCGCTGGTCACCTCGCTGCTCGTGCTGATCGCGTTCCCGATCCTCGCCGGCGCGCTGCTGTCGCTCGAGGCGGACCGGTTGCTCGGTGCGCACGTGTTCGACCCGGCGCACGGTGGCCCGATCCTGTGGCAGCACCTGTTCTGGTTCTTCGGCCACCCGGAGGTCTACATCATCGCGCTGCCGTTCTTCGGCATCGTGTCGGAGATCCTGCCGGTCTTCAGCCGCAAGCCCCTCTTCGGCTACGTCGGCCTCGTCGGCGCCACGCTCGGCATCGCGATCCTCTCGGTCGCCGTGTGGGCGCACCACATGTTCGTGACCGGTGCCGTCGACCTGCCGTTCTTCTCCGGCATGACGTTCCTCATCGCGGTGCCGACTGGGGTCAAGTTCTTCAACTGGATCGGCACGATGTGGGGGGGATCCCTGTCCTTCGACACCCCGATGCTGTGGTCGATCGGGTTCCTCACGACCTTCCTCTTCGGTGGCCTCACGGGCGTCATCCTGGCCAGCCCGCCGCTCGACTTCCACGTGTCCGACTCCTACTTCGTGGTGGCGCACTTCCACTACGTGGTCTTCGGCACCGTGGTGTTCGCGATGTTCGCGGGCTTCTACTTCTGGTGGCCCAAGATGACCGGGCGGATGCTCGACGAGCGCCTCGGCAAGCTGCACTTCTGGCTGCTGTTCGTCGGCTTCCACACCACCTTCCTCGTCCAGCACTGGCTGGGTGTCGAGGGCATGCCGCGCCGCTACGCCGACTACCTCCCCGAGGACGGGTTCACCACGCTCAACCAGGTGTCCACCATCGGCGCCTTCCTGCTCGGTGCCTCGACGTTGCCGTTCCTCTACAACGTCTACGCGTCGGCCAAGTCCCCGATGGTCGGCGTCGACGACCCGTGGGGCTGGGGCCGCTCGCTCGAGTGGGCCACCAGCAGCCCGCCGCCGCGCCACAACTTCCACACCCTGCCGCGCATCCGCTCCGAGTCGCCGGCCTTCGACCTCCACCACCCGGAGATCGCGATGCTCGAGCTCGCCGAGAACGACGCCGAGCGTCGTGGTGAGCCGGCCGACGCACCCGACGTGGACGGTCGCGAGGAGATGCTGCGCGGCCGCGTCGACGGCAACGACACCACCGAAGGGGACGCCCGATGAAGGCTGAGTCCTGGATCTTCATCATCACCACGATCTTCTTCGTGCTGGTGACGCCGGCCTACTGGTTCATCACCGGTGACTGGACGGGCACGTCCGCCCTGACGATGACGGCGCTGCTGACGTTGATGATCTCGCTCTACCTCGGCTTCCACGCGGCCAAGATGGACCCGCGTCCGGAGGACCGCAAGGACGGCGAGATCGCCGACGGAGCGGGCGAGCTCGGCTTCTTCCCGCCCTACTCGTGGTGGCCGCTGTGGTGCGCCATGGCGCTGGGCACCATGGTGTTCGGCACGGCCATGGGCGCCTGGTGGCTCCTGATCATCGGTGGCGCGATCGGCGCGATCACGCTGTCCGGCTGGATCTACGAGTACTACCGCGGCGAGCACGCGCACTGATTCTGCCCCGTCAGGGCCCGCGGTTACCCTAGAAGCGACCTGGCTCCACGCCTTCTGGGGGATCGCTCGCGCATGCCTGCTCACGACCGCACCAGCACGCCGTCCGTACGCCGCGTCGGCGCAGCCCTCTCCGGAGTGCTGCTCTGCGCCGCACTGGCCGCGTGCCAGTCGTCCACCACCTCCAGCGACCCGGACGCCTCGGCCCCCCGCGGAGGGGACGCCACGCAGGCGGCGGAGAAGGCCGACCCGGTGCGGTTCGCGCTCGGCGTACGCAATGCGCAGGCCGTGCCGATCGGGCAACCGGTCGAGCTGACCGCCGAGGGTGGTGAGCTGACCGAGGTCGCCGTCACGGCCGCTGACGGCACGAAGCTCGCGGGCGAGGTCGACGGGGGCACCTGGCTGTCCACGGGACGCCTCGAGCCCGGCACCGACTACGTCGCGCGCAGCAGCGCCGTGCGCAGCGACGGCCAGGAGGTGACCCGGCCGGTGCGCTTCCGCACCCAGGAGCTCACCCTGGACCAGCAGACCTACCCGTCCGTCGCGCCGCTCGCCGGCGAGACCGTCGGCGTCGGCATGCCGGTCGTCGTCACCTTCGACGTGCCCGTGACCGACAAGGCCGCCTTCGAGCGCCACATGACGGTGACCAGCACCCCGGCCCAGCCGGGTACCTGGCACTGGATGAGCGACAACGAGGCCCACTACCGCCCGCGGACCTACTGGCAGGCCGGCACCGACGTCTCGGTCGACATCGACGTCAACTCCGTCCCGGCCGGCAACGGCATCTACGGCCAGGAGAGCCGCACCGTCGACTTCCAGGTCGGTGACGCGCACGTCTACAAGGTCAACGCGCAGACCCACCAGATGCAGGTCTTCAGCAACGGCACGCTGCTGCGGACGCTCCCGATCACCACCGGCAAGCCGGGCTTCACCACCCGCTCGGGGACCAAGGTGATCATGGAGATGTTCGACGAGCGGCGGATGAACTCCGAGACCGTCGGCATCAGCGCCGACGACCCGGAGGCCTACGACATCGACGACGTGCAGTGGGCCATGCGGCTCACCTACTCCGGCGAGTTCATCCACGCCGCCCCGTGGTCCGTCGGCTCCCAGGGCAGCGCCAACGTCTCGCACGGCTGCACCGGCCTCTCCACGGCCGACGCCGGTTGGCTGTACGCCATGAGCCGCCGCGGCGACGTCGTGGAGTACACCGGCACGGACCGCTGGATGACCCTCACCAACGGCTACGGCGACTGGAACGCCTCCTACGCCGACTACAAGGCCGGCTCCGCCCTCTCCTGAGGCCCTGCCGTCTCCGTCGTCCAGTAGCGGTAGAGGCAGTACGCCGCGACGGCGCACAGCAGGTGCCACACGGCGTGCCCCTGGACCCACGAGTGCGGGTCGCACAGGGGAGCACCGGAGCGCGACAGCGTCCAGACAGCGAAGGCGACCATCATGGTGGTCAGGGCCGCGACGATCCACGCCAGCCCCGCCGGGCGGGCGGCACGGCGGCGGAGCCGGACCTCGAGGACCACGGCCACCACCAGCACGACCGTGAACGCCGCGTTGCCGGCGTTGTTGACCACCGGGAGGGTTCCGGCCCGGCCGATGAGGTCGCAGAGCGCCACGAGCGCTACCAGGGCGGCCACGAAGGTGCCGACACCCCGCCCGGAGAGCCGGATCCCGGCGTACGCCGCGGCGAAGCCGGCCAGGACGTACATGGAGAGCTGGTCGAGCCGTCCGCCCAGCTCGCTCTGGGTGGCGTGCATGGCCATGCTGCCGGGTCCGAGCAGGACCACGACGACGGCGTACGACGTCGCGAGGCCGCGCCGGGCCAGGCGACCGCGGGGGAGCCCGGCGTACCAGCCGACGGCCAGGCCGGCGAGCACGAAGCCGAGGTTGCTGAGCGTGTTGGCCGGCTGACGGATCGTGCCGACGGGCTCGAGCTCGCAGAACTCCGCACCCCGGCCGACGTCGGCGCCCAGCCATCCGAGACGGACGGCCACCACGAGGAGGGCGAGGGAGACCAGCGCCGCGGTCGAGGCGACGAGCACGGGACGCAGGGTGCGGCGGTCGGGAGGGGGGATCGTGGACTCCTGGAAATGGGAAGTGCCCCGGACCCTGGGCGGATCCGGGGCACTCACCTCGTGCCGTGTGCGGTGGTCAGTGGCCGCCGCGGAGCGGAGCTTCCTCGACCGTGTGGTCGCTGTGGCCGTCGAACTGGTGGCCGTCCGCCGGGTGGTCGAGACCGGCCTCGAGCTCGTGCTCGTGGGCGGCGTGGTGGTGCGCCTCCTCGATCTCGGCCGCGGTGGGCTTCTGCACGTTGTGGCGGAACATCCCGTCCGACAGCTTGGCCCGCAGCGCCTGGATGCGGGAGCCCGGGGCCACGACGCCGTTGCTGTCGGTGTCGCCCTCGACGGTGTGGATCTGGTCGCGGTCACGCGCCGTGAGGGTGTACGCCGCCGTGTCGCTGATCGGCAGGTGACGCTCGGCGTAGCCGCCGTCGGGGGACCGCATGATGATGCCGGTCTCGTAGCCGTGCAGCAGCTTCTCGTTGTCGAGGCGCTGCAGCGAGATGCACCAGCGGCGCGTGACGATGAAGGCGATCAGGGGACCGAGGAAGACCGCCACCCGCATGAAGTAGGTGATCTGGTTGATGCTCAGGTCGAGCCTGATGGCGATGATGTCGTTGCCGCCGGCGGCCCAGGCCAGACCGTAGAAGGTCATCAGGGACACCATCACCGCGGTGCGGGTCGGTGCGTTGCGCGGGCGCTGGAGCAGGTGGTGGTCGCGCTTGTCACCGGTGATCCAGCCCTCGAGGAACGGCAGCAGCATCAGGATGACGAGCATCAGCGGCGGCACGATGAGGATCGGGATCATGACGTTCCACGAGATCGTGTAGCCGAAGATCACCGACTCCCAGCCGGGCATGATGCGCAGCAGGCCGTCGGGCCAGCCCATGTACCAGTCGGGCTGCGAGCCGGCCGTGACCTTGGTCGGGTCGTAGGGGCCGAACTTCCACACCGGGTTGATGGTCATCAGGCCACCCATGAGGGCGGTGACGCCGAAGACGATGAAGAAGAAGCCGCCGGCCTTCGCGGCGTACACGGGCAGCATCGGGAAGCCGACAACGTTGTCGTTGGTGCGGCCGGGTCCGGGCCACTGCGTGTGCTTGTGGTAGACGAGCAGCAGCATGTGCGCGGCGATGAGGCCGAGCAGCAGGCCCGGGATCAGCAGCACGTGGATGATGTAGAGGCGCGGGATGATCGCGTCGCCGGGGAACTCGCCGCCGAAGAGGAAGAACGACATGTAGCTGCCCACGACCGGGGTGGCCTTGAGGAAGCCGTCCGCGGCGCGGACGCCGGTGCCGGAGAGCAGGTCATCGGGGAGCGAGTAGCCGGTGAAGCCCTCGAGGGTGCCGAGGAGCAGCAGCAGGCAGCCGATCACCCAGTTGAGCTCACGCGGCTTGCGGAACGCGCCCGTGAAGGCCACGCGGAGCAGGTGCACCATCATCGAGGCGATGAAGAGCATCGCCGCCCAGTGGTGCATCTGGCGCATCAGGAGGCCGCCGCGCACGTCGAAGGAGATGTTGAGCGTCGAGGCCATCGCCTCGGACATCGCGATGCCGCGGAGCTGGTCGTAGGAGCCCTCGTAGTGGATCTCGCCCATGCTGGGGTTGAACCACAGCGTCAGGAAGACACCCGAGAGCAGCAGGACCACGAAGCTCCACAGGGCGATCTCACCCAGCATGAAGGACCAGTGGTCCGGGAAGACCTTGCGCAGGTTCTTGCGCATCGCCGTGGCCAGGCCGAGGCGGTCGTCGGCCCACGTGGCCACGCCGCCGACCTTCGACGGCTTGGACGCGGTCGCCGCGGTCGAGCCGTTGGTGCTCGCGACCTTGCTCGTGTCGAGACTCATTGCTTCTCACGCTCCCAGTAGCTGGCCCCGATGGGCTCAGTGAAGTCGCTCTGTGCGATCAGGTAGCCCTCGTCGTCGACTGCCAGGGGCAGCTGGGGGAGGGGACGGTGAGCGGGTCCGAAGACGACCTTGGCCGAGTCGGCCAGGTCGAACGTGGACTGGTGGCACGGGCAGAGCACGTGGTGCGTGGTCCGCTCGTACAGGGAGATCGGGCAACCCACGTGGGTGCAGATCTTGGAGTAGCAGATGATCCCGTTGACGGTCCAGTTCTCGCGACCCGGACCGGGAGTGATGTCGCCCGGCTCCATCTTGACGACGATGATCGCGCCCTTGGCCTTCTCGACCTGGAGCGGGACACCCTCGATCTCGGGGTAGCCGTTCTCCTCCGTGGGGAACAGCGCCTCGGGAGCGGCGTTGACGAGGTCGCCGATCTCGAGCTCGGAGGCCTTGATGGGCGTGCCGACCACGTCGCGCACGACGCGCATGCCCTTCTCCCAGATGGTGCTGGCGAGCTTGTCGCCCGGCGCGGGGCCGAGGTCGCGGAGCAGCACGACGGCCGGCAGTCCGAGCAGGGCCACCGAGCCGATCAGCGTGTTGCGCACCAGTGGACGGCGGCCGATGCCGGACTCCTCGCCACCGAGGGCGAGGGCCTCGAGCGTGGCGGTCCGGTCCTCCTGCGACGAGGCGGCGGGGTGGCGCATCTCCACGATCTCGTGGTCACCCATGAGCTTGCGGGCCCACTGGATGATGCCGATGCCGATGAGGAGCAGGGCCAGGCCCAGGGTGGTGCCGAGCGCGACGGTGGAGGCTCCGAGACCCATGAAGGTGTCGAAGTTGTCGCCGATCTCGAGCGTGAAGTAGGCGACGACGAAGAGCAGGGCGCACACCATGGAGAGCCCGAACATCGCCGCGACCTGGCGCTCGGCGCGCTTCTCGGCGCGCTCGTCGACGTCGGTGGGACGCCACTGGTGGGCGGGGAGGCCGGGGTTGGGGATCGGCTCCTCCGGCACGGCCGGGGTGTGGTCGCCGTGCGGGGGCACGGCCGGAGTCTTGTCGTGCACGTCGGTCATGCCTCGGCCCCTTCCTTGATCTTCGAGCTACGCGTGGTGTGGGCGGCGATCCAGACTGCGAAGCCGACCAGTCCACCGATGCCGAGCACCCAGCCGAACAGTCCCTCGGACACGGGGCCGAGGCCGCCGAGGCCGAAGCCGCCGTACTCAGGGGTCTCCTCGAGACTACCCAGGTAGGCAATGACGTCGCGCTTCTCCTCGGGGGAGAGGTTGCCGTTGCTGAAGGTGGGCATCGTCTGCGGGCCGGTCAGCATGGCCTGGTAGATGTGCTTGGGCTCGACACCGTGCAGGGTCGGGGCGTAGCCGCCGCGGGGCATGGCTCCGCCGGCGCCGTTGAAGTTGTGGCACGCCGTGCAGTTGGTGAGGAAGATCTGGCCACCGCGGCTGATGGCCTCCTCGCGCTCCTCCTCCGACAGGCCGTCGATGGAGTAGTCGGACTCGCTGGGGATGGCCGGGCCGGGCGCCAGCGACGCGACGTACGCCGCGAGCGCAGCGATCTCGTCCTCGTTGTAGACGGGCTTCTTCCGCGGGGCCTGCTGGCCCGGGTTGGCCATCGGCATGCGGCCGGTGCCGACCTGGAAGTCGACGGCGGCGGCGCCGACACCCACGAGCGAGGGGCCGATCTGGTAGCCGTCGCGGGCGGTGGAGATGCCCTCGCCGTTCTGGCCGTGGCAGAACGAGCAGCCCACGAGGAAGAGCTCGCGGCCCTCGGCGATGAGCTCCTCGTCGCTGGTGCTCTCGGCCTGGGCCGGCGAGAACGCGGTGTAGAGACCACCGGTCATCAGCAGGCCGAGGAGGAGGACGACGAGTCCGGCGAGGGGGCCGCGGCGGTGTCGGGAGATCCGACCTGCGGAGCGGTTCAACAAGCGCACAGTGAGTCCTAGCTGTCCGGGTCGGGGGGCTTACTTGATGAGGTAGATCGTGGCGAAGAGCCCGATCCAGACGACATCGACGAAGTGCCAGTAGTAGGACACGACGATGGCGCTCACGGCTTGCTCATGGGTGAAGCGCCGAGCGATGTAGGTGCGGCCGAGGACGAGGAGGAAGGCGATCAGTCCGCCGGTCACGTGGATCCCGTGGAAACCGGTGGTCAGGTAGAACATCGTGCCGTAGGCGGAGTCCGGGATCGTGACGCCCTCGTGGATGAGCTCGGCGTACTCCAGCGCCTGGCCGCCGATGAAGATCGCGCCCATGACGTACGTGAGGATGAACCACTCACGCAGGCCCCAGCCGCTGACCTTGAAGACCGAGCCGGTGCGGCCGACCTGGCCGCGCTCGGCGGCGAAGACGCCGAGCTGGCAGGTGAGCGAGGACAGCACCAGGATCGCGGTGTTGGCCGTCGCGAACGGCACGTTGAGCACCTCGGTCTCCTGCGCCCACAGCTCAGGGCTGACGGCGCGGATCGTGAAGTACGCCGCGAAGAGGGCTGCGAAGAACATCAGCTCGCTGGAGAGCCAGATGATCGTCCCCACGCTGACCATGCTGGGTCGGTCGTGGTGCCCGTGCAGTCGGGATGCCGGAATCGCTGTTGCTGTCGCCACGGACGCCATTATGTCTGTAGCCGCCTCGGAGGGCACCCCGACCCCCTCACTATCCACGTCATATTCTTCACATCGTGATGACCGCCGCGTGGACGACCGATCCGGTCCTTCCGAGATTCACCGTCGGGAGGGTCTTCACCGACTGGGGGATCGACCCCGTGCCGTTCGTGCTGGCCGTCTGGGTGGCCGGCGTCTACCTCGTGGGCGTGGCGATGCTGCGCCGCCGCGGCGACCACTGGCCGGTCGGTCGGACCGTGTCCTTCGTCGTGCTCGGGATGGGCTCGTTCGTCTTCGCCACCGCCTCCGGGCTGGCGCGCTACGACACCACGCTCCTGAGCGTGCACATGGTGCAGCACATGATCCTGACGATGGTCGTGCCGCTGTCGCTCGCCCTGGGTGCCCCCATCACGCTCGCCCTCCGGACGCTGCACGCCCGACCGCGTGCCTGGCTGCTCGTGGTGCTCCACTCGCGGGTCGCCCGGGTGCTGTCCTTCCCGCCGCTCGCGTTCCTGCTCTACGTCGTCTCGCCGTGGGCGCTCTACTACACGTCCTGGTACGACGCCTCGCTCGCGTCGCCCTTCGTGCACGAGATGATGCACATCCACCTCGTGGCCGTCGGGGCGCTCTTCTTCTGGCCGCTGATGGGCATCGACCCGCTGCCGGGGCGCGTCGGGTACCCGTTCCGGGTGCTGCTGACGGTGATGACGCTGCCGTTCCACGCGTTCCTCGGCGTGACGATCATGGGCCAGACCACGCTGATCGGGGAGTCGCACTACACGGCGCTGCGGGAGGGGCCGATGGGCGCCTGGCTGCCGCCGATGCTGGAGGACCAGCACGTGGCCGGCGGGATCCTGTGGGCCACGGGTGACCTGATCGGGCTGGTGTTCTTCGCCGTGCTCTTCGTCCAGTGGGTGCGCTCGTCGCACAAGGAGGCCGCGCGGGAGGACCGTCGCCTCGACATGCTCGAGGCGCGCGAGGCCCGCGCCGCCGCGACCGATACGATGCGGACGTGACCGACACCACGCGACCGCTCCGGGTCCTCGTCTACAGCGACGACGTCGACACCCGCCAGCAGGTCATCCTCGCGCTGGGGCGTCGCCCCCACCCCGACCTGCCCGAGCTGGAGTACGTCGAGGTGGCCACCGAGCCCGTCGTCATCCAGAACATGGACGCCGGTGGCATCGCCCTGGCGATCCTCGACGGCGAGGCCGTGCCCGCCGGCGGGATGGGCATCGCCAAGCAGCTCAAGGACGAGATCTACCAGTGCCCGCCCGTGCTGGTGCTCATCGGCCGCCCGCAGGACGCGTGGCTGGCCACGTGGTCGCGCGCCGAGGCCGTCGTGTCGCACCCGCTCGACCCGGTGCAGCTCGCGGAGGCGGTCGTCTCACTGCTGCGCCCCGCCGTGCCCGCCACGTCCTGACCCCACCATCATGGTGGCCATGACTTCTCCGGGGTCCTCCGCCGCGTCGCACACCTGGCCCGACGTCCTCACCACGCTGGTGGGTGGGCACGACCTGACCGGTGAGCAGGCGCGCTGGGCCATGGGCCAGGTGTTCGCCGGCGAGGCGACGCCGGCCCAGGTGGCCGGCTTCGTCGTCGCGCTGCGCTGCAAGGGCGAGACCGTCGAGGAGGTCTCGGGCATCGCCGACGCGATGCTCGCCGCCGCCAACCCCATCTCCGTGCCGGGTCGTCTGCTCGACGTCGTCGGCACCGGGGGAGACCGGTCGATGTCGGTCAACATCTCGACCATGTCCGCGATCGTGGCGGCCGGCGCCGGCGCCACCGTCGTCAAGCACGGCAACCGGTCGGCGTCGTCGAAGTCCGGTTCGGCCGACGTCCTCGAGGCCTTGGGCATCCGGCTCGACCTGCCGATCCCGAGGGTCGCGGCCATCGCCGCCGAGGCGGGCATCACGTTCCTGTTCTCCGCCGCGTTCCACCCGGCCATGCGCCACGCGGCCGTCCCGCGCCGCGAGCTCGGGATCGCCACGACCTTCAACCTGCTCGGCCCGCTGACCAACCCGGCGCGGCCGGCCGCCCAGGCCATCGGCTGCGCCGACGCCCGGATGGCCCCGGTGCTCGCCGGTGTGTACGCCGCGCGCGGCGTCGACGCGTGGGTCTTCCGCGGGGACGACGGGCTGGACGAGCTCACCACGACGACGACGTCGACCCTGTGGGCGGTCCACGACGGTGAGATCACGACCCACAGCGTCGACCCCGCGTCGTACGGGCTGGCGCCGGCGACCACCGAGGACCTGCGCGGCGGCGACGCTGCCCACAACGCCGAGGTCGTACGCCGGATGCTCGCGGGGGACCGGGGTCCCGTGCGGGACGCGGTGGTCCTCAACGCCGGTGCGGCGCTGGCGGTGTACGACGCCCCGGGCGCGCCCGTGGACGAGGCGCTGGCCGCCGGTGTCGAGCGAGCTGCTGCGGCGATCGACTCGGGCGATGCGCAGGCCGCGCTCGACCGGTGGGTCGAGGCGTCCTCGCGCTAGCTGGTGCTCAGCGGTAGAGGCCGCCGGCGATCGCGTAGGCGTTGACCACGACCAGCACGGAGAAGATCGACGCGATGTAGCGGTTGTCGTTGAGCCAGGCGATGGGGAACACGGGCACTCCTCGGGGTGGCGTGCCTTCATGCCTACCCCGGGTCGTTGAATCCCAAACGTGCGTCGGCCCTACAGCGACAGGACCCAGGAGGCGCCGTCGCGCTGGAAGCCGAGACGGTCGTAGTAGGGACCTACCATCGTGGGCGAGGTGACCACGCGGCGGTAGCCGTGCTCGGCGAGCATGCCGCTGCGGCGCCAGACGAACTCGCCGGGGGAGAAGTCTCGGTAGCGCGGGGTGACGTAGTCGAGGAGCACGTGCGCGGTGTCGCCCTCGGCGCGGAGCAGCACGACGCCGACGGTCTCGTCGCCCCGCTGGACGAGGAACGCGTCCTGGTCGGTGTCCGACGGGTCGTGGACGAAGTCGGGGTTGAAGCGCAGGATGTCCGCGCCGTGCACCCGCAGGACGTGGCGGAGGTACTCGTCGTCACCGCGGACCTCGAGCACCTCGAACGCCTCGTCGTCGTGGCGGTCGCGCACCAGCTGGACGATGAACCAGATGTTGATGGCGCACAGCACGGCGTTCATGCCGACCATCGGCCACACGCCGATGAAGGCGTTGAAGGCGAGCAGGATGAGGCAGGCCGCCAGGTTGAGCACCCGGAAGCGCAGCACGCGCGACTGGAGCAGGGAGTAGACGAGCAGGGCACTCCCGCCCCAACCGAGGATGTCGAGCCAGTGGTCTTCGAGCCAGTTCACCCGCGGAGGCTACTGCGCTCCGCGGGTGACTGGTGATTCACCGCTAACGCACTACGTAGAGCTTGGTGATCTTCGACTTGGACCCAGCCGTGGAGCCGTTGCCGAGGTAGACGGCCTTGATCTTGTGCTTGCCCTTCTTGAGCTTGGGCAGCTTCCACCCGATCTTGCCGTCCCGGGTGCTGACGAGGGTCAGGGTCTTGAGCTTCTTGGCGCCGTCGAAGACCTTGATAGCCCCCGTCGGTCCAGGGACACCCGCGACGGCGACCGTGATGCCAATCTTGACCCGCTTGCCAACCTTGACCCGGGTCTTGGACAGCGTGGCGGTCGTCGTGGACTTCATCTTCGGGACGCTGACCGCCACGGCGGTGGCGGCGCCGTCGGAGTACCCGGTGCGGGCGGCCGCCACGACGACGGCGATCGAGGTGCCTGCGTCCTCCGGCACGAGGCGGTACGACGAGCGGGTGGCGGACGGGATGGGTGCCCCGTTGCGCAGCCACTGGTACATAAGCGAGAGCTGCGTCGGCGACCAGGTGCCGGGGGAGACCTGGAGCGTGCTCCCGACCACGGGGGAGCCCGAGATCACGGGGAGCGTGGTGGACACCAGGGCGCCGCCCGCGCTGACCACCAGGCCGTCGCTGACCGACGTGCCACTGGCGTAGTTGGGCTTGGTCCCGGTGGCCTTGACCGTGATGGTCTTGCCGTAGTCGAGGGCCTGGATGACGTAGCCGGTGCCCGTCCCGCTGCTGGGCGCGGCGCCGTAGATCGGCTGTCCGTCGCGCAGCCACTGGTAGGTGACGGTGACGTCGGTGTGCCCGCCCGCCCAGGTGGGCGGCTGCGCCGTCAGGGTGCTGCCCACGCCGGTCCCCCCGGGAGCAAGGATCGCCGGCTTGGCGTCGGCGACCAGGACGGCGTTGACGGTGAAGACCGACGAGGACGTCCCCAGGACGTTGCCGCTGGCGTCCTTCGCGGCCAGGGTCCACCGGTAGTCGCCGCTGGCGAAGCGGCTCGTCGCCGCCCAAGCGGTGGAGACCGTGTTGGCGACCACCGTCGAACCGCCGGAGACCGGGGTGACGGTGACCGTGTAGATCGCCGCGGTGGGGATGGGGTCCCACTCCAGGACCGGCCCGTCGGGCGGCTGGATCGCACCGGTGCCCGGGGCGGTGATGTTGGGCGTGCCAGAGGTGACGAAGAAGCGGCCGCCGGCAGACCAGTCCCCGGGGCTGCCGGACGCGTCCACGCGACGCACGCGCCACCGGTAGGCCGACGCGCTGGGCGCCAGGGCCTTGTTCCACGTGTAGGCCGTGGT
Source organism: Nocardioides terrigena (assembly GCF_003047265.1). Taxonomy (GTDB): domain Bacteria; phylum Actinomycetota; class Actinomycetes; order Propionibacteriales; family Nocardioidaceae; genus Nocardioides; species Nocardioides terrigena. The sequence continues at coordinate 5,629 of NZ_PZYY01000014.1, read as the reverse complement.
CAGCAGGCCGGTGCCGCTCGCGACCTTGTTGGCCGCGGAGTAGGTCAGGTCGTCGTTCTTGTAGACCTCGACGTCATAGCCCTTGGCGTACGGCTGGGCCTGCCAGCGGAACGCGGTGGTGCCCGCGGCGGCGACGCTGTTGACCGGGGCGAGGAGCGTCACCGGAGGGGTCTCGCGGACGAAGGTGGCCTCGCTGGTCGACCACGTCAGGCCGTTGCCGTCGGAGTCGATGGCCTGTACCCGCCACCAGTAGGTGCGGTTGGCGTAGATCTTCGCGGTGCTGGTGAAGGTCGCCTGGTCCACCTCGGCCGAGTCGATGACCGTCGAGGGGGAGAAGGAGGAGTCGGTCGCCACCTCGATGCGGTACTTCATGGCCGACTGGGGCAGGGACTCACCGGTCTGCGCCCAGGTGTCGGTGGTGGCAGTGGACGCGGGGTCGTGCCAGTAGTTGTCCCACGTGAATGTGGCCTCGGTCTTCTGGGTGAGGCTGCTCCGCAGTCCCGACACGGGCGGGGACTTCTTGAAGAACGTGTGCTGCGCGGAGCCAGACACACCGACCGGGCTGGGGCCGCACTGGCCGACCGCCCGGCAGGGGCGCACGAACCAGTAGTAGGGGCGCTCGGTCTGGTTGTCGGCGTAGGTCCAGTCCCGGTTGTCCAGTGCCGGCATGTAGATCGTGTTGGTGGTCGCCGGGAGGGCCGTGGTCGGCTCGAGCAGGTTTGAGAAGCTCGGGTCCTCGGACACGTAGACCATGTAGAAGGCCGTGCCCGGCTCGCGGGACCAGCGGAGCACCGGCGTCGCCGGGACGGTGCACACCCCGGTGGTGGGGGTGCAGGGGGTCTGGCCGGGGTTGTTGGCGTCGAGCGCCCGCCCGCCCAGAGCGACCTTGTGGCCGGTGGCCGGTGCGATGGCGCGGATCTGGAAGGTGCTGGTGGGACCGGCGCCGCCGATCTGCGCGCCGGTGGAGGAGTGCGCGGTGACCCACCAGGTGTAGGTCCCGGCGCGCTTGAGCTCGCTCGAGATGTCGGTCATCGCCGGGAAGGCCACCGGCTTCTCGAAGAGCCCGGACGTCACCAGGATGTTGGTGCCGGGCTTGAGGGCGTGCACCCGGTAGTAGGCCGCGGTCGGCTCGTGCTCCCACGACAGCGACGGGGGGCCGTTGAACTGGGTGGCGGGTGAGGGGCCCAGGGGCGTCAGCGGTGCCGCTCCGGTCGCCGGGATCGACGCCGCCACGTTGAACCTGCGCTGGGGGGCGAGGGACGTGGTGCCCTCGCCCGTGACGGCGTACACCGACCAGGTGTAGGGGTTGTTGGCCGCCGGGAGCCGGGTCTGGCCCTTGGGCGTGTACGAGGTGGCGTACGTCGTCTCGGAGTCGACGACCTGGCCGAGGCCGTTGGTGACGGTGACCTTGTAGGTCAGGGCCCCCGGCGCGGAGTCCCAGCTGAGGGTCGGCACCGCGACGGTCGCACCGTTGACCGGCAGGAGGTTGGTCATCGCCAGGCCGGTGTAGGTGAAGCTCCACGTCGGGGACCACAGGCCCTGGACGCCGGGCAGGTCGCCGCCGCCGGGCTTGACGTACGGCCGGTCCAGCGGGCGCACGCGCCAGTAGTTCACCCTGCCCGGCTCGGGGTCGCAGTCCTCGTTGATGCGGTTGGGGAGGACGTTGAGCAGGTCAGTGTCGTTGATGGCGAAGATCCCCGGGGTGTACGTGGTGGCGGCCACCCGGCAGGAGTTGTAGGTGTTGGGGGAGAAGTCGGCGTCCGTGCCCACCCAGATCTCGTATTCGGAGGCGTTGGTGACCGCGTCCCACTGGAAGTAGAGCGGGTCCGGCACCGTGGTTGCGCCGTTGGCCGGGAACACCAGGTCCGGCAAGATGTCGTAGTGCCGGTTGAAGTCCACGCTGGAGCGGGCCCACTGCGAAGAATTGCCGGCGGTGTCGACGGCGCGCACCCGCCAGTAGTAGCCGTTGTTGTCGTAGGTGATGGCCGGTGAGAACCGGGTGCCCAGGACGCGGTTGCTCGCTCCGGTCCGGTCCTCGAGCACCGAGCCGGCCGTGAAGTCGCTGTTGGTAGACACTTGGAGCTCGTAGCCGATCGCGCCGGCGACGGGGTTCCAGTCGAGCACGACGTCGATGACGTCGGGGGACACGTTGGCCTGCGGGCCCAGCGGGCCGGTAATCACCGGCGTCGCGAGCGGGTCGATCCAGAAGGTCGAGGTGGTGCTGGGCTGCGACACGATGCCGGGTCCTTTGGACGCGATGACGCGCCAGAACCAGTCACCGAGCCCGAGGGGCCTGGTGACCACGAGCGAGGTGGTCTCAGTCGTGAACTCCGTGGCCCCCACGAAGTCGCTGTCGCTGGCCACCTGCACGGTGTAGGACTTGGCCCCCGGGGACGCCGTCCAGGAGAGCAGCGGGGCGTTGTCCGGCTGTTGGAGGTGGGCGCCGTTGACGGGGCTGGACGGGACGGGGACGCTCACCTGCGGCGGGTCGAAGGGAAGTCCGGTCGCCCAGTCCGACCTGTCGGTGCCCTGGACTGCTCGCACGCGCCAGTAGTTGGGCGCCAGCTTGAGGGCCACCTCGGGCACGTAGACAGAGTTGACCGTGGCGGCGCTCACCTCGGGAGTGCCGAAGCCGGGGTCGTCGTCCACCTGGATCTCGTACTTGTCCGCGCCGGCGGACCGGTTCCAGTTGAACTTCGTCGTTGACGGGAGCGGTTGCGCGACGTTGAGTCCCGTGGGGGCGCCGGGCGCCACCGCGTAGGACCCGCTCGGTGCGGCCAGGACCGCTGCCGCGGCCAGGACCATTAGGGCAGAGGCGCGGGCGGTGGCCCGACGTGCGGCAGTGGTGCGTGACATCCCGTGATTCCCCTCGTACGGCCTACGGCGCAGACCCGCGTCACGTTAGGAGCGGCCGCACGTTCGCGGAGGCGAATGGCGCCAGGTGACCCGAAATGACTAGTCAGGAGTGACCGATCGGGCACGCCCGGGATCGGCGCTACGGTGAGCACATGATCACCGCCATCGTGTTCGTGAAGGCCGACGTCGCGCGCATCCCGGAGGTCGGCGAGGCCATCGCCGCCCTGGACGGGGTCAGCGAGGTGTATTCGGTGACTGGCCAGATCGACCTGATCGCTTTGGTGCGGGTCAGCAAGCACGAGGACATCGCGGCTGTCGTCGCGGACTCGCTCAACAAGGTGGACGGCGTGACCGCCACCGAGACTCACATCGCGTTCCGGACGTTCTCGCGCCATGACCTCGAGTCGGCGTTCTCGCTGGGTCTCGACTAGGTCGACTTCGCTCGACCGCCTGGCCAGGCTCGACCGCCTGGCCAGGCTCGACCGGTCAGCGGGCCGGACGGTGCACCGTGGCGGGCAGACGCTGCTCGTCGAAGGGCACCAGCGACAGACGTGACTGGTTGACCGCGTCGTAGAGCGGCAGGTGTCGCGTGGCGCCCGCCACCGGACAGATCCACTCGCCGTCGACGTCGACCAGTCGGATGCCGGGAGACTCGAGCCAGCGGAGCACCTTCTCGGTCTCCTCCGCGGTGGCGGCGGGCACCGGTCCAGGGGCCGCGCGCACCGTCTCAGCGCTCGCGCACAGCTCACGGACGTAGCTGTGGGCGTCGGCGCCCGGTGGGATCACCCCGGCAGCCGCGAGCCGGCCGTGCCGGACGACGTGGACGCTCCAGCGTCCGTCGTCCTCCCGCCGGGCCGCGACGACCTCGGGACACCGGGTCAGGGCGGACAGCCGCTGGGTGCGCGCGGCGGCCCGCACGAACGTGGCGAGACGGTCGCGGTGGACGCCGGCCTCCTCGAAGCGCTCGAGCCCGGCCAGCAGCGCCATCCGGCGGTTGATGGCCTCGACCACCTCGTCGGGTCGGTGCAGCAGGGTGTCGCGCAGCTGCCGGACCATGGCGGCGTACGTCGCGGTGTCGACGCTGCCGTCGCACGGCGACAGGCACTTGCCCATCTCGGCCAGCACGCACGACGAACGGGAGGGCTCGCGGGCGAGCCTGTCCGAGCACTGGCGGACCGGGAAGGTCTCGTGCAGGGCGGCGAGTGACTTCTCCGCGGTCTTCTTCGACGAGAACGGGCCGAGGTAGTCGGCGTCGTCGTCGAGGACCCGTCGCACGAGGGACAGGCGTGGCCAAGGCTCACGCGTGAGCTTGACGAAGTGCACTTTCTCGGGGAACCGGGAGCGGCGGTTGTACTTCGGCTTGTGCTCCGCGATCAGTCGTAGCTCGCGCACCTCGGCCTCGAGGGGAGTGGCACAAGGGATGCCGGTGACCGACTCGGCCAGCCCGACCATCTCGCCCATGCGCGTGCGGGTCTCGGACGCCGTGAAGTAGGAGCGCACCCGGCTGCGCAGGTCCTTGGACGTGCCGACGTAGAGCACCCGCTGGCGCTCGTCACGGAAGAGGTAGACGCCGGGGAGGCGGGGGAGGCCCTCGGCGAGATGGCGCTTGCGGCGCTGGGCCTGCGACACCCGCGATGTGAAGGTCGCGAGCTCCTCGAGGGTGTGCACCCCCTGCCCGCCGAGCCGCTCCATCAGGCCGTGCAGCACGTCGACGGTGGCGCGGGCGTCCGACAACGCACGGTGGTTGGGCGTCGTCGTGGCGCCGAAGAGCTGCGCGAGCGAGGAGAGCTTGCAGTTGGGCGCGTCGTCGCGGGTGACGACGCGCCGCGCGAGCTTGGCAGTGTCGAGGACCTCGAAGCGGGGCCACGGGTGGTCGTGCTCGGCAGCGAAGTGCTTGAGGAAGCCCACGTCGAACGGCGCGTTGTGGGCGACGAGCACGCAGCCCTTCGCGAACTCCAGGAATGCGGGCAGTGCGGACTCGATCGGTGGGGCGTCGCTGACCATCAAGTTGGTGATGCCGGTGAGCACGGCGATGAACGGAGGGATCTCTGAGCGCGGGTTGACCAACGTCTGGAACTCGCCCAGGACCTCGCCACCCCGGACCTTGACGGCGCCGATCTCGGTGATCATCGACCCACCGGCGGCGGACCCGCCCGTGGTCTCGAGGTCGACGACGCAGAACGTGACGTCGCGCAGTGGTCGCCCCAGCTCGTCGAAGCTGCGTTGGGTCTCCCAGCGGGAGACGGTCGGGGCGGCACTGCTCATGGTGGGGACGCTAGATCGCGGCACCGACAACGGACGGGAGGTCGTGCCCCGCGCGTCGGTCACTAGGCTGCTCCGGTCCGCCCGCAGATCCACGCCCGACCCCTGGAGGCACCGTGCCCGCACAGATCCCCGACGCTACGCACCGCTGGCGCTGCGGAGGCTGCGGCAACCTCACGCGCTTCGACGTCACCCGCACCCGGCGTACGACGGAGTTCTGGCACTTCGACCTCGCTGGCGACCACGTGGTCGAGGAGGAGACCCTGCGCGACGAGAGCGTGGAGACGGTGTCGTGCCGCTGGTGCGGGCGCGACGACGCGATCGAGATGGTCGCCCGCAACGAGGCCGGAGTCGACCCGCACGAACAGGCCTGACGCCGTACGCCGACACGCGGTCGCCGCTCACGGGAGGGCCGTTGAGTTCCTAAGGAACTTCAAGCCACGTGAGTGGTTCGTATGCTGGTAGGGACGGGCCGGGATGTTGGAGCGCTTTGCGACTTCTGTGACTCCCG
>NZ_PZYY01000013.1 GCF_003047265.1 Nocardioides terrigena | reverse complement strand
CTGCGGGCGGCCCATTCAACGGTCAGGGATCACACCGTGTCCCGGTCGGTGGTTCGGACCGCCCGCTGACCTGCTGCCAACCTAAATGTCGGTGGGGCCTGTCACGGTGCGCTTCATGACACGCATCGACTGTGACACCTGTGTGGTCCGCGGCCTGGCCTGCCACGACTGTGTGGTGACCGTGCTGCTCGGACCTCCCCCCGAGCTCACCCTCGACGACGACGAGCGCGCGGCGCTCGCCGTGCTCGCCCAGGGCGGGCTCGTCCCGCCGCTCCGTCTCGTCGAGCCGGTAGCGGGGCCGGTGGTCGAGTCCGCCTGACCGCCGTGGTCGACCTCACACGCAAGACACGTTTCAACTCTGTGGACCAGGGATTGGCCGGTGCCCATCGCCCGGTCTACAGTGTCCGCTGGTGTGCGTGGCAATGGGCCACACGGGTCCATGCGCAGACCGCGTCTAATCCACACGCCACCGGTGCGAGCCGGGGTGCCAGGAGCCGGGGAACCACTTCCCACCTGGGGTGAATCGGCCTCGAGAGCAGCCACCGCTGTGGAGGGGTCGTAGGGCATGTCGTTGCCCGAACCCGTCAGCTCACCCGGTAGACGTGACGACAGCGAAGGACCCCCCGCCTCGTGACGTACGACCGCAAGCGACTCGGCAGCGCCCTGCTCGGAATCACGGCCATCGCCGCCATCGGCTTCGTCCCCGCCTCTCCCGCTCAGGCCGAGCCGGAAATTGCGGACGTCAAGGAGCGCGTCGAACGCCTCTACCACGAGGCCGAGCAGGCGCAGGAGCGTTACAACGACGCCAAGCTCGACCTGACCGAGCTGCGCCGCGAGCTCGGCTCCCTCCGCGCCGACGAGCGCCGCCAGGACGCCCGCCTCGAGGCCGTCCGCGCGCAGGTCACCGACTCCGTCCGCCGCCAGTTCGAGGGCGAGAGTATCTCCACCGTCGGCCAGGTCGTCGTCTCCGATGACCCGGCTGCCTTCCTCGGCCAGATGTCGACCATGTCGTCGTTCAGCCAGCTCCAGGACTCCCTCTTCACCGACTACTCGACCGAGGTCGAGGCTCTCACTCTGCGTGAGGAGGCCACCGCGGACCGCGCTTCCGACATCGCCGCCACCACCGCGCAGCTCGCCGAGGAGAAGGACGCCGTCGAGTCCAAGCTCGACGAGGCCAAGGAGCTCCTCGCCACCCTCGAGGAGGAGGAGCGCGAGCGACTCCTGGCCACCTCGAACGAGACCACGTCGCGCTCGACCAGCGCGACCCGGATGCCAGCTTCCGTCCCCGCCTCGGGTCGTGCTGCCGCCGCCGTCAGCTACGCCATGGCCCAGGTGGGCGACGCCTACGTCTACGGCGCCACCGGCGACAGCGCCTTCGACTGCTCCGGCCTCACCATGCGCGCCTGGGGAGCCGCCGGTGTCGGCCTCCCGCACTCGTCGAGCGCGCAGTACGGCTCGGGCGCGCACATCGCCGCCAGCGCCCTGCAGCCAGGCGACCTCGTCTTCTACTACAGCCCGATCAGCCACGTCGGCATGTACATCGGCAACGGCATGATCGTGCACGCCGCCAACCCGAGCACCGGCGTCCAGGTCACGGGTCTCTACTCGATGCCGTACGTCGGCGCGGTCCGCCCTGGCTGATCGCCCGACCCCGAGGACCGGTCGCCCACGCAGGTGGGTGGCCGGTCTTTCGTTGTTCACGGGGCTGGTGGTCCTCGCCGCCCTCCTCGTATGGATGCGCGACGACACGCACCGGGTCACGCCCGGCAGCATCACCGCAGCCGGCCCTCGTCCGGGCCCCGCGGCCTCGACCCTCCATCTCCTCGAGGAGGCGGTCGAGTCGCACGACCCCGACGCAGCGCGCGGCCTGGCTCCCGCGGGCGACGCCGCGGCCGCCAGCTTGATGGGCTCGGTCGCCGACAACGCCGGGGCGCTCGACGTCGTCGACTTCTCGGCGCGCTACGTCGACGAGACCGGCGCCGGCGCCGATGACGGCTCGTGGACGGCGCAGGTGGTCCTGACCTGGGGCTTCGAGGGGTTCGATCGCGAGCCCGCGTCCGCGGAGGTCGCGGTGACTTTCGTGCCGGACGGGGACGCGGTGGCGATCCGCCGCTTCGGCGGCGTCGGTGACGGTGTCGAGCCGCTCTGGCTCCAGGGTCCGCTTGAGGTACGCCGCTCCCGCCAGGCGCTGGTGATGGTCGCTGCGTCGCGGCCTGGTGCCGGGCGTGAGGCGGCGACGTACGCCCGGCGAGTTGCCCGCGGTGCCCGGGTGGTGCGGCGTGTGCTGACGGACTGGAAGCCGTCGGCCGTCATCGAGGTCCCGGCGTCGGCCTCGGCCCTGGACGCCACCCTGGACGCCGCCGAGGGCACGTACGCCGGCATCGCCGCCGTGACCACGACTGTCGACGGGTCGGGGAGCGCCGACGCTCCTGTCCACGTCTTCGTCAACCCGGACGTGACGCGCGGCCTCCGCGGTGCCGGTGCCCAGGTCGTGATGAGCCACGAGCTCGTGCACGTGGCCACGGATGCCGCGACGAGTGCCGTGGACCTGTGGCTGCTGGAGGGGTTTGCCGACTACGTCGCGTTGCGCGACGTACCGCTTCCGCTGTCCACGACCGCCGCACGGGCGATCGACCGGGTGCGTCGTGATGGTCCACCCCGTCAGCTGCCCGGACCGGCGCAGTTCGACACCCTGGCCACGGACCTCGAGGCAGCCTACGAGCTGGCCTGGCTGGCCTGTGCGACCCTCGCCGACGAGGTCGGGGAGCGGGCCCTGCTGGACGTCTACACCCGCGCCTCCGACGGCACTCCCGTCGAAGCGGCGCTGCGTCGCAGCGGCACCACCGTCGAGGTCCTCGTCGGCCAGTGGCGGGACCGGTTGGCATCGCTTTCGTCGTGAACCGGGTCGCGATGTAGCGCACGCCAGTGCTGCCGTCGATCGCGGACCCATCCCACCGGTGTGGTCACGGTGGTGGTAGTCGTGGTGATGGTGGTGGGGAGCGACCCCGACGATGCTGGAACGGGCGATACTGGCGCGGCGCTGACGTGGCCTGCGGCCGACACCGGGGGCCGGCGCTACAGCGAGGTCAGGACCGGGCCGAAGAGGGCAGCGATCTGGGCGCCGAACAGAGCCACGCTGCCCGAGATGACAACGGTGATCATCGTGCACATGAGCGCGTACTCGACGGACGTTGCTCCGTCCTCGACATCGTGTGGTCCCATGGCGACCTCCTTGATCGTGCGGTGGGGGGATGCAGAGGCCGGCGCCGCGAATCCGCGGCGCCGGCCTCGAGGCGCGTCAGCTCAGAGGCTGGAGGTGACCGTGCCGAAGAGGGTGTTGAGGCCGCCGCCGAGGGCCTGGACCGTGCCGATGATGGCGACGGCGATGAGCGCGACCATCAGGCCGTACTCGACGGCGGTGGCGCCCTTCTCGTCGTCGCGACGAGCGTTGAGCATGAGGGAGAGGAACTGGATCATGGTGATACCCCTGTTTCGTGAAGGATGGGTCCGAATGTGTCCGAGCCCCATGTGGACCCGTCAAGAAGAATCATGGTCTGCTGGCGACGCCTGCGGATCGGGTGATCGGCCGTACGTCGCTAGTCCCATGTGACTAGTGCTCCACCACCCTCCGGAACGGGCGGATGACCCGCTGGGGCGGCTCTCCCGGAACCCCCGCGGAAGGGCCCGGGGAATGGTAAAGGCGCCCGTCTCCCTTGGGGGATCGGGGCGCCATCGGCGAGCCGGCTCGGGCCGTCAGAACCGTTGTGGGGACAGGTGGTCGAGGAGTCCCATGCGCATCGCTGTCACGAGGGCCTGGGCCCGGTTGGCCGCCCCTAGCTTCTGGTAGATGTGGGTGATGTGCGTCTTGGCCGTCGACTCGCTCAGATAGAGGCGACCGGCGATCTCGCCGGTTCCGAGGCCGTCGGCGAGGAGCGCCAGCACCTCCTCCTCCCGGCCGGAGAGCCTGGGGGTGACGGGTGCGGAGGCACGTCGCATCATGGCCGCGCTCAGTCCCGAGCAGAGGAAGGTACGCGGTGCGACAGCGGCATGCTTTGCCGCGCTGATGACCTCGGCAGCCCGGCTGTCCTTGCCCACGAAGCCCGACGCACCGGCCTCCATGGCCGCGAAGATCTGGTCATCGCCGGCATGCATGGTGAGGACAACGACGCCGGTCGTGTCGCTCACCTCGCGCACGGATCGGACTATCTCGAGGCCGTGCCCGTCGGGCAGCTGCAGATCGGTCACGACCACGTCGGGACGGAGATCCGCGTACGCCTGTCGTGCCTCGGCCACGTTGCCGGCCTGGCCGATCACGGTCATGTCCTGGTCGCGCTCGAAAGCGCGCGCCAGGCCTTGGCGGATCAGCTCATGGTCATCGACGAGCAGGACTGTGGTGCTCATGTGAGCGGTTCCCTTCGGGGGCGGTGGGCTGTCGGGTCTGGAGGCAGACGACGGTGCCACCGTCATGCCGGGACAAGATACGCAGGTCGGCACCGATGGTGGCCGCTCGCTCGCGCATGGTCTGGAGCCCCCAGTGGCGGTCCTTGGGCGTGGCGTTGCCCACCCCGTCGTCCTCCACCTCGAGGCGTACGCACGACCCGTCGGACACCAAGGTGACCCAGAGGTTCGATGCACGGGCGTGCCGACGGACGTTGCCGATGGCCTCCTGGGCGATCCGGAGGAGCTCCATCTCGGTGCGGGAAGGCAGCGCCGGCCCGGACTCGTCGAGGAGCAGGTGGACCCGCAGGTCGGTCCCGTGGCTCACCTCACGGACGTACTCGGCCAGTGCGCCGGAGAGGCGGTGCTCGGCGATCTGGTGGCGGAGGTCGAAGATGGAGAAGCGCAGCTCGGTCACCACCCTGCTGATCTCCTCGCGCAACGAAGCGGCCAGCTGTTGTGTCTCGGGCTGGTCGGAGGCGGCCTCGATCTCGTCGACGATGTAGCCGAGCGCGACGATCTCTTGGGCCACCCCGTCGTGCATCTCGCGGGCAATCCGGTTGCGCTCCTCCGCGGTCGCCATGAGGCGCACGTCGTCGAACAGCACGGCGGTGTCGAGGCGGAGCACGAAGTCGGTAGCTACGGCTTGTGCACGAGCTTTCAGCTCGTCGGTCCATGCGGCATCGCGGGCCAGGACGACCGAGCCGAGACGCTGCCCGCCACCATGGAGCCAGACGGTTTCCACCATCGGGTCGGACGCAGAGGAATCGCTCGGAGGAGGGGGGGTCTGCGCGCCGTACGACGACAACAAGTCTGGATCGGAGCGCCTCCCGTGGATGAAGACGGCGGACCTGATCGCTCCGGTCTCGGCCCGCAGCGTCGTCTCCAACTCGGCGGCGAGCTGCACGCTGTCCAGGCCGACGCTGCCGCGGCTCGCGAGATTGTGCAGCTGGGACAGGAGCTGGTTGGCGGCGGCGTACGGAGCATTTCGTGCCTCGACGTCGCGCATCGAGCGGGACTGCCAGCTCGCCAGCAGTCCCACGCCCATACCGACCACAACCCACGGTGCTGACTCGGCCACACGGTCGGGAGCGACCCCGGTATCGGCGACCAGCGCGAGGGTGGCGAGAGTCGTGACCCCTGAGACGAAGCCGGCATTGATCGTGGTGACCCAGCCGTGCCGTACGCCCGCCACGATCGGGGGGACCGCGAGGTAGACGAGCAGGCTGGGCTGGAGCGGGGCGCTAGCCAGCAGCACGGCGACCAGGAACGCCTCGCCGATCGGGATCCAAGGACGGCTGTGGGCGGGAGCGTTCCACTCCAATGCCGTCGAGACGGCTCCGATCACCACCAGGGCAACGAGGAGCGGGGCGGCCTCGGTCGCCGACTCCTCGCCCAACAAGGTGCCGACGATCAGCGCGAGCGCAAATGCGCGCGCTGCGGTCGTCACCCTCCACGGCCCGAGTGAGGGGGACGTGACGTACTCGTGAGGTTGCTGGAGCGCCCGAGCCCGCATGGTCACAGGTTGGCGAAGGTGTCGGCGATCTGAATACCGGCGGGCCCAAGGATCACGATGAAGAGGCACGGCAGGATGAAGAGGACCAGGGGGATCATGATCCGCACCGGAACCTGCTGGGCCTTCTCCTCTGCGCGTTGCCGGCGCTTTGTGCGCATCTCTTGACTCTGGATGCGCAGCACGCGACCGATCGGGATGCCTAGGCTGTCGGCCTGCACCATCGCGAGGCAGAACGACTTGAGGTCGGCCAGCGAGGACCGTTCGGCCATGGCCCTCATGGCCTGGGTGCGGCCCACCCCGATCTGCATCTCCTGCAGCAGTCGGGCGAACTCCTGCGACAGTGGTCCGGTCGTGTTGCGGGCCACTCGGGCCACGGCTGCGTCGAAGCCCAGGCCGGCCTCGACGGACACGGTGAGCAGGTCGATGGCATCCGGCAGGGAGTTGCGCATCAAGGTCTCGCGCTTCTGGCCCGCGTTGAACAGCAGGATGTTCGGGAGCACGTAGCCGAAGGCAGCCGCGGCCACGGTGCCCAAGACGACGCGATAGAAGGGCCAGTCGGTTCCTGAGATGTAGAGGAAGCCGACGACGGTGAAGGTACCGAGCCCGAGCACCTTGAGGCCGATGATCCGGTTGACATCCCACGCGGGGGGGTTGCCGGCGATGTCCAGCCGGTGCTGGAGCTTCTCAGCGGTGTCGGCGCGGACCAGGCGGACACCGGTCTTGACGAGGCGGTCGCCCAGAGGGCCTAGGACCCGCTCGGCGAAGGGTTTGTTCAGCTCGGCCGTGAGGACGTCGGGCGCCGAGTCGAGGGCCTGGATGGATGCGACGGACCGTGCCACTCCCCGGCGCTCGCTCGTCGCGACCCCGATGGTCGCCAACGAGAGCGTCAGTGCGAGGAAGACGAGGCCGGCGCCGAGGAGGAGGATCATGGTGCTGGACATGCTCAGACCTCAACCTTCGCTAGGCGTGACATCGCGAATGCGCCGACGCTCAGGAACACGAAAGCCACGGCGAGCAGAATCATCCCCACGGTGGTTGTGTAGAGCACTTCCAGGTAGGCACGGTTGGCAAAGTACATGTACAAGCCGATCAAGGGCGGCAGACCCGTCAGGATGTAGCCGGAGAGCCGGCCTTCGGCGCTGAGGGCCTTCACCTGGCGACGCAGGTACTCCCGCTCTCGGAGGGTCTCGGCCACCGTGTGCAGGATCTCGGCCAGGTTGCCTCCGACCTCGCGCTGGATGCGGATGGCCATGACGACCCAGCCGAAGTCCTCGCTGTCCATCCGCTCGCCGACTCCCTCGAGAGCGTCGGAGATGTCGATGCCGAGCCGCTGCTCGACCAAGGCCCGCCGCAGCTCGCCGGCCATCGGCTCGTGACCCTCACGGACCACGCTGTCGACGGCCTGGGGCAGCGACAACCCCGCCTGGAGACCGCCGGCCATCAACCCGAGGGTCTGAGCGAGCTGGGCGTTGAAGCGGCTGAGACGGCGGCGGTGCCGCCACTTGAGGTAGACCCACGGGATCACAAGGCCCAGCACGAGCCCGAGCACTGTCATTGGGGGGCCACCCATGATGAACCCCACCGCTGCGCCGCCAACCACCAGACCCGCGTGCAGCAGCACCCATTCCGATGCGGTGAGTGCGGACCCGGCCCCCGCCAGGCGCTGGGAGATCCGCGTCTCGAGATCGGCGTTTACGACCTTGGAGGTCATCGCCACCGCCGACTCCTTGAGGTCGGTGGGGCCGTTCCCCGAGGAACGACGGCGTCGGGGCTGCGCACCGTCCTTGCCCCCCTCGAAGTAGGCGTCGAGACGACGTTCGGCGTGGGACCGACCCGGGCTGAGGACGATCGTCAGCAGAACGAGCATGCCGAAGAACAGCGCGACGGCGCCGAGCAGCATCACCGGTCGACTGACGAGTGCCTTGCCCGGCTCGATAACCTCGGGTACCGAAAATCTTGAGTCCGCGAGGGTCACGAAGGCCGAGTCGACGTACGTCGACCCGGCGGCGTCGGCGCTGACAGTGATCGTGGCCTCCCCGTCGACGTCGGTGGGGGAGTCGAACGTCAGCAACATCTGCTCCGCTAGGGCATCTGCCTGGGCCGTGAAGACCGAGCCGAGGGCCGCCGGGTCGGCTGGGATGACGGAGCCGCCGGTGTCGTCGGCGAGCTCCGACAGCGCCCGGCCCTTCGCGGCCGTGCCGATGGACACCACGTCGACGACCACCCCGGTCTCGCGTGCGTCGTTGATCGCCACTTCGAGGGTCGCGTCGCTACCGGTGTCGGCGCCGTCGGAGAGGACCAGCAAGGACCGCGATCCCTCGCTGCCCGCCATCTCGATCCCTGCACGGATCGCGTCGTACACGCTGGTGCCCTGGCTCAGGGAGACTTGGCCGAGCGCCTCGGCCACCGAGGCGTGATCGAGGGTGGGTTCGATGGAATTGACCACCTCGCCGGCGAAGGTCACCAGGCCGATCGTCACGTCCTCAGGCGCGGCGTCGAGGTAGGCGCCGACGGCGCCTCTGGCGGAGTCGAACTTGCCGCCCTGAGCCATGCTGTTGCTGGCGTCGAGGACGAGCACCGTCGACCGCGAGATGTCACCGTCGGCGACAGTCTTGGCCTGTGACTCGACCTGGCGCCCGTCCACCTCGACCACGACGCTCGACTGGTCAACGGTGCCGTTGGGGACACCGTCTACCGACAGCACCATGGAGACGGTGCCGTCGGCGGTCTCGACGTGGTCGATGGTGATCTCGTCCTCGGCGTGGGCCGGCGCGGCGTACAGCATCGAGCCGAGGGCGGCGGCGAGGAGGAGCGGAGCGGCGAGGCGCCGCGCCCGCGACATCACAGCCCGCCCCCTGTGGCGAAGACGGACGGGTCGACGTGGACGCCGTGGTCGGTCAGGCGCTCAAGGAAGCGCGGTCGCAGGCCCATGGACTTGAGGCCGCCCTTGAACTTGCCGTTCTCGTCCACGCCGGCGGCGTAGTCGAAGAGGAAGACGTCCTGGGTGGTGATGATGTCACCCTCCATGCCCACGATCTCCGTGATGGCGGTGATCCGGCGGGTGCCGTCCTTGAGACGGGTCTGCTGGATGATGAGGTCGACCGCGCTGGCCACCTGCTCACGAATCGCGCGGACCGGCAGGTCCATGCCCGCCATCAGCACCATGGTCTCGAGACGAGACAGTGCGTCGCGTGGGGTGTTGGCGTGGAGCGTCGAGATGGACCCGTCGTGACCGGTGTTCATGGCCTGGAGCATGTCGAGCGCGGCGGCGTCACGGATCTCACCCACGACGACTCGGTCGGGGCGCATGCGAAGCGAGTTCTTGACGAGGTCGCGGATGGTGACGGCGCCCTTGCCCTCGATGTTGGCCGGGCGCGACTCGAGCCGGAGCACGTGGTCCTGGTGGAGCCGGAGCTCGGCCGCGTCCTCGATGGTGACGATCCGCTCGTCCTCGGGGATGAACGACGACAACACGTTGAGGGTGGTGGTCTTCCCCGCACCCGTACCGCCGGACACCAGGATGTTGAGGCGTCCGCGCACGCAGCCCTCGAGCAGGTTGGCAGAAGGCCGGGTGAGGGAGCCGAAGTTGATGAGGTCCTCGACGGTGTAGGGGTCCTCGGAGAATTTACGGATGGTCAGCTTGGAGCCGTCCAGGGCCAGCGGCGGGATGATGGCGTTGACCCGGCTGCCGTCCGGAAGACGGGCGTCGCACATGGGGCTCGTCTCGTCGACGCGTCGACCGATCTTGCTGACGATCTTGTCGATCGTGCGCCGCAGGTGCGCCTCGTCGTTGAATGCTGCCTCGGTCTTGACCAGCTTGCCGCTGCGCTCGATGTAGATGCTGTTGAATGCGTTGACCATGACCTCGGACAGGTCCGGGTCACGCAGCAGGGGCTCGATGGGTCCGTAGCCCAGGATGTCGTCAGCGATCTCCTGGGAGACGCGGGCGCGATCGGCGCTAGACATGGGCTGGTCGGTCTCGGCCAGCGCTGTCTGCAGCGCGAAGTGCACCTGCTGTTCGAGCTCGGACTGCGTCATGTGGGCGTCGTACAACTTGGGGCCCAGCGTCTCGACGAGGCGGGCGTGCACGATGCGCTTGACGTCCCCGAACGGGTCCCGTCCGGCGGCGCGCTTCCCGGCCTCGGCCGACGTGCGAGCGGCGAGGGACGTGCCCGTCGGTGCGGGAACCCCCGCAGCCTGCTTCGGGTCCGGCGCCGCAGGCGAGCCGGGTGATGCGGTGGGGGCGTCGAGCGTGAGGTTCTGCGAGCGCGAGCGCTGGGCGGCCGCCAACCTGTCCGTGAGACTCATGTCATGCCTTCCTCAAACGACGACGGGCGCCCTTCTTGACCGACACGGCGTCGGAGCTAGCGAACGTCCTGGCGAACTCAACGATGGCCTTGCTGTTCGCGTGGTTTGGGTATGCCTTCACCAGGGCCTCGCCACGGTTTACCGCCGCCAGAACCTCACGGCTAGAGACGAGGGTCGCGTCGGCCTTCAGCCCGAGGGTGGACTCGAACTCGCCCACGGTCAGACCAACCTTGCCGTCGGCGCGGTTGAGGACAAACTTCCAGCTGTCCCGACCGAAGTTGAGCAAGTCGAGGGTGCCGGTCGCCAGCTTGAGGGCCTTGAGCGCCGGGATGTCGAGCGTGCCGACCAGCACGATGGAGTCGGTGCGGTCGAGCGCGGTGAGTGCGTTGTCGTCGAACACGCCGGAGGTGTCCACGACGATGAAGTCGAACATGCTCTTGAGCACGTCGATCATGGCGCCGACGTCTGTGGCGGCCGCATGGTCCGGCGAGTCCAGCCGTACCGGCGCGGCGACGAGCGAGAGTCGGTCGGACGCCTTGGTCAGGATCGACGCCAGCGCCTCGGGGTCGAACTGGCCACCGAAGGCCACCAGGTCGTTGATCGTGCGGGTCGGCGTCAGTTGGAGCATGATCGCGACGTCACCACTGTTGACGTCGAGGTCGACCAGGCACACCTGGTGTCCCAGGTCGCTGAGGCTCACGCCGAGGTTGGTCGCCACCAGGCTTTTGCCCACACCGCCCTTGGTCGAGAAGACGGTGATGACCTTGCCCTGCGGGGCGTCCGCGGCGGCCTGGGCCGCGGCCTGCGCGGCCGTGGCTTCGGCGATGGCTGCGTCCGCGGCTGCTCGTGCGTCTTCTTCGAGCGCCTGGGAGATCTCCTTGGCGACGCTGCGGGCCCGGTGGACCGCCGTCGTGAGACCGGCGAGGTCGCGTGCCTCGACAACCTCGCGCATGCCGCTGCGAAGCGCTGCGGTGAGGGTCTCACTGTCCACGCCATGACGAAGCAAGATCACGCCTAGGTCGGGGCGGGAGATGCGTGCGTGACGGGCGAAGTCCATCGCATCGTTGACGGCCACGGATGGCCCCAGCACCACCGCGAACTCGTGCGGGCTCGCGTCCAGATGCGCCTTCAGCTCGGCCATGCTGGTCGTGGCCGTGGAGCCGTGCAGCATCGCGTTCATGATGCCGAGCTGCGCGACATCCGGCTCGAGGATGGTGGTCACGGGACGTTCCGGAAGGTCTCGGGGAAGATGTCACCGGGGGTGGCGCCCGGGCCGTCCTCGGTCTTCGTCTCGTCGGTCAGCAGGGCGAAGGTCAGGTCTGCGCCGCGGTCGGCCTGGATGAGTCTCTCGGCCTCGTCCTGGGTCACGGCCAGGGTCAGGATGGTCTGGGCGACCTCTGCGGTCTCCTCTCCCTCCTCGGTCTTGGTCGTCCGTGACGTCACGCTGGTGGTGCCGACACCAATCACCGGAGCTCGGGTCAGGACGATCCTGGTGACGCTCCCGAGCTTGATCTCCTTCCCGTCTGGGGTGAGTCGCACGGGGGAGAGCGCAGTGGCGAAGACTGCGATCTCCGAGCCGGGGTTGACGAAGCCGGCAACGCGCTCGAAGTCGGTCAACTCGACCGAGACCGCCATCTTGTCGTCCGGGATGATGAGGTTCTCCGCGGCGCCGAGGTTGCCGAACTTCTTGGCCAGGACCTGCTCGCCGGGATAGATCGTGTTGACGGCAACCAAGTCCGTGATCGAGCTCGTCGAAGTGAGAGCGCCCTCGACGAGGTCTTCGCGGCGGACCTCCGACTTCTCGAACTTGCCCGCCTCCTGGGCGGCAGCGACCTCCTCGCCCGGATCGATGGTGTCCGTGGCGGTGAGCACCTCGACGAGCTCCTGGCCAGCTGTGGCCCGGGAGTCGATGCCCTGCACGTAGAGCACGATCAGGGAGGTGCCGACCAGGGCAACGAGGACGGCGACGATGAGGAGGACAGAACGACGGGCCATGAGGCGATCCTTCGCAGAGCAGTGACCGGGGGTTCTGGGGGATTGCTCAGGTAGTGGTGCCCTGTGGGAGAGGTCCCAGATCCCTTCCCAGTGCGCGAATCTAGGTACGGCACGAGGGACTCGTGGGCTAAACCGAACAAACGGCCCAGAGGTGGCCCGGACGCCACCCGATATGACTACACCACGCCCGTCATTCCTAGTCCGTTTGGGGGATTTCGTCGCGGGGCCGTTTTGCGGCGTTTCGACGAGGCCTCAGCTGAGGTAGAGGGCCTCGACGTCCTCGCGGAACTCGCGCATCACGACGTTGCGCTTGAGCTTGAGGCTGGGCGTCAGGTGCCCGCCTTCCTCGGTCCACTCCTCTTGAAGGATCGTGAACTTGCGGATTGCCTCCGCCCGGGAGACCGCCTTGTTGGCGTCCTCGACGGCTGCCTCGATGGCGGCGTTGAGTTCGGGGTCGTCGAGGAGCCGCTCGAGGTCGCCGGACTTGCCGTGGGTCTCGGCCCAGGCGGGGAAGGACTCGCGGTCGATGGTGACGAGCGCCGCGATGAAGGGCTGCCCGTCGCCGACGACCATGCACTGGTCGATGAGTGCGTGGGACCGCAGTCGGTCCTCCAGCACGGCGGGGGCGACGTTCTTGCCGCCCGCGGTCACCAGGATCTCCTTCTTGCGGCCCGTGATGCGGACGAAGCCCTCGTCGTCGACCTCGCCGACGTCGCCGGTGTGGAACCAGCCCTCGCGGGTGAGCGCCTCGTGGGTCGCGTCCTCGTTGCGCCAGTAGCCGGCGAAGACCTGGCCGCCGCGGAAGAGCAGCTCGCCGTCGTCGGCCACACGTACGGACGTGCCGGGGATGGGACGACCCACGGTGCCGATCTTTTGGGCCTCAGGCAGGTTGACCGTGACAGCGGCGGTGGTCTCGGTGAGTCCGTAGCCCTCGAGCACCGTCACCCCGATACCGCGGTAGAAATGACCAAGGCGGTCGCCGAGCGGGGCGCCCCCGGACACGGCGTACCGGCAGTTGCCACCCAAGGCTGTGCGGAGCTTGCCGTAGACGAGCCGGTCGAAGACGGCGTGCTGCGCCTTGACGCGCATCGGCACGCGTCCGCCGTCCTGGGCACGGGACCACGCGATGGCGGTCTCGGCGGCCCGGTCGAAGATCTTGCCCCGCCCGTCAGCGGTGGCGCGCTGAGAGGCGCTGTTGAAGACCTTCTCGAAGACACGGGGGACGGCCAGGATGAACGTCGGCTTGAAGACCTCGAGGTCGCCGAGGAGGTTCTTGATGTCGGCGCTGTGGCCGAGGCGGACCCGCTTCTTGACCGCGCCGACCTGGATGATGCGGGCGAAGACGTGGGCCAGCGGCAGGAAGAGCAGCGTCGAGGCGCCCTCGCCGTCGAAGAGGGGGTGCAGCTCGTCGGTCGCGACGCCGAGCTCGAACATGAAGTTGCCGTGGGTCAGCATGCAGCCCTTGGGCCGTCCGGTGGTCCCGCTTGTGTAGATCAGCGTGGCCAGGTCGAGGGGAGTGGCCGTCGTACGACGCGCCTCGAGTGCCTCGTCCGCGATGTCCTGTCCGAGGCGCGTCAGGACGCCGACTGCGTTGTCGTTGATCGACCAGACGTGGTTGAGGTCGTCTCCGGCGCCCGACTGTCGCGCCTCGTTGACGCGGGCGAGGTGCTCCTTGCCCTCCGCGACGACAGCCTTGGCACCCGAGTCGGCGAGGATCCAGCCGATCTGCTCGGTCGAGGAGGTCTCGTAGACGGGGACCGTGGCCGCGCCGGCGAACCAGATGGCGTAGTCGAGAAGGGTCCACTCGTAGCGGGTCTTGGAGATCAGCGCGACCCGGTCGCCGGGCTCGATGCCGGCGGCCATGAGGCCCTTGGCGACGGCGCTGACCGCGGTGAGGAACCCGGCCGCCGTGACGTCGGTCCACTCGCCGTCGACCTTGCGGCTGAAGACCACGGCGTCGGCGGCCTCTCGGGCATTCGTTACGACATCGTCGGTGAGGTTGCCCGTGGCGGGAATCTCGATGGTCAGGGGCGTGGAGAACTCACGCACGGGGAACCTCCTAGCTGCGGCCGAGTGCCGGCACGAGCATAGGGGTGTGGCTCTTGTAGTCGGCGTACCCGGGCAGCTCGCGCGACAACAGCTCCTCCTCCCGCCGCGCGCGCACCACCTGGAAGGTGATGAGGGCCGCCATGACGACCCAGGGACCGGGGCCCGTCGAGGCAAGGCACAATCCCAACACGTTGACGAGCTCGGCGGCGTAGAGCGGGTGGCGCACGCGTGCATAGGGACCGTGGCTGACCACTGCGCGGGCCTGGGGAACGACGCTGATGTTGGTTCCGAGCGAACCGAGTGCCCAGAGCATGGCAAGAAGTCCAAGCCCGAGCACCACGGCAGCTACCAGCGCGAGAGGACCGCCCTCGCGTGGGCCCTGCGAGACGAGCGGGATAGCGAACGGGGCGCACGTACCCAGCAGGGCGACCAGCCAGGAGCTCCAGCGCCTGTCGGTCCGGGAGCTGGGCACCCGCCGGAGGTAGGCGGCGATGAGCAGGAGGTAGAAGACCAGCGCGAGTCCGGTGTTGACCACCATGAACGCGTGGCTGAAGGGCTCCCCGCTCGCGAGGCGCAGGACGTTCAGGGTCAGCAGGAGTGTGAAAGCCGTGACCGCAACCACCCGTCCCACGTCGATGCGCCGACTGTCCTGAGGCGCCGGGTCGTGGTCCATTGTCGGTCTCCTCGTTGCGGGGTTTGGCTCGCGACGAAGGGTAGTGGCGCCGTTGGAGCGTCGGAGGCGTTTCTGCGGACTTCGCCGTCGGGTAGGTTGCCCTCATGGCCGAGCAGACCACATCGTCGATCGTCATCGATGCCGCACCGGCGGCCATCATGGCCGTCATCGCCGACTTCGACTCCTACCCCTCGTGGGCCAAGGGTGTGAAGACCGCGCGCGTGGTGGAGCCCGACCCGCTCGGCGGCGCCCGGGCCGAACAGGTCTACTTCGAGCTCGACGTCTCGCCCATCAAGGACGAGTACACGCTCGCCTACGACTGGGACGGTGACCGTGAGGTCACATGGACCCTCGTCGAGGGGAAGATGCTCAAGGCGCTCGACGGCGCCTACGAGCTGAGGGACCTCGGCAACGGCTCGACCGAGGTGGCCTACCGCCTCGCCCTCGATGTGTCGATCCCGCTGATCGGCATGCTCAAGCGCAAGGGCGAGAAGATCCTCATCGACACCGCCCTCAAGGGGCTGAAGAAGCGCGTCGAGACGCGCTGAGCGCGCCTCGACCCCCACCTACCACGGTGCGCATTCTCCTCTTCACCGGCAAGGGTGGCGTCGGCAAGTCGACCGTCGCGGCCGGTACGGCGGCCCTCGCCGCCGCTTCCGGCCTGCGGACACTGGTGCTGTCCACCGACGCAGCCCACACGTTGGCGGATGCGTTCGGCGTGGAGGTGGGCGCCGAGCCGACGCCGGTCGCCGACGACCTGTTCGTCCAGCAGGTCGACGCCCAGCTGCGCTTCGAGCAGTCATGGGCCGAGATCCAGGGCTACCTCCTCAGCGTGCTCGACGTCGCGGGGGTGGACCGGGTCGCTGCCGAGGAGCTGGCCGTCCTGCCCGGCGCCGAGGAGGTCCTCGCCCTCCTCGAGCTCCGGGTGCACGCACTGTCGGGGGAGTGGGACGTCATCGTCGTCGACTGCGCACCCACCGCCGAGACGCTGCGGCTGCTCGCGTTGCCCGAGGCCCTCGGCTGGTACATGGAGCGCGTCTTCCCGGTGGAGCGACGCATCGTCAAGGCCCTCCGCCCTGTCCTGAGCCGGGCCGCAGGCGTGCCGATGCCGCACGACACCGTCTTCGACGCGATGCAGCGCCTGCACGACGAGCTCGACGAGGTGCACGCCCTGCTCACCGGGCCGGAGGCGAGCGTCCGGGTGGTCCTCACCCCGGAGTCCGTGGTCCTGGCGGAGGCCAGGCGGTCGCTGACCTCGCTGTCCCTCTTCGGCTACCGGGTGGACGGAGTCGTGGTCAACCGCATCTTTCCGAGCGCCGAGGCGGACGAGTGGCGTGCCGGGTGGGTCCGCTCCCAACAGACCGTGCTGGCTGAGGTTGTGGAGTCCTTCGCAGGAATTCCCCTGTGGCGCTCGGTCTACCGCGGTGGCGAACCGGTGGGCGTCGACGCCCTGCGGTCGCTGGCCGGCGAGGTGTACGCCGGCACCGACCCGCTCGCCGTACCGGCTGGCAGGTGGCCGTTCACGGTGAGCCGCACGCCGGCCGGGCCGACGCTCGGGCTGTCGCTGCCGCACGTGACCAGCGCCGACGTCGACCTCGCCCGCCACGGCGACGAGCTCGTCGTGACGGTGGGGTCGTATCGTCGCCTCCTGACCCTTCCGCCGGGGCTGGCCCGTCACCGGGTGGCCGGGGCTCGCGTGCAGGACGGGGTGCTGCAGGTGAGGTTCGGAGAGGAGACGGCGTGACGCGGCAGGACGGCGAACCCGCAGGCGACGATGCTCCCGAGGTGGGGACCCTCGCCGAGGAGACGGCCAAGCTCCTCGGTGCGCTCTCGGGCTGGGCGCGTGAGCACGGTGCCGATGTGGGTCACGGGGCCGGCGGAATGGCGGACCACCTCGTGGAGCAGGTCAGCACGGCCGCCCACCAGGTCGACGAGCACCTCGCGACGGGGTCCCCCGAGTGCACCGTCTGCCCGATCTGCCGAACGGTGCACGTCGTCCGCCAGCTGAGCCCCGAGGTCAAGGCGCACCTCGCCGTGGCAGCCTCGTCGCTGGTGCAGGCCGCGGCCGGCGTGCTGGCCACGGTGGTGCCCGACCCCGAGGGCGGTGCCGACGGCGACCCGCGCCATCCGGAACCGCGCGGCCGCGGACGGCGTACCGAACCAGTGGAGAAGATCGTCCTCGACGAGGACTGGCCCGAGGAGGACTCGTGAGCACCAGCGGACTGGCCTGCGGCATCGACGTGGGTGGTACCAAGATCGCCGGAGGCGTGGTCGACGCCGAGGGTCGGATCGTCGAGGAGCTCAAGGTCGAGTCGCCGGCAGAGGACGTCGACGCCATCGAGAAGGTCATCGCCGGGCTCGTGAACGAACTGAGCTCCCGCCACGACGTCACCTGCGTGGGCGTGGGTGCCGCGGGGTACGTCTCCAGCACCCGGTCGCACGTCTACTTCGCCCCCAACCTCGCGTGGCGCGACATCGACCTCAAGGCCGAGCTCGAGCAGCACATCGACCTCCCGGTGGTGATCGAGAACGACGCCAACGCCGCGGCGTGGGGCGAGTTCACCTTCGGAGCGGGCAAGCACGTCGACGACTTCCTGCTGGTCACCGTCGGCACCGGCGTCGGTGGCGGCATCGTCCTGGACGGCAAGCTGCACCGGGGAGCGTTCGGAGTGGCGGCCGAGATCGGCCACATGCGGGTCGTGCCCGGCGGAATGATGTGCGGCTGCGGCAACCGCGGCTGCCTCGAGTCCTACGGCTCAGGTACGGCGCTCGTGCGCGCGACCAGGGAGGCTGCTGACGGGCGCTCGCTGCTGGCGCGCGACCTGATCGACCGAGCCGGGGGAGACCCGGCCGCGATCAACGGCCCCCTGATCACCGCGGCTGCGAAGGACGGTGACCCCTTTGCTGTTGACCAGCTCTCCGACCTCGGGACCTGGCTGGGGGAGGGCATCGCGTCCCTCGCGGCCGTGCTGGACCCGGCGACCGTCGCCATCGGCGGCGGGGTCAGCGAGGCCGGCGACCTGTTGCTGGGCCCGATCCGGACGGCCTTCACCCGTCAGCTCACCGGACGGGGACACCGGCCGGTGGCGGACATCGTGCTGGCCGAGCTCGGCAACAAGGCGGGGCTCATCGGTGCGGCCGATCTCGCCCGCCGCTGAGAGGGCGCCCGGCCGGAGGTCAGCCGGTCAGCCGGGTGCGGCGCAGGCCCCCGTCGCACGAGACGTCGCCGAGCGCGCACTCCGACTGCTCGTTGGACCCGGACGTGCGGATCCTGATCGACTTGAACACGAAATAGTTGGCATCAGAGTTGTCACTCGTCGGGGAGAACGGGTTGCCGGTGCACTTGCCGGTGGAGGACCCGGCAGCCACGCCCCTCTTGAAGTGGTAGCCGCAGACGTTCGCGGCGAAGAGACTCGAAACGGGGAAGATCGCATTGGTGCCGTTGCCCGTGGCGGTGGATCCGCTGCACCGGGGCGGGGCGCAGAAGATGGGGAACACCACGTCCTCTTGCAGAGCCATCAGGTCGCTCCACGCTCCAGGCGTCTGCCCCTGGGAGATGTTGCCGGGGTTGCCGCTCATGCAAGTCTCCGAGTAAAGCGCGGCGGTCGGGCAGGCGTCGGTGAGGACGACCGTGAGCTGACCGGGTGTTGTCGCGTCTTCCTGACCTGGGATGACGGAGACCGGCTCCGGGCAGCCGTCCAGGATCTGGCTGAGCAGTCCGCTGGCCGATCCCTGACGTTCGCCGGGACAGTCGGTGAGCCACCAGTTGCCGGACACGCTCACGGGGCACGCCGACGGCGGGACGCGGCCGGCGCCGGGGAAGTGCACTCGGATGAAGTCACCCGAGCGGTCCGCATAGGCGGGATCGAGGAGCGTGGAGCAGATGGCCAGCGGGCGCATTCCCTCCTTGACGCCGGTGGCGACGTCGACCGTGGCCTCTGCCGCCTTCGTCGTCGTCACAACCGAGGCGCCGCCGAACACGGGGGCGAAGTTGGACTTCGTTGTTCCTCGATTGGCGAAGGTAACCAAGAGCACCTTCAGATTAGGGTCGCACTCAACCCTTAGCACTCCTACCTCGGCCCAACTCGGGTCGGGGTAGTTCTTCATGGCGATGGCCACGGCGGCATTATGAGCGGCGGTGCGAGCAGCGGTGCTGGAGGCGATTGTGTCGCACTTGCCCGGAATGCTGACAAGCGCCTGAGCCCCGGCCAGTGCTCCGGCGTCTGCTGCCTTTTGGAGATTGCGCGTGCTTACGTAGGCGGCGCCCAAGTCAACGGTGAAGGCCGACAGCCCAACAAGAAAGACACTCACCAACGCCACCAGCACCGCGGCCGCTCCGCCATCATCTTGTCGGAATCGCATCACTGGTACTCGCATTGAAACTCCGCCTGACTGGTCAGGGTGACCTTGTTGGGTACGACCGACCCCGGTAGCGGCCACGGAAACAGGAACCTGGTCTCGACTCGGGCTCGCACCACGAGGTTCTGACCGAAGGTGCTGCCCTCGCACGTCGCGATTGGGCCTGGATATGAGACGGCAGCAGCTCCTGCCAGCGACCGCGCCAGCGCCGTGTTGTCGAATCCAGTCGTGACCTCAGACGTTGTGTCCTTGCCGGTGTCTACGACCCCACCACGTGCTGCCTGACGCACCGCGTTATCCAACGCAAGTTGCTGAGCGAACGCGATGCCCAGATTTACCACTCCTGCGATGATCATCAGCAGCGGGATCACGATGAGCGCGAACTCCACGGCTGCAGCCCCGCGTTCACCACGCCTACGACGTGCGAGCAGTGTGCGCATGACGACCCCTCGATCACATCTCCGGCGGATATCAGCCTGAGACTAGGGAGCGCCGGGAGCACCCGGCAGCCTTGTGACCCGAAATGACCCGGGTGACCACCGCGCCTAGTCCTTTCGGGCCATGCGGCGGGCCCCGACGGTCTGGACAGCGCGTATACGACAGGATCGGTCCGTGACTTCCGCGATGGAGCCCGTCTGGGTCGGCGTCGACGTCGGCGGCACCAAGGTGCTGGCCGGGGTGGTCGACGAGCACGGACGCGTCGTACGCACCGCACGTCGGGCCACGCCCGGTCGGCGGGTCGACGCCGTGCGCGTCGAGGACGCCCTCGTGCAGGCCGTGCTGGAGGTGGCTGGCGGCTCACCGATCGCGGGAGTCGGCGTGGCCGCCGCCGGGTTCGTCGACGCGAGCGGCAGCCGGGTGATGTTCGCCCCGCACCTGCCCTGGCAGGGCGAGGACGTCCGGGACCGGCTGGCCGACCGCTGGGGCGTGCCGGTGACCCTCGACAACGACGCCAACGGCGCCGCCGTCGCCGAGTGGACGTACGGCGCGGCGCGAGGCGCGCGGTCGGCAGTCGTCGTCACCATGGGCACCGGCATCGGCGGCGGCATCATCATCGACGACCACCTCGTGCGGGGGGCCAACGGCATGGCGGGCGAGTTCGGGCACATGCAGGTGGTGCCCGGTGGGCAGCCGTGCGAGTGCGGGGGAAGAGGGTGCTGGGAGCAGTACTCCTCGGGCAACGCTCTCGTCCGCTTCGCCCGGGCCCGGATGGGCGAGCAGCCCTCCGTGCTCGAGGAGGCGACCGGCGGCAATCCTGACCTGGTGACCGGCCCGATGGTCACCGAGGCAGCCGAGGACGGCGACCTGGTGGCCCGGCAGGCCTTCGCCAGCGTCGGCGACTGGCTCGGCGTCGGGGTGGCCAACCTGGTGGCGGCCTTCGACCCCGAGGTGGTCGTCATCGGCGGCGGGGTGTCAGCCGCCGGTGACCGGCTGCTCGAGCCCGCCCGCACCGCGCTGGTGCGCTCCCTCGTGGGCGCGGCACACCGGCAGGTGCCGCCGCTGGTCGCGGCTCAGCTGGGCCCGCAGGCCGGCCTGGTGGGCGCTGCCGAGCTGGCCCGTCGGGCGTCTCAGGCGCGGCGGTAGTCCGGGACGAGCTCGACCGCGAGCTGCTCGAGGAAGAGCCCCACGTCGGTCACGATGCCCTTGGCGTGGCTCGACCCGCGGTCGGCGAGCTTGGTCACCGTGGCGGGGTTGATGTCGACGCACACCAGCGGGATCGACGCCGGCAGGATGTTGCCGGTCGCCACCGAGTGCAGCATGGTCGCCACCATCAGGCAGAAGCCGACATCGGTGAGCTCGGCGCGCATCGCGCGCTGGCCGACGATCACGTCGGTGTGCACGTCGGGCAGGGGACCGTCGTCGCGGACCGAGCCGACCAGCACGAACTTCTTCTCGTGCGTGACCATCGCGTGCATGATCCCGCCGGTGAGGACGCCGGAGTCGACGGCCGCCTTGATCGAGCCGGCCTTGCGGATCGTGTTGAGCGCGCGGATGTGGTGCTCGTGCCCGTGCTCGACGCCCTGGCCCTTGGCCAGGTCGACACCCAGGCTCGTGCCGTAGAGCGAGGACTCGATGTCGTGGGTGGCCAGCGCGTTGCCCGCGAAGAGCACGTCCACGAACCCGGCGTTGACCATCGCCACCATGGCGGGCGCGGCGCCCGTGTGCACGACGCCGGGACCACCGACCCACAGCACCTTCTTGCCCTCGGCCTTGGCCTCGCGCATGCCGTCGGCGACCTGGCGCACGAGCACGGCCTGCGGCTTCTCCGACGAGACGTCCGACTCCATGAAGCCGAAGGCGTCGCTCGACTTGTCGACCACGGGCGCACTGACTCGGATGCCCGAGGCGCCCGTGACGACCTGCATCCCGATCTTCACGTCGGACATCGGCAGGGTGAAGATCCGCTCGCCCTCGACGACGAGGCCGCAGTCCATCTCGGGGTTGTCCACGTCGTACCAACGTCCCTCGAGGCGGACCCGGGTGGGGAGGTTGGTGGTGGAGTAGAAGCCGTCGGGGAAGACCCCGTCCATGTCGGCCACGGCGATGCTGGCCTCACCTGGGTCGGTCTGGTTGACGGCGTGGGTCTGCAACCGCATCAGGAGCCGCTGCAGCGCGTCGTCGTCCTCGGCCATCACGGTGATGGTCGCGTGGCTGGTGTCGGTCTGCTCGTGACCGAGGTCGATGTCCTTGATGACCCAGTCGGCGCCGTACTGGCGGATGTCGTCGAGGACGCGCGACAGGATGCCGCTGTCCATCAGGTGGCCGGTGACTTCGACGTTCTCGCTCACACTCACGGGCCGACGATAGCGCCCGCGGCGCCGGTCAGATACGCGAGCCGTCGTCCCAGGGCTCGCGGGGCTCGCGCGACATCGTGGCGACGAGGTAGCCGAACCCGCCGACGAACCACGTCAGCAGTGCGTAGTCGAGCAGCGTCGGCAGGTCGAGCGTCGCGATGAGGCACACGAGCAGCACGATCGGTACGCCGAAGACACCCGCCCAGGCGATGGCCCGCGGGGGCGCCGGCCGGGGGAGCGGGGGCGGCGGCGGAGGCACGAAGCGCTCCTCGTCCACGGGTCGTACGACGGCGACCTCGGGCTCCGGCACCACGGCCGTGACCGGCTGGGGCTCGGACACCGGAGCGTCGTCGACCTCGAAGCGCTCACCGTAGTTGTCCACGATCTCGCGCCAGGCCGCGTCCTCGCGGGTCCGCCGCTCGTCGTCTCCGCGTGGGCTCACACACCTACCGTAGCCCGCCTGCGGTGGTTTGGAGAGGGTCGTTGGTCCGTGCTTCCTCAGCCGGCGTCGGCTGAGGTGACCCTGCGGACGAACTCGGCGGACTCGTCGAAGATCGCCTGCGCGTCGTTGTCGAGCGTGGCCACGTGGTAGCTCTCGGACAGCATCCGCTCGGTGAAGTCCCGCGACGAGACGTTGCTCCGGATGATCTCCAGCGAGGTCGGGTCGACGACGTGGTCGACGGTCGACTTGAAGAACAGCAGCGGAGCGGTGATCCGAGCCAGGTCCGCGCGCAGCGGCTTCCAGCCCTCGCGCATCATCGAGTCGGCCGCCTTGAGGGGCGTGCGCGAGTAGCCCAGCTCCTCGACACCCGGCTTCTTGATGTCGTTGGCGATGCCGGGGAACGACGGCACCAACCACTTGAGGACCGGCAGGGCCCGGACGTCGAGCCGCGCGGTGTTGACGGCCGGGTTGACCAGCACGATCCCGGCCACGGCGTCGGGGTGGTCGGCCGCGAGGCGCAGCACCAGCGAGCCGCCCATCGAGAGGCCGCCGACGACGACCGCGTCGTTCTCGTCGCGGAGCTTCTCGAAGGCCCGCGACGTCTCGGCGTACCAGTCCTTCCACCCGAGCGAGTTGAGCTCCTCCCACTGCGTGCCGTGACCCGGCAGCAGCGGCACCTCGACGGCGTACCCCTTCTCGGCGAGCGCGCGACCCCACGGCTTCATCGAGTAGGGCGAGCCGGTGAAGCCGTGCTGGAGCAGCACGCCGATGCGCCGACCGTCGGTGAGCTCGGGCTTGGCGACCGCGGTGAACGGCCGCGGGACCTCGGGGTCGGTGGGCTCGACGGGCGCGGCCGGGCCGCCTCGCTTCAGGGGATTGATCACGGGGGAAGTGTGCACCACGTGGGGGACACCGGGGAGGGGCTTTCGGGGCTAGGCTCACCCCGTGCTGTATTGGTTCCTCAAGTCGGTGGCGCTCGGCCCGCTGCTCCGTGTGATCTTCCGCCCGAAGGCGTTCGGCGTCGACAACGTCCCCGAGGAGGGCGCCGCGATCCTGGCGAGCAACCACCTCTCGTACGCCGACTGGCTGTTCATGCCGCTCACCCTCAACCGCCGCGTCACCTTCGTGGCCAAGGCGGAGTACTTCACCTCGCCCGGCATCAAGGGCTGGTTCCAGAAGAAGTTCTTCTCCGGTGCCGGCCAGGTGCCGATCGACCGCTCGGGCGCCAACGCGGCCGAGGGCGCGATGAAGTCCGCCAAGAAGATCCTCGACCAGGGCGACCTGTTCGGCATCTACCCCGAGGGCACCCGATCGCACGACGGCAAGCTCTACCGCGGCAAGACCGGCGTCGCCCGGCTCGCGCTCGAGACCGGCGCCCCGGTCGTCCCGTGCGCGGTGGTCGGCACCGACGTGGTCGCGCCGACCGGCAAGATCTTCGGCTCGTGGACGCGCCCGATCGTGCGCTTCGGCCCGCCGCTCGACTTCTCGCGCTACGACGGCATGGAGAACGACCGCTACATCCTGCGGTCCATCACCGACGAGATCATGTACGAGATCATGCGGCTCTCCGAGCAGGAGTACGTCGACATGTACGCCGCCAAGGCCAAGGAGCTCTCCAAGGAGCAGGCCAAGGCGTCGAAGGACCAGGCCCCGCACGACGAGGCACCCCAGAAGCAGGCGTCCTGACCGGCGCCGCCCCGCCCGTCGACGAGCGGGCCGCGGTCGCGGTCGAGGACCGCCTCCACCGGGCGCTCGCGCTCGTCCGGGTCGTGGTGACCGTCAACATGGTCGCCCTCAACCTGTGGCGCCGCGACAACTACGACAACCCGGCCCTGGGCGCCGCCGTCGTCACCGTGGCCGTCGTCTGGACCGGCGTCGCACTGTGGGCGTACTCGTCCGCACGACGTCGTACGCCGCTCCTGCTCGGCGCGGACCTCGCGATCGCCGTCGGCGCGATCCTCCTGACCCCGCTCGCCAAGGGGGCCGACTTCAACGCCACCATCCCCGGCTTCTGGGTGATGGGCGCCCTCCTCGCCTGGGCGGTCCACTGGCACTGGAAGGGCGGCCTGGCCGCTGCCGTGGCCCTCTCCGCGGCCGACATCGTGATCCGCGTGTCCGTCGACCAGCCGATCGACCAGGCCAACTACGGCAACGTCTTCCTGCTCATGATCGGCGGCCCGATCGTCGGCTACATGTGCGCCTCGCTCCAGCGGATGGCGGTCGAGCGCGACGCTGCCCAGCGGGCCGCGGCGGCCGCCGAGGAGCGCACCCGGCTGGCCCGGGCGGTCCACGACGGCGTGCTCCAGGTGCTGTCCCTCGTGCAGCGCCGGGCGGGTGAGGCGGGGGGCGACCTGGCCGGGCTCGGTCAGCTCGCCGGCGAGCAGGAGCGCAACCTGCGGTCGCTCATCCGCCAGCAGGACACGGTCACCGCCCCGACCGGCTCGACCGTCGACCTGGCCGGGGCCCTCGAGCGCCTCGGCTCCGCGCACGCGGGCCGGGTCGACGTCGCCACCCCGGGCACCCCCGTGCCCGTGCCCACCCACGTGGCGCAGGAGCTGGTGGCCGCGGTGTCCGCCTGCCTCGACAACGTCCGCGCCCACGTCGGCGACACCGCCCCGGCCTGGGTCCTGCTCGACGCGGTCCCCGGCGAGGTCACCGTCTCCGTCCGCGACGACGGGCCGGGCATCCCCGACGGTCGCCTCGAGGCCGCTGCCGCGTCCGGCCGTCTCGGGGTCGGTCAGTCGATCCGTGGTCGCCTCGCCGACCTCGGTGGCACCGCCCGGCTGGACACCGGCACCTGGGGGACCGAGTGGGAGCTGACTGTGCCGATCGAGGGGGACACATGACCGACCGCACAGTGATCTGGGACAGCCACTGCTCCTTCTGTCGACGCTGGGCCACCGTGCTGACGTGGATCGATGTCACCGGCTCTCACGTCTTCGTCGGCTCCGCCGAGCTCGACGCCCTCAACGACCCTCGCGTCACCGCTGAGGACGCCTACCGCGCGCTCCAGCTGCTCACCCCGAGGGGCCGCTTCGAGGGCTACGACGCGATCAGGCGTCTCTTGGCCCGTTCACCCATCACGTTCTGGACGGCGCCGCTGCTGTGGCTTCCTCCGGTCCGGACCGTCGGCGACCGCGTCTACCGTCGGATCGCGTCCTCGCGCACCTGCGCGATCGGCGGGCCGCAGCCGCCGCTCGACCACCGCTGGAGGCGCAGTCGATGACCATCCACTCCGAGCACCCCTTCGCCGATCCCGAGGGCGCGCGCGACGCCGCCCGTCGGCTGCGCGGCAGGCTCTCGGCCCGCGTGGGCCTCTGGACGACCGGCGCCGACCGCGAGCGCGTCGGGCTGACCGTCTCGTCGATGCTGGTCGTCGGCGGCGAGCCACCCCTGGTGGTCGGTCTCCTCGACCCCGACTCGTCACTCGGCGAGAGCCTCGACGTCGGCGACCGGGTCGTCGTACACCTGCTGGAGTGGGAGCACCGCGACCTCGCGGAGCAGTTCGCCGGCCTGATGCCGGCACCGGGCGGGCCGTTCGCCGGCACCACCTGGGAGCAGACGCCGGCCGGGCCGCGGCTCGCCTCGGCGTCGACCTGGGCGACCTGCACCGTCACCGACACCCGGCTCCTCGGCTGGTCGCTCGAGGTGGTCTGCTCGCTCGACGAGGCGGAGCTCGGCCCGGACGAGGAGCCCCTGCTGCACCGCCGCGGTCGCTACGTCCGACCCGACACGCGAGCCTGAGCGCTCACCGCAGGGACACCTGCGCGAGCACCCGGTCGTCCACCCGGGCGCCGGCCCGCTCGACGGTCCAGCC
This sequence comes from Nocardioides terrigena, assembly GCF_003047265.1. Lineage (GTDB taxonomy): Bacteria > Actinomycetota > Actinomycetes > Propionibacteriales > Nocardioidaceae > Nocardioides > Nocardioides terrigena. Next base: position 80,963 of record NZ_PZYY01000013.1, on the reverse strand, counting down.
GCCGTCGGGGCCGAGGGCACCGCACGGCTCGGGAGCACCCTCCGCGACGGCCGGCGCGCAGGCCAGGGACAGCACCTCGGGGGCGAGGATGGCCCGGACCACGCGCTGCGGTGGCGGCTCGTGCGTCACGTCGAGCGCCGTCACGAGGGCGAGGGCCCGGCCGGGCGCCGACGCGCCGCTCCGCTCGACCGCGCCCTTCAACCGGTAGCGGACCTGGACCGAGCGGGCACCCAGCAGCGGATAGCTCGCGGGGACCGTGGTGATCCGGGCGGTGCCCGACACCCGGCGGCCGTCGGCCAGCACCCGCACGTTGCGGGCCTCGACGCCCGCGGCCCCGGTGACGGCGGGCAGCGAGAGGCCGATGTCGAGGAGTGTGGCGCTGCTCTCGATCCAGTGGGTCACCCGCAGGTCGCCGGACGGGAGCACCACCGTGCGCACGTACGACTCGTCGGGCGCCAACGGCTGGGGAGGGGGAGCACCGCGTCCCTCGCTGCTGAGCGTCGCCGCCGACGATCCCTCGCCGTCCATGCGACTGGCCACCAGGGCGATGGTCATCGCCGGCAGGACGAGGAAGACGAGGCCCAGCAGGAGCAGGCGGGAGGCGCGGCTGGGGTCGGGGCGTTTCATGGCCGCGACCCCTGGGACGGAGGGCCGACCGGCACGGCGGTGACGACCGCGAGGTTCTGGTAGCCACCCTTGCTCGCGACGTACGGCGGGGCGCAGGTCACCAGGGTCAGCCGGCGCGGACCGCTCGGGGCGAAGAGGCCCGTGCGCTCGGTGAGGGGACCCTGTGGCACCAGGCGCAGGGAGCGGACCTCGAAGTCCTGGACCAGCCCCGGCGACCGGAGGCGCACGCGCTCGCCCCCCTCGAGGCGCAGCAGTGCGGCGAAGGGACCGAGGCCCTGGGTGCGGGAGTCGACGTGGGCGGCGACCAGCGTCGAGCCGAACGGGTCCCCGATCCGGGCCCCGCCGTCCCACCACCCGGCCAAACCGGTGTCGGCCGGGACGTCGAGCAGGCCGTCGGCCGTCGTGGACGCCGTCCGGACGGGTACGACGACGTCACCGGGCAGCACCACGGCGACCGGTCGTTGGGGTCGGACCACCGACGTGGCGCGTTGCGCGGGGGTGACGGGCACGGCCGACGACGACGCAGAGGACGACGCGGAGGGCGACGCCGGGCCGCGCGTTGCCTCCCGGGCGTCGCGTGCGTCGGTGGCGGTCTGGCCGCTGCAGGCGGCCAGGAGCGGGACGAGCAGGACGAGCGCCGGGACGACCCCGCGGAGCGGGGTGGCACCGCCGCCCGACGCGCTCATCCGCCCAGCAGGAAGGGAGTGACGGCGATGCCGCGCGCCAGCCCCGCCGACCCGGTGTCGATGGTGGTGGGTCGCACCGCCCCGTCCGCGGTCAGGGTGGAGGTGTGGGCGATGACGTTCATCGAGCCGTCCCGCGGGTTGCCGTAGGCGTAGATCATCGACAGGGTGCGTGCCTCGAGCGCCACGTCGAGCGGGCCCAGGATCGGGTCGGCGGTGCTGCCCGACGGGAGCAGCGCCACCTCGTGGGTGCCCGCCGGCACCTCCGCCTCGGCGAACTCGCCGTTGGCGATGTTGGTGAAGACGGTCTCGCCGTTGACCCGCACGTCGGCCGGCGCCACGGTGGCGGTGTGGGCCAGCACGACCCGGGCCTTGTCGGGACCGATCGCGCCGGTCGGGGCGTCGTAGGAGTGGACCACGGGATCTCCACCGACCTCGGCGGGGAGGTGCAGCACCACGTCCGTGCTCGCCCCGGTGGCGACGTCGAGCGAGGAGGCGACGTCGACGCCGGGGCCGGTGAAGGTCACCTCGTGACCGCCGGGGGACAGCTCGAAGGGGCCCAGGATGTCGCCGACCTCGGCCCCGGTCGCGACCGACCGGCCGTCGACGGAGACGTCGACCGTGGCACCCGGCACGGCCTGGATGACGGTGACGTTGGCCTGCGCCTTGACGGGGCCGGCCGCCTGGCCGGGCGTCCCGGTGGTCAGGAGGGGCAGCAGGAGGGCCGACGACGCAGCCATGACCATTGACAGTGCTCGACGCATCCGACACTTCCCCCGGGCAGATGACGGCCCGCATCCCGAGCCACGGCCCCCACGACACCATCGGGCCCGAGGACGGACAACCCCACGATTGGGGTAAAGCCTGCAGTCCACCCGCTGTAGGTTCGCGGGCATGACGAGCGGCCAGGACCAGGGGACGACCGGCGGACCGACCAGGGTGATGGTGGTCGACGACCACCCGATGTGGCGCGACGCGGTGGAGCGGGACCTGGCCGCCGCCGGCTTCGAGGTGGTCGCGGTCGCCGCGGACGGCCACCAGGCGCTGGCGCGCTTCCCCGCCTCCCGACCCGACGTGGTGGTGCTCGACCTCCAGATCCCCGGCCCCAACGGGGTCGAGGTGACCGCCCAGGTGCTCCAGCACGACCCGTCCGCGCGGGTCCTCATCCTCTCCGCGTCCGGCGAGCAGTCCGACGTGCTCGAGGCGGTCAAGGCGGGCGCCACCGGCTACCTCGTCAAGAGCGCGTCGCGCGAGGAGCTGCTCGACGCCGTACGCCGCGTCGCCGCCGGCGACACCGTCTTCACGCCCGGCCTTGCCGGCCTGGTGCTGGGGGAGTTCCGCCGGATGGCCGATGGCCCGGCCGACGACCCGCGCGACGAGCTCACCGACCGCGAGACCGAGATCCTCAAGATGGTCGCCAAGGGCATGTCCTACAAGCAGATCGCCGAGCGCCTCGTGATCTCCCACCGCACCGTGCAGAACCACGTGCAGAACACGCTGCGCAAGCTCCAGATGAACAACCGCGTCCAGCTCACTCGCTGGGCGATCGAGCACGGCCTGGACGATGACTGACGCGTCCTGGCGCACGGCCGGCCCCGGCGACGTGGCCGCGCTGCGCGACCTCGAGCGGGCCGCCAACCTCGTCGGCCTCGCGCACGTGTTCCCGGCCGACCGGTTCCCCTTCCCCGACGACGACGTGCTCGCGCGCTGGGCGCTCGTCCTCGAGGACCCCGAGGTGGTGGTCGAGGTCGTCGACGGTGACGGCGGCCTGCTGGCCTTCGCGGCGTACGACGACGACAACCTGCGCCACCTCGCGGTCCACCCGGACGCCTGGGGGACCGGTCTCGCCCGCGCCGGCGTCGCCCGGGCCGTCGCCCACGGTGCGCGGCGGTTGTGGGTGCTCGACGCCAACCACCGGGCGCGCCGTCTCTACGAGCGGCTCGGCTGGAGTGCGACCGGGGTGGAGCAGGAGTGCCCGTGGGTGCCGCACCCGACCGAGCTCGAGTACGCGTTCGTAGGATCGCCGGCGTGACCGACCCGCTCCTCGAGCTCGCCGACGGGCTCTACGCGCTGCCGCTGGCCGACTTCACCCCGGCGCGCGACGCCCTGGTCAAGGAGCACAAGGCCGACAAGGACCTGGCCGCGCGGCTCAAGGCGCTGAAGAAGCCGTCGCTCGCCGCCTGGGTCGTCAACCTGCTCGTACGCCGCGACGCGGCGCAAGTGGAGCAGGTGCTGGAGGTGGGTGCGGCGCTGCGTGAGGCCCAGACCAACCTCGACGGCGAGGAGCTGCGGGCCCTGACCCGGCAGCGCCGCCAGCTCACCGCTGCGGTGACCACGCGCGCCCGCGGCCTCGCCCGCGAGGAGGGCGTCAAGGTCACCCCCGCCGTGGCCGACCAGGTCGAGGCGACCCTGACGGCCGCGATGGTCGACGAGGGGGCGGCCCGGGCGGTGCGCAGCGGACTGCTCGTCGCGGCGCTCGCGGCGACCGGGGTGGGCGAGGTCGACGTGGCCCCGGCCCTGGCCGCACCGGAGGCCCTCGGCTTCACGGCGGCCGAGCGTGAGCCGGAGCCGGTGGGCCGGCCCGAGCTGCACGTCGTACCGGACCCGGAGGCCGACGCCAAGGCGCGGCACGCGGCGCAGGAGCGGCTCGAGGCCGCCACCTCCGAGCACGAGGCGGCGAGCGTGGCCGCCGCGGCCGCGGCCACGGACGTCGAGCAGCTCCAGGCGAGATCCCTCCAGCTCCAGGCCGAGGTGGACGAGCTACGGGGCAAGATCGCCCAGCTCGAGGCCGACCTCGAGGAGAACGACGACGAGCTCTCCGACGCCGAGGACGTGCGTGCCGAGGCGGACGAGAGCGCGGCCGAGACCGCGCGGGCGGTCGCCGCCGCGGAGGCGGAGCTGGCCCGGCTCAGTCGGTAGCCCAGCCCTTGGAGCGCTCGACGGCGTCGCGCCAGCGGGCGTGAGCCGCGTCGGCCTTGGCACGCTCTGCGACCGGCTCGAAGCGGCGCTCCAGCGCCCACGTCTCGTGCAGGTCGTCGGTGGACTCCCATACACCGGTGCCGAGCCCGGCGAGGAAGGCCGCTCCCAGCGCCGTGGTCTCGACGATCTCCGGACGCTCGACGGGCAGGCCCACCTGGTCGGCCTGCAGCTGGCAGAGCATGTCGTTGGCGGCGGCACCACCGTCCACCCGCAGGCAGGCGATGTCCGGCATGGTCTCCAGGACGTCGCGCACCTCGAAGGCGATCGCCTCGAGCGTCGCGCGCACGATGTGCGCGCGGGTGGTGCCGCGGGTGATGCCGATGACGAGGCCCCGGGCGTGCGGGTCCCAGTGCGGGGCGCCGAGGCCGGTGAGCGCCGGCACGAAGACGACGCCGTCGGTGTCGTCGACGGTCGACGCCACGGCCTCCGTCTCCGCCGCGGACCCCACGATCTGCAGTCCGTCGCGCAGCCACTGCACGGCCGCGCCGGTCACGAAGATCGACCCCTCCAGCGCATAGGTCAGCTCACCCGCCGGGGAGCGCCAGGCCGCTGTCGACAGCAGGCCGGCATCGGAGCGCTCCAGGGTGGTCCCGGTGTTGGCCAGGATGAAGGACCCGGTGCCGTAGGTGCACTTGGAGTCGCCGACCTCGAAGCACGTCTGACCGAAGAGGGCCGACTGCTGGTCGCCGGCGATGCCCGCGATCGGCAGCTCGAGGCCGAGGAAGGACTTCGGGTCCGACGGTGCGACCTCGCCCCAGTTGGGCACCAGGTCGGGCAGTGCGTCACGAGGCACGCCGAAGAGGCTGCACAGCTCGTCGGACCAGTCGCCGGAGCCGAGGTCGAAGAGCAGGGTCCGGCTCGCGTTGGACACGTCGGTGACGTGCCAGGTGCCCCGGGTCATCCGCGCGATCAGGTAGGAGTCGACGGTCCCGACCGCGTAGCGGCCAGACTGGACGAGGGCCCAGGTGTGCGGCTCGTGCTCGGCCAGCCACATCAGCTTGGTGCCGGAGAAGTAGGGGTCGAGCCGGAGCCCGGTCAGCTCGGCGACCCGGTCCTCGTGGCCGTCGGCGCGCAGCCGCTCACAGATCTCGGCCGTCCGCCGGTCCTGCCACACGATCGCCCGACGCGGCGACCCGAGGGTCTCGCGGTCCCACAACACCACGGTCTCGCGCTGGTTGGTGATGCCGATCGCGGTGAGCTCGGACGCGTCGACCGTGCGCAGCACCTCCCGGGTGGCCTCGAGGGTGGCCTGCCAGATCTCCTCCGGCGCGTGCTCCACCCACCCCGGCTTGGGGAAGTGCTGGGCGAACTCCTGGCTGGCGGTGGCGACGATCCGGCCGGCAGGACTGACGACGACGGCGGTGACCCCCGTCGTACCGGCATCGATGGCGAGGACGCTCACTTCGCACCTCGCAGGATCGCGAGCACCCGCTCGTCGATCCACGAGCCGTCCTCGGCCACCCGCATCTCGTAGTTCTCGCTGCCGACCCACGAGCGCAGGTCGGGGTGGCCCTGGGCCTGCACGAGCCGGGATATCTCCGCGTCCAGCTCGGGGGTGACGGCCACCTTCTCGTCCTCGGTGGAGGCGGTCAGGTAGAGGTCGTTGAGGTCGAGAAGCCGCGCGAGCTCGCCGACGGGTGCTGCGTGGTCGTCGACCCGCAGGTCGACCGCGACGTCGTCGCCCGCGCCGTACCCCGCGTCCTCGCGCACGACGAGCAGCGCGGCGGACTGGCGTCCTCGCTTGTCCCCGCCGGCCTCGTCGCCGGCGCGCAGTGCCTCGAGGAGCCGGCGCTCGATCGGCCGGCCCGCCGAGCCCTGCCACGACAGCTCCATCGCCTCGACGACCTCGGGACCGACGAGGATGTTGCCCTGGATCGCGTAGCCGGGTCCGGTCACCCCGCCCGCCCAGTCGAAGCACTCCGACCCGGTGTGGGTGGCGGCGTTGCCCTCCGAGTCGACGATGCCGGCCTGGCGGTGGTCGCGCTTGTCGTCCTCCTCGACGAGGCGGGTCATCGCGACCTCCGCGGTGGCGCCGTCGTCGAGGTGGGCCAGGGCCAGGAACTTCCACGCGACGTTGGCCTCGGCCTGGGTGGCGACGGCCCCCACCCGGGCCACAGCTGCGGGGACGGCCGACCCGACCGCGAGGAACTTGGAGGCGACGGCCACGCCCCACGACTCGCCGTCGTCGGAGCGAGCCACGATGGAGAAGGTCATGGCACCGACCCTAGTGGGCCGGAAGGCGACACAATGGCGCCCATGACCACTCACGCGCCGATCGAGACATGGCTGACCGACATGGACGGCGTGCTCGTGCACGAGGAGCACGCCATCCCCGGGGCGGCGGAGTTCGTCGAGGCGCTCAAGGCCTCGGGTCGCCACTTCCTGGTGCTCACCAACAACTCGATCTTCACGCCGCGCGACCTGCGGGCGCGCCTGTTCGCGAGCGGCATCGACGTGCCGGAGGACGCCATCTGGACCTCGGCCCTGGCCACGGCGCAGTTCCTCGCCGACCAGCGTCCGGACGGCACGGCGTACGTCGTGGGGGAGGCGGGCCTGACCACCGCGCTGCACGACATCGGCTACGTGATGACCGACCGCGATCCCGAGTACGTCGTGCTGGGGGAGACCCGGACCTACTCCTTCGAGGCGATCACCCGGGCCATCCGGCTGATCGAGGCGGGGGCGCGCTTCATCGCCACCAACCCCGACGTCAGCGGTCCCAGCCAGCAGGGCACGCTGCCGGCCACCGGCTCGGTGGCGGCGCTGATCACCGCGGCGACCGGCCGGGCGCCGTACTACGTCGGCAAGCCCAACCCGCTGATGATGCGCAGCGCGCTCAACCGCATCGACGCCCACTCCGAGACGACGGTGATGGTCGGCGACCGGATGGACACCGACATCGTGTCCGGCCTCGAGGCCGGGCTGCGCACGATCCTGGTGACCACGGGGTCCACGCGTCTCGAGGACGTCGAGACGTTCCCCTACCGGCCCAGCCGGGTGGTCGACTCGGTGGCCGACCTCGTGGAGATGGTCGCCGAGCTCGCTCCCGCCGGGGTCGACGTGCCGACCGAGTACGTCTGACGCTCGGTGTCCCGGTCGGGTCGTGACCCCTTCACACGAGAGAGTCGCGTCGCTAGGGTTTGATCGATCAAAATTTCAACGATGAGGGAGTAGAGATGCGCGTCGGAGTGCTCACCGGAGGTGGGGACTGCCCCGGCCTCAACGCCGTCATCCGGGCGGTCGTCCGCAAGGGCGTGAAGGGCCACGGGTTCGAGTTCGTGGGCTACCGCGACGGCTGGAAGGGCCCCCTCGAGGGACTCACGATGGAGCTCGGCGTGCAGCAGTGCCGCGGCATCCTGCCGCGCGGCGGCACCATCCTGGGCTCCAGCCGCACCAACCCCTTCAAGGTCGAGGGCGGCGTCGAGCGGATCAAGGCCAACCTCGACCGCGACGGCGTCGACGCGCTGGTCGCCATCGGTGGCGAGGACACCCTGGGCGTGGCCACCAAGCTGGCCGACCTCGGCGTCGACGTCGTGGGCGTGCCCAAGACGATCGACAACGACCTGTCCGGCACCGACTTCACGTTCGGCTTCGACACCGCGGTCAACATCGCGACGGAGGCGATCGACCGGCTGCACACCACCGCCGAGTCGCACCACCGCGTCCTCGTCGTCGAGGTGATGGGCCGGCACGCCGGCTGGATCGCCCTGCACTCCGGCCTCGCCGGTGGCGCCAGCATGGTGCTCATCCCCGAGCAGCCCTTCGACATCGAGGACGTCTGCGCCCGGGTCGAGACCCGCTTCGAGAGCAAGTACGCCCCGATCATCGTCGTGTCCGAGGGTGCGATCCCGCGCGACGGCGGCGACATGACGCTGGTCAGCGGCGAGAAGGACGCCTTCGGGCACGTCCGCCTCGGCGGCATCGGCGACCGGCTCGCCGGCGAGATCGAGCAGCGCACCGGCAAGGAGGCCCGGGCCGTCGTGCTCGGTCACATCCAGCGCGGTGGCACGCCCACGGCGTTCGACCGGTGGCTCGCGACCCGCTTCGGCCTGCAGGCCATCGACGCCGTCGCCGACGGCGACTTCGGCACGATGATGGCGCTGCGCGGGACGAAGATCGAGCGCCTGCCGCTCATCGAGGGCACCGGCGAGCTCAAGCTCGTGAGCGACGAGGAGTACGCCGAGGCGCAGGTCTTCTTCGGCTGACCGACGCCCGCGAGGGTGCTTGCCATCACCCCCTCGCGAGTCCAGAGTGAGGGAAATTCTCACGACTCCGAGGGGGAGTGGCCATGAGCAGCCGCACTGCCGAGCCCGACGTCAACGGGGCAGAGCCCGATCTCAAGCGGGTGATGGGCCCCAAGCTGCTGCTGCTGTTCATCATCGGTGACATCCTCGGCGCCGGCGTCTACGCCGTCACCGGACAGATGGCCGGCATCGTCGGCGGCATCGTCTGGCTCCCGTTCCTCGTCGCGTTCATCGTGGCGACGCTGACCGCGCTGTCCTACCTCGAGCTGGTCACCAAGTACCCGCAGGCCGCGGGCGCCGCGCTCTACACGCACAAGGCGTTCGGCATCCACTTCGTGACGTTCCTCGTGGCGTTCGCGGTGATCTGCTCGGGCATCACGAGCGCGTCCACGTCCGCCAACGTGCTCGCCCAGAACCTCACCGGCGGCCTGGTCGCCAACGGCTGGATGGACGAGCTGCCGAGCACCGGCGTCGTCACCGCGATCGCGATGGCGTTCATGATCCTGCTGGCCCTGATCAACCTGCGCGGCGTGGGCGAGTCGGTGAAGTTCAACGTGGTCCTCACCCTGGTCGAGATGACCGCGCTGTCGATCGTCATCCTCATCGGCTTCTACGCCATGACGCAGGGCGAGGGCGACATCAGCCGGGTCACGACCTTCGAGGGCGCCGACGACAAGGGCCTGTTCCTGGCCGTCACGGCCGCCACCTCGGTCGCCTTCTTCGCCATGGTCGGCTTCGAGGACTCGGTCAACATGGTCGAGGAGGTGCAGGAACCGCAGAAGATCTTCCCGCGCACGATGCTCACCGGCCTCGGCGTGGCCGTCATCATCTACATGCTGGTCGCCGTCGCGGTGGTGACCGTCCTGACCCCGAGCGAGCTGGCCACCATCAACGAGGCAGAGGGTCGTGCACTCCTCGAGGTCGTCTCCAAGGGAGCCCCCGACCTCCCGATGGACCGCATCTTCCCGTTCCTGGCGGTCTTCGCGGTCGCCAACACCGCCCTCATCAACATGCTGATGGCCAGCCGGCTGCTCTACGGCCTGGCCCGGCAGGACGTCCTGCCGCGGTCGCTGGGCAAGGTGTCGCCCAACAGCCGCGCGCCGTACGTCGGCATCGTCTTCTCCACGCTGCTCGCGCTCGGCCTCATCTGGTTCGTCGCCACCCAGTCGGACTCCTCGATCGTCGGAGCCCTGTCCGGCACGACCTCGCTTCTCCTGCTCGCGGTCTTCGCCGTGGTCAACGTGGCCTGCCTGATCCTGCGGCGCGACCCGGCCGAGGGCTTCTTCCGCTCGCCCGGACCGACGCCCGCGATCGCCGGCGCGCTGTGCATCTTCCTGATCGTCCCGCAGATCTCCGACCGGGACATCCTCGAGTACCAGATCGCGCTCGGCCTGGTCGGCATCGGCGTGGTGCTGTGGGCCCTCACCTGGATCACCAACCGCGGTGTCCGCGCGAAGAAGACCGGGTTCCGCGACATCGAGCACATGGAGGACGACGCCCGCTGACGCCGGCGGCCGGTGGGCGGGGGCCCGCCCACCGGTCACGAGTCGGGCTGCGGCGCCCCGCCGCCGTACCCTTGGGGGGTGAGCATCCCCACCCTCGAGCAGTTGCACGCCATCGGCGCTGCCCAGCAGCCGACGTACCCCGACCAGGCGGCCGTGACCAAGGCCGTCGAGCGGCTCCGGACCGTGCCGCCGCTCGTGTTTGCGGGGGAGTGCGACGAGCTCAAGGACAAGATCGCGGCCGTCAGCCGCGGCGAGGCGTTCCTGCTCGCCGGTGGCGACTGCGCGGAGACCTTCGACGGCGTCACTGCCGACAACGTCCGCAACAAGTTGCGGGTCCTGCTCCAGATGGCCGTCGTCCTGACGTACGCCGCGTCGGTCCCGGTCGTGAAGCTCGGCCGTCTCGCCGGCCAGTACGCCAAGCCCCGCTCGAGCGACCTGGAGACCCGCGACGGGGTGACCCTCCCGGCCTACCGCGGCGACGCCGTCAACGGCTTCGACTTCACGCCCGAGTCGCGCATCCCGGACCCTCAGCGGCTCGTGGACGTCTACAACTCGTCCGCTGCCACGCTCAACCTGGTCCGAGCCTTCGTGACCGGCGGCTACGCCGACCTGCGCCAGGTGCACACCTGGAACAACGACTTCGTCCGCGAGTCGCCCTACGCCCAGCGCTACGAGCTGATGGCAGGCGAGATCGAGCGTGCCCTGACCTTCATGAAGGCCATCGGCGCCGACCCGGACGAGTTCCACCGTGTCGACTTCCACTCCAGCCACGAGGCGCTGCTGCTGGAGTACGAGCACGCGATGACGCGCATCGACTCGCGCACCCAGCTGCCCTACAACGTGTCGGGGCACATGGTCTGGATCGGTGAGCGCACCCGGCAGCTCGACGGCGCGCACGTGGAGTACTTCCGCCACATCCGCAACCCGATCGGCTGCAAGCTCGGCCCGACCGCGACCCCCGACGAGGCCCTCGCGCTGGCCGCCCGCCTCAACCCGGAGAACGAGCCCGGCCGGCTCACCTTCATCACCCGCTTCGGCGCCGGCAAGGTCCGCGACGGGCTGCCGCCGCTGGTCGAGAAGGTCACCGCGGAGGGCGTCCAGGTGGCCTGGGTCAGCGACCCGATGCATGGCAACACCTTCGAGGCGTCCACTGGCTACAAGACCCGTCGCTTCGACGACGTGCTCGACGAGATCCAGGGCTTCTTCGACGTGCACCGCGCCCTCGGCACGGTGCCCGGCGGGATGATGGTCGAGATGACCGGCGACGACGTCACCGAGATCGTGGGTGGCGGCGAGGAGATCGACGAGCACGGGCTGGCGCACCGCTACGAGTCCGTGGTCGACCCGCGGCTCAACCGCGTCCAGTCCCTCGAGCTCGCCTTCCTCGTCGCCGAGATGCTGCGAGCGCGCACGACCTGAGGAACGAAGGTCGGGCGCGACCGAGCAAGGTCGAGCAGCCCCGCTGGGGTGAGCCTGCGAGCCCCAGCGACGGGCGTGACGAGGCACAGAGCGCGCACGACCTGACCGACGCGGATCTCGGCGTTCCCGCCCCTCGGACGGGACCCTGACCCACACTGGGCGCCATGGCGCGCGCACGGGGGACCGAGGTGGCCCACGCCCTCCGGGCGCTGGCCGCGCCCGTGTCCGTCCTCGCGCTGGTCGTGCTGGCCCTCAACGACCACGTCCTGAAGCAGGCGTACCCCGGCGTCCTGACCGGCAAGCTGAGCGACGTCGCCGGCCTGGTCGTGGCGCCGCTGCTCCTCGCGGTGCTCCTCGCGGCACTCGGCCTGCGCCACCCGGCGCCGACCGCCATCGCCCTGACCGGCGTCGGCTTCGTCGTCGCGAAGACCTCCGCCGCCGGCGCTGCTGCCACCAGCGCGGTCTGGAGCCTGAGCGGCGTACCCACGCTGATCCGCCCTGACGTGACCGACCTCCTGGCGCTGCCGGCGCTCGGAGTCGCGTGGTGGGTCGACCGACAGGTCCGACGGTCACCGGCGCTGCCGTGGCGCCGCGCAGTGGCGCTCGCGTCCGGGATGGCTGTCCTGCCCGTCGCGGTGCTTGCCACGGCGGCGACCAGCTGCGCCGAGGGCCTGGCCCTCACCTCGGCGTCCCGCGTCGAGGGCGACTTCCCGGGACGCCCCCGCCAGGTCGAGCAGCGGCTGACGCTCGGCGAGCACTCCTCGATCAGCTACACGATCGACGCGACGCGGACGGTCGAGCGCCCCGAGGTCCAGCTGTCGTCCGCGGAGGGGAGCGGGCTCCAGCAGTGCGACCCCACCGATCCGGAGCGTTGCTGGCGGATCCACGACGACGGCGTCGCGGTCGAGCACAGCCGTGACGGCGGACGCACGTGGGAGTCGGAGCTCGACCTGACGCAGGACCAGGTGGAGGCCCTGGTCGAGGAGGTCGGCGACGACTGTGGCGACGAGGCGGACGTCGCGGCGTTCGACCTCGCGCTGCTGCCGACCGACGGTGAGCCCGTCGTGGTCGTCCCCATCGGGCAGGCCGGTGTCTTCCTCCGGGGGGAGGACGCGGGGTGGGTGCGCTACTCGATCCCGGAGCTGTACGACCTCGTGGCCACGAGCACCACCGAGCCCCCGCTGCCCGACGTGACGCCGCTCGACCAGCCGCAGGAGGAGGGGGCACCGGGGGAGCCCGACCCGACCGACGACCCGACGCCGACGTGCGCCCGGCCGACCCCGACGACGGTGACGCCGCACCCGAGCAACGGTCCGCCGACGACGTACCTCGTGTGTCCCTGACCTCGGGTCGTGATGGGATCGGGCCATGATCGACCTCCGCTCCGACACCCTGACCCGTCCGACCGAGGCGATGCGCGCCGCGATGGCGAGCGCCGAGGTCGGTGACGACGTCTACGCCGAGGACCCGACGGTCAACGCGCTCGAGGACCGGGTGGCGGAGATGTTCGGCCACGAGGCGGCGCTCTTCACCCCGACCGGCTCGCTGGCCAACGTCCTGGCCGTACGCAGTGTCGTGGGCGTCGGCCAGGAGGTGCTCTGCGAGTCCAGCGCGCACATCGCCCGTGCCGAGCTCGGGGCCCACGGCGCGATCACCGGGCTGACCATGCGCACCTGGACCCACCCGCGCGGGCAGGTCGACCTGCCCGCGATCGAGCACCTCCACGCCCCCGACATGGGCCCGTTCTTCGTGGCCACCGCGGCGGTCTCGGTGGAGTGCACGCACAACTTCGCCGGCGGCGCGGTCCTGCCGGTCGAGGACCTCCGCGCCCTGCGCGCCTGGGCCGACGGCGTCGACACCCGCATCCACATGGACGGCGCGCGCATCTGGAACGCCCACGTCGCTACCGGCACGCCCTTCGCCGAGTACGGCGCGGTCGCCGACGTGATGGCCGTCTGCCTGTCCAAGGGACTGGGCGCGCCGATCGGCTCCCTCATCATCGGCGACCGCGACGCGATCGGGGAGGCCCGGGTGTGGCGCAAGCGCCTCGGCGGCGGCATGCGCCAGGTCGGCATCCTCGCCGCTGCCGGACTGCACGCCCTCGACCACCACGTCGAGCGGCTGGCCGACGACCACGCGCACGCCCGGCTGCTCGCCGAGGCGTGCGGGGTCGACCCCGACACGGTGGACACCAACATCGTGGTCGTCGAGCGGGACGACGCGGCCAGGTTCGTGGCCGATGCCGCGGAGCAGGGCGTGCGGGTCGCGCCGGTCGGACCACGCGCCGTACGCCTCGTGACCCACCTCGACATCAGCGCCGACGACGCGCGTCGCGCCGCCGCCGTGCTCAGCCGGGTCGCCGCCACTCCAGGCGGATGATCTCCTCGCCCTCGTGCAGGCTGGAGCGGTCGCCGGTGTCGACGAACCCGCTCGAGCCGTAGAGGCGCAGCGCACGCCGGTTGGTGGCGCGGGTCCAGACGCTCAGCCTCGTCCAGGCGGTGCCGTCGGGCGGTGACTGGAGGGCGCGCAGCAGGGCGCCCCCGATCCCGCTGCCCCAGTAGCCCGGCTCCACGAACACCATCGCCACGTGCCCGCACGTCGGGTCGACGACCCCGCCCTCGGCGTACGGCTCGGCCACGACCATCCCGGCCGGCTTGTCGCCGTACGTCGCCAGCATGGCGAGGCCGCTGTCGCGGACCTTGGCCTCCACCCGCGCCCGTCGAGCGGGGGTCGGTCGGCCTCCCACGGCCTCGCGGGCCGCGGCCCAGACCTCCACCGCCGCTGCGACCTGGGCGGGCTCGGTGATGGCGGTGATGACGGTGCGCGGCACGCCACCAGCCTAGGTCCGGCTCGGGGGCGACCCCGAGACGACCTCAGGGTGCGGCCGTGGTCGTTCCCAGCGTTGTCCCCGATGTGCGCGGTGCCCGCCCCGGGAGAGCGTGGGGCCCATGATCACAGTCGAGTCACTCACCCGGAAGTACGGCGGCTTCACGGCCGTCGACGACGTCACCTTCACCGCCCGGCCCGGCCGGGTCACCGGCTTCCTCGGCCCCAACGGCGCCGGCAAGTCCACCACCATGCGGATCATGGTCGGCCTCACGCCGGCCACCTCCGGCTCCGCCCTCATCGACGGTGCCCGCTTCGTCGACCTGACCAACCCCGGCCACGAGGTCGGCGTCCTCCTCGATGCGTCCGCCCAGCACGCGGGACGCACCGGCCGCGAGATCCTCACCATCGCCCAGCGCACCATGGGGCTGCCGAAGGGTCGTGTCGACGAGATGCTCGACCTGGTGAGCCTCACGCCGCAGGAGGCGGGCCGCCGTGTTCGCAACTACTCCCTCGGCATGCGGCAGCGGCTCGGCATCGCCGCCGCCCTCATCGGCGACCCGCGGGTGCTCATCCTGGACGAGCCGGCCAACGGCCTCGACCCGGCGGGCATCCGCTGGATGCGCGACCTGCTGCGCGACTTCGCGCAGCGGGGCGGCACCGTGCTGCTGTCGTCGCACCTCCTCCACGAGATCGAGGTGATCGCCGACGACATCGTGGTGATCGGCCACGGGCGGATCGTCGCCCAGGGCACCAAGGCCGAGCTGCTCGCCGGCGCCGGCACCCTCGTCCGCACCCCCGACGCCGAGGTGCTCGGCCGGGCCCTGGCCGCCGCGGGCGTCTCGTGCAGCGCCGTCGACGGCGGCCTGCGCACCGACGCCACGCCCGACCTGGTCGGTCGCGTCGCCCTCGGCGCGGGCGTCCCCCTCACCGAGCTGAGGTCCGGCGACGGCGCCGGCCTGGAGGACATGTTCCTCGAGCTCACGTCCGACACCCAGCGAGAAGGAGCAGCGGCATGACCGCCACGACCGTGCAGCCCACGACCCTCCCCACCACGGCGACCGCGCGCGAGCGCAAGGTCGTCCCGCCGATCGGCATGGGCCGGATCGTGGGGGTCGAGCTGCGCAAGATGTTCGACACCCGCGCCGGCTTCTGGATGCTGATGAGCATCGCCATCCTGTCGGTCCTCGCGACCGGCGCGGCGATCCTCTTCGCCCCGGACGCCGACATCGACTTCGAGCTCTTCGGCAGCGCGATCGGGGTGCCGATGTCGGTGATCCTGCCGATGATCGCGATCCTGTCCGTCACCGGCGAGTACACCCAGCGCACCGGCCTCACGACGTACACGATGATCCCGCGCCGCGGTCGCACCATCGCCGCCAAGGGGATCGCCGCGGTCCTGGTGGGCGTGGTGTCGATGTTCGTGGCGCTGGGAATCGGCGCCCTCGGCAACATCCTCGGCTCCGCCATCGTCGGTGTGCCGACGGACTGGAACATCTCCGTCACCGAGTTCTCCCAGATCGTGCTGGCGCAGGTGCTCGGCATGACCATCGGCTTCATGCTCGGCGTGCTGCTGCGCAGCTCGGCCGCCGCGATCGTGACGTACTTCGTCTACTCGCTGGTCCTGCCCGGCCTGCTGATGCTGCTCGCCGGCCTCCAGTCGTGGTTCGCCGACATCCAGCCGTGGGTCGACTTCAACATGGCCACCAGTCGGCTCTTCGACCAGACGATGACGGGGGAGTACTGGGCGCAGCTCGGCACCAGCGGCCTCATCTGGCTCGTCGCCCCGCTCGCCGTGGGCCTGGCCCTGGTGATGCGGTCCGAGGTGAAGTGACCCGAGTCGTACGACGCGCGGCCGGGCCCCGATCGGGGTCCGGCCGTTGCGCCTCCTCGGGCCTCAGGCGCGGGTGCCGGAGAGCACGACCTCGCTGATCGCGGTGTAGTCGCGGCCCAGCGGGCCCGCCCCGGGGTCGGTGACGCCGAGGATCCGCAGCTGGACCGTGCGGGTGGTCACCGGGTCGATCCGGACCCCCTGCATGCGGCGTACCTCGCGCAGGTCCTGGCCCACCGTGGTGCCGTCGTCGAAGACCCACTCGACGGCGGTGATCCGTCGGTTGAGGGGATACCAGTCGAGGACGGCGGACCCGTTGGGCACCTGCTTGCTGTAGCCGTTGACCAACCCGACACGGGTCAGCGTCGTCGGGCGGCGCAGCGTGAAGAGGATCGTGGCACCGGACACGTCCCCGCCGGTGCGCCAGGCGGTCTGCGGAACGCCGTCGACCATCTGCTCGGCGGCGTAGCCGACCAGGCTGCCGTCGAGGTCGGTGGTGGCCGGCGCTGGTGCGGGCGCCTCGATGCGGGTCGTGGCGGCGACGTTGGTCGGTCGCGGGGCCGGACCCGGGTCAACCGGCTCGGAGGGGGCGCTGGTGGGGGACCCGGAGGAGGCCCCGGTGGGCTCGTCGTCGTCGCCGCCGAGCCAGGCCACGAGGACGACGACGAGCACCAGCGCCAGGACCGCGCCGATCACCGGGATCAGCCACGACGGGCGTCCGGGACGCGCCGGATCGGCGGAGGAGGCGGCGTACGACGCGTCGTCGAGGCGGGGGAGCACCTCGGACTCGGGGACGGGCTGGCCGATCGGGTGCCCGCAGTTGGTGCAGAAGCGGCCCACCCCGAGCTCATGGCCGCACCGTGCACAGGTGCTCATGGGCGAAATCCTAGGGGGTGGGCCCTCACGGCGCCCGGGCTCTGCCGGTCAGACGGCGATGTGCGAGACCTCGGCCTCGACCTTGCGCCTCGGCACGAGCTCCACCACGAGCATCGCGGTCAGCACCATCAGGCCGCCGACGACGAGCCGGGGGGTGACGCCCTCCCCACCGAGCCACACGGCGAAGGACGCAGCGAAGACGGGCTCCATGCTCATGATGATCGCGGTCCGCGTCGGTGGCAGGTGCGCCTGTGCCCAGGTCTGCCCGAGCATGGCGAGCGCTCCCGCGATGAGCGCCATGTAGACGACCGAGAGCCAGTCCCGGCCGGTGGACGGCAGCACGATCCCGTCGGGCACGGTGGCCACGAAGCACACGACCGTGATGACCATGATCTGCAGGATCGACATGCCGACGGCGTCGCGCGGCGTCGACCACGCGCCGAGCCCGACGATGTGCAGTGCGTAGAGCACCGCCGACACCAGCGTGATCGCCTCGCCGTACCCGAGGCTGAAGCCGCTCAGCGTCAGCACGCCCAGTCCCGCGGTCGCCAGTGCCACCGCGGCCCACGTGGCGGCGGTGATCCGGGTGTGCAGGATCAGGGCCGCGAAGACCGGCGTCAGCACGACGTACATGCCGGTGATGAAGCCGCTGACGCTGGCCGCGGTGTGCGCGAGCCCGGCGGTCTGGAGGATCTGCGCGACCCCGTACAGCAGGCCCAGGACGATGGCGTGCCGGCGCACCACCGGTGAGAGCCGCGCGACGGCGCGCGGGGCGACGAGGAGCATCGCCACGCTCGCGATCGCGAACCGCACGGCGAGGAAGTCCAGCGTGGGCACCCGGTCGAGCAGGTCCTTGATGAGGAAGAAGGTGGATCCCCATGCCGCGGTCATGGCGAGGAGGGCCAGGGTGGCCAGCAGGGAGGTACGCCGCTCGCTCACGCCGCCGCCTCCGCCCGCAGCCAGCGCAGCACCTCGAGGTCGGGGTTGCCCACCTCGCGCGAGCCGGGCGTCTCCAGGACGAACGGGACCCCCGCCGTCGCCGGGTGGGCGAAGAGCTCGCGGAAGGCGTCGGTGCCGATGTGGCCCTCGCCGATGCGCTGGTGCCGGTCCTTGAAGGCGCCGCGGACGTCCATCGAGTCGTTCGCGTGGATCAGGCGGAGCCGGTCGGGCCCCCCGATCTCCACGATCCGGTCCACGGTCGCGGTCGCCCCTCCGGGCTCGTCGAGGGGTGCGCCGGCCGCGAAGACGTGGCACGTGTCGAGGCAGATCCCCGCGCGCGGGTGGTGGTCGAGGGCGTCGAGGTAGGGCTCGAGATCGTCGACGCCGGCGCACAGCGACTGCCCCTGGCCGGCCGTCGGCTCGAGCAGCAGCCACGGGGCGCCGTCACCCTCCAGGGCCTCCAGCACCGGCAGCAGTCCCTCGCGCACCCGGCGCATCGCGGCGTCGTACTGCTCGCGGGACCCGGCCGGGTCGACGTACGACCCGGTGTGGACGACCACGCCCTCGGCACCGATCTCGACGGCGCGGCGCAGGTTGTGCGCGACGACGCCCACCGAGCGCTCCCAGGTCAGCGGGGTGGGGGAGCCGAGGTTGACGAGGTACGGAGCGTGGATGAAGGTGCGCAGACCGCGTCGCGCGCACTCCTCGCGGAAGCGCTCGTCCTCCGCCGGGTGGCCCGGGGAGTGTGCCCAGCCGCGCGGGTTGCCGGTGAAGACCTGGAGGGTCTCGTAGCCGACCTCGTCGACCCGCGCCAGGGCACCCGCGACGAGCCCCTTGCCGACGGTGACGTGCGTGCCGATCGGGTTGCGGAGCTCGGGTGTCACGTGAGGAGGGTAGGGGCTCAGATGAGGTAGAGCGTGATCGTGGAGCCCTTGGGCGCCATCGTCCCGGCGGAGGGGTCGGAGCTGAACACGAAGCCGACGCCGATGTAGTTGTCGCTGTTCTCCACGTCGACCTGGAAGCCCAGCGACTCGAGCCGCTCGGTGGCAGCGTCGACGCCCATCGCGACGACCCGGGGGACCTCGACGAGCTCGGGTCCCTGGGAGACGACGAGCTGCACGGTGTCGCCCTTGTAGAGCGGACCGACGGTCGGGTTCTGCGAGATGACGTCGCCCTCGGCGACGGTGTCGCTGTACTCCTCGCCGGTGACCTCGACGACCAGCTTGCGCCTCTCGAGCGCGGCGGTCGCCTCCTCGGCGTCCTCGCCGGTCCAGTCGCGGATCTCGATCGGCCGGCGGCCCTTGCTGACGACCAGGTCGACCGGGGCGTCGGGCTTGAGGACCTCCCCAGCCTTGGGCTGGGTCCTCAGGACCTGGCCGGCCGGCACCGTGTCGGAGAACTTCTCGGTGCTCTCGCCGAAGCCGAGGTTGCCCTGGGCCAGTGCGTCCTGGGCCTCGTCCTCGGTCATCCCGGCGAGGGCGGGCACCTCGTAGCGCTCGGGACCCAGTGACAGGACCAGCGTGACGGTGCCGCCGTCGAGCACCCGGTCGCCGGGCTCGGGGTCGGTGCCGAGCACCAGCCCCGCGGCCACGGTCTCTGAGTAGCGCGGGTCGCCCTCCTCGGCGTCCAGGCCGGCCTTGTCGAGCTCGGCGGTGGCGGTCGCGGCGTCGACACCCAGCACCCCGGGGGTGACGGTGTAGCGCTCCCAGCCCAGCCACCAGGCGCCGCCGCCGAGGGCTGCGACGAGCAGCACGGTGAGCAGCAGCGCGAGGGGCCCCTTGACGGACCGCTTGCGGGCGTTGGTGACCACCGGGGCCGGTGCGCTGGGGCGGCGTACGGCGGGCGGACCGGCGACCGGCGGCGCGGGCGGTGCCGCGACCGCGGTGACCGCCGTGCGGTCGAAGGCGGTCGTGTGGCCGTCGTCGACGATCTCCGCCCGCGGGTCGCCGGGCGGCGGCTGGAGCCGCGCGCTGAGGTTGGCCATCTCGACCGGGTCGAAGGGCTCCGGCGTGGTGTCCTCGCCGGTCTCCTCGTCCTCGTCGTGGACGTACGGCGCGACGGGCGCGAGGTCGGCGGTGAGCTCGGGGTCGTCGGTGACGCCCTCGCGCAGGGCCTGGGAGACGCGGTGGATCTGGTGGAGGAGCACGCTCGCGTCGGCGGGACGCTGGGTGCGGTCGCGGCTGGTGGCGCGGGCGACGAGCGCGTCGACGTACGCCGGGAGGTCCGGGTGCAGCGCGGACGGCGCGGGGACGTCCTCGTGGACGTGGCGGTAGGCGACCTGGATGGGGCTCTCGCCCTCGTGCGGCTTGCGGCCGGTGAGCAGCTCGTAGAGGACGACGCCCGCGGCGTACACGTCGGCGCGGGCGTCGGCGCGACCGTCGACGACGAGCTCGGGGGCGAGGTAGGACACGGTGCCGATCAGGACGCCGCCGGTGGCGGTGTGCTGGGTGTCGGCGCTGACGGCCTTGGCCAGCCCGAAGTCGGCGACCTTGACGCCGCCGCCGTGCGCCTCGTCGGCGATCAGCACGTTCTCCGGCTTGACGTCGCGGTGGATGAGTCCGGCGCGGTGGGCCGCGGCCAGCGCCGAGACCACCGGCTCCAGGAGCGCGAGCGCCCGGACCGGGCCCATCGGCGACTCCTTGCGGATGACGTCGCGCAGGGTGTGCCCGGGGACGTACTCCATGGCGAGGAAGACCGTGCCGTCGTCGTCGCCCTGGTCGTAGACACCCACCACGTGGGGGTGGTTGAGCCGGGCGGCCGCGCGGGCCTCGCGCACGAAGCGCTGGGCGAAGTCGTCGTCGTCGCCGAGGCCGGGGTGCATCACCTTGACGGCGACGGTGCGGTCCAGGCGGATGTCGGTGGCCTCGTAGACACTGGCCATGCCGCCGCGGGCGATGCGACCGCCGATGCGGTAGCGGCCGTCGAGGAGGCGACCGACGAGCGCGTCGGCAGCACCGCGCCGCGCTTCAGCACCGCGCGCCGGGCCGCGGGAGGGCCCGGTCGGCTCGTCGCGGGGCTCGACTCTCGGCTCCACAGCTCGACCTCCATCGCCGGACGGGGAAGGATCCGGTGGCCCCATCGTACGAATCAGGTGGCCGTACCCGGGCCCCGAGCCCGGTCCCGGCGTGGCGCAGCCTGCTCCGGTACGCCGCTCAGGCCGGCGGGCGCCCGGCCTCGAGGCGCTCGCGGATGGCCAGCACGTTGGCGACGTAGGCCTTGGTCTCGTCGTACAGGCCGTGCTCCCGGAGGGCGCCGAGGCCCTGGTAGTAGGCGCCGATCATGTGCCGGCGCGAGCGGGTGTGGTCGTCGAGGACGCCGAGGAGCAGCACGCCTGCGGTGGCGTTGTCCTTGAGGACCCGCAGGCGCAGGTCGCGGCCGGCGTAGTACTCCATCCACCGTGCGGTGCCGGGGAGGACCTGCATCGCGCCGATCGCCCCGGCGCTGGACACGTGGTGCATCTGCCACCCCGACTCCTGCCAGGCGATGGCCAGCGCGAGCTGCGGGTCGACGCCGCGGTGGTTGGCGGCCCGGGTGATCGTGCGCCGCACCCGGTCGCGCGAGGGGTGACCGGCCGACGAGGAGGTCGAGCCGGCGCCCTGTCCGCCCTCGTCCTTGTTCTTGTCCTTGTCCTTGCCACGGTCCTTGTCCCGGGCCTTGGTGACCACCGGGATCTCGATCCGCTGGCCGACGCGCAGGCTCCCGGAGGAGTCGAGGTGGTTGTGGGAGATCAGCTCCGCGGTCCAGGCGTGGAAGCGCACTGCGAGGCCGGTCACGGTGTCCCCGGCCTTGACGGTGTAGGTCCGCAGGTCGCGTCCCTGCGGGAGGCGCTCGTGGTCGGCGGCCGCGGGGGTGACGGGGGTCAGCGCCAGGGCGACCGCGAGGGCGGTGGGCGCAGCGGCGGCGCTGATGACGCGGCGCACCCGGGCACCGGGCAGGGGTGGTCGCACGTGGGTTCTCCTCGTCCTCGTGGCGACGCCCGGACTCACGGGGAGACCGAGGGGAAGGCGTCGCGACGAGCGCTCGACGGTACGCAGGTCGACCGGTCCAGACCAGTTGCGGCCGCCCCGGGCGTGTCGGCGCGGGATGCGGGGGACGGCGTGAATCGGCTCGGGGAGCCTGTGCGTGGAAAACTGCGTCCCATGAGCGACGTACCCCTGTCCGAGGCCGACCTCGACACCCTCGTCCACGACTGGTTCACCTGGGACCAGGCCGCGGAGGCCCTCGGCGTCACCCCCGCCAAGGTGCGCACCATGATCAAGGACCACGAGCTCGCCGGGGCCGTCCCGAAGCCCGGGGCCGGGCCGCGGGTGCCGGCGGACTTCATCCAGGACGGGCTCGTGGTCAAGGGCCTGCCCGGCCTGCTGACCCTGCTCCACGACCGCCACTTCGACGACCGCGAGTGCATCGCCTGGATCTTCACCGACGACGACCTGCCGGGCCGCCCGATCGACGCGCTGCGCGAGAACCGCGGCTCCGAGGTCAAGCGGCGTGCCCAGGTCCTGGGCTACTGACCGACTAGCCTGACTTCTCGTGCGGACACCCCAGCGGAGCATCGTCGGACTGCTGCTCGCGCTGGTGATGGCCGCCGTCGTGTGGTGGACCCAGGGCGACGGCAGCACCCCCGGCAGCCAGGCCGACCCCGGCGCTTCGTCCCAGACGCCGTCGCCGACCGGGACGCCGTCCCCGTCGCGCAGCGACTCCCCGACGCACGACTTCACCGAGACCAACACCCCGGTCACCGAGCCCAGCCAGCAGCCCGGCACCGACCCAGTGAGCGGGCTGCCGTTCGTGCTGCTCGCCCAGCTCCCGCCCGAGGCGGCGGAGACGGTGGAGCTGATCGACGCCGGCGGTCCGTTCCCGGAGGACGAGGACGGCGGCACGTTCGGCAACCGGGAGGACCTCCTGCCCGACGAGCAGATGGGCTACTACGCCGAGTACACCGTCCCCACCCCGGGCTCCCAGGACCGCGGCGCCCGGCGCATCGTGGCCGGCGACGAGGGCGAGCTCTACTGGACCGAGGACCACTACCGCTCCTTCGAGAGGATCGCCCGATGAGCGGTCTCGCCGCACTGCTGTCCGGCCGGGTCGACCCCGGCATCTACCTGTGGCACGGCGCCTTCGACGTCGAGGACGTGCGGCACGGGGTCGAGCACGCGGGCTGGGGCTTCGGCCACGTCGACGGCTGGGTGGAGGGCGGCAAGGCCGACTTCCTCGCCGGGGTGGGCGACGCGCTCGGCTTCCCCGACTGGTACGGCCAGAACTTCGACGCCCTGGCCGACTGCCTCCACGACATCGGTGACGGGACCGAGGGCGTGGTGCTGCTGTGGGACGGCTGGGCCACGCTGGCCCGCGACGACGAGAAGGCCTTCAGCATCGCCCTGAGCGTGCTCGGGTCGCGGGTCAACGCCGACCGGGGCGTGCCGTTCGCCGTGCTCCTGCGCGGTGAGGGCCCCGAGGTGGTCGGCCTGCCCAGCCTGGACTGAAGGCCAGCCCCGGACCGTGCGCCCGCGTCAGACCGTGCGCTGCGTCGCGGCGGCAGCCAGGTCGCGCAGCACGCCGCGCGCCGCGTCGTCGACGGTCGGGGTGTCGAGGGCCGCGACCGCGCGCTCGGCGAGGGCCCCGATCACCTCCTCGACCTGGGCGTGCGCACCCGAGCGGTCGATGATGTCGCGCAGGTCGGCCACCGCGGCCTCGTCGAGGCTGGTGCCGAGCGCGGCGTCGAGGCGGCGGGCGGCCTCGCGGTCGGTGCCGTCGAGCGCCAGGGCGACGAGCACGGTGCGCTTGCCCTCGACGAGATCGTCGCCCGCGGGCTTGCCCGTCGTCGCCGGGTCGCCGTACACCCCGAGCAGGTCGTCGCGCAGCTGGAAGGCCTCGCCGAGAGGCAGGCCGAAGCGGCTCAGGTCCTCGAGCTGGTCGGGCGTGGCCCCGGCCAGGGCCGCTCCCACGTGCAGCGGCCGCTCGATGGAGTACTTGGCGGACTTGTAGCGCAGCACGGTCATCGCCGTGTCGACGTCGGCATGTGCCCGGGCCTGCACGGACACGTCGAGGAACTGACCGGCGATCACCTCCGTGCGGCACAGGTCGAAGACCTCGAGCGCGGGTACGACGGACGCGACGGGCAGCCCGCAGCGGCGCAGCAGCTCCTCGGCCCAGCCCAGCAGCAGGTCGCCGAGCAGGATCGCCGCGGCCGCGCCGTACTGATCGGGACGACCGCGCCAGCCGGCGGCTCGGTGCTCGGCCTCGAACGCCCGGTGGGCCGCCGGCCGGCCCCGCCGGGTGTCGGAGGCGTCCATGTAGTCGTCGTGGACCAGGGCGCTGGCGTGCAGCAGCTCGAGGGCCGCGCAGGCGCGGGCGAGCGCCTCCTCGTCGGGCACCTCGGGCCGGATCGCGCGGTAGCCCCAGTAGCAGAACGCCGCCCGGAAGCGCTTGCCGCCGCGGACGCTGGTGCGGGCCTCGGCGATGAGCCGGGACGCGTCCTCCCCGAGGGGCGCGAGGCGGGCGGCCTGCTCGTCGAGGAAGGCGTCGAGCACCTTCTGGATCCGCTCGCGGAAGTCGGCGGGGTCCCACTGCATGCTCACCGGGCTGGTCACTCCGGGAGCCTAACCAGTGGACGGATGCGGTCCCGCACCCGCCGCAAACCTAGGCTGGGGGCATGATCCAGGGACGCGGACGGAGCATGCGCCAGCGCATCGAGGACGGCGAGCGCTCGTTCTCGTTCGAGTTCTTCCCGCCCAAGGACGCCGAGGGCGAGGAGCAGCTCTGGCGGGCCATCACCGAGCTCGAGCCCTACGACCCGACGTTCGTCTCCGTGACGTACGGCGCGGGCGGCAGCTCGCGTGACACGACCGTGCGGATCACCGGCCGGATCGCCCGCGAGACCTCCCTGGTGCCCGTCGGCCACCTCACCTGCGTGGGCCACACCCGCGACGAGCTCGAGGCGATCCTCGACAGCTACGCCGAGGCCGGTGTCGCCAACGTGCTCGCCCTGCGCGGCGACCCGGAGGACGGTCCGCGGGCCGACTGGACGCCCACGGAGGGTGGCCTGTCCTACGCCAGCGAGCTCGTCGAGCTGGCCAGCCGGCGCGGCGACTTCGCCGTCGCGGTCGCGGCGTTCTCGCTGGGCCACCCCTCGGCCGCGTCCCTCGAGGAGGACGCCCGGGTGCTGCTGGCCAAGCAGCAGGCGGGTGCCGAGTTCGCCATCACCGACATGGTGTTCTCGGCCGACGACTACGCCGGCCTGCTCGAGCGCTCGGCCGCGGTCGGGGTCGACATCCCGCTGCTGCCCGGGATCATGCCGATCCTCAACCTGCGCCAGGTCTCCCGGATGGCCGAGCTCTCGGGCCACCCGGTGCCCGACGCGGTGCGCGCGCGGCTCACGCCGTACGAGCACGACCCGGCCGGCCTGCGAGCCGAGGGGATCGCGATGGCCGCCGAGCTGTGCGAGGCCCTGCTGGACGCCGGCGCCCCGGGGCTGCACTTCTACACGCTCAACCGGTCCCGGGCGACGCGGGAGATCTTCTCCGCCCTGCGCATCAGCGTCTGATTCCCGTCCCGCCCGGGCAGGGGATCGCTACGGTGCACGCATGGACCCCTCCCGCACCGTCACCGTGACCGGCCACGGCACCGCCACCGTGGTGCCCGACTCGGCCGTGGTGCGCGTCGCGACGGCGTGTCGCGCAGCCGGCGTGGCCGAGGCGCTGTCCGGGGTGTCGACGTCGTCCGACCGCGTGGTCGAGGTCGCCCGCGCACGCGACCTGGTGCCCGGGTCGACGGGACTGAGCGTGTGGCCGTGGCACGACCACGAGGGCAGGGCCGGGGGCTTCGAGGCGCGCCACTCGCTGGCCGTCCGCTGCGAGTCCGTCGAGGAGGCGGGCGAGCTGCTGTCCGAGCTGGCCGAGGCCGTCGGCGACGCCCTCGTGGTCGACGGCGTCTCGCTGGACGTGGGTGACACCTCCGCCGCTCGCGCGACGGCTGCCGAGGCGGCGTGGGACGACGCCCGGGCGCACGCGGTCCACCTCGCCGCCCTGGCCGGGGCGTCGCTGGGGGAGGTGGTGGCCATCGCCGAGGGTGGGTCGCAGGGACCGGGTGGGCCGCCGCCGCTGGCCCTCAGGGCGGCCGAGGCCACGGCCCGGCTCGAGCCCGGTGAGACCTCGGTCCACGGTGCCGTGACCGTCACCTGGTTGCTCGCCTGAGTCAGGGCCGACCCTGGTCGGACCGGTCCGCCGGGCCGATCGCCTGGGCGACCAGGGCGGCCGACAGCCCGACGAACGGCAGCCCCGAGCCGGGCGTCGCGTGCGCCCCGGCGGCGTACACACCCGGGATGGGCGTGGTGGGACCGAGGCGCCTGCGGGTCGTGGCACGCCCCTGCCACAGCACGCCGAGCGGCGAGCCGCCCCACGCGTCGACGAGGTCGCGCGGCGAGCGGTCCACGCGTACGACGACGCGGTCGCGGAGGTCGATCCGGTGCCGGGCCAGGGCGTCGAGGACGTCCTCGGCGAGCCGGCCGCGGCCCAGGACGGTCCACGCCGCCGCGCCGTCCGGGGCCCGGCCGCCGGTGCGGACGACGAGCATCGGGTCGCCGTGGAGCACGACCTCGTGCGGCAGGTCCGGCAGGGAGTGGGCGTCGGAGAGGCCGACGTGGCACACGACCGGCGGGATCGCGGGCATGGTGCGCTCGACGTGCCGGGCCAGGGCCGGCAGCCGCCTCGGGTCGATCGCGCAGACCACCAGGTCGGTGTCGATCTCGCCGGCCGAGGTGGCGACCGCCGCCACCCGGCCCCCGCGCAGGACCACGTCGTGGGCGGTCGTGCCGGTCAGGACGGTGACACCGCGGGTCCCCAGCCGGTCGGCCAGCACCGTCCCGAGCGCGGCGATGCCGCCCGGGACCGTCCACGCGCCGAACCGCTGCTCGACGTACGACACCACCCCCTGCCAGGCGGGGACGTTGCGCAGGTCGTGGCCGTCGGCGACGAAGGGGTGGCCGGCGACGAGGCGCAGGCGGTCGTCGCGGAAGGTCCTGCGAAGCCGCCGGTGCAGCACCTCGCGGCTGGTCAGCAGGTCCGTGAGCGCCCGTGGCGCGAGCGTCGGGTCCCACGGTCGCTCGAGGTAGTCGCGACGCAGCAGGTCCCACGTGTCGGAGTGCGACGCGACGTAGCCGACCCACTGCTCCCCGAGTCCCGGGCCGAGTGCGTCGAAGGCGGCGAGCTGTGCTGCTCGCGAGCCCCCCGGCAGCCGCAGCGCGGACCCGTCCTCGAAGCGGTGCTCGCGCACGAGGTCGCGGGCAACCAGGTCGACGTCGCCCGGCTCCCGCTCGAGGGGGCGGCCGGTCTTGCGGAACAGGTCACGGACCACCGCGGGGAGCAGGGTCGTGGTGGGCCCGGCGTCCCAGGCGAAGCCCTCGTCGCGGGTCACGGTCGACAGGGCACCCCCGAGCGTCGGAGCCTGCTCGACGAGGGTGACCGCGTGCCCCAGCTTGGCAAGCCGGGCGGCCGAGGCGAGCCCGCCGAACCCCCCACCGACCACCACCACGCGCGCCATGGCGAGCACCCTAGGGCCTGGGCAGGGCGGTCCCGCGGCCTAGTGCTGGCCGACCGGCTCGCGACCCTTCCACCTGCGCCAGCCCCGCCGCACGAAGCGGGCGAGGACCACCAGCATCACCAGCCCGCCCGCGAGGAGCAGTGCGGCGATCGCCGCGGCCAGCTGCGGGTGCTCGACGGCGAGCCACACGACCCCGAGCACGGTGACGTCCTCGGTCACGCTGGCCACGGTGTTGGACACGGGCTCGGGGGAGCCGTTGACGGCCAGCCGCCCGCCGGCCTTCACCAGGTGCGAGAGGAGCGCGGTGCCGCCGCCGACGACGCCGAGCACGGCCGTCTCGAGCGAGGTGGCGTCCCCGGCCAGCAGGACACCGATGACGGCGCCCACGGTGGGCCTGATGGCCGTGGAGATCGCGTCCCACGTGGAGTCGATCCAGGGGATCTTGTCGGCGACGAACTCGATGGCGAACATGAAGCCGGCCGCCGCCAGCACGTCCCAGCGGGCCAGCACGTCGGGGATCTCGGCCACGTCGTTGACCCGGTCGGTGATCCCCAGCACCAGCACGACCAGGTAGGCGTTGATGCCGCTGGCCCAGCCGCCGGTGAAGGCGAGGGAGAGGGACTCCATCACGCGACCTCGATCTCGGTGGCCCCGGTCAGGGAGACGAGCTCGTCGAAGGTCGTGGAGAAGACAGCGGCGGGGTGGCCCGCGGCGGCCCACACGACGTCGTACCGGCGCAGGTCGGTGTCGATCCAGGTGCCCACGGGTGTCGGGTGGTCGAAGGGCGAGACCCCGCCGATGACCTGACCCGTGTGGCGGCGGACGAAGTCGGGAGCGGCCCGGTCCAGGGCGGGTACGCCGACGGCGTCGGCGGCCTTGGCCACGTCGACGCGGTGCGCGCCCGAGGTGAGGATGAGGACGGGGACGCCGCCCGCGTCGAAGAGCAGGCTGTTGGCGATCGCGCCGACCTCGCAGCCGAGCGCGGCCGCGGCGAGTGCGGCGGTGTGCACGGCATCGGGCAGGATGACCACGTCACCGGTGCCGCCGCGCCGGGTCAGCTCGTCTCGAAAATTGATGACCGACGGATGCTCGCTCGCCATGCCGGGGAGCCTAGCCACCCGTTCGACTCCTGAGGGGAAATGTCTTGATGCGTCGCCAGGTGCCCGCTTCCGTCGCCCACGCCCTGCGCGTGCTCGTCGCCATCGTGCTCCTCAGCGCCGCCACCGCGCTGCTCACGTGGGTGCAGCGCGACGAGGTGATCCTCTCGTGGGCCAAGGGCAACCCGTCCGCCCAGGAGATCCTGGCCTCCGGTGGCATCGAGGCGTTGCGGGACAGCGCGATCGTGCCGAAGTTCGTGCCGCTGGCGGTGGTCTCGTTCGTGGTGTTCCTGCTGCTCGCGGTGGTGCTCGCGGCGTTCCTCGTCGACGGGCACGGCTGGTCACGGCTGGTGCTGACGCTGATGGCGGTCTTCGGGGTGCTCGTCGCCGCGCTCGGCCTGCTCAACCACCTGCCGGTGCTGCTGGAGGTCCTCTCCGCGGTCTCGATGGTCCTGTACGCCGCGCTGGTGTTCTTCCTCTGGCGCAAGGACACCAGCGCCTACCTGCGCGCGCACTGAGGTTTTCCCCAGCTCCTCCGTCCGCCTCTTGACCCGCTGTCGGTGGGGGCGTGTACCTTTGGCCTTGTTCGAACATCTGTTCGGACGCGGCCTCGGTGGCGGTGACCTCGACCCCCATCGCCACCGAGGCCGGTGGCGGGGTCGACGAGCGGTGAGGAGGCACGCATGAGGCTGTACCACGACCCCGTCGAGGTGCGACGGGGAGAGACCGAGGGACCCGACCAGTTCCTCTGGCACGGACGCCTGTGGAAGGTCCGCTCGGTGCTGGCCCACTGGGTGGAGACGGCCCCGTGGTGGCAGTCCACCGGTGCCCGGGCCGTGATCGGCTCGGACGACGCCGGCGACACCCTGACCGCCGGCTCGAGCGGCACCGACCTGCTCGTCGAGCGCGAGCTGTGGCGCGTCGAGGCGGGCCGTGGCTCCGGCGCGACGGGCTCCGAGCGGTCCGGGGTCTTCGACCTGTCCTTCTCGTGGACCGACGGCAGCTGGCAGCTCGTCGGCTGTGCGGACTGAGGAGGAGGACGAGATGACGACCACGACGACCCGACCCCTCAACCCGCACCTGCTGCCGGCGACCACCCACTCCTACCTCGCCCGTGCGGCGGAGTCCCTCCAGGAGGCGATCTCGGCGCGCGACGTGCCCACCCGCTACGCCTGTGCGCACGTGGCGGCCCTGCGGTCGGCCGCCGCCCTGCTGGCCGCGCGTGCCCACCCCGCGCCCCGCGCCCGCCGCCAGAAGAACGCCTGGGTCCTGCTGGCCGAGGTGGCCCCCGAGATGGAGGAGTGGGCGCGGTTCTTCGCCGCCGGCGCGAGCAAGCGCGCGGC
Organism: Nocardioides terrigena; assembly: GCF_003047265.1. GTDB lineage: Bacteria > Actinomycetota > Actinomycetes > Propionibacteriales > Nocardioidaceae > Nocardioides > Nocardioides terrigena. The sequence continues at coordinate 51,057 of NZ_PZYY01000013.1, read as the reverse complement.
GGCCGAGGCCGGGTCGACCCGGGCGGTCACCGAGCGTGAGGCCGACGACCTGGTCCGCGACTCCGACCGGTTCCTGGCCGTGGTCGAGCAGGCGCTCGGGCTGGTGCCCCATGCCCCGGCAGCCGTGAGCCACACGACCGGCCAGAGCGGTGTCGCCTGACCCGTTCGTCCATCTCCACGTGGCCTCGGGCTACTCCCTGCAGTACGGCGCCTCCAACCCGCACGTCCTCGTCGAGCGCGCCGTGGAGCACGAGATGGACGCGCTCGCCCTCACCGACCGCGACGGCACCTACGGTGCGGTCAAGTTCGCCCAGGCCTGCCAACAGGCCGGCATCCGGCCGATCCTCGGCGTCGACCTGGCCGTCGCGCCCGTCGGTCCCGGTGCGTCCGCCGCTCCCGGAGCGCCAGGCGCCCCCGCCGGCCCGGCCGGTGCAGGGCGGGCCCCGGTGCGCGGGGGCGCGCACCGTGACCTGCCGGCCCACCGCGGGGGCCTGCCCCGGGTGACGTTCCTGGCCGGCGGCAGGGCCGGTTGGGCGGCGATCTGCCGGATGGTCTCCGAGACCCACCTCCACGGGGAGCGGGGCCGGCCGGTGGCCACCCTCGACCTGCTCGCCCCGCACCTCGGCAACGGTGACGTCATGGTCCTGCTCGGTCCGACCTCCGAGCTCGGGGTCGCCGCGGTCCGGCGCCGCGACGACCTCGCCCTGGCGGCGCTGGCGCCGTGGCGCGAGGTGGTGCCCCGCGACAACCTCGTCGTCGAGCTGGTGTCCCACCGGCTCCCCGGCGGGGGCAGCGCCGGGGGAGGGTGGGGGCCGGGCACCTCGCCGCACGCCGCCCGGATGGCCGGTGTCGCCCGCCGGGCCGGCCTGGGCACCGTCCTCACCAACGCGGTCCGCTACGCCGACCGCCTCGACGCCCCGACCGTCGACGTGCTCGACGCCGCCCGCCGGCTGGTGGCGCTCGACCGCCGCCACGTCGACCGGGCCAACGCCGAGGGCTTCCTCAAGTCCGGCAAGCAGATGCACGAGGTGGCCGAGGAGGTGTGCCGGCTTGCCGGGCTGGCCCACGACAGCGACACCGAGGCCCGCCGGCTGCTCGCCCGCACCCGGGCCGTCGCGGACCGGTGCGCCCTCGACCCGCGCGGTGACCTCGGGCTGGGCGAGGTGCACTTCCCCGAGTTCGACCGGGCGGGGGAGCCGGGGGAGTCGGCGCACGCGGCGCTGCGCGCCCGGTGCGAGGCCGGCATCGGCCACCGCTACGGCCAGGCGCCCCGGCAGCGCATCTGGAAGCGGCTCGACGACGAGCTCGAGCTGATCCGCGGGCTGGGCTACGCCTCCTACTTCCTCACCGTCGCCGACATCACTGACCTGATCGGCGAGATGGGGGTGCGCCGGGCCGCGCGCGGCTCGGGGGCGGGCAGCCTGGTCAACTATCTCCTCGGCGTCTCCGGGGTCGACCCGATCCGTCACGGACTGCTGATGGAGCGCTTCCTGTCACCGCTGCGCGCCTCGCTTCCCGACATCGACATCGACGTGGAGTCCGCCCGCCGCCTCGAGGTCTACGAGGCGATCCTCGCCCGCTACGGCGGCGACCGCTGCGTGTGCGTCTCGATGATGGACACCTACCGCGTCCGGCACGCGGTCCGCGACGTCGGCGCCGCGCTGGGCATGCCGCCCGGCGAGGTCGACGCGATCGCCAAGGCGTTCCCGCACATCCGGGCGCGCGACGCCCGCACCGCGATGCGCGACCTCCCCGAGCTGCGGGCCAGTGGCCTGGCCAGCGAGCGCCTCGACCTGATGTTCCGGCTGGTCGAGCGCCTGGACGGACTGCCCCGGCACATCGCCGTCCACCCGTGCGGGGTGCTGCTCTCCGACGACACCCTGCTCTCCCGCACGCCGGTCGAGGCGTCGTACGCCGGCTTCCCGATCAGCCAGTTCGACAAGGACGACGTGGAGGCGCTGGGGCTGCTCAAGCTCGACGTGCTCGGCATCCGCATGCAGTCGGCGATGGCGCACGCGGTGTCCGAGATCTCCCGCGTCGACGGGGTCGAGGTCGACCTCGACGACGAGGTGCAGGTGCCCTTCGACGACGACAGGACCTACACGATGATCAGCTCGGCGCGCACCCTCGGCGTCTTCCAGATCGAGTCCCCGGGCCAGCGCGAGCTGGTGGGCAAGTCGGGCATCGAGTCCTTCAGCGACATCATCACCGACATCTCGCTCTTCCGGCCGGGACCGGTCAAGAGCGACATGATCACGCCCTACCTCGAGGCCAAGCAGGGCTGGAAGACCGTCCGCTACATCCACGAGGACCTGCGCCCGATCCTGGAGCAGACCCAGGGGGTGGTGGTCTTCCACGAGCAGGTCATCGAGATCATCGCCCGGTTCGCCGGGGTCTCCTACGCCGAGGCCGACGAGAAGCGGCGCGCGCTCGGCGACGTCGAGGGGATGGCCGAGACCGAGGTGTGGTTCTTCCCACGCGCCCTGGCCCGCGGCTACGACCTCGCGCTGGTGACCCGCATGTGGAAGGTCGTCGCGGCGTTCGCGTCGTTCGGCTTCTGCAAGGCCCACGCGGCGGCCTTCGCGCTGCCCACCTACCAGTCGGCGTGGCTCAAGGCCCACTGGCCGGCGCACTTCCTGTCCGGGGTGCTCACCCACGACCCGGGCATGTATCCCAAGCGGCTGATCCTCGAGGACGCTCGCCAGTTCGGGGTCGGGGTGCTGGGCCTCGACGTCAACGCCTCCGAGGCGTCGTACGTCGTCGAGCGCCTCGGGGACGGTTACGCGATCCGGCTCGCCCTCGCCGAGCTCAAGGGCATCAGCGAGGCCGAGGTGTCGCGCATCGTCACCGCCCGCGGCGGCACCGGCGCGGACTGCACGACCCCCTACGCGTCGCTCAGCGACTTACACGCCCGGGCCCGGGTCTCCCGACCGGTGCTGGAGCGGCTCGTGCTGGCCGGTGCCTTCGACGACCTCTACCGCATCGCGAGCGGCGAGCACGAGGTCCGACCGCGGGGCCGGCTGACGCGCCGCGACCTGCTGCTCCAGGTCGCCGAGCTCGACCGGCACACCCGGATGCTCGACCGCACCTCGCGGGGCCGGGGCCTGGCGGCGCGGCGGGTCTCGGCGATGGTGCGACCCGAGCAGACCGCGCAGGAAGCCGCCCGGCGCACGAGCTCCGACCCGGCCGTGCGGGCGGCGGCCCAGTCGCAAGCGGCCCGGCCGGTCCGGGAGGCCGACTCGGTCCAGCTGACCCTCGAGCTCGGCGACGAGCCGGGGGCGGGGGAGCCGGTCACCGGGCTGCCCGAGATGACCACCGACGAGCGGATGCGGGCCGAGCTGGAGATCCTGGGGCTCGACGTCAGCCAGCACGCCGTCGCGCCCTACGCCGACTTCCTCGACGACCTCGGCACCACCCGCAGCCGCGACCTGCTGCGCCGGCGCAGCCGCGCCGAGCTGCTGGTCGCCGGGGTCAAGGTCGCGACCCAGACGCCGCCGATCCGGTCGGGGCGACGGGTCGTCTTCCTGACCCTCGACGACGGGACCGGACCGGTCGACTGCACGTTCTTCGAGGACGCCCAGGGTCCCTACGCCGCCACCGTCTTCCACTCGTGGCTGCTCGTGGTCCGCGGCGAGCTGCGGCGCACGGGTCGGCGCGGGGTCTCGCTGCGCGCCACCGGCGCCTGGGCGCTGCCCGACCTGCATGCGCTGTGGCGGCGCGAGCGCACCCGCGAGGCGGCGCTGGCCGCGGTGCTCGCCGAGATCGGCCGGGTCCCGGTGGGGTGGACCGATCCCGACGAGCCCGGGCACCGACGGGTGCTGGTGCACTCCAGCGGCTTCCAGATGTCTCCCTACGCCGACATCAAGCCGGCCGGCGACGACACCAGGGACGTCGCGCGCAAGCTGTGGGTCGAGGAGGGCGCCCAGCGCCCGTCCCGCAACCTGTGGCACCGCAGCCCGGGGAGCCCGGGATGACGCCGGACGTGCCCCCGGTCCTCCCGGCGATCCCACTAGGGTTGGCCCCATGTCAGCCAGCGAGCGCCGCCAGTCCGTCCGCACCGGCGTGGTGTGGTCAGCGGTCCGCGAGGTGCTGGGGTCCACCGACCGCGCCCCCCAGGCCGGGATCGTCGACATCGGCGGGGGCACGGGCGGGTTCGCCGTCCCGCTGGCCGAGCTGGGTCACCACGTCCAGGTCATCGATCCCAGCCCCGACGCCCTCGCCGCCCTCGACCGGCGGGCCCGGGAGAGCGGCGTCGCCGACCGGGTCACCGGCCAGCAGGGCGACCTCGGCGACCTCGCCGGCCTCGTCGAGGCCGGCAGCGTCGACCTGGTCCTGTGCCACGGCGTGCTCGAGGTCGTGGACGACCCGGCCGCCGCGCTGGCGGCCATCGCCGGTGTGCTGCGCCCCGGCGGCCACCTCAGCCTGCTGGTCGCCCAGCGCCACGCGGCCGTCGTGGCCCGGGCGATGGCCGGTCACTTCCAGGCCGCCCGCGACCTCCTCGACGCAGGCACGCCGAGCGGCCACCCCGGCCGGGCCGGCCACCGCTTCACCCGCGACGAGCTCGAGCCGCTGCTCGCGGGCGCCGGGCTGGAGACCACCTCCGTCCACGCCGTGCGCGTCTTCGCCGACCTCGTCCCCGGCTCCCTGCTCGACCTCGAGCCGGGCGCCACGGCTGCGCTGGTGGCGCTCGAGCAGGCGGTGTCGACCCGTCCGGAGTACTTCCCCCTCGCCACCCAGCTGCACGTCCTCGCCCGCGCCTGACCGGTCACCGGCCCTGCCGCCCGCCCGGTTGCCCGGGACGGCGCCGGACGACCGGCGGTCGCCATGACCGGACTGCCTGCCGGGCGGCCCGACCCGTCGTGGCGCGCCCCGCTCCTGCACGTCGACATGGACGCGTTCTACGCCTCGGTCGCCACCCGGGACCGGCCCGACCTGGCCGACGTCCCGGTCATCGTCGGCGGCGGCACCCGCGGGGTGGTGCTCTCGGCCAACTACCTCGCCCGCCAGTACGGCGTCCGCTCGGCGCTCCCGATGACCCGCGCCCGGCGGATGTGCCCGCAGGCCGTGGTGATCGCCCCCGACTTCGAGACGTTCAGCGCAGTGTCGTCCTCGGTGATCGAGAACTTCCGCCGGATCACCCCACTGGTGGAGGTCGTCTCGCTCGACGAGGCGTTCCTCGACGTCCGCGGCTCGACCCGCCGCCTAGGATCGCCGCGGGACATCGCGGGGCTGCTGCGCGCCACGATCCACGACGAGCAGGGCATCACCTGCTCGGTCGGGGTGGCGGCCTCGGTGTCGGTCGCCAAGCTGGCGAGCCGTCGGGCCAAGCCCGACGGCGTGGTGGTGGTCCCACCCGAGCGCGTCACCTCCTTCCTGCACCCGCTCGACGTGGGGGAGCTGTGGGGGGTGGGTGACAAGACCCGCGAGATGCTCCACCGCCTCGGGCTGGTCACGGTGGGGGACGTCGCCGACACCCCGCTGCGCACCCTCCAGCGCGCGGTCGGCGTACACCTGGGCAGCCAGCTCCACGACCTGGCCTGGGGCACCGACCGGCGCACGCTCACCCCGCGCTCGGGGCCATTCGAGCCGGACCGCTCGATGGGGGCCGACGAGACCTTCGCCCGCGACACCGACGACCGCGACGTCATCGTCCGCGAGCTGCTCCGGCTCTCCCACCGGGTGACCGGGCGAATGCGCACCGCGGGGGTGGCAGGTCGCACGGTGACGATCCGGATCAGGTTCGCCGACTTCACGACCATCACCCGCTCGCGCACCCTCCCCGAGGCCACCGACGTCACCGTCGACGTCTACCGCGTCGCCACTCGCCTCTACGACGCGCTGGGCCTCCAGCGCGCCCGCCTCCGGCTCGTCGGGGTGAGGGTGGAGGGTCTCGTCCCACGCGGGTCGGTGCACAGACAGCTGGTGCTGGGGGAGGCGGAGCACGGGTGGGCGGAAGCCGATCGGGCGGTCGACCGGGCCACCCGCAGGTTCGGCGCGGCGGCCGTCCGGCCGGCGAGCCTGATGTGATCAGCACCCGAAACGGGCGAATTTCGAGAGGCGGCTACCCGGTTGCCCACCGGGTGCCTAGACTTGTCACACGGCTGGCACACGACGTGTTGGTGGAGGAGGTAATGATGCCGCTGTCCGAGGAAGAGCTGCGGATGCTCGAGCAGATGGAGCGCGCGCTCGTCGCAGAGGACCCCAAGCTGGCGTCCACCCTGCGTGGCACTGCGATGCAGCGGGCCGCTCGCCGTCGCGCGATCGCCTCGGGCGTCGTCTTCGTCGCCGGCATGGCCCTGCTCACCGGTGGTGTCATCTTCCGCCAGACCATCCTCGGCATCGTGGGCTTCCTCGTGATGCTGGCCGCGGCCGTCGTGGTCGTGACCGCCCTGCGCCACCCCTCCAGCTCCGGCCCACACATGCGCGACACCCGCCACGACGGCTTCGGTGTCGTCGACGGCGGCAAGGCCGCCAAGTCGCCGCGCTTCCAGCGCAACCGGCGCACCAAGGCCTCCGGCTCGTTCATGGAGCGCATGGACGAGCGCTGGCGCCGGCGCCGCGACAACGGCCCCTTCTGACGCACACGAGCCCACCACGCCGGACGGGCTTCCGCACGACGTCATGAGCCCTGGTCGTCCGGACAGCCAGGTTCCATGACGTCCGCAGTAGCGGCCTGGCGTATGTCCGTGGTCACCCCGGCACCTCCGCCTCCAGCGTGGACGTACAGCCGGGCGAGTCCCTGGCCCCGGAGACTCCCACGCACCTGCGTGGAAGCACAGCCGGGGGATGCCGAGTTCTCCTGGACTCCCGCCTCCCTGCGTGGAAGTTCAGCCGGGCGACGCCGTGGCGCCCGAACTTCCGCACTCCTGCGTGGAACTTCAGCCTCCGTGAGCTGACGGGGCCCACCGGCTGACGCGATGATCCCGCCGGGTCAGCCCGGCCCCGCGGCGTCAGCCCGGGTGGTCGGCGAGCTCGCGCTCCTCGGCGGGCGCCCGGGTGACGACCTCGGTGGCCGGCCGGTGCGGGGCGGGGCGCAGCGACCGGGGCCACCGTCGGGCCCGGCGGGCGACCCGGGGCGCGACCCCGGCGACGAGGGCCTCCTCGACGGCGGCCACGTCGGCGGCACGCACGTGGGAGTCACCCGGCGTCGACGAGCGGGCGTAGCGGCTCTGCTCGAGCTCGGTCACCAGCCGGTCGAGCGCAGCGGCGCCCTCGGGTGCGAGGTCCCGACCCCGGCGCGGCCGGTCCGAGCGCTCCGTCTCGACCCCGGGCGCACCGAAGCGCTCCCCGAGCCAGGTGCCGATGGCGCGAGGCGACCGACCTCCGGGCCAGCCGTGGCCCAGGTCGATGGCCAGGTCGCGCAGCTCCTGCCACGCCTCCTCGACGCCGCCCGTGAGGCGGCGTTCGCGCCGCTGGCGTCGGACGAGGCCGGGCACCAGCAGCACCGCGGCGACCAGCAGCAGGACCAGGAGCACCAGCACGATCGGCACCCACGGGATCGAGGTGCCGTCGTCGTCCGCGTCGGCCGCGGCGTCGGCCTCCGGGGTCTGGCCGCGGTCCGGCAGTGCCTCCGACGTGCGGGTGGCGCCGGGGGAGGCCGACGGCTCCTCGATGGTGGGCAGCTCGCCACGGGTGTAGACGGGCACTGTCTCGGCCCGGCCGCCGGGACCACCCGGTGTGGGCTCGAACCGCACCCAGCCGGAGCCGGGGAAGTAGAGCTCGGGCCAGGCGTGCAGGTCGTGGGAGGAGAACTCCCAGGTGTCGGGGCCGGCCGCCTGCGGCTCGAGGAAGCCGACCGCCACGCGCGACGGGATCCCGATGATCCGGGCCATGATCGCCATCGACGCGGCGAACTGCTCGCAGTAGCCCACCCGGCCCGTGCTCGCGTCGAGGAAGGAGTCGAGGTCGCCGTCCGCGGCGTCCTCGGCCGCGTTGACGTCGTACGTGAAGCCGCCGTCCTCGCGGAACCACTGCTGGAGCGCCCGCGCCTTGCGGAATCGGGTGGGGGCGTCGCCGGTGACGGCGGCCGCGAGGGTGCGCACGTTGCTGGACACGCTGGGCGGCACCTCGAGGTAGGCCGCCCGGACCTCGGCGGCGCCGGAGACGGCCCGGTCCATGGCCGCGCCGTCGAGCTCGAGCGAGACGGCCGTGAAGTCGTAGGACTTGCCGGCCGTGGTCACCTCGTCGTCGGCACTGATGAAGTCCATCGTCGAGGTGTCGTAACGCCAGTCGCCGGTCGCCTGGATGTCGGTGAGGTGGGCCGTGGTGGGCAGCCACGTCGACTCGAAGTCGGTGCTGACCTGCACGCGGTACTCCGACTCCTCGCGCGGCACGGACGGATCCACGCCGTCGAGGGCGGGCAGCTCACCCCGCGCGACCTGGGTCTCGGGGATGTCGCGGTCGCCCGGGGTCCAGGTGTCGCCGTTGAAGCGGGTGAGCACGGAGTACCGGAGGTAGGTCGGCCGCTCACCGTCGGTGCTGACCAGGACCAGGGGCCGGTCCTCACCGCGCACCAGGTCGCGGCGCAGGTCCACCATGGGGTCGGCGACCTGGATCTCGCGCTTGCCCGGGCCCTGTCCGTCGAAGAGCGCGACGTCGAGGGTGGGGATCAGCACCGGCAGCGTGAGCGCCATCGCCGTCGCGCTGGCACCGATGGCGACGGCGGACCCGCGGACGGCCCCGGTGCGCACGCCGAAGCCGGTCGGGTCGGCGTCCTCCTCCTCGACCTCGCGGCCCCACCGGGTCACCTGCTCCTCGTGGGCGATGAACATCATCGCCAGGAAGCCGGCGGCGACCAGCACGAAGGTCCACCACGAGGTGCCCTCGCCGGTGACCGAGACCGGCACGGAGTACGCCGTCAGCAGCACGAGTCCGGCCAGCGGCACCCGCCGGAGGGTGCAGGCGAAGAGGTCGGTGGCCAGCAGGGTGAGGGCTCCGCCGACCAGCAGCAGGGCGTGCACGGGCGGCACGTTGGGCGGCACCGGCGCCTCGTACAGCCGGGCGGACTCGAGCCCCGCGGAGAAGGCGTCCCCGAAGGCACCGATCGTCGCCCCGGTGGGCAGCATCGACCCGGTGACGACGAAGAGCAGCCACAGGGCCGAGCACGCGACCTGGCCGAGGACCACGACGGCCCCCGGCACGCGCATCCACCGCGCGGTGGCGCCACCGACGGCGATCGCGATGGCGAGGAGGAACAGCGGCATCGTGACCGATGCGGCGTCGGAGGTGAGGATGCGCCAGGACAGCAGGGTGAACCACGACGTGCCGGCCGCGAGACCGGCGAGGAGCAGCGCGGGGCCGAGGCGGGTGCGGTGCGTCATGCGCCCACCCGCTCCCGCTTGCCGAGGCGTCCGAGCTCCTGCCAGACCACCTCGAGGTGGTCGCGCGGCGTCAGCGTGACGGCCTTCCAGCCGCGGGCGGCGAGCGCCTGGGCGGTGCTGCCCGTCGCCGACGGCGGCAGGTGTGGGGCCCACTGGTCGACGTCGAGGGCGATCGCCGCCGTCGTGCTGGCGTGGTGCTGCATCCGCTTGAGGAACGGTGCGTCGGCGTCGGAGACCTGGCCGAGCACGGCGACCAGCAGTCCGCCCTGGCCGGCCTCGGCCAGCCAGCTGGTGTCGAGCCGGGGGGAGTGCTCGATCTGCACGACCGCGAGCGCCTCGAGGAGGGGAGCGGTGTTGACCGCCGCGCTGCGTGAGTGCCAGGCGGTGCCGGGCTCCTCGCCCCCGGCGGTGACGAGGCGTACGGCGTACCCGCGCTGCGCGAGGTGGACCGCGACGGACGCGGCGGCCGAGACCGCGGCCTCCAGCGACGACGCGACGCCCTGCCCGCGGTGCGAGATGAGCCGGTTGTCGAGGAAGACGGTGGCCCGCGACTGCCAGGGCTGCTCCTCGCGGCGGACCATCAGCTCGCCCACCCGGGCCGAGCTGCGCCAGTGCACCCGGCGCAGGTCGTCGCCGCGACGGTACTCGCGGACGGTGACGTCCTCGGCGCTGCCGGTCGCGAACGAGCGCGGCCGGTTGTCGCCCGAGCCGGTCCACGCGCCCCCCAGCAGGATGCCCGGGAGGGGGACCGTGCGCGGGGTGACGGTGAGCGAGGCCGTGGTGTGGAAGGCGCGCCCGAGCTCGATGAGGCCGAAGGGGTCGGTGACCCGCACCGTCATTGGTCCGACGTCGAAGTGGCCCCGCACGTCGGAGCGCACCGTGTAGTCCACGTGCCGTCGCCAGCCGTGGCCGATGCCCTCGAGCACGAAGCGCGGCCGCGGGCCGAGGACGTAGGGCAGGTGGTCCTCCAGCAGGAGCACCCCCGTCGGCGTACGCGCCTCGTTGGTGAGCGTGAGCTGGATGCGCGACGACTGGCCGGCGGCGACCAGCTGGGGGGACACGGTGCGGACCAGGGCGAGCCGGTAGCGCGACCGTCCGATCCACAGCGCGGTCAGCAGGGGGAGCGCGGTGACGAGCACGCCGACGCGCACCAGGGCCGGGTGCCCGACGATCATCGAGCAGACGATCGTCGTGACACCGGCAGCCAGGAAGGCCCGTCCGCGGACGGTCAGACCGGCGAGCGCCTCACGCACGGTCCGGCTCGGGGACGGGGACGCCGGTCACGATCGCGTCCAGGATCGACCCGCTGGATCGGCCGCCCATCGCCGCCTCGACGCTGGGCAGCAGCCGGTGCGCCAGGACCGGGCGGGCCAGCCCGTGGACGTCATCGGGGAGCACGTAGTCGCGACCGCGCATCGCAGCGGCCGCCTTGGCCGCGCGGACGAGGTGGAGGGTCGCGCGCGGCGAGGCGCCGAGGTGCAGCTCGGTGGAGGTGCGGGTGGCGGTGGACAGCGCCACGGCGTACCGCTGGACGGCGGGGGCGACGTGCACCCTGCCGACGATCTCGATGAGCTTGCGGATCTCGCCGGCGTCGGTCACCGCCTCGAGGTCGTCGAGCGGGTTGGTCGTGGTGTGCGAGCCGAGCATCGCCAGCTCGGCGGCCTCGACGGGGTAGCCCACGGACACGCGCGCCATGAAGCGGTCGCGCTGCGCCTCGGGGAGGGCGTAGGTGCCCTCCATCTCGATGGGGTTCTGGGTCGCGATGACCATGAACGGCTTCTCGAGCATGTACGTCGTGTTGTCGACCGTGACCTGGCGCTCCTCCATGGCCTCCAGGAGCGCGGACTGCGTCTTGGGGGAGGCCCGGTTGATCTCGTCGCCGACCACGATGTTGGCGAAGACGCCGCCGGGGCGGAACTCGAACTCGCGGGTGTCCTGGTTGAAGACGGAGACGCCGGTGACGTCCGAGGGCAGCAGGTCGGGGGTGAACTGGATGCGTCGCACGGTCGAGTCGATGCTGCGGGCCAGGGCCTTGCTCAGCTGGGTCTTGCCGACGCCGGGGACGTCCTCGATGAGGAGGTGACCCTCCGCCAGCAGCACGACGAGCGCGGCGTTGACCACGTCCGGCTTGCCCTCGATGACGTGCTCGATGTTGGCGCGGACCCGGCCGACGACGCGTGCCAGCGTGTCGAGGTCGGAACCTCCGCCGTGGGCCCCGTTGCCGGTGCCGTCCTGGATCGACGTACTCACGTGCTGTTCCCCACTCCCTGACCGAGGAGGGGACCAGCACGACGCCGGCCCCACGTCCTCCCCACCGTATGACGTGGGCGCAACATACCCGCGCCCTGACGCCGAGAGCGGAGACCGGAGCGGGATTCCCCACCTTTCGCCCCACTTTCCTCCACCACCGGCCACCGGGACAGCCCCTTTCCTCCCCACCGGCGCTCCACCGGTGCTCCCCGGTCGCTGCACCGGACCCGTCCGCAGGCCGCTGACCTGCGGTTTCGACGCCGTACGCCGCTCGCGGACGCCGACCGACGGCCACCGGGCACCCGCCGGTCGCCGCGTGGAGGAACGCGCCATCCGGGCGGCGAAACACGCGTGGAATGGTTGACGGTGGAGCGATGTGGAGTAGAGTGGTGGAAAGTGGGGAACAGGGTCGGAGAGGTGGGTGCCAGATGTTCTTCGGCACCTACACGCCCAAGCTCGATGAGAAGGGCCGGCTCTTCCTCCCCGCGAAGTTCAGGGACCAGCTGACGGAGGGACTCGTGGTGACCAGGGGACAGGAGCGCTGCCTGACCGTCTGGTCGATGGACGACTTCTCCTCCCTGACCGACCGGCTCCGCCAGGCGCCGGTCACCAACAAGGGCACTCGTGACTACGTCCGCATGTTGTTCGCGGCGGCGTCGCAGGAGGTCCCTGACAAGCAGGGCCGCATCTCCATCCCGGGGCCGCTGCGCGAATACGCGTCGCTCACCAAGGACGTCGTGGTCATCGGCTCGATGAACCGCATCGAGATCTGGGACCCGGCGGCGTGGACGGCCTACTCGGAGGAGCAGGAGCAGAAGTTCTCCGAGCTGAGCGACGAGGTCTTCCCCGGTATCTAGCACCGCCCGCTCCACCCCGCACCACCAACTCAACAGCTGATCCGGCACCACAGCACCAGGTCTCGTGCCCGCTCTCCCGTCGCCATCTGGGGCAACTTCCCCGTGCACCAGATGGCCTTCCCCATCGGGGGAGCGGGCAGGGACCTGGCGAGGTGGCTCCGGATCAGTCGCACATCAGCACCCGGCAGCACCAGCACCACCCGTCAGCACCACCAACCGCGTCAGTGGGGTCGAGTTCATGAGCACAGCCGTCAGGGGGCAGTCCGTCGCCGGCCGTCCGCCGCGCGTGCGCGACCAGGCCCGCGACGCCGTCACCGTGATGGCGTTCTCCGCCGCCACGTCCGGTGCGATCGCCGCCGCGCTCGTCCTGCTCTCACACCTGGGCCGGCAGGGCTGAGCGGATGACGACCCCCAGCCACGCCCCGGTGCTCCTCGACCGGGTCGTCGCTCTCCTCCAGCCTGCGCTGGACCGCGAGGGCGCCGTCCTCGTCGACTGCACCCTCGGCCTCGGCGGACACACCGAGGCCGTCCTCGAGCGCCTGCCCCGGGCCCGGGTCATCGGCATCGACCGCGACACCGCCGCTCTCGAGATGGCCGGCGCGCGCCTCGCGACCTTCGGCGACCGCTTCACCGGCGTGCACGCGGTCTACGACGAGATCCCCGACGTCCTCGCCGACCAGGGCCTCGAGGCCGTCGACGGGGTCCTCTTCGACCTCGGCGTCTCCTCGATGCAGCTCGACGTGCGCGAGCGCGGCTTCGCCTACGCGGTCGACGCCCCCCTCGACATGCGGATGGACGGGACCACCGGCATCACCGCCGCCGAGGTCCTCAACACCTACTCGGTCGGCGACCTGACCCGCGTGCTCCAGGAGTACGGCGAGGAGAAGTTCGCCCGCAAGATCGCCCGCGCCGTGCAGCGCGAGCGCGAGACCGAGCCCTTCACCACCAGCGCCCGGCTCGTCGAGCTGCTGTACGCCGAGATCCCGGCGCCGGCGCGGCGTACCGGGGGACACCCCGCCAAGCGGACCTTCCAGGCGCTGCGCATGGAGGTCAACGACGAGCTCGCCGTCCTCCGGCGGGCGATCCCCGCGGCCATCGACGCGATCAACGTCGGCGGCCGCGTCGTCGTCGAGTCCTACCACTCCCTCGAGGACCGGCTGGTCAAGCGGGCCTTCACGGCTGTCACCCGCCTCGACGTGCCGGACGACCTGCCGTTCATCCCCGAGGGCAGCGAGCCCGCGTTCCGCAACGTCACCCGGGGTGCCGAGCAGGCCGACGAGCACGAGATCGAGCAGAACCCGCGAGCAGCCTCGGTGCGCCTCCGTGCACTCGAGCGAGTCCTTCCCCACCGAGGTCCCCACCGAGGAGTCGCCTGATGAGCAGCCCGGCCACCCAGATCCGCCACCGCGTCCCGCGCATCGCGCAGGAGGCCGTCGAGCGGGCCCGCCTCTCGGTCGTCCCGCGTACCCGCACCCGGGCACCCAAGGTCCCCTTCGTGACCCTGGTCAGCCTGGTGCTCGTCGGGGGCATCGTGGGGCTGCTGCTCTTCAACACCTCGATGCAGCAGGCGTCCTTCGCCGCGACCGCGCTCGAGGAGGAGGCCACCAACCTCGCCGCCCGCGAGCAGACGCTGCAGATGGAGCTCGACGAGCTGCGCAACCCGCAGCGGGTCGCCACCCAGGCCCAGCAGATGGGCATGGTCGTGCCGGCGGCGCCGACCTTCCTGACGCTCGGCGGTGGCGCGGTCGAGGGCGTCAAGACCCCGGCCACCCCCGAGGACCGCCTCAACCTCACCCCGCCCGCCCCGGTCAAGCCCGAGATCCTCGCCCCCGCGCCGACGATCGTCGAGGTCCCCGCGGCCGAGGTCCCGGCCCCGGAGACGACGGCGGAGGACGAGGCGGCCGCTGCCGCTGCTGCTGCTGCGGGGACGACGCCCGACGCCACGACGGACGCCCGCAAGAAGAACCGCACCCGTCGCTGACGGCGCGGCCTGACGGCCAACCCCGGTCGTTCCCGGTAGAAATGGGAGCGACCCCACCAGTCACACCAACCACACGCAGACCACCCCCACGCAGACCACCCAGGACGGAGACGGAGTGCCCGCCAACCGGACCAGCAACCGGACCGCCAGCCGGACCACCGCCCGGCGCGGGTCGCCGCAGCTGCGCCTGCGGGTGGGCCTGGTCCTCATCGCGATGGTGCTGTCGTTCTTCGGCGCCCGGCTCGTGCAGCTGCAGGGCATCGACCCCAAGTCGTACGCCGCCATGGCGGCCGCCGAGGGCGTGCAGACGGTCATCCTCCCCGCCGAGCGCGGGGACATCCTCGACCGCAACGGCGTCCCGCTGGCCGACTCGATCCAGGGGAAGATGGTCATCGCCGACCCGGTGATGACCGCCGACGACGCCCCGGCGATCGCGCAGATCCTCTCCGCCGGCCTCGACGTCGACTACTTCCGCACCCTGCGCGCCCTGCGGGGGCGCGAGGAGGGCAGCCGCTACGAGTACGTCGCCCGCCGGGTGCCGAGCACGACGGCCACCGACGTGCTGGCCCAGCTCTCCGAGGCCGGCTACCAGGGCGTCACCACCGAGGACGACCCGATCCGCGACTACCCGGCCGACGACGTGGCCGCCAACGTGCTCGGCTTCATGGGCACCGACGAGCCGCTCGGCGGCTTCGAGCGCACCTTCGACCAGCAGCTGGCCGGCGAGGACGGCACCGCGCGCTACACGGTCGGCGGCGGCAACCGGGTGCCCCTGGGGGAGAACAGCGTCGTGCCGGCCCGCAACGGCGAGGCACTGCGCACCACGATCGACCTCGACCTGCAGTGGTTCACCCAGCGCGTCCTGGCCCAGACCCTCCAGAAGTACCGCGCGCAGAGCGGCGTGGCGCTGGTGATGGACACTCGCACGGGCGAGCTGCTCGCCCTGGCGGACGGTCCGACCTTCGACGCCAACGCCCCGCTCGAGGCCGACAAGGAGGACCTCGGGTCCCGCGCCCTGAGCGAGGCCTACGAGCCGGGCTCGGTCGAGAAGGTCCTCACCGCCGCCTCGCTCATCGACGCCGGCAAGGTCACGCCTCGGCAGAAGTTCCGGGTGCCCGCCCTGCTGCACCGCCAGGACCGTCCCATCGGCGACTGGTTCGACCACGGCAACATCAAGCTGACGCTGACCGGCATCCTCGCCAAGTCGTCCAACATCGGCACCGTGCTCGCCGCCGACGCGTTCACGCCGCAGGAGCTCACGACCTACCTGCGCTCCTTCGGCCTCGGGTCGCGCACCGACGTCGGCGTCCGCGGCGAGTCGCCGGGCATCCTCACCGACGGCGACCTGATGACGTCCCAGACCAAGGACCGCGTCGCCTTCGGCCAGTCCCTGTCGGTCAACGCGGTGCAGATGACCGCGGCCGTCAACACGATCGCCAACGGCGGCGTCCGCATCGCGCCCAGCCTCGTCCAGGGCAGCGCCACCACCGACGAGGGCGTCGAGGTCGGCACCGACCACGCCGAGGCCACCCGCGTCGTCAGCGAGCAGGCCGCACGCCAGACCGCCCGGATGATGGAGCGGGTGACCCACGAGGGTGCCGGCGTCGCGCCGATGGCCGCCGTCCCCGGCTACCTCACCGCCGGCAAGACCGGCACCGCCCAGCGCGTGGAGGACGAGTGCGGCTGCTACGACGGCTCCACCACGGTCTCCTTCGGCGGCTTCGCCCCCGCCGACGACCCCCGCTTCACGGTCTACGTCGCGGTGCACGCGCCGCAGGTCGACGGCGGTGGCGCCACCATCGCCGGTCCGGCGTTCTCCCGGATCCTCGGCTACGCCCTGGGCCGCTACGGCGTCCCGCCGACCGACGGCAAGCCCTCGCGCCTGCCCGTCGAGTGGTGACTAGTCTCGCCACGTGATCGGCAACCCCCAGACCGGCACCCGCCCCGGACAGCCCGTCGTGACCCGACTGGCCGACCTGGTCGACTGGCTCGGCACCCTGACCCCCGTGCGCGGTGACGGCGACCTCGACGTCGCGGTCACCGGGATCTCCCTGAGCACCCAGCGCATCCTCCCCGGCGACCTGTACGCCGCCCTCCCGGGCACCCGTGCGCACGGCGCCGACTTCGCCGACCAGGCCCTCGCCGCGGGAGCCGTCGCCGTGCTCACCGACGCCGACGGCGCCGACCGCCTGCCGCCCGGCACGCCGGTGCTGGTCGTCGAGCACCCCCGCGCGGTCCTCGGTCGCGTGGCGGCCCACCTCTACGGCGATCCCACCGCCGACCTCACCGTGATCGGCGTGACCGGCACCCAGGGCAAGACCACGACGACCCGGCTGCTGGAGGCGGGTCTCGAGCAGGCCGGCGTACCCGCCGCCGTCGTCGGCACCGTCGGCACCCGCATCCACGGCGTCGACGTGAAGACGTCGCTCACCACCCCCGAGGCCCCGGACCTCCACGGCCTCTTCGCGGTGATGCGCGAGCAGGGCGTCGTCGCCTGCGCGATGGAGGTCTCCAGCCACGCCCTCGTCCTCGGCCGGGTCGACGGAGTCGTCTTCGACGTGGCGACCTTCCTCAACCTGGGTCGCGACCACCTCGACTTCCACCCGGACGTGGAGGACTACTTCGCCGCCAAGGCGTCCCTCTTCACCCCCGAGCGGGCCCGGCTCGGGCTGACCAACGTCGACGACGAGCACGGCCGGTTGCTGCTGGAGCGGGCCGCCATCCCCATGCAGACCTTCTCGAGCGAGGGTCGCGACGCCGACTGGCGGGCTGTGGACGTGGAGCTGGCCGGCGACGGCGCCCGCTTCACCGTCACCGGCCCCGAAGGCCTCCGGGTCGACGCCGGGGTGCCCGTCCCCGGCGCCTTCAACGTCTCCAACGCGCTCGCGGCGATCGCCTCCGCGGCGCTGGCCGGCCTCGACCCCCACCAGGTCGCGCGCGGCATCGCGGCCGGCGGGGGAGTGCCGGGCCGGCTGGAGCGCGTCGACGCCGGACAGGACTTCACCGTGGTCGTCGACTACGCCCACAAGCCCGACGCGGTCGAGGCCGTGCTCGCCACCCTGCGTCCGCTCACCGACGGGCAGGTCGTCGTCGTCCTCGGCGCCGGTGGCGACCGCGACCCCGGCAAGCGGCCGATCATGGGCGAGATCGCCGCCCGTCTGGCCGACGTCGTGATCGTCACCGACGACAACCCGCGCACCGAGGACCCGACCGCGATCCGGGCCGCCGTCGTCGCCGGGACCGGCGAGGGAGCGGCCGAGGTGGTCGAGATCGGCGACCGGCGCGCGGCCATCCGCGACGCCGTACGCCGCGCGCGTCCCGGGGACGTGGTGCTCATCGCCGGCAAGGGCCACGAGACCGGGCAGGAGGTGCACGGAGAGGTGCACCCCTTCGACGACCGCGTGGTCGCCGCCGAGGAGATCGCGCAGGCCCGCCGATGATCGAGATGACCCTGGCCGAGATCGCCGAGGCCGTGGGCGGCGTCGCCCACGGCGAGGCCACCGTCACCGGTGGTGCCTTCGTCGACACCCGCACCCCCGAGCCCGGCGGCCTGTTCGTCGCGGTCGAGGGCGAGCGGGTGGACGGCCACGACTTCGCCGGTACGGCGCTCGCGGCCGGCGCCGCCGCCGTCCTCGGCAGCCGGCCGACCGAGGCCCCGACGGTCGTCGTCGACGACGTCGTCCGGGCCGTCGGTGTGCTGGCCCGTCACGTCGTGGACCAGCTCCCCGACACCACCGTGCTCGCCCTCACCGGCAGCCAGGGCAAGACCGGCACCAAGGACTACCTCGCCCACGTGCTCGAGGCCGCCGGGCCGACGGTCGCGACCCGCGGCAACTTCAACAACGAGATCGGCGTGCCGCTCACGGTCCTTCGGGCGACCGAGGAGACCCGTTACCTCGTCGTCGAGATGGGCGCACGGGGCATCGGCCACGTCGGCTACCTCTGCACCGTCGCGCCGCCCACGGTGGCCGCCGTGCTCAACGTCGGCACCGCCCACATCGGGGAGTTCGGGAGCCGCGAGGCCATCGCCCAGGCCAAGGGCGAGATCGTCGAGGCGCTGCCCGCCCACGGCACCGCCGTGCTCAACGCGGAGGACCCGCTCGTCGCGGCCATGGCGGAGCGCACCGTCGCGCAGGTGCGGACCTTCGGGCCGCCGCCCGCCGACGTCGCGGTCAGCGACCTGGTCAGCGACGAGCTCGGGCGCCAGTCCTTCGACCTGACCCACCTCGGATCCGGGGCCACCGTGCACCTCGCGCAGGTCGGTGCCTTCCAGTGGCGCAACGCTGCAGCGGCCGCCGCCATGGCGCTGGCCGCCGGGGTCGACCTCGACACGGTCGCCGACGCGCTCGCCGACGCGCAGTCGGCCAGTCGCTGGCGGATGGAGGTCAGCGAGCGCTCCGACGGGGCGGTGGTGGTCAACGACGCCTACAACGCCAACCCCGAGTCGATGGAGGCCGCGCTGGAGTCGCTGCAGGTCATCGGCCGCAGCTCCGGGCGTCGTACCGTCGCCGTCCTCGGCGAGATGCTCGAGCTCGGCCCGGACGCCGAGCAGGCCCACCGCCGCGTCGGGGACTTCGCGCAGGCCGCCGGCGTGGACGTGCTGGTGACCGTCGGCGAGATGGCTGCCCACATGGCGACCGGGTGGCCCCGTGAGGCGATCATCACGGCGGGGCGTGACGAGGCACTGGTCTGGTTGCGGGAGAATGTGTCGGCTGCCGACGTCGTCCTGGTGAAGGCATCGCGAGGCGCGGCGCTCGAAGTCGTCGTCGAAGGATTGTTGGCCCCCGACCCGGGTGGCACCGAAGGGAGCAACGCATGAGAGCGATCCTGCTCGGTGGCGGGCTCTCGCTGCTGATCTCGCTGATCGGCACCCGTTACGCGATCAAGGTGCTCGCGCGCCGCGGCTACGGCCAGGAGATCCGCGACGACGGGCCCACGACCCACCACACCAAGCGGGGCACGCCCACCATGGGCGGGCTCGTGATCATCCTGGCCACGGTGGTCGGCTACTTCACGGCCAAGCTCATCACCCTGCAGATGCCGTCGGCCTCCGCGATGTTGCTGCTGTTCCTCTTCGTCGGGCTCGGCGTGGTCGGGTTCCTCGACGACTTCATCAAGATCAGCCGGCAGCGCAACCTCGGCCTGCGCAGCCGCGCCAAGATGATCGGGCAGACCGTCATTGCGGTGGTGTTCGGGTTCCTGGCGCTCTCTCCCGCGCTGGAGGACGACCGCGGCCAGACGCCGGCCTCCCACCACATCTCCTTCATCCGCGACTACGAGGCGTTCGCGCTGCCGACCGTCGTGGTGATCGTCCTGATCTGGTTCTTCGTCACTGGGTTCAGCAACGCGGTCAACCTCACCGACGGCCTCGACGGCCTGGCCACGGGGTGCAGCATCCTGGTCTTCGCGGCCTACACGCTGGTCAACATCTGGCAGAACTCCCAGTCCTGCGCCATCGAGGCCGGGCCGAAGTGCTACGAGGTGCGCGACCCGCTCGACCTCGCGGTGATCGCCGCCGCGATCACCGGTGCCTGCTTCGGCTTCCTGTGGTGGAACGCCTCGCCGGCCCAGATCTTCATGGGGGACACCGGCTCCCTCGCCCTCGGTGGCGCCATGGCCGGCTTCGCCATCATGACGCGCACCGAGCTGCTCCTCGTCATCATCGGCGGGCTCTTCGTCGCCGTCACCCTCTCGGTGATGATCCAGGTGTCGGTCTTCAAGGTGAGCCGGGCCAGCGGGGCCTTCCGGTCGGTCTTCCGGGTCGAGCCGGGTCACCGGGTGTTCCGGATGACGCCGCTGCACCACCACTTCGAGATGCTCGGCTGGGAGCAGGTCACCATCGTGATCCGCTTCTGGATCATCACCGGCCTGTGCGTGGCGACCGGCGTGGGGATCTTCTACGCCGAGTGGGTCGCGGGCATCGGATGAACCACCCCGACCTCGACCAGCTGGGTCGACACACCCCCTGGGACGGCGTGAAGGCCGTGGTCGCCGGTTTCGGCGTCTCCGGCTTCGCCGCCGCCGACAACCTGCTCTTCCTCGGCGCCGGCGTCACCGCCCTCGACGAGGCGACCAGCGACGAGAAGGCGGAGAAGGCCACCCTCCTCGAGAGCCTCGGCGGCGACATCCGCCTCGAGCCCGGGGCCACGGCCACGCTGCCCGACGACGTCGACCTGCTCGTCACCTCGCCCGGCTGGCGCCCCGACGCGCCGCTGCTCGCCCAGGCCGCCGCCCGCGGCGTACCCGTCTGGGGCGAGGTGGAGCTGGCGTGGCGCCTGCGCGACACGGACGAGTTGGGGCGGGCCACGCCGTGGCTGGCCGTCACCGGCACCAACGGCAAGACCACGACGGTGCAGATGCTCGACTCGATCCTGCGGGCCGCCGGGCTGCGCAGCGCGTGCGTCGGCAACGTGGGGCGCCCGATCGTCGAGGCGGTCATGGACCCCGAGCCGTACGACGTCCTCGCCGTCGAGCTCTCCAGCTTCCAGCTCCACTACACGCACTCGATGAGCGCGGAGTCGGCCGCCGTGCTCAACGTCGCGCCCGACCACCTCGACTGGTATCCCGGCGGCATGGACGACTACGCCGCCGACAAGGGCCGGATCTACGAGCGGGTCAGCCGTGCCTGCGTCTACAACGTCGCGGACCCGGCGACCGAGCGGCTGGTGGCCGAGGCCGACGTGGTCGAGGGGGCCCGGGCGATCGGCTTCACCCTCGGGATGCCCTCGGTCGGCATGGTCGGCGTCGTCGAGGACATCCTCGCGGACCGCGCCTTCATCGAGGAGCGGTCCACCAGCGCCGCCGAGCTCTGCACGATCGCCGACCTCGCGTCCCCGGCGCCGCACTTCGTCGCCAACGCCCTGGCGGCGGCCGCGCTGGCCCGGTCCCACGGTGTCTCGCAGGCCGCCGTGCGCGAGGGGCTGCGCGCCTTCCGCCCCGACGGCCACCGCATTGCGCACGTCGCGGAGCACGGGGAAGTGACCTGGGTCGACGACTCCAAGGCCACCAACCCTCACGCCGCCCAGTCGTCGTTGCAGGCCTACGACCAGGTCGTCTGGATCGCCGGCGGCCTGGCCAAGGGGGCGCGCTTCGACGACCTCGTGCAGGCCGTCCGGGGTCGTCTCCGGGGCGTCGTGCTGCTCGGCGCCGACCGCCACGTGGTCGCCGACGCCCTTTCGCGACACGCCCCCGATGTGCCCGTCATCGAGATCGGCGACGGGGAGACTGGGGACCCGATGGAGCGCGTCGTCGACGCGGCTGCCCGGCTCGCCCGCGAGGGCGACACCGTGCTGCTGGCGCCGGGATGTGCCTCCATGGACATGTTCGCCAACTACGGCGCCCGTGGCGACGCCTTCGCCGCCGCGGTCCACCGTCGGATCGAGGGTCCCGGCAGCTGAGCCGGGAGGAGGGAGCGGCCGCGATGACCACCCTGTCGCCGGGCCCGGCTCCCCAGTCCACCGGCACCGACGCCACGACCGGCGACGCCGAGACGCCGACCCGGCTCATGCCGCGGGTGCCGGGACGTCCCGGGCTCTCCGGGCTGCCCGGCCTACGTGGCCTCCACGCCCTGCGCGAGGCGCTCGACCGGCCCCTGTCGAGCTACTACCTGCTGCTCGGCGCCTCGACGCTGCTGCTCACCATCGGCCTGATGATGGTGCTGAGCTCCTCGAGCGTCGACGCCTACAAGACCACCGGCGACTCCTACGCGATCGTCAAGCGCCAGCTGATGTGGGTGCTCCTCGGCCTGCCGTGCGCCTTCATCGCCTCCCGCATGTCGCACGCCTGGATCCGCCGGCTGGCCTGGCCTGCCTACCTCCTGTCGCTGACCCTGCTGCTGCTCACCGCGTTCCTCGGCGTCGAGCGCAACGGCAACCAGAACTGGCTGGCCGTCGGCCCCCTCGCGATCCAGCCCTCCGAGGTAGCCAAGCTCGGCCTGGTGCTGTGGGCCGCCAACATCTACGCCCGCAAGGAGCGCCGGCTGGGCCGCGTGCACGAGATCATGATCCCGGTCGTGCCGGGCATGCTCCTGGCCACCGGCCTGGTCATCCTCGGTCGCGACCTCGGCACCGCGCTGGTGCTGTTCGCGATCCTGCTGGGGATGCTCTGGGTGGTCGGCGCGCCGCCGCGCTTCTTCGTGCTGAGCATCTCGATCATCGGCGTCGCGGTGATGTTCCTGGCCGCCATGGACGCCGAGCGCCTCCAGCGGATCACCAACTTCTCCGACCCGTTCAAGGACTACCTCGACACCGGCTGGCAGCCGGCGCACGGGCTCTACGCGCTGTCCACGGGCGGGTGGTTCGGTCAGGGCATCGGCGCCTCCACGCAGAAGTGGGGCGGCCTGCCCGAGGCCCACAACGACTTCATCTTCGCCGTCCTGGGCGAGGAGCTCGGCCTGGTCGGCACGCTGCTCGTGATCGGCCTGTTCTTCACCATCGCCTTCGCGGCGATCCGCATCGCGTCCCGCACCGCCGAGCCGTTCGTGCGCTACATGTCCTTCGGCATCGTGGTGTGGCTGCTCGGCCAGATGATCATCAACGTCGGCATGGTGCTGGCCGTGATGCCGGTCATCGGCATCCCGCTCCCGCTGGTCTCCTACGGCGGGTCCGCCCTGCTGCCGTCCCTGGTCGCGCTGGGGCTCCTGGTCGGCTTCGCACGGCGCGAGCCGGAGGCCGCCGCGGCCCTGGCGGCGCGTCGTCGCAACCGCTCGGCCGGGCTGTCGGCGCCGGGCACGCGCTGACCGGCCCTCCCCGATAGGTTTCTCCTGATGCGCGTACTCCTCGCCGGCGGTGGCACCGCCGGCCACACCTCGCCCCTGATCGCCACCGCCGACGCCCTGCGGCGGCTCGACCCGACGGTCGAGGTCCACTGCCTCGGCACGCCCCGCGGCCTGGAGAACACCGTCGTGCCGCGGGCCGGCTACCCCCTCCACCTGATCCCGCCGGTGCCGCTGCCGCGCAAGCCCTCGGGCGAGCTGCTGCGGGTGCCGCTGCGGCTGCGCGACGCCGTACGCCGCACGCTCGAGGTCTTCGACACGGTCCAGCCCGACGTCGTCGTCGGCTACGGCGGCTACGTCTCGATGCCGGCCTACCTCGCGGCCCGCCGCCGACGGCTGCCGCTGGTGGTGCACGAGCAGAACGCCCTGCCGGGCCTGGCCAACAAGGTCGGCGCGCGGGTGGCCGACCGGGTCGCGGTGAGCTTCCACGGCACGCCGCTGCCGAAGGCCGAGTACGTCGGCCTCCCCATCCGCCGGATGATCTCCACCCTCGACCGCGAGGCGGCCCGCGCCGGCGCCCGCCGCTTCTTCGGCCTCGACGCCGACCGCCCGACGCTGCTCGTCACCGGGGGCTCCCAGGGCGCCCGGCAGCTCAACCAGTCCGTCTCCGCGGCCGCCGAGGCCCTCGGAGAGGCCGGGGTGCAGGTGCTGCACGTCGTCGGCCCCAAGGGCGAGGCCAGCCCGGTCGCGACCGGCGTGCCCTACAAGGTGCTCGACTTCGTCGACCGGATGGACCTCGCGTACGCCGCCGCGGACCTCGTCATCTGTCGCTCCGGCGCGTCCAGCCTCACCGAGGCCGCGGCCGTCGGGCTGCCCGCCGTGTTCGTGCCGCTGCCGATCGGCAACGGCGAGCAGACCCTCAACGCCCGCACCGTCGTGGACGCCGGGGGAGCGCTGCTCGTCGGCAACGAGGCCCTCACGCCGGAGTGGGTCCGCGCGACCGTGCCCGGCCTGCTCCACGACACCGACCGGCTGGCCCGGATGGGCGCCGCCGCTGCCGCGCTGGTGCCCCGCGACGCCGACGAGGCGCTGGCCCGCATCATCGTGGAGGTCGCCCGGTGAGGGTGCCCGTCCCCGACGAGCTGCTCCCCGCCGACCGGCTCGGCCGGGTGCACTTCATCGGCATCGGCGGTGCGGGCCTCTCCGCGATCGCCCGGATCATGGCCGCGCAGGGTGTGCCGGTCAGTGGCAGCGACGACCAGGACACCCCGTTCCTCCCGTCGTTGCGCGAGGTCGGCGTCACCTGCCACCTCGGCTACGACGCCGCCCACCTCGGCGACCTCGGGCCCGACGACACCGTCGTGGTCACCACTGCCGCGCGCGAGGACAACCCCGAGGTGCTCGAGGCCCGCCGTCGCGGCCTGCGGGTGCTGCCACGCTCGGCCGGCCTCGCCGCCGTGATGGCCGGACGGCGCGTGCTCGCCGTCGCCGGCACGCACGGCAAGACGACGACCACCGGCCTGCTCACCAGTGCGCTGCTCGCCGCGGGCGCCGACCCGACGTACGCCGTGGGCGGGGTGCTCACCGCGACCGGTCGCAACGCCGACGCCGGCTCCGACGACCTCTTCGTCGCCGAGGCCGACGAGAGCGACGGCGCCTTCCTCGTCTACCGCCCGTACGCCGCCATCGTGACCAACGTCGAGGCCGACCACCTCGACAACTGGGGCACCGAGGAGGCCTACCACGCGGCGTTCGACGAGTTCGCCGGCACGATCGACCGCGACGGGTTCCTCGTCGTGGTCGGTGACGACGCCGGGGCCGCGGCTCTGGCGACGTACGCCCGGTCCGACGGGCTCGAGGTCATCACCGTCGGTGAGGGCGAGTCCTGCGACCTGCGGCTCGTCGACGTGGCCTTCGAGGGTTCCACCTCCCGCGGCCGGGTGCTGCGCGACGGCGTCGAGGTCGGCGACCTGGTGCTCCGCATCCCCGGCCGGCACTACCTCCTCGACGCCCTGGCCGCGCTCGCCCTCGGCCTCCGGCTCGGGCACGACGCCGACGGCCTCCTGGCCGGGCTGGCCGGCTTCACCGGGACGGGCCGGCGGATGGAGCTGAAGGGCGAGGGGTCGGGCGTGCGCGTCTACGACTCCTACGCCCACCACCCCGTCGAGATCGCCGGCGACCTCCAGGCCGCCCGGGCCGTGGCCGGCGACGGCCGCATCGTCGTCGCCTTCCAGCCCCACCTCGTCTCCCGCACCCGGATCTTCGGGGAGCAGATGGGCGTCGCGCTCGGTGCTGCCGACGAGGTGGTCGTCCTCGACGTCTACCTCGCGCGCGAGGACGCCGACCCGTCGGTGACCGGGGCCCTGGTCGCCGACGCCGTGCCGCTCGACGCCGAGCACGTCCTCTTCGAGCCCGACTTCGACGCGGTGCCCGCGGCCCTCGTGGCCCGCGCGCGCCCCGGCGACCTCGTGCTGACACTCGGTGCGGGCAGCATCACCCAGCTCGGCCCCCGGGTCCTCGACCTGTTGCGGGGAGCCCGTGGCTAGCGCGACCCGCACCCGTCCCTCGGAGGAGGAGCGCCGCGAGCAGCGGGTCCGGCAGCGCTTCGCGCGCCGGCAGTGGGCACGACGCTGGATGCACTGGCGGGTCGTCGTCGCCGTGCTCGCGGTGGTGGCGCTCGTCGCCACGTCGGTCTGGCTGGT
This sequence comes from Nocardioides terrigena, assembly GCF_003047265.1. Lineage (GTDB taxonomy): Bacteria > Actinomycetota > Actinomycetes > Propionibacteriales > Nocardioidaceae > Nocardioides > Nocardioides terrigena. The sequence goes on along the minus strand of NZ_PZYY01000013.1, from coordinate 25,234 downwards.
GTTCTTCTCAGCGGTGCTCGCCATCGGCAAGGTCGACGTCGACGGCAACCGCCTGCTCGGCCCGGACCGCGTCCTCGCGGTCGCCGAGGTCCCGATGGGGGAGCAGCTCGCGCTGGTCGACCTCGAGGCCATCTCCCGCCGGGTGGCGGCACTGGCCGAGATCGAGGACGTCGACGTGACCCGCTCCTGGCCCGACGGCATCCGGATCGACGTCACCGAGCGCACCGCCATCGCCGTCGTCGAGCTCGGCGGCCGGCTGCGCGGGCTCGACGCCGAGGGCGTGGTCTTCCGTGACTACCGGACCGCGCCCAAGGGCATGCCGCGGGTGCGGCCCACCACCTCCACCGGCTCCGACGCCCTGGCCGAGGCCGCGGGCGTCGTCGCGGTGCTCCCCAGCGACCTCGCCGCCCGGGTGGACCACGTCGAAGTGCAGACCATCGACCAGATCACCCTGGTGCTCCGCGACGGCCGCCAGGTGCTGTGGGGGAGCGCGGAACAGTCCGAGCTCAAGGCGCGGGTGCTGCCCGAGCTGCTCGCCGCGCAGCGCGCGCAGGTCTACGACGTGAGCGTGCCGGAGAGCCCGATCACCCGACCCAGCTGAGCTTCCAGCAGGACGACACGGCGCGACCCACACAAAAGTCCGCCGAAACTTCCGGGGTCGTGGGCGTGTCGGCGAGAACGGTCGTCGTCGCGTGCCTATGTTCTTCTGCAACGCGAGGTTGACATAACTATAACCCTCAGGTTCACGGTTAGAGTTCCGGATCCCGAGGGCAGGGGATGCCAGCCACGCACCTTCCCCGATACACCCAGCCCGACAACCCAGACCCGCTCCGGCACCCCGCCGGAACCACACCCGAGAGAGGCCTGCAGCCGTGGCAGCAGCACAGAACTACCTGGCGATCATCAAGGTCGTGGGTATCGGTGGAGGCGGCGTCAACGCCGTCAACCGCATGATCGAGGTCGGCCTCAAGGGTGTCGAGTTCATCGCGATCAACACCGATGCCCAGGCCCTCCTGATGAGTGACGCCGACGTCAAGCTCGACATCGGCCGCGAGCTCACCCGCGGCCTCGGTGCCGGCGCCAACCCCGACGTGGGCGCCAAGGCCGCCGAGGACCACGCCGACGAGATCGAAGAGGTCATCAAGGGCGCCGACATGGTGTTCGTGACGGCCGGCGAGGGCGGCGGCACCGGCACCGGAGGCGCGCCCGTGGTGGCCCGCATCGCCCGGTCGCTCGGCGCCCTGACCATCGGTGTCGTCACCCGCCCCTTCGCCTTCGAGGGTCGTCGTCGCGCCAACTCCGCGGAGGAGGGCATCAGCCAGCTCCGCGAGGAGGTCGACACCCTCATCGTGATCCCCAACGACCGGCTGCTGTCGATCACCGACCGCAACGTGTCGATCCTCGACGCCTTCAAGCAGGCCGACCAGGTGCTGCTCCAGGGTGTCTCGGGCATCACCGACCTGATCACGACCCCCGGCCTGATCAACCTCGACTTCGCCGACGTCAAGTCCGTCATGGCCAACGCCGGCTCGGCCCTCATGGGCATCGGCTCGGCCCGCGGCGACGACCGCGCGGTCCAGGCCGCGGAGATGGCCGTCTCCTCCCCGCTGCTCGAGGCGAGCATCGAGGGTGCCCACGGCGTGCTGCTCTCCATCGCCGGTGGCTCGGACCTCGGCCTCTTCGAGATCAACGAGGCCGCGGCCCTGGTGTCGCAGTCCGCGCACGCCGAGGCCAACATCATCTTCGGTGCGACCATCGACGACGCGCTGGGCGACGAGGTGCGGGTGACCGTGATCGCGGCCGGCTTCGACGGCGGAATGCCCAAGCGTCGCGCCGAGGGCAACGTCCTGCGTCCCAACACCCCGGTGCAGTCGCAGGCCGAGACCCGGGCGGCCGCGCAGCAGGTCGCCACCCAGCGGCCCGCCACGTCGACGGCCAGCCAGGGCTTCGAGCCCTCCCGCCCGGCCGCCCAGCCGGCCCAGCAGTCCGCCCCGCGACCGGCCCAGCAGTCGGGGCAGCCCGCCCAGCAGGCCGCGCCGGCCCGCCAGGAGCCGTCCCGCCCGAGCCGTCCCGTCCAGTTCGACGACGACGACCTCGACGTCCCGGACTTCCTGAAGTAGCACGTGTTCGCATTCCGCGACTCTCGTGAGGGCGACGTCTCCCGGCTCCGGGTGGACGTCGCCTTCACTGATTCCTCCCTCGACCTCCAGGGCCTCCGCGAGGACTTCCCCGAGCTGCTGGCGCGTGTCGAGGACGCCGTCGGTGTGCCCCTCGCCCGGCTGTCGCAGGTGCACGGCGACGAGGTGCTGGTGGTCGACGGCCCGATGCCGCTCGGGCAGGCGCCCGACGGCGACGCCCTGGTCACCACGACGCGGGGCCTCGGCCTCATGGTCCGGGTGGCCGACTGTGTGCCGCTGGTGCTCGCCGACGCCGAGGCCGGCGTCATCGGTGCCGTCCACTCGGGACGGCCCGGGCTCGTGCTCGACATCGCCACCCGCACGGTCGAGGTGATGCGCGCCCAGGGCGCCTCCGACATCGTCGCTTGGGTGGGACCGCACGTGTGCGGGTCCTGCTACGAGGTGCCCGAGCAGATGCGCGCCGACGTCAGCGCCGCGGTCCCCGAGGCCTGGGCCGAGACCTCGTGGGGCACCCCCGCCCTCGACATCGGTGCGGGCGTGCGTGCCCAGCTGACCCGCGAGGGCGTCGAGGTCGTCGACGTCGCCGGCTGCACCCTCGAGGAGCGCGGCCTGCACTCCTACCGTCGCGACGGGGCCGCCGCCGGACGGTTCGCCGGGCTGGTGTGGGTCTCGTGACGCGCGCCGACGACCTCGCGGCCAACCTCGCCGTCGTACGCCGCCGCATCGCCGACGCCTGCGACGCCGCCGGCCGCTCGTCCGACGACGTGTCGCTCGTCGTGGTCACCAAGTTCTTCCCGGCCTCCGACGTCCGGATGCTGGCTGACCTCGGCGTCACCGACGTGGGGGAGAACCGCCACCAGGAGGCGTCCGACAAGGCGGCGGAGTGCGCCGACCTCGGCCTGCGGTGGCACTTCATCGGAGCGTTGCAGAGCAACAAGGCCGCCGCGGTCGCGTCGTACGCCGACGTCGTCGAGTCCGTCGACCGGCCCAAGCTGGTCGGTGCGCTCGAGCGCGGGGCGGGGGAGCGCACGGTCGACGTGCTCCTGCAGGTCAGCCTCGACCCGCCGGGGTCGGACCACCGGGCCGGCGCCGACCCCGCGACCCTGGTCGACCTGGGCGCCGCCGTCGAGGCGGCCGAGCACCTGCGGCTGCGCGGCCTGATGGCCGTGGCGCCGCTGGGCGAGGACCCGGCGGAGGCCTTCGCGAGGCTGGCCGACATCCGTGCCGGCTTCCTCGAGGTCCATCCGGGGGCGACCGCGTTGTCGGCCGGGATGAGCGGAGACCTCGAGCAGGCGATCGCGCGTGGTGCGACACACGTGCGTGTCGGGTCCGCGGTCCTCGGTGAGAGGCCTGCGGTCAAGTAATGTCCACATCAGTCAAGTGGCGCCCGGACCCGGGCGCCCGGTCTACCGGAGGATCTGTCTCATGAGCGGCGCGATGCGCAAGATCGGCGAGTACCTCGGCCTGCTCGAGGACACCGGCCAGTACGACGAATTCGACGACGAGACCACCAAGCACGACGTGGTCGACGAGCAGCCCGCTCGCGAGTCCCGGGACCGTCGTCCCGCCCCCGTGTCCGACATCTCCGAGCGCCGTCGTCCGGCCTCGGTCTCTCCTGGAGTGGTCGCCGAGTTGAGCCGCATCACCACGCTTCACCCCCGCAACTACAACGAGGCCCGCCTCGTCGGTGAGAACTACCGCGACGGCACGCCCGTGATCATGAACCTCTCCGAGATGGACGACAACGACGCCAAGCGCCTCGTCGACTTCGCCGCGGGCCTGATTTTTGCCACGCGTGGCAGCATCGAGCGCGTGACCAACAAGGTCTTCCTGCTCTCCCCGCCCAACGTCTCGGTGTCCACCGAGGACAAGGAGCGGATCGCGGAGAACGGGTTCTTCAACCAGAGCTGAGCGACTTCGTGAATCTTGTCGGCGGGATCCTCTACGGACTCGTCTGGGTCTTCATCGCCCTGTTGTGGGTCCGCTTCGTCGTGGACTGGGTCCAGGTGTTCGCGCGCCGCTGGTCGCCCTCGGGCATCCTGCTGGTCGTGCTCGAGGTGGTCTACACCATCACCGATCCGCCCATCAAGGCGCTCCGCAAGGTCATCCCGCCGCTGCGGCTCGGGTCGATCATGCTCGACCTGAGCTTCCTCCTGGTGATGCTCGGCGCCTACCTTCTCCTCGTCGTGATCCGTTCGGCGCTGCTCTGAACCAGCAGCCACACGGGTCACTGACGGAGCGCCACATCGTGGCGCTAGTGTGTCCGGGAACAGCCCGGTTTGCCATCAACGTGAAAGTTTGGGTGACGTCATGCCGCTGACGCCTGAGGACGTGAGCAACAAGCGCTTTACGCCCGTGCGCCTCCGCGAGGGGTACGACATGGGCGAGGTCGACCAGTTCCTCGACGAGGTGGAGGCGGAGCTCGCCAGGCTCACCAAGGAGAACGACGACCTGCGGTCGAAGCTCTCCGCGGCCCAGACCGGCAGCACGCCGGCCCCGGCCCGCACGCCTGAGCCCGAGCCGGCCAAGGTCGAGGAGAAGCCCGCCCCGACGCCGACCCCGGCCCCCGTCGCCGCTCCGGCCGCTGCGGCTGCCGCGCCCGGTATGGAGACCATCCGCGTCGAGACCGTCCCGCAGGCGTCCAACGCGGCCGCCCGCCTGCTCGAGCTCGCGACCCGCAACGCCGACGAGCTCGTCGACGAGGCCAAGAACGAGGCCGACAAGATCGTCGGTGCCGCGCGCACCAAGGCCGAGCGCCTGGAGGCGGAGTCCAAGACCAAGGCCGACCGCCTCGAGGCCGACGCCCGCCAGCGCTCGCAGATGCTCGACTCCGAGACCGCCGAGCGTCGCCAGCAGATGTTCGGTGACCTGGAGAAGGAGCGCGACAAGCTCAGCAGCGAGGTGGAGACCCTCCGCTCGTTCGAGCGCGAGTACCGCTCCCGCCTCAAGAGCTACTTCACCCAGCAGCTCGAGGCCCTGCAGGGTTCCGGCTCCGTCGCCGACATGCCGGCCGACGGTGCTCCGGCGCCCAAGCGGCTGCGCTCGATCCTGGGCGAGGACGAGAACAACAACTGATCCACCGGGCCGCGCACGGCCCGTCGTACGACCTCGAGAACGGCCGGTTCCTCCGTGGGACCGGCCGTTCTCACACCCCTGTGGGCGAGCCGCTTGGATGGGGCCCCGGGCAGGGGCTACCCTCCCTGCCACCGTGTGGCAGCACACACCCTTGGCCCCCAGGAGGCCCGCTCATGGCCAGCAGCACCCGCAAGTCCCTCGCCGGCACTGCTGCGGCTGCGGCCAAGAAGGTGATCGGGCGCCGGTCGAGCGGCAAGACCGCCCCGGCCGACGTCGAGCCGGCGGCAGCCAAGGCCGCCGCCAAGAAGACCGCCACGAAGACCGCCAAGAAGGCTCCGGCCAAGGCCGCCAAGGCCCCGGCGACGAAGGCTCCCGCCACGAAGGCGGCAGCGAAGAAGGCCCCCGCGACCAAGGCGGCGGCGAAGAAGGCACCGGCCACGAAGGCGGCGGGGAAGAAGGCACCGGCCACGAAGGCGGCGGCGAAGAAGGCACCCGCCACGAAGGCGGCGGCGAAGAAGGCACCCGCCACGAAGGCGGCAGCGACGAAGAAGACCCCGGCCGCTGCGACGAAGGCCGCGACGAAGAAGGCCGCAGCCAAGAAGGCTCCCGCCAAGAAGGCTCCCGCCAAGAAGGCCCCGGCCACCAAGGCTCCCGCCAAGAAGGCCCCGGCCGCGTCGGCTCCGGCGAAGAAGACGGCCACGAAGGCCGCCGCCACGAAGTCGACCACCACCAGGACGACGGCGACGAAGACGGCCCCTGCGGCCGCGGCGCCGGCGAAGAAGACCGCCACCAGGACTGCAACGAAGAAGGCCGCCGTGAAGAAGACCGCCACCCAGGCATCCGCCAAGAAGGCGCCCATGTCCTCGCTCGTCGTCAAGGAGGGCGAGGGCGCGTGGACCAAGGCCGAGCTCGACGAGGTCCTCGACGAGCTCCACACTCAGCGCGACAAGCTGGTGCACGTCCTCGACGAGGCCGAGCACGACCTCGCCGGGCTGATGCGCGACGCCGGTGACGGGGCAGGTCACGACCAGGCCGACATGGGCGCGACGAGCTTCGAGCGCGACCACGAGCTCACCGTGCTCAACAACGAGCGCGAGATGCTGGCCCAGATCGACCGGGCCCTGGGGCACATCCACGACGGCAGCTACGGCATCTGTGAGTCCTGCGGGGAGCCGATCGGCAAGATGCGTCTCATGGCTTTCCCCCGTGCCACACTGTGCATGACATGCAAGCAGCGCGAGGAGCGTCGCTGAGCTCCAGCGACCAGGACACCCACGAGGCGTCCGCGCGACCCCGCAGGACCTGGGGGCTCTTCGCCCTCGTGGCGCTCGCGGCGTACGCCCTGGACCTGTCCACCAAGCAGTGGGCGCTGGTCAACCTCGACGACGGCGACATCGCGGTCCTCGGTGACTGGCTGGTGCTGCACCTGGTCTTCAACCCGGGGGCAGCCTTCAGCACGGGCACCGAGTTCACGATCGTCTTCAGCTGCCTGGCGGTGATCGCCGTGCTGGTGGTGCTGTGGCTCAGTCGGCGGCTCGGCAGCCCGCTGTGGGCGGTCGGTCTCGGTCTGCTCCTCGGAGGTGTCGCCGGCAACCTCACGGACCGGATCTTCCGCGAGCCCGGCTTCATGCGCGGTCACGTCGTCGACTTCCTGATGCTGCCCAACTGGCCGGTGTTCAACGTCGCCGACATCTGCATCAACGCGGCGGCGGCGGTCATCATCCTCCAGTCGTTCCGCGGCGTGATGCTCTCCGGTGCGCGCATCGAGAAGGACGAGTCGTGAGCGGCTTCGTCGACCAGCGGACCGTGCTGGTCCCCGACGGCCTCGCCGGTGAGCGCGTCGACGCCGCGATGGCGCGGATGTTCGGCTTCTCCCGCACGCGCGCGGCGGACCTGATCGCGGCCGGCCTGGTGCAGGTCGACGGTGGCGACGTCGGCAAGAGCGACCGCTTGCACGCAGGCTCCATGCTCGAGGTCTCGATCCCCGCCGAGGTGGACCCGCTCGTCGTGGTCCCCGAGCTGGTCGAGGGCATCAAGATCATCCACGACGACGACTCCATCGTGGTGATCGACAAGCCCGTCGGCGTGGCCGTGCACCCCTCGCCCGGTTGGTCGGGCCCGACCGTCGTCGGTCACCTCGTGGGTGCGGGCTTCCGGATCTCCACGAGTGGCGCCAGCGAGCGCCAGGGCATCGTGCAGCGGCTGGACGTCGGCACGTCGGGCGTCATGGTGATCACCAAGTCCGAGCGCGCGTACTCGGTCCTCAAGAACGCCTTCCGCCACCGCACGGTCGACAAGACCTACCACGCCCTCGTGCAGGGGCACCCGGACCCGCTGCAGGGCACCATCGACGCGCCGATCGGCCGCCACCCCCGGCACGACTACAAGTTCGCGGTGATGGCCGACGGCCGGCACTCGGTCACCCACTACGAGACGCTCGAGGCGCACCGCTTCGCCTCGCTGCTCGAGGTGCACCTGGAGACGGGCCGCACCCACCAGATCCGCGTGCACATGGCCGCCCTCAAGCACCCCTGCGTCGGCGACATCACCTACGGCGCCGACCCGTCCCTCGGCCAGCGGGTCGGCCTGGAGCGGCAGTGGCTGCACGCCGTCAAGCTGGGCTTCGAGCACCCGGACACCGGCGAGTACGTCGAGTACGAGTCGACCTACCCCGACGACCTGGCCCACGCGCTCGAGGTCATCCGTGATGCCCACTGAGGTGTCGCTCCGCCTGGCCGGGCCGGACGACCTGCCCGCCGTCGCCGAGCTCTACCTCGCGGTCCGCCGCGCCGCCGTACCCCTCATGCCGCCCGGCGTGCACCCGGACGACGACGTACGCCGCTGGGTGGGGTCCTGGGACCTCTCGACGCGTGACGTGTGGCTGGCCGAGTCGGGCACGGACGGCGACCCGGCCCTCGTGGGCTTCGCGACCCTGACCCCGACCTGGCTCGAGTCCCTGTACGTCGCCGCATCCGCCCAGCGGCAGGGCATCGGGTCGGCCCTGCTCGCGCTGGCCAAGGCCCAGCGTCCCGACGGGTTCGCGCTGTGGGTGTTCGAGTCCAACGTCGCGGCCCGCGCGTTCTACGCCCGCCACGGCCTCGTCGAGCTGGAGCGCACCGACGGCTCGGCCAACGAGGAGCGCCGGCCTGACGTGCGGATGGCCTGGCCGGGGACCGATCCGCTCGCGTTCTACCGGGCGATGATCGACGAGGTGGACCTCGTCCTCGGTGACGCCCTGGCCCGCCGCGTCGCGCTCACCCGGGTGGTCCAGGACCACAAGCGCGAGGTCTCCGCCGTCGCCGACCCCGCACGCGACGCCACCCGGGAGCGCGAGATCGTCGCCCGGGTCGCCGAGCTTGCTCCCGAGCTGGGGGAGGAGCGGGTCGGTCGGATCATGCACGCGGTCATCTCGGAGTCCATCGACGCCGCACGCGAGGGCTCCTGAGGGCGCTGGCATGGACGGCGAGGGAGTGGCGAGGTTCGTGCCCGAGTCCTTGCCTCGCGCCGAGGGCGACCCGAGAGGCCTTCCCGCGGGCGTGATCCTTGACGCGGCCACCCGAGCCGGCCAGGTGCTCGCCGAGCTCGACCGTCAGCTGACGGCCCTCGCCAGGATCTTCGAGGTGGAGATCGTCGAGGCACGCCAGCTGGGTCCGCACCTGGTGGAGGTGGTCTACCGCCACCCCTCGTACGACGGGCTGCTCGGGCTGACGCGCGACGTCAGCGAGAAGGAGGTGGGGGTGCCTCCGGACGACCCGCACCACGCCCTTGCCGTCCACGAGAACTCGGTCGAAGAGATGACCACCATGCTGCGCATCGAGCTCGAGGAGCCGCTGGGATCGGCGCGCACCACCACCGACGCCTCAGGCATCAGGTGGTGGGGAGACCCTGCCGCTTCCTGAGCGAGCGACGAGTGTGCGTGGACGCACTGGTGTCGGGGCTCCCGACGTGCTTCCACGCACACTGGTGAGGCGGTCGGCGGGTTCCTCGCGGGGGCTACGACCTGAGTCACCCGGTGACTCAGGTGCCGGCGGCCGCAGTGGCCGCTCGGTCTAGCGTGGGCACCATGCAGATGAGTGGGGAGATCGCCGACCGCTACCGCGACTTCGCGACGTACGCCCGCGGCGACAGCCCGACGTTCGAGGCGTGGGCGCTCGGGGTCGCCGACGACCCCGAGGTGCACGCCTGGCTGGCCGACCTGCCGGAGCCCAAGCTGCAGCCCAACCTCGTCTTCGCCGCCGCCCGCCGGCACGGGGCGCCGGCGCCGGGGGAGTACGCCGCGTTCAGGGCGGTGCTCCTCGAGCAGGAGCAGGCGGTCAAGCAGACCATCCGCGACCGGGCCACCCAGACCAACGAGGTCGGCAGGCTCGCCGCCCTCACCCCGGTGCTCGGCACCCTCGACGGGCCACTCGCGCTCATCGAGGTCGGGGCCAGCGCCGGGCTGTGCCTCTTCCCGGACCGCTACGACTACGACTGGCCGGGCGCCGGCGCACTGAGCGGCAGCGGGGGACCGACGCTCACCGCGACGGCCGCCGGCCCGGTGCCGGTCCCGGTCCGGCACCCGGACGTCGCGTGGCGCGGTGGCGTCGACCTCAACCCGCTGGACGTGACCGACAGCGATGCGATGGCCTGGCTCGAGACCCTCGTGTGGCCCGAGCAGGACGAGCGCCGCGAGCGGTTGCGCGCGGCGGTCGCGGTGGCGCGCCGGGAGCCGCCGTGCGTCGTCCGCGGCGACCTGTTCGACCACCTCCCCGCCCTGCTGGACGAGGCCGGGCGGCACGGCACCCCCGTGGTCTTCCACAGCGCCGTCATCGCCTACCTCGAGGACGCCGACCGCGAGCGCTTCCACGACCTCATGACCGGACTGGTCGACGACGGAGCCTGCCACTGGATCAGCAACGAGGCGCCGCAGGTGCTGCCCCGGGTCACGGGCGGCTTCGACCCCGGTCCGGGGCGGTTCGTGCTGGCCCGCGACGGGGTCCCCGTGGCCGCCGCCCACGGTCACGGCCACGCGCTGGAGTGGCGTTCCTCATAGCGCCGCAGCCCGCGGGCCGGGGGTCGGGCGGCACGCCGACGGCGTTGTCGGAACCCCCTGTCAGACTGACGTAGGCTGACTGCTCTTCCCCTCCGCGATGACCCCGTGTCACCCAGTGAGGCCTGCTGGGCCGTCAGTCGCGACTGTTCCTGCGACCCTCGAAGAAGGTGTGGAAGACCCCGATGTCGGCCGGCTCCAACGACAACTTCGTGCACCTGCACGTCCACACCGAGTACTCCATGCTCGACGGCGCGGCGCGCCTCGGCGACCTGGCCAACCACACGGCCGAGCTGGGCATGCCGGCGATCGCGATGACCGACCACGGCAACGTGTTCGGGGCCTACGAGTTCTACAAGAAGGCCACCGCCGCCGGGGTCAAGCCGATCATCGGCATGGAGGCCTACTTCACGCCCAACATCAGCCGCTACGAGCGCAAGCGCGTCAACTTCTACAAGGGCGGGCCCGACGACGTCTCCAGTCGCGGTGCCTACACCCACATGACCCTGCTGGCCGAGTCGACCGAGGGCATGCACAACCTGTTCCGCCTCTCGACCGGGGCGTGGCGCGACGGCTTCTTCCAGCACCCCCGTGCCGACCGTGAGCTGCTGTCCCAGCACGGCGCCGGCATCATCGGCACGACCGGCTGCCCCTCGGGCGAGGTCCAGGTCCACCTGCGGCACAACAACTACGAGGCCGCCCGCCAGACCGCCGCGGACTACCAGGAGATCCTGGGCCGCGACAACTACTTCCTCGAGCTGATGGACCACGGGCTCGACATCGAGCGCCGGGTGCGTGACGGCCTGCTCCGGCTCGCCAAGGACCTCCGGATCCCGCTGCTGGCGACCAACGACTCGCACTACGTGCACCAGGCCGATGCCAAGAGCCAGGAGCACCTGCTCTGCATCAATTCCGGCTCCAACATGGACATCCCGGCCGGCGACGGTCCCGGCCAGCGCTTCGCCTTCTCCGGCGACGGCTACTACATCAAGTCGCCCGCCGAGATGCGCTCGCTGTGGGTCGACAAGTACGACCTGCGCGAGGCCTGCGACAACACGCTGTGGATCGCCGAGCGCTGCGACGTCAAGTTCACCGAGGGCAACGGCACCTACATGCCGCGCTTCCCCTGCCCCCCGGGCGAGAACGAGGACTCCTGGCTGGTCAAGGAGGTCGAGCGCGGCCTGCAGGTCCGCTACCCGGGAGGGGTGCCCGACGACGTCCGCAAGCAGGCCGAGTTCGAGCTCGGCGTCATCACCCAGATGGGCTTCCCCGGCTACTTCCTCGTCGTCGCCGACTTCATCAACTGGGCCAAGGACAACGGCATCCGCGTCGGACCGGGCCGCGGCTCGGGCGCCGGCTCGATGGTGGCCTACGCCATGCGGATCACCGACCTCGACCCGCTCGAGCACGGCCTGATCTTCGAGCGCTTCCTCAACCCCGACCGCGTCTCGATGCCCGACTTCGACATCGATTTCGACGAGCGCCGGCGCGGCGAGGTCATCCGCTACGTCACCGACAAGTACGGCGACGACCGGGTGTCCTACATCGTCACCTACGGCACCATCAAGGCCAAGCAGGCCGTCAAGGACTCCAGCCGCATCCTCGGCTACCCCTTCGCCATGGGCGACCGGATCACCAAGGCCATGCCGGCCGCGGTGATGGGCAAGGACGTCCCGCTCAAGGACATCTTCGACGCCAACCACAAGCGCTACGGCGAGGGCGGCGAGTTCCGCGGCCTCTACGAGCAGGACAACGACGTCAAGCGGGTCGTCGACACCGCCATCGGCATCGAGGGCCTCAAGCGGCAGTGGGGCGTGCACGCGGCGGGCGTGATCATGTCGAGCGAGCCGCTCATCGACGTCATCCCGCTGCTCAAGCGGCCCGCCGACGGCGCGATGATCACGCAGTTCGACTACCCGACCTGCGAGGCGCTCGGCCTCATCAAGATGGACTTCCTGGGGCTGCGCAACCTCACGGTCCTCGACGACGCGGTCAAGAACATCAAGGTCAACCGGGACGAGACGGTCGTGCTGGAGGACCTCACCCTCGACGACCCCGCGACGTACAACCTGCTGCAGCGCGGCGACACCCTCGGCGTCTTCCAGCTCGACGGCGGGCCCATGCGGGCCCTGCTCCGCTCGATGCGCCCCGACAAGTTCGAGGACATCTCGGCCGTCGGTGCCCTCTACCGGCCCGGCCCGATGGGTGCCGACTCCCACAACAAGTACGCCCGGCGCAAGACCGGTCGCGAGCCGGTGGAGGCGATCCACCCCGAGCTGGCCGAGCCGCTCTCGGAGATCCTCGGTGAGACCTACGGCCTGATCGTCTACCAGGAGCAGGTCATGGCGATCGCGCAGAAGCTGGCGGGCTACACGCTCGGCCAGGCCGACCTGCTGCGTCGCGCGATGGGCAAGAAGAAGAAGGAGGAGCTCGACAAGCAGTTCGAGATCTTCTCCGGCGGCATGATCGAGCGCGGCTACTCGATGAAGGCCGTGCAGACCCTCTGGGACATCCTGCTGCCCTTCTCCGACTACGCGTTCAACAAGGCCCACTCAGCGGCGTACGGCCTGGTCTCCTACTGGACCGCCTACCTCAAGGCCAACTACCCGGCCGAATACATGGCGGCCCTGCTGACCAGCACCAAGGACGACAAGGACAAGTCGGCGATCTACCTCAACGAGTGCCGCCGGATGAAGATCCAGGTGCTCCCGCCCGACGTCAACGAGTCGCACGCCAACTTCACCCCGGTCGGCCACGACGTCCGCTTCGGCCTCACCGCCGTGCGCAACGTCGGCGCCAACGTCGTCGACGGCATCGTCAGCGGACGGGAGGAGAAGGGCCGGTACGCCGACTTCAACGACTTCATGGAGAAGGTCCCGGTCCACGTGTGCAACAAGCGCGTGGTCGAGTCCCTCATCAAGGCCGGTGCCTTCGACGAGATGAAGCACAAGCGCCGTGCGCTGGTCACCATCCACGAGACGGCCGTCGACCAGTACATCGACATCAAGAAGAACGAGGCCATCGGCCAGGACTCGCTCTTCGGCGGGCTCGACGAGTCCGACGGTGGCTTCGGCACCAGCATCGCGATCCCCGACATCGACGACTGGGACAAGATGACGCTGCTGGGCCACGAGCGGGAGATGCTCGGCCTCTACGTCTCCGACCACCCGCTCCTCGGCCTCGAGCACGTGCTGTCCAACGGCACCGACTGCACCATCGGCCAGCTGATGCTCGACGAGGAGCGCGCCCACGGCAGCACGCTCACCATCAGCGGGCTGGTCACCAGCGTGCAGCGCAAGATCACCAAGAAGGGCGACGCCTGGGCGACGGTCACCCTCGAGGACCTCGACGGGGCGATCGAGGTGCTGCTCTTCCCGAGCGCCTACCAGCTGGCCTCCAACCACCTCGTCGAGGACGCGATCCTGCGGATCAAGGGCCAGCTGTCCCGCGACAAGGACCAGCCCGAGCTCCGCGCCCAGGAGGTCTCGGTCCCCGACATCTCCGACGGCCCGAGCGGCCCGGTCGCGGTCAACCTGCCGCACACCCGGGTCAACCCCGGCACGGTCGACAGCCTCAAGGAGGTCCTCGCGACCCACCCGGGGGTGACCGAGGTGATCCTGCACGTGCGGATGCGGGACCGGACGATCGTGCTCAAGGTGGGCGACCACCACCGCGTGACCCCGAGCCCGGCGCTCTTCGCCGACCTCAAGCAGCTGCTGGGCCCCGGGTGCCTGGCGGGATGAGCGACGCCCGGCCCACCGACTCGCAGCCGATCGACACCCGTCCGGCCGATGCCCGGACGGACCGCCTCCACGGCCGCGCCGCGGTGGTCCGGGTCGCCATCGTGCTCGCCACCTTCGCGGTGGTCGGGGCGATCGCCGGCGTCGTGTGGGAGTGGGTCTGGACGCCGCCCGTCGGCATCGTCTTCCAGGGCGAGTGGATCCTGGAGCCGTCCGGTCCGGACTACGACTTCTCCGGCACCGGGTGGTACGTCGTGATCGCGCTCGGCGCCGGACTGCTCACCGCCGCCGTGCTGGGCTGGGTGCTCGTGGCCGGGGAGCTGACCACCCTGGCGTCCGCAGTGGTCGGGTCGGTGCTGGCGGGCTGGCTGATGTTCACCGTCGGCCACACGCTCGGCCCGCCCGACCCGCGTCCGCTCGCCGCGGCGATGGACGACCTGGAGCGGTTGCCCAGCGACCTGCGGGTGGCCGGCGACGACCCGGAGCAGTCGGCGTACTCGCTGGCGGGCAGCGCCTTCCTCGCCTTCCCGCTGGGGACGGTGCTCGGCCTGTCGCTGGTCTGGTTCACCACCAACGGTCGCCGTGTTCGCAAGGTTGAGTCCACCTCCGCTGGGTAGGATCCGGCCGTCTGCTCACGCCACACACGGGGGTTCCACATGTCCACCACACCGCAGGGCCCCTCGGGTCCCGAGTACCTCGAGTCGTCGGCGGGCAGTCCCGTCGCCGGCACCACCGGGTCGTCAGACTCCCGCAAGCGGGTGATCGTGCTCGGCGGGATCCTCGGACTCCTCGCGGTGGGCGGCGGAGCGGCCTGGGCCGCCTCGAGCTTCCTCAGCACCGGTGACCAGCCCGCCCAGGCGCTGCCCGCGAGCACCATCGCCTACGCGAGCCTCGACCTCGACCCGAGCGGCGAGCAGAAGATCGAGGCGATCCGCACGCTGCGCAAGTTCCCCGCGTTCGCCGACAACGTCGACCTCGACACCGACGACGACCTGCGCGAGCGACTCTTCACCGAGCTGACCGAGTCGGGGGAGTGCGAGGGCCTCGACTACGCCGCCGACGTGGAGCCGTGGATGGGCGACCGCACGGCTGTCGCCGCCATCGACACCGGTGCCGAGACTCCGGCGCCCGTGCTCGTCCTCCAGGTCAGCGACACCGACGCGGCCGAGGACGGCCTCGCCACCCTGCAGGAGACCTGCGGTGGCGACGAGGTCGACTCCACCACCGCTGCCTGGACCGTCGAGGGCGACTGGGCGGTGATCGGCGAGACCGTCGAGATCACCGACCAGGTCGTCGCCGACGCCGGTGACGGGTCGCTGGCCGACGACTCCGACTTCCAGCGGTGGACCGAGGAGGCGGGCGACCCCGGCATCGTGAGCATGTACGCCGCCCCGGCCGCCGGGCAGTACCTCGCGGACATGTCCGGCATCTACGGCGAGTCGCTCGGCTCGATGAGCGGCATGGGCGAGATCGACCCCGGCTCGACCGACTCGGTGACCCCCGAGATGGAGGAGGCCTTCGCCGACTTCCGTGGGGCCGCGGTGACCGTCCGCTTCGACGACGGGGCCCTCGAGGTCGAGACCGCCGCCGACCCGGGCCAGTCCATGATGGCGATGTCCGGGCTCGACCAGGGCGGCTCCGAGCTCGTCTCCACCCTGCCGGACGACACCGTCGCCGCGTTCGCGCTGGGCTTCTCCGACGGCTGGTTCACCGAGATGGTCGACACCTTCGCCGAGCTGGGCGGCGCCGAGATGACCGCCGACGAGCTGATGGCCGAGATGTCCGAGGCGTCCGGCCTCGACCTGCCGACCGACGCCGAGGCGCTGGCCGGTGATGCGATGGCCGTCTCGATGGGCTCGGGCCTCGACCTGGAGGCCTTCTTCAACGGCGGTCCCGGCGAGCTCCCGGTCGGCGTCACCATCCAGGGCGACCCCGACGCGATCGAGGGTGCGCTCGACAAGGTCAAGGCCCAGATGGGCCCCGACGCCGACATGCTCGAGACCGAGGTCGAGGGCGACCGCGTCACGCTCAGCCCCAACGCCGACTACCGCGCCACGCTGGCCGGCGGCGGATCGCTCGGTGACTCGGAGGCCTTCGACGAGGTCGTCGAGGACGCCGACGAGGCCGCGGCGGTGCTGTTCGTCGACTTCGACGCCGACGACAACTGGCTGGCGCGCCTCGCCGGCGAGGAGGACCCGGAGATCGCGGAGAACATCGAGCCGCTGTCGGCCTTCGGCGTCACCGGCTGGCTCGAGGACGGCGTGTCCCACTCGGTCGTCAAGCTGACGACGGACTGAGCCTGCTCACCGGCCGATCGGGGCCGTGGTCGCTGCGGTGACCGCGATCAGGTCGGCCGGTGACAGCTCGACGTCCAGGCCGCGACGCCCGCCCGAGACGAAGACGGTGGGCCAGCCGGTCGCCGACACGTCGACGACGGCGGGGTGCGCCCTCCTCTGCCCGATCGGGGAGATCCCGCCCGCGACGTACCCCGTCGCCCGCTCGGCCGCCGCGACGTCGGCCATCACCGCCTTGCTGCCGCCCAGGGCCCGTGCGAGGGCCTTGAGGTCCAGCTGGCCGTCGACCGGGACGATCCCGACGACCAGAGTTCCGTCGAGCGAGGCGAGCAGGGTCTTGAGGACGCGACCCGGCTCCACGCCCAGCGCCTCGGCCGCCTCCAGGCCGTACGACGCCGCGCGCGGGTCGTGCTCATAGGCGTGCAGCGTGAAGTCGACCCCCGCCGCAGTCAGCGCGACGGTCGCCGGCGTCCCGCCACCGAGCCCCTTCCTCCTGGCCACGGGCGGCTCAGTTGGGGGACCAGGCCGTGCGGGCCACCTCGGTGGCCGGCAGGGACGGGATGACGTTGATGGCGCGCAGCTCCTCGCGGAGCAACGAGGTGACCAGCTCGAGCCGGTCGCGCGGCGAGTCGGCCTCGAGCAGCGACTGGCGCTCGGCCATGGGGAGCGGCGCGAGGGCGGCCAGGGTCCACGACAGGTAACCGGGGTCGCGGGGGAGGGAGCCGGAGAACGTGGTGCCCTGCAGCTCGCTGATAGCGGTCCGGTAGGCCGTGAAGGTGGCGCGGGCGCGGGTGAGGACCTCGTCGGGCACCGGGCCCTCCGCGTCGGGGTGCTCGGCGACGTCGCCGACCGCGAACTCCCCGGACGGGTCGAGACCCTCGAGCACGATGCGCTCGCGGGCGACCGCCTCGATCTCGAAGGTGCCGTCGACGTTGGCCTCGACGTCGGTGAGCTGGAGGCGGACGCCGACCCGGTAGAGCGACTGCGACCCGTGGTCGCCGACCTCGTAGCCCTCCCGGACCGCCACCGTGCCGAACACCCGCTCGGCCGGGTCGTCGATGCTCAGGAGGTGGTGGACGAGGGCGCGGTATCGGTCCTCGAACACGTGGAGGGGCAGCGAGACGCCCGGGAACACCACCGTGCTGAGCGGGAACATCGGCAGGGGAGTGCTCACGCCCCGACCCTAGCGGTGTCCAGTCGGGGCGCGGGTTCGGTCGGGGCGTGGCGCGGTCCCTAGACTTGGACCCATGATCCGCCGCATCGACCTCAGGGGAGCCGACCGTGCCTCCGTCGACTACCGCGCCGCCGTGCCGCGCGCGGAGTTCGACGTGGAGGCGGCCACGCATCTGGTGGCCCCGGTGCTGCACGCGGTCAAGACCCGCGGCGTCGAGGCGATCCTGGAGTACTCCGCCGAGTTCGACCGCATCGAGATCGACGACATCGCGGTGCCCCGCGAGGCCATGACCCGGGCCCTCGAGGAGCTCGACCCGCAGGTGCGGGCCGCGCTGGAGGAGTCGATCCGCCGGTTGCGCATCACGTGCGAGGCCGAGCTCGAGCACGACGTGGTCACCCGGCTCGGCGAGGGTGCCGTCGTGACCCACCGCAAGGTGCCGATCAACCGCGTGGGGCTCTACGTCCCGGGCGGCCTGGCCCCGTTGGTGAGCAGCGTCGTCATGAACGTCGTCCCGGCCCAGGTCGCTGGAGTGCGCAGCATCGCGCTGAGCAGCCCCCCGCAGAAGAACACCGGCGGCCTGCCCGAGCCCACGATCATGGCCGCCTGCGAGCTGCTCGGCGTCCACGAGCTCTACTCCGTCGGCGGCGCCCAGGCGATCGCGATGTTCGCCTACGGGGCGGGGCCGTGCCGGCCGGTCAACCTGATCACCGGACCGGGCTCGATCTACGTCGTCGCCGCCAAGCGGCTCGTGCGGGGCACGGTCGCCATCGACTCCGAGGCCGGACCCACCGAGATCGCGATCCTGGCCGACGACTCGGCCGACGCGGCCTACGTCGCCGCCGACCTGATCAGCCAGGCCGAGCACGACCCGCTCGCCGCCTCGGTCCTGGTGACCGACTCCGAGACGCTGGCCGACGACGTCGTCGCCGAGCTCGACAAGCAGGTCTTCGCGACCCGCCACACCGGCCGCATCCAGCAGGCACTGACCGGTCCCCAGTCGGGGATCGTCATGGTCCACGACATGGAGCAGGGCCTCGAGGTCGTCAACGCGTACGCCGCCGAGCACCTCGAGATCCAGACCCGCGACGCCTCCGCCCACGCCGCCCGGATCACCAACGCCGGCGCCGTCTTCGTGGGTCCCTACGCCCCCGTGTCGCTGGGCGACTACTGCGCCGGCTCCAACCACGTGCTGCCGACCGCCGGCTGCGCCTGCCACTCGAGCGGGCTGAGCGTGCGCGCGTTCCTCAAGTCGATGCACGTGGTCGACTACTCGCGCGAGGCCCTCGCCGAGGTGGCCGGACACGTGGTCACGCTGGCCGAGGCCGAGGACCTCCCGGGTCACGGCACCGCGGTCTCCGTGCGGTTCGAGCGGTGAGCGCGGGGTCGTCCCCGCAGGAGTGGTCGCC
This sequence comes from Nocardioides terrigena, assembly GCF_003047265.1. Lineage (GTDB taxonomy): Bacteria > Actinomycetota > Actinomycetes > Propionibacteriales > Nocardioidaceae > Nocardioides > Nocardioides terrigena. The sequence goes on along the minus strand of NZ_PZYY01000013.1, from coordinate 6,378 downwards.
GCCGTCGGTGTGGCCGCCCCTGCGTGAGGAGCTGCGCGGCATCGAGCCCTACGGCGCCCCGCAGCTCGACGTACCCGTCCAGCTCAACGTCAACGAGAACCCCTACGGGCCCTCCGCGGAGGCCGCCGCCGACATCGCCGCGGCGGTCGGCCGGGCGGCGACGACCCTCAACCGTTACCCGGACCGCGAGTTCGTCGAGCTCCGCGAGGCGCTGGCGGCCTACCTCAACACCTCCGGCGGCAGCGGCATCACCGCCGACCGGGTGTGGGCGGCCAACGGCTCCAACGAGATCATGCTGCAGCTGCTGCAGGCCTTCGGCGGGCCGGGGCGGGTGGCGCTCAGCTTCGCGCCGACGTACTCGATGTATCCCGAGTACGCCCGCGACACGGTGACCGAGTGGGTCGCCGGCCGCCGCGAGGACGACTTCTCGCTCGACCTCGACGCCGCCCGGGCGCTCGTCGAGGAGCGGCGGCCCAGCGTCGTGCTGCTCCCGTCTCCCAACAACCCGACCGGGACGGCCCTGCCGCCCGAGGCGGTCTCGATGCTGTGCACGGCCGCCGGCGACGGGCTGGTGGTGGTCGACGAGGCGTACGGCGAGTTCCGCCGCTCCGGCACCCCCAGCGCCCTCGAGCTGCTCGACACGCACCGCAACCTCGTCGTCACCCGCACGATGAGCAAGGCGTTCGCGCTGGCCGGCGCCCGGGTGGGCTACCTCGCCGCGGCCCCGGAGATCTGCGACGCGATCCGCGTCGTCCGCCTGCCCTACCACCTGTCGGCGGTCACCCAGGCGACCGCGCTGGCCGCGCTGCGGCACGCTCCCGAGCTCCTCGGCCGGGTCGACGAGCTGCGCGTCGAGCGCGACGCCACGGTCGACTGGCTGCGCGGCCGCGGGCTCGAGGTCGCCGACAGCGACGCCAACTTCGTGCTGTTCGGCACGTTCGCCGACCGGCACGCGGTCTGGCAGGGTCTCGTCGACCGCGGCGTGCTGATCCGGGAGACCGGACCGGACGGCTGGCTGCGGGTGTCGATCGGGACAGCCGCCGAGATGGACGCATTCAAGGACGCACTGATCCAGGTCATGGAGGACACAGAATGAGCAACCGCACCGCCAGGATCGAGCGCACCACCTCGGAGTCGAAGGTCACCCTCGCGGTCGACCTCGACGGCTCCGGTCGCGCCGACGTCTCGACCGGGGTCGGCTTCTACGACCACATGCTCACCGCCTTCTCCCGGCACTCGCTGGTCGACCTGACGGTGCACACCGTCGGCGACACCCACATCGACGCCCACCACACCGTCGAGGACACCGCGATCGTGCTGGGCCAGGCGCTGCGTGAGGCGCTCGGCGACAAGCGCGGCATCCGCCGCTTCGGCGACGCCACCGTGCCGCTGGACGAGGCGCTGGCCCAGGCGGTCGTCGACGTGTCGGGTCGTCCCTACTGCGTGCACACCGGCGAGCCGGAGGGCCAGGCCTACGTGGCGATCGGCGGCGACGGCGCGGCCTACCAGGGCTCGCTGACGCGGCACGTCTTCGAGACGATCTCCTTCCACGCCCACCTCGCGCTGCACGTGCGCGTGCTGTCCGGTCGCGACCCGCACCACCTGGTCGAGGCGCAGTTCAAGGCGTTCGCCCGGGCGTTCCGCGACGCGGTCGCCCTCGACCCGCGCGAGACGGGCGTGCCGTCGACCAAGGGCACGCTCGGGGACGCCTCTTGAGCCGCCCCCGGCAGGTCGTCGTCCTCGACTACGGGTCGGGCAACCTGCGCTCGGTCGTGCGCGCCGCCGAGCGCGCCGGGGCCGAGATCACGCTGACCAGCGACTTCACCACCGCGCTGGAGGCCGAGGGCCTCATCGTGCCCGGCGTCGGGGCGTACGCCGCCTGCATGGCCGGCCTGCGCGAGATCAAGGGTGAGCGGATCATCGGGCGTCGCCTCGCCGGTGGGCGTCCGGTGCTGGGCATCTGCGTCGGCATGCAGGTCCTCTTCGCCCGCGGCGTCGAGCACGGGGTGGAGACCGAGGGCTGCAGCGAGTGGCCCGGCACGGTCGAGCGCCTGCAGGCACCCGTCGTCCCGCACATGGGGTGGAACACCGTCGAAGCGCCCGAGGGATCGCAGCTCTTCGCCGGGGTCGAGGACGAGCGCTTCTACTTCGTCCACTCGTACGCCGCCCGCGACTGGCCGCTGGTCACCAACGACCGCACCCGCGCGCCGCTCGTCACGTGGACGACCCACGGTGGTGACCGCTTCGTCTCCGCCGTCGAGAACGGCCCCCTCTGGGCGACCCAGTTCCACCCCGAGAAGTCCGGCGACGCCGGCGCCGCGCTGCTGCGCAACTGGGTCGCCACGCTCTGAGGCGCTTGCCCGAAATCAGGGTCGCCTCGCGGCAGGTGCCGGGGCTACCGTCCCGGCATGGCCACGATGAGCATGAACAAGATCATCCACGCCGCCGTACGACGCGACGTGACGCGCACCGAGCAGGCCCTGCGTGGGCTGCCGGACGGGGACGGCGAGCGGGCCCGCCAGGTGCAGCGGGCCTGGCAGCACCTGGTCAAGGAGCTCACCCACCACCACGAGGCGGAGGACTCCCTCGCCTGGCCGTTCCTGCTCTCACGCGGAGTCGATCCCGACCTGATGGCGACGATGGAGGGCGAGCACGGAGCCATGAGGGACGCGTTGGCGGCCGCGAGCCGGGCCATCGACGGGTTGCTGGTCGACCCGACGACGTCCCGTGCCCGTGAGGCGGCCGACGAGGTGGCCCGGGCCCGCACCGTGATCGACGCGCACCTGCGACACGAGGAGGACGACGTCGAGCCGCTCATCGCGGCGTACGAGGACGACCCCGAGTGGAAGGCCGCCGCCAAGGGGATGCGCCCCGCGCGGCTGACCGACGCGGGCGACGCGCTCGCCTGGATGCAGGACGGTGCAGGGGAGCAGGAGCGCGCCTCGCTGCGTGCCACCATCCCGGCGCCCGTCATCGCGATGATGACGACGGTCTTCGGCCGGCGCTACCGTCGCGAGGTCGCACCGACCTGGCGCGTCGCGTCGCGCTGACAGCGGCGCTGGCGCGGGCTCAGCGCAGGTTGCAGAACTTCTCGACCTTGCGGGTCGGCCCGGACACGATCAGGTGGTCGTGGCGGCTCACCGAGGTCTCGGGACGGGCGTAGGTGAAGTCCTCACCCGTGCGCTTGACGCCGACGATCGTGACGCCGTGCCGGCTGCGTGGCGCCGACTCGGCCAGGGTCCGGTCCCAGGTGAACGGTGGGGCCAGGGTGCGAGCGATCGAGAAGTCGTCGTCGAACTCGATGTAGTCCATCATCCCGCCGGTGAGCATGTGGGCGACGCGCTCGCCCATGGAGAACTCGGGGTAGACGACGTGGTGCGCACCGACCCGCTCCAGGATCTGCCCGTGCTTGCGGGTGATCGCCTTGGCCCAGATGTCGGCGACGCCGGCCTCCGCCAGGGCGAGCACGGTGAGGACGCTGGCCTCGATGTCGGTCCCGATGGCGACCACCGCGCGGTCGAGGTCGGCCACGCCGAGCTGGAGCAGCGCCTGCTCATTGGTGCTGTCGGCCTGGGCCACGTGGGTCAGCTCGTCGGCCCATCGTTCGACCAGGACCGGGTTCTCGTCGATGGCGAGGACCTCGGTCCCCATGCGCACGAGGGAGCTGGCGACGGCCGAGCCGAACCGGCCGAGGCCGATGACGACCACGGACGTGGGGGCGGGGTTCCTGAACTTAACCAATGACGGGTCGCTCCTCGGGCAGATGGAAGTGGCGCTGACGGGACTTGAGCGCGAGCGCGGAGGCGACCGTGATGGTGCCGACCCGGCCGACGAACATGAGGGCCATGAGGGTGAGCTGGGCGGCCGGCGGCAGGTCGGGGGTGATCCCGGTGGAGAGGCCGACGGTGGCGAAGGCCGAGATGGTCTCGAAGAGGACCACGTCCAGGGCGAGGTCGGTGACCAGCAGGACCACCATGGTGCCCACCGCGATCGCCGCGAGCGCCAGCAGGACCACCGTGAGCGCCTGGCGCACGGTCTCGCCCCCGACCCGGCGGTGGGCGACGTTGGTGTCCCGCTCGCCGCGCACCTCGGACCAGATGACGTAGGCGAGGAGGAAGAAGGTGGTGACCTTGATGCCACCCGCCGTGCCGGCGGAGCCACCGCCGATGAACATGAGGACGTAGTTGACGGCCATCGTCTCCGGCGTGATCTGTGCGTAGTCGATGCTGTTGAAGCCCGCCGTGCGCGGCACGACCCCGCCGGTCACGCCCCCCACGACCTTGCCCCACGGGCTGAGGCCCCCGAGGGTGCCCCCGTTGGCCCACTCGAGGACGAGGAAGGCCACGATGCCGGTCGCGAGCAGGATGAGCGTGCCCCAGACCGTCAGGCGCGTGTGCACCGTCCACCCGCGTGGCTGCCGCCATCGTCGGCGCAGCTCGAACAGGACCGGGAAGCCGATGCCGCCCACCACGACGGCGAGGCAGATCGGGAACATGATCCAGGCGTCGTCCACGAATCCGATGAGGTTGTCGCTGTAGAGCGCGAAGCCCGCGTTGTTGAAGGCCGAGACGGAGTGGAAGGCGCCGTGCCAGGCGGCCTCGCCCCACCCGTCGTCGTACCGGGTCCGGAAGCGCAGCGTCAGCACCGCGGCGAACGCGGCCTCGAAGGCGAGCATGGTGACGGCCACCCGGCGCACCACGTGTCGTACGTCGCCGATGTTGAGCGCGTGCGTCTCCGCCTGGGCGATCAGCGAGGACGTCAACCGGAGCCTGCCGACCACCAGCAGCCCCAGGAGGGTCGCCAGGGTCATGATCCCGAAGCCGCCGACCTGGATGAGGCCCATGATGACGACCTGGCCGAAGGGGGACCAGTACGTCGCCGTGTCCACGGTGGTCAGGCCGGTGACGCACACCGCCGACACGCTGGTGAAGGCGGCCATGAGGACCGGTGGTCGGGTCGGGCCGGGGGTCGACATCGGCAGCGAGAGCAACGCGGTGCCCACGACGACGGCGGCGAGGAACGCCAGCGGCACGACCCGAGCGGGGTGCGTCACCCCACCTGCGATGCCCTTCACCCGTCCACCTCCGTGCTGGCCCGACAAACCATGACACGGTAGCGGCGCAGCGCTAGGAGCGGACCTTCGACACGAACGACTCCAGGTTGCCCACGAGGCGCTCGATCCGCTGCTCGACGCTCAGCGTCTCGTGCATCCCCGGGGTGCCGGTGCGCAGCTTGCCGCGCACGTAGAGGGAGCAGGCCAGGTCCGAGCAGATGTAGGTCCCGACCGAGTTGCCCTGCTGGCCCGCCTTGCCCGCACGCGGGGCCACCATCAGCGACACCCCGCCGGAGCGCACGGTGATGCACAGCGAGCACATGCTCTTGCGGGCGGCACCGACGCTCGCCTCGTTGATGCGGAGCACCATGCCGTACGTCGCCCCGTCGACCGGGGCGACGAGGTAGCGCCTCGCCGGTGCCTGCGGGTCGGTCCAGCCGAGGTAGTCGAGGTCGTCCCACGGCCGCTCGGCCAGGTCCCGCGGGACGTTGAGGCGCTTCGCCTCGCCCTTCGAGCAGTTCACGAAGGACGCGCGGATCTCGGACTCGGTCAACGGCTTCACGAGAAGGACGCTAGGCTACCTAAAGGTATTAGGCAAAACAGTAAAGGAGTCAGGATGGCACGGGCGGGACTGTCGAGCGAGAAGGTCGTCCGGGCCGGGGCGGACCTCGCGGACGAGGTCGGCTTCGAGCAGGTGACGGTCTCCGCGCTGGCGCGCCGGCTCGGCGTCCGGGTGGCCAGCCTCTACTCCCACGTGGGCGGCTCCGAGGACCTCCGGACGCGCATCGCCCTGCTCGCGCTCGACGAGCTCGCCGACCGGGCGTCCGAGGCGCTGGCGGGCCGGGCCGGCAAGGACGCGCTGGTGGCCTTCGCCGGCGCCTACCGCGACTTCGCCCGCGAGCACCCGGGCCGCTACGCCGCGACCCGTCTCCGGCTCTCGCCCGAGGCGGCCGCGTCGGGACCGGGCGGCCGGCACGCCGACCTGACCCGCGCGATCCTGCGCGGCTACGGCCTGACCGGCGCCGACCAGACCCACGCCGTGCGGCTCATCGGCAGCGTGGTGCACGGCTTCACGAGCCTCGAGCTGGCCGGCAGCTTCGACCACAGCAACCCGCCGCCCGACCGGACCTGGCCACGCATCCTCGACGGGGTCGACGACATGCTCCGCTCCTGGGCCGGGTGAGGCGCGTCTCGCACCCGCACCGGGAGGACGGAGGAGGCACCGCGCCTCCTAGACATCCCACGGGTCTAGGCCGTCAAGCGGCGGTGGGGTCTGCTGTGGCAGTGCGGTGGGCCCAGGCGGTGTGCTCGTCGTAGTTGGTGTG
>NZ_PZYY01000012.1 GCF_003047265.1 Nocardioides terrigena | reverse complement strand
GACCTCAAGGATCGGGATCGACGAGTGCTCACCCACCGGCTGGACTCAGGCACCACCATGGCCCAAAGCCACCGGGTACGTCCCCATTAGGATCGTCGGGTGCGCATCCGGCTCGACCTGTCCTACGACGGGACCGACTTCAAGGGCTGGGCCGTCCAGCCGTCGCTGCGGACGGTCCAGGGCACGCTCGAGGAGGCGCTGGCCACCGCGCTGCGGGTCCCGGCGGCGCGCGTCGTGTGTGCCGGGCGCACCGACACCGGGGTCCACGCCCGCGGGCAGGTGGTCCACCTGGACGTCGCCCCCGAGAGCCTGACCGGGTCGTCCGGGCGCAGGGGGGACTCGCCGATGGAGGCGCTGGCCCGCCGGCTGAACGGCATCCTGCCGCCCGACGTGCACGTACGCCGCGCGCTCGAGGCTCCGGAGGGTTTCGACGCCCGCTTCTCGGCGACCTGGCGGCGCTACGCCTACCGGGTGGCCGACGACCCCGTCCTGGTGGACCCGCTGGTGCGCTCGCACGTGCTGGCGTGGCCGAAGCAGCTGGACCTCGATGCGATGAACACCGCGTCCCGGGCGCTCCTCGGGCTGCGGGACTTCGCGTCCTTCTGCCGACGACGCGAGGGCGCCACCACGGTCCGCACCCTCATGGAGCTCGAGTGGACCCGGGACGAGACGGGGATCGCGGTCGCGCGCGTCGTGGCCGACGCGTTCTGCCACAGCATGGTGCGTTCCCTGGTCGGCTGCCTGCTGGCCGTCGGGGACGGGCGCCGGCCCCCGGAGTGGGCGGCCGAGACGCTGGCGGGGCGTCGCCGGAACCCCGCCGTGACCGTCGTACACGCCCACGGGCTGACGCTGGAGGAGGTCGGCTATCCGGAAGGGGCCGAGCTCGCCGCGCAGGCCGAACGGGCCCGCAACACCAGGGAGGCCATGGATGACTGAGGACCACGACCACTACTTCAGCGCGGACCCGAGCGTGCCGTTCGAGCGCGAGACGTTCACCGCGTCCGTGTGGGGGCACGAGCTCGAGCTCACGAGTGGTGCCGGGGTGTTCAGCCGGGGGCACCTCGACCACGCGACCGCCGTGCTCTTCCGGGAGGTGGAGCCGCCGGTCGCCGGGCGCTTCCTCGACCTCGGCTGCGGGTACGGCGTCATCGGGCTGGCCATCGCCACCGCCGTCCCGCTCTCCTCGGTGATCGGCCTCGAGGTCAACGAGCGGGCCATCCTGCTGGCCAACGAGAACGCCGCCGGGCTCGGCGTGGGCGGCCACTTCGTCGCCTGCCGGGCGGCCGACGTCCCCTCGGACATGCAGTTCGACGAGATCTGGTCCAACCCGCCGATCCGCATCGGCAAGGAGGCACTGCACGAGCTGCTGCTCACGTGGCTGCCCCGGCTCGCACCGGGCGGGCGCGCGGTGATGGTCGTCGGCAAGAACCTCGGTGCCGACTCGCTGCAGCGGTGGCTGGGGGAGCAGGGCTACCCAACGACGCGGCTGGCGTCGGCCAAGGGCTTCCGGGTGCTGGAGGCCCGGCGGGGCTGAGCCGCCGCCGGGCGCACCTGCACGTGGTCGACCGGTCCGGTCAGGACTCGGTCAGGACTCGATCTGCTCGATGATCGCGTCGACGTCGGTGTCGGAGAAGAGCGGCAGGATGATCATCGTCCAGTCCGACCGCTTGTCGTCGAGCGCGCTCGCGAGGTCCCAGGCGGCCTGGGCGGTCATCGGTCCGAGGCGGACGACGTCGCCGGCCTCCTCGTCCTCGAAGTCGGTGTCGACCTCCACCATCCAGGTGTCCGACCAGTCGGTCGCGAAGTCTTCGAACGCGGCGTCCTTGTCGTCCGGGGTGTCCTCGGCGACGGGGAAGATGAGGCCCATGTGAGTTCCGTTCGTGTCGGGTGGAGCGGACGGGTTCATCGTGGCACGGCACGCACGGGCGCGGGTACGCCGCGGGGTGACGACTGTGCGTGGAAGCACGTGCCCGTGGGCGTGCGTGGTGCTTCTGCGCACACTCGATGCGGGGGCCGGGGTCAGCGACCGGCGCGGATCAGGTCGACGACGTCGGCGGTGGGGCGCACGTCGCCGTACGAGCGGTACACGACGTGCAGGGTGGCGTTGTGGTCCCGGTCGCGCATGGCGGCGCAGGCGTCGGCGACGAGGATGACCCGGAGGTCGAGGGTGGCGGCGTCCCGGACGCTGGCCTCGACGCAGACGTTGGTGACCGTGCCCGTCATGACGATCGTGTCGATGCCCCGCTCCGCCAGCAGGCCGGGCAGGTCGCTGCTGCCGGGGAAGAACGCGCTGCGCTCCGTCTTCTCCGCGACGAGGTCCTCGTCGTCGACCGACAGCCCCGGCCACAGGCGCTCGGCCGGAGTGCCTGGACCTCCCGACCGGGCGTAGCGCTCGGCGACCTCGTCGCCCAGGTGCTCGCGCTCGCGGGCGGTGGGCTCGCGGTAGCCGGGCACGACCCAGGCCACCACGCCACCGGCGGAGCGGAGCTCGTCGGCAAGGAGGTTGACGTGGGGGACGATGCCGCGGCAGTGGGCCGACTCCTCGACGAAGAACGGCACGAGGTCGATGACCACCAGGGCGGTGCGCGCCGGATCCAGGGACTCGAAGGCGAAGCGGCGGCCGCGGCGCTGCTCGTGGCGGAGGTACTCGCGCTCCTCGACGAGCCAGTCGTGGAGGGCGACGTCGGTGGCAGGCATGAGGGCGAGCGTACGTCGGACGGCGGGGGTTTCGAGGCTCGCTTCGCTCGCACCTCAACCACCGAGTGAGCGGTGCTACGGCGATCAGGCGGGCCGCGTGGCGACGAGCACGCCGATCTTGTCGATCCGGTGCTCGGGGTTGTCGAACTCGTCGGACCAGTAGTTGCCCGCGGCGTGGTCCTCGAGGGTGGCGCAGGTCGACAGGGTGATCATCGGCCGGGTCGCCTCGACGCCGGGACGACCGGGCACCGGGGCGCGCTGGGCGGCCAGCGACTCCTGCGAGCGGAAGGACGTCCAGCGGGTGCGGCGTACCTCGTAGACGTGCACGGTGTCGCCCACCCGCACCAGCACCCGACTGCCCCTCGGCAGGGACGGCAGGTAGCGGAACGGCTCGGTCGAGGAGAGTCGGTGCCCGGTCACGATGTGGTTGCCGACCTCCCCTGCGGCCACACCGCCGCCCGGCCCGCGGGGCGACGCGAGGTCGCCGTCGTTCTGGATCTCCGTGCCGGGAGCGTCGTCGGGCGACCCGCGGTAGCGCACGACCGGGAAGTCCCGCAGGCCGAGCCGCGGGACGGTGAGGTACGCCCGGCGGGGCTCGGGGGCCGGAGCTGCGTCCGCGGTGGCCGGCTCGGAGGTGGTCGATGACGTGGGCGCCGGCGAGGTGGGCGCCGGGGTGCGCGGCAGCACCCACGGGGGAGGTGAGTAGGACCTCGACCCCGCCGGCTCGGCGCCGGATGCAGCGGACGGCCCGGTCGAAGGGGAGGCGGACGGATCGGGCAGCGGCGGCGTGGCCCACGGCGACGAGCACCCGGTGACCAGCGCGCAGCCGAGCGCCACCGCGACCACCCGTCGTACGCCTGCCATCCCTCCACGCTAGGCCCGGGGCACAAGTCCACCTGCAAGAGTGGACCCATGACGTACGACGCAGCCGAGGACCGCTACGACTCCATGGACTACCGCTCGACCGGCCGGAGCGGGCTCAAGCTCCCGGCGCTGAGCCTGGGCCTGTGGCAGAACTTCGGGACCGACCGCTCCGAGGAGACCCAGCGGGCGATCCTGCGGCGCGCGTTCGACCGCGGAGTGACGCACTTCGACCTGGCCAACAACTACGGCCCGCCCTACGGCCGCGCCGAGGAGAACTTCGGCCGCTACCTCCGCGACGACTTCGCGCCCTACCGCGACGAGCTCGTCATCTCGACCAAGGCCGGCTACGACATGTGGCCCGGCCCCTACGGCCAGGGCGGCGGCAGTCGCAAGTACATGCTCGCCAGCCTCGACCAGTCGCTGGACCGGATGGACCTGGACTACGTCGACATCTTCTACAGCCACCGCTTCGACCCCGAGACGCCCCTCGAGGAGACGATGACGGCACTCGACACCGCGGTGCGCAGCGGACGGGCCCTGTACGTCGGGATCTCGTCGTACTCCGCCGACAAGACGCGGGAGGCGGCGACCATCGCCCGCGAGCTCGGCACCCCGCTGCTCATCCACCAGCCGTCCTACTCGATGCTCAACCGCTGGATCGAGGGGGACCTGCTCGACGAGATCGAGGAGCAGGGGATGGGCTGCATCGTCTTCACCGCGCTCGCCCAGGGCCTCCTGACCGACCGCTACCTCCAGGGCGTCCCGGGGGACAGTCGCGCGGCCCGCGACGACAGCACGCTGGCCGGCCTCGAGGACGACGTGCTCGACCGGGTCCGGGCGCTCAACGAGATCGCCGAGCAGCGCGGGCAGAAGCTCGCCCAGCTCGCGCTCCAGTGGGCGTTGCGCGACCCGCGGGTGACCAGCGCGGTGATCGGCGCGAGCAGCGTCGAGCAGCTCGACACCAACCTCGACGCCCTCGACGGTCCGCCGCTGACCGACGACGAGCTGGCCGCGATCGACCGGCACGCCGTCGACTCCGGCATCAACCTGTGGGCCAAGCAGACCGAGGAATGAGCACCCCCTCTCGCGTGGTCGTCGTCGGGGCCGACGCGGCGGGCATGTCCGCGGCGCACCAGGCGCTGCGGACCGCCCGGCGCACCGGCCGCGAGCTCGCGATCACCGTCCTGGAGCGCAGCACCCACACGTCGTACTCCGCGTGCGGGATCCCCTACTGGATGGCCGGCGACGTCGACTCCGGCGACGACCTCGTCGCCCGGACCGCCGAGCGGCACCGCGCGGCCGGGATCGACCTGAGGCTGGGCACCGAGGCGGTCTCCGCCGACCTCGCGGCCCGCACGGTGACGACCGCGGGCGGGGAGGTGCTGGACTACGACGAGCTGGTGGTGGCGACCGGTGCGCCCGCGATCGTGCCGGACTGGGCGCTGCGCCCCGACGGCACGCCGTACGACACGGTCGGTCCGGTCAAGACGCTCGACGACGGCGCGGCGTGGCTGGACCGCTTCGACGCCGCCGGCGACGGCGCCCACGTGGTGGTCGTGGGCGCGGGCTACATCGGGGTCGAGGTCGCCGAGGCGGCGCTGCGCCGCGGCCTCGGGGTGACGGTGCTGACCCGCGGGCACGGGCTGGCCCTGCTGGAGGAGGAGATGTCCGAGCGGGTGGCCGTGGCGCTGTGCGACGCGGGGGCCGAGGTCGTGCTCGGCGCCGAGGTGACGGGCCTGGAGGTCGACGGCGACCGGGTCACCGGGGTGCACTGGGACGGCGGCACCCGCGACGCGGACCTGGTCGTCCTGGCGATCGGGGTGCGGCCCGGGACCGCCTTCCTCGACGGCTCGGGGCTGGAGACCGCCGCCAACGGCGCCCTGCGCCCGGACCCGCACGGACGCGTGGCCGAGCACGTGTGGGCGGCCGGAGACTGCTGCGAGGTACGCCGCCGCGTCGACGACCGCTGGGTCTTCCGGCCCCTGGGCACCCACGCCACCAAGCACGGACGGGCGCTGGGCGACTCGCTCGCGGGCGGGACGCTGTCCTTCCCGGGGGTCGTGGACACCTCGATCACCCGCTTCGCCGCGGGTGGGGAGTACCTCGAGATCGCCCGCACCGGGCTGGGTCGCGCGGAGGCCAAGGCCGCCGGGCTGGACCCGGTCGCCCTCGTGACCGAGGGGAGCACCGCGAGCGGTTACATGCCCGAGGCCGATCCGATCGCCGTGTGGGTGATGGCCGACCGGGGCACCCGGCGGCTGCTGGGCGTGCAGGTCGTGGGCGGTCGCGGTGCGGGCAAGCGGGTCGACGCCGCGGCGGCGGTCCTGTGGGCCGGCGGCACGGTCGACGACCTGGCCTGGATGGACCTCGCCTACGCCCCGCCGTTCTCGACGGCGTGGGACGTCCTGCAGATCGCCGCCCGGCGGGTGGCCGAACGGTTCTGAGCCGTCCGGGCCACCCGCGTGGGGGTCACACGCCGGAGACGGCCTTGCGCACCTCGTTGACGCACAGCGCGACGAAGGCCAGCGCGATGATCGCCATCAGCACGTTGGAGTGGAGCTTGTTGCGCCACTCGACCGGCGTGCGGTCGGTGTTGAGCAGCCACAGCAGCGTGACTGCGAGGAACGGCATGAAGAACGCGCCCAGCACGCCGTAGGCGAGGATCAGCCAGACCGGCTTGCCGAGGAACAGCATCGCCATGGGCGGGAAGGTCAGCCACAGGATGTAGGCCTTGTACCACTTGCCGCCGGCGCGGGCGTCCGCGTCCTCGCTCGTGCCGCCGCGGACGTTGGTCATGAAGTCGGCGAACATCAGGCTCACGCCGTTCCACACACCGACGAGCGACGACATCGCGGCCGCCCAGAACCCGATGAGGAACACCTTGCCGGCCCACTCGCCGTACCGGTCCTGGAGCACCACGGCCAGGTCGACCAGACCGGCGTCGCCCTGCTCGATCGCCACGCTGGTGGAGTAGAGGAGCTCGGCGCCGACGACGAGGGTGGCGAGCACGAAGATGCCGGTCACGACGTAGGCGACCGTGTTGTCGATGCGCATGACCCGCATGTAGGACGGCGAGGACCAGCCCTTCTCGCGCAGCCAGTAGCCGTACGCCGCGAGGGTGATGGTGCCGCCGACGCCGCCGGCCAGGGCCAGGGTGTTGACCAGCCCGCCGTCGGGGATGCGCGGGGCGAGCCCGGTGAGCAGCTCGGGGATGTTGGGCGTGGTCAGGAGCGCGGCGCCGACCATGGTGACGAACATCAGCCCGACCAGGGCGGCCAGCACCTTCTCGAACGTGCTGTAGCGACCGCTCCACACCAGGGCCAGGCCGATGAGACCGGAGAGGATGCCCCACCACGTGACCGACAGGACCCCGGTGAGCCCGGCGAGCGCGAGCCCGGTGCCGGCCATCGCCGCGGCGCCGTACACGAAGCCCCAGATGACGATGTAGGGGGCGAAGTACCACGTCGTCCAGATGCCCAGCGAGCGCCAGCCCTCGAAGATCGTGCGGCCGGTGGAGAGGGAGTAGCGACCCGCCCCCTCGACCAGGACGATCTTCATCAGGCAGCCCACGACCACGCACCACAGGAGCGTGTAGCCGAACTTCTGACCGGCGATCAGGGTGGCGACGAGGTCGGCCGCGCCGACGCCGGTGGCGGCGACGACGAGGCCGGGACCGATGACGCGCCACTTGGGGACGGTGGACGTGGTGGGTTCGTTCTGGACGGACATGCGCACCACCCTAAAGTGGTCCAGACCACTTCCGACACGCCGCCCGCCGGATTTAACGCGTGGCCGCAGGCCCGCGCGTCACGGACAATGGCCGGCGTGGGACATGTGGATGTGTCGGGAGTGCGCTACGAGCTGCCCGACGGACGAGTACTTCTCGACGACGTCGACTTCCGGGTCGGTGACGGGGCCAAGGTCGCGCTGGTCGGCGCCAACGGCGCCGGCAAGACGACCCTGCTGCGGATCGTGACCGGCGACCTCGTCCCGCACGCGGGCGCGGTCACCCGCTCCGGCGGGCTGGGCGTCATGCGCCAGTTCGTCGGCCACGGGGGGATCGACGAGACGGTCGCCGACCTGCTCCTCAGCGTCGCCCCGCCGCGGGTGCAGGCGGCCTCGCGCGCGGTCGACGAGTGCGAGCTCGCGCTCATGGAGACCGACGACGAGGCGACGCAGATGCGCTACGCCGAGGCGCTGTCGGAGTACGCCGACGCGGGTGGCTACGACCTCGAGGTCACCTGGGACACGTGCACCGTCGCATCGATGGGCCTGCCCTACGACCGGGCCCGGCACCGCTCGCTCTCGACCCTCTCCGGCGGTGAGCAGAAGCGGCTGGTGCTGGAGTACCTCCTGCGCGGCCCCGACGAGGTGCTGCTGCTCGACGAGCCCGACAACTACCTCGACGTGCCGGGCAAGATCTGGCTCGAGCAGCGCATCCGCGAGTCGGCCAAGACGATCCTGTTCATCAGCCACGACCGCGAGCTGCTGGCCAACACCGCGACCCGGATCGTGACCGTCGAGCTGGGCGCGGCCGGCAACCTGGTCTGGACGCACCCGGGCGGGTTCGCGAGCTACCACGAGGCCCGCGAGGACCGCTTCCTGCGCTTCGAGGAGCAGCGCCGCCGCTGGGACGAGGAGCACGCCAAGATCAAGGCGCTCGTGCTGCGGCTCAAGATCAAGTCCGAGTACAACGACGGCATGTCCTCGCAGTACCGCGCCGCCCAGACGCGGCTGCGCAAGTTCGAGGAGGCCGGGCCGCCGACCGAGCAGCCGCGCGAGCAGCAGGTGTCGATGCGCCTCAAGGGCGGTCGCACCGGCAAGCGCGCCGTCGTGTGCACCGACCTCGAGCTCACCGGGCTGATGAAGCCTTTCGACCTCGAGGTCTGGTACGGCGAGCGCGTCGCCGTCCTGGGGTCCAACGGCTCCGGCAAGTCGCACTTCCTGCGGCTGCTGGCGGCCGGGGGCAGCGACCCCGACGTGGAGCACCGCCCGGTGGGGGAGCCGCCCGCACCGGTGCCGCACACCGGCAAGGCCAAGCTGGGCGCCCGGGTGCGTCCCGGGTGGTTCGTGCAGACCCACGACCACCCCGAGCTGCGCGGCAAGACGCTGCTGGAGGTCCTGCACCGTGGGGACGGCCAGCCCGCCGGGCAGGGCCGCGCCGGGATGGGCCGCGAGCAGGCGAGCCGGGTGCTCGACCGCTACGAGCTCGCCCACGCCGGGGAGCAGACATTCGAGTCGCTCTCGGGGGGCCAGCAGGCGCGCTTCCAGATCCTGCTGCTCGAGCTGAGCGGAGCGACCCTGCTGCTCCTCGACGAGCCCACCGACAACCTCGACGTGCAGAGCGCCGAGGCCCTGGAGGCCGGCCTCGACGCCTTCGACGGCACGGTGCTCGCGGTCACCCACGACCGGTGGTTCGCCCGGGGCTTCGACCGGTTCCTGGTCTACGGCGCCGACGGCGAGGTCTACGAGTCCGACGGGCCGGTCTGGGACGAGGGCCGGGTGGCCCGGTCGCGATGAGGGAGCTGGAGATCCGGGAGCTCGACCCGGCCGACGACGCCGCGCTCGACGCGTGGCACCACGTGTACGCCGCAGCCGAGCGGCACGAGCTCGGAGACGTCGCCGCGGTGTGGCAGCTCGAGGAGGTCCGGGCCCTGATGCAGGACCGGGGATCGCACTCGTGGTCCGGTGGGTGGTCGGGCCTCGTCGCCGGCGAGACGGTGGCCAGCGGCTGGATGCGCACCCCGCTGCTGGACAACCCGGAGCTGGCCGAGATGACGGTGCACGTCCTGCCCGACCACCGGCGCCGCGGGCACGGCTCGGCCATGCTGCGGCACCTCGAGGGTGTCGCCGCCGAGCGGGGGCGACGGGTGCTCACCGGCCTCGCCTCCTGGCCGTACGCCGCGGGATCCGACGGGGCGGGCGCGTCCGGGCCGTCCTTCGCGGCCGCCCGCGGCTGGTCGCTCGCGCTGTCGGAGGTGCAGCGCGAGCTCACGCTCCCGGTGGCGGCCGGGGTCCTGGACCGCCTGGCCGAGGAGGCGGCGCGTGCCCACGCGGCGTACACGCTGAGGTCGTGGGTGGGGCCGGTCCCCGACGACCTGCTCCACGGGTGGGCCGAGCTGACGTCGAGCCTGGCGACGGAGGCGCCGACGGGCGACCTCGAGCTCGAGCCCGAGGCGGTCAGCACCGAGGCGGTCCGCGAGCGCGAGGCGACGATCGAGCGGCAGGGCCGCACGAAGTACAACACCGTGGCCCTCGACGCCGACGGCGTCGTGGTCGCCTACACCGACCTGGCGACCACGGTCCACGAGCCGGGGCGGGCCTACCAGTGGGGGACCCTGGTGCGGAGCGACCACCGCGGCCACCGGCTGGGGGTGGCGGTCAAGGTCGCCAACCTGCGCCTGCTCGAGCGCGAGCGCCCGGACGTGCGCCGGCTGACGACCTACAACGCCGAGGTCAACGCGCACATGGTCGGCGTCAACGAGGCGATGGGCTTCGTGCCGGTGGCCCGGCTCGGGGACTTCCAGAAGCGCCTGGACTGAGCCCCGAGCCGGGTCGGGTTCAGCTGGTCGGGACGCCGCCCTCCGGGGGAGCGTCGTCGGCCTGGCCGGAGTCGTCCGTGGTGATCTCGGCGTCGCCGATGTCGGTCACCAGCACGTCGGTGAGCGGCTCGCCCACGCCGCCCTCGAGCTCGACGACCCGCATGCCGGAGATGCCCATGTGGCTGTCCGCGCTGTAGCGGAACGGCGCCAGCTGGGGGCCCTCCCACTCGGTGCCACCCTCCTCGATGGCCTCGACGAGGCCGTCGCGGGTGAGGTCCTCACCGGCCGCCTCGAGCGCCTGCACGAACGCGTAGGCCTGGGACATGCCGTAGATGCGGTAGTTGGTGAGCTCGCCGTCGTCACCGTGCTCGTCCCACACCTGCTGCCACAGCTCGACCCACGGGTCGTCGGCGCTGTCGATGCCGGGGATGTACTCGGTGGTCATCACGCCGTCGAGCGCCGCGGAGCTGCCGGCCACGGCACCCTCGGAGAAGCGCTCCAGCAGCGAGCCGACCAGCGCCGGGTCGGAGCCGATGTTGGCGTAGAACCACTGCGGCTTGTAGCCGGTCTTGAGCGCGACCAGCTGGCTGAGCGCGGTGTAGGACGGGGTGTTGAACGCCAGCACCAGGTCGGCGTCCTTGGCCTGGAGCCCGGAGACCTGAGGCGCGACGTCGGTGTTGCCGGAGGTGTAGCGCTCGACCGCGACGATCTGGTCGTCGACGAACTGGCGCACGCCCTTCTCCGCGTCCTCACCCAGGTCGTCGTCCTGCAGGAAGAGGCCGACCTTGGCGTCGGGCATGTTCTCGGCGACCCACTGGCCGATGATCTTGCCCTCCGACTCGTAGTCGGGCTGCCATCCGAAGGTCAGCGGCCGGTTCTCGACGTCGTCGCCCCACTGGAGCGAGCCCGAGGAGACCATCAGCTGGGGGACGCCCTCGTCGTTGAGGTAGTCGGCGACCGAGGCCTGGGTCGGCGTGCCCAGCGAGCCGACGGTGGCGAAGACCTCGTCCTTGAGCACCAGCTCGTTGGTGACCGTGCTGGTGGTCGTCGGGTTGTAGCCGTCGTCCTTGACGATGTACTCGATCTGGCGGCCGTGGATGCCGCCCTGCTCGTTGACGTAGTCGAAGTAGGCCTTCGCGCCCGTCGGGATCTCGGAGTAGCCGGGGGCCGCGACGCCGGTCAGCGGGAACGTGCCACCGATCGTCACGGTGTCGTCGGTGACGCCGGGGTCGGCCACGGCCGCCTCGCCGTCGGAGCTGTCGCGTCCGCCCGCTCCGCACGCCGTGAGGGCCAGGGCCGCGGCGAGGGCGGCGACCAAGGGGCCGCCACCCCGGATGTGTCTCGTCATGATGCTGTTCCCTTCGATGTGGTGGTGGGGGATGTCGTACGACGGCGGGACCGGGCCCGCTGGAGGCCGCTGCGCAGCGACCCGACGATGCCGGTGGGGGCGAGCAGGATCACGGCGACCATCACCAGCCCGTAGACCAGCGGGGCGAGCTCGGCGGCCTGGATGTCGCTCAGCCCGGCGTTGCGGCCGATGTCGGTGACCACGCTGGGCAGGAAGGTGAGCAGGGCGGCGCCGATGAGCGCGCCGGCGAGGCTGCCGAGCCCGCCGAGCACGATCGCGGCGAGGAGGGTGAGGCTGAGCGTCAGGGTGAACGCGCTCGGGGCCGCCAGCTTGACCGTGAACGCCAGGATCGCGCCCGCCGCGCCGGCCGCGGCGGCGCTCACCATGAAGGCCGAGACGCGGGCACGACCCAGGTCGATGCCGGCCAGCTCCGCGGAGACCTCGTCGTCGCGCACGGCGCGCCAGCGGCGACCGGTGCGGCCGGCGCTGAGGTTGGCGAGGAGCAGGAAGACGACGATCAGCGTCAGCCACCCGACGTACGCCGTGAAGCGCGAGCGGGTGAGGTCCTGGCCGGTCACGAAGAACACCGCGTCGAGCACCCACACCGGGATGTCGGGCATCACGACGCGCAGGCCCTGCTCGCCGCCGAGGGTCTCCTTGAAGTAGAGCGCGATGCCCGGCACCGCAACCGCGAGGGCCAGGGTCGCGCCGGCGAGGTAGGGGCCGTGCAGGCGGGCGGCGGCCAGCCCGACGGCGGCGCCGACGACGAGGGTGACGGCCACCGCGGCGAGGACGACCACGGTCAGCGGCACGGTGGCGTCGCGGTCCGGCAGCAGGAGCGCCGAGGTGTAGGCGCCGATGGCCATCAGCGCGCCGTGCCCCAGCGAGATCTGGCCGTTGATGCCGGTGAGCACGGTCAGTCCGCCGGCGGCGATGCCGAGGTAGGCCATCGATGCGAGCTGGGTGTTGCGGTAGTCGGAGACGCTCTCGACCACCACGACCACGACCAGGAGGCCGACCAGTGCCAGGAACAGGTGCCGGGCGAGCACGTGCCGGCGCAGGGACACGATCCGGTCGCGCATCAGACCCTCCGCTCCGGCGCCTGGGCGAAGAGGCCGCCGGGCTTGAGGGTGAGGACGAGCATCAGGATCACCAGCGCCGCCAGGGCGACGAGCTGGCTGCCGACGTACCCGCTCACGAAGCTCAGCGAGACGCCCAGGATGAGGCCGCCGACCACCGCGCCCAGCGGGCTGTCGAGGCCGCCGAGCACGGCGGCGACGAAGCCGAAGACCACGACCGAGTCCATGTACGACGGGTGGACCAGGCTGCCACCGGCGATCAGCAGGCCGGCCAGCGAGCCGACCACCGAGGCCAGCGCCCAGCCGAGGGTGAGCATGGCGCCGACCTTGACGCCGAGCAGCCTCGCGACCTCCTGGTTGAAGGCCGACGCGCGCATCCGCAGCCCCACGTCGGTGTAGCGGAAGAGCGCCACCAGCAGGCCCATCACCACGAGGACGGAGACGATCGTGAAGACGCCGAAGCCGTTGAGGGCGATGGTGGTGCCCCCGACGGTCAGCCCCTCGAGGCCGAAGGGGGCGGGGAAGGACCGGTAGCGGTTGCCGAAGATCACCGCCGCCAGGCCGTGCAGGACGATGAAGAGGCCCAGGGTGAGGATCACGGCGTTGATCTCGGCCTTGCCCTCGACCGGTCGGATGACCACCCGCTCGATCACGGCGCCGAGGACGAGGCCGGAGACCAGCGCGGCGACGAAGCCGAGCCAGTAGCTGTAACCGGCGTCGATCACGACCAGCGCGACGAACGTGGTGAGCATCGCCATCGGGGCCTGGGCGAAGTTGACGATCCGGGTCGAGCGCCAGATCAGCACCAGGGCGAGGGCGAACGCGGCGTAGACCATCCCGAGGGTCAGGCCGGTGAGGGCGGTGTTGAAGAACTGCTGCACAGGGAGGCTCCTGGTCGGGGTTCAGAATCCGAGGTAGGCGTGGCGGAGCTGGTCGTCCCCGGCCAGCTCGTCGGCAGGGGCGTCGGCGACGACGCGTCCGAGGTTGAGCACGACGCCGTGGTCGGCGACGGAGAGGGCGCTGCGGGCGTTCTGCTCGACGAGCAGCACGCTGAGCCCCTCGTCGCGCACGAGGGTGCGCACCAGGCCGAAGATCTGCGCGACGATCCGCGGGGCCAGCCCGAGGGAGGGCTCGTCGAGCAGCAGCATCGTCGGCCGGGCCATCAGCGCCCGTCCGATGACGAGCATCTGCCGCTCCCCGCCCGACAGGGTGCTGGCCAGGGCGGCGTTGCGGTCGCCGAGGATCGGGAAGAGGTCGTTGACCCGCTCGAGGTCGGAGGCCGACACGCGGCCGCCGCGGCCGAGGCCACCGAGGCGGAGGTTCTCCTCGACGGTCAGCTCGGTGATGACCCCGCGTCCCTCGGGGACGTGGGCCAGGCCGAGGCGGGGCATCTTCTCGGCTGCCACCGACTCGAGCCGGGTGCCGTCGAAGTCGATGGCGCCGCTGCGGGCGCGGTGCAGGCCCGAGACGGTGCGCAGGAGGGTGGTCTTGCCGGCGCCGTTGGCACCGAGGACGGCCGTGATCTCGCCCTTGCGGGCGGTGAGCGAGACGTCCTCGAGCGCGGTGACCGGGCCGTAGCCCGCGGTCAGGGAGGTGAGGGTCAGCATCAGTGCACGTCCTCGCCGAGGTAGGCCGCGAGCACCGCGGGGTCGCCCTGGACCTCGTCGGGGGTGCCGTGGGCGATGACCCTGCCGAAGTCGAGGACGGTGATCTCGTCGCAGACCCGCATCACCAGGTCCATGTGGTGCTCGACGAGGAGGACCGACATCTGCTCGGTGAGCGCGCGCACCAGGTCGCCGAGCTCCTCCATCTCACCGGCCGACAGCCCGCTGGCGGGCTCGTCGAGGAGCAGCAGGTCGGGCTCGGAGACCAGCGCCCGCGCCAGCGCCACCCGCTTGCGGATGGGGTAGGGCAGGCTCGGCGGGTAGCGGTCGGCGTACGACGCGACGCCGAGGTCGTCGAGCACCCGGTGGGCCCGGTCGCGCAGCACCCGCTCGTCCGCGCCGGCCCGGGGCAGGGCCAGCAGGGAGCCGAGGAAGCCCGAGCGGGCGTGGTGGTCGGCGCCGACCATGACGTTGTCGAGCACCGTCATCCGGTCGAAGAGACCGAGCCCCTGGAGGGTGCGGGCCATGCCGAGGCGGGGGAGGTCGCGCGGGCGCAGGCCCTCGACCCGCTCCCCGCGTCGTACGACGTCGCCGCTGTCGGGCTGCACGAAGCCGCACGCGACGTTGAAGAGGGTGGTCTTCCCGGCACCGTTGGGGCCGATGACCCCGTGCACCTGGCGCGGGCCGACCGTGAGGCCGACGTCCTGGAGGGCGGTGAGCCCGCCGAAGGTGACGGTGATGCCGCTGAGCTGGAGTTCGGTCACGAGCGCGTCTGACCTCCGGGTCCGAGATGTGATGCGCACCACTCTGGCCACCATGGGCGCCGAGCACATTGGGCGGACTGCACAAGATCCGCGGCGGAAATGTCTTTCCCGCTGGCGCTCTGTGTGCAGGGAGTGACACGGTGGCGGCGTGTCCCGGGCCAGCGAGAGTGCGAGCGAGCGCGCGCACGTGACCGCCGCCTCGTGGACCGACCCGGAGCCCGACGCCGTGGCCAGGGCCTGGCGACTGGTGCTGCACCGGGCCGACGAGATCGCCGACGTCATCTCGTCGCGGTTGCTGGCCAAGGACCTCGACGCCTACCGCACGATCAGCCCGCACCTGCCCGACGACGTGCGCCACAGCTGCCGCGAGCACATCCGCCGCGGGCTGCAGAACCTCTCCGGCGTCAGCACGGACACCGCCACGGCCGTCGAGCTGTGGCGGGAGACCGGGAGGCGCCGCGCCCGGCAGGGCGTGCCCCTGGAGCTGGTCCTCAACGCCTACACGATGGGCGCGCGGGTGCTGTGGGAGGCGCTCACCGAGACCGCGATGTCACACGAGCACGTGCCCGACGCCGACCTGCTGGGCGCCGCCCGCGGGGTGTGGGCCAACCTCGACGTCCAGAACGCCGTGCTCATCGAGGCCTACCACCGCGAGCGGGACCGGGTGCAGCGCCGCGACCAGCAGCGCCAGCAGACCGTCCTCGACGGCCTGGTCGACGGTCGGGGAGGCGACCCGTCGTACGCCGCCGGGGCAAGGGCGGCCCTCGGCGTCGCTCCGGACCACGCGGTCTCCTGCGTGGTGGTGCTCGCCGACGGCGAGGGGGCCGACGTGGTCGGTCCGGTCGAGGACCGGCTCGACCGGCAGGGCCTGGTCTCCCACTGGCACGTCCGCTCGGGCGTCGCGTACGGGCTGGTCTCCGGCGCCCTGCCCGACGAGGCGGTCCTGGTCGAGCTGCTCGCGCCGGTGGCGGCCGGGCGGGTCGCCGTCGCCGGGAGTGCCGGCGGCCTGGCGGGCTTCGGCACCGCGTTCCAGCTCGCCCTGCGGGCGGCCGAGACACTGCCGTCCGGGCAGGCCGGGGCGGTCGGCGTCACCGACCGGCTGCCGGAGGTGCTCCTGGCCGGTGACTCCCACGTGACCCCGTTGCTGGTCGCCGAGGCGTTCGGCGACCTCCTCGCCCACCCCCAGGCGGACACCCTGCTGACCACGCTGCGCGCCCTGCTCGCCCACGACGGCTCCCCGACCCACGCGGCCGAGGAGCTCTACTGCCACCGCAACACGGTGATCTACCGCCTGAAGCAGATCGAGCGCCTCACCGGACGCCAGCTCACCGAGCCGCGCGACAAGATGCTGCTCTGGCTGGCGGTCACCGCGCACGCGGCGTGAGGCACCGCGCACGCGGCGTGACGCAGGCTCAGACGAACGCGCTGATGCCCGTCTCGGCCCGCCCGATGAGCAGCTTCTGGATCTGCGAGGTGCCTTCGTAGAGGGTCATCACCCGGGCGTCGCGGAGGTACTTGGCGGCGGGGTAGTCGTCGACGTACCCGGCCCCGCCGTGCACCTGGATCGCGTTGTTGGCGGCGCGGACCGCGGCCTCGGACGCGAAGAGCTTGGCCTTGGACGCCGCGGTGCCGAACGGCTCGCCCCGGTCGACGAGGTCGGCGCAGCGCCAGACCAGCAGCCGTGCCGCGTCAGCGTCCACCGAGATGTCGGCGATCATGTCCTGCACGAGCTGGAAGCCCGCGATCGGCCTGCCGAACTGCATGCGACTGGTGGCGTACTCCACGGACGTCTCCAGGCAGCCCTGCACGATGCCCACGCAGCCGGCGGCGACCGCGAGCCTGCCCTTGTCGAGGGTGCTCATGGCGATCTTGAAGCCCTGGCCGACCTCGCCCAGCACGGCCGAGGCCGGGACGCGGACGTCGGCGAGGAAGAGCTCCGCGGTCGCCTGGCCGCGCAGGCCGAGCTTGCCCTTGATCTCGCGGGCCTCGAAGCCGGGGGTGTCGGTGGGGACGAGGAACGCCGTGACACCGCGCGGCCCGTCGTCGCTGGTCCTGGCGAAGACGAGGGCCACGTCGGCCCAGGTGCCGTTGGTGATGAAGAGCTTCTGCCCGTTGATCACCCAGTCGTCACCGTCGCGGGTCGCCCGCGAGGTGAGGTTGCCGGCGTCGGACCCGGTGTCGGGCTCGGTCAGCCCGAAGCATCCCAGCCTGCTCGCCGTGGCCAGCTGGGGGAGCCACTCCTGCTTCTGCTCCTCGGAGCCGAAGAACAGGATCGACTTGCCCACCAGGCCGCTGCTGACCGACACGATGCCGCGCAGGGCGGAATCGGCCCGGCCGAGCTCCTCCATGGCCAGCGCGTAGGTGACGTAGTCGCCGCCCAGGCCGCCGTACTCCTCGGGGATGGTCAGGCCGAAGAAGCCGATCTCGGCCATCTTGGGCACGATCGCGAGGTCGACGGCCTCGTCGCGGTCCCACCGGGTGCGGTGCGGGACCGCCTCGTTGTCGAGGAAGGTGCGCGCCAGGTCGCGGAAGGCCTGCTGCTCGTCGGAGAGGGAGAGGTCCATCAGCCCAGTGCCTCCAGGGTGTCGTGGTCGGTGACGCCCGCGGCGAGGGTGCCGAGGTGGTGGTCGCCGTCGCCGAAGAGGTGGTCGAGCACGGTCAGGTGGGCGGTGGCGGTGCCGACGGAGTACTCGGCCGTCATCGCGATGCCTCCGTGCAGCTGGATGGTCTCCTGCCCGATGTGCCGCGACGCCCGGCTGGTCTGCAGGGCGCACCGGGCGGCCGCCTCGGTGAGCCGGTCCCGGTCGCCGGTGGCGATGACCATCGTGGCCCAGTCGACGACGCTGTGCGTCAGCTCGAGCGAGACGTACATGTCCGCGGCCCGGAAGGTCAGCGCCTGGAACGTGTTGAGCGTGACGCCGAACTGCTTGCGGCTGGTGAGGTACGACGTCGTGGCCGCCAGCTGCGCCTGCATCACCCCGAGCGCCTGGTTGGCCGCCATCACCCGGGTGAGGTCGAGCATCGTGGCCAGGGTCGCGGACCGGTCGGTCGCGGTGTCGCCCAGCAGCACGGCGGGAGTGGCGTCGAGGACGATCCGCGCGGCGCGCCCCCCGTCGTACGTCGGGTAGCCGGTGCGGTCGAGCGTGTCGCCGGCCGCCGCGGGGTCGACGAGGAAGAGGCCGGTGCCGCCCTCGGGCAGCGTGGCGGTGACGACGACCTGGTCGGCGCGCGCGCCGTGGAGGACGGGGTCCTTGGTGCCGGTGAGGGTCCAGCCGTCGCCGGCCTGCGTCGCGGTGGTGCCGGGGGCGTCGGTCGCCCAGCGCGGGCCGTCGGTCTCGTCGTGGGCGACGGCGAGCACCCGCTCGCCGGCCGCGACCGCTCCGAGGACCTCGGCCCGCTGCTCGGGGGTGCCGGCGGCGGACACCAGGCCGCCGGCCAGCACCACGCCGGTGAGGTAGGGCTCGGGGGCGAGCACCCGGCCGAGCTCGCGGCACACGATGCCGATCTCGACCGGACCCGCGCCCACGCCGCCGTCGCTCTCGGCGAAGGGCAGGCCGAGGACGCCCATCTCGGCCAGCCGGCCCCAGAGGTCCTCGTCGAAGCCGGGGTCCGCCGCGGTGGTGCGGCGGCGGACCTCGTAGTCGCCGTACTGCTTGTCCAGCAGGCCGCGGACGGCATCGCGCAGGGCCTGCTGCTCGTCGTCGTACGTGAAGTCCATGTCAGAGTCCCAGGATCGTGCGGGCGATGATCTGGCGCTGGATCTCGTTGGACCCGCCGTAGATCGACGCCTTGCGGAGGTTGAGGTAGGTGGGGGCGCTGCGACGGGCCCAGCCGGCGAGCGGGGAGTCGTCGTCGGCCCCGGAGGCGATGGAGGCCGGGCCGGCGAGGTCGACGGCCAGCTCGCTGACGGCCTGCTGGAGCTCGGTGCCCTTGAGCTTGAGCACCGAGGACGCCGGGTGCGGCTCGCCGCCGGCGGAGTGGGCCACGACGCGCAGCGCGGTGAGCTCGAGGGCGAGCAGCTCGTTCTCGATCTCGACGATCCGCGCCCGCACGTAGGGGTCGTCGAGCCGGTCGCCGGCGTTGTCCTTGAGGGTCGCGAGCGCACGCTTGGTGGCGCCCACCGGGGCGACGCCGACGCGCTCGTTGCCGAGGAGGAACTTGGCGATCGTCCAGCCACCGTTGAGGTCGCCGACGAGCAGGTCACCGGGGACCCGCACGTCGGTGAACCAGACCTCGTTGACCTCGTGGCCGCCGTCGATGAGCTCGATCGGGCGCACCTCGACGCCGGGCAGCGTCATGTCGATGAGCAGCATCGAGATGCCTGCCTGCTTCTTCACCTCGGGATCGGTGCGGACCAGCGTGAAGATCCAGTCGCCGTACTGGCCGAGGGTCGTCCACGTCTTCTGCCCGTTGACGACCCAGTCGTCGCCGTCACGGACGGCGGTCGTGCGCAGGCTGGCCAGGTCGGAGCCGGCGTCGGGCTCGGAGAAGCCCTGCGACCACCAGATGTCGAGGTTGGCCGTGGCCGGCAGGAACCGCTCCTTCTGCTCCTGGCTGCCGAACTGCGCGATCACCGGGCCGATCATCGAGGCGTTGAAGGCCAGCGGCGTGGGCACGCCGGCGCGCTGCATCTCCTCGTGCCACAGGTGCCGCTGCAGGTCGCTCCACCCGCGACCGCCCCACTCCTCGGGCCAGTGCGGGACCGCGAGTCCGGCCCGGTTGAGGACCTGCTGGCTCTCCACGATCTGCTCGCGCGAGAGGTGCCGGCCCTCCAGCACCGCGTCGCGGATCCCCTGCGGGAACTCGGTGGTGAAGAACGTGCGCATCTCCTCGCGGAACGCGGCGTCCTCGGCGGACAGCTCGAGCTGCATGGGACTCCTCTGGGTCGTCGCCCGGTGGGGCGGTCCCATCATGGCGCGACCGACCACACGAGGCGATGTGCGCAGCGCCCAGTGCCGCAGCCGACCGGAGCCTGTCGGCTGCGGTCGGCTGCGGTCGGCTGCGGTCCGGAGGGTCCGTCAGCCGGTGGCGGCGTCCGTGTCGAGCTCCAGCGTGGCGGTCTGCTCCTCGCCGTTGCGCTGCCACGTCACCTGGACCTCGTCGCCGGGGCGGTAGGAGCGGATCGTGGCCACGAGGGAGTCGGCGTCGGTGACGGCCCGGTCGTCGATGCGGGTGATGACGTCACCCTGCGCGAGGCCGGCACCGGCAGCGGTCGAGCCCTCGCCGACCTCGCGGACCAGGGCGCCGCTGGCGCCGTCGGCCGCCGACCCGGCGTCGCCGACCTGGATGCCGAGGCGGGCGTGGGTGGGGGTCTCGCCGGCGATCATCTGGTCGACGATCGGCATCACCTCGTCGATGGGGATGGCGAAGCCGAGGCCGATCGAGCCGCCGCTCTCGGAGCTCTGGGAGGCGGTGCGGATGGAGGAGTTGATGCCGACCACGGCGCCGGTCATGTCGACCAGCGGCCCGCCGGAGTTGCCGGGGTTGATCGCCGCGTCGGTCTGGATGGCGGGGTACGTCGTGGAGTTGCCCTCGCTGTCCGAGCCGACGTTGACCGGGCGGTCCAGCGCGCTCACGATGCCGCTCGTGACGGTCGAGTCGAGGCCGAAGGGGGCGCCGAACGCCACCACGTCCTGGCCGACGTCGAGGTTGGCCGACTGCCCGATGGTGGCAGCGGTGAGGTCGCTGACACCCTCCGCCCTGATCACGGCGGTGTCGGTGAGCGGGTCGGTGCCGAGGATCTCGGCCGGCGCGCTGGTGCCGTCGTCGAAGTAGACGCGGACGGTGCCGCCACCCTCGGCGACCTCGACCACGTGGTTGTTGGTCAGGATCGTGCCGTCGGCGCTGAGGATGATGCCCGAGCCGGAGCCCTCGCCCTGCTGGCCGGCGACCTGGATGGTGACGACCGACGGGAGGACGGAGGAGGCGACGGCCTCCACGGAGCCGTCGGTGGCGGGGGTGTCGCCCTGGTCGATGACCGGCGTGGTGGCCGTCGCCGTGGCCGACGAGGAGGTGGCGTCGCCCTGGGTCTGGTCCCACAGCGCCGCGCCGCCGAAGCCTGCGCCACCGCCGACGAGCAGGGTGGTGACGAGGACGCCCGCCACGAGGCCGCCCCGGCCGCGGCGCGGCGCGGGCGGCGGTGCCTGCGGGTTCCCGTAGGGGTAGGCGCCGTAGACGGTGGTCGGGTGGTTCTCGAACGGGGGCGGGGGCGTGGTGCTCATGCTCCGAGTGTGTGGCGTGACCCTGTGTCCTGCCTGAGAGCGGGCTGGGAAGGTCCCTTGACGTCGTCAGCGGGGCAGGTCGGGCAGCGCCGCCCACTCCGCCCACGACAGGTCGCGTCCGACGTACCTCGGCCGCTCGAGCGGCCAGTCGGTCGCGATCCAGTGGGGGACCAGCACGTCGAGCGCGGCCTCGAGCTCGGTGCCGACGCACTCGTCGACCACCCACCACGAGATCTCGGCGTCCGCCCCCGGCTTCTCCGGGGGATCGATGTAGACGCAGCCGAGCAGCGCCGTCTCGTCGGTGTCGAGGAGGGCGTAGTTGAACGACTCGTGGGTCACCATCTCGGCGGCGTGCCGGGCCAGGTCCTCGCGGTCCTGCTCGCGCGTCATCGAGGCCGGCGGCCACCCCCAGGCGTCGCCGTAGATCCCCCACAGCCGCTCGCGCGACCCCATCACCGCCACCATGTCGAGGTCGACGTCCTCGGCCCGGATCGGGCGCAGGTGGTGCCCGAGCCCGACCTCCACGTGGGTGGGGTGGACGAAGGACGCGGGCAGCCAGCCCGTGGTCGGCGTGGTGGACATGGGTGGACCTCTCGGTGTCAGCCGGCGACCGGGAGGTCGTCGTGCTCGATCATGGCGCGCAGGTGGGCCAGGGCGTGGTGGGTGTTGGACTTGACCGTGCCGGGGGAGCAGCCGAGGGCGGTCGCGGTCTCGGCGACCGACAGCCCCTCGTAGAAGCGCAGCGCCACGGTGCTGCGCTGCCGGGGCGGCAGCGCGGCGACGAGCGGCCACAGCTCCCCGGGGACATCCCCCGGGGGCGAGGCCCCGAGCCCGCCCCCCGTGGGCTCGGGGACCTCGCTGCGCACCGACTCGTGGCGGTACGCCGGCTGCCGGCACCAGCTGATGTGCTGGTGCAGCATCGTCCGGCGCACGTACGCGTCGGCCGCGCCCCCGTCCCGGATCGAGGACCAGTGGGGCAGCACCCGCAGGAGCGCGCCCTGGAGCACGTCCTCGGCCCGGTGCGGGTCACCGGTGATGGCCACGGCGGCCCGCAGCAGGGTGGGTCTCCGCTGGGCCACCCAGTCGGCGAAGCCGGTGGTCGTCATGATCGGCTCAGCGGGCCCGGCGGGAGACGAGCAGGCCGATCGCGGTGACGGTCAGCCAGACCGGTCCGACCATGCCGGCCATGTACTGCAGCGGGCTCACCGCGATGAGCAGCATCAGCCCGCCGAGGCCGTAGCCGAGCAGCCCCAGCCAGCGGGGGCAGCCGCCCGCGCGCGACGCCAGCCCGAGGGCGACGGCGGTGAGCCCGGCGGTGCCCCACAGCCACGGGATGGTGCCGATCCAGTGGCCGAACAGGACGGCCGTCTCCGGCACGAGCTGCTCGGGGTCCTGCACGCCGAAGACGAACTCCGTGGTGAGACCGGAGCCGAGCAGCTGCGCGGCGGCCACGAGCAGCAGTCCGGAGGACGCGACCATCGGCAGTGTGCTGCTCGTGGGCAGTCGGCCCGCCAGGTCGCGGTGCAGCCCGGCGGCGAAGACGACCACCAGCAGCGCCGAGACCATGGTGGCGACGTGGAAGGCCATGATCTGTCCGGTCAGCTCGGCCAGCCGCTCGGTGATGGCAGGCGCGTCGCCGGCGATGCCCGGCTCGTAGACGGCTCCGGTCCCCATGCTGGCGGCGACGGACGCGATGCCGGACAGGCCCGCGACCAGGCCGGCGACGGCCCAGCCGCGGCCGGTCGGCACGGTGGAGGTGCCCGGCGCGGTGCCGGGCTCGAGGGTGGTG
Organism: Nocardioides terrigena; assembly: GCF_003047265.1. Lineage (GTDB taxonomy): Bacteria > Actinomycetota > Actinomycetes > Propionibacteriales > Nocardioidaceae > Nocardioides > Nocardioides terrigena. The sequence goes on along the minus strand of NZ_PZYY01000012.1, from coordinate 90,694 downwards.
GTCACGGCGTCTCCTTGACGGTGGGTGCGCGGCCGGTCGGCCGCGTCCCCACTGTCGGTCGACACCGGGTCGCCGCACCACGCACAGCCGGAGGTGTACGGGTGGTGTGCGGGTGCGCGTCAGGCCGGGTGGTGGCCCCCGAGCGCGAGGTGGGCGGCCTGCTCCGGCGCGAGCGCCCGGCCGGCGTCCAGCGCGTCGTCGTACCGGTCGGTGCCGAGGCGCTGCCGGGCCGCGGCCTCGGCAGCGGCGAGGACGTCCGGGTCCGGTCGGTAGTAGCCGTAGCCGCGGGACCCGATGGTCTCGCGGATCCCCTGGGCGGCGCCGAGCAGCAGCGGGACCCGCGACACGGTGCCCTCGGCGGCCTCGATGGTCGCCAGCGCGTCGAGCAGGTAGGCGAGGTTGGCCTGGTCACCGGTCTCGGTGGAGAGGCGCAGGCCCTCCTCGAGGTGCCGGCGGGCGCGGGCGTGCTCGCCGCGCGTCAGCTCGACCTGGCAGAGGTTGTAGAGCGCGATGTACGACGCCAGCCGGTCGCCGCGCCTGCGTGCGGACGCCAGTCCGGCCTCCACCCGGCGTACGGCCTCGTCGGGATCGCCCAGCAGCAGCGCCACGGTCCCCAGCCAGATGTGGGCGAGCGCCCACGTCCACTCCGACTCCTCACCGCCCCGCGCCGCGAGGTCGAGGGCGGCGATGAACTGCTCGCGGGCGGTCACCACGTCGCCGCGCGCGAGGGCGGCCAGCCCGATCCCGGCGACGGAGTTGGAGTCGATGACCGGGTTGCCGGTGGAGTGCCGGTGGGCGTCCTGCCACCAGTGCAGGGCCGCGTCCACGTCGTCCATCGCGAAGCACATCGTCGCAGCGGCCAGCGCGGCCCGGGCGTGCACGTCGTCGGCCATCCCGCCCCGGGCGAGCACCGCCTCGGCGAGCCGCCGACCGTGGCCGTGGTGGCCGCGCAGCCACCAGTAGAGCCACAGCGCCCAGGCCATCCGGGCCGCGCCCTCCACGTCGCCGGCGACGAGCATCCGCTCGGCGGCGGCGGTGAGGTTGGGGTGCTCGGGGTCGATCCGGGCGAGGGCGGCCACCTGGCCCTCGTCGCGGTAGCGGGGACCCGTGGCCTCGGCCATGGCGAGGAAGTGGGCGGCGTGGGCGGTGGCGGCCGCGTCCCACTCCCCGGCCTCGACGAGCAGCGCGCGGGCGTACTGCGCCACCGGCTCCAGCATCCGGAAGCGCGTGCCGCCCGGCGCGGCGATCACCAGCGAGTGCTCGACCAGTGACTCCAGCAGTGCCACCGACGAGCCCGCAGGTTCCCCGGTGCGCGCGACGACGTCCTCGAGGTCGGCGAGGGTGAAGCCGCCGACGAAGACCCCCAGCAGTCGCAGCAACCGCCGCTCGTCCTCGCCGAGCAGCCCGTGGCTCCAGTCCAGCGTGGCGCGCATGGTGCGCTGCCGGGCCGGCAGGTCGCGCGGGCCCTCCCGCAGCGCGCTGTCGAGACGGGTGAGCAGGGTGGCCGGGTCGAGGAGCCGGGCGCGGGCGGCGGCGAGCTCGAGGGCGAGCGGCAGGCCCGCGAGGCGGACGCAGGTCGCCGCGACGGCGGCCTCCTCGGCGGGGTCGGTGCCCCACCCGGGGCTCACCGCGCCGGCGCGCTCGAGCAGGAGCCGCGCGGCCGGTGACGCGGCCGTGGACGTGGTCGCGGACGGCAGCTCGAGCGGCTCGACGGCGACCTCGGTCTCGCCGCGCACGCGCAGGGGTGCGCGGCTGGTGGCGAGCACGGTGAGGTCGGGTGCCGCCTCGATCAGCGCGGCGACCTCCGGGGCGGCGTCCAGGAGGTGCTCGAGGTTGTCGAGGACCAGCAGCAGGTGCTGGCCCCGGACCCGCTCGACGACGTCCTCGGCGACGGTGCGCCCAACCCCGCGGGTCGCCTCGACCGCGTCGGCGACGGCGGGCAGCACTGCCGACGGCTCCATCAGCGGCGCCAGCTCGACGAGGGTGACGCCGTCGGCGTAGCGGTCCCGGACGTCGGCGGCGACCGCGAGCGCCAGGCGAGTCTTGCCGACCCCTCCTGTACCGCTCAGGGTCACGAGCCGGTGCTCGGCGAGGAGGCGACCCACGCGGCGCACGTCGTCGTCGCGGCCCAGGAGGGCAGTGGTCGGGACCGGCAGGTCCCGCGGGCGTGCGGTGGCGGCGTCCGAGGCGGCGCGTGCGGGCCGTGCGCGCGGCGGCACCGACGCGATCAGCCGGGCGTGGTCGGCCTCCGGGAGCGACAGCGCCGCCGACAGGGACCGGAGGGTGTGCGGGTAGGGCCGGGTGCGGGTGCCCCGCTCCAGGGCGCTGACGGCGTGGGTGCTGAGGCCCGCCCGACGGGCCAGCTCCTCCTGCGAGAGACCGGCGCGCTCGCGCAGCGCACGCAGGACGGCGGCCAGCGAGGTCGTGTCGTCCTCCGTCGGCGTCCCCGCCACAGTCCCCTCCCCGGTCCGTGAGGACGGGAGTCTAGTGACCGGCTAACGTGACGTCCGCCACATCCACCTGCTCCACCTCTCGGGAGTTCTTCGTGCGCACGCCCCTCGCGGCCGTCCTCGGCCTGCTCGTCTCCGGCTCCGCCCTCGCGGTCGTGCCGTCCCCGGCAGCCGCCGACCACACCGCGGTGCCGGACTCGGTCACCCTGGTCGGCACCCTCCAGTCCGAGCTCGGCTGCGCCGACGACTGGGTCCCCGCGTGCGAGGCGACCCGCCTCGAGCCGGTGCCCGGGACGACGTCGTACGAGAAGGACGTCGAGGTGCCGGCCGGCAGCTACGCCTTCAAGGTCGCGCTCGACGGGGGCTGGGAGGAGTCGTACGGCGCCGACGGCGGAGCCGCCGACGTCCCGCTGGTGCTCCGGCACGACGCGACGCTGACCTTCTCCTACGACCACGCCGGCCACCGGGTCGCGGTGGCGCCGGCCGAGCAGCCCACCGCCGAGGTGACCGATGCCGACGAGGCGATGGCGGGGACGTCGCTGCGCACCCCGCTCACCCGCGAGCGCTTCTACTTCGTGATGGCCGACCGCTTCGCCAACGGCGACCCCGCCAACGACACGGGCGGACTCACCGGCGGACCACTGGAGACGGGGCTCGACCCGACCCACAAGGGCTTCTTCCACGGGGGTGACATCGCCGGGCTGTCGGACCGGCTCGACTACATCGAGGGGATGGGCACGACCGCCATCTGGCTGACCCCGAGCTTCAAGAACCGGCCCGTCCAGGGCGCCGGGGACCAGGCCAGCGCGGGCTACCACGGCTACTGGGTCACGGACTTCACGCGGATCGACCCGCACTTCGGCACCAACGCGGAGCTCGAGGCCTTCATCGACGAGGCGCACGCGCGCGGCATCAAGGTCTTCTTCGACATCATCACCAACCACACCGCCGACGTCATCGACTACGCCGAGGACGGCGACAACGCCTACGTCTCCAAGGAGGCGTCCCCCTACCGCGACGCCGCGGGCGACGAGTTCGACGACCGTGCGTACGCCGGCGGCGAGACGTTCCCCGAGCTCGACGCCGCCACGTCGTTCCCCTACACACCGGTCCTGCGCTCCGAGGAGGACGCGACGGTCAAGGTGCCGGCCTGGCTCAACGACCCCACCCGCTACCACAACCGCGGTGACTCGACCTTCGCCGGCGAGTCCTCGACGTACGGCGACTTCGTCGGCCTCGACGACCTCTTCACCGAGCAGCCCGAGGTGGTCGACGGGATGGTCGACATCTACGAGCAGTGGGTCGACTTCGGCATCGACGGCTTCCGCATCGACACGGTCAAGCACGTCAACATGGAGTTCTGGCAGGAGTTCGCACCGGCCATGCGAGCCGAGGCCGAGCGGGTCGGCAACGACGACTTCTTCGCCTTCGGCGAGGTCTACGACTCCAACCCCGCCTACCTGTCGGAGTTCAGCACCGAGGGCCGCCTCGACGCGACCCTCGACTTCGGCTTCCAGGGCGCCGGCACCGGCTTCGCCAAGGGCGGCGCGACGACGAAGCTGCGCGACTTCTACGCCGCCGACGACCACTACACCGACACCGACTCCAACGCCTATGCGAGCCCGACCTTCCTCGGCAACCACGACATGGGGCGGATCGGGACCTTCCTGGCCGGCAGCGACCAGGTCCTGGAGCGCGACCGCCTCGCCCACGCGCTGATGTACCTCACCCGCGGCCAGCCGGTCGTCTACTACGGCGACGAGCAGGGCTTCACCGGTGGCGGTGGCGACCAGGACGCCCGCCAGGACATGTTCCCGAGCAAGGTGGCGACCTACAACGACGACGACCTCATCGGGACCGACGCCACGACCGCCGAGGCCAACTTCGACACCGGCCACCCGATGTACACCACGATCCGCGACCTCGCCCGGCTGCGGGAGACCTACCCCGCGCTCGCCGACGGCGCTCAGCTGCACCGCTACGCCTCGGACTCCGCCGGGGTCTTCGCGGTCAGCCGCATCGACGCCGAGGAGGACCGCGAGCACGTCGTCGCGCTCAACAACGCGACCACTGCGAAGACGGTCACCTTCGGCACCGAGATGCGTCGCGGGACGTTCAAGCAGGTGTGGCCGGCGAGCCGTACGTCGCTGCGCAGCGACGCCGAGGGTCGCCTCACCGTCACCGTCCCGCCCCTGTCGGCTGTCGTGTGGCGTGCGGCGGGCACCCTCGCCGGGCGCGAGGACGCCCCGGCGGTGCACGTCGAGAAGCCGTCCGCGGGCGGGGTCGTGGGTGGGCGCTCGCCCATCACGATCGCGGTCCCCGACGGCGGCTTCAACCAGGTCACGCTCGCCTGGCGGCCAGTCGGGGGCGGGGAGTGGACCCCGCTCGGCACCGACGACAACGCGCCGTACCGCGTCTTCCACGACGTCTCCTCGCTGGCGAGGGGGACGCTGGTCGAGTACCGCGCCGTGCTGCGCGACAGCTCCGACAACCTGTCGGTGACCTCGACGTACGCGACCGTCGGCGACCCGGCCACCGAGCCGCCGCCGGGCGGCGGCGGCACGGGTCCGGTCACCCAGCCGGCGGCGGTGTCGGTGCCCGGCAGCCTCAACTCGGAGATGGGCTGCCCCGGCGACTGGATGCCCGCGTGCGAGCAGGCGCAGATGTCGCTGGACGCGAACGACCTGGTCTGGCGCAGGACGGCGTCGTTGCCGGCCGGCAGCTACGCCTACAAGGCCGCCATCGACGGCTCGTGGGACGAGAACTACGGCGCGGGCGGGGCGCCGGGCGGGGCCGACATCCCGCTCGCGCTCGACGCGCCGCAGGACGTGACGTTCTACTACGACCACGCCTCGCACTGGATCACCAGCGACGCCGAGGGGCCGATCGTCACCCTCGCAGGCAGCCTGCAGTCCGAGCTCGGCTGTGCGAGCGACTGGTCGCCCGACTGCATGCGCGGCTGGCTCAAGGACCCCGACGGCGACGGCAGGTTCACCTTCGCCACCACCGCGCTGCCCGCCGGCAGCTACGAGACCAAGGTGGCCCACGGCCTGTCCTGGGCGGAGAACTACGGTGCCGACGGCACACTGGACGGTGGCAACATCGGCTTCGACGTCCCGGCGGCAGGAGTGGAAGTGGTCTTCTCGTACGACGTCGCCAGCCACCGGTTGACGATCAGCTCCCGCGCCGCCGGCGCCGCGCCCGACCTGACCCTCGCGAAGGCCCACTGGGTGCGCGAGGACCTGGTCGCCTGGGACGTGCCCGCCGCGGACTCGGGACGCCACCGCCTGCACTGGTCCACCGCCGGCGACCTGGCCGTCGACGCCGAGGCCGTGACCGGTGGGTCCAGCGTGCCGCTGCGCCACGACCCGGCCGGGCTGCCGGACGACGTGCTCGCCGACTTCCCGCAGCTCGAGGGCTTCGAGGCGTTCCGGCTCGACCGGGCGGCCGTGCGGCAGGTCCCGGAGATCCTCACCGGGCAGCTCGCCGTCGCGTCGTACGCCCCGGACGGGACGCTGCGCGACGCCACCGGCGTGCAGGTGCCCGGCGTCCTCGACGACGTGTACGCCGATGCGGCCGACCGCGAGCTGGGCGTCACGTGGCGGGGCCGGCGCCCGACGCTGTCCCTGTGGGCCCCGACCGCACAGTCCGTGACCGCGCTGGTCGGCGACCGGCGGGTGCCCATGCGACGCGGGTCGGACGGCACGTGGACCGTCACCGGGCCGACGTCCTGGAAGGGCGCGGCCTACACCTACGAGGTCGTGGTCTGGGCCCCCGAGGCCCAGGAGGTCGTCACCAACCGGGTCACCGACCCCTACTCGGTGGCGCTGACCGCCAACTCGGCCCGGTCCCTCGTGGTCGACCTGTCCGACCCGGCGCTTTCACCCCAGGGCTGGTCCCGGACGACGGCGCCCCGGATCGCGCAGCCCGAGGACCGCACCGTCTACGAGCTGCACGTCCGCGACTTCTCGATCGGCGACGAGACCGTGCCGGCGGGGGAGCGGGGCACCTACCTCGCGTTCACCCACGACGACACCGACGGCATGCGCCACCTGCGCCGCCTCGCCGACGCCGGGCTCAACACCGTGCACCTGCTGCCGGCGTTCGACATCGCCACCATCGAGGAGCGCCGGTCGGCCCAGCAGGTCCCCGACTGCGATCTCGCGGCGCTGGCCCCGGACTCGGAGGAGCAGCAGGAGTGCATCGACGCGGTCCGCGCCAAGGACGGCTTCAACTGGGGCTACGACCCGCTGCACTACACGGCTCCCGAGGGCTCCTACGCCACCGACCCCGAGGGCACCCGACGCACGGTGGAGTTCCGCCGGATGGTGCAGGGCCTCCACGGCGCCGGCCTCCAGGTCGTCATGGACGTGGTCTACAACCACACCGCCGCGAGCGGCCAGGCCGCCACCTCCGTCCTCGACCGGGTCGTCCCCGGCTACTACCACCGCCTGGACGCGAAGGGCGCGGTGGAGAGCTCGACGTGCTGCTCCAACACCGCCACCGAGCACCGGATGATGGAGAAGCTGATGATCGACTCCGTGCTCACGTGGGCGCGGGACTACAAGGTCGACGGCTTCCGCTTCGACCTCATGGGCCACCACAGCCTGGAGAACATGCAGCGCCTGCGGGCCGCGCTCGACCGGCTCACCCTGCGCCGCGACGGCGTCGACGGCCGCTCGGTCTACCTGTACGGCGAGGGGTGGAACTTCGGCGAGGTCGCCGACGACGCGCTGTTCGTCCAGGCCACCCAGCGCAACCTGGCCGGCACCGGCATCGGCTCCTTCAGCGACCGGCTCCGCGACGCGGTGCGCGGGGGAGGGCCGTTCGACGAGGACCCGCGGGTGCAGGGCTTCGGCTCCGGTCTCTTCACCGACCCCAACGGCGCGGAGGTCAACGGCACGCCGGACGAGCAGCGCGAGGACCTCCTGCATGCGCAGGACCTCGTCAAGCTGGGCCTGGCAGGCAACCTGCGCGACTTCTCGTTCCGGACGTCCTCCGGCGAGACCGTGCTGGGCAAGGACGTCGACTACGACGGCCAGCCGGCGGGCTATGCCGCCGACCCGTCCGAGACCGTCACCTACGTGGATGCCCACGACAACGAGACGCTCTTCGACTCGCTCGCCCTCAAGCTGCCGCGGGGCACGACGATGGCCGACCGGGTGCGGATGAACACCCTGTCGCTGTCGACCGTGGCGCTCTCGCAGGGCGTGGTCTTCTGGCACGCCGGGACCGACCTGCTCCGCTCCAAGAGCCTGGACCGCAACTCCTACGACTCGGGCGACTGGTTCAACCGGGTCGACTGGTCCCGCCGGGAGAACACCTTCGGCTCGGGACTGCCGCCCGAGGCCGACAACGCCGACAAGTGGGACTTCATGCGACCCCTGCTGGCGGACCCCGCGATGAAGCCCGGCCCGGACGCGATGGACGCCGCCCACGCCGCGGCCATCGACCTGCTGCGCCTGCGGACGTCCTCGCCGCTCTTCCGCCTCGGCAGCGCGGCCGCGATCCAGGACAAGGTGTCGTTCCTCGACGCCGAGCCCGGGGTCATCGCGATGCTGGTCGACGACACCGTCGGCGCGGACGCCGATCCCGACCGCGACGGCGTGCTGGTGGTCTTCAACGCGAGCCCGTCGGCCGCCACGGTCGCGGGGACGGGGTCCGGCTGGACCCTGCACGACGTGCAGGCCACCGGTGGCGACGAGGTCGTCAAGGGCGCCACCGCCGCCGCGGACTCCGTGACGGTGCCGGCCCGCACGACGGCGGTCTTCGAGCGCTGACGCCGAACGCTTGCCATGACGGAAAGTCTTGCTAGGCTTTCCGTCATGGAAAGCATCTCGGCCGACGACGCCCGCCGCTCCCTCGACTCGATCGACGCGTCCCGCCAGGAGCTCGCGGACCGGATGACCACGCCCCGCTGGTACTACCCGGCGGTCGGCCTGCTCGTCGCGCAGATGGTCCTGGTCTACGGACTGGTGGGAGGCCTGCCGGCCGTCCTGTCGGCCCTCGCGGTCGCCCTCGGCTCGGGTTGGCTGGTCCGGGCGTACGCCGGCCACACCGGCATCTCGATCTCGAAGCCCGCCGGGCTGCGCAGCGGACTCGCCCTCGCGGCGTTCGCCCTCGCCATGATGGTGCCGGTCCTGTGCGTCGCCTTCGTCGACGGCGTCGCGACCGGGATGGTCCTGGCGCTGGCCCTCTCCGTGCTCGTCTCCACGGTGGTCCTCGGCCTCCTGTACGACGCCACCTACCGCAACGACCTGCGGCGGCGGGCCCGTCGGGACCCCGCGTGACGACGCCCCGCTTCGACGAGGTGGTCCACGCGCCCCACCGCCTGAGGGTCTGCGCGATCCTCGCCTCCGTCGACAAGGCCGAGTTCACCACCCTGCGCGAGTCGCTCGGGGTCGCCGACTCGGTGCTCAGCAAACACCTCAAGGTGCTGGTGGACGCGGGCTACGTGGTGCTGGACAAGCCGAGCGGGTCGGGTCGGGTGCGGACGTGGGCCAGCCTCACCAGGCCGGGACGGGCGGCGTTCGCCGGCCACGTCGCCGAGCTCCAGCGGCTGGCCTCGACCGCCGACCTTCCCGGCTGACCCGGCCCCGGACGCACGACGCCCCCGACAGGAGACCTGTCGGGGGCGTCGTACGGGACCGGTGTCAGTGAAGGCTCACGCCCAGCGCTCAGACGCGGGGGTGAAGGTCAGCTGGCGGTCGCCGGTGTAGATCTGCTTGGGACGAGCGATCTTCTGGTCCTTGTCCTGGACGAGCTCGAGCCACTGCGCGAGCCAGCCGGGGGTGCGGCCGATCGCGAAGAGGACCGTGAACATCTCCGGCGGGAACGCGAACGCCTCGTAGATGAGGCCGGAGTAGAAGTCCACGTTGGGGTAGAGCTTGCGCTTGACGAAGTACTCGTCCTCGAGGGCGATCTTCTCCAGCTCGAGCGCGATCTCGAGGAGCGGGTTGGTGCCGGTGACCTCGAAGACGTCCTCGGCGGACTTCTTGATGATCTTGGCGCGCGGGTCGTAGTTCTTGTAGACCCGGTGGCCGAAGCCCATGAGCCGCTCGTTGCCGTTCTTGACGCCCTCGATGAAGGCGGGGATCTCGCTCTTCGAGCCGATTCGCCGCAGCATCCGCAGCACCGCCTCGTTGGCACCGCCGTGCAGCGGGCCGTAGAGGGCCGCGACGCCGGCCGCGACGGCCGAGTAGGGGTCGACCTCGCTGGAGCCGACCGAGCGGACCGCGTTGGTCGAGCAGTTCTGCTCGTGGTCGGCGTGCAGGATGAAGAGCACGTCGAGCGCCTTGACGAGGCGCTCGTCGGCCTCGAACTTCTTCTCGCTCATCTTGAAGAGCATCGAGAGGAAGTTGGCGGTGTAGCCGAGGTCGTTGTCGGGGTAGACGAACGGCTTGCCCTGCGCGTGGCGGAACGACCAGGCGCCGAGGGTCGGCATCTTGGCGATCATGCGGACCATCTGCATGTGCCGGTTGTCGCCGTCGGTGATGTTGCGCGCGTCCGGGTAGAACGTCGACAGCGCGCCGACCGAGGCCATCAGCATGCCCATCGGGTGGGCGTCGTACCGGAAGCCCTCCATGAAGGACTTGACGTTCTCGTGGACGAAGGTGTGGTAGGTGATCTCGTGCACCCAGGCGTCCATCTCCGCCTTGGTGGGGAGCTCGCCGTGGATGAGGAGGTAGGCCACCTCGAGGAAGCTGGACTTCTCCGCCAGCTGCTCGATCGGGTAGCCGCGGTACTCCAGGATGCCCTTGTCGCCGTCGATGTAGGTGATCGCGCTCCGACACGAGGCCGTGTTGACGAAGCCGGGGTCGTAGGTGGCGAGGCCGGGCTGGTCGTCGCCGACCCTGATCTGTCCGAGGTCCTTGGCAGCGATGGTCCCGTCGGTGATCGGGATCTCGTAGTCCTGGCCGGTGCGGTTGTCGCGTACGGTCAGGGTCTCGTTGCCGGAAGCTTCGTTGCTCACGTCGGCTCCTTGCTGGGTTCGTGGGATTCCCGACCAACCTAGCCGCGACCCAGCGGACGGCGCTAACCCGCCCCTGCCGTTCGTGGACACCGCCGTGGGTGGACGCCGCCCCTGCGTCGTTTTGACCCTCCTCGCGCGAGCGCCGTAGTCTTGGGGGTCGCGTCTCCTGCCGCGCCCCGGTCCGCACGACCGAGGGTGCAGACCCGGACGATCATGAGCCGGGCAGTGTTCGTCAGAAGTCGCCGCAGCACACCGGGTGGGACACCTTCCACCCGGACCTACGAACGAGAACGGGATACAGCCGTGCGCACGTACAGCCCCAAGCCCGCTGACATCCAGCGAGAGTGGCTCGTCATCGACGCCACCGACGTCGTCCTGGGACGCCTCGCCGTCCAGACCGCCAACCTCCTCCGCGGCAAGCACAAGCCGACCTTCGCCCCGCACATGGACATGGGTGACTTCGTCATCATCGTCAACGCGGAGAAGGTCGCCCTCTCGGGCAACAAGAAGGTCACCAAGCTGGCCTACCGCCACTCCGGCTACCCGGGCGGCCTGTCCGCCACGCCGTTCGGTGAGCTGCTCGAGAAGGACGCCCGCAAGGCGATCGAGAACGCGGTCTGGGGCATGCTCCCCAAGAACAAGCTCGGCCGCCAGGTGCTCAAGAAGCTCAAGGTCTACAGCGGCCCGAACCACCCCCACGCGGCCCAGCAGGCCATCCCGTTCGAGATCTCCCAGGTCTCCCAGTAATCCCGATCGAGGACTCACTCAATGACTGACAACATCGAGAGCACCGAGGTCGAGGAGACCTACGAGACCAACGCCGAGGGCGTTGCCTACAGCTCCGAGAGCTCCCCGTCCGCCGACACCCCGGCCCGCCCGGCGACCATCGCGCCCGCCGGCGCCACCGGTCGTCGCAAGGAGGCCGTCGCCCGCGTCCGGATCGTTCCGGGCACCGGCGAGATCACGGTCAACGGCCGCTCGCTCGACAGCTACTTCCCCAACAAGCTGCACCAGCAGATCGTGAACGAGCCGTTCACCAGCCTGCAGCTCGAGGGTCGCTTCGACGTGATCGCCCGCATCCACGGTGGCGGCATCGCCGGTCAGGCCGGCGCGCTCCGCCTCGGCATCGCCCGGTCGCTCAACGCCGTGGACGTCGACGCCAACCGCGCGACGCTCAAGAAGGCCGGGCTGCTCACGCGTGACGCCCGCGCCGTCGAGCGCAAGAAGGCCGGTCTCAAGAAGGCCCGCAAGGCCTCGCAGTTCAGCAAGCGCTGATCGGCTGAGTCGAGAATCGTGACTCGACTCTTCGGCACGGACGGGGTCCGGGGCCTGGCGAACGCCTCCTTGACGGCGGAGCTGGCCCTGGACCTTTCCGTTGCCGCTGCCCATGTCCTGGCCGACCTCGGGGAGTTCGCGGGGCACCGCCCCCGAGCCGTGGTCGGCCGGGACACGCGCATCTCGGGACAGTTCCTGGAGGCGGCCGTCGTCGCCGGCCTCGCCTCGGCGGGCGTCGACGTGCTGCTGCTGGGTGTCCTGCCGACCCCGGGGGTCGCGCACCTGACCGACAAGCTCGGCGCCGACCTCGGCGTCATGCTCTCGGCCTCGCACAACCCGATGCCAGACAACGGCATCAAGTTCCTGGCCCGTGGGGGCCACAAGCTCGACGACGCGATCGAGGTCGCCATCGAGCGCCGGATGCGCGAGCAGTGGCAGCGCCCCACCGGTGGTGACGTCGGCCGCGTCACGACGTACGACGCCGCGGTCACCGACTACGCCGCCCACCTGGTAGCGGCCACGACGAAGCCCCTCGACGGCCTCAAGGTCGTGCTCGACTGCGCCGAGGGTGCGGCGTACGAGGCAGGCCCGCTCGCGCTGCGCGACGCCGGCGCCGAGGTGATCGCGATCCACGCGTCCCCCGACGGTCTCAACATCAACGACAACTGCGGCTCGACGCACCTCGGCTCCCTGCAGCGCGCGGTCGTGGAGCACGGCGCCGACGCCGGCTTCGGCCTCGACGGCGACTCCGACCGCTGCCTGGCCGTCGACCACGAGGGCAACGTCGTCGACGGCGACCAGATCCTCGCCGTCCTCGCCCTCGCCCTGCGCGACCAGGGTCTGCTCGCCAAGGACACCGTCGTGGCGACGGTGATGAGCAACCTCGGCTTCGTGCAGGCGCTGCGCGGTGCCGGGATCGGGGTGCGCCAGACCAAGGTCGGCGACCGCTACGTCCTCGAGGCCATGAAGGTCTCGGGCTACTCCCTCGGCGGCGAGCAGTCGGGGCACGTGATCCTCTCGGACCACGCCACCACCGGCGACGGCATCCTCACCGCGCTCAAGGTGCTCGAGCGGATGGCCGCGACCGGCCAGTCGCTCCAGTCCCTGGCGGGCGTGATGACCCGGTTGCCGCAGGTCCTGGTCAACGTCCCGGGCGTCGACAAGGCCCGCACTGACGACGACGCCGTGCTCGCCGCGGCGGTCGCCGAGGAGGAGGCCGCGCTCGGCGACACCGGCCGGATCCTGCTGCGGCCCTCCGGGACCGAGGCGCTGGTGCGCGTGATGGTCGAGGCACCGTCGCTCGAGACGGCCGACTCCGTGGCCCACCGGCTCGCGGACGTGGTCAAGGCCCAGCTCGCCCTCTGAGGCCCCCCGCAAAACCGGGGTGCCCGGTGAGCGCCGCTGCCCTAGGGTCGCGGAAGTGACCATCGAGATCTGCGCAGTCGACCCGCACGACGAGGCGTCGCTGCGCGCCTGGTGGGAGGTCGGCGCGGCCGCCACGGCCGAGCGGCCCGGGCGCCCGTGGCCCCGCTGGGAGGTCAGCCGTACGGCGCTCCCGGCTGCCAACCCCGAGCGCGACACCGTGTTCCTCGGCGCCTTCGACGGTGACCGGATGGTCGGGTCGGCGCTCCTGCTGGCTCCGGTGCAGGAGAACCTCCACACCGCTGTGCTCGACGTCTACGTCCTGCCGCCTCGGCGCCGCGAGGGCCTCGGCACGCTCCTGGTGGCCGAGGGGGAGTCCCGGGCCGCGGCCCTGGGTCGGACCACGCTCCAGGCCGAGGGCTACGTGCCGCCGGGGGAGACCGGACCGGCCGAACAGTTCGCCCTCGCCCGGGGGTTCGTCGTCGCGAGCCGGGAGGGCTTCAAGGAGCTGGCGCTGGCGTCGTACGTCGCGCGTCGCTCGGCCCTCGTCGCGTCCGTCGGGTCCCGAGCCGACGACTACACGGTGGTCACGTTCGACACGGTCTGTCCGGACGAGCACGTGGAGTCCTTCGGGCGGCTCCTGGGGATGCTCATCTCCGAGATCCCGCTGGGCGACCTCGACCTCGAGGACTCCGAGTGGACCTCGGAGCGGTTGCGTGCCGCCGAGCAGCGCCAGGTGGGCATCGGTCGCCACGCCCTCACCGCCCTGGCGATCGCGCCCGACGGATCGGTGGCAGGCTCCAGCGACGTCCGCGTCAACGACGCCGACCCCACCCACGGACAGGTCGGGATCACCCTCGTCGACCCCGCGCACCGTGGACACCGCCTGGGGCTCGCGCTCAAGGTCGCCACCCACGACCTCCTCGCCGCGACGTACCCGCAGTGCGCCACGGTCGACACCTGCAACGCCGAGGTCAACACCCACATGAACGCCGTCAACGAGGCCCTCGGCTACCGCAGCATCGAGACCCTGCTGGAGCTGCAGAAGGTCCTCTGAGGCGCCCAGGGCAAGGTCAGAGCTTGCGCAGCCGCACGTAGCGCACGGAGTGGTCGGAGTCCTTGCGCAGCACCAGGGTGGCCCGGGCGCGCGTGGGGGCGACGTTCTCGAGGAGGTTGGGGCCGTTGATGGCGTCCCAGATGCGGCCGGCCTCGGCGGTGGCCTCGTGCTCGGAGAGCATGGCGTACTTGCGGAAGTAGGAGAGCGGGTCCTGGAACGCCGTCTCGCGCAGCCGCAGGAACCGCTCGACGTACCAGCGCTTGATGTCGCCGACGGCGGCGTCGACGTAGACGGAGAAGTCGAAGAAGTCGCTGACGGCGAGGCCGGCCTTGCCGTCGTCGCGCACCCGCGCCGGCTGGAGGACGTTGAGGCCCTCGATGATCACCACGTCGGGGCGCTTGACGACGACCTTCTCGCCGGGGACCACGTCGTAGACGAGGTGGGAGTAGATCGGGGCCTCGACCTCGTCCTTGCCGGACTTGATGTCGACGACGAAGCGCATCAGGGCCTTGCGGTCGTAGGACTCGGGGAAGCCCTTGCGGTGCAGGATGCCGCGGCGCTCGAGCTCGGCGTTGGGGAGCAGGAAGCCGTCGGTGGTGACCAGCGCGACGTTGGGGTGCTCGGGCCAGTGGGCGAGCATCTGCTGGAGCACGCGGGCGGTGGTGGACTTGCCGACCGCGACCGACCCGGCGAGGCCGATGACGAACGGCGTGCGCGGCGGTTGCTGGCGGTGCAGGAACTCCTCCTGCTCGCGGTGCAGCCGGCCGGCCGAGGCGACGTACAACGACAACAGGCGCGAGAGCGGGAGGTAGACCTGCTCCACCTCGTTGAGGTCGAGCGCGTCGCCCAGGCCGCGGAGGCTGCCCACCTCCTCGGGGGAGAGGGGGTTTTCGGTCTCCCGCGCCAGCGCGGCCCAGGCCGACCGGTCGAGCTCGACGTAGGGAGAGGTCTCGCTCGCACCGGGGAGACCCTCCCGCTCAGCTGCACCGGCGGCGGACATGCGCAGGATTGTTGCACCGGCGGCGGATGCGCTGGGGACCGGCACGCTTGCGTAGACTCCGGCCCATGTGTGGAATCGTGGGCTACGTCGGTGACAAGCAGGCGCAGGGCGTCGTGATCGAGGGCCTCCGGAGGCTGGAGTACCGCGGCTACGACTCCGCCGGTATCGCGCTCGTCGACACCTCGGTGGACGCCGGTCGGATCGCCTCCGACAAGCGCAAGGGCAAGCTGGCCAACCTCGAGAAGGCCATCGCCGAGACCCCGCTGCCCGCCGCCACCACCGGCATCGGCCACACCCGCTGGGCCACCCACGGGGCCCCCAACGACGAGAACGCGCACCCCCACCTGGGCCGCACCGGCCGGGTCGCGGTCGTGCACAACGGCATCATCGAGAACTACGCCTCGCTTCGCACCGGGCTGGAGAACGCCGGCCACGAGATGCTCTCGGAGACCGACACGGAGATCGCTGCGCACCTGCTCGAGCTCGAGGTCCAGGGCGGATCCGACCTCACCACCGCCATGCAGCACGTCTGCCAGCGCCTCGAGGGTGCCTTCACCCTCGTCGCCGTCGACGGCCAGGACCCGTCCCGCGTGGTCGCGGCCCGCCGCAACTCGCCGCTCGTGGTCGGCCTGGGCGAGGGCGAGAACTTCATCGGCTCCGACGTCGCGGCCTTCATCGAGCACACCCGCGAGGCCCTCGAGCTCGGCCAGGACCAGGTCGTCACCATCACCCGCGAGGGCGTCGAGGTCACCGGCTTCGACGGCTCGCCGGCGCAGGGCGAGCGCTACCACGTCGACTGGGACCTGTCGGCCGCCGAGAAGGACGGCTACGACTGGTTCATGCGCAAGGAGATCTTCGAGCAGCCCCGCGCGGTGGCCGACGCCATGCTCGGACGCCACGACGGCAGCGGCAGGCTCCAGCTCGACGAGGTCCGGATCTCCGAGGACGAACTGCGCACCGTCGACAAGATCATCATCGTCGGCTGCGGCACCGCCAACTACGCCGGCCTCGTCGCCAAGTACGCCATCGAGCACTGGACCCGCATCCCCTGCGAGGTCGAGCTCGCCCACGAGTTCCGCTACCGCGACCCGATCCTGACCCGCGACACGCTCGTCGTCGCGATGAGCCAGTCGGGCGAGACGGCCGACACCCTGATGGCGATCCGGCACGCCCGCGAGCAGGGCTCCCGGGTGCTGGCGATCTGCAACACCAACGGCTCCACCATCCCGCGCGAGTCCGACGCGGTGATCTACACCCACGCCGGCCCGGAGATCGGTGTCGCGTCGACCAAGGGCTTCCTCACCCAGCTCATCGCCTGCTACCTCCTGGGCCTCTACCTCGCCCAGGTGCGCGGCACGAAGTTCGGCGACGAGATCTCGCTGGTCGTCGACGAGCTGGCCAAGATGCCCGCCCACGTCCAGACGGTGCTCGACCGCGCGGAGGAGATCTACGCGCTGGCCGCCCAGCACGCCGAGACGCGCTCGGTGCTCTTCCTCGGCCGCCACGCCGGCTTCCCGATCGCGCTCGAGGGTGCGCTCAAGCTCAAGGAGCTGGCCTACATCCACGCCGAGGGCTTCGCCGCCGGCGAGCTCAAGCACGGTCCGATCGCGCTGATCGAGGACGGGCTGCCGGTCTTCTGCATCGTCCCGCCCCGCGGTCGCGACGAGCTCCACCAGAAGATGGTGAGCGCCATCCAGGAGATCCGCGCCCGAGGCGCGCACACCATCGTGCTGGCCGAGGAGGACGACGAGTCGATCACGCCGTACGCCGACGTGCTGATCCGGCTGCCCAAGGTCCCGACCCTGCTGCAGCCGGTCGTGTCGGTCGTGCCGCTCCAGCTCTTCGCCTGCGAGCTCGCCACCGCGATGGGCCACGACGTCGACCAGCCCCGCAACCTGGCCAAGTCCGTCACGGTCGAATGACCCACCGGACCGGCGCGCGCGTGATCGTCCGATGATCGTCGGCGTCGGAATCGACGTGGTCGACCTGGACCGCTTCGAGGAGTCGTTGCAGCGCACCCCGGCGCTGCGCGAGCGGCTCTTCACGCCGTCCGAGGCGTCGCGACCGCACGCCTCGCTGGCGGCACGCTTCGCGGCCAAGGAGGCCATCGCCAAGGCGCTCGGCGCCCCCGTCGGCATGGCCTGGCACGACGCCGAGATCGTCTCCGAGGAGACCGGCCGACCGCGCTTCGAGATCCGGGGGACGGTGCTCGCGCAGGCCGAGGCGCTCGGCGTCCGGCACGTCCACGTGTCCCTCTCGCACGACGCCGGGATCGCCTCCGCCGTGGTGGTCCTGGAGGGCTGAGGGCCGACCCCCGCGGGCTGGGGCTACGGTGACGCCATGGGCTTCCTGGACTCCGTCAAGAACGTGCTCCGGGGAGCCGTCGCCGCCCCGCCCCCGCAGGCCGGGCGGACGCCCGAGGAGGTCCCCGACGAGGTGCCGGCCGAGGTCCCCGTCGAGCCGGCGTACGCGACGTACACGGTCCGCACCGGTGACACCCTCGGCGACATCGGCGCCCGCCACGGCGTGACCCGCGACGAGCTCGCCCGGCTCAACGGCATCGACGAGCCGGACCTGATCTTCCCCGGCCAGGAGCTGCGCCTCCCCGCGAGCTGACGGACGCGGGGCCGGGGCCCGGCCAGCCGCTAGCGTGGCGGCATGCGCCGTGCCCACACCGTCCCCCAGGTGCGCGACGCCGAGGCCGACCTGATGAGGTCGCTGCCCGACGGCGTCCTCATGCAGCGCGCCGCCACCGGCCTCGCGCACGCGGTCCTCGACCTGCTCGGCGGCGGCTACGGCCACCGCGTCCTGCTGCTGGTCGGCTCGGGGGACAACGGCGGCGACGCGCTGTACGCCGGGTGCGCGCTGCTGCGCCGCGGCTCGCGGGTCGCTGCGGTGCTCCTCGGTGGCAGCCACCACGAGCAGGGACTGGCCGCGTTCACGGCGGCGGGCGGCACCGTGGTGGACGACGTCGCCGACGCGCCCCGCCCCGACGTCGTGGTCGACGGCATCGTCGGCATCGGGGGACGACCCGGGCTGCGGCCCGAGGCGGTCGCGGCGCTGGCCGCGCTGGTCGGTGTCCCGGTGGTGGCGGTCGACGTGCCCTCGGGGGTCGACGTGGACACCGGTGAGCTCGACGGGCCGCACGTGGTCGCGGACCTCACCGTCACCTTCGGCACCCACAAGGTCGCCCACCTCGTCGGCCCCGCGGCCGGGGTGTGCGGGGCGGTGCACCTCGTCGACCTCGGCCTCGAGCTGCCGCCCGCCGTCGTGGAGTCCCTCCAGCCCGAGGACGTCGCCGCACTCGTGCCCCGGCCGGGGCCCGACGACCACAAGTACACCCGTGGCGTGGTCGGCGTCCGCGCCGGCTCCGAGACCTATCCCGGGGCCGCGCTGCTATGCGTGGCCGGGGCCTCCAGCGGCCTGGTCGGGATGGTGCGCTACGTCGGCAGTGCCGCCGACCGGGTCCGGGGCGCCCACCCGGAGGTGGTCGGCGACGGTCGGGTGCAGGCGTGGGTGGTCGGCCCCGGTGGCGGGGACGAGGCGGCCGAGCAGCTGGCGGCCGCCGTCGGCAGCGGCGTACCCGTGCTCGTGGACGCCGACGGGCTCGCCCACGTACGGCCCGGGCAGGCCGCCGTGCTCACGCCGCACGCCGGTGAGCTGGCCCGGATGCTCGACACCGCTCGCGAGGACGTCGAGGCCCGTCCGCTGGCCCACGCCCGCCTGGCCGCCGAGAAGTACGACGCGGTGCTGCTGCTCAAGGGTCGTCACACGCTGGTGGTGGCGCCGGACGGCCGCACACGCGTCACGACCACCGGGCTGCCCTGGCTGGCGACCGCCGGCGCCGGCGACGTCCTGTCCGGCCTGATCGGCGCCTTGCTGGCCGCCGGTCTCGATCCGTGGGACGCCGCGTCGGTCGGCTCCTGGCTGCACGGCGCCGCCGCGACGCTGGCGTCGGGCGGCGGGCCGCTGGTGGCGGGCGACGTCGCGGCGGCGCTGCCCGCCGTGGTGCGGTCCCTGCCGTGACCGGTGTCGGGTGACGGATGGAAGAATTGCCACCATGCCCCCCCGTGCCGAGATCGTCGTGGACCTCGCGGCGATCCGTCACAACGTGCGCCTGCTGCGGGAGGTCGTCGGTCCGGACGTCGCGATGATGACGGTCGTCAAGGCCGACGGCTACGGCCACGGGATGGTGCCCGTCGCCCGGGCCGCCCGCGAGGCCGGCGCCGGATGGCTGGGCGTCGCGACCGTGGACGAGGCCCTCGCGCTGCGGGCAGCGGGGGACACCGGACGGGTGCTGTGCTGGCTCACGGTCCCGGGGGAGGACTACGCGGTCGCGGCCGCTGCGGACCTCGACGTGACGGCGTACACCACGACGGAGCTCGACGAGATGGTCGCCGCCGGGGTGGCCCGCGTCCAGATCAAGGTCGACACCGGCCTGTCCCGAGGCGGCGCGGCCCGCGCCGACTGGGAGGGCCTCTTCGCCCATGCCCGCGGCCTCGAGCGCGACGGCCGGGTGCGGATCACCGGCGTCTGGTCCCACTTCGCCGCCAGCGACGACCCGGACCACCCCGCGAACGCCGCCCAGGAGGCGGCCTTCGCCGAGGCCCTGGCCCTCGCGGCGTCGGCCGGACTGGACCCCGAGGTGCGGCACCTGGCCAACTCCGCCGCCGCGATCCTGCGACCCGGGTCGCGCCACGACCTGGTGCGCTGCGGCATCGCGTCCTACGGCCTGGACCCGGCGCCGGGAGTGCCCCACGACCTCGACCTGCGACCGGCCATGACGGTCCGCGCCGACCTGGCGCTTGCCAAGCGGATCCCCGCCGGCGCCGGTGTCTCCTACGGCCACACGTGGGTCGCCCCGCAGGACACGACGGTCGGCGTCGTCCCCGCCGGGTACGGCGACGGCATCCCGCGCGCCGCCGGCAACCGGGTCGAGGTCTGGGCCGGGGGCGCGCGCCGTGCGGTCCGGGGCCGGGTCTGCATGGACCAGCTGGTCGTCGACCTCGGCGACGACACCCTCCGGCCCGGTGACGACGTCGTCCTCTTCGGTCCGGGCTCCGCGGGAGAGCCGACCGCGCAGGAGTGGGCCGAGGCGCTCGACACCATCAACTACGAGATCGTGACGCGGGTCGGCGGGCGCCTGGCCCGCCGCCACGTGGACGGAGGAACCGCATGAGCGGCGCACGAGGATCCATCGGCCGCAAGGTGATCGGCGCCGCCGCGGGAGCCGCCGGTCTCGCCGCGGCCGGAGCGGCCGTCGGCGTCGTCGCCCACCGCGCCCGCGTCATCGCGCGGCGCGACGGTGACCAGACGCCGTTCGGCTCGCTGCGCTCGACGCCGCTGCACGTCATCGCCGACGACGCGGTCGACCTCTACGCCGAGATCGACGAGGTCGACCCGTCTCAGCACCACCGGCTCGCCACGGGTGACCTGACCGTCGTCTTCATCCACGGCTACTCGATGCACATGGACTGCTGGCACTTCCAGCGTGCCGGCTACCGCGGCCAGGTGCGGACGGTGTACTACGACCAGCGCTCGCACGGCCGGTCCGCGCGGTCCTCGGAGGAGAACGCCACGATCGAGCAGCTCGGCAAGGACCTGCTGCGGGTCATCGAGCAGACCGCTCCCGGGCCGGTCGTGCTGGTCGGGCACTCGATGGGCGGGATGAGCATCATCAGCCTCGCCCAGCAGCACCCGGAGCTCTTCGGTGACCGCATCGTCGGCGCCGCCCTCATCTCCACCACGGCCGGCGGGCTCGACCCCGGTCGCATCCTCTTCCCGATGCTGCCCCTCGGGCTCGGGGGCCGCTTCGTGGGGCGTGCCGTGCGCACCCTGGACCGCGGCCACCGGATCGTCGACCTGGCCCGCAAGTGGGGCCACGCGGTCGCCGACGTCGTCACCGAGCGCTACGCCTTCGGCGACGAGGTCCCCGCGCACTACGTCGAGTTCCTCTACGACATGCTCAACGACACGCCCTTCGCCGTGGTCGCCGACTTCTACCCGGCCTTCGCGTCCCTCGACCACTTCGACCACGTCGAGGTCCTCGGCAAGGTCCCGACCGCGGTCATCTGCGGCACCGACGACAAGGTCACCAGCATCGGCCACAGCCGCAAGCTGCACGCGCGCATCCCCGGCTCGAGCCTGCTCGAGTGCGAGGGAGCGGGGCACATGGTCATCCTCGAGCGCCACGAGGACGTCAACGCCGAGCTCGACGACCTCATCGAGCTCGCCCTGGCGCGGGTGGAGGCCTCGTGAGCCGTGCCGACGTGACCGTGCGACGGGTGGGACCCGAGGCCGCCGCGGACGTCCTGGCCGTGGTGCGGGCCGCCTTCGGTGCCCGCCCGCCCCTGGACCCGCCTGCCGACGCGATGGCCGACACCGAGGAGACCGTCGCGGCCGACCTCGCGGCGTACGGCGGACTGCTGGCGACCCTCGACGGGCGGCCCGTGGGCACCTTGGTCTTCAAGCCGCTGCCCGAGGCCTTCTACCTGCGCCGCTTCGGGGTCGTGCCCGACGCCCAGGGCCACGGCGTGGCCGCCGCCCTCGTCGACGCGGCCGTCGACGCGGCGATCGGCCACGCGTGCGTCGGTGTGCTGGCCCGTGAGGAGCTGCCCGCGACGATCGGGTTCTGGGAGCGGCACGGCTTCGAGGAGGCCGACCGCCGCCCGCCGTACGTCGAGCTGCGTCGCGCGCTCCCGACGTCGTACGACGCCCCGGACGCCGACGCCATGCGCGACCTCGGCACCCGGGTCGGCGCCGCCCTGCGGGCCGGGGACCTCGTCGTGCTGACCGGCGAGCTGGGAGCCGGCAAGACGACCTTCACCCAGGGCCTGGGAGAGGGGCTGGGCGTGCGCGGCGGGGTCACGTCGCCGACCTTCGTCATCGCCCGGGTGCACCCGTCGCTCGACCACGGCCCCGACCTCGTGCACGTCGACGCCTACCGGCTCGGGGGCATCGAGGAGCTCGACGACCTCGATCTCGACACCTCGCTGGACACCGCGGTCACCGTCGTCGAGTGGGGTGCCGGGCTGGCCGAGGCCCTCGCCGAGCAGCGCCTCGACGTCACCATCACGCGCGCCCTGGCGGACGAGGTGGGGGTCGACGACGCCGACCCTCGTCGGGTCGAGCTGCGCCGGGTCGTCTGAGTAACCTCGCACCGTGCTCCTCGCCTTCGACACCGCCACCCCCTTCGTCACCGTCGCCCTGCACGACGGCGAGGACGTGGTCGCCGAGCGCTCCTCCGACCTGCCGATGAAGCACGGCGAGCAGCTCGCCCCGCTCATCGAGTCGGTGCTCGCCGACCGCGGCCTCGTGCGCCAGGACCTCACCGCGATCGCCGTGGGAGTCGGCCCGGGACCGTTCACCGGGCTGCGCGTCGGGCTCGTCACCGCCCGCACCCTGGCCCTGGCCCTCGAGCTGCCGGTCTACGGCGTCTGCACCCTCGACGTGCTCGCGATCGAGGCGGTCGACTCGGGCGCGGTCGGGGAGGACTTCCTCGTGGCCACCGACGCCCGGCGCAAGGAGGTCTACCTCGCGTCGTACGACGCCGACGGAGGTCGCCTGTCGGGTCCCGAGGTCCTCCGGCCGGCCGACGCCGCGACCGGGAGTCCGGTGGTCGGGGAGGGGGCGCTGCTCTACCCCGAGGCCTTCCCCCGGCCGGTCGGTCCCGCCCGCCCCAGCGCGGGCTGGCTGGCCCGCGTGGTGGCCGAGGAGCGGGCCGAGCTGCTCGATCCCGACCCGCTCTACCTGCGCCGCCCCGACGCCGTGGTCAACGCCGCACCCAAGCGGGTGCTGTGACGATCCGGCTCGCCACCGGGGACGACGTCGCGGCCCTCGCCGACCTCGAGCGCGAGGTGTTCGGCGGCGACGCGTGGGACGCGCGGGCCCTGGTCGCCGAGCTCGAGGGGCCGGGACGTCGCGTCGTGGTCTCCGACGCACCGTCCGGGGAGCCGGCCGGGTATGCCGTCTCGATGACGCTCGGCGACATCGTCGACCTGCAGCGGATCGTCGTACGCCCCGAGCATCGCCGCAGCGGCCTCGCCACCGCCCTCCTCGAGGACCTCCTCGAGCACACCGGGGCGGCCGACCGGATGCTGCTCGAGGTGAGCGAGGGCAACGGCGCCGCGGTGGCGTTCTACGCCGCGCACGGCTTCAGGCGCATCGACGTGCGACCGCGCTACTACCGCGACGGGTCGGACGCCCTGGTCCTGCAGCGGGACCTGCCGACCGGGTCGGGGACAATGGCGCCATGAGTGACGCACCCCTCGTGCTCGGCATCGAGACCTCCTGCGACGAGACCGGCGTCGGCATCGTCCGCGGCACCACCCTGCTGGCCGACGCCATCGCCAGCAGCGTGGACGAGCACGCCCGCTTCGGCGGGGTCGTGCCCGAGGTCGCGAGCCGGGCGCACCTCGAGGCCATGGTGCCGACCATCGAGCGGGCCTGCGAGACGGCCGGGATCGCGCTGCGGGACGTGGACGCGATCGCCGTCACCAGCGGGCCCGGGCTGGCCGGTGCCCTGCTCGTGGGGGTCGCGAGCGGCAAGGCGCTGGCCCTGGGCCTCGGCAAGCCGTTGTACGGCGTCAACCACCTCGCCGCCCACGTGGCCGTGGACCAGCTCGAGCACGGGCCGCTGCCCGAGCCGTGCCTGGCCATGCTCGTCTCGGGGGGCCACTCCAGCCTCCTGCGGGTCGAGGACGTGACCGCGGGCGTCGAGCCGCTCGGCGCGACCATCGACGACGCGGCCGGCGAGGCCTTCGACAAGGTGGCCCGCCTCCTCGGGCTGCCCTTCCCGGGCGGCCCGCACATCGACCGGGCGGCAGCGAGCGGCAACAGCGTCGCCATCGACTTCCCCCGCGGGCTGACCGCCCGGCGCGACATGGAGCGGCACCGGTTCGACTTCTCCTTCAGCGGGCTCAAGACCGCGGTGGCCCGCTGGGTGGAGACCCAGCAGCGCGCCGGCATCGCCATCGACGTCAACGACGTCGCCGCGTCCTTCCAGGAGGCGGTCTGCGACGTGCTGACCCGCAAGGCCCTCGACGCGGCGGTGACCCACGGGATCGAGGACATCCTCATCGGCGGTGGAGTCGCGGCCAACAGTCGGCTGCGCGCGATGGCCGTCGAGCGGGCCGAGGCGAAGGGCATCCGGGTGCGGGTGCCGCGCCCGGGCCTGTGCACCGACAACGGGGCCATGGTCGCCGCGCTGGGAGCCGAGCTCGTGCAGAGAGGTCGAGCGCCGTCGGCGCTCGACCTCCCTGCAGACTCGTCCCAGCCCATCACCACCGTGGTGGCCTGAGCCCGGCTCTCAGTCGAGCACGCCCGTGCCGGCCGACTCGTCGCCCAGCCAGTCCTCCTCGTAGACCAGCGCGTCGCGCTGCTCGGTGCGCTCGTCGGTCTTCCTGGTCGCGCCGCGCGTGCCGGCGGCGGAGCCGTTGCTCCCGCGCCGGAACAGACCCCGGCCCTTGCCGGAGCCCTTGGCCTGGCCGGTGCCCTTGGCAGAGCCATTGGCCGCGGCGCCGGAGCGTCCTGCGGCACCGGTGCGCCCGGCAGCACCCTTGGCGCCGGCCGACCCGGCGGAACGAGGGCTGGACCCGGCCGAACGGGGGCTGGAGCCGGCCGCCTTGGCGCTCGAGCGGCTGCCGGCGCCGGCGACCCCCTTGGCGCCAGCGGCGCCCCGCGGCCCACCCGCGGAGGCCCCGCGGGCCCCGCCGGGCGCAGTCCCGCGCGCGGGACTGCCGGCACCCCGCGCGCCCGACGAGCCCGCGCCCCGGCTCAGCGAGCCCGGACCGGAGGGCCGAGTCGTGGCACCGATGCCCTTGACGCCCGCGCTGCGCAGCGGGGCGGCCGGAGCCGAGCCCCGCATCCCTGCGGCACCGGCCGCGCCACCCGCCAGACCGCCCGCAGCCATCCCGGCGCCACCCACGCCGCCGCCGGCGGGGCCGCTCGGGGCCGGGCCCGAGGTCGGGGAGCCGGGGGAGTACTGGGAGCCGCCGTCGGTGCCACCGGCCACGTTGCTGCCGGGCTGGTAGCCCGGGTTCTGGGGCGGTTCGTACGTCGGGTGGTCGATCGGGTTCGTCGGCGTCGGGTTCGTCGGGTGCGGCGGCGTCGGGTGCGGCGTCTGTGTCGGCGGGTCGATGTGCGTCGGCGGCACCGGCTGGTCGGGGTCGCGCGGACGGTCGGGGTCGCGCGGCTCGGGCGTGCCCGGCGTGCCGGGAGTCCCGGGCGTGGTCGGCGAGGTGGGTCCGCCGGGCGGAACGCCTCCCGGCGTCGACGCGGGCGGGGGCACGTCCTCCATGGGGTCCGGCTCGCCGTGGATCTCCTTCATCACGAGGGTCTGCGCGGCGTACTCCTGGTCCATCGCCTCGAGGGCCTTGCGCGCGTTGTCCTCGTACATCTGCTCGTTCTGCAGGTACGTCGCCATGCCGGTGTTGTAGTTGCCCAGCGCCGTCGTCTGCTCGGGGGTGGGCTGCTGGCCCGGCAGTGGACCCTCGGGCTTGGTGGGCGGCTGGTTCATCGGGCCCGACAGCCGGATGCCGTTGTGGGTCTTGATCGCCTCCAGCATGGCCCCCTGGGCGAGACTCAGCGCGGTCGACCCCTTGGTCATGTCCGCGGACTCGGCGTCCAGCTTGTCGGCGATGATCCTGAACTTCGCGACCATCGCCTCACCGGACTGGCCCTCGATCTCGCTGGCGAGGTTCTTGCCGTTCTTGCGGATTCCATCCGACACGGTGTCGATCCACGAGGCGTAGTAGTGCCAGTTGTTGGAGGCGCTGGCGACGTCGTCGTCCTGGGCGCTGGCCAGCACCTGCTGGAGACGGTCTCGGTAGAAGCGGCTCACCATCAGCGATCACTCCCGGGTGCGTTCGGGTGGGTGGGTGGGGTGTTGCGGTCGCCGTCCATCTGGTCGACGGCCGCCTGGGTGCGGTTCAGCAGCGCCTGGGCGGCAGCCTCGGAGTCGGCGTCGGCCGCCGAGATCTCCTTGTCGAAGGTCTCGATGGCCGAGGTGGTGTCCTGGATGCCGAGGATCGCCTCGAGGAGGGCGTTGGCGATCTTGGCGTGGGCCTTCTCGGTGTGCAGGCCCAGGGTCGCGGCGCTGCCGCTCCCGCCGAACCACGTGCCCTTGACCGGGGTGAACCCGTCGGGATCGAACTCCCCCGAGGTGGTGTCGAGGAACTTGACGATCTGCTCGATGACGTCCGGCGGGACCTTGACCGAGCTGAGTGCGGTGCGCACCCCGATCGATCCGCCTACGTCTGCTAGCAGGACCATGGTCTGCCTCCCCTTGGCTCCATGTGGTGTGGACACGTACGAATGTGAGCGGCGCGCGCCGCGCTCTCGCTCGTTCCCCGGGACAGCACGCCCCAAACGTGGCGCGCGAGAATTCACGGCCTAGTCTGCAGCACAGTTCCCGTCGTCGTCTCGGAAGGCGAAACCTCGTGATCCATCGTCTGTGCGTGGCCACGGCCACGGCCGTCCTGGCCCTCGTCCTCACCGGCTGCTCGGACTCCGGGGAGCCGGCCGAGGGGAGTGGCGACGCCGGGGCGTCCGCGTCGTCGACGCCCTCCGAGAGCGCGACGGAGACGGCCTCGACCTCGCCGAGCGAGGCCCCGGAGACGCCGGAGGTCGCTCCCGCCACGGGGCGGGTGCTCAAGGTGAAGGGGATGAGGGTCCACGCGCCGGAGGGGTGGGAGACGACCATGCGGGTGGCGGTCGGTCACGGTTCCTTCCCCCCGGGGCAGGTGGGCACGACCGCCGGCGTGACGCGGTTCCCCAACTCGGGGCTCTTCACGATCGAGGAGATCGCGGACGAGGAGGTCGCCGACCTGGGCAGGGGCGGCAAGCGCCTCGACGACCTCGAGATCGACGGCACGCAGGTCTACCACCTCGTCTGGACGGACGAGAAGGGCGTCGAGGTAGAGCGGTTCGCCACCATCGCCGCGGACCAGCGGGTCGCGCTGGAGTTCACCTTCGCCAACGGTGAGAGCCGGGCCGAGAAGGACGAGATCATCCAGAGCATGCTCGCGACGATGCAGCTCGGATGACGGCGGCACCGACCTGGGGTCGACTCGTGCGCAGGACATGCGCCGCGGTGGGTCTGTGCCTGGTGGTTGCGGGGTGCGGGGCAGGCGCCACGGACCCCGCCGACGAGGGCACGTCCGATGCGGCGTCGGCGTCGCCCGGGTCCCCGGAGCAGCAGCCCTCCGAGACCGAGCCGACGGAGACGGAGCCCGCGGTGGAGCTGGCGACCGGTCCGGCGATCGGCGTGAAGGGCCTCGAGGTCCGCGCGCCGGCCGGCTGGATCACCACGGAGCCGCTCGCCATCCAGCAGTCCGCGGGACCGCCGGACGTCATCGGCTCGATGATCTCGGTCTTCCGCTTCCCCAACAGCGGGCTCTTCACCGTCGACGAGCTCGGTGACGAGGAGGTCTCGGACATGGGGGCCCGGTCACGACGGCGCGACGACGTCGAGCTGGACGGCGAGCAGTTCTACCACCTGACCGGCACCCTCGAGCCCGGCCTGCGCGCCGAGCGGTTCGGCACGATCGTCGGCGACGACCGGCTCTCGGTGCAGTTCGAGTTCGGCAACGGGCAGGGCCGTGCCGAGCGAGACGAGATCATCGCGAGCGTGCTCGCGACCGTCCAGGTCGGCTGACGACCGATCAGCCGACGGGGTGCGCGGGGAACCGGTACTCGGTGCTCATCTGCGAGGGGGCCGGACCGACGACCCGCTCGACACGCCCGTCGATGGTCGCGCGGACCACGTACTGCTCGTTGCCCTGGGTGACGGTCGCGAGCAGCGTTGTCGGGTCCTCCCAGACGACGTCGTTCACGGTCGCGGCGGACCGGGCGTCGTTGCCGCTCACGAAGTCGACCAGCGGCTCGCCCGTCGTTGCGTCGAGGATCGCGACGTTGGGCGAGCCCAGTGAGTCCGAGTACTCGGCCAGCCCGACGATGAAGCGGCCGTCCTGGCTGAAGGCGCCGAGCTGGTGGTCGCACGTCTCCCACTCGACGTCCTGGTCCGCGGAGAGCGGGTCCAGGACGGCCGAGCAGGACCCGACGCCGGTGAACTCTGTCTGCCCGGCCACCAGCCCCGTCGCGGAGGAGGTGCTCACGACGCGGTTGAAGCCGCCGAACTCGGTCATGGTGCCGTCGGCCGCGACCACCCGGTAGCTGTACTGCCCCGTGTCCGGATCGCTCGCCTCGACGACGACGGAGTCGTCCGAGACGTAGCCGCGCGCCCGGTGGACCGCCTCCTCGCTACTGCGGGTGGCGACATCGGTGTAGGTGTAGTCCGCTACCCGGGGCAGCGCCGTTGTGAGCAGGGTCCATCCCCCCGCTCCGTCGTACTGGGTGAACGCCACGTGCCCGCCGTCCTCGCGCACCGCGAGTCCGCTGGCGGGTCCGCCTGCCCCGTCGGTGACCCGGAAGTCACCGTCCAGGATCTCGACCGTCGTGCCCGTCTCGGGCGTTCCTTCCGCCAGGGCGACCCAGCCTCCGTCGCCGTCGGGGACGATCTGGAGGTAGGCCTCGGGGAGGTCGTAGGTCGCAGCAGGGGTGACGAGCTGCTTGGTGTCGAGGACGGTGTACGGGACCCGCGGGGCCGCACCCTCGGGCGCCGAGCGCGGGTCGAGCGGCACCGGCTCGGTGATCGGGGTGATCGTGTCCGCGGGCCGCGGGTCGACGACCCGGTCGTCCCCGCCGCCGGGCATCAGGGACAGAGGCAGCACGATCGCGGCGACGGCGGCCGCGGCTGCCAGCCCCACGGCGGTGTGGCGGCGGCGGCGGATCGTCGTGGCGCGGCCACGGACGTCCGCGAGGTCGAGCGGGGTGTCGTGGAGCGCGTCGGCGCGGCGGTGCAGGGTCTCGCCGACCTCGCGGGCCAGGTCCTGGTCGTGGGTCATCGCTCCTCCTCCCGGGGGTCGGTGTGGCGCGGGTCGAGGCTGCGGGGGGCGCGCTCGCGCAGGCCGGCCAGCGCACGGCTGGCCTGGGACTTCACGGTGCCGGTGGAGATGCCCATGAGGTCGGCGATCTCGGCCTCGGACAGGTCCTCGTAGTAGCGGAGCACCAGCACGGTGCGCTGCTTGGGCGGGAGGGTCTGCAGGTAGGACCAGAGCGCGGCCCCGAGCCCGTCGTCGTACTCGTCGTGGACCGGTCGCTCGGGCACCTCGTCGGTGGCGTGCTCGCGGCGCTTCCACGCGCGGCGCCACAGCGAGTTGTGCTCGTTGACCATGATCCGCCGGACGTAGCCGTCCAGCGCACCGCGGTCGCGGACCTTGTCCCACGAGAGGTAGAGCTTGGCCAGCGCGGTCTGCAGCAGGTCCTCCGCCGCGGCGCGCTCGCCGGTCAGGAGGTAGGCCGTGCGCAGGAGAGCGGCCTGGCGCGCCGCCATGTACGACGAGAACTCCTCGTCCCTGCTGCTGGTCCTGTTGCTGTGGGGCAACGCGTCTCCCGTGAGGACGTCCGATGCACTGCTCACCGAGTCACCTCCCATCCAATCGTGTGCGGGCAGTCGTGTGGAGGACGCCTCCGGGGTGACGCGGGTTGCATGCGGTTTGCAAGGCTTGCGAGGCTCGCCCCACACCACACCGCACCGACTCACCAGGAGTGCACATGCAGCAGGTCAAGGCCGTCGTCGCGAAGGCCAAGGGAGCACCCGTCGAGGTGGTCACCATCAACGTGCCCGACCCGGGTCCGGGCGAGGCGGTGGTGAAGGTCCAGGCGTGCGGCGTCTGCCACACCGACCTCCACTACCGCGAGGGCGGGATCAACGACGACTTCCCGTTCCTGCTGGGCCACGAGGCCGCCGGCGTCGTCGAGTCGGTGGGGGAGGGCGTCACCGGCCTCGAGGCGGGCGACTTCGTCGTCCTCAACTGGCGCGCAGTCTGCGGCAGCTGTCGCGCGTGCGACCGCGGCGAGCCCTGGTACTGCTTCGCCACCCACAACGCCACCCAGAAGATGACCCTGGAGGACGGCACCGAGCTGACCCCCGCGCTGGGCATCGGCTCCTTCGCGGAGAAGACGCTCGTCGCCGCCGGCCAGTGCACCAAGGTCGACCCCGCGGCGCGACCCGCCGCGGTGGGCCTCCTCGGCTGCGGCGTGATGGCCGGCCTCGGCGCCGCGATCAACACCGGCAACGTGACCCGCGGCAAGTCCGTCGCGGTCATCGGCTGCGGCGGCGTCGGCATGGCCGCCATCGCCGGCTCCGCGCTTGCCGGGGCCTCGACGATCATCGCCGTCGACATCGACGACACCAAGCTCGGCTGGGCGCGCGACATGGGCGCCACCCACACCGTCAACTCCAAGGAGTCCGAGCCCGTCGAGGCCATCCAGGCCCTCACCGGCGGCAACGGCGCCGACGTCGTCATCGACGCGGTCGGTCGTCCCGAGACGTGGAAGCAGGCGTTCTACGCCCGCGACCTGGCCGGCACGGTCGTGCTGGTCGGCGTCCCGACCCCGGACATGACGATCCCCGAGATCCCGCTCATCGACGTCTTCGGTCGCGGCGGGTCCCTCAAGTCCAGCTGGTACGGCGACTGCCTGCCGTCGCGGGACTTCCCGATGCTGGTCGACCTCTACCAGCAGGGGCGGCTCGACCTCGATGCCTTCGTCACCGAGGAGATCTCGATCGACGACGTCGAGGCGGCGTTCGACAAGATGCACGGCGGCCAGGTGCTCCGCTCGGTGGTGACGTTCTGATGGGCGGGCTGCGGGTGGACCACGCGGTCGTGTCCGGCACCTTCTCCCTCGACGGTGAGGTGCACGAGGTCGACAACAACATCTGGGTCGTCGGGGACGACGAGGAGTGCGTGGTCATCGACGCACCCCACGACGTCGACGCGATCCTCGACGTGGTCGCCGGGCGGCAGGTCAAGGCGATCCTGCTGACCCACGCCCACGACGACCACTGCCGCGTCGCTCCGGCGCTGCGGGAGCGGGTCACGGCGCCGATCCTGCTGCACCCCGACGACCGGCCGCTGTGGGAGCTGACCCACACCGACGAGCTGTGGGACATGGACCTCGAGGACGGCCAGTCCATCAAGGTCGCCGGGGCCTCGCTCAAGGTGCTGCACACACCCGGGCACGCGCCCGGCGCCGTCTGCGTCTACGTCCACGACCTCGACTGCGTCTTCACCGGCGACACCCTCTTCCAGGGTGGGCCCGGGGCCACGGGACGGTCCTACAGCGATGCCGACGTGATCCAGGAGTCGATCCGCCGCCAGCTGTTCCGGCTGCCCGACGACACCGTCGTCCACACCGGGCACGGCGACGACACCACGATTGCCGCCGAGCGCGAGGCGCTCGGCTGACGGAGCGCGAGGCGCTCGGCTGACGGAGCGCGAGGCGCTCGGCTGACGGAGCGCGAGGCGCAGGCCTGACGGATTGGAGGCGCAGCGTCCCGGCTGGAAGACTGCCGGGATGCTGCGCCGCGTCCTGCCCCTCGTGCTCGCGCTGGGGTTGACCGCCTCGGCGTGCAGCGGCGACCCGGCAGCCGACGAGCCCGGGACCCCGACCGACGAGTCGACCGCCGCGGCCCCGACCCCGCCCACGCCGGCCGAGCGGCTCGGCCTCGTCGAGGGCTGGGGGCCGACGCAGGTCGAGCTGGAGCGGGCCGCCCGGCTGGTGGGCCGGATGTCGCTGCCGGACCTCGCCGGGCAGGTGATCGTGGCCGAGTGGCGGGGCACCGCGGCCCCGGTGCAGATGGTCCGCCAGCTGCACCTGGGCGGGGTGATCGCCTTCTCCGACAACGTGGCGTCCACCGGCCAGATCCGGTCCGTCAACGCGACCCTGGAGCGCGCCGTACGCCGCCCGTGGCCGCTCTTCCTGTCCGTCGACCAGGAGGGCGGCATCGTCGAGCGGGTGAAGGGTGACGCCACCCGCTTCCCGACCTTCATGTCCGCCGGTGCGGCGGGGGACCCGCGGGTGACCACGGCCGCCCACCGCGCCAGTGCCGCCGAGCTGCGGGGCCTCGGCTTCGACGTCGTGTTCGCGCCGGACGCCGATGTCACGACGGGACCGGGCGACCCCACCATCGGGTCGCGGTCGGCGGGCTCGGACCCGGACGTGGTGGGCACCCACGTGGCCGCGGCGGTCGAGGGGATCGAGCAGGCCGCGGTGGTCCCGGTGCTCAAGCACTTCCCCGGGCACGGCTCGGTGCCGCAGGACAGCCACCTCACGCTGCCGGTGCAGACCCGCACCCGCAAGCAGCTCGCCGCCGTCGACCTCGCGCCCTTCGTCGCCGCCGTGGAGGCCGGGGTCCCTGCCGTGATGGTGGGCCACATCGACGTGAGGTCGATCGACCCCCGCGTGCCCTCCTCGATGTCGCGGGAGGTGGTGACCGGGGTGCTGCGCGAGCAGCTCGGCTTCGAGGGCCTCGCGGTCACCGACTCGCTGTCGATGGCGGGCGTGCAGCGGGAGTACGAC
Organism: Nocardioides terrigena; assembly: GCF_003047265.1. Lineage (GTDB taxonomy): Bacteria > Actinomycetota > Actinomycetes > Propionibacteriales > Nocardioidaceae > Nocardioides > Nocardioides terrigena. Next base: position 58,154 of record NZ_PZYY01000012.1, on the reverse strand, counting down.
GCCGCGCGCTCGGCTGTCGAGGGGCTCCGTGCCGGCAACGACGTGCTGCTGATGCCGCCCTCGCCCGCGGCCGCCCGGGCGGGGATCGTGCGTGCCGTGCGGACCGGCCGCCTGCCGCGCCGCCGGCTCGAGCAGGCGGCGGCCCGGATGATCGCGCTGCTCCAGCACTCCGAGGGCACTCCCGCCCAGCAGCGGGGCCGACCGCCGGGCTCCGGCCGCGCCGCCTCGCGGGCCCTCAGCGCCGCGGCGATCACGAGCGTCGCGGGCGCGTGTCGCGGCCGGCTGGTCGGACCCGCAGTGACGCCGGTCGGCGACCCGGTGGCGGTGGCCAACTTCGCCGGTGCCGCCGGCGCGGCGGGGATCGAGGTGCTGACGCGCCGGGCCGCCCCGGCCTCGCTGGTGACGGCCGAGCCGGCCCCGAAGCGCGCCAAGAAGGAGAAGCCCAAGGCGTTCGAGCGCCGCCGCAAGGCCTGGCGGGCCCGGGAGAAGCGCCGCGTCGCCGCCCTCGCCCGGTGGACCGCCGCCGAGGAGCGCCGGCTCGCGCGCGGCACCCGGATCGGCTTCAGCGGGTTCCAGGACGCGACGTACGACGGGGAGGTCGCGGTCGCGACCAACACGCCGTACGTCCTCGGCACGGTGGGTGCGCCGGTGCGGCTGGCGACCTACGGCGACACCCCGGGCGCCATGTCGGCCCTCGTCGACGTGCTCCTCGGTCGCGCAGGGGCGCCGGGCCGGCTGCCGGTCGAGGTCGCCGGCGTCGAGCGGCGCGGCTGCTAGAGGGGCTCCACCAGCAGCGCCGTCCCGGCGCCCGCGACCCGGGTGAGGACCAGCGTCCCCTCCTGGTCCCCGGACAGGGAGAGCCGCTTGCGCAGCTGCTCGGGCACGACGTCGACGCCGCGCTTCTTGATCGCCAGCCGGCCGATGCCACGCTCGCGCAGCGCCGCCTTGAGCTGCTTCTCCCGGTAGGGGAGCTCCTCGAGGACCCGGTAGGACCGGGCGAACGGCGTCTGGAAGGCCTCGTCACCGGTGACGTAGGCGATGTGCTCGTCGACGAGCCCACCGCCGACCCCGGCGGCCACGGCGGTGACGAGCCCGGCCCGGATGACGGCGCCGTCGGGCTCGTAGAGGAACGCGCCCACCGCACGCACCGGGCGGGGCTGCCCGGCGTACGGGTCGTCCTCGTCGGTGAGGGTGGCCAGCCCGCCGGCCGCCTGTCCCGGCCGCGTCGCCGGGATGACCGTGGCGCGCCGCCGGGTGGTGGCGAGCCGCGCGGACCAGAGGGCGGCCTCCTTGACCTCCCCGCCGTCGCTGACCCACTCGGCCTCGACGTCGTCGGGGAGCATGGCGTGCGGGATGCCCGGGGCGACCTTGACGACGGCCGTCCCGGTGAGGAGGTCCAGGACGAAGGGCCACGGCGGGGTCCAGCCCTCGGCGTCGAAGACCCGGCCCCGGGCGCCACGGCGGGCCGGGTCGGCGAAGACCGCCCCGAAGCCGCGCACGTCGAGCGTCGTCGCGTCGGCGACCTGGACCGCGCCGGGCAGGCCGAGGGCGTCGAGGTTGGCCTGAGCGAGGGCGACCCGCAGCGGGTCGAGGTCGACGCCCGCCGCGGTGAGGCCGGCGCGGGCGAAGGCGAGCAGGTCGCCGCCGATGCCGCACCCGAGGTCGAGGACGCTGGCCGGCCGGGCGGCGGCGAGGCGCGCGGCACGGTGCTCGGCCACGCGGAGGCGGGTCGCCTGCTCCAGCGCCTCGGGCGTGAAGAACATCAGCGGGGCGAGGTCGCTGAACTTGGCGACCGCGCGGGCGCGGAGCTGCACCTGGGTCGTGGCCGCGGCGGCCCGGTCGGGGTCCGGCTCGATCCGGCGGACCGCCGTCGCGGCGCGCACCGGGTCACCGCCATGATCGACCCATGCGTGGGTCGCCTCCTCCAACAGCCGCCGGCCGGCATCGGTCTGCAGCCAGGCCAGCGTCTCGAGGTCCACACGTGCATCCTGTCAGGCGGGTCGGTTCCGCTCGTCGCCCCGGACGTGGCAGGTTCTCCTCCGTGCGCAAAGTGCTGATCGTCCTCGTGCCCGTGCTGATCGTCGCCACCCTGGTCGGCGCCGGCATCTGGCAGTCCCAGCGCGAGGTGCCGGCGACCGCGGCCGGCACGGTGGTGGACCAGCAGGTCGACGGGCTCCTCGTGGGCCGCAGCACCGACGTCCGCGTCCCGTGGGGACGGCTCCAGGTCACGACGACCGAGCCGGTGGACACCGTCGACGGCGAGGACGGCACGCTCGAGGGGTCGTTCATCGGGATCCAGGTCGAGCTGCGCGACACCGAGGACGCGGTCCCGGTCGACCGGTTGCCCGGCGCCTCCTTCCTCGACCCGGTGTTCAGCGTCGTCGCCGACGGCGAGACGTGGGAGCTGCCGGCGCTGTCCGGCTGGGCGGACGGTGCGGAGGTCGAGCCGGGCGCCCGCCGGCAGTACGTCGCGGTGCCTCGCGACGCCGAGGAGGTCAGCGTCACCATGGAGTACGACGGTGTCACCCAGACCATCGACGCCGCGACCGCCGACGTCAGCATCGGGGACGCGGCCCCGCTCTACGACGCGCCGTTCCCCGCCCCGGGCGGACCCTGCGGCGACCAGCTCTGGAGCACGGGTGCCTCGGCCGTGGACGATGCCGTGTCCGGCTGCTTCGTCCGCTCCGCGGCCACGCGCCCGTACGTCGCGGGGCTGGGCTGGGCCCCGGAGGACTCCCGCTGGCTCGTGGTCACCGTCGTGCCGGGTGCGCCTACCGCCTTCGAGGGCCGCCGCGGGACCTACGAGGTGCCGGCGTCGGGCGTCGAGACGTCGTACGGCCTCGGCTTCGAGGAGCCCGTCGAGGTGTACGCCGCCAACGACCTGCTCCCCGACTCGGCCGAGCCCGACCCGCTCGACCCCCAGGTCGTCGTCTTCGAGGTCCCCGCCGACCGGGGGCCCGGCCAGCTCGACATCCGGAGCCGGCTGACGGGGGAGCTGCAGGACGGGCGCAGGACCCGCACCGCCCGCGCCCTCGTGGTCCAGGGCGCGTTCGTCTGACGCCTCCCGCTAGCACTCGGCGTGGGGGAGTGCTAGCGTCTGACTTGGCACTCTCGCCTTGAGGGTGCCAGTGCTTGCGACGACGTGCGACCCCCGCGACGGCGTACGGCAGAGCAAGCCCCAACGTGCGAGAGCAATCGCTCTCGAGTCCCGTCTCGACCAACGTGGAAAGTGGAGGTTGATCCGAAGTGTCGGTCAACATCAAGCCCCTCGAGGACCGCATCGTCGTCCAGCCGCTCGACGCCGAGCAGACCACGGCCTCCGGCCTGGTCATCCCGGACACGGCCAAGGAGAAGCCCCAGGAGGGCGAGGTCCTGGCCATCGGCCCGGGTCGCATCGACGACAACGGCAACCGCGTCCCGCTGGACGTGGCCGTGGGCGACAAGGTCATCTACAGCAAGTACGGCGGCACCGAGGTCAAGTACGCCGGCGCCGAGTACCTGATTCTCTCCGCCCGCGACGTCCTCGCCGTCGTTTCCTGATCTCCGATAGTCCGTGACGATCGGACCCTCCGGCGAGGCTGCCCAGGGTCCGAACGTCACGGACTATCTCCCTTTTTCCGCAAGGAGCACCTGAATGCCCAAGATCCTGGAGTTCGACGAGAACGCCCGCCGCGCCCTCGAGCGTGGCGTCGACGCCCTCGCCAACGCCGTCAAGGTGACGCTCGGTCCCAAGGGCCGCTACGTCGTCCTCGACAAGAAGTGGGGCGCGCCGACCATCACCAACGACGGTGTGACCGTCGCTCGTGAGATCGAGCTGGACGACCCGTTCGAGAACCTCGGTGCCCAGCTCACCAAGGAGGTCGCGACCAAGACCAACGACGTCGCCGGTGACGGCACGACGACCGCGACCGTGCTGGCCCAGGCGATGGTCCACGAGGGCCTGCGCGCCGTCGCCGCCGGTGCCAACCCGATGGGTCTCAAGCGGGGCATGGACGCCGCCGCCGAGGCCGTCGGCGACGCGCTGCGCGAGGCCGCCCGCGAGGTCGAGTCCAAGGAGGACATGGCCTCCGTCGCGACGATCTCCAGCCGCGACAGCCACATCGGCGACCTGCTCGCCGAGGCCTTCGACAAGGTCGGCAAGGACGGCGTGATCACGGTCGAGGAGTCCAACACCATGGGCACCGAGCTCGAGTTCACCGAGGGCATGCAGTTCGACAAGGGTTACCTGTCGGCCTACTTCGTCACCGACCCCGAGCGCATGGAGGCCGTCCTCGACGACGCCTACATCCTCCTGCACCAGGGCAAGATCTCCTCGATCCAGGACCTGCTGCCCCTGCTCGAGAAGGTCATCGCCGCCGGCAAGCCGCTCTTCATCCTCGCCGAGGACGTCGAGGGCGAGGCGCTCTCGACCCTGGTGGTCAACAAGATCCGCGGCACGTTCAACGCCGTCGCGGTCAAGAGCCCCGCCTTCGGTGACCGCCGCAAGGCGATGATGCAGGACATCGCCGTCCTCACCGGCGGCCAGGTCGTCGCCCCCGAGGTCGGCCTCAAGCTCGACCAGGTTGGTCTCGAGGTGCTGGGCCAGGCCCGTCGCGTCGTGATCACCAAGGACAACACCACGATCATCGAGGGTGCCGGCGACGCCGGTGCCGTCGAGGGCCGCGTCAACCAGATCAAGGCCGAGATCGAGAACAGCGACTCCGACTGGGACCGCGAGAAGCTGCAGGAGCGCCTGGCCAAGCTGGCCGGCGGCGTCTGCGTCATCAAGGTCGGCGCCGCCACCGAGGTGGAGCTCAAGGAGAAGAAGCACCGCATCGAGGACGCCGTCTCCGCGACGCGCGCCGCGATCGAGGAGGGCATCGTCCCCGGCGGTGGCTCCGCGCTCATCCACGCCGTCTCGGTGCTCGAGGACAACCTCGGCCTCACCGGTGACGAGGCCGTCGGCGTGCGCATCGTGCGCAAGTCCGCCGACGAGCCGCTGCGCTGGATCGCCGAGAACGGCGGTGTCAACGGCTACGTCGTCACCACCAAGGTCCGCGAGCTCGGCATCGGCAACGGCTACAACGCCGCCACCGAGGAGTACGGCGACCTGGTCGCCCAGGGCGTCCTGGACCCCGTCAAGGTCACCCGCTCCGCGCTGGTCAACGCCACCTCGATCGCGGGCATGCTGCTCACGACCGAGACGCTGATCGTCGAGAAGCCCGAGGACGAGGAGCCCGCCGCTGCGGGCGGCCACGGCCACGGGCACGGCCACTGAGCCACAGCACCACCGAAGCACACCGCGGGCCCGGCAGAGATCCTCTGCCGGGCCCGCGGCGTCTCAGCGGATGACCTCGCCGAGGTGGGCCGTGGCCCCGCTGCGGCCGAAGGGCCCGAGCTTGCTCCCCGCCGGCTCGGCCCACAGGAACTGGTCGCCCGGGGTCGGGCCGCTGGCGACGGTCCACTGCGAGTACCCCTCGCTGAGGCGCACCAACCTCTTGCCCTCGACGTCGTAGAGGTAGGTGCCGCTGGTCGCCCGGTCGTACGACGTGAGGGTGAGGAAGTCGCCGCCTGCCACCAGGTCGCCGCCGTCCACACCGTCGTCCTGTACGGTGACGACCTGTTCGCCCTCGGTGGTCATCACCTGCACCCGGTCGTCGCGCACGCCGTTCTCGTAGGTGCCGCAGTACTGCGTCATCGCGATCCGGCCGCCGGAGACGTCGAGATCGAGCAGGTTGCAGCGTTCGCCCAGCCGCGCGTCGAACGACGTCTCGTCGCCCGTGACGAGGTCGCGCACGTGCACGCGCCCGGCGGCTCCGTTGGTGGAGTCGGTCCAGACCATCCGGTCGCCGTCGAAGCCGAAGTCCCCGACCCGCAGGCCCTCGTCGCGGACGTCGGCCGGGTCGGTCAGCGACACCGACCACAGTGCCTTCACGTCGCCCTCCGCGTCGGCGTCGTCGGCCTCACCGTCCGGGCCCGTCGGCCAGCCGCCCTCGGGCACGTCACCCGGGTCGGTCAGCACGGAGACGTAGGCCCGGCCGTCCGGCCCGATCCTCATCTGCGGCAGGCCCTCCTGGTCCGGCAGGGTCGGCCAGCCGATCGTGCGCCAGGTCCCGGTCCCGCGGTCGAAGACGTCCAGCTCGGGACGCACCCGGCCGTCGGCGTCGTCGTGCACCGCTCGCATGATCACGAGCCGGTCGGTCCCGAGCTCGACCGGCGAGGCCTGCAGGTCGCTCGACCAGCCGTCGAGCCAGTCCTTCTCCCCTGTGGTCGGGTCCATCAGCGCGTAGCGGCCGTCGCGGTCGGCCGTCTGCCCCTCGCGGAACAGCACGAGCCCGTCGTCGGTGACCCCGTCGAAGTACTCGCCGTTGTCGGCCTCGAGGTCCTCGTTGGTGTACGACGCCAGCGTCCGGTAGTCGGTCCCCTCTGACGCGGGTACGGCGTCGGCCAGCCGGACCACCTGCCCCGGCGGCCTCGGCACGCCGGCTGCGACGAGGTCGGCCGGGGACGGGTCCAGCCGGGCCCAGGCACCGATCGACACCGCCGCGGCCGTGGCCAGGGCAGCCCCGCCCACCGCCACGCGCCGGCGGCGTCGTACGCGTCGACGACCGGCGCTCACGATGCCGAGGAGGCCGCCGTCGTCGGGCGGGGGTGCGGCGACGTTGTCGCGCAGCAGCTCTCGCAGCTCGTTCACCATGTGGGGGCTCCTCCGGCAGTCAGCTCGCCCAGCGGCGAGTCCTCGAACATGGAGCGCAGCGAGTCGAGCGCCCGCGAGGTCTGGCTCTTGACCGTGCCCTCGCTGCACCCGAGGGCGGCCGCGGTGTCCGCGACGGTCAGGTCCTCGAAGTAGCGCAGCACCACGCAGGCCCGCTGCCTCGGCGGCAGGTCGGCCAGCGCCGCCATCAGCGCCGTGCGTGCGGTGACGCTCTCGGCGAGGTCGTGACCCGAGGCACGGGCCTCGTCGGGCTCGGTGGGCACCTCGCCGCTCGAGCGCCGCCTCCGGTGGTCGAGGAACGCGCTCGTCACGGCCTTCCTCGCGTAGGCGTACTCGCGGCCCGCGCGCTGCAACCGCGGCCACGCGACGTACACGCGGATGAGGCCCTCCTGCACGTGGTCGGACGCCTGGTCCCAGTCACCGCACATCAGGTACGCCGTGCGCCTCAGGCGCTCGCGGGCGCTGTGCGCGAACTCGACGAACGCCGCCTCGTCACGCATCGATCACTCGCTTCATGCCCGGTACAACGTGGTGAGGGACCGGGGAGGTTGCACGCTGGTCACGATCCGCGCGCGGTCGTCAGTCGCGCAGCGACGCGAGGCCCCCGCGCCACGGCTCGGAGCAGCGGCTCTCGAGCACGGGACGCTCCAGGCTCTTGAGGTGGTAGACGCGGTACTGGCCGCACACGGTGGTGACGTACTGGTAGCGCTCGATGAGCTCCTCGCTGATCCGCCGGGTCCCCGTCTCGCTCCAGGTGTCGAGATAGGTGAACTCCACGAACCACGTCGGAGCTGCCGGTCCGGTGAGCAGGTCGCCCAGCTCGGACAGGTCGGGGTCCAGGGTGCGCATCGGCAGGGACCACAGGTGGGGGTACGGCGAGCGCAGACCGCTGGCCCACTGGATGTCGGCGCGCCCTCCGTAGACGACGAGGGTGTCGCCGGGCCGGGCGGCCCTGCCGATCGCCTCGCCGGCGTAGTACTCGATCGGCCGGTGGCCCGCCTCCGTGATCTCCCACCAGGCGACGAGGGAGGTCGCGCTGCTCAGCGCGGTGAACACCACCAGGCCGCGGGTGATCGCCCCGACGGTCCACCGGTGCGCCCGGCGAGGCAGGGGCTCCGGCTCGGGCTCGGCTGGCTGCCCCGGCACGGGCTCGGCCACGAGGAGCAGCGCGGTGGCCATCGCCACCGGCGGCACCAGCACGACGAGGTAGGTCATCCAGAAGCTGCCGCTCTGGACCACCGCGACGACGTCGACGAGCAGCATGGCTGAGACCGCCGCCGTGTGGGCCGGCAGGCGCCGTACCAGCGGGACCAGGTGGAGCACGAACCACGCGATGACGAGCACCATCCCGGTCCCGGTCGCGAGGCCGACCATCTTCACGGCGCGCGCATCGATGTTCGAGCTCGGCTGCGCGTCCAGCACGGCGTCCGCGTCGGGGCGGAAGCCGACGACGGTGTACCAGAGGGTGCCGAGGTCCACGCCGACCACGAGGGCCCAGACGACGGTGGCGACGACGGGCACCAGGGCGCCGGCCGCGGCGGCGGCGCCGAGCCGTGCGCAGGACCGGACGCGCGAGTGGTCGCCGAGTGCGGTGCCGACCAGGAGCACGCCGCCGAACACGAGGCCGCCGACCATGCTCTGCTTGAGGCCGACGGCCAGCATGGCGATCAGCCCGGCCAGCAGGGCCAGGGAGGTCGAGGACCTCCTCAGGGCGGCGAGCGCGAGCCAGCAGGCGCCCATGACCAGGGGGATGCCCAGGTGCTCGCCCTTGGCGGAGACCACGTCGACGCCGGCGTTGCCGACCAGCCCCGCGGCCACCACCGCCGTCCACGCCGCCACCCGGTCGGCCCGCTCCCGCGGCAGCTGCGCGGCATCCGTCGCGAGGGAGCGTGCCGTGGCGGCCGCGAGGAGCACGAAGCCGACGATCCCGAGCGCGGCCAGGACCCGCAGCGCGTAGGGGCCGCCCACCCAGTCGGCGAGCCGGACCAGCGCGATGATCTCGGGCGGCCGGTCGACGAAGTAGGCGCCGTAGACGCTGTCCGCCCGCGGGGCCCACGTGCGGGCGACGAGCAGGAACCCGGCCTCGTCCGGTCGCAGCGGCCACATCGCCGAGGGGTAGCGCGCCAGCAGGGCCGCCACCGCCGCGATCCAGACGGTCAGGCGCGCGGAGGGCAGGGGAATCCGGGGCACAGTGCGTCCATTGTGGAGGGGCGCCCCTCGCGCAGTGCTCACCCGCACGGACCGCGGGTCGTCCGGTGGAGGGTTTTCATCACCGAAACACGGGGGCCTCCGACCGGCAACACGCGCGGCGCACGCTGGTCCCGGGACGAAGAGACCAAGGGGGAGCCCATGTTGTGGAGAGTGCGGTTGACGCTGCCGGACCGGCCGGGTGCGCTGGCGACGCTGGCGAGCGAGTGCGGCGCCGCGGGTGTCAACATCCTGGGCCTGCAGGTGTTCCCGGGGATCGACACGGTGACCGACGAGCTGGTGCTCGAGGTGCCGGGCGGCTGGGACGTGGACGACATCGCCTCCCTGGTGGAGCGGGCCGGGGCGCACGCGGTGGTCTCGCACCCGTGCACGGAGGCGGCGCTGGTCGACCAGCCGGCGCGGTACGTCGCGGCGGCGCGGACGATCCTGGCCCAGCCTGCCCGCTTCCCCGAGGTGGTCGCCCAGCTGTTCGACGCGGAGGCGGACCCGATCGAGACCGGGGTCGACCACGACTCGATGGAGATGACGGTCAGCGACGTCTCGGTGCAGGTGCACCGGACGGCACCGTTCACCGCCACCGAGCACGCGCGCGGGGCCGGACTGGCAGAGCTGGTGAGCGACGTCCTGGGCCGCAGCCGCGAGGCGATGGCGATGCCCGAGCCGGGCCGCCGGCTGGGCACCGGGGCGACCCCCGAGTTCGTCGCGTCGAGCCATGGGGTCTCGGCGATGGTGGACGGCACGACGGTGGGCCGGGCGGTGCTCGCCGAGATGGTCGCGCCCGGGTCCCGCCACCTGCACCTCGAGGTCGACCCGGCCTGGCGTCGGCGCGGCATCGGCTCGCGGCTGCTGCTGGAGGCCGCCCGGGCGGCTGCCGGGCTCGGCGACGACGAGCTGGTGCTGGTCACGAGCGCCGACAACCAGGCGGTCCTGCCGATGGTGCTGGGCTCGGGCCTGCGGGGCCGGATCCGGATGTCCGGGGACGGCCTGACGGTGCGAGTGCCGCTGCGAGACCTGGAGGGAGCGCGGCGCTGACGGCCCGTAGGATGGGGGAGTGGAGATCCCGGAGAAGTTCGCGGCCCTCGGCCTCACCTACGACGACGTCCTCCTGCTGCCGGGGGAGTCGGACCTGGCGCCCGACGAGATCGACACCACGAGTCGCCTGACCCGGGAGATCTCGCTCAGGGTGCCGCTGGTCAGCGCGGCGATGGACACCGTCACCGAGTCGCGGATGGCCATCGCGATGGCCCGCGAGGGCGGCCTCGGTGTGCTGCACCGCAACCTGTCGATCGCCGACCAGGCCTACCAGGTCGACCTCGTCAAGCGGACCCAGACCGGGATCATCTCCAACCCCGTCACGATCGGCCCCGACGCCACCCTCGAGGAGCTCGACCGGATCTGCGGTGAGTACCGCGTCTCCGGCCTGCCCGTCGTCGACGTCGACAACCGCCTGCTGGGCATCATCACCAACCGCGACCTGCGCTTCACGCCGGTCGCGGAGTGGGCGACCACCAAGGTCACCGAGGTGATGACCTCCGAGGGGCTCATCACCGGTACCATCGGCATCTCCCGCGACGACGCGACGACCCTGCTGCGCCGGCACAAGCGCGAGCGGCTCCCGCTGGTCGACGTCGACGGCCGCCTCGGCGGGCTCATCACCGTCAAGGACTTCGTCAAGGGCGAGCAGTTCCCGCACGCGTCGTACGACGGCGACGGCCGGCTGCTCGTGGGTGCCGCGATCGGCTACTTCGGCGACGCGTGGGAGCGCGCCACCACGCTGGTCGAGGCCGGCGTCGACGTGCTGGTCGCCGACACCGCGCACGGCCACGTCCACCTCCTCCTCGACATGGTCCGCCGGCTCAAGAGCGACCCTGCCACCCGCCACGTGCAGGTGATCGGCGGCAACGTCGCCACCCGCGAGGGCGCCCAGGCCTTCGTCGACGCCGGGGCCGACGCGGTGAAGGTCGGGGTGGGGCCGGGCTCCATCTGCACCACGCGCGTCGTGACCGGCGTGGGCGTCCCGCAGGTCACCGCGGTGTACGAGGCCTCGCTGGCCGCAAAGCCTGCCGGGGTGCCGGTCATCGCCGACGGGGGCATGAAGCACTCCGGCGAGATCGCCAAGGCGCTCGTCGCCGGCGCCGACGCGGTCATGCTCGGCTCCCTGCTGGCCGGGTGCGAGGAGTCCCCCGGCGAGCTGGTCTTCGTCAACGGCAAGCAGTTCAAGTCCTACCGGGGGATGGGCTCGCTCGGGGCCATGTCGAGCCGCGGCAAGAAGTCCTACTCCAAGGACCGCTACTTCCAGGCCGAGGTCACCAGCGACGACAAGATCGTGCCCGAGGGCATCGAGGGCCAGGTCGCCTATCGCGGTCCCCTCGGCGCCGTGGCCCACCAGCTCATCGGCGGCCTCAACCAGTCGATGTTCTACGTCGGCGCGCGGACCGTCCCCGAGCTCCAGGACAAGGGCCGCTTCGTGCGGATCACCTCGGCCTCGCTCAAGGAGAGCCACCCCCACGGCGTGCAGATGACCGTCGAGGCACCCAACTACTCCGGGGCCTGACGCTCGTCAGCCGCGGTCGAGGTAGGCCACGGCGCGGTTGAAGAACGCGGAGGCGAGCTCGGGGTCTGCACGGTCGCCGGTCGGCGCAGCCGCGAGCTCCTCGGCGAGCGCCTCCGCGCCCGGGGTGCCGGCGGCGGCGTCGGCACACACCCGGGCGGCCTCGCGGACCAGGGAGGGGACCATCGTCCAGGTGGCCTCGAAGACGCGGTGTCGCTCGGGGACCCCCACCTGACCGGGGACCTCCCACGCGGTCAGCGCGATCGGGGCCTCGGTCGCGTCGCAGATCACGGCCCACTCCCGCAGCAGCGGCGAGCGCTCGGGGAGTGTGACCAGCTGGAGGTCGTCCTCGTCGCGGGACCCGGGCGGGAAGTCGGCGAAGACGTGGGTCGTGCGGGCGAGCAGGGCCAGCTCGCGCCAGCGAGTGCGGGCGGGGGCGAAGTGCTCGGCCCGCTGGAACAGGCCGAAGAGGTGGGCGTCGCGGGCGCGGGCGCAGAACTCGTCCTCGATGGCGTGCGACAGGGCGACGAGCGTGCGCTTGCGCAGGCGGTGGACGGGCAGGGCCGGCTCGCGCCGCAGCAGGCGGGCGTGGACGGAGCGAGTCCGGGGACCGCCGGCCACCTGCTGCTGGTGCTCGGCCTCGCGGCGGGCGGCGGCGATCGCCGCGTCGAGGCGCATGCCGGAATCACGCAGCCGGGCGACCTCGGCGACGAGGACGGCGTCGCCCTCGTCGTACCGACGGTGGCCCGACCCGAGCCGGGTGGGCACCGGGAAGCCGTGGCGCTCCTCCCAGATCCGCAACGTCGACGGGGTGACTCCGGTGCGCGCGGACAGCTCGCCGATGGAGAGGGAGGTGCTCATGTGGTCCCATCCTGCGGCATGCCGTGCCCGGGCGGAGGTCCCGGGCACGGCTGCCTGGCTCGGCAGGTCGATCAGTCGGCGGTGATCAGAGGTCGAGCGGGCGCAGGACGCGGTCGATGCCGTGGCCGATCTGGCGGTTGCCCTTGTTGAGGTCGAGCAGCTTCGGGATGGCCCGGGCGTCGCGGTCGTTCTTGTCCTTGTCGACCAGGACGACCTTGCCCTTCATCAGCTTGACGCGGATCTTGGCGCCGTTGGCCATGGTGATCTTCTGCTTCTTCTTGGCGGCGGCCACCACCTTGGTGGAGTTGAGCGTCTTGCCGGCGACCACGTGGTAGAGCAGCACTTGCTCGATCGTGTCGACGTCGTACGTCGCGAGGATGGCGTTGACGGTGGCCTTCTCGGACTTGGGTGCGGTCCCGGTGAGGTCCTCGACCAGCTTGCGGAATGCCGCATCGGTCGGCGCGAAGGCGGTGAGGCGCTTCTTGCCGTCGGTCAGCGCGAGCAGCGGGGTCTCGGGCTTCGCGCCGGCGACGGTGAGGACCGCGGCCTCGATGATGTCGAAGTCCTTCCAGTTCTTGTCCAGCTTCTGCCCGTCGGCCGCGAGGAGGGCCGCCAGGCTGTCGGTCCCCGCGGCACGCTGAGCGTTGGCGGGGGCGAGCGGGGCGGTGGCGATCGCGGTGGCGACAAGGGCTCCGGCGAGGGGGCCGGCCAGGTGGCGCTTGAGCATCAGGGGAACCTTTCGTAGGTGGGACCCTGACCGTACCTCCACAGGCTGTGGAAGTCTATGTGGATAACTGTGGAAGTTTCGGATACCTCATTCGTGACCCGTGTCCGGGCGTGCGCCGGGCAGGTCCTTCCGGAGGTGCACGTCGGCCTCCCCGACCCGGGGCACGTCCTCCCACCGGGCGAACTCGACGTACCCGTGCCGCTCGTAGAAGGCGGGCGCCTGGAAGGTGAACGACGTGACGAACACGTGCGTGCACCCGCGGCGCAGCGCCTCGGCCTCGAAGTCGGTCAGCAGGCGCGCCCCGAGGCCCGCGGCCCGGGCGTCGGCGCGCACCCACGTCATCGCGATCCCGGCCGCCACGCCCCACGTCCAGCCGCTGATCCCGGCAGCCAGCGCGCCGGCGTCGTCGGTGATCCGCACCGTCAGCTCCTCGGCGGCGTCGATCCCGGGGGTGGCTGCGGCGTTGACGACGTCGAGCTCGTCGGAGAGGCGTGCGTCGAGGTCGGCGTCGGCGGTGCCGACCGTGCTGGTCCAGGTGGTGGGCATGGCCGTGATCGTGCCACGGGTGGGGGACGGGACCGGACGGACGCGGGGCGACCGGCCGATAGGCTGCGCCCGTGACTGAGATCGAGATCGGCCGAGCCAAGCGCGCCCGTCGCGCCTACTCCTTCGACGACATCGCGATCGTGCCCTCGCGGCGCACCCGCGACCCCGAGGAGATCAGCACCGCCTGGCAGATCGACGCCTACCGGTTCGACCTGCCCGTGCTGGCGGCACCCATGGACTCGGTGATGTCCCCGGCCACCGCGATCGCCTTCGGCAGGCTCGGCGGCCTCGGCGTGCTCAACCTCGAGGGGCTCTGGACGCGGTACGACGACCCGTCCGACCTGCTCGAGGAGGTCGCGGGCCTGACGGGCAGCGACGCCACCCGGCGGATGCAGGAGATCTACGCCGAGCCGATCCGCGCCGAGCTGATCACGGCGCGCCTCAACGAGATGCGCGACGCCGGCGTCACCGTCGCCGGCTCCCTGTCGCCGCAGCGGACCAAGGAGTTCGCCAAGGCCGTGGTCGACGCCGGTGTCGACATGTTCGTCATCCGCGGCACCACGGTGAGCGCCGAGCACGTCTCCTCGCAGAGCGAGCCGCTCAACCTCAAGGAGTTCATCTACGAGCTCGACGTCCCGGTCGTCGTGGGTGGCTGCGCGACCCACCAGGCCGCCCTGCACCTCATGCGGACTGGGGCGGCCGGCGTCCTCGTGGGCTTCGGCGGTGGTGCCGCCCACACGACCCGCACCGTGCTGGGCATCGCGGTGCCCATGGCGTCGGCCGTCGCCGACGTCGCCGCGGCCCGCCGCGACTACCTCGACGAGTCGGGCGGTCGCTACGTGCACGTCATCGCCGACGGCTCGATCGGACGCTCGGGCGACGTCGCCAAGGCCATCGCCTGCGGCGCCGACGCGGTGATGGTCGGCTCGCCGCTGGCCCGGGCCACCGACGCCCCCGGCCGCGGGTTCCACTGGGGCGGAGAGGCGCACCACCCCGACCTGCCGCGTGGCCAGCGCGTCGAGTTCGGCCCCGTGGGGTCGATGGAGGAGATCCTCTTCGGCCCCTCCCGCGTCGCCGACGGCACGATGAACCTCATCGGTGCCCTGCGCCGGTCGATGGCCACGACGGGCTACACCGACCTCAAGGAGTTCCAGCGGGTCGAGGTCGTCGTCGGGGGCTGACCTGCCTGCCCGGGCGCCTGCCAGACTGGCGCCATGACCTACCAGCTCAGTCCCGACCACCGCACCGCGGCGCTCGACGCGATGGTGTCCGGCGAGCTCGACGTGCTGGTGGTGGGTGGCGGGATCGTGGGCGCCGGCGCGGCCCTCGACGCGGTGACCCGCGGGCTCAGCGTCGGACTGCTGGAGCAGCGCGACCTCGCCTCGGGCACGTCCTCGCGCAGCTCCAAGCTCGTGCACGGTGGCCTGCGCTACCTGGAGATGTTCGACTTCGGCCTGGTCAAGGAGGCGCTCGAGGAGCGCGGCCTGCTGCTCACCCGGCTCGCGCCCCACCTGGTCCGCCCGGTGCCCTTCCTCTATCCGTTGAAGAAGGCCTGGGAGCGGCCGTACGTCGGCTCCGGTGTCGCGCTCTACGACGCCATGGCGATGACCGGCAAGTACGACATGGGCGTGCCGAAGCACAAGCACCTCTTCCGCAAGCAGCTGGCCAGGATGGCGCCCGACATCCGCACCGAGGAGCTGCACGGCGCGATCCGCTACTACGACTGCCAGGTCGACGACGCCCGCCTCGTCATGACCATCGCCCGCACGGCCGCCAACAACGGCGCCCACATCGCCACCCGGACCAAGGTCACGGGCTTCCTGCGCGAGGGCAACCGGGTGGTGGGCGTGACGGCCCGCGACCTCGAGAACGACGTCGACCTCGAGGTGCGGGCCCGGGTGGTCATCAACGCCGCCGGGGTCTGGACCGACGAGGTGCAGGAGCTCATCGGCGGCGACGCGACCCTCGACGTGGACGCCAGCAAGGGCGTGCACCTCGTCGTGCCCCGCGACCGCATCCGCTCCGAGTGCGGCTTCATCACCAAGACCGAGAAGTCGGTGCTCTTCGTCATCCCGTGGGGCGCCTTCTGGATCATCGGCACCACCGACACCCCGTGGGACCTCGACCTCGCCCACCCGGCGGCCAGCCGCCAGGACATCGACTACCTGCTCGGCCACGTCAACGCCCTGCTGCGCGACCCGCTCGACCACCGTGACGTGGTCGGCGTCTACGCCGGCCTGCGGCCGCTCCTCAAGCCGGTGGTGCGCAAGGGCGAGCAGGGCGAGACGACCAAGCTCTCCCGCGAGCACACCGTCGCCAACCCCGTGCCCGGCCTGGTGCTCGTCGCCGGCGGCAAGCTCACGACGTACCGCGTGATGGCACGCGACGCCGTCGACCACGCCATCCGCGACGTGCCGGGTGCCCTGCCGAGCATCACCGAGCGCGTGCCGCTGCTCGGGGCCTGGGGCTACGAGGCGCGCACCAACCAGCGGGTGGCCCTCTCGCGCGAGTCGGGCATCGAGATCGGCATGGTCGACCACCTCCTCGGCCGGTACGGCGGGCTGGTCGACGAGGTGCTGGAGCTGGTCCGCGAGCGCCCCGAGCTGGCCGAGCCACTCACCGGTGCACCGCTCTACCTCGCCGCCGAGGTCGTCTACGCGGTCAGCCACGAGGGCGCACGGCACCTCGACGACGTGCTGACGCGGCGTACCCGCATCTCCATCGAGACCTTCGACCGCGGCGTCGCCAGTGCCCGTCCGGCCGCCGAGCTGATGGCCGACGTGCTCGGCTGGGACGCGGCGACCGTCGACGCCGAGGTCGACCACTACCTGCGGCGGGTCGAGGCCGAGCGCCAGTCCCAGCTCGAGCTCACCGACCAGGCGGCCGACGAGGCGCGGGTCAAGGCGCCGGACATCGTCTGAGCCGGCCGGCGCATGCGCTTGACAAATATGAGCCGAATGTCAAATAGCGGGACGATGTGACCAACGGGTAGCAAGGCCCGGGGGACCGGCCTACCCTCGGCCCATGAGCGAGCACACTCCTGCCTCCGACCCGCTGGTGGACGGCCCGCACGACCCCGAGCACGACCCGCGGGCGTCGTACGCACTCGAGCCCGACTACGTCGCCGGGCTCACCCGGCGCATCCTCAGCACCACCGGTCGCACTGTGCCGGTGGAGTCGCCGCTGGGCGGCCAGCCGCTCGCGCACATCCCGCAGTCGAGCACCGACGACGTGGCCGAGGCCTACGTCCGGGCCCGTCGCGCGCAGGCCGCCTGGGCGCGGACGTCGCTGGACGAGCGCGCGGCGATGCTGCTGCGCCTCCACGACCTCGTGCTCGACCGGCAGGACGAGATCATCGACCTGGTCGTGCTGGAGTCGGGCAAGGCCCGTAAGCACGCCTTCGACGAGCCGCTGCACATCGCCCTCACCGCCCGCTACTACGGACGCACGGCGCACCAGCACCTCGACACCGAGCGCAAGCTCGGCGTCGTCCCCGGCCTCACGCGCGTCGAGGTCAACCGGGTGCCCAAGGGCGTCGTCGGCATCATCTCGCCCTGGAACTACCCCTTCACGATGGCGCTGTGCGACGGGATCCCTGCCCTGCTCGCCGGCAACGCGGTGGTCGCCAAGCCCGACGCCCAGACGATGCTCTCGGCCCTGCTCGGGGCCCAGCTGCTCGAGGAGGCCGGCTTCCCGCCGGACCTGTGGCAGGTCGTGGCCGGGCCGGGACGCGAGCTCGGGACGCCGATCATCGACGGTGCCGACTACATCTGCTTCACCGGCTCCACGGCCACCGGCCGGCTGATCGCCGCGCAGTGCGCGGAGCGCCTGATCGGCTGCTCGCTCGAGCTCGGCGGCAAGAACCCCCTCCTGGTCCTCCGCGACGCCGACCTCGAGAAGGCCGCCGAGGGTGCGGTGCGGGCGTCCTTCTCCAACGCCGGCCAGCTGTGCGTGTCCATGGAGCGGATGTTCGTCGCCGACCAGGTCTACGACCGGTTCGTCGAGCGCTTCGTGGCCCGCACCGAGGCGATGACCCTCGGGGCCAGCCTGGAGTGGGGCGTCGACATGGGCTCCCTGGTGTCCCAGGCGCAGCTCGACACCGTGCAGGCCCACGTCGACGACGCCGTCGCCAAGGGCGCCCGCGTGCTGGCGGGCGGCCGGGCCCGGCCCGACCTGGGTCCCTACTTCTTCGAGCCGACGATCCTCGAGGGCGTCACCCCGGACATGACCTGCTTCGGCACCGAGACCTTCGGGCCGGTGATCTCCCTCTACCGCTTCCACGACGAGGCCGACGCGGTCGCGCGCGCCAACGCGGGGGAGTACGGCCTCAACGCCTCCATCTACACCCAGGACGGAGCACGTGGCCGCGAGATCGCGCGCCAGGTGAAGTGCGGCACCGTCAACATCAACGAGGCCTTCGGGGCGACCTTCGCCAGCATCGACTCCCCGATGGGCGGCATGCGCGAGTCCGGCATGGGACGTCGGCAGGGCAGTGAGGGCATCCACCGCTACACGGAGTCGCAGTCCGTCGCGACGCAGCGGCTGATCCGCTTCGCCCCGATGCTCGGCATGTCCGACGAGCGCTACGCCAAGGTCATGACCGCCCAGCTGCGGATGATGAAGAAGCTGGGGCGCGCGTGATGGGCGACGGCACCGACCGCGACTTCGACTACGACGTCCTCGTCATCGGCTCCGGCTTCGGCGGGTCCGTGTCGGCGCTGCGGCTCACCGAGAAGGGCTATCGGGTCGCCGTGCTCGAGGCCGGCGCCCGCTTCGAGGACGCCGACTTCGCCGCCACCAGCTTCGACGCGAAGCGCTACCTCTTCGCGCCGTCCGCCGGCTGCTACGGGATCCAGCGCATCGACATGGTCAGGGACTGCCTCATCCTCGCCGGCGCCGGCGTGGGCGGCGGTTCGCTCGTCTACGCCAACACCCTCTACGAGCCGCTGGACGCCTTCTACCGCGACCCGTCCTGGTCGCACATCACCGACTGGAAGACCGAGCTGGCGCCCTACTACGACCAGGCCAAGCGGATGCTCGGCGTCGTCGACAACCCCCTGCGTACGCCGAGCGACGAGGTGATGGAGCAGGTCGCCGTGGAGATGGGCGTGGGGGACACCTTCCACCCCGCCCCGGTGGGCGTCTTCTTCGGCCAGCAGCCCGGCATCGGCGGCGAGGCCGTCGCCGACCCCTACTTCGGTGGCGCCGGGCCGGACCGCAACCCCTGCACCGCGTGCGGGGAGTGCATGACCGGGTGCCGCCACAACGCCAAGAACACCCTGGTCAAGAACTACCTCCACCTCGCCGAGGAGGCCGGTGCCGTCGTGCACCCGCTCACCACGGTCACCCGCGTGCGTCCCCTCGACGGCGGCGGCTACCGGGTCGACACCCGGTGGACCAAGGCCAAGCTGTCGCGGCGTACGGCAACGAAGACCTTCACCGCCGAGCAGGTGATCTTCTCGGCGGCCGCGCTCGGCACCCAGAAGCTCCTCCACCAGCTCAAGGGCGAGGGCGACCTGCCGCACGTCAGCGACCGGCTCGGCAGCCTGACCCGTACCAACTCCGAGGCGATCCTGGGCGCGCTCGCGCCCGACGTGACCGTCGACTACAGCCAGGGCGTCGCCATCACGTCGTCGTTCCACCCGGACGCCGACACCCACATCGAGCCGGTCCGCTACGGCAAGGGCTCCAACTTCATGGCGCTCCTCCAGACCGTGCTGGCCGACGAGGTGGAGGGCCAGTCGCGGTGGAAGTCTTGGCTCAAGGAGCTGTGGACCCAGCGCCGCAGCGCCCTGGACCTCTACGACATGAAGCACTGGTCCGAGCGCACCGTCATCGCGCTGGTCATGCAGACCCTCGACAACTCGATCACCACCAAGGGCGTCAGGACCCCCTTCGGCTGGCGGCTGACGAGCACGCAGGGCCACGGCAAGCCCAATCCCACCTACATCCCGGTCGCGTACGACGCCGTCCGCCGGATGGCGGCGATCATCAAGGGCACGCCCGGCGGCAACGTCGGCGAGCCCTTCAACCGCCCGCTCACCGCCCACTTCATCGGCGGCTGCACCATCGGCGACTCCCCGCAGACCGGCGTCGTCGACGGCTACCAGCGGATGTACGGCCACGAGGGGCTGCACGTCGTCGACGGGTCGGCCGTCTCGGCCAACCTGGGCGTCAACCCCTCGCTCACCATCACCGCCCAGGCCGAGCGGGCGATGGCCTTCTGGCCCAACCGGGGCGAGCCCGACGAGCGTCCCGCGCTCGGATCGGCGTACGCCCGGATCCGACCGGTGGCACCCAAGAACCCGGTCGTCCCGGAGGCAGCGCCGGGTGCGCTGCGGCTGCCCATCGTGGGCGTCAGCTGACCTGCTCCAAGATTCTCGTGCCGGGGCGTAACCCGCCCCGGCAGGGCTCGTTGGCACGGATGACAGGTCCGGCAGTCATGCTCCCTCCCAGTTGGCCGGGCCCGTCAGTCCAGGCACTGTCACGCAGCGCGTGGACCATCAGGGCCCCGGTCATCCTCCCTCCCCGACCGGGGCCCTGAGTCACGTCCGAGTCACGTCCGGAGGAGGGGGCCGGACTCGGTACCCTTCGGGGGTGACCGACACCCCTGACCACGACCTCGTCCTCGTCGTCGACTTCGGCGCCCAGTACGCGCAGCTCATCGCCCGCCGGGTGCGCGAGGCGCGGGTCTACTCCGAGATCGTGCCGCACTCGATGCCCGTCGCCGAGATGCTCGCGCGCGGGCCCAAGGCGATCATCCTCAGCGGCGGTCCGTCGTCGGTCTACGCCGAGGGTGCGCCCGGCATCGACGACGCGGTCTTCACCTCGGGGGTCCCCGTCTTCGGCATGTGCTACGGCTTCCAGCTGATGGCCAAGGGCCTGGGCGGCGAGGTCGCCCACACCGGCGCCCGCGAGTACGGCCGCACGCCCGTGACGATCAGCGAGGGCGGCACCCTGCTGGCCGATCTGCCCGTGACCCACAACGTCTGGATGTCACACGGCGACTCGGTCAAGGCGGCTCCCGCGGGATTCACCGTCCTGGCCTCCACCACCGACACCCCGGTGGCGGCCTTCGAGGACACCGGCCGGGGTCTCGCAGGCGTCCAGTGGCACCCCGAGGTCCTGCACTCCGAGCACGGCCAGCAGGTGCTCGAGCACTTCCTGCACGAGATCGCCGGCTGCCGCCAGACCTGGACGATGGTCAACATCGTCGAGGAGCAGGTGGAGCGGATCCGCGAGCAGGTGGGCGAGCGGGGCCGGGCGATATGCGCGCTCTCCGGCGGCGTCGACTCCGCCGTGGCCGCAGCGATCGTGCAGCGCGCCATCGGCGACCGTCTCACCTGCGTGTACGTCGACCACGGGATGATGCGCAAGGGCGAGACCGAGCAGGTCCGCCGCGACTTCGAGGAGGTCTTCGACGCCCTCGACGTCGTCGACGCCGCCGACCAGTTCCTGGGCGCGCTGGCCGGGGTCCACGACCCCGAGGAGAAGCGCAAGATCATCGGGCGCGAGTTCATCCGGACCTTCGAGGCCGCCGAGGTGCGGGTCTTCGGCGCGTTGTCCGACGAGGACCGCGGCGACACGGCGTACCTCGTCCAGGGCACCCTCTACCCCGACGTGGTGGAGTCCGGCGGCGGCGCCGGGACGTCGACGATCAAGTCGCACCACAACGTCGGCGGCCTGCCGGAGGACCTCCAGTTCGAGCTGATCGAGCCGCTGCGGACCCTCTTCAAGGACGAGGTGCGCGCGGTCGGCGAGCAGCTCGGCCTGCCGTCGACCATGGTGTGGCGCCAGCCCTTCCCCGGCCCGGGCCTGGGCATCCGGATCATCGGCGAGGTCACCGAGGAGCGCCTCGACCTGCTCCGCGAGGCCGACGCCATCGCCCGCGAGGAGCTCACCCGGGCAGGCCTCGATCGCGACATCTGGCAGATGCCGGTGGTCCTGCTCGCCGAGGTTCGCTCGGTCGGTGTCCAGGGTGACGGCCGCACCTACGGCCACCCCGTGGTGCTGCGCCCGGTCACGTCCGAGGACGCGATGACCGCCGACTGGGCGCGCCTGCCCTACGAGGTCATGGAGCGGATCTCGACCCGGATCACCAACGAGGTGGCCGAGATCAACCGCGTCACCCTCGACATCACGTCCAAGCCGCCGGGCACCATCGAGTGGGAGTAGTCCCTGCGTGACCGGACCCCCGACGGCGTGTGCGTCGAGGGTCCGGTCAGCGGGGGCAACGGTGGATCAGGTCTCGATCGGACGCAGCACGCGGTTGATGCCGTGGACGATCTGACGGTTGCCCTTGTTGATGTCGGGGACCTTCACGGCCGGGTCCCAGTCGTCGTGGTCCTGGTCGACGAGCAGGACCTTGGTCCTCTTGCCGGAACCCGTGACCTTCACCTCGATGGTGCCGCCCTGGGCCGTGGTCAACTCGGCGCCGTCGGCCTTGACCGCCTTGGCCGCGGTGATGGTGGCGCCGGGGACGACGTGGTAGAGCAGCACCGTCTCGATGGTCTCGAGGCCGAGGTTCTTCGCCAGCCAGGCCACCACGCGGTCCTCCCGGGTGAGCTGCTTGCCGCTGAGGTCCTTCACGAGGATGCGGAACGCCTTGTCCCTGGGTGCGAAGGCGGTGAGCCTGGTGCTGCCGTCGGCCAGCACGCCCACCGCGGAGTCCGGGTTGTCGGACAGCACGGCGCTCACCGCGGCATCCAGGATGTCGAAGTCCTTCCAGTTGCGGTCGAAGCCGCTGCCGTCCGCGGCCAGCACCTCGGCCACACTGGTGGTGCCGAGCGCCTGCGCCGCCTGTGCGGGGGTGGCGGCCAGGCTGGCGGCCGCCAGGGCGAGGAGGCTCGTCGTGCCGATCAGTGCATTCTTCATGGGGTTTCCTTTCGTGGGTTGGGTCACGCGTACACAGCCCGCAGGACGGAGCGGGGCGAGTGCCCCGGGTCCCCGTCGTCGGACTCCAGGCTGACGTCGATCGCCGAGTACGACGCCAGCAAGATCGGGGACACCTCGAAGGAGACGGTGCCGTCGGGACCGACCTGGCCGAGTGGCAGCATCTTGTTGGTGACGGGGTCCAGCAGCCAGGCGTAGTAGAACGTGCCGGGCTCGAGGGGCCGCAGGTCCTGGGTGACGATCCGCATCACCGCGACGGTCCCGGTCTCGGTCATGGAGACGGTGCCGCTGCCCGAGCCCTCCACCGGTGCGAGGGTGACCGTACGGGTGTCCCCGGACGGCGGTTCCGGGGAGGCGCTGGGTGCAGGGTCGGCCACCGGAGGGCTGCCCTGCTCGCCGCCCGTGAGGTACCCCCCGGTCCAGACGATCCCGGCCACGGTCGCGGCGGCGACCCCGAGGACCAGCCGCCTGCGCCGCTGCCGGTGCCGCCACGGCTTCAGGTCCGGTGCCGGCGGCAGGGAGACCTCGGCGGCGCCCGCTGCCGCGATCGGGGCGACGGGCCCGAGGGCGCGCGCACTGCTCGCGAGGAGCGCGTGTCCGGTCGCGGTGTCCGCCAGCTCGGCCCGGCAGGGCTCACAGCGGTCCAAGTGGTCGGCTGCGTCGAGAACCTCGACATTGGTGAGCTCTCCGCGCAGGAGGGCCAAGAGGTCCGGGTGGGTCGGCGAGCTGGTCACCGGTCACCTCCGTTCTCGCGCATCACGATGGCCAGCCGTCGGGTTCCGCGGGCCGCCCGGGCCTTCACGGTCCCGATCGGCACCGCGAGTCGTTCGGCGATCTCGCGCTGGGTGAGGTCCTGGTAGTACGCGAGGTGCAGCACCTCGCGCTCGTGCTCGGGCAGCTCGCGCAGGGCCACCTGTACGTCCGCCGCGTCGGCCAGCCGCGAGACGGTGTCGCGACCGTCCTCCCCGACCAGGTCACGCACGGACTGGACGTCCACCACCGGGTGGCGACGAGCCCGCAGGCTGTCGACCGCTCGTCTGCGGGCGATGATGAACAGCCAGGTGGAGAACCGGTGCGAGCTGTCGTAGCGATCCGCGTGACGCCATACGTCCAGGAAGGTCCGCTGCAGGACGTCCTCGGCCTCGTCAGGCCCGACGTGGCGCCGGAGGTAGGACAGGACGCTGGGACCGTAGAGGGCGTAGGCGTCCTCCAGCGCGGCCTCGTCGTGCTGGGCGAGGCGGAGCCCGAGGTCCTGTCCGTGGTCCACACGAGTACTTCGTTCTCCACCCCCTGTGCGGTTGCACCCGGATAGAGATTTCCACCAGGTGGAAGACATTTCCCCCGTCGAGGGGGCACCCCGGGGCGTCTGTCCCTAGATTGGGTGGTCCGTCGCACCTCGGGAGGCCCTTCCTTGTACTCGCCCAAGCCGCTGCACGACCTCATCGAGCCGTCCTGGCTCCACCACCTCCTCGTCGCGCGCCCGCCGGTCACCTGATGGCGCGCGCGATCCACCACTGGGACCTCTGGGTCGGCGACGCGGCGGTCGCGACCGACGAGTGGGGGTGGCTGTTCGGCGAGCTGGGATGGGCCGCCGACGGGTCGTCCTGGATGGCCGACGACGGGACCTACGTCTTCCTCGAGCGGTCGCCCGACCAGGTCGACGCGGCGTACGACCGGATGCGCCCGGGGGTCAACCACCTGGCGTTCGTCGTGGAGGACCGGGCGCTGCTCGACCGGATCCGGGCGGAGTCGAGCGCCCACGGCTGGCACGAGATGTTCGCCGACCGCTACCCGCACGCCGGCGGTGACGACCACACGGCGCTCTACCTGGAGAACTCCGAGGGCTTCGAGGTCGAGCTGGTCGTGGGGGACTGAAAGGAGCAGCGGCCGTCGGTCGCCCGCACTAGGGTGCGGGCATGAGGGGCGCACGGGCGGTCACCGGGGTCGACCTCGACCGGCTCGCCGACGAGCTCGACGAGCGGCTCGGGGCGGCCGATGCCGCCCTGGCCGGCAGCTACCCGGGGCCGCGGCCGGGCCGGCAGCCCGTGCACACGGTCTACGTCCCGGCCGACCGCTTCCGCGTCGGCCTCGTCCCGGCGTACGGCGCGGGGGCGCTGCGCGCGGTCGACGAGCACCCGGACCTCTTCCTCGAGGTGCTCGACGGCGACCGCGCACTGGTGGGGCGCGTGCGCGACAAGCTGGCCCGCGAGCCGGTCGAGGACCTGCGCATCGACTTCGAGGACGGCTACGGCACCCGCTCCGAGGAGGAGGAGGACGACGCGGTCCGGGCGAGCGCGATCGCCCTGCGCCGATCGATCGCCGACGGCACCGCCCCGGCCGGCCACGGGATCCGGTTCAAGAGCTTCGAGGCCCCCACCCGGCGGCGCGGGCTGCGCACCCTGGGGCTCTTCCTGGCCGACCTCGCCCACGGTGGCCAGCTCCCGGACGGCTTCGTCGTCACCCTGCCCAAGGTGACCTCGGTCGACCAGGTCGAGGCGCTCGTGCACGCATCCCGGGGGCTGGAGGACGGGCTGGGCCTCGTGGCCGGCTCGCTCCGCTTCGAGATCCAGGTCGAGACGCCGCAGGCGGTCCTCGGCCCCGACGGCACAGCCCTCGTGGCCCGGATGATCCACGCGTCGGAGGGGCGCTGCACGGGCCTCCACTACGGCACCTACGACTACTCCGCCTCCTGCGGCATCGCGGCCGCCCACCAGAGCCTCGAGCACCCCGCCGCCGACCACGCCAAGGCCGTCATGCAGGTGGCCGCCGCCGGGACGGGCGTGCGCCTCTCCGACGGGTCCACCAACGTCCTCCCGGTGGGTGGGCGCGACGCCGTCCGCGACGCGTGGCGCAACCACCTGCGCCTGGTCCGCAGGTCGCTGGAGCGCGGCTACTACCAAGGTTGGGACCTGCACCCGGCACAGCTGCCGACCCGGTACGCCGCGACATTCGCGTTCTACCGCGGCGGGCTGGAGGCCGCGGGGGCGCGGCTGCGCAACTACGTCGAGCGGCAGGCCTCCGGGATCCTCGACGAACCGGCGACCGCACGGGCCCTCGCCGACTTCGTGCTCCGCGGCCTCGACTGCGCAGCGGTCTCGTCGGACGAGGCCACCACCGCGAGCGGCCTCGACGCGCGAGCGCTGGCCGGCATCGCGCACCGCACCACCACGAGGGAGGGCTGAGCAGATGGGGATCGTCCTGGGACCCAACAGGTACGGCAAGGCGGAGTGCCGCGTCGTCCGGATCGTGCGCGACACCCCCCGGCACGAGATCCGCGACCTCAACGTCTCCACCTCGCTGCGCGGAGATTTCACCGCCGCCCACGAGGCCGGCGACCAGTCGCAGGTGCTCCCGACCGACACGCAGAAGAACACCGCGTTCGCCTACGCGAAGAAGCACGGCGTCACCTCGCCCGAGGACTACGCGCTCGCCCTCGCCCGGCGCCTGCTGGAGGCGACGCCGGCTGCGACCGGCGCGCTCATCCGGGTCGAGGAGTACGCCTGGGACCGGATCCCGGTCGGCGGGGCAGGACACGACCACGCGTTCGTACGCCGCGGCGGCGAGGTCCGCACCACTGCGGTCGACCTGTCCTCCGAGGGAGCCCACGTCGTCTCCGGGCTCACCGACCTGGTCGTGCTCAAGTCGACCGGCTCGGAGTTCACGGGTTTCCTGGTCGACGAGTACACCACGCTCCCCGAGGCCGAGGACCGCATCCTCGCCACCTCGCTCACCGCCACGTGGCGCTACAGCGACCGGGGCGCCGTCGCGTGGAACCGGACGTACGACGAGGTGCGGGCGCTACTGCTCGCCACCTTCGCGACTACGTACAGCCGCGCCCTCCAGGAGACGCTGTACGCCATGGGACGCGCGGTGCTCGAGGCGCATGGGGGGATCGAGGAGATCTCGTTCGCCGCCCCCAACAAGCACCACTTCCTCGTGGACCTCGAGGCGTTCGGCCTCGACAACCCCGGGGAGGTCTTCATCGCCGCAGACCGGCCCTACGGGCTGATCGAGGCGACCGTGGTCCGCGAGGAGGACTGATGAGCGTGACCCGTGCCGGTCTCCAGGCCTTCAACGCGATGGAGCGCGACGAGGCCTACCGCCTGGCCCGGACTTGGCTCGACGTGCCGCGCTGGGCCGACTTCCTCGCCGTCACGCGCCCCTTCGACGACATCGGCGAGCTCGAGGCCACGATGGTGTCCGCCTCGGCCACAATCTCCGACCGTGAACTCGAGCAGGCACTGGCCCGGCACCCGCGGATCGGAGAGCGTGCCGATGCAGCCAAGCACGACGCCGAGCACTCCACCCGCGAGCAGGCCGGCGTGGACCGGGGCGACGACGACTTGGCCCGACGGCTCGAGGAGGGCAACCGGGCCTACGAGGAGCGCTTCGGGCGCGTCTTCATCGTGCGCGCGGCCGGGCGCAGCGGGAGCGACATCCTCGAGCACCTGCGGCTCCGGCTCGACACCACCGACGAGGTGGAGCGCGCCTCGACGATCGACCAGCTGACCCAGATCGCGGTCCTGCGCATGAGAGAGGCGTTGTCCTGATGGCCACCCTGAGCACGCACGTCCTCGACACGAGCCGGGGACTCCCCGCGGTCGGCCTGCGCATCGCCCTGGAGTCCGCCGCCGGGAGCCTGCTGGCCGAGGCGGTCACCGACGCCGACGGCCGGGCCGGCGACCTCGCACCCGGCGAGCTGGGTGCAGGCACCTACCGGCTGCGCTTCGACACCGCTGCCTGGTTCGGCGCGCACGGGGTCGAGGGGTTCTACCCCGAGGTGGTCGTCGCCTTTGACCTCGCCGGCGACGAGCACTCCCACGTCCCGCTGCTCCTGAGCCCATTCGGCTACTCGACCTACCGTGGCAGCTGAGACCCTGCTCCGCGCCCGGCGTGCGGTCGTTGGGGACCACGAGACGGCGGTCGCCGTGCGCATCCGCGACGGCGTCATCACCGACCTGTCGTCGTACGACGTGGACGCCGGCGGCGCGGACGTCGTCGTGCTGGCCGACGACGAGATGCTGCTCCCCGGGCTCGTCGACACGCACGTGCACGTCAACGAGCCGGGACGCACCGAGTGGGAGGGGTTCGCCAGCGCCACCCTCGCCGCGGCCGCCGGCGGGGTGACCACGATCGTGGACATGCCGCTCAACAGCATCCCGCCGACCACCACGCTTGCGGGACTCGAGGCGAAGCGGGCGGTGGCACGGGGCCAGGTGTTCGTGGACGTCGGGTTCTGGGGCGGGGCGGTGCCCGGCAACGTGCCCGACCTGGCACGCCTGCACGCCGCCGGCGTCTTCGGGTTCAAGTGCTTCCTGCTCGACTCGGGGGTGGAGGAGTTCCCGCACCTCGACGCCGCGGGGCTCGCCGCGGCGATGGCCGAGACGGCCCGGCTCGGTTCGCTGCTGCTCGTGCACGCCGAGGACGGCGACGCGATCGCGCCGTGCGACCACGGGACGTCGTACGCCGGCTTCCTCGCGAGCCGCCCGGATGTCGCCGAGGAGCGGGCCGTCGCCCTGGTCGTCGAGACGGCCCGCCGCACCGGCTGCCGGGCCCACGTCGTCCACCTGAGCGCGTTCGGTGCCGTGCCGGCCCTGCGCGCCGCCCGCGAGGAGGGCGTCGACGTGTCTGTCGAGACCTGCCCGCACTACCTGTCGCTCGACGCCGAGTCGATCCCCGACGGGGCCACCGAGCTCAAGTGCTGCCCGCCGATCCGCGGCGCCGCCAACCGCGATGCACTGTGGAGGGCGCTCGAGGAGGGGTCGATCGACTTCGTGGTCACCGACCACTCGCCGAGCACGGTCGAGCTCAAGGGTCTGGGGGACGGCGACTTCGCCCGGGCCTGGGGCGGCATCGCCTCCCTGCAGCTCGGGCTGCCCATCGTGTGGACGGCGGCCCGCGAGCGCGGGCTGGGACTGGTCGACGTGGCCCGCTGGATGTCGACGGCACCGGCTGCGCGGGTGGGCCTGGCGGGCAAGGGCGGGATCCGGGTCGGCGCGGATGCCGACCTGTGCGCCTTCGCCCCCGACGAGGAGCTCGTGGTCGACGTGCGCCGCCTGCACCACAAGAACCCGGTGTCGGCCTACGCCGGGCGTACGCTCACCGGCACCGTCCGCCGGACCTGGCTGCGCGGCGTACCGATCGACCTGGCCGCCGCGCCGCGCGGACGGCTGCTGAGGAGGGGTGCTGGATGAGCGCCGGTGTCGCATGAGCTACTGGGTGCCGCGAGGCGGCCTGCCCACGCAGACCGAGCTGACGACCGACCGGGCCGTCTTCACCGACGCGTACGCCGTGCTCCCGCGGGGCACGATGCGCGACATCGTGGCCAGCCGGCTGCCGCTGTGGGACCGCACCCGGCTGTGGGTGCTGGCCCGTCCGCTGACGGGCTTCGCCGAGACCTTCGCCTGGTACGTCGTCGAGGTGGCGCCCGGGGGAGGGAGCGAGCAGCCCCGGCCGGTGGGCCAGGAGGCCGAGGAGGCGGTGCTCTTCGTGGTCGACGGGACGGTCTCCCTCGAGGTCGACGGCATCGCCCACCGGGTCGGGGCCGGCGGCTACGCCTACCTCTCGGCCCAGTCCCACTGGGTGCTCCGCAACCGGGGCGACGCCACCGCCACCTTCCACTGGATCCGCAAGGCCTACGAACGCGTCGAGGGAGTAGACGCTCCCGCGTCGTTCGTCACCCACGAGGCGGACGTCGCGATCCAGCCGATGCCCGACACCCGCGGGGCCTGGGGGACGCAACGGTTCGTGGACCCCGACGACGTACGGCACGACATGCACGTCAACATCGTCACCTTCGAGCCGGGCGGCACGATCCCCTTCCCCGAGACCCATGTGATGGAGCACGGCCTCTACGTCCTGGAGGGCAAGGCGGTCTACCTGCTCAACCAGGACTGGGTCGAGGTGCAGGCCGGGGACTTCATGTGGCTGCGCGCGTTCTGCCCCCAGGCCTGCTACGCGGGAGGTCCGGGACGGTTTCGCTACCTGCTCTACAAGGACGTCAACCGGCATCCGCGACTCCGCCTCGGATCGTGACCACGCAGGCGTAGATTCCAGAGGGGGAGGGACATGTCGGATCCGCACGTCATCGTCAACGGGCAGCCGCGCCCGATCTCCGGGCTGCCCGTGCACACGAGTGCGCTCGACCTCGTGCGTGGCCTCGGGCTCACCGGGGCCAAGGAGGGCTGCGCCGAGGGGGAGTGCGGGGCCTGCGCCGTGCTGGTGCTGCGGCCCGAGGGCGACGCGAGCCGGTGGACGCCCGTCAACGCGTGCCTGGTGCCGGCCGCGGCCCTCGACGGCCAGGAGGTGGTCACCGCCGAGGGGCTCGGCAGCCCGGCGCACCTCCACCCGGTGCAGTCCGAGCTCGCCGTGCGGGGCGGGTCGCAGTGCGGCTACTGCACGCCGGGCTTCGTCTGCTCGATGGCCGCGGAGTACTACCGGCCGGACCGCGACGAGGGCTTCGACGTGCACGCGCTGAGCGGCAACCTGTGCCGCTGCACCGGCTACCGCCCGATCCGCGACGCCGCCGACGCGCTGGGCGTCCCGCCCGCCGACGACGTGCTGGCGCAGCGCCAGCAGCGGCCGGCACCGCCGCCCGCGACGACCCGCATCGACGGGTTCGCCCGTCCCGCCGACCTCGCCGAGGCCCTCGAGCTGCTGGGCCGGCACCCCGACGCCACGGTCGTGGCGGGGGCCACCGACCTCGGCGTGGAGGCCAACCTGCGCGGTCGCCGCCCGTCGTACGTGATCGCGATCGACCGCCTGCCCGAGCTCCGGGAGGTCTCGACCGACGGCACCATCGAGATCGGCGCGGCCCTCACCCTCAGCGAGGCGGAGGCGGCGCTGGCCGGCGCCGTGCCGCTCCTCGACGAGGTGTGGCCGCAGTTCGCCTCGCCCCTGATCCGCAACGGAGCCACGATCGGCGGCAACCTCGCCACGGCGTCCCCGATCGGCGACCTGCCCCCGGTGTTGCTGGCCCTGGACGCGTCCGTCGTTCTGGTCTCCGCCGAGGGCGAGTGCGAGGTGCCGCTGGCCGACTACTTCACCGGCTACCGCGAGACCGTCCGCCGCCCTGGCGAGCTGGTCCGCTCGGTGCGCATCCCACGGCCGCTCGCCGGCCTGGTCGCGTTCCACAAGGTCGCCAAGCGGCGGTACGACGACATCTCCAGCGTCGCGGTCGGGTTCGCCCTCGACGTGGTCGACGGCAGCGTCGTCCGGGCGCGGATCGGGCTGGGCGGGATCGCCGCGACGCCGGTACGGGCACTGGCGACGGAGGCCGCCCTCGAGGGACGGCCGTGGCGCAGCGAGACCGTCGAGGCCGCCGCCGAGGTGATGCGCGGCGAGGGCACGCCGATCGACGACCAGCGCGCCAGCGGGGCCTACCGCTCGGCGATGCTCGGCAACGCGCTGCGTCGGTTGTGGGTGGAGAGGTCGACGAGGTCGGCGGGGGAGGTGCAGCGATGAGTGTCGGCGCCGCCCTGCCGCACGAGAGCGCCGCCCTGCACGTCACCGGGCACGCGCTCTACACCGACGACCTGGTGCAACGCACGCGCGACGTCCTGCATGCGCACCCGGTGTGCTCCCCGCACGCCCACGCCCGGGTGACCCGCCTCGACCCGGCGGCCGCGCTGGAGGTCGACGGCGTGGTCCGCGTGCTCACCGGCGGCGACGTCCCCGGCGTCAACGACGCCGGGGTCAAGCACGACGAGCCGCTCTTCCCCGACGAGGTGATGTTCGTCGGGCACGCCGTCTGCTGGGTGCTGGGGGAGACCCTGGAGGCCGCGCGACTCGGGGCCGCCGCGGTCGAGGTGGACTACGAGGCCCTGCCCTCGATCATCGCGCTGACCGAGGCGATCGAGGCCGGGAGCTTCCAGGGCGGCCGCCCCGTCGTCAGCCGCGGCGACACCGTGAGCGGCCTCGCGGGTGCCGCCCATGTGTTCAGCGGGACGACGGAGATGGCGGGCCAGGAGCACTTCTACCTCGAGACGCATGCCGCGCTGGCGCTGGTTGACGAGAGTGGCCAGGTGTTCGTGCAGAGCAGCACGCAACACCCGTCCGAGACGCAGGAGATCGTGGCCCACGTGCTCGGCCTGCACGACCACGAGGTCACCGTGCAGTGCCTGCGGATGGGCGGCGGGTTCGGCGGCAAGGAGATGCAGCCGCACGGGTTCGCCGCGGTCGCCGCGCTGGGGGCCGCGCTCACCGGACGTCCGGTCCGGGTCCGGCTCAGCCGCGCCCAGGACATGACGATGACCGGCAAGCGCCACGGGTTCCACGCGCAGTGGCGGGTCGGCTTCGGCGACGACGGCCGGTTGCAGGCCCTCGAGGCCACCCTCACCTCCGACGGCGGGTGGAGCCTCGACCTCAGCGAGCCGGTGCTGGCCCGGGCGCTGTGCCACGTCGACAACGCCTATTGGATCCCGCACGTCCTCCTCCACGGCCGGGTCGCCCGCACCCACAAGACCTCGCAGACGGCGTTCCGCGGCTTCGGTGGACCGCAGGGGATGCTGGTGGTCGAGGACATCCTCGGCCGGAGCGCCCCGCTGCTCGGGATCGACCCGATCGACCTGCGCCGCCGCAACTTCTACGTCGAGGGCCAGACCACGCCGTACGGACAGCCGGTGCGACACCCCGGTCGCATCGTCGCCGCCTGGGACCGGGTGCTCGCGACCGGGCAGGTGGCGCGGCGGCGCGACGAGGTCGCCGCGTTCAACGCCACCCACCCGCACGCCAGGCGCGGGCTGGCACTGACGCCGGTGAAGTTCGGGATCTCGTTCAACTTCACCGCCTTCAACCAGGCCGGGGCGCTGGTGCACGTCTACAAGGACGGCTCGGTGCTGATCAACCACGGTGGCACCGAGATGGGTCAGGGGCTGCACACCAAGATGCTGCAGGTCGCGGCGACGACCCTCGGCGTACCCCTCGAGCGGGTGCGGCTCGCGCCCACCCGGACCGACAAGGTGCCCAACACGTCCGCCACCGCCGCCAGCTCCGGCGCCGACCTCAACGGCGGCGCGGTCAAGCACGCGTGCGAGCAGGTCCTGGCGCGGCTCGTGGAGCTCGACGCCGGGCGGGGGCTGCCCTGGGAGGAGCTGGTCCGGGAGGCGTACTTCAGCCGGGTGCAGCTCTGGGCCGCCGGCTTCTACCGGACCGAGGGCATCCACTGGGACTCCACGGCGATGCAGGGGCACCCCTTCAAGTACTTCGCCTACGGCGTCGCCGCGACCGAGGTGGAGGTCGACGGCTTCACCGGGGCCTATTTCACCCGCCGGGTCGACATCGTGCACGACGTGGGCGACAGCCTCTCCCCGCTCGTCGACCTCGGCCAGGTCGAGGGCGGCTTCGTGCAGGGTGCGGGCTGGCTGACCCTCGAGGACCTGCGCTGGGACGAGTCCGACGGTCCCGGACGCGGCCGGCTCACGACGCAGTCCGCCAGCACCTACAAGCTGCCGAGCTTCGGCGAGCTGCCGGCGGAGCTGCACGTCGCCTTCCTCGAGCACGCCCACGAGGATGGTGTCGTCCACGGCTCCAAGGCCGTCGGCGAGCCACCCCTGATGCTGGCGCTGTCCGTGCGCGAGGCCCTGCGACAGGCGGCAGCGGCCTTCGGCCCGGCCGGCACCAGCGTGGACCTCCCCTCCCCGGCCACTCCCGAGGCGGTGTACTGGGCGGTCGAACGTGCGCGCGCGTCCGGCGCCGACCACGTCGTCCGGGGCACCCCCGGCATCGTCCCGGAGCGCCCGGACCCGGCTGCGCCCCTCCTGCATCCCCGGTCCGAGCAGGCGTCCCGCACCCCGGCGGAGGGCTGAGATGCGTTGGGTCGCAGCCGTCGAGCTCCTCCGGGCCGAGCGTCGCGCCGGCGTGCTCGTCACCGTCGTCGGGACCCGCGGCCACGCGCCCCGCGAGGCAGGGGCCAAGATGGTGGTGGCCGCCGACGCGACCTGGGGGAGCGTCGGGGGCGGCAACCTCGAGGCGACCGCGGTCAGCCGCGCCCGCACCCTGCTCGAGTCACCGCGGGCCGGGCCCGAGGAGCTGACGTTCGGACTGAACGACAAGGCCCGCACCGAGCACGGCCGCCAGTGCTGTGGCGGCGAGGTCACCCTGCTCCTCGAGCCGATGCCCGTGGTGCCCGCCGTCGCGATCTTCGGCGTCGGGCACGTGGGCCTCGAGCTGGCCCGCATCCTGGCCCGCCACGACCTGGACCTGCACCTCGTGGACTCCCGCGCCGACATGCTGGCCGACGACCGGCTGGCCTGCCTGGACGACGCCGAGGCGCGGGTGGTGGTCCACCACTCGCCGGTGCCCGAGCTCGCGCTGGGCTCGGTGCCGGCGGGCACCCACGTGCTGGTGATGACCCACGACCACGCGGAGGACTTCGCCGTCTGCGACGCGGCCCTGCGCTGCGGCCACCTCGCGAGCATCGGGCTGATCGGCTCGACCGCGAAGTGGACCCGCTTCCGGTCCGGTCTGCGCGTCGAGGGCCACGACGAGGAGGTCGTCGCGCGCATCCAGTGCCCCGTCGGGGACGCCTCCCTGGGTGACGGGGCGCCGCCGTCGATCGCGCTGGGGATCGCGGAGGCGCTGGTCCGTCGCTTCGCCGCGGACCGGGCCCGGGTCGGCACATGACGGCTGGTGGGGTGCTCTACCGGGCCCGCGCCTACGACACTCCGGACGACCCCTTCGCCGACGACACGGCGCGCCCGGGCTTCCGCTACGAGGACGACCTGGGCCTGCTGGTCTCGCGCGAGGGAGTCATCACGACCCGCGGCCCCTTCGCGTCCGTGGCCGCCGCGCATCCGCAGGCCACCGTGATCGACCTGCGGGCCGGGATCCTGCTGCCCGGGCTGGTCGACACCCATGTGCACTTCCCCCAGGTCCGGGTGATCGGGGCGCTCGGGATGCCTCTGCTGGAGTGGCTCGAGCGCTGCGCCCTGCCCGAGGAGCAGCACCTCGCGTCCCCCGACTACGCGGCGACGATCGCGAGCGAGCTGGTCGGCGGGTTGATCGCAGCGGGAACGACCACCTCACTGGTCTTCGGGTCCCACTTCGCCCCGGCCGTCGACGCGCTGTTCACCGAGGCCGCGCGCTTCGGGCTGCGGGTGACCAGCGGCCTGGTGGTGAGCGACCAAATGCTGCCGGAGCCGCTTCTCACCACCCCGGACCGCGCCCACTCCGAGGCGGTGGACCTGGCGTCGCGCTGGCACGGTCGCGGCCGCGCGCGGTACGCCGTCACGCCGCGCTTCTCGCTCTCCGCCTCCGACGCGGTCCTGGCCGCGTGCGCTTCGGTGATGACGGACGTCGAGGGCGCGTTCTTCACCTCCCACGTCAACGAGAACCTCACCGAGGTGGCCACGGTCCACGGGCAGTTCCCCGACCGTTCCGACTACGTCGACACCTACGACCACCACGGGCTGATCGGTCCGCGCTCGGTCCTTGCGCACAACGTGCACCCGCTCGACTCCGAGCTCGCCGTGCTCGCCGCCCGGGGAGCGGCGGTGGCGCACTGCCCGAGCAGCAATGCCGCCCTCGGCTCGGGACTCTTCCGGTTGCGCCGGCACGTCGAGGCCGGCGTGCCGGTGGCCCTCGGCTGCGACGTGGGGGCCGGCACCGGCTTCTCGCTCTTCAAGGAGGGGCTGCAGGCCTACTTCGCCCAGCGCCTCCTCGGCGACCAGGGGTTCCCGCTGGCTCCCGGACACCTCCTGCACCTCAGCACCTCGGCCGGCGCGTCTGCCCTGGGGCTCGCGGACGTCGTCGGTGACCTCTCCGTGGGCAAGGAGTTCGACGCGATCTGCCTGCGCCCGCCCGCGGGCACCGCGCTGGACATCGGGCTGCGGCACGCGGGATCGCCCGAGGAGGCGCTCGGCAAGGTGTTCGCGCTCGCCGGTGACGCCGACGTGGCCGACGTGTGGGTGGCGGGGGAGCAGATCGCCTCAGGCGGCTTCCTGCGCCCGGTCGGCGCCGGCCCGGCGGTCAGGCCGAGCCGCGACGCCCGGCGTACGCGGTCCACGCCAGGGTGAGCAGCAGCGCACCCACGAAGGAGCCGATGAGGCCGCTCGCACGCAGCTCCAGGCCGTCGCCCGCGAGGAGGCTCGCGAGCAGCCCCCCGACGAAGGAGCCGAGGAGCCCGGTGACGATCGCGACGGACCAGTTCACGTCGCGCATCGACCGGCCGAGCACGAGCTGGGCGAGACCGCCGGCGAGCAGGCCGAAGACGATGATGGCAAGTATCAGCATGACCGGAGACTAGTGCCTCCGACCCCGGTCAGTCGCTCAACAGCTCGGTGCGCTCGGCGGCGAGCAGCACGGCGCCGATCAGCGAGGCCCGCTCGCCCAGCTCGGACGCGACGACGGGGGTCGAGGCGACGGCGTCCAGGGCGTGGCGACGCAGCCCGATCCGGGCCGACTCGAGCAGCAGCTCGCCGGCCCGGGCCATCTCGCCGCCCACCACCACAAGCGCCGGGTTGAGCAGGTTGACCACGCTGGCCAATGCCCACCCGAGGTGGAGGCCGGCGTCCTCAAGGGCGCGCAGGGCCGAGACGTTGCCGTCGCGGGCGGCGCGGACGATCTCGTCGACGCTCGCCCCCGGCATCTGCAGCTCCATCATCGACTGGAGGGCGACCGTGGAGGTGTAGGCCTCCAGGCAGCCTCGACTGCCGCACCGGCACACGGGACCGTTCTCGTCGAGCGTGAGGTGGCCGATCTCGCCGGCGGTGCCGCCGTTGCCGTGGAAGAGCCGGTCCTCCAGGACGATCCCGGCACCCACGCCGGAGGACACCTTGACGAAGACCGAGCTGTCATGGCCGCGGGCGACGCCGTGCCGGTGCTCGGCGAGGGCGCCGAGGTTGGCGTCGTTGTCAATGTGCACGACCGCGCCGAAGCGCTGGCCGGCGGCCTCGGGGGCGTTGACCCCGACCCAGCCGGGGAGGATCGCCGACGAGCGGACCACGCCGGCGGTCATCGGGGCCGGCAGGCCGAGGCCGATGGTGCGGATGGCGGCCCGCTCCAGCCCGGCGCCCGCGAGCAGCTGCTCGAGCAGGTCGTGGGCGCGGTCGAGGCCCTCGGTGTGCGGGTGCCCGGCGTTGAGCCGCAGCCGCTCCTCGGAGATGAGGCTCCCCGTCATGTCCCCCAGGGCGACGGCCACGTGGCTGTGCCCGAAGTCGATGCCGGCGACGAGCCCCGCGGACCGGGCCAGCGCCACCGTCGTACCACGCCGTCCACTGCCGGGCTCGACCTCGAGCAGGCCGGTGGCCGCCAGCTCGCGGACGATGTTGGAGACCGTTGCGGGGGCCAGACCGGTCTGGCGGGCGATGTCGGCCTGTGTCACCGGCTCCCCGGCCTCCTGGGCGCGGAGTACGTCGACGACGCGCTGCAGGTTGGCCGTGCGCAGTGACGCGGTCGACCCGGGGGATGACATGGGGGAACTGTGAGCCAGAGAGGCCTTTGTCGTCAAGAGGTGGGCACAAAGTCCTCATGTCACCGTTTCGTCACAACTTTGTGTTCATCTCTTGACGACTAGCGTGTGACTCACCACACTCAGAGGACGTTCACACCGGTTCGTCGCCCGACGAGCCCTGGCCAGCCCCAGGAGACCTCATGCCTCGCACCATCCACCGCATCGCCGCCAGCGGCGCTGCCCTGCTCTTCGGCGTCGCGGCCCTGACCGCCTGCGGCGCCAACGACTCCGAGTCCGGCGACTCCGGCGACGGCGGCGGCGACAGCAAGGTCATCGCCCTGCTCCTCCCCGAGTCCAAGACCACCCGCTACGAGGCCTTCGACCGGCCGCTCTTCGAGGACGCGGTCGCGGCGCTCTGCGACGACTGTGAGGTCGTCTACTACAACGCCGACCAGGACGAGGCCAAGCAGACCCAGCAGGTCGACACGGCCATCTCCGAGGGTGCCAGCGTCGTCGTCCTCGACCCGGTCAACGGTGCGGGTGCCGGCGGCATGGTCCAGTCCGCGCAGGACTCCGGCGCCAAGGTCATCGCCTACGACCGGTTCATCGCCGAGGCCGACTACTACATGTCCTTCGACAACGAGACCGTCGGCAAGCTGCAGGCCGAGGCCCTCGTCGAGGCGATGGGCGACAAGGGCGGCATCCTGATGCTCAACGGTGCCCCCAGCGACCCCAATGCCGCACAGTTCAAGGCCGGTGCGCACAGCGTCCTCGACGAGAGCAACATCGAGATCCTCGAGGAGTACGACAACCCCGACTGGAGCCCGGAGAACGCGCAGACGTTCGTCACCGACCAGCTCTCCAAGTACGACGCCAGCGAGATCAACGGCGTCTACGCCGCCAACGACGGCCAGGCCGGCGGCGTGGTCGCCGCCCTCACCGGCGGTGGTGTCGCCGAGGACGCCCTCCCGCCGATCACCGGCCAGGACGCCGAGATCGCCGCGATCCAGCGGATCCTCGCCGGCCAGCAGGCCATGACCATCTACAAGCCCATCCCGATCGAGGCCGAGACCGCCGCCGAGGTCGCCGTCGCGCTGGCCAACGGTGACGACGTGCCCAACCCCACCGAGACCGGCATCGACCAGACCGACTACGAGGGCGTGCCTTCGTACATCTTCACGCCGATCGTCGTCACGAAGGACAACGTCGCCGACACGATCATCGCCGACGAGTTCTACTCCGTCGAGGACATCTGCACCGACGAGTACGCGGACGCGTGCGAGGCGGCTGGCATCTCCTGATGTCCACCACTGCTACACACCGTGCGCCGGCCGGGGAGGTAGTCCTCTCCCTGGCCGGCGTCACCAAGCGCTTCGGTGCCGTCCAAGCCCTCTCGGACGTCCACATGGACGTCCGGGCGGGCGAGGTCGTCGCCCTGGTCGGCGACAACGGCGCCGGCAAGTCCACGCTCGTCAAGGTGATCGCGGGGGTCTACACGCCCGACGACGGCAACATCACCTTCGACGGCAAGTCCGTCCGGGCCAGCGGCCCGGCCGAGGCCCAGGCCCTCGGCATCGCCACCGTCTTCCAGGACCTCGCCCTGTGCGACAACCTCGACGTGGTGGCCAACCTCTTCCTCGGCCAGGAGAAGATCGCGGGTCCGTTCATCGACGAGGTCACCATGGAGAAGGAGGCGTGGCGTCTGCTGCGCACCCTGTCGGCCAAGATCCCGAGCGTCCGGATCCCGATCGCGTCGCTGTCGGGCGGCCAGCGCCAGACCGTCGCCATCGCGCGCAGCCTGGTCGGCAGTCCCAAGGTCGTGATGCTCGACGAGCCGACCGCCGCCCTGGGCGTGGCCCAGACCGCGGAGGTCCTCAACCTCATCGAGCGGCTCCGCGAGACCGGCCTCGGCGTCATCCTGATCAGCCACAACATGGCTGACGTCCAGGCCGTCGCCGATCGCATCGTGGTGCTCCGGCTCGGCAAGAACGCCGCCGAGTTCAACGTCGAGGAGGCCACCACCGCCGAGCTCGTGGCGGCGATCACCGGTGCCTCGGACAACGTCGTCGCCGCTCGCGCGTCGCGCGGCGAGGCCGCACCCACGCAAGGAGACCAGGATGGCTGACACCGAGACCGAGAACGGGACGTCCGCCGTCGCCGCCGACCTCGCCGACGAGCGGCTGATCAAGACCGAGGGACTGTCCGGCTACTTCAGGCTCTTCGTCAACCGCCTCAAGTCCGGCGAGCTCGGCAGCCTGCCGGTGGTCATCGGGCTGATCTTCATCAGCATCGCGTTCTACAGCGCCGAGCCACGGTTCCTCTCCTCGCGCAGCATCGTCTCGATCACCCAGTTCGCGGCGCCGATCGGCATCATCGCGCTCGGGATCGTGCTCGTGCTGCTGCTCGGCGAGATCGACCTGTCGGTCGGTTCCGTCAGCGGCTTCACCGCCGCCGTCATGGCGGTCCTGCTGGTCAACGAGGGGCAGTCGATGTTCGTGGCGATCCTCGCCGCGGTCCTCGTCGGCGTGGCGATCGGTGCGTTCTACGCCCTGCTCTACACACGCCTGGGGGTGCCGTCGTTCGTCTTCTCGCTGGCGGGCCTCCTGGGCTTCCAGGGCGCGCTGCTCTACGTGCTGGGCACCCAGGGCACGATCAACCTGCCGTCCGACTCGTTCCTGGTGCAGTTCACCCGGTTCGAGTTCCTGGCCCCGGCGGTGTCCTACGTCCTGGTCGTGGCCATCGCGCTCGCCTACGTCGGCTCGCAGATGTGGACGATCCGGCAGCGCTCCGCGGCCGACCTGAGCACCCCGTGGCTCCCGCTCGTGCTCATCAAGGGCGCGGCGATGCTCGTGGGTCTCGGGTTCCTCACCTACTACGTCAACATCGACCGCGGCTGGAGCTACCTGTGGCTCTTCTTCGTGCTCATGGTCGTGCTGATGGACTTCGCGCTGCGTCGTACCCGCTGGGGACGACACGTCTTCGCGGTCGGTGGCAACGAGGAGGCGGCGCGTCGCTCGGGCATCAAGGTCAACCGGGTCTACTTCTCGGTGTTCGCGCTCTGCTCGACGCTCGCGGCGGTGGGTGGCCTGCTGGCCGCCGGCCTCCAGACCAGCGTCTCGCAGGCGAGCGGCACGACCGACACCAACCTGACGGCCATCGCGGCCGCGGTCATCGGCGGCACGTCGCTCTTCGGCGGCCGCGGATCGGCCTACTCCGCGATGCTCGGCATCATCGTGCTCCAGGCGATCCAGACCGGCCTCAACCTGGTCGGCGTGGACTCCTCGGTGCGCTTCATGGTCACCGGTGCAGTGCTGCTGCTGGCCGTGGCGATCGACTCCGTGTCGCGTCGCGCTCGTACGTCGAGCGGTCGCGGCTGATCGGAGCAACGGCAACGGTGAGGGGGCGCATACGATGTGCCGCGATGCGCCCCCTCACCACCACTCTCCTCGTCGTGGTCCTCGGCTGCAGCCTGCTCGGCGGCTGCTCCAGCGAGGACCCGACCGTGGTCGCGCTCCTCGCCTCCGACGGGTCCCGTGAGCTCGAGCCCCGGGTCGACGTCGACGCCTTCGAGGCCCGCGTCGAGGCCACCTGCGAGGAGTGCGCCGTCCGCGTCTACGACGCGGAGGGCGACGCGGCCACCCAGGCCGACCAGGCCGCCGAGGCACTGCGTGACAGCGCCGACGTGATCGTCCTCGACCCCGTCGACGTCGAGGAGGCCGAGGCCCTGGTCGGTGGTGGCGAGGACGAGGTCCCCGTCGTCGCGCACACGACCCTGGTGCCCGGCGCCGACTGGTTCGTCGGCCTCGCCGAGCCGCTGGCCAGCAGCACCGGGGGACCGCCTGCGGACTCCGACCTCGAGGCGGCCCGCCAGGTCGTGGCCGGCCAGCGCCGGTCGATGCTGCACGTGCCCGCCACCGCGATGAGCGAGCAAGCGGCCGACGTCGCCGTCGGGGTCCTCGCCGACGAGGAGCCGGATGGCGCGGAGCACTTCGAGGGCGTGCCGTCGTGGCTCCACACCGCCACCGAGGTGCGACTCGCGGGGCTGACCGACGTGCTCGTGCGGGAGGGTGCCTTCACCCTCGACGAGCTGTGCGACGGATCCACCGCACGGAGGTGCGAGCAGCTCGGTTTCGTCTAGGTTGGCGAGATGAGCCACAGCACCGAGGAGGCCGGTCGCGGGCCGCGTCCCGCGCGCCGCGACGTACTGGTTCTCGGTGCCGGGGTCGCCCTCGGTGCGGCCGGTGTGGGGGCCGGGTGGGCGTGGTCCGAGCGTTCCGCGGAGGAGCCGGCGGGCGAGGAGCCGGCCGAGGCCGATGCCCCGGAGGCGCCCGAGCCGGTGCGGTTCGTCAGCAGCCAGCTGACCGCGCCCAGGGCGAGCGCCTGGCGCCGCGAGGGCGCCGTGGTCTCGGGCGGCCTGCTCTTCACGACGCCCCGCACGCCGACGTTCCGCGGGGTCGTGTACGACGACCGTGCCCAGCCGGTGTGGATCGAGCCCGACGGCAACGCGGCTACCGACCTGCGCGTGCAGACCTACCGGGGCCGGCCGGTGCTGACCTACTGGACCGGGGAGGTCAAGGAGGGCGCCGGCAACGGCAAGGGGGTCATCCTCGACGAGCGCTACCTGCCGGTGGCCGAGGTGCGTTGCGGCAACGGCGTCCTCTCCGACCTCCACGAGTTCCAGCTGACGTCCCGTGGGACCGCGTTGTTGACGTCCTACCCGACCATCCCCTACGACCTCACGCCGGTCGGCGGGCCGGCGGACGGCCACGTCTGGGGCGGTCGCCTGCAGGAGGTCGACGTGGAGACCGGTGAGGTGCTGCTCGACTGGGAGGGGCTCGACCACATCGACCTCACCGACACCTATCGGGAGCTCGACGACACCGGCACGGCCGCGCTGCCCTTCGACCCGATCCACGTCAACTCCGTCGAGGAGGACGGCGACGGGCTCCTCGTGTCGGCCCGGCACACCGGTGCCCTCTACCGGATCGACCGGCGCACCGGCGAGGTGCTGTGGCGGTTCGGGGGCAGGCGGAGCGACTTCGAGGTGCCCGAGGGCGGCGACTTCGGCTGGCAGCACGACCTCCGTCGCCAGCCCGACGGGACCCTCACGATCTACGACAACCACGAGAACGCGATCGATACCGACGCCGTGTCCGCGGCGCTGCGCTTCGAGCTCGACGAGGAGGCGATGACCGCCCGTCTCGTCCAGGCGCTGCGCCACGAGGACCGGTACGGCTACGCGATGGGCAACGCCCAGTACCTCCCCGACGGCCACGTGCTGGTCGGGTGGGGGATGGACCCCTACGCCACCGAGTTCGACGCGGACGGCGAGGTCGTCTTCGAGCTGTCCGACCTGGGGCTGGGCTCCTACCGGTCCTACCGCTTCCCGTGGCGCGGACGCCCGGCGACCCCGCCGGACCTCGCGGTGGCGGACGGGTCGGCGTACGTCTCCTGGAACGGCGCCACCGAGGTGACCGCCTGGCGGGTGCTCGCGGGGGAGCGGGCCGACCGGCTCCGACCGGTCGGCGAGGTGCCGCGCGAGGGGTTCGAGACTGTCGTGGCCCTGGAGACCGGGGCCCGCCTGGTGCGGGCCGAGGCCCTGGACGCCGACGGCCGCGTGGTCGGGCGGACCCGGACCGTCCGGGCCTGACCCGCGCCCCGGACACCGGGAGTTCACCCGGGCTGCCTAGGGTGCGGGGACCCATCACCCGACTCGGAGGTCCCTGATGCGACGCACCACCCTGCTCGGCGCCGGACTCGCGGCCGTGCTCGCCGCCGTTCCCCTCGCCACCCTCGCCCCGGCCCAGGCGGATCGGGGCGGCCACGGACCCGGCACACGCGAGACCGTGCGCTTCTCCACCTTCAACGCCTCGCTCAACCGCGCCACCGCGGGCGGGCTCGCCGCGGACCTGTCCACCCCGAAGGCGGACACGGGCCCGGTCCGGCAGGCGCACAACGTGGCCGAGACCATCCAGCGCACGCGCCCCGACGTGCTGCTGGTCAACGAGTTCGACGTCGACCCGGAGGCCGTGGACCTGTTCCGCGACAACTTCCTCGAGGTCGGGCACGGGGACGCGCGTCCGATCGCCTACCCCTACGCGTACGTCGCGCCGTCCAACACCGGAATCCCGAGCGGGCACGACCTCAACAACGACGGGTCGGTCGGGGGTGGTGACGACGCCTTCGGCTTCGGGCTGTTCCCCGGCCAGTACGGCATGGTCGTCTACTCGCGGTATCCCATCGACACCGACGCCGTGCGGACCTTCCAGACCTTCCGCTGGGCCGACATGCCGGGTGCGCTCCTGCCCGACGACCCGGCCACCCCGGCGCCGGCGGACTGGTACTCGCCCGAGGAGCTCGAGGACGTCCGCCTCTCCTCCAAGTCGCACTGGGACGTGCCGATCGAGATCGGTGACGAGACCGTGCACTTCCTCGTCTCGCACCCGACTCCGCCCACCTTCGACGGGCCCGAGGACCGCAACGGCCTGCGCAACCACGACGAGATCCGCTTCTGGGCCGACTACGTCGCGCCGAGCGCTCGGCGCGCGGCGTACGTCTACGACGACGACGGCCGGTACGGCGGACTGGCGAAGGGCGAGTCCTTCGTGATCGCCGGCGACCAGAACGCCGACCCGGCCGACGGCGACTCGGTCGACAGTGCGATCGACCAGCTGCTGCGGCACCCGCGGGTCCGCGACCCGCGGCCCACCTCCGCGGGTGGTGTCGAGGCCGTCGACCAGGGCGGCGCCAACCTGGGCCACGCGGGCGACCCGGCGCTGGACACCGCGGACTTCGCGGACGGGGCGCCCGGCAACCTGCGCGTCGACTACGTGCTGCCGTCGAAGGGGACGAAGGTCGTCGGGTCGGGCATCTTCTGGCCGGTCGACGCGGACCCGCTCTATCGCCTGACCGGCGACTACGACCCGAGCCGCTGGCCCTTCACCGGGGTCCCGACGTCCGACCACCGCCAGGTCTGGGTGGACCTGCGCTACTGATCAGTGCACGGTCTCGATCGGGGCCCGGACCTCCTCGACGGTGAGGTGGTGGTCCTCCCGGTCGAGCTTGCTGGGCCACCAGATCTTGCCGCCGAGGTCCATGTTGATCGCGGTGACGAGCACGGAGCGGACGATCATGGTGTCGAGGATGACGCCGAGAGCGACCGCGACGCCGAGCTGCGCGAGGAACACGACCGGGATGGTGCCCAGCACCAGGAACGTCGCCGCCAGCACCAGCCCGGCGCTGGTGATGACCCCACCGGTGGAGGTGAGCGCCACCAGGGCGCCCTTGCGCGTGCCGAAGTGCATCGTCTCCTCCCGCACCCGGGTCATCAGGAAGATGTTGTAGTCGATCCCCAGGGCCACCAGGAACACGAAGGCGAACAACGGGAACCCGGGATCGGACCCGGCGAAGCCGAAGACGTACTCGAAGAGCAGGGCCGAGATGCCCATCGCGCCGCCGAAGGACAGCACCACGGTGGCGATCAGGATGAGTGGTGCCAGCACGGACCGCAGCAGGGCCACCAGGATCA
This sequence comes from Nocardioides terrigena, assembly GCF_003047265.1. Classification (GTDB taxonomy): domain Bacteria; phylum Actinomycetota; class Actinomycetes; order Propionibacteriales; family Nocardioidaceae; genus Nocardioides; species Nocardioides terrigena. The sequence continues at coordinate 13,758 of NZ_PZYY01000012.1, read as the reverse complement.
GCAGCACGAGCAGCAGGATGATCGGGATGATCACCAAGTTGTCGCGGTTGGCGGCGTCGCGGGTGTCGAGGAAGAACGCCGAGTTGCCGCCGACGAGGGCGTCGGCGCCGTCGACGGCGTGGACGGCGTCACGGACCCGCTCGACGGTGACGAAGGCCTCGGGGGACGCCGGGTCAGAGCCGATCGCGGCCTCGACGAAGGTGACGTCACCGGCGGTGACCGCGGGCTTGGGCGGCTCGACGTTGTCGAGGCCGGTGAGGGCCTCGGTGATCGCCTCCTCGCTGCCGGCGTTGCCCACCACCATGACGGTGTTGGACTGGTCGACCAGGCCGGCGTCCACCAGCACCTGCTGACCGGTGACCGACTGGAACTCCTGGGTGTAGGAGTCCTCGGTCGACAAGCCGTTGGTGTCGAGGCGCAGCATGCCGAGGCACGCGATGGCGAGCACCACCGAGGTGACCACCCAGACCTGGCGCGGGCGCGGCGCGATCCAGCGGCCGACCTTGGCCCAGATGCCGGTCTGGGTCGGCTCGGGCGAGCCGTATCCCGGGCGCCGCGGCCAGAAGATCCACCGGCCGGTGATCACCAGCAGCGCGGGCAGGAGGGTCACCATCACCAGGAAGGTCACGGCGACGCCGATGGCCGCCACCGGGCCGAGGCCGGCGGTGGAGTTCATCTCGGCGAAGAGCAGGCACAACATGCCGAGCGCGACGGTCGCGGCACTGGCCAGCAGGGCCGGTGCGGCCCGGTGCAGCGCGAACGCCATCGCCTCGTGCCGGTCCTCATGGCGCCGCAGCTCCTCGCGGTAGCGCGCGACCAGCAGCAGGGCGTAGTCGGTGCCGGCGCCGATCACCAGGATGGTCAGGATCGCGTAGGACTGCCCGTTGACGGTCAGGCCGGCGTCCCTGGCCAGGAAGTAGATGAGGGCCTGGGAGACGAAGAGGGCCACGATCGCGCTGAAGATCGGCAGGATCCACAGGATCGGGCTGCGGTAGGTGAACAGCAGGATCAGGATGACGACGCTGAGGGTGGCGCCGAGCAGGGTGCTGTCGATGCCCCCGAACGCCTCGGCCGAGTCGGCTGCCTGCCCGCCGGCGCCCGCGACGTAGACCTCGACGCCCTCGAGCTCGGCGATGCTCCGGAGCTCGTCGGCGATGTCGGGCATCTGGTTCCAGCCCTCGGAGCCGAGGTCGAAGGTCACGCTGGTCTGGGCGACCGTGCCGTCCTGGGAGACGGCGGGGAAGCCCACCTGCTCGGCGATGGCCGGGCTCACCACCGACGGGGCGCGTCCCTCCCGGGCCTTGGCCAGGCCCTCCATCGCGGCGAACTCGGCGGCGTGCTCCTCGATGGCGGCGAGGTCGTCCTCCGTCAGGCCGCCGTCACGCTCGTAGACGACGAGGGTCGGGATGGCGTTGGGGTCCTGGAAGGGCTCGAGCTTCTCGAAGGCGCGGGTCGACTCGGCGGACTCCGGCAGCCACGACGAGGCCTCGTTGTTCTGGACGTCGGCGAGCTTGGCCGCGAAGGTCGCGGACCCGGCGGCGACCAGCAGCCACACGACGAGCACGATCCACTTGGTGACGCGTCCGGTGAGGGCCCCTGCGAGCTGGCGGTTCATGACCACCAGTGCAACAGAACCCACCGACACTGCGCATCAGGAATTTCCCTGACCCGCGTGCGGGGGTCTAGACCAGTCACCCCTTTATGAGGTATGGGCGGGCGGCAGGTCGCGCCCGGCCGCCGCGAGCACGTCGCGCAGCAGGTCGGGCCGGTTGGTGATCAGCCCGTCCACGCCGGCCCGGAGGAGCGTCCGCATCGTCGGTGGGTCGTCGACGACGTAGGGGATGACCCGCAGGCCGGCGGCGTGTGCGTCCGCGACCAGCTCCGGGGTCGTGAACGGGACGTACGCCGGGTCGTCGACGCCGGACGTGAAGGGGCTGCCGTGGATGGGGGAGACGGCGTCGAAGCCCTGGGCGGCGGCGGTCCGCACGAAGTGCTCCTCCACCTCGAGGCCGTCGAACCACGGGGACGGGCCGTCGGCGGAGGCCCGGAGGTAGCGCGGTGAGACCAGCAGGTTGCGCGCGAGCAGCGGCTCGGTCCGGCCGACGAGGCGCAGCACGCCCCAGTCGAAGCACTGGATGCTGGTGCGCCCGACGAGCCCGTCGATGCGGATCGCGTCCACGACGACCTCGACGAAGTCCCGGCGCGACGTCAGGTCGTCGGCCGCGAGGGCGTCGTACTTGATCTCCAGGTTGACCCCGACGTCGTCCGCGCCGCGCTCGTCGAGCAGGGCCGCCACCTGGCGCAGCAGCGGCATCGTCGGCGGCAGGTCGGCGCGGGTCAGGGTGCGGATGCGCCGGGCGTCGGCCAGCGCCGGGTCGTGCGAGACCACCACGTCGTCCCCGGCGGTCAGGTGCACGTCGAGCTCGAGCGTCGACACGCCGAGCGCGAGGGCCCGGCCGAAGGCCTCCAGGGTGTTCTCCGGCCAGAGTCCGGCGCCCCCGCGGTGGGCCTCGACGTCGAAGACGGGCAACGGCACAGCGTCGAAGGTCACTCCTCGGCAGGGCGCGCCGCGTAGAGCCGCTCGACCACGTCGGCGTACTTGCTGTTGACGACGCGCCGCTTGAGCTTGAGCGTCGGCGTGAGCTCCTCCGACTCGGCCGTCCACTCCTCCGGCAGGAGCTCCCAGGCCTTGACCTGCTCGGGTCGCGAGAGGCGGGCGTTGGCCTTGTCGACCGCGTCCTGCGCCATCGCCCGGATCTCCGGCCGCGCCGACAGGTCGGCGAGGTCGGTGAACTCGATGCCGCGCGCCTGGGCCAGCACCGGGGCGACCTCGCCGTCGAGGGTAAGGATCGCGACGACGTGCGAGCGGTTGTCGCCGATGGCCATCGCGTGGCCGACGATCGGCGACTCCTTGAGGTAGTTCTCGATGTTGGAGGGGGCGATGTTCTTGCCGGCCGAGGTGATGATCAGCTCCTTCTTGCGGTCGACGATCGCGAAGAAGCCTTCCTCGTCGAGCGTGCCGATGTCGCCGGTGTGGACCCACCCGTCGGCGTCGATGAGGTTGCGGGTGGCCTGTTCCTGGCGGTGGTAGCCGGGGGTGATGACCGGCCCGCGGACGAGCACCTCGTTGTCCTCGCCGAGCTTGACCTCCATGCCCGGCGTGGCCCGGCCGACCGTGCCGAGGCGGAAGCCGCCGGGCCCGTTGGCGGTGACCGCGCCGCACGTCTCGGTCATGCCGTAGACGTCGTAGACGATGAGGCCGAGGCCGGCCATGAACTTGGCGACCTCGAGCGGCATCGGGGCCGCGGCGGAGCCGGCCCACGTCACCTGGTCGAGGCCGAGCAGCAGCTTGAGGAAACCGAGGATCGCGGCGTCGGCCTCGTCGTACGCCGCCTGGATCTCCGGCGTCATCGTGCCGCCGACCTCCTGGGCCTGCACCCAGGTCAGGGCCGCGGCCATCGAGTCCTGCACGAGCTTGACGTTGTCGGGGTTGGGATCGGCCGCGAGCTTGGCGGAGAGCCCCGTCTTGATCTTCTCCCACACGCGCGGGACGCCGAAGAACGCCGTGGGGTGCACCTCGCCGAGGGTCGCCAGCAGCTGTGCGGGGTCGCCGATGCAGTGCACGTGCCCGCCGACCACCTGCGGGCCGTAGAGGCCGAGGATCCGCTCGGCGATGTGGGCCAGCGGCAGGTAGCTGATCTGGCGCTGGGGCTCGCCGAAGCCGGCGGCCTCCATGGTGCTGACGGCCTCGTAGAGGACGTTGTGGTGGGTGAGCACGACGCCCTTGGGGTTGCCGGTGGTGCCGGACGTGTAGAGGATCGTCGCCGGCGCATCGGGGTCGAGGTCCCGGTGGCGCTGCTCGATCTCCTCGGCGTGCTCGTGCCGGTACGCCGCGCCGCGGGCGACGAAGTCGTCCCAGGTCACGAAGCGGTCGCCGTCCGGGGCCTGTGCCGCGTCGAGCACCACGACCGTGGCGACCGCGTCGAGGGCGCCTTCCCAGCGCTCGAGCTGGTCGGTGCCCTCGAGGATCGCCACCTTCGGGCTCGACTCGCCGGCGATGAAGGACACCTGCTCGGGGGAGAGGGTGTTGTAGATCGACATCGGGGTCGCCGCGGCGTGCACCGCGCCCATGTCGCCCACCAGGTGCTCGATCCTGTTGGTGGCCATGATCGCGACGGTGTCGCCGACCTGCACGCCCGCCCCGACGAGCGCGGCGGCCACGTCGAGGGCGGTCTCGCGGGTCTGCGCCCAGGTGAGCGTGCGCCAGGACTCGTCCTCCGCGACCCCGTGCCTGTCGGAGTAGGCCGGCTCGTCGGCGTGGGCCGCTGCGGTGTCGGCCAGCGCGTCGATGAGGGTGCGGCCGGCGACCGCCTCCTGGATCCGCGTGCGGTCCGCGGCGACGTCGGGGTGGACGGAATCGGGCAGCACGTCGGTCATGCCGGTCTCCTCGGGGATGTGACGGGGGTCACGATCCTCACGCACTCGAGGGTCCGGTGGCTAGGCCTCAGGTCCCGCAGAAGGTGCGGTAGGTGCCGAAGTCGTCGGGAGCCGGGGCGGCGTACCTCTCGAGCCCGGGCCGGTCGTCGAAGGGCGAGGTGACGGCCTCGACCAGGCGCTCGAAGGGGTCCAGGTCACCGGACGTCGCCGCGTCGAGCGCCTCCTCGACGAGGTGGTTGCGGGGGATGCGGAGCGGGTTGGTGCGGTCCATGGCGTCGGGGTCGGGCCCCGTGGCCCGCCACCGGGCGCACCAGTCGTCGAAGTCGGACAGGTCGAGGAAGAGCCCCCGGGCCGCCTCCGCGTCGCCGCGGGCCGCCGAGGCCAGGGCACGGTAGAGCGACGTGTGGTCGACGTGGCTGCGCTCGGCCAGCGCCAGCAGCTCGTCGACCAGGGTGGTCGCCACGGCGTCCTCGAGGCCGACGGGCAGGCCGAGCTTGGCACGCATCCCCGCCGCCCATGCCGCGGAGTACCGGGACCGGAAGGCACCGAGCGAGTCGGTTGCCAGGGCGACGGCGCGCTCCTGGTCGTCGTCGAGGAGCGGCAGGAGGGCCTCGGCCAGTCGGGCGAGGTTCCACTCGGCCGCGACGGGCTGGTTGCCGTAGGAGTAGCGGCCCTCGTGGTCGATCGAGCTGTAGACGGTGGCCGGGTCGAAGGCTTCCAGGAAGGCGCAGGGGCCGTAGTCGATGGTCTCGCCCGAGATGGTCATGTTGTCGGTGTTCATCACCCCGTGGACGAAGCCGACCAGCATCCATCGCGCCACCAGCGACGCCTGGGCCGCGACCACCGCGTCGTACAGGGCGAGGTAGGGACGCTCGGAGGTGGCGGCCGCCGGGTGGTGGCGGGCGATCGCGTGGTCGGCGAGACGGCGCAGCAGCGCGACGTCGCCCGTGGCCGCGGCGTACTGGAAGCTCCCGACGCGCAGGTGGCTGCCGGCCACGCGGGCGAGGACGGCACCCGGCAGGACCTCCTCCCGGCGCACGTCGCGCCCGGTCGCGACCACGCCCAGGGCCCGGGTCGTGGGGATGGCGAGCGCGTGCATCGCCTCGCTCACGACGTACTCGCGCAGCATCGGGCCCACCGCGGCCAGGCCGTCGCCACCGCGTGCGAACGGCGTGCGGCCGGATCCCTTGAGGTGCAGGTCGCGCAGGGTGCCCTCGCGGTCGACGAGCTCACCGACGAGCAGGGCGCGGCCGTCGCCCAGCCGCGGGGAGAAGCCCCCGAACTGGTGCCCGGAGTAGGCCTGCGCCACGGGCGCGGCACCGTCCGGCAGGCGGGTGCCGGTCATCAGCCCGATCCCCTCGGGGGTCCGCAGCCAGGCCGGGTCCAGGCCCAGGTCGCCGGCCAGGCGGTCGTTGACGGCCAGCAGGCGGGGGTCCGGGGTGGGCTCGGCCTGCCAGGGGACGGCCATCTCGCCCACCTCTCGGGCGAAGTGGTCGTGCAGGTGGAGGGAGACCGGGGTGACGCTCACCCGTCGAGCCTACGTCCGCCATGATGGGTCCTCGGTCCGGTGAGCACAGGAGGACGACATGGTGGCGAGCCGCTCCGCTCGTGAGAGGAAGGCCGCGGCCCAGGGCGGTCCGCTGGCGCGGGTCAAGATCGACCTCGACGCCGAGCAGCAGTTCGTCTACAAGATCAGCTGCTCGAGCTGCCGGGCCAAGGGCCACCGGGCCTGGTCGACCTACCGGCCCGGTGAGGACAACGGCTTCATGGCCGCGATGGACCGCTGGACCTTCCACCTCGTCGAGAAGCACCCCGACTCCGAGGCGCCGTGCCTGGCCTTCCTCGCTGAGGCGCAGCAGCGGCTCCACGAGCGCCGCGAGGGGGCCGTGCCCGAGGCGGGGTCGTGACCGACCTGGCCGCCGTCGAGGCGCGTCTCGTCGGGCTGCTCGACCGCTACCGCCCCGAGCTGGTGGACGGCACCATCTACGGCGTCCCGTCCCTGGTGTGGCCGGGGGCCACGGGACACGACTACTTCGCGGCGCTCAAGCGCGGCAAGGCCAAGGTCGGTCTCTACCTCATCATCGCGGACCGCTACCCCGACGACCTGGCGGCGTCGCCGCCGGCGCTGCTGGCGCGGCGCACGGGGCGGGCGACGTTCTCCTTCGCCACGCTCGACGACGAGATGGCCGCCGACCTCGGAGCGCTGCTCGACCGGCTGATGGAGCGCTACCGGGCCGAGCACAGCCCTCAGTCGGAGGACGCGGCCGAGCCGCCGGCCACCTCGTAGCTCCACACCTCGCTGTGCGTGGAGACCGGCCGGGGCGCGTCGCCGCCGGCCCGCTCGGCCGCGGAGCGGTGTCCCTCCGCGAAGCCGGGCGAGCTCATCCACGCCTGGAACGACTCCTCGTCGCGCCAGCGCGTGATGACGAGCCACTGGTCCCGCTCGTCGGTGGGGCGGAGGAGCTCGAAGCCCTCGAACCCCTCGGCCCCGTCGACGGCGCCGGCGCGCGCGGCGAAGCGGTGGGCGAGCTCGTCGCCCGAGCCGGCGGGGACGGTGATGGCGTTGATCTTGATCGTGGTCATCGTCCCAGCCTGCCAGTCGTCACCAGGTGAGCTCGATCTCCAGCTCGTTGTCGTCGCCGAGCTCGACCTCGACCTTGAGGTTGACCTCGTCGGGGATGCGGACCGTGATGCGGCGACCCTCGCGCTGGAACTCGACGGAGTTGTTGCGGGCGATCGCGTCGGCGAGGGCGTGCAGCCGGGCGGCGGCGTCCTCGCGGCTCATGCGCTGGGTGTCGTCGATGTCGAACAGGTCCATGGTGTCTCCCTCTGGTGGTGGCTGTCCCACGACCGTAGCGAGGCGGGCCGCAGCTGGGCTCACACGCAACGGGGGACCCACTAGGGTCGCCGCGTGGACGCCGACGTGCTGGTGGTGGGGGCCGGACTGGCCGGGCTGCGCTGCGCGCGGGTGCTGCACGACGCCGGCCACGAGGTGGTCGTGCTCGAGGCGGCGGACGCCGTGGGCGGGCGGATCCGCACCGACCGGTTCGACGGGTTCCTGGTGGACCGCGGCTTCCAGCTGCTCAACCCCGCCTACCCCGCCGTACGCCGCTGGGTCGACGTCGACGCCCTCGGCCTCCAGGCCTTCGGGGCCGGCGTCGCGGCCGTCACCGAGTCGGGCACGTCGGTCCTCGGGCACCCGCTGCGGGCTCCGGGACTGCTTCCGGGCACGGCCCGTACGGCGCTCGCGCACCCGCGTGAGGTGGCAGCCGTGCTCCGGTGGGCCGCCCCGCTCCTGCGTCCCCGTGGCCGCACGCGACTGTCCGAGGTGCTGGCCGGACGGGCCGACGTGGGCCGGGCCGAGGCCCTCGACCGGGCCGGCGTCGACGGGCTGCTGCGGCGGGTGGTCGACCGGTTCCTCGCCGGCGTGCTGCTGGAGGACGACGGCAGCACGGCCGACCGCTTCGCCCTGCTGCTGGCCTGGATGTTCGCCCGCGGGGTGCCGTCGCTGCCGGTCGCGGGCATGCAGGCGCTGCCCGAGCAGCTCGCCGCCCCGCTCGGCGACCGGGTGCTCCTCGGCCACCGCGTCGAGGGGGTCACGGGCGCCACGGTGACGACGTCCGACCGGACCTGGACCGCCCGGCAGGTGGTGGTCGCCACCGACGGCCCGCGGGCCCGGGAGCTCGCCGGGATCGAGGTCCCCGCGACCAAGGGCGTGGTCACCACGTGGTGGTCGGCCCAGGACGCCCCGTCCACCGACCTGCTCCACGTCGACGCCCGCCGCGACCCGCGCGGGCCGCTGGTCGACGCGGCGGTCGTCTCCCGGGCGGCGCCGTCCTACGCACCCCCGGGCCGTCACCTCGTGCAGGGCTCGGCCCTCCTCGGGCCGGGGCGGGTGACCGACGAGGCGGTGGTGCGCCGGCACGCCGGCGACCTGCTGGGAGTCGACCCGACCCGGTGGGAGGTGGTCGCGCGGCACGAGGTGCCCGACGCGCTGCCGGCCCAGCCCGCGCCGTACTCCGCCACGCGTCCCGTGCAGGTGGGCGAGCTGGTGGTGTGCGGCGACCACCGCGACACCGGCTCGATCCAGGGCGCGCTGGTCAGCGGGCAGCGCGCCGCGGAGGCCGTGCTCGCGGCACTGCGGTGAGCGCGGTCGTCGCCTTCGCCGTCGCGACGGCCTGGCACGCGGGCTTCCAGCTGACGGTCACCCTCCTCGTCTACCCGGTGCTGGCCCGTCGGTCGAGCGAGGAGTGGCGCGCCGCGCACGCTCGGCACTCGCGGACCATCGCCCCGCTCGTGGGCGTGCTCTACCTCGCCGTGCTGGTCACCGGGGGGCTCCTGGTGGCCTCGGGGCCCGACCTCCCCGGGTGGCTGGCGCTCGCCCTGACCGGCCTGGCGCTGGCCACGACCGCCCTGGCGGCCGCGCCGGTCCACGGTCGCCTCGCCGACCGCGACGACGTGCTCGTGGCGCGGCTGCTCGTGGCCGACCGGTGGCGCTGTGCGTTCGCCGTCCTCGGAGCGGTCGCCGCGACGGTCGCGGTGCTCGCCGGGGGATGATGGCGCCGTGAGTGCGAGCGAGGGTGCCCCGGGGGTCGTGGTCGTCGGTGCCGGGCTGTCCGGGGTGGCGTGCGCCCGCGAGCTGCGGGCGGCCGGGGTGCCCGTCCGGGTCCTCGACCGCGGCCGGAAGCCCGGTGGCCGGATGGCCTCGCGCCGGCTGTGGGACCGCCCGGTCGACCTCGGCGCGTCGTACCTCACGACCTCCGACGACGACTTCCTCGCGGTGGTGGAGGGCTGGCGCGAGCGCGGGCTCGCCCGGCCGTGGACCGACACGTTCTGCGCGATCGGAGACGGCGACCCGGTCGCCAAGACCGGTCCACTGCGATGGGGTGCACCCGGTGGCCTGCGGTCGCTGGTCGAGGACCTGGCGGCGGGCCTGGAGATCGAGCGGCACGACGTCGCGGACGTCGACGCGCTCGACGGTGCCGCCGTCGTGCTGGCCATGCCCGACCCGCAGGCCCGCCGCCTCGTCGGTGACGACCACCCGCTCGCGGCCCGGCTCGACCGCGAGTTCGAGCCGGTGCTGGCCATGGCGGCCACGTGGGCCGAGCGCAGCTGGGACCACGTCAGCCCGACGGGCCGCTTCGACGGCGCGTTCGTCAACGACCACCCGGTCGTGGCGTGGGTGGCCGACGACGGACGGCGACGGGGTGACGACGCCCCGGTGCTGGTCGTGCACTCGACCCCGGACTTCGCCGGTCGGCACCTGGAGGACCCGGCCGCCGCCGGTCCCGAGCTGGTGGCCGCGCTGCGGTCGCTGATGTCGTTGCCCGAGCCGGACGAGGTGCACGTGCACCGCTGGACCTTTGCCCGACCGGTGGGGGAGCGGACCGCCACCCATGCGCTGGTCGACGGCCCCGGCGGGCTCGTCGGGGCGTGCGGGGACGGCTGGGGCGCGTCGCCCAAGGTGGAGACCGCGTGGCTGTCCGGCCGCGACCTGGGCCGGGCCCTCGTGGAGCGGCTGTCGTGAGCGAGAAGGTCTGGTTCCCCAGCACGAGCGGCCCGCGCCTGGCCGGCCTCCTCGACCACCCCGAGGGCCAGGTCCGCGGCTGGGGCGTATTCTCCCACGGCTTCACGCTGGGCAAGGACTGTCCCGCGGCCAACCGCATGTGCAAGCAGCTCGCCGCCGAGGGCATCGGGATGCTCCGCTTCGACAACCTGGGCCTCGGTCACTCCGAGGGCGACTGGGGCGACGGGTCCTTCTCGCACAAGATCGCCGACACCGCGCAGGCGGTGCGCTTCATGAACGACGCGGGCCGCGAGGTGCGGCTCCTGGTCGGCCACTCGTTCGGCGGTGCCGCGGTGATCGCGGCCGCGCACGAGGTCGAGGGCGTGCGGGCCGTGGCGAGCGTCGGCGCGCCGTACGACCCCTCCCACGTGGAGCACCACTACGACGCGCTGCTGGAGCGGATCATGGAGGACGGCGAGGCACCGTTCCCCGTCGGCGGCAAGGCACTCACCCTGCGCCGGCACTTCGTCGAGGACGTGCGCGCCGCCGACCTCCACGAGCAGATCAGGACGCTGCGGCGGGCGCTCCTGGTGATGCACTCCCCGACCGACAACACCGTCGGCATCGCCAACGCGAGCGAGATCTTTCGGGCGGCGCGGCACCCGCGGAGCTTCGTCTCGCTCGAGGGCGCCGACCACCTGCTCACCGGCCGCAACCAGGCCAAGAGGGCGGCCCGCATCATCAGTGCGTGGTGCGACCCCTACCTCGCCGACGACTGATCCCGGTCGCGTTCGGACAGGCCCTTGCCCGGTGGCCGTCGCCCCGCGACGATGAGCGCGGACAGGAGACACCATGACCAAGCGTCACACCCCGCCCGACCGCACCGACTCCACGCGCTACAAGCCGTCCGGCCGCCTGCGGTCGTCCGTCTACGACGCCGAGATGGAGCGCCTGCAGGAGCAGCTGGTGCTCCTGCAGTACTGGATCCAGTCCCAGGGCCTCAAGGTGCTGGTGATCTTCGAGGGCCGCGGCTCGGCCGGCAAGGGCGGGGTCATCAAGCGGATCACCGAGCGCACCAGCCCGCGCACGGTGCGGATCGTCGCACTGCCCAAGCCCACCGACCGCGAGCGCACCCAGTGGTACTTCCAGCGCTACGTCGAGCACCTGCCCGCCGCGGGGGAGATGGTCCTGTTCGACCGGAGCTGGTACAACCGCTCGAACGTCGAGTGGGTGATGGAGTTCTGCACCGAGGACCAGCACCAGGAGTTCCTGCGCAGCTGTCCCGAGTTCGAGCGGATGCTCGTCAGGTCGGGGATCGTGGTCCTGAAGTACTGGTTCTCCGTCAGCGCCGAGGAGCAGCAGCGGCGCTTCGAGGCGCGCAACGCCGAGCCCCTCAAGCGCTGGAAGCTGTCCGACATGGACCTCGCCGAGCGCGAGCTCTACGTCCGCTACTCCGAGGCCAAGGACGTCACCTTCCAGTACACCGACATCAAGCAGGCCCCGTGGTACGTCGTCCCGTCCGACGACAAGAAGGCGGCCCGGCTCAACTGCATCACCCACCTGCTCGACCAGTTCGACTACGAGGACGTGGCGCCCGACCCCGTCGTGCTGCCCGCGGTGAGGGACATCCCCTACGTCCGGACCCCGATGTACGAGCAGACGTTCGTCCCCTCCGCCTTCTGACGCGGGAACACGCCGCACGGGGGCGACAACCAACTCCGTCGGCGTGCTGTCATACCCCGCGTGAGACCCACCCACCACCTCGTCCTGATGACCGCTGCCCTCGTGCTGGCGACGACGGGCACGCTCGCGAGCGTCGAGCTGGCCTCGTCGCAGCGGGCGGACCCGCGACCGCCCAACATCGTGCTGATCACCTCCGACGACCAGACCGCCGTCGAGCTGCGCTGGATGCCGCGGACCCGACGCCTGCTCGGCCGGGCCGGCGTGACCTTCTCCGACATGGTCGCCCCGCACCCCAACTGCTGCCCCTCGCGGGCGCAGATCCTGTCCGGGCAGTACGCCCACAACAACGGCGTCCGCACCAACGGGCCGCCGTGGGGCGGCCACGAGGGCTTCGACCCGTCGACGGCACTGCCGGTGTGGTTGCAGCGGGCCGGTTACGAGACCGGCTTCGTCGGCAAGTACCTGCACGGGTACGACGAGACCGACGGGATCGAGCCCGGCTGGGACCGGTGGCGGCCGATCATCGGGGTGCTCTCCGACTACCACTCGTTCCTGCAGTACGCCGACGGCGAGCTCGTGCGCTTCGGCCCCGAGGCCTACCACACAGACGAGGTCGCCCAGCAGTCCCGCCAGCTCGTCCGCGACCTCAGCGCCGGTGACCAGCCGTTCTTCCTGTGGTCCAGCTTTCTCGCTCCGCACGGCACCTGCCAGGGCAACCCGCAGCCCGACTGCTCGGGCCCGCCGCCGGCGGCGGAGCGGCATGCCGACATCCTCGGCGACGTCCGCCTCCCGGCCCTCGACTCGCCCTCCTTCAACAAGCGCGGGGCCTGGGCGAAGGCCCGCGGCACGTCCGCGCCCGCGCGCTCGCGGACCGACGCCCAGCGGCTCTTCACCCAGCGGATCCGTGCCCTGGCCGCGCTCGACGAGGCCGTCGCCGGGATCGTCGAGGAGCTCGACCGGACGGGCGAGCTGGAGAACACCGTGCTGATGTTCACGTCCGACAACGGCTACCTCTTCGGCGAGCACCGGCTGGTCGGCAAGAACGTGCCCTACGAGGAGGCCGTCCGCGTGCCCCTGCTGATGCGGGGTCCCGGCATCCCGGCCGGCCAGCGCCGGACGCAGACCGTCGCCATGATCGACCTCGCCCCCACCATCGCCGAGCTCGCCGGCGCGCGGCCGATGCGGCGTACGGACGGGGCGAGCCTGCTGCCGTACGCCGTCGCCGACCGGCCGCAGCCCGACCGGGCGCTGCTGCTCCAGGCCGGGTCCAAGGGCAAGGTGAAGGCGCGGGCGTGGACGTTCCGCGGGGTGCGGACCGACCGCTACACGCTGGTCCGCTGGAAGAAGCCGCGGCTCCGCGAGCTCTACGACCGGCGCCGGGACCCCTACCAGCTCACCAACGTCCACGCGGACCCGCGCTACCAGCGGATCCGGCGGCAGCTCACCGGGCTCCTGCGCGACCGGCTCGAGGACTGCCGGGGCAACGGCTGCCGGCGGCCGGTCCCCGAGCTCCCGCGGCCGGGGAGGCGCTGACCTGCTGGAACGCGGTGCTGTCTTGAAAGCCGTGTGGCGTCCGGTGTCGGATCGGGGCGAGCCCGTTCGTGGCAAGGGTGAGCGGGCGTCCAGCAGGGGCGCCCCCGTCACAGGAGATGATTCGCGATGCAGTTCCTGATTTCCGTGATCGACGACAGCACCGAGTCCGCCACCGGCACCGAGATGGCCGCCATCGACGCGTTCAACGACCGGCTCAGGGCCGATGGCCACTGGGTCTTCGCCGGCGGCCTCGCGGCGCCCGACACGGCCACCGTCCTCGACAACCGTGGTGGTCGGGCCATCGTCACCGACGGTCCGTTCCTGGAGTCCAAGGAGTACCTCGGCGGCTTCTGGGTCATCGAGGCCGCCGATCGCGAAGCGGCGCTCGCCATCGCCGCGGCCGGCTCAGAGGCCTGCCACCGCCGGGTCGAGATGAGGCCGTTCCTGGGCTGAGGAGCAGCGGTCCGGACGCTGTCCACAGGGGATCTCGAGCTCGACGAGCGATGAGTTCCTAAGGAACTTCAAGCCACGTGAGTGGTTCGTATGCTGGTAGGGACGGGCCGGGATGTTGGAGCGCTTTGCGACTTCTGTGACTCCCG
>NZ_PZYY01000011.1 GCF_003047265.1 Nocardioides terrigena | reverse complement strand
CCCATGTGTATCGTCTGTGCATAGCAGAAACCCCCAGCCCGACCTTTATGTGGGCCGAACTGGGGGTTCACTTTGGGTGAGTAACGGGACTTGAACCCGCGACATCCGCCACCACAAGGCGGCGCTCTACCAGCTGAGCTATACCCACCATGATCCCCGCCGTGAATCCGACCGGCGAGATCGATGAGAAGTGTAGGGCAATCAGGTGGCCGGGCCGGAATCGGGGGAGTCCCCCGTGAGCCCGGTGATCGAGCCCGCGTGGCGCGCCGCGATCTCACGGGCGCCGACGCTGTCCAGGCCGGGCTGCGGGACGAAGACCGCCTCCCGGTAGTAGCGCAGCTCCTCGATGCTCTCCTGGATGTCGGCGAGCGCCCGGTGGTTGCCGCGCTTGGCGGGGGCGGCGAAGTAGGTGCGCGGGTACCAGCGCCGGGCGAGCTCCTTGATCGAGGAGACGTCGACGTTGCGGTAGTGCAGGAACCCCTCGAGGGTCGGCATGTCGCGGGCGAGGAAGGAGCGGTCGGTGGCGACGGTGTTGCCACCCAGGGGCGGCCTGCTGCCGTCGGGGCAGTGCTCCTTGATGTAGGCCAGCACCTGCTCCTCGGCGTCGGCCATCGTGAGCCCGGAGTCGAGCTCGTCGATGAGGCCCGAGGTGATGTGCATGGAGCGGACGAACTCCACCATCTGGTCCATGGCCTCGGCGGGCGGCTTGATGATGACGTCGATGCCCTCACCCAGCACGTTGAGGTCGAAGTCCGTGACCAGGGCCGCGACCTCGATCAGGGCATCGGCCCCGAGGTCGAGGCCGGTCATCTCACAGTCGATCCACACCAGTCGCTCGTTCACAGGCAGTCACACTACTCAGGCCCACCCGCGGCGCTCGCTCTCAGGCACGGTTCAGGCACGCCGCCTAGGCTCGGGGCCGTGAAGGACTGGATCGGGCTCGCCGCACGGCTGGTGACGGGAGGCGTGTGGATCGTCGCCGGGATGCTCAAGCTCCCCGATCCCGCGGAGAGCGTGCGCGCCGTGCGTGCCTACGACCTGCTGCCCGAGTCGATCGTGCCGACCGTCGGCTACGCGTTGCCGATCCTCGAGGTCGTCGTCGGTCTCTGTCTCGTGCTGGGTCTGCTGACCCGGGCGATGGCTGTGGTGTCGGTGGTGCTCTTCGTGGCCTTCATCATCGGGATCGCGTCGGCGTGGGCCCGCGGGCTGGAGATCGACTGCGGCTGCTTCGGCGGCGGCGGCCAGCTCGACGGCGCCTCGGCCAAGTACCCCGGCGAGATCGCCCGCGACGTCGGCCTGCTGCTGGCGTCGCTGTGGCTCGTCGTACGCCCGCGGACCCGATGGTCGCTGGACTCGCTCATCTCCCCGACCCGGTCGGGGGACCTGACAGACACGGACACACTGGAGAGGGACATCGATGTCGAAGCGCAACAAGGCCGCTGAGCGCGCCGCCCGGGCGGCTGCCCTGAAGGCGGAGCGGGAGCGCCAGGAGCGGCTGCGCCGCATCCTGACGATCGGGGCGGTGGTCGCCGGCATCGTCATCATCATCGGCGGCGGGTTCTTCATCCAGAGCCAGCGCGACTCCACCGGCAACGACGCCGCGGCCCCCGCCGGCGCGACGGCGGCGTACGGCGTGGCCGTCGGTGACGCCGGTGCGACCCACGAGGTCGTGATCTACGAGGACTTCCTGTGCCCCGTGTGCGGCGTGCTGGAGGCCGAGGCCGGAGAGGCCCTGACCTCCGCCGTCGAGGAGGGGCGCGCCCGGGTCGAGTTCCGCCCGGTCAACTTCCTGAGCCGCTTCGGTGACTTCTCGATGGACGCGGCCAACGCCTTCGCCGTCGTCCTCGACGCCGAGGGGCCGGAGGTCGCGAAGACCTTCCACGACCTGGTGTACGCCGACCAGCCGGCCGAGGACGCCGACGACTTCCCTGACAGCGACTGGTTCATCGACAAGGCGGTCGAGGCCGGCGCGTCCGAGGAGGCCGTCCGGACGGGCATCGAGGAGGGCACCTTCGAGGGATGGGTCGACAACGCCACCGGCGCGGCCTCCGAGGCGGGCGTCAACGGCACCCCGACCGTCCTGCTCGACGGTGAGCCGGTCCCCGGTTCGACCATCGGCGAGGTCGCGGCCAACCTGGAGGCCGGCCTGCAGTGACGCTCGCTGGTTGAGGTGCGAGCGGAGCCACTCGCTGGTTGAGGTGCGAGCGGAGCGAGCCTCGAAACCCCTGCGGCGATTCGGGTCCCGCCGCGGGGCGCTGCGAGACTCCCCGGCGTGATCCTGACCGACTTCATCGCCGGCCTGCCCAAGGCCGAGCTGCACGTCCACCACGTCGGGTCCGCCTCGCCGCGGATCGTCGCCGAGCTGGCGGAGCGCCACCCCGCCGCCGGGGTGCCGACCGACCCGGACGAGCTGCGGGAGTTCTTCGCCTTCCGCGACTTCGCGCACTTCATCGACGTCTACCTGTCCGTGGTCGACCTCATCCGCACCCCCGAGGACGTGCGGATGCTGACCTACGAGGTGGCCCGTGACATGTCGGTCGAGCAGAGGCTCCGGTACGCCGAGCTGACCTGCACGCCGTACACCTCGGTCGTGCGGGGCATCCCGATCGAGGCCTACACCGAGGCCATCGAGGACGCCCGGCTGGCCGCCGAGCGCGACTTTGGGCTGGTGATGCGCTGGATCTACGACATCCCCGGCGAGAGCGGGATCCCGGCTGCGGAGGCCACGTTGTCCTACGCCCTCGACCACGCCCCGGACGCCCTGGTCGGCTTCGGCCTCGGCGGTCCCGAGATCGGGGTGCCCCGACCGCAGTTCCAGCCGCACTTCGACGCCGCCCGGGCCGCGGGCCTGCGCTCGGTCCCGCACGCGGGGGAGACCACCGGCCCCGAGACGGTGTGGGACGCCGTCCGCCTCCTGGGCGCGGAGCGGATCGGCCACGGCACGTCGTCGGCGGCCGACCCGGAGCTGCTGGAGCACCTCGCCGACGCGGGGATCGTGCTCGAGGTCTGCCCGACCTCCAACATCGCCACCCGCGCCGTCGCGACGATGGACGAGCACCCGCTGCGGACGTTCGTCGAGGCCGGTGTGCCGGTCACGATCAACTCCGACGACCCGCCGATGTTCGGCACGACGCTCAACGGCGAGTACGGCGTCGCGGCCGACCTGCTGGGCCTCGACGAGGACGGCGTCGCCGACCTCGCACGCTCGGCCGTGCGGGCGTCCTTCGCCCCGGAGGACGTGCAGGCGCGGATCCTCGGCGAGATCGACGCCTACGCAGGCTGATCCAGGCGGGCCATGGTCGTGGCGTCGAGGTCCAGCTCCGCTGCGGCGAGGGCCGGCTCGAGCTGCTCGAGGGAGCTGACCCCGACGATGGGGCGCACCTGCGGCGAGCGGTGCAGGAGCCAGGCCAGCACGACCTGGCTGCGGGCCACCTCGAGCTCGGCGGCCACCTCGGTGAGCGCCGCGAGCCGGGCCGTGGTCCCGGGGTGGTCGTAGGCCTGCGGGAACGGGCGGTCGTCGCGGTCGAAGCTGCCCTGCACCAGCGGGCTGTAGGCCCACAGCTCGATGCCGTCGTTGCGCTCGAGGTAGTCGATCGTCTCGTCGGTGACCCAGCCGAACCGGTGGTCCTTGCCCTCGACCGCGGCGCCGGGCCGCGGCTCGACGTACGACGTGGTCAGCTGCAGCGCGCTCGCGGGCTCGAGGCCGCGTGCCCGGGCGTGGGTGCGGGAGCGCTCGACCAGCCAGGTGGGGTGGTTGGAGATGCCGACGCGACCGACGGTGCCGGTGGTGACGAGCTCGCCCAGGGCGTCGGTGGTCTCCTCGATCGGCGTACGACGGTCCTCACCGTGCGCCCAGTAGAGGTCGATGCGGTCGACCCCCAGGCGCTCCAGGCTGCGGCCGGCCTCCCGGCGTACGGTCTCGGCGCCCAGGCCCTCCACGCCGCCACCGTCCAGCGGCTCGACGCCCACCTTGGTCGCGAGGGTGAGCCGCTCGCGCAGGCCCGGGTTGGCCCGCAGCCACTCGCCGATGAGCGCCTCGCTCTGCCCTCCGTGACCGGTCCCGCTGACCCAGAAGGCGTAGCAGTTGGCGGTGTCGAGGGTGGTGCCCCCGGCCTCGACGAAGCGGTCGAGCAGGGCGAAGGACGTGGCCCGGTCGGTGCGGGTGCCGAAGTACATGGTGCCGAGGACGAGGTCGGTGATCACGCCACGACGCTAGCGCCCCGCCCCGGTGGGGCCGAAGGTCCCTTGCGCCGGGCACCCCGCAGGCGTAGAACTGAGGTGTCGGAAGGACTCCGGTCCGGAAGACACGAAGGCCCACCAGCTCATACCTGGTGGGCCTTCGTTGCTGTCACGGCACGCGTGCGGCCCCGCTACCTCATACGTGGCGGGGCCTGGGCACGTTTCTAGTGCGATCCGTACGCCGGCCGGCGGAGGCGCGCCGAGCGGGCGCCGGAGTGGGTCCATACGGCGACTTCGACAAGTTGTCGAAGTTTTTGTCTAGATTCCAAATCCGGGCGCCGGGGCTGTTCCGAACGTGGTGCACATCACCCCCACGAAAGGACAGTCCGATGAAGAGAACTGTTGCCCTGCTCTCGGCCGCAGCGCTGGTCACCCTCCCGGCCGCCATGACCGCGCCGGCCTCGGCCGCGCAGGCCGAGGCGACGGTCTCGGTGCTGCACGCCGTACCGGGCCTGACGGTGGACGTCTACGCGAACGGCGAGGAGCTCATCCCCGACTTCGCCCCCGGGACCCTCACCGACCCGCTGACCCTGCCTGCGGGCACCTACGACCTCCAGGTCTTCGCCGACGGCGACAACCCCGACAACGCCGACCCGGCCATCGAGGCGCAGGGAGTGGAGGTGCCGGCCGGCGCCAACGCCACCGTGGTGGCCCACCTCGACGCCGACGGCAACCCCGTACTGACGCCGTTCGTCAACGACGTCTCGGCGACCGAGGCGGGCCAGGCCCGGCTGGTCGTGAGGCACACCGCCGCCGCGCCGGCGGTGGACGTCCGGGCGGACGGCGAGGTGCTGTTCCCCGGCCTGGCCAACCCTGACGAGGCGACCGGTGACGTCCCCGCAGGCAGCTACTCGGCCGACGTCACGCTGGCCGGGGAGAGCGAGGCCGTGCTCGGCCCCGCCGACGTCGAGCTCGCGGAGGGGACCTCCACGATCGTCTACGCCTGGGGATCGGCGGCGGACGGCAACCTCGACCTCGCCGTGCAGACCATCGACGGGCTGCACTCGGCCCCGTCGGGGGTCCCCGGCGGTGAGACCGGCGCTGCTGCTGCCGGTGGCGGTGCCCCGCTGTGGGCCTTCGGCCTCGGCGCCGCGTCGCTCCTGGCCCTCGCTGTCGCAGGTGGCCGGCTCGCCCCGGCACGCACCCGACGCTGAGCGACCGGATCGGGAGAGACACACCATGACGAGGCTGGGCAGGAGCACCTGGTGGGCCGTGGCGACCGCCGCGACCTCCGGGCTCCTGCTCAGCCTCGTCGTCCTCACCCGGGGTGGCGAGCTCGTCGAGGTCCGGGAGGTCCGGGGCGAGGCCGCGCTGTCGGCGCCGTCCGCAGGACCCTCGAGCGCGGGGGGAGGTGGGCGCGTCGAGCCATCAAGCCGACCGGTGCGGGCCCCCGTCCAGCGCGCCGACGCCTCCCTCTCCGCCCTCGCCACGCGTCGTACGGCTGCTCCTCTCCGCGTGCGCGTGCCCGCCCTCGGCCTGGACGCCGACGTGCGACCGGTGGGCGTGGGCGGGGACCGGCAGATGCGCCTGCCCGACGACCCGCGCGTGCTGGGCTGGTACCGGTTCGGTCCCTCCCCGGGGGACGACGGGTCGGTGGTGCTGGCGGGGCACGTCGACTCCCGCCGGTTCGGGGTGGGGCCGCTCGTCGCCCTGCAGGCCGTCGAGGTCGGGACCGTGGTGCAGGTGGTCACGGGGCCGGGTGAGGTCCGGACCTACCGGGTGGACAGCATCGAGAGGTTCGACCAGCAGGCGCTGCCCGCCGCCGTCTTCGCCCGCACCGGGCCGGAGCGCTTGCGCCTCGTCACCTGCACCGGCCCCTACCTGCCGGAGGCCGGCGGCTACCAGCAGAACCTCGTGGTCACCGCCGTCCCGACCTGAGGTCGACTGGACGGGTCCGGCTCAGGCCCGCGACTCGTCTCGGACGTGCAGCACCAGCGCGGTCTCGGGGGACATCGCGGGCAGGCTGACACCCGCGCCGGCGAGCGCGCGTCCGCCCACGACCAGCCCGGCGCCCGCAGCCCACCAGGGCGACAGGTCCGCGGCGTGCTGGTCCGCGGTCGCCGTCTCGTCGGTGAGCCGGTAGGACCGGTCGGGGTCGAGCCCCGTCAGGCGCAGCGGCGCGGGGTGCTGGGTGGCGGTCGCGGCCACGGTGCTCACGACGTACCACGCCTCGGAGCGGTCCGCGGCGACGAGCCCGGTGACCAGCACCGCCGGGTCCGGGTGGTCGGGGTGGACCAGGGTGCCGCCGGAGACCAGCGGGCGGACCCGCTTGTGCAGCGCGATCCAGCGCCGCAGCTCGTCGCGTGTCCCCGCGTCGAGGCCGGTGAGGTCCCACTCGGTGCCGAACGAGTAGAGCAGTGCGGTCGCGGCCCGGTAGCCGAGCCGGTGGGTGCGTCCGGTGGTGTGCGCGACGGGTCCGCCGACGTGCGAGCCGATGAGCTCGGGCGGCACGAGCAGCGACGTCCAGCGTTGGAGGTGCTGGCGCTCGAGCGGGTCGATGGTGTCGCTCGGCCAGATCCGGTCGGTGCGGGTCAGGACCTCGGCGTCCACCCGCCCGCCGCCGGAGGCGCACGACTCGATCTCGAGCTCGGGGTGCGCTGCCCGCAGCTCGTCGAGCAGCCCGTAGGCGGCGAGGGTCTGCCCGTGCACCGCCGGCACGCCACCGTGGGTGGCGTCGGTGAGGTCGCGGTTGTGGTCCCACTTGAGGTAGTCGATGGCGTACTCGTCCACGAGGGCCACGAGGCTGTCGCGCACCTGTGCGTACGCCCCCTCGTCCTGCAGGTCCAGCACCTGCTGCGTCCTCCACTCCAGCGGCAGGTCGTGGCGGCCGCGGAGGACGCGCTCGGGATGGGCCCGGGCGGTGTCGGAGTCGACGTTGACCATCTCGGGCTCCACCCAGAGGCCGAACTGCATGCCGAGCCCGCGCACGTGGTCGACGAGCGGGTGCAGGCCCTCGGGCCACACGTCGGTGTCGACGGTCCAGTCGCCCAGCCCGGCCGTGTCGCGGCGGCGTCCGCGGAACCAGCCGTCGTCGAGGACGAAGCGGTCGATCCCGACCGAGGCGGCGACGTCGGCCAACGCGGTGAGGCGGTCCAGGGAGTGGTCGAAGTAGACGGCCTCCCACGTGTTGGCGACGACCGGGGCCTCGTGCGCCGGGTGCGGTGCGTGCGCCCTCAGGTGCGCGTGCAGGCGGTGGCTCATCGGGTCGAGCCCCGCATCGGACCAGGAGCCCAGCATCCACGGGCCGCGGTAGGTCTCGCCCGGGGCGAGGGAGACCTCGCCGGGCGCCAGCAGCTCGCCGCCGCCGAGCAGGCAGTCGCCCTCCGGCGTGCGCTCGGCGTACGTCGTGTGGTTGCCGCTCCAGGCGGTGTGCACCGACCACACCTCGCCGCGTGAGAAGTCGAAGCCGGGAGTGCCGGCGACCATGAGCAGGGTCGCGTCGTGCCCGGTGCGGCCGTGGCGGGCGTCGCGGCGGTGGGTGCCCTGGACCCACGGGTGCCGCTGCGGGCTGCGCTCCTTGCACCACCGTCCGGTGAGGTCGAGCAGCTCGGTCGCCGCGGGGCCGACGGGGAGAGCGGTGCGAGCGGCGGCGAGGTGGAGGGTGCCGTCGAGGGTGTTGGTCACCGAGGTCCTCATCCTGACGAGCCCGGCCTCGCTGAGCCCCAGGTCGACGGCGACCACCCAGCCCGCCTCGTCGTCGGTCCCGGTGAACCTCGCCGTCGCATCCCCGTGCACGGGGTCCTCGACCCGGGCGGACCAGTCGGTCGGACGGGGTGTCGCCGCCGCGGCCGGACCCCCGACCCGGTGGCCCTCGAGGACCGGGGTGCCGGAGAAGCCACGGGTGGGGTCGGGGACCAGGCCCGTACGCCGCGCGGTGTTGAAGGCGGAGTGCGGGATACCCGGCCGGCGGGCAGCGACCAGGTCTCGGAGGGCCGCGTCGTCGAGGTCGCCGAGGTCGGCGCCCCAGTGGACCACCACGGGGACGCCGTCGTCGTCGGGGGCGACGAACAGGCTCACCCCGGCCCGGCGCAGGTGGACGGTCGCCGTCGAGCTGTCGTCGCGCATCGCTCAGGCGTCCCGGGACGACTCGGAGGCCAGGTCGTCCACGTGGTCGAGGTCGTCGTCGACGTCGACCAGGATGAGCTCGCCGACGTGGTCGGCCAGGATGCCGCCTGCCTGCGCGGAGAGCCGGGAGTCGGTGACCAGGACCGAGGCGTCGGACAGCGCGGCGATGCTGCTGAGCCCGACCACGCCCCACTTGCTGGAGTCGGCGCAGACGATCAGCCGCCGGGAGCGCTCGATCATCGCGCGGTTGGTCTCGGACTCGAGCAGGTTGGGGGTGCTGAAGCCGGCACGCACGTCCATGCCGTGCACCCCCATGAAGAAGGCGTCGACGTGCAGGCTGCGCAACGAGGAGACGGCGACGGGCCCGACGAGGGCGTCGGAAGGGGTGCGCAGGCCACCCGTGAGGAGGACCGAGGTGGTGCTGTCACCCGCGCGGTGCAGCACGTCGGCCACCCAGATGGAGTTGGTGACCACGGTGAGGTGCGGGATCCGTGCCAGGTGCTCGGTGAGGGCGTGGGTGGTCGTCCCCGCCGACACGGCGATGGCCATGCCCTCGTGCACGAGCTGGGCGGCCCGGGCGGCGATGGCCTCCTTCTCGAGGCGGCGCTGGACCGACTTGGCGGCGAAGCCCGGCTCGGAGGAGGACGGCTCGGCCACCGCCAGGGCACCTCCGTGCACCTTCTCGAGGAGTCCCTCGCGGTGCAGGGCGACGAGGTCGCGGCGGACGGTCATGTCCGAGACGCCCAAGAGGTCCACCAGGTCGGTGACCCGTACGGTGCCGTCCCGGTTGAGCTCCGCGAGGATGCGGCTGCGGCGCTGTGCGGCCAGCATCAGCGCCCCGCTTCGCGTACGACGGCGACGCCGCCGGCCGGCACGACCAGGTCGTCGGCCACGGTCCGGCCGGACACCAGCTCGGTCCCGGTGACGGGCACGGGGGCGTCCTCGCAGCCGTGGTTGATCACGAACAGCCAGGACGCGTCCGCTCCCACCCGACGCGTGACCTCCACGTCCCGCGCGGCCCCCGGCAGCCGGTCGAGCCCGAGCTCGTCGAGCAGGCGCCCGACGAGCAGGTCGGTGCCGTCGGTGTCGAGCCTCGTGGCGACGTACCACGCCGCCCCGTCGCCCACCGCGCGACGCGTGACGGCCGGGCGGCCGCGCGCCGGGCCGTCGGCGTGGTGGGCCACGGGCTCCGCCCCGGCCAGCTCCAGCTC
The DNA here is from genome assembly GCF_003047265.1 of Nocardioides terrigena. Classification (GTDB taxonomy): domain Bacteria; phylum Actinomycetota; class Actinomycetes; order Propionibacteriales; family Nocardioidaceae; genus Nocardioides; species Nocardioides terrigena. The sequence continues at coordinate 118,000 of NZ_PZYY01000011.1, read as the reverse complement.
CTCGGTCCACACGTCGGCGGACACGCTCGTCGCGCCGAGACCCTCCACCCGCACCGTCTCCCCCTCGAGGAGGGGCAGGAACTCCGTGGTGCGTACGCCGAGCAGCTCGCGGAAGGCACCGGGATAGCCACCGAGCCGCACGTGGTCGTGCTGGTCGACGATGCCGCTGAAGTAGGTGACGACCACGGTCGCCCCGGCCTCGGCGGCCGCCGCCACGGCCGCCGCCGTCTCGTCCGTGACGAGGTAGAGGGTGGGCACCACGACCAGGCGGTACGACGAGAGGTCGTCGCCCGGGTGCACGACGTCGACGCCGATCCCGGCGGCCGACAGGGAGCGGTGGAAGTCCTCGGCCCGGTCCCGGTAGGACACGTCGATGCTGGGGTGCGAGTCGAGCTCGCACCCCCACCACGCCTCCCAGTCGTAGAGGATCGCTGCCCGGTTGTCGGCACCGCTCCCGGTCACCTCCTCGACGGCGTCGAGGACCCGGGAGAGCTCCGTGACCTCGCGCCACAGCCGGGAGTCGGTGCCGGCGTGGGGGAGCAGCGCCGAGTGGAACTTCTCCGCGCCGGCGCGGGAGGCCCGCCACTGGAAGAAGAGGACGGCGTCGGCGCCGTGGGCCACGTGGGCCAGGCTGGAGCGGATCGTCTCGCCCGGTGCCTTGGCGCGGTTGCGCGGCTGCCAGTTGACCGCGCTCGTCGAGTGCTCCATCAGCAGCCAGGGTGCGCCGCCGGCGGTGCCGCGGGTGAGGTCGGCGCTGAAGGCGAGCTCGCGGTGGGCGTGGGGGTCGGCGGCCATCAGGTAGTGGTCGTTGGAGACGACGTCCACCTCGCGGCCCCACCGCAGGTAGTCCATCTCGGAGGTCTGGCGCATCACCATGAAGTTGGTCGTCACCGGCACGCCGGGCGACACCTCGTGCAGCACGTCGCGCTCGACGACGAAGTTGTCGAGCAGCTGGTCCGAGGAGAAGCGCATGAAGTCGAGCTGCTGGGTCGGGTTGGGGAAGGCCGGCGCCACGCGGGGCGGGAGGACCTCCTCGAAGTCGCCGTAGTGCTGGGACCAGAACGCCGTGCCCCACGCCTCGTTGAGCCCCTCGATGTCCTGGTAGCGCGCCCGCAGCCAGTCGCGGAACGCCGCCGCGCTGACGTCGCAGTAGCAGCGCGCGTTGTGGCAGCCGATCTCGTTGGACACGTGCCACAGCGCCAGGGCGGGGTGCCCGGCGTACCGCTCGGCCATCGCGCGGCACAGCGCCAGGGCGTGCTCGCGGTAGACGGGGGAGCTCGGGCAGAACGCCTGCCGGCCACCCGGCCACAGGGTGCGCCCGTCCTGGGTCACCGGCAGCATCTCCGGGTGCAGGCGGGCGAGCCAGGGCGGGGGAGACGCGGTCGCCGTGGCCAGGTCGACGCGGATCCCGGCGGCGTGCAGCTCGTCCATCTGCTCGTCGAGCCACCCGAAGTCCCAGCGGTCCGGCGCGGGCTGGAGCAGGGCCCACGAGAAGACGCCGAGCGTCACCAGGTCCACCCCGGCCTCGCGCATCAGCGCCCGGTCCTCGGCCTGCGCCTCACGGGACCACTGCTCGGGGTTGTAGTCGCCACCGAGGGCGAGGGGAGGCAACGACGTCGGCATGCGCCCACTGTGACGAGCGTCGCATCGGAAAGTCAACGGATGAGATGCAACTTCTCGTTTGAAAATGTCGGTATCGCGACCAAAGTGAGACCTGAAACCCTTGACGAGGGTGTGGTCACCGTCACATGCTGTCGACCTCTGTTTGATTCTGTTCCCCAGGAGGCTGTTGTGTCCCGACCCCGCCCGACCGGTTTTCCCGGTGGCACCTCCGTGCCCCGCTCCGCCCTGACGACCATGGCGGCCAGCCGCCGCTCCGTCCTCCGCGGCATGGCCCTCAGCGGCCTGGCCCTCGGCAGCGGTGGCCTGCTCGCCGCCTGCGGCGGGGACGACTCCGGAGGGGGCTCGGGCGAGGGAGCCACCGTCAAGTTCGGCATCAACGAGGCGGAGAGCGCTGGTCCCGCCTACGACCGGCTCGCCGCCATGGCTGCCGCCTACACCGAGGAGTCCGGTACCGAGGTCTCGCTCAACGCGGTCGACCACAACACGTTCCAGGAGAGCATCAACACCTACCTCCAGGGCAGCCCGGACGACGTGTTCACGTGGTTCGCCGGCTTCCGGATGGCCCAGTTCGCCGAGGCGGGCCTCATCACCGACGTGAGTGACCTCTGGCCCATCGACGGGCTCAACGACTCCTTCAAGCAGGCCTCCACCGCGCCCGACGGCAAGCAGTACTTCGTCCCCGTCCAGTACTACCCGTGGGCGGTCTTCTACCGGAAGTCGGTCTTCGACAAGAACGGCTGGGCGCCGCCGGAGACCAACGACGACTTCATGGCCCTCATGGACGACATGCAGGGCAAGGGCGTCACCCCGTTCGCCTTCGGCGACAAGGACGGGTGGCCGGCGATGGGCACCTTCGACATCCTCAACATGCGCCTCAACGGCTTCGACTTCCACATGAGCCTGATGGCCGGCGAGGAGGCGTGGGACGGCGACGAGGTCAAGCAGGTCTTCGAGACGTGGCGCACGCTGCTGCCCTACCACCAGGAGGACCCGCTGGGCCGCACGTGGCAGGAGGCGGCCACCGCGATGGGCAACGGTGAGTGCGGGATGTACCTGCTCGGCACCTTCGTCGTGGACGCCCTCGGTGAGAACGGCGAGGACCTCGACTTCTTCACCTTCCCCGAGCTCGACTCGAGCATCGGCTCCGACGCGCTCGACGCGCCCATCGACGGCTTCTGCGTCGCCGCCGGCGGCCAGAACCAGGAGGGTGGCAAGGCCATGGCCAAGTGGCTCGGGAGCGCGGTTGCGGCCGACGCGGCCAACAACGGCGCGGACGCCCCCTTCATCGCGGCCAACGAGGGCGCGAGCACCTCGACGTACAGCGACCTGCAGAAGAAGTCGGCCGAGGTCGTGGGCGCGGCCGCCAACATCGCGCAGTTCATGGACCGCGACACCAACGCCGACTTCGCCAACACGGTGATGATCCCGTCCATCCAGGAGTTCCTGAAGAACCCGGACGACATCGACGGGGTCACGGCCAGCATCCAGGAGCAGGCCGCCTCGATCTTCGGCTGAGACGATGGCGACCACTGACGAGGCGCCGCAGACCGACGAGTCTGCGGCGCCCCCGACCCAGCGTCGGGAGAAGAGGCTCGGCGGCCACGACCGGCTCGTCATCGGCGCGATGCTCGCGCTCCCGATCGTCCTGGTGGTCGGCCTGGTCTGGGTGCCGGCCCTGGGCTCGGTCGCGCTGTCCTTCGGCACGTGGAACGGGTTCGGCGACCTCGACACGATCGAGTGGGTCGGATTCCAGAACTACCAGGACATCGCCACCATCTACCCGCCGTTCTGGCCGGCCATCCGGCACAACCTGATCTGGTTGGCCTTCCTCTTCGTGTTCCCGACGCTGCTGGGCATCCTGCTGGCGGTGGTGCTGGACCGGGAGATGCGGGGCAGCCGGTTCTACCAGACGGCCTTCTACATGCCCGTCGTGCTGTCCGTGGCCCTCATCGGCTTCATCTGGCAGCTCTTCTACTCCCGCGACCAGGGCCTGATCAACGAGGTGTTCGGCACCGAGGTCGACTGGTACGGCGACCCGGACGTCAACCTGTGGGCCGTCCTGGTGGCCAACGCCTGGCGCCACACCGGCTACGTCATGCTGCTCTACCTGGCGGGCCTGAAGGGCGTGGACAGCACCCTGCGGGAGGCCGCGGCCGTCGACGGCGCGAGTGAGGTGCGCACCTTCTTCCACGTGATCTTCCCGGTGATGCGACCGATCAACATGATCGTGGTCGTCATCGTGGTCATCGAGTCGCTGCGCGCCTTCGACATCGTGTGGGTCATCAACAAGGGCCGCAACGGGCTGGAGCTCATCGGAGCACTCGTCGCGCAGAACGTCATCGGCGAGGCCACCCGCTACGGGTTCGGGTCGGCGCTGGCCGTCATCATGATGCTGATCTCCTCGATCTTCATCACCATCTATCTGCGGAACGTCTTCCGTGAGGAGCGTCAGCGATGAGCGTCGAGGCCCCGGTCGCCACTCACGAGTCGGCGCCGCCCCCCAGGCAGGAGGGCGGGGTGATGAGCCGCAACCGCGGCGTCATCGCCACGGTGATCACCGCCGTGCTCGCCCTCCTCTGGCTCTTCCCACTGTTCTGGGCGGTGCTCAACTCGTTCCGCGAGTACGAGTACACCCAGGCCAACGGCTACCTGTCCTTCGGCGGCTGGACCACCGCCAACTACGAGCAGGCCTGGTCCCAGGGGAACTTCGGCCTGCACCTGCGCAACTCCCTCATCGTCACCATCCCGGCTGTCCTGATCACGCTGTGGTTGTCCTCGATGGTCGCGTTCGTGCTCGCGCGGTTCAGCTTCCGGTTCAACCTCGCGATGCTGGGCGTCTTCCTCGCGGCCAACCTGCTGCCGCCGCAGGCGCTGCTGATCCCCGTGTTCCGGATGTTCCGCGAGGTCTCCCTACCGACGTTCATGAGTGACTCGGGCTCGTTGCTCAACAGCTTCTGGGCGCTGATCCTGGTCAACACGGCCTTCCAGATGGGGTTCTGCGTGTTCGTGCTGAGCAACTACATGAAGACGCTGCCGCACGAGATCTACGAGTCGGCCGAGCTGGACGGCGCGGGCGTGTGGCGGCAGTACTGGCAGCTGACCATGCCGCTCGTGCGCCCGGCCCTCGCGGCGTTGGCGACCCTGCAGTTCACCTGGGTCTACAACGAGTTCTTCTGGGCGACGGTGCTCATCCAGCGAGGCGACAAGCTCCCGATCACCTCGGCGCTCAACAACCTCCGGGGCCAGTTCTTCACCGACACCAACCTGGTGGCGGCGGGCTCGGTCATCGTGGCCCTGCCGGTGCTGGTGGTGTTCTTCGCGCTGCAGAAGCAGTTCGTCTCCGGCCTGACACTCGGCTCGACCAAGGGTTGAGCGTTCGTACGCGAAAGGACTGCACATGGCAACAGTGACCTTCGAGAAGGCGCAGCGGTGGTACCCGGGGGCTGACTCGCCCGCCGTGCCCGGGCTCGACCTCGAGATCGAGGACGGCGAGTTCATGGTGCTCGTCGGTCCGTCGGGCTGCGGCAAGTCGACGACCCTGCGGATGCTCGCGGGCCTCGAGGAGTGCAACCGGGGCAGCATCTTCATCGGCGACCGCGACGTGACCAACGCGGCGCCCAAGGACCGCGACATCGCGATGGTGTTCCAGAACTACGCGCTCTACCCGCACATGTCCGTGCGCGACAACATGGCGTTCTCGCTCAAGATGGCCAAGATGCCCTCGGCGGAGCGGGACACGCGGGTGGCCGAGGCGGCCCGGATGCTCGGCCTCGAGGAGTTCCTCGACCGCAAGCCCAAGGCTCTCTCGGGCGGCCAGCGCCAGCGCGTGGCCATGGGGCGCGCCATCGTGCGCAACCCGCAGGTCTTCTGCATGGACGAGCCGCTGTCCAACCTGGACGCCAAGATGCGGGTCCAGACGCGCACCGACATCGCCAGGCTCCAGGCCGACCTGGGCGTCACCACGGTCTACGTCACCCACGACCAGGTCGAGGCGATGACCATGGGCGACCGGGTGGCGGTGATGAACCTCGGCGTCCTCCAGCAGGTCGACACACCCCTGGGGCTCTACGACCGCCCCGTCAACCTCTTCGTGGCCGGCTTCATCGGCTCGCCCCAGATGAACCTGCTGAGTGCCCGCGCCGACGAGTCCGGGCAGGCCCGCATCGGCGACTACCTCGTGCCCGTGGACCCCGCCGCAGCCTCGCGCATGTCGGGCTCGATCACGGTGGGAGTGCGACCGGAGTCCTGGCGCCAGGTGTCGGCCGAGGCGGGCGGTCTCCCCGTCAAGGTGACCGTGGTCGAGGAGCTGGGTGCCGACGCGTTCGTCTACGGCACGAGCGACGTCGAGGGAGCGCCCAGCTCGGTGATCGTGCGCGTGACCGAGCGCGACTCCGTGTCGAAGGGTGACGTCATCCACGTGACCACGGACCCTCGCCACGTCCACGTCTTCGACACCACGACGGGCGAGCGGCTCAGCGACTGATCGACGCGGGTCGTCGCTGCGGGTGTGGCGGCGAGGGAGGAGCGTGATGTGGGAGCCGTTGGCAGACTCTGCAGCATGCTGTCCCGGTGCTGCGCCGTCCTGCTGCTGCTGTCCGTCCTGACAGCGTGCGGTGAGGAGACCGGTCAGGACGCGGACGACCCGGTTTCGACGCCCAGCGCCACGGTCGACGCGACCGAGACGGCGCCGTCTCCGAGCGAGGATCCGGCCAGATCCCCCACGTCCGGCGGCACCGATCGAGGCACCCGCATCGTCGCGTCGAGCAGCGAGTTCGGGCAGATGCTGTTCGACTCGACCGGTCAGGCGATCTACCTCTTCGACGTCGAGACGTCTTCGAAGCCCCGGTGCTACGACGCCTGCGCCGAGGCCTGGCCCCCGGTGCTCGCTCGAGGCGAACCCGTGGCCGGACAGGGCGTCGTGGCCTCCCTGCTCGGCACGACGAAGAGGTCGGACGGCACGCTCCAGGTCACCTACGACGACCACCCGCTCTACTTCTACGCGCACGAGGGCAGCGGAGAGGTGAAGTGCCACGACGTCTTCCTCAACGGCGGCAACTGGTACGTCGTGCAACCCGACGGCGATCCCGCCCCGCCCGGATGAGGCTCCCTCGCTGGAGCTCGTGACCAGGATTGTCACGAGAATGCCGGACGGGTGACGTGCTGCCGGTCATGTGAGGACGGCAGGGTCGTGCGCGTGAGCATCTTCGATCACGGCAGGACGGGTGCTGCCCCTGTCCCTCGGACAGGCGCGACCGTGCTGTGCCGCGAGGACCGGGTCCACGACGTTGTCGTGCTGGTCCTGTCCGACGACACCCTGCTCGATGCGCTCGAGGAGCTGCGCGTGCGGCTCGGTGGTCTGCTGGAGCCCGGTCCGTCCCGCCTGGTGGTGGACCTCTCCCGGGTCTCGCGGCTCTCGTCCGCCACGATCGCGACGCTCCTGTGGGTGAAGCGGACGTGCGCGGCCCGGGCCGTCGACGTCGTCGTACGCCGTCCGTCGCGCGGCAGCGTCGGAGTGCTGCACCGCACCGGGTTGCTGACCGCACCCACCACGGATCCCGGGACGCTGACCAGGGGGGTCGGCGTCGGCGCGTCGGGGGCGCCCCACGGGCGAGGTCGGTCATGACGCTGTACGACGTCTGGCCGCCGGTGCCCGTGGCCGGCCACTTCGACCTGGCCGCCTCCCCGGATGACGCGACGGACCCGTCGTCCCGGGGAGCGGTCCAGGCGGTGGCGCGGAAGTGGTGCATCGACCGGGCGCTCCGGCCGTCGACGGTGACGACGGTGACTGCGCTGGCCGGGGAGGCGGTCTCCTGCGGGCATCGCGTCGGGGCGCGTGGGCTGAGCCTCAGACTGCGGTGGCTGGACCTCGACCGCATGCGGATCGAGCTGTCCTGGCACGGTTGCGACGCGGCAGTGCTGACCAGGAGTGACGCTGTACGGTCGCGCACCGGCACCTTCGACCGGTTGGCGGACAGCTGGGGTGTGGAGGTGGCCGGCAGCCACGAGAGCTTCCAGTGGTTCGACGTCGACACCCGGACACCCGCCCACCGGTAGGACCGTCAGCGCCGGGGTCGGCCGTCGCGCCCCGGTCCAGGCTCAACCGCCGGCCGGGCACCGGTCGGGGCCGGACCCTTCCCGGAACGGTGAGGACTGCTGGTACGTGGGGGGCACGAGCGGCCGGTAGGTCCCGGCCGTGACGGGCGCGGCGGAGAGCGCACCGTCGGCGCCAGGCACCTGGACGGGCTCCCCCTCGCTCACCAGGGACACCCGCTCGATGCCGGGTACCGACACGAGGGTCAGTACGAGCTGGCCGATGGCCAGGGGCAGGCGATCGGCGCTGACCTGCGTCTCCGTATCGAGATCGACCTCGACGAGGTCGTCCGTCAGCGAGACCAGCTCGATCGCCGAGTCGGGGGGGAGTGCGGTGGCCAGGCCCTCGGTCCTGGCCCGGTCAGTCGGTCCGGCGGACAGCTCGTCGAGCAGGGCCGCCACGTCGACGGGGCAGGTCTGCGACGCCGTCCGTGGGATGAGTCGGCCGTCGTCGTCGACCCAGAAGAGGAGGGGCTCGGAGGGCGCCGGCGCGGCGCCCTGCGTGCTCACGTCGGCAGCCGGACGGTCATCGAGGAGGTGGTAGGGAACGGTGGAGTCCTCGACGGTGTGCCCGCCCTCGGACGGAAGGCCGCAGCCGGCCGTCACCGCTGCCGCCACCACCCACGCCAGGCACCGCACGGACCCACTCACGACGGCTCCTCCGGCGACCGCGGCAGTCGGAGGACGAGAGTGGCCCCGCCCCCGGCGGCCTCGCCGCACCAGACGCTGCCGCCGTGGTTGCGGACCGTCTGGGCCACGATGCTCAGCCCCAGTCCGCTGCCGGTGCCCTCCTTGCGGGAGCCTGCGCGTGCGAAGCGCTCGAACACCCTCTCCCGGTCCTCCGCGGCGATGCCCGGCCCGTGGTCCTCCACGTGGAGGTCGACCGTGTCGGAGCGAGCGACGATGCGGCACCGCGCGAGCCCTCCGCCGTGGATGTCGGCGTTGTCGAAGAGGTTGATGAGCGCGCGCCGGAGCTGCGGCAGGTCCACCGACACCCGGGCGGTTCGGGACTCCTCGTCGGAGTCCCGCAGCAGGGAAGGGTCACGTCCGCTGCTCCCCAACGCCTGCCGTACGAGGTCCTCGGCCCTGATGGTCGAGACGTGACGTTCGTGTGCGGCGGAGTCCAGCCGGCCGAGGGTCAACAGGTCCTCCAAGGCGCGGGTGAAGCGACGGAGCTCGGCCGACATGAGTGCGACCGCCTGCTCCGACCGCGGTGACAGGTCGGTGGCCCGCTGGAGGAGGCTGAGGCTGGTGGTGAGGGTGGTCACGGGGGTGCGCAGCTCGTGGGCGACATCGGCCGCGAAGCGGGCATCCTGCTCGATCTTCTCGTCGAGAGCGTCCACCATGTTGTTGAAGGCTGCGACGAGGGGGACCAGCTCGGGGTCGTCGGTGTCCTGCAGCCTCGTGCTCATGTCGCCCCCGGAGATCTTGGCCGCCGCGCTGGCGACGTCTGTCATCGGCGTGAGGACGCGACGGCTCGCGAACCTGCCGAGGAGTGCGCCGGCAGCGATGGTGAGGACGGCACTCGCCGCCAGGGCGATACGGAGCGTCTCGAGGGTCTCGTCCAGCTCGGCAGCGACCGACGCCTCGTAGTACTCGGCGTCGACAGCCGGCAACGGCACCCCGACGACGACCGACGACGGATCTGTCCCCCCGGTCCAGCCGAGGCCCACGGACCCGTCCTCGACCGCGGGACCGACGACCGACGTCACGTCGTCGGCCGCGGGATCGAGGGACGACGAGTACCACTCGTCACCCCGTCGTACGTAGAGCACGGTCCCGGGCGGCGGTGAGATGGACCCGAGCACGTCGCTCACCACGGCGTCGGACGTCAGGAGCGCGTCGCGCACGAGCGCCGCGTCGATGAAGGCCTGTCGCGTGGCCGTCCGCTCCCGCTGGTCGATGAGCAGCTGCCGGGCTGACAGGTACGTACCCACGGCGAGGGCGGCCGACAGGACCAGGGCGCCCAGGGCGAAGCCGGCCGTGACGGACGACCGCAGGCCCAGTCGCCTCACCGGGCGCTCACGCGGTGTCGAGCCGATAGCCGAGACCACGCACCGTCACCAGGATCTGTGGGTTGGCCGAGTCCACCTCCAGCTTCTTGCGCAGCCTGCGGACGTGCACGTCGACGATCCGTTCGTCGCCGAAGTAGTCCTGGTCCCAGACGTGCTGGAGCAGCGCCGTACGGGTGAGCACCTTGCCGGCGTGCTCGGCGAGAACGGACAGCAGGCGGAACTCGGTCTGCGTGAGGTGCACCTCCTCCTCTCCGCGTCGCAGCACCGCCGCGCCGGCGTCGAAGAGAAGAGGAGTGCGGGAGTCGAGCGTGAGCACGTCGTCATCGGCGTCCTCGGTCTCCGCGTCCCCGATCGTGGGCCTGCGCAGGAGGGCTCGAAGCCGGGCCTGGACCTCCTCCACGGAGAACGGCTTCGTCACGTAGTCGTCCGCCCCCGCCTCCAGCGCGGCGACGATGTCCTCCGTGCGGTCCCGGGCACTCACGACGACGATCGGTGCCTCCGTCCTGGGTCGCGCCCGGGCGATGAACGAGAAGCCGTCCATCCCACCCAGCATCAGGTCCACCAGCATCAGGTCGACCCCCGGGTCTTCGACCGTGAGCAAGGCCTTCTCCGCGTCCGAGGCCTCGAAGACGGCGTACCCCTCGTCCTCCAGCACGAGCCGGAGGGAGGTCCTCAGGCCGTCGTCGTCCTCGAGGATCAGGATCCGCGTAGGGCTGGTCACCGCGTCATCGTCCCCGATGCCCGTGCCCCGAGCCACTCCCGATGACCATGTCGTCGGCGATGTCATGGAACTGCAATGCACTCGCCCGCGGCCCTGACACACGGTCGCGGCACAGTGGTGGCCGTAGTGGGAACCGGGCTTTCTTCCGACCGGACGCGCCCGCCCCCACCAGATTCCACCTGAAGTCCAGCCATGGAGGAGGAGAACGACTCATGATCACCATGACCTACGACGCTCTTGGCGTCGTCCGCAAGTTCACCGCCAACCCGACGCTCGACGTGTCCTCAGGCGTGCGCATCGCGGAGCAGGCCGGAACGTCGCGGCTCCAGGTCCGCGCCGTCACGGAGCCGCAGCCCGGTGACCTGGTGGTCGAGCAGTCCGGTGGTCGGATCTTCCTTGGTCCGGAGGCGCAGCGCCGGGTGCGTGGCAAGGTGCTCGACGCTCGCAGCGATGCAGCGGGGCGCGTCGAGTTCGTGCTGAAGGCCGCCTGACGAAGGGACCCGGCCGCGAGTGCTGCCGGTGTCCAGCCGTAGCGCTGCACACAGCAATCCGGGATCTCTGTCGTCGCCGTCGCCTGTCCGATGGTTCTGGCTAACGGCTACGGCGACTGGAACGTCGGCATGCGTGAGTACGTCGCGGGCTCCGCGCTGCGGTGACCGCAGGCCCGGCTGTCACGGCGACGCCAGCACTGAAGGGCAGGAAGTCCATGACCACACCCGGTTCGTCCCCTGACCGTAGGCAGGAGCGTCGCACCTACGTGCGATTCGCGCTCATGATCGCCACGTCCACGGCAGTCATGTTCGTCCTGACCTACACCAACTCCTTCGCCGTCGATCACGTGCGGTGGAGCGTGGAGCGCTTCTACATGGCGCTCCTGATGGGCGCGGCGATGGCTCTGGTCATGCTCGCCTTCATGCGCAGCATGATGTACAGGAACGGTGCCCTCAACCTCGCGGTCGTGGCGCTCGCCCTGGTGCTCGGCGGGACCGCGCTCTACCTGTCCCGGTCCCAGGTCCTCGTCGACGACCAGGCCTACATGAAGGGCATGATCCCGCACCACTCCATCGCGATCCTGACCAGCGAACGCGCCCAGATCGAGGACGTGCGCGTGCGCGAGCTCGCCGACGGCATCATCGAGGCGCAGCGCAGGGAGATCGAGAAGATGGACTGGTTGGTCGAGGACATCGAGCAGAACGGCCCTGCAACCACCGATGCGGAGGCTGCGCAGAGGCCGGTCCCGGATATCGAGGGCTCGGCCGCCGGGACGGACAGGCCTGGCGGAGTACTCGCTGCGGCCTTGCGCCTGTTCGGACTCGTCCCTGCGTCGCGCGCCGAGCTGGGGGCGACGACGTCGTGGTCTGGGGTCGGTCGGTCGTCGCAGGGCGCTGCTCACGGCTAGGTCGGATCGCGGTCCGGCACGACCTCGTCGTCGGTGACCTCGAGCACGAACACCATTCCAGCCAGTACGGCGAGCAGGGTGCCGACGATCAGCAACCCCGCCGACAGGAATGCCAGGAGCGAGCCCACCACGGTGTCTCGTACCGGAGCGAGCGCGGAGAGCATCAGGCCCAGGGTGCTGCCGATGGTCAACGCCCCGACGGACAGCGCGCCCCACCACCGCAACCGCGCCGAGGGATGCGTGCGCGCTCGAGGATCTTCGAGAGCCACCACGGCCGCGATGGCACCCATCGTGCAGACCCCCACGACGAGGAAGGACGCCATGGCATCGGCCGTGCGGTGCCACCCGGCGAACATCGTGGCCAGGGCGATCACCGTGGCGACGCTGCCGCCCGCCAGGGCCGTCGGCACGCGCGCAGCGGCCGGCAGGACGATGAGGAGGGCTGCCACTGCCGAGAAGGCAGCCGTCGTGTGACCACTCGGCAGACTGTTCAAGGTCGCGGGTGCGACCTCGTCCAGTCCCAGGTCCGGGCGGGTGATCAGGTGCTCCTTGAGCAACCAGGTCAGGACATTCGCGCTCACGAGCACCCCGATCGCCGCCAGGCCGCGCACTCGTTCCAGCTGGACGAGGGCGATGACCGCCACGGCGGCGACCGCGCCCAGGAGCGATCCGACGGAGACGATGTCCAGCACAGCCTCGACGGTGTCCTCGATCGGCGCCCCGCTGGAGATCGCACCGCGGAGGGCGGCGTCGCTCACCAGTCGACCGTGCTCCGTGCGCACCGTGACGACGTACACCAGCACGAACGCCGCCGCGTAGGCGCCCGCCATGGCCGCCGGCCACGCCATGGCCGAGGTTCTTCGTACGGTCACTGCGCCATCACACGCCCATCCTGCCCGTAGACGCGGTCGTGCGGTCGACACGCCGGCTTCCGTGCGTACGCCGTGGCTCGGCGCCGCGGTGACCCCAGCGATCGCCAGCCGCCTCGGCGACTGACTCCCCGGGCCCGCGTCGCGCATCATGGTCCCGTGAGCCATCTCCACACCCGACTCGGCGGCGCGGACGACGTCGGACGGGCCGCGACACCCCCGCCCGGGGTGGCCGCGCCCGGCATCCCTCTGGAGGGTCCCCGCGTGGCTGACTCCGAGGTGGTGACGATCCGGTGCAGGTCCGAGGTCACGCAGCTCCACGCGGCCAACCTCGTCGCTGACATCGCCGACGCTGCGACCCGCGCCCGCGTGGTGGTCGTCGACCTGCACCGGACAGCACGCATCGACGCCGCCGGCCTGGGCGCCCTGGTCGCCGGCGCCCGGAGCTGTCGCGACGCCGGCAGCGCGCTGCACGTCGTGGGCGCACACGGCATGGTGGGTCGGGCCTTGGCGTTCACCGGTCTCGCGCGCGCCCTGTCCCCGCGTGCGACCGCGGGGGATCCCCGGCACGATGCCGCGGTCCCGCGGCCTCAGGACGACCAGGCTCCGTGATGCGGTGGCTCCGGGACCTTCGACCCTGTGTCCCGGGAGCCCCTCGTGGTCGTGTGGTCGCAGGCCGTTGCCCCTGGGTGGAGCAGCGCGCGACGATCTGACCGGAGGTACGGACGATGAAGGTGCGACCGGGTGCGGTGGTCCGGGGGACCGGGGTGGCTCTCGCCTGCCTCGCGAAGGACGAGTCCAGGCGCACGCCCATCCTGCTCGCTGGTTTCGCCTGCGGCTGGTTCCTGGACAGGCCCGGACTCCAGCTCGCCACGGTCGTGCCCGACTCCGAGGAGCCGTGGAAGCGCGCGACGGTGCCGTTCGCGACGTCGGTGGCCTCGTGGTCGACCGCGATGCTGGTGGCCACGACGGCCCTGCGTCGTACGAGCCTGCCCGTCCCCATCGCGGCGCTCGTGCTCGGGGGCGGACTCGTCGTGGTCGACTCCCTGCTGGCCGATCTCGGTGAACGCCGGGACGTGATCGACGCCGACGAGGCCGGAGCCGAAGGGTGACCGGTCGCGAGCTGCTCGACGAGCTGACGGCGCAGGAGTCGCGCCTCGTCTTCGACCATTTCGACGAGGACACCGCCTGGGCCCTGGGGGTCGCCCTGCGTGAGGCCGCAGTGGACGCCGCGCTCCCGGTGGCCATCTCGATCCGTCGCAACGGCCAGCGGCTGTTCCACGCTGCCCTTCCAGGAGCGTCAGCAGACAACGACGGGTGGCTCGCACGCAAGAGCGCCGTGGTCGACCGTTACGGCCGCTCCTCGCTCCGGGTGGGTGAACAGTTCCGGGTCGACGGCGGGTCCTTCGACGTCGACGCCCGACTGCCCCTGTCGGACTACGCAGCACACGGCGGCGCCTTCCCCATCCTGGTCCGGGGCACCGGCTGTGTCGGTACCGTCGCGGTCTCAGGCCTCCCCGAGCTCGAGGACCACCGGCTCGTCGTCGAGACGCTCGAGGACTTCCTCGCCAGAGGGCACTGACGCGCAGCGAGCGCTATCGCTTCCTGCGACCGAACCTGCGGCCCAACCTGGCGGCCATCGACCTGGGTGGCTTGATGTCGATCAGGTTCGATCCGTCAGGCGGCGCGAGGTTCGCCGCCTGCTCCCTGGACAGGGTCGTGCGGACGTAGGTGGTGTAGATCGAGGCGACGTGATCCGCGTCCACGAAGCGCGCACCTTCCTCGGTCTGGACCACGATGCCGTCGAACACGGAGACCTTCTCGTCGACCAGGACGGCTTGCACGGTGGCGAAGTGGTGTCCGTCGCTCGTCTGCACGGGCGTGCCCGGCTGGAGTGCGGTGTAGGCGATGGGGTGGTCGGGCGCGTCGGGCATGCAGGAACTTTACGGCTGCGCCGAGCCGTGCGTGGGTCGACCGACCACGCGTCACCCCGGCGACAACGGCCTGGACGTGTACGCCGCGCTGTTCGGCGGCGACCTCGACCCGGTTGCGGTCGTGCTGGATCCCCTTGTGCCACATACGTGCCACTACCGCTCGTCTCGGAGCTGGAGAAGGCGCCGTCCGAGCAGCTCAACCTGTTCTGACCTGCACAAACGCGTGGCGCCCCCGACAGGATTCGAACCTGTGACCGGCGGATTAGAAGGCCGCTGCTCTATCCAGCTGAGCTACGGGGGCGGGGGATCGGAATTACAGTCGGGCGAAGCATCGGGATAACCCCGTTGTAGGTTCTGCCCGCTTCCGACCCGACGGTCAGTATGCCGCACCGGCCTCTCGCAGGTGGAGTTGCCACAGCGACCGACCCCTCTCAAGGCCAGCCCCGAACGCCCTCACGTCCGGATCCAGCCGAGATCCGGTCGACCGACCTGTGGGCCATCCTGCCCCAAAGGCGGCACTCGGGTGCGCTTCTCTTCACCGGCCTGGAGTTGCGTCCCGGCGTCACCTGCCTCGTCGAGGGCCTGTCAGCAGCCCGATGCGAGACCGACCTTCGGGACCACTTCTTCGCCGCAAAAGATGCTCCTGATCAGGTCCGCGCCCACCGGTGCGCGATCCGCTGAGGCGGAGCCATCCAGCACGAGGACGAGCACCCCGCGCTTCGAGCGCTGCAGGTACACCCACAACGTGCCAGTGTCGCTGAGGACCGGCGTAACGAACGGCCCCTTCATCCTCGGGTGGCGCTGCTGCATCTCCGTCACCATGGAACCCGGGCCGACGCCGCGGCGGGTGTTGAGGTTGGTCCCGAGGAACGCCGACACCTCGGACACGCGGCCCCGACGCCATCCGACGTAGCCGCGCCGCTTCCGCTTCAGCACCGGCGGACCGCAGGCCCCCATGCCGGGCTTAATGTAGCCGGTGGAGCGGGCCTTCTTGTCGGTCATGCCGAGCTTCAACTTACCCAGGCTGTTGGGGGTGAGCAGGTTCTTGGCCGCCGGTCGCACAGGCGGGTAGTGGTCGAGGGCAAGCTCGAACCCGTGACCAAGGTCGTCTGCCGACACCGCACACCGGGCTCCAGGATCGTGCACGTGAAGCCACCCAGGTCGACGACAGAACCAGCGGGCAGCTGGTTCTCGTTGTAGAGCGAGTCGCCGACGCAACCGAAGTACGGAAGCTCGTACGGGTTGAGTCCGATCGAGGTGCCCCACTCGAGCTGGCAGTCGGCGGACTCGGGGTGGTCTGCCACGTAGGGATGCCCACGGTGTCGCAACGAAGCTGACCTGCGTCGTAGTCGTCTGCGGTGACAATGAGGCACTGCACGGTGCGACCGGCGTCCGAGAACAGGTAGGGAGTCTCATGCCGCGGCTGGGACACCGAGCTCGCACCACTCTCCGACGGGGCCGCGGCAACCGGTGCCGCCAGAGCGGCGTTCGAGACCAGTAAGCCGACCAGGCCAGCCAGATCGGTCGTTGGCACGCTTTGAGGTGGTAGGTCGTGTCTGAGGCGCGGAACGTGCGCGGGCAGTGTTAGAGCCTTTGCGGGCGGTGAGAGTGGTCCTCCGCTTTCAGGTGCCTCCGAGGCCCGTCAAGGACGAGCCGCGCCAGCGTCCAAGCGCTGCGCGTTTCAGCGGCATCATCCACTCGTAGGCGTACACCGGCAGGGCCGGCGGCGGGTCCTCGTAGTAGGCGGCCCGCACGATACAACCTCGACGAGCCCCGTCGAGGTACTGGCCGTACGTGGGGTCGCTGCTCGTCACGCACAGGCGCACAGACAGTTGCATCCCGTCGTTGCGTGCCTCGAACAGCTCGGTGACGACGTCGGGCTTCGCCCAGCGATCTGCCCCTACGGGGGACGAGGCCATCACGTTCCGCACCAAGGTCTCGGCGGCATACGTGGGCGTCGCCGGCGGCAGAGCTGTGCGCGCCCGATACCGGACGGGATCGTTGCCAACGTCGGGGTAGCACTCGCCGAGCGAGTACCCGCCGGGGATCCGATACCCGAGCAGATCGGTGCAGAAGTACGGCTCTTGGGCTCCTAGCACACGCGGCGCCGACCATCCCTTGGCTGTCTTCACGTACAGCGCGTGGTACCCGCCGCCGCCGCAGTCCGAGATGCGTATGCCGATGTTCGGGATGGTCGCGAATCCGTCGGCACGCCACTTCTTCACTGTCAATGTCGGCGCCTGCTTGCACTCCACGGACCCGCCGAGCTGCCGCCACGCTCGTGTCAGCTCGTCATTCACGAAGCGCCGAAAGGCGGCACTGGTCGCGCCCAGCTTCTTGTCGACGGTCGACAGGTGGACCTCTCGGCCGTCGCCGCGGTAGACGACCTCGCGGACGCGACGATCCATTACGTGTGTGACGCCGTTCTCACGCCCTGCGTCAGTAACCACGACGCCATCCGCCGCAGATGCTGCCGGAGCACTCGGCCGAACCGTCTCGGCCGCGCTTGCCGGCGCAGCGAGGACGAACGAACTGCATACGACTGCGAAACCGAGCGTGGCGCCCAGCAATCTGCCTTGCATGGCTTCTCCTAGTGATGCGTGGGCGGAGCTATCCGTTGTAGGAGCTGATGCCACCGTCGACCAGAGCCACGGCACTGTCGAACACGGAGTCGCTGGCGTCGGCAACCCCGACGAGTACCTCGACCGGCACTCCCGGTGTGACCGCGACGATGCAACTCAGCGGCGTCGTGAGCCCGTTCATGACGGTGGGCAGGTGGCTGTCGCGGTTGTCGATGAAGTATTGGCTGTTGGTGACGTCATTGATCGTGTTGACAGACACCGCAGTCGAAGTGCCTGGCACATGAGCGCAGTTCTGCCCGTTGACGAAAACGCCCATCACGTCGTTGAACTTGGATCCGATGTACTCGGGGAACTCTTCGGTTGCGAAGAGGTAGTCGATGCGAAGCCGGTTCCCGGCTGGGGTCACGTTCATCCTCATGAAGCTCGCATCTTCGGTGGGATGACCAGCCAGGGCGCTCAGGGTCGCGTCACCGGGATCCTCGCGACTGGTGCTGGCCTCGATCCCGACGTCGGTGCCGTTTACCTCGCTGATGAGGCCGGTGGACAGAACCCAGGCATCGCCGCTCCCTGTGGGGCTCGGGATGTGGCCGGCTCCGGCTTGGCCCCCGGTGTCCGGGGGGGTGATGACGACGCCACCGCCGTTGAGGTCCGTGGGAGGACCGGGCGGTGCGGTGGGTGGGGGACTCAGGGGGCCGCCAGCATCGACGATCCGGAATGTCTTGGAGAACAAGTCGTCCTTGGACCGGTCGAACTTGTTGCACGCGTCCTTCGAGAAGACGGTCACGCACTTGTCGACCTTGACGCCGACGCCGCCGCTGGCGACCGCGTCCACCGACCACCATGGGTTTGCGGCTTTGTCGGCGTTGGCCAGGATCGCGAGCTTCAGTGAGGCATGGGGCCCCGCGATGCCGTAGAGCTCACCAGTGACGACCGCCCTGGCGTAGATGTTCGCGCTGGCCTTGGCGGTGGTGGTGAAGGAGGCGGACTTTGTCGCTGTGGGGCCGGTGACGGAGGTCTTGAGCCCGTTCTTGCTACCGCTGGCATTCAGGACGGTCTGGACTCCAACGTCGCCGCGCATCTCGACGGAGCCCTCGGCACCGAACGCGCCGCCGGTGAACATCTCCAACTTCGGCAGAATCACGATGGGGATGGGTCCAACGCTGACGGTGATGGGGGCGAAGCCGCGTTGGTAGAGCAAGGTCTCAGCGAGGGTGCAGCCCCCCGCGCCTGCAAGCCATGCTCGGGCAGAGGCGGAGGCGGAGGCGGTTGCTCTCATGTTGATCGAGCTGTCAGCCCAGTCCCAGTCGGCCCACAAATCGGTGCTGATGCCACCGGATGCGGTCACCTCGATGCCCGCAGATCCCGAGGCGGTGCACGACGCTGGGACGCGTCGGGCCAATGGGCGCGCGCCGCGACCGTTCGCGCCTTTACGAGCGGGCGCAGTGAGGTCTGTGGAGAACGAGACCTTGAAGTCGCCGCGGGGGATCGCCTCGCTCAGGGTCGTCTGTTCAATCTTGTAGACGGTCTCGCCCTTTGACCCAGACTGGCCCACCACTCGAGCGAGGATGCCTGCTGGTGCCGCTGCACTGACGCCGCTCGCCACGATGTCGCCACGGCTGAGCTTCGCAGAGGTCGTCAGCGTCCCAACGCCATCGTCGGGCGCCGTGAACTTGGAAACAGCCTTCGAGGGCAAGATCGACATGCTCCGCGAGATGATGGTGTCGTAGTCGACGACGACCTTCGCGGTCCTCTTGGTGACCCGGATTCGTCGTTGCGAGACGGTGGCCGTCGAACGCCACTTCTTCGATGTCACTGGCTTCGCGGAGATGCGATACACACCGGGTCGGAGATTCCTTAGACGGCGCGAGGAGGCCAAAGTCGTCCGGTACCGGCCCGGCCCCGTGACGATGACACGCGCCAGCCCGACCTTCTTCGGTTGGCGGACCTTGACCAGCAGGCCGGGCCGCTTTGTTGGCTTTGCCGCAGCGTGCACCACCCCGCCATCCGAGGGTGCCGCGTCGGCAACCACAACAGGACCGACCATGGCTACCGCCCCGGCCAACACGCTGACAATCACAGCTGAAGCAGCACGCCTGGACCACATGAGCATCGCGTTTCCTTCTCCCGGGTGAGTACCGAGGACAAGTAGAGGTATCGGTGCTGCGGGGCACAACCGGCAACCACCTATGTCACCTAATCTAGTGAGACGAAGGCGTCCATTTTTGAGTCACGCTCTTCTTGAAACAGCATCGAATGTCATTCCAGCCGACCGTCACCACGAGTTGCGGCGCAACCGCCATCTCTGTTCGTTCGGCAGGGGAGCGTGCGTCCTGGAAAGCCCGGCCGCGCCCAAGCGGCCCAACCGAAACTGTCACCCGTTCGTGCAGCAGTCCCTCTCGGCCGGTCAATCGTCTAGCCGTTCCCAGCCCGCGGGTCTAGTTTGCTGGCTGGTAGGTGAAGGTGGTGTCGCCGGTTGTGGCAACGCAGAAGGTCGTAGTTGGGCACTCGATGAATTCTGCATCGAAAGCCAATTCGTCAATCCCTACCTGTGCAACGCCCCGCGGGTCGAGATTGGGAATCGTCGCGTCGACCCATCCGACAGAGTCATCCAACCGGTAGACGACGCCATACGAGGTCCCTCCACCGGGGCCTGGGACGATCGACTTCGCCAAACCGACACAGGTAGCGCCTGCGCGACAGTTCGTGGAGATGAACGAATCCTCACCGTTCCCGAACGTCGGCACCTGGTGCTTCTTGCCCCACACGGCACCATCCCACACGAGCGCGTATGAGCTGTTCGATGCCACGCAATGAATGGAACTGTCACAACTGAGCGACAAGCTCTCCCCGTAGACATTCATCTTGGGTCCGACAACCACCTTGCCTTTTGGGTTGCTGGGGTCGAACGTCGATAGTCGGGCATTCTGACTGTCGTGGACCATGCAGAAGGTGGGTCCTGTGCAGTCGAACCCGTAAAGGTGGCTCGAACCCGTCGCCCGGATAGGTGAACTCCACGGAGACCTCTTAGGCAACCTCTTCTTACTCAAAGGCGCCATCCATGGCTGGGCGGGGGGCCGCACGCGCCGGTTCTGAGGTGTCCAGGTGACCATCCAACCGCCGCTTCCACCTCCGACCCCCGGCTTGGATTGATCGTTACTACCGCCCATCGTCACGGCACAAAACCGTCGAGAGGCGCAGTTGAGATCCAGGTAGTAGCCCTTCCAACGCACCCCGCGTGTTCTCTCCGTGGGGATCTTGGGCATGGGTTGGACGAGCGTCCAAATGCCGTTGGAGTACGTCGTGTACTTGTACCGACTCTTGTTGTTGTGTCGCCCGCCATAGCTTCCGGCGTACGCCATGCAGAAACCATCGGGTGAACAGTCGAGGTCGGCGACCTCACGCTTACCCAGCGAGCGAACAGTTTGCCAGGTCGCGCCTTTGAGCTGCAACAGGGAGATGGATCGTGCACCTTGCTGGCTTCCGGCTGCGGGATGTGCCAATGCGAAGCAGGCAGTTTGTGAAGCGCACGCGAGTGTCTCTGCCGTCATCCCTGCTGGGAGATTGACCGGACGCCACCAACTAGGCACCACTGGCGAAGTTGGCTGTGAGGATGTCGCAGGGGTCGAAAAGTCGTAGGCATCTGAAACGACGAACGTGATCGCCTTGCCGACTGCGGCCTCAGGGACGACTAGCTGGGCGGAGTTGAGGAACTTCGCGTTGAAATGGTCGCTCGGATAGACCGTTCTCACTCCGTGGTCGGCGAGCAACGCTCCATCGGCAAACCATTGGACCTTGACGAGCTTGGGCGCTGGATCCCAGGTGCCGAAATTGGCAGCAAGGACCTTGCCAACCTGGGCCACGCCCTGTATTGCAGGCGGGACGACGTTCGACCTGTAGCCGATTGCGTTCGCAGTAGCGGTGTTCGCGGTGCTGGTGAAAGGCAGGAAGAGGATCGCCGCAACGAGGGGAATGATTATGGCGGCGAACGCTCGGCAACGTCTCATGATCACCATCCTAGAGACGCGAGTTGCACTCCTATGGCGCTTCCCGCACACCATCGACCCCAATTAGGTATGGGCGCACAACTCGGATGTCAGGTTGAACTGCGCCTCGTCTATCAGACCTAACGGGTTTCGGGGTACGCCCGTCTTGCAACCCAGCACGGAGCCCGTTCTATGACCTTAGGTTGAGCGTGCGCGCGGCCTGTGCGCCTACTCGGGGAGGCTCTATGCGCAGCATCATCATCGCGCTTTTGCTGGCCGTGACACTCGCGACGCCGGCGGTGGCGCTGGAAGCGGGGTCTGGTCGTTCGGTCCATGAGGACGCGGACGACGACGTGCGCGTAGTCCCGTTCGACGAGGACGATGCGACTCGGGTTGGTGAGGCCAGCGGCGACATCCGCAGGGTGACGGCGCGAGTGGGCCGGAAACTTGTGCGAGTCGCGGTGACCTTCGACGCTGAGTACCCGGGGACGCGACTCGAGCTGCGTGTGAACTTCGCGGCCAGGAACGTCAGCGGGGGTCGCGGGCACATCGCGCAGTTGGCCGGAAGTTTCGCGACAGGCCGGCCGGAACGGTCGTTCTCTTCGTTCTACGCCGGCGATGTTGGTCCCGAGCTGGCGAGGTGTTCCGGGTTCCAGACCCGGATCGAACAGAGGCGATGGATCTTCTCCGTGCCGACAAACTGCCTGAAGCAGCGTCGGCGGGTGGCGTATCAGGAGATCTCTGTGCAGTCGAAGTTCCTCTTCGACGACGCCTACGGGTACGACACCTGGCCGCGTCTAGGAGCGGCGAAGATCCGGTGACGACCGCTGCTCCCGACTGGCTGGCCCGTGGTCTCGGCTCTCGAACGGCCACTATGAGTGGTGTTGACGGGCACGCCCGCCAACAAAATCTCAACTCGCACACGCCACAAGGCGAAGTGCACCGTCGAGTTTTGCTTGCCAGGACATGGGTCAGCCTCCCGCTTGCGGTGGGAACTGATCATCGCGTTGGGGTGTCCGGCTTCAGCTGGAACTGAAACGCTGAAAGTTGGGCGTGGAGATGTCGCCACCGCTGTCGACTGGACCCGCCTGGCCGTGACGAACACGTCCGAGAAGATCGAGGGTCGAATCGACTTCGTGAGACTACCGGCGAGGGGTCTGCGACACCCCCAATTTGGGCGGCTAGATCTCTACGGCACCCTAACGATCGAGTCCTATGACGTGGCCGACTGGCGTCACTTCCATATCTCGGCGTATCGAGGCAGCGTAAACGGACGAAAATGAAGGTCGTTTCCGAGGGCGCTGATGGGTAATCGAGCGTGCGATGCCCGGGTCTAAGGTGTCGCTGGGTCGAGGGGTGGAGGGCTTCGTGCAGTTTGCCGTGCCTCGGTCGTGTCTGGACGTGTCGATGACGGTCGCCGCCTCAGCCACTTCCCGCACGGCCCTGGACGACTTCCACGCCCGTCCTTGAAGATGATCCTCGTGCCCATGAATTCACCCACGGTCGCGTTCACGGTCGTCGGGAAGGCGCAGGTCAAGGTTCGCGCTTGGCTCCGCGTGGGCAACGGCTTCACGCATACTGCGACGCCGAGGTCGGGTCACCGCGCCACCGGCGGCTCGACGGGCCCCCGAGTCGACTTGACGATCGTCGCTTGATGTGCCGACGTGACCGGTTAGCGAGCGGTGCGCAACGCTGCTGCGAGGAGCTGGAACGCGGGCTGGGTGGCCGGGACGTTGTGGTCGCGCTGCAGTCCCACCGACACGAGGCGCCGGCCCTGGCGGGCGACCGTGTGGACAAACCAGTCACGCCCGGACGCGGGGTCGGAGGTGATCAGTCGGTACGTGAACGCGTCCTGCCCGAACTTTGCGGGGGTGCGCGCGAGGCTCCACTCCTTGCCGCTCAGGTCGTCGGAGTGATTACCGAGGCACGTCTTGATGTGAGCCTTCTGCTCCTCGAGCGCGGCTTGCGCGCGGGTTGGCTTCGCGTACTCGACCACCGCGCTGGTGACGGACGTCTTGCGTGAGAAGTAGGCGATCTGTCCGCCCTGCAGGGTGTAGCTGGCCAGCTTCCCGCCACGAGAGCGCACCTGCGCGTTGGTGTAGGTCACGCAGTCGTCAGTGTCCACGACCTGCGGGAAACTGGCCCGCCAGACCTCCCGCCCGCCGCCGCGGTAGTAGGGGATCACCCGAGCCACCGCGGCCACGCTGGGCACGTCGGCGGCGGCGACGACCGCTCGGGAGGCGGGGACCGCGGTGGCGGTCGCGGGGGCCTGGGCGGGGACGAGCAGGGTGCTGGCCGCGAGGGCCAGAGCGGGAGCGAACCGGGTCAGCATTGGTGGGCCCTCCTTGGGCTGATGCGTGGAGGCCAGCAGCGAGGAATCGGTGCCGTCTCGGTTCTTGGGTGCATCGTGAGACACGACGGTGACAGAAGGGTCGTTGGCACGACTACACCGCGAGGGGTAGGCGGCGCGTTCCTCAAGCAGGGCTACGTGGGCCGGGGCCGGGCGGCTGTGTAGCCGGTTGCAGCCGGACTTGCCGGGAGGAGTCGGCCCCTCGTCCGCGAACAGGCAAAACCGCATGCCCCGATACCGGTGCATTCAACGCGAGATCACGGCCGCGACAGCTGGTCGTCGTGCTCAGGGCAGTAGGCGCGAATGGCGGAACCTACGATGTGCCCGGCTTGCTCGATGGTGAATCCCGCATCGTTCATGATGATGCCGATGTCGGTGATGTCCTTGCCCATGTCGAATCCCACACAGGCAGTGCGACCGAGGTCAGCGATAGTGGCCCGAGCGTCCTCTGGGACTGACTCGCCACCCTGCTCCATCCCCTCCCAGAACTCCTTGTCCTGCGCTTCAGCAACGGTCGGCGACTCGGGCTCCTCCGGTGTCGCGGTCACGGTCTCCGTCACAGTCGTGTCCGGAGACGGTGGTTTGCTCGAAGTCGACGACTCCACCGCATCTGCCGCCGGTCGGTCGTCGCCGCAGCCCGCCAGTAGGGCGACCAGAAGGGCCGCGCTGGGAGCGATGAGATTCAAACGACGGATAGGCACGAGCATCTGGATTCCTCCACAAAGCTGATGGACTGAAGAAGCAGGAGAGCATGTCACCAACTCGCGGCTGAGTCATCGATTCAGCCAGACTGCTCGATGCGCACGGTGCGCCGGTTTCACATGGCAACTGGAGAACTACAGCTCGCGAGCGCTGGTCTCGGCAGGAGCGTTCATGGGACCAAGTGCGCTCCGTTGGTAGGTCCGTACGGACCCATTGCACGATCTCGATCCGTTGCTCCTCGCGGGAAGTAGCCACGATCCGGCCGCTTGGCTTGTGGAGAAGGCTGACGTTCCCTTGGGACGACAACTCCATTCCGGGGAAGTCCATTGCCGCCGCTGAGCAGAGTGCAAACGGGCAGGCCGCAACTGTAATTACTACCCCCACGGGGGCGGGGGATCGGAACTGCAGTCGGGAGAGTCATCGGGTGACCCGTTGGTAGTTCGCGCCGGCTTCCGATCCGCGGTCATTGTGCCGTATGGAGGCTGCCCTGTGGACCGGCGCCATGCGTAGTGCCACGTCTGGGCGCGTCGCGGCGGCTCCGCCCGCCGGGCCCGGCGTCGGGCCCCCGTGTGCAGCCCTCGGTCTGCGTTCCGGGGTGACGGGGAGCAAGCGGACAACCAGCCGCTGCTCCCGTGCGTCACAAGGCACGACGGTTGGTCATTCCGTCGGCGCCATCACCGCATGCTGCTCGCGGCGACTCCGTGACAGCCCATCAAGGGGGACTCGTGCTTCACCGCCTCACCGCACTCACCGCACTCACCGTCGCGATTGCGGGCGGAGCGCTGCTGGAAAGCGTTCCGGCCACAGCCTCCGGCGAGACGTGCCAGGGCCGCCCAGCCACGATCGTGGGCACGGAAGCGGACATCCAAGGCACCCCCGGTGACGACGTCATCGTGACCGGGGCTTCCCGCATCATCTACGCCAACGCCGGCGACGACCTCGTCTGCGTGACGACTTCGCCCCACAACGGCCTCTTCGTGGACGCAGGCCCCGGCGACGACATCGTCGATGCCACCGTCTCGACGACCCCGACCGTCTCCCATCTGGGCACCGGCCTGGATCGATACCTCGGCGGTACCGCGTACGGCGAGGTGCGTGCCAACGGCGCCGACGACAACGTGGAAGAGGCCAACTGGGTGACGCTCCAGGTCACCGAACCAGTGACCGGCCCTGTCGGACGCTACGCGGGCTCGTTCATCAACGTGTGGAGCGCCGATCAGGACGTGGAACTCGATCTGGTCGGCGACCTGGTCGTCGCCGGGAGGCACGCAGCCGAGATCGCTGGCTTCCGTTCGGCGACCGTGGCGGCACCTCGTGCCGTCGTACGCGGCAACGACGAGGACAACGCCCTGCAAGCATCCGGGTGCGACGTGCACGTCATCGGGAACGGTGGCGACGACTATCTCGGCGGGTCCGGCGGCGAGGATGCGCCCAAGTTCGGGTGCGACCGCGTCGCCACCATGCGCGGCGGGCAAGGCGACGACCGCATCAAGGGGACGCTCGGGCGCAACCGGCTGATCGGCAACGCCGGCAACGACGAGCTCCAGGGCCGACCCGATCCCGACATCTTGCTGGGTGGCAGCGGCCGCGATGACCTCACCGGCGGGGCCCGCCGGGACGTGTTGCGCGGCAACGCAGGCAACGACCACCTCAACGGCAACCCGGGCCGCGACACGCTGCTGGGCAACCGTGGCCGCGACACGGCGGATGGGCACCACGGCAACGACCGGTGCGTCGCAGAGCGGGAGCGACGCTGCGAGCGCTGACGGCCTTTCGCCTCCGAGCTGCCCTCGACGGCCCTGGGCGCTGCGGCGTACGACGTGACTGCGCCCAGGGGCCGCGACCGCCGGCGATCACGCCATGGTCCGCCGCCCCGTCGGTGCGCCGTCAGCTCCCGCTGATGTGGGCCTGAGGGCCGTTCGAGGATGTGGAAAGCACCTTGACTTCGAACAGGTGTTCGAGAGAAAATGGTCCATGCCCACCGCCTCCGCCGCCGACGTCGCGGTGATCTCACGCGTGCGGGAGGCCGACGCGCAGGCGCGGGCGGCGCAGACGGCGGTGTTCCTCCTCGCCGCCGAGTGGGCGGACGCCCACCTCGACCCCGACGTCCCGCCCCCGTCCGGTGACTGCCTCCACGGCTGTCGCACCGCCGACCGGCACGACGTGGAGGTCGGCGACTTCGCCGGCGGTTGTGCCGAGGGGTGCGTGGGCGACCCGGACGGCTTCCACGACCCCTTCATCCCGGTGGTCCGCTGGGACGCGGCCGCTCCCTTTGCCGCTGCGATCGGGCGCACCAGCCAGGTCGGCTCCCTGATGATCCGCGACGCCCTCCTGACCCGGCACCGCCTCCCGCTGGTGTGGAGCCGGGTGGAGGCGGGGGAGGTCGAGCCGCACAAGGCGCGCATGCTCGCGCAGGCCGTGATCGGTCGACCGCGCGACGTCTCCGACCACCTCGACCTCCATCTCGCGCCGGTGGCCCACAAGATCGGTCGCGTCGCGCTCGAGCGCGCGGTCGACGAGGCCATGCTCCGGCTCTACCCGGAGCAGCGCGAGGCCGACCAGCTCGAGGCCCTCGACCGTCGCTTCGCCACCCTCCACGTCGACTCGATCAACCACATCGGGATCGCCGACATGTCGCTGCGCGGAGACTGGAAGGACCTCCACGACTTCGACCGTGCGCTGTCCCGCGTGGCCGTCGCCCTCGCGGCCCAGGACACTGCGGCCGGGCTCGTGCCCGACACCCTCGTCGTACGCCGCTCGCGCGCCGTCGGCGTGCTGGCCGATCCCGCCGCCGCGCTGGCCCTGCTGTCCGGCGAGCACGCCCCGCCGCCCTCCAAGCGCGCGCAGCTGGTGCTCAGCATCAGCAGGAACGGCCTGACCGGCGACCCGGTCGCGCACAACACGACCACGGGTCGCGCCGTGCTCGAGCAGGCCGTGCGCGAGTGGTGCGGCCGCACGGACACCCACCTCCAGGTCCTCCCGGTGCTCGACCTGTCCGGGCACGACGCCACCGACGCCTATCGTCCCAAGGACGCCACGATCGTGCGGTCGGACCTGGTGGCGCAGGACTGTGTCTTCCCGCACTGCACCCGGCCCGCGACGACGTGCGACCACGACCACGTCGTCCCCTACGACCACGACGACCCCGCCGCCGGTGGCCCGTCGTGCGACTGCAACATCGCCCCGCTGTGCCGACATCACCACCAGCTCAAGACCCATGCGGGCTGGAGCTACTCGGTCCTCGACGTCGGGCTCTGGTTGTGGTCGGACCCGCACGGCCAGCAGTTCCTCCGCGACCGCATCGGCACCACCGACGTCACGCCGGCCGGGCGATGTCGCCGACGCGAGTGAGCCGGTCGTCCCACGTCCGCGGACTGGTGCGGGTCGCCGCACACCGCTCTGGCACCATGGAGCCCACGAAGGGGAGTAGTTCCCGACACCCGCCTCCCACGGAGGTGCGGAGGTACGTCGACACACCGGCGGCGAGAGCCGCCCGGCGTACCGCCCGGTCAGACAGCCCGGGTGAGCGAGACCTTCGGCACTCAGTGCCGAAGCCTCCCCATGCCACGACCGGGTCTTCGGCAGCACGACCACCCGAAGGACCCCATGTCTCTCCTGACCCTCTTCCTCGTCTCCCTCGGCGTCTCGGCCGACGCCTTCGCCGTCGCCCTCGGCAAGGGGCTGCAGATGCGGCGCCTGCGCATCGGCGACGCCCTGGCCATCGCGGTGACCTTCGGCGTCTTCCAGGCGCTGATGCCGCTGCTCGGCTGGCTGCTCGGTACCAGCCTGCGCGACTACATCACCGAGATCGACCACTGGATCGCCTTCGGCCTGCTCGCGGCGATCGGCGGCAAGATGCTGTGGGAGGCCTTCCAGGCCGACGAGGAGGGCGAGGCCAGCGACCTGGGCCTGCCGCTCCCCGAGCTGCTGCTCCTGGGGGTAGCCACCAGCATCGACGCCCTCGCGGTCGGGATCAGCCTCGCGTTCCTCGAGGTGAGCATCCTCGGCGCGGTGGTGGCCATCGGGGTGATCACCTTCGCGGTGTCGCTCGCCGGCGTCGTGATCGGCCACCGGGCGGGTGTCCGGTTCCGCAGGCCGGCCGAGATCGCGGGCGGTCTCATCCTCATCCTCATCGGTCTCCGGATCCTGCTCACCCACCTCGGGATCCTCTGACCGCCGTCGGTGCCGCGCCGTACGGTCCGTGCCCATGGCCGGGGGGATGAGCGCGGGACGCGGGGAGTCGCTGGCGTCCCGCGTCGCGACCACCCGGGAGCGTCAGCGACCCGGCGGAGTCGCCCCGCAGCAGCGGGACGCGGACGCGCCGCCGGCGACCCGGCACTGCTGGTACGACGGGCCCCACGGCAGGCAGGCCGCCCTGCTGCTCGAGTGGCGCCGCGTCGGAGGTGGCTGGTCGGGTCGGATCGCCGTCGCCGCCCCGGATCCCGCGGGCTGGGCGCTCGTGGAGATGTGGGTCGACCCCGGGATGCTGGCGCCGGCCGGCCCGCCGGTGACGACCGGCTGATGGCGCGTTCGCCGGACCCCGGGCGACGAGGCGGTCACAATGACGCCCATGACGACGTCGTACGCCGGGGGGACCGGTGCGTTGCCGGTCGCGACGATGCCGGGGGAGCCGCCGGGCCGCAGCATCGGGTTCTGGGTCCGGACGGTCCTCGCCACCGGGATCGGCGTCGTGGCGGCCGGGCTGCTGTCGCTGGCAGGCGTCCTCACGGTCTTCGCGCTGGTGGTGGTGTCGCCCGAGCACCCCGGTCGGGCCCTCACCGCGCTGCTGTCCGTGCCCGAGCTGCGCCAGGACGCCGCCGACTCCCTGGTCGGCGACGTCGAGGAGGAGCGCGGCACCACCTTCGCCCCCGCCACCCGTGAGGTGCTGGTCGCGGCGACCGACGACGCCCTGGGTGCCCCCGAGGTCCTGGAGGCCCTCGCTGCGATCCGGGGCGTCGACGGTCGCCTCGACCCCCTGCCGTACGTCGGGGCCATCGCCGTGGAGCTCGACCGGCAGGCCGACGCCACCGACGACCCGGAGGCGCGGCGGGTGCTGACGACGTACGCCGACGAGCTGCCGCGGTTCGCCGCCGACTCGGTCGGCGGGTCGAGCGCGGAGGCCGACACCCTCGACTTCGCGGGCGGGCTCGGCGAGGTGCGCCGCTACGGGCTGGTCGCCGCGGCGGTGGTCGGCGTCCTGGGCCTGATCGCCCTGCTCGTCGCCACTGCGATCGCGGTCCACCGTGGTCTCACCGCGGCGCTCGTCACCTCGGCATCCCTCGTCGTGACCGCCCTGGTCCTCGCGCCCGGGGAGTGGCTGCTCGGGCGCGGCGACGGGGTCGCCGGGGCGCTCGCCCACGTGGTCGCCGCGGCGGGCGACCTCGCCGGGAGCGGGCTGGTGTGGTCGCTCCTGCTCGCGTCCCTGGTGCCGCCCGCACTCTGGTGGGCGGCCCGCAGCGTGCGGCGTACCGCCTGAACGGACCGAGACGGCACACGGCCCGCCACGCAGAGCGCGACGGGCCGTGGACGACGTGCAGGGTCAGACGGTGGCCAGCTGCTCCGCGGGAGCGTCCTCGCGCCACGCCGTGCCGGTGCGGCGGGCGTTGTAGGTGTCGAGGTCGAGGATCCCCTCGCGCTTGGCGACGATGGTCGGCACCAGCGCCTGGCCGGCCACGTTGGTGGCGGTGCGGCCCATGTCCAGGATCGGGTCGATGGCCAGCAGCAGGCCGACACCCTCGAGGGGCAGGCCCAGGGTGGACAGGGTGAGCGTGAGCATCACGGTGGCGCCGGTGACGCCCGCGGTGGCGGCCGAGCCGATCACCGAGACGAAGGCGATCAGGACGTAGTCGGTGACCGACAGGTCCAGGCCGAAGAACTGCGCCACGAAGATCGCCGCGATCGCGGGGTAGATCGACGCGCACCCGTCCATCTTGGTGGTCGCGCCGAGCGGCACGGCGAAGGAGGAGTAGGCCCGGGGGACGCCCAGGTTGCGCTCGGTCACGGCCTGGGTGACCGGCATGGTGCCGATCGACGAGCGCGACACGAACGCCAGCGAGATCGCCGGCCACGCGCCGGTGAAGAACTGCTTCACCGAGAGCCCGTTGAGGCGCAGCAACGTCGGGTAGACGCCGAGGAGCACGAGCGCCAGCCCCGCGTAGACCGCGACGGTGAAGGTGCCCAGCGAGCCGAGCGCGTCCCAGCCGTAGCTGGCCACCGCGTTGCCGAGCAGGCCGACGGTCGCGACCGGGGCGAGCAGGATGACCCACCACAGGATCTTCTGGACCACGCTGAGGGCGGAGCGTACGACGCCCAGGAACGGGTCGGCGTCCGCGCCGACCTTGAGGGTGGCGATGCCCACGGCGATGGCGACGACCAGGATCTGGAGGACGTTGAACGACAGGCCCACCGAGCCGTCGTCGCCGGCACTGCCCTCGAGGCCGAGGACGTTGGCCGGGACCAGGCCGGTCAGGAAGTCGAGCCAGGACCCCGTGGTCGAGGGGGCCGACGCGGCGTCCGCGGAGACACTGGCGTGGTCACCCGGCTGGAGCACCAGGCCGAGCGTGATGCCGATCGCCACGGCGATCAGGGCGGTGATCGCGAACCACGCCAGGGTCTTCCACGCCAGGCGGGCGGCGCCGGTGACGTCACGCAGGTTGGCGATCGACGCGACGATCGCCAGGAAGACCAGCGGCGGGACGATCGTCCGCAGCAGGGTGACGAAGACGCTGCCCACGGTGGTGAGGGTCTCGGTCAGCCAGTTGGGGTCGGCCACACCCGCGGCGTCCACCGAGTCGGGACCCATGGAGCGGGCGACGAGCCCGAGGACGACACCCAGCGCGAGCCCGATCAGGACCTGGACACCGAAGGACGGGAGGCGGAGGCGACGGGTGGGTCGCTCCGTCTCCGTAACTGAAGTATTCATACTGAAAAGATAACCTTTCGGAACGACACACCACGATCGCGGGTGCCGAGGGACGCAGGAGGGTCAGTCGACGGCGCGGGAGGGGCGACAGAGCGCGCTCCCGGTGCGCACGAGGTCGACGGCACGACGTTGCGTCAGCAGGTCACCCACCGTGGCGGGGAAGGTCGTGGGGGCTCGCACCTCAGCCACAACCGGCGCGGCACCGGGCGGATTCCGTGGTTCCCGTCACAGGAGGGTCGAGCCCTGCCTAGGGTGCGCGACATGTCTTCTCGTCTCGGTCTGCGCCTCGTCGCCCTCCTCGTCCCTGTCGTCCTCCTCGCGCCCGCGGCTGCGCACGCGGAGAAGGTCGCGACGACGGATCCCGCCGGGGACGTCGTGAGCCTCGGGCCGACGGAGCAGGGCGACGACGACCTGGACAACCTCGTGCCTGCCCCGGAGAACCAGACCGCCGACATCGTCCGCACCGTCGTCGACCACGCTGGTGCGCGCCTCCGGGTGCGCATCGACCTCCGCGAGCTCGGCCGGTCGAGGACCTACTTCGCGGTCCTGAAGGTGCGCACCCCCGCGGGCACCTTCGAGGTGGAGACGGACGACCTGGGACGCCGACCGGAGGTCGAGATGACGCGCCGGAGCCGCTCCGTCGAGTGCCCACGACTGCGCGCCGTCGCCGACCGGGCGGCCGCCCGAGCGGTCATCACGATCCCGACGTCCTGCCTCGGGGCTCCCCGGTGGGTCCAGGTCGGCGCCGGCGTCGCCTCCCTCGAGACGGTGGCCGCTGCCGACGGGACGGAGCAGATCGTGGTGTTCGCCGACGACGCCCACCGCGCCGGGACGGTCAGGGACGAGATCGTGGCCAAGGGCCCCAAGGTCCGCCGCGGCTGACCCTCACCGGGTGAGCAGCACGAGCACCTCGTAGTGCGTGGTCTGGGGAAACATGTCGAGCACCCGCGCCTCGACCGGGCGCAGCGAGGGCATCAGCTCCAGGTCGCGGGCCAGTGACTGGGCGTTGCAGGACGAGTAGACGACGTACGACGCCTCCCCGGCCTCGAGCCAGCGCGCGAGGTCCTCGCCGATCCCGCGTCGGGGCGGGTTGACCACGACGAGGTCGGGGGCGCCCGGCTGGGCCAGCGCCCATGCGGTGGCGTCCCCGGCGACGAAGGTCACCCCGTCGGGCGCCGTCGCCTGCGCGGCGGCCACCGCCTCGGCCGACACCTCGACGCCGGTGACCGTGCGACCCGGTCCGGCGACGGCCAGCGCGAAGCCGCCCACGCCGCAGTAGAGGTCCCACGCCGTACGGACGTCAGGCAGCCCAGCGGCCCAGTCGCGGGCCTGGGCGTAGAGCGCCGCGGCGACGAGGGTGTTGGTCTGGAAGAAGCCCTGGGGCCGCAGGGCCAGCTCGAGCCCCTCCAGCCGCATGGGCAGCGACGCCTGCGGTGTCAGCACGATCTCCCGCTCGCCCTCGAGCACGGCCGCGTGCGTGGGCTGCACGTTGAGCGAGACGACGCGCAGCGGGGGCAGGGCCTCCAGCAGCCACGGCAGGTGCTTGCGGATCCGGGTCTCGTCGGCGGTCGAGCGCACCACCAGGCGCAGCATCAGCTCGCCGTCGGGCGACTGGGTGAGCAGCACGTGCTTGAGCTCGCCGCGGCGCGTCGAGACGTCGTACGGCGTGAGGTCGGCGCGAGTGACGAAGGTGGCGACCACCTCGAGCGCGGTCGTCAGGCCGGGGGAGTGCAGGGCGCAGTCACGTAGGTCGACGCCGGCGCGGCTGCGGTCGAGGATCCCCAGCGTGGGGGCGGCCGCGGTGCCCCCGACCGCCATCTTGGCCTTGTTGCGGAATCCCGCGTCGGGACCGGCCACCGTCGGCAGCCAGACCGGCGACGCCACCAGCGAGCGCGCGTGCGCCTCCTTGTCGGAGAGCTGCTGCGCGCGCGGCACCTCCAGCAGGGTGCACGAGCGGCAGCGGTACGCGTCGTAGTGGTGGCAGTCCACGCGGGTGGCGGTCGTCAGCCGCGCAGCCGGCCCATCCACTCCTCGACCTCCGCCGAGGTGCGGGGGAGCGCGGCGGAGAGGTTCTGCGAGCCGTCGGCGGTGACGAGGATGTCGTCCTCGATGCGGATGCCGATGCCGCGCAGCTCCTCGGGGACGAGCAGGTCGTCCTCCTGGAAGTACAGGCCGGGCTCGACGGTGAGCACCATCCCCTCGGCGAGGTCGCCCTTGGGGTAGATGTCCACCGAGGAGCGGCCGCAGTCGTGCACGTCCATGCCGAGCATGTGCGACGTGCCGTGCAGCGTCCAGCGCGCGTAGACCTTGGACTCGGGGTCCAGCGCCTCCTGCGCCGACACCGGCAGCAGCCCCAGGTCGGCCAGGCCGTGGGCGAGGATCTCCATCGCGGCGTTGTGGGCGGCGAGGAACGGCACGCCCGGACGGACCGCGTCGATGCCGGCCTGCTGCGCGGCGTGGACGAGGTCGTAGAGGTCGCGCTGCACGGGTGTGAAGCGGCCGTCGACCGGCAGCGTGCGGGTCACGTCGGCGGTGTAGAGGTTGCGCCCCTCGACGCCCATGTCGAGCAGCACGAGCTCACCGGGCGTGATCGGGCCCGTGTTGTCGATCCAGTGCAGCGTCGTCGCGTGCGCACCGCCGCCGACGATGGAGTCGTAGCCGATGTCATTGCCCATCGCCCGGGCCCGGCGGAAGAAGGTGCCCTCGATCCAACGCTCGCCGTGCTCGAGGACGCGGTCCCACTCGCGCACCGAGTCCTCGAAGCCGAGCGTGGTGATGTCGCAGGCCTCCTGGAGCTCGGCGACCTCCCACTCGTCCTTGACCAGGCGGAGCTCGTCGGCCACCCGGGCGAGGTCCTCGTCGGTGGTGATGTCGCGGGTCTTGCGGTCGTCGTCGAAGGACGGCAGGTCCTGCACGTGGCGGACCTCGATGCCGAGGGAGTCGGAGATCTCGCGGCCCGACGGCCGGCGACCGGCCCACAGCTCGCCGTACTGCCGGTCGCGGAAGAACTCGTCGGTGTCGCGCTCCGATCGCGGCCGGGCGTAGAGGACGGCCTCGCCGTCGTCGATGACCAGCACGGCGTCCGAGGTCTGGTTGCCGGAGAAGTAGGTGTGCGCCGTGTCCGGGCGGAAGCGGTAGTCCGTGTCGTTGGCGCGCACCTTGAAGGTGCCCGCCGGCAGCACGAGCCGCTCGCCCGGGAAGGCTGCGGCCAGCGCCGCGCGACGCCTGGCGGCGTGCTCGGTGATCGGGTGCCGGGGGACGTCGAGCTCTCGCTCACCCCACCCGGTACGCATGAAGGCGGCGTACGCCGCGGGCACGGCCGGGTCGTGCGACTCGGTGGCCAGCGGCTCACCGGTCTCGGAGGTGGCGACGTCGGTCTCGGTGGGGTGCTCCTCGTTCACGCGGTCACTGTACGCCGGGGCGACAGGGGTGCTCCGTTAGGCTTCCGGGCATGCCGAGACGACGTCGTGACAGCGTTGCCTTCACCGTCGTCGTGACCGTGTCGGTCATGCTGGGAGCCCTGGTGATGGCGCTCGTCGTCGCCCTCTCCGGCGCCCCCGGCACGCTGGCCCTGGCCGCTCTCCTCGCCGCCCTGCCGGTGGGTCCGCTGGTCGGCTGCTTCATGTGGCTGGACCGCTACGAGCCCGAGCCGCGGTCGCTGCTGGTGGCCGGACTGCTGTGGGGCGCCTTCGTCGCGACCGCCGCCGCCCTCGTCTTCCAGGGCATCGGTGTCGCGGGCGGTGCCAGCGACGCCGACAGCCTGGCCGTCGTGGCGCCGGTGACCGAGGAGCTGACCAAGGGCGCCTTCCTGGTGCTCCTCCTGTGGTGGCGACGCCACGAGCTCGACGGCGTCCTCGACGGCATCGTCTACGCCGGCATGGTGGGCATCGGCTTCGCCTTCACCGAGAACATCCTCTACCTCGCCGC
Organism: Nocardioides terrigena; assembly: GCF_003047265.1. Lineage (GTDB taxonomy): Bacteria > Actinomycetota > Actinomycetes > Propionibacteriales > Nocardioidaceae > Nocardioides > Nocardioides terrigena. Next base: position 82,883 of record NZ_PZYY01000011.1, on the reverse strand, counting down.
GGCGTACGACGGGACGGACGGCCTCGGCCCCGGCGGCACGGAGGCCCTCACCGGCACCTTCATCCTGCGCGGGGTGGTCAGCCCGTTCGCACACCCGCTCTTCACCGCGTTCATCGGAGTCGGGGTCGGCCTGGCGGTGACGTCGCGGCGCCCGCTGCCGCGGGTCCTGCTGCCCCTGCTCGGCTACGTCGGCGCGGTCCTGGCGCACAGCCTGTGGAACTCCGCGACGCTCTACGGCACGGAGAACTTCCTCGTCGTCTACGGCACGCTGATGCTCCCGGCCTTCCTCGGCTTCGTCGCCTTCGCGCTGTACCGCCGCCGCTCCGAGCGCGGGATGATGGAGGCCGCCCTCGAGGACGCCGCCCGGCGCGGGCTGATCCCGGCCACCGACATCCCGTGGCTCGTCGACCTCCGCGCCCGCCGGCACGCCCGCGTCTTCGCCCGCAGGGGTGGGGGCGTGCACGGCGAGCGCGCGATGCGGGACTACCAGGCGGCCGCGATTGAGCTCGCCTACCTGCATCACCGTTATCTTCGCGGGACAGCACCACGCGATTTCGCCGAGCGCGGGCACGAGCACGTGGAGCAGCTCAACGCCGTACGCCCCTACATTGCCTTCCCCGGACAGGTGGTACCCACCAGATGACCGAGCTCCAGTCCCGACAGGAGAGCGCCGACAGCACCAAGATGCTGACCGCTCTCGTGCGGCTGCGCGGCGCCCTTCAGGAGGTCCGGCTGCCGCTGGAGCTGCCGACCGCCGAGGCACAGCGGCAGGCCCGCGGGGAGATGGTCGACCAGCTCGAGGACTACGTCATCCCGCGCCTGATGACCATCGACGCCCCGCTGCTCACCGTGGTCGGCGGCTCGACCGGTGCCGGCAAGTCGACCCTCGTCAACTCGCTGGTCGGCACGCGGGTCACCCAGCCGGGCGTGCTCCGTCCGACCACCCGCTCGCCGGTGCTGGTGCACAACCCCGACGACGCGCAGTGGTTCGGCCAGGACCGCCTCCTCCCGGAGCTCGAGCGGGTCACCCGCAGCACCAACGACCCGGACGCGCTCCAGCTCGTGCCGTCGGAGTCCGTGCCGGCCGGCCTCGCCATCCTCGACGCCCCTGACATCGACTCGGTGGAGGAGCGCAACCGCACCCTCGCCGCCCAGCTGCTCGCGGCCGCCGACCTGTGGCTCTTCGTCACCTCCGCCGCCCGGTACGCCGACCAGGTGCCGTGGGAGTTCCTGCGCAAGGCCGCCGAGCGGTCGGCCGCCGTCGCCATCGTGCTCGACCGCACCCCGCCCGAGGCCGTCGAGACCGTGTCGACCCACCTGGCCCGGATGCTCGCGTCCCGGGGCCTCAAGGACTCGCCGCTCTTCACCGTCATCGAGGGCGGCGTCACCGAGGAGGGCCTGCTGCCCCCCGAGTCGGTCGCCGACATCCGCGCCTGGCTCGAGTCGCTGGCCGCCGACGCCGACGCGCGCTCCGCCGTGGTCCGGCAGACCCTCGAGGGGGCCATCCGCACGCTGGCGCGGCGTACGCACTCGGTCGCGGACGCCGCGACCGAGCAGGTCGACGCCGTACGCCGCCTGCGTGAGGACGTCAACCGGTCCTACGACCAGGCGGTGGCCGCGGTCTCCGAGGCGTCCGCCGACGGCACCCTGCTGCGCGGCGAGGTGCTCGCCCGCTGGCAGGAGTTCGTCGGCACCGGCGAGCTGCTCAAGTCGCTGGAGACCCGGGTCGGCTGGCTGCGCGACCGGGTCGTCAACGCGGTCAAGGGCAAGCCCCAGCAGGCCGAGCGGGTCACCGTGGCCGTCGAGTCCGGCCTCGAGACGCTGATACTCGAGCATGCCGAGGCCGCCGCCGAGCGCACCGAGGCGTCGTGGCAGTCCACGGCCGCCGGCCAGCTGCTCCTCCAGCAGGGCGGGGAGGACCTCGGCCGTGCGTCGCGCGACTTCCGCCGCCGTGCCGAGCGCGCCGTGCGCGACTGGCAGTCCGACGTGCTGGAGATGGTCCGCACCGAGGGCGCCGACAAGCGCTCCACCGCCCGCTTCCTCGCCTTCGGCGTCAACGGACTCTCGGTCGCCCTGATGGTCGTCGTATTCGCGCACACCGCGGGGGTGACCGGCGCCGAGGCCGGCATCGCCGGTGGCTCCGCCGTGCTGGGCCAGAAGCTCCTCGAGGCGGTCTTCGGTGACCAGGCCGTGCGGTCGCTCGCGGAGCGGGCCCGTCGCGACCTCGAGGTCAAGGTGACCGACCTCCTCGACAGCGAGCGCCGCCGCTACGTCGACGTGCTCGACGCGCTCGAGATCTCGCCCGAGGTCCCCGAGAAGCTGCGATCCTCGTCACGCCGTGTCGACGACCTGCGCTTCGCCGCGAGCAAGGCCGGGGTGCCCGATGCCACCCCGGAGGGTGCGGAGGCGGCCGACGCGGCTCCGGACGCATAGGGTGGGACCCCGATCCATCCTGCAGCCGTCGAGGGAGAACATGTCGTCCTTGCTCGAGGGGGCCAAGAAGCTGGTCTCCCGGAGTTCTGACATCGGTGCACGCGTGCAAGGCCTCGAGCAGGCCGTGGACGCCGCGCGAGGTCGTGTCGACGACGCGATCCTCGACGACGCACAGGCTGTCGTCGACCGGGCATCCAGTCGCCTCAAGCTGTCGGCGGAGCACACCGTCGTCGCGCTGGCCGGTGCGACCGGCTCCGGCAAGTCGTCGACGTTCAACGCGCTGACCGAGCTCGAGCTCTCGGCCGTCGGCGTGCGCCGTCCGACCACCTCTTGGGCCACTGCCTGTGTCTGGGGTCGCGAGGGCGCCGAGGAGCTGCTCGAGTGGCTCGGCATCCCCGCCCGCCACCAGGTGACCCGCGACTCGATGCTCTCCAGCGGTCGCGAGGACGAGCAGATGCAGGGCGTCGTGCTCCTCGACCTGCCCGACCACGACTCGACCGAGGTGTCGCACCACCTCGAGGTCGACCGGCTGGTCAAGCTCGCCGACATGCTCGTGTGGGTCCTCGACCCGCAGAAGTACGCCGACGCCGCCATCCACGACCGCTACCTGGCGCCGCTCAACCAGCACCGCGACGTGATGATGGTCGTGCTCAACCACATCGACACCGTGCCCGAGGACCGTCGCGAGGGCATGCTCGCGGACGTACGCCGCCTGCTCGAGGCCGACGGCCTCGCCGGCGTGCCGGTGGTCGGAGTCAGCGCCCGCCACGGCATCGGCATCCCCGAGCTCAAGTCCGCCATCGCCGCGCGTGTCGCGGAGAAGAAGGCCACCCGGGCACGTCTGTCCGCCGACCTCCGCAGCGCCGCCGAGCGCGTGCAGGCGGCGTCCGGCACGGCGCGCACCCGCACCCTGTCGACCGAGCGCGTCGCGGCCCTCGACGACGCCTTCGCCGACGCGGCCGGCGTGCCGACCGTGGTCCGCGCCGTCGAGACGTCCACCCGCATGCGGGCCAACCGGGCGACCGGATGGCCGGTCGTGGCGTGGTTCTCCAAGCTCAAGCCCGACCCGCTCAAGCGGCTCCACCTCGACCTGGGAGCCGTCGGCAAGGAGCTCACCGGCTCCGCCCGCACGTCCGTGCCCCAGGCGACCGGCGTCCAGCGGGCCCGCGTGGACACCGAGGTCCGGGCCCTGGCCGACCAGGTGTCCGACGGCATGGCGCCCGCGTGGACCGGCGCGATCCGCAAGGCGTCGGTGTCCCGCCTGCCCGACCTCGGCGACCGGCTCGACCGGGCCGTGGCGTCCACCGACCTCGGCGCGGACAAGATCCCCGCGTGGGCCGGCCTCGTGCGCGTCCTCCAGTGGGCCCTGATCCTCACCGCGATCGCCGGCTTCGTCTGGCTGGGCGCACTGTTCGGCGCGGCCTACCTCGGCTTCGACGGGGGCTCCACGCCCGAGTGGGGCGGGATCCCGATCCCCACGATCATGTTCCTCGGCGGCATCGCGGTCGGGGTCCTCCTGGCCCTGGTCTGCCGGCTGCTCGTCTCGCTCACCGCGAGGAAGCGCGCGCGCACGGCCGACAAGCGGCTGCGTGACGCGATCAACGAGGTCTCCGAGGAGATCGTCGTGGAGCCCGTCCGCGCCGAGCTGGCGTCCTACGCCGTGGTCAGCGACGGGCTGGCGGCCGCGCTCAAGTAGCCCCGTAGCAGGGCCCGTGGGTCTCCACAGGCCCGTCCGTGCGTCGTCCCCTCCACAGGGAGCGGGCGTCGTACGACGCGGTGTCGGTGCGGGTCCGCAGCCTTGGTCCACGAGGGCGGACGTGCCGCCCCACCGAGGAGGCATGAGATGAACGAGACCATCGTGACCCTGAACGGCTGGGTCGGCAGCGAGGTGGAGGTCCACGACGCGGGCGGCCAGGCGCTGGCCACCTTCCGCGTGGCCAGCACGTCACGGCGTCGCAAGGGCGACGAGTGGGTCGACGGCACGACGACGTGGTTCAAGGTCAAGGCCTGGCGGCGGCTGGCCGGCCACGTCAAGGAGTCGCTGCGGGTGGGCGACCCGGTGATCATCACCGGCCGGCTCGAGGCCGACGTGTGGGTCCGCGAGGACGGCACGTCGAGCACCCAGCTGGTCGTCACCGCGACGTCGGCGGGCCACGACCTCGCACGGGGCACCTCGCTCTACACGAAGCCGGGCCGTCGCGAGGACCAGCCGTCGGGCAGTGACCCGTGGGACCCCGCCGCGCCCGCGCCCGTGGCCGGGGTGGACATGGAGACCGGTGAGATCCTCGAGCCGGCGCAGGCTTCGGCCGAGCAGGACGGGGCCGACGCGGAGGCCGCCTGAGCCGCGGGCGGGGCCGCGAGGAGCGGTCCCGGCCCGTGCGGGCCGTCCGCGGGGCGCCCGCCGGTTGTCCAGCGGGGTGCCGCGACCCGTAGGCTCAGGCGCATGGCTGAGTACGTCTTCACACTGCGCAACGTGCGCAAGGCCCACGGTGACAAGGTCGTTCTCGACAACGTCACCCTCTCGTTCCTCCACGGCGCCAAGATCGGCGTCGTCGGACCCAATGGCACCGGCAAGTCCTCCCTGCTCAAGATCATGGCGGGGCTCGACCACGCCAACAACGGCGACGCGATCCTCGACCCCGACGCGACGGTCGGGATGCTCCAGCAGGAGCCGCCCCTCAGCGAGGGCAAGACCGTCCTGGAGAACGTCGAGGAGGCGGTCGGCGAGATCAAGGGCAAGCTCGACCGCTACAACGAGATCTCCGAGCTGATGGCCGACCCCGACGCCGACTTCGACACCCTCCTCGCCGAGATGGGCGACCTGCAGACCGACCTCGACCACGCCAGCGCGTGGGACCTCGACAGCCGGCTCGACCAGGCGATGGACGCGCTGCGCTGCCCGCCGCCGGACGTCCTGGTCGACAACCTCTCCGGTGGTGAGCGCCGCCGGGTGGCGCTGTGCAAGCTGCTGCTCCAGCAGCCCAGCCTGCTGCTCCTCGACGAGCCCACCAACCACCTCGACGCCGAGTCGGTCCAGTGGCTCGAGGGCCACCTCGCGTCCTACCCCGGCGCCGTGCTGGCCGTGACCCACGACCGGTACTTCCTCGACAACGTCGCCTCCTGGATCCTCGAGCTCGACCGTGGCCAGGCGCACCCCTACGAGGGCAACTACACGACCTACCTCGAGACCAAGCAGAGCCGCCTCAAGATCGAGGGCCAGAAGGACGTCAAGCGCGCCAAGATGCTCGAGCGCGAGCTCGAGTGGGTGCGCTCCAACGCCAAGGCACGCCAGACCAAGAGCAAGTCGCGTCTCGCGCGCTACGAGGAGATGGCGGCCGAGGCCGACCGGATGCGCAAGATCGACACCTCCGAGATCAACATCCCGGCCGGTCCGCGGCTCGGTGACGTGGTGCTCGAGGCGCACGACCTCGGCAAGGGCTTCGAGGGGCGCACGCTCATGCACGACGTGTCCTTCTCGCTGCCCAAGGCCGGCATCGTCGGCGTCATCGGCCCCAACGGCGTCGGCAAGACCACGCTCTTCCGGATGATCACCGGCGAGGAGAAGCCCGACGACGGCGAGCTCAAGGTCGGCCAGACGGTCAAGATCTCCTACGTCGACCAGAGCCGCGGCGGCATCGACCCCAACAAGAACGTGTGGGAGGTCGTGTCCGACGGGCTCGACTTCATCAAGGTCGCCAACTTCGAGATGAACTCCCGCGCCTACGTCGCGTCGTTCGGCTTCAAGGGCCCCGACCAGCAGAAGAAGGCCGGCGTGCTGTCAGGTGGTGAGCGCAACCGCCTCAACCTCGCGCTCACGCTCAAGATGGGCGGCAACATGCTGCTCCTCGACGAGCCCACCAACGACCTGGACGTCGAGACCCTGTCCTCCCTCGAGGACGCGCTCCTGGAGTTCCCCGGCTGTGCCGTGGTCACCTCCCACGACCGGTGGTTCCTCGACCGCGTCGCGACCCACATCCTCGCGTGGGAGGGCGACGACGAGGACCCGGCCCGCTGGTTCTGGTTCGAGGGCAACTTCGCGGCGTACGAGGAGAACAAGATCGAGCGCCTCGGCGTCGAGGCCGCGCGCCCGCACCGGGTCACGCACCGTCGCCTGACCCGCGACTGACCCGCGACGTCACTCCGACTGCACGACGGCCCGGCACGCATCGCGTGCCGGGCCGTCGGCGTCGAGCTGCCGGGAGGCGTCGCCTCAGCCGGTGGCGCCGTCGCGCAGGTCCATCTCCGGGTGGTCGCTGATGAGGTGGTCGGTGACCGCGTCCATCGCCCGGCCGATCGCACTGAAGTCGTCGTCCCGGACGCGGTCCACGAGGTAGGCGCGCACGCCCTCGACGTGGCGGGGTGCGGCCTCCTGGAGCAGGGCGTAGCCCTTGTCGGTCATCGTCGCGACGATGCCGCGACCGTCCTCGGGCGTGGTGCCGCGCACGACGTACCCGGCCCGCTCCATCCGGTCGATGGTGTGGGTCACCCGGCTGCGCGAGTGGGCGAGCGCGTCGGCGAGCTGCGCCATCCGCAGGGCGCGTCCGGGACGCTCGGAGAGCCGGACGAGGATCTCGTACTCGGTGAGCGAGATGTTGAACTCCCGACGCAGGTCGTCGTCGAGGCGGTCCATGAGCAGGGTCGAGCCGACCACGAGGGCGCGCCAGGAGCGCTGCTGGTCCTCGTCGAGCCACTGGGGCTCCGGGGCTGCGGGGGGCATGCGGTCACTCCTTGTACGACGTCACGGCGACTCGATCGTCCCCGCTCGGGACGACCCTAACCATCGCGGTCCTTGCCTGCAGTCGAACACACCACCACGCGACCGGGCCGGGACCCGCGCGGTGGGGTCCCGGCCCGGGCCGGTGGATCAGCCTGCGGACGTCAGCCGAGGCGCTCCAGGATGAGCGCCATGCCCTGGCCGCCACCGACGCACATGGTGATGAGGCCGGTGGTCTTGTCGTGCCAGTCCAGCGAGTTGAGCATCGTGTTCTGCAGGCGGGCACCGGTCATGCCGAAGGGGTGGCCGACCGCGATCGCGCCGCCGTTGACGTTGAGGCGGTCGATGTCGATGCCGAGGTCCTGGTAGGACGGCACCACCTGGGCGGCGAAGGCCTCGTTGATCTCGACGAGGTCGATGTCGCCGATGCTCATGTCGGCGTGGGCCAGGGCCCGCTTGGTCGCCTCGACCGGGCCGAGGCCCATGATCTCGGGGGAGAGGCCCGAGACGCCGGTGGAGACGATGCGCGCCAGCGGGGTCAGGCCGAGCTCCTTGGCCTTGGTGTCGGACATGATCACGACCGCGGCGGCGCCGTCGTTGAGGGCGCAGCAGTTGCCGGCCGTGACGACGCCGTCGGGGCGGAAGACGGGCTTGAGGTCCTTGATCGCGTCGTAGGTGACCCCGGCGCGCGGGCCGTCGTCGGTGGACACGACGGTGCCGTCCGGGGTGGTGACCGGGGTGATCTCGCGGGCCCAGAAGCCGTCGTTGATGGCCTTCTCGGCGAGGTTCTGCGAGCGAACACCGAACTCGTCGAGCTCCTGGCGCGAGAGGCCGCGCAGGCGGGCGACGTTCTCGGCGGTCTGGCCCATGGCGATGTAGGCGTCGGGGAGCTGGCCGTCCTCGCGCGGGTCGTGCCAGTCCACGCCGCCCTCGGCGGTCTTCGCGGTCCGGGTCTGCGCGTCGTCGAAGCGCGGGTTGACCGTGTGCGGGATGTGATCGGAGGTGCCCTTGGCGAAGCGGGACACCGTCTCGACGCCGGCGGAGACGAAGATGTCGCCCTCGCCGGCCTTGATCGCGTGGAACGCCATCCGGGTGGTCTGCACGGACGAGGCGCAGTAGCGGGTGATGGTGGCGCCGGGCACGTTGTCCATGCCGTTGAGCACGTTGACGATCCGGCCCATGTTGTTGCCGCTCTCGCCGCCGGGCAGGCCGCACCCGAGGTAGAGGTCGTCGACGGTGTTCGGGTCGAGGCCGGGGATCTTGTCCAGCGCGGCCTTGACGATCAGCGCGCTGAGGTCGTCGGGCCGGAAGTCCTTGAGGGACCCCTTGTTGGCGCGGCCGATGGGGGAGCGCGCTGCGGAAACGATCACTGCCTCGGGCATGGGAACTCCGGTTCTGGTGGGTGGTCAGGGTGTTGCGTCGCTCACCCTAGACGGGCCTGCGCGCGGGTGGAACACGTTCTCGTGTGGGCTGGGTCATGCCGGGTCGGGTGGCTCGGCCAGCGACCCGAGGAGCAGCTCGAGGCTGGAGCGGAGGAACGCCGCGCGCTGGCGTGCGGGGCGCTGGAGGGCGGCCAGGAGCACCCCGTCCAGGGCGGCCACGACGGTGGCTGCCCGGGTGGCGTCGTCGGGACGGCCGCCGGCCTCGAGCGTGCGGCGTACGAGCTCGACGAGCTCGGCGCGCCACCCCGCCATCGTGGCCGCGAGCTCCGGGTCGCGGGTCGCGGCGAGCGTGAGCTCGAGGCGGGCCAGCACCACCTCGGGGTGCGCGAGCCAGCGCCGGAAGAGCGCCCCGGTCTCGCGCACCGCCCGGGCGACGCTGTGGTCGCCGGCGGCCAGGGTGTCGGACAGCGCCGCGACGTCCCGCACGAGCTGGTCGGACAGGTGCTCGGCCACCGCCTGCTGGAGGGCCGCCCGGCTGCGGAAGTAGGCCGACGAGCTGCCCTCGGGGAGCCCGGCCTCCCGGTCGATGCCCCGGTGGGTGAGCCCCTTGAGCCCGTGCCCGGCGAGCACGACGACCGCGGCGTCGAGGATCTCGCGCCGGCGGGGGGACTGCGGTGCGGGCAACGGGCCTCCTCGGGTGAGCGACGACACTACCGCCGCGCTTGTCGCTGCGGGAGGCGCGGCGTAGCCTCTACAAACGTAGATAGTCTACAAATGTAGAAAGGCTCCCCGATGACCTTCCAGCTGCTCCCCGACGTCGCCCCGTTCGTCACCGCGTTCTTCGCCCTGGCGGCCGTCGCCGTCGTCGCCACCGTGGCCGTCGCCACCGACTTCCTCGTGGTCAACCACCGCGAGCGCCTGGCCCGCCACGAGTCGATCACCACCTACTACGGCCAGCTCCACTTCGCGCACTGACCCGGTCGGCTGGTCCACGGGCGGGCGTCCTGCGCGGGCCGGTGACCGACTCTGCGACCATCGAGTGGTGCGCCACCGCTATGAGTGCCCCCTCCGCTGGGCCGACCTCGACCTGCTCGGCCACGTCAACAACGTCGTGTACGTCGACTACCTCCAGGAGGCGCGGGTCGACATGCTGCGCACCCATGCGCCCGACCCGCGGGCCGACGAGCTCGCCGAGGGCGTCGTGGTGGTGCGGCACGAGGTGTCCTACCTCGCCCCGCTGACCTTCCGGTTCCGTCCCGTCAGCATCGAGTGCTGGGTCACCGAGGTCCGTGCAGCCAGCTTCACCATGGCCTACGAGATCTTCGACGAGGACGAGGCCGGCGTGCGGACGACGTACGTCCGGGCCTGCACCGTGCTGACGCCGTACGTCTTCGCGACCGAGCGCCCGCGGCGCCTGACGACCGAGGAGAAGGACGTCCTCGCGCCGTTCGTCGAGGAGGGCTGGTCCGGCAGTCCCCGGATCGCCCCGATCACGGCGTGGGACCCCGGGCACTTCCCGCTCCACGTGCGCTTCTCCGACGTCGACGTCTACGGCCACGTCAACAACGTGAAGTACTTCGAGTACCTCCAGGAGGCGCGCATCCCGCTCATGCGCGACCTCGTCGAGCACCTGCCGGGCGCCGGCGACACCCGCGTGGTGGTGGCCCAGACCGACGTCGACTACAAGGTGCCGATCCTCTTCCGTCCCGAGCCGTACGACGTGTGGTCGCGCATCACCCACGTCGGGACGCGGTCCTTCACCGTCGAGTCGGAGATCCGCGACGACGAGCGGGTGCTCTCCCGTGCGCGGGTCGTGCTGGTCTGCTTCGACCCGGTCGCCGGTCGCTCGGTGGACCTCGGGCCGGAGCAGCGCGCCGCGATGGTGGCCGCCCTCGAGGACTGAGCCTCCGGGTCTCACTCCAGGGTGTTGACCATGAACTGCGCTGCGTGGGTGACGTAGTCCCAGAACTTCTGGTCCTGCTCGGGCGTCAGGTCGGCCGCGTCGAGCCCGGCGCGGAAGTGCACGAGCCAGCGCTCCGCCGCGAGGGGGGTGACCGCGAAGGGCGCGTGGCGCATCCGCAGCCGCGGGTGCCCGCGACGGTCGGAGTAGGTGGTCGGTCCGCCCCAGTACTGGACCAGGAACATCGCGAAGCGGTCCTCCGCCGGACCGAGGTCCTCCTCGGGGTAGAGCGGCCGCAGCACCTCGTCGGTCGCCACGCCCTCGTAGAAGGTGTGCACGATCGAGCGGATCGTCGCCTCGCCGCCGATCTCGTCGTAGAAGGTGCTCTCGGTCGTCACGGTCGCCATTGTGCCGAGCAAGGGGTGAGACGGCCGCATCGGGAGGGGAGGGTGCGCGTGGAAGACTCGATCCGACCACGTCCCCGACGCAACAGGAGCACAGCATGCCCACGACCCGCACCGCGACCACCCACTGGGAGGGCACCCTCTTCGAGGGCGCCGGCAAGGTCACCCTCGAGTCCTCCGGGATCGGCACGTACGACGTGTCCTGGCCGTCCCGCGCCGAGGAGGCCAACGGCAAGACCAGCCCCGAGGAGCTCATCGCTGCGGCCCACTCGTCGTGCTTCTCGATGGCCTTCTCCAACGGCCTGGCCAAGAACGACACCCCTGCGACCTCGCTGGACACCCAGGCGGCCGTGGACTTCACCCCGGGCACCGGCATCACGGGCATCAAGATCACGGTGCGCGGCGTGGTCGAGGGCGTCGACAACGACACCTTCGTCCGCCTCGCCGAGGAGGCCAAGGCCGGCTGCCCGGTCTCGCAGGCGCTCTCCGCGGTCCCGATCACGCTGGACGCCGCGCTCGCCTGACGCCCGCCCCACGACGTACGACGGCCCGCCCGGATCACCCGGGCGGGCCGTCGTGTCGTCGGGGTGTCGGGGACGGGCTCAGGCAGGACCCTCGGCCTGGGCGGGGCCCTGGGCCGGGGGAGCGGAGTCGATGTCGACCTCGGGCTGCGCCGGCTCGCTGTCGGCCGAGCGCATCCACACGACGCGCTGCGCGAACGGCATCTCGATCCCCTCGAGGTCGAAGCGTGCCTTGATCCGCTGCCGCATCTCGCGCGCCACGGACCACTGCTCGAGGGGGGCCGTCTTGAGGGCGACCCGGACCACGACGGCGTCGGGGGTGATGTCCTGCACGCCCCACACGGACGGCTCCTCGATGACCCGGCCCTTGAAGTCCTCGTCCACCCACAGGTCGTGGGCCACGTCGGCCAGCACCCGCTGGACCTGGGCGACGTCCTCGCCGTACGCGACGCTGATGTCCAGGACCGTGCGGGCCCAGTTCTGGCTCATGTTGCCGACGCGCAGGATCTCGCCGTTGCGGACGTACCAGACCGTGCCGTTGACGTCGCGCAGCCGGGTGACGCGCAGGCTGACCGCCTCGACGGTCCCGACGGCCTCCCCGAGGTCGACCTCGTCGCCGACGCCGTACTGGTCCTCGAAGATCATGAAGATGCCGGACAGGAAGTCCGAGACGAGGCTCTGGGCGCCGAAGCCGATGGCGAGCCCGAGGATGCCGGCGCTGGCGATGATCGGGGCCACGTTGACGCCGATCTCGCTGAGCATCATCGTCCCGATGACGGCCAGGATGATGCCTGTGACGATGCTCTTGAGCAGCGTGCCCATCGTCTGGGCCCGCTGGACGCGGCGGGTCGCGCCGGCCGCCTCGTGGATGTTGAGGGCTGTGCCGACCTTGCCGCCGGTCATCGCGCGGCTGAAGCGGTTGGGCATCATGCCGGTCTCGGCCCGCTTGACCACCCGGTCGATGACCCGGTGGAGGACCCACCGGATGACCAGTCCCAGCAGGGCGAGACCGATCAGCGCCATGGGCTTGCCCACCAGCCAGTCGGCGACGTTGGCGGCCGCCGTGCTGTCGGTCTCGCTGTAGACGAAGTTGCAGATGGTCGCGTCGTCGGCGCAGGGATCGTTGAGCGAGAGCATCGGGCCAGTATGGCGATCTGAGCGGCCAACCCAAGTCCTCGCGACGGTGTGTGACGGATCCGACTGGAGGACCGCGGCGGACGCGCGCGCGGGAGCCGATATCGTGTCTCCCGTGATCACGTCCGAGCCCTCGTCCAGCATGTCCGTCCGTCGGCGTTCGCGCCGCCTGACCAGCGCTGCGGCGGCATCCGTCGTCGTGGCCCTCACGGGCCTCGCGGCCCCGGCCTCCGCGGACGTGCCCGAGGGCTGGAGCAACCCCGACGACGTCGACATGCTCTACGCCCTGCTGCTGCTCGCCGGCGTCCCGCTGCTGCTCTTCGTGATCATCGCGGTGCTCACCTACCTCCCCGCGCTGATCCGTGGCGAGAAGCTCGCGCCCGGTGCGGCCGACGACCAGTGGTTCGGCGGCCCCCGCCAGGGTGCCAAGGAGCTCGAGTCCGGTGTCCAGGCCGAGGAGACCGGTGGAGCTCGTGGTACCTGGTGACAACCGCACCCGCGAGCTGAGCTCACGGGAGAGCGCCGAGATCGACCGGTCCATCCGGGCTGCCGAGGCGTTGTGCCGCTTCGAGTTCTCCGTCTTCATCGGCACCGCCGAGGGCGACACGCGCGCCTACGCGCAGCGCCTGCACGCCAGCCTGGTGGCGCCCGCCCGCAGCCTGCTGCTGCTCGTCGACCCGACCGTGCGGGCCATCGAGGTGGTCACCGGCACCGAGGTGCGCCGCCACCTCACCGACCGGGAGGTCGAGCTGGCCGTCCTCCAGCTCCAGTCGGACTTCGTCGCCGGCGACTTCGTGGGCGGCCTCACGCGTGGCATCGCCATGCTGGCCGAGCACGCCAAGCCGCAGCACACCCTGCACGCCGGCAGCTGACGCGTCGTACGACGAAGGCCCCGCCCCCTCACGAGGGGAGCGGGGCCTTCGTGCGTCCGGATCAGCGGGCGTCGCGCTCCTGCGCGGCCAGGGCCCGGGTGATGTCCGCCCGTGCCTCGCCGACGTAGCGTCGCGCGCCCGTGGGGGCGTCGGGGGACGCAGCGAGCCACTCGTCGAGGCGGGCGACCACCGCGGGCGAGCCGACGGCCAGCGGGAAGCCGTACTCGAGCACGACCGACGCCTTGTGGAAGCCCAGCGTGTCGATGATGGTGTGCGCGGAGTCGAGGAACTTCTCGACGTAGGGCTCCACCACCTCGTCCTGGTCGGACCGGAAGATGGAGAAGACCATCTCCCGCGACGTCTCGTTGGGGGTGGCCGGGTCGATGATCGCCGACCAGCCGGCGGCCTTGGCCTCGGCGGTGGGCTGCGCGACCCGCGCGGCGGCGGCCTTCTCCTTGCCGGAGATGGTGTTGTCGCGCTCGAGCTCGGCGTCGATGCCGGCGTCGTCGACGCGTCCGCCGCGGGCCAGCGCGGTGATCAGCTCCCAGCGGAAGTCCTGGTCGACCGCCAGGCCCTCGACGGTGAAGGTGTCGTCGAGCAGCCCCTGCAGGTCGTCGTACGCCGCGTCGCTGCGGGCGGCGGCGGCGTAGGAGCGGGCGAACGTCAGCTGGTGGTCGCTGCCGGCCTCGGCCTCGAGCAGCAGGCCGCGCAGGCCCTGCTCCCACTCGGCCTTGAGGGCTGTGCGGTTGCCGGGCGCGGAGTAGCGGTTGACCGCCAGGGCGGTGGACGACGGGATCTTGGTGACGCCCCAGGCGTCGGTCTCCGAGCCGATGTTGGCCAGCACCAGGCGGACCCAGTCGGAGGTCGCCATCTCGGCGTCCCGGGTCATGTCCCAGGCGGCACCCCAGACGAGGGCCCGCGCCAGCGAGTCCTCGACGCGGGAGAGGCCGTCGATGACGGTGGCCAGCGAGCGCTCGTCGAGGCGGATCTTCGCGTAGGCGTGGTCCTGGTCGTTGAGCAGCAGCAGGGCCGGCTGGGCCGTGCCGACCAGCGCGGGCACGTCGGTGCTCGCGCCCTCGACGTCGACCTCGACGTACTCGCGGCGCACCAGCGCGCCGTCGACGTCGTCGTACAGGCCGATGCCGAGGCGGTGGCGGCGCAGGGTCGGCCAGTCCGGGTGCGCGGTCTGGGTGACGGAGAACGACGCGTAGTTGCCGTCGGCGTCGAGCTCGAAGGACGGGGCGAGGGTGTTGACGCCCGCCGTCTGGAGCCACTCCTGCGCCCACGAGGTGAGCTCACGACCCGAGGACTTCTCCAGCGCGGCGAGCAGGTCGGAGAACTCGGTGTTGCCGAAGGCGTGGTCCTTGAAGTACTGGCGGATGCCGGCGACGAAGGCGTCCAGGCCGACCCAGGCGACGAGCTGCTTGAGGACCGACGCGCCCTTGGCGTAGGTGATCATGTCGAAGTTGACCTCGACGGCGTGCAGGTCGACGTTGTCGGCCGCGATCGGGTGCGTCGAGGGCAGCTGGTCGGCGCGGTAGCCGGTCTGCTTGCGGGCGTTGGCGAAGCCGGTCCACGCGTCGGTGTACTCCGTGGCCTCGGCCTCGCACCAGTAGCAGGCCCACTCGGCGAACGACTCGTTGAGCCAGAGGTCGTCCCACCACTTCATGGTCACCAGGTCGCCGAACCACATGTGCGCCATCTCGTGGGTGATGACCGACGCGCGGAACTCGAAGAACGAACGGGACTGCCGTGAGCGGGGGAGGTACTCGTCGCGCAGGGTCACGCAGCCCGCGTTCTCCATCGCGCCCATGTTGTACTCCGGCACGTAGAGCTGGTCGTACTTGTGGAACGGGTAGGGGAAGTCGAACTTCTCCTCGAAGAACTCGAAGCTCTGCTTGGTGAGCTCGACGAGCACGTCGGTGTCCATGTACTCCACCAGCGACTGGCGGCAGTAGTGGCCGAGCGGGATCTTGCCGAACTTGCCCTCGTACATGTCGAGGACCTCGTGGTACTCGCCGGCGACGATCGCGGTGATGTACGTCGACATCCGCTCCGTCGCGGGGAAGCTCCAGACCGCCGTGCCGTCGCCCTGCGCGACCGGGTCGGGGGTCGGCGCGTTGGAGACGACCTTCCAGGACTCCGGTGCGGTGACGGTGAAGGTGAAGACGGACTTGAGGTCGGGCTGCTCGAAGGTGGTGAACACGCGGCGGGCGTCCGGCACCTCGAACTGGCTGTAGAGGTAGACCCGGTCGTCGGCGGGGTCGACGAAGCGGTGCAGGCCCTCGCCGGTGTTGCTGTAGGTGCAGTCGGCGCGCACGACGAGCGTGTTGACCGCCTGGAGGTCGTCGAGCTGGATGCGGCTGTCGGAGTACGCCGTCGCGGGGTCGAGGGACCGCCCGTTGAGGGTGATCTCGTGGACCGTCGCGTCGACGAGGTCGGCGAAGGTCGCGCTGCCGGGCTCCCGGCAGGTGAACTCGAGGGTGGTCGTGGAGGCGAAGGTCGCGTCACCGGTCGTGAGGTCGAGGTCCACGGCGTACGACGTGACGTCCAGGAGGGCGGCGCGGGTGGCGGCCTCGTCCCGGGTGAGGTTGGTTCCAGGCATGCCGGTCATCCAACCACTCGACGCCAACGGGAATCGAGTGACCCGTCGTGTGGTTGAGGCACGACATGACCAAGGCTGACTTCTGGTTCGACCCGCTCTGCCCCTTCGCATGGATCACCTCGCGGTGGATCCTGGAGGTGGAGCAGCAGCGCGACATCGACGTCACGTGGCACGTGATGTCCCTCGCCTACCTCAACAAGGACAAGGACATCCCCGACGACTACCGGCGGATGCTCGAGCCGGCGTGGGGCCCCGTGCGGGTCTGCATCGCCGCCGAGGAGCGCCACGGCAACGAGCGCCTGCTCGACCTCTACACCGCGATGGGCAACCGGATCCACCTCCAGAAGGCGGACCTGGACCGCGACATGGTCGTGGCCGCGCTCGCGGAGGCCGGCATGGACGCCGACCTGGCCGACGCCATGGACGACACGTCGCTGGACGGTGCCGTGGCCGAGTCGCACCACGAGGGCATGGACGCCGTCGGCGACGAGGTCGGCACGCCGACGATCCACATCGAGGGTGCCGCGTTCTTCGGTCCGGTGCTGAGCCAGATCCCTCGGGGGCAGGACGCCCTCGACCTGTGGGACGGCACCGTGGCGGTCGCGAAGTTCCCGTACTTCTACGAGCTCAAGCGGACCCGCACCGGGGACCTCGACTTCAGCTGATCAGCTGCTGCCGGCGGTGGTCGCGGCGACGCTTGCCGTGACCGCCGCCGTGATCGCGACCTGCGCCGCCACCACGGCGTCCCGCACCGCCGTCGCGGCCCACGCCCCGTCGGCGACCTCCTGGGCGCGCGCCTTCACCGTCCGGGTCGGCAGGTCGCCCGGGTCGACGACCTTGTGGGCGTGGTCGATCGCCGCGAGCAGCGCGATCAGTGCCGAGGTCCGGGCGTCGGGCGTGAGGCCCTGCACCAGCGCGCCCTGGAGCAACGCCCGCACCGACTCCTCGTGGCGGGCGTCGCGCGCCGGCCACGTGGTGTGCGGGAACAGCCCCAGCACCTTGCCGTCGCGGCGCTCGACCAGCCCGCGCGCCGCGAGACGGTCGAGCAGCACGTCCCGGGTGCCCTTGCCCAGCCGGTTGACGAGGTCCTGGGCGGAGCGGGGCTTCTCGGCCACCCGGGCCATCGCCTCGTCGAGCAACGGCTCGCCCGGCGGCGTACCCGTCACGGCGACCTTGGCCGAGGTCCAGCGACTCGTCCTCTCGGCCACCCCGACGCGCCCGGCGAGGGCCAGCTCGAGGAGGAGCGCGCCACCCAGCAGCGGCTGGACCTTGTCCGAGGCGGCGAGCGTCCCCTTGGCATCGTCGAGCAGGAGGAGCAGGAGGTCCTCGGCGATCAGCGTCTGCATGCCGACCACGCTAGCCACGCGGTGAAACGCGGTGGCGACCCCTCACTAGGATTCCCCCATGACCCACGTCCTCTCCGCAGTCGCCTGGCCGTACGCCAATGGCCCGCGCCACATCGGCCACGTCGCCGGCTTCGGCGTACCCTCCGACGTCTTCTCCCGGTACATGCGGATGGCGGGCCACGAGGTCCTGATGGTCAGTGGCACCGACGAGCACGGCACCCCGATCCTGGTCACGGCCGACAAGGAGGGCGTCAGCGCCAAGGACCTCGCCGACAAGAACAACGCGGTCATCGTCAACGACCTCGCCGACCTCGGCCTGTCGTACGACCTCTTCACCCGCACCACGACCGGCAACCACTACGGCGTCGTGCAGGAGATGTTCCGCACCGTCCTGGCCAACGGCTACATGGTCGAGCAGACGACGCAGGCCGCCATCAGCCCGTCGACCGGTCGCACCCTGCCCGACCGCTACATCGAGGGCACCTGCCCGATCTGCGGGTACGGCGACGCGCGCGGCGACCAGTGCGACAACTGCGGCAACCAGCTCGACGCGACCGACCTGATCAACCCCCGCTCCAAGATCAACGGGGAGACGCCCGACTTCGTCGACACCCAGCACTTCCTCCTCGACCTGCCGTCGCTCGCCGACGCGTTGAAGGTGTGGCTGGACGCCCGCGAGGCCGAGGGGCACTGGCGCCCCAACGTCATCAAGTTCAGCCAGAACATCCTCAAGGAGATCCGGCCGCGCGCGATGACGCGCGACATCGACTGGGGCATCCCGGTCCCGGGCTGGGAGGACCAGCCGACCAAGCGGCTCTACGTGTGGTTCGACGCGGTCATCGGCTACCTCTCCGCCTCCATCGAGTGGGCGCGACGCTCGGGAGATCCCGACGCGTGGCGGGCCTGGTGGAACGACCCGGAGGCCCTGTCCTACTACTTCATGGGCAAGGACAACATCGTCTTCCACTCCCAGATCTGGCCCGCCGAGCTCCTCGCCTACAACGGCCAGGGCGCGCGCGGCGGTGAGCCGGGGGAGTACGGCGTCCTCAACCTGCCCACCGAGGTCGTCTCCTCGGAATACCTCACGATGGGCGACCAGCAGTTCTCCACCTCGCGCGGTCACGTGCTCTACGTCGGCGACTTCCTGGCCCGCTACGGGCCCGACCCGCTGCGCTACTTCATCTGCGCGGCCGGCCCCGAGACGTCGGACGCGGCCTTCACGTGGGCCGAGTTCGTGACCCGCAACAACTCCGAGCTGGTCGCGGGCTGGGGCAACCTGGTCAACCGGACGGCCACGATGATCGCGAAGAGCTTCGGCGAGATCCCGGCGGCAGCGTCGCTCGAGCCGGTCGACGAGGCCGTGCTGGCCGCGGTCCGTGGCGGCTTCGAGACGGTCGGCGACCTCCTCGGCCGGCACCGCCTCCGCGCCGCGGTCGCGGAGGCCATGCGGGTCGTCGGCGAGGTGAACAAGTACGTCACCGTCACCGAGCCTTACAAGATGAAGGACGAGTCGCAGCGCGAGCGCCTCGCGACCGTCCTGCACGTCGCCGCCCAGTGCGTCTCCGACTGCAACACCATGCTGTCCCCGTTCCTCCCGCACGCGGCCAACAAGGTGCACCTGGTCCTGGGCGGGGAGGGCGAGTTCATGCCGATGCCGCGGATCGAGCAGGTCGACGAGCTCGAGCCCGACAACGGTGCCGGCCTCATGTCGTACCCCGTCATCACCGGTGACTACGCCGCGACCCCGGCGTGGGCGTCGCGACCCGTCACGGTCGGCGCGAAGGTCGACAAGCCGACCCCCGTCTTCACCAAGCTGGACCCCTCGGTGGTCGAGGAGGAGCTGGCCCGCGTTGGCGGCTGACGTCGAGCTGCGCACCGACGCCGCCGACTCGGCGGAGTCGGTGCGGCTGCTCGCGGCCTACGAGGCCGAGCTCGTCTCGCTCGGTGTGGTCCTCAACCACGGCTGGACCGGCGGGGTGACCCCCGACCAGCTCCGTGCGCCGTCCGGCGCCTGGCTGGTCGGCTGGCGCGGCGACGAAGCTGTCGCCTGCGGTGGCGTGCGCCTGCTCTCGCCCGCCGTGGCCGAGGTCAAGCGGATGTACGTCGACCCGTCGGCGCGCGGGGGAGGCCTGGCCCGGCGCCTCGTCGCCCGCCTCGAGGCCGAGGCGGTGGCCCTCGGCGCGTCCGTGGCCCGGTTGGACACGGGCCGCGACATGGCACCGGCCGTCGCTCTCTACCGCTCGTCGGGCTACCGCGAGGTCGAGGACTACAACGGCAACCCCGACGCCGGCTGGTGGTTCGAGAAGGACCTGCGCCTGCCGTCCTGACCGGTCAGCGGGCGGTCGCCCCGGCGACGAGCGCGGCCGCCGCGGCGCGGGCCGCGACCGGGGCGTCGGGCTGGGCGTCGAGGGCGCCGCTGGCGAGTCCGCCGTCCAGCAGCAGGGTGAGGGTGCGGGCCAGGACGCTCGGGTCGGCGGCTCCCGCCTCGTCGGCCAGCCCGGTCAGCCAGGAGCGCACGGCCTCCTTGTGGGCGAGGGTGCGGTCGTGGATGCGGCTGCCGGCGGGGTTCTCCGCGGCCGCGTTGATGAACGCGCACCCGCGGTAGCCGTCCCGGCGGCACGCGTTGCCCAGCGCGTCGAAGGCGCCCACCAACTGCGCTGCCGGGTCGGGGCCTGCCGCCGCGGCCGCCTCGTGGAGCTGCCCGGACCAGGCCTCGTCGACCCGGTCGAGGTAGGCGAGCACCAGGTCGTCCTTGGCGGGGAAGTGCTTGTAGAAGGTCGCCTTGGCGACGCCGGACTCCGCGATGATCCGGTCGATCCCCACGCCGCGGATGCCGTGCGCGTAGAAGAGCGCGAACGCGGTCGTGAGGATCCGCTCGCGCGCGGGAGGAGCGACGGTGGGGGAGGACATGGTCTCCACCCTACCTTGTGAGTAGACAGATCTGTCTGCTAGCGTCTCGATCGTGCAGACAGATCTGTCTGCTTGACCGCCCGCTCTCCCCTGGAGGAACCCATGAAGTACGCAGTCCTCGGCACCGGCATGGTCGGTCGCGCCATCGCCGGTCGCCTCGCCGAGCTCGGCCACGACGTCGTCGTCGGCACCCGGGACCCCGCCGCGACCCTCGCCCGCACCGACGGCGACGCACCGTACGCCGCGTGGGCCGCCGGGCACGGTGACGTCGCCCTGGCCACCTTCACCGAGGCCGCCGCCGGGGCCGAGGTCGTCGTCCACGCGGGCAGCGGTCTCGCCGCGCTCGACCTGCTGGCCGCCGCCGGTGCCGACAACCTGGACGGCAAGGTGCTGGTGGACATCAGCAACCCGCTGGACTTCTCGGCCGGGTTCCCGCCCACCCTCTTCGTCAAGGACACCGACTCGCTGGGGGAGCAGATCCAGCGGGCGTTCCCCGGTGCGCGTGTCGTCAAGACGCTCAACACCCTCACCGCCGAGCTGATGGTGCGCCCCGACGGCCTGCCCGAGGCCAGCACGGTCTTCGTGTCCGGCAACGATGCCGGGGCCAAGGCGGCGGCGACCGCGATGCTCACCGAGTTCGGGCACACCGACGTGATCGACCTCGGCGACATCACCACGGCGCGCGGCACCGAGATGCTCCTGCCGGTGTGGCTGCGGCTCATGGGCTCGCTGGGTACCGCGACGTTCAACTTCAAGATCGTGCGCTGACCCCGGTCGGGGCCGCGGCAGACTGGTCGGCATGTATCCCGACGTGCGCGCGGCCGTGGCGGCCGACACCGGTCCCGACTTCCGAGCTCCCGGCTTCGACCTGGCCGCCCACCGCGAGGCGGTGCGGCTGGCCAGCCTCGAGCTGCCCCGCGAGGAGGTCGGCGCGGTCGAGGACGTGGACGCCGACGGCGTGCCGTGCCGGCTCTACGTACCGACCGGGGCGCGGGACGGCGTGGTGGTGCACCTGCACGGTGGCGGGTTCGTGTTCAACGACGTGGACGTCCACGACGGCTTCAGTCGCCGGCTCGCCAACCGGTGCGGCCGCCGGGTGCTGAGCGTCGACTACCGGCGACCCCCTGAGCACCGCTTTCCCGCCGCGCCCGACGACGTCGACGCGGTCCTGGGGTGGCTGGGCCGGCAGGACCTGCCGGGTCGCTGGGCCGTCCACGGCGACTCCGCCGGCGCCAACCTCGCGCTGGTCGCCGCGCTCCGGCACCCCGGCCTCTTCGCGGCCACGGCCCTGGTCTACCCGTTCCTCGAACCGCGCGCCGGCCACCCGTCGTACGACGAGGGCGAGGCCAGCGGCTTCGACCCCGCCGAGGCGCGGTGGTACTGGGAGCAGTACGCCGACGAGTCGGCCTGGGACGACCCCGACGTCGCCCCGCTGCGCTCCGAGCGCCTCGCGACGCTGCCGCCGACCCTCGTCGCCACCGCCGAGCACGACCCGCTCCGGGACGAGGGCGAGGAGCTGGCCCGCAGGCTCGCCGAGGAGGGTGTCGAGACCGTCGGTATCCGGTGCCTCGGGCAGACTCACGGCTTCTACCGGCACGACACCTTCACCGCGTCCGAACCGCTCGTGAGGCAGGTCTCAGGGTTCCTCGACCAGCACCTCGAGCACGCCGGTTTCGACTCGACGTAGTCGAGGCGGAACCGGCGTGCGAAGCCCCGCAGCCGCTTGTGGCGAGGGGGCTTGAGATGATCTGGCCATGCGCGTACACCTCGGCTCCGACCACGCCGGCCTCGAGCTCAAGGACCACCTGATGACCTGGCTCGTCGACCACGGCTACGAGCCCGTCGACCACGGCCCCTTCGTCTACGACGCCCTCGACGACTACCCGTGCTTCTGCCTGCGGGCGGCCGAGGGTGTCGCGGGCGACCGGGCCGAGGGGCTCGACAGCTTCGGCGTGGTGATCGGCGGGTCGGGCAACGGCGAGCAGATGGCCGCCAACAAGGTCGAGGGCATCCGGTGCGCCCTGGTGTGGTCCGAGGAGACCGCGGTCCTGGCCCGCGAGCACAACGATGCCAACGTCGTCTCGGTCGGCGGTCGCATGCACTCCGTGGAGGACATGGTGCGCTTCGTGGAGGTCTTCCTCTCCACGCCGTTCACCGAGGACGAGCGCCACGTCCGCCGGATCGGCCAGCTCTCGACGTACGACGCCAGCGGTGAGCTGCCGCCGCTGCCCGCCTCGGCTCTCCAGGGCTCCGCGGGTGCCTGAGGGGCACACCCTCCGGCGGCTCGCCACCGACCTCGACACCGCCTTCGCGGGCCGTCGCGTGCGCGTCGGCAGCCCTCAGGGCCGCTTCGCCGCGGACGCCGCCGTCGTCGACGGCAGCGTGCTCGTGGGCGCCGACTCAGCGGGCAAGCACCTCTTCGTCGAGCTCGAGCACGACCACCTCGTCCACGTGCACCTCGGGCTGATCGGCACCTTCGACGTGCACGCCGGCGTCGACGAGGTGCCGCCACCGGTCGGCCAGGTCCGGCTCCGCATCGTCGCTCCCGGCGACGGCGTCCCCGGCTCGGGCACGGCGGCGTACGCTGACCTCCGCGGCGCCACGCAGTGCGAGCTCGTCGGGCCGGCCAGGCGCGACGAGATCCTCGCCCGGCTCGGACCCGACCCGCTGCGCGTCGACGCCGACCCCCAGCGTGCCTGGCGCCGCATCAAGGCCAGCCAGCGGCCGATCGGCGACCTGCTGATGGACCAGGCCGTCCTGGCGGGGGTGGGCAACGTATACCGGGCCGAGGTGCTGTTCCGGCACGGGCTCCACCCGCTGCGGCCCGGCGCGACCCTGCGGGTCGGCCAGTGGCGGGCGATCTGGGACGACCTGGTCGTCCTGATGGGGGAGGGCGTCGTCGCCAACCGGATCGACACCGTGCGTCCCGAGCACACGCCGGAGGCCATGGGCCGCGAGCCCCGCGTCGACGACCACGGCGGCGAGGTCTACGTCTACCGGCGCACCTCCCAGCCCTGCCTGGTGTGTGGCTCCACCGTGCGCACCGAGGTGCTGGCCGGACGCAATGTGTTCTGGTGTGCGCGATGTCAGCCCCGGTTCCGCTCCCGGGCCGTACAGTCCTCCTCACCCCCCGCGCGAGGACCGAGCACATGAGCACACCCCGTTCCGGTGGACCGAGCCTCGGTCGCCGCTTCGAGGACTGGCTGCATCGCGTGCTGCCCTCGGAGACGCGCACGCTGGTGGTGCTGGTGGTCCTCACCCTCGCGCTCGGGCTGGCCATCTGGAAGGTGCCCGACTGGTCGCCCATCGCCAGCCTGATCCTGCCGATGGTGGTCGGCAGCCTCGTGCTCGGCCCGCGCCAGCTGCCGTGGTTCGTGGTGTTCGTGCTGCTCCTGCTGGCCGTCCTCGTGCCCCAGCAGCCCGGCATCGAGCCTCGCATCGCCGTGACGGTGCTGGTGGTCTTCACGATCGGCTTCATCATCCTGTTGTCCAGCTTCCGCCGGTCCCGCCTGGGCGTGGCCGGACTGCGCGGCGAGTCGATGCTGGTCGACCTGCGCGACCGCATCCTCAAGCAGGGCCGCATCCCGGCGCTGCCGGACGGCTGGCACGTGGGCAGCGAGCTGCGCTCGGCCGGCGGCACGGCCTTCGCCGGCGACTTCGTGGTCGCGGCCCGCCACGACGACCGCCTCGACGTCGTCGTGGTCGACGTCTCCGGCAAGGGGGAGGGGGCCGGCACCCGTGCCCTCCTGCTCTCCGGTGCCCTCGGTGGCCTGTTGCGGGCGCTCCCGCCGGAGGACTTCCTCGTCGCGGCCAACGACTTCCTCCTCGACCAGGAGTGGGACGAGGGCTTCGCCTCGGCCGTCCACCTCTCGCTCGACCTCGACACCGGGCACTACGCCGTCCGGTCGGCCGGTCACCCGCCCGCCGCCCTGCGCAACGCCGGGTCCGGACGCTGGTCGGTGCTCGAGGCCGAGGGGCCGCTCCTCGGCCTCATCGAGGGGACGACGTACGACGGGGTCGAGGGCGTCCTGAAGCACGGCGACGTCCTCCTCCTCTACACCGACGGCATGGTGGAGACGTCCGACCGCGACATCATGCTCGGCGTCGACAAGATGCTCGGCCAGGCCGAGCGGCTGCTGCGCGGCGACTTCGAGGGCGGGGCGACGCGTCTCATCGAGGCCCTCGGCTCGCGCAACGACGACCGGGCGCTCCTGCTGGTCCACCGCCGCTGAGCGGCACCTCCGGCGAGCCGTTGATCCGTGGCTCGGTTGTGGCGGGAGTCATCGCGTGTGGCACCATGACACCGCACTCGGCGGCGGTCTCGCCACCTCCGTCGGGGGCACGCGGATGTAGCTCAATGGTAGAGCCTCAGTCTTCCAAACTGATCACGCGGGTTCGATTCCCGTCATCCGCTCCAAGCAGGCTTTCTCCGCCCGGAGCAGGCCCACTTGGCGGGGCGTAGCGTAGTGGCTAGCGCGCCTGCTTTGGGAGCAGGAGACCGCAGGTTCGAGTCCTGTCGCCCCGACGGTTCCACCGGCACACCGGCCCCTCCCGTCACGTCCGTGTCACGGGGCCCTCGGCGGATTTCGGCGGCGTGTCGCGTGGCCAGTAGGCTTCCCTGATGCCGGGAGCACGACAGGCGCACGGCGCCCGTCGCCCCGACGACCACACCGGTTCCCGCGCACCGCTCGGGACAACGAAGACATTGAGGAGACAACCTGTGAAGAGCGCCGTCGAGAACTTGACCCCGACCCGGGCCAAGCTGACTGTCGAGGTGCCCTTCGAGGAGCTCAAGCCGAGCCTCGACGCGGCGTACAAGAAGATCGCTCAGCAGATCAACGTGCCCGGCTTCCGCCGCGGCAAGGTGCCGCCGGCGGTCATCGACCGCCAGGTCGGCCGTGGCGTCGTCCTCGACGAGGCCATCAACGAGGTCGTCCCCGCGAAGTACATGGAGGCGCTCCAGGAGAACGAGCTCGAGCCGCTGGCGCAGCCCGAGATCGAGGTCACCAAGTTCGAGGACAACGACGGCCTGGAGTTCACCGCCGAGGTCGACGTCAAGCCGCAGTTCGAGCTCCCCTCCTACGAGGGTCTCGAGGCCGAGGTCGAGGACGTCGAGGTCAGCGACGCCGACGTCGAGGAGCAGGTCCAGGCGCTGCGTGAGCGCTTCGGCACCCTCACCGAGGTCGAGCGCGAGGCCGCCGACGGCGACTTCGTGACCATCGACCTGACCGCCGCCAAGGAGGGCGAGGCGGTCGAGGGCGGCGAGGTCTCCGGCATGTCCTACAAGGTCGGCCGCGGCGGCATGCTCGACGGCCTCGACGAGGCCCTGCTCGGCATGAAGGCCGACGAGGAGAAGACCTTTTCCTCCCAGCTGGTGGGCGGTGACCTGGTCGGCGAGGACGTCGACGTCACCGTCAAGGTCACCGGCGTGCAGGAGCAGCAGCTTCCCGAGGTCGACGACGAGTTCGCCCAGATGGCCTCCGAGTTCGACACCGCCGACGAGCTCACCGCCGACGTGCGCGAGCGCCTCGGCCGCGGCAAGCGCCTCGAGCAGGCCGCCGCCGCGCGCGACGCCGTCCTCGAGGCCCTGCTCGAGAAGGTCTCGATCCCGCTTCCCGAGACCATGGTCACCGACGAGCTCAACGCGCGCCGCGAGAACGTCGAGCAGCAGCTCGTCTACGCCGGTCTCACCATGGAGAAGTACCTCGAGGACGAGGGCCAGACCGCCGAGGAGTTCGAGGCCGACCTCGACCGCCGCGTGCGCGACGCCATCGCCGCCCAGTTCATCCTGGACGCGGTCGCGAAGAAGGAGGAGCTCGGGGTCGACCAGCAGGACCTCTCCTCGCACCTCGTGCGCCGGGCCCAGCAGTCCGGGCAGGACCCGCAGGAGTTCGCCAACCACATGTTCGAGCACAACCACATCCCCGAGCTCGTGCAGGAGATCCTGCGCGGCAAGGCGCTGGCCGCGATCGTCGAGACGGCGACCGTCAAGGACGCGTCGGGCAAGGTGGTCGAGCTCAAGAACCTGCAGCCCGACGGCACGATCGGTGAGCCCGCGCCCGAGGTCGACGAGGCCACGGACGTCCCCGAGGCCGCTGAGACCTCCGAGGACTCCGAGGAGTCGACCCCGGCCTGACCGGCCCGCAGCAACGCAGCAGCACCCCGACGGGGCGTCCGGAGAGATCCGGGCGCCCCGTCGTGCTTCCCGCGGCGACCCGCCCCGGCGCTGTGAGTGCACAGGCGTCCACTGAATCGCTAGGGTGGGCGCGTGACCGCCCCCAGCACCGCCACCGGACCCGGCCTGCTCGATGCACTGTCACTGGCCGCCGAGGTGGTCGACGACCTGGCGGTCAAGACCGTCCGGGACACCCACCTGGCCGTCGTCGACCGCGTCCACGGGCTGCTCGACCGGCCCCTCGGGGCGTCGACGGCGGTGCCCGGACGGGCCCACCGTGCCGTGGCGTCGGGCGTGTACGCCGGACTCGGCGCCGGCCTGCGCGCCGTCGGTCGGGGCCTGGACGCGGCGGCCTCGGCGGGCCTCGACGAGCGGCCCGGGGGCCGGCTCGACGACCACCGTCGCGGTCGTTTCCTCCGGGCCGCCGTCAACGGCCTGATCGGGGACCGGTTGGCCGAGGAGCGCCCCCGGTGGGCGATCCCGATGGCGGTGCGCGTCGACGGGCGCGACGTCGAGCTGACCGACGACGGCGTGCGCGCGGCGTACCCCGACGCCACCGGACGGCTCGTCGTCCTCCTGCACGGGCTCTGCGAGGACGAGTCCAACTGGCAGCGGGGACGCGAGGTCCATGGGACGACGTACGCCGAGGCGCTGGCCGCCCGCGGCTGGACGCCGGTCCTGCTGCGCGCCAACACCGGGCTGACCCTGCGCGCCAACGGCGCCGCGCTCACCGCGGTGCTCCAGCAGCTGACCCGCGCGTGGCCGGTGCCCGTGGAGAGGATCGCGCTGGTGGGCCACTCGATGGGTGGACTGGTCCTGCGTGCCGCCGCCGCCGTGGTGGACGAGTGCGACGACCGCTGGGTCGACCGGGTCACCGACGTCGTCACCCTCGGCACCCCCCACCTCGGGTCGCCGGTCGCCAGCGGTGTGGGCGCCGGAAGCCGGGCGTTGGGGCTGGTGCCCGAGTCCGCGGCGTTCGGCCGGATCCTCGACTGGCGCTCGGTCGGCGTCCACGACCTGGTGCACGGCCTCACCCAGGACGTGCCGCCGCTCCCGCACGCGCGCTACCGCCTCGTCGCGGCCACCCTCACGCGTTCACCGCGCCACCCCGTGGGCGCCGTGCTGGGGGACTGCCTGGTCCGCGTGCCGTCGGCGTTCGGGAGGGGAGGCTCGGTCGAGCTGTTCCCGGGGGCCGACGTGCTGCACGTCGGCGGTGCCGGCCACTTCGACCTGCTCAACCATCCTCGTGTGCACGAGGCACTGCGCGACTGGCTCGCCTGAGCGGACCTCCTCGTCGCCGCGGCCGAATCCGCTGTGGGCGAACAGGGGTGGTTATCGCGTGGAAGTGTCCGTGCTTCGGGCTAGTGTCGCTGACGTGAACCAGAACTCCAGCCCAGCTCTCTCGCCCGAGATGAACGGCGCCGGGTCGATGTACGGACTCGACGACCACATCTACCAGCGGCTGCTCCGCGAGCGGATCGTCTTCCTCGGTTCCGAGGTGCGCGACCAGAACGCCAACGCGATCTGCGCCCAGCTGCTGCTGCTCTCGGCCGAGGACCCCGACGCCGACATCTTCCTGCACATCAACAGCCCCGGCGGCTCCGTGGACGCCGGCATGGCGATCTACGACACGATGAACTACATCCCCAACGACGTGGCCACGGTCGGCATGGGCCTGGCCGCCTCGATGGGGCAGTTCCTCCTGTGCGCCGGCACCAAGGGCAAGCGCTACGCCCTGCCGCACGCGCGCATCATGATGCACCAGCCGTCCTCCGGGATGGGCGGCTCGGCCTCGGACATCAAGATCCAGGCCCAGCAGTCGCTGCACATCAAGAAGGTGCTGCTCGACCTCATCTCCGAGCACACCGGCCAACCGGTCGAGCAGGTCATCGCCGACGCCGACCGCGACCGTTGGTTCACCGCCGACCAGGCGGTCGAGTACGGCCTGGTCGACAAGGTCGTGACCAACGCCCGCGAGGCCGCAGACGAGG
This sequence comes from Nocardioides terrigena, assembly GCF_003047265.1. Lineage (GTDB taxonomy): Bacteria > Actinomycetota > Actinomycetes > Propionibacteriales > Nocardioidaceae > Nocardioides > Nocardioides terrigena. The sequence goes on along the minus strand of NZ_PZYY01000011.1, from coordinate 54,496 downwards.
GCCGCCCCGCGCGGCAGAAGGACTGACCCCCATGAACTACTACATCCCGCAGTGGGAAGAGCGCACGTCCTACGGGTTCCGGCGCATCGACCCCTACGCCAAGCTGTTCGAGGAGCGCATCATCTACCTCGGCACGCCGATCAGCGACGACGTGGCCAACGCGGTCATCGCCCAGCTGATGTGCCTGGAGACGATGAACCCCGACCAGGACATCAGCATCTACATCAACAGCCCCGGCGGCTCCTTCACCGCGCTGACGGCCATCTACGACACGATGAAGTTCATCAAGCCCGACGTGCAGACCGTCTGCCTCGGCCAGGCCGCGTCGGCCGCCGCGATCCTGCTGGCCGCCGGCACCAAGGGCAAGCGCCTCGCCCTGCCCAACAGCCGCATCCTGATCCACCAGCCCTACACCGAGGGCACGTTCGGCCAGACCTCCGACATCGAGATCCAGGCCAACGAGATCCTCCGGATGCGCGAGCTCCTCGAGAAGATGATCTCCGAGCACACCGGCAAGAGCCTCGAGCAGGTGAGCTCCGACATCGAGCGTGACAAGATCCTCACCGCCGAGGGCGCCGTGGAGTACGGCCTCATCGACCAGGTGATCGAGTCCCGCAAGGGCACCCCCGCGCTCACCAGCTGAGCACAGCAGTCATGGACGTTGCTTCGTGTCCGGCCCCCGAGCGGGGCCGGCACGGGGTACCGTCGAGGAGTTTGAAATCGCCGGGACCCGACCCGGCAGGACCGGAGGACACAACCCGTGGCTCGTATCGGTGACGGCGGCGACCTGCTGAAGTGCAACTTCTGCGGCAAGAGCCAGAAGCAGGTCAAGAAGCTCATCGCTGGACCCAACGTCTACATCTGCGATGAGTGCATCGAGCTCTGCAACGAGATCATCGAGGAGGAGCTCGCCGAGGGCAGCGAGGTCAGTCTCGACGAGCTGCCCAAGCCGCGGGAGATCTTCGAGTTCCTCAACTCCTACGTGATCGGCCAGGAGCACGCCAAGAAGTCCCTGGCCGTGGCGGTCTACAACCACTACAAGCGGGTGCAGGCCGGGCTCCAGCCCGTCGGTGGCAAGCACACCAAGGACGAGGCCGTCGAGGTCTCCAAGTCCAACATCCTGGTCATCGGTCCGACCGGCTGCGGCAAGACCTACCTGGCCCAGACGCTGGCCCGGATGCTCAACGTCCCCTTCGCGATCGCCGACGCGACCGCGTTGACGGAGGCCGGCTACGTCGGTGAGGACGTCGAGAACATCCTCCTCAAGCTCATCCAGGCCGCCGACTACGACGTCAAGAAGGCCGAAACCGGCATCATCTACATCGACGAGATCGACAAGGTGGCCCGCAAGGCGGAGAACCCCTCGATCACGCGTGACGTCTCCGGTGAGGGCGTGCAGCAGGCGCTGCTCAAGATGCTGGAGGGCACCACCGCCTCGGTGCCTCCGCAGGGCGGGCGCAAGCACCCCCACCAGGAGTTCATCCAGATCGACACCACCAACATCCTGTTCATCGTCGGCGGTGCCTTCGCCGGCCTCGAGCAGATCGTGGAGCAGCGGGTCGGCAAGAAGTCCCTCGGCTTCACCGCCGACGTGCGTGGACAGGCCGAGCGCGACGCAGAGGACCTGATGGCGCTGGTGCGTCCGGAGGACCTCACCAAGTTCGGCCTGATCCCCGAGTTCATCGGGCGGCTCCCGCTGATCGCCAGCGTCAGCAAGCTCGACAACGAGGCCCTGGTCCAGATCCTCACCGAGCCGCGCAACGCGCTCGTCAAGCAGTACCAGAAGCTCTTCGAGCTCGACGGCGTCGAGCTCGAGTTCACCGAGGACGCCATCGCCTCCATCGCCGACAAGGCCCTGGAGCGCGGCACGGGCGCCCGTGGTCTGCGCGCGATCATCGAGGAGGTCCTCCTCCACGTCATGTACGACGTGCCGTCCCGCGAGGACGTCGCCCGGGTCATCGTCGACCGGGACACCGTGCTCGACGACGTGCCGCCGACCCTGGTCCCGCGCGAGACCGAGGCCAAGAAGAAGAAGTCCGCCTGACCCCCACCCCCCGATCGGGTGGGGCAGGTCTAGTCCTTTCGGGTCAGATCCCCCCAAGACGTGTGGATTGTCGGCGCGGAGCGCGCACACTGGAGACGTTCGACCTGAAGGGGTCTCCCGTGCATGCTGAGCACAAGGGGCCGCTGTTCGCGTTCGTCGTCGTGGCGATCCTGTGTGGCGTGCTTCTCGGTCAGGCCGTCCGTGGTGGCACGGGCGGTGAGACTGTCGCGTCGCCGGAGGGCACGGGCAGCGCCGTGGGCGGACGCACCGCCCCCAGCATCATCGATGCGGAGGGCGTGACCGCGCCGCCCGAGAGTGACGACCCGACCATCTGGACGCCGCCCGACGTGGATGGGTCGACGGGTTCCGACGAGCCGACCCTCGAGGGCGTCGTCCCGGAGACGACGCCGGGCGACGGGCCGGGCACCGTCACCCCCACGGCTCCGCCCACCGACGCACCCGAGGACGCCACCGGTCGACCGACCGGCGAGGTCGCCACGGGGACCGCCCCCACCATGCCCGAGGCCGGCGGGACCGCCTCGAGCGATCCCGAGACCGAGACCGAGACCGAGACTGTGGAGGAGGCCGCCTTCCTGGCGGAGCGCGCCGTGGCCCGCGCTGCCAAGGAGACCGGCGAGGCCCAGGTCGCGCAGGAGCTCGCGGACCAGGCACAGCTGGTCGCGGCTCAGGCCGCGGCCGTCGCGACCGATCCGGCCGGTGAGCTGGTCGCAGCAGCCGCCCTGGTCGACGCCGTACGGGCCCGGAAGCTCGCCGACAAGGCCCTCGCCGAGGCGACCGTCGCCCAGCAGGAGGCGGCCGCGGCAGTCGAGCACGCCGCGGAGGTCGCTCGGGGCACCGACGCGACGCCCCCGGCCGAGGAGACGCCCGCGGCGGAGGACCCGGCGGACCGGCAGTACGTCGCGCCGTCCACCCCGCCGGCCACCCCCACGCCCGAGCCCGCACCGGCGCCCACGCCCGAGCCGGCGCCCGGACCGACCACCGAGCCGTCGACCCCGCCGGCCGCGCCGACGCCCACGCCCGAGCCGACACCCGACCCCGCTCCCGGGCCGACCACCGAGCCGTCGTCCGAACCCGCCACTGACCCGACTGCTCCGCCCGTCGGGGAGCCCGTGTCCGGTGACGACGGCACCCGGTCCGCCGCGGACGGCACGCAGCCGCCCGCCGTACCGGACGCGCTGGCGACCGCGGATGACGCCCAGGTCACGGACCCTGAGACGGGCGACGGGCCGGGCGCCGCCACCCCCGCGGCTCCGCCCACCGACGCACCCGAGGACGCCACCGGTCGAGCGACCGGCGAGGTCGCCACGGGGACCGCCCCCACCATGCCCGAGGCCGGCGGGACCGCCTCGAGCGATCCCGAGACCGAGACTGTGGAGGGGGCCGCCTTCCTGGCGGAGCGCGCCGTGGCCCGCGCTGCCAGGGAGACCGGCGAGGCCCAGGTCGCGCAGGAGCTCGCGGACCAGGCACAGCTGGTCGCGGCTCAGGCCGCGGCCGTCGCGACCGATCCGGCCGGTGAGCTGGTCGCAGCAGCCGCCCTGGTCGACGCCGTACGGGCCCGGAAGCTCGCCGACAAGGCCCTCGCCGAGGCGACCGTCGCCCAGCAGGAGGCGGCCGCGGCAGTCGAGCACGCCGCGGAGGTCGCTCGGGGCACCGACGCGACGCCCCCGGCCGAGGAGACGCCTGCCCCGGAGGACCCGGCGGACCGGCAGTACGTCGCGCCGTCCACGCCGCCGCCCGCCCCCACGCCCGAGCCCGCACCGGCGCCCGCGCCGGACCCGGCGCCCGGACCGAGCACCGAGCCGTCGACCGATCCCGCCACCGACCCGACCACCCCGTCCGTCGGGGACCCCGTGTCGGGAGACGACGGCACCCGGTCCGCGACGGACGCGGCCCAGCCACCGGCCGGGCCGGAGGCACTCGCACCCACCGACGACGCTCAGACCAGCGATCCGGTACCGGTCGGGTGAACTGATCCAACCCGATCGTTCGCGTCCTCCTTTCGGGTGAGGGGCGGACTAGTCCTTTCGGGCCATTTGGACCACGGATGTTCGGATCCACCCGAGAGTCGGGCGAGAATGGAACCCGAAGGTCCAAGGGGGTTCCTCGGGTGAGTGCAGAGCACAAGCGTCCGCTGTTCGCGTTCGTGATGGTGTCGGTCCTGTGCGCCGTCATGCTGGGTCATGCGATCCGCAGTGACGCGCTCGTGGGACTCTTCGCGCGCACGCCCGATCGGGTGTCCGCCCAGGCCCCCGCGCCCGTCGCTCCGGAGCGACGCGTCGAGTCCACGCCGGCGTCCGGCGCCACCGGGCGGGAGCCCGTGTCACCGACCGTCACCTCCCGGGAGCCAGCGAGCTCGACGGACCGCGCCGTCCGGGCGCCCGCAGCCGCCGGTGGCGCCGACCGCGAGCTGGTCGCGGCCCCGACGACCACCGACACCTCGACCCCGGCCACCACCGTGGTCGAGACCGTGGTCGACACGGAGGGCTCCACCGTCGTGGAGCCGACCAGCACCACGACCACCCCCGCGACCACCACCGTGACGACCTCTGCGACGGAGGCGGCCGACACGGCCGCCGAGAAGGCCGCGGACAAGGCCCAGGACGCCGCCGATCGGGCCGCGACCAAGGCCGAGAAGGCCGCCGAACGGGCAGCCGACAAGGCAGCCAGGGACGCGGCCAGGGCCGCCGAGAAGGCCGCCGCCGACGCCGAGACCGCCGCTCGTCAGGCCACCAAGGCGACAGACCACGCCGCCGCGGCGGAGGCCCGGGCCGCCGAGAAGGCGGCCAAGGACGCGGCGAAGGCCGCGGCCAAGGCGACCAGGCACGACCCGTCGACCACCACCGGGACGACGACCACGCCGGCCGTGCCGATGACCGACCCGGGATCCTCCGAGGAGGACTGACCGGGCCGGCCGCAGAGGCCGTCCTCGTTACTCGGGCGGGGCAGCCACGTCCGCGGCCACGGAGATCTGCTGCGCCGACTCGTCGGGCGTGAAGACCAGGTCACCGGTGATCTTCCCGGTGCGGCGCAGGTCGGCGGCGGCACCCTCGGCGGCGGCCACCAGCGCCGGCGGGCCGGTGATCTCGACGCGCGAGAGCTCGGCCTTCATCGAGACCTTGGCCTGCGACTTCGCGCCGCGGATCCCGATGAGGGCGGCGGCCACGGCGTCGACCATCGTGGGGTCGGCCGCAGCGGCCGCACCCAGGTCGGTGCCGACCGGCCACGACGTGTGGTGGATCGAGCCCTCCTGCCACCACGACCAGACCTCCTCGGTCGCGTAGGGCAGGAAGGGCGCCAGCAGGCGCAGCTGCACGTGCAGCGCGACGGCGAGGGCGGCCTTCGCCGAGGCGGTCGCCGCGCCGCCGTCCTCGTCGTACGCCCGCTCCTTGACCAGCTCGAGGTAGTCGTCGCAGAACTCCCAGAAGAACTTCTCGGTGACCTCGAGCGCGGTGGTGTAGTCGTAGGCCTCGAAGGCCTCGGTCGCCTTGCGGACCACGACCTCCAGGCGCCCGAGCAGCGCGCAGTCGATCGGCTCGCTGACCGCGAAGTGGTCCAGCGACGTGGCGCCGACGTTGCCCAGCACGAACTTGGAGGCGTTGAGGACCTTCATGGCCAGCCGACGACCGACCTTCATCTGGGACTCGTCGAACGGCGAGTCCAGGCCGGGACGGCCGAGAGCCGCGCGCCAGCGCACGGCGTCCGCGCCGTACTTCTCGAGGATCTCGGTCGGGACCACGACGTTGCCCTTGGACTTGGACATCTTCTTGCGGTCGGGGTCGACGATGAAGCCCGAGATCATCGCCGTGCGCCAGGGCGCCGAGTGCTGCTCGAAGTGGGCGCGCACCACCCGGCTGAAGAGCCAGGTCCGGATGATGTCGTGGGCCTGGGTGGCCAGGTCGTAGGGGTAGACGCGCTCGAAGAGGTCCTCGTCGGTGAGCCAGCCGCCGGCGATCTGCGGGGTGAGCGACGAGGTCGCCCAGGTGTCCATGACGTCGGGGTCGCCGACGAAGCCGCCGGGCTTCCCCCGCTGAGCCTCGTCGTAGCCGCGCGGGGCCTGCGTCGACGGGTCGACCGGCAGCTCGGCCTCGGACGGCATGAGCGGGTGGTCGTAGTCGGGGTCACCGGCGTCGTCGAGGGGGTACCAGACCGGGAAGGGGATGCCGAAGAAGCGCTGGCGGCTGATGAGCCAGTCGCCGTTGAGCCCGCCGACCCAGTTGTCGTAGCGGTGCTTCATGTGGGCGGGGATCCATCGGACCTCGTCGGCGCGCGCGAGCATCTCCGAGCGGGTGTCGGCGTCGCGGCCACCGTTGCGGATGTACCACTGGCGGGTGGCGACGATCTCGAGCGGCTTGTCGCCCTTCTCGTAGAAGTTGGCCATCCGCTGGGTCGCCTTCGGCTCCCCGTCGAGGTCGCCCGACTCGCGCAGCGCGGCCACCACGGCCTCGCGGGCGCTGAAGGTCGTCTTGCCCTTGAGCTCCTCGTACGCCGCGGCGGCGCGGTCGCCGGAGAGCCACTCGGGCGTCTCGCGCAGCATCCGTCCGTCCCGGCCGATCAGGGTGCGGACCGGCAGGTCGAGCTCGCGCCACCACATGACGTCGGTGAGGTCACCGAAGGTGCAGCACATCGCGATGCCGGCGCCCTTGTCGGGCTCGGCAGCGGGGTGGGCCAGCACCGGGACCTCCACGCCGAAGACCGGCGAGGTGACCGTGGTCCCGAACAGCTCGGCGTACCGCTCGTCGTCGGGGTGCGCGATGAGCGCGACGACGCTGGGGATGAGCTCGGGACGGGTGGTCTCGATGTGGACCGGCTCACCGCCGGGGCGGTGGAAGGCCACCCGGTGGTAGGCGCCCGGGTAGTCGCGCGCCTCCAGCTCGGCCTGCGCGACCGCCGTCTGGAAGGTGACGTCCCAGAGGGTCGGCGCCTCCTGGAGGTAGGCCTCTCCGCGGGCATAGTTGCGCAGGAACGCGGTCTGGCTGACGGTCTGGGACTTGGCGCCGATGGTCGTGTAGTTCTCCGACCAGTCGACCGACAGGCCCAGGGTGCGCCACAGCGACTCGAAGACCTGCTCGTCCTCCTCGACGAGCTGCTCGCACAGCTCGACGAAGTTGGGTCGGCTGATCGGGACCTGCTTCTTGGCGTCCGGCTTCTCCGGGGGCGTGAAGTCGGCGTCGTACGGCAGTGACGGGTCGCACCGGACGCCGAAGTAGTTCTGCACCCGGCGCTCGGTGGGCAGGCCGTTGTCGTCCCAGCCCATCGGGTAGAAGACGCTCTTGCCCTGCATGCGCTGGTAGCGCGCGATGAGGTCGGTGTGCGTGTAGGAGAAGACGTGGCCCACGTGCAGGCTGCCGCTGACGGTCGGCGGCGGGGTGTCGATGGAGAAGACGTCCGCACGGGTGCGGGTGCGGTCGAAGCGGTAGGTGTCGTCGGCCTTCCACCGCTCGGCCCACTTCGCCTCGATCCCCTCGAGGACGGCCCGGTCCGGTACGACGACGGCACGCCGCTCGGCGGTCGTCGGTTCCGGGGCCTGGGTCTCGGGGTTCTCAGTCATGGTGCGCATGCTACGGAAGGGCCTCCTGCCTGCGAAAACCAGTTCCGGGCCGCGCGGTCGGCTCACTAGCGTCCTCCCCATGGACCTGGAGTTCTTCGCCGACCCCGCGACCTTCCTCGACGCGGCCGGGGACCACCTCGCCGCGAACCCCGTGCTGGCCACCGTCGTCGCCACCGTGGCCTCCCGCGCCGTCGCCGAGATCGCGGACGGGGTGGCCCAGGACCCGCGCCACTGGTACGTCGTGGCCCGTGACGGCGGCCGCGTCGCGGGGGTGGGCATGCGGACCGCTCCGCACGGCGACCGGCCGGCGTACCTCCTCCCGATGCCGGACGAGGCGGCCCGGCTGCTGGCCCGTGCCGTGCACGACCGGGGCGAGGACCTGGCGGCGGTCAACGGTGCGCTGCCGGCCACGCAGGTCTTCGCCGACGAGCTCGGTCGCCTGTCCGGGCGGACGCCCGAGGTCTGGGAGCACACCCGCCTCCACGAGCTGGGGGACGTGGTCGACCCGCCCCCGGTGCCGGGCACGCTGCGCGCGGCCACCCGCGACGACCTGGCCGTGTGCCGCGCGTGGTTCACCGCCTTCCACGTCGACGCCGACGAGCAGGCCGGCCGGGCGCCCGGCCGAGCACCGATCGAGACCTTCGGCGACGACGACCTGCTGCGTCGCATCGACACCGGGCGGATCTGGCTCTGGGAGGACGGGGGAGAGGTCGTGCACCTCACCGGCGCCAACGCGCCGGCCTTCGGGGTCGCCCGGGTGGGCCCGGTCTACACGCCGCGCGAGCGACGGGGCCGGGGCTACGCCAGCGCAGGGGTGGCGGGGGTGTCGCGGATCGTGCTGGCGAGGGGCGCGCGGGCCTGCCTCTTCACCGACCAGGCCAACCCCACGTCCAACAAGATCTACGCGGCCCTCGGCTACCGGCCGGTGGTGGACATGGTGCACGTGGTCCTGCGCTGAGGCCGCGGGCCGACCCCACCCCTAGACTCGTGGCGAGATGAGTGAGCACACGAAGTCCGAGCAATCGCCTGACGCCCGCCCGGCCGAGACCTACGCCGAGGTCGAGGACGCCCTGCTGTCCCGCTGGCCCGAGACCAAGCTCGAGCCCAGCCTGGACCGCATCGAGGCGTTCACCGAGCTCCTCGGCGACCCGCAGCGCTCCTTCCGGACCATCCACCTGACCGGCACCAACGGCAAGACGTCGACCAGCCGGATGATCGAGACGCTGGTGCGTGCGCTCGACCTGCGCACCGGCCGCTTCACCAGTCCCCACCTGGAGAAGATGAGCGAGCGGATCAGCATCGACGGGGAGCCGCTCACCGACGAGGCCTTCGTGCGCGCCTTCAACGACGTCGCGCCGTACACCCACCTCGTCGACGCCGACCAGGCCCACCCGTTGAGCTTCTTCGAGACGATCGTGGGGATGGCGTACGCCGCGTTCGCCGACGCCCCGGTCGACGTCGCCGTCGTCGAGGTCGGGATGGGCGGGGCATGGGACGCCACCAACGTCGTGGACGCCGACGTCGCGGTCGTGCTGCCGATCTCGGTGGACCACGCGCAGTACCTCGGCGACTCGCCGACCGCCATCGCGCACGAGAAGGCCGGGATCATCAAGCCCGGCTCGATCGCCGTCCTCGCCCAGCAGGAGGCCGACGTGGCCGCGCTGCTGATCGAGCGCGCGGCCGAGGTCGGTGCCACCGTGGCCCGTGAGGGCATGGAGTTCGGGGTCGTGTCGCGGGTCCCCGCCGTCGGCGGGCAGATGCTCTCCCTGCAGGGCCTGCGCGGCCAGTACGACGACGTCTTCCTGCCGTTGTACGGCGCGCACCAGGCGCAGAACGCCGCCGTCGCGCTGGCGGCGGTCGAGGCCTTCGCCGGTGACGAGCCGCTGGACGCCGACCTCGTGCGCGCGGCCTTCGCGCAGGTGACCTCGCCCGGTCGGCTGGAGATCATCCGCCGCAGCCCCACCATCGTGCTCGACGCCGCCCACAACCCCCACGGGGCGGCGGCCACCGCGGCGGCGATCGAGGACTCCTTCACCTTCTCGCCGCTCATCGGCGTGATGGGCGTGATGGGGGACAAGGACGCCAACGGGGTGCTGGAGGCCTTCGAGCCCCACCTCGAGCACCTCATCTGCACGCAGAACTCCACCCAGCGCTCGATGAGCGCCGACGCGCTCGCCGCCGTCGCGATCGAGATCTACGGCGAGGACCGGGTGACCGTGGTCCGCGACCTGGCCGACGCCATCGACCGGGCCGCCACGCTGGCCGAGGCCGGTGAGGCCTTCGGCGACCCGTTGGGCTCCGGGGCGGTGCTCGTCACGGGCTCGGTCGTCACGGTGGGGGAGGCGCGCGCCATGCTGCTGCGTCGGGGGCAGTCGTGAGCGACACCACCGCCGCCCCGCAGGGCCCGGCGCCGCACAACACCGAGCGCTCGCCGCGGCGCGGCATGTGCGCGGCCGTGCTCTGCCTCGAGGCCATCACCGTCGCCCTGACGACGCCGGTGCTCATCACCATCGCCGACGTGCCGGTCGGGCAGGCCGTGCTCATCGGCGTCGGCCTGGCGGTCGCCTGCCTGCTGCTCGCCGGCATGCTCCGCGCCCCCTGGGCCTACGCCGTCGGCTGGGTGCTCCAGGTCGGCGCGGTCGCGATCGGCTTCCTCGTCCCGATGATGTTCTTCCTCGGCGGCATCTTCGCCCTGCTCTGGGGCATGGCCGACTTCCTCGGGCGCAAGATCGAGCGTGAGCGGGCCGAGGCCTGGGCGGCGTACCGCGCCGAGAACCCGGACTGACGTTCCCCGGCGGGATCGTCACTCGGCCAGCGAGCGGGCCAGGACGGCCAGTGCCGCGTCGAGCTGCGCGTCCGTCGGACCGCCGAAGCCGACGACCAGCCCGGTGAGGTCGGACGTGCGTCCGTAGTCGGCGAGCAGGTTGACCCGGAAGCCGGCGCCCTCGGCCGCCTGCTGCGCCCGGACCGCGCGGTCGTGGGGGAGCAGCCACGTGGAGTACATCCCCGCGACCGGCCCGGCGAGCTCGGCGTACGGCGACAGCGCCGCGACGACGCGCGGTGCGCGCTCGGCGTACGTCCGGCGGGCCGAGCGGACGACGGCATCGACGTAGCCGTCGCGCAGCAGTGCCCAGAAGGCGCGTTGCACCGGCCACGCCGGGGCGTCGTGGGTGATCCGTCGGTGCCGGTCGAGGGCGGGCCGCAGGTGCGACGGGACCACCAGCCAGCCCAGGCGCAGCGACGGCGCGACCGACTTGGAGGCGGTGCCGAGGTAGGCCACGAGGTCGGGCTCGAGCGACGCCAGGGCGGGCACCGGCGCCACGTCGTAGCGGAACTCCGAGTCGTAGTCGTCCTCCAGCACCACGGCGTCGTCGCGGCGCGCGGTGGCCAGCAGCGTGAGGCGGTCCTCGGCGGGCATCACCCGGCCGAGGGGGTGCTGGTGGGCGGGGGTCACGTACGCCGCGCAGGCGCCGGCGAGATCGGTCACCGGCGCCAGCGCCGGCAGGTCGACCACCGGGCGGCCCGACTCCTCCACGGTGAGCACCGCGGCGCGGTAGCCGGGGTCCTCCACGGCCACCGGCTCGCGGGGGAGCACCGCCAGGACGTGGCGCAGGCCCGCGGTCGTCCCGGCGGTGACCACCACGTCGTCGGGATCGACGACGAGTCCCCGGGTGCGGCCCAGCCTCTCGGCGAGCAGCTCGCGCAGGACCGGGAGCCCGCGGGGGTCGTCGTAGCCGCGCGGCGGGGTCGCGGACGAGACCTCGCGCCAGGCCCGCCGCCACGCTGCGCCGTGTCGCGCGTCGACCCAGGGGGTGCCGGCGTCGAGGTGGACCAGGGGAGCCTCGGACGGCGGGGCCGGGCGGCGGGACGTCGGGGTCGGCACCGGCCCGGCGCCGACCGTCACCCACGTCCCGGCACCCTGGCGCCCCTCGATCCAGCCCTCGGCCCGCAGCTGGTCCCACGCCTGCTCGGCCACCGCGCGCGCCACGCCGAGGTCGGCGGCCAGCCGTCGGGTGCTGGGGAGCCGGTCACCCGGCGCGAGCGTGCCGGCCAGCACCAGGCGGCGCACCTGGTCGGCGAGCTGGAGGCCGAGCGGTCGAGGGTCGGACCGGTCGAGGGCGACGGGCAGCATGGTCGAGTGGCCTGTCCAAGAGCGGGTGAAGTGGCCCGTGCGCACAGGCCACCTGTCGACCAGCATGGTCGCATGAGCACGCCCCTCGAGCCCACCGCCCGCACCCGCACCAACCGCGGCCGCAACCGCTCGGTCACCGAGCGGGAGCGCCTGATGGCCCTCCTCGACGACGCGCTCGTCGTGCACGTCGGCCTCCAGCTCGGCGAGCACCCGCTCGTGCTGCCGTCGGCCTTCGCCGTGGACCCCGACGGCCCGGACGAGGACGGCACGCTCTACCTCCACGGCTCGGTCGCCGCCGGCTGGCTGCGGGCGGCGCCGGGGACGGCCGTCTGCGTGACCGTGACCGAGCTCGACGGACTGGTCGCCGGGCGCTCGGCCTTCCACCACTCGATGAACTACCGCTCCGCGGTCGTGATCGGGCAGGCCCGGCTGGTCGAGGACCTCGGCGAGCGGCAGCACGCCCTCGACCTCATCGTCGACCACATGGTCCCCGGCCGGGCGGCGACGTTGCGGCCCAGCACCCGCAAGGAGCTCGCGGCGACCGCCGTGCTCGCCGTACCCCTCCACGAGGCGTCGATGAAGGAGCGCGCGGGCGGTCCGGGGGACGAGCCCGAGGACGTGGAGGCCGGCACCTGGGGCGGCCACGTGCCGATCCACCGGGTCGCCGGCCACCCCGTCCCCGATGTCGACGCCCGGGGCGCGGTGCCGGCGGACGTGACCGCGCGAGCCGTCGCTCTCGGGGCCGGATAGGCTCCCGCCCATGACTGAGCGTTCTCTCGTCCTCGTCAAGCCGGACGGTGTCCGCCGAGGCCTCACCGGTGAGGTGATCCGGCGCATCGAGGCGAAGGGCTACCGCCTCGTGGCCCTCGAGCTGCGACCCGCCACCCCGGAGCTGCTCGCCGAGCACTACGCCGAGCACGAGGGCAAGCCGTTCTACGAGCCGCTCGTGGAGTTCATGCTCTCCGGCCCCGTGACGGCGATGGTCCTCGAGGGCGAGCGCTGCATCGAGGGCTTCCGGTCCCTGGCCGGCGCCACCGACCCGACCGTCTCCGCCCCGGGCACGATCCGTGGCGACCTCGGTCGCGACTGGGGCGAGAAGGTCCAGCAGAACATCGTCCACGGCTCCGACTCGCCCGAGTCCGCCGCGCGCGAGATCGGCATCTGGTTCCCGGGACTCTGATCCCGTGAGGCGCGCGCTGGTCGGGCTGCTGGCCGGATCGGTGCTGGGCCTCGGCGCGTGCACGTCCGCGCCGGTCGGTGACCGCGAGGTCTCCGAGGACGGGCCGTTCGAGTGCGGCATCGCCTACGACGAGGTCCGCGGCCCCGAGCCGGGGGAGCCGCACGGCAGCCTGCGCGACTTCCGCGCCGCCGACGCGGTCTGCGACGCGTGGTGGCTCGACCTGCCCGACGACTTCGTCCCGCAGGGGGTCGAGGTCACCACCTCGACGGCGTACGTCGTGGGGCACCGGGCCGGCGCCGTCGGCAGCAAGCCCTGCCAGCTGGCGGCCGTCGCCCTCCCGTCCGGCCGGACCCGCGCCTTCGCGGCCCGCCTCGACCCGCCCGGCGGCCGCAGCGACTCGGCGTACTGCCGGCACGGCGGCGGTGCCGCGCTGACCGATGCCGGGCTGTGGGTCGTCGAGACCTCGCGGCTCTGGCTCCTGGACCCGACGCGCCTCGACGACCCGGTCCTGCGCGTCTGGCGCCTCGGAGACGGCGTGCGCGGCTCGACCCTGGCGGCCACCGGAGGCCGGCTGGTCGTCGCCGGCTACCGGCCGGACGGCCCCGGTCGCGCCCGCTGGTACGACGAGTCGGCACTGCTGCGACCCGGCGTCACCACCCTCGTCGAGGACGCCGCCGGGCCGGGCGAGGTCGCGATGGAGCGCTCCACCCGGGTCCCACCGCGGCTCCAGGGCCTGGCCTTCACCCGCGCCGGCGTGCCGTGGTTCGTCTCGTCGGGCATCGCCTGCGGGGTCGTGCGCCCCGGTGGCCGCCCGCGCGACTTCGTGCCCGGGGCGGAGGACCTGGTCGTCGACCGGCGCAGCATCTGGACGGTCAGCGAGGCCAGCTCCACGCCGTACCGCGACCCCGGCGGTGCGCTGGTCCCACGGCTCCTGCTGCTCGACCGGGCGGCCGTCGAGGGCGGCGGCCCCGCGACCTGCGAGCCGTAGCCGGGGAGGTCGTCGCGGACCGTGCCGGCGCGCCCGCGTGTCCTCCCCAGAAGGGGGGAGTGCGCTACCTACCCTGAGCGTGGGCCGGCGACCCGGGAGTCGGCCTCTTCCCCGACACGCAGTGTTTCGACACGCAGGCACAGAGGCAGCGCAATGGCACACAGTCTCATCGGCCGCGACATGGCCGTGGACCTCGGCACCGCCAACACGCTGGTCTATGTCCGCGGCAAGGGCGTCGTCCTCGACGAGCCGTCCGTCGTCGCGATGAACGCGAGCACCGGCGAGGTGCTCGCCGTCGGCCACGAGGCCAAGCGGATGATCGGGCGCACCCCCGACAACATCACCGCCATCCGGCCGCTCAAGGACGGCGTCATCGCCGACTTCGAGGCGACCGAGCAGATGCTGCGCTACTTCATCCAGCAGGTGCACCGCCGCCGCTACTTCGCCAAGCCCCGGATGGTCATCTGCGTGCCCAGCGGCATCACCGCGGTCGAGCAGCGCGCGGTCAAGGAGGCCGGCTACCAGGCCGGCGCCCGCAAGGTCTACATCGTCGAGGAGCCGATGGCCGCGGCAATCGGCGCCGGGCTGCCCGTCCACGAGGCCACCGGCAACATGGTCGTCGACGTCGGCGGCGGCACGACCGAGGTAGCGGTGATCAGCCTCGGCGGCATCGTCACCAGCATGAGCGTCCGCACGGCCGGCGACGACCTCGACCAGGCGATCATCGCGTGGATGAAGAAGGAGTACTCCCTCATGCTCGGGGAGCGCACCGCCGAGGAGATGAAGATGACCCTCGGGTCGGCCTTCCCGCTGCCGACCGAGCCGGAGGCCGAGATCCGTGGCCGCGACATGGTCTCGGGGCTGCCCCGCACCGTCGTGGTCTCCAGCGCCGAGGTCCGCCAGGCCCTCGAGGAGCCGCTGCACAACATCATCGACGCCGTCCGCAGCACCCTCGACCAGACCCCGCCCGAGCTGGCCGGCGACATCATGGACCGCGGCATCGTGCTCACCGGCGGTGGCGCCCTGCTGCGCGGCCTCGACGAGCGGCTGCGCCACGAGACCGGCATGCCCGTCCACGTCGCCGAGGACCCGCTCTCGTCGGTGGCCTACGGCGCGGGCAAGTGCGTCGAGGAGTTCGAGGCCCTCCAGCAGGTGCTCGTCTCGGACCCGAGGCGCTACTGATGCCCGACACCCGTGAGCGGCGCTGGCGCGGCCTCGACCGGCTCGACGCCCGCAACAAGGCGCCCCGGTCGCTGTTCATCGCGCTGCTGCTGGCCAGCGCCACCCTGATCACCCTGGACTACCAGGGCGGCCCCGACTCGGCGATGGAGCCGGCCCGGCGGGCGGTGGGCGAGGCTTTCGGCCCCGTCGAGTCGGTCACCGCCGCGGTCGTGCGCCCCTTCACCTCCGTGCCGTCGTGGCTGCGCAGCCAGGGCGCGCTGAGCGACGAGATCCGCGACCTCCAGGCCGAGAACTCCGCCCTGCGCAACGAGGTGGAGACGGCCGGCTTCGACCGCAACCGGCTCGAGTCGTACGACGGCCTGACCCAGGCCGCCCAGGACCTCGGGCAGGCCCTGGTCCCGGCCCGCGTGGTGGCCTTCGGCCCGTCGCAGTCCTTCAGCAACACCGTCACCATCGACGCCGGCTCCGAGGCGGGGATCGGCCCCGACATGACGGTGGTCAACAACGACGGCCTCGTCGGCCGGGTGCTGCGGGTGACCCGCTCCACCGCGACGGTCCTGCTCGTCACCGACACCGAGTCGATCGTCGGCGGCCGGGTCGGCTCCAGCATGGAGATCGGCTTCGTCCACGGCCGCGGCACGCTCGCCGACAACGGCGGGCTCGACCTCCGACTCGTCGACGACGCCGTCGTGCCCGCCGAGCACGACACCGTCGTCACCTGGGGCAGCACCGGCGGTCCCTACCAGCCCGGTGTCCCGATCGGCGAGGTCACCGAGGTCTACAGCAGCCTGCTCGAGACCTCGCAGCGCGCGGTGATCAAGCCGTTCGTCAACTTCTCCGCGCTCGACGTCGTGGGGGTGATGGTGCCCACCGGCACCACCAGTGACCGCGCCGTCGTCGAGGCCGACGGGGCGCTGCGATGAAGGCGGTGCAGGGATGAGCCGCGCCCGCGTCCTCGTCGCGCTCGCCGCCGTCGTGGTGGCGCTCGTCCTCCAGGTCTCGCTGTTCCCGCACCTGGCCTGGCAGGGGATCGTCCCCAACCTGTGCCTGCTCGTGGTGGTCGCCGCCGCGCTGACCATCCCCGCCCCGTCGGCCCTGCTGCTGGGCTTCGCCGCCGGGGTCGCGCTCGACCTCGCGCCGCCCGCCGACCACGTGGCCGGCCGCTGGGCGCTGGCGCTGACCGTCGTCGCCTTCCTGGCCGCCCGCGTCCGCCAGGACGTCCGCCCGACCGCGGTGGCCGTCGTCGCCACGGTGGCCGCGGCGTCGTTCATCGGCACCTCGATCTTCGCCCTCACCGGGCTGCTGCTCGGCGACGCCTGGTCGGTCGCGGAGCTGCTCCAGGTCATCGTGGTGGCCGTCGTGTGGGACGTCCTGCTCACCCCGTTCGTGCTGCCGCCCCTGATGAAGCTGTTCGGCCGGCTCGACCCGCAGCGGATGACGGCCTGATGGGTGCGGTCAACGGCTCGCAGCGCAGCCGCCTGCGCCTGGTGGTGGTCCAGGCCCTCGTCTTCTCGCTGTTCGCGACGCTCTTCGTACGCCTCTACTACCTCCAGGTGGTCGGCGGTGACGACTACCAGGCGATGGCCGCCGACCAGTCGGTGCGCGACATCGTCGTGCAGCCGCAGCGCGGCCTGATCGTCGACAACCAAGGTCGTCCGCTCGTCGCCAACCGCACCTCGTGGGTCATCTCGCTCGATCGCAACCTGATGGACAAGATGACCGACCGGCAGCGCACCGAGCTGGTGCGCCGGGTGTCGGTGGTCGTGGGGGAGACCCCCGAGGCGATCGAGCGGCGGCTCGTGACCTGCGGCCACGAGGGCAGCGTCCGCGGCACCTGCTGGAACGGCTCGCCGTACCAGCCCGTCCCGGTGGCCACCGACGTCACCAAGGACGTCGCGCTGCGCGTGCTCGAGCAGCCCGAGGACTACCCGGGCGTGGTCGCCGAGCAGCAGAGCGTGCGCGCCTACCCCGAGCCCTACGGCGTCAACCTCGCCCACGTGCTCGGCTACCTCAGCCCGATCACCGAGGACGAGTACGACGCCGCCGCCGAGGCCGACGACAGGTCGCTCAACGGCGGCTCCTCGGTCGGCCGGGCCGGTGTCGAGAAGCAGTACGACGAGTGGCTGCGCGGCCTGCCCGGCTACCGCCGCGTCGCGGTCGACTCGATGGGCCGCGTCCTCGGCGACGACTCGCTGGTGGAGAGCACGCCGGGCGACACCCTGGTCACCTCCATCGACGCCAAGGTGCAGAGCGTCGTGGAGAAGCAGCTCGCCGAGCGGATCAAGGTGCAGCGAGGGACCCTCGACACGGTGACCGGTCGCAACTACGTGGCCGACTCCGGTGCCGCGGTGGTGCTCGAGGCGAAGACGGGGCGGGTCGTCGCGATGGCCAGCCAGCCGACGTACGACCCCGGCGTGTGGGTCGGGGGCATCAGCAACAGCGAGCTCGAGCGCCTCTACTCCGAGAAGGCCGGCACGCCGCTGCTCTCCCGCGCGACCCAGGGCCAGTTCGCCCCCGGCTCCACCTGGAAGCCCTTCATGACCGCCGGTGCCCTCCAGAACGGCTACGGCACCGACACCACGCTCCCGTGCTCGAGCGGGTTCCAGGTCGGCAACCGGGTCTTCAAGAACTACGAGTCCGGCGCCTACGGCAACATCGGCTTCGCCAAGGCGCTCGAGGTCTCCTGCAACACCTTCTTCTACCGGATCGGCTACGACTACTGGCAGCGCTTCGGCTCCGACGTCGACGACGTCGACGCCAAGGACCCGCTCGTCGAGGAGGCCAAGACCTTCGGTTTCGGCTCCCGCACCGGGATCGACATCCCCGGCGAGGCGCCCGGACGCATCGCCGACCGGCAGTGGAAGCGTGACTACTACGAGTCGATGAAGGACTACTACTGCGGCATCGCGGGCAAGCCGCAGGACGCCAAGACGAGCGACTTCGTCTACAAGTTCGCCGCCGAGTTCTGCATCGAGGGCTACGCCTACCGGGCCGGTGACGCGGTCAACTTCGCCATCGGGCAGGGCGACACGATCGTCACCCCGCTCCAGCTGGCCCGGGCCTACGCCGCCCTCTCCAACGGCGGTACCCTGTGGCAGCCCACCGTCGCGAAGGCCGTCGTGAGCCCCTCGGGCGAGGTGCTGCGACGTATCGCGCCGAAGAAGTCCGGCACGGTCGACGTGCCGCGGCGCTACCTCGACTACATCGACGGGGCCCTCGAGAACGTCAGCCGCGTCGGCACCATGGCCTGGAAGCTGGTCGGCTTCCCGCTCGACGACGTCACGATCCGGGCCAAGACCGGCTCGGCGGAGGTCTACGGCAAGCAGTCGACCGGCTGGGTGGCCTCCTACACCGAGGACTACGTCGTCGTGATGATGATCAGCCAGGGCGGCACCGGCTCCGGCTCCACCGGCGACGGCATCCGCAAGATCTGGGAGACCCTCTACGGCGTCGAGGGCGAGCAGGTCCGCCCCCGCGAGGCCGCCATCCCCGGCACGGTCTCCCCGAAGACGCTGCCCAACTTCATGGAGGACGGCTCGATCATGCCGCCGGCCGTCAAGGGTGCGGGAGGGCTGTCGTGAGGACCATGACGAGCGCCCCGCCCGGACGACCGGCCCCCGGCAGGCAGGCCTCCGGGAGACAGGCGCTGCGGGCCCCCGGGCTCGACTGGCTGCTGATGGGCGCCGCCATGGGCCTGGTCGTCATCGGGACGCTGCTGGTCTGGTCGGCCACGTCGACGCGCGCGGACCTCACCGGCGGTGACGCCACGGCGTACCTGCGCAAGCAGCTGGTCAACGTGGCCATCGGCGTGGTGCTGATGGTGATGGTGCTGGCCACCGACCACCGCTGGGTGCGGATCCTGGCGCCGCTGGTCTACGTCGGCTCCATCGTCGGGCTCATCGGCGTGCTCGTCGCCGGCAGCACCATCAACGGCTCCCGCTCGTGGCTCCAGGTCGGCGGCATGTCGATCCAGCCGGCCGAGTTCGCCAAGCTGGCCGTGATCATCGGCATGGCCCTGCTGGTCGCCGAGCGCAGCGAGGGCCGGTGGCGCCGCGGCGTCAAGACGCCCGAGGTGCTGGGGATGCTGCTCATCGCCGGCGTCCCCGCCGCGCTCATCCTGCTCCAGCCCGACCTGGGCACGATGCTGGTGCTGACGGCGACGGTCTTCGGCGTGCTGGCGGTGGCCGGGGCGGCCCGTCGCTGGCTGGTCGGCCTCACCCTCGCCGGCGTCGTGGGCGCGGGCGTGGCGGTGGCGGCCGGGGTCCTCAAGGACTACCAGGTCGACCGCTTCATGGCCTTCACCAACCCCGGGCTCGACCCGCGCGGCGCCGGCTACAACACCGAGCAGGCGCGGATCGCGGTGGGCAACGGTGGCCTCTTCGGACAGGGCCTCTTCGAGGGCTCGCAGACCCGCTCGGGCTTCGTCCCCGAGCAGCACACCGACTTCATCTTCACCGTCGCCGGCGAGGAGCTCGGCCTCGTCGGGGCGGGCCTGGTCATCGCGCTGTTGGGCATCGTCATCTGGCGGGCGCTGGCCATCGCGATGGACACCGACGACGTCTTCGGCCGGGTCGCGGCGGCGGGCATCGCCTGCTGGTTCGGCTTCCAGGCCTTCCAGAACGTCGGCATGTGCCTGGGGATCATGCCGGTCACCGGGGTGCCCCTGCCGTTCGTGTCGTACGGCGGCTCGTCGATGTTCGCGGGCATGCTCGCGCTCGGGCTGCTCCAGAACGTCCACCTGCGGGCCTCGGCCCCGCTGCCCACCCGGTTCCTCGCGAGCCCCCGGGTGCTGGCCGGCCGGTAGGCCTCAGGCCCGGCGCTTGCGCGTCGGGCAGTCGGTCGAGGCCGGCACCACGTAGTCGACGACGACCCGCGCGTGGTCCGAGACGGACGAGCGCATCGCCTGGGCGCCGCGCGGCTCGAGGGTCGGGCTGGCCATCACGAAGTCGATGCGCGAGCCGTTGGGGCCGGTGCCCTCGGGACCCGAGCCGGCGACGGGCCAGGCGTCGACCAGCTGCGCCAGCAGCGGGCCGAGGGTCGGCGTGTTGGCGGTCGCGTTCATGTCGCCGCCGAGGATGGTCGGCTGCTCCTCGCCGGCGAGGATGCCGGCCACGTGGCGGGCCTGGGCCTCACGGAGCCCGACCAGCTTGTTCTGGAGGTGGGTGTTGTAGACCCGCACCTCCTGGCCGCCGACCTCGAGGCCGGCCCACTGGAGCCCGCGCGGCTCGCCGCCGGCGGAGTTGGGCAGCGGGAAGCGTCCGGAGTCGATGATCTCGAAGCGGGACAGGATGGCCGTGCCGTACTGCCCGTTGCCCTGCACGACGTTGGGGCTGAAGGCGCCCTCCATGCCCAGCGCCTCGGCGAAGTAGGCGACCTGGTCGATGCCGCCCGTACGACCGTGGAAGCGGTCGATCTCCTGCAGCAGCACGATGTCGGGGTCGAGCGCACGGATCTCCTGCGCGACCGTCGCGATGCCGCCGAAGGACCGGTGGGTGTTGAAGGAGACGACCCGGACGTCGACGGACTCCTGGAGCTTGCGGCACGCGATCGCCTCGATGCCGGGCGGGGGAGTGGGGATCTCCTCCGTGGCGCCCGCGCGGGGCTTCTCCGGCCTGCCGGGCTTCGCCGTCCCGTCCGCGGACGGCAGGGGGGTCTCGATGGTGACCGACGGCGTGGGCGTCGCGCCGGCGTCGATGCCCTCGGGCAGGTCGGCGCCGCGTCGGCGGTCGACCACGACGAGTGCGGCGATCACGCCGAGCACGAGCACCAGCAGCACCGCGCGCCCCAGCTGCTCCCGTCGTGTCACGCAGTGAAGTCTGCCCGGTGGGGCCAGCACTTTCGACCGGCCGGTGGCTTTTCGCGCACCGCCGTGCGCGGCGTACCCTTGAGGGCTGGTCCTTCCCCCGACTCTCCGAGGTGCTTCTCGCGTGTCCGTCTCCACCTCCGTGCCCGCTCCGGCGTCGGTCTTCCCGCTGCTGGAGTCCCGCCTCCCCTCGGTGCAGAAGCCGATCCAGTACGTCGGCGGCGAGCTCAACTCGACGGTGAAGTCCTGGAACTGCGCGGCGGAGTCCGAGGCAGGCGGCGAGAGCGTCCGCTGGGCCCTGATGTACCCCGACGCCTACGAGGTCGGCCTGCCCAACCAGGGCGTCCAGATCCTCTACGAGGTGCTCAACGAGCGCGACTGGATCGTCGCCGAGCGCACGTACGCCGTGTGGCCCGACATGGAGGCCGTCATGCGGGAGCACGACATCCCGCAGTTCACCGTCGACAGCCACCGTCCGGTGCGCGCCTTCGACGTCCTCGGGCTGTCGTTCTCCACCGAGCTCGGCTACACCAACATGCTCAACGCGCTCGACCTCGCGGGCATCGCCCTGCACGCGGTCGACCGCGGCGACGACGAGCCGATCGTGCTCGCCGGCGGCCACGCGGCCTTCAACCCCGAGCCGATCGCCGACTTCATCGACGCCGCCGTCCTCGGTGACGGAGAGGAGGTCGTGCTCGCGATCTCCGAGGTCGTCCGCGAGTGGAAGGCCGAGGGCCGCCCCGGCGGTCGCGACGAGCTGCTGCGCCGCCTCGCGGTGAGCGGCGGCGTCTACGTCCCGAAGTTCTACGACGTCGTCTACACCGCCGACGGCACCATCGAGGCCGTCGTCCCCAACAAGCCCGGCATCCCGTTCCGGGTCAGCAAGCACACGCTGATGGACCTCGACGCCTGGCCCTACCCGCGCAAGCCGCTGGTGCCGCTGGCCGAGACGGTGCACGAGCGCTTCAGCGTCGAGATCTTCCGCGGCTGCACCCGCGGCTGCCGCTTCTGCCAGGCCGGCATGATCACGCGGCCGGTGCGCGAGCGCTCGATCAAGACCATCGGCGACATGGTCGAGAACGGCATCCGCAAGTCCGGCTTCGAGGAGGTCGGCCTGCTCTCGCTCTCCAGTGCCGACCACACCGAGATCGGCGAGGTCGCCAAGGGCCTGGCCGACCGCTACGAGGGCTCCAACGTCTCGCTCTCGCTGCCGTCGACCCGCGTCGACGCCTTCAACATCTCGCTGGCCAACGAGTTCTCCCGCAACGGGCGCCGCTCGGGCCTCACCTTCGCCCCCGAGGGCGGCTCGGAGCGGATGCGCAAGGTGATCAACAAGATGGTCACCGAGGAGGACCTGATCAACACCGTCGCCGCGGCCTACTCCCACGGCTGGCGGCAGGTCAAGCTCTACTTCATGGTCGGCCTGCCGACCGAGACCGACGAGGACGTCCTCCAGGTCGCCGACCTCGCCAAGAAGGTCATCGCCAAGGGCCGCGAGGTCACCGGCCACAACGACATCCGTTGCACGGTGTCGATCGGCGGTTTCGTCCCCAAGCCGCACACGCCCTTCCAGTGGGCGGCCCAGCTCGACCACGAGACCACCGACAGCCGCCTCAAGAAGCTGCGCGACACCGTCCGCGAGGACAAGCGCTTCGGCCGGGCCATCGGCTTCCGCTACCACGACGGCAAGCCGGGCATCGTCGAGGGACTGCTGTCCCGCGGCGACCGCCGGGTCGGCCGCGTCATCGAGGAGGTCTGGCGCGACGGCGGTCGCTTCGACGGCTGGAGCGAGCACTTCTCCTACGACCGCTGGATGGCCGCCACCGAGCGCGGGCTCGCCGGCACCGGCGTCGACGTCGACTGGTACACCGTCCGCGAGCGCGAGTACGACGAGGTCCTGCCCTGGGACCACCTCGACTCGGGCCTCGACAAGGACTGGATGTGGGCCGACTGGGAGGACGCGCTCGCCGCCGCCGAGGGTGCCGACATCGAGGTCGAGGACTGCCGCTGGACGCCCTGCTACGACTGCGGCGTGTGCCCGGAGATGGGGACCGAGATCCAGATCGGCCCCACCGGCCAGACGTTGCTGCCGCTCTCCGTCGTGTAGGCCCCGGCTGCGTGCCAGACTCCGCCCCGTGCATCAGGTGCTGGACCTCGGGTCCCGGAAGTTCTGGCGGCTCACGGGCCGGGCGGTCGACCTCGACGGACGGGAGCGGTGGCTGGACGCGCCCGTCAGTCACTCGTCGAAGGTGACGTCGGCGTGGCTGGAGGCCGAGGCTGCACGGCACGGTGGGACCGTGGTCGAGGACGACCCGACGGCCGGCCTGCTGCCGTCCATGGCCGCCCTCGACGGACCCGGCTTCGACGCGCGACGACTGCGCCCGGAGATCCGCGACTTCTACGAGAACACCGCGGCGTGGCAGATGGAGGTGTGGACCGGCTGGTCTCCGCTCTTCTGGCCGGCGGGCGAGCTGGTCGCCCGGTTGTGGGGCCGGCGGGTCGAGCAGCTCGCCCTGCCGATGCGCCCGCTCGACGTGGCGCACGGGATGACCAGCCAGGTCACGCCCATCCGCGACCACCGGGGCGTCCAGGTCGCGGCCGCCTGGACGCGCACGCTGCGCCGGAGCGGTCGCACCGCGTTCAGCGGTGCCTACTCGACGCGCACCCTCCCGGGGGCCGACCGGGCGAGCGTCCACGTCGCGTTCCCGCTCGAGTCTGGCAACGTCCAGGTGTTCCTGCGCCCGTCGGTCGTCGACGACGGCGGGCTCCTCATGGAGTCGCCGAGCGGCGCGTTCGGCCAGGACGGCGCGTACGTCGTCGTACGGGACGCCGGCGACCATGCGGCCCGGGTGCCCCTCCACGAGAGGTTCCACGTGTACGTCGACCCCGACGGCGTCCCGCGCACCGACCACGAGCTGCGCCTCTGGAACGCCTCGGCGGTCCGGCTCCACTACAAGCTGGGGCGCGCCCGGTGACGATCCACACCTTCCACCTCGCCGAGGTCCCGGCCTCCGTGGGTGCCCGGGCGCTGGTGCGCCCGCCCGTGCCCGGCCGCTCCTCCGGGCTCGACCACGCCGAGTCGTTGTCGCTCATGCGGCTCGGGGCGCCCACCTTCTCGCCCGACCGCCTGCAGCTGGGTCGTCTGGCCGTCTTCGCGCAGTGGCGGGACGAGGCCGCGGTCGACCGCTTCCTGGAGGAGGACCCGCTCGGCCGGTCGCTCGCGCCGGGGTGGCACGTGCGCCTGGAGTTCCTGCGGCGCTGGTCGACGCTGGCGGCGCTGCCCGGCCTGCCGGTGCGCGCCGGGTCGTGGGAGCAGGACGAGCCCGTCGCCGCCGTGACCCTCGCCCGGATGCGCCTCGCCGAGGTCCCCCGCTAAGCCGGCCGAGCGGCTCGTACGCGACCACCCGGCGGCCACCCTCGCGCTCGCGGCCTTCCGGCCGCCCCGCACGATCGCGACGTTCTCGATCTGGCGCACCGTGCGCGAGATGGAGGAGATGGTGCACGGTCGCTCGGAGGGCCCGGGGACGCAGCGGCACTCCGCCGCGATGGCCGAGCAGGAGCGCCGGGGCTTCCACCACGAGTTCGCGACCTACCGCTTCCGGCCGATCTCCGAGCACGGTGCCTGGGAGGGGCGGACCGGCCTCGTGCCGCGGCCCTGAGGACGACCCGCGCCATCACCCGCGGCGGACGTCCAGCTGCTGGTCGAAGTAGCGGATGGTGCGGTCCATGCCGGCGAAGAAGGCGGGCCCGAAGGCGTGCCCGTCGTCGTACCACGCGAGGGTGCTGTCGACCCCGGCCCGCTGCATGGCCGACTGCGTGGCGCGCGCCCACGCCGGGGGACAGGTGTCGTCGAAGCGACCGTGCACGAGGAGCACCGGCTCGGTGATCTCGTCGAGGTAGGGCCGCGCCGAGGCGGCCCGCCAGAAGTCCGGTCGCTGCTCGGGCAGCCCGTGGGCCTGCACGATGGCCTCCTCGCGCGCGTCGCCGTCGGGCCGGATGAACTGGTTGAAGTTCTCACCCTCCAGGGAGGAGACCGAGGCCCACAGCGACCCCGCCTGCACCAGCCCGGGCTCCGCGATGAGGGCCTTCATCACCACGCCGCCGCCCATCGAGCGGCCCATCAGTGCTACCCGGTCGTCGTCGACGGGCACGTCGCGGGCGGCGCGCAGGGCCTTGACGGCCGCGATCACGTCGGCGGAGTAGCCCAAGCGCAGGTCCCGGTCCGAGCGCGGGTCGTCCGTCGACTCGGCGTGCCCGCGGTAGTCGACGTGCAGCGCGACGTACCCGCGACTCGCGAGGACCCCCCGCTCGCGGGTCATCCCCTGGCCGCGGACGTAGTAGGCGGGGTCGATGTAGCCGTGGGCCAGGACGACGGCGGGGAACGGGCCGCGCCCCGTCGGCACGTTGAGGACCCCGCTGATCGTGAATCGCCGCGTCCCGCGGTCGTCGGTGGTCGTGGTGCGATAGGTGACGTCGTACGACGTGTAGGCGGCCGTCCGCTCCCGCACGGCCCCCAGCCGGAGCCGGTCCCCGCGGTGCTCGCCGGCGGACAGGGCGGCCATCGACACCGGGTGCGGGGGCCGGGTGGGCTGCTCCGTGGGCTCCTCGGTGGGTGAGGACGAGGAGGCGGAGGGCGACGCGGACGGGGACGTGGTGTCCGACGCCTCGGGGGAGGCGGCGGAGGTGGCGGCGGGCGACTCCGGCGGCGACCCGGCGGAGTCCGGGTCGCCCGAGCACCCGGCCAGCACGAGCACCGCGCAGAGGGCGACGGCGAGCGCGCCGGTGGCCCCGGCGGCGGGGCGGCGTACGACCTTGGTCACGGCGAGGGCTCCTCGGGTCGGGACCTCCACAGTACGGGGGAGGCGGAGCGCAGGGTCGGGACAAGAGGGTCTGGGGGGAGAAGGTCATGGCGGCCGCTCAGCGCGAGGTCGCAGCGGCTGGAAGGGCGGCAGGAGTCGTCGGGCAGGTGGTCCCCTGTGGGTCGCTCGGTCCACATTCGAGGCTCGTCGGCACCCGTCTTGCCGATCCGGTTGCCGCGTTAGACTTCCGCGACGCAAGCCGCCAACCACCAGGAGCGACTCCTGTGCCGGACTCACCGAGTCACGCCAGCCCTACCTCGACGTCCTCGGACGACTACTCCGCCCACTACTACGCCGCGCACCTCGGCAGCGAGGAGGACTACTCCTGGGACACCGCTTCATGGCGTGAGTTCTTCCTGCGCGCGGCCACGAGGATCGTTGCCCTCCGGGCACCGAGCACGGTGCTGGACGTCGGATGCGCCAAGGGGCTGCTCGTGCAGGCACTGGTCGAGCGTGGTGTCGATGCCCGTGGCTTCGACATCTCGGAGTTCGCCATCGCCGGGGCGCACCCGGACGTGCGCGACCGGGTCTTCGTGGGGACGGCGACGGACCCGATCGCGGGACGTTTCGACCTCGTGACGTGCATCGAGGTGCTGGAGCACATGTCCTCGGACGAGGCGCAGCGGGCGATCGACCACATGTGCAGCGTCACCGACGCGATCCTCCTGTCGTCCAGCCCGAGCGACTTCGGCGAGCCGACCCACGTCAACGTCCAACAACCCGCCACCTGGGCGGCGTGGATGGCGGAGCGGGGCTTCTACCGCCGCACGGATGCCGACCTGTCCTTCCTCACTCCCTGGGCCGTGCTCTTCGAGCGCGCGTCGGTCACCACGCGCGACCTGGTGCACCGCTACGAGGCGCACATCGCGCCGCTCATCGGGGCCTCCGTCGAGATCCGCACCGCCCTGCTGGAGGCACACCGCGAGATCAGCGACCTCACCGAGCGCGTGCGCGCCGGTTCACCTGACCCGCAGCTGCGTCAGGAGCTGTCCGAGACGCAGGAGCAACTGTCCGAGGCCAACCACCACCTGCTCACGATGCGCGACCACGTGGTCGGCACCGAGGCGCAGGTGGGTCGGCTCAACCGCGACCTGGCCCTGGCCCTCTACCGGGCGAAGAAATTCGAGAACCGCGTCAAGATCGTCAAGGCGCGGCGCGAGGAGGTACGGACGAGGGCACGGCGCCTCAACCGCCGCCAAGGCGTGCTGACCAAGGAGCTCGAGGCCGCTCGACGCCGCGTCGAGGAGCTCGAGGGGGAGCTCGCCTCGCACCGCTCCTTGGCGCGTCGGGTGGCCAGCCGCGTGAAGAGGATGGCCCGGTGAGCTCGCCGGGTCCGCTCTTCTCCATCGTCACGCCCGTCTACGAGCCTCCGCTGGACGTCCTGGACGCGGCCATCGAGTCGGTGCTCGCCCAGGACTTCGACGACTGGGAGCTCATCCTGGTCGACGACCGCTCACCGTCCGAGGCGGTCCGGGAGCTGCTACGCGGCCACGCCGAGCGCGACCCGCGCATCACGCTCGTGGAGCGCGCCGACAACGGCCACATCGTCGCTGCGAGCAACGACGGCATCGCGCTCGCGCGGGGGACCTTCGTCGTGCTCCTCGACCACGATGACCTGCTGGCACCCCAGGCGCTGCGACGCAACGCCGAGGAGATCGCCGATCGTGCGGAGGTGGACTACCTCTACTCCGACGAGGACAAGGTCGACGAGGACGGCACGTTCTGGGGTCGCTTCCACAAGCCCGACTGGTCGCCGGAGCGTCTGCGGGGTCAGATGTACACCTCGCACCTGTCCGTGATCCGTCGTGAGGTGCTCGAGCGGGTCGGCGGGTTCCGGACGGGCTTCGACGGCTCCCAGGACCACGACCTGGCGCTGAGGGTCGGTGAGGTGGCCCGCGAGGTCGTCCACATCCCGGAGGTCCTCTACCACTGGCGGGTGATCGTAGGCTCCGCTGCGGCCGACATCGATGCCAAGCCCTACGCGCACGAGGCGGGGAAGAGGGCGGTGCAGGAGCACCTGGACCGGGTTGGCATCCGGGCCTCGGTCCAGGACGGCGTCGAGGCCGGCCGTTACCGCATCGTCCGGGACCTGGCGGCCGAGCACCGCGTCTCGCTGGTCATCCCCACGATCGGGCAGAGCTCGTCGGTCTTCGGCACGCGCCGCGAACTCATCGTCGAGGCCGTGCGCACCGCGCTGCAGAAGACCAGCCACGGCGACGTCGAGGTGGTGGTCGTCTACGACTCACCCACGCCCGACGGGGTGCTCGACCACCTGCGAGACGTGGCCGGGGACTCATTGAGGTTGGTCGAGTTCGATGAGCCGTTCAACTACAGCCGCAAGATGAACGTGGGGGTGCTGCACTCCACGGGGGACCGGGTGGTCTTCCTCAACGACGACGTCGAGGTCATCAGCCACGGGTGGCTCGAGCAGCTGGTCGCGCCCCTCGACGAGACCGACGTCGGGATGACCGGCGCCAAGCTCTACTTCGCCGACAGCACCATTCAGCACGCCGGGCACGGTTACTGGGGTGGGCACTACCACCACCCCTTCTGCTTCCGGCCCGGGAGTGAGTCCGGTCCGTTCGGCGAGCTGGTCGTCAACCGGGAGGTCTCCGGTGTCACCGCCGCCTGCGCTGCCATGCGACGCGACACCTTCGACCAGATCGGCGGGTTCGCAGAGTCGCTCCCGGTCAACTTCAACGACGTCGACCTGAGCTACAAGGTCACCTCCGCCGGTCTCCGCATCGTGTGGGTGGCCAACTGCGAGCTCTTCCACTTCGAGTCCCAGACCCGCGAGCGATCGGCACACGTGTGGGAGCGTCAGCGGGTCGTGGAGAGATGGGGCATCCCCGGCCGCGACTCCTTCACGCCCGCGCCATCGGCGTGGCCCATGCTCCGCCACCCCGCGGTGTTCGACCTCGAGATCCTCAACCGCTAGTCGGAGCTTCGGCGGCCGCCTGCTGGGCGATCCACCCCTGCAGGGCCGCGATGCCATCCGCGAGACCCCAGCGCGGCGACCAATCGAGGGCCCCCAAGGTCTCGGTGATGTCGCAGGCCGCGTGACGCACATCGCCGTCGCGGAACTGACCTGTGACGTGTGGGGCGGGAGCGCCATGGAAGTCGGCCACGGTCCGCGCGAGGTCGCGAATGGTGGTTCGCGTGCCCGTACCGACATCGACGAGGCGGAATCGCTCGGGTGGACTGGCAATTGCTGCGACCAGGGCGTCTGCCACGTCGTCGATGAAGACGAAGTCCCGGGTGATCTCGCCGTCCTCGTAGAGCGGGATCGACCTTCCCCCGCGGGCCATCTGGGAGAACAGCGACACGATGCCGGTGTAGGGGTTGGTGAGTGATTGGCCGACGCCGTAGACGTTCTGCAGGCGCAGCACCGACAAGGACGTGTCGTGCGACCCGGCCCACGACGACAGGATGTGCTCCTGCGCAAGCTTGGTGCTGCCGTAGACGCTCGACGGCGCAGGAACCGTCTCTGCAGCCGAGTTGGGGAGGTGCTCAGCGTCAGGGAAGTCCCACAGCCCCGCGGCGAGCTGCGCGTGCGTCCGGGCGCCCGGCTGGAACCTCGAGCCGTCGGCTCGGCGCCACGTGCCCTCGCCGTAGACGGCGCGGCTGCTCGTCAGCACGAGCTGCGCTGGAACGACACCTGCTCGGGTCAAGCCGTCGAGGAGCTCGGTCGTGCCCACGACGTTCACCCTGCCGTGACGCGAGCTCTCGCTCAGCGACTGGGCCGTGCCCGTCTCCGCCGCGAGGTGCACGACCACGTCGGGACGGAACCCGGTGAGCAACGAGTCCCAGGCGGCCGGGTCGGTGACGTCCCCCACGACCAGTTGCGCCGCGTCGTGCAAGGCGGCGGGACGCTCGCTCACGGCGTGCACCTGGGGGTGGAGGTTGTCCAGCACGACCCAGCGGTCGGCGAGAGGAGCCAGGCGTTCGGCCAGGGCGCACCCGATGAATCCGGCGCCGCCGGTGACGAGGACCGAACCGGGACGGGGTGACGCACGGAGGGTGGGGTCGGAGGTCATGCGGGGCTGTGCCTTTCGGGAGGAGGACGTGCGTCGGTCGGTAAGGGTTGGTGACGAGCCTGAATGCGTCAGACCGTGCGACGGGTGGGCCGTGGCTTGCGGCGGAGGGCCGGACGTTCGATGAGGCGCCAGGAGGCGATGGCCAGCACCCACACGATCGGCGTGCTGACGGCCATCACGACCCACGGGTTGTCGACTCCCGCCTGGACCAAGGTCTGCTGGATGGGGAAGGCCCATATGTAGACGCCGTAGGACGCGTCTCCGTAGCGCACGAGCGGTCGACCGATCACCGGTACGGCGTACGCGAACCAGTACGAGAGGTAGACCGCAGCAACGGTCCAGATGACGACGCGCAGTGGGTCCGGGCCAAGTCCGGCGAGCACGCAGATCGGGACCAGGGCGACTGCGGCTGGCCACCACAGCACGATCTGCTCTCGCCAGGAGTAGGCAGCGGCACCGACGGCGAAGGCTGCGATGACGTAGGTGGCTCCGACAGCCTCGGAGGTCACGGTCACCCACCAGCCCGCCCAGACGAGGCTGGCGCCCGCCACGATGGTGACCACGAGCCGGCGAGCGAGGAGGCCGCTGATACCGAGCACGAACAAGCAGAAGTAGGCGAAGACCTCGACCGGAAGGCTCCAGAGTGGTCCGTTCACCCCGGGGTAGAGGTTGTCCTCGAAGACTCCCGGGAGGGGCGCGCCGAACGTGTAGAGAGCGGTGACCCGCACGGGATAGATCCACGTCTCCCACGACGAGAAGTAGTCCGCTCCCGACAGCTTCGTCACCGCTGGGCCGAGCACGAATGCGGTGACGACGGCGACGGTGAAGAGCGCCGGCAGCAGTCGCAGGGCCCGCTTGGTCCAGAAGTCCCGGGATCTGGGGTCGTGCTCCCAGCTGCGACGGATCAGCAGTCCGCTGACGGCGAAGAAGACAAGGACTGCGACGTTGCCCAGCGTCGTGCCGAAGACTGCCAACGGCTCGGCGAGACCCAGCAGGGCGAAGGAATGGGATACCAGCACGGACCAGGCCGCGACCAGTCGGAGTACGTCGAAGTTGTTGTCGCGGGTGCCGAGGCGATCGGCCAGTCGCACGGGCCCCCAGGTGCGAGGGGCGGCCGCTGTGTCGCCGGTCATGACTTCAACCCCCATGGTCCGCGAGGCTAGCAATGCAGACGAGTGCGCGCCGAATCAGCCCACCACGTCGCGCAGGGCCCGCAGCTCTCCAGTGATGACGTCGTGCACGGGCAGGTGCCAGATCTCCTCGAGGCGGTCCTGGCCGGCGAGGTACGTCAGGTTGCCGTGGGGATCCCGAGACTCCCGGATCCTTGATTCGACGTAGCCGCTGGCGACGTCCGGGGTCGGCAGGTCACCGAGACGGTCCCGGCGTACGAAGAAGGCATTGTTGCCGCTGGAGTTGCACCCCACCAGCGAGTACCCGTTCTCCTCGCCGAGCAGGCACAGCGCTCGCAGCGATGCCCCGAAGTAGAGATTGGAGTGGTGGGCGGCTCGCCGGGTGAAGGCGGGGTCGTACGGCACCGTCACCGCTGCGTCACGGCCGAACACGCTGTTGTACTCCGCCACGACGATGACCGGCGAGATGACGTCGATGGCCTTCCAGATCCAGTAGTCGTTGCCGTCGATGTCGATGCTCAGCAGCCCGATCTCGTCGGTGAAGCCCGCCTCGCGGAAGATGTCGTTGATGTTGTCCCGGGTGATGAAGCTGGCAACGGCGGTGAGGTCGTGCATCCAGTACTCCGGAAGGCGCTTGATGGTGGAGACGTTGGTCTCGCTGCCGTCGATGACCAGTCCTCGCCAGTTGTCCTTGCGGAGCAGGAAACGGGTGTTCGACTCGCGGTAGGTCTCCACCCCGAACTCGACGAAGGACTCAGGAACGCCGTCGAGGTGCCGGAGGAGAAACTGGATGATGCCGTCCTCGCCGAACTGCGAGAAGACCTTGAACTCGGCCTCCGCCAACGACGTCACCTCGCGCGGAAGCTGGGTGGCCAGCATTCGGCCCATCAGGGCCCGGTTGTGCTCTACCTCCGCAACGACCGCACCGGGAGTGTGCCGCCGTAGCTGCTGCAACGCATGCGCGAGCCGCGGGGCACGCACCACCAACTGCTCTCGCAACATCTCGGGACCCTCCTGTCGTCACCCGTCGAGGACAGGCGTGACCCTACACACGCCGCCGCCGCGCTGGAGTCGACATCGGGCCGGGACCGCTCGACTACCCTTGGCGCTCGTGCCGTCCAGGATGTTCGACCTGCGCAACCCGGGTGGACTCGTCCTCATGGCCGCCCTCGTCAGTGGGGTGACCGGATACCTCGTGCTGATCCTGGCGGCGCGCACGTTGTCACCGGCGACGAACGCATACTTCCTGGTGTTCTGGGGTGCTCTGTTCTCCGTCTACGGCGTGCTCACGGGTCTGACCACCGAGACGACCCGTGCCGTGGTCGCCAGCAGGGGCCGCTCGGGCCGAACCCGTGTCGTGCCTGTCGTGCTGTCGGTCGGCGTCGCAATGACCGCTGGCCTGGCTGCCAGTGGGGCGATGTGGGCGCCCAGGCTGTTCGGATCCGACTGGGTGTCCCTGCTGGTGGTGACCACCACGGGTGTGCTCCTGTTTGCGGTCCACTCGAGCCTGGCCGGTGCTGCGTCCGGCACGGGCGAGTGGCGGGCCTACAGCCTGCTGGTCGCGGTCGAACCGAGCCTCCGGCTCGTGCTCACCGCCCTGGCCGCGGCGCTGTCCGCCCCGCTTCTCGGATTTGCCTGGGCCACGGCAGCCGCGTCCGGCGCGTGGCTGGTGCTCAGCGTCGTCTCCCGGCGTTACCGCGCATTGTGGGCGGTCCGGTCCGACGTCGACCCGCGTGGACTCTACGGCCGGTTGCTGGCGGCCTGCGCTGCTGCGGCGGCGTCATCGCTGCTCCTCGTGGGTTACCCGGTCCTCCTCGGCCTGACCACCGACCAGGTGGTGTTCGAGACCGCTGCACCGCTCATGCTGGCCGTCTCCCTGTCGCGGGCGCCCCTGCTCGTGCCCCTCGGCGCCTACCAGAACGTGCTGGTGACAAGGGTCGTGCTGCGGGGGCCCCGCGCGGTGCTCCCGGCTCTGCTCGTCCTGGCGGGGCTGACGTGC
Source organism: Nocardioides terrigena (assembly GCF_003047265.1). Lineage (GTDB taxonomy): Bacteria > Actinomycetota > Actinomycetes > Propionibacteriales > Nocardioidaceae > Nocardioides > Nocardioides terrigena. The sequence continues at coordinate 21,573 of NZ_PZYY01000011.1, read as the reverse complement.
CTGGGGACAGTGCTCGCCTGGCTGATCGGTCCCTGGACGCTGCGGATCGTCAATCCGGACTATCTCGTCTCCGGTGCAATCTTTGCGACCCTCCTTGTCGCCAGCGGTTTGCTCGCCCTGCTCACGGTGTCGGGCGCGGTGGCCATCGGGCTCAACCGTCATGTGATCTTCCTCGCCGGTTGGATCGTCGCGACAGTGGTGGCGTTCGGCGTTCTGCTCATACCGGGCTCGCTCGAGGCCAGGGTCATCGGGTCACTCCTTCTCGGCCCCGTCGCCGGGACCCTGGTGCATCTGACGGCGCTGCACGGCAGATCGGTTAGGTTTGCCCGTCCCAGCCTGCAGGAGTCCGGCACGGTGAGAGATGAGGGGAACTGACGTGGGGGATCGTCCGCTTGTGCTGGTGGACCTGTTGTCGTACACAGGCACCAAGGGTGGGATGGAGACGTACACCCGAGAGCTCTACCGCCAGCTGGGCCGGATGGACACGGGCCTCGACTTCGTCGCGCTCGCCAGCAAGGAGGGCGCTCGGTTGGACCTGTCCTGGTTTCCCGGCGATGTGATCCGGTCCCGGATGAGCGGTGAGAACCGGTTCGTCTGGGCCTTCGGCGAGCTGGTCGGCTCCGGTTGGCATGCCCGGCGACGACAGGCCGACCTGGTGCACTGCCCGGCGACACTCGGGCCGATCCGCACCTCGATGCCCACGGTCATCACCCTGCACGACATGCTCTACTGGAGCCATCCCGACCTGATGACGACGCCTCTCTACACGCGTCCGGTGATGTGGATGGAGCGACGAGCCGCGGCCAATGCGAGGCGCCTGATCACCGACAGCCAGGTCTCCGCGGACGAGATCGTCAAGTACCTCGGCTTCCCCCGCGAGCGCCTGCACGTGGTGCTGCTCGCGGCCGACCGTCCCGAGGAGGTCCCGTTCGTGGACCGGGCGGCCGAGAACCTGCTCCTGGCCAGCGGACAGCGTCGCCCGCACAAGAACTGGGACCGGCTGATCCGCGCCATGGCCCTGGTCGACGAGGAGGACCGGCCCCGCTTGGTGATCACGGGCGGTCGCGGTGAGGACCCCCTCGCCGCGGTGGTCACCGAGACCGGGATGGGTGAGTGGGTCGAGCTGCGGGGCTGGGTGGAGGACGACGAGCTGCGAGGATTACGTAGCCGTGCGCGCGCGATGGTCTTCCCGACCCTGGCCGAGGGTTTCGGCCTGCCGGTGCTGGAGGCCATGGTCGAGGGACTACCCGTGCTGGCCTCGGACCTCCCCGTGCTGCGTGAGGTGGGCGGGGACGCGGCGCTCTGGTTCGATCCGCTCGACCTGGAATCCATCGCGGGCGCGATCCGTACGGTCTCCACCCGTCCTGACGTGCTGCCGGCCATGGCGGCCGCCGGATTGGAGCAGGCGGCGCAGTTCTCGTGGGAGCGGGTCGCCGAGGAAACGTTGGCGATCTTCGAGCTCACCCTCGCCGGGCGCTGAAGGCGCGCTCAGCGCTCGGCGGTGTGCGCCCACAGGGTGCGAAGGCCGGCACCGTCCCGCGCCCTCAGCGCGGACGGGACGAGGGTGACCGCGTGCAGGCGCGACGTCCAGCGCAGTCGCGCCGTGCGGGCGGCCCGGCGCCAGCCGAGCGAGGACATCTGCTCGGCGGCATCGCGGTAGTAGCGCCGCTCGTCCGCGAAGCGGGAGCCGTGGAGGAGGCTGGAGGACGATGCACTGGCACCGTGCCGGCGGTAGGCGAAGCAGACCTCCCGGTCGACCGCCAGGGTCTCGCCGGCGGCCGTCATGTCGATGACGAGCGCCAGGTCCTGGATGATCGGGAGCCCCTCCCGGAAGCGGTAGCGCTGGATCGCCTCGGTGCGGAAGACGAGCGACGGCCAGTAGAGCCAGTCACCCCGCAGGAGGCTGCCGGCCAGCTGTTCGCCGCCCAGCTCGGCACGGTGCTGCACCCGGGGCCTGATCGCGCGCTTCACCTTGTCGGTGAGCGGGTCGATGGAGGACCCGTGCTCGTCGATCACCCCGACGCCCAGCTGGAGCGTCGCTGCAGCGGGGAACTCCCGGTGCAGGTCCTTGACGCGCGACACGAAGTCCGGCAGCAGCAGGTCGTCGCACCCCAGGAACATCATCAGGTCCGCCGAGGCGAGCTCGCGGCACCTATCGTAGTTGGCCGTGATGCCGAGGTTCTGCTCGTTGCGCAGATAGGTGATCCGCGGATCGGATTCCGCGGCAAAGTGCGCGGCGACGGACTCATCGGGGTAGCAGTCGTCGACCACTGTGAGCACCCACGCAGGGTCGCTCTGGGCCTTGACGCTCTCGATGCAGGCGTACAACAGGACCGGATCTCCCCAGAAGGGGACAAAGATCTCGAGTGTCGGCTCGCCGGTCATTCGTCCTCACCGGGTGGTGTTTCCTCGGGCTTCTGCGTGGTGCTGGAGGAGCGGGCCAGGCCTCCGGGACGTTCGATAGCGAGCCGGAGGAGTGCGATCTCCTCCGCCAGCGTGCGGGTGCGCTCCTCGAGCCTGCCCAGCTCGGAGCTGTGCTGGAGGGTGAGCACCATGATCAGGATGGAGGCGCCGAAGAACAGGAGATTCGCCGGTACCTGGATCCCGAGCGCTTGCGCGACCGCCTGCAGCACCAGTGGGAAAGCCGCCACGAACATCACGAAGATGGCCACCACAGCCCAGATCAGCGCGTACTTCTCCCTCAGTCGGTGGCGGCGCATCATCTCGAACAACGACAGGAGGATGATCGCGGAGCCCACGATGCCCAGGACGGCGCTCGCGCTCATCGGCGGACCTCTTTCGAGGGGGCGTCGGTGGGTGTCTCCGGATCCACCGGCAGGGAGGCGCGACCGTGTGCGTCCGCCTTCGTGACACCGTCGTCGAACTGGGCCGGCCAGTCACGCACCAGGGCCAGGAGTAGGGCGACCACCGCCCGGAAGAGGTAGAGGGTCGCGCGCCAGGGTGACTGGGAGGCCGTGCCGGCGGCCCGGGGGCGCATCGTCACTGGCACCTGCGTGACGGTGCAACCGGCGCGACAGGCGATGACGAGGGACTCGACCGTGTCGCCGAGGTACTCCGCAGGATAGTGCGCGGCAAAGACGGAGATCGCGCGGCGGTTGGACACCCTGAATCCCGAGGTCACATCGGTGAGCCGCGCCTTGGCGACGCGGGAAAGCACCGCAGCGAGAAGGATCATCGCCCAGCGGCGCGGGCCGCGCACCTTGTAGGGATCGTCCCTGTCGGCGAAGCGAGCCCCGATCACCACGTCCGCGTGGCCGAGCTGCTCGAGCAGCAGCGGGAGGAACCGCGGATCGTGCTGGCCGTCGGCGTCGATCTGCACCGCGACGTCGTAACCCTCGCGCAGGGCGTGGCGGTAACCCGTCCGCATTGCCCCGCCCACACCGAGGTTGTAGGGCAGCGAGCACACCGTCGCCCCGGCCTCGGTGGCTCTCTCGAAGGTCCTGTCAGTCGAGCCATCGTCGACGACCAGGAGGTCCGCCGTCGTCAGACACGTGCGAATCTCGGTGACGGTGGCCGCGATGGAGTCCTGTTCGTTCCATGCGGGCACGATGATCAGCACGCGCAGATCTGATCCGTCCCCACGCATGACGGGAATGCTAACAGCGCCGATGGGGCGCAGCAGTCGCCCCCGCGCTGGAGGTCGGGCTGGTCACCCGGGCACGCCGCCTGGAGGGCGAACCCCAACGCGCCCGGCTCCGGGGGGCGGGGCTGCGGTCCTGGGAGGGAAACCAACACGTATACGCTGATCCTCGCTCAACCTGCCTGCTGAGGAGCTCCATGGTGTCATCCGGTCGACGTGCCGTGTCTCCCGATCGGAGAGCCCAGCTCGCTTCCCTGCCGTGGCACGTGATCGTTCCCGTCGTCGCGTTCGTCCTTGTCTCCCTGTCAGGGATGTCGCAGTCCTCCATAGGCACACCCGAGCTGCGGGAGGACGCCGCCAATCCCGTCGGGGTGATGCTGGGTGAGGCACGGGCAATCAGGTCCGACGAGTACCTCACTTCGACACCGCTCGGGATCGGTGTGACGGCGACCGGCAGCGCGGAGGACGTCAACCCGCTCACGGCACCCCAAGAGATGCTGTCGGTGCTTCCCTCGGGCCCCATCACGACCGTTCTCTTCCTGGACGGTACGGCGCTCAAGCTGGGTCCCCTGCTCCCCGACCAGGTGCTGATGTCAGCACGAGGGTGGTTGGGCACGCTCCTCCTCGTCCTGGCAGCACCCGCCTGGTTCCGTGTGCTCACCGGAAGTCGGTGGATCGGCTACTTCGCCGTCGCGCTGATCGCGTTCTCGCCCCACAACGCGTGGTGGTCCAACACCTCCGTGGGCATCCTCGGGTTCGCCTTCGCAGGCGCTGTCTCGCTCCAACGAGCCGCTCTCGCGGCGCATGAGGGCCGCTACCTGCGTGCGGTGATCTGGGGCATGGCCAGCGCGGTGCTGCTCGTGCGCACCCCGTTGCTGTACCCCCCGTGGGCTCTGGTCCTGGTCCCCGCAGTCGTGCTGGGGATGGCGGCAGGCCTGCTGGCACGGGCCGGCGCGCGGCGGTCCGCGCTCGTCACCATCGGCTCCGTCGGAGTCCTGACCGTCCTGCTGCTGGGAGCCGTCCTGTGGGAGAACTGGGAAGCGCTCGAGGCGGCGCGGGGCACCGTGTATCCCGGTGCCCGCCTGGCCACCGGCGCAGCCCACTCGATGCAGACGTTGTTCGGAGCCACCAACCTCGACATCCTCACCGAGGTCGACGCTGTTGTTGGCGGAAACCAGAGCGAGATCTCGTCGGGATTCACTATCGGTCTCGTGCTGGCGGTGCTTCTTCTCGCACGAGGCTTCCTCGCGCGAGTGGTGGGGCACCGTTGGGCAGTTGTCACTGTGCTGTCGATCACCGGTTTCTGGATGATCTGGTCCACGGTCGACTTCGGTGCCCTCGGTTACCGGATACCACTGGTCAACATGGTCCCCGCGGGGCGCGCAGCCCAGGTGGTGGGCCACCTCGCCGTCATACTGCTCTGCCTGGTCCTCCCAGGAACGGCCAAACGGGGAAGTGTGGCCTTCTCCGTGCTCGCGGCCGGTGTGACAGCGATCGTGACGGGCTACGCAGGGTCGCTCCTGAGGGTCCAGAACGTTCCGGAGCTGTCCGTGCGGACGATATGGATCGCCGCTCTCGCCGTGGCAGTCGTCGTCTTCCTCCTCACGTATCGGCCGCGGGCACCATGGGGCTACGTGCTGGGGGGAGTGCTCGCCTTCTCCCTCGTCTGGAACGTGAACCCACTCCTCTTCGGCCTGGCTGACCTCCGTGAGAGCAGCGTTGCGAAGGACATGCTCGAGTCCGGGCGCAGGGCGCGAGCAGATGGCGTGGTCTGGGCCTCGGACGCGTACTCCGTGGACACACTGATGATTGCGACCGGGGTTCCTGCGCTGACGGGTCGGCAGATGGCTGGGCCGGACGTCGAGGAGTGGGAGAAGCTGGACCCGGGTCGCGCTCATGAGGACGTGTGGAACAGGGGAGGATCGTTCATCTGGTTCACCTGGAACGAGGACGACCGGCTGGTCTTCGACAACCCGAGTCCTGACGCCATCCGGATCACCGGCTCTCCGTGCGTCGTTGCCGAGCGGTTGACCGAGCTGACGACGATCGTCGCGACGCGCGAGCTGGACCTCGACTGCCTGACTGAGGTCGACACCTTCACGTGGGGCGGCCAACCTCGGTGGACGTACACCGTCCGTCCTTGAGCAGGCACCACATGAATGCCGCGGCCCGTCTCGTCACCGACGCGGAGCGACGCGCCCGGATGGCCCGCCGGCACGGGATCGCCCCGCAGCACCGGGTGGCAGACCCTTTGGCGGCCACCCGCGCGATGACGGTCCTGCACTCCACGGAGCCGCCGACGCCCTACCTCTCCGTCCATGCCCGGGTCGACGGCGTCACCCGGGCCGACGTCGACCGGGCGCTGTACGACGACCGCACCCTGGTCAAGCAGCTGGCCATGCGGCGCACCCTGTTCGTCTTCCCCCGCGACCTGCTGCCCGCCGCCTGGGGGAGCGCGTCGGAGCGGGTGGCCGGCGCCGAGGGCCGCCGGATCGCCAAGGACGTGGAGAAGGCGGGCATCGCCCCCGACGGGGAGGCCTGGCTGGTCACGGCCCGGGCTCGCGTGCTCGCCCACCTCGACGACCACCCCGACGGGATCGCGGCCGGTGACCTCAGGGTGCTCTTCCCCGAGCTGTCCACGCCGGTCGCCGTCTCGGCCGGCTCGACGTGGAACCACACGCGGCTGCTCACCCACCTCGGCCTCACCGCCGACCTGGTGCGGGGGCGCAACGGCGGCCACTGGCGCATCTCGCGTCCGGTGTGGGTCCCGATGGAGCAGTGGCTGGGCGAGCGACCGGTCCCCGCGTCCCACGACGAGGGGTACGCCGAGCTGGTCCGTCGCTGGTTGCGGACCTTCGGGCCCGGGACCGAGACCGACGTCGTCTGGTGGCTCGGGGCGACCAAGGGCGCCGTACGCCGCGCGTTCGCGGACCTCGGTGCGGTCAGCGTCTCGCTGGAGTCCGGCGACACCGGCTGGCTGCTGCCCGACGACCTCGAGCCCGAGCCGGCCGTGGAGCCGTGGGCGGCACTGCTCCCGGTGCTCGACCCCACGCTGATGGGCTGGAAGCAGCGGGACTGGTACCTCGACGCGGCCCACGTCCCCTACCTCTTCGACACCAACGGCAACGGCGGCACCACCGCGTGGGTCGACGGCCGGGTGGTGGGCTGCTACGTCCAGGACGCCGGGGGAGTGGTGCGCGTGGTGCTGCGCGAGGACCCGGGTGCGGAGGCACGGGCCGCGCTCGACACGGAGGCCGAGCGGCTCACCGGGTGGCTGGCGGGGGAGTCGGTCAACAGCGTCTACGCCTCCCGCCAGATGCGCGAGGCCCTCCTGCCCTGACGGGCGCTCGACCGCGTTTGCCGCGGCGGGGCCGCCCGCGGATAGCCTGTGCCCGCCATGCCACGCCAGGACCCCCCGCAGCAGCCGCCCCCCGTCCAGCGCCTCCGGGTGCGCTACGCCAAACGGGGCCGCCTGCGCTTCACCAGCCACCGCGACTTCAGCCGTGCCTTCGAGCGGGCCGTCTTCCGCGCCCGCATCCCGATGGCCTACTCCTCGGGCTTCAACCCGCACCCCCGGATCTCGTACGCCGGCGCCGCCCCGACCGGGTCGGCGAGCGAGGCCGAGTACCTCGAGATCGCGCTGGCCGACGTCCTCGTGCCCGCCGAGGTGCACGCGCTGCTCGACGAGGCCCTCCCCGAGGGGCTGGACGTGATCGCGGTGGTGGAGTCGCCGGGCGGCTCGCTCGCGGACCGGCTCGAGGCCAGCCGGTGGCGCATCGACCTCGACGGTGCGCCCGAGGTCGTCGAGGCCGCGGCCGCCGCCTTCCTGGCCGCCGACGAGATCCTGGTCGAGCGGATGACCAAGAAGGGCCTGCGCGAGTTCGACGCACGCGGCGCGGTGGTCGCCCTCTCGGTGACGACGTCCGGGTACGACGACCGGTCGGCCCTCGACCTCGTGCTGCGCCACGGTGTCCCGTCGGTGCGGCCGGACGACGTGCTCACCGCGCTGGTGTCCGTCTCCGACGTCGAGCCGGGCCCGGCGCCCCTGATGACCCGCCTGGCCCAGGGCCCGCTGACGGGCGACGGCACGGTCGGCGACCCCTTCGAGGCCTGAGCCACGCCACGGCGCGGGCCGCTCGTGGTGACCGCGATCGGGTGGTGGTGTGCGATACTCGCCACGTTCGACTCGAGGTGGTCCGCCACCACGATGCCGGACCGACGACGTTCTCGCCGTACCGATCAAGGTCGGCACATCGGATGGGAGTCGTCTCCAGACCGCGACGCGGCTTGTGGGTCGGTGACAGCGATCCACACAGGGTGGGACCACCAGTCCCCGTCCTGGGCCCGGCGACCGCGGCAGGGGACGGCGCGCACCCGGTGACGCACACGCGGAGGGTGTCGCCGCCACACGAAGGCTTTGCGCCCCGACGTCCCCTGTGGCCTCGCGGCGCCGACACGGCTCCGGACCTCGAGTCCGGGTGCCGGCGAGGAGAGCGACATGCTCGACGACAACCCGAACGACACGAACGACACCAGCAGCGAGGGACCCGCCGACTCCGGCGACACCCCCGCACCGCCCACGGTCACCCGGACCACGCGCAAGACCGCGGCGCGCAAGACCACGACGCCGCGCACCCGCAAGGCGGCCGCGCCCGCCGCGGACAGCGCCGCTGCCACCGAGGCCCCGACCGGCGACACGCCCGAGGCGCCGGCCGCGCCGGTGGTCAAGAAGACCACCCGCACCCGGGCCCCGCGCAAGACGGCCCCGGCCGCCGCCGAGACCCCGGCGGAGTCGTCGACCGAGACCGCGTCCGACGCCCCGGCTGCTCCGGCGTCCTCGTCGGACGAGCCGGCGCCGGCGAAGAAGGCCACGGTCCGCAAGACCACCCGCACCCGGAAGACGGCCGCCCCGGCGGTGGCCGCCGCAGACAGCGCCGACGCCTCGACGGACGCCGGCGCGGACGCGCCCGCCACGACGGACGAGCCCGCCCCGGCCAAGAAGGCCGCCGCCCGCAAGTCCACGACGCGCAAGGCCGCGGCCAAGAAGTCCGCCCCGGCCCAGGGCGACGCCGGCACCGCAGCCCCGGCTGACGCCGACGCCAGCGCCGACGAGTCCACCGGCGACGCGGCGGCCGACCGGCCCCCCCGCAAGACGGCCAAGAAGTCCGGGTCCCGCTCCGGCTCCAAGAAGGCCGCCGCCTCGACCGACACGGTCGACGCGCCCGCTGACGGCACCCCTGCCGAGGCCGATGCGGCTGCCGATGCCGCAGGCAGCGCCGGGGGAGTGGTTCCGCTGTTCCAGGCCCCCGAGGCCACGCCGACGGTCACCCGACGTACCCGCAAGTCCCCCGCCCGCAAGGTCGCCGCGCCCGAGCCCGAGATCGTGGACCCGGACGCCGAGGTCGACGAGGACGAGGACGAGGCCACCGCGGAGGCCGCGGCCGAGACCACCGCCGACGCCCAGGGCGACGACGAGCAGTCCGACGAGCAGTCCGACGACGAGCAGTCCGACGAGTCCGGCGAGGGTGGCAACGGCCCGGCCCGCCGTCGTCGTCGCCGTGGTGGTCGCCGCCGCCGCAAGAGCAGCGACGGCACCGGCTCGGACAGCGACGCCGACGGTGGGGACGACGACGAGTCCCAGGACGACTCCACGGGGTCCTCCGACGACACCTCGGACGACTCGGGCGAGCAGGGCGAGGGCACCTCGCGTCGCCGTCGCCGTCGCCGTCGTGCCGGCGAGGAGGGCCCGTCGGACGACGACGAGCCCAACACCGTCACCAAGGTCCGCAGCCGCCGTGCGGCCGAGGACCAGATCACCTCGCTGGCCGGCTCGACCCGCCTCGAGGCCAAGAAGCAGCGGCGTCGCGAGGGCCGCGAGGCCGGTCGCCGCCGCGCTCCCATCGTCAGCGAGGCCGAGTTCCTCGCCCGTCGCGAGGCGGTCGACCGGGTGATGGTGATCCGCCAGCGCAAGGAGCTCACCCAGATCGCGGTCCTCGAGGACAAGGTGCTCGTCGAGCACTACGTCGCCCGCGAGTCGCAGACCTCGCTCATCGGCAACGTCTACCTCGGCCGCGTGCAGAACGTCCTGCCGTCCATGGAGGCCGCCTTCATCGACATCGGCAAGGGCCGCAACGCCGTCCTGTACGCCGGTGAGGTCAACTGGGCCGCGCTCGGCCACAAGGAGGGCCAGCCCCGCAAGATCGAGTCGGTGCTCTCCAGCGGCCAGTCGATCCTGGTGCAGGTCACCAAGGACCCGATCGGCCACAAGGGCGCCCGCCTCACCAGCCAGGTCAGCCTGGCCGGCCGGTTCCTGGTCTACGTGCCGGACGGCACGACCAGCGGCATCTCGCGCAAGCTCCCCGACACCGAGCGCAACCGCCTCAAGACCCTCCTCAAGGAGATCGTCCCGGACTCCGCCGGCGTCATCGTGCGCACCGCGGCCGAGGGGGCGAGCGAGGACGAGCTCACCCGCGACGTCGAGCGCCTCAAGGCCCGCTGGGAGGACATCGAGGGCAAGGCCCGCGGCCAGGCCCCGGCCCTGCTCTACGGCGAGCCGGACCTGACCCTCAAGGTCGTCCGGGACCTCTTCACCGAGGACTTCAACAAGCTGGTCATCCAGGGCGACGACGCCTGGGAGACGGTCCAGGGCTACGTCGAGCACGTCGCCCCCGACCTCGTCGACCGCGTCGAGAAGTTCGAGGCCCCCGAGGGCGCCTCGGCCAAGAAGGCGGACATCTTCGCGGTGCACCGCATCGACGAGCAGATCGCGAAGGGCCTCGACCGCAAGGTCTGGCTGCCCTCCGGCGGCTCGCTGGTCATCGACCGCACCGAGGCGATGACCGTCGTCGACGTCAACACCGGCAAGTTCACCGGGTCCGGGGGCAACCTGGAGGAGACGGTCACCAAGAACAACCTCGAGGCCGCCGAGGAGATCGTCCGCCAGCTCCGGCTGCGCGACATCGGCGGCATCATCGTGGTCGACTTCATCGACATGGTCCTGGAGTCCAACCGCGACCTGGTCGTACGCCGCCTCGTCGAGTGCCTGGGCCGCGACCGCACCCGTCACCAGGTCGCCGAGGTCACCTCGCTCGGTCTGGTGCAGATGACGCGCAAGCGCATCGGCACCGGCCTGCTCGAGTCCTTCAGCCACGACTGCGAGGCGTGCCACGGCCGCGGGGTCGTCGTCCAGAACGAGCCGGTCGAGTCCGGCGGCGGTGGGGACGACGAGCCCCAGCGCTCCGGGCGCCGTGGCCGCGGCCGGGGACGTGACGGCGCTTCCGGCAACGGTGGCGCCTCGGGCAACGGCGGCGGCGCACCGCAGTCGTCGGCCCCGTCCCCCAAGGACGTCGCCGCGATGGCACGTGCCGAGAAGGCCGACGAGGCCGCCCGGGTCGCCGAGTCCGATGCGGACTCCGACGGCTCGGCGGACACCTCGTCGCCCACCGGTGGTGTCCCCACCGACACCGAGACGACTCCCAGCAGCACCCCCGACAGCACCGACGACACCGCCTCGACCACCGAGGGCGGCGGCCGACGCGGCTCCCGTCGCGGCGGCCGGTCCGGCGGTCGGTCCCGCGGTGGCGCCGGGTCGGCGGCTCCCGAGGCCAGCGAGGCCAGCGAGGACGCCGAGGCCCCCGCGGCTCCCGACGCCCCCGAGGGCACGGACTCCCGGGCGACCGCCGAGCCCTCGAACGACACCGACGCCTCGGACATCGCCGACGGCGCCGAGGCTGCCGACACCTCCGGGGCTTCCCCGGTCGCGGCCGCTGCGGTCGAGGATGCGCCCGCCCGCGCGTCCGTCGAGCCCGGCACGGCCGTGGTCGACGGCCCGTCGTCCGACGAGTCGCCGACGGAGGTCGAGCCCGCTGCCGAGCCGGAGCGCCCCCGGGTCGTGACGCGCACGCGTCGCCGCTCGGCGAGCCGTCCGGCCGGTCCGCCGTCCGGCGTCGCCGGCACCCTGCCCGAGTCGGGCCGGGTCGAGCCGGGCACCTCCGGCGTGGAGCTGGGCGGTGAGCCGGGCGTCGTACCGGACCCGTCGGCGACCGACGCGGGCTCCGAGCCGCACGTCGAGCACGTCCCGATCAAGAAGAAGGGCGCTCGCAAGCGCTGATCCACCCGGGACGGGCGGTGTCAGGGCCTCGTTTTGACCCTGCCACCGTCCGGCCCGTAAAGTTGCCCCTTGTGCGCTTCGGCGTGCCACCTGACTTTTGCCCGCGGCGATTCCGCCCGGCATCCATGAAGACCCGAGGAGAGTGAGTCCGCCGTGTACGCAGTTGTGCGCAGTGGCAGCAAGCAGCAGAAGGTTGCTGTTGGCGACGTCATCGAGATCGACAAGATGGACCTGAAGGCCAACACGGTCGGCAGCACCCTGACTCTCCCCGTCGTGATGGTGGTCGACGGTGAGACCGTGACCGCGACCGGCCTGGACAAGGCTGCCGTGACCGTCGAGATCCTCGGCGCCACCAAGGGTCCGAAGATCGTCATCCAGAAGTACAAGAACAAGACCGGCTACAAGAAGCGCCAGGGTCACCGCCAGAAGTACACCCAGGTCAAGGTCACCGACATCTCCCTGTAGTTGGATGGGGCGACCGCGTCGGCTTCGCCGCCACGCTGCCGCCCTGGTTCAGGGCTGCCGCCCTGGGGCCCGACGCCCACGATCACGCACGACACCCACGTAGAAGGACTGAACTCATGGCTCACAAGAAGGGCGCCGCGTCCACCAAGAACGGTCGCGACTCCAACAGCCAGCGCCTCGGTGTGAAGCGCTTCGGCGGCCAGACCGTCAACGCCGGCGAGATCATCGTCCGCCAGCGGGGCACGCACTTCCACCCGGGTTCGGGTGTGGGCCGTGGCGGCGACGACACCCTCTTCGCGCTGCAGGCGGGTGCCGTCGAGTTCGGCACCAAGCGTGGCCGCAAGGTCGTCAACATCGTCCCCGGCGAGTGACGCTGCAGCGACACTGACTCCACCGCGGAGGGCGTTCCTGGACCGGGGACGCCCTTCACGCATTTCTCCACTACCGGAAGCGAAACCATGGCTGTCCCGACCTTCATCGACCAGGTCACGTTGCACATCAGTGCGGGTCGGGGCGGCAACGGCGTCGCATCGGTCCACCGTGAGAAGTTCAAGCCGCTCGGTGGCCCCGACGGCGGCAACGGCGGCCCCGGCGGCTCGGTGATCCTCCGCGTCGACCCCGACGTCACGACGCTGATCGACTACCACCACGGCAACAAGCGCCAGGCCGAGCACGGCGGCCACGGTGCCGGTGCCCACCGCAACGGCGCCCACGGCTCCGACATGGTGCTGCCCGTCCCCGACGGGACCCTGGTCAAGACCCTCGACGGCACGGTCCTCGGCGACATGGTCGGTGCGGGCACCGAGATGGTCATCGCGGCCGGCGGCCGCGGCGGTCTCGGCAACGCCGCGCTCGCGAGCAGTAAGCGCAAGGCGCCCGGTTTCGCGCTCCTCGGCGAGCCCGGCGACGAGATCGACGTACGCCTCGAGCTCAAGGTCGTCGCAGACGTCGGGCTGGTCGGCTTCCCCAGCGCGGGCAAGTCCAGCCTGATCGCCGCGATGTCGCGGGCCCGGCCCAAGATCGCCGACTACCCGTTCACCACCCTGGTGCCCAACCTCGGGGTCGTCCGCGCCGGCGACACGACGTTCACCGTCGCCGACGTGCCGGGCCTCATCGAGGGTGCCGCCGACGGTCGCGGCCTCGGCCACGACTTCCTGCGCCACATCGAGCGCTGCGCGGCCCTGGTGCACGTGATCGACACCGCGACCATCGAGCCGGGCCGCAACCCGCTCGACGACCTCGACGTCATCGAGAACGAGCTGTCCCGCTACGGCGGCCTCGAGGACCGTCCGCGGCTCGTGGCCCTCAACAAGGTCGACGTCCCCGACGGCCACGAGATCGCCGAGATGGTCCGGGACGACCTCGCCGAGCGTGGGTTGCGCGTCTTCCCGGTCAGTGCCGCCTCCGGCGCGGGCATGCAGGCCCTCACCTTCGCGATGGCCGAGATCGTCGCCCGCTCGCGCGCCGAGCTCCCCGTGGTCGAGGCGACCCGCATCGTCATCCGCCCTCCGTCGGTCGACGGCGGCGGGGACTTCTCCATCGCCGAGTCGCCCGAGGGGTGGCGCGTGCGCGGTGTCAAGCCGGAGCGCTGGGTGCGCCAGACCGACTTCAGCAACGAGGAGGCCGTCGGCTTCCTGGCCGACCGCCTCAACCGCCTCGGCATCGAGGACAAGCTCGTCAAGCTCGGTGCCCAGGAGGGCGACGCGGTCATCATCGGCCACGAGGACAACGCCGTCGTCTTCGACTTCAAGCCCAGCGTCGAGGCCGGTGCGGAGATGCTGGGTCGCCGTGGTGAGGACGAGCGCCTTCGCGAGGAGCGCCCCTCCGCCACCCGTCGCCGCGACATCCAGGAGCAGATGCCCGAGCGCTCCGAGACCGAGACCCGCGCCGACGTGGCCCGGCGCATCGACCGCACCAAGACCGCCCCGCAGACGGTCACCAGCTCGGGCATCGGCCCGATGTCCTACGAGATCGGCTCGGCGGACGACCCCGACTGGGACGGCAGTGACGAGGACTGACCCGACCGTCGACCGGGCGACCCTGGTCGCCGGGGCGCGCCGGGTCGTGGTCAAGGTCGGCTCGTCGTCGCTGACGACCGCGGCCGGTGGCATCGACCCGGCCCGGGTCCGCCAGCTCGTCGAGGTGCTCGCCGCCGCCCGCGGTCGCGGTGCTGAGGTGGTGCTGGTCTCCTCCGGCGCCATCGCGGCCGGCCTGGCACCGCTCGGCCTCACCCGCCGCCCCCGGTCGCTCGCGGCCCAGCAGGCGGCCGCCAGCGTGGGCCAGGGGCTGCTGGCCCACCGCTACCAGGAGGAGTTCGCCCGGCACGGGCTGGTCACCGGCCAGGTGCTCCTGACCGCCGAGGACGTCACCCGGCGCGCGCACTACCGCAACGCCTACCAGACCTTCGCCAAGCTCCTCGAGCTCGGCGTCCTGCCGATCGTCAACGAGAACGACACCGTCGCCACCTCGGAGATCCGCTTCGGTGACAACGACCGCCTCGCCGCCCTGGTCGCGCACCTCGTGCACGCCGACCTCCTGGTGCTGCTCTCCGACGTCGACGGCCTGTACGACGGCCCGCCGAGCCGTCCGGGGGCGCGGTTGCTGCCCGACGTACGCTCCGCCGCCGACCTCGACGCCGTCACCATCGGGTCGCCGGGTGCGGCCGGTGTCGGCACCGGCGGCATGGTCACCAAGGTGGAGGCCGCAAGGATCGCCACCGGGGCCGGCATCCCGGTCGTGCTGACCGCCGCCGACCAGGCGTCGGCCGCTCTGGGCGGCGCCGACGTGGGCACCCTGTTCCACGCCACCGGCGGCCGACGGCCCACCCGGATGCTCTGGCTCGCCCACGCCACCGACGCCAAGGGCACGGTCACCCTGGACGCCGGCGCGGTCCGTGCGGTGACCGAGCGAGGTGCCTCCCTGCTGGCCGCCGGGGTCGTCGCGGTGGACGGGTCGTTCGTCGCCGGCGACCCGGTGGACCTGCTCGGCCCGACCGGTGTCGCGGTCGCCCGGGGACTGGTCAACTTCGACGCCGACGAGCTCCCCGAGCTGCTCGGCCGCTCCAGCCGGGAGCTCAAGGACGCGCTGGGCGCGGCGTACGAGCGCGAGGTCGTGCACCGCGACGACCTCGTGCTGCTCTGAGGAGCACCCATGACGTGGCAGCCGACCCCTGCGGAGGTCGCCGAGGAAGAGGCATTCCGCCGCCTGTACGGCGAGTGGGACGCCCTCGACCCGGCCGGCACGGCGGCCTTCATGGCCGGCTACCCGGGGGAGTGGTGGGTCGTCGGCGGCTGGGCGATCGAGGCGTTCACCGGAGTCACCCGCCGTCACGAGGACATCGACCTCGTGATCTGGGCCCGCGACCTGCCGCTGCTGCGCGCCCACGTCGGTGACCGGCACCACATCTGGAGCGCCGGCGGCGGGGCCATCCGCCCGGTCGACGACGACTTCCCCGAGCCGCACGACCAGGCGGGCCAGGTGTGGCTGCGCGACCACGCGAGCGCGCCGTGGTTCCTCGACTGCATCCTGTCGGAGGATCGCGACGGCCTCTGGATGAGCCGGCGCGACGAGGCGCACGTCGTACCGCTCGCGGACGTCACCTGGGTGGCCGACGACGGCATCCGCTACATGCGGCCCGAGGTCGTGCTGCACCACAAGGCGCGGCTGGACCGGCCGAAGGACACCGTCGACCTGGAGGTCGCGTGGCCGCTGCTCGACACCGCTGCGCAGGCCTGGCTGCGCGACGCCGTACGCCGCGAGCGCGCCGACCACCCGTGGCTCGCCGGCCCGATGGCGGAGTGAGTCCTGCTCAGCCGCCCGTGATCGCCCACGTCAGTGCGGCCCCGACCAGCTCCCGCTCGTCCAGGCCGACCTCTCGGACGAGAACGGCATCGATCTGCGCCGCCGACAGGGTCCCGGCCCGCCGGGGGCGGCTGGACCGCTCCGCGGTGAAGGCGTCCATCAGCCTCCACAGCACCTGCGGCCCGCGAGTCGCCACGAGGTAGGTACAGGCGGCGGCGGCCAGCGCGTAGTTCGCCTCGGCGTCGACGTAGAACTCCGCGCCGTCGGCCAGGACGGGTGCGGAGGTGTCGAGGAAGGACAGGACGTACGCCGCCATGCGCCGTTGCTGCGCGGCGGAGTAGTGGCTGCGCGACACGTACTCGGCCGCGCCCTCCGTCAGCCAACGGGGGCTCTGGTCGTCCCTGCTCGCCAGTGCCACGTGGGCGAGCTCGTGACGCAGCAGGAACTCCCGCTGCAGGCCGTTGTGGGCCACGGCGGGATTGACGACGAACCGATGGGCCGCGATCCGGCTCGAGCCCGGGCGGACCGGGACGGCGTACGCGACCCCACCCGTCTCCTGGAGGTCCATCGGGGTCCGCCCCTCCAGGGCGGTGAGGTCGGAGATGTCGTAGGCCACCACGCGCCCGGACCAGCCGGGGACGGCCGCGAGGACGGTCTTCTGGGACGCCCTGAGGTCGCTCATCACGGCGGTGGCGTAGGGCTCGGTCTCCTCGTCGAAGAAGCCGAGGATCGGCCCGCTCTCGCGGACCACGAGGTGGGCGACGTCCCACGGGTCCGGGAGCCAGCCCGTCCGCCGATCGCGCGCACCGTCGCGGTCGTCGACGAGCACGACCTCGCCGTCGTCCTGCCGGACCGTGTAGAGCAGTCTCCGCGTCACGCTGCGCGACTCGAAGCCCTCGAGCCGGATGGTGAAGTCGACCGGCAGGTGGAGCTCACCGTCCACGCCGTCCTCGCCGTCGTCGTGGGTGGCACCGTCCTCGACGAGGTCGAGGCGCAGGCCGCCGATCGGCATGGCGGCGAGGTTGTCGAACAGCCGGGACTGCGTGGCCGTGAACTGGAGCTCGTCGTCGTCCACGGTGGACAGGAACGCTTCCCGGTCCCCCTCGCGCAGGGCGTCCTCGCGTCGCTCGACGAGGGCCGCGGCCGCCAGCCGCAGCTCGCCCGCGCCGAGCGGCTCGGCGGGTGCCGGGCCGCCGGGACGGGCGCCCGCCGAGCAGGCTCCGGTGCCGAGGAGGAGCAGGCACACGACGATGACCCGGGACATCAGCCACATGGGCGGGAGCCTAGGTGGCCCCCGGACGGCCCGGGCGTGAACGCCGAGATGGACCTCAGGCACCCCGCGCGTAGGCTTGGCAGGTCATGACCACGCCAGGGCCCACCGTCTACCTCGACCACGCCGCGACGACGCCGATCCTGCCCGTCGCGCTGGACGCGATGACCGCCCAGCTGGCCGCGGTCGGCAACGCCAACTCGCTGCACGCCTCCGGTCGCTCGGCGCGACGGGTCGTGGAGGAGGCGCGGGAGACGATCGCCCGCTCGCTCGGCTGCCGTCCCGGCGACGTGGTCTTCACCTCCGGTGGCACCGAGGCCGACAACCTGGCCCTCAAGGGCATCTTCTGGGCCCGCCGCGGCGAGGATGCACGCCGCGTCCGGATCCTGTCCACCGCCGTCGAGCACCACGCCGTCCTCGACCCGCTGGACTGGCTGGCCTCCGACGACGGCGCCGAGGTCGAGCTGCTGCCGGTGGACGAGCGCGGCCGGCTCGACGTCGGTGCGCTGCGCGCCAGCATCGAGCGCGACCCCGCCTCCGTCGCCCTCGTCTCGGTGATGTGGGCCAACAATGAGGTCGGCACGCTGCAGCCCCTCGACGAGGTGGTCGCGCTGGCCGCCGAGCACGGCATCCCGGTCCACACCGACGCGGTCCAGGCCGTCGGACAGGTCCCGGTCGACTTCGAGGCGTCCGGCGTGGACGCCCTCAGCTTCACCGGCCACAAGGTGGGCGGCCCGTACGGTGTCGGCGCCCTCGTCGTACGCCGCGACCTCACCGTCTCCGCGCTGGTCCACGGCGGCGGGCAGGAGCGCGACATCCGCAGCGGCACCCTCGACCCGCCGGCCATCGCCGGGCTCGCCGCGGCCATCGAGGCGTCGGTCAAGGCCCAGCCCGAGCACGCCGAGCACGTGGCCGCGCTGCGCGACGACCTGGTCCGCCGGGTGGTCGAGGTGGTGCCCGACGCCCACCTGCACGGGGCCGTGCTCGACGCAGCCCTCGACGGCGAGGCCGGTGGCCGGCTGCCGGGCAACGCGCACATCGGCTTCCCGGGCTGCGAGGGCGACTCGCTGCTCATGCTGCTCGACGCCCGCGGCATCGAGTGCTCCACCGGCTCGGCGTGCAGCGCCGGCGTCCCGCAGCCGTCCCACGTCCTGCTGGCCATGGGCTGCGACGCCGACCAGGCCCGTCACTCGCTGCGCTTCTCGCTCGGCCACACCTCCACCGCCGCCGACGTCGACGCCCTCGTCGAGGCGATCGGTCCGGTCGTGGAGCGCGCCCGCGCGGCCCGGCCCCGGTGAGGCTGCGATGAGGATCATCGCCGCCATGTCCGGCGGGGTCGACTCGGCCGTCGCCGCTGCCCGCGCCGTCGAGGCCGGCCACGACGTGACCGGCATCCACCTCGCGCTCTCGCGCAACCCCGCGTCGTACCGCACCGGCGCCCGTGGCTGCTGCACGATCGAGGACAGCAACGACGCCCGCCGTGCGGCGGACGTCATCGGCATCCCGTTCTACGTCTGGGACCTGTCCGACCGCTTCCACGAGGACGTGGTCGAGGACTTCATGGACGAGTACGCCGCCGGCCGCACGCCCAACCCGTGCCTGCGCTGCAACGAGAAGATCAAGTTCGCCGCCGTGCTCGACCGGGCGCTGGCCCTCGGCTTCGACGCCGTCGCGACGGGCCACTACGCCCAGCTGCGCACCGGCGACGACGGCCTGATCGAGCTGCACCGGGCGGTGGACCACGGCAAGGACCAGTCCTACGTCCTCGGCGTCCTCGACCAGCAGCAGCTGGCGCACTCGCTCTTCCCGCTCGGCGACACCAGCAAGCCGCTGGTGCGCGAGGAGGCCGCCCGGCGCGGGCTGCTCGTGGCCGACAAGCCGGACTCGCACGACATCTGCTTCGTGGCCGACGGCGACAACGCCGGCTGGCTGCGGGACAAGCTCGGCGAGCGCAACCCCAACACCGGCGGCGACATCGTCGACGCCGCCTCGGGGGAGGTGCTCGGGCAGCACGAGGGCACCGTCGCCTACACGATCGGCCAGCGGCGCGGGCTGCGACTCGGCCGCCCGGCACCCGACGGCAAGCCGCGCTTCGTGCTGGACATCGAGCCGGTCTCCGGCACGGTCACCGTCGGTCCCCGCGAGGGCCTGCGGATCGACCGGATCACCGGCATCCGGCCGCGCTGGTGCGGCACCGTCCCCTCCCTGCTCGCGGGACCCGGCGTGACCGTCCAGCTGCGGGCCCACGGCGCCGAGCACCGCGCCGTCGTGACCGTCGAGGACGGTGGCGACCGCGTCGCCATCGAGCTCCTCGACCCCGCCGAGGGCATCGCCCCCGGCCAGGCCGCCGTGGTCTACGACGGCAGCCGGGTCGTCGGGTCGGCGACCATCAGCGCCACCGCCCGCTCGGAGGCGCTCGGGTGAGCGCCCTCGCCAGCGGTGTGGGGTCGATGCCCGGCACCGACGACCGGGAGTACGCCGAGGCGGTGCGCGTCGTGCTCGGCGAGCTCTCCCTCCCGCACGTCCCGGAGCTGCCCGGACGTGGCGCAGGGGCGTCGATGACCGGCCGCGGGCTCGCCGTGGTCGCCGGTCTCGGCGCCGACCTCCAGCCCGCCGGTTGGCGGCTCACCGACGCCCCGGGCGTCGACCACCGCCGGGCGCGGTCGCTGCTCGCCCAGGACCTCGACCAGGTCGAGGAGCAGGCCCAGGGGCACGCCGGTCCGTTCAAGGCCCAGGTCTGCGGTCCGTGGACACTGGCCGCGACCGTGGAGAAGCCGCGGGGCGACAAGGTCCTGTCCGACCACGGCGCCCGTCGCGACCTCGCCCAGGCGCTGGCCGAGGGCGTCCGCGACCACGTCGCCGACCTGCGCCGGCGGCTGCCCGGGAACGAGCGGCTGGTGGTGCAGGTGGACGAGCCCGCCCTGCCCGCGGTCCTCGGGGGGCAGGTGCCCACGGTCTCCGGCTTCGGCCGGCTCCGTCGCGTCGACCTGCCCGAGGCCTCCGCCGCCCTCGAGTGGGTCCTGACCGCGATCACCGAGGCCGGGGCCGAGCCGTGGGTGCACTCGTGCGCGCCCGGGGTGCCCTGGTCGCTCGTGCACGGCGCCGGGGCGCTCGGGCTGTCCGCCGACCTCGACGTGCTGCGCCCCGAGGACCTCGACCACTTCGCCGAGGCCATCGAGGCCGGCCGGACCGTCGCGATCGGCATCGTGCCGTCGACCGAGCCGGCGAGCGTCCCCACCGACACGGCCCTCACCGAGCGGGTGCTGCGCTGGCTCGACATGTTGGGTCTCGACCACGAGGAGGCCCTGCCCCGTCTGGTCGTGACGCCGTCCTGCGGCCTCGCCGGTGCGTCGTACGACTGGTCGCGGCAGGCGCTGCACCTCGCCGGCGTCGTCGCCGGCCACCTCTGACCCGTCACCAGGCCGCGCCGTAGTCGGGGACGAACTGGTAGGTGGACGTGTGGTTCGACCGACGAGATCGTCCCCAACTTCCCAGCCGGGGCGGGGGTCCTAGGCGGGGTCGAGAAGCCGCAGGGCGGAGTCGATGGCCACGTCGTTCCAGCGGGCCACGCCGGTGAGCATGTAGTGGCCCAGCGCTCCCATGTCGTGCAGCGAGGCGTCGGCGGCGACCTCGCGCGCACGGGCGACGTACCTCGTGGTCTCGGCGTACGACGTGATCCGGTCCCGGCGGCCGTGGGCGGCGACCAGGGACCGGCCGGCGAGGGTGCGCACGGGATCCTGCGCCGACCACCAGGGAGCGAGCCCGACGACGCCCACCACCGACGGGTCGTCGGCGACGTGGACGGCCACCCGGGCCCCCATGGAGTGGCCGAGCAGCACCACCGGCACGTCCCCGTGCTCGGCGCGCACGCGGTCCAGCGCCCAGCGCGCGTCGGCGGGCCGGTCGGCGGCACCGTTCCAGCCGCGCTCGCGGTAGCGCACCAGCCACACACCCGCGCCGGCGTCGTGGGCCCGGGCGGCGATGGAGCGCTGCATCCAGGCGGCCCGCTGCCAGGAGGCACTGCGGCCGTCGACCGGCAGGGTGGAGCGTGGCGTGCCGCCGTGCAGCATCAGGATCAGCGCGTCGGGGCGCCCGGGGGCGTCGTACCTCGTCAGCAGCGGCTCGGTCACGGTGCTCCTTCGGAGCGGCGGGTGGGGGTGGATGGGTGGGACGACCCCGACCCGCCCGCGGGAGGCGGACGGGTCGGAGACGGTACGGCGGGTGGTGCGGACGACGCTCCTATGGATCGTCAAGCCATGATCGGTCGGTGTTCGAGTAGCCGGTAGAGATCTCGGGCGATGTAGCGCTTGAGGCAGCGTTTGATCT
>NZ_PZYY01000010.1 GCF_003047265.1 Nocardioides terrigena | reverse complement strand
CTGTCTGCCATGGACGCACCATGCGCTCACAGCGGGTCAAAGTGTCCGGACGAACCCGAGACAGAACTGTCCATACCGACACAAGTCAGGACAACGCCCCGACCGGTCGCGAGCCCGTCGTTCCCCGCCAGCTGCGACGACGATGGCCACCGCGGGACCCGAGTCCCGTGGCGCGTTCGGCCCACGGTGACGCGGATCACCCCTAGGGTCCCGCCATGGACTCCGCGCTCTCCACCATCGGCCTGCCCGTCGCGCTCGGCTTCATCATGTTCGGGCTGGGGCTCGGGCTCACGCCCGCCGACTTCGCCCGGGTGGGCAAGCACCCCAAGGCGGTGGTCGTCGCACTGGGGTGCCAGCTCGTCCTGCTCCCGGCGATCTGCTTCGGGCTGGTCGTGCTCTTCGACCTCCCCCCGCTGCTCGGCATCGGGATGATGCTGCTGGCGGCGAGCCCCGGCGGCACCACGGCCAACCTCTACAGCCACCTGTTCCGCGGGGACGTCGCGCTCAACATCACGCTCACCGCCATCAACTCGGTCATCTCGGTCGTCACCCTGCCGATCATCACCAGCCTGGCGATCAGGTACTACGACCGCGGTGACGAGGTACAGCTCCCGCTGATCGAGGTGGTCAAGGTCTTCGCGCTCGTCCTCGTGCCGGTCCTCATCGGCATGGCGGTCCGGCGCAGGTCCCCGGGCTTCGCGGCCCGGATGGACAAGCCGGTGCGGATCGCGTCGGCGGTCATCCTGGCTGTGCTGGTGCTCGCGATCCTGCTGGGCGAGCTGGAGAACGTCGCCGACTACTTCGCCGCCGTCGGTGCCGTGGCCGGGCTCTTCTGCGCCGCCAGCCTGGTGGTGGGGTACGTCGTGCCGAAGGCGCTGGGCATCACCGAGGCGCAGGCGATCGCGTCCTCCATGGAGATCGGCGTGCACAACGCCACGCTGGCGATCTTCGTCGCCGTCGAGGTCCTCGACAGTGTCGAGATCTCGGTCCCGGCGGCCGTCTACTCGCTCTTCATGTTCGTCCTCGCCGCACTCTGGGGCGTCTTCGTCAGCCGTCGCGTGGCCGCGGCGGAGGCGACCCGGGCCTCCGCCTGAGGCGCCTCAGGACAGGAAGTCCGCCACCCGGGGAGCCAGCTCCCGCAGGGCGCGGCCGCGGTGCGAGATGCGGTCCTTCTCGGCCGGATCGAGCTCGGCCGAGGTGAGACCGACGCCGTCGGGACCGGCCGTCGCGTGCTCCTCGGCGACGAAGACCACGTCGTACCCGAAACCGCCGCTCCCCCGCAGCTCGCGGACGATGCGACCGTCCATCCGACCGTGCACGACCAGCTCGCGCCCGTCCGGGTGCACCAGGGCGATCGCGCACGCGAAGTGGGCGCCGCGACGGGGGTCCGGGACGTCGGAGAGCTGGGCGAGCAGCAGGTCGTTGTTGCGGTCGTCGCTCTTGGGCGGCCCCGACCAGCGGGCCGACAGCACGCCCGGCATGCCGTTGAGCGCGTCGACGCACAGCCCGCTGTCGTCCGCGATCGTCGGCAACCCCGTCACCTGCGCACCGGCGCGCGCCTTGAGCAGCGCGTTGCCCTCGAACGTCGGCTGGTCCTCGACCGGCTCGTCGTACGCCGGGACGTCGTCGAGGCCGACCACCTCGATGTCCGGGAGGTGCTCGGCGAGGATCCGCTGCATCTCGCCGATCTTCTTGGCGTTGCGCGAGGCCAGGAAGATCCGGCTCATCGGGCGAGGGCCTCCCGCTGGAGCCGGGTCAGGTCGGCGCACCCCTTCTCGGCCAGCGCGAGCAATGCGTCGAGCTCGGCCCGGTCGAAGGCTGCGCCCTCGGCGGTGCCCTGGACCTCGACGAACTTGCCCTCACCGGTCATCACGACGTTCATGTCGGTCTCGGCACGGACGTCCTCCTCGTAGGGGAGGTCGAGGCGCGGCACGCCGTCGATGATCCCGACGCTCACCGCGGCCACCGAGCCGGACAGGGGCTCGCCCGTGAGCGCACCCTGCGAGCGGAGGTGGGCGACGGCGTCGGCCAGGGCGACGTACGCGCCCGTGATCGCGGCGGTGCGGGTGCCGCCGTCGGCCTGCAGCACGTCGCAGTCGAGGACGATGGTGTTCTCGCCGAGCGCCTGGTAGTCGATGACGGCGCGCAGCGAGCGGCCGATCAGGCGGGAGATCTCGTGGGTGCGACCGCCGATGCGGCCCTTGACCGACTCGCGGTCCGAGCGGGTGTTGGTGGCGGCGGGGAGCATGGCGTACTCCGCGGTGACCCAGCCCAGGCCCGAGCCCTTGCGCCAGCGCGGCACACCCTCGGAGGCAGAGGCGGCACACAGCACCTTGGTGCCGCCGAACTCCACGAGCACCGAGCCGGCCGCGTGGTCGAGCCAGTGGCGGGTGATCGTGATCGGGCGGAGCTGGTCGTCGGTGCGACCGTCGGCACGGGTGGCGGGAGCAGCATCAGTCATGTCCCCGACCCTAGCCACGCCCGGGGACCGTCGAAGTGCCGGGCAGGGATGTAGCCGGGCCCGGTCGTCCCCGTGCATGACCGGACCCGGCTGTGGCGACCCCCTCCCCCGAGGGGGGCCAGTCGGTGGGGCTACTTGAACTCGATGCGCAGCAGCCGCGCGATGCCCAGGGCCAGCGGGATGACGAGCCAGATCGTGCCGGAGACGGCGATCTGCGCCCACTCCTCCCCGGTCGGGGTGTAGTCGCCCGTGAAGAGCGGCGTCTGGGCGGTGTTGAACTCGATCCACGGCGCGATGTCGGCGAAGCCGGAGCTCAGCGAGCTGAGGATCCCGACGGCGATGGGCAGGATCAGGCTGTAGGCGAAGTAGCCGACGATGGCGGCGGGCGTGTTCATCAGGAGCGTCGCGATGGCGAAGCCGATGAGCACGCCGATCACGTTGGCGAGCACGAAGCCGTTGAAGAGCAGGTTGCCGTCGACGGACCAGTCGGCCTCCGCGCCGGTCGCGATCCCGAGGAGGGTGCCGAGGACCGCGATGAGGGCGGCCAGGACCATGACGGCGAAGGAGAGGGCGAATCCGGCGAGGAACTTGGCGACAATCACCCGCGACCGGCGTGGCTCGAGCGTGAAGGTCACCAGGCCGTTGCGCTGGCTGGCCTCGCTCGTCACCAGCATGATGATGAGGATCGGCATGAAGTAGCCGAGCACGCCCCCGGCGACACTGAGGAAGTCGCCGTAGCCCAGCGCGTCGTCGGGCGCCGCGAAGGCGTAGATCAACTGGACCACGAGGACGAGCGCCAGGATCGAGATGGTGAACCAGCGGCCGGCGCGGGTGTCGAGGGCCTTGCGGAGCTCGACCTTGGCCAGCCGGCCCATCGGCACGGGGGTGGAGGAGCCCAGGTCGATGGTGCCGGGCTCGGCGGACGCGATGGTGGCGCTCATGACGGGGACCCTTCGAGGACGTCGCGCTGGGTGTCGGAGGTGAGGGACAGGAACAGGTCCTCCAGGCCGCCCTCGGCGGCGCGGAGGTCGGTGAGCACGACCGCGTGCTCGGCGGCCGCCCGGCCGATCTCGACCGGCGGCGCCTCGACCCGCAGGCCCTGCCCGGCAGCGGTGACGGCGACGCCACGCTCGGCGAGGACCTTGGCCAGCAGCTCGTTGTCGAGCGAGGTGACGTGGGTCGACTGGTGGTCGGCGCCTGCCAGCAGCGACTCCTTGGTGCCCTGGGCGACGATGCGACCGCGCCCGATCAGCACCATCTCGTCGGCGATCAGCTCGACCTCGTTGAGCAGGTGGCTGGAGAGCAGGACGGTGCCACCGCGGTCGGCGTACCCCTTGAGGAGGCCGCGCATCCAGCGGATGCCGGCCGGGTCGAGGCCGTTGGCGGGCTCGTCGAGGATCAGCACGGACGGGTCACCGAGGAGCGCGTGGGCGATGCCGAGGCGCTGCTTCATGCCGAGCGAGTAGTTGCGCAGCCGCCGCTTGGCCTCGCGCTCGTCGAGGGACACCAGTGCCAGCATCTCGTCGACGCGCGACGACGGGAGGCCCATCGTCGCCGCGCCGATCGACAGGATCTCGCGACCCGTGCGGCCGGCGTGCTGCGCCGAGGCGTCGAGGAGCACGCCCACGTGACGACCGGGGTTGGGGATGTCGCGGTAGTGGTGGCCACCGATGGTGACCTCGCCCGAGGTGGCGGTGGTCAGTCCCACCATCACCCGCATCGTGGTCGTCTTGCCTGCTCCGTTGGGCCCCAGGAAGCCGGTCACCCGGCCGGGGCGCGCCTCGAAAGAGACGTCGTCGACGGCCGTGAAGGCGCCGTAGGTCTTCGTCAGACCGTGCACTCTGATCATGCACCCCACCCTGCCGCCGACCGAGTCACCGGACATCGGTCCCAGGGCTCGATCCGGCCCCTACCAAAGTAGGGGACGTCCGCACACGCCCTAGCCTGTGCGGCATGGACCACCCGACACCGGCGGAGACGCAGCCTCCGCTGACCTGGCGCAGCCAGGCCTGGCGGCTGGCCGTGTGCGCCCTGATCTCCGCCCTGGTGTGGAGCCAGGCGATCGAGGGCGAGCTGGAGTCGCACCGGGTGCTCTTCTGGGTGGAGGTGCTCTTCGGGATCGCGGCCTACGTCCTGGTCGTCATGCGCCGCCGGGCCCC
The DNA here is from genome assembly GCF_003047265.1 of Nocardioides terrigena. Taxonomy (GTDB): domain Bacteria; phylum Actinomycetota; class Actinomycetes; order Propionibacteriales; family Nocardioidaceae; genus Nocardioides; species Nocardioides terrigena. The sequence continues at coordinate 130,594 of NZ_PZYY01000010.1, read as the reverse complement.
GGTCACCATCGCGATGGTCGTGGCGCTGCTGAGCACGTTCTCGGGCATCGCCGCGGGCCCGGCGACCCTGGCGGCCGTGTCCGTCGCGACGCAGCGGGTGCCGTGGTCGGTGGTCCTGGTCGGGGTGACCAACGTGGTCGCGGCGACGACGTACACCTTCTACGCCCCCATCGAGCTGCGCGAGCCGTACTGGATCGCGGTCGTGGTCAACGTCGTCGTCAACGCCGCGATGATGGGCTGGGGCCTCTACCTCGGGTCCCGTCGGGAGCTCCTGTGGACGCTGCGGCAGCGGGCGGCCAGGGCTGAGGCCGAGCAGGAGCTGCGGGTCTCGCAGGCCCGCGGCACCGAGCGCGAGCGGATCGCCCGCGAGATGCACGACGTGCTCGCCCACCGGATCACCCAGGTGTCCATGCACTCGGGCGCACTGGCCTTCCGCGACGACCTCGCCGCCGACGAGCTGCGCGCGGGGCTCACCCAGATCCAGGGCAAGGCCAACGAGGCGCTCCACGAGCTGCGCGGGGTGCTCGGCGTGCTCCGCGACGGCAGCGGCGAGCGCATCGACCAGCCGCAGCCGCGCTTCGCCGACATCGAGGAGATGATCGCCGAGACGCGCCGGAGCGGGGTCCGGGTGACGTACGACGACCGCGTCGACCAGGGCGGGCAGCCGGTCCCGGACGCCGCCGGTCGCACCCTCTACCGGATCGTGCAGGAGGGTCTCACCAACGCCAGCAAGCATGCCCCGGGCGCCCACGTCACGGTCGAGGTCGCCGGTGACCCCGAGCGCGGACTGGACGTGGTGATCAGCAACCCGCTCGGCTTCCACGCCTCGGACGCCCCCGGCGCGGGCCTCGGCCTCATCGGCCTCGCCGAGCGCGCCGAGCTGCGCGGCGGGCACCTCGAGCACGGCCAGCGCGGCATGCTGTTCGTGCTCCGCGGGTCGATACCGTGGACGACATGAGCGGGTCGACCGGCGCACCGATCTCGGTGCTGATCGTCGACGACGACGCCCTGGTGCGCTCGGCGCTGACGCTCATGCTCGGCGGCCAGCGCGACATCCACGTCGTCGGCGAGGCCGGTGACGGCGCCGAGGGCCTGCGCAAGGCCGCGTCGCTGCGTCCCGACGTCGTGCTGATGGACATCCGGATGCCGGTGATGAACGGGCTCGAGGCCACGCGCGCCCTGCACCGCGAGAGCGACCCGCCCGCGGTGATCGTGCTGACCACCTTCGACGCCGACGAGCACGTGGTCGGGGCCGTCGCCGCCGGGGCCGACGGCTTCCTGCTCAAGGACACGCCTCCGACCGAGATCGTCAGCGCGATCCGCCTCGTCGCCGGCGGCGAGGCCATGCTGTCGCCGTCGGCCACCCGGTCGCTGCTGCGCCAGGTGCGAGCGGGCGCGCCCGACGACCGGACGGCAGCAGCGGAGTCCCGGATCGACCTGCTCACCCTCCGCGAGCGGGAGGTCGCCGTCTGCGTCGGCCGGGGGCTCTCCAACGCGGAGGTCGCGGCCGAGCTCTACCTCTCCGTGCCCACGGTCAAGGCGCACGTGTCGCGCCTCTTCGACAAGCTCGACGTCACCAACCGCGTCCAGATCGCCATGGTGGTCCACGACGCGGGACTCGTGTGAGGCCTCAGAGCCGGTAGACGGCCCCGGCCACGGCCAGCTCGAGCGGGCCGTCCCACGTCGTCCGGGCCTCGGCGAGCGCGTCCTCGGGGTCGTGCCACGGCGGCACGTGGGTCAGCACCAGACGACCGACGCCGGCGCGGCCGGCGGCGGTGCCGCACTCGGAGCCCGTCATGTGCAGGTCGGGCGGGTTGTCCTCGCCGTCGCGGAAGGACGCCTCGCAGAGGAACAGGTCGGCTCCCGCGGCGAGGCGCTCGAGCGGCTCGCAGGGCCCGGTGTCCCCGCTGTAGGCGACCGAGCGCCCGTCGGCGGTGACCCGGAGCGCGAACGCGTCGACGGGGTGCACCACCGTCGCGGACTCGACGCGGAACGGGCCGACCTCGACGACGGGCTCGTGGGGGCGGAAGTCGAACTCCTCGGTCATCCCCGGGTCGAGGGGCAGGTCGTACGCGCGCGCCATCCGCCCGGGGGTGTCCGACGGCCCCCACACCGGGATCCGCGGCTGCGCCCCGGTCGGGTGGTACTTGCGCATCACGTAGTAGCCGCACAGGTCGAGGCAGTGGTCGGCGTGCAGGTGGCTGAGGAAGACGGCGTCGATCGTGAGCGGGTCGACGTACTGGTGGAGCTGGCCGAGCGCGCCGTTGCCGAGGTCGACGAGGATGCGCCAGGTCCGGGTCCCACCCGCACCGTCGGGGCCCTCGGCCTCGAAGAGGTAGCTGCTGGCGCAGGAGTCGGGCCCCGGGTAGGAGCCCGAGCAGCCGACGACGGTCAACTTCATCGAAGGCCACCGGCGAACTGGGAGGCGCCGAGCAGCTCGGCGCCGAGGAAGCGGCGACCGATCGTCTCGAACTCGTCGGGCCGGCCCGTCGTGGCGAAGGAGTACGTCGGCTCGCCCGACTCGCGCATCCGGTCGGTGCGCACGAGCATCTTGTAGACGTCCTTGGCCGACTCCTCGGCGGAGCTCACCAGGGTCACCCCGTCACCCATCACGAGGGAGATGATGCCGGTCAGCAGCGGGTAGTGGGTGCACCCGAGCACTAGGGTGTCCACACCGGCCTCGACCAGGGGGTCGAGGTACTCGTGCGCGACGGCCGTCAGCTCGTCGCCGCCGGTGACGCCCTGCTCGACGAAGTCGACGAAGCGCGGGCAGGCCCGGACGTGCAGGTCGACGTGCGGGGCGGCGGCGAAGGCGTCCTCGTAGGCCATCGACTCCGCGGTGGCCCGGGTGCAGATGACCCCGATGCGGCCGGTGCGGGTGGCCGCGACCGCCCGCCGGGTCGCCGGCAGGATGACCTCGATGACCGGGACGTCGTACCGCTCGCGCGCGTCGCGCAGCATGGCCGCGCTGGCGGAGTTGCAGGCGATGACCAGCGCCTTGACGCCCTGCTCGTAGAGGTGGTCGAGGCACTCGAGGGCGTACTCGCGGACCTCGCCGATCGGCTTCGCGCCGTACGGCTGGCGGGCGGTGTCGCCGACGTAGAGGATCGACTCGTGGGGCAGCTGGTCGATGACCGACCGGGCGACGGTCAGGCCACCGAACCCGGAGTCGAAGATCCCGATCGGGTCCTCGCGGTGGAAGGTCGGCACAAGCAGCAAGGCTAGGGCGTGCGGACCGTGGATGGCACGCGCCCGGCCGCGTCGGTCCGGTCACACGTCACGTGTCGAGGATCTCGCCGGCGTGCGCCGCGATCCACTGCATCAGCGGCACGAGGTGGGCGGCGAGCTCCTGCCCGGCCGGCGTCAGCGAGTACTCCACGTGGGGCGGGACCACGGGGCGGGCGTCGCGGTGGACCAGCCCGTCGGCCTCGAGGGTGCGCAGCGTCTGGGCCAGCATCTTCTCGCTCACCCCCTGGGCACGCCGGCGCAGCTCGCTCCACCGCAGCGGCGGGCCCTCGGACAGCGCCAGCAGGACCAGGACGCCCCACTTGCTCATCACGTGGTCGAGCAACGTGCGGCTGGGGCACCCGCTCGGGAAGACACCGTCGGGGAAGTGGTCGCGCAGGCCCTTGCTTACCTCCATGCCAGTACCTTACTTCAAAGTGGGTACTAACTCCTGGGAAGCATGCGGGCGGGTGGCCGGTTGGAGCGGACGACACCCTCCTGATCGTCCGCGAAAGGACCCACCATGACCACCTACCTCGTCACCGGCACCAGCGGCCACCTCGGCCGCCTCGTCGTGCGCTCGCTCCTCGACCTCGGCGTCTCCCCCGCCGACGTCGTCGCCACTGCGCGGGACACCGCGACGATCGCCGACCTGGCCGCGCTCGGCGTCGTCGTACGCCGGGCCGACTACACCGATCCCGCCTCACTCGACGCGGCTTTCGCGGGCGTGGACCGCGCGCTCCTCGTCTCCTCCAGCGCCGTGGGCGAGCGAGTCGCGCAGCACGCCGCCGTCATCGAGGCCGCCGCCACGGCCGGGGTCGAGCTGCTCGGCTACACGAGCATCACCCGGGCGACGACCTCCGGCCTGCTGCTCGCCGAGGAGCACGCTGCGACCGAGAAGCTGCTCGCCGACGCCGGCCTGCCCACCGTCCTGCTGCGCAACTCGTGGTACCTCGAGAACTACACCGAGCAGCTGCCCACGGCCCTCGAGCACGGGGCCGTGCCCGGGGCCACCGGCGAGGGGCGCGTCAGCGCAGCGACGCGAGCCGACTACGCCGCGGCGGCGGCCGCCGCGCTGGTCGCCGACGACCAGGCCGGGCGGGTGCACGAGCTCGGCGGTGACGTCGCCTTCACCCTGGCCGAGTACGCCGCGTGGGTGAGCGAGGCGTCCGGCACCCCCGTCTCCCACCACGACCTCCCCGCCGCGGACCACACCGCCGCGCTGGTCTCCGCCGGGGTGCCGGAGGGGTTCGCCGCGGTCCTCACCGACTCCGACCTCGGGATCGCCCGGGGCGACCTGCACACCGACACCGGCGACCTGGCCCGCCTCCTGGGCCGCCCGACCACCACGCCGACGGAGGCGATCCGCGCCGCGCTCGCGTGAGCAGAATCGGGACCTCCGGGCACGGGCGCCTATCCTGACGCCCATGCCCGGACGCACCGCCGTACGCCGATCGATCGCCCTCCTCGCCTCCGCCGCGCTCCTCGGCGCAGGAGCCGGGGCGGCCGCGACCAGCGCGCCGGCCCCTGCGCCCGCACCCGACACGAGCCGCCGCGCCGTGGCGGACACGGTCGTGGCCATCTCGGTCGACGCGCTCAACCCGAAGGCCCTCGGCAAGCTCGGACGGTCCGGCGCGCCGCACCTGCACGCGCTCCTCGACCAGGGCGCCGGCACGCTCAACGCCCGCACGGAGCACGAGCTGACCCTCACCCTGCCCAACCACACCGGCATGGTGACCGGGCGACGCATCCAGGCGGGCACCGGCGGCCACGGGGTGACGTGGAACGACGACCGCCGCCGCCCGCGCACCGTCCAGGCCGCCGCGGGCGAGTCGGTCGAATCCGTCTTCACCGTCGTCGACGACGCCGGCCTCTCCGCGGGATTCTTCGCGAGCAAGACCAAGTTCTCCCTGTGGGACCGCTCGTGGCCGCTCGCCACCGACGCGCAGACGATCATCGAGGACAACCAGGGGCTGGTCCGGGCCTTCAAGCGCGACCTCGGGGGCGCCACCCGCGCCTTCCGCCTCCTGCACCTGTCCGAGCCCGACGTCGTCGGTCACGCGAAGGGCTTCATGGGTCGGGCCTACCTCCGCGCCGTGCGCCGGGCCGACCGCCGGGTGGGGAGCGTCATCGACGTGCTGCGCACGGACCCCCGCTACGCCGGCCACACCACGGTGATCCTCACGGCCGACCACGGTGGGCGTGGCAAGGGCCACTACGACGCGACCTCGGTCCACGACTACCGCGTCCCGTTCGTGGTCTGGGGCAGCGGTGTCGACCCGGGCACGGACCTCTACGACCTCAACCCCGACTACGCCGACCCCGGCCGCGACCGGATGTCCTACTCCGGCGTCCAGCCGGTCCGCAACGGCATGGTCGCCAACCTGGCCCTCGACCTGCTCGGGCTCCCCGCGGTGCCGGGCAGCGAGCACGACGCCGCCCAGGACCTCGACGTCAGCGCGGACTGACGCCCGCTCGGCCTTGCGCGGCTCGCTCAGCGCTCACGCGCGTTCGCGGCTCGCTCAGCGCTCGCCGGGCAACGGCCAGGGGTTGAAACGGCACCCCGAGAGCCCCTTGGACTGCTGCATCATCACCGGCGCCGGACGGCCCGGCCCCGGGCAGCCGACGTGTCCGCGACCGAGCCAGTGGCCGGTCTCGTGGTTGACCACCATGTGGCGGTAGTCGCGCAGCGTGCGCCTGCCGGCGTTCCACGCGGGCGAGGCGTGCTTCCACCGCTCCTGGTTGATGACCACGAAGCGGCCGACCCGGCACGACCACATGGTCGAGCAGGTGGCGGAGAAGGACGGCAGCGTGGCCGCGGCGGCCAGCACCAGGGTGAAGTCGCCGCCACGCGGCACCCGCCGGAACTCGACACCACCGGCCCGCCAGCCCCGCGCGTCGTCGAAGGTCTCCTGCGCCTGGCGGCGGAAGACGGCCACGCTGGTGGCGATCGCACCGCGAGTCGAGACGCTGTAGGTGACGCGGCGGCGCACCGGGGCGGCGTGCGCCACCCGGCGGGTCGGCGCCGAGAGGGCGGCCGTCCACGCGTGGCCGTCTGCGCGGACCCGGACCTCGACGCGCAGCCGGGCGCCGACGTCGAGCGCGCCCAGGCGGTAGCGGCGCTCGCGGGCGCCGCGGACCGGCTCGCCGTCACGCAGCCAGCGGTACGTCGTCTCGGCGCGCCGCGGCGTCCAGCTGCCGGGGTGCGCCCGCAGCACCTCGCCCTGGCGCGGGCGTCCGTCGACGGACGGGGGCTCGGTATTGGTGAGCGGGGGCTGGACGAGGACCGGCTCGGCCGACGCGGGCGCGACCGTGGTCGCGAACGGCAACAGGGTCAGGAGGAGCGCAGCGAGGGCCGGGACCAGCGGCGCTCGGCGGAGGACTCGCGGGAGCACGGAGCCATCATGCCCACAACTGGCCGTCGAGACGATCCTCCGCCTCGTCGACCGTGCCCTCGTAGGCACCGGTCGAGAGGTACTTCCACCCGCCGTCACAGACGACGAAGGCGATGTCGGCACGCTCGCCGGCCTTGACCGCCTTGGCGGCCTGGCCGAGCGCGGCGTGCAGGATCGCCCCGGTCGAGATGCCGGCGAAGATCCCCTCGAGCTCGAGGAGCTCGCGCACGCGGCGGACCGCGTCCCGCGGGCCGACGGAGAAGCGCGAGTCGATCAGCGACGCGTCGTACAGCTCGGGCACGAAGCCCTCGTCGAGGTTGCGCAGGCCGTAGACGAGCTCGCCGTAGCGCGGCTCGGCGGCGACGATCCGGACATCCGGCTTGGCGGAGCGGAAGAACCGCGAGACGCCCATCAGGGTGCCGGTGGTGCCGAGCCCGGCGACGAAGTGGGTGATCTCGGGCAGGTCGGCGAGCAGCTCGGGACCGGTGCCCTCCTCGTGCGCGAGGGCGTTGGCCTCGTTGCCGTACTGGTAGAGCATCACCCAGTCCGGGTGCTCGCCCGCGATCTTCTTGGCCACGCGGACGGCCTCGTTGGAGCCGCCGGCGGCCGGCGAGGAGACGATCTCCGCCCCCCACATGCGCAGCAGCTGGCGGCGCTCCTCGGAGGTGTTCTCGGGCATCACGCAGACGATCCGGTAGCCCTTGAGCTTGGCCGCCATGGCCAGCGAGATGCCGGTGTTGCCCGAGGTCGGCTCGAGGATCGTGGCCCCGGGACGCAGGGTCCCGTCCTTCTCGGCCTGCTCGATCATCTTGAGCGCCGGCCGGTCCTTGATGGAGCCGGTCGGGTTGCGGTCCTCCATCTTGGCCCAGATGCGGACGTCCGGACTGGGCGACAGCCGCGGCAGCCCGATCAGCGGGGTGCCGCCGACCGACTCCAGCAGGCTGTCGTAGCGGGTCATGCGGTTATCGACCCACCGGCTGCGCAGACGAGCCGGCTCCGCCGGCAACGGCGGGGAGGACGACGACCTGGTCGCCGTCGGAGAGCTCGGCGTCGAGGCCGCCCATGAAGCGGACGTCCTCGTCGTTGATGTAGACGTTGACGAAGCGGCGCAGGTCGCCCGACTCGATCAGGCGGTCCTTGATCCCGGGGTGGTTGCCCTCGAGGTCGTCGATGAGTGCCTGCAGGGTCTCGCCGCTGCCGTCGACGGCCTTGGCGCCGTCGGTGTAGGTGCGGAGGATGGTGGGGATGCGGACCTCGATGGCCATCAGGGGGTGCTCTCTTCCGATTCGCGGGACTGCAGCTGGGCGACCACGGTGACCTCTTCCTCGGTCACCGCGCCGTCGATGATGCGATACGACCTGAACTCCACAGGGCCGTCGTTATTCCCGTGCTCGCGCGTGCTGACGAGCACGTAGTGCGCGTTCGGCTCCATGGCGAGGCCGATGTCGGTGCGGCTCGGGTAGGCCTCGGTGGCCGTGTGCGAGTGGTAGACGACCACCGGTTCCTCGTCGCGTGCGTCCATGTCCTTGTAGAGCTGGAGCAGGTCGGTGGAGTCGAACTCGTAGAACGTCGGGCTGCCGGCCGCGTTGACCATCTCCACGAGCCGCTCGGGGCGGTCGCTGCCCTCGGGGCCGGCGACGATGCCGCAGGCCTCGTCGGGGTGGTCGCGCTTGGCGTGGGCGACGATCGCGTCGTACGTCGTCCGGTCGATGGTCAACACGCCGTCCAGCGTAGGCAACGGGCCAACTTGACCACACCCCGTCTCACCACATATATCTTGACGTCAAGATAGATCGAGCCGTGGGAGACCGATGACGACCAGCTCCGTGGAGCCGTTGACCCGGCGCGGGGTGCCGCTGGACCCCACGCTGCGCACGATGGCACTGGGCCAGTTCGCCAACCGGTTCGCGGGCGGTGCGCTGATGACCACCAGTGCGCTCTACTTCACCCGCCACCAGGGCTTCAGCGCCACCGAGGTCGGCCTCGCGCTCTCGGTCTCGGCACTGGTCGGACTGCTCGTCAACGTCCCGGCCGGCCAGCTCGCGGACACCCGCGGCCCGACCCGGGTGCTCAGCTGGCTCATGCTCGGCGCGGCGCTCACCGCGTGGCCGCCGGCCTTCGCGCCCACCCCCCTCGCGCTCACCCTGCTGCTGTCGGTGCAGGCCGTCTTCCTGAGCGCCTCCGGCGCGGTCTACCAGGGCGTCATCGCCCAGCTGGCCACCGGCGGTCGGGGCGTCCGCTTCAAGGCCTACCTGCGCGCCGTCACCAACACCGCCATCGGCCTGGGCTCGATGGTCGGCGGCCTCGCGCTCCTCGTCGACGAGGACTGGGCCTACATCTCCGTCTTCTTCGGGCAGGCGGTGCTCACCGGTTTCGCCGCCTGGAACACGACCCGCCTCCCCCCGCTCCCGCCGCACCCGCGGCGCGAGGGCGAGGCGCGCCTCGGCGTGCTGCGCGACCGCCCGTACGCCGTACTGATGGCGCTGCACATGCTCTTCGTCACGCACTTCTTCATCATCGAGATCGGCCTGGTGCTCTTCATCGCGGAGCACACCACCGCCCCCACCGTCCTCGTCTCGGCGACGCTCGTGCTCAACACGGTGCTGGTGGCGCTGCTCCAGGTGCGGCTCACCCGGCACATCGACACGGTGACCGACGGGTCGCGCGCCTTCGTCGTGGCGGGCTGGCTGGTGGCGGGCGGCTTCGTGCTGATCGGCTTCGCCCAGGACCTCGACGTGTGGGCAGCGTGCGCGCTGCTGCTCGTGGGCACCGTGGTGCACGTCTTCGGCGAGATCGTCGGCTCCGGCGGCCAGTGGAGCCAGCAGATGGGTCTGGCCCCGCACGAGCGACAGGGGCAGTACCAGGGCTTCGCGTCGCTGAGCTTCGGGGCGGCCCGGGTCATCGGGCCTCCCGTCGCGGCGTTCCTGTGCGTCGGTCTCGGGCGCACCGGCTGGATCATCCTGGCCGTCGCGATGGTGCTCATCGCCTACGCCATGACGCCCGTGGCGCGCTGGGCGCTGACCACGCGGGCCGACTACGGCGTCACGACGCACTCGGGCTAGGAGGTGAAGCGCGCCTCGCGCTCACCGGACAGCGCCGCGGCCACCCGCTGCGACATGGAGTCGGACATGGGCGGCAGGCCGTCGACGGGCCACCAGCGCACGTCGGTGGACTCGTCGTCGGCGACGTACGCCTCACCACTGATCCACGTGCAGGCGAAGGTCAGGTCGAGGTACGACGCGCGGTCGCCGTTGTCGTAGACGACCTCCGACATCACCGACGTCGAGGCCAGCCGGTCGACGCGGATCACGACGCCGGTCTCCTCGAGGGCCTCGCGGGCCGCCGAGACGGCGGGCTCCTCCCCCGGGTCGACGATGCCGGTGACGGGGGTCCACGCGCCGTTGTCGGCGCGCTCGACCATGAGGATCTCGTCGTCGCGCCGGATGACCGCCGTGACGCCCGGCAGCCACAGCGGGTGGGTGCCGATCATCTCGCGGATCTCGAGCACGAAGTCGGGGACGGGACTCATGCGGTGAGCGCCTCGACGATCGTCTCCTGGAGCCAGCCGATCCACTCGTAGATGTCGTGGGCCTGGGCGCGCGGGTCGTCGTCGGGCAGGGCGTGCCACATCGCCTCGTCGCCGTCCTCGACGCCCAGGCGGGTGGCGAGCGCGAGGCGGATGTCGGTGAAGGAGCGCATCCAGGTCTCGGCCGTCGGCTCGTCCAGCTCGACGTCGATCATCAGCCCGTCCTCGGTGAGCTCGGGCGGCAGCCCGGCCTCCTCGAGGCCCTCGATGATGGTGATCGCGGCGGCCGCCTTGCCGTCGCGCAGGCCGCCCTCGGTGAAGCGCCGGAACTCTCCCGCGGCCTCCTCGTCGTCGACGTACGCCGTGGGGAACAGTCGGTGGAGCACCGGGTCCTCGGGCGCGGTCGTCGGGCCCGAGAAGTCCATCATCGCCTCGAAGGGGTCCCGGCTCTCGTCGGGCACCGCGGCCTCGTTGCGCAGCAGCTCGACGATCTGGGAGGCCAGCGAGCGGAGCAGGTCGGCCTCGAAGCCGGTGAACGTGGCGATGACCCGCCGGCTCCTGCGGTGCCGGGCGAAGCCCGTCACTGCGTCCACCCCTCGCTGCCGCTCACTGAGTCCACCTCTCGCTGCCGCTCACGAGGCCTTCTCCATGGTCGCCCACAGGCCGTACTCGTGCATCGCCTGCACGTCGCGTTCCATCTCCTCGCGGGTGCCGGTGGAGACCGCCGAGCGACCGTCCTCGTGGACCTCCATCATCAACCGCTCGGCCTTGGCCTTGTCGTAGCCGAAGTACTTCTGGAAGACGAACGCGACGTACGACATGAGGTTGACCGGGTCGTTCCAGACGATGGTCACCCACGGCTTGGCGAGGAACGTGATCTCGTCCGGAGAGAGCGTCGGATCGACCTCGACGGGGCTGGCAGCGGACACGGGTCCATCGTGGCACAGGCCTGAACGCCCGCTCCCGCGTGGGAGGGTGGACGGGTGACCCGATCGCCGGCCGACGCGCGCGGGCCCTCGACGGCCCTGCTCACCGACCACTACGAGCTCACGATGGTGCAGGCCGCGCTCCGTGCCGGCACCGCCGGACGCCGCTCGGTCTTCGAGCTCTTCCCGCGTCGCCTGCCCGAGGGACGGCGCTACGGCGTGGTCGCCGGCGTCGGGCGGGCGCTCGACGCGATCGAGGCCTTCCGGTTCACCGACGAGGACCTCGCACTGCTCGAGGACGTCGTCGACGAGGCCACGCGGGAGTGGCTGGCGTCCTACCGCTTCTCCGGCGACGTCTGGGGATACGCCGAGGGCGAGGCCTACTTCCCCCACTCGCCGCTGCTCGTGGTCGAGGGCGGCTTCGCCGAGGCCGTGCTGCTGGAGACCGTGCTGCTGTCGATCTACAACCACGACTCCGCGATCGCCTCCGCCGCCTCCCGGATGACCTGGGCGGCCGGTGACCGACCCTGCATCGAGATGGGCTCGCGGCGCACCCACGAGGAGGCCGCCGTGGCGGCCGCGCGGGCGGCGTACGTCGCGGGCTTCGCCACCACCTCCAACCTCGCCGCGCGGCACCGGTACGGCGTGCCGACCGCGGGGACGGCGGCGCACTCCTTCGTCCTGCTCCACGACACCGAGGCGGACGCGTTCCGGGCGCAGGTCGACGCGCTGGGGGTGGGGACGACCCTGCTGGTGGACACGTACGACGTCGCCGAGGCGGTCCGGGCGGGGGTCGGGATCGCCGGCCCCGACCTCGGTGCCGTGCGCCTCGACTCCGGCGACCTCGGGGTGCTGGCCCACGAGGTGCGCGCGCAGCTCGACGCCCTGGGTGCCACGGGCACCCGCATCCTGGTGACCAGCGACCTCGACGAGCACGCCATCGCCTCGCTCGCCTCCGCGCCGGTGGACGGCTACGGCGTCGGCACCCAGCTCGTGACCGGGTCGGGCCACCCGACCTGCGGCTTCGTCTACAAGCTCGTCTCCCGGGCCGGTGACGACGGTGTGATGGTGCCGGTAGCCAAGCGGTCGACGGACAAGGCCTCGATCGGCGGCCGCAAGCACGCCCTGCGCCGGCGCGACTCCTCGGGCGTCGCGCGGGCCGAGGTGGTCGGCATCGGGGCGGTCCCCGTCGACGACGGCGACGACCGCCCGCTGCTCGTCCCGCTGGTGTCGGCCGGCGAGGTGGTCGGCCGGACGACCCTCGACGAGGCGCGCGCCCACCACCTCATGGCGCGCGCCGAGCTCCCCCGCGCCGCCGGCAAGCTCTCACGCGGCGAGCCGGTCATCGAGACGCTGCACGTCTGAGCCGTCGGGCGGCACGACCCTGCGGGAAGAGCCCCGACAAGGACCATGGCCACCGGTGTGCGGGACTGCGATCATGAGGGATGGGCTCGTCGGTGCCAGCACCGCGCCCGGCAGCACGCGCCGGACGACCGCTCGCGCACGAGACGGACGCAGGGCCGCGCACCCCGCGGACCCGAACGCGCAGACCACGGCGGCCACCGGCCGTCCGGCTCCATGACGGGGACGGTCGCGAGAACGGCCACCACCGTCGCCGACCCATGGGAGGGACCCCGCATGACTACGACCCCACAGATGACCGAGCTGCGCGACAAGCAGCAGAAGGTGTGGAGCAGCGGTGACTACAACCGCATCGCCGCCCTCACCGTGCCGGTGTCCGAGCACCTCGTCGAGCACGTCGGCGTCGCACCCGGCGCCCGCGTCCTCGACGTCGCGACCGGCACCGGGCACGTCGCCCTGGCGGCGGCCCGCCGGGGCGCGGCCGCCTCCGGCATCGACTACGTGCCCGCCCTGCTCGACATCGCCCGTCGGCGCGCGGAGGCGGAGGACCTCGCGATCGACCTGACCGAGGCAGACGCCGAGGCGCTCCCCCATCCGGACGAGTCGTTCGACCTGGTGCTGTCGGCCATCGGCGTGATGTTCAGCGCCGACCACTCCAGCGCCGCCGCCGAGCTGGTGCGGGTCTGCCGTCCGGGAGGTCGGCTCGGCGTGGCCAGCTGGACGCCGGAGGGCTTCATCGGCGGGATGCTGGGCACCGTGGGACGGCACGCCCCTCCCCCGCCCGGTGCGCAGCCCCCGACCCGGTGGGGCACCGAGGCCGTGGTCGCCGAGCTGCTCGGCGACGGTGTGGAGGACGTGGGGTCCGTGACGGCCACGGTCCGCCAGCGGTTCGCGGACGCCGACGCCTTCGCCGACCTCTTCCTCACCTACTACGGGCCGACGTTCGCGGCCGCCGGTCGCCTCGACGAGGACGGCCGGGCCGCGCTGCGCGCCGACCTGGTGGGCCTCGCCGCGTCGTACGACCAGGGAGACGGCGACGGGGCCGTGCTCGACTGGGAGTACCGCATCGTCACGGCCACGCGCCGCTGACGGCGTCGACCCGGGGACCGGGGTGCTCCCTCCCCGGGTCGGCGCGCAGATTCGCATGTCGTGAGGGGCGCCGCCCGTCTATGGTGATCCTCCAGCGGTCCAGACCACCGGATCGCACGCACACCCGGCCTGGCCGGGAACGGGGGAATCACGCATGTCTTCAGCACTCAGGACCATCACGGGAGCGGGGCTGGCCTGCCTGCTCGCCGTCGGACTCGCACCCGCGCGCGCCGGTGCCGGCGAGTCGTCCGCGGAGGGCACGTGGGTGCCCGGCGCCCCGGCCCAGCTCGTCATCGCCACCGATGGCGGCGCGCCCGTCCTCAACCGGGACGACTACGTCACCGGCACCCTCACCCTCGACGGGGTCACCCACCCCCTCGAGATCAAGGGTCGTGGCAACTCGACGTGGAACTTCCCCAAGAAGCCCTACAAGGTCAAGCTCGGCGAGGACGCGGCCCTCGTGGGGACGACTCCTCAGGAGGACTGGGTCCTGCTGGCCAACGCCGCCGACCGCAGCGCCCTGCGCACCCACACCGCCTTCGCCGTCGCCGACCGGACCCGGCTCGGCTGGACCCCGCAGAGCCGGTTCGTCGAGCTGGTCCTCAACGGCACCTCGCAGGGGATGTACCAGCTGACCGAGCAGGTCGAGGTCAAGCCTGGCCGCGTCGACATCGGCGACGACGCCTACCTGCTGGAGATCAACGAGCGCTTCGTCCGCGACGGCGACCGGGGCTTCCGCACCGTGCGGCGTCGTACGCCCATCGTCTTCAAGGACCCCGACGACCCCGAGCGCGGCGACGTCATCCGGGTCCGCCGCCACGTCCAGGCGTTCGAAAAAGCGCTCTACGGCAAGGGCTTCACGGACCCGAAGCGGGGCTACCGCCCGTACGTCGACCTCGGCAGCTTCATCGACTGGTACCTCGTCGAGGAGCTCTTCCGCAACCAGGACTCCAACTTCTTCTCCAGCGTCTACGTCAGCTGGACCCCGGGCGGCAAGCTCGAGATGGGTCCGGTCTGGGACTTCGACCTCAGTGGCGGCACCGCGTTCCGCCGGGCGGTCCCGCCCCGCGGCTGGCACACCCGCACCAAGAAGCACTGGATCAGCCGGATGCTGAAGGACCCCGACTTCGCGACCCGCGTCAAGGCGCGCTGGACCACCCTGCGGCCGCGGGTCGAGCGGCTGGTCTCCCAGCTGCCCGCCGCTGCGACGCCGCTGCGGACGACCGCCGAGGCCGACTGGGCCCAGTGGCACGCCGGCACCGAGCTGGTCCTCGGCAGCAAGCACGCCGATTCCTTCGACGGCGAGGTCGAGTTCCTCCGCGACTGGCTGACCCAGCGGATCGCGTGGATGAGCCAGCCGGAGGTCGGCTTCGCCCGTGCCTTCAGCAGTGTCAACGAGCGGGACCGGGTGATGCGCCCCCGCGTCCGGCTGCTCGGCGAGCACGCGGCTCCGGTCACCGTCGGCTACCAGGTCGTCGGCGGCACGGCCACGGCCGGCGTCGACTACTCCCTTGCCCCGGGCTCCCTCGTCTACGAGCCGGGGCGCACGCTCCAGTCCGTACCGATCACCCTGATCGACGACCGCGAGCGCGAGGGCCGCGAGACGATCAAGATCCGGCTCACCACCTCCGACGACGCCATCGTCGGGACGCCGGACCTGCTCACCGTCAAGATCACGGCCAACGACGGGGGCCGGTGAGCTGACCCGCACCAGTCACGGTGGGCCGTCCCCGGGTGGTCAGCCCCACCGGGTGGCGAGCTCGCGCACGACACGCACGTTGCGGTTGGTGGACACCCCGAGGCGCTTCTCGACGTAGTCGTTGGACAACCGGGCCGTGTGGTAGCTGTCGCGCTCGGCCATGAGCAAGTGGGCACCCCGACCCCGGACGACGAGCCTCTCGCCCGCGATCTCCACGGACTCGATCTCGCGCACCTGCTCCGGAGTCGGCGCCTCCTTGAGCAACGAGACGTACTGCATGCCCAGGCCGTCGTGGGCGGCTGCCAGCTCGTCGGCGTCCGCCGCGATCGCGACCAGCTCGGCGGGCGTCAGGACCACCGTCGGCACCTCGAAACCGCGGTCGGCCGCAAAGGCCTCCTCGAGCACCGAGGCGACCCGCTGCGTCGAGCGCAGGCCGGTGGTCAGGCGCACGTTGCCGGTGTTGATGTAGGTCTCGACGTCCCGGGCCCCGGTGGACTCCACCGCGGCCCGGATGGCGTCCTTGGGGAACTTCCTCGTGGCTCCGAGGTTGATCGCTCGGAGGAAGGCGACGTAGGTCGGCATGCGGGCATCATGCCGTGGTCGGTGTGACGTGGGCGACGTCCCGGGACCGGACGGGGCTAGTGTGGCGATCATGAACACTCGAGCACTCGCATCCGGAATCAGCGTCGTCGCCCTCACCCTCGCGGTCGCAGGCTGCGCCAGGGAGGACACCTCCACGACCACCGAGTCGGGCATCGAGCTGGTCAAGGAGGGCACCCTGACCGTCTGCACGCACCTGCCCTACGAGCCGTTCGAGTTCACCGAGGACGGCGAGGTCGTCGGCTTCGACCCCGCGGTGCTGCAGCTCGCCGCCGATGCCGAGGGTCTCGACTTCGAGGTCCTCGACGTCGCGTGGGAGACGATCACCACCGGTGAGGCCCTCAACACCGGGCAGTGCGACGTCGGCGCCGGTGCCATGACGATCAACGAGGAGCGCCAGGCCGTCATGGACTTCACCGACCCCTACTTCGAGGCCACCCAGGCCCTGATGACCAAGACCGGTGCGGGCATCACGTCGCTCGAGGACCTCGCCGGCAAGAAGGTGGCGGTGCAGGACGGCACGACCGGCTCCGACTACGTCCGCGAGAACGCCCCCGAGGACACCGAGATCATCACCTTCGAGGACTCCTCCCTCATGCAGCAGGCGGTCCTGACCGGCAAGGCCGACGCCGGGGTCAACGACAACGGCCTGCTCAACTACTTCGTCAGCCAGAACCCCGAGGTCGAGGTGGTCACGGAGTTCCAGACCGGCGAGGAGTACGGCTTCTCGGTCAAGAAGGACGGCAACGCCGAGCTCCTCACCGCCATCAACGACGCGATCGCGAGCGACGAGTACGACGCGGTCTACGAGGAGTGGTTCGGCACCGCACCCTCGTCGTGACGCCCTCCCCGACCCCACGACGAAGGTGATGTGAGCCCATGGCGAGTCCCCGCCAGCGTGCCGCCCGGTGGCGCTACGTCCAGTACGCCGTGCTGGTGGTCGTGCTGGTCGCGATCGCCCTCGTCGCCGACTGGGCCCAGCTCCAGCGGGCCTTCTGGAACTGGGAGCTCGTCAAGGAGCAGTTCCCCGAGGTCCTGACGATCGCGCTCAAGAACACGATCATCTACACCGCGTGCGGCTTCACCTTCGGCCTGGTCCTCGGGCTGGTCCTGGCGCTGATGCGGCTCTCCAGCGTCGGCCCCTACCGGTGGATCGCGACCGGCGTGATCGAGCTCTTCCGCGGGTTGCCCGCCCTGGTCGTGTTCATCGCGCTCAGCGTGGGCTTCACCCTGGCCTTCCCGAACCTGGTGATCCCGTTCGGCAACCTCGGCATCGTCACGCTGGCCCTGGGCCTGGTCGGCGGGGCCTACATGGCCGAGACCATCCGGGCCGGCATCCAGGCCGTGCCGAAGGGCCAGATGGAGGCCGCCCGCTCCCTCGGGATGTCCCACGGCCGCGCGATGATCAGCGTGGTCGTGCCCCAGGCGTTCCGGATCATCCTGCCGCCGCTGACCAACGAGCTGATCCTGCTCACCAAGGACTCCTCGCTGGTCTACATCCTCGGTCTGTCGCTGGCGGACTACGAGCTCACCAAGTTCGGCCGGGAAAGCATGAACTCCTCCTCCAACCTGACCCCGATCGTGGTCATCGCGCTCTGCTACCTCCTGATCACCGTCCCGCTGTCGATCGTCGTACGCCGCATGGAGAGCCGCTCGGAGAGGGCCCGCTGATGACCACCACCCCCACGACCCCGGACGGCCGCCGCTCCGACGCGGCCATCGACGTGCAGGACCTGCACAAGTACTTCGGCGACAACGAGGTGCTCAAGGGCATCGACTTCCATGTCGGGCACGGGCAGGTCGTCTGCGTGATCGGGCCGTCCGGGTCGGGCAAGTCCACGCTGCTGCGCTGCGTCAACATGCTCGAGGTCCCGACGAGCGGCAAGATCTTCGTCGAGGGCGAGGAGATCACCGACCCGGACGCCGACGTCGACAAGCTGCGGGCGCGGATCGGCATCGTCTTCCAGAGCTTCAACCTCTTCCCGCACATGACCGTGCTGCGCAACCTCACGATCGCCCAGCAGAAGGTCGCCGGCCGCAAGAAGGCCGAGGCCGTCGAGATCGCTCGCGCCAACCTCGCCAAGGTCGGGCTCGAGGAGAAGGAGACGGCCTACCCGGCCCACCTCTCCGGTGGCCAGCAGCAGCGGGTGGCCATCGCGCGGGCCCTGTCCATGCAGCCCGACCTGATGCTCTTCGACGAGCCGACGTCCGCCCTCGACCCCGAGCTGGTCGGGGACGTGCTGGCCGTCATGAAGGACCTCGCCTCCGAGGGCATGACCATGATGGTCGTGACCCACGAGATGGGTTTCGCCCGCGAGGTCGGCGACAACCTGGTCTTCATGGACGGTGGCGTGATCGTGGAGGAGGGCGACCCCCGCGCGGTGCTCGGCGACCCGCAGCACGAGCGCACCCAGGCGTTCCTCTCCAAGGTCCTCTGACCCCGATCAGCTCAGCCAGCCCCGCGCGGCGCCGGTGATCGCGGCCGTCAGGTCCGCCATCAGCGGCGACTCCAGGCGCCAGTGCTGCCAGTAGAGCGGCACGTCGGTGTGGCGCCCCGGCACGATCTCGACCAGCCGACCGCGATCGAGGTCGGTCCGCACCTGGACCTCGGGGATCATCCCCCAGCCCATGCCGCGGCGTACGGCGTTGTCGAACTCCCCCACCGACGGGATCCATGTCACCGGCGGCGTCAGGTGCCGGCGCGTGACCTTGCGCAGGAAGTCGTGCTGCTGGGTGTCGTTGCGGTCGAACGCGATGAGCGGCACCCGGCCCAGGGCCGTCGCCGTGGCACCGTCGGGGAGGTGGTCGGCGACCCACGCCGGGGTGGCGACCGCCCGGTAGCGCATCGAGCCCAGCCGCACGACCCGGCACCCGGGCACGGGTCGCGGGTCGGACGTCACGGCCGCCATCACGTCGCCGCGGCGCAGCCGCTCGGTGGTCCGGGACTGGTCCTCGCGGACGATCTCGAAGGTGACCCGGTGGTCGCCCTGCACCGCGACCAGGGCGTCGATCAGCCAGGTGTAGAGCGCGTCGGCGTTGACGGCGATCGGCACCGCGGCGAACGGGTCGTCCTCCCCCGGGTCGTCGCCCTCCAGCAGCTCGGCCACCGCCTCGCGCTCCAGCAGCTCGGTCTGGGCCGCCAGCCGCACCAGGACGTGTCCCGCCTCGGTGGCCTCCAGCGGCTTCACCCGGTGCACCAGCACCCGGCCGACGTGGGTCTCCAGCGCCTTGATCCGCTGGCTCACCGCCGAGGGGGTCACGTGCAGCTCGCGGGCGGTGGCCTCGAAGGTCCCGAGCCGGACGGCGGTGGCCAGTGTGCGCAACGACACGGGGTCGATCTGGGTGACGTCTTTCATACTAAGAGAGTCTAATGATTCCCCAGAATGGTTCGCTGGATTGAAGCCGATTCTCGGCCTAGCGTTCTACACATGTTGAGCATCTTCCTCACCGGTGTCCTGACCGGTCTCGCCCTGATCGTCGCCGTCGGCGCCCAGAACGCGTTTGTCCTCCGCCAGGGGATCCGCGGCGAGCACGTGCTGGCCGTGATCGTGGTGTGCATGGTGTCCGACATCGTGGCCCTCACGGCCGGTGTCGCAGGCCTCGGCGTCGTGATGGAGCGCTGGCCGGCCGTGCTGCCCATCGCCCAGATCGGCGGCGGGCTCTACCTGCTGGCCTTCGGGGTCCAGTCGGCCGTGCGCGCGTGGCGGCCCGTGGCCCTCGACGCGGACGGCGGCTCGAGCATGACCGTGCGTCGCGCCGTGCTGCTGACCCTGGCCCTGACGTGGCTCAACCCGCACTTCTACCTCGACGCGATCCTCATGCTCGGCACCGTCGCCAACAGCTTCGGCGACCAGCGCTGGTGGTTCTGCGCGGGCGCGATCGCCGCCAGCCTCGTCTGGTTCCCCGCGCTCGGCTTCGGTGCGCGCTCCCTGCGCGGCATCTTCGCCCGGCCGTCGGCCTGGCGGGTGCTCGACTCGGGCATCGCTGTCCTGATGGGCGCCCTGGGCATCGGCCTGCTGGTGCACTGACCTCCCGGGCGGGCCTCTCGCCGGGGCCTGCGACGGCTCAGGCCCCGGCGAAGGACAGACCGCGCTCGGCCATCGCCTCCTGCAGGCGGCCGATCGCCATCGGTCCGACGCCGTGGAGGGCGGCGAGCTCGACCTCGGTCAGGGCCGCCACCTGCTCCAGCGTGGTGATCCCGACCGCGCGCAGCGCCCGCGTCGCCGGGGCCCCTATCCTCGGCAGGGCCGTCCCGGTCGGCAGCGGGGCTCGCTCGCGCGGGGTCGCGAGCCCGGCGTCGACCACGGCCCGGCCGCGCGGCGACAGCAGGTAGCCGATGTCGAGGGACTCGGTCAGCCCGAGCTCCTTGAGCTTGCGCACGTCCTTCTTGAAGTCGGCGGTCTCGCGACCCACCCGGGCGGCGAGGTCCGGCGCGCGGACGGTCGGGTGGAGGTCGATCAGGTCCAGGGTCTCGCGCGTCCACGCGCCGTACGACGACGCCTTGTCCAGCCGGTCGAGCCGGCCGTTGACCTGCTCGATCTCCGCCTCGTCGGGGATCGACTCGCGCAGCGCCTCGCGGGGGTCGGGGCCGGCCCAGACCAGGCCGATGCGCCACACCGGGTCCTCGGGGCGGGCGGCGAGCGCCTCCCGCAGCGCTGTCAGGGACGGCGAGCCTGCCCGCCGGGCGTCCTCGGCAGTGAGGCGCCCGGCCCGCTCGACGGACGTCACCTCGAGAAGCCCCACCGCCGTGCGCATCCTGGTGCCGACCACCACCCGCGGCCTCGCCCACCGGCGGAACGCGAGGTCGACGGTGCCTGCCTTGATGGCCGCCAGCTCGGCGGGTCGGATCATCATGGGACGAGCCTGTCAGTCGACGCGCAGGATGTCTCCCGGCTGGCACTCGAGCACCCGGCAGATCTGGGTGAGCGTGGAGAAGCGCACCGCCTTCGCGCGACCGTTCTTGAGGACGCTCAGGTTGACCACGGTCACCCCGACCCGGTCGGCCAGCTCGGTGAGGGTCATCCCCCGGTCGGCCAGCACCGCGTCGAGGTGGACCGAGACCCCGTGCTGCTCCTCGACCTCGGGGCGCTGCGTCGTACGGCGGGGCATCAGATCGTCGCCTCCGCGTCATGGCGCAGGACCACGGCCTGCGCCATGACCCGCTCCAGGGCCAGCAGGCTGATCCCGAGCAGCACCAGGAGCCACGGGACGTCGTAGGAGGAGAAGAGGACGAGCTCGTCCTCGGTCATCCGGTTGAGCAGGGCCGCGTTGACGAAGCCGGTGATCACGAGGTCGAGGGCGGCCCAGACGAGCAGCAGCCTCCCCAGCACCCGCAGGCCGCCGGGCACCTGGTCGGCGAAGACGCCGTCGCGGCGGGCGCGACGCAACAGCCGCCAGAGCAGTCCGAAGAACAGCAACGGGGCGATCGTCCACATCGTCAGCCCGGCGACGCCCAGGGCGCGGGTCACGCCGTCGGGCTCCGGGTCGCAGACCTGCACCTGCTCGGCGCGCCAGGTGATCCCCTCGGCGAGGCCGACCGGTCCGGTCGACTCCCCCTCCACCTGGCGGAAGGCCGGCGTACCGTCCGTCAGGGTCGTGACGCACACCTCCGCATCGACGCCGGGGATGGAGCCGGTTCCAGCCACGGCGCCGACGAGGACGGCCCCCACGACGACGGCCATCAGCGTGACGATCACCCCGACGACGATCTCCAGCGTCCTGAGCGGGTCCGAGCCTCGTGAGCCGTCCGTGGTGTCCATGTCGTCCTCCATATCGATCTTCGATGTTATCGACAGACGATAGGGCATCGTTTCTCGATACGTCAACGGCGACGCTTCGAGCGCCCTCGTAGTGTCGGGACATGACTCCCCTGCGGGCGCGCCTCGGTCGCGAGATCTTCCGCCGTGTCGCCGGACCCGACGGCCCGAAGGCACGCGAGCGCATCCACGGCACCCCGGGTCCACGCTGGTTCGACGCCGACTCGGAGATCGTCCGCGTTCACGCGGACGCATCGATGTTCATCGGCGGGATCCGGGCGGTGCTCCTGCAGACGATGCACCCGGCCGCGATGAAGGCCGTGGCCGACCACTCGGGCTACCAGGGCGACATGTGGGGGCGCCTGGCCCGCACCAGCCAGTTCCTCGCGGTGACCACCTTCGGCACGATCGACCACGCCGAGCAGGCGATCCGCGCCGTGCGCTCGATCCACGAGCGGGTGACCGGCACGATGCCCGACGGCACGCCGTACGCCGCCTCCGACCCGCACCTGCTGGCCTGGGTGCACGCGGCGGAGGTCGACAGCTTCCTGCTGGCGCACCAGACGTACGGCGCCCGCCCCCTCGACGTGGCCGGGTGCGACGCCTACGTCGCCCAGGCGGCGCTCGTCGCCGGCAAGCTCGGCGTGCTCGACCCGCCGACGACCGTGGCCGAGCTGCGCGCGGTGCTCGACGCCTTCCGTCCCGAGCTGCGCGCCACGGAGGAGGCCCGCGGCGCGGTGCGCTTCCTCATCCTGCACCCCGAGCTCCCGGTGGCGGCGCGACCGGCGTACGCCGTGCTGATGGCCGCGGGCGTCGCCCTGATGCCCCGATGGACCCGGCGCCCGCTGCGGCTGCCGTGGCTGCCCGTCTCCGAGCGGACCGTCGTCAAGGCGCTGGGCACCCTGGCCACCGGCACCATCCGCTGGGCGATGTCGTCGGGGGTCGACGAGGCGCACGAGCTGCGGGCCACCGCAACGGCTCCAGCGCCTGCCTGATCGAGGGCTCCCGGAATCACCGGCTGACCGGTGATCCCACGAGGGGGGCAGAGGACGTGGCGGGCACACCAGCGACGTCACCCCGGGTCGGTGGGCAAGCCGTAGGACTCACGGAGCAGCAGCGCGGCGCCCTCGTGGAGCCGAAGGGTCGCCAGCGCTTCGGGGGAGATCGCGTGGCCGTGGGCGCGGGCCCGGTCGTGGTCCACTCGGAGCCACGCTGCGTACTCGTCGAGCCAGTCCACGAGGGAGTCGACGGCCTCGACCGGGAGCTGCGGCGGGTCCGGGGGATGCTCGTCCATGGGCGCAAGTGTCCCCCGTCGTCGCCAGGACGTGGCGCGTGGTGATCGGTACCACCCTCGACGCGGCGGACCCTGGCCGGGCAAGGTGCCGGCCTCAGGTCTTCGGTCGCAGGAGCACCTCGAAGCTGGATCCATCCGTCGCGGCGTCGAAGCGACCGACGCGCTGGAAGCCGAGGCCCTCGACCGTGCGCAGGGCGCGCGTGTTGAAGCTCGCCACGGTCACGCGGAAAGCTCGAGGGGCGAACGTCTCCCGGCCGTACGCGAGGCCCGCCGCGATGGCACGGCGTCCCAGGCCCTGTCCCACCAGCTCGGGGCGCAGGCCCCCGCCGGTGTCGAGCGCGCGGTCGTCGTAGTCCCACCCCGGCACCTGCCCGTCCGCACCGAATGAGCGGAAGCCGATCAGCCGATCGCCCGAGAGGAGCGCGTGGAACCCCGAGGCGGGATCCAGCAACCACTCGGGGTCCGCGTCCGTCATGTCGTAGCAGTCGTACGGCGCCGGGTAGCGCCAGGTGCAGATGTCGAGTGCGTACTCCCGCCGGAGGGGCGCGACCCTCATCCCTGCGACCGACCCGACCGAGGGTGCGAGATGGTCCATCCGATCAGAGGTTGCCGCGCGCGTCCTGCTCGCGCTCGATGGCCTCGAAGAGCGCCTTGAAGTTGCCCTTGCCGAAGCCGAGCGACCCGTGCCGCTCGATCAGCTCGAAGAAGACCGTCGGGCGGTCGCCGAGCGGCTTGGTGAAGATCTGCAGCAGGTAGCCGTCCTCGTCGCGGTCGACGAGGATCTTGCGCTTCTGCAGCTCCTCGATCGGCACCCGGACGTTGCCGATGCGCGCGCGCAGCTCGGGGTCCTCGTAGTAGGAGTCCGGGGTGTCGAGGAACTCCACGCCGTTGGCGCGCAGCGCGTCGACGGAGCCGAGGATGTCGTTGGTGGCGACCGCGAGGTGCTGGGCGCCGGCGCCGCGGTAGAACTCGAGGTACTCGTCGATCTGCGACTTCTTCTTGGCGATCGCCGGCTCGTTGAGCGGGAACTTCACGCGGTGGTTGCCGTTGGCGACGACCTTGGACATCAGCGCGGAGTAGTCGGTGGCGATGTCGTCACCGATGAACTCGGCCATGTTCGTGAAGCCCATGACCTTGTTGTAGAACTCGACCCACTGGTCCATCTTGCCGAGCTCGACGTTGCCGACGATGTGGTCGAGCGCCTGGAAGAGCCGCTTGGGCTGGCCCTCCTTCTTCTCGAAGGTGCTCGACCTGGCGACGTAGCCGGGGAGGTAGGGGCCGGAGTAGCGCGAGCGGTCGACCAGCGTGTGCCGGGTGTCGCCGTACGTCGCGATGGCCGCGATGCGGATCGTGCCGTGCTCGTCGGAGATCTCCTCGACCTCACGCACGATCGTCGCGCCGGCCGAGCGGGCCTGGGCGATGCACTTGTCCACGTCGGGCACCTCGAGCGCGATGTCGACGACGCCGTCCCCGTGCCGGCGGTGGTGCTCGACCAGCGGGCTGTCGGGGTCGACCGCGCCGTTGATGACGAAGCGGATCGAGCCCGAGCGCAGCACGAAGGACTTGTGGTCGCGGTTGCCGTTCTCCGGGCCCGAGTAGGCCTCGAGCTGCATCCCCCACGCCGACTGGTAGTAGTGCGCGGTCTGGGTGGCGTTGCCGACGACGAAGACGATGGAGTCCCAGCCGGTCACCGGGAAGACGTCACTGTCCTCGTCGTACTCCACGAGGCCGACGAGCTGCCGGAGCTGCTCGAGGGTGAGGTCGGCCTTGAGCTCGTCGGTGGTGAGGGCTGCGCCGGTCGAGGGCTGGTCGGTCGTCGAAGTCATACGCACAGCGTGTCGGGGAGCGACAGAGTGTGCAACAGTACGACGAAACGTTGCGCACATTGCACAGCAGAAGGAGTCCGCGTGGACGACCTGGACCGCAGATTGATCGAGCTCTTCGCCGCCGAGCCGCGCATCGGGGTCCTCGAGGCGTCCCGGCGGCTCGGCGTGGCCCGCGGCACCGCCC
The DNA here is from genome assembly GCF_003047265.1 of Nocardioides terrigena. Lineage (GTDB taxonomy): Bacteria > Actinomycetota > Actinomycetes > Propionibacteriales > Nocardioidaceae > Nocardioides > Nocardioides terrigena. The sequence goes on along the minus strand of NZ_PZYY01000010.1, from coordinate 105,712 downwards.
AGGCCCGCCTCGACAAGCTCGCCGCCAGCGGGGTGGTGACCGGCTGGGGACCCGACCTCTCACCCGAGGCGCTGGGCTTCCCGGTGATGGCGTTCCTGACCCTCGAGATCCGCCAGGGTGCGGGCCACGACGCCGTCGCCACGCACCTCGCGGGCATCGCCGAGGTGCTGGAGGCCTACACCATCACCGGCGCCGGCGACATGTGGGCGCGGGTCGTCGCGCAGTCCAACGCCGACCTCCAGCGGGTCATCGACCGCGTGCTCGCCGAGCCCGGGATCGAGCGCTGCACGACGGTCATCGCGCTGGCGACCCAGATCCCGCACCGGGTGCTGCCGCTGGCGAGGTCGGCGGTCAGCTGATTTCGACTCAGCCCTGGGCGGCGTGAAAGATCATGCAGCTCGAGATGGCGTGGGCGACCACCTTGCCGGCCTCGTCGCGCAGCTCCGCCTGGGCGAGCGCCGTACGCCGTCCGCGCTGCAGCACCGTGCCCTCGCAGGTCAGCAGGCCGGAGTCCGCGGTGACCGGGCGCAGGAACTTCACGGTCAGGTCGAGCGAGGTGTACATCTCCCCCACCGCCAGCGTGGAGTGCACCGCGCAGCCCGCCGCGGTGTCGAGGAGCGTGGAGATGACGCCGCCGTGGACGCCACCCAACGGGTTGTAGTGGAAGGTCTGCGCAGGCATCTCGACCACGACGCGACCCTGCTCGGGGTGGAAGCCGGTCATGCCGAGGGTGTCCATGATCGGCGGCCGGGGCAGCTCGCCGGAGACCATCATCTGCAGCTGCTGGAGGCCGGTGGCGGCCAGCAGCCGGTCGAAGTCGCCCTGGCCGGGACGGGCCCACTCGACGACGCGGGTGTCGGTGGCGAAGTCGCCGTGGCCGGGTCGGTCCTGGGTCTGGGTCATGGATCCAGCGTCGCACCTCCTTGCTGAGTCTGTCAATCAGACCTAGGGTGCAGTCATGACCGCCGCACCGCCCGCCCTCGCCTGGTCCACCGACAACTGCACCGTCGGCCGCGCCATGGAGGTGCTCGGTGAGCGGTGGACCTTCGTCGTGCTGCGGGAGGTCTTCAACGGCGTACGACGCTTCGACGACATGCGCCGCCACTCCGGCATGCCACGCCAGGTGCTCACCGACCGGCTCGCCCTGCTGGTCGACCAGGGCATCCTCCGCCGGGTGCCCTACCGCGAGCCCGGCCAGCGCGAGCGCCACGAATACCGCCCCACCGACAAGGGCTTCGACCTCTACCCCGTCCTCGTCGCCGTCCGGCAATGGGGCGATCGCTACCTCGCCGACCCCGAGGGATCGCCGGTCGAGTTCGCGCACGTCGACTGCGGCGCGGAGGTGGACGCGGTGCTCCGCTGCCGCGAGGGCCACGAGCTGACCGGCCGACGCGACGTCGTCACGCGGCCGGGCCCGGGGATCCTGCCCTTCAGCGGCTGACCTCGCCGGCGAGCGCGAGCCGCACGGACTCGGCGGCCGCCAGCACCCGGGGTGCCACGACGCCCTCGTCGATGCCGCCGCCGAGGGTCACGACGCCGACCGACGCCTCGAGCCCGGCGACGCCGCGGACCGGCGCCGAGAGCCCCTGCGCGCCCGACTGGAGCTCGCCGGTGGTGACGACATACTGCCCGGCGCTCTCCCGGGCGAGGAGGATCGCCTTGCCGGCGGCTCCCTGGGTCAGGGCGTGCCGCGCGCCGACGCGGTAGGAGACGTGGAAGTCGGTCCAGGACGGCTCGACCACTGCCAGCGCCAGGGCCTCGTCACCGTCGGCCACCGTCAGGTGGGCGGTGCAGCCGATGGCATCGGCGAGGCTGCGGAGGACCGGCACGGCGAGGTCCCGCAGGAGCGGCTGCACGGCCGAGGCCAGGTGGAGCATCCCGAGGCCGACGAAGAGCCGACCGCGCGCGTCGCGGCGTACGAGCCCGTGCTGCTCCAGGGTGCTGATCAGCCGGTAGACGACCGTGCGGTTGACCCCCAGCTCGACCGACAGCTCGGTGACGGTGAGACCGTGGGGTGTGGCCGCCAGCACCTCCAGCACCCGCAGCCCCCGATCGAGGGTCTGTGAAGTTTCGGCGGTCATGTGGCCAATCTAGTGACAACTTCACGATGACCACGCACGTCCTAGCCTGCAGGTGCACGACGCACTGCCCCGAGACGGGGTGACAACCCACCACACGATCAAGGGAGAACACATGCATCGCCATGTACGACGCACGTTCGCCGCGACCGGCACGACCGCTCTTCTCGCAGCAGCACTGCTCACCGCACCCGGCGCGTACGCCGCCGCTGCGGTGGAGACCTGCCAGGGCAAGGCCGTGACGATCGACGGCTCCGGCCAGGCCACCGTCACCGGGACCGCCGGTGACGACGTCATCGCCGCGACCCTCGGCTCCACCGTGACGGCGCTGGCCGGCAACGACACCATCTGCGTGCTGCCGGGCACGGCCACCACCGCCACGTCGGTCGACGCCGGCGAGGGCAACGACTCTGTCGACACCGCCACGATCCCCGCGGGGGCGACCGTGACGACGGCACTCGGTGCCGGCGACGACAGCTACACCGGTGGCGCCGGCTCCGACCAGGTCTCCACCGGTGACGGTGCCGACACGGTCACGACCGGTGCCGGCGACGACGGTGTCGGCAGCGGGACCGCCGGTCAGCCCAACGCCGACAAGATCGACCTCGGTGCCGGCGACGACGTCCTCGACTGGCACGGCATCCAGGCCGCCGGCGGCAGCGTCGCCTTCGGCGAGGGCGCCGACACCTTGGCCGACAGCGACGGCGGGGTCGTCTCGATCGGGGCCCCCGCACGGAAGATCGAGCGGGGCGGCGCACCCGTCCTGACGTGGAGCGGCGCCGTCTCGACGTACGTCGTCGACTCGACCGCCTCCTCGGTGGCCTTCACGGGCACCGACGCGGCCGAGACCTTCGTGCTGCGCGACCCGGCCACCGGTGCCACGCCGACCACGGTCAAGGTCGACATGGCCGGCGGCGACGACACCATGACGGTGCGCTCCCGCGTGCTCGACGGCTCGACGTGGTCGGGCGGCGACGGCACGGACCTGTTCCAGGTCGCGTTCGACTACGACGAGGTCCTGGTCGACCTCAGGAGCGGTCAGTTCGAGACCGGCGAGCCCGACGTGACGGTGGACCAGCGCGTCACCGACGTCGAGAACGTCGACGCCGTCAGCGCGACGGTGACCGTCAAGGGCACCGACGTTGGCAACGTCCTCAACCTGCAGGGCTGCAAGATCTGGGCCGTGGGCCGGGCCGGCGCCGACACCATCGGCTACGGCGTCGACCTCGCCAACGCCCCCGCCCTGACCTGCACCGGCGCCTCCATGGTGGCCCGGGGCGGCAAGGACGCCGACACCATCTCCGGCACGTCCGGCAACGACCGGTTGTTCGGCAACAAGGGCGAGGACCTCGTCAAGGCCATGGGCGGCGACGACGTCGTCTTCGGCGGAGATGACGACGACCGCGCCCGGGGTGGGGCCGGCAACGACAAGGTCCGCGGCGGCGAGGGCAACGACGAGCTCGGTGGCAACACCGGCAACGACCGGGTCCAGGGCGACAAGGGCAACGACCGCCTGCTGGGCCACCTCGGCAACGACGTGCTCGTCGGCGGGCTCGGGTTCGACCGCGCCAACGGCGGCAAGGGCACCGACCGTGCCTTCTCCGTCGAGCGTGCGTGGAACGTCGAGCGCCGCTGACCCACCCGCTCGGCTGCAGGCCGGCCGTCGTCCGCACCCGCGGGCGGCGGCCGGTCCGCGTCCCGGCCCGAGCATGTCAGACGGGCCGAAGTCCCCGGGGTCGGGTCACGGCACGCGGGGCACCGCCCACCGCTCCGACTTCTGCACGTCCGACGCGCCGTACGACGCTGCGTCCGGCGGTCGGCCGGTCAGGAGGACTTGCGGACCGCCCAGTCGCGGATGCGGTCGATCCGCTCGTGGAGCTGGTCGGCGCTGGCCACTGCGGCGGCCGGTCCCCCGCACTCCTTGCGGAGGGTGGCGTGCGTGATCCCGTGCGCCTGACCGGTCCGGTGGTGCCAGGCGGCGACCAGCCCGTTGAGCTCGCGTCGCAGGATCGCCAGCTGCTCGTGCGTCGAGACCTCGGCGACCGAGTCCGCCTCGGGACGGGCGGCCTTCTGCTTGATGGCGCGCTCGGACTGCCTCGAGTGCAGCAGCTCGCGCACCTGGTCGGGCTCGAGCAGGCCGGGGATACCGAGGAAGTCCATCTCCTCCTCCGACCCGACGTGCACCTCGCCGGAGTGGCCGAACTCGCCGCCGTCGTAGAGGACCCGGTCGAAGGACGCCGTCGAACCGAGGGCCTCCCACGACATCTCGAGCTCGCCGGAGGCGGCCTCGCTCGCGTTGGCGGCCGCCAGCAGGTCGTTCTCGGCGGCGAAGATGTCGTCCTCGTCGGTGATCCTGCGACCGAGGACGTGGTCGCGCTCGACCTCCAGCTCGGAGGCGTAGCCGAGCAGGTGCGGCACGGACGGGAGGAACACCGACGCCGTCTCGCCGCGCGAGCGGGCGCGCACGAAGCGACCGACCGCCTGCGCGAAGAACAGCGGGGTCGAGGTCATCGTCGCCCAGACTCCGACCGCGAGGCGGGGCACGTCGACGCCCTCGGACACCATGCGCACGGCGACCATCCACCGCTTGTCGGAGTCGCTGAACGCGCTGATCTTCTTCGACGAGGCCTTCTCGTCCGAGAGCACCACGGTCGGTGACTCGCCGGTGATCTTCTTCAGCAGCCCGGCGTACGCGCGGGCCTTCTCCTGGTCGGACGCGATCACGAGGCCGCCCGCGTCCGGGACGTGGCGGCGTACCTCGGCCAGGCGCTTGTCGGCCGCCGCCAGCACCGACGGCATCCACGACCCGGCCGGGTCGAGCGCGGTGCGCAGGGCCTGCGCGTGCATGTCCTTGGTGAGCGGCTCGCCGAGGCGGGCGGCGATCTCGTCGCCGGCCCGGGTGCGCCAGGTCATCTCGCCGGAGTAGGCCATGAACAGCACCGGCCGGACGACGTGGTCGGCCAGCGCGTGGGCGTAGCCGTAGGTGAAGTCGGCCACCGACCGCGGGATCCCGTCGTCACCGGGCGCGTAGGTCACGAACGGGATCGGGTTGACGTCGGAGCGGAACGGCGTGCCGGTGAGCGCGAGCCGCCGGGTGGCCGGCTCGAAGGCCTCACGCACGCCCTCGCCCCACGACATGGCGTCGCCGGCGTGGTGGATCTCGTCGAGGATCACCAGCGTCTTGAAGCGCTCGGTGCGGATCCGCATGGCCAGCGGGTTGACCGAGACCCCGGCATAGGTCACCGCGATGCCGACGTAGTCCTGCGAGGTCTTGCCCTTGCCGGCGGCGTACGTCGGGTCGATGGGGATGCCCGCCTTGGCGGCGGCCTCGGCCCATTGCGTCTTGAGGTGCTCGGTCGGCGCCACGATCGTGATCCGGTCGACGACCCGGCGCCCCAGCAGGTCGGCCGCGACCGTCAGCGCGAAGGTCGTCTTGCCGGCGCCCGGCGTCGCGACGGTGAGGAAGTCACGGGGGTTGTCGGCGAGGTACCGCTCCATCGCGGCCTGCTGCCAGGCACGCAGCAGGGGCGCGGTGCCCCAGGCCGCGCGCTCCGGCCAGGCCGGTGCGAGGACCGGAGCAGGGGGTACGGCGTCGTGCCGCCCCGTCACGCGTCGGGGCCCTGGTCGCCGCCGCCTGAGCCGTCGCCACCGGGCTTGATGGAGTCCCAGATCTCCTTGCACTCCGGGCACACCGGGTACTTCTCCGGGGCTCGGGAGGGGACCCAGACCTTGCCGCACAGCGCGATGACGGGGGTGCCCATGACCATCGCCTCGGTCAGCTTGTCCTTGGGGACGTAGTGGCTGAACCGCTCGTGGTCACCATCGTCGGTCGGCTGGGTGCGACGGTCCTCGATCGTCTCGGTGCCGGGTGAGAATCCGATGGTGCTCATGCGGGCCAGTCTAGGGCGTGCGGGGGTGATCGGAGGACACGCCGTCGACCGGTCCGGGTCAGTTGAGGTCGGGATCGACCGGCCTGGTGGAGTGCCAGGCCAGCCGGCCGGGCTGGCGCCGCATCACGTCGCGCCACAGCTCGGTGGGGTCGTCGCGGAACAGGTCGCCGGTCTCGCCGGCCGCGACGTACCAGTCCCCGCGATCGATCTCGCCCTGGAGCTGGTCGGGGTCCCACCCGGCGTACCCGGCGAAGATCCGCATGCCCACCAGGCTGCCCTCGAAGAGCGCGACCGGCGTGTCGAGGTCGACGATGCCGAGCCTGCCCCGGACCGAGCGGAAGCCGACCGGCTCGTCGTCCTCGTCGCGCAGGAGGGCCACCGCGATGGCGCCCTCGACGCTCACCGGACCACCCCGGAACAACACCTCCGGCGACGTGAGCGTGGGTCCCCACGACGAGATCTCGGTGATCTCGGCCACCGGGACCTGCGAGGGACGGTTGAGCACCACCCCGAGGACGCCCCCGTCGTCGGCGTTGAGCAGCAGCACGACGGAGTCGACGAAGTTGGGGTCGGTCAGCCCGGGCGTCGCCAGCAGGAGCATCCCGGGCGCGACGTCGGTCATGGATCCATCATGGCCGATGCGTCCCTCGAGGCTCGACCCGCACGGCACGGCTGGTCCCTACACTGCCCGGATGGCTCCCCAGACGACCGGCACGCCGGCCTCGCAGGTCCCGGGCGTCCCGAGCCGCCGACAGCAGTACTCCGCGTCCACCAAGGCCGCCCTCGTCGACGTCGCCGAGGGGCTCTTCGCCGAGCACGGGTACGCCGCCACGTCCCTCGACCAGGTCGTGGCCGGCGCGCGGGTCACCAAGGGCGCGCTCTACCACCACTTCTCGGGGAAGCAGGCGCTCTTCACCGCCGTCTTCGTGCGGGTCGAGGGGACCGCGGGCCGGGCGGTCCGGTCGGCCCTCGACCGGGAGTCCGACCCGTGGGTCAAGGCCCACGCGGGGCTGCGGGCCTTCCTGGAGGTCGTGCAGCGGCCCGACTACCGCCGGATCGTCATCCAGGACGGCCCCTCGGTGCTCGACCACGAACGCTTCCGCGAGCAGGAGCAGCGCTCGACCTTCGCGACGGTCGACGAGATCGTGCGCGGCGTGCTGACCGACGACGGTCGCGCGATCGACGAGGAGATGTTGCTGACCTTCACCCGGATCTTCTTCGGGGCGCTCTCCTCCGCCGGCGAGTCGGTGGCCACCAGTGACGACCCGGCCGCGGCGGCCGCCCGGGTCGAGAGCGCGATCGCCTACATCCTGGCCGCGCTGCAGTCGCTGGTGGCGGCCGGTGTCGCCCTGCCCGGCCCCGACCGCGGGCCAGTCCGCGGGCCCGACGCCGCCGCGGGCTGAGGAACCCGACGAGCGGCCCGACGAGACAGCGGCCCGTGCGGTCCACCGGGTGGACCGCACGGGCCGCTGTGTGGCTCCGGGTTCGGATGCTCCGGGGCTACTTGCTCCAGGTGATGTCGCCCGTGCCGGCCGGGACCAGCTCGACCCACGTGCGACCGGCCGGGACGGTGATCTCCCCGCCCTTCGGGCCGGTGAGCTCGATCGCCCCCGTCAGCCCGTCCTTGGTCCAGGTGCCGCGCACGACCTTGCCGCCGTGGAAGAGCACGGCCTGCCCCTTGCCCTCGAACTTCGTCTCGGGGACGGGGTAGCCGGCCGGGTCGCGATAGCCCGCGTCGCCGATCGGCACGCGCAGCGCCAGCACGGTGGTGGCCGGGAAGGCGTCGCCCTCGCCGGCGTACGAGTTGGTGTTGACGTAGGTCCCGTCCTGGAACTGCCAGGTCGTGGTGTGGTTGCCGAAGGCCGCCGAGAGGGTGCGGGCGGGCTTGCCGCCGATGGAGTCGCCCTCCTCGCCGAACGTCAGGTAGGGCTCGGGAGCGTCGCCACCCTTGATCGTGCCGGCGATGGTCTTGAGGTCGGCGAAGAGGTTGTACGGCGCGGAGCGGGTGTTGTCGCGGTAGACGCCCTTGGCGCCCTCGGTGACGAACGGGATGCCGGCCTGGTTGATGCGGCCCAGCGTCACGGCGGCGGCACCGCTGGTGACCACGTGCGCGCCGGTGGGGACGATGCCGATGTCGCTCGCGCGCATCGACCGGACCGGGCCGACCACCTGGGGCAACCGGGAGTAGTAGAACGCCGCGAGGCGGGTCACCCCGCCCTCCACGAGCTCCTCCACGACCATGTCGGCCTGGCCGAGGCCGACCTGCGGGGAGCTCGACGAGGTGTTGTCCACCTTGGTGACGACGACCGGGTTCTTCGGTGCGTCACCCTTCATCGGCAGCCCGGTGAGCGGCCACAGGGCCGGCTCCTCCGGCTCGGCGGCGGCCGTGGTCTCGCTGGTCTCCTCGGCCGGCGCGGGGGCGCTGGCGGGCTCCTCGTCGCCCCCGCATCCGGCGAGCAGCAGCGAGGCTGCGGCGAGGGATGCGACGGTGACGCTCAGGCGGCGGGGCAGGCGGGGAAGCACGGGGGACTCCGATCGGTGGGTGGTGCTGGTCGTTCGCCGCCAAGTGTGGCGCGCCTTCCCCACCCGGGAGGGGAAGGCGCGCCACACAGGAGGTCGGACGGGGTGTGACGTACGGCGCGGGAGCCGCGCCGTACGCCTGCGCCGCGTCAGCGCAGGGTGCCGCCGAACCAGCTGCTCGTCCACGGGGCCGACACGGTCACGCTGCGACCCGAGCTGGGCGAGTGGACCATGACGGCGTGGCCGCGCTCCCAGCGCAGGAAGATCCCCGCGTGGTAGACGCCGCCCGAGCCGTAGAAGAACATCAGGTCGCCGGGTCGCATGTTCTGCTTCGCGACGCGACGGGTGGCACCGGCCTGGGCGCTCGAGGTGCGGGGGACGCTGAGGCCGGCCCTGCGGTAGCTGTAGTAGATGAGGCCGGAGCAGTCGAACGCGTTCGGGCCGGAGGCGCCGTAGGAGTACGCGTCGCCGCGCTGGTTGAGCGCGATGGACTGCGCGGTCCGCAGCTTGGTGGTCATCTTGCGAGCGGCCGCCTTCTTGCGGGCGGCGTCCTTCTTCTGGTACTTCGCGAACTGGCCCTCGTCGAGCGCGACGGCGTCGCGGTCGGCGGCCTGGGCGGGGGTCGCGGCGAGCGAGACACCGAGGGAACCGGTGGCGGCGAGGCCGAGACTGATGAGGCTGAGCGCGCCGGAGCGCGCCATGCGACGGATCGCAGGCATGGCAATGTCCTTTCCCACGCCTGTGAGGTGAGCTGTCGGGTTGGAGCTGGAAGGTGCTCCGCCACCTGTCGGTGGCTTCACCCCGAGCCGCCCGGACGGGTCCGGTCGGCGGTGGAACCTGTGGGTCCCCCACTCCTGCCCGATACGTTTCTCGGGGGTCCAGCCCCGGGCGGGCAGGACTCGGCGTTGCCCGGGGTGGCTATTGGGTTGTGGCGCCGTGCCTACACGGGAAGAAGCACGGTGACCGTTGGCCACCGTAGGTTCACCTCCTCGCCATGTCCAAACGCGCGGGACGCCCCCGGGGTGGTCCCCGGGGGCGTCTCAGGCGAACGACGGGCGGGCGGGTGTGACGAGCGTCACCCCGCCGCGCCGGGCGCAGCAGCGGTCTGCGGGTGGCTCAGCCGAGCTTGGCGCCGCCGTCGACGTACAGGGTCTGACCCGTGATGTACGACGCCTCGTCGCTGCAGAGGAACGCCGCGGCGGCGGCGATGTCCTCGGGGAACCCGACGCGCTTGACGGGGTTGGACTCGGCGGCCGCGGCCCGGAAGTCCTCGACGCTCATCTTGACGCGAGCGGCGGTGGCGTCGGTCATCTCGGTGGCGATGAATCCGGGCGCGATGGCGTTGGCGTTGATGCCGAACGGGCCCAGCTCGATGCCGAGGGTGCGGGTGAAGCCCTGCACGCCCATCTTGGCCGCGGAGTAGTTGGCCTGGCCGCGGTTGCCCAGCGCGGAGACGCTGGAGAGGTTGAGGATCTTGCCGTAGCGCTGCTCGACGAAGTGCTTCTGGGCGGCCTTGGTCATGTTGAACGCACCCTTGAGGTGGACGTTCATCACGAGGTCCCAGTCGTCCTCGGTCATCTTGAACAGCAGGTTGTCGCGGGTGATGCCGGCGTTGTTGACCAGCACGTGGATGCCGCCCAGCTCGTCGACGACGCGCTGCACGGCGTCCCCGGCCGCGGCACCGTCGACGACGTCGCACCCGATGCCCACGGCCTTGGCGCCGTCGACCAGCTCGAGGCGGCCCGCGGCCTCCTGCGCGCTCGACTCGTCGAGGTCGAGGATCGCGACGCTCGCGCCCTCGGCCGCGAAGCGCTGGGCCGTCCCGAACCCGATGCCTCGTGCGGCTCCCGTGATGACTGCGACGCGTCCGTCATAGCGGCCCATGCGTGACTCCTTGCTCGATGCGGTGGTGGGGCCCGTCCCGCACGGCGTCGACGACCCGGCGGCGGCCGGGGCCGACCCTAGTACCCCCGGGCGTCACTCGGTCCGCGGGCCGAGAGACCCTCCCGTCCAGCCGCGCTGGGCCACCACGTAGCCGAGCTGCAGCCGGGTGTCGACGCCGGCGAGGTCGAGCAGGCCCCGCACCCGGCGCTGCAGGGTGCGGGGCGAGATCCCCAGGTCCCGGGCGATCGCCTCGTCCGTCAGCCCGGCCAGGAGCATGGTGATCAACGGACCGTCGTCGCTCTCGGGCTCCTCCGGACCGAGGTCCACCTCCTGCCCGCGCTCCCACACCGCCTCGAAGAGCGCCACGAGGGCGTCGAGGAGCCCACCGGCTCCCAGCAGCACGGCGCTGTCGCTGCCGAGCGGGACCAGTGCGACCTCCCGGTCGACGACGATGAGCTTGGTGGGCACGTGCGCCGCGACGCGCACCTGCTCCCCCGCCGCACGTGCGCGGTGGATCCCCTCGACCAGCCGCGGCTCCTCCTCCAGCATCGACCGCTCGAGCACGACGCGGTACTCCACCCCTCGCCGGACGGCGTCGTCCTCCGCACCGCCGTCCGTGCTGCCCGACGCGATGACGGGCGACTTCACCAGGGTCAGCACCTCGGACCTCGCGGCGACCTGCATCTGGTGCATCCGGTCGGCGATCTCGTCGGGTCCGTGGGCGACGTCGAGGACGACGTCGGTGGCCATGTCCGGCCGCGCCGCGCGGAACGCGTCGTCCAGCTCGTCGAGGACGACCCGGGTGGCCCCGAGGTCCTCCCTGCGCTGGGCGAGCAGCGCCCCGAGGGCCACGGCCGGACGCACGGCAGCCCACCGAGCCGCGGGACGGCGTACGACGAGCAGCCGCCGGGTGAGCTGCTCCAGCACGTCGGCAGCCTCGGCGTCGCCCAGACCGACCTCCCGGGCCAGGTCCTCGACGGACGCGGACGGGACCCGGGCCAGCGCGGCGTAGGCGCGGGACTCCAGGTCGGACAGGCCAAGGCTGTGGAGCGACAACGGGACTCCGTTTCGAGGGTGGTGGCACGGTGCTGCGCGGACATGGTGCTGCGCACGGGCCCCGCACCGGCGGCGGTGACCTGGCGTCCCCGTGTCGTTTCTCGTCATGGCGAGTTCACGACACCGGAAGGTCTTGGCCGTGCGCCCGGGACCGGGAACCATGTCTCGAGGCACAGCCGGCTCGGGTACCCCCCGCCCCGTGACCGGCTGTGCCGAATCACGGCTGCCCGAAAGCGGGGACGCTCGCACCTCCTCCTCACGCTAGGCGTCGGGAGGGCCCCGCAGCAGGGTCGGACGTCCTCGATCGAAGGGACGAAGGTCCCTCGGCCGGACTCAGCCGTCCAGCGCTCCTCGCAACCGCGCGGCGTACACGGCGCCCTCACCGTCGGCGTACTTCGTGCGCGGCCAGAAGAACCCGCGCAGGCCGTCGCCCTTCGTGCGAGGCACGACGTGCAGGTGCAGGTGCGGGACCGACTGGCTCACGGTGTTGTTCATCGCCACGAAGGAGCCCTGCGCCCCGAGCGCGTCCTTGACCGCGACCGCGAGGTCCTGGGCGGCGGCGAGGAAGCCGTCACGGAGGCCGGCCGGCAGGTGGGGCAGCGTCTCGACGTGCTCGCGGGGCACCAGCAGGACGTGGCCCTTGAACAGCGGACGGGTGTCCAGGAAGCCGACGAAGTCCTCGCGGTCGAGCACCAGGTCGGCGGCGATGCGGCCGGAGACGATCCCGCAGAACACGCAGTCGGACATGGCCCGGAGGCTAACCGACGGAGTGCACCCGGAAGACCGGCCATCCGATCTCGGTGCGCCATGCGGACGGGTCGGCGGTGTCCCGGGGTCCGACCAGGTAGGTCTCCCGGATCGGCCCGGCCACCGCGAGCGCGTTGGCCACCACCCAGGCGCCGACCTCGCCGTAGGTCACGTCGATGTCGTCGTGCTCGCCGACATGGGTCGCGACGGCCAGCTCGACGGCCGGGAGGGTCAGCGGGTGCACCCGGCCGCTGCGCGGGGGTTGCCTGGTCGGCCGGTAGACCACCACGTGCCCCTGGCAGACCTCGAACAGGGAGTTGTCGTACAGGCCGCCGGGGGCGCCGGTCGGCTCGGGGACGGTCGCGTCCAGCTCTGCCATGGCGCCGGCGTACCAGGACAGGACCTCGTCCAGGCCCACGTCGCCCTCGACGGCCGCCACCGTGAGCGTCGGGACCGCGCGCAGCTCCACGTGCACCGGCGCGGGCTGCGGGCACAGCAGCCGCCGCAGCGACGCCACGGCGGCGCGGGTCCGGTCCAGCTCCGACTCGAGGCGCTGCAGATGATCACCGATGAGGGCGGCTCGGGTGCCGGGGTCGGACGAGCGCAGGATGCGCCGGACCTCCGGGAGCGGGACGTCGAGCTCGCGCAGGCGGTGGATGACCTGGGCGGTGGGGATCTGGTCCCCGCTGTAGTAGCGGTAGCCGGTGGCCTCGTCCACCGTCGCGGGGACGAGCAGGTCCGCGTCGTGGTAGCGGCGCAGGGTGCGGATGCTCAGGTGGGTCAGGCGGGAGAACTCCCCGATCGCGAGCATGCCCGCAGTGTGCACCCTCTCCCCGGGGGAGAGTCCAGCGCTTGACCCTCCCCCGGCCGGACGCCGCACCGTGGCGGCATGACCACTCACACCGAGATCCAGCCCACCCAGCTCCCCGCGACCATCCGCGCCTACCTCGCTGCACACGCAGCCGGGGAGGCGGACACCGCGGTCCGCACCTTCACCCCCACCGCCGTGGTCGTCGACGAGGACAAGACGTTCCGCGGGACCCACGAGGTCCTCGGCTTCCTGCGCAGCGCCGGGGCCGAGTTCACCTACACGACCGAGCTCGTCGGCGCCCAGCGTGTCGACGACACGCACTGGGTCGCCGTCAACCGGCTGGAGGGCGACTTCCCCGGAGGCGTCGCCGAGCTCCGCTACCGCTTCACCCTGGCCGACGACCTCATCGCCGAGCTCGTCATCACCCCCTGAGCACGGGTGCGGACGCACGAGAGCCGCTCCGACGGGTGTCGGAGCGGCTCTCGTTCAAGAGGGCTGGATCTCGGTGGTGTGACCCACCGGGACCGGCAGTGATGGTGGAGCTGGCGGGAATCGAACCCGCGTCCTCGAGCGTCGAACCAGGTCTTCTCCGGGTGCAGTCAGTGTTGTCGCTTTTCTCGGCCCCGGCGCTCGCACAGACACGTCGCCGACAGGCCCAGTCAGGATGAAGTCCCGGCCACCCCTCCTGACAGAGAGTGGCCAGCAAGTCCTCTAGATGAGGCCTGGGTCCGGGACGAGGACGGGCGCCCGGTCAGACCCTTCGATCACTGCTCAGGCAGCGAGAGCGAAGTCGTTGCGATTGGTGTTGGCAACTATGGTTTTGCAGCGATCGTTAACGAGATGACGCTGCCTTCTCGACCCGCTTCCCCTGGGACTAACGTCCCAAGTCGAAACCGATCAGCCCCTCTTGAGTTGTACTGCGGTCAGTCTACGGGTCAACACCGACGGACGCCGCATGCATTCCCTCCCCGCACCCCGATCAGCCTTCAGTGGCAGACGCCGGAGCAGCGGGCGACGACGCGACCACCCGTCGTACGGGCGTCGAAGTGGTGGGCGTCCGAGACGCCGTAGGTCCAGGAGAAGCCGTGTCGGCGCAGGATCGAGACCACCGGGTGGGCCGCACTGCGCCAGGCCACGCGGGGGTGGGAGCGCGAGGGCCACCAGCCGTTGGGGAGCCAGCTCCCGCCGACGCGGTAGGGGTTCTCCCACGGATTGAGGTCGAGCGCGCGGCCGTAGGAGTGCGGCGACCGCACGCCCGGGCGGCCCACCACGTCGCGGCAGTTGAACGCCGAGGTGTTGTCGGAGGCCATCGAGGCCAGGTCGTCGGCGCCCCGAAGGCGTCCGGACCAGCCGAAGCGGTCCACGCGGTACATCGAGCGGATCGGGATCCGGCGGTCGTGCAGCTCGGTGAGCGCGCCCACGAACTGGCCCACGGCTCCGGCCGCCACCACCAGCTCGCCGCGGCGCCGGTAGCCGGAGAAGTCGACGTAGTTGACCCGCAGCAGCCGCAGTCCGTCGCGACCGACGGGGCAGCCCGCGTGCCAGCTGCGGCCGACCATCCCCCGCCACGCGGCGTCGGGGATGCCGGTGACGACGGGCGCCGCGCCCGCTCCCCGGGCCCGCTCCTGCGGCGGGAGGTGCCGGCGGGGTCGCGGGGCGGCGCGCGACAGCCGCACCGGCGCGACGGGCGGGACGTTGTCGATGCGCTTCCGCGCGCTCCGGGTCGCCTCGACCCAGTCGAGGGCGGGGGCGCTCACCCGCAGCACGGCGTCGGTGCGCGGGCGCAGCCGGACGGTGGCCGTGCCGGTCGCGTCGGTGACCGGTCGGCCTAGGGTGCGCCAGCCACCTCGCCGGCGCTGCTGGAGGCGGACCTCCCCCGCCACCGGGGTGCCGTCGTCGGCGCGCCAGCGCACCACGAGCGCCATCTCCCGCTCGTCGACCACCCGCGACGGCCCGGTCAGCGTCAGCCGCGCGGCGCGGCGTACGAGCTCGACCTGGGCGTCGGCGGTGACCGTCGGCGGCGTGGTCGCGTCACCCGCGTACGACGCGCGCACCACGTTGTCGTCACGCACCGGGCCCATCCGCAGCACGGTCCCGGCACGCCCGGCGGCGTCCGTGACGAGGGACGCGAGCGGCTGCCACACCCCGCCGACCCGGCGCTCGACGAGCACGCTCACCCCGGCCACCGGGAGGCCGGACGGGTCGGTGAGCAGCACCCCGATCGGGGCGTCCTCCCCCGACCGGGCGGTGCCGGCCTCGACGAGCAGGCCGGCCGACGCGCGCGAGAGCGGGGCGGGGACCGCGGAGGCCGGCACGACCGGGCCGAGCAGCAGGGCCGCGAGCAACGCGACGACGAGGGTGGGGATGACGCGCACGGGGGCCTCCACGGGGGTCGGAGGGGGACATCGTGCCAGTCCCGGTCAGCCGATCGGCGCAGGTCCGACCAGGGCGTGGCCGTTGTGCCAGCAGACGGCGCGCAGCCAGTCGTCGCCGAGGTCCAGTCGCTCGAGCGCCTCGAGCTGGCGGGCGTAGGGGTAGGGGATGTTGGGGAAGTCCGAGCCGAGCAGCACCTTGCCCGCCAGCCCCAGGTCGCGCAGCCGCGGCAGCAGCTCGTCCGGGTAGACCCCGCCCATCTCGGAGAAGAAGTCGGTGAAGGCCATCGTGGTGTCGAGCACCACCTGCTCGTGCCGCTCGGCCAGGGCGAGGAACTCGGCGTACTCCGGGGCGCCGGCGTGCGCGATCACCAGCCGCAGCCGCGGGTGCCGCGCGAGCAGGGTCGCGACGGGGGCCGGCCCGGTGTGGGTGGTCGCGACGGGTCCGCTGCCGGCGTGCAGCACGACGGGCGTGCCCGCCTCGGCGACCAGGCCCCAGGCCTCGTCGAGCAGCGGGTCGGTGACGTCGAAGCCGCCGACCTGGACGTGCACCTTGAAGACCTCGACGGAGGCGAGCCGCTCGGCGACGTACGACGAGGCGCTCTCCTCGGGGTAGAACGTGCCGCAGACGGCCGCCTCCGGCACCCGGGCGGCGAAGCCGGCCGCCCAGTCGTTGAGCCAGTCGGCCATGCCCGGCCGGTGCGCGTAGGGCAGCGCGGTGAAGCGCGCGACGCCGAGCGACCGCAGCACCTCGACGAGCGCCTCGTCGGTGTCGCGATAGTGCAGCGGCCAGGGCCGCCCGATGAGCGGACCGGCGGCGTCGAACTGCGCGCGCACCTTGGTCATCACCGGGGGCGGGAGGAAGTGGGTGTGGACGTCGACCAGTCCGGGAAGTCCCAGCGCGGACGTCCAGGTGCGGACGTCCTCGTCGGTTGCGGGGCCCATCAGTCCTTGAAGCCCTTGAGCCGGCGCTGGACGGCCTGCTCCTTCTCGCGGTTGGCCTGGCGCTCGGCCAGCGAGTGCCGCTTGTCGTACTCCTTCTTGCCCTTGGCCAGCGCGATCTCGACCTTGGCCCGCCCGTCCTTGAAGTAGAGGGACAGCGGCACGATGGTGAAGCCCTTGTCGCCGACCTTGCGCTCGAGCTTGGTGATCTCGGCGCGGTTGAGCAGCAGCTTGCGCTTGCGTCGCGCGGCGTGGTTGGTCCAGGTGCCCTGGGCGTACTCCGGGATGTGGACGCCGTGCAACCACACCTCGCCGTTGTCGAGGTCCACGAAGCCGTCGACCAGGCTCGCGCGCCCGGCGCGCAGCGACTTCACCTCGGTCCCCTGGAGCACCATGCCGGCCTCGAAGGTGTCCTCGATGTGGTAGTCGTGGCGCGCCTTCTTGTTCTGCGCGATCAACCGGTTGCGCTGGTCCTTCGCGGTGTCCTTGGCCATGGCGCCATTCTCTCAGTCGGTCGCAACCTGATTGCATCCCCGCCCCGCACGAGATCTCGAGACGACTCACGCACCCCTTCGCTGCGCTCAGGTGTACGTCGAGTCCCTCGATCTGATGCCCTCGTCGGCCCCTCGCTGCGCTCGGGACCGGGGCATCAGAACCAGTTGGCGGGGTCCACGGCCTGGCCGTTGGCCATCACGGTGAAGTGGAGGTGGCAGGCGGTGGACCAGCCGGTGTCGCCGACGTACCCGATCACCTGGCCCCGCTGGACCTGGGCGCCGGCACCGACGATGTAGCTGGCGGCGTGGTTGTAGATCGTCGCGACGCCGGCCCCGTTGAGGACACCGTGGTTCACGATCAGCCGCCGGCCGTAGACGTCGCTCCAGTACGACGAGACGACGCGCCCGGACTCGGCCGCGTGGATCGGCTGCCCGCAGCCGCCGCCGAAGTCGGTGCCGTCGTGGAGGCCCCAGTAGCCGTAGATCGGGTGCGTGCGGTAGCCGAACGGCGAGGTGACACCGCCGGCGACGGGCATCATCAGGTTGCCGCCGCCGGAGGGGACGCTGCGCCCCTGGGCGGCGGCCTTGGCGCGCGCCCGGGCCAGCGCGGCCGCGGCGAGGCGGCGCAGCCGCTCCTCGATCCGGGCGGCCTCGCGCTCGAGCTCCCGGAGCTGGCGGGCGTCGGCGGCCCGGGCCTTGGAGGCCTCCGTGCGGGCGGAGGACCGCTCCCCCACGAGCGAGGCGACCGATGCCTTGGCGGCCTCGGCCTCGCTCTCGAGCTGCTGCTTGACGACGAGGTTGTCGGCCGCCTCCTGGCGCTTGACGGCGACCGCGTCACGCGCCTCCTCGACCTGGCGCTCGTGCACCTCGAGGAGGACCTTGGCGGCGTGCAGCTCGTCGAAGGCGCGCGCCTCGCGACCGACGATCACGTCGCGCACCTCCTCCTGGCGGGTGAGGTCGTCGGTGGACGCCGACTCGAGCAGGGAGGAGAAGGCGAGCAGCTGCGGGTCGCCCTCCATGTAGATGTCGGAGACGGTGCTCGCGACCTGGTCGGCCTGGTCGTCCATGTTCTGCTGACCGGCGACGAGGTCAGCCTCGGCGGCGGCCAGCTCGGCCTCCGCCTGGGTCAGCGCGGCCTGCATCTCGGCGTCACGCTCCTGCGCGACCGCCAGCCTGCCGCGGGCCGTCGCCAGCTCGTTGCGCGCCGTGGCCAGCTGGGACCGGGCGGCCTCGAGCCGCTCGGTGGCCGCCACGAGCCGCTTGCTCGAGTGGTCGAGGTCGTCGTGCGCGTGGTCGATGCTCTTCTCGACCTTGCGCTGCTTGTCCTTGAGGTCGTCGTCGGCGGACGCGTAGGGGACGGAGACGGTGCCCACCAGCAGGGCAGCAGCAACGGAAGCTGCGGCCATGCGCCGGCGAGCGGTACGGGGGAAGGAGCGCACCGTGGAAGCCTTTGGTCGTTCGGGGAAGAGAACGGACCGAAGGTAACCCGCGCGGATCAGACTTTGAGGTATTTGCGCGTCAGCACGAGTGTCGGGATCACGGTGAGCAACGGGCCGAGCACCCCGACGGCGACCAGCGCGACGACGTACTCCTCCATCCCGATCCACGGCATGAACTTGAGCTGGTCGGTGCCGCGCTGCTCGATGCCGAAGTACATGAACGCACCCAGCGCCCCGGCTGCGAGCACCACCCCGATGAAGGCGGTCACCAGGGCCTCGAGGAGGAAGGGCAGCGCGATGTAGAGCGTGGAGGCGCCGACCAGCCTCATGATGCCGATCTCCTTGCGGCGCGCGAACGCCGCCAGCCGGATGGTGTTGCCGACCAGGAGCAGGGCGGCGAAGACCAGGAAGCCGGCCGTCCCGAGGGCCACCCACTGCAGCATGTTGATCGACCCGATGATGGGCGCGATCACCTGGCGCATGTCCCGGACCTGGGAGACGCCGTCGAGGCCCTCCACGGCGCTGGTGATGCCCTGGTACTCCTCGGGGTCCTTGAGCTCGATCCACAACGACTCGGAGAGGTCCTCGGCGGTGGCGGCCGGGTTGGGGCCCTCGAAGCGCTCGGGGCCGAGCAGCTCCTTGACCTTCTCGAAGGCCTCCTCCTTGCTCTCGAAGTGGTAGTCCGCGACCTCCGGGTTGTCCTGGACGACCGTCTCGATCTCGGTGCGCTGCGCGTCGGTGACCTCACCGGCGCAGGCCGGGTTGCTGTCGTCGGCGCGGCACAGGAAGACGGTGATCTGGAGCTGGCTGCCCCAGTGCTCCGCGGCCTTGGTCGCCTGCTGGTTGAAGAGGACGCCGAGTCCGACGAGGGTGAGCGAGACGAACAGCGTCAGGACCACCGCGAGGTGCATCGAGAGGTTGCGCCGCAGACCCTGGCCGAGCTCGGAGAAGACGTAGCGAAGCTGCATTGCTCCCTTTCGGGGGTTTCTGGGGGATCAGTTCTGGAAGCCGTAGACGCCCTGGGCCTGGTCGCGCACCACGCGACCGTCCTCGAGCTCGATGACCCGCTTGCGCATCTGGTCGACGATGCCGGCGTCGTGGGTGGCCATCACCACGGTCGTGCCGGTGCGGTTGATGCGGTCGAGGAGCTTCATGATCCCCACCGAGGTGGTGGGGTCCAGGTTGCCGGTGGGCTCGTCGGCTATGAGGATCATCGGCCGGTTGACGAAGGCGCGGGCGATCGCGACACGCTGCTGCTCGCCGCCCGACAGCTCGTCGGGCATCCGGTCGCCCTTGCCGTCGAGGCCGACCATCTCGAGGGTCTCGGGCACGAGGCTCGCGATGTCGCTGCGGGACTTGCCGATCACCTGGAGCGCGAAGGCGACGTTCTCGCTGACCGTCTTGTTGCCGAGCAGGCGGAAGTCCTGGAAGACGGTGCCGATGTCGCGGCGCAGCCGGGGCACCTTCCAGCTCGCCAGCCGGTTGATCTCCTTGCCCGCGACGTACACCCGACCCGAGGTGGGGCGGTACTCACGCAGCACGAGCCGGAGGAAGGTCGACTTGCCCGACCCGGAGGAGCCCACGAGGAAGACGAACTCGCCCTTCTCGACGTCGACCGAGACCTGGTCGAGCGCCGCGTGGGGGTGGCCGGGGTAGGTCTTGGTGACCTGGTCGAAGCGAATCACGGATGCGAGGCTACGCGCCGCGGCCCAACCGCTCGATTCGGCGCGCCCCCGCACGCGGGCACCCGGACGGACGTCACATCGGTCCCGGGCGCGCCCCTAGGCTGACGGTGTGAGCCCCGGACGCCGTACGACGCCCCGCCCGCGCCGCGGCCGGGTGACGGTCGTCCTCCTCGGCGTCGTCGCCGTGGTGGTCACCGCGCTGGCCATCGTGCTGGGGCGGGCCGTGCTGGTCGACGACCCCGGCCAGGAGGCCGGGACCCCGGTCACTCCCGCCCCGGAGGCGACCGCGACCCCGCTGACCGACTACGACACCTCCGACCTGGCCGTGGTGCGCGCCCCCTTCTGCGGACGCATCTCCGCGGAGTCGGCCGCCCTGGCGATCGGCGTCGACACCGCCGACGACCCGGTCGCCTGGCGCCCCGGCGTACCGATCCCCGGGACCGGGTCGATCGCCAACGAGTGGGGGTGCTCGGTGGCCGCCGGCGACCTCACCGCCTCCGCCTGGGTCTTCGCCACCCCGGTCAGCAGCGACCGCGCGCGCGAGTGGGTCCGGGACGCGGCTCGCGGGGACTGCCAGCGCAAGGACGTCCCGACGATCGGCTCCCCCGGCGTCGTCGTGACCTGCCCCGACGGGCCCGGCAAGCACACGACGTATCACGGCCTCGTCGAGGACACCTGGCTCGCCTGCCGGATGACCGGCACCGGGGACGCGGAGCGGGTCGGCCGCTGGTGCGTCGTGGCGCTCGAGGCGATGCGCACGGGCTGAGCCCGGGCTGGGTCAGGCCTCGACCTTCTCGGCGCCGCGGCGCCAGCGGATGCCGGCCTCGAGGAACGCGTCGATGTCGCCGTCGAAGACCGCCTGCGGGTTGCCGGACTCGTAGGAGGTCCGGAGGTCCTTGACGATCTGGTAGGGGTTGAGCACGTAGTTGCGCATCTGGTCGCCCCACGACGCCTGGACGTCGCCGCGCAGCCCGTCGAGGTGGGCCTTCTCCTCGGCCTTCTTCAGCGCCAGGAGCTTGGCCTTGAGGACGACCATGGCCGAGGCCTTGTTCTGCAGCTGCGACTTCTCGTTCTGACAGCTCACGACGGTGCCGGTCGGGATGTGCGTGAGGCGCACGGCGGAGTCGGTCGTGTTGACCGACTGGCCGCCGGGGCCGCCCGAGCGGTAGACGTCGACGCGGATCTCCTCGTCGGGGATCTCGATCTCGTCGGTCTGCTCGAGCACGGGCACGACCTCGACGGCGGCGAACGACGTCTGGCGGCGGCCCTGGTTGTCGAAGGGACTGATCCGCACGAGGCGGTGGGTACCGGCCTCGACGGAGAGGGTGCCGTAGGCGTACGGCGCGTGGATGGCGAAGGTGGCGGACTTGAGGCCGGCCTCCTCGGCGTACGACGTCTCGTAGACCTCGACGGGGTACTTGTGCTGCTCGGCCCAGCGCATGTACATGCGCATCAGGGTCTCGGCGAAGTCGGCCGCGTCGACGCCACCGGCACCGGAACGGATGCTGACCAGCGCCTCGCGGGCGTCGTACTCGCCGTTGAGCAGGGTGCGGATCTCGAGGGACTCGACGGACTTCTTGATGCGGAGCAGCTCGCGCTCGGAGTCCTCGAGGGAGGATGCGTCGCCCTCCTCCTGCGCCATCTCGACCATGAGCGCGAGGTCCTCGATGCGCGAGTCGAGGCCGGTGAACTTGTCGAGCTCACCCTGGAGCGTCGAGAGGCGCCCGGTGATGCGGGTCGCGCTGTCCACGTCGTCCCACAGGTCGGGCGCAGCCACCTGCTCGCTGAGGTCGGCGATCTCGCGGCGCATCGTGTCCAGGTCGAGGACCTGACCGATGGTCTTCATGGTCGCCTGGAGCTGCTTGATCTCTGCTTCGAAGTCGGTACTCGCCACAAGGACCCACACTACGGCTCGGGTGTGAGGAGTGTCGAAAGGCAGCACGCCGGAAGCACCGCCGACCCCCGTGGGCGGCGCTCCCGGCGTGGTCTGGGGGCTACCTCGTGCAGCGGACCTCCGGGACGAGCACGGCCGGGTAGCTGACCGGCTCGACGTTGGAGAAGAGGTCGTAGCGCAACGTCAGCGCGCCGGTGAGGTCGGTGGTCGACGGGACCACCTGGCCCTTCACCAGCGTCTGGTCGACCTTGGTCACCCCGTCGACGGAGAGCGTGATGCGGGACGAGGAGCCCACGGCCGCGCTGTCGTGCATGGAGTACGTCGTGCGCAGGTCGGTGCAGAGGCCCTTCAGCGGGTACTCGACGTAGGACACGGCACCGCGGGTGAAGGGCTGGAAGGAGTAGAGGTAGGTCTGGCCGCCGACGATCGCGGTGCTGGACACGGCGATGTTCTCGAAGGCGCCCCGCGGTCGCTGCGCGAGCTTCTGCCACTCGTAGACCCGGACCGCGACGACCGGGCTGGTCCCCTTCCTCACCCCGTTGGAGCGGAGCTTGACGACGCGGTACTGGTGGGTCCCGTAGGCGCTGGGCTCGTCGGTGAAGAGGTAGGTGCCGTTGCGCTTGATCGTCGCCCTGCCGGTGACGGTCCACTTCCTGAGGCCGGCGCCGCGCTGCTCGAGGAAGACCCTCTTGCCGGCGGCACGCGGCGTCACCTTGCCGCGGACCTTGACGACGCCCTCGCCGAGGTCCATCTCCTGGATGTTGACCTTGGCGGTGACGGTGTACGCCGCGGGCTTGCGGGCGTCGTCCGGCGCGGCCTGGGCGGTGGCCGCCACAGCCATCGGGCCGACGACCACGGCCGCGGACGTGATCAGGGTGGTGAGACGCTTCATGAGGTCCTCCCGGTTGCTGTGGCGGCCCGCACCGGGCCTCTTCGGATCCTAGGACCGTCGACGCCCGCGCGACATGGCTACTTCGTGCAGCGGATCTCCGGGGTGCCGACGACGGTCCGGCCCACCGGCGTGGCCGAGGAGGCGAGCTCGTAGCGCAGGCGGAACGCGTCCGTCAGGTCGGTGGTCGACTCGACGACCTGGCCGACGACGAGGCCCTGGTCGACCTTCGTCACGCCGTCGACGAGCAGCTTGACCGCCCCGGTGGACCCGCTCTCGGACGAGTCGTCGAGGGCGTAGGTCGTGCGGAGGTCGGTGCACAGGCGGCCGAGGGTGTACTCGACGTACCCCGAGGCGCTGGGGTTGGTCGCCATGAGGCTGGGGCTGTAGACCTTGGTGCCGATCCGCGCGGTGCCGTAGGCCGAGATGTTGGCGTTGGCTCCTGCGGGCTGCCCGGAGAGCGACTCCCACCGGTAGACCTCGACGGAGAGGACCTTGCTGGTCCCCTTGCGGATGCCCTGGCTCTTGGGCTTGAGCACGCGGTACTCCCGGGTGCCGGCCACGCTGGGCTCGTCCTTGAGCAGGAAGGTGCCGTTGCGCTTGACCTTCGCCTTGGTGCTGACGGCCCACTTCGTCTTGCCGTCGAGGCGCTGCTGGAGGACGACCTTGGCCCCGGCGGCGCGCGGCGTGACCTTGCCGCGGACCTTGACGACGTCCTCGCCGACGGTCACGACGTCCTTGTTCACCTTCGCCTTGACCGTGTACGCCGCCGCGCGGCGCTCGGCGGTGTCCGCGGCCTGCGCGGTGGTGGTGGTCAGGGCGAGCGGGCCGGCGACCATGACCGCCGCGGCGGCCAGCGAGACGAGGGTGGTGGTGGTGCGGTGCATGAGGTTCTCCCGTGTCAGTGGGGCCCGTGCGGGCCCGTTGCGCGGAGGAGATGCGCCGGGTGCGCAAAAGGTTGCGGATCGCGAGCGATGAATGCGGAGTGCGCCGGCGCGGTTGTCATGCTGTGTCCATCGTCCCCGTGGGGCCGGCGATCTCTCGGAGGAAAGGCACCCGTGTACCTGAGCGCAGTCCTGCACCCCCCGCTCGCCCAGCGGGAGGAGGTCGCGGCCCTGCTGGCGGACGTCGGTGGGCGGATGTCGGCGCCGGCGGTCGAGTCACGCAGGCGGTGGGGCCGGTCGCGTCCCTCGTCCGCGCCCGCCGGCGCAGGAGGGACGCTCACTCCGCTGCCGGTGGGGCTGATGGCGGTGCACGTGACGAAGTTCGGCTACGTGGAGCCGGAGGCCGGGACCCGGTTGCGGACCACCCTGGAGCGCGACGCCCTCGGGTGGACGGCACCGACGGTGCACGTCACCGGCGAGCTGAGCACCCACGGGTCCGACGAGCGGCTCCACCTCGCGCTCGGCGGGGACGTCGACGGCCTGCGCGGCGTCTTCCGCGAGATCACCGACTCCGCCAAGCGGGCCGGCTTCATGCTGGACCGCCGCTCCTTCAGGCCGCTGCTGCCCGTGGCGGACCTGGACGACGGGGTCTCGGACGAGGCGCTCGCCACCCTGGTGGCCGGGCTCGAGGACTTCGTCGGCACTCCGTGGTCGGTCGAGGTCGTCACGCTGGCCCGGCTCGGTTTCGGGTCCGGCGACGAGCTGACCGAGGTGGCCACGATCCCGATCGGCGCATCCGCCGGCTGAGCCGGCCTGGTCGACGGTGACCTCCGCGCGGCCGCCACGGACCACGTGCGGGGGCTCGTCACGCCGACGCGGGCTCGAACGAGATCAGACCACCCGTCGGCGACCTTCTCAGGTCTGTGCCGGCGGGTGGTCTGGTCGAAACCTGGCCTCCCCCGACGCTCAGGCCCCCCTGTGACCACTGACGGTAGATCCACAACGGGCTATGCGGCAGACCCAGATGACCTATGGACACGTAGTCACTTCGGGCGGCAAGATGCGCGGCTTCCCAGACCCTGTCGACCTCGATGCTTCCGGCCACCACGAGCGCGACTCTCGCCCGAGTGACAGGCGGCCAGACTCACCCCGCCGGCTCGATGGTGACCGCCGCACGGCCGGTGGCCGAGACGGTGGGCCGGCTCGGGGTGCCGGGCACGGTGAGCGGGAGGTCGAGCGGGGCGCTGAGGACCACCGTCACCGCTCGCGCGGCGGGGTCGACCCGGGCGACGACCGCGATGTCGCTGTACGTCTCGTAGGCACCGACCCGGCGCAGGTAGTCCTGCACCGCGACCCGGACCGCACGCTCCTCCTGCAGGAGCCGTTCGGCGGGCAACCCCTCGGCGTACACGCCGGCAGAGCCGATGTCGGCGCCGTAGAGCGCCGCACCGTCGGCGAGGGTGTCGAGCGACTGGCGCTGCATGAAGGCCGAGGAGGCGTTGACGACGACGGCGATGGCCAGCACCAGGACACCGGCGAGCCCCACGATCAGCGGAATGGCCGAGCCGCGATCGTCGCGCCTCCTTCGTGGCGCTGGCCTCGGCCGCGCGCCTTGCTCAACCACCATCAGCCGATCCGCTGCCGCGTCCCGTCTCGACGTACTGGCCGATCGGCACGGTGTGGCTCGCCTCGAGGGCGAAGCTGCGACGCTCGGCGGCGAGCACCTCCGGCAGCAGCGGCATCTCGACGCGGGAGCGGATCTCCACCGTGATGACAGCCGTGCCGGTGTGGCAGTTGGCGAGCCCACCGCACGACACCCGGACGTCGGCCACCATGCCGTCGCTGCCCTGGTCGGCCAGGGTCTGCGTCGCCACGGCCTCGGCCCGCGCCCGCCCCGTCACGTCGTCGGGGGCCAGCGCGAAGGCGCGCGCGGCGGCCCTCGCCGCACCGTTGACCGCGAAGGCACCCCGCTGCACCTCGAAGACCGAGATCACGATCCAGGTCAGCGGGATGAAGAGCACCAGCCCGACCCAGCAGAACTCCACCAGGGCGCTCCCCCGGTCGTCGCGCGCCCGCCTCACGGCACCTGCTCGCGGATCGCGTTGCCGCTCACCGAGAACTCGATCGCGATGCCGCCGAGACCGAGGGTGGGCACCCGGGCGTCGATGGTGAGCTCGTACGCCGCGGCGCCACCGATGGAGACCGGCTCGACGCGGATCGCCCGCGCGTAGTCCGGCGAGACGGCACCGACGATCTGGTCGCGCGCCTCGGCGACCCCGTCCTGGGGCGTCGCGCCCGCCACCGCGGCCGACCGCGCACCCTCGGCGGCGGCCGAGGAGAGGGTGTTGCGCACGTGCAGCACCAGGGCGAGCTGGAGCAGCCCGATGAACAACGGCAGCAGCACGAGGAGGACCATCACGAAGTCCACGACGGCCGAGCCGCGCTCCCCCCGGTGCCGGACGGCGGGCACCGGGCCTACTTGACCTGGTTGAAGGCCGCGCTGAGCAGGCCCTTGAGGGGCTCCTCGGCGAAGGTGAAGATCGCGATGGCCAGGCCGATGGTCATCACCGTGACCATGACCCAGCCCGGCACGTCGCCGCGCTCGTCACGACGCGGCACCGTGACGGCGAGCCAGGACCGGAGCAGGAGCTCCGTGAGTGGTGTGTGCATGGGGTACCCCCGAGGGTCGAGTGGATGGATGGGTCTGGTGGGTAGGTGGTCAGGGCACGACGAGGCGCAGCCCGAGGGCGCCGGGGAAGAACGCGAACAGCACGGTCACGGGCAGGACGAGGAAGACGACCGGCGCCATCATGAAGACCTCCTTGCGGGCGGCGGTCTCGATCAGTGCGCGGCGGCCGGCCTCGCGCACGTCGCCCGCCTGGGCGTGCAGCACGTCGGCCAGCGGCGTGCCGCGTTCGATGGAGACGGCGATGCCGGTGGCGAACCGCGCCACCATCGGCACCCCCGTCGTGGCGGCCAGCTGCTCGAAGGCGGCCGCGACGGGGGTGCCGGTCCGGATCCGGGCGAGGACGCGGCCGAGCTCGGCGGACAGCTCACCGCCGCTGCGTCGTACGACGCGGTCGAGGGCCGCGACCGGGCTCTCCCCCGCCGCGACGGCCAGCGCCAGCATCTCGGCCAGGGCCGGGAACTCCAGGATCATCCGTCGCTCGCGCTCGGTGGCCCGGGAGGAGAGCCGGTTGTCGCGCAGCAGCACTCCCGCGGCGAAGCCGAACAGACACAGGCCCAGGGCCGCCACCGGGTTGACCCCGCCGGTGAGCGACCGCAGCAGCTGCAGCCCCGCGGCCACGGCGAAGCCACCGAGGCCCCACATCACCTGCTCGACGCGGAACTCGTGCACGGACTTGTCGAGTCCGGCGCGGACGAGGCGGCGGCGTACGGACGCCTCACCACCCAGCACCCGCTCGACGCCGTCGGCCGCCGCACGGAGGAACGGCCCGAAGACGCCCGCGGCCGCGACAGTCGGCGATGCCGAGGCGACCTTCAGGGCCGGGGTGCGACCGACCTGCGGCAGGTCGCGGACGTACGGCGTGACACGCAGCGCGAGCTGCGGTCGCCGGATGGCGGCCACCCGTACGACGACCAGCAGCAGGCCGCCGGCCGCCAGCGCGCCGAGGACCGCGCCCCACATCGCGAGCGTCATGCCAGGATCCGCCGCTCGACGGGCAACCGGCCGATGCGCATCATCAGCCGGTAGGCGACCACGCACGCCACGGCTCCGACGGTGAGGACCACGACCCCGGCCGGCGAGGAGAACGCCTGCACCGAGCCGGTCTGGAAGGACATGAGCAGCAGCACGACCCAGGGAGCGGACACGGCCAGACGGGCACCGTTGACCGTCCAGGCCTGGCGTGACTCCAGCTCGGAGCGGGTGCGGGCCTCGTCCCGGAGATAGCCCGACAGGTTGCGCAGCAGGCGGCCGAGCTCACCGCCGCCCACCTCACGGGCGATCCGGAGACCCTCGACGACCCGGTCCCCGACGGGGTCGGCCAGGCGTGCCTTGAGCAGGTCGAGCGACTCGTGGAAACGGCCGGTCACCTGGTAGTCGAGGGCGAACGCCTCGAACGCCGCGCGCAGCGCCTCGGGACCGTTGGTGCCGAGTGCCCCCAGGGCGTCCGGCAGGGACATGCCGGCGCGGACGGCGCTGGCCAGGTTGTCGACGGCGTCGGGCCAGACCTCGGCGAACTCCCGCTGCCGTCGGGCGGCCCGCTGGCGCAGCACCAGGACCGGCGCCCAGCCCGCCATCAGCGCGAAGACGACCGCCACCGGGACCGTCCTCGACACCGCCTGGATGACGACGAACGCGACCACGGCGAGCACGACGCAGAGCAGCACCAGGCTGGTCACCGACACATCACCGAGCCCCGCACGGGCGAGCAGCTGCTCTGCACGCGTGCCGCCCGGCCGCGGGGGTCGCGGAGTGCGCGGCAGGAAGAACGCGGACCAGACGAGCAGCAGCCCAACCCCGACGCCGAGCCCGACGAGGGCACCCATCAGCGCCCCCCGGCCAGGATCTGGTGGACGTCGATGCCACTCCGCTGGAAGCGCTCCAGCCGCGTCGGCGTGCCCGCGGCCCGGCGGAGCTCGCCGTCGCTGCGCTCGAAGAGCGGCTCGGTCTCGATGATGTCGTTCTCCACCCGGCCGGGGACGGACACGATCTCGTTGACGCGGCGTACGCCGTGCTCGTCGATGCCCAGGTGCACGACCAGGTCCACGGAGCTCGCGACCGTGGGGACCACGAAGCGGGCCGAGATGTTCTCCCCCGCCAGCAGCGGGAGGGTGCACATCTTGACCAGCGCCTCGCGGGCGCTGTTGGCGTGCAGGGTGCACATGCCGGGGAGACCGGCATTGAGCGCGAGCAGCAGGTCGAGGCACTCCTCGGCCCGTACCTCCCCCACGACGACCCGGCTCGGCCGCATCCGCAGCGCCTCCTTGACCAGGTCGCGCAGCGCGATCTCGCCGGTGCCCTCGAGCCCCGCCTGCCGGGTCTGCATGGGCACCCAGTCGGGATGGTTGAAGCGGAGCTCGAAGACCTCCTCCGCGGAGATCACCCGGTCGCCGCCGGGGATCGCGGCCGCCAGGCAGTTGAGGAACGTCGTCTTGCCCGCCTGGGTGCCGCCGGCGACGAGGATGTTGAGCCCGGCCCGGATGGAGGCGTCGAGGAAGGTCGCCGCCTGCTGCGACAGGCTGCCGAGCTCGACCAGGTCGCCCATCCGGCTCGCGCGCACCACGAACTTGCGGATGTTGACCGCCGAGAAGCCCCGGCTGATGCCCTCGAGCACGACGTGCAGCCGGTGCCCCTCGGGGAGCATCGCATCGACGAAGGGCTGGCTGAGGTCGATCCGCCGGCCGCTGGACTTGAGCATCCTCTCGACCAGCTCGTGCACCTGCGCGGCGCTGAGCATCAGGTTGGTGAGCTCGTGCCGACCCCGCCGGGCGATGAAGACCCGGCTTGGGTCGTTGATCCAGATCTCCTCGACCTCGGGATCGTCGAGGAACGGCTGCAGCGGGCCGAAGCCCGACACCCGGGCGATCAGCTCGCCGACGACTCCGTCGGGATCGGCCACCGGCACGACCGCACCGGTCAGGCTGCGCTCGTCGTGGCGGCGTACGACGTCCTCCGCGATGCGGCGCACCAGACCGGTGTCGCGCTGGGGGTCGACGCCGTCCGAGCGCACGCGCTCGCGCACCTGTCCGTCGAGCATCTCGACGAGCTCGCTGTGCGAGTCCTGGCGCGTCACGGTCATCCGAGTCCCCCGTCCCGAGTGGGTTTCTGCGCGACAACCTACCCACGCACGGGCGCCTCACACACCGGCGAAGGTTAAGCCTGTGGACAACCCGCCGCGTCCGTCACTCCGGGGGGCTCACCCACTGGACGAGCTGCCAGACGAGCCCGTTGGGGTCGGCGAACTGGCAGTAGCGCTCCCCCCACGGCTCGGTCTCCGGCGGCGTCACGACCCGGGCGCCGGTGCCGGCGATCCGGGCGAACTCGGCGTCGACGTCGTCGACCACGAAGGCCAGCAGCATGCCCTGGCCCGCGGGACCGGCGATCTCCGCCGGCTTGAACGAAGACAGCCCCGTGCGCAGGAAGATCACGTTGACCCCGGCGGTCGGGTGCTCGACGGACACGAAGCCGTCGGCCGACATCGCCTCGGCGAAGCCGAGCTCCGCGGCGAAGGCGGCCGAGGCCCCGATGTCGGCGACGTTGAGCGAGATGGCGGTGGCGGTGATGTTCATACTGGACTCCTGTCGTTACGTAGTACACCGTACAACGTACGCTGTTATAGGAATGTTCCCGGACCAGGAGACGACCGTGCCGCTCCCCCTGATCGACCTGCTCTGGCGTGACCACCCGGACGCACCCACGGGCGGGCAGCGCGGCCCGCGGGCCCGCGTCACGACCGGCGCCGTGGTGGAGGCGGCCACCCGGCTGGCCGACGCCGACGGGCTGGCCGGGGTGACCGTCCGCCGGCTGGCCGCCGAGCTCGGCGTCTCGACGATGTCGGTCTACACCCACGTCAACAACCGCGACGACCTGCTGGTCCTGATGGCCGACGCGGCGCACCAGCGCACGGACCGCGCGCCGTACGGTCGGGCCGGCTGGCGGACCCGGGTGCGCCGGGTGGCGGAGGCCAACCTGGCGCTGCTCCAGCAGCACCCGTGGCTGGTCGACGTCGCCGACGACCGCACCGCGCTGGGGCCCGGGACGATCGCCAAGTACGACCACGAGCTCGCAGCCCTGGCGCCGCTCGGGCTCGACGACGCCACCTGGGACGCGGCCCTCACCTTCGTCCTGGACTTCGTGCGGGCGAGCGCCCGGGCGCTGCGTCCCCAGCCCCGGGCCGGCGAGATGGCGGAGCACTGGCCAGAGTGGAGCCCCCGGCTCGCCTCCTACCTGGGCGAGGACCACCCCCTCGCCCGGCGGGTGGGTGGCGCGGCCGGCGAGGCCATGGGCGGCCCCGGCAGCCCGTCGCTCGCCTGGGACTTCGGCCTGGCCCGGGTCCTGGACGGCCTCGACGCGCTGGCGCCCCGGGGATAGCCGCCGTTCGGCCCGTGCACGGAGGGGCGTTCGGCACTGGGGCTCACCGGTCTCCGCTGACAGGTTGGACGTACGACGACGTACCGACGACGAGCGGAGGGCACGATGACCGCGCTGCTGATGACCGGGTTCCCCGGCTTCCTGGGCTCCGCCCTGCTGCCCCGGCTGCTGGCGCGGCGACCGGGCGTGGACGCGATCTGCCTGGTCCAGGCACGGCACCTCGACGACGCCCGGGAGAGGCTCGCCGCGATCGAGGCGGACGAGCCGCACGTGGTCGGCCGGGTCCGCCTGGTGCTGGGCGACGTCGCCGCCCCTGGACTGGGCCTCAGCAGCGCCGACGAGCACCTGCTCGAGGACGTCACCGAGGTCTGGCACCTCGCGGCCGTCTACGACCTCACGGTGGGCGAGGAGCTGGCGCACCGGGTCAACGTGGTCGGCACCGACCGGGTGCTCGACCTGTGCCGCAGCCTGCCAGGGCTCGAGCGGCTGCACCACGTCAGCACCTGCTACGTCAGCGGGCGCCACGAGGGCGAGCTCGGCGAGGACGAGCTCGAGGTCGGCCAGGAGTTCCGCAACCACTACGAGTCGACCAAGTACGACGCCGAGCTCCTGGTGCGCCGGGCCATGGCCGCCGGGATGCCCGCGACGATCTACCGACCCGGCATCGTGGTGGGCGACTCCCGCACCGGGGCGACGCAGAAGCTCGACGGCCCCTACTTCCTGGCCACCTTCCTGCGCCGCCAGCCACCCGTCGCCGTCGTCCCCGCCGTCGCCGACCCCGACGTGGTCCGCTTCTGCCTGGTCCCCCGCGACTTCGTCGTCGACGCAATGGACCAGCTCTCGGTGCTGGACGTGTCGCTGGGCCGGACCTACGCCCTCACCGACCCGGACCCGCCGACCGTGCGCGAGCTGGTGGACGCGTTCGCCGCCCGACTGGGCAAACGGGTCGTCTGGGTGCCGCTGCCGCTGTCGCTCACCCGCGCCGTGGTCTCGCTGCCCCTCGCCGAGCGGCTGATGGGCCTGCCCGTCGAGGCGCTCGACTACTTCGCCTCCCCCACGACGTACGACACCACACACACGACCACCGACCTCGCCGGCACGGGCGTGGCCTGCCCCCGCTTCGAGGAGTACGCGGACCGGCTCCTCGACTACATGGTCGAGCACCCCGAGCTCGACTCCGCGGCCATGGTCTGACGACGACGGACGACGAAGGACGCGACATGACACCCAGGACCCCCGTGGTCGTCAACATCAGCCTGATGGGCCCCGAGTGGGACCACGACACCCGGGTGACCTTCCTCGGCCAGCGCTTCCGGATCGTCCGCCGCGGCACGTCCGGGGACGTCGACGCCGCCCGCGGGCTCGTCCGGGAGTGGGCGCCGAAGGCCGCCGCCGTCGCCGTCACGGGCGTCCGCGACGCGCGCGTCACCGGCCTGTACGGCGGCGAGCTGCGGGCGCGCGAGCGGCTGATGGCCGAGGCCGGCACGACTCCCGTGACCGACGGCGCCCAGCTCCTCGAGGTCCTCCAGGAGTGGGCGGTGCGGCGCGTCGAGACCGAGATGCCGGGCTACTTCACCAACGCCCGGACCGTCGTGCTCGGCGGCCGGCACCACGACCGCACGGTCCGGATCCTGCGCGAGCACACCAACAACGTCCAGCACGCCGACCCGCTGCTGCGCCTGGGCCTGCCGGACCGCCTGCACACCAACCCGGTGCTGGGGCTCGCCGCCGACGCCGTGGGCGGCGCGACCGGGCTGGCCCTGCGCCTCGTCCCCGACGGAGTGCGGACGCAGGCCGCCGCGCCGGGCCACCTGGCCGCGCACGCGCTGGCCCGCAAGGCGGCACGCGACTGCGACGTCCTCGTCGCGACGTACGACGAGCTGACCGGCTTCGGGCTCGAGGACCTGGCGGGCAAGACCCTCATCACCTCGGAGACCTCGCCGGACCGGCTGGCCGACCTGGGTGACCGGGGTGTGGACCTGGTCGTCGACGTAACGCCGCAACCGTTCGACGGCGTG
This sequence comes from Nocardioides terrigena, assembly GCF_003047265.1. Lineage (GTDB taxonomy): Bacteria > Actinomycetota > Actinomycetes > Propionibacteriales > Nocardioidaceae > Nocardioides > Nocardioides terrigena. The sequence goes on along the minus strand of NZ_PZYY01000010.1, from coordinate 73,052 downwards.
ACGGTCAACGCGGCCACCCTGGAGGCGCTGATGACGGCGTCGGTCCACCGGGCCAGCACGCTCACCCACGACGACCTTCTCGACATGATCGTCTCCGCCGGGCTGGAGCCACGACTGCTCCAGCCCAACGGGCCCCGTCGGAAGAGCCGGTTCGCGTTCGTCATCCACCCGCTGTCGCAGCAGTACCTGCGCAACGTCGAGCCGCTGCGCACCATCTCGCGCATCGCGCCGGCCCCGGTGATGGACCTGGTCGAGAAGGCCGTGGCCTACAGCCCGCCCTTCACCTACAGCCACGTCACCGGCATCACCTCCCCCACCGGCGCCGAGGCGGAGGGCTGGCTCATCTCCGTCGGGGGCACACCGCACGAGATGATGGCCCACAGCCCGGAGTTCACCTACAAGCGCCTCCTCGTCGCGGCGGACACCGCCCGCAAGCTCGGGGCGCAGATCATGGGACTGGGGGCGTTCACCAAGGTCGTCGGCGACGCCGGGGTGACGGTCGCACGGCAGGCCCCGCTGCCCGTGACGACCGGCAACAGCTACAGCGCCTCGGGCGCACTGTGGGCCGCCCACGAGGCGCTGCGCCAGCTCGGCCTGGCCGAGGTCGACGCCGACGGTGCCCTGCGCGGAAACGCGATGGTCGTCGGGGCCACGGGGGCCATCGGGTCGGTCTGCGCTCGGCTCCTCGCCGTCGCCGAGGCCCGGCTGTGGCTGGTCTCGCCGGAGTCGGCCAAGCTGCTGGCGCTCAAGGAGCTGATCGAGCGGGAGCACCCGGGCGCCGAGGTGCACATCGCGGCCACCCCCGACGAGGCCCTCCCCGACATGGACCTGATCGTCACGGCCACCTCGGGCGCCGGTAAGCGGGTCCTCGACATCATGGCCGTCAAGCCCGGCTGCGTGATCACCGACGTCGCCCGCCCCCTCGACCTGTCGGCCGAGGACGTCGCCAAGCGCCCCGACGTACTCGTCATCGAGTCCGGTGAGATCGAGCTGCCGGGCGACGTGCAGATGCGCGACATCGGGCTCCCCAAGAACGTCGCCTACGCGTGCCTCGCGGAGACGGTGGTCCTGGCGCTGGAGGGGCGGTACGAGACCTTCACCGTCGGCCGCAACATCGAGTGGGAGAAGGTCAAGGAGATCTACCGGCTCGGGCTCAAGCACGGCATGCGGCTGGCCACCATCTCCGGCGTCAACGGCGTCCACACCCCCGACGACATCGCCCGGGTCCGCGACCTCGCCCTGGCGGCCGGAGCGCAGTCATGACCACCGGGACCCGCCGCACGATGGGCGGCGCCGACGCCATGTGGCTGCACGCGGACCGCCCCAACCACCTGATGGTGATCGACGGGATCATGTGGACCGAGCAGCCGCTGGACTGGGCCCGCCTGAAGGACACCATCCAGGAGCGGTTGGTCGACACCTACCCCGTCTTCCACCAGCGGCCCGTCGACCCGGCCCGCCCCTGGGACCTGCCGGGCTGGGAGGACGACCCCGACTTCAGCCTGTCCCACCACCTCCACCACGCCAAGCTGCGCAGGCCGGGCGGCCCCGCCCAGCTGCGTGCCTTCCTCGAGTCCAAGGTCAGCCGGCCCCTGGACCGGAGCCGACCGTTGTGGGAGGCGTGGCTCGTCGACGGGTACGGCGAGGGCTCGGTCGTCTTCACCCGCCTGCACCACGCCATGGCCGACGGGATGGCGCTGGCGCAGGTGATGCTGACGCTCACCGACCCGTCGCCCGACGGCCATCCGGACCGGGCGCCCCGCGCTCCCCAGGGGGGACGGTCCCTCGTCTCGTTGGCCACCGGACTGGTGCGGAGCACCCTGAGCCTGCCGCGGGTCCCGGGCACGGCGCTCCAGGGCCTCGCGGTGACCCGCAAGCTCCTGCTCGACGTACTCCCCGAGACCCTGCTGAGCCGCGACCCCGGCGTGGCCAAACGGCTGGCCTGGTCCCAGCCCCACCCGCTCGCCGAGGTCAAGGCCATCGGCCGCAGCACCGGGAGCACCGTCAACGACGTGCTCATCGCCGCGCTCTCGGGTGCGCTCGCGCGCTACCTGGACTCCTTCGACGAGGCGGTCGACCACCTCACGACGATGGTCCCGGTCAACATCCGGCCCGTGGACCAGCCGCTGCCCCGCGAGCTCGGCAACAAGTTCGCCCTCGTCATGCTCCACCTGCCCACGGCCGAGATGTCGGTGCTGCAACGCCTCGACGAGGTGCACCGCCGGATGGCGCACATCAAGCAGTCGCCGGAGGTCTTCATCACCTCGGCCATGGCGGAGGGCATCGGGCACCTCCACGCCATCGAGAAGCCGCTCGTCGACTTCTTCGCCGGCAAGGCCATCGGCGTCACCACCAACGTGATGGGACCGACCGAACCCCGCTACCTCGCGGGGGTCGAGGTCACCGGGGTCCTCGGCTGGGTGCCCGGGTCGGGTGGCCAGACGCTGGGCGTGTGCATCTTCAGCTACGCCGACACCGTCCGGATCGGCTTCAAGGTCGATGCCGCCACCGTGCCGGACCCCGAGCAGCTGATCGCGTTCTTCGACGCCGAGCTCGCCTCCCTGCAGGATGCTGCGCTCGACCGGTGAACCGCTGTACGTCGCCCTCTCCGGGGTAGTCCGTGACGATCGGACCCCACCTCGAGCCCATCAGGGGTCCGTCCGTCACGGACTACCCGAACGAGGGCCCAGCCTCGGGGTAGTTGGGGACGATGTCGTAGGTCAGACCGCGGGTCGGCCCACCAGATCATCCCCAACTACCGGCCCGTCGAGGTCGCCGAGGACGGCGTACGACGCTGGAGGGCAGGACGATCGGCGGCTAGCCTCGGGACGATGACCAACCCCGCACTGTCCGACCTGACGATCCTCCTCGGCACCTGGCGCGTGGAGCTCACCGCGGCCGACTGGCTCGACGAGGGGCAGTCCCTCGTCGGCGAGACCCGCGTCGAGTGGCTCGACGACTTCTTCCTCGTGCTGCGCTCGTCGTTCGGCGAGGGACCGCCCGACTCCACCTCGGTGGTCGGGCGCAACGACGACCGCGACGACTACACGGTGCTCTACGCCGACGAGCGCGGCGTGTCCCGCATCTACGCCATGACGTACGCCGACCGGCTGTGGGTGCAGCACCGGGAGGACCCGGGCTTCCACCAGCGCTTCGAGGGTCGCATCAGCGGGGACGGGTCCCGGATCGACGCCGCCTGGTCGAAGTCCCACGACGACGGCGCGACCTGGGAGCACGACTTCGACCTGACCTGGACCCGCGTCCCGGGGTAGTCGGGGACGAAGTCGTGGGCGAGACCGCGGGTCGGCCCACCAGATCGTCCCCAACTACCCGGCGGGAATCGGGGGCGCGGGACCGGTGCGCCGGAGCCTCAGCGGCGTGGCAGCAGGATCTCGAGCTGGTCGACGGTGGCGTCGCCCGTGTAGCGCCCGCCGAGCACCTCGGTGATGGTGCGGGCGGCGTCGGCGTTGGCCCGCAGCTGGGTGGCGACGGCCAGGGAGCCGGTGCCGGCGACGTACGCCGTGGTCGAGCCCGAGCGGACGGTGACCCGGACGTGCTCGTCCTGGCCGGCGAAGCGGATCATCACCGGGCCGGAGCCGGACTCGGTGACGTCGCGCAGCACGCTGTCGAGGAGCTGCTCGACCGGGCCGGGGGTCAGCAGCATCTCGGGCCCGCTGTCCACGAACGCCTTGACCTCGCGGTTCTCGGGCAGCAGGCCGCGCCACCGCTGGGCGATGTGGGAGCCGAGTGCGAGCAGGCTGACCTCGGCGCCCTCGACCAGGGCGCGGCCACGGGCGAAGTCCAGCAGCTCGGCGATGGTGCTGTCGAGGCGCTCGACGTCGGACAGGCAGCGCGCCGTCGTACGCCGCACGTCGGGGTCGAGGTCGCGTCGCAGGGTGAGCTCCTCGAGCTCGAGCCGCATGCCGGTGAGCGGGGTGCGCAGCACGTGCGAGGCGTGGTGGAAGAAGTCGCGGTCGCGGCGCAGGGACTTCTGGAGGCGCTGCGAGCTGGCGCGCAGCGAGTCCGAGATCGAGACGACCTCGGGGATGCGGGAGCGGGGCGGCTCGATGTCGAAGCGACCACGACCCAGGGCGGCGGCCGACTCGGCCAGGTCGCGGAAGGGCCGCGACAGGGCGGAGGCCATGGCCAGGCCGAGGACGGCCGCGAGGGCGAGCAGTCCCACCATGAGCGCGATCAGCGGTCCCCGCGCCGAGTCCAGGACCGCGGCGGTGACGGTCTCGTCCTGCACGAGCGTCACCGTGGCGTCGCCGACGTCGCTCGAGGCGCTCACGTCCTGGGCATCGGCGTCGAAGCCGGCGCCGTCCACGACGACGTCGTCCTGGCCGGACCGCTCCACGATCAGGCGGACGTGGGGCGCCACGAGGTCGGACAGGGACGCGGCGTCGACGGGACGGCCGGACTGCTCGAGTCCCTCCACGACCCGGCCGACCACGAGCGACTGCTGCTGCAGGTCGTCGGTCTCCGAGGCGTGGACGACGTCGCCGAGGGTCATGGCACGGACCGCCCCGGCCACGACGATGATCACGAGTGCGAGGCCCACGAAGGCGAGAGTGAGCCTCTCACGCATGGGTCAGTCCCCGCCCTCGAGGCGGAAGCCCACCCCGCGGATGGCGATGACCCGGTCGGAGGACCCGGCCTCCTCCAGCTTGTTGCGCAGGCGGCCGATGGTGACGTCGAGCGTCTTGGTGGAGCCGAACCAGTTCTCGTCCCACACCTCGCTCATCAGCTGCTCGCGAGGCACGACCTTGTCGCGGTGGGCGGCGAGGAGCGCGAGCACGTCGAACTCCTTGGCGGTCAGCGCGACCTCGGCGTCGGCCAGCATCACCCGGCGGGCGTCGGTGTCGATGCGCAGCGCGGACGGGTCGATCTCCGGCTCGTCGGCCGGCGCGGCGTTGGCCTGGCTTCGTCGCAGCAGGGCGCGGACCCGGGCCTGGAGCTCGGCGAGGCCGAAGGGCTTGGAGAGGTAGTCGTCGGCACCGAAGTCGAGGCCGACCACGCGGTCGAGCTCGCCGGCACGCGCGGTGACGATCATGATCCCGCCCTCGAAGCCGCCGTCGCGGGCGGCGCGGCACACGTCGAGGCCGTCCATGTCGGGCAGGCCGAGGTCGAGGATGAGGATGTCGGCCGACGCCGATGCGAGGTGCGCGAGCGCCTCACGACCGCTGGGCACCCAGGTGACCTCGTAGCCCTCGCGCTCCAACGTGCGGACGAGCGGAAACGCGATGTCTTCTTCGTCCTCGACGACCAGTACCTGTGCCATGTCCGCGAGCATAGTTGCGACGGGCTCGTCGAGCTCGGCTAACAGCATGGGCGGTGTCCTCGGCCTCGGGAGGCTGTCGTCGCGGGCAACCGCTGCCGGAGCTGGATGGCCCGGCCGACGAAGGGGGTCCGTCGGCCGGGCAGTCCCAACCCACCACGGTTGCTTGGGTGCCGACCGAGGTCGACAGGACCAACGTAGGGAGGGGGCCGTCACGTCGCTCCCACCGAGGGCACACGTGGACCACACATCTGCTCCACCGTTCGGTAACAGCAGTCCCACCCGGCTCAGGGGGCCTCGGGACACCCCCGGGGTACGCCGCCAGGCGAGGCGTCAGGTCGTCTCCGGGACGTCGTACAGCAGGCCCCGGACGGCCGACCGGGACACCAGCAGGGCGACCACGAGCAGGGTCACCGGGACGAAGCCGCCGAGGGCTCACGGCGTCGCCGAAGACCACGTCCACCAGCCACAGGACGACCAGCTTGCTCCCGGCTGCGACCGCCCACAGGGCCAGGGCGGCGACGGACTTGCCGACCGGGGTCGTGGCGGCGCGCAGCCGGGTGAGCACGGCGCCCTTCAACCCGAGCACGACCTCGAGGGTCACCTTGAGGAGGACGGCCGTCAGCAACGACAGGGTGAAGCCCTCGCTGATGACCGAGGGGACGTACTCGACGGCCAGGTTGAGGACCACGACGTAGACGAACACGTCCACCACGTCGGCGGGCCGGGCGCGCGCCCAGCGGCGTACCGGACCCCGCTGCCGGGCGGGCGGTCCGGACGAGGACCGCGGCGGGCTCGTCGTCACCCGGCCCATCGTGGCACCGACCTCAGGGCAGGAACAGGTCGCCGTGGTCCTGCACCCGCTCGAGGACCTCCTCGAAGCGGAACTGGTCCAGACCGACGGGGTCCTCGGCGCCCTCCTCCACCTCGTCCCACGTGATCGGGGTGGCGACCGTGGGCAGCGCCCGGCCGCGCAGCGAGTAGGGCGAGATCGTGGTCTTGGAGCCGGAGTTCTGCGACCAGTCGAGGAACACCTTGCCGGGCCGCTTGGCCTTGGTCATCGTCGCCGTGACGAGCGCGGGGTGCGCCGCCTGGAGCTCCTCGGCCACCTCCCTGGCCAGTGCGGTGGTGCCGTCGCTGTCGAGCTGGCGGGGCAGCGCGGCGTACAGGTGGAGGCCCTTGCTGCCGCTGGTGACCGGGCTGCACGCGAGGTCGCGCTCGGCCAGGGCGTCGCGGACCAGCAGGGCCACCCGGCAGCACTCGTGCAGGCTCGCCGGCTCGCCAGGGTCGAGGTCGATGACGAGGCGGTCGGGCTTGCGCGGTCGGCCGGCCCTCGTGACCGTCCACTGGTGCACGTGCAGCTCGAGGGCGGCGAGGTTGGCGAGCCAGGTGAGGGTGGCGAGGTCGTCGCAGATCGGGAAGTCGAGGGTGTCGCGGTCCGACTGGGCCCGGCTGCCCGTCGTCGGCACGCTGGCGGTGCGCACCCACGACGGGGTGCCGGCGGGCCTGTTCTTCTCGAAGAAGCTGGAGCCCTCCACCCCGTGCGGCCAGCGGATCCGGGTCACCGCCCGGTCGCGCAGGTGCGGGAGCAGCACCCCGGAGACGGTCGCGTAGTAGTTGAGCACCTCGCCCTTGGTCGTGCCGGTGCGCGGGTAGAGCACCTTGTCGAGGTTGCTGATCGTCAGGGTGCGGCCCTCGACGTCGACCTGCATCTCGGCCATCAGCGGCCGATCGCGATCACCGGAGCGGCGGCCGGGTCGAGGCGGCGTACGAGCGCGCGCAGGAAGCGGCGTGGCGCGGACACGCAGCCGGCCGTCGCACCACGGCCGTTGACGTGCAGGAAGATCCCCGAGCCGCGGTGCCGCACCTGCTCGACGTTGAAGCCGGTGACGATCGACCACTCGTAGGGCCGGCGGTAGTCGGTCAACCGCTCCGACGAGTTGGGGTCCGACGACGGCAACCACCAACGGAAGCCGCCCTGGCGCTGGTTGCGGTAGCGGTTGTAGTGCGGCGACGCGTTGTCCTGGACCCAGTGGTCGCCGCGGCGGATGCGGCGGTAGTCGAGCGCCCCCGCGTCACGACGGGGGTGGGTGCCGAAGACGGAGAGCAGGCCGTAGGTGCCCAGCGGGGTGGTGCCGGTGCCCTGCACCCGCCGGTCGCCGGCGACCAGCCCGCCGTAGCCGGTGCGCCCGTCGTCGGTGCGCCTCCGCGCCACCCACTCCCCCGCGACGAGGCGCCAGTAGGTCACCCGCGCCCGGTGGCCGGCGGTGTGGTTGACCGTCACGACCTGGGTGGTGGTCGGGCCGGCCGCGACGCGCACGCCGTCGAGGACCAGCGCGGACGGGGCCGGGGCGGCTGCCTGCGCGGGGGCCAGCGGCAGCGCGAGCAGCAGCACGGCGAGCAGGGTCCTCACGCGGGGTCCTCCGTCAGGTCGTCAGGACTCAGGTCGGAGCGGACGCCCCGGTACGACGGCTGCCGCAGCCGCTTGCCCGGCGTCCGGCTGTGGGTGTCGACGTCCACCACCACGATCGGCTCCACCCAGCGGGTGCCCGTGGCGTCGACCCGCGGGACCTCGTCGGCGAACGCGCTGGAGTCGCGCTCGGAGCCGGCCAGCAGGTCGGTGAGCAGGCGGCTGGCCGCGCCCCCGATGCCGCTGCCGACCCGGCCGCGGTACATCAGGCCCTCGGGCGTCGGCTCGCCCACCAGCAGGGCGGCCAGCCGGTCGCTGGTGCCCTCCTGCGGTCGCCAGCCGGCGACGACGTAGGAGAACCGGTGCCGGTGCGCGAGCTTGACCCAGTGCGGGCTGCGCGCGTCGAAGGTGTAGCGGGACGAGAGCCGCTTGCTCACCACGCCCTCGAGCCCCTGCTGGAGGGTGGCGTCGAGGAGCATCGCCCCGTCGTCGTACGACGCCGGCACCTGCCACGTGCCGGACAGCCCCAGCCCCTCCAGGAGTTCGCGACGCTCGGAGAGCGGTCGGGCGGTGAGGTCCTCGCCGTCGAGGCGGATCAGGTCGAAGACCATGTACGTCGCGGGGACCCGCTCGGCGAGCCGGGCCGCGGAGGTCGCGGAGCGGACGTGCATCCGCTCCTGCAGGACCCCGAAGTCGGGCAGCCCCTCGGCGTTGAGCCCGATGACCTCCCCATCGACGAGCAGGTCCCGGTCACCGAGGGGGCTGTCGTGGACGTCGGGCCACGCGATCGAGGCGTCGTTGCCGTTGCGGGTGAGCAGCCGGGCGCGACCACCGCTGCCCTCGCGGACGTCGGCGAGGATCCGGACGCCGTCCCACTTCACCTCGTGCGACCAGCCCTCGCCGGTGGGGAGGCGGTCCGCCTTGGTGGCGAGCATCGGACGCATGGGACATGCTTACCCCATGCGAGCGATCTGGAAGGGAGCCGTCTCCTTCGGTCTGGTGAGCGTCCCCGTCAAGCTGTACGCCGCGACCGAGTCCCACGACGTGTCCTTCCGCCAGGTGCACGCCAAGGACGGCGGCCGCATCAAGTACCAGCGGGTCTGCAGCCTCGACGGCGAGGAGGTGCCCTACTCCGACATCGCCAAGGGCTACGAGACCGAGGACGGAGAGATGGTCATCCTCAGCGACGACGACATGGCCGAGCTCCCGGCGACGTCGTCGCGCGAGATCGCCGTCGAGAAGTTCGTGCCGAGCGACCAGATCGACCCGCTGCTCTTCGAGAAGTCCTACTACCTCGAGCCGGAGAAGTCCGGCGCCAAGCCCTACGCCCTGCTGCGCCAGGCCCTCAAGGACGCCGACCGGATGGCCGTGGTGACCGTGGCCCTGCGGCAGCGGACCTCGGTCGCGGTGCTGCGCGTGCGCCAGACCGAGCGCGGCGACGTCATCGTGCTCCAGACGATGATGTGGCCCGACGAGGTCCGGGTGCCCGACTTCGACGTCGAGGTCGGTGACGTCAAGGACACCGAGGTCAAGATGGCGCACATGCTCGTCGAGACCCTGGCCGGCGACTTCGACGCCTCGGAGTTCGAGGACGACTACGCCGGCGCGGTCGAGGCACTGGTCAAGGCCAAGATCGAGGGCGGCGAGGTCAAGCGCACCGAGCGCTCCACCAAGACCTCCGGCGAGGTCGTCGACCTGCTCGCCGCGCTCCAGAAGTCGGTGGCGGCGGCGAAGACCGCCCGGGGCGAGGCCCCGGCCGACGAGGACTCCGAATCCCACCAAGACGAGAAGCCCACGAAGAAGACCGCGGCCAGGAAGTCGACCGCGAAGAAGGCCCCGGCCAAGAAGACTGCGGCGAAGAAGACCGCCAAGAAGGCCCCGGCGAAGAAGACCGCGGCCAAGAAGGCCAGCTGATCCGCTGACGAGTGTGCGTGGTTGCACCGTTCCCGCGGCGCGCACGGTGCATCCACGCACACTCGTGGCACTCGCCCCACTCCCCCGCGAGCGGTGAGCAGGCGACATTCCCGCGCCCGGGCAGGTGGCCCGGGCACCGCCCGCCCGCGTGGCGCGCGCGACGCGGCGTACGAGGGGTGCCTGAGCCACCGCGGCGCGCTCAGGAACGTGGCTGGCGCACCGCTCCGGCGAGGGCGGTCAGCGGGCGGCGTACGTCCGCGTGTCGGCGGGAGCCTCGCCCCGCGCGGCGGCGGAGTCGGGGCTACGGCGTGACAGCTCTGCGATGACGCGGTCGGTCAGCCGGGGGGCCAGCAGGTTGAGCACCTCGGCCGTCGACCCGATCAGCCCGTTGACCGTGATCGGGCGGTCCTCGAGGGCCCGCACGATGCGCTCGGCGCAGTGCTCGGGACTCTCCGCCCGCCGGCCCGCGTAGGCCTCGGTCGGCCCGATCATCGGGGTCGCGACCAACCCGACCCGCACGTTGGTGCAGGTGACGTTGTCGAAGTACGCCTCCCGGCCCAGGATCCGGCCGAAGACGTCGAGGGCGCTCTTGGCGGCGATGTAGGCGGCGAACTTGGGCGCCTTGATCTGGTTGCCCCAGGTCACGATGTTGACCACGTGGCCGAAGCGCTGGGCCCGCATGGCCGGGAGCAGCCCCATCGTCAGCCGGACCGGCCCGAGGTAGTTGACGGCCATCATCCGCTCGAAGTCGTGGAAGCGGTCGTAGGACAGCTCGAGGGATCGACGGATCGAGCGCCCGGCGTTGTTGACCAGGTAGTCGACGGCGCTGTGCCGCTGGAGCACCTCGGCCACCAGGGCGTCGACGGCGTCGCCGTCGGTGAGGTCCACGGTGTACGCCGTCGCGCGGCCGCCGTCGGCGACGATCGCCCGTCGCACCCGCTCGAGCTCGTCGGCCCGCCGGGCGACCAGCAGGACGTGCGCACCGCGGCGTGCCGCGGCGTACGCCGTCGCCTCGCCGATGCCCGAGGAGGCACCGGTCAGCATCAAGGTCGCGCCGTACAACGGGCTCTCCGCACCGGTGAGGCGACGGGTCAGCCGGGTGATCCGGGCGCGTGGGGTCTGGAGGAGCAGGCTCACGGCGCCGACCCTATGCGGTGGGTTCCGTCCGTCGCCGCTGCCCATCAGTCGAGTGGCGGGAGCTCCGGGAACGTCGCGCGCACCAGGCGGTGGGCGCGGAGGCGTCGACCCTCGATCCGGACCTCCACAGCGAGTGCGTCGCTGCTCATCGACGGCGAGGAGCCCGTCCAGTAGAGGTAGTCCTCGAATCCGCGTTGGGCGAGTCCCTGGTCGTGGCCGTACTGGGTGAACGTACCGGTGATCCTCGGGTTGCGGCGGGCGAAGTCCCGTGCCGGCACGAGGTCGACGCACCAGTACTCACCCGTGCTGTCCACCCCGCCCGAGCTGTTGAGGTGGAAGTGGCCGGCCACGATGCGCAGGTCGGCCACCCGCTCCCCGGACCTGGTCCGCACGGGCTTGCGCTTGACAACGACCCGGTCGAAGTCGTCGCTGCCGGTCGAGAAGCAGGGACCCTGCGGGTCCTGCACCACCGCCGCGCCTGCTCCGTGCGCCGTCGTGAGCGTCGATGCGACGAGCGCACCCGCCACGACCATCCCCCTGGTCATCATGCCGGGGATCCTAGACCAGCACGACGGCCCGGACACCAGGATCAGGACCTCACATGTCGTTGCCGAGGAACCCGAGGTCGCCGCCGCTGACCTCCAGCACCTCGACCTCGTCGCAGGCACCCGTGACGGGGTCGCAGTCGGAGACCTTCGTCGCGCTGCCCGCCCGCGACGCGACCAGGACCGAGCCGTCGGTGTCGACGGTCCAGTTCGTCGCGCCCTCCTCCTCGGTGACCGACAGCCGGAGCGGGTCGCCCGCACCCGTGGGGGCCAGGGTGCTCGACCAGGCGAGCACGTGGGCCCCGTCGTGGGTGAGCTGGGAGTCGATGGCTCCGGGGACGTAGGTGTAGTCGCGCTGGCCCACCCCCGGCTCGGGCTCGGGCACGTCACCGTCGTAGAGCACGACGCCGTTGCGGACGTCGGCGATCCTCGTCCCGGGCCCGGCGAAGGGACGGCCGAAGTTGCCGTCGAGGTCCCACACCGAGGTGCCGTTGCCGTCACGGAAGAAGACCGCCCCGTCGTCGAAGGCGTCGATGACCACGTCGCAGGAGTCGCAGACAACGTTGATGGCGTCGACCACCGCGACCGCCTCGGTGTCGACGACGTAGATGCGAGGCACGCCGTCGCGCTCGATCGCCACGGCCACGCGGGACGACGTGGAGTCCGCCTTGACCGTCGGATGGAAGTCCGCGCGCCCGTCGACCGGACCCGGCACCAGGGAGTGGATCTTTCCGTCGAGGCCGAACAGCTCCGGGAACCCGGCGTCGTAGTACACGATGCCCTCGGGGGTCGCGGCGGCGTCGGTGTCGAAGCCGGGGACCTGCGAGGTCGGCACCCGCAGACCTCCGTAGCGCAGGTCGCCCCCGGGATCGGCGTACGCCCGCAGCCCGTCGGCGGCACCGACCACCGGGTCGGTCGCCACGTCGCCCTTCCCGGCCCTCTGGTCGGACGGACCCACCAGCTGGGTGACGGCCAGGCCGCCCACCACGAGCGCGGCCGCCACGGCACCCGCGGCCACGGCCCGGCGCCGGTTGCGGATCCGGCGGCCGTCGCGCACCACCGCGACCAGGTCGCCCGGGGGCGGCGTCACGCGGTCGAGACGGTCGGCGAGCGCGTCGCGCAGGTCGGTGCTCATGCCAGGTCTCCTTCGTCGAGGGCCGCACCGGTGGTGCGGCGGAGGTTGCCGAGGGCGGCGGACGCCTGCGACTTGACGGTGCCGCGCGAGCACCCGAGGGCGGCCGCGATCTGCTCCTCGCTGAGGTCCTCGTAGTAGCGCAGCACGATGACCGCGCGCTGCCGGGGCGGCAGCGCTGCCACGGCGTCCCACAGGGTGCTGCGGTCTGCCACGCCGTCGTCGAAGGACGGCTGGGGCGGTGGCTCGCCGACGTCGGCGTGCGGTCGCTCGCGGCGCCACCACGCCGACCGCCGGGTGCCCAGCACCTCGTTGACGACCATCCGACGCACGTAGGCGTCGGGGTGGTCGGCGGCGCAGACGCGAGACCACGCGGCGTACGCCTTGGCGAAGGCGGCCTGGCAGGCGTCCTCGGCCGAGGCCCGGTCGCCGGTGATGGCGAGCGCGGTGCGGTACATCCGCGGCCAGGTGGCGGTGAAGTACGCCGGGAAGTCGCGCTCGTGCGACTCCGCGCTCCTCCCCCGGCCGATCGTCGCCGTCTCGACCCCGTTGCTGTCCATGCCCTTCAGATGGCGGTGGGGGTCCTCCCGGTTGTCCCCGGTCGGGAGGTTTCGGCGGGACCCGCGACTCAGGTCGTCTCCCAGCGGAACAACCGCGCCGCCAGCAGGGTCACCGCGACCGCGAAGGCCGCGAGGATCCCCATCGGGACGAGTGCCGCCGTCCAGTCGTCACCGCGCACCATCACGTCGGTCATCCCGTCGTTGAGGTGGCGCAGCGGAAGGAGCAACGAGAAGCCCTGCAGCCACCCCGGCGCCCCCTCCAGCGGGAAGAACGAGCCGGACAGGAACGCCATCGGCAGCACGATGAAGTTGGCCATGTTGACCGCGCCCTCGGTCGTCTTGGCGACGGCACCGGCGAGCAGCCCGATGGCCATGAAGCACAGCGTCCCGACGACCAGCAGCGGGATCGCGGCCGGCCACGCACCGGTCAGCGTGAGGTCGAAGAGGGCCACCCCGATGCCGAGGAAGATCGCCATCTGCACGAGTGCGACACCGAGCGTGACCGCCACCCGGGCGGAGACCAGCGTGCGGGTGCTGACGGGCGCGAGCTGGAGGCGGCGCAGCAGGCCCGACGTGCGCCAGCCGTTGAGGGTCGCAGCGGCGCCGAAGGCCGCGCTCATCGCCACGGCCCACCCGAGCAGTCCCGGCGTGACGTAGGCGATGGCCTTGAGCGAGTCATCCTCCACGGCCTCGGTGCGCAGCGTGAACGTCGGGGGCTGGCCCGTCAGGGCGACGTTGGTGCCGTCGACGAAGGCGCGCAGCGAGCCCTGGACGATCGCCGAGCCGACCTGGTCGGTGCGGGTGTAGTGGGCGACGAGCTCGTTGCCCTGCATCTCCACCACGACGTCCACGTCACCGCTGCGCACCTCCTCGATGGCCGCGTCGAGGTCGTCGCCGCGCTCCACGGCGAAGGTCGCGTCGAAGGCGGCCCGGGACTCGGCGGGCATCTCGTCGAGGAGCGCCACCGGGCCGACCTGGACCAGGTCGAGCCGCGACTGCTCCTGGTCGCCGAAGATGCCCCCGAACAGCACCAGGAACATCAGGGGGAAGACCATCGCGAAGAAGACCGACGCCCGGTCCCGCAGGAAGCCCTTGAGGATCGCGGTGCTCAGGGTGACGAAGGAGGTCATGCGCGGTACTCCCGCCCGGTGACCTCGAGGAAGACGTCCTCGAGGGTGCCGCTGGTCACCGAGATGCCGTGCAGGCGCCCGAGCCCGGCGAGCGCATCGAGGACGGCGCCGGGCTGCGCCGAGGTGATCTCCACGCCGTCGCGGGTCTGCTCGAGGCGCTCGACGTGGGGTACGCCGTCCAGGCCGGCGGCGTCGCCCGGCACGGTGATCCGGGTCGACCTCCGCAGGCCGCGGACGAGGGCTTGCGGGGAGTCGAGCTGGAGGAGCCGGCCCTGGTCCAGGATCGCCACCCGGTCGCACAGGACCTCTGCCTCGTCCATGTAGTGCGTCGTCAGCACGACGGTGCGCCCGGAGTCGTTGAGGCCGGACAGCAGGTCCCAGAGGTTACGGCGGGCCTGCGGGTCCAGCGCCGCGGTCGGCTCGTCGAGGAACACCACCTCGGGATCGTGGACGAGGGCGCACGCGATGGAGAGGCGCTTGTGCTGCCCGCCGGAGAGGTCCTCGACGCGGGTGTCCGCCTTGTCGACCAGCCCGACGCGCTCCAGCCACTCGTCGCCGACGGTGCGCGGGACGTCGTACAGCGACGCAAAGGTGTGGATCTGCTCGCGCGCGGTGAGCCGCTCGAAGAACGACGACGCCTGCAGCTGGACGCCGATCCGCGGCAGCAACCCGGGATTGCGGGGCCACGGTCGCTCGCCGAGGAGCAGCACCTCGCCGGAGTCGGGCCGGCGCAGCCCCTCGATGATCTCCAGGGTGGTCGTCTTGCCCGCTCCGTTGGGCCCGATGATCCCGAAGAACTCGCCGTCAGCGACCTCGAAGGAGACGTCGTCGACCGCCCGGACCTCCCCGTAGGCCATCGTGAGGCCGCTGACCTCGATCGCTCCCATCCGCCGAGGCTAGCGGCGTCAGCGCGTGAGCAGCGTCCGCACCACCCGCAGGCCGACCGAGAGCCGGGCCAGGTCCGCCTCGTCGCGGCAGATCTGGTCCAGGGTCGCTGCGGCCCGCCCGATCAGCTCCGCGTCGGCGTCCTCCCACTCGGCCACCCGACCGGCCGCCGAGTCGTCGGCGTCGGTGGTCGAGAGCACGGCGGCGGTGAGCTGCTGGTGCACGGCGTAGAGGTCGTCGCGCAGCGTCGCGCGGGCCATCGTCTGCCACTTGTCGTCGCGCGGCAGGGCGAAGATCCGGTCGACCAGGGCGGGCAGCCCGAGGCGCTCGCCGAGGGCGAAGTGCACCCGTGCCACCTGGACCGGCTCGAGCGACTGCTCCTCGGCCGTCTCGACGATGCCGAGCAGGGCGTACGCCGGCGACAGCACGGCCACCCGGGTGGCGAGCTCCTCGGGGACGTCCTGGCTGGTGAGGCGGTCGCGGCGGGCCTCGAAGCCGTCGGCCTCGCGACCGCTCATGAGCCCCGGCAGCTCGGCCATCACGGACTGCACGCGCTCGCGGAAGAAGTCGACGGTCGCCTGCGAGTCGAGGGGAGGTCGACGGTTGTTGACCAGCCACCGCGAGGCGCGCTCGACGAGCGTGCGCATCTCGATCCGCATCCGCGTCTGGCGCTCGGCCGGCACTGCGTTGTCGTACGACGCGATCTCCTGGCGCAGGGACAGCGAGCCGAAGATCTCACGGGCCACGAAGTTGGCACGGGTGAGGTCCGCCGGCGAGGCGCCGGTCTCCCCCGCCAGCCGCGGCCAGAAGGTCATGCCCGCACCGTTGACGAGGTCGTTGACCACCTGGGTCACGATGATCTGCCGGCGCAGCGGGTGCTCCTCCATGGCGCCGACGTGGTCGGCGTGCATCCGCCCGGGGAAGTAGGCGAGCAGGTCCTCGCGCAGGTAGGGGTCGTCGGGCAGGTCGGAGGCCAGCAGCTCGTCGGCGAGCACGATCTTGGTCCACGCGAGCAGCACCGACAGCTCGGGCACCGACAGGCCCTGGCCGCGGTCGAGGCGGCGACGCACCTGACGTGAGGTGGGCAGCGCCTCGAGGTCGCGGTTGAGCACCCCGCGCTGCTCGAGCTGCTTCATCCAGTCCTCGTGGACGTGCAGCAGCGGCGCCGCGTGGGCGCTGGCGTTGGCCAGCGCGAGGTTCTGCTCGTAGTTGTCGCGCAGCACCAGCTCGGCGACCTCGTCGGTCATCTCGGCGAGGAGCTTGTTGCGCTGCTTCTCGGTCATGTCGCCCTCGGCGACGACCTTGTCGAGCAGGACCTTGATGTTGACCTCGTGGTCGGAGGTGTCCACGCCGGCGGAGTTGTCGATGAAGTCGGTGTTGATCCGACCGCCCTCGCCATCGACGCCGAGGCGGGCGTACTCGATGCGGCCGAGCTGGGTGAGCCCGAGGTTGCCGCCCTCGCCCACGCACCGGGCCCGCAGGTCCTCGCCGTTGACGCGGATGGCGTCGTTGGCCTTGTCGCCGGCATCGCCGTGGGTCTCCTCCGACGACTTGACGTAGGTGCCGATACCGCCGTTCCAGAGCAGGTCGACCGGGGCGAGCAGGATCGCCCGCATCAGCTCGGCCGGCGTCAGGGACGTGACCCCGTCGGCGAGCCCGAGCGCGCGGCGTACGGCGTCGTGGACCGGGATCGACTTGAGCGAGCGCGACCACACGCCGCCACCCTCGGAGACGAGGTCGGTGTCGTAGTCCTGCCAGCTCGACCGGGGCAGCTCGAAGAGGCGCTTGCGCTCGGCGTACGACGTCGCGGCGTCCGGGTCGGGGTCGATGAAGATGTCGCGGTGGTCGAAGGCCGCGACCAGGCGCGTGTGCTCGGAGCAGAGCATGCCGTTGCCGAAGACGTCGCCGGACATGTCGCCGATGCCGACGGCGGTGAAGTCCTCCGTCTGGCAGTCGATGCCCCGCTCGCGGAAGTGACGCTGCACCGAGACCCACGCGCCGCGGGCGGTGATGCCCATCGCCTTGTGGTCGTAGCCCACCGAGCCACCGGAGGCGAAGGCGTCGCCGAGCCAGAAGCCGTAGTCCTTGGCCACGCCGTTGGCGATGTCGGAGAAGGTCGCGGTGCCCTTGTCGGCGGCCACCACGAGGTAGGAGTCGTCGCCGTCGTGGCGCACGACCCCGGTCGGCGGCACCGTTTCGCCCTCGACGAGGTTGTCGGTGATGTCGAGCAGCCCGGAGATGAAGGTGGTGTAGCAGGCGATGCCCTCGGCCATCCACGCGTCGCGGTCGCTGGAGTCGGGCAGCTGCTTGCAGAAGAAGCCGCCCTTGGCGCCCACCGGCACGATCACGGTGTTCTTGACCATCTGCGCCTTGACCAGGCCCAGCACCTCGGTGCGGAAGTCGTCGCGTCGGTCGGACCAGCGCAGGCCACCGCGAGCGACCGCGCCGAAGCGCAGGTGCACGCCCTCGACGCGCGGGGAGTAGACGAAGATCTCGAACTTCGGGCGCGGCTCGGGCAGCTCGGGGATCGAGGACGGCTCGAGCTTGAAGCTCATGTAGGGGTGCAGCTCGCCGTCGACGCCGGTCTGGAAGTAGTTGGTGCGCAGCGTCGCGCGGACGTGGGTGAGGTAGGAGCGCAGGATGCGGTCGTGGTCGAGGCTGACCACGTCGTCGAGGGCGCGGGCCAGCCGCTCCTCGACCTTCGCCACCCGGGCTGTGCGGTCCTCGTCGTCGGCCAGCGCGCCGCCGGCGGGATCGAAACGGGCCTCGAAGAGCTGGACCAGCAGCCGGGTGATGTCGACGTTGCTGGCCAGCGCGCCCTCGATGTAGTCGAGGGCGAAGGGGGTGTTGCCCTGGCGCATGTACTTGGCGTAGGCGCGCAGCACGGTGGCCTGGCGCCACGTCAGCCCGGCGCCGAGCACCAGGGAGTTGAAGCCGTCGATCTCGTTGCGCCCGTCCCAGACGGCGCGCAGCGCATCGGAGAAGAGGTCGCGGGCGGTGGCCGGCAGCTGGCGGCCGTAGCGCAGCCCGAACTCGTAGATGTAGGTCTCGCGGCCCAGGCCCTCCAGCGAGTAGGGCCGTTCGTCGACGACCTCGACGCCCATCGAGGAGAGCATCGGCAGCACCCCGCTCAGCGAGAGCGGGGGGCCGACGCGGAACACCTTGAGCCGGGCCTCGCCGCGACCGGCGTCGACCTGCTCGAAGAGAGCCAGGTCGATGCCCTCGTCGCCCTCGATGGCCTCGATCCGGCCGAGGTCGGCGGCTCCCTGGCGGGGGTTGAAGTCCTCCTTGTACGCCTCCGGGAACGCCGCGACCCACCGGCGAGCCAGGCGCGAGCCGCGCTCCTCGCCGTACTCCGTGATGACGGCGGCGGTGAAGTCGTCGCGCCACGAGCGCGACGCCTCGATCATCCGGCGCTCGAGGTCGGCGACGTCGACGTCGGGGACGGTCTCGCCCTTGCGGGGGTGCACGACGAAGTGGACCCGCGCACTGGTGGCTTCGTTGACGCGCGCGGTGAACTCGACGCTGTCGCCGCCGAGGCGGTCCGTGAGGATCTGGGAGAAGCGCTCGCGGACGGTGGTGCTGTAACGGTCGCGGGGCAGGTAGACGAGGACCGACACGTAGCGGCCGTACGTGTCGCGGCGGGCGAAGAGCCGCAGCTGGCGCCGCTCGCGGGCGTACATGACGGCTTGCGCCGTGGGGGCCAGCTCGTCGGGCGGCGTGTGGAAGAGCTCGTCGCGGGGGTAGTTCTCGAGGGTGTCCATGAGGGCCTTGCCGGCGTGGCTGCGCTGGTCGAAGCCGACCTGCTGCATCACCGAGCGGACCTTCTCGCGCAGCAGCGGGATCCGGCCCACGGACTCGGTGTAGGCCGCGCTGGAGAAGAGACCGAGGAAGCGCTGCTCCCCGACCACCTCGCCCTGCGCGTCGAACGTCTTGACGCCGACGTAGTCGAGGTAGGCCGGGCGGTGCACGGTGGCGCGCGAGTTGGCCTTGGCCAGCACGAGCAGGGTCTTCTCGCGGGCCTTCTCCCGGACGAGCCCGGGGAGCTTGCCGAAGGACTCGGACATGTCCTGGTCGGCGCGCAGGATCCCCAGCCCGGTGCCGGGCATCGCCCGCAGCAGGAGGTCCTCGCCGTCCTCCTCGAGGCGGTACTCCCGGTAGCCGAGGAAGGTGAAGTGGTCGTCGGCCAGCCACCGGACGAACTCGGCACCCTCGCTCACCTCGCCCGGGTCCAGCGGGGGCGGGTCCGACTCGAGCTCGGCGACCACGCCGAGGGCCCGGTCGCGCATCTTCTCCCAGTCCTCCACCGACTCGCGGACGTCGCGCAGCACCCGCTGCAGGGACTCCTCGATGAGGGTCAGGTCGGCCTGGTCGACGACCCGGTCGATCTCGACGTGCATCCAGGACTCGTTGAGGGCGTCGGGCGCCGACTCGTCGACCACGCCCTCCTCGACGGCGCCGACGGTCTGCAGGGCACCGGTGATGTCGCGGGTGACCTCGAACTGGGGGTGGATGACCACGTGCACGTTGTGCTCGAGCCGGGCGAGCTCCATGGTCACCGAGTCGACCAGGAAGGGCATGTCATCGGTGACGACCTCGACCACCGAGTGTCCGGCCGCCGCCCAGCCGGCGTCGGCGGGACCGGGGGTGACGACCCGCACCGCGGCAGTGCCCTGCGGTCGCGACTGCGCGAGCCGGTGGTGGGAGGCCAGCGCGCCGTACAGGTCCTCGGGGCTGCGCTCGACGAGGTCCTCGGCGGCGACGTGCCGGTAGTAGGCGATCAGGAGGTCCTCGACCTGGTCGTGGTCGGGTCCCCCCGTGCCCTTCGAGTGACGCGCGGCGTCGGCGGCGCGGGTGAGCAGTTCGGCCTTGTCGTCCTCGAGCGTGGTGAGCACGATCCGACACTAGGACCCGGCTGTGACGGCCACAACACGGGGTCGGCCGTCAATGTCTCGTCCACCAGACATTCGGTCGTGACCGGACCGGCCGCCTCCGCCATGATGTCCCGCATGCCGCACACACACGAGAGCAGGAACCACTGATGGCCACGTCGTTGCGCAAGGAGCTCGCGTACGAAGCCAGCCCCGACGCCGTCGCCGCCATGCTGGCCGACGTCGCCTTCCGCGAGGAGGTGCTGGCCCGCCAGCACGTGCTCCGCGGGTCGGCCACGGTGGAGGGCGACACGGTGGTCGTCGAGCAGGTGCAGTCGGCCGCCTCGCTCCCGTCCTTCGCCCGGAAGTTCGTCGGCCACGAGATCGTCATCGTCCAGACCGAGCGCTGGGGCTCGACCACCGCCGCCGACCTGCACCTGACGATCCCGGGCAAGCCCGGCGACATCACCGGGGGCGTCACGCTCTCCCCGGCGGGGGCCGGCACCGTCGAGGTGGTCGACCTCACCGTCAAGGTCTCCATCCCGCTCGTCGGCGGCAAGATCGAGAAGCTCGTCGCGGACATGATCGAGAAGGCGCTCGCCAAGGAGCACCAGGTCGGCCAGGAGTGGCTGGCCCGCTGACCTCCGGTCAGTCCTCGTGGTCCTCGCGGCGGCGCCACCAGACGACCACCGCGAGGAGCACGAACGGACCGAACGCGAGCAGCAGGACCAGGGCCTGCTCGTAGGGGTGCAGCGACCCCATGTGCAACGGGGTCGGGTCCCCGGGGTGGAGCAGGGTCACTCGGCGTCCATGTAGGGGTACCGGTGGTCCTTCGGGGGCACGAACGTCTCCTTGATGGAGCGCGGCGAGGTCCATCGCAGCAGGTTGACCGCCGCGCCGGCCTTGTCGTTGGTGCCCGACGCGCGACCGCCGCCGAAGGGCTGCTGCCCCACGACCGCACCGGTCGGCTTGTCGTTGACGTAGAAGTTGCCGGCCGCGAAGCGCAGGGCGTTGCGGGCCCACGCCACGGCCGAGCGGTCCTGCGCGATGATCGCCCCGGTCAGCGCGTACGGCGCGAACGACTCCATCTGGTCCACGACCTTCTCGAACCGGTCGTCCTCGTAGACGTGCACGGCCAGGATCGGGCCGAAGTACTCCTCGGAGAACATCTGGTCCGTCGGGTCCGTGGACTGCACGATCGTCGGGCGCACGAAGTAGCCGACCGAGTCGTCGGTCTGCCCACCGGCCAGCAGGGTGAGGTGCTTGTTGGCCCGCACCCGGGCAATCGCCTTCTTGTGCTTGGCGAACGCGCGGTCGTCGATCACGGCGCCCATGAAGTTGCTGAAGTCGGTGACGTCACCCATGGCCAGGCCGTCGGTGTCGGCGACCAGCTGGTCCTTGATCTTGTCCCACACCGAGCGCGCGACGTACGCACGCGACGCGGCCGAGCACTTCTGGCCCTGGTACTCGAAGGCGCCACGCAGCAGCGCGACGCGGGCGACGTCGGGGTCGGCGGACGGGTGCACGACGACGAAGTCCTTGCCGCCGGTCTCG
The DNA here is from genome assembly GCF_003047265.1 of Nocardioides terrigena. Taxonomy (GTDB): domain Bacteria; phylum Actinomycetota; class Actinomycetes; order Propionibacteriales; family Nocardioidaceae; genus Nocardioides; species Nocardioides terrigena. The sequence continues at coordinate 51,636 of NZ_PZYY01000010.1, read as the reverse complement.
CCCACGATCCGCGGGTAGGCGCGGTAGCCCGAGATGTTCGTCCCGACGGTCTGCCACAGGTGCTGGAAGGTCGGGGTCGAGCCGGTGAAGTGGATACCCGCGAGGTCGCGGTGGGTGAGCGCGACCTTGGAGACCTCGAGGCCGTCACCGGGGAGCATGTTGATGACGCCGGGCGGCATGCCGGCCTCCTCGAGCAGCTCCATGGTCAGCGACGCGGCGAGCTGCTGGGTGGGCGACGGCTTCCAGATCACGGTGTTGCCCATCAGCGCCGGCGCGGTCGGCAGGTTGCCGGCGATGGCGGTGAAGTTGAACGGCGTGATCGCGTAGACGAAGCCCTCGAGCGGGCGGTGGTCGGTGCGGTTCCAGATGCCGGGGCTGTTGGCGATCGGCTGGTCGGTCAGGATCTCGCGCGCGTAGTGGACGTTGAAGCGCCAGAAGTCGATCAGCTCGCAGGCCGAGTCGATCTCGGCCTGGAACGCCGTCTTGGACTGGCCCAGCATGGTCGCGGCGTTGATCCGCTGCCGCCACGGGCCGGCCAGCAGGTCCGCGGCCTTGAGGATGATGGCGGCGCGGTCGTCGAAGGACATCGCCTGCCAGTCCGGGGCGGCCGCTGCCGCGGCCTTGACCGCCGCCTCGGCGTCCTTGGCCGTGGAGTTCTTGAAGGTGCCCAGCACGTGCTGGTGGTCGTGCGGCTGGACGACCTTGATCTCCGCGCCGCCGCCGTTGCGCCGTCGGCCGTTGATGTGGGCACGCAGCGTGTGCTGCTTGCCCTCGAGCCGGGCCAGCTCCGCCTTGAGCGCGGCGCGCTCGGGGCTGTGCGGGGCGTAGGTGAGGTTCGGCTCGTTGACCGGAGCCGGAGGAGAAGTGATCGCGTCCATGGGGCCGACCCTAGCGACCCGCGAGCAGGTCCGGGATCTCCTGGGTGGCGTACCACGCGAGGTCGTCGTCGGGGTCCGCGTCGTCGTCGGTGTCGACGTGCACGGACGCCACGAGCCGCACGGGCACCGACGTGGCCCCCGCCGGGACCTCGGCGACCAGCACGACCCGGCGTCCGGGACCGTCGAGGAGCGCGGCCGAGGCGTCCGCGGCGGTCATCAGCGCGGCGTACTCCGCCTCCTCCGAGTCGTCCTCGGCGGTGATGGGGTCGGCGTCGACCGGCACCGCGGCTTCGGCGTGGAACCGGGCCAGCAGGTCCAGGGTGGTCGGCAGGTAGGCGCGCACGCTCACGAGCGCTCCCCCTTGCGGCGCCCGCGGGGCGCCCGCTTGCGGGCACCGCTGGCGGTCTCGACGAGCTCGTCGAGCGACTCGAGCAGGCACTGGCCGAGGGTGTCGACGTCCGGGACGGCGTCACGGTCGGCGGTGATGCCGTAGAAGACGCCCCCGTTGTACGACGTGACGCCGACGGCCAGCGTGTGCTCGGGCAGCAACGGGTGGACCGGATAGGTCTCCACCATCTCGGCGCCCGCGGCGTACAGCGGGAACTGCGGACCGGGGACGTTGGTGACCGAGAGGTGGAAGCCGCGACGTGCCTCCGCGGCTGCCACCCTGGAGCCGAGCGCGTGGAAGGTCGTCGGCGCGAAGCCGGCGATCCCCGCCAGGCGGCGGGCCGACACCGCACGACCGGTCTCCTTGTGCGCCTGGAAGCCGTAGCTGACCTGGTGGAGCCGGACGACCGGCGAGGCCTCGCTGATCGGCAGGTTGACCAGGTGGCCGGCGATCTGGGTGCCGAGCGAGGTCGCCTCGAGGTCGTCGTCGATCACCGACATCGGCACCATCGCGCGGATCGTGCGGACCCCGGCCATGGACTCGGTGCGGGTCATCAGCCAGCCGCGCAGCGCGCCGGCGATGGTGGCCAGGACCACGTCGTTGATCGTGCCGCCGTGCACGCTGCGGATCTGCTTGTAGACCGCGAGCTCGGTGCGGATGGCGAGGAAGCGACGCTGCTGCGAGAGCGGCCGGTTGATGGGGCTGCCGTGGACCGGGCTCCGACCGGCCAGGGCCCCGGCGACGCCACCGACCTTGTGAGCGGCCGAGCTCACGGTCCGGGCCGCCGACTCCGCGTTGGCGCGCACCGTGTGGACCGCGGTCGCGGGCCGCTCCAGGGTGTCTGTGACTGCTCCCAGCGCCAGTCCCAGCGCGGTCGGTCGGCCGCGGGGCTGCCACTCGTCGTGGCCCAGGTCCGGGGCCTCGGCGGTGGTGTCGAGCAGGACCTGTCCGATGTCCACGGTCTCGCGACCGTCCACGAGGATCTGGTGGCTCTTGGTGAGGACCGCGACACGACCCCCCTCGAGACCCTCGACGAAGTAGATCTCCCACAGCGGCCGGCTGCGGTCGAGCGGGCGCGAGGCGATCCGGGCGACCAGCTCGCGCAGCTGGTGGTGGTCACCGGGGCGCGGGAGCGCGGAGCGGCGTACGTGGTAGCCGATCTCGAAGTCCGGGTCGTCGACCCACACGGGGTTGGCGAGGCGGCCCGGCACCGTCTGCAGGCGCTGGCGGTAGCGGGGCACGAAGGCGATCCGGTCGGAGATCAGCTCCACGAGGCGGGAGTAGTCGAAGCCGGAGTCACCGGGCTCGAAGATCTCCACCGTGGCGTTGTGCATCGGCGTCGATGGGGACTCGGTGGCCAGCAAAGCCAGGTCCCGCGGCCGCAGCCGCTCGGTCATGTCAGCCCCTTCGTATGGTGTCGGACACTCCTGGCGGCCCACGGGACGGCCCGGACGCCGACGGTGTTGCTCCCCGTGCGATTCTGGCAGAGGCTCCCACCCCGAGCGGTGGGAGTCCAACGCCGACACGGGGTGCAGGCCCCGCAACCCCGACTCGCTGGAGGACCCATGCGCGCGACGCGGCTCACCCCGCTGGCCACGACCCTGCTGCTGGTGACGCTGGGCGTCGCCGGTTGCGGCGGTGACGACACCACCCCCGAGCCCGAGACCAGCTCGTCCGCCTCCGCCTCGGACTCGCCCTCGGCGAGCGAGAGCACCAGCGAGAGCGCGTCCGCGACACCGAGCGACAACACGCAGACGCCGGAGCCCGAGCGGCCGACGATCGAGATCACCTTCGAGGGCGACACCGTGACCCCCAACGGGGAGCGCGTGGCCGTCCCGCTGGGCGAGGAGATCGACCTGGTCATCACGGCCGACGCGCCCGGCGAGCTGCACGTGCACTCGACCCCCGAGCAGGAGCTGGCCTACGAGGCCGGCACCAGCACCCTCCCGCTGGTCATCGACCAGCCCGGCATCGTCGAGGTCGAGTCCCACGACCTCGAGCTCGTGGTCGTCCAGCTCGAAGTCCGCTGAGGTGGGCCTGCCCACCGCCGGGCGCGACCTGCTCGCCCACGGGATCGGCGGCGCCAAGGACCTCCCGATCCCGCTCGAGCTCGCGATCGCCGGCGCGGTCGCCGCGCTGGTCGTGTCGTTCACGGTGCTGGCGGTCGCGTGGCGCACCCCGCGCTACGACGCCGCCACCAGCGGCCGGCCCGCACCGGCGTGGCTCGACCGGCTCACGTCGTCCACGGCGTGGCGGGTCGCGCTGCGCGTCCTCGGCTTCGTCTTCTTCCTGTACGTCGCCGCGGCCGCCGTCTTCGGCCAGGACACCCTCGTCAACCCGTTCCTGGGCGTCTTCTACACGCTGCTCTGGGTCGGCCTCGTCCCCGCGTCGGTGCTCCTCGGCCCGGTCTGGAAGGCCATCAGCCCCAGCCGGACCATCAACGCAGTGCTCGCCAAGGTGTCGGGCAGCGACCCCGAGGTGGGGATGTACACCTACCCCGAGCGGCTGGGCTACTGGCCGGCCGCGGTCGGTCTCTACGCCTTCGTGTGGCTGGAGCTGGTCTACCCGCACTCCACCGAGATCGGCCCGGTCCGGCTGTGGTGCGCGATGTACATCGGCATCATGCTCATCGGCGGCGCGCTCTTCGGCAACCGCTTCTACGAGCGGGCGGACCCCTTCGAGGTCTACTCGTCGCTGGTGGCCAAGCTGTCGGTCTGGGGCCACCGCGACGGGCGCCTGGTCATCCGGAGCCCGCTCGCCAACCTCGACACCGTCCCGGTGGCTCCCGGCCTCGTCGGCGTGGTGGCCGTGCTCTTCGGCAGCACGGCGTACGACTCGTTCAAGGAGGCGAGCCCGTGGGTGAAGTTCGTCCAGACGACGTCGATCCCCTCGGGCCTCATCGACAACGTCGCGCTGCTCGTCTTCTGCGTGGGCGTGGGGGTCATCTTCGCCGCCGGCTGCATGGCCACGGGTGTGGGGCCTGACGTCCGTCGCTCGACGCTGCCCGACGTCTTCGCGCACTCGGTGGTCCCGATCATCGTCGGCTACATCATCGCGCACTACCTGACCTACCTCGTGGAGTACGGCCAGACGACGATCGTGCAGCTGAGCGACCCGTTCAGCCGTGGTGACGACTACCTCGGGACCGCCGACCTCGAGGTCAACTACTGGTTGTCCTTCCACCCCGACTTCCTGGCCCGGCTCAAGGTCGGCGCGGTGATCGTCGGTCACGTGCTCGGCGTGATCGCGGCCCACGACCGCGCGGTCCGGATCCTCCCCCGGCGCCACCAGCTGACCGGTCAGCTCTCGCTGCTCGTCGCGATGGTGTTCTTCACCGTGGGCGGGCTCTACCTGCTGTTCGCCGCCTGACATCTCCCCAGGCAGGAAATGGGGAACGGGACCGGCCGCCGGCTCCTGGCCGACACCGATCCCGTTCCCCACCCCGGAGGTCGTGGAGCGCTCAGCCCATCGCGGCGAGCCGACGAGCGGCGTACGACGCCGCCACCGGTGCGGCGGTCGGCTGCGCGACCGCGCGGGCGCTGACACCGGCCACCGGACCGTAGGGCCAGCCGGCGGGCAGGTGGGCGATCACGGTGATGGACTCGCACGTCTCGCGCTCCGCGCGGATCTTGTCGAGGGGGTCGATGCGACCGATGTAGATGACGCGGTCGTTCTTGCCCTCCGCGGCGGTGCCGATGTCGTCGTAGTCGTCGCAGTAGAACTCGTCGCGGACGCCGTCGTCGTAGAGGTAGATGGTGTCGCTGCCCTGCTCGGCGTAGACCTTGTCCGCACCGGGACCGACGAAGAACGTGTCGTCACCCTCGTCGCCCTTGATGTAGTGGTCGTTGCCGTCGCCGTCGATCATGACGTCGTTGCCGGGTCCGCCCTGAAGGGCGTGGTCGTCGCCGGTGCCGCCGTCGACGACGTCGTTGTCGGGTCCGCCGATGAGCTTGTCCCGACCGTCGGCGCCGCGGATCACGTCGTTGCCGGGGCCTCCGTTGATCTCCGGGGAGCGCTTGCCGTTGCCCTTGGACGTGGGGGCGATGCCGTCGTCCCCGAGGCCGCCGTCGAGGACGTCGTTGCCCGGCCCGCCGTTGATGTTCTCGGCACCGTCGCCGCCGGCGATGGAGTCGTCGCCCGAGGCACCGGCGAGGCGGTCGTCGCCCGCACCGCCGTCGATGGCGTCGTTGTCGCCGTTGCCGTCGATGAGGTCGTTGCCGTCGCCGCCGAGGATGGCGTCGTGACCGGTGCCGCCGTCGATGCGGTCACCCTCGGTGCCGCCGTCGATGGTGTCGTTGCCCGCCGCACCGACCAGCCAGTCGTTGCCCGCGCCGCCGACGAAGGAGTCGTCGCCGCCCTGGCCCTGCAGCTTGTCGTTGCCGACCTGTCCGACCAGGCCGTCGTTGCCGGGGCCGCCGACGACGTTGTCCACGCCGTCACCGCCGTCGAGCGCGTCGTTGCCGGTGCCACCCATGAGGAGGTCGCCGCCCCCGCCGCCGAGCAGGGTGTCGTGGCCGTCCTGGCCCCACAGCTTGTCGTTGGCGGAGCCGCCGTCGACCCAGTCGTCGTCCGGGCCGGCGTAGACGACGTCCTTGCCGCCCTTCGACGTCACGCGGTCGTTGCCGGTGAGCGCCTTGATGACGTCAGGCCGACCGGAGCCCTTGATCTGGTCGGCGGCCCGGGATGCGGTGTCCCGGGCTGCGACGGCGGGCGCCGCGGCGAGTCCGAGGCAAATGGCCAAACTTAGGGGCGCGCCGAAGCGCGCGAACATACTCTGCATGGGAGTACTCCAAAGAGGGGATGGATCCGGGGGGGATCCCAGTGTCACCTCTTGACGCCGTCTTGTCAGATCGTTGACAAAACTCCCGAGCGTGGAGCGTGATCCAGGTCATGCCGTGGACGAACGCCTCCAGCGTCTCCGCCCCGCTCGCCGGCTCCCGCCCACCGGGGGCGCGGACGCGGGGAACGTCGCGTCCGCCACGGCTGCGTAGTCACGCAGCAGGGCCGAGTCCCCCTCCTCCACCAGTGCGCGGCCCGAGACCAGGGCGCGGTCGGTGGCCGCACGGTCGTCGGGCAGGAAGTGGAGTCCGAGCACGCGGGAGAACCCCTCGACCATGCCGGCGATCTCCCGCTCCGACCACCCCAGGGTCGGGCGCATCCGGTTGACCACGACGCGCACGGGCGCCCCTCCGGTCCGGTCGCGCAGCTCGACCAGTCCGCGGGCCAGGCGGGACAGTCCCACCGGGTCGGCGGATCCGACCACGACCACCTCGTCGGCGAGGTCGAGGGCGGTGAGCGTCATCGCGTTGCGCGAGGGCCGCGAGCCGAAGTCCTGGCCGGGCTCGTCCTCCAGGCTGAAGCCCGTGTCGACCACCACGTCGCCGTGCTCGAGCGCGCACTCGAGGGCCTGCTGCAGCGCGGATCCCCGGACCTCGATCCAGCGGTCTGCCCTGGGGAGGCCGGTCACGACCCGCAGGTGGTCGCCGACTCCCCTGCAGGTGGACGCGAACCTCTCCCCGAGGTGCCCCGACCCCGCCAGCCGCGCGGCGGACAGGATGCCGGAGACCTCGTCGAGGATGCCGAGCTGCTGGGCCACCCCACCGCCGTACGGGTCGGCGTCCACCAGCACGGTGTCGCGATCCCGCCGGGCGAGGAGGGAGGCGAGGGTGACGGCCGTGGTCGTCCGCCCCGGGGCGCCGCCCGGCCCCCACACCACGACGAGCCGGTGGCCGGGGTCGGCATCGGGCGCCTCGGCGGGCGGGGGCGCCAGTGGATCGGCCCGGACCCGGGTGTCGGCGGCGTCCTCCACCGTGGCGACCGCCTCGGCCAGGCCCTCCGGGTCGTCGAAGGCGACCAGCACTCGTACGTCGATGCGCTGGGCGCGGGTGAGGACGTCCGGGTCGTCGGTGCGCGAGACCACGGCGACCGGACGCACGGCGTACCGGCGCAGGTGCGCGACCGCCGACGGGTCGAGGCCGGGAGCCTCGAGCCCGACCACCGCCACGTCGGCCTGGCCGCTGGTGGCCGTCGCCAGCAGGTCGTCGACGTCGACGCACCGCTTCAGCACGACGACGCCGTCCTGGCCGTCGAGGCGGGCGAGCGCCGCGGACTCCCACGCGGCACCCGAGGCCATCATCAGCACGCAGATCATGGCTCAGCCCTGCCCGAGGACCCGGACGCGCTGCTCCTCGCTCGCGGCGAGGAGCTCCGCCAGCGCCTCGGACTCGTCGCGTGGGATGCCGAGCACCAGCTGGCGCCCGACGCCGACCGAGCCGAGCGACTCACCGGCCGCCGGCGCGTCGATGACGACGACGTCGCTGAGCACCGGTCCGGACAGCTCGCTGCGCCGCGCGGCCTCCCCGGGGACCACCCACAGCTCGACGACCGACCCGGTCGCGATGCCGCTCGGCACCAGCTCGCTGGGGAAGGACAGCGACAGGCTCACGGTGTCGCCCTCCTCCGGCGACCCCAGCGCCGCACCGGGGACCAGCTCGCCCTCACCGAGCCCGCGCACCAGCTGGAGCCCGTCGGGCAGCGGGTCGTCGGTCGCGAGGTAGCGGTCGAGATCGGCGGTGTCCTCGAACCGCACCGACGTGGCCACCAGGTCCTCGGCGGAGAGGCGGTCGCCCGGCGCCAGGTCGACGGCCGCCGCCCAGACGGTCACGCTCCGGTCCGCACCGTCGAGCAGGCGTGCACCCGCGACGACGGACACGGCGACGAGGGCGACCCCCACCCACAGGCGGGGATCGCGCCAGCCGGGCGGCTGGGCGCGGGTGGCGGCGGGCACGTCGGGAGCGGTGTGGGTCCGAGACACGCACTGCATCATGTCCACCCGGACGCGATCGCACACCTGCTCGTCCACAGGCACCGGGTCGTCGTACCCCTCGGGCACGGAGTTTGGCACCATGGCCCCATGCCGGACTCCCCCCGCTTCCTCACCCTGGCCGACGTGGCCGAGGTGCTCAACACGTCGAGCGCCCAGGTCTACGCGCTGGTCCGCCGGGGGGACCTGCCCGCCATCAAGATCGGCGGGCGCGGGCAGTGGCGCGTCGAGGGTGCGGAGCTGGAGCGGTTCATCGAGCGGATGTACGCCGAGACCAAGACGTTCGTCTCCGACCACCCGTTCGTGGAGAGCGACGCCGGTCGCGGCGACGCCGACTGATCAGCCGACCTCGCCGTCGAGGGTGACCTCGACGGTGCGCTCCTCGCCGTCACGACGGACGGTGAACTCGATGGTGTCGCCCGGCTGGTGGGTGCGGATCGCCACGATCAGGGCGATGCCGTCGGTGACCGGGGCGCCGTCGACCCGGATGACGACGTCGTCCTCCAGCAGGCCGGCGTCCTGCGCGGGGGTGCCGTCGTTGACCTGCGTGATGAGTGCACCCTCGGAGTCGCCGCCGCCGGTGCGCACCTGCGCTCCGATGACCGGGTAGCGCGCCTCCCCGGTGGCCAGGATCTGGTCGGCCGTCGTGCGGACCTGCTCGATCGGGATGGCGAAGCCGACCCCGATGTTGCCCGACGACTCGCCCGTGAGGCTGCCACCCGTGGTCGCGATGGCGGAGTTGACGCCCACGACCTCGCCGGCGAGGTTGACCAGCGGTCCGCCGGAGTTGCCGGGGTTGATGGCCGCGTCCGTCTGGACCGCGTTGATGTACGACGACTCGTTGTCGGAGTCGCCGGTGGTCACCGGCCGGTTGAGTGCGCTGACGATGCCCGACGTGACGGTCTGGCTGAGGCCCAGGGGGGAGCCGAAGGCGACGACCGGGTCGCCGACGTTGAGCACGGAGGACGCGCCGAGAGCGGCCGGGACGAGGCCCTCGACCTCGTCCACCTGGAGGATCGCGAGGTCGTAGACGGGGCTGCGCCCGACCACGGTCGCGTCGTGGCGGGTGCCCTCCGAGTCGACGACCCGGATCGTTCCGTCGTCCTCGGCGGCCGAGGCGACCACGTGGTTGTTGGTCACGATGTGGCCCTGGCGGTCGAGCACGAAGCCCGACCCGGTGGCACCGCCGTCCTCACCGCCGAAGGCCGCGATGATCTGGACGGTGCTCGGCAGCAAGGCCTGGGCGACGGCAGGCACCGAGCCGTTGTCGGCGTCGAGCGGGGCGGAGTCCCGCGTCTGGACGGCGTCGAGCCCGCCCTCGAACCGACCGTTGTCGTCGCCGAGGCGGTCGAAGCCCAGGGCGCCGAGGAACCCGCCGAGCAGGCCCACGACGAGGGCGAGGAAGGCGACGGCCGGCCAGGTCCAGCGCGACACCCGACGACGGCCGTCCGTGGGCTGCACCGTGGGCTGCACCGGCATCGGGGCCGTGGCGGGCTCCCCGGTGAAGAACCCTCCGAACGGTCGCTCGGACGAGGAGGGGGCGGTGCCGCCCGGTCCCCACGACTGCTGCGGGATCGGGGACAGCGGGGCCGGCCCCTGGCGAGGCGGCGCGGTCGGGTCGGTCGACGCGGTCGGGTCGGTAGGGGCGCCCGCGGGAGGGGGCCCGAAGGGCGAGGCGGGCGGAGGGACCTGCGGGCCCGGGACGGGCGTGGCCTCCGGAGCAGCTGCCGGCGCCTGGGTGGGCGGCGTCCAGCCGGGGATCGGCTGGGTCGGCTCCCCGGCGTCACCGTCTGTGTTGACGTCGGCGTCGCCGTTGCCCGCACCGTGCCCGGTGTCGGACAGCGGGTCGGGCTGCGGGTCGGGTTGGGCAGGCAGGCGGTGGTCCGGGTGCTCCTGGTCGCTCACGGGGCCATTGTCCCCCGCGCGCCCAGCCCGTCGAGCAGGTGGCGCACGGAGCGGGCCTGTCCGGACTCCTGGCCGGACTTCTCGCCGGCGGACCGCGAGGCCGACACCTGGGTCGGCGCGGGGGTGCGCGGGCGGCGTACGGGGCGGCTCTGCGGATCGACGTTGGAGGTCGTCACCGGGCGGTTCAGGTCGCTGACCGGGGCGCGGCGCTCGACCTGCGGGGAGCCGGCGGCGCCCAGCGCGAGCACGCCGACGACCGCGGCACCGGCCGCGCCGCCGCCGATCAGGGCGAGCCCGCGGTGCCGCGGCCGGGACGTGGTCGGGAACGCCTCCGGGCGCAGCGCCGACGTCGGGCACAGCAGCGAGTCCTTGAGCCGGTCCGGCGCACCCCCGCAGTCGAAGGAGAGGCCAGCCAGCTGGGTCTTGACCCACCCCTCACGCTCCACGAGGTCACGGCAGGGGTGGCAGGTGTGCACGTGCTCCCACAGGCGCTCCTCCTCGGCGGCCGGCAACCGGCCGTCGAGCAGCGCGCTCACGCGGGAACCCAGGTGGCTCACCGGGCGACCTCGTCGGCCAGCGCCGGGCCGGCGTACCGCTCCCGACCCTCGACGGGCGCGCGGTGCGCCAGGGCGCGGCGCAGCATGGCGCGACCGCGGTGGATGCGTGAGCGCACGGTGCCCAGCTTGGCGTCCATGATCTCGGCGATCTCCTCGTAGGTGAGGCCCTCCACGTCGCACAGCACCACGGCGGCGCGGAAGTCGGGCGGCAGGGTGGCGAGCGCGCTCTCGATGTCGTCGTCGAAGGTCTGGTCGGCGTACGCCGCGTCGGGCGCCGGCGACGCGCTCTGGAGCCGCGCCGCGCGCTCGTCGGAGAGCGCGTCGAAGCGGATCCGCTGCTTGCGGCGGGCGCCGTCGAGGAAGAGGTTGGTGGTGATGCGGTGCAGCCAGCCCTCGAAGGTGCCGGGCGTGTAGGAGTCCAGGGAGCGGAAGACCCGGACGAAGACCTCCTGCGTCAGGTCCTCGGCGTCGGGCCGGTTGCCGGTGAGGCGGTAGGCGAGGCGGAAGACGCGGTCGGAGTGCTGCTCGACGACCTCGTCCCAGGTGGGCACGGCGCCGACGTGCGCGGGACCGGAGTCCGTGGTGTCGGTGGAGTGGTCCACGGCTGCCCCCTGCTGGGTGGTGTGGCGCTTGAACAGTGCTCTGGCCTTCCTCAACCTAGGGAGCGGTCCTGAGAGAACCCTGTGAGCCGGCCCCCGCCTTGCTGGGAATCGGCCGGTACACCTCGACAACGGAGGAGCGGGGCCCGGTGTTCCCTGAGACCGACCGCGAGCGTCTGCGGCCCACCCGTGCTGCCGGGTGGTGGGACGGCTGGTGCGCGATAGAGTCGCCGCACTCGATGCACGCGGCCCGGCTGCCGTGCGTGTCCGACCCAGGAGGCCACCATCACCACCCCGATCAAGCCCGCGAGCTGGACCTACGCCGAGGCGTTCGTCGCCGAGGACGAGGTCCTCGCGTCCGCCCGTTCCCGCGCCGAGGAGGTCGGGGTCGTCCCCGTCAGCCCGGGCGCCGGCGCCGCGCTGCGCTTCCTGGCCTCCGTCCTCGACGCCCGCGCGGTGGTCGAGATCGGCACCGGCACCGGGGTGTCGGGCCTCTGGCTGCTGCGCGGCATGCGTGCCGACGGCGTCCTCACCACGGTCGACATCGAGGCCGAGCACCAGCGGCTGGCCAAGGAGACTTTCGGCGAGGCCGGTGTCCCGGCCAACCGGGCGCGCACCATCGCCGGCGCCGGGCTCGACGTCCTGCCACGTCTCACCGACGGCCACTACGACATGGTCTTCTGCGACGGCGACAAGCGCGAGTACGCCGAGTACCTCAGCGAGGCGCTGCGGCTGCTGCGCCCCGGTGGCGTGGTGGCCTTCGACAACGCGCTGTGGCACGACAAGGTGGCCGACCCGGCGCAGCGCGACGAGGAGACCGTGGCGATCCGCGACCTCGGCCGCTCCATCGCCGACAACGACTCGCTCGTGTCGGTGCTGCTGCCCGTCGGCGACGGGCTGGTCTGCGCCAAGAAGATCTGGTCCCCGGAGGCCTGAGGCCGACGCGCGACCTGCGGCCCGTCCGGGTCGGCAGGTCGCTCAGGCGCGCGACGCGGCGCTGAAGCCGTCCCAGCCCTCCGCGATCGCGACGATGTCGCACTCCTCGACGAGGATCGGTGGGCTGCCGATGATCTGCGAGCCGGGCGCCTCCGCTGCACCCTCGACGAACGCGCGCTGGAAGTCAGCCCGCGCCTCGTCGGAGCCGAAGACGTAGGACCCCTCGAACCACTCGCCGCGGCGCATCCGCCACGTCTTGAAGGCCAGCCCGGCCATGCCCGTGAAGCGTGCGTGCGAGGTCTCCGCGACGTACGACGCTAGCGCGTCCTCGACCCCCTCGGGGGCGTCGACGAGCGACCAGCGCACCGTGAGGCCCCTCATCGCCCGACGCCCTCGAGCGGGGACTCCGACCCCAGCCAGGTGAGCAGCAGGCGCGGGCCGAAGCCGGTCGGGCCGGCGGTCCACTCGTAGCGGTCGGCAGGCGCCTCGGCGATCGAGGCGAAGTCGATGTGGGCCCACGGCACGTCGCCGGTGAAGTGCTGCAGGTAGAGGGCGGCCGTGATGGCCCCGGCCCCGCCGGCGGCGTTGTCACCGTCGGCGATCTTCGAGCTGACCTTGTCCTCGTAGTCGGCCACCAGCGGCATCCGCCACAGCAGCTCTCCGGAGGTCGTGGCGGCCTCGGCGAGCAGGCCGGACAGGACCTCGTCGTTGGCGAAGTAGCCGCCGGTCCCCTGGCCGAGCGCGACCTTCATGGCGCCGGTCAGGGTGGCGATGTCGACGAGGACGTCGGGGCGCACCTCGGCCACGGCGTACGCCATGGCGTCGGCCATGACCAGGCGGCCCTCGGCGTCGGTGTTGTTGACCTCGCTGGTGCGCCCGCCGTAGTGCGTCACCACGTCACCGGGGCGCATCGCGGACCCGCTGATGGAGTTCTCGGCGGCGGGCACCAGGCCCACCACCCGCACCGGGCATCCGACGTCGCGCAGCGCGGCCATGGTGGCCAGCACCGCGGCGCCGCCGGACATGTCGCGCTTCATCGAGAGCATGCTCTCGGCCGGCTTGATGTCGAGGCCGCCGCTGTCGAAGGTGATGCCCTTGCCGACCAGCGCCACGGTCGGCGTGCCCTTGCCCGCACCGGGCGGCGTGTAGTCGAGGCGGATCAGCCGGGGCGGCGACGCGGAGCCGCCGCCGACGGCGAGGATGCCGCCGAAGCCGCCGGTCGCCAGCGCCTTCTCGTCCCAGACGGTGACCTCGAGGCCGGCCTCGGCGGCGAACTCCTCGGCCTGCTCGGCGAGCCAGGCGGGGTTCTTGAGGTTGGCCGGCACGGTGGCCAGCATCCGGGAGCGCCACCCGGCGCCACCGAGAGCGATGGCACGGGCGAGCTCGTCGTCGTACGCCCCGTCGTGGTCGTCGACGCCCGCGAGGACGATGCGACCGACGGGCTTCTCGGCCGGACCGGTCGAGCGCCAGTGGAAGGCGAAGGAGCCGAGGGCAGCACCGACCACGAACGCCCCCAGCGCACCCTCGGGCGCGATGGCGGTGATGGAGGTGACGACGCTGGCGCGGTCCTTGGTGGCCCGGGCGACGGTGGCGCCGGCCCGTCGGAAGTCGGTGACGGTCTGCTCGCCCAGCCCGACCAGCAGGACCATCGCGACCGCGTCGGACACGACGGGGACCGTGGTCACCTCACCGGTGCGGCCGGTGGCGCGGGCGGACTCGAGGAGCCCCAGGAGGTCGACCCCGAGCAGCTCGGACGCCTCGTCCGCGCCGGGACCGAGGATGACGTCGCCGTCCTCCCCGGGGAGCACCGGGAAGGCCCAGACCTCCGCGCCGCCGATCTGGTGCGGCAACGCCGGGCTGAGGGCGAACTCCGGGGGCGAGACCTGGGAAGGGAGCTGGGGGGTCGGGGCCACGATCAGCCGACGACGTCCTTGAGGGCGTCCCCGAGGGCACCCGCCTCGTCGGCGTTGAGCTCGACCACCAGGCGTCCACCGCCCTCGAGCGGGACGCGCATCACGATGCCACGACCTTCCTTCGTGACCTCGAGCGGTCCGTCCCCAGTCCTGGGCTTCATGGCGGCCATCGGCGCAACCCTCTTCCTGATTCAGCTCAGTGGGCCGCGTGGCTCCACATGCGAAATCGAGGCGGCATGCCACCTCGACGAAGTCGTTCTACATCCATTATCCCCCATGTCGCAGGTGATGGGCACCACAGGGGCTGGCAGACTCCGACCATGCACGCGAGGTCCGCCCTGTTCGACGTCTACGGCGACCACCTGCGCACCCGCGGACACCGGGCAGCGGTGGCCGACCTGGTGCGTCTCCTCGCGCCCATCGGGATCGCCGCTCCTGCGGTCCGCACCGCCATCTCGCGGATGGTGTCGCAGGGCTGGCTCGAGCCGGCCACCGTGGAGGGCCACCGCGGGTACGCCGCGACCCCCCAGGCGATCCGCCGGCTCGAGGAGGCGTCCGAGCGCATCTACCGCCGCCGCGACACGCGGTGGGACGGCTGCTGGCAGCTGTTGTTCCTGGACCCCTTCCCCTCCCGGACCGTGCGGGCGGCCGTGCTGCGGGACCTGCCCTACCTCGGGTACGCCGAGCTGGACGACCGCGTCTGGGTGAGCCCGTGGGTGCGGGCCGAGCTGGGCGAGACCCTCGCCCGGGCCGGCGCCGGCGCCACGACCGCGCGGGCGACCGACTTCGACCCGCCGGACTCTCCGGTCCGGGCCTGGAACATCGAGGCCATCGGGGCGGAGTACGCCGCGTGGCTCGACGACGCCGCCGCCTCGGTCCAGGCGCACCTCGCCGCCCACGACGACCCCCAGGAGGCGGCCTTCGCGGCCCGCTTCCACCTGGTCCACGAGTGGCGCAAGTTCCTCTTCACCGACCCGGGGCTGCCCCGCGAGCTGCTGCCCGACGACTGGGCCGGTCGCCGGGCGACCGACTACTTCCGCCGCGAGGCCGGCCGGCTGGCGTCCGCCTCCGAGGCGTTCGTGGCCCGCACGCTCACCCCCGCCTGATCGGGCAGACTGCGGCCATGACCTCGACCGATCCTGTCCTCCTCGACGTCGACGCCGGCGTCGCCACGATCACCCTCAACCGTCCCGACGCCATGAACGGCCTCGACGTGGCGACCAAGGACCTGCTGCTCGAGCGCGTGCAGCAGGTGGCCGCGGACCCGGAGGTGCGCTGCGTCGTGCTCACCGGCAGCGGCCGGGCGTTCTGCGTCGGCCAGGACCTCAAGGAGCACCTCGCCGGGCTGCGCGGCGACACCAGCGTGCCGCTGTCCGACACCGTGGAGAAGCACTACAACCCCACCGTGCTGGCCCTGGCCACGATGGCCAAGCCGGTGGTCGCGGCCGTCAACGGCGTCGCGGCCGGCGCCGGTGCGAGCCTGGCCTTCGCCGCCGACTTCCGGGTGCTGGCGGACTCGGCCGCCTTCAACACGTCCTTCGCCGGGGTCGCGCTCTCGTGCGACACCGGGGCGAGCTGGACGCTGCCACGCCTCGTGGGCCGGGGCAGGGCCATGGAGCTGCTCTACTTCCCGCGCACGGTCCCGGCCACCGAGGCCCTCGAGCTCGGGCTGGCCACCCACGTCGTGCCTGCCGACGAGCTCGCCGCCACGGTGCGTGAGCTGGCGGTCCGGCTCGCGGCCGGTCCCACCGTCGCCTTCGGGTCCATCCGCCAGGCGGTCGAGCACTCCTCGTCGCACTCCTTCGCGGAGTCGCTGGCCTTCGAGGCGGAGAAGATGGCCCTCACCGGCGGCACCGAGGACCACCTCGCCGCCGTCGACGCCTTCATGGCGAAGGAGAAGCCCACCTTCCACGGCCGCTGACCGGGCGGGTGGTGCTTCCCGGGATCACCGACGGGCGCCGAGGACCCCCAGCAGCTGGCGCGGCGCCTCGACGACCATCCGGTGCCGGGGCGGGCGGGCGGCGTACTCGATGGTGAGCGCGGCGCCGGCGAAGCGGGCGTTGTACCAGCTCGTCATGGTGCCGTGGCACAGGCCGCCGCAGTCTAGGGTGGTCGTCGGGAGCCGCAGTGCCCGCGCGAGCCGGCGGGCGAAGCGCGCGTCCTTGGTGTCGGTGTCGACGCCGTTGAGCGGCTGGTGGAAGCTCAGCACCCGGCGAGGACGGACCTGCCGCAGGAACCCCATCACCGCACGGGTCTCCGGCTCGCTCGCCGGCCGCGGTCCCGACTCGTAGTTGCCGTCGAGGTCGGCCCAGTCGTGGGGGAAGTTGCGGTTGAGGTCGACGCCCCGGGCGTTGCGCCGGGTGCGCTGGGCGAGGCCGTCGGGGTTGACGACGGGCACGACCCACAGGTCGATCCCCCGGACCGGCCGGCCGTCGCGCAGGCTGGTCAGGATCTGCCGGGTGTGGGGCTCGTTGCCGTGCATCGTCGAGAGCAGCACGACCCGGCGCTTGCCGGGCTCACCGAGCCGCCACGCGTGCAGCGGCCGACCGCGCACCGAGCGACCGATGACGCGGTGCTCGACGACCGCCGGGCGGCGGTCGGTGGGGGCGTACGCCGACGCGGCGTGGGGTGACGAGGTGGTCGTCGCCGCCGGGCCGACCGACGCCGGCGCCGCGGGCGCGCCGACCAGCACCGCCGTCAGGAGTCCGCCCACGACGAGCGGGACGAGGCGCCTCACACCGCGGAGGTGAGGTAGGCGTAGGTGAAGACACTGACCCCGACGAAGAGGCCGACGTGGGCCAGGATCGAGAGGCCGGGGCCCTTGCTCCAGCCGTCGGTCGCCCGGTCGTCCGCGTGACGGCCCCGGGTGGGCAGCCACCGGGTCAGGATGAGCAGCCCGGCGATCACGGTCAGCCAGAAGAAGCCGAGGGCGACGATCCCGACGACGGAGCCACCGAGGAACGAGTCCTCGGGGAAGGCCAGGAAGAGCACCCAGAGCAGCAGCGCGATCGTGCCCGCGACGGTGTGGACCAGCAGCAGACGCTCACTGATCTGGAACTGGCCGGCGACGGCATCGCCCCTGGCCAGCCGCAGCCGGGTCAACACCACGACCACCGCCGCCAGCGGGGTGAGGATGTAGACGAGGATCTCGGTGGACATCCGCGCAGTGTGCCCTAGGTCGGGTCGCCGTCGCCACGCGTGGGACGCGCGGCGGGGTCCTCGGCAGGTGCACCTGCGGGACCGGCCGCCTGCTCGTCCAGCTGGGTGGCGAGGCGCTCGAGCAGCGCGTCCACCTCGGACATCCGGTAGCCGCGCAGCCCCAGCGAGAAGCGCACCCCGCGCACGTCGTCGCTGGACAGCGGACCGTCCGCCGGGATGCGTACGTCGGGGCGGTCGTCGTACGCCTCCGGCAGCGAGCCGCCGCGCCCGGACGCCACGACCGCGACCCCGCCCATGGCGAGCACGATCAGGATGGCGAAGAACCAGGTCATCGGGTCACTCCGGCCGCTCGGGGGTGGGGGTGGGGACCCGGTCCGCGCGGGCGGCGACCATCATCGCCACGGCCTCGTCCACGTCGTCGGTCAGCGTGATCATGTCGAGGTCGGCGGCGTTGATCTTGCCCTCGGCCAGCACCGTGTCGCGCAGCCACGCGAGCAGGCCGCTCCAGTAGTCGACCCCCATCAGGACGACGGGGAACGACGTGACCTTCTGGGTCTGGACGAGGGTCAGCGCCTCGAAGAGCTCGTCGAAGGTGCCGAGCCCCCCGGGCAGCACGACGAAGCCCTGGGCGTACTTGACGAACATCGTCTTGCGGGCGAAGAAGTAGCGGAAGTTGATGCCCTTGTCGACCCACTGGTTGAGGCCGGCCTCGAAGGGCAGCTCGATGCCGAGGCCGACGCTCGCGCCCCCGGCCTCGCTGGCCCCCTTGTTGGCGGCCTCCATCGCTCCGGGCCCACCGCCGGTGATGACCGCGAAGCCCTCCTCGACGAGCCTGCGTCCGACCTGCTCGGCGATGCCGTAATCGGGCGCGTCCTGCCGGGTGCGCGCGGACCCGAAGACCCCGATCGCGGGGCCGATCTCGGCCAGCGCGCCGAAGCCCTCGACGAACTCCGCCTGGATCCGCATCACGCGCCACGGATCGGTGTGCACCCAGTCGGCGGAGCCGCGCGAGTCCAGCAGCCGCTGGTCGGTGGTGCCCTCCTCGACCTGGCCGCGACGCTCGAGGATCGGCCCCTTGAAACGGTCCTTCATGCCTGCACGCCCCCGTCGCCGAGCCACGCGCGCAGGACGCGCTCGCACCGCTCGATGTGCTCGACCGGGACGTGCTCGTCCTGCTTGTGGGCGAACATCGGGTCGCCCGGGCCGAAGTTCACGGCCGGCACTCCGAGCTTGGTGAACTGGGCGACGTCCGTCCAGCCGAACTTCGGCGCGACCCGCCCGCCGACGGCCTCGACGAAGGCCTTCGCCGCGGGCCGGTCGAGGCCCGGCATCGCGCCGGCCGCCATGTCGGTGACGGTGACCTCGTAGCCCTCGAAGAAGTCCCGGACGAACGCCTCCGCGTCCTGCTCGCTGCGGTCCGGCGCGAAGCGGAAGTTGACCTCGACGACGCACTCGTCGGGGATCACGTTGCCGGCAACGCCGCCGCGGATGCCGGTCGCGTTGAGCCCCTCGTGGTACTCCAGCCCGTCGATGACGGGCTGGCGGGCGACGTAGTCGTTGAGCCGCGCCAGGATGGGCGCCGCCTGGTGGATCGCGTTGACGCCCTTCCAGCTGCGCGCCGAGTGGGACCGCTCCCCCGTGGTGCGGACGTCGACGCGCATCGTGCCCTGGCACCCGGCCTCGACGGCGGCGTTGCTCGGCTCCATGAGGATCGCGAAGTCGGCCTCCAGCAGGCCGGGGTCGCTCTCGGTGAGCTTGCGCAGCCCGTTGTGGACCGAGTCGACCTCCTCGGCCTCGTAGAAGATGAAGGTGAGGTCGCGGTCGGGCTCGGTGAGGTCGGCGGCAAGCTTGAGCATCACCGCGTCGCCACCCTTCATGTCGCAGGTGCCGAGCCCGTGGAGGATGCCGCCCTCGAGGCGCGAGGGCAGGTTGTCGTTGAGCGGGACCGTGTCGAGGTGGCCGGCGATGACCACCCGCTCGCCGCGACCGAGCTCGGTGCGCGCGACCAGCGTGTGGCCGCGCCGGGTCACCGTGAGGTGCGGGAGGGCACGCAGCGCCGCTTCGACGGCGTCGGCGATCTCCTGCTCGTGGTGGCTCACCGACTCGATGTCGACGAGCTGATGGGTCAGGGTCACGACGTCGGCCGAGAGGTCAAGTGGCATGGGGCCGATTCAACCAGCCGGGCTCCGAAGGCGGTGCGAGAGCCACGCCCCCGGAGCATCGGGATGTCTGCCGGGACGGGTCAGCGCCCGGCGACCTCGACGGAGACGGCGACGTCGGCCGCGTCGGCGTACGCCACGCTCGTGGCCAGCGTCTCCTCGGCGAGCAGGCCCTCGTGGGTGCGGGCGGCGGCCAGCACGTCGGCCGGCCCCGACACCGACAGCGCGATCCGGTCGCTGACCTGGAGCCCGGCGTCCTTGCGCGCCTGCTGGACGGCCCGGACCAGGTCGCGGGCGGTGCCCTCGGCCTGCAGCTCGGGCGTGACCGCCGTGTCCAGCACGACGAAGCCGCCGCGCGGCAGCATGCCCACCGCGGTGGAGTCGTCGGCCGTGCCGGCCACCGTCTCGAGGGAGTACTCCCCCTCGACGAGGGCGAGCCCGCCGGACGTCACGGTGCCGTCCTCGGCCACCGACCAGTCGCCCGTCTTGGAGCCCTTGATCGCGTGCTGGACGTCCTTGCCGAGCCGGGGACCGGCGGCGCGGGCGTTGACCGTCAGCCTCTGGGACACGCCGTACGACGCCGCCTCGGGCGCGTCGGGCGCCAGCAGGTCCACGGCCTTGAGGTTGAGCTCGTCGGACACGAGGGACTCGAAGCCGGACAGGTCGGCCTCGGCCACGACCGTCAGCCGCGAGAGCGGGAGCCGGTTGCGCAGGTTGGCGGCCTTGCGCAGGGCGGAGCCGGCCGAGCAGACGTCGCGGACGGTGTCCATGGACGCCACCAGCGCCTCGTCGGCGGGCAGGTCGTCGACCGACGGCCAGTCGGTGAGGTGCACCGACCGCTCGCCGGTCAGGCCGCGCCAGACCTCCTCGGTGGTCAGCGGCATCAGCGGCGCGGTGACCCGGCAGACCACCTCGAGCACCGTGTAGAGGGTGTCGAAGGCGTCGGCGTTGTTGCCCCAGAAGCGGTCGCGCGAGCGGCGGATGTACCAGTTGGTCAGCACGTCGAGGAACGACCGCGTCGAGTCGCACGCGTTGGCGACCTCGTAGTTGTCGAGCTGGTGGGTCATCGCGCCGACGTACTCACGCAGCTTGGCCAGGATGTAGCGGTCCATCGGGTCGCTGCTGTCGGTGCGCCACCGGGCGTCGTGGTCGCTCGCGTTGGCGTAGAGGCTGAAGAAGTACCAGCTGTTCCACAGCGGGATGAGCACCTGGCGCACCGAGTCGCGGATGCCCTGCTCGGTGACGACGAGGTTGCCGCCGCGCAGGATCGGGCTGGACATGAGGAACCAGCGCATCGCGTCGGCGCCGTCGCGGTCGAAGACCTCGCGCACATCGGGGTAGTTGCGCAGCGACTTGGACATCTTCTGCCCGTCGTTGCCGAGCACGATGCCGTGGCTGAGGCAGGTCTCGAACGCGGGACGGTCGAAGATCGCGCCGGCCAGGACGTGCATCGTGTAGAACCAGCCGCGGGTCTGGCCGATGTACTCGACGATGAAGTCGCCCGGGAAGTGGTGCTCGAACCAGTCCTTGTTGTCGAACGGGTAGTGCACCTGCGCGAACGACATCGAGCCCGAGTCGAACCACACGTCGAGCACGTCGGTGACGCGGCGCATCGTGGACTTCCCGGTCGGGTCGTCCGGGTTGGGGCGCGTCAGCTCGTCGACGAAGGGGCGGTGCAGGTCGGCCTCGCCGTCGGCGTTGCGCGGCAGCGTGCCGAAGTCGCGCTCGATCTCCTCGAAGGAGCCGTAGACGTCGAGGCGCGGGTACTCCTCGGAGTCGGACTTCCACACCGGCACCGGGCTGCCCCAGAAGCGGTTTCGGGTGATCGACCAGTCGCGGGCGTTCTCCAGCCACTTGCCGAAGCTGCCGTCCTTGATGTGCTCGGGCACCCAGCGGATCTGCTGGTTGAGCTCCATCAGGCGGTTCTTCACCGCGGTCACCTCGACGAACCACGACGAGACCCCCTTGTAGATCAGGGGCTCGCGGCAGCGCCAGCAGTGCGGGTAGGAGTGGTCGTAGGTCTCGCGGCGCAGCAGCACGGTGCCGGGCGTGACCGAGCCGCCGGGCTCGCCGCGGGTCACGGACTTGAGGTCGTCCATGATCGGCAGGTTGGCGTCGAAGACGAGCATCCCCTCGTACTCCGCCACCGGGAACGTGAAGCGGCCGTCCTTGCCGACGGGCATGACCGGCTCGATGCCCTCGCGGTCGGTGACCACCTTGTCGTCCTCACCGAAGGCCCCGGCGGTGTGCACCAGCCCGGTGCCGTCCGTCGTGGTGACGAACTCGGCGGCCACGAGGCGGAAGGCCCGCTCGTGGCCGAGGTAGTAGGAGAACGGCGGGGTGTAGGAGCGACCCACCAGGTCGGCGCCCCGGTGGCGGCCGACGACGTGCGGGTCCTCGCCGAGCTCACGCGAGTACGCCGCGAGGCGCGACTCGGCGATGAGGTAGCGGGCCGTGGTCTCGGTGCCGGGGACGGCGGCCTCGACGACGACGTACTCGATGTCCTCGCCGACCATGACGGCGAGGTTGGAGGGCAGGGTCCACGGGGTCGTCGTCCAGACGAGGGCGAGCACGCCGGCGAGCTCGTCGTCCTCGCCCTGCGGGTCGAGGCGGACGCCGACGGTCACGGCGGGGTCCTGGCGGACCTGGTAGACCTCGTCGTCCATGCGCAGCTCGTGGTTGGAGAGCGGGGTCTCGTCGTTCCAGCAGTAGGGCAGCACCCGGAAGCCCTCGTAGACGAGGCCCTTGTCGTGGAGCTGCTTGAAGGCCCACATCACCGACTCCATGAACTCGGGGTTCATGGTCTTGTAGTCGTTGTCGAAGTCGACCCAGCGAGCCTGGCGGGTGACGTAGTCGCGCCAGTCGCCGGTGTACTTGAGGACCGACTCGCGGCAGGCCGCGTTGAACTTCTCGATGCCGAGCTCGTGGATCTCGTCGGTGGTCTTGAGGCCGAGCTGGCGCATCGCCTCGAGCTCGGCGGGCAGGCCGTGGGTGTCCCAGCCGAAACGACGCTCGACCCGCTTGCCGCGCATCGTCTGGTAGCGCGGGATGAGGTCCTTGACGTAGCCGGTGAGCAGGTGGCCGTAGTGCGGCAGGCCGTTGGCGAAGGGCGGGCCGTCGTAGAAGACGAACTCGTTGCTGCCGTCGGTGCCGGCGTCGCGCTGCTCGACGCTCGCGGTGAACGTGTCGTCGGACTCCCAGTAGGCCAGCACAGCCTCCTCGATCGCCGGGAACGTCGGCGCGCTCGCAACTCGGGTGGCGTCCGTGTGGCTGACCTTGGGGTACGTCATGGCTCTCTCTCGTCTCGCGGGCTGAGGACGGACGAAGTCCGGTCCTGACACCACGAGGACGATCTGACGACCGCGGTACCACCTCGCTTGCGCCGCCTCCCGGCGGTGCCGCTCGTTGCCGGCTGTGACGGGCCACCCGTCCGGTTCTAGTGGGCGAGTCGCTGGCGCGCGACGGCCGTTCTTCCGGAGGCTCGCCGCTGATGACGGCTCAGACGCCTGTGCCGAGATCGTACGGCGCGGGGCGCAGCGCGGGCGAATCAGTTGCACCGCTGTCAAAGAAACTTGACATGTGCGGCCGGACCGCGTTTGCTCATGTCAAAGAAGTCATACACCACGGGGAGAGTTCATGAACACCACCGATTCCACTCGCACCACCACCCGGTGGGTCATCGCCGTCGTCGCCGGACTGGTGGGTGCCACCCTCGTCGGCGCCGTCGCCGCGTGGGCCCGCACCGACGCCTCGGACGCCGTGACGTTCACGGTGTTCGCCGCAATGAGCCTGCCGTTCGTCGTGGCGCTGGTCGCGATCGCGCTGGACCGTACGCCGTACCCGGAGCGTGACGAGGACTCCATCGAGTCGCAGTGGACGACGCGGGCGAGCAGCAGCGCGTTCTACGACACGATGATCGCGATGGGGTTGGCCACCTTCGCCACCTCGGTCCTGGACACCGCCGCCGTACCCGTCTGGGTCTTCCTGGTCCTGGGCCTGGCGGACATGAGCACCCGCCTGGTCGTCCTCCAACGGCGGGAGGGCTGATGGACAACCGGCTCCGGGTGCTCCGCGAGGACGCCGGCCTGTCACAGGCCGAGTGTGCCGACGCGCTCGGGGTGTCGCGGCAGACGGTGATCTCCATCGAGAAGGGCCACTTCGACCCGCGGCTGTCGCTGGCCTTCCGGATCGGCCGGCTCTTCTCGGTGTCGGTCGACGACGTGTTCGTCCCGGACGGGGACTGAGAGCGCAACCGCGTTGCCACCTCCCGCTCCCGCGCGGTTGGGTGGACCCATGACGGAGATCGGCTTCAACGGCATGTGGCTCCCCCAGGACCAGGACCCGCGGATGGGCGACACCCCCAGTCGGGGTGAGCGCGCCGTCCTGGTGGAGTACCTCGAGCACTACCGCGCGACCCTGGAGCTCAAGTGCGAGGGGCTCACGCCCGCGCAGCTGGGCACCCGATCGGTCCCGCCGTCGCGGATGTCGCTGCTCGGCATGGTCCGGCACTTCGCGCGCGTCGAGCAGTCGTGGTTCCGCCGGATCATCGAGGGGCAGCACGACCTCGAGCGCCACTTCCAGGAGGAGGACGGCGGCTTCGAGCTCGGGGAGGCCACCCAGGAGCTGGTGGACGCGTCGTTCGCGCTGCTGCGCGAGGAGGTCGCCCACTCCCGCGAGGTGCTTGAGCGCACCGACCTCGACACCATCGTCGACGTGCACGGCGACCAGGTCGAGGTGCGCGACGTGGTCGTGCACATGATCGAGGAGTACGCCCGGCACTGCGGCCACGCGGACCTGCTGCGGGAGTGCCTGGACGGCAGGACCGGTCAGTAGAGACGGCAGGACCGGCCCGTACGTCGGGCGGGACCGGCCCGTACGTCGGGCGGGACCGGTCGGCGGCCCTCCCGACCACTCCGTAGGCTTGCCGCCGTGACTGACTCCGCCGCCCGTTCCGCCTGGGGCCACGGCCTGGTGACCCTGGACTCCGCCGACCACGTCCTCGACGTGTGGTTCCCCTCCCCCGCCCTCGGTGCCCGGGACGGCCAGGACGTCCCCGACGCCCTCGTCGCGCTCGCGGGTCCCGACGACGCGCGCGGCGTACGCCGGGAGCTCCGGGTCGTGGAGATCGCCGACCTCGACGCCGCCCCCGCGTCCACCGAGGACGTCTGGCTGCGACTGCACCTCCTCTCCAGCCGCCTCGTCCGCCCCCACGAGATCTCCATGGACGGCGTCTTCGGGCTGCTCACCAACGTCGTGTGGACCAGCGCCGGCCCGTGCGCGGTCGAGGGCTTCGAGCTCACCCGCGCCCGCCTGCAGCGCGGCGGCCAGCACGTGACCGTGCACGGCGTCGACAAGTTCCCCCGGATGGTGGACTACGTCCTGCCCAGCGGTGTCCGCATCGCCGACGCCGACCGGGTGCGCCTCGGCGCGCACCTCGCCAGCGGCACCACCGTCATGCACGAGGGCTTCGTCAACTTCAACGCCGGCACCCTCGGCGCCTCCATGGTCGAGGGCCGCATCTCGGCCGGCGTGCTCGTCGGCGACGGCTCCGACATCGGCGGCGGCGCCTCGATCATGGGCACCCTGTCCGGCGGCGGCAAGGAGACCATCTCGATCGGCGAGCGCTGCCTGCTCGGCGCGAACGCCGGCATCGGGATCTCGCTCGGCGACGACTGCGTCGTCGAGGCCGGCTGCTACGTCACCGCCGGCACCAAGGTCACGCTGCCCGCCGAGGACGGCAAGGTCGTCAAGGCGCTCGAGCTCTCCGGCGCCAGCAACGTGCTCTTCCGTCGCAACTCGGTCAGCGGCGCCATCGAGGCCGTGGCGTGGAAGCGCGAGGGCATCGCCCTCAACAGCGCGCTCCACGCCAACGACTAGTCGCGGTGGCCCGACCGTGACGCGGCTCGGCAAGGTCGTCGTCGGTGGCCTGGTCGCGGTCCTCGTCTTCGTCGGCGTCGGCTTCCTGGTCGACCGCGAGGGCGGCACGCCCTTCTTCGACTCGCACGGATGCACGGCGGAGGTCGACGGTCTCGTCGTCGACCTGACCCTCGAGCAGGCGGAGAACGCCGCCCTGATCACCGCCATCGCCATGCAGCGCGGCCTGCCGGCACGCGCGGCGAGCATCGCGCTGGCGACGGCCTACCAGGAGTCGGAGATCCTCAACATCGAGCACGGCGACCGGGACTCGGTGGGCCTCTTCCAGCAGCGGCCGTCCCAGGGCTGGGGCACGGTCGAGCAGATCCTGGACCCCGTCTACTCCGCCAACGCCTTCTACGACGGCCTGGTCGAGGTCGAGGGCTACGAGGCGATGGAGATCACCGTGGCCGCTCAGGCGGTGCAGCGCTCCGCCTACCCCGACGCCTACGCGGACCACGAGGCCGACGGGCGGGCGCTCGCGTCGGCACTCACCGGCAACCACGAGGCCGCCTTCTGGTGCGACACCCCCGGTGACGCCGAGGAGGCCAGCGACCGCCTGGACGAGGCCGGGCTCGTGGCCCGCGCGGCCACGGTGCGCGAGGAGCTCGAGTCGGTCTTCGGTCCGCTCTCCCTCGGCGGCTTCCAGCCCGGTGGCGTCTCCTCGGGCCACATGGACGGGTCGGCGCACTACGAGGGCCGCGCGGTCGACATCTTCTTCCGGCCGGTCAACGCGGCCAACCAGGAGCGGGGCTGGGCCATGGCGCACTACCTCGTCGCACAGGCGGACCGGTTGTCGATCAACACGATCATCTTCGACGACCGCATCTGGCGGGCCGGCTCGCGCAGCGGCAGTGGCTGGACCGACTACGACGTCCCGTCCTCCTCCCGCGGTGACCGGGCCATCCTCGAGCACCGCGACCACGTCCACGTCGACGTCGCCGACTGACGGTGGCGGTCTGATCCACCCTCCACACATTGGGTATGTGACCGCAGAAGCCGAGGGTGTGGCGTCGACCCCGACCTAGTTTCCCGGCATGCGGACCTCCACGATCTACACCATCGGTACGGCGCTCACGCGGGCGCAGGGCTCGGACGTCGGCGTCGACGTCCTCGTCGCCGGCTCCTGGCTCCACGGCCGCGTGAGCGCGGTCGACGGGCACGGACTCGTGCTCCACGGGGACGACGACGTGTTGTCGGTCCTCCGGATGGACAGCATCAGCGCCGTCCAGGTGCGACAGGCTGCGGCGTTCGAGGCGCACGGCGAGGTGGAGGCCGCCCCCCACGAGGCGACCGTGCACCCGATGCCGTCCGCCGGCAGCGCACCCCACTGGGCTCAGCCGGAGGCGGCCCGGGGACAGCGACCCGCAGCGAGCGTCGGCGAGCCGTTGCCGACGTACGACGGGGGGCCGATCGTGGTGCCCGGCCCGCGGGCCGCGACCACCCCTCCCCGTGCGGCCGTGCGCCCCACCGTCGGGCCCATCGTGGCCCCCTCGGCGGTCCCCGACTCCGGGCTCCACACCAAGCTGCGCTCCTGCCGCGAGACCCTCGGCGCCGACGAGGCCCCGGCCTCCTAGGGCTGCTCAGCCCGTGAGGACCGCGAGACGGGCCACGGCGGCGTCGATCCGCTCGTCGGTCGCCGTGAAGGCGACCCGGACGTGCCGGCGTCCGGCCCGTCCGTAGAACTCACCCGGCGCGACCAGGATCCCCTGGTCGGCGAGGGTCGACACGGTCTCCCAGCAGTCCTCGTCGCGGGTGCTCCAGAGGTAGAGCGACGCCTCGGAGTGCTCGATGCGGAATCCCGCCGACTGCAGCGCCTCCCGCAACGTGGCACGGCGCGCGGCGTACCGGGCGTGCTGCTCGACCACGTGGACGTCGTCGTCGAGGGCGGCGACCATCGCGCGCTGCTGCGGGCCCGGCATCTGCAGGCCGAGGTTCTTGCGGACGGCGAGCAGCTCGCCCACCAGGGCAGGGTCGCCGGCGACGAACGCACAGCGGTAACCCGCGAGGTTGGAGCGCTTGGAGAGGGAGTGGACGGCGAGGATCCCCTCGTGGCTGTCGCCGCAGACGTCGGGGTGCAGCACCGAGACCGGGCCGCCGTCCGACGCAGCGTCCCAAGCCATTTCTATGTAGCACTCGTCGGACACCAGGATCGTGCCGCGCTGGCGGCACCAGTCCACGACCTTGCGGAGGTGCTCGACGGGCAGCACACGACCGGTCGGGTTGGAGGGGCTGTTGAGCCACAGCAGCCGTGGCACCTCCGGACCGAGCGAGGTCAGCGAGTCGGTCGCGACCGCGCGGGCACCCGCGAGCGCCGCGCCCACCTCGTACGTCGGGTAGGCCAGCTCGGGGTAGACGATGAGGTCGCCCGCGCCGATGCCGAGGTGGATCGGCATCGAGCCGATCAGCTCCTTGGAGCCGATGACCGGCAGCACGGCGTCAAGGCCGAGGCCGGTGACCCCGAAGCGCCGCCCGAGCCAGTCGATCGCCGCCTGGCGCGTCGACTCGAGCCCGATCGTCGTGGGGTAACCCGGGGAGTCGGCGGCGTCGACGAGCGCGCGCTGCACGACCGCGGGGGTCGGGTCCACGGGCGTGCCGACGGACAGGTCGACGATGCCGTCAGGGTGCGACCGCGCGCGGGCGGCGTGCTCCGTGAGCTTGTCCCACGGGAAGTCGGGGAGCCGGGACGACACCCGTCCCGGCGTCGTCACTCGTCGTGCTCCTGCGGAGGCAGCGCGGCGACGAGCGGGTGGTCCTTGTCGATCTCGCCCATCTTGGCGGCGCCACCGGGAGAGCCGAGGTCGTCGAAGAACTGGACGTTGGCGTCGTAGTACTGCTTCCACTCCTCCGGGGTGTCGTCCTCGTAGAAGATCGCCTCCACCGGGCACACGGGCTCGCAGGCACCGCAGTCCACGCACTCGTCCGGGTGGATGTAGAGCATGCGCTTGCCCTCGTAGATGCAGTCGACGGGACACTCGTCGACGCACGCGCGGTCCTTGAGGTCGACGCACGGCTGGGCGATGACGTAGGTCACCGGAACCTCCTGGAGGCAAGGGGGTGAAGCGGAACGGGACCACTCTAATATCCCGACATGCCCCCGACGCCGGAACCCCACGCCGTGGGCAGGCACCTGCTCGGGCCGCACGTCGTCGGCCAGCGTGTGGTGGTCCGGCACGTCGTCCGCGGAGAGACCGGACCGACCGGTGGACCGGCCCTCAACGACGTCCTCGGCGTCTGCCTCTCGTGGCGCGACGGAGTCGTCGTCATCGACTCCGACCGGGGGCCGGTGGAGGTGCCGGTCGCCGACATCGTCTCCGGCAAGCCGGTCCCACCGCGCCCCTCGGTGCGGCACCGCGACTCCCCTCGCAGCGTCGAGCTGCACACCCACGTGCTGTGGCCCGACCTCGTCGCCGAGCCGCTCGGCGAGTGGGTGCTGCGCTGCGCCCCGGCGTACGACGGACGGCTGCGGCGCCGGGCCAACTCGACGCTCGCGATGGGCGACCCCGGGCGACCGCTCGCGGAGGCCTCCGCGACCGTTCAGGCGTGGCACCGCGAGCGGGATCGCGACCCGATGGTGATGGCCGTCGCCGGGTCGGATATCGAGGCGGGCCTGCTCGACCTCGGCTGGCGCGACCTCGGCAGCGGATCGGCGCACTGTCAGGTGGCCGGGGTCGCGAAGGCGCTGCGGACAAGTAACGCGGTGTCAGTCGGACGGGACACGGCGTCGATGCCTCGTTCCGACCGACTAACACCGCGTTACTTGTCTGAGGCCGTCGGGCGCGTGGTGGTCGAGCTCGGGGACGGTACGGCGACGGGTCGCGCCACCCTCGACGACGACTGGGTGGTCCTCGACGCGATCTCGGTGGCGCCCGACCAGCGTCGGCAGGGGCTGGCCACCCGGGTGGTGGCGGAGCTCCTCGACTGGGCCGCCTCGCAGGGCGCGCGCACCGCGATGCTGCAGGTGGAGACCGACAACCCGGGGGCCGGCCGGCTCTACGAACGGCTGGGGTTCGTCACCCACCACACCTACCGCTACCTGGTGACCGACTGACGGTGCGATCAATCGATGTGCGCCGGGGGCCGCCTCGCGCCTAGCATTCGGCTCGACGACCACGGGACCTGACATCTCCCCTGCACCCCGGCAGCGCAGTGGCCGTCCGCGCGTCCGGCGTCACCGACGAGAGGCCGGGGTCGACCCGGCAAAGGTGTGGTGGCACCGCGACCTAGCCCCCGCCCACACCTCCAGGGCCCAGTCCACCTGGAGGTCGTCATGAGATCGCTCTGCACATCACTGCCCACCCTCGCGCCCGGTTCCCCGGTGACGCTCGAGGGGTGGGTCCACCGCCGTCGCGAGCTGGCCAGGGTCACGTTCCTGGTCGTCCGCGACCGCAGCGGCCTGGCCCAGGTCGTGCTGCCGGCCGGGACCGTCGTACCGCCCGAGGAGACGACCGTCCGGGTGACCGGCACGGCGACCGCCAACGCCCAGGCGCCCGGCGGCGTCGAGGTGACCGACGCGGTCGTCGAGGCCCTCACCGAGCCGGCCGAGACTCCCCCGGCCGAGCTGTGGCGCCCGCAGCTCGACGTCCAGCTACCCACCCTGCTCGACCACGCGCCGGTGCTGTGGCGCCACCCCGCGCAGCGCGCCCGCTGGGAGCTGGCGGCGGCGTCGCTGCGCGGCTTCCGGGCCAGCCTCGACGGGCTCGGGTTCACCGAGGTGACCACGCCCAAGTTCGTGGAGTCCGCGACCGAGTCGGGGGCCAACGTCTTCGCGGTGGACTACTTCGGCCGTCCGGCCTACCTCGCCCAGAGCCCGCAGTTCTACAAGCAGCAGCTGGTGGGCGTCTTCGAGCGCGTCTACGAGGTCGGCCCGGTCTTCCGCGCCGAGCCGCACGACACGGTGCGCCACCTCGCGGAGTACCGCTCCCTCGACGTCGAGCTCGGCTTCGTCCGCGACCACCGCGACGTGCTCGCGATGCTCCGCGAGGTGCTGGCCGGGATGGTGTCGGGCATCGAGACGTACGCCGCCGCGGCGGTCGGGCGGACCGGGGCGCGGGTGCCCGAGGTGCCGGCCGAGATCCCGGTGATCCACTTCGCCGAGGCGCTCGCGCTCGTCGGTGCGCCCGAGGACGAGCCGGACCTCGCGCCCGAGCACGAGCGCGCGCTCGGCGCGTGGGCGCTGGAGGAGCACGGGTCCGACTTCCTGGCGGTCGAGGGCTACCCGATGGCCAAGCGGCCGTTCTACACGCACCCGTGGACGGGGAGCGGTTTCGAGGCTCGCTCCGCTCGCACCTCAACCGACGAGGGCGCAGTCGACCCCCGGTGGTCCAACAGCTTCGACCTGCTCTTCCGCGGGCTCGAGCTGGTGACCGGTGGTCAGCGGCTGCACCGGCCGAGCGACTACGACGCGGCCATTCGGGCGCGCGGCGAGGACCCGGCCGACTACGCGGCGTACCTCCAGGCCTTCCGGCACGGGATGCCGCCGCACGGCGGGTTCGCGATCGGCCTGGAGCGCTGGGTGAGCCGGCTGGTCGAGGCGACCAACGTCCGCGAGGTCACGCTCTTCCCGCGCGACCTGCACCGCCTCACGCCCTGACGGCTGGCGCGTCCCCTGTTGAATGGGGCGCATGAGCACAGCCACCACCACCGACCGGGCCCGCCAGGTCGTCGTCACGCTCGCAGAGGTCTTCTGCATCGTGGGGACCCTGGTGGGCACCGGCGTCATCGGCACCCGCGTCGCCGAGTCGTCGGGCGGAGCGCTCGCGGCCGACGCCACCCTGCTGGCGCCGCTCGGGCCGGCGTTCTCGATCTGGTCGGTCGTGTACGCCGGCCTCGCGGCGTACACGATCTGGCAGTGGCTGCCGTCGGTCGCCGCCTCCCCCCGCGCCCGCGCCACGGGGTGGCTGGCGGCGGCCTCGATGGCCCTCAACGCCGCCTGGCTGCTGGTCACCCAGCAGGGCTGGCTGTGGACGAGCGTGGCCGTGATCGTCGCCCTCGTGCTCGTGCTCGGGGTGCTGGTGCAGCGCCTCACCGACCTCGGCGCCCCCGCGACGCTCGCGGACCGGGTGGTCGTGGACGGGACCTTCGGTCTCTACCTCGGCTGGGTGGCCGTGGCGGTCTGCGCCAACGTCACCGCGACCCTCGTCGAGCAGGGCGTCACCCCGTCCTCGCCGGTGGCCGACGCCATCGCCGTCGCGGTGCTCGTGGTGGTGGTCGGCGTCGCCGCCGTGGTGCTCGCCCGTACCGGTCGCCGGTGGACCTTCGCCGCCGCGGCCGCGTGGGGACTGTCCTGGATCGCGGTCGGTCGGCTCACCGACAGCCCGGAGTCGGTGGTCGTCGGGGCGGCCGCGGTCGTCGCGGCCCTCGCCGTCCTGGCGCTCGCCGCGCGGGCGCGCCCGGTCGGCGCCGTCAGCGCCTGACCGCGATCCGTCGTTCGCCTACTCGTCGACGGCGTCGGGGTTGGTGCAGATGACCGTGTCGCTGGGTGTGTAGGTCGTCGAGAAGACCTCGGGCTCCCGCGTCTCGGTGTTGGCCCCGACCGGCTCGAAGAACCGCGTCACGTCGATGTCGAAGCCGCCGTAGCCCTCGTTGGGGTGGCAGCGCAGCGTGTTGATTCGGCGCACCTCGGCCTGCGTGATGTTGTGCCGCTCGCCGGTCGCGCTGGTGATGTCCCAGTGCTTCGTGGAGTACATCGACACCGTCACGACGCCCGAGGTCGACGGGGTCGACGGGGTCACGTTGGTGTCGATGAGGACGCCGTACGGCGTGTCGTTGCGGAAGCGCAGGTCCACCGCGCCCCACGCGACGGTGGCCTCCCGGCCGACCGGGTAGCGGTCGATGTAGAAGGAGTGCGGCTTGTGCTCGACGTCCTCGAGGCCCGCGAAGAACATCCCGTTGAAGAGCGTCGTGGCCATCTGGGAGACGCCGCCGCCGAGGTCCTGGACGAGGATGCCGTCGGAGATCACGTAACCCTCGGTGAAGCCGTTGGCCACGGTGCGCTCACCGACGGTGTCGTTGAGCGAGAACGTCTCGCCCGGCTTGAGGACGTAGCCGTCGACGATCTCGGCGGCCCGGCCGATGTTGACGTTGCGGTACTCGGCGTAGGGGTAGTAGGTCGTGAAGGACGACACCTGCTCGCGGATCTGCAGGGCCCGGGCGTCCTTGGTGGTGAAGTCCGGTCGCGCGACCTTGGCGTCGACGGCCAGGGTGCGCTGGTCGCCGGACGCGGCCACCAGCTCGAGGAAGCCGTCGGTGATCTGCTGCTCGTCGTAGGTCACGCCGGGCTTGGCGGGCACGACCTGCGGACGGCCGCCGACCAGCGCGACGGTCGCGTCGACGGGAGCACCGTCGATGGCCACCTTGCCCTCGAGCATCGCGGCCAGTGCCTTGTCGTCGAGCCGGGGCTCGAGCGCGCCGTCGACCGGCTCCATGCTGAGCGCCGGGGTGTAGTCGGCGGGCTGGAGGCGGACGCTGGACTGCTCGAAGGACAGCGTGACCGGTCCGGAGACCGCGGCGTTGGCGAAGGACTGGCGGGCCTCCGCGAGGTCGCCCTCGTCGATCTCGGGCTGGTCCTCGACGAGGTCGAGCTCGGCGGTGGCGCCCTCCAGCCAGGCGGCGGCGAGGGCGTCGCCCGTGGCGGCCGGGTCCAGCGAGCGCCCGGTGCGCGGCTCGGTCTCGGTGATGCGGGCGCCCTCGAAGGCCAGCGCCCCCTCGCGCGGGGTGCGGCCGTGCTCGGCGTCGAGGCGGGTCGCGAGCGCAGCGAGGGCGGCCTCGTCGACGACCACCTCGGCCTCGAGGTCGTCACCGCCGGTGAAGTAGTTCCAGAGCCGGACGGGGTCCCAGCTCTCCTCGCCGCCGGCCTCGGCGACGGACGCCTCGTAGTCGACCTCGAGCCCCGCCTCGGCGGCCTCGACGGTGACGGGCGTGCCGTCGACGGAGGCCTCGATCGGGGCGCTGACCTGCTCGGCCAGCCCGGCCCGGAGTCGGTCGGCCGCCTCGGCCTGCGGGTGGCCGCCGATGCTCACACCGCTGACGGTGGTGCCCCGCGGCACCTTGTCGCCGGCGGCGTAGTGCGCCGCGACGTAGAGCCCCCCGAAGACGACGAGGAGGCCGAGCAGCAGCCAGAGCACGACACGGCCGCCGGCCTTGTCCTGGGTCTCAGGGCCGGCGTCGACATCGGAGGCGGGGAGAAGCGACACGCCCCGCATCCTAGGTCGGGGTCGGTGAATCCCCGGGATCGTCGCGCGACCCGCGAGTAGGTCCGCTGGTGGCCAGCGCGACCAGCAAGACGACGAACGACCCGACCAGCACGGCGTACCCCGACGCGTTGGCGGGGATCAGGTAGTCGCCCTCGGACCTGGGCATCATCGCCCACACGACGGCGCCCATCCAGCCGAGCATGAAGGCCACCCGCGACCACCAGCCCCGCGGCAGGGCGAGGGTCGTGGCGGCCGCGGCGGCCAGCCCGAGGGCCAGCCCCCAGCCGCGCTGGTGCAGCAGGACGGTGGCCAGCCCCGCGGCGGCACCGACCGCGAGGAGCACGACGGCGCACCCGCCCCGGAGGACGAGGCCCACCGGCTCAGAGCCCGGCGAAGAGGTCGGCCTCGAAGCCGTCCTCGCCCACCGGGCCGCGGTCGCCCTTGGCGAGCACGTAGTACTCGTCGCCCCAGAACGCGTGGCCGGACTCGGCGCCGGCGAAGAATGGGCCGTCGGGGTCCACCTGGGTGCGGTGCAGCTTGAGCGCGTCCATCTTCCGAGCGGCGTACGCCTGGCCGTCGACGCGGGCCGAGATCAGGTCGTCGGCCGTGACGAAGGGTCCGAGGTCGCCGTCGGGATCCATCCCCTCGAAGCTGGTGGTGTCGCCCGACTCCCGCATCCGGCGCAGGCTGTCGCGCATGCGGTTCTCGCTCATCGCGCACCAGTAGACCTTGGCGACGTCGTGGGGCTCGCCGAGGTCGCGCTTGTACGCCGCGACGGCGGCGAGGGCGGTGGCGTACGTCGCGACGCGGTGCGCCTGGATGTGGTCGGGGTGGCCGTAGCCGCCGAACTCGTCGTAGGTCACGAGCACCTGGGGTCGGACGTCACGGATGATCCGCACCAGCTCGTCGGCGGCCTCGAGGAGGTCGGCGTGCCAGAAGCCGTTGTCGGGCACGAAGTCGCCGGCGACGGCGTGGCCGTCGGCGTGCCAGGCCATCCCGGAGTCGTGGAAGCGACCGAAGCCGCCGAGCCAGCGGTGGTCCGTGACGCCGAGCGCGGCCATCGCCTCGGCGATCTCGCCCTTGCGTCGCTCACCGAGGCCGCCGTCGCGGTCGTAGGCCAGGTGCTCGAGGTCGGGGACGAGCACCTCGCCCATCTCGCCGGCGGTGCAGGTCACCACGGTGACCCCGCGGCCCTCGGCGACGTAGCGGGCCATGGTGGCGCCGTTGTTGATGGTCTCGTCGTCGGGGTGGGCGTGCACCAGGAGCAGGCGCTGGTCGGACGTCATGGCTCCAGCCTAGGGCCGGGCCCCGCGCCGCCTCGTCGGGAGGCTGCCCGTCCCGAGGGCCACACCGACCACGGCGACCACGAGCCCGACCAGCTCCAGCGGCCCGAGGGTCTCGCCCAGGACCAGCCACGCCATCACCGCGGTCACCGGCGGGGCGATGAAGAACAGGCTCGCTCCGGCACCTGCTCCCCCGGCACGCACCAGCTTGCCCAGCAGGAGCAGGCCGATGATCGAGTTGACGATGGCGAGGAAGACCACGGTCAGGCCGCCGCGCACCGGGTCGCTCACCGCGTCGGTGCCCTCCAGGGCCAGGGCCAGCACCGCCAGGGGCGGCACCGAGACGCTGAACTGGATCGCGGCCGACCACCACGGGTCGGGGGCGTGACCGATCCAGCGCTGGCCGAGGGTGCCCAGGCTCAGGGTGATCGCACCGAAGACGCCGAGCGCGACGGCCACCGGCCCGCCGGCCTTCTCGATGTCAGGACCGAGCACGATCACCACTCCGGCCACGCCGACGACGAGCCCGGCGACCTGCCGCGCGGACAACCGCTCACCGAGGAGGGCCGCGGCCAGCACGGCGGTGAGCACCGGGGTCAGCGCGTGGAGCAGGGAGGCGAGGGTCGCACCGAGGCCGGCGTCGAAGGCGAGGTACATCGCGCCGAACTGGACGGCGTTCATCGCCAGCCCGGTCAGCGCGATCCGGCCCAGGTCGGCGCGGTCGACGTGCAGCGGGCCGCGGAAGACACGCGCCACCGCAAGGGCGATCACGGCGGCGAGGGCGAAACGGAGGGCCAGCAGCGTGAACGGCTCGACGTGCTGCACCCCGTAGGGACCCGAGATGTAGCCCGACGACCACACCAGCACGAACGCCGCCGCGGGCACGAGGGGCAACGTCCCCACCGGGCTGCGCGCGGCACCGGTGCGCTCCGCGGCCGCCGGGTCGGCCACGGGCCCGGTCGCCGGGTCAGTCACCGGTCGGTCGCTTGATCCGCTTCGGGGCGGCGGGCAGGTCCAGGGGCGGCAGCGGGGGTGCGGCCGGCGCGTCGTCCGCGGCGTCCAGCCACCCGTCGTACTCGTCGACGAGCAGCTCGACCATGAAGTCCGGCGCGTCCGACAGCACGGCCCAGGGATGGCCCTCGTCGTCGTCCTCGCCGGCCAGCCGCTCGCGGGCGACGCTCGCCTCGAAGCCGTCGGCGAGCAGCCGGGCCGCCACGGCACGCGCGTCGTCCTCATCGAAGAAGATCGCCCTCACCGCGGCATCATCCCAGCCAGCAGCGTGAGGAACGGCCGGTCGGGCTCGAGCCAGTCGACCTCGTCGAGGGCGTCCGCACCGAGCCAGCGCAGCAGGTCGTGCTCGGTCGGCTCGGGCTCCCCCGCGACCAGCACGGCGGTGGCGACCCGGAGCTCGTGGGTGTCGCCGATGGCCGCCGCGCCCGGCAGCCAGGCAGTCACCGCGATGGTGCATCCCAGCTCCTCGGCGACCTCGCGGACCAGGGCGGCGTCGGGGGTCTCGCCGGGCTCGACCTTGCCGCCGGGGAACTCCCAGCGGCCCGCGGCCGAGGCGGGCGTCGTACGACGGGCCGCCAGGACGCGACCGTCACGGACGATCGCTGCCCCCACGACGGGGACGCGTGGCTGGTCGGTCACGCCGTCGACCCTAACCAGCGCGCGGGTGCTCTCCGGTCGTGGGGACCGGCCGACGACCGGCGCCGGAGACGCGCGATTACGGTGGGGGCATGCGCGAAGCCGGTGAATCCTCTCCCCCGCCCGGACCCGAGGAGACCCGCCCCC
This sequence comes from Nocardioides terrigena, assembly GCF_003047265.1. Lineage (GTDB taxonomy): Bacteria > Actinomycetota > Actinomycetes > Propionibacteriales > Nocardioidaceae > Nocardioides > Nocardioides terrigena. The sequence continues at coordinate 15,134 of NZ_PZYY01000010.1, read as the reverse complement.
ACGTCGAGGGCGTGCACCTGCAGCGCACCGACGACAACGTCCGCGAGATCGCGGCCCTCGCCGCCGTGCTCGGTGAACCGGCGGGACTGGACGGCCTGCTGTCCGACCTGAAGTACCGCCTCCGTCCCGCGCGGGTGCTGCCGCGGCTCCTCGGCCGCGCCGTCCGCCGGGCCTGGGCGTGGGACGCGTACGACGAGCGCGACGAGAACTGGTACCCACAGGGCATCTCCACCAGCGCGGACTCCTCGGACACCGAGGTCGTCGGACCCGACGGCCGACGGGTGCTCGTCACCACCTGGTACTCCACCGCCAAGGACGGCATCAAGCGCGGCTCGCGGGTCACGTTCATCGACCTCGACACCCTCGAGTACCGCCACGTCCTGCTGGTGGTCCCCGTCCTCGACAAGGCCGGGGTCCTGCAGCTGCGCCCGATGAACATCCACGCCGGCGGGATCGTCTGGGCCGGGCCGTGGCTGCACATCGCGGCCACCAGCCGCGGGTTCGTCACGGCGCGGGTCGACGACATCATGCGGGTCGCCGGGGACGACGACCACCCGGACGAGATCGGGGTCTCGGGCACCCGGGTGGCGTCCTTCGGGCACCGCTACGTGCTGCCGGTGCGGGCGACGTACCAGGCCTTCACCGACGAGGGCCACGACAAGCTGCGCTACTCCTTCCTGTCGCTCGACCGACGCTCCGACCCGCCCGCGCTGGTCGCGGGCGAGTACGCGCTCGACCCCGACGCGAGCACCCGGCTGGCGCGCTACCCGCTCGACCCGGCCACCTGGCAGCTCGAGACGGGCGAGGACGGCGTCTCCCGCCCGCTCGCCATCGACGAGGGCGGCGTGCGGCAGATGCAGGGCGCGGTCCTCGCGGGCGGTCGTTACCACGTGACCGTCTCGCGCGGGCGCTGGATGCCGGGGACCGTGGCGGCCGGGCAGCCCGGCTCGATGCGGGTCCGGCGCTGGGCGGTGCCGATGGGACCCGAGGACCTGTCCTACTGGCCCTCCACCGACCGCATCTGGACGGTCACCGAGCACCCGCGCCGTCGCTGGATCATCTCGATGGACCGCCGGTGGTTCGATTGACGTGCGACCCACGGACCGTCGCCGCCGCGATGGTGACCGCGCCGTGGACGCACGGCTGCGACCTGACCGTCGCAGGCGCGCGCGAGGCGTTCGGCGACGCGCACGTCCACATGCTCCTGCTCACCGACGGCGGCGTGCTGCGGGGGACGCTGCTGCGCGACGACCTGGCGGGGCCGACGGACCCGGAAGGTCCGGCCCTCGACCTGGCGCCGCTCGCCGGCCGGACGGTCTCCCCCGACCACCCGGTCGAGGAGGCCCTCGCGCTCATGCGTGAGCAGGCGACGCGGCGGCTGGCCGTCGTCGACGACGAGGGTCACCTGCTCGGGCTGCTGTGCCTCAAGCGGACCCTCGACGGGTTCTGCAGCGACGCCGACGTCCGGGCCCGGGCCCTCGAGCACGGCGGGTTGCACCAGATCGAGCAGATCGGCGGCTGACCCTCCGTCGGGCTGGCGTCACCCGGTCCCGCGGGCCGACCCGGTCAGGCGGGCCGACCCGGTCAGGCCGGACGCGGGAAGCGTGCGAGCTGGCGGCTCTGCGCGACGAGGCGGCCCGCGGAGTCCCAGACCTCGCAGTCCTCCTCGAACATCCCGCCGGCGACGTTGCGAGTGCGGTGGGACACCTTCAGCCAGCCCGGCGCGGGGACCGCACGCACGTGGGCCGTCAGCTCGAGGGTGGGCGCCCACCCCATGTGCCCGAGGTCGAAGGTCACCGGGGGCAGCGCGTCGAGGACCATCAGCAGCTGGACGGGATCGGGCTCGCGGCCGTCGGCCAGCCGGAACCACGCCTGCAGCAGGCCGCGTCCGCTCGGCTGGCCCAGCGCCCAGCCGACGCACGCCGGGTCGAAGCGCATGTCGAAGCGCTCCATCAGCGGCGGGGTCCGGGACGATCCCGCCGGGGCGTCGGAGGTCGCGAAGCACTCCTCGAGGGGCGGCAGGTCGGGCTCGACCGCCGTGGTGCGCACGTCGTCCGGCAGCCGGGACAGGTCGCCGTACGTCGCGAGGGCCGTGATGCGGGTGTCCTCGCCCTGGCCGAGCTCGGCGGCCACCGTCGCGGTGCTGCCGCCGTCACGGACGACGCGGGTGCGGACCGTGGCCGGCCCGGGGCGGGATGCGGAGACGTAGTAGGCGCTGACGGCGAGCGGGTCGGGCTTGTCGGGGACGGTCTCGCCGATCGCGCGACCGAGCACGCCCAGCAGGTACCCGCCGTTGACCGCCCCGCCGACCACCCAGCCCGGATCGAGCTCGGCCGACCAGCCGTCGGGCGTGGCCTCGACGGCGGTGTGTGCGTCCCACTCGTGTCCCATGGGCGGCAGTCTTCCAGCCGCCCGGGCGGTTGCCCGGGGCGCCGTCCCGAGGAGGCGCGCCCGAGCAGTCACGCCGGGTGGGATGCGGTCAGGCGGCGCGCAGCGTGGTGACGCGCCGGACGATGCAGCGCAGCGGGGTGTCGCGCTCGACGGACACGCGTCCGCCGGAGGCGTCGAGGCCGAAGAGCGGCAGCAGGTCCTGGCGGCCCTCGTGCTCGGCCATCATCATGATGGCGTCGCGGTCGTAGTCACCGGCCAGCTCGGCGGCGGTGGTGAGGTCGTCGTTCGAGACGGCGGTGTTGACGGCGTCGACGTACGACGCGTGCAGGGCGTTGAGCTCGTCGATCAGGCGGGTCATCGGGATCCTCTTCTCGTGGTCGTACCTCCAGTGTGCGGACTGGATTGGAACGATCCAAGTCCCGGGCCGTGTGACCTTGGACGCCTCCGGCGGCGTCGGCTCAGACCGCCCCGCCGGTGATGGAGGAGCGCAGCCGCTCGGCGGCCGGGGGCAACCGGCGGTCGAGGCGCCAGGTCAGCCCGATGGTCCGGTGGGCGCCGGGCGCCCCGGCGATCTGGACGCCCGCCGTCCCCGACACCCCGGCCAGCGCCTCGGGCACGATGGCCACCCCCAGGCCGGCCGCGACCAGCCCCTCGATGGTGCCGAGGTCCTGGCTCTCGAAGGACACCGGCATCGTCACCGCCGCCTCGCGCAGCAGGTCGTCCACGAGCGAGCGGGACCCGAAGCCGTGAGGCGTCGTCACCAGCTCCTCGCCGTCGAGCTCGTCGAGGGTCAGCCGGGTCCGGCCCGCGAGCCGGTGGGTCGGCGGGACCACGACGACCATGCGCTCCTCCTGCAGCACGTGCCACCCGCCGCCCGGTGCCGGGTGCGAGGTGACGGCCAGGTCCACGGCCCCGCGGGCCAGGTCGGCCTCCATCTCGTGGGCGGGCTCCTGGCTGAGCAGCACCCGGACGGCCGGGGCGGCGGCATGGAAGTCGCGCAGCAGCCGCGGCACCAGGGAGGTGGCCATCGAGTCGAGGAAGGCGAGCCGGGCCACCCCCGACTCCGGGTCGAGCTCGCCGGCCACGTCGGCGAGCAGCTGGTCGTAGCGCGCGAGCACCTCCCGCGCCCCGTCGACGACCGTGGCCCCGACCGGCGTGGCTCGCACGCCGTCAGGCGTCCGGGCGAAGAGCTGGGCGCCGAGCTCGCGCTCCATCCGGGCCAGGGCGCGCGACAGGGTCGGTTGGCTGACACCGAGGGCCGCGGCGGTCCCGGTGACGTGCTCGTGGTCGGCCACGGCGAGGAGCCACTCGAGGTCCCGGATCTGCATGGTCTCATCATACGTTCTACGCATGCAGTCCGGTCGGCAGAGACATTGGACGTATCACTCGCGCTCGCGCAGACTCGCGGGGTCATGTCCTCCCCCACCGCTCCCTCGCCGCCCCTCGTCGACGAGGGTCACCTCCCGGGCTCCGCCGGCTACTTGCGGGTGGTGGTGGCGCTCTTCGCGGCTGGGGTGCTGACCTTCGAGCTGCTCTACAGCACCCAGGCGATCCTGCCGGCGCTCGCGACCCGCTTCGAGGTGTCCACGACCGAGGCGACGCTCACCGTCTCGCTGACCACGCTCTCGCTCGGACTCGCGATGCTGGTGGTGGGACCGCTCTCCGACGTGGTCGGGCGGACCCGCCTCATCCACCTGTCGATGCTGCTCTCCACGCTGTGCGCGATCGGGTGCGCGCTGGCGCCGTCGTGGACGGCGTTGCTCGTGCTGCGGTGCCTGATGGGGGTGGCACTGGCCGGCCTGCCGGCGGCCGCGACGGCGTACCTCCGTGAGGAGCTGCACTCCTCCACCCAGGCCCGTGCCGCCGGGCTCTACATCGGCGGGACCGCACTGGGCGGGATGACCGGCCGGCTGCTGACGGGGTACGCCGCGGAGCTGGGCGACTGGCGCTGGGCGCTGTCGGTGGCCGCGGCGCTCGCGGCCGCCTGCGCCCTCGTCGTACGACGCCTGCTCCCCGACTCGCGACACTTCGTCGCCGCCCCGACCGGCGTGCGCCCGATGCTGTCCATGGCCCGCCGGGCGGTGAGCGACCCGGCCCTGCTCGGCCTCTACGTCATCGGCGGCTGCGCCTTCGGGGCCATGGTGGCGATGCTCAACGTCATCACCTTCCGCCTCGAGGGCCCGCCCTTCGACCTCGGACTCGGCGCCGCGAGCCTCGTCTTCCTCGTCTACCCGCTCGGCGCGATCAGCGCAGCCGGGTTCGGTCGGCTGGCCGACCGCTTCGGTCGCCGCGGCGTGCTCCCGATCGGTGCGGGCGTGGCGGTGTCCGGCGCGCTGCTCACGCTCTCGCCGTCGCTCGTCGTGCTGGTCGCCGGGCTGTCGCTGCTGGCGATCGGCTTCTTCGGCCTGCACGGCGTGGCCAGCGGCTGGGTCCCGGCGCGGGCGCACGCGGGCGGGGTGAGCGCCGGACAGGCGGCGTCGCTCTACACGTTCACCTACTACCTCGGCGCCGCCGTCTTCGGCAGCCTCGGCGCCCAGGCATGGACCGGCTTCGGCTGGACCGGGGTGGTCGCCGTGACCGTCGCCCTGCTCGTAGTCACCGGCGGGCTCGCGATGCTGCTGCGCACGACCCGGTCACTGGTCGCCTGAGGCTCAGGGCAGCGCCGCGACCACCGCGCGCGGTGACGGGTTGGTGTGCGCGACCCCGTCGATGACCACCGTCGGCACGGTCTCGTTGCCGTCGTTGACGCTGCGGACGTACGCCGCCCCGTCCGGGTCGGCCCAGATGTCGACCCAGACGGCATCCGAGCCGCGCCGGCCGAGCACCAGGCGGAGGCGTCGGGTGAAGGGACAGCCCTTGCGCCAGTAGATGACGACCTTTCCCTCGGCCGCGGCGCGAGCCCCCTCGGAGGCCGGGACGGAGACGGGCTTGTGACCGATCATGGCCCCGAGTATCGCGCCACATGTCGGGGACCGAAAGGCCGAGCCTGCCCGCCGCGAGCGCGCGATCGCCGTACGCTCGTACGGTGCCGTCCAGGACCAGAGCCGCGACCCATGCGCGCCGTCGCAAGCGCCGGATGGCGCGGGTCGAGCACGACCTGACGGCCGCCCAGTGGGCCGCGCTGCGCGCGGAGTGGGGCGGCTGCGCCTACTGCGGCGCCGACGTCGCGGCCCTGCAGAAGGACACGATGCTCCCGATCTCGCGCGGCGGGCGCTACACCCTGTCCAACTTGGTCCCGGCCTGCGGCTCGTGCAACGCGAGCAAGTGCAACCTCGAGGTCACGACCTGGATGCGCCGCAAGAAGCTGGACGAACGCGCGTTCCTCGTCCGACAGGTCGAGGTCGCCCGAGCGATCCTCGCCGCGGACGCCGTCGCGGCCCCCGACGCCGTCCAGCTGGACTGAGCTTCCACGCAGCGGCGTGGAAGTCCCGATCGGCGGCGGGTCAGGGCCGGGCGGCCGCCAGCTCGCCGGCGAGGTCGTCGATCTCCGCGTGGAAGGCGTCGAGGATGTGCTCCGGGTCGGGGATGACCGCGGTGTCGGTCTTGAAGCCGACGCGCACCGTCCCGGCGTAGGTGAAGATGCAGGTGCCGAGCGTCTGGTCCCCGGATCCGGGGACCCAGCCCAGCAGGCTGGTGATCCGGGTCCCGGCCAGGTAGCGGGGCTCGCGCGGTCCGGGCACGTTGGTGGTGACCCCGCTGGCCTTGCCGGCGAAGAACGTCACGAGGGCGCTGCTCAGCCGCCGGCCGAGGCGGCCGATCCCCTGGATCATCGCGAACGTGATGACCGGCTCCGGGGAGCGCTTGATGCGGTCCATCCGGCGCTTGGTCTCCGCGAGCCGGTCGGTCGCGGTGACCAGACCGGAGGGCAGCAGCAGGACCACGAGCGCGAAGCGGTTGCCGAGCTCGCGCGGCAGCGGCAGGTGCATCGGGCGCAGGTTGACCGGGACCATCGTCGGGATGTCGACCGGGCGGTCACCGTGCTCGACCTGGTAGCGCTCGATGGCACCGGCGAGCGCCGAGACCAGCACGTCGTTGACCGTGGCGTCGGAGCCCTTGGCGATGTCCTTGATCAGCTGCAGGTCGATCGGGTCGGACCACACGGCCCGCTTGTGGGATCCGGCGGCCCCGGCGAGGGCCGACTCCGGGTTGCGGGTCAGCAGCAGCTTGGAGAGCACACCGGCACCGCTGATCCCCGTCCGGACCGCGGCGGCGATCCCGGCCCGGACCCGGGCCGGGTGAAGCGCCTCGGTCACCTCGGGGGCGGCACGCCGGGCGGCCTCGATGAGGTCGCCGACGCCGTGGTGGCGCGCACCGCCGCCGTCCGAGCCGTGCTCGTCGGCATCGGCGGTCGCGTCGGTCAGCGACAGCAGCACCTGGGTGAGCGCGATGCCGTCGGCCAGCGCGTGGTGCAGACGGACGTAGATCGCCGACCCCTCGTCGAGCCCCTCCACGAGGTGGATGTCCCAGAGCGGGCGGTCACGCGGCAGCGGCGTGGCGAGGAACCCCCCGACGTACTCCTGCAGGGCGGCGGCGTCCCCGGGCGCCGGCAGCCGCACCTCCCGGACGTGCTCGCGGAAGTCGAAGTCCGGTACGTCGCGCCAGCGCGCCTTCGTCCAGCGCCGCCGCGGCACGGTGGGACGCCGCGAGAAGACGGGGTAGGCATCGATCAGCCGGTGCTGCACCACCCGGTCGAACCGCTCGCGGTCCACCGGTCCGTCGAGGAACATGACGCACTCGATCACCATCAGGTTCTGGACGCGGTCCATGTTCATCCAGATGGCGTCGACCGGGTTGACGCGGTGCTCTCTCACCCGCCGAGCCTGTCACGAGGGGCAAGACCCGCGGCAATGCGGGTACGACGCCGTGCCGACCTCACACGTTGAAGCGGAACTCCACCACGTCGCCGTCGACCATGACGTAGTCCTTGCCCTCCATGCGCACCTTGCCGGCCTCCTTGGCTTTCTGCATGGTGCCGAGGGCCATCAGGTCGTCGAAGGACACGATCTCGGCCTTGATGAATCCCTTCTGGAAGTCGGTGTGGATGACACCGGCCGCCTCGGGAGCCGTGGCGCCCTTGCGGATCGTCCAGGCGCGCGTCTCCTTGGGCCCGGCGGTCAGGTAGGTCTGGAGGCCGAGGGTGTCGAAGCCGACGCGGGCGAGCACGTCGAGGCCGGGCTCGTCGACACCCATCTCGGCGAGCATCTCGCGGGCCTCCTCGTCGGAGCCGAGCTCGACGAGCTCGGACTCGAACTTGGCGTCGAGGAAGATCGCCTCGGACGGCGCGACGATCTCCTGCATGCGGGCCTTGAGGTCATCGTCGGCGAGCTCGTCGGCGTCGCAGTTGAAGACGTAGATGAAGGGCTTGGCGGTCAGCAGCGAGATCTCGCGCAGCAGGTCGCGGTCGAGCTTCGTGTCGATGACCGGAGTGCCGCCCTCGAGGGCCGTCAGCGCCTCGCGCGCGGCGTCGAGGACCGGGGCCTTGGACTTGTCGCCGCGGGCCTCCTTCTCGAGCCGCGGGATCGCCTTCTCCACCGTCTGGACGTCGGCGAGGATCAGCTCGGTCTGGATGGTGCCGATGTCGGAGGCCGGGTTGACCTCGCCGTCGACGTGGGTGACGTCCTCGTCGCGGAAGACGCGGGTCACCTGGCAGATCGCCGCGGACTCGCGGATGTGGGAGAGGAACTTGTTGCCCAGTCCCTCGCCCTCCGAGGCGCCGCGGACGATCCCGGCGATGTCGACGAACTCGACCGTCGCGGGCAGGATCTTGGCCGAGCCGAAGACCTCCGCCAGCTTCGGCAGGCGGTCGTCGGGGACCCCGACGACGCCGACGTTGGGCTCGATCGTGGCGAACGGGTAGTTCGCCGCGAGCACGTCGTTCTTGGTCAGGGCGTTGAAGAGCGTCGACTTGCCTGCGTTCGGGAGTCCGACGATGCCGATGGTGAGAGCCACGGGCGGGGAGTCTACGGCCGGGCGCCCGGATCGCCCTGATCCGGGCGGTCGGTTTGGCCGGACCACCACTGCCCTTGTTCACTTGATGTCGTCCCCTCCCCGGCCCTCGAAGGACACATGCCCTCCTGGCTTCGTGAGCTGCTCGTCGTGCTGCAATTCCTCAGCCCGACGATGCCCCCCGTACCGGACCTCGTGGTGCCGGAGACTCCGCTCGTCTCGGCGGCGACCACGACGGGACCGGTCGAGGTCTACAACGACGGCTTCGACCTGCCGTACGCCGAGCGCTGGACCCATGTGTCGAGCTCCGACGCCGACCGGATCACCCAGACGACGTACGACGGCCGCAGCGTGCTCGAGATGCGGCCCGAGGCGGATCTCGAGGCACTCTGGACGATCCCGTACGAGGTCGGTACGACCTACAGGGTCTCGGCGACCCTCAAGATGCCCGCCGAGACCGGCGTGCACCCGGCCTTCTGGCTCCGCACCGACGACACCCAGAGAGTCGGCGAGATCGACATCGTCGAGAGCTGGGGCGGCAAGCCGCGCTGCGAGCGCGTGCTCGCGGCGTACTACTGGCGCTACTCCCCGCCGTTGGGGGACCAAGCGTGTCTGGGCGACAAGTACCCCGAGGACATGACGCAGTGGCACGAGTACTCCGCGGAGTTCACCTACATGGCGCCCGGACAGGATCCGGCCGCCGAGTCGCCGATCCCCACTCGCTTCTTCGTCGACGGCGTCGAGACGTGGTCGACCGACCACGCGCCCGTCACCCTCGAGCACATGCGCCTGCAGGTGAAGCGAAATTGTCCCGACGACGAACAGCCCACGTGCGGCCAGCGCTCGACCTCACCATCGATGTACGTGGACGAGGTGCGCGTGGAGCGGATCAGCAGGCACACCACCGCCACCCCCGCCGACGTGGTCGCGATCGCGGAGTCCCCCACCGGGGTCGAGGCGCACGTCCTCGACCCGGCGTCGGGCTACACCACGTTCTCCAACCAGACGGGGCTCCCGCTCGAAGGCCAGGGCTGGAGCTACGCCACCGGTGACTTCGACGGCGACCGGGTGACCGACGTGTACGCCGTACTGCCCGCAGGCTTCGGGACCGCTCAGGTCAAGGTGCTCGGTGGTTCGACCTACCTGCGGTCGTTCCTGAGCCAGGCCACGATACTGCAGCGAGACACCCGACTGGGGAAGGCACAGTTCGTCGCCGGCGATTACGACGGCAACGGTCGCGACGACCTGTGGGTGCTCGACCTCGACGACTCCGGACGGCTCGGGGTGAGCGTGCTGGACTCCGCGACCGGCTTCCAGACCGAGCTCGCGGACGGCGCCACGGCGGCGCCGTCCCTCGAACCGGACCGGTGGCAGGTCACGACCGGCGACTACGACTTCGACGGGCGCGACGACCTCTACCTCGTCGACCTCCAGTCCGACGGTCGCACCGCGGTGCACGTGCTCGACGCCGAGACCGGCTTCACGACCTACCTGGCCCAGACCTTCACCGCGGCCCCGGCCGTCGACCCCGCCACGTGGTCGGTGAGCACCGCCGACCACGACGGCGACGGCCGCGACGACCTCGTGCTGGTCAACCGGGCCGGGACGATGACCGAGGTGCACGCGCTCAGCGCGGCGAGCGGCTTCACGTCGTACCTCCTGCAGACGGCGACCGCCCTCGGCCCGACCGGCGACGACACCTGGACCGTCGGCGGCTGACTCCGGACGCCCGAAGGCCCGGCGCTCACGCGCCGGACCTTCGGTGGGGGGGTTGTCAGCTGCCGTAGAGCGCGCGGACACCGCTGCCGTCGGTCGACGTGAACGACAGGTCGCCGGACGAGCCGTTGCACTGCGGGTAGTGCATGATCGACGCCGAGTCGTACGCCGTCAGCGGACGCCAGTTGTTGTCCTCGAAGCAGGTGCCGGCCTCGGGACGGGTGTGCTCGTGGCGGAAGCCGAGCGCGTGGCCGAGCTCGTGGCCCAGGATGTTGCCGGGCGTCCACGAGCCGGAGTTCTGCAGCGACGTCGAGTTGACGAGCACGTTGCGCTGGGAGTCGGCGGTGCTGGGGAAGAACGCCCGCGCGATGTACTGGTTGGTCGAGGTCGGCTCCACGGAGAAGAGCACCGCGTTGTTGCTCGTGCGGCAGTTAGTGTCTGCGCTCGGCACGTAGGTGAAGTTGACCCGCGACGACGCCGACTCCCACAGGGCCGCGCCCTGGGCCATGGCCGAGACGACGGCGTTGTAGTCGGACCCGAACGCCGTGCTCACGCAGTAGGTCATGTTGGCGACCTGGCCGGCGCTCCACTTGTCGTCCACACCACCGACGGTGTTGACCACGAGACCGGCCTCGTCGGTGTCCTTCCTCGACCCGACCATCCGGTCGTAGTAGGCGCGCAGCTCCTGGGTGTCGGCGATGACCTCGTCGCCGTTGACGACGTACTGGCCTCCCACGTCCTGGAACGTCGCCGCGCGGAACTCCGCGAAGCTCGGGACGTCCTCCTGGGCCTGCACCGCGACGGACGACGGGCTGCCGGCGAGCAGCAGGGCGGTGGCCCCGATCGTGACTGCGGCGAGACGGCTGATCGTGCGTGACTTCATGTGGGTTTCCCTCCGGTTGGATACGGACGACGACCACACAACCGGTCTAGACCACCGAGGGGAACGACTTTCGCATTGCAGGTAGGTGCGATGCACAGACCTGCAGTTCTGCGGTCGTGGAAAACTCGGGGCCATGACCCAGGCACCGGCCCCGGCCACCCCTCCCTCGCGCAGCGCGGGGACCCTGCGCGAGCCCGCCCACCAGGTCTCTCCTCGCGCGGTGGGCTACTGGCGGGTGGCGGCGCTGATCACCTCGGCGTTCGTCGGGCTGCTGGTCGTGGGTGGGTACGCCGTGTGGTGGCTGACGGTGGGCACGCCGCCGTGGTGGGTGCTGCTGCTCGGTGTCCTCGCCCTCGTCGGCCTCGTGACGTACCCCGTCGTGATGCCACCCGTGCGCTACCGCGTGCACCGCTGGGAGGTCACCGACACCGCCATCCACACGCGCGCCGGGTGGATCACCATCAGCTCGCGGATCGCCCCGCTCAGCCGGGTGCAGACGGTCGACTCGCGCCAGGGGGCGCTGATGCGCGTCTTCGGGCTGGCCTCGCTGACCGTCACCACGGCCTCGGCGGCCGGACCGATCACGATCGACTGCCTCGACGCCGCGCAGGCGCGCGAGCTGGTGGCGACCCTCACCGAGATCACCGGCGCCAGCGAGGGCGACGCCACGTGATCCCCGAGGTGGGTCCGGCGGCCGATCCGGGCCAGGACCCCGACCCCACCGAGTGGCAGCGCCTCGACCCCCGCAACCTCCTCCTCGACCCGGTGAAGGCGGTCGGCCAGTTCCTGGTGCCGGCCGTCATCGCCTTCGTCGGCCTCAGCAGCCGCGACGGTGGCATGCCGTGGTGGTCGGTGCCCCTGGTGGTGCTCGGTGCCGTCGTCTTCGGCGTGCTCCCCTGGCTGACCACGTCGTGGCGGGTGACCGCGACCCAGTTCCAGAAGCGCACCGGCCTGCTCAACAAGACGACCTCGACCGCCCCGCTCGACCGGGTCCGCAGCGTCGACCTCGAGGCCTCGCTGCTGCACCGGGTCCTGGGGCTGTCCAAGGTGCAGATCGGCACCGGCGTCGACGACGACCGGATCACCCTCGATGCGGTCTCCCGCGAGCGAGCGGCCGACCTCCGCGCGCTCCTGCTGGCCCGACGCGCCGCTCAGACCGGGCAGGAGCTGCCGGCCGCGGTGGACGGGGAGCCGGCGGCGCCCACTCCTCCGCCGGCCCCCGACACCCAGCTGGCGGCGATCGACTGGTCGTGGCTGCGCTTCGCACCGTTCAGCCTGACGCGGCTGGTGCTGCTGGCGGGCCTGGTCGGCCTGCTCGCGCAGTTCGGCGAGGACCTGCCCTTCCTCGACCCGGAGCACCTCAGCGACGGCTGGCAGTGGGTCAGGTCCGTCGCGCTGTGGCTGCTGGTGCCCTTCGTGCTCATCGGCGGCCTCCTCACCTGGGTGCTGATCGCCGTCACCGGTTACGTCGTGCAGTGGTGGGACATGCGGCTCACCCGGGGCCAGGGCTCGCTGCACCTGACCGCCGGGCTCTTCACCACCCGCTCCATCAGCGTCGAGGAGACCAGGGTCCGGGGCGTCGAGATGCGCGAGCCGCTGCTGCTGCGTGCCGTGGGGGGCGGCGAGCTGTCCACGCTGGCGACCGGGGTCGGCAGCGAGGGCGTCACCCGGATCCTGCCCCCGTGCCCGCGCCAGGTCTGCGTCGACGTCGGCCACGACGTGCTGGCCGCACCCGGACGGCTGACGGCCCCGCTCACCGCCCACGGCCCGTCGGCCCGCCGCCGGGAGCACGTGGGCCAGGCGCTGGGCGTGGTCGACCTCGCCGTGCTGAGCGTGCTCCCGGTGCTCCTGACCGACATCTCCTGGCTCGGGTGGTGGCTGCCGGCGGCCGTGCTCGTCGTGGGCCTGCCGTGGGGGGCCGCGGTCGCCGAGGCGTCGTACCGGCACCTCGGCCATGCCCTCGCTCCGGACCCCGCCGCGCCGACCCACCTGGTCGTCGGCCACGCGCAGGCGGCCCGCGTGCGCACGGTGCTGGAGACGGACGGGATCATCGGGTGGGTGGTGACCGAGTCGTGGTTCCAGCGTCGGCTCGGCCTGGTGGACCTCGTCGCGACCACGGCCGCGGGCGCCGAGAAGGTCGTCGTGCACGACGTGCCCCGCGAGCGGGCCGTCCGCCTCGCCGACTCCGCGACGCCGGGCGTGCTGACCGCCTGGACCGCCTGATCCCGAGGATCCCGGACGCACGAACGCCCCACCTGCTCGGGACAGGAGGGGCGCTCGCGGGTCGTGGAGGATCAGGCTCCGTAGAGCGCCACGATCCCCTGGCGGTCGGTCGCCGTCATGCTCAGGTTGCTGCTCGTGCCGTTGCACTGGGGGTAGTGCATGATCGACGACGAGTCGTACGGCGTCAGCGGACGCCAGTTGTTGTCCTCGAAGCAGGTGCCGGCCTCGGGGCGGGTGTGCTCGTGGCGGAAGCCGAGCGCGTGGCCGAGCTCGTGGGCCATGATGTTGGACGGGGTCCACGAGCCGGAGTTCATCAGCGACGGGGCGTTGACGAGCACGTTGCGCGAGCGGTCGGGCGAGCTCGGGAAGAACGCCCGGGCGATGTACGACGTGGTGCTGGTCGGCTCGACCGAGAAGAGCACCGCGTTGTTGCGGACCGTGCACTTGGAGTCGTTGGCCGACAGGTGCGTGAACTCGACCTTGGACGAGGCAGCCTCCCACTGGCCGGCGCCGGCCGCCATGGCGTTGACCACGTTGGTGTACTGGCTGCCGAACTTGGTGCTCACGCAGTAGGTGAGGTTCATCGCCTGCGAGGCGCTCCACTTGTCGTCCGCGCCGCCCACGGTGTTGACGACGAGGCCCTCCTCGATGGCCTTCTCCGACCCTTCGACCATGCTGTCGTAGAAGGCCTTGAGGTCACCGGTGGTGGATACCGGCTCGTCACCGTTGACGATGTACTGCTTGTCCGTGTCGCGGAAGGTCTGCGACTGGAACTCCGAGAACGACGGGATGTCGCTGTCGGTGGCTGCGATCGCCGGGGTGGCCAGGGTGGCGGCCAGGACGGCGGCTGAAGCGAGGGCAAGCTGCCCGAGACGGCTGCGCTGCATGGAGGATCTCCTCAGAGGGGGGTGGTGGGCACGCTCCGCCTCGGGGTCCAGCAGGTGCACCTGTTTCCCGAGAACAGTGCGTGCGCTGAACCTTGCGCATGAGGATCGCCCGTGTAAAGGCCTGTCGACGCAAAATCTTCGGGCGCCCTCCGGAGGGGTGGGGGCGCCCTCCTAGGGTGGGGCGGTGCGCATCGCCACCTGGAACGTCAACTCCCTCCGCTCCCGCATCGACCGCGTCGAGGCCTTCCTCCAGCGCCACGAGATCGACGTCCTGGCCCTCCAGGAGACCAAGGCCCGCGAGGACCAGCTCCCGCTCATGGGCCTGCAGGGCCTGGGGTACGACGTCGCCGTCGCCGGCACCAACCAGTGGAACGGCGTCGCGATCATCTCGCGCGTGGGCCTGGACGACGTACGCGTCGGCTTCGACGACATGCCCGGGTACGGCGACCCGCTGGCGGCGGAGTCCCGGGCGATCGGGGCACGCTGCGGCGGCGTCGACATCTGGTCGCTCTACGTCCCCAACGGACGCAAGCCCGACGACCCGCACTACCTCTACAAGCTCGACTGGTTGGCCCGCCTGCGCGACGCCGCCGGCTCGTGGCTGGACGGCGACACGGCGCTGGTCGGCGACTGGAACATCTGCCCGACCGACGACGACGTGTTCGACCCCGCTCAGTTCGCGAAGTCGACGCACGTGACCCCTCCGGAGCGGGCCGCCTTCCAGGGCTTCCTCGACGACGGGTACGTCGAGGTCACCCGTGAGCACGCGCCGGGCTACACCTACTGGGACTACTACCGCCAGCGCTTCGAGCGCGACCGCGGGCTCAAGATCGACTTCGTCGTCGCCTCGCCGTCGCTGGCCGGCCGGGTGACCGGTGCCTTCATCGACCGCGACGAGCGCGACCCCGCCCAGGGCAGCGGGTCGCCCTCGGACCACGCGCCCGTGGTCGTCGACCTGGACTGATCCGCTCCGGGCGCCGAGATCCCCGGCGTTGAGTTCCTAAGGAACTTCAAGCCACGTGAGTGGTTCGTATGCTGGTAGGGACGGGCCGGGATGTTGGAGCGCTTTGCGACTTCTGTGACTCCCG
>NZ_PZYY01000001.1 GCF_003047265.1 Nocardioides terrigena | reverse complement strand
CTGCGGGCGGCCCATTCAACGGTCAGGGATCACACCGTGTCCCGGTCGGTGGTTCGGACCGCCCGCTGACCTGCTGCCAACCTAAATGTCGGTGGCGTGGTCCATGCTCGCCCCATGGACCTCCTGACCACCTCCCTGACGCTGCTCGTGGGCCTCGTGCTCGGCGGCGTGATCGGCCTGCTCTGGGCGCGGTCGCGACCGCAGGACACCGGCCTCGTCGAGGCCCTGGCCGAGCGCGACCGCCGCGAGTCGACCGACCAGGCGCTCGTCCGTGAGGGCCTCATGCGGCTCCACGACCAGCTGCGAGACATCGACCAGTCCCGCGCATCGTGGCAGGGCCAGTTCAGCCAGCAGGTCGCCGACATGCGGCTCACCACCGAGTCCCTGCGCCGCGAGACCTCCTCACTCTCCACCGCACTGCGCAAGCCCCAGGTGCGGGGCCGCTGGGGCGAGATGCACCTGCGCCGGGCGGTGGAGCTCGCCGGGCTCGTGGACCGCTGCGACTTCACCGAGCAGGTGCAGCTCGCCGACGGGGTGCTGCGTCCCGACCTCGTGGTGCACCTGGCGGGCGGCAAGTCGGTCGTGGTCGACGCCAAGGTCCCCCTCGACGCCTTCCTCGACGCGAGCGCCTGCGACGACGACGAGGAGCGGGAGGCACACCTGCGCCGGCACGTGCGGCAGCTGCGCACCCACGTCGACCTGCTGGGCGCCAAGGCCTACTGGCGGTCGCTGGGCGAGACCCCCGAGTTCGTGGTGATGTTCGTCCCGGCCGAGGCCTTCCTCGCCGCCGCGCTCGAGACGCAGGGCGACCTCCTGGAGTACGCCGCCACCCGCCAGGTAGTGCTGGCGACCCCCACGACCCTGATCGCGCTGCTGCGCACCGTCGCCCACGGTTGGTCGCACGAGACGCTGGCCAGCCAGGCGGCGGAGGTGCAGCGACTCGGCCGCGAGCTGCACGAGCGGTTGGGCACCCTCGGCGGGCACCTCGACAAGGTCGGCCGGTCGCTCGGTGCAGCGGTCGCGTCCTACAACAGCGCCGTCGGCTCGCTGGAGGGACGCGTGCTCGTCACGGCCCGTCGCTTCGGTGAGATGGGCGTGACCAACGACGACCTCCCCGCGCCACGCCAGGTGGAGGACGGACCGCGGTCGCTGTCGGCCCCGGAGCTCGAGGTGCGGGACTTCGAGGCCCTGGGAGACGTCGCGCGCCCACGGGGTGTCGAGACCCTCTTCGACGGATCGTTCGGACCCGTCGAGGTGGGTGACGCGACCGACGACGGGCGCGAGGACCGCGCGCGGGGCGCCTGAGCCGGCTGCCTCAGCGCCAGCGGTGCCGGCTGCTCGGCGTCGGGTGGTCGTCGGCCACGTCGCCGACCTTCACCTCGACGCCGTACGACCACGGCTCGAGCAGCGGCAGGAAGCTCCCGCTCCAGAACGTGCCGGGGTCGAACCACTGGGCCCGCCGGTCGTCGGAGACGATCCCCATCTCCTGCATGGTCAGCGCGACCACCTCCGCGCAGAAGGCCGCCTCCGGGCGCACCTTCTCGCCGCGCTTGCGACGCGCGACGTAGGCGTCGCGACCCCGCAGCCAGCGCTTCGCAAGCTGGGTCGTCCGGGGGAAGGACACCCCGTCGAGGCGGGCGATGGCACGCAGCAGCGCGTCCTCCTCGGCGGCGCCGACCTCGGGGCTGATCTGCCGCAACCACGCCTGCTGGCCGTACTTCTCCTGCCACTGGCCGACGGCCGCCCGCAGGTCGTGGAGCTGGACGCCGCGGTGGTGGCCACCGGACCAGACGTCCGGGAGCGACTTGCCCAGCTCGGCGTGCCACATGAGGGGCGGCAGGTCGTCGATGACCACGGCCATGCCGACGTGGTTGACCGGCGCATTGGTGAGGGTCTGGATGGCCCGGTCGGCGGCCGTCCGCCCGCGGAAGAGCCACAGGTCCCCGGTCCGGGTCAGGTCGGCCGCCGCGTCGAGGGTGAGGTGCTCGGGCATGGGCGACAGTCTGGACCACGGCGCGGGCCCGGCGTCGGACCTCCACGAGGTGCGCCGGATCGCTAACCTGCTCCCATGGCACACGCGTGGTGGAAGTGGCTGGGGCTGGCCGGCGTCGTGGGGGTCGCCGTCAGCGGAGCGGCAGTGGCCCGGCAGGAGCGCGAGCGTCGCGCCTACACACCGGACGAGGTGCGCGACCGGCTGCACGCGCGTCATGCGGCTGCCGAACCGCCCGCCGAGGACGGGGCGTAGTCCCGGCGCGGCTACCCCGCGGGGCGACACGCCCGGCCTACGGTGGCCGCGTGAGCCAGACGAGGGCCCAGCCGGGCTCGTGGTGGACCGAGGGTGTCGAGCCGGGCCGGCAGGCCGTGGTGCTCGGCGTGGCCGTCGCGCTCACCGTCGTGGTCATCAACCTGCTGCTGGTGGGTGAGCTGAGCCTGTTCTTCGACCTGTGCTTCGTGGTGATCTGCCTCGGTCTGGCCGTGGTCGTGCAACCTCGCGACTTCTTCGCCGTCGGCGTACTGCCCCCACTGATCATGGTCGCGATCTTCACCCTGCTCGGCTCGGTCGCTCCGGCCACCGTGGCCGACGCCGGTGACGGTGTACCCCAGGCGGTGCTCTCCGGCCTGGCCCACCACAGCACCGCGCTCGTCGCCGGTTACGTCCTGTGCCTCGGCACCCTGGCCCTGCGTCGACGCACCCTCGCCCGCGACGCGCGGGTCGAGGACTGACCGGCCCGACGCCGCACCTTTGGCACGATCATGACCATGCGCCGACCACACCTGCGTCGACCGACCACGGCCCCCACGGCACGACGACCCACCACACCACGGGCCACCGCTCGACGACCCGAGCGCGGCGCCTTGCTAGCGGTCGCGTTGCTCCTCCTGCCGCTCGCCGCGTGCCAGGGGGGCGAGCCCGCCGACGGGACCTTCGACGCGCTCGCCACCGGACTCGCGGCCCGGGACCTGGGCGGCGTACCCCTCGACGACCCGACCGCGACCGATCAGCTCGCCGCCATCTGGGCCGTCGTTCCGGAGGACCAGGCCGTCACAGTGGACGCCGGCGAGGTGACCACCGAGGACGACACGGCGTCAGCGACCCTCACCTGGTCGTGGCAGCTCGACGGGGCGGAGTGGAGCTACGAGACGCCCGTCGAGGCGAGCTGGTTCGAGGACACCTGGCAGGTCTCCTGGACCCCCGCGCTGGTCGCCCCCGACCTCGCCGATGGCGAGGCACTCGTGATCGACAGCCTCACCCCTGAGCGCGGGCAGGTGCTCGGCGCCGGTGACGTCACGATCGTCGGCCCGCGCCCCGTCGTACGACTCGGGCTCGACAAGACGCAGGCCGAGCCCGGCGAGTGGACGGCGTCGGCACGCTCGATCGCCCGCGAGCTCGACCTCGGCGTCGCCGACTACGTCGCCCGGGTCGAGGCCGCCGGTGAGAAGGCCTTCGTGGAGGCACTCGTCCTGCGCGCGGAGGACGCGGCGACAACCCTGTCCCCCGCGTACGGCGACATCCCGGGCGCCGTCCGCCTCGACGACACGGTGCCGCTGGCGCCCACGCGCGAGTTCGCCGCGCCGATCCTCGGCACCGTCGGCGAGGCCACCCAGGAGGTCGTCGAGGGCTCGGACGGCGCGATCGTCCCCGGCGACGTTGTCGGCCTGTCCGGGCTCCAGGCCAGGTACGACGACCAGCTGCGCGGCACCCCCGGCGTCCGGGTCAGCGCCACCGGGGGCGAGGCCGACCGCACGCTCTTCGAGCAGGCGCCGACCGCGGGCCAGCCGCTGCGCCTCTCCCTCGACCCGGCTCTCCAGCAGAAGGCCGAGCAGGCCCTGGCCGGCACCGGGCCGGTGAGTGCCCTCGTCGCGATCCGTCCCTCCAGCGGCGACGTCCTCGCGGCGGCCAACGGGCCCGGCAACAACGGCCTCAACGCCGCGACCTTCGGGCAGTACGCCCCCGGATCGACCTTCAAGGTGGTGAGCTCGCTGGCACTCCTGCGGGCTGGGCTCACCCCCGAGTCACCGGTCGCGTGCGACGCGACCACCGTGGTCGACGGCAAGACCTTCAAGAACTACGACGACTACCCCGCCTCGGGCATCGGCCGGATCACCTTGCGGCAGGCCGTCGCCAACTCGTGCAACACCGCCTTCATCTCCGAGCGCGGGCGGCTCGAGGACGGCGACCTCGCCGAGGCGGCCGGGTCGCTGGGCCTCGGGATCGACCGCGACCTCGGCTTCCCGGCGTACTTCGGGCAGGTGCCCCCGCCCGAGAGCGAGACCGGCAAGGCCGCCGACCTGATCGGGCAGGGCACGGTGCTGGCCTCACCGATGGCCATGGCCGCCGTCGCCGCGTCCGTGCGCGCCGGCGCGACGGTCACCCCGCGCCTCGTGCTCGACCACGAGGTCCCGGCCGGCGCCGAACCGACTCCGCTCGCTCCCCGGGAGGCCGAGCAGCTCCGGGGGCTGATGCGGGCCGTGGTGACCGAGGGCTCGGGCAGCTTCCTGGCCGGACTGCCCGGCGAGGTCGGAGCCAAGACGGGCACCGCCGAGTACGGCACTCCGGACCCGTCGGGCTCGCTGCCGACGCACACCTGGATGATCGCGACGCAGGGCGACCTCGCCGTCGCGGTCTTCGTGGAGACCGGGGTCTCGGGTTCGCGGACGGCGGGGCCGCTGCTCGAGCAGTTCCTGCGCTGACGCCGCCCGCGCCGGTCGGGCGCCTAGTCCGACGCCCGGCTCAGACCTCGAAGCGGGTGGCGTCCCCGGCGCCGTGCCGGATGACCTCGGGCGCACCCTCGGACCAGTCGATCACGGTCGTGGGCTGCGCCGACGTCTCGCCGGCCTCGATCACGATGTCGACGACGTGGTCGAGGTCCTCCTTGATCTCCCAGCCCATGGTGCGCGCCTCCTCCTCGCCGGGGAGGATCAGCGTGCTGGTCAGGATCGGCTCGCCGAGCTCCTCGAGGATCGCGCAGACCAGCACGTGGTCGGGGATCCGGACGCCGACGGTGCGCTTCTTGGGGTGCATCAGCCGCTTGGGCACCTCGCCGGTGGCCGGCAGGATGAAGGTGTACGGGCCAGGCGTGGCCGCCTTGATCGCCCGGAACGCCGCGTTGTCGACGTGCACGAACTGACCGAGCTGGGCGAAGTCCTTGCACATCAGCGTGAAGTGGTGGCGCTCGTCGAGGTCGCGGATCCGCAGGATCCGGTCGCGTCCCTCCCGGTTGCCGAGCCTCGCACCGAGCGCGTAGCCGGAGTCGGTCGGATAGGCGATCAGCTGGTCGTCCCGCAGCGCCTCGACCACCTGAGTGACCAGGCGCGGCTGCGGGTTGTCGGGGTGGATGTCGAGGTAGCGCGCCACGTGCCCCAGCCCTTCCCCGTCAGCCCTGCGCCTGGGCCGCGCGCATGTCGCGGCGCAGCTCGGGCGGGAGGGCGAAGATGAGCGACTCCTCGGCCGTGTGGACGGCCCGGGCCGCGGGATAGCCACGCTCGGACAGGTACGCCAGCACACCGTCGACGAGCGCCTCGGGCACCGAGGCGCCGGAGGTCACCGAGACGGTGTCCACGCCCTCGAGCCAGGCCTCGTCGATCTCCGAGGCGTCGTCCACGCGGTAGGACGCCTTGGCACCGGCCTCGAGCGCGACCTCGACGAGCCGCACCGAGTTGGAGGAGTTGCCGGAGCCGACCACGATGAGCAGGTCCGCTTCCTGGGCGATCTCCTTGACCGCGAGCTGGCGGTTCTGGGTGGCGTAGCAGATGTCGTCGCTGGGCGGGTCGAGCAGCAGCGGGAACTTCTCCCGGATCGCGGCGACGGTCTCGAGGGTCTCGTCGACCGACAGCGTGGTCTGGGAGAGCCAGGCGACCTTGGCCGGGTCGCGCACCTCGATGTGGGCCACGTCCGCGGGCGACTGGACGAGCTGGATGTGCTCCGGCGCCTCGCCGGCCGTGCCCTCGACCTCCTCGTGGCCCTCGTGACCGATGAGGAGGATGTCGTAGTCGTCGCCGGCGAAGCGCTTGGCCTCGTGGTGGACCTTGGTCACCAGCGGGCACGTGGCGTCGATGGTCTTGAGCCCCCGCTCCTGCGCCTCGGCATGCACCGCCGGGGAGACGCCGTGGGCGGAGAACACCACGGTCCGACCCTCGGGGACCTCGGTGAGCTCCTCGACGAAGATCGCCCCGCGTGACTCCAGGTCGGCGACCACGTGCTTGTTGTGCACGATCTGCTTGCGGACGTAGACCGGGGCGCCGTACAGGTCCAGGGCCTTCTCCACGGTGATGACCGCGCGGTCGACGCCGGCGCAGTATCCGCGCGGCGCAGCCAGCAGGACGTTCTTGGCGGCCTCGGGGTCGAGGACCGGGGGCAGGCCGAGGTCGGTGCTCATGGCGCGAGTCTAGGAGCCGCGTGTGCAGGTCGCACTGTCGGCGCCGTCGCCTAGGGTCACTGCGTGGCCACCCTCCGCGACGCGACGCTCGAGTCACCGGCACCCGTGCGTGCCGTGGCCAACGCCGTCAGCCAGTGGATCGACCGCCTCGGGGCCGTCTGGGTGGAGGGACAGATCGCCCAGGTCAACCGCCGCCCGGGCGTCAACACGGTCTTCATGACCCTGCGCGATCCCATCGCCGACATCTCGGTGACGCTCACCTGCCAGCGCACCCTCTTCGACTCGCTCAACCCGCCGCTCGTCGAGGGCGCCGGCGTGGTCGTGCACGCGAGGCCGTCCTTCTACGCCAACCGCGGCAGCTTCTCGCTCTACGCGCGCGACATCCGGATGGTCGGCCTGGGCGAGCTGCTCGCCCGCATCGAGCGACGTCGCCAGCTGCTGGCCGCCGAGGGACTCTTCGCCCCCGAGCTCAAGCGGGACCTCCCCTTCCTGCCCGGCCGCGTCGGGCTGGTCACCGCCCCCGGCAGCGCCGCCGAGCGCGACGTCGTCGACAACGCCCGACGGCGGTGGGCGGCGGTCGACATCGTCACGGCGTACGCCGCGATGCAGGGCCCTCGGTCGGCGAGCGAGGTGATCGAGGCGCTGGAGCGTCTCGACGCCGACCCCAGCGTCGACGTGATCGTCATCGCCCGGGGCGGCGGCTCGGTCGAGGACCTGCTGCCGTTCTCCGACGAGGCCCTCCTGCGCGCGGTCCACCGCGCTCGCACCCCCGTCGTGTCGGCGATCGGCCACGAGCAGGACGCTCCCCTCCTCGACCTCGCCGCCGACGTGCGCGCCTCGACCCCCACCGACGCGGCCAAGCTGCTCGTCCCCGACATGGCCGAGGAGCTGGCCGGGGTCACCTGGGCCCGTGACCGCGTCCGCTCCGTCACGTCCCGGATCATCGACCGGGAGCAGGAGCGCCTCGACCAGCTCCGCTCGCGGCCCGTCATGGCCGACCCGCGCACGCTGCTCGGCGCCCGCGCCGACGAGGTCGACCAGCTCCTCGAGCGGGCCCGGCGCACCCTCGGGCACCGGCTCGACCGGGCGGCCGACGACATCGGGCACCAGCGCGCCCGGGCCCGGGCGCTCTCTCCGCTGGCCACCCTCCAGCGTGGGTACGCCGTGCTCCAGGACGCCGACGGCCACGTCGTCACCTCGGTCGCCGCGACCTCCGTCGGCGCGGCCGTGAGCATCCGCGTGGCGGACGGCCGGGTGCTGGCCACCACGACCGGGACCGAGCGCGACCCGCGCACCGCCGACAACAGCGCCGACACGAGCAGCGAGACCAGCGATGACGCGAGCACCGACACCAGCAGCGAAGGAACTCCCGATGACTGACTCCCCCGCCGAGCAGGACACCCCGACCTACGAGGCCGCCCGCGAGGAGCTCATCGAGGTCGTGCGCACGCTCGAGGCCGGCGGCACCACGCTCGAGGAGTCCCTGGCGCTGTGGGAGCGCGGCGAGCGGCTCGCCCAGGTGTGCCAGGCGTGGCTCGACGGTGCCCGCCAGCGCCTCGACGCGGTCATCGAGGGCAGCGACACGACCGCGTAGGCCGCGTCAGCGCTGCAGGAGCGCGATGACCTCTTCGAGGTCCTCGGCCGGGGCCGAGCCGTAGACGAGCACCGTCTCGTCACCGAGTTCCGCGGCGTACCCCGTGTCCCCGCCGTCGTCGCTCCACGTGGTCCAGGTGTCGGCCAGGTCGCTGGGCACGGTCACCTCGTCGCCCTCGACCGCGTCCTCGTCGAGCGCCACCACCACCATGTCGTCGGCCGACTCCTCCTCCTGCCGGATGCCCACGAAGCGGCCGTCGTCGGTCAGCATCCCCATGGTCCACTCGGGCGACTCGTCCCGGGTCAGGTCGACGCTGGTGGCGCGCCAGCCCGCGGGGAGCTCGCGCGGGTGGGCGAGGGCCAGCCCCGCGTCGGCGGCCGCGCCGACCGCGTCGAGGTAGTCGACCGGCGGGACCTCGGTCTCGACCTGGTCGCGCGTGAAGCCGCGCAGGGCCACGAAGCCGAGGATCACGAGCAGCGTGATGAGCATCGCCCCGATCATCCCGGCCATCGAGCGCTGGTGGCGCGACGGCGCACCCCCGGGCGGCGGGCCGCCCGCTGCGGAGTCACTGGCTCCGGGGGCACTGGGTCCGGGGGCGCTGGGTCCGGGGGCACTGGGTGGGTTGACGCCGGCTTCGCTCACCCCCCGATCCTCCCGCACGACCCCAGCGGCAGCGCATCCACCCGGTGGCGGTCGGCCCGCCGGGACCCATGGGAGACAATCCCCCCATGACGACCTACCGCCTCGCCGAGGCCGCCGAGGTGCTCGGCGTCAGCGACGACACCCTGCGCCGATGGGTCGACGCCGGCCGCCTGCCGGCCGTGCCCGGGGACGGTCGGACGCCGACCACGATCCGGGGCACCGACCTCGCCGCCCTGGCCGAGTCCCTGCTCGACGAGCCCGACCGTGAGCAGACCCGGGCCAGCTCCGTGAGCGCGCGCAACCGGCTCGGTGGCATCGTCACCCGGGTCAAGAAGGACCGGGTGATGGCGCAGGTGGAGATGGTCTGCGGTTCGCACCGGATGGTCTCGCTCATGAGCGCCGACGCCGCCGACGAGCTCGGCCTCGAGGCCGGCGTGCGCGCGGTCGCGTCCGTCAAGTCGACCAACGTCGTGGTGGAGGTCCCGTGAGGCGACCCTCCAGGGCCGTGCTCGTGGCCGGCCTGGCCGTCGCCCTCGTCGCCATCATCGTGACCGTCGTCGCCGTGGTGCGCTCGGTCTCCGGGCCGGAGAAGACGATCGAGGTGTACGCCGCCTCGTCGCTGCGGCACGCCTTCCCCGAGATCGCGGTCGCCTTCGAGGACGAGGAGGACGTCGCCGTGGACTTCACGTTCGGGTCCTCGAGCCCTTTGGTGGCCGAGCTCAGTGCGGGCGCAACCCCGGACGTCCTCGCCGTGGCAGACGGGGTCGCCCTCTCGTACGCGAGTCCGGTGCTGGTCGGCGAGCCATTGGTCTTCACACAGAACCGGTTGGTGCTCGTCGTGCCTGAGGGCAACCCCGCCGGCGTCCAGGGCGTCGAGGACCTCGACGGGGTCCGTGTCGCCATCTGTGACATCAATGCCCCCTGCGGTCGTCTCGCACAGGCAGCACTCCTGACGCGCGGACAGGAGGTTCAACCTGTGGTCGGCATCGACGCCGCGACCACACTGCAGCTGGTGCTCGACGGCTCGGCCGAGGCGGGGCTCGTGTACGCCACCGACGCACTGTCCGTCGAGGACGACGTCGACGTGGTCGAGCTGCCCGGCGCCGAGGACCGGGTCGGCTTCTACGGCATCTCCCTCCTCACCGGGGCCACCGCCCCCGAGGAGGGTCAGGCGTTCATCGACTTCGTGCTCAGCGAGGACGGGCAGGACATCCTGGAGGAGCACGGCTTCCTGAGTGCCGACAATCCGCACCTGCAGCCCGAGGACTGACGTCTCGCCCGCACATGCGGCACACTCGGCGCATGACGGTTCTCCGATCTGCGCCCCTGGTGGCAATCACCCTTGCCCTGGTCCTCGCCGCCTGTGGCGGTGAGGGCACGGCCAGGGGCGACGACGACCCGCAGCTCACCGTCCTCGCCGCGGCCTCGCTCACCGACGTCTTCACCGAGCTGGGCGAGGCCTTCGAGGCGGACCAGCAGGTCGAGGTGACCTTCAGCCTCGGCAGCAGCACCGACCTCGCGCAGCAGGCCGCCGACGGGGCCCCGGGGGACGTGCTGGCCACGGCCGACACCACCTCGATGGCGATCGCCGACGATGCCGGCGTCACCGGTGACGTGGTCGACTTCGCCGGCAACGTCCTGGTGATCGTGACCCGGCCCGGCAACCCGCAGGGCATCGAGTCGCTCGACGACCTCGAGGGCGTCACCTGGGTGCGCTGCGCCGACGAGGTTCCCTGCGGCCGTGTCGCGGTCGAGCTCCTCGACGCGGCGGGTGTGACCGCCGATCCCGTGAGCCTCGAGGACGACGTCCGCGCCACCCTCGACAAGGTCACCTCCGGCGAGGTCGACGCCGGCCTCGTCTACGCCACCGACGCGGTGGCAGCGGGTGACGAGGTCACGACGGTGGAGGTCCCCGAGGCCGCCGACGTGCCCACGACGTACGCCGTAACGTCCCTGGAGCAGAGCGTCGACGCCGAGCTGGCCCAGGCCTGGATCGACCTCCTGGTCTCCGACGACGGACGGCAGGCGCTCGAGGAGGCCGGGTTCACCGTCCCCGAGGAGTCGCAGTGAGGGGCCCGGGAAGGGGCTCAGGGCGGGGGGATCCGCTGGGACGCCCTCCGCTGGTGCTGGTGCTGCCCGCCGCGCTCGCGGTCCTCGTGCTCGTCGTGCCGCTCGTCGCGATGGTCGCGGAGACCGACTGGGCCACCCTGCCGTCCGAGCTGGCCTCCGAGCCCCTGCGCGACGCGCTGTGGCTCAGCATCGTCACGTCGACCGCCGCGATGCTCGTGTGCCTGGTGCTCGGCCTGCCCGTGGCGTGGATCCTCGCCCGCGTCACGTTCCGCGGCCGCGGCGTGCTCCGCGCCCTGGTCACAGTCCCGCTGGTGCTGCCACCGGTGGTGGCCGGCATCGCGCTGCGCAACGCCTTCGGTCGCACCGGTGTCGTGGGCGAGCCGCTCCTGGAGTTGACGGGCTTCGCCTTCCCCTTCACCACGTGGGGGGTCGTGCTGGCCCACGTCTTCGTGTCCCTGCCCTTCGTGGTGATCGCGATCGAGGGTGCCCTGCGCTCCGCCGATCCCGTGTACGACGCCGCTGCGGCCACCCTGGGCGCCACCCGGTGGACCGCCTTCCGGCGGGTGACCGTGCCGCTGGCGATGCCCGGCATCCTGGCCGGGATGGTGCTCGGCTGGTCCCGCTCGCTGGGCGAGTTCGGCGCCACGATCACCTTCAACGGCAACTACCCCGGCACCACCCAGACGATGCCGACGCTCATCTACGTCACCCGGCAGTCCGACCAGGACGCCGCCCAGGCGCTCAGCCTGGTCATGCTCGTGATGTCCATCGCCGTGCTGCTCCTGCTGCGCGACCGCTGGCTGGGCGAGCGATCGCTGGTGACGCCGTGAGCGCACCCACCGGTCTCGACGTCGACCTGGAGGTCCCGGGTCGGGTGCGAGCGGCCCTCACCGGTCGCCCCGGCCAGGTCATCGCCCTCATCGGCCCCAACGGAGCCGGCAAGAGCAGCCTGGTCCACGCCCTCGCCGGTCTCGCGCGCGCCGAGGGGCGCGCCGACCTCGACGGGGTCGACCTGCTGGCGCGGTCCGCGCGCGAGCGCGAGGTCGGGCTGGTGTTCCAGGACCGGGCACTCTTCCCCCACCTGAGCGCCCGCGACAACGTCGCCTTCGGCCCCCGGGCCCGCGGGGTGTCCCGCCGTGAGTCCCGCGAGCGCGCCGACCACTGGCTGGCGCGGATGGGACTGGCGGAGCTCGCCGACCGACGGCCCGGCCGGCTGTCCGGCGGCCAGGCGCAGCGCGTGGCCATCGCCCGGGCCCTGGCCACCGAGCCCCGGCTGCTGCTGCTGGACGAGCCGATGGCCGGGCTCGACGTCACCGTGGCGATGTCGCTGCGGGTGGAGCTGGCCCGCCACCTGCGCGACTACGACGGCGTGACGCTGCTGGTCACCCACGACGCCATCGACGCGCTCACGCTCGCCGACCACGTGGTCGTGCTCGACGAGGGCCGGGTCGCCCAGCAGGGCCGGCCCGAGGACGTGGCCGCGCACCCGCGCACCGCACACGTGGCCCGGCTCGTGGGGCTCAACGTGCTCCGGGAGGGCGACGAGTTCAGGTCGTTCCGTCCGCGCGACGTCACGGTCAGCCTGCGGCGGCCCGAGGGCTCGGCCCGCTTGGCGTGGTCGGGGCCGGTGTCCAGCGCACAGCAGCACGGCGACGCCGTACGCCTGCTCGTCGACACGACGCCGCCGCTCCTCGCGGACGTCACCCCCCAGGCGGCGACCGAGCTGGGGCTGGAGCCGGGCCGTGAGGTGTGGCTGTCGGTGAAGGCGACGGCCGTGAGCCGGTACGGCGACGTCGTCGCAGGCCGCTAGCATGCGCCCATGACCCCGAGCGAGACCGCCGTGCCGAAGCCCGACCGCAACCTCGCCCTCGAGCTGGTGCGGGTCACCGAGGCCGCCGCGATGGCGGCCGGCCGCTGGGTGGGACGCGGGGACAAGAACGACGCCGACGGTGTCGCCGTCAACGCGATGCGGGTGATGATCTCGACCATCGGCATGCGCGGGACCGTGGTGATCGGCGAGGGCGAGAAGGACAACGCCCCGATGCTCTACAACGGCGAGCAGGTCGGCGACGGCACCGGCCCCGAGTGCGACGTCGCGGTCGACCCGATCGACGGCACCACCCTGACGGCCAAGGGCATGAACAACGCGATCGCGGTGCTCGCGGTCGCGCCCCGCGGCACGATGTACGACCCCTCCGCCGTGTTCTACATGGAGAAGCTCGTCACCGGCCCCGAGGCCGCCGACGTGGTCGACATCCGCCTGCCCGTCGCCGAGAACATCAGCCGGGTGGCCAAGGCCAAGAACAGCTCCGTCCACGACGTCACTGTCGTGCTGCTCGACCGGCCCCGGCACGCCGGGCTCGTCGACGAGATCCGCCAGACCGGGGCCCGCATCAAGTTCATCGAGGACGGGGACGTCGCCGGCGCGATCATGGCCGCGCGTCCCGACACCGGCATCGACCTGCTGCTCGGCATCGGCGGCACCCCCGAGGGGATCATCGCGGCGTGCGCGATGAAGAGCCTCGGCGGCGTCATCCAGGGCCGGCTGTGGCCCCAGGACGACGACGAGCGGCAGAAGGCCCTCGACGCCGGCCACGACCTCGACCCCGACTTCGTGCTGAGCACCGACCAGCTGGTCACGGGCGACGACTGCTTCTTCGTCGCGACGGGCATCACCGACGGCGAGCTGATGCGCGGGGTCCGCTACCGGGCCGACGGCGCCACCACCGACTCGCTGGTGATGCGCTCGCGCAGCGGCACGATCCGTCGCATCACCTCCGAGCACCAGCTCGCGAAGCTACGCGATTTCTCCGCGATCGACTTCGACAACTGACGACCCGGGCCGCAGGCCCCGCACGACCTCCGCGAGGACGCGCGGGTCGATGGCCATGCCCACGTGCGACGCCCGCACCTCCACCGGCAGGGCCCCGGGGTCCAGGCAGGCGCGCCAGTCCACGATGCCGTCGCGCCGGCTGTAGATCGCGGTGAAGTCCACGCCCGCCGGCATCGGGGCGCGACCCTCGTCGAAGCTCCGCCGCGCGCACGCGCCGGCCACGCAGTCCTCGGACATCAGGCCCGGGACGCCCGCGCGGCTGAGCCGCACGAGCACGGCGACGCTGGCCGAGAGGCTCACGTGGTGGGCCCCGGGCGCCAGCACCGGGCTTCCCAGGGTGACCAGGCCGGACACGAGGTCGGGGCGCCGGGCTGCGACCCCGCGTGCGAGCATCCCGCCGAGGCTGTGCCCGACGATGCGCACCCGCGAGCCGCGCCGCTGGGCGATCGACTCGAGACGGGTCTCGAGCTGCGCGGCGGCGTCGAGGGTGCAGCCGACGTTGGCGTGGATCTGGGAGCGGTAGGCGCGGAAGCCCTGCTGCACCAGCGCGCGGCGCATCAGGACGAGGGTGCCGTCCCCGGCCATGAAGCCCGGCACCAGCAGCACCGGGTCGTCGACGCGCGGGACGGCGCGGGCCGAGTACGGCGGCGTACGACGACCCCGCTGGCCCACCGCGGCGAGCGCGTAGCGACCGGCCTCGCCGACGACCCGGCCCTCGCCGAGGACGGCCCGCACCAGGGGGCGGTCGAAGCCCTCCGGGCGCAGGAAGTCGGCGAGTGTGGTCGTGGTCACAATCAACAAACGTAGCGGTGGGGTCGCCCGAACCCGCGGATCTGGCACGCAATTCGCCCACCTGGGGGTGGACGGCCTCCCCTCGCGTCCCGCCCTCCTGTTGACTGGGGACATGTCCAGCGCACGCCCCTCCTCCCCGGGCCAGCCCTCCGGATCGTCCGACCAGCCCGCCGGCGAGGTCACCGTGTCCGACGAGCTCTTCGCGCCGGTGAGCCCGGGCATCGAGCTCTGCTACCAGACCTTCGGCTCCCCCGACGATGATCCGCTGCTGCTGGTGATGGGACTCGGGGGCCCGATGACGTGGTGGGACGCGGACCTGTGCCAGCGGCTCGCGCGGGCAGGCTTCTTCGTGATCCGCTACGACAACCGCGACACCGGCCGCTCGACGAAGGTCCGGGCCCGGGTGCGCCGCACCCAGCTCGTCCGCGCCTTCACCACCGGGCGGGCGCGGTCGCCGTACTCCCTCGACGACATGGCCCGCGACGGGCTCGCCCTCCTCGACCACCTGGGCATCGGGGCCGCGCACGTGGCCGGGGTGTCGATGGGCGGCATGATCGTCCAGACGATGGCCGTGCTCGCGCCGTCACGGGTGCTGTCGATGACGAGCATCATGTCCACGACCGGACGCCGCACGGTCGGCTGGCAGAGCCCGTCGCTGCTGCCGATGCTCGTCGCGCCCCGCAGGCCGGGTCGTGAGGCCTACGTCCAGTCGAGCGCCGCGATGTGGAAGGTGATCGGCTCCCCCGGCTTCCCCTCCGACGCCGAGACCCGGCGACGTCGCGCGGAGGAGACCTTCGACCGGGGCTTCTCGGCCAGCGGCGTGATGCGCCAGATGCTCGCCATCGTCACCCAGCCCAACCGCACCGTGCCGCTGCGTTCGCTGGGCATCCCCGCGATGGTCATCCACGGGCTCGCCGACAAGATGGTCCACGTCTCCGGTGGACGCGCGACCGCCTCGGCCGTCCCCGGCACCGAGCTGCTGCTGATCGACGGCATGGGCCACGACATGCCGGCCCAGCTCTTCGACACGTTCGTCGAGGCGATCCGGCGCACGGCCGATCGCGCGAGCGAGCAAAGCGACTGAATCCCCTACCACGTGGGGGATCCGCTCCCGACAGGTGTGGTCGCCTTGCCAAACGTCGCCACAAGGACTAGACGTGACCTACACCACAGACAGGGAGGAACGCATGAACCGGTCCTCACGACGCCGTACGAGGCGTCGGGCACCACGCAAGGCCGTGGCGGTCGCTGCTGCGATCGTCTGCACCGCATCCCTGGCCGCCTGCTCGGGCGACGACGACGGGACGCCGGAGCTCACCTGGTACATCAACCCCGACGCCGGCGGGCAGGACGCGGTCGCCGAGGCGTGCAGCACCGACGCCTACACGATCGCCACCGAGGTTCTGCCCCAGGACTCCAGCCAGCAACGGATCCAGCTGGCCCGTCGCCTCGCCGCCGGTGACCCGGCCATCGACCTGATGAGCGTGGACCCGCCCTTCACCGCCGAGTTCGCCAACGCCGGCTACCTGGCCGAGATCCCGCAGGACATGCAGGACGCGTTCCGTGAGCAGGCCTTCGAGAGCGCGGCCGCCGCGGCCACGTGGGAGGACCAGCTGGTCGTCGCGCCGTTCTGGTCCAACACGCAGGTGCTCTGGTACCGCAAGTCCTTCGTGGACCAGGCCGGCCTCGACATGGAGCAGCCGGTCACCTGGGACCAGATCATCGAGGCCGCCAGCGAGAACGGCGGCAAGATCGGGGTCCAGGCCAACAAGTACGAGGGCTACTCGGTGTGGGTCAACGCGCTGATCTCGGGGGCCGGAGGCGACATCGCCACCGAGACCGAGAGAGGAGTCGACGCCCAGATCGACATCGCCTCGGACGCCGGCCTGGAGGCCGCTCGGGTGATCGAGGAGCTGGCCGCGTCGGAGGCGGCGCCGCCCGACCTGTCGGTGTCCAACGAGGGCACCGCGGGTGCCACGTTCGGCAGCGACGAGGGTTCCTTCCTCGTCAACTGGACCTACATCTGGGGCAACTACGGCGACGACCGGCTCGGGGACGACATCGGTTTCACCCGCTACCCCCAGACCGTCGAGGGTGAGGAGTCGCGGCCGCCGTACGGCGGGATCGGGATCGGCGTGAGCTCGACGTCGGACAACGAGGAGGAGGCCATCGAGGCGCTCGAGTGCCTCACCAGCCCGGAGAACCAGGCCATCAACGCGGAGCTGACCGGCAACATGCCGTCCAGCGCGGCCGGCTACGACGACCAGAAGGTGAAGGACCTCTTCCCGCCCGAGCTCATCGCGCTCTTCCAGGAGTCCCTGGAGGCGGCCGCACCCCGCACGGTGTCGCCCTACTGGAGCGACATGTCGAGCGGCATCCAGAGCACCTGGCACCCACCGTCGGCGGTCGACCAGGAGACCCCGGAGCAGTCCAGGATCTTCATCGAGGAAATCCTGAAGGGAGAGTCGCTGCTATGAGCACCGCCGTCGCACCAGACTCCAAGAAGGCCACCGGGCGCGCCACCAAGGCTCCGACCAGCGATCGCTCGGTCGCCGAGAACCGGCTCGGCCTGAGGCTCGTCGCACCCGCGGTCATCATGATGCTCCTGGTGACCGCGTGGCCGATGATGCAGGCCCTGTACCTGTCACTCTTCCGCTACCGGCTCACCACGCCCGACGACCGGGAGTTCGTGGGGATCAGCAACTACACGACGGTCCTGACCGACCAGCTGTTCTGGCGCGACACGTGGAACACCGTGCTCATCATGGTGGTCACGGTGGCGGTCGAGCTGGTCATCGGCTTCGCCTTCGCCATGGTGATGCACAAGATCGTGTTCGCCCGTGGTGCGATCCGCACCTCGATCCTCATCCCCTACGGCATCATCACCGTGGTCTCGGCGTACGCCTGGCAGTTCGCGTTCTCGCTCAACAACGGCTTCGTCAACGGCTGGCTGCCGTTCGTCGCGGACGACTTCAACTGGTTCGGCTCCCACTGGCCGGCCATGTTCGCGATCATGGTCTCCGAGATCTGGAAGACGACGCCGTTCATGGCGCTGCTGCTGCTCGCCGGGCTCTCGCAGGTCTCCGAGGACATGCTGGAGGCCGCCCAGGTCGACGGTGCCACGTGGTGGCAACGGCTGTGGAAGGTGATCCTGCCCAACATGCGGGCGGCGATCATGGTCGCGGTGCTCTTCCGGGCCCTCGACGCCTACCGCATCTTCGACAACATCTACGTGATGACCCGAGGCGCCCAGGACACCGAGTCGATCTCCTTCCTGACGTATCGACAGGTGATCGAGCAGATGCAGCTCGGCATGGGCTCGGCCCTCTCGGTGCTGCTGTTCATCTCGGTGCTGCTCCTGGCATTCGGCATCGTCAAGCTCTTCAAGGTTGATCTGGCACAGGCGAGGGGTGAGGGCTGATGAACGAGACCCGGAACAAGATCGGCACCTGGGTGGGCTTCCTGTTCATCCTCGTCTGGTGCCTCCTGCCGGTCGTGTGGATCATCTCGATGTCCCTCAAGGGCCCGACCGAGACCGGGGCGGGGAGCCCGCAGTTCCTGCCCAAGGACCCGACGTTCGAGAACTACGGCGACATCCTGGACAACCCGGACTTCCGGGACTCGCTGATCAACTCGTTCGGCATCTCGATGATCGCCACCGTCCTGTCGGTGATCCTCGCGACGCTGGCGGCGTACGCCATCGCCCGCCTCGAGTTCAAGGGCAAGCGGGTCGTGCTCTCCCTCGCGCTCGCGATCGCGATGTTCCCGGTGGTGGCACTGGTGGGTCCGTTGTTCGACCTGTGGCGCACGATCGGCATCTTCGACACGTGGATCGGCCTGATCATCCCCTACATGTCGTTCACGCTGCCGCTGGCGATCTGGACCCTGTCGGCGTTCTTCCGCGAGATCCCGTGGGAGATGGAGCAGGCCGCCCAGGTGGACGGCGCCACCTCGTGGCAGGCGTTCCGCAAGGTGATCGTCCCGCTCGCGGCACCCGGTGTCTTCACCGCCGCGATCCTGACGTTCTTCTTCGCGTGGAACGAGTTCGTCCTGGCGATCTCGCTCACGTCGACCACCCAGTCCCGCACGGTCCCGGCGCAGCTGTCGTTCTTCGTGGGGCCCGACCCGTTCAACCCGCCGTACGGGCAACTGGCCACCGCCTCGGTGCTGGTCACGATCCCGATCATCATCATCGTCCTGCTGTTCCAGCGAAAGATCGTCGCCGGGCTCACTTCCGGCGCAGTGAAGGGTTGATCTCACATGGCTGCCATTGACATCAAGAACATCGTCAAGAAGTACGGCGACGGCTTCCCCGCCGTCAACGACATCAGCATCGACGTCCAGGACGGGGAGTTCATGATCCTCGTCGGCCCGTCGGGCTGCGGGAAGTCGACCCTGCTGCGGATGATCGTGGGCCTGGAGGACATCACCTCGGGCGACATGATGATCGGCGACAAGAGGGTCAACGACCTCGCTCCCCGCGACCGCAACCTGGCGATGGTGTTCCAGAACTACGCGCTCTACCCGCACCTCACCGTCTACGAGAACATCGCGTTCCCGCTGCGGCTGGCCGGCGCCTCGAACGACGAGGTGGACAAGAAGGTCCGCGACGCGTCCAAGACGCTGGAGCTCGACGAGCACCTCGAGCGCAAGCCCGGCAACCTGTCGGGTGGTCAGCGGCAGCGCGTCGCGATGGGCCGCGCGATCGTGCGCGACGCGGACGCGTTCCTCTTCGACGAGCCGCTCTCCAACCTCGACGCCAAGCTGCGTGGCCAGATGCGCACCGAGATCGCCCGGCTGCAGAAGCGGCTGGGGATCACCACGGTCTACGTCACCCACGACCAGACCGAGGCGATGACGCTGGGCGACCGGGTCGCGGTGCTCAAGCGAGGCGTGCTCCAGCAGCTCGCCACCCCGCGCGAGCTCTACACCAACCCGGGCAACCTGTTCGTGGCCGGCTTCATCGGCTCGCCGCCGATGAACTTCGTGCCCGCGGAGGTCGACGGCACCTCGGTCAAGATGCCCTTCGGCACGGTCGAGCTCCCGCCGGAGAAGACCGCCAACGCCCAGGGCAAGGGGCTGCTCATCGCCGGCATCCGGCCCGAGCACTTCGAGGACGCGTCGGTCAAGGACGACGCCCCCGCCGGCTCGACCTTCCGGGCCAAGGTGGACGTGGTCGAGTGGCTCGGCAACGAGGCGTACGCCTACATCCCCTTCGAGGCGCCGCCGGAGGTCCAGAAGCAGCTCACCGAGCTGGAGAGGGAGCTCGACGGCGACCAGATGCGCACCCAGCTCGTCGTGTCCCTCGACGGGGCCAGCCGCATCGCCGAGGGCGACGAGGCCGAGATCTGGGTGGACGCGAGCAAGATCCACCTCTTCGACCCGACCACCGGCGAGAACCTCACCGTCGACGAGTCGCGAGCGGGCCGGATCCCGGAGCGCGAGGACCCGAAGGCGAAGGAGAAGGCCGAGAAGATGGCCGACCAGGGCGAGCAGGTCCACTCCGCCGAGGAGGCCTGACCCACCCGAGGACGTACGACGACGAGGCCCGCCCCGACACCCCCGGGGCGGGCCTCGTCGCGTGCAGGGTCAGTAGGTGCCCATGATCCTGCGTGGCGTGCCGGGCGGCGGCAGCCGCACCACCTGCACCGAGCCCATCAGGGCCAGGCCCCGGACCCGGATGGTCGGCGAGTCGGGGCCGAGGTCGGCCGCCACCTTGTCCTTGCCCTGCCCGTAGTCGCCCATGATCGGGGTGCCATCGACGACGGCGTGCATGTGGGCGGGGATGATGATCTTGACGTCGCCCATGATCGCGCTGGCGTTGATGACCGTCTCGCGAGCCGACAGCACCGCCTGCCGCAGGTCGAGGGTGATGCTGCCCATCAGCGAGAACGCCGCGTGGTGCGCAGGGACCTGCCACACGCCGCGGCGCTTGCACTCACCCATGATCGCCGTCGACGACGCGTGCCCGACCGCGGGGACGCCGCCCGCGCGGGGCACCGGCGCGCTCGGGGCAGGGTGCGCGGCGTGCAGGTCGGCGGTGATCGGGACCAGGTCGGCGTAGGTCTTCGCGGCGAAGGTCAGCTCGAGGCGTTCGTCGAGCTCGTCGAGGTCGAGGCGTCCCTCCCCCGCGGCCTCGCGCAGCACCTCCGCCACCCGGTGTCGGTCGGCGTCCGAGATGCGCATCCGGCTCGGGTCCCCCGGGACGTTCGTCCCCTCCAGCTCGCCCATGACGGCACCCTACCGAGCGTCGGAGGCGGCGAAGTGCTGGTAGTCCTTGGACGACAGCCAGTAGCCACCCCACTGCCAGCCGATGCGGGCGAAGGCAGCGACCACGGGGTCCGACGCGTGGATCACGCCCGCCGCGACGGGGGCGCTGCCGGCGCGGTCGACGCGGGCGAAGCCCCGCCCCGACGGTGGGTCGATGGACCCGGGCCGCACGTAGGGGTTCTGGATCGGGTTGATGTCGATCGCGGCCCCGTAGGCGTGGTCGGACCAGGTGGTCTGCCCGGCGACCCGGCGGCAGTTGAAGCCCGAGGTGTTGTTGGCCGCCATCGAGCGGTCGTCGTCGCCGCCGTAGTCGTCCACCAGGCGCATGCGCCTGATCGGGAAGCCGACGTCGTACAGGCGACCGAAGGCGAGCGTCACGTCGCGGGCGTACCGGCGGTGCACGACCATCTCCCCGGTGCGAGCGACGCCGTCGAAGTCGCGGTGGGTCATCCGGAGGTAGCGCAGGTCGCGCAACGGCACCGGGCAGCCGGGGCCGTGGCTGGTGCTCATCCGCTCGGCCAGGGTCGCGCCGATGCGGCGCACCGAGGAGGTGTACGCCGGGTCGTCGGCCTGGGCGCCCCCGCGCTCGGCCGCCAGGCCGGTGCAGCGCTGCAGGTCCGCCCACCGGTTGACCGCGGCGCCCCGGGCCGGCCCGGCCAGCGGTCGCGGCCGCCCGCCGGCGGCGATCCGGGCAGGTGTCCAGGAGTCGTCGACGACGCCGTCACGGTCCACGCTCAGGGACAGCACCCCGGTGTCCGGCTGCCGGTTGTGGTACCAGACGAAGTTGCCCAACCCGTACCCGACGTAGGTGTCACCCGACCACCCCGCGCCGCCCAGGACGTGGGAGTGGCTTCCCACCACGACGTCGGCCCCGGCCTCGGCGAGCTGGCGGCCGAGGAGGCGCTGCTTCTGCGTGGGGCAGGACTGCCGCTCGCGGCCCCAGTGCAGGTAGACGACCACGACGTCGTCGACCTCGGCGGACTGCCTGACCGCGTCGAGCAGAGCCGCCGGCCGGGCCCGGCGCGCGGCCGCCAGGCCCGCACTGTCGGGGCCGGCCGCCCACACGTCGCTGCTGCCCTCCCGGAACACCGAGTCGGCGGCGAGGAAGGCCAGGTCGATCCCGTCCCTCGTGACGCGGTGGGGCGTGAGCGCCGCGGCCTCGTTGCGGCCGATGCCGATCACCTCCACGTCCGCGTCCCGGGCCGCGGCCAGGGTGTCGGCGAGGCCCACCGCGCCGTAGTCGCCGACGTGGTTGTTGGCAACGCTGACCACGTCGACCCCGGCAGCGGCGAGGACGTCCAGCGCCCGGGGCGACGTACGGAAGTGGTAGCGGTTGTCCGGGTCCTCGAGCTCCTTGGGGTCGCGGTCGCCCCGCACCGTGACGGCGCTCTCGAGGTTGAGCATCGCGAGGTCCGCCTCGCGCAGGGTGGCGGCGATCGGCCCCAGGGCACCCCGGGGCCGGTCGAGCAGTCGGGTGAGGTGCGCCTCGAAGTGCACGTCCCCGGCGAAGGCCAGGGTGACCACCCCGGACGCCTCCTCGAGGACTGCCGCCTCCTGCGCCGTCGGCTCCGGTGGCGGTGCCGATGAAGGCTCGGGCGTCGCCGCCGTGCAGGAGGTCAGGGCAAGGCCCAGCACCAGCAGCACCGCGGTCCCCGCCGTCCGTCCACCCACGTCCGCTCCCCGTCCGTCTCCCGTGCCGCCGATTGTTGCTCAGGGGTGGGAACGGCTCGTCGTGCCGAGTTGTTCAACGCGCGGGATCCGGTGCTCGTCCCTGTGGACAGCACGGTGGACAGCACGGGGGCCGCGGTGGAGTCTGGAGCCCGGGTCTCGGGTCCCCGGCGGACGGAGACGACGTGAGCGCACTTGCCCGGCCCGAGCTGGCGCCCGGACCCCACCGCGACCTCGTCGACGCCCTCCACGACCTCCACCACCGCGCCGGCTGGCCCTCCCTGCGCACCCTCGCCCGCGAGACCGGCGTCTCCCACACCACTGTCTCCCACGCCTTCTCCTCCCCCAGGATCGCGTCCTGGGGCACCCTCGAGCTCCTCGTCGAGGCCATGGACGGCGACACCGCCTCCTTCCACGACCTCTGGCTCGCCGCCACCACCCCCCACGACGACACCCGACCACCCACCCCCCGCATCGCCGGCCGAAGACCCGAGCTCACCGCCGTACGACGCCACCTCGACTCCGGCACCGGACTCCTCCTCGTCACCGGCGAAGCAGGCATCGGCAAGACCCGGCTCGTCAGCACCGCCGTCGAGTCGTCGGCCCCCGTCGTGCTGACCGGCCACTGCCTCCCGCTGTCCTCCGAGGTGCCGCTGCTGCCCGTGGTCGACGTGCTGCGCCAGGCCACCACGCACGGCGACGGAGGCTGGTGGCGCGACGCCATGGCCTCCGCCCCGGCGTACGTGCCCGAGGTCCTGGGTGCCCTCCTCCCCGAGCTGGATGCCACCCGCCCGCCGGACGACTCCGTCGGGCGGCACCTGCTCACCCCCGCCGTGGGCGCTGCCCTCACAGGGCTCGCGGCACGACGTCCGACGGCCGTCGTCCTGGAGGACCTGCACTGGGCCGACGCGGCGACCCTGGACCTGCTCACCCAGCTCCTGTCACGAGGCCCGGGCGTCCCGGTGGTCGGCACCTGGCGGACGCACGACCCGACGACGTCCCCCTCGGTCGCGCAGTGGTTCGGGCACGTACGGCGGGGCGCGGACGTCACCGTCCTCGACCTGCGCCCGCTGAGCGCGGACGAGACGGCCGAGCAGCTGCTGATGCTCGGCCTCGACCCGACGTCGCCCCGGGTCGCCGCGATCCACGCGCGCACCGCCGGCCAGCCGCTCTTCACCGAGCAGCTGGCGGCCCACCGCGACGACGGGACCGCCCTGCCCCGCTTCCTGACCGACCTCCTGGACCAGCGCTTCGCCGCCATCGCGGACGACGCGTGGCTCGTCGCCCGGGCACTGGGCACGGCGGACCGGTCGCTGCCCCCGGCGCACCTCGAGGTCGCCACCGGCCTCGACGGCGACCGGCTGGTGGGCGCCCTGCGTGAGCTGCGGCGACGACACCTGGTGCGCTCCGGCGTCGACCGC
Organism: Nocardioides terrigena; assembly: GCF_003047265.1. Lineage (GTDB taxonomy): Bacteria > Actinomycetota > Actinomycetes > Propionibacteriales > Nocardioidaceae > Nocardioides > Nocardioides terrigena. The sequence goes on along the minus strand of NZ_PZYY01000001.1, from coordinate 822,819 downwards.
GCCCAGCTCCGGCACCCCCTCCTGGCCGAGGCCATCCGCCGCAGGCTCGTTCCGGGTGAGGCAGCAGGGGTCCACCGGGCCCTGGCCCTCGCCCTCGGGGCCGAGCCCGACGCCGCACCCGCCGAGGTGGCCAACCACTGGCAGGCAGCGGGCGACGGGCGCCAGGAGCTCACGTGGCGCATCCGGGCGGCCCGCGCGGCTCGGGAGCGCTTCTCGGTCCACGAGAGCGCCCGGCAGTGGGCCAGGGTCGTGGAGGCGTGGCCGCCCGGGACCTCGGAGGCAGGGGATCCGCCCCTGAGCCATGCCGAGGCACTGATCCGCGCCGTCGAGGCCTTGTCCATGGTCGACGTCGTGGCTGCCCACGACCTCTGCCCGCGCGCCCTCGAGGCGGTGCCCGGAGCCAGCCCGCTCGTCGCCGCGGAGATCCTCATCATCGTGGCCAACCTGCAGTTCGACGTCCGGGGTGTCAGTGACGAGAGCCTCGACATGGCGGCCCGCGCCGTGGAGATCCTGGAGCGCGCCGGTCCGAGCCTGGTGCTCGCGGACGCCCTGCTCCGCCGGGCCACGATGCTGTTCAACGCCGGACGGCTCGACGACGCCGCGCGGACCTCCGCCCGGGTGGTCGAGGTCTGCAGGCAGATCGACGAGCCCAGCTTCTTGATGCTCGCGCTCTCCCGACGCGGGTGGTACCACCTCGCGCTGGGCGACGTGGAGGCGTCGCGACGATGCTTCGAGGAGGCCCGCACCGTCGATCCGGAGCGCTGCGACCCCTACGACCTGGTCGAGCTGGCGACCAACCACACCGACCTGCTGCTGCAGACCGGCGCCGGCGCGGACGAGGTGGTGGCCGCGGCGGCGGAGGCGCTGCAGACCGCCGCCGAGTACGGCCTCGACACGTTCATCGTCGGCATGCTCATCGCGAACGTCGGCCAGGCGCTGCGCGAGGCCGGCCGGGTGGGCGAGGCGGCCAGGCTGGTCCTCCCGGCGTCGGAGGACGCGCCCGGGGCCGACCGGTGGCCGATCCACATCGAGCGGGTCAACGTGGAGTCCGCGCTCGGCAACGCGGACGCCGCGCTCGAGCGGGCGTCCCTGCTGAAGGAGCTCCGCGTCACCTCCGGCGCGCACCGCACGTACCTCTCCCGCTGCTACGCCGAGGCACACCTCTGGGCGGGTCAGCCGGGAGCGGCGCTGGCCGAGCTGCTGCCCACCCTGGAGCGTGCCGTCGCCCGCGAGGACTCGATGCTCTTCGCCCTGGCCCTGACGACCGCGGCGCGGGCCGGCGCCGACGAGGCCGCGGCCGGGCGCCGGCCCGTGGAGGCACCCGAGCGGCACGAGCTCGCCGCCCGGTTGCACCGACTGCACGGCGCCTGCTCGCGCGACCCGTTCGGTCCGCACCCGATGATCGGCCACGGCACCGCCGCACGCGCCCTGTGGTGTGCCGAGATCCGCAGGCTGGAGGGCCGGGAGTCCCTCGACCTGTGGACCGGTGCCGCCGCCGAGTGGGACCGGCTCGCCCGACCGCACGACGCGGCGTACTGCCGCTGGCGCGGCGCCCGGCTCGCCCTGAGGCAGGGGGACACCACCGCCGCTCGCGGGCTCCTCGAGCGTGCTGCCGTCGACGCCCGCGAGCACGTCCCCCTCCACCGCGCGATCGCGACCACCCGGGTGGGCCACCCATGAGCGCACTCCCCCGCCCCGAGCTGGCGCCCGGACCCCACCGCGACCTCGTCGACGCCCTCCACGACCTCCACCACCGCGCCGGCTGGCCCTCGCTACGCGCCCTCGCCCGCGAGACCGGCGTCTCCCACACCACCGTCTCCCACGCCCTCTCCTCCCCCAAGATCCCCACCTGGGGCACCCTCGAGCTCCTCGTCGAAGCCATGGACGGCGACACCACCACCTTCCACGACCTCTGGCTCACCGCCACCACCCCCACCGACCACGCCCGACCACCCACCCCCCGCATCGCCGGACGTAAACCCGAGCTCACCGCCGTACGACGCCACCTCGAGACCGGCACCGGACTCCTCCTCGTCACCGGCGAGGCCGGCATCGGCAAGACCACCCTCGTGAGAGCCGCAGCAGCCACCACCGACGCGTTCGTCGCCACCGGCCACTGCCTGCCGCTGTCGACCGAGGTGCCACTCATGCCGGTCATCGACGCGCTGGTCGCGATCCACGACGTCGACGACGGCCGCTGGTTCGACCGTGCCCTCGATGGCCTCCCGTCCTCCGTCCCACGGTCGCTGTCCCGGCTGGTGCCGCAGCTGACCGGTGAGATGCCGGACAAGGACGGGGAGTCCGGGGAGTTTGCCCGGCAGCACCTGTTCACCGCCCTGGAGATGGTGTTGGGGCGGCTCGCGGAGCAGCGTCGCCTGGCGCTCCTGCTCGAGGACCTGCACTGGGCCGACCCCACGACCCTCGATCTGCTCGACCGCCTCCTCCAGCACTCGCCCCCCGTCGCGGTCGTGGGGTCATGGCGGACCGAGGACGACTCGACTCCGCACTGGAGCAACGACTGGCACGCTCGGGTCGCGCGGCGTCCCGATGTCCACGTGCTCCCACTCGGCGCCCTCACCCGCGAGGAGACCGCGGACCAGCTCAGCCTTCTCGGTGCACCGGAGCTGCTCGACACCATCCATCCCCGCAGTCAGGGGCAGCCGCTGTTCACCGAGCAGCTCGCTGCGCACGTCGACGGCGAGGGCCGCCTGCCGGCTCTCCTCGCCGACCTGCTGGACCGTCGGCTCGAAGGACTCGACCAGCACGCCTGGGTCGTGCTCCGCACTCTCGGAGTCGCGGAGCGCCCACTCTCACCGGCGCAGCTCGCGGATGCCAGCGACCTGGCACCAGGGGACCTGGTGTCCCAGCTCCGTCGGCTCCGGAGCCGACGGCTCCTCGGTCCTTCGCTCGACGAGATGGTGAGGATCCGGCACCCGTTGCTGGCCGAGGCGACGCGGCGTCGGCTGGTGCCGGGCGAGCGGAATGTCATCCACCGGTCGCTGGCCGAGGCCCTGGGCAGGGACCCCGATGCCGCCGCCGCCGAAGTGGCGAACCACTGGCGGAGCGCCGGGGATCGTGAGCGCGAGCTGCCCTGGCGGGTGAAAGCGGCCCGGGACTCGGCGGCCGCTCTCGACTGGCGCCAGGAGGCGGACCACTGGCTCAGGGTCCTCGACCTGTGGCCGCCCCGGGCCGTGAGCGTGGGTGACCCGTCCGTCACGAGACCACTCGCCTACGTTGCGGCCATCGACGCCCTGAAGGAGTCACTCCAGTGGGGTCGCGCTGCCGCCATGAGCGACGCTGCCGAGGAGGTGCTGGGAGAGGTCGACGATGCAGCTCGCGTCGAGCTCCTGCTCCGGGCGGCCGACTTCCGAGGGGACCGCGACGGGATGGCGGTCGGGCTGGAGCTGGTCGACAGGGCGATCGAGATCTCCAGCCGACTCCCGGCCGACGCCACGTATCTCCACGTCCTCAACCGGAGACGGTGGCAGCTCAACTCGCTGGGCCGGTACGACGAGGCCGCCGCCGAGGCACGGGCCGCAGTCGGCGTGGCGGAGGCCCTCGACGAGCCCCATCTCCTGCGCCAGCAACTGATCGGTCTGGCCTGGCATGAGGGCCTGGAGGGCGACGTGTCCAACACCCTCGACCTCCTGGCCCGCGGCCGTGCGTTCCTCGCGGACGGCGACGATCCCCTCGGGGACATCAGGTCGGCCACGATCGCCACCGACGTCCTGCTGCTGCACGGCGGCGCACTCGACGACATCGAGGATGCGGCGCGCGCGGGCCTGGACGCCGCCCGTGACTGGGGCATCGACAACGAGAGCAGCATGGCGCTGCGTGCCAACCTGGCGCAGGCAAGGCTCCGCGCCGGCCAGGTCACCGCCGCCGGAGCCGTCGTCGGCGTCGCGGCGGAGGACCCACCGGACCCGGATCGGTGGATGACGCATTCGGTCCGTGCAGCCGTCGACGTCCGGTTGGGTCACGTGGACTCGGCCGCGCACCGCATCCACGTGCTCCTCAGCGACGTCCTGGTGCACGACGAGATCGACCTGGACATCCTCTGCATCGCCTCCGACGTCGACTTCTGGCGAGGATCGGGGCACGGGTGGTTGCGCCGTCTCCTGCGCGACCTCGACGCAACGGTGGACCGTGCACCGTCCCGCATCGTGTGCCCGGGCCTCGTCGCGGCCGCACGAGGCGTGGCCGACAGCGCGACGGCCGGCGGCGACCCGAGCAGTGCGGGGGTGCCCGTGGTGCAGTCCCTGCTGTCCCGTGCAGGCTTCGGACGGCGCGCCTCCGATGTCCCTGACCCGCACGTCGCTGCGCACATGACGACCGCGGCGGCCGAGCTGGCGAGGGCGTCCGGCGAGGACGCGGTGGAGGACTGGGTGAGGGCGGCCGCGCTGTGGGACCGGCTCACCCGCCCGCACGACGCGGCGTACTGCCGCTGGCGCGGAGCGCAGGCAGCGCTGCGCGACGGGCAGGCGACCGTCGCGCGACGACTCCTCGAGCGCGCGGCTGCCGACGCGCGCGAGCACGTCCCCCTACACCGGGCGATCAGCGCCACCGTCGCCGGCGGACACTGACCGTCCGGCCAGGGGACCCCCGCGTCACGGCATGAAGTCGCCGGTGAACGAGACGTTGCGCATCCGGTCGGGCAGCGGCTCGTCGTTGTCGTCCTGCATCTGCCACGTGGGCGTCGGGCAGGTCGGCTGGGGCCCGTCGTACCCCGTGTTCCAGTGCGACTGGATCATGAAGCAGGGCCGGTCCGTGGGGCCCTCCTCCGTGTCGGCGGCGCTGCTCGCGGTGGGCGCGAGAGCGGTGGTCATGGTGATGGTGGCCGCGGCCCCGATGACGGCGCAGCGGCGGCGGATCTGCCTGCTGTTCATGTCTTCTCCCCTGTGTGGACCCCCGCGGTTGCGGTGGTTGTCCATCCAGAGTTGAGCCGCTCGACCCCGGGTTGACGGGAGTTGACAGAAGTGGACAGCCGGGACGGCTCAGGCGCTGAGGTCGTCGTCCTCAGCCAGCACGCGCGCGACCGCGACCGCCGCGGCCCGACCGGCGCGGTTGGCGCCGATCGTGCTGGCCGACGGCCCGTAGCCGACGAGCTGCACCCGCGGGTCGCGGACGGCCGTCACCGCGCTCTGCACGGCCCCGCCCACGTCGAGCTGGATGCCACCCGCCGGCGTGCGGAGCCGGAGCGGGGCGAGGTGGCCGACGGCCGGACGGAAGCCGGTGGCCCAGAGGATCACGTCGACCCGCTCGAGCACCGCACCCGCGTCCCAGCGCACCCCGGTCGGCTCGATCCGGTCGAACATCGGCCGCCGTCGGTAGGCGCCGAGCCGCTCGGCCTCGCGCTCCTGGGGACGCAGGGCGAGTCCCGTCACGCCGACGACGCTCGTCGGCGGCAGCCCGCGGCGTACGCGATCGGCGACCAGCGTGACGGCGGCGAGGCCGGCCTCCGGGTCGAAGTCGTCGGTGCGCCACACCGGTGGGCGACGGGTCACCCACAGCGTGTCGGCCACGGGTGCCAGCTCGCCGAGGAACTGGACGGCGGAGGCACCGCCGCCGACCACGAGGACGCGGCGCCCGGCGAAGTGCTGCGGTCCGGGGTAGTCGACCGTGTGCAGCTGCTCGCCGGCGAACGTCTCGATGCCCGGGTAGTGGGGCACGAAGGGCTGCGTCCAGGTGCCGGTGGCGTTGACCAGGGTCCGAGTGCGCCAGGCCCGCTCGCCCGCCGTCACGGCCAGCAACCCACCCTCGCTGGACACCGAGTCGACGAGGACGGGCCGCACCACCGGCAGGTCGAAGCGCCGCTCGTAGTCCGAGAAGTACGCCGGTACGACGACGTTGGCGCGCCCGTCCGAGCGTCCCGGGGCGACCGCGTCGGGCAGGTCCGCGACGCCGTGCACGTCGGCCATGCGGAGCGAGTCCCAGCGGTGCTGCCACGCGCCTCCGGGACGCTCGTCGGCGTCGAGCACGACGTGGTCGATGCCGCGGCGCGCGAGGTGCCGGGACGCGGAGAGGCCGGCCTGGCCGGCGCCGATGACGAGCGAGTCGAGAATCTGGTCGTGGACGTGCACATCGGCCCAACGCCCGGGCAGCGTCCGCTATGCCCGACCCCGCGGCGTACCCTGAGCCCTCGTGAGCACTGCACCTGTTCAGAGCAGCGAGTTCCGTTACTCCGACCTCCTGCCGACCGGCCCGGACGAGACGCCGTACCGGCTGATCACCACCGAGGGCGTCTCCACCACCGAGGTGGACGGCCAGACCTTCCTGCGCGTGTCGCCGGAGGCGATCCAGCGGCTGACCGCCGAGGCGATGCACGACATCAGCCACTACCTGCGGCCCGCGCACCTCGCGCAGCTGCGCCGGATCATCGACGACCCGGAGGCGTCGGGCAACGACCGCTTCGTCGCGCTCGACCTGCTCAAGAACGTCAACATCTCCGCCGGCGGCGTGCTGCCGATGTGCCAGGACACCGGCACCGCGATCGTCATGGGCAAGAAGTCCGAGGGCGTGCTCACCGGCATCGACGACGGCGAGGCGATCAGCCGTGGCGTGTACGACGCGTACACCAAGCTCAACCTGCGCTACTCCCAGCTGGCGCCGCTGACGACGTTCGAGGAGAAGAACACCGGCACCAACCTCCCGGCGCAGATCGAGATCTACTCGACGCCGCAGACCTCCGGCAAGCCGGAGTACAAGTTCCTCTTCATGGCCAAGGGTGGCGGCTCGGCCAACAAGTCGTTCCTGTTCCAGGAGACCAAGGCGATCCTCAACCCCGAGCGCCTGCTGACCTACCTCGACGAGAAGATCCGCTCGCTCGGCACGGCCGCGTGCCCGCCCTACCACCTCGCCGTGGTCATCGGCGGCACGAGCGCGGAGTACGCCCTCAAGACCGCGAAGTACGCCTCGGCGCACTACCTCGACAACCTCCCGACCGAGGGCTCGATGAGCGCGCACGGCTTCCGCGACCTCGAGCTCGAGGAGGAGGTCTTCAAGCTGACCCAGTCCTTCGGGATCGGCGCGCAGTTCGGCGGGAAGTACTTCTGCCACGACGTCCGCGTCGTCCGGCTCCCCCGCCACGGAGCCTCGTGCCCGGTCGCCATCGCGGTCTCGTGCTCGGCCGACCGGCAGGCGCTGGGCAAGATCACCGCCGAGGGCGTGTTCCTCGAGCAGCTCGAGACCGACCCGGCGCACTACATGCCCGACGCCGGGGTCTCCGACGAGATCTCGTCGGGAGAGGTCGTGCAGATCGACCTGAACCTGCCGATGTCGGAGATCCTCGCCGAGCTCTCGCGCCACCCGGTCAAGACGCGGCTGTCGCTGACCGGGCCCCTCGTCGTCGCCCGCGACATCGCCCACGCCAAGATCAAGGAGCGCCTCGACGCCGGCGAGGAGATGCCGTCGTACCTGCGCGACCACCCGGTCTACTACGCCGGCCCCGCCAAGACCCCTGCCGGCATGGCGTCCGGGTCGTTCGGCCCCACGACGGCCGGTCGCATGGACTCGTACGTCGAGCAGTTCCAGGCCGCGGGCGGCTCGAAGGTGATGCTCGCCAAGGGCAACCGCTCGAAGGTCGTCACCGAGTCCTGCGACGCCCACGGCGGCTTCTACCTCGGCTCGATCGGCGGTCCGGCGGCCCGCCTCGCCCAGGACTGCATCACCTCGGTCTCGGTGCTGGAGTACGAGGAGCTGGGCATGGAGGCGGTCTGGAAGATCGAGGTCGAGGACTTCCCGGCGTTCATCGTGGTGGACGACAAGGGCAACGACTTCTTCACCGACCCCTCCGGTGCCGTCACCGTGCCCGTCTCCGGGATCCGGGTCCGCTCCGCCGAGAAGTGAGCCGAACTGGCACGGATGGGGCATGACACCGCCCTCCCGCGGCGCGATGCTGGAGTGACCACGTCGCTCGGGCGACACCACGACCAGCGGTCGACGAGGGAGTCGAGGTGGGAGGACTGCCGCGACCTGACCTCCCGCCGGGGCCCCAGCGGGAGCTGGTGGACGCCCTGCACGACCTCCACCTCCGCGCCGGCTGGCCCAGCCTGCGGACGCTGGCCCGGGAGGCCGGGTGCAGCCACACCACGGTCTCGCACGTCTTCTCCTCCGCCCGGCTGCCGGCGTGGGGCGTGCTCGAGCTGGTCGTCGAGGCACTGGGGGGTGACACGTCGGGGTTCCACGACCTCTGGCTCGCCGCCGGGCGGGACGAGGACGAGCCGGAGACCCGCGCGCGGCCGGCCATGGCCGGTCGGCGCGAGGAGCTCCTGGTCGTACGACGACACCTCGAGGCGGGCGACGGCCTGATGCTGCTCGTCGGCGAGGCAGGGATCGGGAAGACCCGCCTCGCCACGGTGGCGGCCGACAGCGCCGACGGTGTCGAGGTGCTCACGGGGCACTGCCTGCACCTGTCGGTCGACGTCCCCCTCCTGCCGACGGCGACGGTGCTGCGGGCCGCCCACCGGACCGGTGACGGGACGTGGCTGACGGAGGCGCTGGCCGCCTCGCCGGGATACGTCGAGGAGTCCCTCAAGCGGCTGCTGCCCGAGATGGAGCAGGACGGATCGTCGCCGGCACCCGAGGACGGCTGGTCCCGGCAACGGCTGATGTCGGCGATCCGAACCGTGCTCGAGGCCCTGAGCCGGGTCCGGAGGATGGCCGTCGTCCTGGAGGACCTGCACTGGGCCGACACCGCCACGCTGGCCGTGCTGGAGCACCTCGCCAACGCGGGCGCCGGGCCGCCGCTGCTCGGCACCTTCCGGCTCGACGAGCACACGACCCGGGCGGAGGCGACGGAGTGGTTCACCCGGATCCGGCGCGTCGCCGGGGTGACCACGCTGGAGCTGGAGCCGTTGACCCTTCCCGAGACGGCGCTCCAGGTCGAGCTGCTGGGCGTCTCCATGCCCCCCGGGGAGATCGACAGGCTGCACGCCCGCAGCCGCGGCCAGCCCCTCTTCACCGAGCAGCTGCTGGCCTTCTACGAGACCGGCGACCACTTGCCGGCACTGCTCCGCGACCTGCTGGACCAGCGCCTCGACGGGCTCCGACCCGGGTCCTGGCCGGTGGTCGTGGCGCTGGCGGTCGCGGGCCACCCGCTGAGCCTGGACGTCCTGCGTGCGGCGAGCGGGCTGGAGCAGGACCGGTTGCTCGACTGCCTGCACGAGCTGCGCGACCAGCACCTGCTCGCCGAGGCTGCCGAAGGACGGATCGAGCTGCAGCACCCGCTGCTGGCGGAGGCCATCCAGCGGCGACTCGTCCCCGGCGAGTCCGCGCCCTACCACCAGCGGCTCGCCGAGGCCCTCGAGGCCGCGCCCGCGTCGGTCCCGGCCTCCGCGGTGGCCGCACACTGGCAGGCCGCCGGGCGACCCGACCGCGAGGTCGTCTGCCGCGTCCGTGCCGCACGCGAGGCCGAGCTCCGCTTCGCGGCCCCCCAGGCGGCCACGCACTGGCTGCGGGCCATCCGGATCTGGCCGCCCGAGGCGCACCACGTCGGCGAGCCGCCGGTGGACCTCGTCGGGGCCTACTTCGCCGCGATGGACGCCTTCGAGCAGTCGTCGGAGCCCGAGCGGGCGTCCGCCCTCGCGCAGGAGGCCCTCTCCCTCGCGGCCGGGATGAACGACGAGCAGCTGGCCGGGCTCTACCGCCGGGCCGCGGACTACCTCGGCGAGGTGGACGAGGAGTCGGCACTCGTCCTCATCAACAAGGCCACGGCCTACCTGCACCACGTCCCCACGTCGATGAGCCACCTCGACACCCTGCGCCTGCGGGCCAGGACCCTCAGCGGGCTGGGTCGCCTGGCCGAGGGCCTGCGCGACGCGCGCCGGGTGGTCGAGATCAGCCGTGAGCTGGGTGACCCCGACGAGCTGCGCAGCTCGCTCATGCACGTCGCGTGGTACGAGGCGGTGACCGGCGACTCCGCGGACGCGGTCCAGCACGCCGTCGAGGCGGCGGCGCTCCCGACCCTGCGGGACGACCCGGTCCGCGAGGTCCAGTTCGGCATGCGCCACACCGACCTGCTCCTGATCACCGGGGGCAGCGCCGAGGCGATCGAGGCCGCCGGCGCAGCGGGTCTCGAGGCCGCCGACCGGTGGGGCATCGACACCCGTGAGTCGAGCTCGCTGCGCGCCAACGTCGCCGACGCGCTCCGCCGGTCCGGGCACACCCTCCGGGCGGCCGCCATCATCGACCCCCTGACCGAGGCCGACCTCGACCCCCACCGCTGGGCGCTGCACACCGAGCGGGCCACCCTGGACATGATGCGTGGACGCCGCGACGACGCGCTGCGCCGCTTCGAGGCCCTCGACGCCGTCGAGCTGCCGTCGCTGTGGAACCGCGCCGACGTCACGCAGTACGCCGCCCGCTCCGAGCTGTGGCTCGGCCGGCCGCAGGCCGCCTGGGACCGGCTCGTCGCGATGCTGGAGATGGCCGCCCGCTTCGACGCGATCTCCTCGCTCGGCATGCTGCTCGTGCTCGGGGCACGTGCAGCCGCGGACCTCGTCGAGACGACCCCGCCCGGGTCGGCGGCGCGACGCCGCCACGCCGACCGGCTGCGCGCCATCCGGTCGACCCCCGACCGCGACCCGCTGGCCGCGCCCACACCCGGGGCGGTCGCTGCCTCGTGGGCGGCCGAGACGGACCGGCTCGCCGGCGGGCACGACGTGCGCCCCTGGCTGGCCGCCGCGGCGGAGTGGGACGGCCTGGACCGCCCCCACGACGCGGCGTACGCACGATGGCGCGCCGCTCAGGCGAACATCGTGGCCGGACACGCCGGGCGCGCGCCGGCGCTGCTGCGCCGGGCCGCCCGGGACGCCCGGGAGCACGCCCCGCTCCTGGCCGCCATCCTGGCGACGCAGCCGGAAGGGACCGCCGATCCGTCCGGGTGACCCGCGTCAGACCGGGGCGACGACGAGGGAGCCCCGGCGATGGGCGTCGAGCGGCGAGGGGCGCCGGTCGAGGCGGGAGTCGAGGACCGCCAGGGCGGGCTCCGGCTGTCCCGAGCTGACGAGGGCGAAGAGGAGGGTCTCCTCAACGACCTCGCGCTGGGCGGCCGAGCCACCGACGCGCACGAGCGTGGGCAGGAGATCGGTGAGGATCTCCGCGGCCCGGGTCCACTGCTGCTGGCCGGCGGCGAGGAGCGCGTCGCAGAGTGCCGCGCCGGTCGCCCGGATCGCCGGGTCGGACGCCGACCGGCAGTGGTCGCGGAGCCGGGCCAGACGGGAGAGGTCGCCGGCGGCGGCCAGCGCGAGCGCCGAGTGCATCGCCACGAACGGTGTCTCGGGTCGGTCGATCAGGTCTGCCCCGGCCGCCTCGAGCACGCACTCCACCGGTGGCGGGGCGACCTCGTGGGGGAAGGCCTGCGAGCCCGCGGCGGCGTCCCAGTCGGCGGTGGTGATCCGCCAGCGCCAGAGCAGCGAGGCCGAGTCGATGAGCGAGCGGACCCCGGTGACCGCCGGCGGGGCGAGCTGGCTGTAGTAGCGCTGCCGGACCGCCTCGGTGTCGCCGATGGCCAGGTCGTGCAGCGCCGCGTGCCAGGAGAAGTGAGCCCGGTGCGAGGCCGAGCGACCGCACTCGGCCACCCAGTGGTCGAGCCACACCCGCCCGCCCTCGTGCTTGCCGGTCTCGTACATCACGTGCGTCTGCGCGTGCACCGCGTGGCCCGAGGAGGGCTCGCAGAACAGCGCGCTCTCCGCGAGCAGCCCGGCCTCGTCGAAGCGACCCTGGTCCTGCCGGGTGAAGGCGAGCAGCGAGATGTACCACCAGTGGTCGCCGTACGCCGGGGCGAGCCCGTCGACCAGGTCCCAGGCCTCCTGCTGGATGTCGGTGACCCCGGAGAACGCGATCGTCGGTACCGCCGCCGACACGGCCAGCACGTCGCGCGGGTGGTGGGCGATGTGGTTCATCAGCGCGGTCGCGCCCCCGTGGCGGGCGTCGTCGACCCGGCGGCCGATGACGTCCACCAGGCTGCGCTCGCGCTCGTCGCCCCGCTTCAGGACGGCACGACGGGCGGCCTGCAACGAGCCGGCCACGTCGGTCGACGCCCCGGCCTCGTGGCCGAGCATCGCCAGCGCGGCATGGGCCAGCGCGAAGTCGGGGTCGAGCGACGCCGCCTCGCGCAGCAGCTCCTCGCCGCCGGACTGGAGGCGCATCACCCGCTCCAGACCGGCGTTGTAGCGCGCCGCCGCCTCCGCCGTCGCCGACAGCGGCAGGCCGAGGGGGTCGCGAGGACGGGCGACGGGGTGGTGGCCGCTGACCAGCCGGCCGTCCTCGAGGCGGCGCGGCATCGGGGCGACTGCGTCGAGCACGTCGACCGCCAGGCCGAGCGCCTGGCTGCGGATCTCGGGGACCGCGGTCGACTCCCAGAGCTCCCCGCGCCGCAGCGCACCCAGTGTCCACACCGGTGCGTCCGCCCGACCGGTCGAGTCGAGAAGCCGTCCGTCGCGGGTCCGGAAGCCCATCCCGGCGGTGGCCGGCTGCGCCAGGGAGACGCCGCCGCGCACGGTGAGGAGGTCGTCGAGCACGGGGTTGCCGAGGCGTCGTACGTCGAGGGCGGGGCCGGTGCAGTTGACCACCCAGCCGACCTCGTGGGTCGAGTCGTCGGCGAGGGTCACCCGCAGCCCGCCACCGGTGAGCGGCGCCGCGTCGGCGACCGTGCCGGCGAGGTGGCGCAGCCGGTCGGCGGTCGCCAGCTCGCGGAGCACCGCAGCCGAGGTGGGCGGCATCCGGTGTCGGACCCGGTTCCAGTCGCCGGCGTCGGTGGCCAGGAACTCGGCACGATCCTCCTCGGACAGCCGCTGCCACAGCTCGCTGACCCGGAAGCGCAGCCCGTCCATCGCCGGTCGCCAGTCGCCGCCGGTGGCCCGCACCCGCTCCACGTGCTCGGCGACGCTGGCCCGCAGCCCGGCCAGCGTGGAGCCCCAGTCGTCGACGTCGGGGATCGCGGCCAGCTGGAGCTCGTCGGCGTGCCGCGCGGGCATCTCGCCGGTGCGCGACACGGCGAGCACGCGCCGGTCCTCACGGCCGCCGGGCCGGGTCAGGGAGAGGACGACGTCGACCATGGTGAGGCCGGCCCCGACGACCAGCACGTCACCGGCGCCGACGCGGTCGCGGCGTACGACGTCCAGCGCGCCGGGCGCCCACGGGTCCGGCACGAAGAACGGCGAGCCGGTGAGGCCCGGCGGCGCCCAGTCGTGACCCGCGGCCGGCAGGCCGGTGGCGACGACCACCGCATCGGCGGCCAGGTCGTGCCCGTCGTCCAGCAGCACGGTGGTCCCACCCGCGTGGCGTCGTACGCCGACGGCCCCGGCCCGGACGTGGCGCAGCGAGGCGGTGGCGGCCGCCAGGTCGAAGGCGTCGGTGAGCGTCTCGTCGAGGTAGCGGGCGTACTGACGACGTGGTGCGAAGGTCCCCGGCTCGACCCCGGTGGCGTGCTCCTGACGGGCCCGCCAGGCCACGAAGTGGCCGGGGTCCTGCGGCAGTGCGGTCATGCCCGCAGCCGGCACGTTGAGGAGGTGCGCGTCGTCGGTCGTGCCGAACGCGGTGCCCCGGCCGGGGCGGTCCGCGGGGTCCACGACCACCACGTCGACCCCGGTCCCGCGCTGGTGCGCGGTGCGCGCGAGGTGGAGCGCCACCAGCGCACCCGCGGCACCGCCGCCGATGACCACGACCTGGGGGCGACCCGACCCCGGAGAACCCAGCACCACGACATACCTCCTTAGACGATTGACTCACTCTACTTTCCACATCGCGGGATGGGCGAATGGACACGGCGAGGTCCCGCGACCGGATCGGCGGCCCGGGCAGGCAGGATGGTGCGCATGCCTGGAGACACCACCACCTCCGCCGAGATCGCCCGCGCCGAGTCCCCTCGCGGCGAGCTCGTGCTGCGCCGGCGCAGCAACCCCGGCGCTGCCGACGTCGTCGAGCTGCGCGTCAACGGGGTCTTCGTGATGGACACCCTCGAGACGAGCACCGAGATCGAGCTGGCGGGCGTGGCGCTCGACCTCGTCGACGACCCGCGCGACGTGGTGATCGGCGGGCTCGGCCTGGGCTTCACCCTCCAGCGCATCCTGGCCGACGTCCGCGTCGAGCGCGCCACGGTCGTCGAGATCGAGGAGTCGCTCGTCGGCTGGATGCGCGACGGCACGGTCCCGCACGGGCCGGCCCTGCTCGCCGACCAGCGGGTCAGGATCGTCAACGCCGACATCCTGATGGCGATCGCGGAGGCCCGCGACACCCACGACCTGCTGCTGCTCGACGTCGACAACGGCCCGGGCTACCTGGTCCACGACGGCAACGCGGACGTCTACGGCCGCGACTTCCTGGGCCGCTGCCGCGACGTCCTCCACGACCGGGGAGTCCTGGTGGTCTGGTCGGCGGCCCGCTCCCCCGAGCTCCTCGCCGCGCTGGAGGACGTCTTCGGTGCCGCCGAGGAGCGCGCGTACGACGTCCTGCTGCAGGACCGCCCCGAGCAGTACTTCCTCTACGTCGCCCGTCGCTCAACCCCGGAGGCCTCGCCCGCGTAGGGACGGGTGACGACGACGGGCAAGGGCACGAGGGGGACCGCATGGGTCGAGGAGACCGGGACCGCGAGTTCGAGGAGTTCGTGGCCGCCGCGTGGCCACGGCTGCGGCGGGCGGCCTACCTGCTCAGCCACGACTCCCACGAGGCGGAGGACCTGGTGCAGTCGGCGCTCGCCCGCTGCTACGCGGGCTGGGGGCGGATCCGCACCGAGTCGGCCTACTCCTACGTCCACCGGGCGCTGGTCAACGGCTACATCGACAGCACCCGGCGACGTACGCCGATCCCGGTCGACCACGCGGCACACGACGCCGACGACCGGGCGGCCGGACCCATCGACCGGGCCGACCAGCGCAGCGAGCTGACCGCCCTACTGGCGCCGTTGTCACCCCGCGAACGCTCCATCGTCGTGCTGCGCTACTACCTCGACACCTCCGAGCAGGAGGTCGCCCGCGAGCTGGGCGTCTCGGTCGGCACGGTGAAGAGCACGGCGTCCCGCGCCCTCGCCCGCCTGCGTTCGGCCCACGCCACGACGACCACCCAGGAGCACCGATGACCCGCACCGACGACGACCTCGCCCTGCTCGTGGCCCTCGAGCCGACCTCCACCCGCTCCCCCGACCTCGGTGCGATCCGGAGCGCCGGTCGGCGGCTGGAGCGCCGCCGCCGGGCCGTCCACGGCGTGGCCGCCCTGGCCGTCGTCGGAGCGCTGGGGGTGCCGGCGGCGCTCGTCGCCACCCACGGCGGTGCCGGCGTCACGCCCACGCCGGCCCCGGCTCCCGCGACCACCACGCCCTCGGTGACCGAGGACCGGACAGCGCCGGTCGACCAGCTCACCGACGCGGCCCCGGAGCTCATCGGGCGGGGCTGCGGCGTGCTCGGCTGCCCTCGCGACGCCGTCCCCGAGACCGGGGAGGTGGTGGGCGAGCCCTGGGCCGTCGCCGCCCTCGCCAACGGCACGGACGAGGTCTTCTACGCCGTGCGCCCGTCCCCCGGCTCCGAGGTCGTCGTCGCGACCGGCTTCGTCGTCGACGGCGACCTCCAGCGCCTGGCGCTCCCCCTGCGCCCGGGAGGGGAACCCCTCCAGCTCGTGGGCGGCGGGCGGCGTCAGGGGCCGGACGGCGCGTCGTACAGCATCGTGGGCCTCGCCGAGGACGCCACCGAGGTCTCGTGGCAGAGCCAGCCGGGCACCTGGTACGGCACCATCGAGAACCGCGACCTGGTCCCGGGGTGGACCGTCTTCCACGTCGCCGGGCAGTGGGACGCGTCCTGGCCCGCGGGTGGCGGGGCGCTGGTGTCACTGCGCATCGACGGCGAGGTCGTCCACGGCGGATGATCGACACCCTGCCGGGCGGTGCGCCCGGGCGGCGCCCCGGGTGGCCCCCCGGGGTGGGACGACCCACCCCGGCCCGGGGGTAGCGTCGGGGCCATGAGCCAGACACGCACCGAGCACGACTCCATGGGCGAGGTCGAGGTCCCGGCCGACGCCCTGTGGCGGGCCCAGACCCAGCGCGCGATCGACAACTTCCCGATCAGCGGGACCACCCTCGAGCGCCGCCACGTCCAGGCGCTCGCCCTCGTCAAGGGGGCGGCCGCGCGGGTCAACGGCGACCTCGGGGTCATCACCGCCGAGCAGGCGGGCGCGATCGCCGACGCCGCCGCCGCGGTGGCGACCGGGGAGCACGACGACCACTTCCCGCTCGACGTCTTCCAGACCGGGTCGGGCACCAGCTCCAACATGAACACCAACGAGGTGCTCGCCTCGCTCGCCGGGCGCGCCGGCGTCGAGGTCCACCCCAACGACCACGTCAACGCCTCGCAGAGCAGCAACGACACCTTCCCCACGTCGATCCACGTCGCGGCGACGCTGGCCGTGGTCGAGGACCTGCTCCCGGCGCTCGACGTGCTCGCCACCTCGTTCGAGGCCAAGGCCGACGAGTTCGCCAGGGTCGTGAAATCCGGCCGCACGCACCTGATGGACGCCACCCCGGTGATGCTCGGCCAGGAGATGGGCGGGTACGCCGCGACCGTGCGCTACGCCGCCGAGCGCCTCGAGGCGGTCCTCCCCCGCGTCCGAGAGCTCCCCCTCGGCGGCACCGCGGTGGGCACCGGCATCAACACCCCGCCCGGCTTCGCCGCCGCGGTCATCGACCGGCTCTCGGCCGACACCGGGCAGGACTTCACCGAGGCGCGCAACCACTTCGAGGCGCAGGGGACCCGCGACTCGCTCGTCGAGCTCAGCGGTGCGCTGCGCACCTACGCCGTCGGCCTCACCAAGATCTGCAACGACCTGCGGTGGATGTCGTCGGGCCCCACGACCGGCCTCGCCGAGATCCACCTCCCCGACCTGCAGCCCGGGTCGAGCATCATGCCCGGCAAGGTCAACCCGGTCCTGCCCGAGGCCACGCTGATGGTCTGCGCGCAGGTGGTCGGCAACGACGCGACCGTCGCCTGGGCCGGCGCCGCCGGCAGCTTCGAGCTCAACGTGATGATGCCCGTGATGGCGCGCAACCTCCTCGAGTCGATCCGCCTCCTGTCGACCTCCTCGACCGTCCTGGCGCAGCGCTGTGTCGACGGGATCACCGCCGACGTCGACCGGATGCGGGCGTACGCCGAGTCGTCGCCGTCCGTCGTCACGCCGCTCAACAAGCACGTCGGCTACGAGCAGGCGGCGAAGATCGCCAAGCAGGCGATGAAGGACGGCACCACCATCCGCGAGACTGTGCTCTCGATGGGGTACGTCGACCGCGGCGACCTCACCGAGCAGCAGCTCGACGACGCCCTCGACGTGGATCGGATGACCCGCCCGTGAACCAGCTCGACGACCCGGACCACGTCCGCACCCAGTACGCCACCGAGGACCACCTCGAGACCCGCCGGTCCGTGTGGCAGCCCACCGCCGACGGCCTCGACCCCGAGACCGAGGCGCTGCGCGCCATCGACCGCGCCCTGGTCGGCGACGCCCGCGTCCTCGAGGTGGGCTGCGGCACGGGCGTGATGGCCGAGCGGATCCACGGCCTCCCCGGGGTCACCCTGGTGGCGACCGACTTCTCGCCTCGGTTCGTCGACCTCACCGCGGCCCGTGGCGTCGACGCCCGGCAGGCCGACATCTGCTACCTGCCGTTCGAGGACGCCTCCTTCGACGTGGTCTACGCGGGCTGGATGCTCTACCACGTGCGCGACCTCGAGCGGGCGCTCAACGAGGTCCGCCGGGTGCTGCGCCCGGGCGGCACGTTCGTCTCCGTCACCAACGGCCAGGACCACCTCGCCGACCTGCACAAGGACGCCGGCGGCCGGGTGGCGGGCAGCCAGTTCAGCAGCGAGACCGGCGAGTCCGTGCTGCGGCGCCGCTTCGCCGACGTACGCCGCCACGACCTCGAGACGCGCGCGGTCTTCCCCGACCACGCCAGCGCCCAGGCCTACCTCGACTCGACCGGCGACGGCCTCGTGCTGCCGGAGTTCGAGGGTGGGCGCGAGTACGCCGGGGCGGTCACGGTCTTCGAGGCCCGCTGACGCCCGGTCAGTACCAGTTGTTGCCGGCCTTGAAGGACCAGGCGTTGCACGGCGTGCCGTAGGTGTCCTGGATGTAGCCGAGGCCCCAGCGGATCTGCGACTCGGCCGACGTCATGTAGTCCGACGGCAGGTCGTGCAGCTCGGTGAGCGCTTGCGGGATGCCGTAGGCCGAGGAGGTCGGGTTGTCGGCGGTGGTGCTCCAGCCGGACTCGCTCATGTAGAGGGAGTCGAGGCAGCTGAACTGCGAGGAGTCGAAGCCGAACTCCGGCAGCAGCGCCCGGGCGATGTCGCGCGGGTCGGCGCTCGAGAGGTCCTCGGTGCGGGTGACGGCCGGCCCCTCGGCCACCGACAACGCCGCGCGCTTGGTCGCGTCGGTCGCACCCCGGCGGTCCGAGCGGGACACGGGTACGACGGACTCGCGGCGCTCGAGGGCGCTCGGGTCGGAGTCCGCGGAGGCCACCGTGACGCCACCGACGGCCGCCGAGGCCAGGTCGGCCGCGGCGGTGCCGGCCGGGGAGCCGAGGACGCCGCCGGACACGCTGACGCCGGTCACGGCGGCCGCGACGCCGGTGAGCACCACGGAGGTGCGCACCATCCGGGCAGGCAGCGAACGGGTCGCCTTGTGCTTGCCGGGGGCGCGGTGTCGGGGGACGTACTTCTCGGGCTTCGACGCGGGTGTCAGGGGCACAGGGGAGCTCACGGGGTAGAGGTCAGGACGATGTCGCGCCCGTCAGGAATCAGGGGGGAACGGGCTGCGACAGGGTGTGAAGATCACGAAACGATCACGGGCCACCATGCAGGAGTGCGGAGGCCCATGCAAACCGAACGACGAAACTCGTGGCATTTTCCACCACATCCCCCGCCACAGGAGTCACGGGGGTCACACGAGCCACGCCGGCCACACCGGAAAGGCTGGCAGGTGAGGGATGCCACGGAGCACGACGACCCGGCTCGCGCCCGGGACGTGGGCGCCAGCCGGGTCGGCGTACCCGACCTCGACGGGGGTCAGAGGACGACGTTCTCCAGCATCTCGGTGACCAGCGCTGCGATGGGCGACCGCTCGGACCGGGTCAGGGTCACGTGCGCGAAGAGCGGGTGGCCCTTGAGCTTGTCGATCACCGCCACGATGCCGTCGTGGCGTCCGACGCGCAGGTTGTCGCGCTGCGCGACGTCGTGGGTCAGCACCACCTTGGAGTTGGCCCCGATCCGCGACAGCACCGTCAGGAGCACGTTGCGCTCCAGCGACTGGGCCTCGTCGACGATGACGAACGCGTCGTGGAGGGAGCGGCCGCGGATGTGCGTGAGCGGCAGCACCTCGAGCATCCCGCGGTCCATCACCTCGTCGATGACGTCGGGCGTGGTGAGGGCGCCGAGGGTGTCGAACACCGCCTGGCCCCAGGGCGACATCTTCTCCGACTCCGACCCCGGCAGGTAGCCGAGCTCCTGTCCGCCGACGGCGAAGAGCGGCCGGAAGACGACGACCTTCTTGTGCTGGCCGCGCTCGAGGGTGGCCTCCAGTCCGGCGCACAGCGCGAGGGCGGACTTGCCGGTGCCGGCCCGGCCGCCCAGCGAGACGATCCCGACCTCCGGGTCGAGGAGCATCTCGAGGGCGATGCGCTGCTCGGCGGAGCGACCGTGGATGCCGAAGGCCTCGCGGTCGCCGCGGACCAGGTGCACCTGCTTGTCGGGACCGACGCGACCCAGCGCGGTGCCCCGGTCGGAGAGGAGAACGAGGCCGTTGTGGCACGGCAGGTCGCGCGCCTCGGCGAGGTCGATGACCCCGTCGTCGTACAGCTCGTCGAGCTCGGTGGAGGTCACCTCGAGCTCGGCCATGCCGGTGTAGCCGGTGTCGGAGTCGCTGATCGCCTCCGCGCGGTACTCCTCGGCGTCGAGCCCGACCGCCGAGGCCTTGATGCGCAGCGGCAGGTCCTTGGAGACCAGCGTGACCTGGTGCCCCTCGTTGGCGAGGTTGCGGGCCACCGCGAGGATCCGGGTGTCGTTGTCGCCGAGGCGGAAGCCCGACGGCAGCGAGGCCGGGTCGGTGTGGTTGAGCTCGACACGCACGCTGCCGCCCTCGTCCCCGACCGGCACGGGCTCGTCGAGCCGGCCGTGCTGGATGCGCAGCTCGTCGAGGCTCCGCAACGCGGTGCGTGCGAAGAACCCGAGCTCCGGGTGGTGGCGCTTGCCCTCGAGCTCGGTGATGACGACCACCGGGAGGACCACCTCGTGCTCCGCGAAGCGGCGCAGGGCGCCGGGATCGGCCAGCAGGACGCTGGTGTCGAGGACATACGTGCGGTTCTGGCTGACCTGCTTGTTCGAGCTCACGGAGTGCCTACCCCTATCGGACCGGCGCGACGCACCACACCCGGTCCAGTTCAACTCATGGACCGGACGGCTCCTCGAAGTGGTGCGTGACTCCCACAGCTGCCTCCCGATTCAGCAGGCTTCCCCACCTGCCGATGAGGCCGAAAGTACGCCCGGCCAAGGCCGAATTCGGGCGACACGCCCGAACGCGGGATGAACGCTGTGTTACCGCGCCCAGGACCCGCCCTTCGAGGCTCGGAGCTCCGCTCCTCGCACCTCAGGAACCACCCTTCGAGGCTCGGAGCTCCGCTCCTCGCGCCTCAGGAACCGAAGCGGCGCTCGCGCTCGGCGTACGCGCGGATGGCCCGCAGGAAGTCGACGCGGCGGAAGTCGGGCCACAGCGCCTCGCAGAAGTAGAACTCCGAGTGCGCCGACTGCCACAGCAGGAAGCCGCCGAGGCGCTGCTCCCCCGACGTGCGGATCACGAGGTCGGGGTCGGGCTGGCCCTTGGTGTAGAGGTGGTCGGAGATGTGCTCGACGTCGATGACGTCGGCCAGCTCCTCCAGGGAGGTGCCGCGCGCGGCGTGTTCGTGGAGCAGGGAGCGCACGGCGTCCGCGATCTCGCGCCGCCCGCCGTAGCCGACCGCGATGTTGACCAGGATCCCGTCGACGTCGCGGGTGGCCTCCTCGGCGTCCTTGAGCTTCTGCGCGGTGCTGGCCGGGAGCAGGTCGAGGGCGCCCACCGGGTGGATGCGCCAGCGGCCGGTGGCCGCGAGCGACTCGACCGCCCCCTCGATGATCTGGAGGAGGCCGGCCATCTGCTCGGGCGGGCGGTTGGTGAGGTTGTCGCTGGAGAGCAGCCACAGCGTCACGACCTTGACGCCCACCTCCTCGCACCAGCCGAGCAGCGGGAAGATGTTGTCGGCGCCGGCCTGGTAGCCGCCCGCAGTGTCGAGGCCGACGGCCTTGGCCCAGCGCCGGTTGCCGTCGAGCATGAGGCCGACGTGCTGGGGGATGCGGTCAGCCGGGAGGAACTTCACGACCCGGTGCTCGTAGGCCGGGTAGAGCACCCGACGCACCGCGTCCTTCAACTTCGCCACGTGACCGATGGTAACCGGGCCCTAGGGTGTCGCCGTGCCTGATGCTTCCGACACCGACGTGTCCCTGGTCGGGATCGACGAGACCACCGCCGGCCTGCGCGACACCCCACCTCGCCGTCGGGGCCGCTGGTTCCGACGCGCAGGCGTGGCGCTGCTGGTGCTCGTCGTCTTGCTCTCCGCCTTCGACCTCCTCGGCCCGCGCCAGGGCGACGTCACCGCGCAGAACGGCGGTTACACCCTCGCGGTGGAGTATCCGCAGGTCACCCGGGCCGGGCAGCCCGCACCCCTGCACGTGACCGTGGACGCCAGCATGGGCTTCGGCGACACCGTGCAGGTGCGGTTCTGCGACGAGTTCTTCAACGACCTCGACTTCCAGAACTGGTATCCCAACCCCGCGGCCGAGACGACCGTGCCGCCCTGGATCATCTACGAGTTCGACCCGCCGCCGACCGGCACCACGATCGAGATCAGCCTCGACGCCCGCGTGTCGCCGGGGCAGTTCGGCGAGACCGACGACTGCCAGGTCAGCGTGCTCGTCGAGGACGAGGCGGTCATCTCGACCTCCTTCACGAGCTGGAGGATGCCCTGATGGACATCCTGATCAGGTCCCTCGCGATCTTCCTGTTCCTGTGGCTCATCGTCCGTGTCGGCGGCAAGCGCGAGGTCGCGCAGCTGTCCGCGTTCGACATGATCCTGCTCATCACCGTCGGCGACCTGGTGAGCCAGGGCATCCTCCAGGAGGACTACTCGGTGACCGCCGCGGTCATCGCCGTGGCCACCTTCGCGGTGGCGGGCATGGTCCTCAACTCGCTGGCCTTCCGCTATCCGGGCTTCCGTCCGTGGCTCGCCGGCCGTGCACGCATCGTCGTACGCGACGGGGAGCCGTTGCTCGAGACCCTGTCCGGGGAGCGGATGACGATCCAGGACGTCCACGAGGCCGCTCGCCAGCAGGGCATCCGCCGCCTCAGCGACATCGAGCTCTGCGTGCTCGAGACCGACGGCTCGTTCTCCTTCTTCACCCGGGGCGAGGAGGACCAGCGGGACGGCTCGCCGGACGACCACGAGATCGCCTGAGGAGGCCCCCTGGGGGTGACCTCGGTCCCGTGACCGTGACTCTCGAGGTGCCTACGGGTAGTTTCGTGACATGAACGACCTACTCCGCCACCGGCTCGACGGGCTCCACGAGCGCGTCGACGGCGCGACGGAGGCGATCCACGAGGCGCTCGCCGAGGCCAAGCCGCACCTGCGTGGCTGGCTCCACCTCGCCACCGCTCCCCTCGCGCTCGCTGCAGGCATCGTCCTGATCGCGCTCTCCCCCGACGCCACCACCCGGATCGGGTCGGCCGTCTTCGCGGCCTCCGCGCTGGTCCTCTTCACCGTCTCCGCGGTCTACCACCGCGGCACCTGGTCGCCGGGCACCCACTCGATGCTCAAGCGCTTCGACCACTCCAACATCTTCGTGCTCATCGCCGGCTCCTGCACGCCCTTCGCGCTGCTGCTGCTGGAGGGCCGCGACATGTGGACGATGCTCGGCGTGGTGTGGGGCGGTGCGCTGGCCGGCGTCCTGATGAAGGTCTTCTGGAAGGGCGCTCCCCGCGCCCTCTCCGCGCCGATCTACATCGCCCTCGGCTGGGCCCCTGTCTTCTTCTTCGGCGACTTCGTGAGCGGCGCCATGGACCGGTACGGCGCCAGCACCGGCACCGCCGTCATGGTGCTGGTGGCGGTCGGTGGCGCCCTCTACACGATCGGCGGGGTCGTCTACGGCACCAAGCGGCCCAACCCGTGGCCCCAGTGGTTCGGCTTCCACGAGGTGTTCCACACCTTCACGATCCTCGCGTTCGTCACGCACTACGTCGGCGTCTCGGTCGCCACCTACTCGCTGCGCTGACGCCCCCAGACGCAGTGTGCACGGGTGAGTCCGCTCACGTCCGGGAACACGACGCCCTCGCAGGGCGTCGTACGGGGGAAGACCCGTCCCCGACCCGGCTGATGTGATGACCGAACCCACCCAGAAGCACTCCCTCGACCTCTCCCTCCCCCAGGTGGTCGCCGGCGCCGTGGCGGCCGCCGCGGCGACCGTGCTCAGCTCCCGCCTCGGGCTGGTCGGGACCGTGCTCGGCGCGGTCTTCGCGAGCATCGTCTCGGCCGTGGTCACCGCGTCCGTCAGCGGCTGGTGGCACCGGGCGCACGAGGCCTCCCGCACCGCCCGTGACTGGGTGCCGCAGCGGGTCCGTGGACTCGTGGTGGGTGCAGGCGCGCTGGGGCTGCTGGTCGTGGCGTTCCACACCGGGGTCGAGCTGGTGACCCAGGACCTGCCGCGGGGCACCTTCGCCGCCCGCTGGCTCGCCGAGGTCGGCCTCACCGCGCGGTAGGTCCTGCCGACCACGCCCGCGCGCAGTCAGGAGACCGTGAGCGCGAAGACGACGACCGCCGCGAGGACGACCGCCACCGCGAGCGCGATGGCGAGCCGCGGCGCACGGGAGGCCAGTCGCTCGAGCAGCTGGTAGGCCGCCAGCACCGCGGCCAGCCCCAGCGTCACGTGCAGCAGCACCGCCAGCATCACCCCGGCGATCGCGCCGGCGATCCGGAAGCGGCCCCAGAGCAGGCCGAGCACCAGCGGGAGGACGATCGCGCCGGACACCCCGCCGAGGAGCTCGAGCCACCACGCCCCCTCCCCCATCCACGGCACCTCCCGCGCGAGCGGCCAGCTCCGGTCGACCAGGTCGGCGGTGGACCAGTAGCCGAGGAGGAGGATCGCCGCGATCGACGTCCCGGCGCCGACGCGGTGCGCCCACCGCACCGCGGGTGACCACCCCGACGAGCGGGGCAGCCCCCCGGGGACGAAGATCGTCGCGGCAGTCACCGCGGTCCACACGATCCACCGCCGGACGACGCCCGTGCCGGTGTCGGCCATGGCGTCGCGGAAGACGCGGTCCGCGTCCACCCGGTCGATGGTGTGACCCTCGGTCGAGTCGTAGGACGGCTCGCCGCCGCCCGCGACGAGGGCGTCGTGGACCAACGCGGCCGGCAGGTGCGCCCCGGTCTTGGGCACCAGCCAGGTGAAGAGCACCGGGGTCGAGGTCAGGTCGGTGCGGAAGTCGGTGGTGGCCGGCACCAGGATCTCGCCGAGGTGGCGGTCGTCGTAGGCGATGCGCCGCTCGAGGCTGAAGACCTCGAGACCGTCCTCGAGGTGGCGCTCGAGCACGATCCGCGGGTCGTGCGCGGGGTCGGGCGGCAGCCCGATCCGGTCACCGACCGGCAGCACCCCGCCGTCGTAGAAGCGGCGGGGCTGCGGGCGCACCTGCTCCCCCGTGGTGACGGGCCGGCTCTCGGACATGGGTCCACTCTGGCACCGACCACCGACGTAGACACGCGGACACAACTGCCCCGGCGGTCCGGCCGCACACGGGGCCGGGCGGTCACCCCCGGGGTTGTGTCCGCGTGTCTACGCGCCCGGCGGGCGTGGCGACGCTGCTCGCCGGTCAGGCCACGTGGGTCTCGTACATCCGCACCGCGACCAGACCACCGGAGAGGGCGGTGAGGACGGCGACCGTCCACACGGCCGCGTCGATCTCCCAGGCGTCGGCGACGAGGCCGGCGGTGAGGGCACCCACGGCGAAGCCGCCGTCGCGCCACAGGCGGTAGATGCCGACCGCCCGGCCGCGCCAGGCCGGGTGCGCCACGTCGCCGATGGCGGCGAGGAGCGTCGGGTAGACCATCGCCGTGCCGGCCCCGAGGAGGGCGGCCGCGACCGCCCAGGCGGCGAAGGACCCGCCGGCCGCCATCAGTCCGAGGGCGAGGGCCTGGACCCACATCCCGCCCGCGATCATCCACTTGCGACCGACCCGGTCCGACAGCGCGCCGGTCACCAGCTGGCCGATCCCCCACACCGCCGGGTAGAGGGCGGCGAGCACGCCGATGCGATCGACGGTGAGCCCGGCGGCGGCGAACATCACCGGGAAGAGCCCCCAGGCGAGTCCGTCGTTGAGGTTGTTGACCAGCCCGGCCTGGCTCGCGGAGGAGAGCGCCGGCTCGCGGAAGCTCGTCTGCACGAAGACCTGCCGGTCGGTCAGCTCGTCGTGCAGGTGGTCGTGCCGGCCGTCCCCGCGGGCCACGTGGGTCGCCGTCTCGAGGCGGACGTGCTCCCTGGTCTCGCGGACCGCCAGCGTCGACAACCCCAGGCCCAGGGCGGCGAAGGCGGCACCGAGGAGGAACGGCGCCGGCCGCAGGCCGTAGGCCTCGGCGAGGTAGCCGGTGGCCAGCGCGGTGACCGCGACCGCGCCGTAGCCGGCCGCCTCGTTGAGCCCCATCGCGAAGCCGCGCCGCTGCGGGCCGACGAGGTCGATCTTCATCACCACGGTCGTCGACCACGTGAGTCCCTGCGAGAGGCCGAGCAGCACGTTGGCCGCGACCACCCAGCCCCAGCTCGGGGCCCAGATGAGCAGCAGCGGGACGGGCACGGCGATGAGCCAGCCCGCCACCAGGACGGGCTTGCGCCCGTACCGGTCCCCCCAGGTGCCCGCCAGGTAGTTGGCGACCGCCTTGGAGAGGCCGAAGACGAGGATGAAGGTGAGCCCGGCGGTGTAACCGGTGAGCCCGAACTCCTCCGCGCCGAGCAGTGGTACGACGGTGCGTTCCTGCCCGAGCATGCCCCCGACCAGCGCGTTGACCACGACCAGCAGGGTGAACTGGGCGGCGTTCTGGCGCAGGCCGAGGGTGGGCGGCGCGTCCGTGGCCCTCACGGACGGGTGAGGTGGCGGGGCTCCATCAGGCGCTCTGCGGAGCGCCGTCGGCGGCCAGCTGGGCCATGTCCAGGCCCCGGATGCCCTCGATGAGCTGCTCGAGGGCGGCCGCAGGCAGCGCGCCCGGCTGGGAGAAGACGAGCTTGCCGTCCTTGAAGGCCATCAACGTCGGGATGGAGCTGATCTGGGCAGCAGCGGACAGGGCCTGCTCGGCCTCGGTGTCGACCTTGCCGAACACCAGGTCCGGGTGGGCCTCGGAGGCCGCCTCGAACACGGGCGCGAAGTTGCGGCACGGGCCGCACCACGATGCCCAGAAGTCGACGATGACCATGTCGTGCGAGGTGATGGTGGCCTCGAAGTTGTCGGCGCCGAGAGCGATGGTTGCCAAGGGGTCCTCCTTCGGTCGGCCGGGGTGGATGTCGGATGTGGCACCCGACCCCGGGGGTTTCTTCAAGACTAGATACCCCCGGGGGTATTTTCAAGCTGGCGTTCGCGGGGTGCGGCGGCGCCAGGCCACCACACCGGCGACGAGCGCCACGGCCAGGGGGAGGACCCAGGAAGGGAGGTACGCCGCCCACTCGGTGACGGCCTGTTGCGCGGCGTACTCGACATCGGTGAGGTCGCCCATTCCCAGCGAACCCGTCAGCCCTGCCGTGCCGTCGTAGCGGAGGAACACGACTCCGACAGCGATGAAGAGCAGGCCGGCCACCAGCGACGTGGTGTGCACGCGGAGGGCGCCGACTGCCAGCGTGCGACCACGCAACCAGCGGCGACTGCCGAGGTCGAAGCGGTCCCAGGCCGCCGCCAGGAGCAGTAGCGGGGCCGCCATGCCGAGGGCGTACACCGCCAGCAGCGCGCCGCCCTGCCACGGGGACTCCTGGGTGGCCGCCACGGTCAGGATCGCACCCAGGACCGGACCCGAGCAGAATCCGGCGAGTCCGTAGACGGCGCCGAGGAGCAGCGTGGAGAGCCATCCGTCGTCCCCGCGCGAGGCGACGAGGGACTGGAGCCGCCGGGCACCCGGCACCGCGAAACCTCGACCGAGCAGCTGCAGCACACCGAGGGCGATGATCGCCCACCCCGCGATCGCGATGAGCAGCGGACGGTGGCCGTAGAAGAGGGATGACGCCGCACTGGCTCCCGTGCCGAGCGGCACCAGGGTCACCAGCAGGCCGACGTAGAAGACGAAGGTACGCGCGACCAGCGCGCGGCCACTGGCGAAGGCATAGGCGAAGAACGAGGGCAGCAGCAGCGCGCTGCACGGTGACAGCAGCGCCAGGATCCCGGCCGCGAAGGCGGCCAGCACTCCCACCTCGCTCACGATCCCGCGTCCTCGGCCGCCTTCTCGATCGTCTGCTCGAAGACCTCGGTGGGCTGCGCGCCGATCACCGGGACTCCGTTGACCACGAACGCCGGCGTGCCGGTCACCCCGATGGCCTGGCCCTCCGCGAAGTCCTCCTCGACGGCCCTCTCGACGTCTGGGGAGGCGAGGTCCTCACGGAACCTGTCGACGTCGAGACCGATCTTCTCGGCGACCGAGACGAGGTGGCCCTCGTCCAGCCTGCCGCTGTTGGGGGGCAGCTGGTCGGCGTACATGGCCTCCTCGAACTCCCAGAACCGGTCCTGCGCGGCGGCGGCACGACCACCCTGCGCAGCCAGGGACGACTCCGGGCCGAGGTAGGGGAAGTCGCGCCACTCGATGCGCAGCGTCCCGTCCTCGACGTACTTCTCCACCAGTGCGGGCTCGGTGTCGCGGGCGAACTTGCCGCAGAACGGGCACTGGAACTCGGAGTAGGCGATCATCACGACCGGCGCGTCCACGTCACCGAGCGCCATCGGGTCGTCGGGGTCCCTGCGCACGAGCTGCTCCCATGTCTCGGGTGGCGCCGTCGACGTGGACGCGGGCGCCGAACCGGTGGCGGCGCCCTCCTTCGCGGCCTCCTCATCACCTCCCCGGACGAGGACCACGGCCAGCGCGACCGCGGCGATCACGGCGATGACGAGAGGGACAACGGGACTCTTGCGGCGATCAGGCACGGGCGAGGACTCCGGACTCGGTGGTGGGACAGGACAGCTCTCCGAGCAGCCGGCTGCGCAGCGCCCAGAGCAGGACCAGGACGGCAACGCCCTGGAGAACGGGCTGGAACGGCTCGAACCACGTGATCGCACCGGCGCTGCCGAGGGCAAGGAGGACGAGCTTGTTGCACACCGGACAGCCCACGGCGAAGTAGGTGAGCAGGCCACCGACCCACCCACCGCGGCGGCTCGAGGCGCGGTCGGGCTGGGACGGGGCTCGCACGTACGTCGCGGTGAGGAGTCCCCCGAGCAGCGAGGACACCAGCAGCGCCGGCCACGCCCACCACGTCGGTGGGATCTCGCGCCCGAACACCGGGGTGTCGACCAGGTCGGTCGGCACCGCCACGAGCAGGACGAAGACCGCGGTCGCGGCCAGCGCGACCAGCCAGCGGCGGGCGGGCCAGGCGACCAGGACGCCCATCACCGCCCTCACGCGACACCCTCCAGGACGGGGAGTCCGGCCGAGCGCCACTCGAGCATGCCGTCCTCGAGTCGCCGCGCCTCGACCCCCTCGCCACCGAGGAGGCGGACAGCGTCGTGCGCCATCACGCAGAAGCTGCCGCGACAGTAGGCGACGACCGACGGCGCCCCGCGCAGGCCACCCGCCTCGTCGGCGAGGGTCCCCAGCGGCACACTCCGGGCGCCGGGGATGTGCCCAGCGAGGAACTCCTCGCGAGGACGCACGTCCAGCAGCGTGATCGCGCCCGACCCCAGCAGCCCCTGGAGCTCGTCGCGGCCGACCAGCCCGACCTCGTCGGAGCCGGGGATGTTCAGGTAGGCGTCCAGGGCGCGACCGACGTCGGCGGAACGCTCCCGGGCCACGGCACGCATCGCGGCGTACAGCCGGGCCACGTCGTCGCCGGCCAGGCGGTAGTGGACCTTGGTCCCCTCACGCCGGGTGGCGACCAGGTTGGCCAGCTTGAGCACCTGCAGGTGCGCCGATGCGGTGCTGACGCCCATGTCGGCAGCGCGCGCCAGCGCTTCGACGGTGCGTTCACCCTGAGCGAGCAGCTCGACGAGCTCGAGTCGCTTGGCGCTGCCGAAGGCCTTGCCCACGACGGCCAGCTCGTCGAACACGCGGGACCTGCGATCGTCTCTGTCCACCATTCCTCCAAAGATCTTTGGAGGATCGTAGGACATGGGTGGCCGGACCCGGCCGACCACCCCTCCCTCAGGCGAGGGACAGGAAGAGCTTCTCCATCTTCTTGACGTCCACGCCGTCGATGCCGTCGCCGGCCGTCAGGCACTGCTGGAGTCCGCTGGCCACGATGGCGAAGCCGGCCCGGTCCAGCGCCTTGGACACGGCGGCGAGCTGGGTGACGACGTCCTCGCAGTCGCGCCCCTCCTCGAGCAGGCGCAGCACGCCGGCCAGCTGGCCCTGGGCCCGCTTGATGCGGTTGATGACGGGGGTCATCTCGGTGGGGTCGAGCTCCATCAGTCCTCCTGGGTGAGCGCGGCGAGTGCCGCGGTGATGCGCTGGCGGGCGTCCGTGGCAACGCGACCGAGGGCGGGCTGGTCGGACATCCCCATCATGACGGCCGGGTCGAAGGCCTCCACGACCGTGGTGCCCTCGTCTATCGACCGGACCACCACGTTGCAGGGCAGCACGGCGGCGATCGAGGGGTCGACCTGGATCGCTTCGTAGGCGAGGGGCGGGCGGCACGCGCCCAGGATCACCTGGGCCGGCAGCTCCACGTCGAGCTTGGCCTTCATGGTGGCCGCCAGGTCGATCTCCGTGAGGATGCCGAATCCCTGGTCGGCCAGCGCCTCCCTCGTCGCGGCGACCGCGTCGTCGTACGGCAGGGCCAGTGTCGTGCTCAGCGTGTAGTCCATCCGCCGATCATCTCCTCGATCCGTCGATTCCCCTAGGACGGTGGAATACCCCCGGGGGTGTTTTGCATTCATCGTACATACCCCCTAGGGTATTTCTCAACAGCCCGAGAACCGCACCGCAGAGAGGAACCGCATGTCCGACCAGACTCCCGAGATCTCGCTCGAGGCGTACGCCGCCGAGCGCGATTCCGGCGTGACCATCGACGTCCGCGAGCGGGCGGAGTACGCCCAGGCCCACGTGCCCGGTGCGGTCCTCCTGCCCATGGGCCAGCTGGCCTCCCGCCTCGACGAGATCGACCGGTCCGCCCGCGTCCACGTCATCTGCGCCTCGGGCAACCGCTCGAAGGCCATGACCGACCTCCTCGTCGCCTCCGGCTTCGACGCCGTGTCGGTGGCGGGCGGCACCCGCGGCTGGATCGAGTCCGGCCGCTCGGTGGGGGTGGGTCTGTGATGGCCGACCTCACCATCGTCCCGATCGAGACGCCCACGCTCGGCGACCGCAGCTACCTCGTGCACGACGGCGAGGTCGCGTTCGTGGTCGACCCGCAGCGCGACATCGACCGCGTCCTCGCCCTGCTCGACGAGCACGGCGTGCGCCTCACCCACGTCTTCGAGACCCACATCCACAACGACTACGTCACCGGCGGCTTCGCCCTCGCGGAGCGCACCGGTGCCCAGTACCTCGTCAACGGCGAGGACGACGTGTCCTTCATCCGCACCCCCCTGGCGGACGGACAGGTCGTCGAGGTGGGTGGACGTATGCGCGTCACCGCGCTGGCGACCCCCGGCCACACGTTCACCCACCTCTCCTACGCCCTGACGGACACCGGCGCAGGACTCGACCAGTCGGTCGGCGTCTTCTCCGGCGGCTCCCTGCTGTACGGCGCGACCGGTCGCCCGGACCTCCTCGGTCCCGACCACACCCACGACCTGGTCCGCCACCAGCACGCGTCCGCCCACCGGCTGGCCGAGCTGCTGCCCGACGACGCGGAGGTCTTCCCGACGCACGGCTTCGGCTCGTTCTGCTCGGCCACCCAGTCGGACGCGAGCTCCTCGACCATCGGCCGGGAGAAGCAGGCCAACCCCGTCCTGACCCAGGACGAGCAGACCTACGTCGACGAGCTGCTGGCCGGCCTCGGCCCGTGGCCGGCCTACTACGCCCACATGGCCCCGGCCAACGCCGCCGGGCCCTCCGAGCCCGACCTCTCCGCCCCGGCGGTCGCCGACGCGGCCGAGCTGCGGCGGCGCATCGAGGCCGGCGAGTGGGTGGTGGACCTGCGCAGCCGTACGGCGTTCGCCGCGGGCCACGCACCCGGCACGCTCAACTTCGGGCTGGACGGCGGCTTCGCGACGTACCTCGGCTGGCTGGTCGCCTGGGGCACCCCGATCACCCTCCTCGGCGAGACCGCCGAGGACGTGGCCGAGGCACAGCGCGAGCTGGTCCGGATCGGCATCGACCGACCGGCCGCCCACGCGACCGG
This sequence comes from Nocardioides terrigena, assembly GCF_003047265.1. GTDB lineage: Bacteria > Actinomycetota > Actinomycetes > Propionibacteriales > Nocardioidaceae > Nocardioides > Nocardioides terrigena. The sequence continues at coordinate 791,254 of NZ_PZYY01000001.1, read as the reverse complement.
CAAGCCCGAGGACTGGAGCGACCGCGAGCTGAGCTCGTTCGCCACGGCGACCTTCGCCGACCTCGCCCAGGTGCGGCACCACCGCGAGGTGGTCGTCCTGGACGTGCGCCGGGCGGACGAGCACGACGCCGCGCGCATCGACGGGGCGGTCAACATCCCGCTCCACGAGCTCTGGGACCGCCTCGCCGACGTGCCCGCGGGCGAGGTGTGGGTGCACTGCGCCGGGGGCTACCGCGCCTCCGTCGCGGCCTCGATGCTCGACGCGGCCGGCCGTTCGCTGGTCGCCATCGACGACTCCTTCGACAACGCCGAGCAGGTCGGGCTGCACCTGGTGGGGCCCGAGGCGTGACCCTGCTCCTCGCCGTCGTCGCCGGCGCGCTCATCGGGCTCAGCCTGGGCGCGCTCGGCGGGGGCGGCTCCATCCTGGCGGTCCCGGTGCTGGTCTACGCCCTCGAACAGAGCCCAGCCCAGGCCACCACCGGGTCGCTGGTGGTGGTCGGGGTGACGTCGCTCGTCGGGGCCGTCGCGGCGTACCGCGCGGGCAACGTCCTGCTCGCCCGCGGAGTGGCCTTCGGCCTCGTCGCGACCGGCGGCGCGATCGCCGGGGCACGGGCCTCGGCCGCCGTCCCCGAGGCGGTGCTGCTCGGCGCCTTCGCGGTGCTGATGCTCGCCGTCGGCACCCTCCTCGCCGTGCGCCAGTGGCGCGGCCGGCACGCCGACCCCGCCGACCGGACCGCCCGGCGACCGGTCCTCGACGACCCGATCATCACCTTCAGCCCGACCTTCGCCTGCCAGTGCCCGCGGGCCCTCAAGGTGCTCGTCACTGCGACGGCCGTCGGCCTGCTGACCGGCTTCCTGGGCGTGGGCGGCGGGTTCCTCGTCGTCCCGGCGCTGCTCGTGGCCCTCAGCCTGCCGATGGAGTACGCCGCCGGCACGTCGCTCGTCGTCATCACCCTGACCAGCGGCGTCGCGCTGCTGGCCCGCGCCGGCAGCGGCGTGGCCCCCGACTGGTGGCCGGTCGTCGCACTCACCGCGGCCGCGGCCGTGGCCGCCGTCGTCGGCGCCCGGATCGCCGACCGGGCGGACACCCGTCGCCTGTCGGCCGCCTTCACCGGGCTCGTCCTGGCCGTCGCGGCGTACACCGCCGTCCAGGCCCTGCCCGCCCTCGTCTGACCCCCGATCCAGCACGACCCCGTTCCCGCACGACCTGAACCCACGATCCTCGAGCAGAGAGAGCCTTCCCATGACGTCGACGGCCACCCGCCGCCACGCTGCCCTTCCCTCCCCCGACCCCGACGGCCTCGGCTACCGCCCCGGCCCCCTCGGCCGCCTCGGTGTGTGGGTCACCCACCACCGCCGGATCACCGCCGGCGTGTGGCTGCTGCTCATCGTCGGCCTCGGCGCCTTCGCGCCCAAGGTCGAGGCCAACCTGTCCGGCGCCGGCTGGCAGGCCGACGGCTCGGAGTCCGTCGCCGTGCGCGAGCTGGCCCAGGAGAGCTTCGGCGGCAACGCCAGCTCGGCCATCCAGGTCGTCGTGCACAGCGCCGACGGCCCGGTGACCGAGGGTCGCGGCCAGGACGTGCTGGCCGAGGCGACCGCCCTGCTCGAGGACGAGCCGCGCATCGCGGACGTCATCGCGCCGCAGCCGGGAGCCTCCCTCAGCCAGGACGGCGAGACCGCCGTGATCCTGGCCGGCGCGGGTGCCGACCCCAACGAGATGGTGCGCGTCGCCGACGACATCAAGGGCGAGCTCGAAGCCCTCTCCGGTGACGGCATCGAGGTCAACCCGACCGGCGCCTCCCTGCTCTGGTCGGACTTCAACGAGGCCAACCTCGACGCGATGCTCAAGTCCGAGATGATCTCCTGGCCGGTGACCATGGCGATCCTCGTGCTCGCCTTCGGCGCCCTCGTCGCCGCCGGCCTGCCCCTCATCCTGACCCTCGCCGGCCTCGTCGCCTCGGCCGGCTCCCTGGTGCTCATCAACGAGCTCGTGCCCGTCTCGATCTGGGCGATGAACTTCGCGATGATGTTCGCCCTCGCGCTCGGCATCGACTACGCGCTCTTCCTGGTGGTGCGCTTCCGGGCGGCCCGGATGGGCCACCACGAGACCCCGCGGCAGGCGATCGCGGAGACGATGGACACCGCCGGCAAGGCCGTCCTGCTGTCCGGCATCACCGTGCTCGTCTCGCTGTCGGCCGTGATGCTCGTGCCCTCGCCCGCCTTCCGGTCGATGGCCGGCGGCATCATGCTCGCGGTCACCTTCGTGCTGGCCGCCACGCTGACGCTGCTCCCGCTCGTGCTCTTCAAGCTCGACCACCGGATCAACAAGCTGGCCCTGAAGTGGGTCCACACCGGTGAGCACCGCTCGCCGCGGTTCGCGGCCTGGGGCGAGCGCCTCTGGAAGCGTCCGGTGGCCTTCGGCCTGGCCTCGCTCATCGTCCTGCTCGCCCTGGCCGCCCCGGTCCTCGGCCTCCGGACGGCCATGCCCTCCATCCAGGTGCTGCCCGAGGAGGCCAGCGCGCGCGTCGGCTACGACCAGGTCAAGGACGCCTTCGGTGACGGCGCTCCCGGCACCCTCCAGGTGGTCGCGAACCGCTCCGAGGCGGACGCCACGAGCGAGGCACTGGCCGCGGACCCCGGCATCGCCGGCGCCATGCCCGCCCAGCCCGCGGCCGACGACAGTGACCTGGTGCTCATCCAGGCCGTGCCGACCGTCGACCCCTCGGACCCCGAGCTCGGCGCGACCGTCGACCGGCTGCGCGACGACCTGCCGGAGTCGGCCCTGGTCGGCGGCGCCGCGGTGGAGAACCTCGACCTCAAGACCCAGCTCGATGAGTCCACCCCCCTCGTCATCGGCGTCGTCCTGGCCCTCGGCTTCCTGCTCCTGCTGGTCGCCCTCCAGGCCCCGCTGATCTCGCTGCTCGGGACCCTGGCCAGCCTGCTGTCCACGGCCGCGGCCTTCGGTGTCGCCCGTCTGGTCTTCCAGGAGGGGTACGGCGCGGACCTGCTCGGGTTCGAGTCCCAGGGCTTCCTCGACGCCTGGGCCCCGGTGTTCTTCTTCGCGATGATCTTCGCCATCGCGATGGACTACACGGTCTTCCTGCTGGCGTCGGCCAAGGAGCACTACGAGCGCTCGGGAGACCCCCGCGAGGCGATGGTGGGCTCGCTGGCCCACTCGGGCCGGGTGATCTTCGCCGCCGGCGCGGTGATGGTCGCGGTGTTCTTCACCTTCGCCCTGTCCGGCCCGCTGCCGCCCAAGGAGATGGGCATCGTGCTGGGCGTCGCCGTCCTGCTCGACGCCTTCCTCGTCCGGCTGGTGCTGCTGCCCGTCATGCTGCGCCTCACCGGCAAGGCCGCCTGGTGGAGCCCGCGCTGGCTCACCCGGGTGCTGCCGAAGATCACCTTCTCGCACGGCTGACCCCGCAGCACCGCACCTGCCACACCCCACCCGTCACACCCCGCACAGATCCCCCTCACAGGAATGGAGCACCACCATGTGCCGAGCAACCCGATGCAAGACCTGCGGCAAGACCACCTGGGCCGGTTGCGGCCAGCACGTCGGCCAGGTCAAGGCGGGCGTCCCCGCCAAGGACTGGTGCAACGGCCAGCACACGCCGGCCGAGAAGGCGGCCGCCGGGTCCGGCGGCGGCTTCCTCTCGAAGATCTTCGGCCGCTGACCCCCTGACCGGGTGGGGGGATGCCCTCCCCCGAGCGTCCCCCCACCCACCCCCCGATCGGAGACCCCCATGAACGTCGACCGCGCCGTCCTCTCCCTGGCCGGCACCGTCATCCTCGTGAGCGTGCTGCTGAGCGCCCTCGTCTCGACGTGGTGGCTGCTGCTCACCGCGTTCGTCGGCCTCAACCTGCTCCAGTCCAGCGTCACCGGCGTGTGCCCGGCCGCGACGATCTTCCGCCGGCTCGGCCTCTCGACCGGCTGCGCCTTCCGTTGACCCGTCCGTCACCCATCCGGATCGGACGAATCGGGAGATGCCCGATGCGATCCGTATGGTCGCTCGGATGAGCATGAACCTGAGGGAGAGGATCGACGCCCGGCTGGGCGACCCGATCTGGTGGAACGACGTCCTGCAGCTCCTCAAGACGGTCCTGGCCGCCGTCACCGCGTGGGTGCTGGCCGCCAGCGTGCTGGACCTGCCGCAGCCCTTCCTGGCCCCCTGGGCCGCCCTGCTGGTCGTGCACGCGACCGTCTACCGGACGTTCTCCAAGGGCACCCAGCAGGTCGCGGCCACGGTGGTCGCGGTCCTGCTGGCGACGGTCGTGGGCGAGCTGATGGGCCTGAGCACCTGGGCCGTGGCCGCGCTGCTCGTCGTGGCCCTCGTGCTCGGCGTGGTCCCGTGGCTGGGCGCCGAGGCCACCACCATCGCCGCCACCGGCCTCGTGGTGCTCACCACCGGGTTCGAGAGCGACGTGCTCCTCATCTCGCGGCTGCTCGACACGGCGATCGGGGTCGCGGTCGGGCTGTTGGTCAACGTGATCGTGTGGCCGCCGCTGCGGCGTCGTACGGCGGCCGAGGCGATGGACCGGATCGACGACAACATCGGCGTGCTGCTCGTCGACATGGCCGGCGGTCTCGGCGACGGCTGCCAGGACGAGGACGTCGACGCGTGGATCGACCGCAGCCGGGACCTCGACGGCGACCTCGACCAGGCGTGGTCGCTGGTGCGCCAGGCCCAGGAGAGCGCCCGGATGAACCCCCGCCGCTCCGCACGGCCGATGAAGGACCCGCAGCAGTGGCACGGCCTGCTCCGGCGCATGGAGCAGTCCGTCGCCGAGACCCGCAGCCTGGCCCGCACCCTGGGCAGCCAGTCGGCGCACAAGGAGACGTGGGGCGACGACTTCGCCCTCCCGTGGATCGACATGCTCGGCGACACGGGACGGGCCGCGAGTGCTGCCGACCCGGACGCGATGCGCGCGGTGCGCGAGCGGCTCGAGGCGTTCAGCGAGAGCATGCGTACGACCGAGCGATCGGCCGAGTGGCCGGTCTACGGCGCCCTGATCATCAACCTGCGCAACATCATCGACGCCATGGACGTGGTCGCCGAGGCCAACCCGATCGGTGGGCGACGGTTGCCGGTGCGTCTCCCGGGCGGGCCGGACGTGGCGTCTGCGTCCTGACGCCCGCGGCGTACGCGACGGGTCAGACCACGTCGACCCGGCCGTCGGCCCAGACGACCAGCCCACCCCGGTCCGGGCGCGCGCGCAGCCAGGACAGGGCACCCGGGCCGTGGGCGTACGCCGCAGTGGCGTCGATGTCGGCCGCCGTCAGGTCGGCGGCGACGACCGTGACGGACGCGACGTCGGTCGGCGGCCGGCCGCTGCGCGCGTCCACGACGTGCTGGCCGCGGTGCGCCGCGCCGGAGGTCGCCACGGCGCCCCGGCGGCAGGGGACGTGGGCCACCAGCGAGGCGGGGTCGTGCGGGTGCTCGATGCCGATCAGCCAGGGCTCCCCGCCGGGGTCGGCGGTCCAGCACGCGACGTCACCTCCCCCACCGAGGCAGGAGTCGGTCCCCGGGAGCTCCACGAGGTGCCGGGAGGCGCGGTGCACCGCCCACCCCTTGACCACCCCGTCCGTGTCGAGCAGCGTGCGCCCGTCCGGGCCGGGTCGCCAGACGTCGAAGGCCCCTTCCGAGGCCGTGCGCGCCTCCTCAGCGAGGGCGAGCACCTCGCGCACCTCGCGCGGCGCGTCGGCGAGGTCGGCACGCCCGGCGTTGTGGCGACTCACCCAGGAGTCGTCGCGGTAGCGGCTGAACACCGCGTCGACCTCGCGCAGGTCTGCCTGCACCTGCGCCCAGGCGGCGCGGGCCACGTCGTCACCGGCGTGCCGGCCGCGCAGGGCCACGCTGACGGGCAGCCCCATCACGTGGACGACGTCGCGCCACGTGGCCGCCCGGGACGTCGTACGGGCGGCGCTCACAGCCCCGCCCGGTCCAGGGCACTCTGCAGGGACTGCTGGTAGCCGACGCTCGTGTACGTCGCCCCGCTCACCATGTCGATGTCCGCACCCTGGGCCGTCATGGTGGCGTCGACGAGGATCGGCAGCGCGTAGTCGTTGATCCGGACGTCCTCGGGGTTGTCGTCGGGGTACTGCAGCACCGAGACGCCCGTGATCCGCGAGCCCGCGACACCCACCTCGACCTGGACCGGACCCCAGCGGGTCTGCACGGTGTCGCCGGTCACGGTGGTGCTGGCCGCGGTGCCGTCGGTGGAGCCGGACCCCGCGCTCCCGGAGGTCGTGCCGCTACCCGCCGCCGGTGCGGTGGACGGCCCGGAGGTGGCGGGATCGGCCAGGACACCGGTGCTGTAGACCGACGTCGTGCTGGTCACGGCCAGCGGGCCGGCGAAGGAGGTGTGGTAGCCGGCGAGCAGCATCAGCACGGCGACCGTGCTGGCGAACCACAGGGCGATCCGTCTCATCTCGTCACCAGTCCCATCTCGTCACACGTCCTCATCTCGTCACCAGCCGAAGGCTTCGACATGGATGTGGGTCTCGGGCACCCCGGCCCGGCGCAGGTCGGCCACGACCAGGTCCGCCCAGGGCGTCGGACCGCAGACGTAGACGTCGCGTCCGGCGATGTCGGGCACCCAGTGCCGCAGGGCGACCAGGTCGCTGTAGCGGCCGGCGTGGGCGTCGCCCAGCCACGAGTGGGGGCCGCGCCGACGACCGGGCAGGTGCAGGACACGCACGCCCCGCGCGGCCAGGCGCTCGAGGTCGGCGGTGAAGGCACCGGGCCCGCTCGAGCGGTGCAGCACCACGACGTCACCGGCCGGGGCGAGCTCCTCGGCCAGGGCCACCAGCGGCGCCGAGCCGACGCCCGCTCCGATCAGCGCGACCTTGTCGCCGTGCCTGCTGCGGGGGCTGAGCCGGCCGTAGGGACCCTCGACGAGCACCCGGGTGCCGCGGGACAGCGTGGCGGTCGAGCCACTGCCGTCACCGACCGACTGGACGGTGATCCGCAGCCGACGACCGTCGGGGGCGGCGGAGAGCGAGTAGGGGTTGGCCCGGGTCCAGCCGTCGCGTCCCAGGAAGCGCCAGCTCATCCATTGGCCGCCCTGCACCGGGAGCCGGTCCAGCCGGCGACCGGTCACGACGACCGACACCACCCCGGGCGCCTCCTCGACGACCTCCTCGACGCGCAGCCGGTGGCGCAGGTTGCGGCTCACCGGCAGCGCCACCCTCCAGACGAGCACGGCGCCCGTCGCCGCGCCCCACGCGGTCCACCAGAAGACCGCGCGCCCGGTCGAGGACACGAGCTCCTGCCCCGTCCAGAGCTGGTGGGGCAGCGCGAGGCCGGCCCCGAGGTAGGCGTAGAGGTGCATGAGGTGCCACGACTCGTAGCGCAGCCGTCGCCGGGCCGCCCGGACGCTGGTGACGACGACGAGCACGAGGGCCACGAAGCCGGCGTCCGCGAGGAGCATCGCCGGGTAGGTGCGGGTGAGGTCCCACAGCTCGGCGGGCCACCGCAGCAGCGACCCCGCGGCGTACCCCCAGGTGATGAGGACGACGTGCGCGAGCATCAGGTTGAACGACGTGAAGCCGACGGTCCGGTGGACGTGGGCGAGCCGGTCCTGGCCGAACGCCCGCTCGAGCACCGGCACCCGGGCCATCAGCAGGACCTGCGCGAGCAGGAGCACCGACGCGACCAGCCCGGTCCAGCGACCGAGCGACGTCAGGGCCGACGTCCAGCCGGCCAGGTCGCCGAGCCCGCCCCCGTCGATCCACCACCAGGTCACCAGGGCCAGCGAACCCCCGAGCACGGTCGCTGCCGCGCGGCGTACGGCCAGGTCGAGGGTGGCACGGCTCGGGGTCATGGGCTCAGGCTGGTGCGCGTTGCTGGCACCCCCATGGGGTGGACCTGTGAGGAGGCTGTGGGTCCGCCGCCGGCCCGCCCGGCGCCGATCCATAGGGTGCGTCCATGACGACCGCCCGCACCGTCCCCGTCACCACCGAGATGGACGGTGACGAGCTCGACGCGATGGATGCCTGGCACCTCGCCCGCCAGCACGGGCTGAGGAAGATCGCGGTCGAGTCCTTCGTCCGGTTCCGGTACGGCGACGGCTTCACCAACTCGCGCGCCCTCGCCCTCCAGGCCTGCCTCGCGGTCGTGCCGTTCCTGCTGGCCCTGACCGGGCTGGCCGCCGACCTCGACGAGGAGCGGCCCGCCCAGGTCGTGGCCCACGTGGTCGACTCGCTGTCGCCCGGGGCGGGCAGCAGCGACGCCCTGACCTCGGCGGTGGAGAAGTCCGACGAGTCCGAGCGCGCCGGCGAGGTGGCCCTCGTCTTCGGCCTCGGCTTCGCACTGGTCTCGATGACCACCGCGATGGCGCAGGTGGAGCGCGGCGCCAACCGCATCTACGGCATCCGCCGCGACCGCGCGGCGCGGGCCAAGTACGGCCGGGCGGCGGTGCTCACCGGGGTGCTCGCCGGCCCCGTCGGCATCGGCTTCCTGATGATCGTCGGCGGTGGCGCCTTCGGGGACGCGATGGCCGACAACTACGGCTGGTCGGAGACGACGCTGCAGTGGTGGAACGTGCTGCGCTGGCCGATCGGGCTCACCCTGCTGGTCTTCACCATCGCAGTGCTGCTCGACCACGCGCCGCGCCGGCGGCAGCCGGCACTGTCGTGGCTGGCGCTGGGGTCGGGCATCGCCGTCGTGCTCAGCGCGCTGGCCACCGTCGGGCTCGCGCTCTACGTGTCGCTGAGCGGCTCGTTCGGCAGCGTGTACGGCCCGCTCGCCGGCGTCTTCGCCCTGCTGCTGTGGGCCCTGCTGTCCTCGATCGCCTTCTTCTTCGGCACCGCGGTGTGCGCCCAGCTCGAGGCGTTGCGCGCCGGTCAGGTCGACCCGGCGCTCGCCGATCCCGGGCGCCCGCACGCGCGCACGGTCGGCGACCACCCCGACCTGGACTGACGGATCAGTCGTCGGTGACGACCGGACCCACGACGTCGGCCACGTCCTCGAGGCCACCCGCGTTGTGGACGTCGGTGAAGCCCAGCTCGGTCATCCGCGCCAGGGCCTCGCCGGCCCGGCGGCCGGAGGCGCAGTAGAGGACGTACGTCGCGTCGCGGTCCAGCGGCTCGACCGCGGCGTCGAAGTCGCCGGACTCCCACGGGATCGACTCCGCCCCCTCGACGTGGCCGGCGGCGTACTCGTCGGGGTTGCGCACGTCGACCAGGGTCGCGCCTGAGGCGACGAGGGCGCTGGCCTCGTCGGCGGTCATGACCTCGGCGCCGGCCGTCGACGACTCCGACGTCGTCGCCGCCTCCGGCTCGGGGTCGCTGTCGCTCGCGCAGCCCGTGAGGACGGCGAGCAGGGCCAGGGAGGTCAGGAGGGTGCGGATCACCTCGCCATCATGGCAAGCCGACCCACGACCACGGGGCTAGCGTGGCTCCATGGACGCAGCCGAGTGGGACGCCAGGTATGCCGACACCGAGCTCGTGTGGTCGCGGGGGCCCAACGCCTTCGTCGAGGCCGAGTGCTCCGACCTGCCGCCGGGTCGCGCCGTCGACCTGGCCTGCGGCGAGGGACGCAACGCGATCTGGCTCGCCTCGCGCGGCTGGGACGTGACCGCGGTCGACTTCTCTCAGGTCGCGCTGGACAAGGGTCGGCAGCTCGCGGGTGACCCCGGTGCCGGCGGTGCCGTGGACTGGGTGTGTGCCGACGCGACCTCGTGGCGGGGCGAGGGGTACGACCTCGCGGTCGTCGCCTACTTCCAGGTGCCGGCGACCGATCGGTGTGCGGCGGTGCGACACGTCGTGGAGTCGCTGCGACCCGGTGGCACGCTGGTGTGGGTCGGCCACGACAGCACCAACCTCGCGGAGGGCACCGGCGGACCCCAGGACCCGCGCGTGCTGATGACCGCCGAGGACCTGCTCGCCGACCTCGAGGGCATCGCGGTGGACGTCGAGCGCGCGGAGCGGGTCGCCCGGGTCGTCACCACCCCAGACGGACACGGCGCCGAGGCCGAGCGGACTGCGTGGGACTGCTTCCTCCGGCTCCGCCGGGCGTGACGCGCCGCCGGCCCTGACCGGCTGGTCCGCCGCGTCAGCGGGCGCCCAGACCTCAGCAGGTGGAGCGCGCCGGCTTGCCGTCGAGTCGGTCCTGCGTCCAGGCCACGAGGTCGTCGATGTACGGCGAGTCCGCCTCCACGAGCGGGACATGGTCCTTGCCCGGGTAGGTGCGATACTCCACCTGCCCACCGTCGGCGCAGCGCTCCTCGACGTACTCGGCCTGCGCAGTGGGCAGCACGAGCTGGTCGTCCTCCCCCTGCGCCACCAGCAACGGCACCTCGATCGGGCCGCGCGCGATGTTCTCGTCCAACCGCTCGCCGAAGGGCCCCTCGGTCAGCGGGCGGTCGAACACCGAGCGATCGAACAACAGCGACTCCACCACCGAGATCATGGTCCCCGGCTCCTCGAGGCAGCGCGCGGCGAGCTCCTCGACGGGGATGCGGGCGCTGGGCCGGACGTAGTCGGCGGCGTCGACGTCGTCGTAGGTCTCGGTGTAACCCTCGACGACGTAGGAAGCGAACAGGGCGCCCCCCGGGATCTCCTCGAGGTTGCCCACGAGCCCGGTGAGATTGCTGGCCGGCGCCGCGGCGGCGACACCGATGACGGACGCGTCGGGGGCGTACTCGGGGGCCAGGATGCCCGTCCACAGCGCCGCGTGACCGCCTTGGGAGTGGCCCCAGACCACGGTCTGGTCGGTGGAGAGGTCCACCCCGTCCAGCTCACGCGCGGCACGGACGGCATCGAGCACCGAGCGACCTTCGGGCTCACCGATGAGGTACGGGTGCGGCCCCTCCGTGCCCAGTCCGACGTAGTCGGTCGCCACCAGGGCCCAGCCGTTGGCGAGCACACGGTCCAGGGCGAAGAAGGCGCCCGACTCCAGGCCGGAGCCGACGATCGTGGGCGCACAACCCTCGGCAGCACCGGTGGTGCCGTGCGCCCACGCGATCACCGGCAGGGGCGCGTCCGGGGTCGTCTCCGGCACCACGACCAGTGCGCTGGCCACCGCGGCCCGCCCTTCGTCCCGAGTGGTCGTGTAGAGGGTCCGCCAGGCGCGCGCCCTCTCGGGCATCGTGCGCTCGAACGGCTCCGCCCGCAGGAGCCGGCCCGCCTCGGAGGGCGCCTCGGCCGGGGCCTCGTAGAAGGCGTCGGGCGTCGGCGCAGCGGCCGACAGGGTGGCGCTCACGCCGAGCAGCGCGAGTGCGACGAGGAGCCCGACACCTGAGGCCACCAGAGCGGCGCTGCGGCGGAGCCATCCCCGCGATCCCCCGCCCTCCTCCACGGTCGTCGGGGCCCGGCGGCTGACGAAGATCGCATCCCATGCCAAGGTCACGCCGAACCACACCACGCGCAGCCCGAAGACGATGGCCACGACGACCACGGTCACGTCCGGCCAGGACAGGGCCAGGACGCCGAGAAGGATCGCGCTCGCCCCACGCATGATCGCGGCAGCGCGCCCGTCCACCACTCCCCGGATGCCGGCCACGAGCGTGGTGACGCCCTCGACGACGAGGGTGGCACCGACGATGATCGCGACCGCCCGGACCGACATGTCGGGCCACGCCAGGATCGCCAGTGCGGCGGCCCACCAGGCTCCCGCGGTGAGCAAGGTGGATCGACGCCACGGACGAGACTCCCCCGCGAGCTCGCCCACGCCGAGGAGCACCAGGGCGGCCACGATGAGGAGGACCAGGACACCCAACGAGGCGAAGGGTCGCATCACCAGCGTCGCGCCCAGAGCTACCGCGAGGATGCCGACAACGATGCCGACCACACGAGGACCCACAGCTGACGACGACAACGGCGCCTCCTGCCAGACGACTGCCCACCACGGTAGCGCCCGGACAGGGCGGGCTTCCAGACCGTTCCGGTCCCGCACGCAGCCCGGCGAACCGTCCCCGGCTCAGCCGCCGACCTGCGCGCGCAGCACCCCCGCCGTGCGCGCCAGCGCGAGGAGGTCGTCGCGCGGACGGGTGGACGGGCGCTGCTGCCAGCCCGCTGATCAGCGGGTGGGCTCGTCCCGCTCGGCCGCGTCCATCTCGGCCCGGGCCCGCGCCTCGGCCTCCCGGTCGACCGGCTCGTCGCCGTAGAGGCCCAGGTCCTTGGCCGACTGCGCCTTGCGCAGCTGGCGGACCAGGCTCCAGCCGAGCCCGGCGACCGCCAGGGCCAGCAGCAGGAAGATGATCAGCGCCGTCCAACCGGCCTTGACGTCCTCCGGCTCGGGAGTCTTGTCGGTGAGCGTGATCAGCAGCAGGTCCAGCATGGCTCCAGTATCCGTCAGGCCCCCACACGCAGCGTCATCAGGGCCGCGATCAGACAGCGATCACGACTGCGGGTCGGGGGTGATGCCGGCGAAGAGGTCGTCCTCGGGGGTGGGCGAGTCGACGTGGCTGACCACCAGCTCGTAGTCCTCGGTGGGCCACGTCGACTGCTGGATCTCGCGCGGGATGGCGAACCAGAAGCCGTCCGGGTCGATCTGGGTGGCGTGGGCGAGCAGGGCCTGGTCGCGCACCCCGAAGTAGTCACCACAGGGCACCCGGGTGGTGATCCGGTTGTCCCAGTCGTGGTCGCGCTCCCAGTTCTCCAGACGCTCCGTGTAGGGCGACTCGAGGTCGTGGGCCAGCATCGCCTCGTGGAGGGCGTTGATCTTCGCCCAGCTCCAGCCGTGGTGGTAGTAGAGCTTGAGGGGCTGCCAGGGCTCCCCCGCGTCGGTGTAGCGCTCGGGATCGCCCGCGGCCTCGAAGGCCGCCACGCTCACCAGGTGGCACTGGATGTGGTCGGGGTGCGGGTAGCCACCGTTCTCGTCGTACGTCGTGACGACGTGCGGGCGGAAGGAGCGGATCAGCGCGACCAGCCGCTCGGCGGCCTCCTCGACCGGCACCAGCCCGAAGCAGCCCTCGGGCAGCGGGGGCTTGGGGTCGCCCTCGGGCCAGCCCGAGTCGACGAAGCCCAGCCAGTCCTGGCGCACGCCGAGGATGTCGCGGGCCCGCTCCATCTCCTGGCGCCGGATCTCGGTGATGTTCTCGAGGATGTCGGGCCGCTCCATCTTGGGGTTGAGGATCGACCCCCGCTCCCCTCCGGTGCACGTCGCGACGTGGACGTCGACACCCTCCGCGACGTACTTGGCCGTCGACGCTGCCCCCTTGCTCGACTCGTCGTCGGGGTGGGCGTGCACGTGCATCAGGCGCAGGCCGGCGCGCGGCCCGCGGCCGGCCGGGGACCCGCTCGCGTCCTCCGCCCTGGGGAGGACGGGGCTGCCGTCGAACGTGGACCGGGCGGTGCTGGTGGGGGTCTCCTGCGGCATGGTTGGAGCCTAGTTCCTAGGCTGGGGACGTGAACGCACCACCGCCGACCACCCCGCCGGCCCCGACGTCGACCACCGACCTGGCCGAGCGGTACGGCGCGCCCGCACCGTGGCGGCGTACGGCGCTCGTCGCGGGGGTCGCGGTCCTCGCCCTGGTCTTCGTCGGCTGGGTGGCCTGGGCGGCGTGGTTCCACGGCACCCCGGCGGTCGAGTCCGAGCTCACCGCCTACGACGTCGCGGGCGAGCACGCCGCCACCGCCGTGGTGGAGGTGGACCTCGGCGAGGGCGCCGACGCGAGCTGCCGGGTGCGCGCGCTGGCCGAGGACCACAGCACCGTCGGGGAGCTCGCGTTCACGCCCACCGACGGGCGCAACGAGGTCGAGGTCCGCACCGAGCGCCGGGCCACCAGCGTCGAGCTGGTCGGGTGCACGACCCCCGACCAGCAGCGCCCGCGCTGACCCGCGGCCCCCTCCCACACCCCCGCCCACACCCCCGCCCACACCCCTCGGGACGGCTGTGGACCTGCGCAGGCAGCCTTCAGTTGCTAATGTGGCAGACCTGCCCGACCGGCAGCGCCGGCCCGTCGTCGGCCGCGAGCGCACCGCACGTACGCAGACAAGCACCACCACCACCCACGCTGGGTGCGGATCGTCGCATCCACGCAGCTCTCCGATCCACGTAGGAGTACACCCATGACGCAGGACGCCGGCACCATCTGGCTCACGCAGGACGCCTTCGACAAGCTCCAGGCCGAGCTCGAGGACCTCAAGGGTCCCCGCCGCCAGGAGATCATCGAGAAGATCTCCGCCGCGCGCGACGAGGGCGACCTCAAGGAGAACAGCGGCTACCACGCCGCCAAGGACGAGCAGGGCAAGCAGGAGGCCCGCATCCGTCAGCTCGAGGACATGCTGCGTCGTGCCGAGGTCGGCGAGACGCCGGCCAACGACGGCATCGTCGAGCCCGGCATGGTCGTCACCGTCCGCCTCACCGACTTCGAGGAGGAGGAGAAGTTCCTCCTCGGTGCCCGCGAGAACCTCGCCGAGGGCGACAAGCTCGACGTCTACTCCCCGCAGTCGGCCATGGGTGCCGCGATCAACGGCAAGTCCAAGGGCGAGACCGTCACCTACGAGGCCCCCAACGGCAAGGCCGTGACAGTCGAGATCCTCGACGCGGAGCCCTACCACTCCTGATCCACCGCTACGCGCCTCCCCGCGAGGTCGTCGTACCCCAGCAGTGACCGCCACGAGGCCGGTCGGGCCCGGCCCGACCGGCCTCGTGCTTGCTCAGGCGGGCGCGCTGGCAGCCCGGAGCGCGTCGGGTGTGCGTGGAAGCACGGTCCCGGCGGCCGGGACGGTGCATCCACGCACAGTCGCGGACGCGGTGAGCCGGGTCAGGCGTAGACGCGGTAGCCACGCTCGCGCAGCCGGTTCATCACGGTCTGGGCGTGCTCGGACCCCCGGGTCTCGAGCTGGATCAGCACCTCGACCTCGGTGAGGGCCAGGGTCGGCGAGATCCGCTCGTGCGCGACCTCGAGCACGTTGGCACCGGCGTCGCCGACCTCGTGCAGCAGGCCGGCCAGGCCACCGGGCAGGTCGGGGATCACGACCCGGAGGTAGAGGTAGCGGCCCGCGGCGACGAGCCCGTGGCGGATCACCTTGCTCAGCAGCAGCGGGTCGATGTTGCCGCCCGACAGGACGGCCACGGCCGGCGTCTCGAAGGCGGTCGGGTCGTCCAGCACCGCGGCGACGGCCGCCGCCCCGGCCGGCTCCACGACCATCTTGGCCCGCTCGACCAGGGCCAGCAGCGCGCGCGAGAGGGACTCCTCGGAGACGGTGATGATGTCGTCGCAGTGCTCCTGGACCGCGGCGAACGTGATGTCGCCGGGCCGGCCGACCGCGATGCCGTCGGCCATCGTGGTCATCGACTGCAGCGGCACCGGGCTGCCGACCCGCAGCGACTCCGGGAACGCAGCGGCGCCCTCCGCCTGCACACCGACGACGCGTACGTCCGGTCGCGCGGCCTTGATGGCGATGGCCATGCCGGCCAGCAGTCCCCCGCCGCCGGTCGGCACCAGCACGGTGCGGACCTCGGGCTCCTGCTCGAGCACCTCGAGTCCGGCGGTGCCCTGCCCCGCCACGATGTCGCGGTGGTCGAAGGGGTGGATCAGCACGGCGCCTGTCTCCTCGGCGAACCGACGGGCCTCGACGAGCGCGTCCTCCAGGTAGCGACCGTGGAAGCGCACGTCCGCGCCGTACCCTCGGGTCGCCTTCTCCTTGGGGATCGGCGCGCCCTCGGGCATGAAGACGGTCGACCTGATCCCCAGCGTGCTCGCGGCGAGCGCGACGCCCTGGGCGTGGTTGCCCGCGCTGGCGGCGACGACACCGTGCTTGCGCTCCTCGGCCGAGAGCCGGGAGATGCGCACGTAGGCGCCGCGGATCTTGAAGGACCCGGTGCGCTGGAGGTTCTCGCACTTGAGGCTGACCGGTCCCCCGGCCAGCGCGGAGAGCCAGCGCGACTCCTCCATCGGGGTCCGCACCGCGATGTCGGCGAGCACCTCGCGCGCCTCCTCGATGTCGGCGAGCGTCACGGGTCCGGTGGGCTGGTCAGTCACTGCTGTGTTCCTCGTCGTCCTGATGGGTCGTCCTGCGCGTCACGGTCGAGGCCCTCCTCGACCTCCTGCTCCTCCTCGTCGGTGGTCACCGGCGACTCGTAGTCCTCCGGTTCCTGCTCGCGGGCCAGGTGGTTGACCACGGCGTTGCCGGCGGCGGCCAGGGGCACGGCGATGAGCGCGCCCGCGATGCCCGCCACGAGCACGCCGCAGCCGATGGCCACGATGACTCCGAGCGGGTGCAGGGAGACGAAGCGGCCCATGAGGAACGGCTGGAGGATGTGGCCCTCGATCTGCTGCACCAGGATCACCCCGCCGAGCATCAGCAGGGCCGTGATGGGTCCCTGGTCGACGAGCGCGACGAGGACCGCGACGGTGCCGGCGACGGTGGCGCCCACCATCGGGACGAACGCCCCGAGGAAGACCAGCACGCCGATCGCGAGCACGAAGGGCACGCCCAGGATGGCGGCGACGATGGTGATGCCGATGGCGTCGGCCATCGCCACGAGCACGGTGGCCCGCACGAACTGGGTGAGCGAGATCCACGCGACGCGCCCCGACCCGTCGACGTGCTCACGAGCGGCCCGCGGCGCCAGGTGCACCAGCCACGCCCAGATGCGGCCGCCGTCGGCGAGGAAGAAGTAGGTCGCGAAGAGGATGATGAAGAAGCCGGCCACCACGTGCCCGACGACGGTCCCGACCTCGGTGACCCGGGTGACGGCCCCGCCCTCCCCGGTCGACTCCGTGATCGCCCGCTGGGTCGACTCGATCCAGCCGTCGAGCTGGCTGTCGCTGAGGTTGAGCGGACCCGACAGGAGCCACTCGCGGACCTGGCCCAGCCCCTCGACCACCGAGGCGGCGAGGTCCTGCGCACCCCGGGCGACCTGTTGGCCCACGTAGGTCAGCAGCAGCCCCACGACCGCGATGCCCACGATCATCACCAGTCCCGTCGCCAGGGACCGGGGCACGCGGACCGCCTCCAGGCGGTCGACGGCCGGACCAACGAGCGCGGCGATCAGCAGCGCGATCGCCAGGGGCAGCGTGATCACGGCGAAGTAGGCGAGCACCCAGGCGGCACCGAGCGCCGCCGCGGCGATGATGATGAGGCGCCACGACCAGGCCGCGGCGAGGTCGAGCCCCCACGGGACCTGGGCGCGGCTGAAGTTGCTGGTCCCGGTGGTGATGGGGGCCGGCTCGGGGCGGCGCTCGGCCCGGAGCAGCGCCCACTGCTGCAGGAGCTGCGAGGTCAGCCGCTCGCGACGGGAGTCCTCGTCACCGTCGTAGACTCCCCCGCCGGGCGCGCCAACACCGGTGGCACTGCTGGTGGCACTGCCGCCCGGTCCTGCGCGGCCCACGTCCTCCGGGCTCACCGGTTCGTCTCCCTCACGGATGCAGGCTACTCACCGGCTCCGCTCGCCAGTCGCTGCACCAGCCGGTGCGCCGCGGCGGGGTGCTCGGCGACCAGCAGGCCGGCGGCGGCGAGCACGTAGTCGCGGTCCACGACGACCCGGGGTGCGCGCGGCAGCTGCCACCCGCCCTCGACGTGCTCGCCCGTGCTGGGCGCGAGCACGCGTCGTACGACGCCGTCGGCGCCGTGCCGCAGCACGCCGCCCGACCCGACCAGCAGGTCGACCTCGCGCAGGTCCTTGCCGGTGCGCTCCACCACCCGCCCCTCGGGGCTGACG
This sequence comes from Nocardioides terrigena, assembly GCF_003047265.1. GTDB lineage: Bacteria > Actinomycetota > Actinomycetes > Propionibacteriales > Nocardioidaceae > Nocardioides > Nocardioides terrigena. The sequence continues at coordinate 773,636 of NZ_PZYY01000001.1, read as the reverse complement.
ACGACCTTGCTGCGACCGGCGTGCCGCTTGAGGGCGAGGTCGACCGCGGCCCGGGCGATGGCCTCGTCCACCTCGCGCTCGGTCTCCTCGTGACGCGGGTCGTCGGCGGGCAGGAAGCCGGGATCCGTACGACGCCGCGCGGCCGCCGCGGCCAGGTGGTCGAGGCCGGCCTCCTCGACCGTGCTGACCGCCGACCAGCGCATGCCGAGGTCGCCCTCGACGGTGCGGGTGACCGGGGTCAGGGCGACGACGTCGCGGGCGAGGCCGGCGTCCTCGGGGTCGAGCTCGACGACGCTGTGGACGTCGGTGGTGGCGCCGCCGATGTCGACGACGACGACGTCACCCGCCCCCGGTTGCTCGGGCCCGAGCCCGCGGGACAGCAGCTCGACGCCGGTGAGGACGACGTCGGGTGTGGCACCCCGCACCATCGCGGTGAAGTCGTCCCCCCGCGAGCTCAGGTGCTTGCCGCCGATGACGTGCGAGAGGAACATCTCCCGGATCGCGGCGCGGGCGCTGTCGGGGGCGAGGACCCCGATGCGGGGCACGACGTTGTCGGCCAGTACGACGGGCAGCCCGGCGAGCACGGCGGCCACCTCGGTCTGGGCCTCCGCGTTGCCGGCGACCACGACGGGTCCCCGCCAGCCACCGTCGACGATCCCGCGCGCGGCGGCCAGCAGCGGCTCGGCGTTGCCGCCGTCGGTGCCGCCGGTGAGCAGCACGACGTCGGGCTCGGCGAGGTCGCCGAGGTCGTCCTCGCGGCTGATCGCCCGGACGGCCACGACCTTGCCGCCGCTGGACAGGGCCACCCGACGACCGGCCTCGGCGGTGACGAGCTCTTCGTTGCCGACGACGGCGATCCTCAGTCCCCCGCCGGCGCTGGAGCACGCCAGCACCGCGGCGTCCGTGGCGCGGGCGTCCCGGCCGGCCAGCGACGCCAGGCACGCGTCGTACCCGTCGAGCACGTCACCGACGCCGTGGGCGTCCGGCAGCGTGGTCGGGTGGCTCGCGGCGGCCACGATCGCGCCCTGCTGGACGTCGACCAGCGCCGCCTTGGTGAACGTGGAGCCGAAGTCGACGCAGACGACGGTGCCTGCCGGGGCGGCTGCGCCGGGGCCGCTCATCCGACGAACACGCTGGCGGTGCCCGCCACGACAGCGAGGAGGACGCCCGCGGTCATCACGGCGAGGGTCAGGATGTGGGTCGGCAGCGGCTCATCACGACGGATGGCCCGGTCGGCCGCGCGGAAGTGCGAGAAGCCGGCGATGCCCGAGAGCGCCGCCGACGCGAGGAGGATCAGGGACAGCGTCGTGGTCGCCACCGACTCGTCGAAGAGGTGGAAGACCGCCACCCCGGCCGCGACCAGCCCGATGGCGGTCCGCACCCACGCGAGGAAGGTGCGCTCGTTGGCGAGGGTGAAGCGGATGTCGGGCTCGGCCATGGCAGTGCTCCCGTCAGCTCGCGCTGGTGCCCAGCGCACGGTCGAGGTCGGCCAGCAGGTCCTCGGCGGTCTCGATCCCGACGCTCAGGCGGACCAGGTCGTCGGGCACCTCGAGGTCCGTGCCGGCGACGCTCGCGTGGGTCATCCGGCCGGGGTGCTCGATAAGCGACTCGACGCCGCCGAGCGACTCCCCGAGGGTGAAGACCGCGGTGGACTCGCACACCCGCAGGGCCTGCTCGACGCCGCCGGTGACGCGGAAGGAGACCATCCCGCCGAAGCGCTTCATCTGCTTCGCGGCCACCGCGTGGCCGGGGTGGGACTCCAGGCCGGGGTAGATGACCTCGCTGACGGCTGCGTGCGAGGCGAGGAAGTCGACGACCTTCTCCGCGTTGTCGCAGTGTCGGTCCATCCGCACCCCGAGGGTCTTGAGCCCGCGGTGGGTCAGGAAGCAGTCGAAGGGACCCGCGACGGCGCCCATGGCGTTCTGGTGGAACGTGATCGCCTCGGCCAGCTCGTGGTCGCGGACGACGAGCGCGCCACCGACGACGTCGCTGTGCCCCCCGACGTACTTGGTCGTGGAGTGGACGACCACGTCGGCGCCGAGGGTGAGCGGCTGCTGGAGGTAGGGCGAGGCGAAGGTGTTGTCGACGACCAGCAGCGCGCCGGCGTCGTGGGCGACCGAGGCGAGGGCCTCGATGTCGCCGATGGTGAGCATCGGGTTGGTGGGCGTCTCGACCCAGACCAGCTTGGTGCGACCCGGCTGGACGGCGGCGCGGACGGCATCGACGTCGCTCACCGGGGCCGGGCTGTGGTCGAGGCCCCAGACCTTCTCGACCTTGTCGAAGAGGCGGAAGGTGCCGCCGTACGCGTCGTCGGGGATGACGGCGTGGTCGCCGGGACGGGTGAGGGCGCGGACCAGGGTGTCCTCGGCGGCCAGCCCGCTGGCGAAGGCGAAGCCGCGCTCCCCCATCTCGACGGCCGCCAGAGCACCCTCCAGCGCGGTGCGCGTGGGGTTGGCCGAGCGGCTGTACTCGTAGCCGCCGCGCAGGCCGCCGACACCGTCCTGCTTGTAGGTGCTGGTGGCGTAGATGGGCGGGATCACCGCTCCGGTCATCTCGTCCGGCTCGTAGCCCGCGTGGATCGCCCGCGTCTCGAATCCGGCCTTGCTCGCGTGTTCGTGGGAGGTCACGGGATCGAGGGTAGACCCGGCCTCCGTCGGCCCCGAACCTCGTCGGGCAAATGCCTTTCCACCCGTCCGCGGCAGCGGGACCATCGAGGATGACCACCTCCACCGACACCCCCACCGACAGCCCCGCCGAGGCCGCCGCCGAGCGCGTCTTCGGCGCGATCCTCGGCGCGGTCGACCTGCTCTCGATGTACCTCGGGGACCGGCTCGGCTACTACCGCAGCCTGGCCGACGAGGGCCCCGCGACCGCCACCGAGCTCGCCGGGCGCACCGGCACCGATCCCCGCTACACGCGCGAGTGGCTGGAGCAGCAGGCCGTCACGTCGCTCCTCACCGTCGAGCAGTCCCCCGATCCCGTCTTCGCCCTGCCGGACGGGATGCGCGAGGTGCTGACCGACGCGTCCAGCCTCGACTATCTCGCCCCCGTCGCGCGCCTCATAGCGTCCGTCGGGCCGGTCCTCCCGCACCTGCTCCGGGCCTATCGCGACGGCAGCGGGGTGAGCTGGGACGACCTCGGCGACGACGCGAGGATGGGACAGGCCGACGCCAACCGGCCCTGGTACGAGCACCGGCTCGCCGAGGCACTGGCGTCCGTCCCCGACCTCCACGAGCGGCTCTCCGTCCCCGGAGCGAGGGTCCTCGACGTGGGCTTCGGCGGCGGCTGGTCGACGATCGCGCTGGCCCGGGCCTACCCGTCGGCCACCTTCACCGGGGTCGACATCGACGAGCCGTCCGTCGCGATGGCACGCGCCAACGCGACCGCCGCCGGGGTGGCCGACCGGATCACGTTCACGCTCGGCGACGCGGGAGGCCTGGAGGGCGAGGGGTACGACGCGGCGTTCGCCTTCGAGTGCGTCCACGACATGCCCCGCCCGGTCGAGGTGCTCGCGGCCGTCCACCGCGCGCTGGCCCCGGGCGCACCGCTGGTGGTGATGGACGAGGCGGTCGCCGACGAGTTCGCGCCGGACGGCGACGAGCTGGAGCGGCTGATGTACGGCTTCAGCCTCTTCGTCTGCCTGCCCGACGGCCTCTCCTCGCCACCGAGCGTCGGCACCGGGACCGTGATGCGGCCCTCGACCCTCGCGGCGTACGGGCGCGATGCGGGCTTCTCCACGTGCGAGACGCTGCCGATCGAGGACTTCGGGTTCTGGCGGTTCTACCGCCTGGAGTGAGCCGCCCGGATCGGCCGCCCCGAGGCTCTCCCGTCCCGCCCTTGTCCGCCCGGGGAGAATGGGGCCATGTTCGGATTCGGCAAGCCCTCCACCCTCCCCTCCCCCGACGAGGCCCTCCCGGGGCGCGACTCCTCCCCGTGGACGCTCGGCGAGCACGTCGTCCTCAAGACCCCGGTCGTCACCGACGACGTTCCGGACGGCCACGAGGTCGCGATCTTCGGCCTCGGCTGCTTCTGGGGCGCCGAGGAGATCTACTGGCAGGTCCCCGGCGTCTGGTCGACGTCGGTCGGCTACGCAGGCGGCCACACCGCGCACCCGTCGTACGACGAGGTCTGCTCGGGCCGCACCGGCCACACCGAGGCCGTGCGCATCGTCTTCGACCCGTCCGTGGTGTCGTACGCCGACCTGGTCAAGCGGTTCTTCGAGATCCACGACCCGACGCAGGGCATGCGCCAGGGCAACGACGTGGGCACGCAGTACCGCTCGGCCCTCTACGTCACCACGCCGGCGCAGGAGGAGACCGCGCGTGAGCTGACGAAGGTGTACGGCGACGAGCTCGCCCGCCGCAGGCTCGGGTCGATCACCACCGAGATCCGGCCGGCGTCCGAGGCGGGCTACTACTACGCCGAGGACCAGCACCAGCAGTACCTCGCGAAGAACCCGTTCGGCTACCGCTGCCACGCCAACACCGGGGTCAGGTTCCCGGGCAGCTGACCGACCCCCACCGACCGGGCCGTCAGTTGCCCAGCACCGCCTTGAAGCTGAGGTGCCCCATCAGGTTGGGGCGCCCGAGTCGGTAGGCGCTGCGGCTCCACACCGTCGCAAGCCCCGTCAGCCTCTCGGGGAGGTAGGGCTCGTACGCGCGCGGAAGGTCCCACATCCGGAACTCCACCTCGGAGAACCCGGCGTGCTCGAGATGGCGACTGATGGAGCGGATGCTGTTGATCCGATACTCCGTGTGGACGTGGTACTCGCCGACCTCCTCGGGGTTGCGCACTCGTCGGAGCAGCCACTCGTCGAGACCGAGACGGGAGGTGGCCCAGGTCGCGAGCCCGAAGTAGTGCCACTGGTTGATCGTGAGGGCCATGAACACGCCTCCCGGCTTGAGCACCCGGGCCGCGGCTTCGGTGAACTCGACCGGATCGGCGACGTGCTCCATCACGAAGACCGCGAAGGCGACGTCGAAGCGATTCGCGTGCGCGAGGGAGAAGACCTCCAACGGCAGCTGAAAGCGCTCGTCCGCCTCGCTGTTGGCCTCCACCCGTGCGCTGGGGTCCACGACGACGAGGGACGCAGCGCGACGTCTGATGCGCGGGAAGTCACCTGAGGCGTTGCAGCCGCCGCCGACATTGAGGACCGCGGCACCACGTGGGGTCGAGTCGGCGACCCAGCCGGCGAAATGGCGAACGGGACCTTGCGGGGGCGCGACCACGGTGACCGTCGTCATCCTCCTCCGGCGCGCATGCGTTGACCTCGAAGTCACCACCTCAGCATTGTGCGCCGTCATGGCGGTTCGCGGCCATGGGAATGGTGGGCCACTGATGGCGTACGGGCTTTCACCCGCACCGGGGGAGGCGGGCCCTCCGCGGCCTCGACACCATCGTTGCCTCGGCTGCGTGCGCTCGGTGCACGTCAGCGCCGATCGAGCAGGGCCGGATGAAAGGCACACGGGGCATGCGCAAGGTAGCGGCAATCACGGCCATCGCGGTCGGCATCGTCATGAGCATCGCCGGGGTCATCGCCTGGGTGGTCATCTCCACCACCCTGGAGGACCAGAGGATCACCGTCTCCGACGACGCGAACTGCGCAGCAGGCGACGGCGTGAACGGGCCCATCTCGGCGTTCTGCCAGGCGGACATCATCGATCAGCACACCCAGGAGATCACGGGCGGGAAGACGTACGCCGAGCTGGAGCAGGACGACCCGGTGCGTGCGACCGCGATGGACTCCGCGTTCCTGCAGGCCTCGCTCTTCACCTCGGTCGTCGCCTTCGGCGTTGCGGCCATGGCGTTCGTGCTGGGCATCGTCCTGGCCCTGATCGGCCTGGCGTTGCGTGCACCGGCACCCGTCGCCTCCTCGACGACGACCTCGACGTGATGGCACGTCCGACCACGTCGCTCGCTGCGGTGCGAGCTCCTCAGTAGGGTCGGATTCTCCTGGCGGGGTGTCGATTCCGGTCGCGCTCGCCCGTCACACCGGTGGAGGGGGCCGCAGGGGCCGCCCGGGCGAAGGAGCGCGCATGACTCAGTACCTCATCTACTTCAACCAGCAGTGGGTCGGCGACCATACGCCGGAGTGGTTCCAGAGCCGCGTCCGGCCTTCCATGGCCGTCATCGCCGAGATGCAGGCCGCCGGCGTGCTGGTCTTCGCCGGCGGGCTCGAGGAGGGCGCGGAACCCTTCAACGCCGACGCGACCAGCGGCACGGTGGTCATCACCGATGGCCCCTACGTCGAGACCACCGAGTTCCTGGGCGGCCTCACCATCGTCGACGTCGAGGACGAGACGGCCGCCCGGATGTGGGCGGGCAAGATCGCGGAGGGCTGCGGCTGGCCCCAGGAGGTACGCCGGTTCGGAGCGGTGCCCGACATCTCGTAGCGGTCGCGCCGCCGACCGTCTCTGGACCCGGGATCGGACACCCGGCGGGCAGCCCGTGTCAGGATCGAGCATGGCCTCGGGCGACTACTCCGGTGACGACTTCTACTGCGACGTCGCACTGGCCGACCCCTCTTCGCTCGACGTCGTCCACGACGGGGTGGCCGTGCTCGCGTACCACCACACCCGGCCGTACTGGCCCGTGCACGTCGTCGTCGTGCCGAAGGTGCACGTGCCCTCGTCCACCGACCTGACGGGAGCGGACGAGGACGTGCTGCGCGAGCTGCTGGGGGTCGTGCAGCTGGTGGCGAGGCAGATGGAGCTCGAGCACGGGGAGGCCCGGGTGCTCACCAACCTGGGTCGCTACCAGGACTCCAAGCACCTGCACGTCCACGTCGCCAGTGGCGAGCACCACTGATGCCCTTCGTCGCGGTCGCCCGTACCGGCGCGATCGTCGTCGCACTCCTGCTGCAGATGAGTGCCTGCGGCGCTGACAGACCAGTACCGGAGTCCGCGGACTCCTCCGACGGACCGGTGATCACACCGGCCGAGCAGTGGGAGTCGTACCCGCTGGCCGAGGTGGGTGGCGACCTCGTCCTGCTCGAGGGATGCCTCCTGCTCGGCGACGAGCTGGTCTTCTGGCCGCACGGCACGACCTTCGACGAGGCAGCCGGCTCGGTGGTCTTCGCGGACGGCCCACCCGCGGTGGTGGGCGCTTCCTTCACGGGCGGAGGCGGGCACTACCCCGCGGCGACCGACTTCACGGCGTTGCTGGGTGCCGAGACCGGCGAAGCCATCTCGGCGTGCCAGCAGTCGACGGGTGTCTCAGGGGTGGTCTTCGCCTATCCGGCGTGATCCTGCGTCGACCGTCGACCTATCTGCGGCGATGGAACCGGAGGTCTCCGTTGGGGAGGCGGTCGTGGAGGTACCGGTCGTCGTGGGCCCGATGGTGGTGATGGGAGCAGAGGAGGATTCCGTCGGCGAGGTCGGTCTTGCCGCCCTTGAGCCACGGGATCAGATGGTGCGCCTCGCACCACGCCGCGGGGATGTCACACCCCTCCGCCCGGCAGTGCTGGTCTCGCAGGTCCATCGCCCGCCGCTGGCCCAACTTGTAGAGCCGTTGACCCCGGCCGAGGTCCAGGGGCTCGGACTTCCCGCCCAGGACCGCGGGGATGACGTGCGAGGTGCACATCAACCGTCGTGCTTCGGAGGCACTGATCCGGCCGCCGGTGTTGGTGGTCGCTACCCCGAGGCCGCTGATCATCGTGTCGTAGTCCATCGTCACGACCACGGACGTCGCGGTCCCGCCGTGGCGGGGGAGCTTGTTGGGGTCCAGGTGCTCGAGGAGGGCGCAGAACGCATGACCCAGGCGGGTCGGGTACGACACCTTCGTCCCGGCACCCGTGCCGGCCGTCCCGGCCGGCTTGCCGTCGTGCTTGCGGGGGTTGGTCCACGCGTGCAGGTAGGTCAGCAACCGGTCCGCGGTCGCGTCGGGGACCCGGATCCGGATCGTCGTCGACCCATCACCGTGAGAACGGGTCGTGAGGCTGGTGGTCTTGCGGGCCTTCCGTTCCTCACCCTCGAGCCGCTTGCGTTCCTGCTCCTCCCCCACCTCCGGGGCGACGATGTCGAGGATCCGACTCCCGAGCCGGCGGAGCTCCTTCGGCGCGAACGTCGCCGCGTACTCCACCAGCACCCGCTCCGCCTCCGCCCGGATGTCCGAAGGGGTGTCGTCGGGGAGGTCGTCCAACGCCCGGGCGATCACGTCGGCCTGCGCGGTCGACACCTCCCCCACCCGGTGTCCCTGGGCCAACACGTGCCACCGGTGCTCCAGCGCCCCGGCCAGCGTCATGTCGCGGCGGGCGGCACCCCGGTCGACGAGGAGCTCACGCTGGCACCACGCCGCAACGTCGCGATCACCCTTCTCCTCGGTCACCTCGTCCGCGACCGCCATCAACCGCAACCGGGTGGCAGCCACCCGGGACTCCAGACGCGCCAGCTGGACCAACGCCGACGCCTTGTCCGCCGGTGAGAGGTAGAGCAGCTCGACCGCGTCCGCCTTGTCCAGGGCCGCAGCGATCGCCTCGCCGCACTCCTGGACCAGGTGTCCGGTCGTCATCTCAGCCCCCCGCTGATCGGCTCCTGAGCGCCCCCACGAGCGGGGACCTTCTCCGTGGCACCATGCTACTCGAACATGTGTTCGAATCATGGCAGGAATCGGTCAAGAGTTCGTCAATCCACTACGCACCGGGCGACCACGTGCAGGCGCGCGCCGTCGTACTCCCAGCACTCCCATAGCGGGGAAACTCTGACCGCCCACAGCCGGAGGATGTTCCACGCTGTCACGACTCATGACGTGGACGTCGTGACCGCGGGTCCCCCCGATGACTGATGGGGGCGGCCGGCGTTCCGTCCCAGACGTGGCCCTCGCTGCAGGGCTACGCTCCCGGCATGGTTGCGGCGGTGGTGCGGCAGTGGGACAACGAGGAGGGGTGGGGCGTCCTCGATGCTCCGGAGACTCCCGGTGGCTGCTGGACGCACTTCAGCCACGTCGAGATGGAGGGATACCGCTCCCTCGCGCCGGGCCAACGGGTCGACCTCGTCTGGGAGTCACCCGGCCAGGACGGCTACGACTTCCGGGCCGTGCGCGTCCTGCCACGACCCTGAATCCGAGTGTGTGGCGTCGCGCGCTCGCGGCACGGTGCGGGACCCGCCAGACCTGGCCGGTCAGCCGAGCCCGGACGCCCTCGCGAGGTCGACGGCCTCCTCGCGGGTGGTGACACCCAGCTTGGTGAGCATGGCGGAGATCCTGTTGCGGATCGTCTTGGGTGCGAGGAACACCCGGTTCGCCACCTGGCTGGTGGTGAGGCCCTGGGCCAGGAGGTCGAGGATCTCGCGGTCGCGGGCGTCGAGCGAGGCAAGGGGCCCGGTGTCCGGGACCGCGGCGGTGGCGGCCACCACGGGCGCGCTGGCGCCGCGACCGAGCACGGTGGCCCCGGTGGCGACGGAGTGGATGGCCGCCAGGAGCTCGTGGGGGTCGGAGTCCTTGAGCAGGTAGCCGTCGAGCCCGGTGCCGAGGGACCGGACCACGGCACCCGGGTCGGCGCTCATGGTGAGCACCACGACCCGGGTGCCCGGCCAGCGACGCTTGGCCAGCGCTCCGAGGTCGATGCCGTCGCCGTCGGGGAGCTGGAGGTCGAGCACGCACACGTCCGGGTCCAGGTCGTCCGCGAGGGCGACCACCTCGGCCACCGTGCGGGCGGCGGCGCAGACCTCGAGGCCGGGGTCGGCGGCGACCATGGCAGTGAGGCCCGCGAGCACGACCGGATGGTCGTCGACGACCAGCACCCTCAGCGGGCCCGTCACCGGTGAGCTTCCGGGAGGGTGAGGGTGAGGAGGGTGCCGGCCGGCGGTGTCCGGGACACGTCGAGCGTGCCTCCGAGGTCCCGTGCGCGACTGCGCAGCGAGGTCAGTCCGACACCGGGTACGACGACGCCTCCTCGTCCGTCGTCGGCCACCGAGACGGTGAGCGTCCCTGCGTCGGCGTGCACGTGGTGCTCGATGCGCACGGTGACGTGGGAGGGGTCGGCGTGCCGGAGCGCATTGGTGACGGCCTCCGCGACGGTGCGGTAGACGGCGATCGTGGACTCAGGCCCGAGGTCCGCGGGGACCCCGCCGACCAGCTCGATGTCCGGTCCGGTGTCGGTCCGGAAGGAGTCGACGAGCCGCGTGATGGCCACCTCGGCCCCCTGGCCGGCGAGGGCGCTGGGGGTGAGCCCGGCGACGATGCGGCGCAGGTCGGAGCGGGCGGCCGCGAGGTCCTCGGCCAGGGCTGCCAGCGCGGGGGTGGGCGAGAGCTGCTGCGCAGCGCCGACGCGCATGCTCATCCCGGCGAGCATCGGACCCAGGTCGTCGTGCAGGTCCGCGAGGATGCGGTTGCGCTCGGCCTCCCGCTCGTAGGACAGGTCGCTGCGGGCGTGCTCGGCCTCGACAGCGAGGGCGACCGCCCGCGCGACGAGTGCCACCGTCGGGGCGAGCTGGGCGACCACGCGTTCCTGCCGGGCCTCGAGCCCGTCGTCGGTCGCCGCCCGCACGGACAGGACACCGACGGACTCCTCGCCCACCAGCAACGGGAAGTCCCGCCACGGAGTCCCCGCGACGGTGCCCCCGTTGTCACCCCCGGCGTCGCCCCCGTCGTCACGATCGTCGTCCGGGTCGGCGAGGGTGATGCGGGCATCCGTGGTGCCGCTGGTGGCGGTGACCATGGTGGCGGCCTTGGCGAGCAGCTGGCGGGGATCCCCGTCGCGGCGGAGGTCGGCGGTGATGGCGGCGACGTCGTCGGGCGCGAGGACGCCCGGTCCGTAGCGACGGGTCAGCGCCTCGCGGCGTACCCAGACGGCGGCGGGCGTGGCAAGGATGAGGGACATGGCTCCGGCGAACGCCGCCACCACGTCGGCGGCGAAGATGCGCTCGTGGACGGCGAACCACCGCACCCCCCACCACGCGGCCGCGCCGGTGGCCAGGACGCCGAGGACGAGTGCCGCGTCGAGGAGGGGCTCGTCGACCGGACGGGGCTGGTCGACGAAGCCGGAGACGGCCACCACGCACGCCACCGCCATCAGTCCGAGGGTGGCGGTGACGCCGTACGCCTGCGGGGTCCCCACCTGCCACACGACCGCGGCAGCGGCGAGCGTGGCCACCGGCGCGGCGACCAGCCAGACCTGCCACCGTCGCTCGGCCCGTCCGCCGGGGCGGGCCGCGGACACCGCGGCGGCCGCGACCAGCAGGACGGGCAGCAACCACGCCGGTCCCGACGCGATGTCGGTCGTGAGGCCGTCGAGGTCGCGGTCCACGTCGCCGTCAGCAGCGACGACCGTCCACGCGAGGACCCACGTGGGCGTGGTGGCCGCCACGACCGCCGCCCAGCCCACGGCGGGGGCTCGCCGGTCCAGGGCGACGACGCCGGCGATGCCGACGGGGAGCCACCCCAGCATCGGCAACGTGGCGTCGACCGCCACCCGGTCGTGCGGGAGCGCGAACAGCAGCGGGAGGACCCCGGCGGCGAGGACCAGTGCTCCCAGCAGGGCCTGCCCGGACAGTGGTGGCGGCTGCTGGTCCATGGGTTCGGGACCGTCCACGGCACGGGAGGCCGACGGGGAGCGGGACCCCTCGAAGGCGGTGCTGCCGTGGCTCCGGTGCGTGGATCCCGACGCAGCGACGGTGGAGTGCGTACCCATCGCCCCATCATCGACCGTGGGACGGACGGTGGACAGGGTGCTCGGCGACCGCGGGACAGGACGGGACGGGTGCGGGACGCCTCGGGACGCCGGAGTGCTGGTCACGGGCGACCGGACGTCGCAACCTTGAGGACATGCCCCCGGAGCGACCGGGGGAACGGCAGAGGAGTCAGCATGTCCCAACCCTCAGTGACCCAGGGGTCCCGGCAGGTCGATCCCGGCGGCAGGGCGCGGACGTGGGTGCCGTCGTACCGGACGTTGGTCGGCATCGCGTACGGCGTGTGCGTCGTCGGGATGAGCCTGAGCATCTTTGCGGAGATGCAGAGCGGGTACGTCGGTCGCGGCGAGCAGCCGCGGAGCCTGGAGGAGCAGCTGCTCGGCGTCGTCGGCTTCGGGACGGCCGGACTGCTGCTGTCGATCGGCTCGGTCAGGTTCTTCGGGACGTCGCCGCAGCGGGCGAAGACCGGTGCCGTGCTGCTCGGCATCCTGTCCGTGCCGGCGCTGGCGTTCTTCTGGTGCGGCATGCCGGCCCTGCTGGGGGCCGCAGCGGCACGTCTGGCCGGTCTGACGCGGGACGGCCAGCCGGTGTCGGGGGCGCCGCGCGTGTTCGGCATCGTGGGGCTGGTGTTCGCGCTGCTGAACCCCGTGGCGAACTTCCTGGCGGTCTCGATCTCCTGGATCACCAGCTCGCTCTGACGATCGGGTCGCAGCGGAGCACGACCCCGCTCGAGCTCGCAGCCCGCAGGCCGCGCCTACAGCCCCAGGCTGCGTGCCGCGGCCCGCACGGTCTCCGCGGAGGCGGCGAGCTGCTGCTCCTCCTCGGCGCTGAGCGGCGTCGCCAGCACGCTCTCGACGCCGGCCCGCCCGACGACTGACGGCATCGACAGGCAGACGTCCGAGAGCCCGTGGACCCCGTCGAGCCGGGAGGTCACCGGCAGGACTCGGTGCTCGTCGTTGAGGATCGCCTCCAGGATCCGCGAGACGGCGAGCCCGACGGCGAGGCTGGTCGCCCCCTTGCCCGCGATGATCTCGTACGCCGCGGTGACGACGCGCTCGTGGATCCTTGCTCGCCCCTCGGCGTCGAGCCGCGAGCCGTCCGACTCCCAGTCCTGGACCGGTACGCCGCCGATCGTGGCCGTGGACCAGAGCGGCACCTCGGAGTCGCCGTGCTCGCCGGCGATGTAGGCGTGCACGTTCTGCACCGCCACGCCCGTGTGCTCGGCGATCAGGAAGCGCAGGCGGGAGGAGTCCAGGACCGTGCCCGACCCGAAGACCCTGCTGGCAGGGAGGCCGGAGAGCTCCAGCGCGGCGTACGTCACGACGTCCACGGGGTTGGTGACGACCAGCAGCAGCGCGTCGGGCGCCAGGGCGACCAGCGCGGGCACGAGCTGGCGGCACATCTCGACGTTGGCGGCCGCGAGGTCGAGGCGGGTCTGGCCCGGCTTCTGCTTGGCGCCGGCGGTGATCACGACGACGTCGGCACCGGCGCACACCGCGAGGTCGTCGCTGCCGGTGATCCGGGCCATCGGCGTGAACTGCATGCCGTGGTTGAGGTCGAGCACCTCCGCCCGCACCTTGTCGGCGTTGAGGTCGAAGAGCGCCAGCTCGCGACACACCCCGCGGATCTGCGCCGCATAGGCGATGGCGGTGCCCACGGCACCCGCTCCGACGATCGCAACCTTGGACATGCGCCACTGTGGCACGCCGGGACGGGTTGCGCGACGGGCTCCCGCGCTCGATGACATGATCTCCCCACGATCCGGGACGCATCGGGTCCCCGCGCACAGCACGGTGAGCAGAGGAAACAGTGCCCCAGCAGCAGGTCCCGTCCGACACCGAGGCCGGTCCACGGACCTCGGGCGCCGCGACGTTCGCCGCGTGGATGGTCCACCTCTACACCGCAACGGGCGTCGCCGTGGCCTTCCTGACCGTGGTCGCGGTGATCGAGGGCGACACGGTCGAGGCGCTGTGGCTGGGCCTGGTGGCCATGGTGGTGGACGGCACCGACGGCATGCTGGCCCGCCACCTTCAGGTCAAGAAGCGGGTCCCGTGGTTCGACGGGGCCCTCCTGGACAACATCGTCGACTACCTCACCTACGCCTTCACCCCGATGGTCCTGCTCTGGAGCGCCGGCTACCTCGGCGAGGGCACGTCCGCGACGGTGCTGGCCGTGATCCCGCTGCTCGCGTCCGCCTACCAGTTCTGCCGGGTCGACGCGAAGACCGACGACCACCTCTTCCTCGGCTTCCCCAGCTACTGGAACATCGCCGCCTTCTACGTCGTCGTCCTCGACCTCCAGCCGGTCAGCGTCGCGGTCGTGCTGCTCGTCTGCGCGGTCCTGGTGTTCGTCCCGATCGGCTACGTCTACCCCTCGCGCACCGACCTGCTGCGCCGGACCACCCTCGTCCTGACCACCATCTGGCTCGCGAGCTACGCAGTGCTCCTGGTCCAGCTCCCGGACCCCGGCCCGGTCTGGCTGGCGATCTCGCTCGCCTACGTCGTCTACTACGTGGCCCTCAGCCTCTACCTGACGGCCCAGCGCTCGCGCGCGACCGCCCGACCCGTCCCTGACTCCACCTGACCCGCACCGGGCAGGGGCGCGCCCTCAGCGTCCGACGGACAGCCGGACGTCGACCACGTCCCCGAGCGCGACGCCCTCGGCGCGGCGTACGGCGTCCTTGAGCGGCAGGAACCACGTCCCCTCGCGGGGGAACATCGACGTCGTGAAGGACGTCTCCCCCAGCCACGCACTGACCGGCACGACGCCCCAGTAGGCCACCTCGGCCTTCACCTCGTCGACCATCTCGGCCTCGTCCGGCGGCAGCGGCACGAAGTGGTAGGGCGCCGGGCCGCGCCACTCGACGACCTCACCGGTGAACTCCAGCTCCATGCCCGCACCCTAAATGCGCTGGCGCACGAGACGACGCGCCCCGAGGGTGGACCCATGGACGGATTCGACCCGATGAACAGCTTCGGCCCCGAGGTCGCGGCGGAGTACGACGACCACCCGCGCGGCGACGAGGACGCGGCCGCCGACTTCCTCGCCGCCCTCGCCGGGGACGGGCGGGCGCTGGAGCTGGCGATCGGCACCGGGCGGATCGCCGTACCGCTCATGGACCGGGGCGTCGAGGTCGACGGCATCGAGCAGTCGCAGGCGATGACCGACCGGCTGCTGGCCAAGCGACCGGAGACCCGGGTCACGATCGGCGACATGGCGGGCGCCGACGCACCGCGCCGCGACTACCGCCTGGCCTTCCTCGTCTTCAACACCATCGGCAACCTGCTCACCCAGGACGACCAGGTGCGCTGCTTCGAGAACGCCGCCCGCCACCTGACCGACGACGGCGCATTCGTCGTGGAGAACCTCGTCCCCACCGCCCACCTCACCAGCCGCGGGCAGTTCGTCGACGCCGAGCGGGTGACCGCCGACGAGGTGGTGCTCGACGTCAACCGCTACGACCCGGTGACCCAGCTGCTGGAGGAGAACCACGTCAGCATCTCCGCCGGGGGCATCCGGATGGGGCCGATCGCGCAACGGCTGACCTTCCCGGGCGAGCTGGACCTGATGGCCCGGATCGCCGGGCTGCGGCTCTCCGAGCGGTGGGTCGGCTTCGGCCGGGAGCCGTTCACGGGTCGCAGCGAGCGGCACGTGAGCGTCTACACCCGCGCCTCCTGAGGCACCGCGGAGAGCAGCACGCACCCGGCCGCGACGAGGGCGACGGCACCCATCACGGGCCAGAGCAGCGCGGGAGCCACGGCATAGATCGCGGTCCCGATCGGCCCTGCCAGCATCATGCCGCTCGTCGACGCCCCGGCGTAGAGCCCCTGGTACTGCCCCACGAGGTGGTCGGGCGCGGCGTCGAGCACGTGGGCCGTCGCGGTCGTCTTGTAGAGGATCTCGCCGGCGGTCAGCACCACCATGGCGAGCATCACCGACACCACCGTCACCGGCAGCTGGAACAGGAACGTCCCCACCCCGACCAGCGCATAACCCGCCGCGATGACCGGGTACGCCGAGCGGCCGCGCAGGCGCTTTGTCACCGGCAGCTCGAGCACCAGGATGAGCCCCGAACCGACCGCGATCACCGCGGCGTACAGGCCCACCGGGGCCCCGGAGTCGCGCAGGTGCAGCGGCAGCGTCGTGTAGAGCTGGCGGTAGACGACGTCGACGAGGACCACGCCGACGAGCAGCACCACCAGCGACCGGTCACCGAGGACCACGCGCAGCATCCCCGGACCGGGAGTCGTGGGTGCCGCGGGCGGCTCCACCGGCAGCGCCCGGCTCAGCACCACCCGGATCAGCAGCACCGCCAGGCCGTCCAGGACGAAGAGCGCCTCCCAGCTCCACGTCACGACGAGGGCACCGAGCAGGGGGCCGATCACGAAGCCGGCGTTCGACGCGGCACGACCGAGCGCGACCGCCGTACGCCGGTCCCCGCGCGGCATCGCGAGCGCCGTGAGCGCACCGGTCGAGACCTGCCCGACTGCGCTGAGGTAGGCCGCGACGGGCAGCGCGAGGACCATCGCCCACACCGGCAGCCACGGCACCGACATCAGCACCACGGCGCCGACCGAGGACGCGACCAGCAGCACCCGCCGGTGCCCGTGGCGGTCTCCCCAGCGGCCGCCCGTGAAGTTCCCGACGAGCAATGCGACGCCGACGACGCCGGCGACCAGACCGGCCCGCGGAGCGCTCAGGTCACGCGGTCCGGTGAGGTAGAGGGTGAGGAAGAGGAACACGAACGCGGTCGCCGACCCGACGAAGCGGGAGGCCGCCAGCACCCACACCACCCGCGGCAGCTCCCGGAGATCCACGCGCCCACCCCATCACATGCGACCTCCGTCACCACCGATCGGCGACACTGGGGCCCATGACCGAGCTCCCGCGCAAGGCCTTCTCCCGCAGCGCCCGCCTCGCCGCCCTGCCGCTGGGCTACGCAGGGCGTACGGCGGTGGGCTTCGGGCGCCGGTTGGGCGGCGCGCAGGCCGACACGGTGCTCACCGACGTGCAGCAGCGCACGGCCGAGCAGCTGTTCAAGACGCTCGGCGAGCTCAAGGGCGGGGCGATGAAGTTCGGCCAGGCCCTGAGCGTCTTCGAGGCCGCCCTGCCCGACGAGCTGGTGGCGCCCTACCGGGAGAACCTCACCCGCCTCCAGGACGACGCGCCGCCGATGCCGACCCAGACGGTGCGCGACCAGCTCACCACCCACCTCGGGCCCGACTGGGCCGACGACCTGGTCTGGCTCGACGGCGGCCCGACCGCCGCGGCCAGCATCGGCCAGGTCCACAAGGGGCGGTGGAAGGACGGTCGCGATGTCGCCGTCAAGGTGCAGTACCCCGGCGCCGGCGAGGCGCTGATGGGAGACCTGCGCCAGATCGCCCGGGTCGCCCGCAGCATCGCCCCGGTCTTCCCCGGGATCGACATCAAGCCCCTGGTCGCCGAGCTCCAGGCCCGGGCGGCCGAGGAGCTCGACTACACGCTGGAGGCCGAGGCCCAGCGGTCCTTCGCCGCGGCCTTCCTCGACGATCCCGACTTCGTCATCCCCGACGTCGTCGCCGTGGGCGGCGAGGCCCTGGTGACGGAGTGGCTCGAGTCGCCGTACTCACTGGCACACGTCATCCGCGAGGGCACGCAGGAGGAGCGTGACCACTACGGCGAGCTGCTCGCCCGCTTCCTCTTCGTCGGTCCGGCGCGTGCCGGGATGCTCCACGCCGACCCGCACCCGGGCAACTTCCGACCGATCCCCGGACCCGACGGCGAACCCGGCCGGCTGGGCATCCTCGACTTCGGGGCGGTCGCCCGGCTCCCGCAGGGGCAGCTGCCGGAGGCGATGGGCCGGCTGATCCGGGTGGCCGTGGACGCCGACCCCGACTCCCTGGTCGCCGGGCTGCGCGAGGAGGGCTTCATCAAGGACAAGGTGCAGGTCGACCCGCAGCTGGTCCTGGACTACCTCTCCCCCTTCATCGAGCCCGCGCGGGTGGAGACGTTCCGCTTCAGCCGCGAGTGGATGCGCGCCCAGTTCGAGCGGATCAACAACCCCCGCGACCCGGCCTTCACGCTGGCGACCAAGCTCAACCTGCCGACGTCCTACCTCCTCATCCACCGCGCGTGGCTGGGCGGCCTCGGCCTGCTCAGCCAGCTCGAGGCC
Source organism: Nocardioides terrigena (assembly GCF_003047265.1). GTDB lineage: Bacteria > Actinomycetota > Actinomycetes > Propionibacteriales > Nocardioidaceae > Nocardioides > Nocardioides terrigena. Next base: position 755,861 of record NZ_PZYY01000001.1, on the reverse strand, counting down.
GAGGCACCGTTCCGGCAGATCCTGGTCGACCACCTGCCGGGCTTCGACACCGACTGAGACCGCTGCCCCCTCGACGGGCCGAGGCACGACGCGGTCCGGCGCGCCGTGCCACGATGCCCCCATGGACCCCGCCGCCGCCCTGGCCCGCTGGCACGCCGTCGTGGAGAGCCGTGACGCGGCTGGGCTGCCCGCCCTGATGGCCGAGGACGCGGTCTTCCGCAGCCCCGCGGTGCACACGCCGCAGCAGGGCCGCGACACCGTCGTCGGCTACCTGACGGCCGCGTTCACGGTGCTGGGCCCGCAGCTCGCCTACGACCGCGAGTGGCTGGGCGAGGACAGCGCCGTGCTGGAGTTCCGCACGGAGGTCGGCGGGCTCCAGGTGCACGGCATCGACATGATCACCTGGGACGCGCAGGGGCTGATCACCGACTTCACCGTCATGGTCCGTCCGGCGAAGGCCCTCCAGGTCGTCGTAGAAAACATGGGCGCCGAGCTGATGCGGATGCTCGAGGCGTCCGCCGACTGACCCGCGTCAGTCGCCGACCCAGAAGCCGCGACCGCCGCCCATCCAGTCGCCGAAGTGGTCGCGGTAGGACGAGCGCGAGCCGAGGTAGGACCCCACCACCGCCGCCCCGAGGTCGTCGAGCTCGGGGCTGACCATCTGCCCGTCCACCCGCCTGGCCATCGACTCGATGAAGCGCGCCAGCCCGGGGTCCTCCCCCAGCCGGAAGAACGTCGCCTGGGCGCCGAGGCGCTGCGCGTTGTCGAGCTCGCGGACCGCGTTGGCGATGGTCACCGGGTGCGGCGGGTAGTCGAAGAACACCTCGCCGTCGGCCTCGAGGTGCGCGGTGGGCTCACCGTCGGTCACGACGAGGAGCACCGGCTGGGCGCTGGGGTGCTTGCGGAAGTGACGGTTGGCCAGCAGCAGCCCGTGGTGCAGGTTGGTGCCCTTCTCCCACTGGGCGTCCAGCGCGGTCAGCTGCTCGATCTCCATCACCCGGGCGTGCCGACCGAAGGCGATCAGCTGGAGCGCGTCGCCGCGGAACCGCGAGCTGACCAGCTGGTGCAGGGCCAGGGCGGTGCGCTTCATCGGCACCCAGCGACCGTCCATGGCCATCGAGAACGACGTGTCCACCAGCAGCGCGACCGCAGCCTGGGTGCGCGCCTCGGTCTCCTGCACCTCGACGTCCTGGACCTGCAGGCGCACGGGCAGGGTCGGCCCGCCCTCGCCCGAGGACCGCACGATCGCGTTGGTGATGGACCGGGTCACGTCCCACGGCTCGGTGTCGCCGAACTCCCAGGCCCGCGTCGCACCGGACAGGTCCCCCGCCGCCCCGGCGTGCCGGGTCTCGCGCTGGCCCTGCCGCCCGCTCATCCGGGTGGCGACGTCGCGCAGCAGCGCCTTGCCGAGCTGGCGCATCGCCTTGGGCGAGAGCCGCAGCTCGCCGTCGGAACCGCGCTGGAGGTAACCGGTGTCGCGCAGCGCGCGCTCGAGCTCGCTCAGCGTCCGGGCGTCCACGGCCGCCTGGTCGCCGAGCTGGCGGGCCAGGGCGTCGAGGTCGACGTCGTCCATCCGCGCGCCGCCGTACGACTGTGAGAGCTGGTCGGCGAGCTGGTCGAGCTCGGCGAGGTCCTGGAGCGCGCCGGTGCCGTCGCCGAGGCCGAGGCCCTGCTCGCCCTCGAACCGCTCGGACCCGCCCCAGTCCTCACCGGGGCGCAGCGCCTGCAGGTTGGCGTCCATCCGGGCCAGCTGCTCGCCGAGCTCGGGCGAGCCGAAGGCCTGCTGCGAGAGCTCCATCAGCTCGGCCCGCTGCTCGGGCGTCATCGAGGCCATCATCCGCTGCGCCGCGGCCGCGCGCTGGGCCAGCGAGTCGAGCAGCTCGTCGATGTTGTCGGGCTGCTCGGGGAAGAAGTCGCCGTGCTTGTCCATGAAGTCACGGAAGTCCTGCTCGGTGCCCTCGCCCCTCGCGTGCTTCTCCAGCAGCTCGTTGAGGTCGCCGAGCATCTCGTTGACGGCGGCCCGGTCCTCGTCGGTGGCGCCCTCGAGCGCCTGCTTCATGCCGGCGAAGCGCTGGTCGAGCAGCTCACGGCCCAGGAGGTCCTTGATCTCCTCGTAGGCCTCGCGCGCCTCGCTGCTCTGCCAGTCGTACGACGACAGCTCGCTCACCGCGGCCGCCGTCGAGGAGGGCAGCTGGTCGAGCTGCATCTCGCGGAAGGTGCGGTCGTCGTCGTCCATCACCACGTCGCGGGCCAGCTGCCCGCGCTCGGCGAGCACCGCCTTGTCGAGCAGCTCGCGCACCTGCTGCATCGTGCCGTCGAGGTTGTTGCGGCGCAGGATGTCGCGCCGCCGCTCGGCGACCTGGCGGGCGAGGTCGTCGAGCCCACGCTGGTCCTGGCCGCCCCGGCGCAGGAACTCGCGCATCGCCCGCTCCGGCGAGTAGCCGGCCATCACGTCCTGGCCGATGTGGTCGAGCGCCTCGGCGAGGTCGACGGGGGCCGCCAGCGGGTCGCCGCCGTCGTACCGGCGGTAGCGGCTCATCGCAGCACCTTGCGCATCCACACGTCGTCGGGCCACGGGTCGCCCTCGACCCGCTCGACGACCTCGAAGCCGTGCGCCCGGTAGAAGCCGAAGGCCTGCTCGTTGCCGTCGACGACCTCCAGCCACAGCTCGTCCCCCTCGACGAGGGCCTCGACCTCGCACAGCAGCCGCCGACCGATGCCCAGGCCCTGGTGACCGGGGTGGACGTAGAGCTTCCACATCACCTCACGGTCCCCGGTGACGTGGGGGAAGTCCCGGTAGGAGGCACGGAGCCGGCCGATGTTGGCCATCGCCACCACCTGCCCGTCGAGCTCGGCGAGCACGTGGGCGTTGCGCGCGAGCGAGGCGGCGAAGACCTCCGGGGTCCACCACTCGTCGAGCATGCGCTGCGCGTACGCCGCGTCGATGGGGCCGTAGGTCGGTGGCACGACCGCCTCGCCGAGGGCCCGCAGCGCGGGGATGTCGGCGAGGTCCGCGGGACGGAGGGTGACGGAGACGGTCTCAGCCATAGACGGTCTCCCGGCCGCCGGTCTCCTTGCCCACCTTGCGGGCGAGGTAGAGCCCCTCGAGGGCGAGCTCGATCGCCGAGGCGCGCTCGCCGTCGTCGGTGGCGCCGAGCCGGTCGGTGACCTGGTCGTAGAGGTCGGACTCGCCGAGCACGGGCAGCCCGGCCAGGAAGTCCCGGGCGCTGACCTGCTCACCGGTGGTGACCATGGACCCGGCCTCGATCGCGTCGACGAGCAGCGCCAGGTCGATGCCGCGCAGGTGCTGGCGGACCGTCTCGGCGATCGCCGTGCGCAGCAGGTGGGTGAGGATCTCGCCCTCGCGCCCCTCCTCCCCCGACTCGAACTCGACCTTGCCGCCCAGCACGTCGACGGCCGTCTCGAGGTCGACGACCCGGGCCACCGGACGGTCCTCGCCCTGGACGGTCGCTCGGTGCAGGGCGGCGGCCGCGATGGTCTCGGCACCGGCGATGGCGAAGCGGGCGCTGACGCCCGAGCGCTGGTCGACGCTGCCGGAGTCGCGCAGGTTGCGGGTGAAGCGGGCCAGGATCTCCACGATGTGGTCGGGCACGTGGGCCTGGAGGACGGCCTCCTGCCGGATCACCCGGATCTCCGCGTCCAGCTCGGTCGGGTAGTGGGTGCGGATCTCGGCACCGAAGCGGTCCTTGAGCGGGGTGATGATGCGCCCGCGGTTGGTGTAGTCCTCCGGGTTGGCGCTGGCCACCACGAGGACGTCGAGCGGCAGCCGCAGGACGTAGCCACGGATCTGGATGTCGCGCTCCTCCATCACGTTGAGCATCGCCACCTGGATGCGCTCGGCGAGGTCGGGCAGCTCGTTGATGGCCACGATGCCGCGGTGGCTGCGCGGGATGAGCCCGAAGTGGATCGTCTCCGGGTCGCCCAGCGAGCGACCCTCGGCGACCTTCATCGGGTCGACGTCGCCGATCAGGTCGGCGACGGACGTGTCCGGGGTCGCCAGCTTCTCGGCGTACCGCTCGTCGCGGTGACGCCACGAGACCCGCAGGTCGTCGCCGTACGTCGCCGCGGCCTGCCGCGACTGGACCGTGATCGGCTCGTAGGGGTGCTCCCCGAGCTCGGAGCCGGAGATCACCGGCGACCACTCGTCGAGCAGCCCGACCAGGGTCCGCAGCAGGCGGGTCTTGCCCTGGCCACGCTCGCCGAGGAGCACGACGTCGTGGCCGGCGATGAGGGCCCGCTCGAGCTGCGGGATGACGGTGTCCTCGAAGCCGTGCAGGCCCGGCCACGGGTCGGTCCCGTCGCGCAGCCGGGCGAGCAGGTTGTCGCGGAGCTCGTGCCGCAGGGTCTTGAGCTCGTGCCCGGAGGCACGGAGCTCGCCGACGGTGGCCGGCAGCTGGGTGGACAGTGAAGTCTCGGTCACCCCCTCAACGCTAGTCCGGCGCACAAGGCCGGATCCGGGAGCAACGGTCCCACCGGTCGGGACCAACGGCCCTGCTGGGGAGGGACCTGACGACCGACCATGGAGACTAGGCCCTGCGCGGACGTCGCCGGCAGGGGCACGGAGACGACGACTCGGAGATGTGCCATGGGCGAGCTGATGGAGCTGAGCCGCAGCGAGTGCGAGACCCTGCTCCGACGGGGCGTGATCGGACGGGTCGCGATCGCCACCCCGACCGGGCCGCACGTCATGCCGCTGAACTACTCGGTCAGCGGCAGCTCCGTGGTCGTCTGCACCACGCCCTACAGCATGCTCGGCACCTACGGGCGCGACAGCATGCTGGCCTTCGAGATCGACCATTTCGAGCACCCGCGGCAGCGCGGCTGGAGCGTCGTCGTCCGCGGCCGCGCCGAGGCCGTCGAGGACCAGGACGAGCTGCGCACCCTCGTCCGCGTGCTGCCGCGACCGTGGGCCGCCGGACGGCGCTCGCTCTACCTCCGCATCCCCCTCACCGAGGTGACGGGGCGTCGTCTGGGCGACGGCTGGGACCTCGAGGAGACCCTGCCGGTGCGCCGGGTCCTCTGATGCAGGTCCCGACGACCGAGGCCTCCTCGCCCGACGGGATGACGCCACGCGCCGACCACGCCACACTGGCCGGATGACGACGCCCGCAGACCCCAGCGGACACCCCGCCCTGACCGGACCCGCCCAGGCACTGCTCGACGCGGTGACCGCGATCTCCAGCGACCTCGACCTCGCCAGCGTGCTCACCCGGATCGTGACGGCGGCGACCCAGCTGACCGACGCGCAGTACGGCGCGCTCGGCGTGCTCGGCTCCGACGGCCGGCTGGTCGAGTTCCTCACCACCGGGCTGGACGACGAGACCCGGGCGCTCATCGGCGACCTTCCGCAGGGCGACGGCATCCTCGGCGTCATCATCTCCGAGCCCGAGGGCCTGCGCCTGGTCGACCTGGCGGCCCACCCGAGGTCGGTCGGCTTCCCGCCCCACCACCCGCCGATGACGACGTTCCTCGGCATGCCGGTGCGCATCCGGGGCACCGTCTTCGGCAACCTCTACCTGACCGAGAAGCGCGGCGGCCGGCAGTTCACCGCGGAGGACGAGCAGCTGGTCGAGGCGCTCGCCCGCACCGCCGGCCTCGTCATCGACAACGCGCGCGCCTACGGCCTGAGCGAGCGGCGCCGGCGCTGGCTCGAGGCCACCGCCGAGATCGGGGCCGACCTCCAGCCCCCGGTCCAGCTGGAGAGCGCGCTGGGCAAGATCGTGCGCACGGCCCGCATCGTGTCGGGTGCCCGCGCGACGGTGCTGCTCGCCGCCGACTCGCCCGACGACGACACCGTGTCGGCCGATGCCGGGGACCACGCCCTCGTGCACGCGCTGACCGAGCAGGTCCGCAGCGGTCCGCCCCTCGACGTGACCGCTCCACCGCTGCTGCTCAAGGTCGGCTGCCTCGACGCGGTGGTGATCCCGGTCCGTGCCCACCTGGCGCCGGTGACCGCGCTGGCCGCCGTCTTCGACCGCACGTCCCCGCTCCACGAGGCCAACGAGCGGGAGATGCTGGCGACCTTCGCCGACCAGGCCGCGCTGGCCCTCGACCGGGGACAGGCCGTGACCGACCGCCAGGAGCTCGCCCTCCTCTCCGACCGGGAGCGCATCGCCCGCGACCTGCACGACGTGGTCATCCAACGGCTCTTCGCCACCGGGCTGCAGCTCCAGGGGGTCGCGTCCATGGCGTCGTCACCCGAGGTCGCGCGCCGGCTGGACGAGACGGTCTCCACGCTCGACGACACCATCAAGGCGATCCGGGGCACGATCTTCGAGCTCGAGAACAAGCAGCAGTCCTCGTTGCGGGCGGAGATCCGCAACCTGGTGCGCGAGTACGTCCCCGTGCTCGGCTACACCCCGGCGGTGCGCACCTCCGGTCCCATCGACACGGCGGTCCCCGCGGCCGTCGCCGACCAGCTGCTGCCGGTGCTCCGCGAGGCCATCTCCAACGTCGCCCGGCACGCCCTCGCGGAGCGGGCGGAGGTCGACGTCCAGGTGACCGCCCAGGAGCTGGTGCTGACGGTCTCCGACGACGGGTCCGGACTCCCCGACGCACCCCACGAGAGCGGCCTTCGCAACGCGCGACGCCGGGCCGCCGACCTGGGCGGCTCACTGGAGCTCTCGCCGGGGTCCCCCCGCGGTACGACGCTCGTCTGGCGCGTCCCGCTCGACTGAGGGTTTCGAGGCTCGCTGCGCTCGCACCTCAACCACCGAGGGGCCCGGACATGACAAGACCCGCCCGGTCTCCCGGGCGGGTCTGTAGGGGGGTCCTGTCAGGTCACTTCAGGACGGGGTACTTCTGCACCAGGCTGGTCTTGCGCCACTGGCGACCGAGGCCCCAGGTGGCACCCGCTGCGGCGAAGAAGAGCACGGCCATCGAGATGACACCGATGAGGTGGTCGTCGACGATCGGGTTGTTCTCCAGCGGCAGCACCGCGAGGTACATGAACGCGTACATCAGGGCACCGGCTGCCGTGCCGATCCGCATGCCCACCCCGAGGAGGAGGGTCACGCCGATGCCGAGGAGACCGAGCATGAAGAGCCAGTCGACCCAGGCCTGTCCGGCCATCGAGTTGAACATCTCCTTGAACGGGTTGTCCGCCGGCACGCCGAAGGAGAGGAACCCCTCGGTCGGGCTGCCGCCGTTGATCCAGGCCGCGTCGCCGAAGTAGTCGACGGCTCCGGTCTCGTCCTTGCCGGTGGCGAAGCCGAGGGCGAAGGTCTTGTCGAGGAACGCCCAGAGGAACGTGAAGCCGAAGGCGATCCGCAGCGCGGCGATCGCACGGTCCAGGCCGGTGGCCGTCTCCGCGGTCTCCGACGTGGTGACGCCCTCGGTGGTGAGGTGGTGGTGACGATGGATGACGGCCATGACGAGCCCCTTCACAGGTAGGTGGTGCCGGTTGTCCTTGCACCTCCACTCTCGCGCCGGGACCGGGGTCGGGGGCAGGGGACGAGGTCCCCACCGCGACGCCGAAGGTCCCCCCGGCCGGGGGCCCCCTAGGTCCCGGGACCCAGCAGCTTGGAGGCCAGGACCGCCGCCTGCGTACGCCGCTCGAGGCCGAGCTTGGCGAGGATGCTCGACACGTAGTTCTTGACCGTCTTCTCGGCGAGGAACATCCGCTCGCCGATCTGGCGGTTGGTGAGTCCCTCCGCGATCAGGCCGAGCAGCTTGAGCTCCTGCTCGGTGAGCTCCGCGAGCTCAGGGGCGGTCGCCGGACCGTTGCGCACCCGCTCCAGCACCCGGGCGGTCAGCGCCGGGTCGATGAGCGAGTTGCCGGCCGCGACCTGGCGCACCGCCGTGACGAGGTCGCTGCTGCGGATCTCCTTGAGGACGTAGCCGGAGGCGCCGGCCATGATCGCCGCGAAGAGCGCCTCGTCGTCGTCGTACGACGTGAGGATCAGGGCGCGGATCGTCGGGTCGACCGCACGCACCGCCCGGCACACCTCGATCCCCGAGCCGTCCGGGAGGCGGCCGTCGAGCACGGCGACGTCGGGACGCAGCGCCGGGATCCGGGCCGTGGCCTCGACCGCGGAGGCCGAGTCGCCCACCACCTCGATGTCGTCCTGGCGCTCGAGGAGGAACCGCAGTCCCTCGCGTACGACGTCGTGGTCGTCGAGCAGGTACACGCGGATCGGCTGGGTCACGGGGCCCATTCCAGCAGATCCGCGCGTCCGGCGTGCGGCGCTCGACGTACGCCGCGTGGCGCCACGACCCGCACAGGCCCCCGTGCGGCCGCACTGGCCCTGTTGGGTCATGGCGTCCCGCAGGGGCGGGGCGGACGATGGTGGGAACGAAGGAGGCGCAGCATGTCACTCGCCCACAGCGGGGTCGCGTTGATGCTCCCGGTCACCGACGTGGACCGCGCCACCCGGTTCTACCAGCAGTCGCTCGGGCTCGAGTTCACCGGAACCAACGACGAGGGCAGTGCGATGTTCGCCGTGGGGAGCGACGCTCAGCTCGTGCTCCTGCCCCGTCCCGAGAGCAAGCCGTCCGAGAGCACGGCGATGAGCTTCGAGGTCGACGACGTCACCGCGGAGATCCGCACCCTGGAGGGTCGCGGGGTCGTCTTCGAGGACTACGACCTGCCCGACCTGAAGACCGTGGACCACGTCTGCGAGTTCGGCGACGAGAAGGCCGCGTGGTTCAAGGACCCGGACGGCAACGTCCTGTGCCTGCACGAGGACCTGACCTGACACGGCCCTGACACGGCCCTGACGGGTGCCTCAGAGGTCGACCGCGCCGTCCACGGACTCGCGGATCAGGTCCGCGTGCCCGGCGTGCCGGGCGTACTCCTCGACCATGTGCACGAGGATCCAGCGCAGCGTCGCCACGGAGCCGTCGCTGCGAGCCCGCCTGCCCGGCTGGTCGAGACCACCGGCGGCCAGCGCCTCGTCGAGCGCCGCGTCGGACCTGGCCACCTCCGCGTCGTACATCGCCCGCAGCTCCTCGGGGCTGTCGTGCCGTGCCGAGCTCCAGTCCCAGTCCTCGTCGGCCTCCCAGTCGACGTCGGCCCAGAAGCCCACCGGTGGCCGGTCGTGCAGCGCGATGGTGAACCACCACTGCTCCACGAAGGCGAGGTGCTTGACCATCCCGCCCAGCGTCATCACGGCCGGGTGGCCGGGGATCGTCGCGGCCAGCTGCGCGGCGTCGAGTCCCGCAGTCTGGGTGCGGATCGTGTCCCGGTAGTAGTCGATCCAGCTCCGGAGCATGGTGACCTCGTCGGCGGCGAACGGCGGGTTGCGCGGATAGCTCGACATGGCGGGCACGCTAGCGGGGCGGAGCGGCCACGGCACCCGGGTTTCGGTCCGTCGGTATCGGTCCCGCGGTATCGGTCCCGCGGTCGTAGGGTCGACCGGGTGAACCTCACCCGTCCCTGCCCGTGCGGCTCGGGCGCGGCGTACGACGCGTGCTGCGGCCCGCTGCACCGCGGCACCGCCCTCGCCTCGACCCCCGAGCAGCTGATGCGGTCGCGCTACTCGGCGTACGCGCTCGGCGAGCTCGACCACGTCTTCCGCACCTGGCACCCGCGCACCCGCCCGGACGACGTGACGCCGGCGCCCGGGCTCACGTGGACCCGGCTCGAGGTGCTCGACGCGACCGGTGACGAGGTGGAGTTCCGCGCGCACCACCTCACGCCGGACGGCCCGGGGGTGCTGCACGAGCGCAGCGTCTTCGAGCTGCGCGGCGGGCGCTGGGTGTACGTCGCCGCCGTCGGCTGACAAGGCGGTGTTGCGCAGGTGCGCAGCTCTGGGGCGGCCTCGACAGGCCTTCCCTGCGCACCCGCGCAGGGAACCCGCCCAGGCCACCCGACATACCTGCGCACGTGCGCAGGTGACCGCGCCCGATCGGCGACGCCGAGGTGCAGCGTCAGCCCGCGGCGGCTCCCGTCACTGCGGCGACCGGTCGGTGAGGCAGTAGGAGAGCCCCGCCGGGTCGGCCATCACGGTCCACGCCTCGTGCTCGGCGACCAGCCGCGCGCCGAGCGAGGCGTGCCGGACGACCTCGCGGTCGCGCGAGCTGCACGCCACGTCGAGGTGGGCCCGCGCAGCGCCGGCCTCGTCGTCGAGACGCTGGAGCAGGATCCGCAGGGCCTGTCCGTCGGGCCGGGCGAGGCGCTCGAACTCACGGAACGACGAGCCCGTCCGCTGCCAGCCCAGCAGCTCCTGCCAGAAGCCGGTCTCCGCGTCGTACGACGATGCGGGCACGTCGAGGCAGACCTGGTCGACCAGGCTCCTGGACAGGTCCGGCCAGCGGGCGGGCGGCGCCGGCCGGGAGGCCGGGTGGGTGACGAGGCAGAAGGTCAGCCCGCCGGGCGACTCGAGGACGACGTACCCCTGGTCCACGACCTCGGTGGCGCCCAGCACCACCGCACGGTCGGCCTCGGCGCGCGGGTCGTCCACGTGCACGTCGAGGTGGATCCGGGCCTCCCCGGTCGCGAGCCGCTGCATGCGCAGGTGGTCGTCGGCGTCGTCGCCCGGGTCGAGGGTGAGGAACTCGTCGTCCGCGCCGCGGCGCGGGGACGTCGACCACCCGGTGACGGCGGACCAGAAGGACACCGTCTCCTCGAAGCGGTCCGCGGGCACGTCGATGAAGGCGCTCAACCAGAACACGTGCCGACCCTAGACACCCGGGGCCGGCACGTCACTGGTCACAGGGTGGGTCCCTGACCCCGCAGCTTGTCGACCTCGGACATCGCGTCGCGCAGCTGGCCGAGCCACTCGTCGGCGTGCTCGCCGACCAGGCGGACCGACCACGCCAGCGCGTCGGAGCGCGACCGGGCGACACCGGCGTCGACGAGGGTGTCGAGCACCTGCCGCTCCGGCTGGCGCAGCCGCGTCATGACCGGGGCGGCCACGTGGGTGAAGAGCGCCGTGGTGCCGCCGAGGCTGGCGCCCCACGAGACCTTGCGCTGGTAGCGGGACTCGGCCTCGAGCGCGATCTCGATCCGCTGCTCGCGGGTCTCGGACCGGAAGCGACCGATCCGTCCCTCGGCCTCGGCGGGCGAGAGGTCCCCCTCGGCGGCCAGCGTGCCGATGACCACGATCTCCTCGCGGTCCACGCTGACCTCCACGCCGTCGAACCAGCCGTCGGGCAGCCGCCCGGCGAACCAGTCCTGGGCGTCGTCGGCATCCGGCAGGTCCGCGACCTGCCAGCCCCCGCGGCGCCCGCGGCCTTCGCCGCGTCCGCGGCCCTCGCCGCGGCGTCCGCGGCCTCGTCCGGTGTTGTCATCGGTGGCGTTCATCCTGATCTCCTTGCTGTCATTACATGATTACATCGTAACAACATACGAGACCGCGAAACATTCCCGACCGCGGCAGGGGATCTCAGACCCAGCGCTCCCCGACGCGTTCGACCGTGCCCGTGCCGGAGGTCAGCGCCGCCACGTGTGCCTCCACCACCGTCGGGTCGGTCGACCCGAGCAGCAGCCGCACCGTGGCGGCGTACTCCACGTCCAGCACCTCCACGCCCCGTGTCCTCAGCTCGCTCTCGATCCGCCCCGCGTCGGTGTGGCCGACCACCAGGGCGAGCTCGGTGAGCAGGACCCGGCGCCGGGTACCCGCCTCCACGAGCGCGCCCCGGACCGCGTCGCCGTACGCCCGCACGAGGCCGCCGGCGCCGAGCAGGGTGCCGCCGAACCACCGGGTGACCACCGCCGCGACGTCCGAGACGCCGGCGCCGCGGAGCACCTCCAGCATCGGGGCCCCGGCCGTGCCGGCGGGCTCCCCGTCGTCGCTCGAGCGCTGCAGCTCCGAGCGCGGGCCGATGACGAACGCCGAGCAGTGGTGCCGGGCGTCCCAGTGCTGCGCGCGGAGCTCGGCGACCACGGCACGCGCCGCGTCCTCGTCGTCCACCCGGCGCAGGGTGCACAGGAAGCGGGAGCGCTTCACCTCGACCTCGGCGGTCGCGTCCCGCGCCAGGGTGAGGTACGACGTCACGGAGCGGGGTCCGCGAGCCGCTCCTGCTCGGGCACGGCCGCGGGCTCGGGCTCGGGGTCGGGCTCGGCCACGACGGCGGGCGCGGGCTCCTCCCACGACACCGACACCTTCTCGAAACCCTTGTGACGCTGCATCCGGGCGTACGAAGCGTAGGCGCGGCGGTCCGCCGGCGTGAGGTCGACCGCGTCCGTGAACGGGGTGAGCAGGGCCCGGGGGTAGAGCTCGCGGGCGATGACGACGTTGATCTCCATGGCCAGCACCGCCATCACCGCGCCGATGAAGAGGAAGCCGACGAGACCGAGCACGAGTCCGAAGGTCTTGGTCATCGCCGTCGTGCCGACCAGGACCTCGGAGACGTAGAGCGCGCCACCGAGCTGGAGCAGCTGGAACATGACCGCGAGGGAGAAGCCGCCGGGTGCGGCCCGGCGGAAGCTGTGCTGCCCGGTCGCGGCGAAGCGGAAGAGCACCGTCAGCCCGACGCCGACGACGAGCACCGTCACCAGCTGCAGCAGCCAGCGCTCCCCCTGCTCGAAGAACGTCGTCGTGGTGCTCGCGACCGTCGACAGGACCGAGACCCCGAGCAGCGCGAAGCCCGCGGTGAGGAGCAGGAGGAGGCTCTTGAGCCGGGAGTAGAAGGGATTCGGCCGGGAGTTGCGCGGCACGGACCAGGCCACGTGCATGGCGTTCTGCAGCGACTGGGCCAAGCCCAGCGCGCCGTACAGGGCGGCCAGGGTTCCGAAGGCCACGCCGGCCGCCGATCCGCGCAGGCCCTCGGGACGGCCGAGCTGGTCGCCGATGATCGGGAACTGAGCGAGGGCGGAGTCGAGGATCTCCTCCTGCCACTCCGGCTTGGCCCCGAGCACGAAGCCGAGGATCGAGGTGCCCAGCAGCATCAGGGGGAAGATCGCGACGAACGCGTAGTAGGTCAGCATCGCGGCCAGGTAGTTGCCCTGGTCGTCGAAGAACTTGTAGACGACCGCGAGCGGGAACCCGACCACCGGGTGCCTCCGCTGGAAGCCGTCGGCCTTGTCCACCACGCTCACGGCAGCACGCTACCGGGGCGGGTGCAGCATCCGGGTCACCAGACGCCGAGCAGGTCCCCTCCGAGTCGGACGACGAAGCCCGCGACCACGACGAGGAAGAAGATCCGCACGAACCTCGCACCCCGGGCGACGGCCACGCGGGCCCCGACGTACCCGCCCACGATGTTGGCCGCGGCCATGGCCAGGCCGAGCTTCCACATCACCGCCCCCATCGGGATGAAGACGACGAGCGCGGCCAGGTTGGTGGCCCAGTTGGCGAGCTTGGCCTTGGCCGACGCCTCGAGGAAGTTGTAGCCGAGCAGTCCCACGAGCGCGAAGACGAAGAACGACCCGGTGCCGGGCCCGATCGCCCCGTCGTAGAAGCCGATCGCGAGACCGGTGACGGCGACCGCCGAGACGTGGGTCCCGCCGCTGAAGCGCAGGTTGGTCAGCGTGCCCACCGACGGCTTGAACCAGACGTAGGCGCCGACGAGGACGAGGACCACCAGGATGATCGGGTCGAAGGCGCTGCGGGGCAGCATCGAGGCCACGAAGGCCCCGCCCAACGACCCGGCGAAGGCCGCCAGCATCAGGGGCAGGAAGGTCCGGGGGTCGGGCCGGACCCGGCGGTAGTACGTCGCCGCGCTGATCGAGGTGCCGCAGAAGGACGCGAGCTTGTTGGTCGCCGCGATCTGCACCACCGAGGCGCCGGGGAGGCCGATGAGCAGGGCCGGGAGCTGGATGAGGCCGCCGCCACCGACCACCGCGTCCACGAAGCCGGCGGCCAGGGCCGCGAGCATCAGGAGGAGCACGGTCTCGGTCGTCGGCTCCACACCGTCACCCTAGGCTGGAGCGCGTGCGCATCGTCTCCCTGCTCCCCTCGACCACCGAGATCCTCTTCGCGATCGGGGCGGGTGATGACGTCGTCGGAGTGACCTTCGAGTGCGACCACCCCGCCGAGGCCCGCGGGCGCACGATCGTGTCCACGAGCGCGATGCCGGAGGGGCTGACCCCGCGCGAGATCGACGACTTCGTGGCCGCCGCGATGGAGCGTGGCGACGACCTCTACCACCTCGACGAGGGCGCCCTCGCCGGCCTGGACGCCGAGCTGGTGGTCACCCAGGACCTGTGCGCGGTGTGCGCGGTCGACGTGTCCGTGGTCGACGACGCGCTGGCCCACCTCGGCTGCACCGCCGAGGTCCTGACGATCGACCCCCACACCCTCGCCGAGGTGCTGGAGTCGGTCCGGGTGCTCGGCCGGGCCACCGGCCGCGAGGTCGAGGCCGACGCCCTCGTGCAGGAGACGCACCGGCGTCTCGCGGACGTCGTACGACGCGTGGGCACCCGCCCGCGGCCCCGCGTCGTGCTGCTGGAGTGGACCGACCCACCGTTCGCGCCCGGCCACTGGATCCCCGAGATGGTCGACCTCGCCGGCGGGGACCCGGTGCTCGGCACCGCCGGCGAGAAGAGCGTGCGCATCACGTGGGAGGACGTCCACGCCGCGCGCCCCGACGTCGTCGTGGTGGCGCCGTGCGGCTACGACCGCGAGGGGTCGCAGGCGCTCGCCGACGAGCTGGTCGCGTCGGGCGTGCTCCCCGAGGGGGTGCCCGTGCACGCCGTCGACGCCAACGCCTCGTGGGCGCGCCCCGGCACCCGCCTCATAGACGGGATCGAGGAGCTCGCCGAGGAGCTCTCGTCGGTCGTCAGGACCGCGTGACCGGCTGCACCACGACGGTGTCGTAGCCCTCCGGCACCGGCTCGCCGTAGCCCGGGCAGAAGAGGTCGCCCTCCTGCTCGGGGGCCAGCTCCTCGGTGGAGTTGCACCGGACCGTGGCCAGCGCCTCACCCTCGGCGACGAAGACGAACTCGAAGAGCGCGGAGCGCGCCTCGTCGCCGTCGTTGACGACGCGGGCCCGCACCAGCGGGTGCGTCTGCTCCTCGAGCGCGACGGTCTCGGTGATCGTGTCGTACTCCCAGCCGGCGGGGACGGTGAAGCCGTTCCAGGAGAACTTCTCGCCCACCTCCACGTCGACGGGGGCCTCGGGGTCGACCGGCTCGTCCTCGCTGCAGGCGACGGCGGACAGCGCGAGCACCGGGGCGAGGAGCAGCGCGGCGGCGCGCGTGCGGGCGCGGCGGGTCACGTGGGAACGCATCCGCCTCAGCCCTTCGCCAGCTGGGCCAGCAGGTCCTGCCGGGTGATGACCCCGACGGGCTTGCCGTCCTCGTGGACGAGCGCCGCGTCGGCCTTCTCCAGCAGGTGCACGGCCTCGCGGGCCGGGGACGTGGAGCCGATCGACGGCAACGGCGCCGACATGTGGTCCTCGACCGGGTCGGTCAGCTTGGCCGTCCCGGCGAAGAGCGCGTCGAGCAGCGCCCGCTCGGAGACCGAGCCGGCCACCTCCGCCGCCACGATCGGCGGCTCGGCGCGGACCACGGGCATCTGCGAGACGCCGTACTCCTGGAGGATGTGGACCGCCTCGGCGATCGTCTCCGAGGGGTGCGTGTGCACCAGGTCGGGCAGCCGCCCGGACTTGCCGCGCAGCACCTCCCCCACCGTGCGCGAGTCGGAGTCACCCTCGGTGGCGAAGCCGTACTGGCCCAGCCACGCGTCGTTGAAGACCTTGGTGAGGTAGCCGCGGCCGGAGTCGGGCAGCAGGACGACGATCACCGCGTCGTCGCGGCCCTCGGCCGCGAGCTCGTGGGCGAGCTGGCGCGCGGCGTACGCCGCCATCCCGGACGAGCCGCCGACCAGCATGGCCTCCTCGCGGGCGAGGCGGCGGGTGAAGGCGAAGGAGTCGGCGTCGGAGACCTCGATGATGCGGTCGGCGATCGACCTGTCGTAGGTCTCCGGCCAGAAGTCCTCGCCCACGCCCTCGACGAGGTAGGGGCGCCCGCTGCCACCGGAGTAGACCGATCCGGCCGGGTCGGCACCGATCACCTGGATGTCGGGGTTCTGCTCCTTGAGGTAGCGACCGATGCCGCTGATCGTGCCGCCGGTGCCGACGCCCGCCACGAAGTGGGTGATCCTGCCGTCGGTCTGCTCCCAGATCTCCGGACCGGTGGTCTCGTAGTGGGAGCGCGGGTTGTGCGGGTTGGAGTACTGGTCGGGCTTCCAGGCGCCGGGCTGCGAGGCGAGGCGGTCGGAGACGTTGTAGTAGGAGTCCGGGTGCTCGGGCGCGACCGCCGTCGGGCAGACGACGACCTCGGCGCCGTACGCCTTGAGCACGTTGCGCTTGTCCTCGCTGACCTTGTCGGGGCACACGAAGATGCACTTGTAGCCCTTCTGCTGGGCCACCATCGCCAGCCCGACACCGGTGTTGCCGGAGGTCGGCTCCACGATCGTCCCGCCGGGCTGCAGGGCGCCGGAGGCCTCGGCGGCCTCGATCATGCGCGTCGCGATGCGGTCCTTCACGGACCCGCCGGGGTTGAGGTACTCCACCTTGGCGAGCAGCAGGGGTCCCGATCGGGGGCCGTCTGCGGGGGTGGGCAGGTCCAGGGAGCGGTCGAGCCGCACCAGCGGGGTGTCGCCGATGAGGTCGAGCAGGGAATTCGCGTACTTCACCCTGCCAATCTAGCCAGATACCGGCCCGTAACATGAAGTCGTGGGAACCGCAGCCGCCGCTCGCAAGCTCGCCTCCGCCGCCGCCTTCGGTGGCGGAGGCCTCTCGGTGCTGGGTGCCGGCCTGTACGGCGTGCTGGTCGCCGAGGCCAAGCTCGCCCGCCGGACGATCGGCATCATCACCGAGGAGCCGCCGCCCGACGCGACCGGCTGGTACGGCCGAGGCCGGCCCGGCCCGGCGATCCGGATCGCCCTGCTCGGTGACTCGAGTGCCGCCGGCTACGGCGTGGAGCGCGTCGAGGACACGCCCGGTGCCCACCTGGCCAGCGGGGTCGCGGCGCAGGCCCACCGGCGCGTGCACCTGCGCGAGCACGCGGTGGTCGGCGCCCAGTCCAGCCACCTGGCGAGCCAGGTCGACGCGGCGCTCGCGACCCACCCCGACGTCGCCGTCATCCTCATCGGTGCCAACGACGTGACCCACACCGTCACCCCGTCGCAGTCCGTGCGGCACCTCTCCGAGGGCGTACGCCGCCTCCGCGAGGCCGAGATCGCGGTCCTGGTCGGCACCTGCCCGGACCTCGGCACCATCAAGCCGATCGCACCCCCGCTCAAGCAGGTGGCCCGCTCGTGGTCGCGCCGGCTGGCCGCCGCGCAGACGATCGCCGTCGTGGAGGCCGGCGGGCGCACCGTCTCGATCGGGTCGGTGCTGGGCCCCGAGTTCGCCGCCGCACCGGCCCTGCTCTTCGGCCCCGACCAGTTCCACCCCAGCGCCGACGGCTACCGCCAGCTCGCGGCAGTGCTCATCCCCTCCACGCTGGCCGCGCTCGGGCTCGGCCCCGACGACGAGGCGCTGCCCGAGGCCTTCCGCGGGGAGGGCGTCATGCCCGTGGCCGCCGCGGCCGCCCGGGCAGTCGAGAACCCCGGCACCGAGCTCGACGGCACCGAGGTGTCCGGGTCGCAGCGCGGGCTGCGCGGCCGGTGGGTCGAGCTGCGCCGTCGTCGCCGCCGTCCCGGCGGGGAGACCGAGTCGCCGGAGACCTCGGAGGGCGAGGCCCCCCAGGAGGCTCCCCAGGACGCCCGGGCGGACGGCGTACCCGACCCCGGACAGCATGACGCCGGCCCCTCGTCCGAGGACGAGAGGCCGGCGGAGATGCGGTGACCCGGTCCGGGTCGATCGATCAGTCCTGCGAGAAGATCGCGAGGATCCGGAGCAGGTTGGTGTAGATCCAGACGAGGCTGACGGTCAGCGCGAACGCCGCACGCCACGACTCGCTCTCGGGGAGGCCGGCGGCCACGCCCTTCTCGACGAAGTCGAAGTCGAGGATCAGCATGAACACACCGAGCACCAGGCCGCCGACGGCGAAGAGCAGGCCCATGCCGCCGAAGCCGAAGAAGCCGATCTGGTTGCCGAAGAAGCCGAGCACCATCTCGAGCAGGCCGAGCGCCAGCATGCCGAACATGGCAGCGACGACGAACGTGCGGAACCGGGTGCCGACCTGGATGTTGAAGAACTTGTAGGTCGCCAGGGTGCCGGCGAAGGCGGCGAAGGTGCCGATCACGGCCTGCACCACGATGTCGTAGCTGACACCGGCCACCAGCGGGAGGAACTTGGAGAACGCGCCGAGGAAGACACCCTCGAGCGCGGCGAACGCGATCACCAGCGCGGGGCTGATGACCCGCTTGAACGAGTTGACCAGCGACAGCGCGAACGCGCCGAACGAGCCGACCATGAGCGCGAGGTAGAGCTTGTTGATCGCGTCGGGGTTTTCCGTCCCGGCCTCGGTGATCGAGTCACCGGTCCAGAACCAGGTCGCGGCCGCGGCGAGGACCACCACGAACAGCGTGACGGCGGTCTTCTGCACGACGCTGTCGACGGTCATCCGACCGCCGTCGACCTCGGGGGTCGTCGGCGTGCCGGTGCCCCACTGGGACGGGTCGGTCTGGCCGTAGCCGGACTGGGGCGCCTGGGCGTAGCCCTGCTGGGTCTGGCCGCCGCCGGCGTAGGTCTGGTTGCCGTAGGCGTTGGAGCCCGTGCCGTTGAACTGCTCGGACCGGGCGAAGATGGGGTTGTTGCTCTTCATGTGGTCTCTCCTTGGAGGCCGGTGTGGATGCACCCACCTTACTCAGGTGCACGTCATTCCAAACGCGCGAGCGCACCCCGGTGTTCCCACGGGTCACACGCACAACCCGGAAGATCCGACGGCCCACGGCCGTCGGATCTTCCAGGGTGTGTCGCGGGCGGCGTACGACGTGGTGGTGCCCCGACTGGGACTCGAACCCAGACTGCGCGGTTTTTAAGACCGCTTCCTCTGCCGATTGGGATACCGGGGCGCTACAGGTAGGTCTGGCGAGCGTAGATCGCGTGGGCTCCCGCCGCGCGGTCGAGGAACAACAGGCCGTCGCAGTGGTCGATCTCGTGCTGGAGGGCGCGGGCCTCGAAGGCGTTGGCCTCGAGCACGACCTCCTCCCCCGTCCCCGGGAGCTGGCCGCGGACGACCACCCGGCTCGGGCGCTTCACGTCGCCGGTGAGGTCGGGGACGCTCATGCAGCCCTCGCGGGCCTTCTCGTTGCGGCTCGACTCCACGACCTCGGCGTTGCAGAGCACGAAGGTGCCGTGGTGGTCGCGGGTCTTCGGGTGCGCGGAGACGTCGACGCAGAAGACCTTGACCCCCTCCCCCACCTGCGGGGCGGCGAGGCCGACGCATCCCGGCGAGACCCGCATGGTGGCGACGAGGTCGGCGGCGAGCTGCACGACCTCGGGCGCGGTCGGGTCGACCCGGCCGCCGTCGGTCGACAGCACCCGGGCCGGAGCGCGTACGACGTCGCGGACGCGCCCGACGACGTCGAGGTCGGCCTCGGACCAGGCCGCCACTCGTGGGTGGGTGGTCACAGCTCGTCGGACTCCGCGGGCCGCAGGGTCACGCCGACGCCGAGCTGGTCGGCCACCGACCGGAGTGCCACCGCGAGGGCGTCGGTGTCGACCGACGCCGGGAGGTCCAGCTCGGCGATGAGCAGGTAGAGCTCGCCGGCCAGGCGGGTGGTCAAGTCGGTGACGTTGCCGCCCACCTCGGCCACCTCGCCGATGACGGCCGACACGATGCCGGGCCGGTCACCGCCGTGCACGGTGAGCACCCACTGGGTGCCGACCAGTCCCTGGGGTTGCTGGTCGGGCAGCTCGCGGACCGTGACGGTCAGGCTGCCGTCGGCGGCCAGCGGAGCCAGCGCCTCCTCGACCTCGGTGGCGCTCGCACCGCCCGCGCACACCAGTGTCATGGCGAAGTGACCCCGCAGCAGCGTCATCGTCGAGTCCTCGAGGTTGAGGCCGAGCCCGGCGATCCGGTCGGTCGTCCCGGCGATGATCCCCGGACGGTCGTGGCCGAGGACGGTGATGGCGAGGAGGGTCACCGAGGCATTGTGTCAGCGCCCGCCGGCCCTGCCGCCAGCGCCTGCGCCCGGCGGAACACCCCGTCGAGCATGTCCGGCGCCAACCGGCCGGTGAAGGTGTTGTGCTGCGACGGGTGGTAGCTCCCGAGCAGGGTCACGCCGCCGATGCCCACCTCGGCGGCGTGCCCGAAGCGCGGCCGCGGCCGCGGCACGTCGAGGCCCAGCCCGGCCAGCCCGGTGAGCGCTCCCGCCCACCCGTAGGCGCCGAGGGCGACGACCACGCGGACGTACGGCGCGAGCAGCCGCAGCTCGGTGTGCAGCCAGGGGGCGCAGGTGTCGCGCTCCTCCGGCGTCGGCTTGTTGTCCGGGGGCGCGCACCGCACCGTGGCGACCATCCGGGTGTCGAGGAGGCGCTGCCCGTCACCCGCGTGCGTGCTGGTCGCCATGGTCGCGAGCCCGACCCGGTGCAGGCTGGCGAAGAGCCAGTCGCCGCTGGAGTCGCCCGTGAAGACCCGGCCGGTGCGGTTGCCGCCGTTGGCCGCGGGCGCGAGCCCGACGACCAGGATCCGGGCCCGGGGGTCACCCCACCCGGGGATGGGGCGGCCCCAGTAGGGCTGGTCGGCGAACGACGCCCGCTTGTCGCGGGCCACGTCCTCGCGCCAGCGCACCAGCCGCGGGCAGGCCGAGCAGACGCTGACGCGCGCCTCGAGCTCGGCGAGGTCGTCGGTCGCCGCGAGGCGTCGTACGCCGCCGGCGGAGCGCGCCGCCCGTGTGCCTGGAGCCGCGGGGTCCTCGGGCCAGCCGGTGCCCGGCGGCACCGGGGAGGGGAACGCCTGCCCGGTGAGCGGGTGCGGGAGGTCGACGGCACCCACGAGCGGCCTCGCTCAGGACCCGGTCGACGAGCCGATGGAGGCCGCGATGCCGTGCAGGATGTCCGCCTCGGAGACGCGGTAGGTCGGCACCGTGGCACGCGCCAGGATGCCGGTCCAGACGAGGGCCCCGGCCGCGACCACGTCGGCGCGCCCCGGGTGCATGTAGGGCAGCGCACGGCGCTCGGCGACGCTCATCGCCACCAGCCGGTCGCAGTAGTCGAGCGTGTCCGCGATGGAGAGCTCGGCGCCGTCGAAGGCGTCGCGGTCGTAGGCCGGCAGGTCCAGGACGCCGCACGCGATCGTCTTGATCGTCCCCGAGGTGCCGATGACCGTCCGGGCGAGCTCGACCTCGAGGCCGGACCCGTCGAGGTGGCGCACGACGTCGGCGACGCACTCGGTGACCTGCTCGACGGTCGGCGGGTCGGAGTGCAGGTGCCGCTCGTGCAGGCGCACCGACCCGATGTCCATCGACGTCGACTCCTGCGGTCCGTCCTCGCCCATTACCAGCTCGGTCGAGCCACCGCCGATGTCGACGACCAGCACCGGCTCGGGCGGCATCGGGGACAGCGCGCCGATCGCGCCGGCGTACACCAGGGCGGCCTCCTCGGGCCCGGACAGCACCTGCGGGGTGACGCCGAGGCGGGCGCGGACCCCCTCGACGAAGACGGCGGCGTTGCGGGCGTCGCGAGTGGCCGAGGTGGCGCAGAACCGGGTGCGCTCCGGCGGCACGCCGTGCTCGCGCAGCACCCCGGCGAACTCGTCGACGGCGGAGAAGGTACGGGCCAGCGCCTCGGCGGCCAGCTCGCCGGTGGTGTCGACGCCCTGGCCGAGCCGCACCACCCGGGAGTCGCGCAGCACGACGTCGGGCGGGGTGCCGATGAGCAGCTTGATGGAGTTGGTGCCGCAGTCGATCGCGCCGACGAGCTCAGTCATCCGAGCCGGGCCGCTCGACGCAGGGGCCGCCGGCCCACCACTCGCCCAGCAGGTCGAGGACCTCGTCGCCGAGCGGGTTGACCCCGCGGCCCTGGGCCAGGGACTGGCCGGCGAGGACGTGCAGGCACTTGACCCGGTCGGGCATCCCGCCGGCGCTGATCCCCTCGATCTCGGGGACCTCCTGCCCGGCACCTGCGCCGAGCTCGTCACGCACCGCGAGGTAGGCCTCGTGGGCGGCACGGTAGGCGGCCGCGAGCTCGGGGTCCTGGCCGAGGCGGTCCTGCATCTCCTTCATCAGGCCGGAGCCCTCGAGGGTGCCGATGCGCGAGGCCGCGCGCGGGCAGGTGAGGTAGTAGGTCGTGGGGAACGGCGTGCCGTTCGGCAGCCGCGGCAGCGTGGTCACGACATCCGGGTTGCCGCACGGGCACCGGTGCCCGATCTCGTGGATGGCGCGGGGCTCCCGGCCGAGCTGGGCCGCGACCGCGGCGACGTCGGCGGGGTCTGCTGGAGGGGTCACTGCTGTCCGGACTTGTCGAGCTTGACGCCGTCGATGACCGACGGGGTCTCGGGCTGGGGCGCGGGCGGGGTGCCCGCGAGCTCCACGGAGTCCCAGGCCGGCGACCACCAGGCGGTCGGCTCGATCCGGAGCACGTCGTCGGGGTCGTTGAGGGTGGCCTGCTGCTCGAGCGGCTGGCCGTTCTCGTCGAGCACCTGGAAGCCGGTCTCCCCGGGCATCAGGTAGCCGAAGCGGGCACGGGCCTGGGCCTTGACGTAGGCCGGGTCCTCCCAGCGCTGCTTCTCGCGCTCGAGGTCGTTGATGCTCGCCTCGCGCTCGGCGATCGCCGTCTTGAGGTCGGAGATGTGCGAGCGCTGCTGGATGTAGGCCCGCAGCGACGAGGCGTACGACACCGTCAGCACCGCCAGGACGAGCACCAGCACCGCGGCGCGCCCGGTGAGCCGGGGGCGACGCGACCTGGCGTCGGCGCCGGGGCGTGCCTCCGCCGGGGTGGTCGGTCGGGACACGGCGGACCGGCCGCGCTGCGTGCGCGAGCCGGGCCCCGTGGTCCCGCCGGGTCCACCCCGGGGAGTACGACGCTGTGGAGCCATGGGGAGCAGTCTGCCCCGATCAGCCCTTGAAACGGGGGAACGCGCCCGCGCCGGCGTAGCGAGCCGCGTCACCCAGCTCGTCCTCGATGCGCAGCAGCTGGTTGTACTTGGCCACCCGCTCGGAGCGGGCCGGCGCGCCGGTCTTGATCTGGCCGCAGTTGGTGGCGACGGCGAGGTCGGCGATGGTCGTGTCCTCGGTCTCGCCCGAGCGGTGGCTCATCATGCAGCGGAAGCCGTTGCGGTGCGCGAGGTCCACGGAGTCGAGGGTCTCGGTGAGGGAGCCGATCTGGTTGACCTTGACCAGCAGCGCGTTGGCGGACTGCTCCGCGATGCCGCGACCGAGGCGCTCCACGTTGGTGACGAACAGGTCGTCGCCGACGATCTGGGTCTTGTCGCCGAGCTGGGCGGTGAGCGTCTGCCATCCCGACCAGTCGTCCTCGTCCAGCGGGTCCTCGATGGAGACGATCGGGTAGGCCGCGACGAGCTCGGCGTAGTAGGCGATCATCTCGTCCGAGGACTTCTTCGCGCCCTCGAAGGCGTACTTCTTCTTGTCGTGGAACTCGCTGGCCGCGACGTCGAGGGCGAGCCCGAAGTCCTTGCCGAGCTTGAAGCCGGCGGACTTGATCGCCTCCGCGATCAGGTCGAGCGCGGCACGGTTGGAGGAGAGGTCGGGAGCGAAGCCGCCCTCGTCGCCGAGGCCGGTGGCGAGGCCCTTCTTCTTCAGCACGGCCTTGAGCGCGTGGTAGACCTCGGCGCCCTGCTGGAGCGCCTCGGCGAAGGTCGCGGCGCCGATCGGGGCGATCATGAACTCCTGGATGTCCACGTTGGAGTCCGCGTGGGACCCGCCGTTGAGGATGTTCATCATCGGCACCGGCAGCAGGTGCGCGTTGGGGCCGCCGACGTAGCGGAACAGCGGGAGGCCGGCCGACTCGGACGCCGCCCGGGCGGTCGCGAGCGAGGCGCCGAGGATGGCGTTGGCGCCGAGATTGGCCTTGTTGGGCGTCGCGTCGAGGTCGAGCATCACCTGGTCGACGAGGCGCTGGTCGTCGGCCTCGAGGCCCACGATCACCCCCGCGATGTCCTCGGTGACGCCCTTGACGGCCTTCTGCACGCCCTTGCCGAGGTAGCGCTTGCCGCCGTCTCGCAGCTCGACGGCCTCGAAGGCGCCGGTGGAGGCACCGCTGGGCACGGCGGCGCGACCGAACGCGCCGTCGTCGAGGAGGACCTCCACCTCGACGGTGGGGTTGCCTCGGGAGTCGAGGATCTCGCGGGCGCCGACAGCTGCGATGGATGCCACAGGTTGCTCCTGGGAAGTCGTGGGTGGGGTCACGTGCGACCTCAGCCTAGACCCGCCGCCACCCGTGCCGGCGGGGCCGTTCGGGGGCCGTCACTCCTCGGCGTCGGCGACCGTGCGGCGTACGGCGTGGCGCAGCGCCTGCTCGGGGTCGACGCCGGCGGCGCGCGACTCGGCGA
Organism: Nocardioides terrigena; assembly: GCF_003047265.1. Lineage (GTDB taxonomy): Bacteria > Actinomycetota > Actinomycetes > Propionibacteriales > Nocardioidaceae > Nocardioides > Nocardioides terrigena. The sequence goes on along the minus strand of NZ_PZYY01000001.1, from coordinate 731,551 downwards.
CCAGCGCCAGCAGCCGGTCGCCGACCTCGTCGGACGTCATGGGAGCCGGTCGCGCCGGCAACCGGTCCTCATGACGTCCCGCCCGCTCGAGGCGGTCCAGCACCTTGTCGGCCATCAGCAGCGCGGGCAGACCGGGCGGGAGCCCCTCGGTGACCGACGTCCGGTGGGACTTCTCCTGCGCCTTGCGGCGCTCCCACTCCACGTTGACCTCCTCGGCGGTGAGGGTCTCCCCGGTGGGCTCGCCGAAGACGTGGGGGTTGCGGCGGCGCAGCTTGGCCACGATGTCGGCGGCGACGTCGTCGATGGTCCACCCGCCGCGCTCCTCGGCGATCGCGGCGTGGAAGTAGACCTGGAGCAGCAGGTCTCCGAGCTCCTCGCGCAGGTGGTCCCAGTCGCCGGACAGCTCGCCCGCGTCGATCGCCTCGAGGGTCTCGTGCGCCTCCTCGAGGAGGTAGCGCGCCAGCGAGCCGTGCGTCTGCGCGGCCTTCCACGGGCACTCGGCCCGCAGCCTTCGCATCACCGCGACGAAGTCGACCAGGGACTCCCCCGACGCGGGCTCCGGTCCCACGGCGTCAGCCGCAGCGGTGGATCTCGGGCAGCGTGTTGGCGTAGGCGGCGTCCGGCTCGGTCGCCAGGCCCGCCAGTGCCGTCTCGCCGACCGCGACCGAGAGGTTGGTGTCGGACGGGGTGAGCGAGCCGTCGACCATCTCCACGCCGTAGCGCGGGTCGATGGTCACCCCGTTGGCGTCCGGCCACGAGGTGAAGATGTCGGTGCCCGCCTGGGTGATCTGGTCGACGGTCGGCTCCTCGAAGCCCTCCGCGACGAGCTGGGCACGGCCCACCTGCTCGAGGATGTCGGTGGCCAGCGCGTTGGCGGTCATCACCTCGACGTAGTCCTCACGGACCTCCTCGGGGAATGCCTCGGCGGCGCGACGACGGGAGGCGAGGTCGCGCTCGTACGTCGCGCCCGGCTCCACGCCGTACTCGTCGGCGATCTGCTCGGCCGTCGACGACAGCGTCATCAGCTGCACGACGCCCTGGCGGACGAAGCCCATCGGCACCACGGTGCCGTTGGCGCTGAACTCGTCGCCGAGCGCGGTGCACACGTGGCCCGAGGCGCGGTCGACGGTGCGGGTGGAGATCGTCTCGTCGCCGACCTCGATCGCCACGCCGGGCTGGGCGCTGCCGCAGCCGGTGAGGACCAGGCCGGAGAGGGCGGCGGCCCCCGCCGTCCGCAGGACGGTTGTCAGACGGGTCTTGCTCACGCGTCACTCCTCGACGACTGGTGCGGCTGCCCGGACTGCCTCGCCTCGGGCGGGTCGATGATGGTGTCGATCACACCACGGGCCCATTCAAGCAGGGCGATGCCCGTGATCGGCCTGCCCCCGACCACGGCGGTCTGCGGGCGCGGCACCAGGATCGTGCTCACCGGCGCCTTGACGATCGACCGGGGGTAGATCCGGTTGAGGCGTACGACGCGCGACTCGGGCAGGTCGACGGGTGCGAACCGCACGTTCTTGCCCGCGAGGGTGATCTCCGAGACCCCGGCCGCCCGGGCCCGGGCGCGGAACCGCGCGACGACCATCAGCGACTCCACGACGGCCGGCGGCTCGCCGTAGCGGTCGACGAGCTCCTCGCGCAGCCCGTCGACGTCCTCGTCGGAGCGCACCTCCGCGAGACGCTTGTAGATCTCGAGCCGCAGCCGCTCGGAGGGGATGTAGTCGTGGGGCAGGTGCGCGTCGACCGGGAGCTCGATGCGGACCTCGTTGACCTCGGGCTCGGCATCGCCCTTGAAGTCCTGCACGGCCTCCCCCACCAGGCGCACGTAGAGGTCGAAGCCGACGTCGGCGATGTGGCCGGACTGCTCGCCACCGAGCAGGTTGCCGGCGCCGCGGATCTCGAGGTCCTTCATGGCGATCGCCATGCCGCCGCCGAGGTCGGAGTGCTGGGCCAGCGTCGCGAGCCGCTCGTGGGCGGTCTCGGTGAGCGGCTTCTCCGCCGGGTAGAGGAAGTAGGCGTAGGCGCGCTCGCGGGATCGGCCGACCCGACCGCGCAGCTGGTGCAGCTGGGACAGGCCGAGGGTGTCGGAGCGCTCGATGATCATCGTGTTGGCGTTGGAGACGTCGAGGCCGGACTCCACGATCGTCGTGCAGACGAGCACGTCGAAGCGCTTCTCCCAGAAGTCGAGCATCACCCGCTCGAGCTGGTGCTCCCCCATCTGGCCGTGCGCCGTCGCCACCCGCGCCTCGGGGACGAGCTCGCGGATGTGCGCCGCGGCCTTCTCGATGGAGTTGACCCGGTTGTGGATGAAGAAGACCTGTCCCTCGCGCAGCAGCTCGCGGCGCACGGCGGCGACGACCTGGCGGTCCTCGTAGGCACCGACGTAGGTGAGCACCGGGTGGCGCTCCTCCGGCGGCGTGGTGATCGTGGACATCTCGCGGATGCCGGTGACCGCCATCTCGAGGGTGCGCGGGATCGGGGTCGCGCTCATGGAGAGCACGTCGACCGAGGTGCGCAGCCGCTTCATCTGCTCCTTGTGCTCGACACCGAAGCGCTGCTCCTCGTCGACGATGATCAGGCCGAGGTCCTTCATCCGGATGTCGGGGTTGAGCAGCCGGTGGGTGCCCACGACGACGTCGACCTCACCGGTGGCGAGCTGGTCGATGACCTCCTTGGCCTCCTTGTCGGTCTGGAAGCGCGAGAGCCCCTTGAGCACGACCGGGAAGCCGCTCATCCGCTCGGCGAAGGTGCTCAGGTGCTGGGTCACGAGCAGCGTCGTCGGCACCAGCACGGCCACCTGCTTGCCGTCCTGCACCGCCTTGAACGCCGCCCGCACCGCGATCTCGGTCTTGCCGTAGCCCACGTCGCCGCACACCAGCCGGTCCATCGGCACGGTGCGCTGCATGTCGGCCTTGACCTCGTCGACGGTGCTCAGCTGGTCGGGGGTCTCGTTGAAGGGGAAGGCGTCCTCGAGCTCGCGCTGCCACGGGGTGTCCGGGCCGAAGGCGTGGCCCTGGGTCGCCTGCCGCGCGGCGTACAGCTTGATCAGCTCGGCCGCGATCTCGCGGACCGCCTTGCGGGCACGGTTCTTGCGCTTGGTCCAGTCGCCGCCGCCGAGCCGGTCGAGGCTGGGCTGCTCCCCGCCGACGTAGCGGGTGACCTGGTCGAGGGTGTCGGCCGGCACGAAGAGCCGGTCCGGCGGAGCGCCCCGCTTGGACGCGCCGTACTCCAGGACGAGGTACTCGCGGGTCGCACCGGCCATCTCGCGCTGCATCATCTCGACGAAGCGGCCGACGCCGTGCTGCTCGTGGACGACGTAGTCGCCGGCCTTGAGCTCGAGCGGGTCGATCTGCTTCTTGCGGCGGGCCGGCATCTTGCGCATGTCGCGCGTGGAGGCCTTCTGCCCGCTCAGGTCCTCGCCGGTGACCAGGGCGACCCGCACGGACGGGTCGACGAGGCCCTGGGTGATGCAGCCGGTGGTGACGGTGACGACGCCGTCGCCGACCGCGTCCAGGCCCGCCGGGACGTCGTGCTCCCCGAGCACCTCGACCATCCGCTCCGCAGGGCCGTGGCCGGGGTGGACGACCGTGACGCGGTAGCCGTCGGCGAGCCAGCCGCGGATGTCGGCGACCGCCCGCTCGAGGTCGCCGCGGTAGGCCTCGGCCGGCTGGGCCTCCAGGGCCCGCGACCGGACGGCGCCGACCATGACGTCGAGGTCGACACCGGCGTCCTCGGGCGTCTCGATGCCGAAGGGGCTCACGCTCCACCAGGCCAGCCGGCGGTCGATGACGTGCTCGCGGACGTCGGCGACCTCGCGGTACGACGCGGTGGACAGGTCGATCGGCGACTGGCCGCCGCTCGCCGCGGCCGCCCAGCTCGCACCGAGGAACTCCTCGCTGGTCGCGACCAGGTCGTGGGCCCGGCTGCGGGCGCGCTCGGGGTCGAGCACCAGCACCGTGGTGTCGTCGGGCATCAGGTCGACCAGCAGCTCCATCTCGTCGACGAGCGCGGGCGCCAGCGACTCCATGCCCTCCACGGCGATGCCGGCCGAGATCTTGTCGGTCAGCTCGAGCAGCTGCGGGTGCGCCCGGCCCAGCTCGGCGGCGCGGCGGCGTACGTCCTCGGTGAGCAGCAGCTCGCGGCACGGCGGCGCCCACAGGCGCTCGACGGCGCCCATGGTGCGCTGGTCGGCGACCGCGAAGGCGCGGATCTCCTCGACGTCGTCACCCCAGAACTCCACCCGCAGCGGGTGCTCCTCGGTGGGCGGGAAGACGTCGACGATGCCGCCGCGGACGGCGAACTCGCCGCGCTTCTCGACCATGTCGACCCGCGTGTACGCCGCGTCGGCGAGACCGCGGACGACGTCCTCGAGGGCGGTGGTCTGGCCGGGGACGAGCTCGACGGGCTCCAGGTCCGCCAGCCCCTTGACCTGCGGCTGGAGGATCGACCGGATCGGCGCGACGACCACCGAGAGCGGCCCGTTGGTCGCGTCGGTGCCGGGGTGGCGCAGCCGCCGCAGCACGGCCAGCCGCCGGCCGACGGTGTCGCTGCGGGGGCTCAGCCGCTCGTGGGGCAGCGTCTCCCAGCTCGGGTAGTGGGCGACGCGCGCCGGGTCGACGAGGTCGACCAGCTCCTCGACGAGGTCCTCGGCCTCGCGCGCGGTCGCGGTGACGGCCAGCACGGTGCGACCCGCCTCCACCAGTCCTCGGATGACGAAGGGACGCACGGCGGCGGGGCCGGTCAGGTCGAGGGTGGCGACGTCGCGGGCGTCGGCCATCGCCTCGGCCAGCACGGGTCCGGCCAGCAGGTCGTCGGCCACACGGGTGAGCGTGGTCATCGGGTCCTCTCATCGGGTCGGCACGACCCGTGGGGGCACGCCGTAGGGCCCCCGTCCAGCGCTGGACGGGGGTGCTGTCGTCCAGTCTACGAAAGCACCGGGGGCCGGGCCGGTTCCGGTGGGTTTGGCCGCCCTCCAGCCGGGGTAGCGTCGCGCCAGCGGGCCACGGGGCCCGCTTCTGTCATCGCGGGCGTCCACGGGCGCCTCTCGAGAAGGGGATACGGGGAAACATGCGCTTCACTCGACTCATCGCCGGCCTGACCACGGCCGGCCTGCTCGGACTGGCACCGGTGGCGATCAGCTCGCCGGCCGACGCCGCCACCACCTACACCACCACCAGCTCGATCGCCGCCAGCGCGCCCGAGGTGACGTACGGCGACGACAGCCTTTCCATCAACGGCGCGGTCACCACGCCAGACGGTGGCAGCGTCTACACGGGCTCGGTGGCCCTTCAGGTCTACTCGGCGAAGAACCCCGTGTGGACGACAATCCAGACCGACGACAGCGCCGGTAGCTACTACTTCTTCGACATCAAGCCCGACTCCAACTCGCTGTACAAGGTCGTCTACAGCGGCATCACCGAGACCAACGGTGATGTGTACACCCCCAGCGAGTCCGCCCCGCTGGCGGTCGGCGTGAAGCGCAAGGCCGTCTTCAAGACCCCCGGCCTCTTCCTGGTCGGCAAGATCAAGCCCGACTTCAAGCGCAAGAAGGTCGTCCTCAAGCGCAAGAAGGGCAAGAAGTACGTCGCGTGGAAGAAGGTCCGCACCAACAAGAAGGGCGTCTTCCGCGTGAAGGCCCCCAACAAGCGCGGCTTCAAGTTCTCGGTGACCATCCCGGCCGACAAGAAGTACTCGGGCTTCACCGACTACTACCAGGTCTACTGAGTCCCGGCTCGACCACCGCACCATCCAGCACCAGCACTCGGCCCCGGAGCAGCGCTCCGGGGCCGAGTCGCGTCCTGGCAGCTCACTGCTCGACCGGAGCAGCCCCGTCGTCCTCGGCCTGCGAGCGGAGGATGCAGAACTCGTTGCCCTCGGGATCGGCCATCACGACCCAGCCGGTGCCCGGGCCCCACTGACCGCGGTGGTCGGCCACCTCGGTCGCCCCGAGCGCGCGCACCCGCTCGACCTCGTCGTCGCGCGAGCCCGAGCGGGGCCGCAGGTCGAGGTGGAGTCGGTTCTTGACCGCCTTGCGTTCCGGCACCTCGATGAAGAGGATCCGGTGCCCCGACCCGGGGTCGAGGATCATGCACTCCTCGTGGCCGGGCAGGTTGGGGTCGCCGTCGACGTCCACGTAGCCGAGCAGCAGCTTCCACCACTCGGAGAGCTCGTAGGCGTGGGTGCAGTCGACGGTGGTGTGCGAGACGAAGGAGGTCATGCCCCCACGGTCGCAGGGAGCACCGACGTCGCCAACCGGGTTGACGAGGGGTCAGTCCGTGCCGTGGGCGCGGACGAACGCGATGATCTCCTCGGCCAGCTCGGGGCGGCAGACGATCAGGTCGGGCAGCGAGGTGTCGGACTCGTTGTAGACCAGGGGCGAGCCGTCGACCCGCGAGCAGTGGAGGCCGGCGGCGCGGGCGACCGCGACCGGGGCGGCGTTGTCCCACTGGTACTGCCCGCCGGCGTGGACGTAGGCGTCGGCGAGGTCGCGCACCACGCTCATGACCTTGACCCCGGCCGAGCCCATGGGCACCAGCTCGGCGTCGATCTCCGCGGCCAGGGCCTCCACGAACGCCGGCGGGCGGGTGCGGCTGACCGCGATCCGCGGCCGGTCGGCCGTGCGGGCCGGCACCTGGCGCGGCGTACCGGTGTTGAACGTCTCGCCCAGCGCGGGCTGGGCCACGGCGCCGGCGACGAGGTCGCCGTCCTGCCAGAGCGCGACATGCACGGCCCAGTCGTCGCGGGGCGGCTCGGAGAACTCGCGGGTGCCGTCGAGCGGGTCGATGATCCAGACGCGGGAGGCCTCGAGACGGACCTTGTCGTCGGTCGCCTCCTCGCTCAGCACCGCGTCGTCGGGGCGGTGCTCGCCCAGCACCCGCGCCAGGACCTCCTGCGCGGCGGCGTCGCCGGCGTCCTTGAGGGCCTTGCCCTCGAGGCCGCGCTCGTCGGCCGCGGCACGCACCTCGAGGAGGACGGCACCGGCCTGTTCGGCCGCCCAGACGGCGAAGGCGTGGTCATCGAGCTGGCTCGGGTCGGTGCCCTGGAAGGTCTCAGTCACGCGGGAAGCCTATCGGTGCCGACCCGGTGCCCACGCGGTGCCGACCTGCAATCACGTCTTGCCGCCGGTGGCGACCGGAGCGACGCCCTCGATGTCGGGACGGCGCCGCAGGATGGCCGCCGCCGCGAGCTGCGAGCTGACGCCCAGCTTGTTGCGCCCCGCCTTGATGTGGCTGCGGACCGTCGTCAGTGCGACGCCCAGGCTGTCGGCGATCTCCGCCGCCGACTCACCGTGGGACACCCGCTCGAGGACGTCGAGCTCGCGCGGGGACAACCGGGACAACCGTCCGGCCATCTCCTCGAACTGACTGGTGATGTCCTCCCACTCCTGGACCATCGACGCGCGCCGCTGCGGGTCGACGACCTCGTCGCCGGCCAGGACGTGCTCGATCGTCTCGACGAGGTCGTCGAGCGAGATCTGGGCGGACAGGACCGCCTCGGCACCGCTGGACATCAGCGCGACCCAGACCATCCCGGTCGGGGCCGAGGTGAGCACGATGCAGCGAGCCGGGCAGGTCGCCACCCGCTCGCGGGCACGACGCAGGTCACCCGGCCCGTCGACGTCGTCGAGCAGGAGCACGAGGTCGTCGGGTCGGACCAGCGAGCGGGCCCACGGGACCCCCTCGTCGGGCAGCCGCAGGCACAGTGCCGGCAGGTCCCGCCCGTGCAGCGCGGCCTGCACGGTCTGCCCCAGCAGGGCGAGCCGGGCAGCCACGTGGATGGTGGGGCGACCGCGATGGGCGGTGCCCCGGGACGGGGGGTGGGTGTGCGACACGTGTCGTCCTCCCGGCATCGGTTGCGCCGGTGTGTCATGGCTGCACACCGGCGTGGTGTGCTTCACACTGTGGTGGTCCTGGAGCGGTCCGCCACCTCGTCATCATGGATCTGGCTCGAATTGGGGACGCCCTATCTGTCTAGCCCATACCACAATTGGGGTAGGGGTTAGAAAATTTTCCTGTACGTCAGCGCGTCGCAGCCCTAAGTTGTGTCTCGCAACACCATGCGAAGTTCGAACGTGATCCGGGGGCCGGGGGGCTGATCGATCGAGTCGGACATCGCATCCACGAACGCCCGCACAGTGGTGGCCTTGGGGGGTCCATCTGCGCGTCTCCCCGGTAAGCACTGATCTCGGGGGAAGGTTCGAATCAGGTGACGATGCCTTGGTTGAGCCGTCAGACGCTGGGCGGCCCGCTGTACATCGCGGCAGCAACAGCAGCAGCAACGGCGGCAGTAGTGGTGAGCATGACCCGGGACGACTGGGTCGTCCCGCCGACGCTTCTCGTGGGGACGGCGGCCACGGTCCTGGCCCTCGCGGCCTCGATCCTCTTCTACGTCACGTGGCGGGTCGCGCCGACGGTGACCCACGGGTGGTGGGCCTGCGCCGCACTCTTCGGGTGCACCCAGGCCCTCGCCGTGCCGAGGGCCGGGGTCGTCGACCCCGGCGAGCTCGCCTCGCGACCCGGCTGGCTGATCCTCGCCAACCTGGTCTCGGCGCTGTTGATCCTCGGGCTCGTGATCGCCGGGACCCGGGCCACCCGCGTCCCGGACCCGCTGGTCCTCGGACTCTCGCTGGGCGTCGCCATGGCGGTCGGGCGCATCGCCGTCACCGACCTGCCGGCACTCGACGGCCCACCGTGGGTGCTGGACGTGATGACCGCAGCGGTCACCTCCCTCCACGTGCTGGTGGTCGTCGTGCTGCTGCGCCACCCCGTGGCCCGCGGCTGGACGACACCACGCGTCCTCACGCTCTTCCTCCTGCTGGGCTCGGCCAACCTGGCGCAGGCGCCCGTCGTCCACGGCCCCTGGGTCGAGGGTGCGGTGGCGGTCGCCCAGCTGGTCGGCGCCTGCCTGTTCCTCAGCGTCTCCTTCGCACTGCTCCGTGACTTCCTCCTGCAGCAGGAGCTGGCGACCTCCGACCTCCACCACCGCCTCGAGGAGGCGGAGGCCGTGGGACGTGACGGCAAGGAGCGCCTGCACGAGATCCGCAGCACCGTGGCCGGCATCAGCAACGCCTCCCGCCTGCTCCACGAGGGCAAGGTGGCACCGGCGACCCGTCGACGGCTCGACGACAACATGCGCACGGAGATGTCACGTCTCGAGCGGCTGCTCGACAACCGGCAGCCCACGCTGCCCGAGCCGGTCGACCTCGACGCCACCATCGACCCGTTGCTCGAGCTGCACCGGGCCCGGGGCCGCCGCATCATCTGGCAGCCCACGGGCCTCACCGTCCGCGGCCGTCGTGACGACATCGCCGAGGTCATCAACATCCTCCTCGAGAACGCCGCCACGCACGCGGCCGACACCGAGAGTCGCATCGACGTCACCCGCGACGAGGACAACGTGGCGATCCGGGTCGCCGACAGCGGCCCCGGCATCCCGCCCGAGGTCCGCGACGGCATCTTCGAGTGGGGCGTCCGCGGCGACAGCTCGGCGGGACAGGGCATCGGCCTCAACGTGGGCCGTCGTCTGCTGTCCGAGCAGGGTGGGTCCCTGACCCTCGCCGATCCCCTCGAGCCCGGCGCCACCGTGCGCTCGCCCACCGGGGCGACGTTCGTCATCCGACTGCCCGCCGCACGGAAGGGTGACTGACATGGCCGACCCGACGGCCTCGGCCAAGTCCCGCAGCCGGGTCCTCATCATCGAGGACCACACCCTCTTCGCCGAGTCGCTCGAGGTGGCGCTGTCCCTCGAGGGGTACGACGTGCGGCGGCTGCCGTTGCCCGAGGAGGGGGGCTCGCTGGCGACCCTGCGGTCGACGGCCCTGCGCATCAACCCGCGCATCGTGCTCCTCGACCTCGACCTGGGCCGCTTCGGGGACGGGTCCGCGCTCATCGCTCCCCTCTCCCGCGCCGGCGCCAACGTGGTCGTGGTGACCTCGTCGACCGACCAGGCCCGCTGGGGCGGGTGCGTGCGCAGCGGCGCCCGCAAGGTGCTCTCCAAGAGCGGTCCCCTGCAGGAGACGCTGGCAACGGTCCGCCGGCTCCACCAGGGCCTCCCGGTGATGACCTCCGACGAGCTCGAGCGGCTCCTCGACGCGTGGCGCAACGAGCGCATGGCCACCGATGTCATGCGCCGTCGCCTCGAGCTGCTCACGCCACGCGAGAGGCAGGTCCTGGGGGCCCTGATCGAGGGGCACAACGTCCGTGACATCGCGCGCAAGAGCGTGGTGTCGGAGGCGACCGTGCGGACCCAGGTGAAGTCGATCCTGGGCAAGCTCGAGGTCTCCTCGCAGCTCGCGGCGGTCGGCCTCGCGCACCACGTCGGCTGGCACCACCCGCTCTGAATCCCCCATTCCAGCAGGGCTTTGCCGCATTTGCGGCATGCCACCCCGGCCGGGCTTCCATAGGCTCGAACCAACGCATCGTGCACGGTCGGGGAAGGGTTGGGCGGATGGCGGAAGTTTCTGTGCCCCCAGTGGGCGAGCTGGTCAGCGGGTTGCCGCTGCCACCCTCGCCACGGGTCGCCCACCACGACGCGGTCGTCCTCGCGGACGTCCCCCGAATCGCCTCCACCGCGCGGTGGTTGCGACCGGCCGTCGACATCGCGTCGGGACTGCTCGCCCTCGCCGTGGTCAGCCGGGTCGGTCCCACCGTCCAGCCCGCGGTCCTGGCCGCGGTGGCGCTCGCGTGGCCGCTGCTCCTCGCGGGCAACGGCTTCTACGTCAGGCGTCCGCTCGGTGATCCGTGGGGCACCCGCCTCGGACGCGTCCTGCGCGCCGGCGCCACCCTCGGGATCGCGTGCTGGCTGGCTGGTCTCGTTGCCGGGGCGGCGGTCGACCCCGAGGTCATGGTCCCGGTCGTGGCGACCCTCACGCTCGCCGCGCTGGTCAGTGGACTCGTCCCGCTGCCCGGTGAGACGACGACCCGGATCGTGCTCGCCGGACACCCCGAGGACGTCCGCTCGGCGATGACCGAGCTCGCCTCCTCGCGTCGCTACGTCGTCGCGGCCGCCTGCGTCTCGGCCAGTCCGGCGCAACCCCTGGGAGCCCTGCCGGTCCAGGTGGGGGTGGCCGCGGCCGCCGACGTCGCGGCGCGGTCGGGCAGCGATGCCCTCCTGGTCCTCCCCGGACCCGAGCTGACCCCCGCCACGCTGCGCCGGCTCGAGTGGGGAGCCCACAGCTCCGGGGTCCCGCTGTACGTCGGCACCGGGCTGCTCGACGTCTCCCCCACCCGCGTCTCGGTCGTCCAGGGCGCAGGACTCGACGTCATGCAGGTGCGCGCCGCCCCCGCCCGTGGGCCCCGTCGGCTCCTCAAGGGTGCCGTCGAGCGAGTGCTCGCCCTCCTCGCGCTGGTCGTCCTGTCCCCCGTCCTGCTGCTGGTCTGGGCGCTCGTCCGCGCCGAGACGACGGGCCCCGGACTCTTCCGCCAGACCCGCGTGGGACGCGGCGGCACCGAGTTCACCATGGTCAAGTTCCGCACGATGACGACGACCGCGACCGATGACCTGGCCGAGCTGACCGAGCTCAACCAGGTCGAGGGCGGTGTCCTCTTCAAGATCCGGAGCGACCCGCGGATCACCCGGCTCGGAGCGATCCTGCGTCGCTACTCGATCGACGAGCTCCCACAGCTGTGGAACGTCGTGACAGGCCAGATGTCCCTCGTGGGGCCACGTCCGGCCCTGCCCCAGGAGGTCGAGCGCTACGACTTCGACCCGCGACGTCGACTCGCCGTCAAGCCGGGCATCACCGGCCTGTGGCAGGTGTCCGGCCGATCCGACCTGAGCTGGGCGGAGTCGGTGCGGCTCGACCTGCGCTACGTCGACAACTGGTCGCTCGCCCTCGACGTGGCGATCCTTTGCCGGACCATCCGCGCCGTGATGGGCCACCGCGGGGCCTACTGACTTCCCTCACCCCCCGGACCGGAACCCCCGCTCGAGCCCAGCCGTCGCTCGCGTGGGGGTTTCGTCCGTGGGCACGACCCGGGCGCCGCGCCGGGCCGCGGCCCAGGGCTCGCTCCGACGCGGTCCCGCGCTCGCCACCGACACCTCAGGCACCGGCACCGGCACCGGCGTCAGCACCAGCACCCGGGCCCGCCGGTACGGCAACAGGCCCGCCGATCGCGTGGAGACGCGGTCGGCGGGCCTGCCGTGGTCGAGCGGGTCCTGCTGCCAGCTACCAGCCCCAGGCCTCGCCGAGCCGCAGCCCGAGCGTGCGCTCCAGCGAGGCGATCTCCGGTGCCAGGGCGTTGCGCACCGTGGTGACGTCGGCCGGGTCCGGCCGCACCGCGGCACGGTCGATGGGACGGTAGAGCGTCCGGTGGACGAGCGGCGAGCGCTTGACCGCTCCCACCAGCTTGGCGCCGTCGTGCTCGCGCACCCAGTCGGCGCTGCGACGAGCCAGCGATGCGAGGTGGACCGACCGGGCCTTCGCGGCCGGCAGGCGCGCCTCGAGGTCCTTGCTCGACAGCGGCATCCGCTCGATCTCCAGGAAGCCCGTTACGGAGTCGAGGAAGGCCTGCGGGTCGGCCGCCAGGTCGTCGAAGAGGGCGACGTGCACCATCTCGCGGGGCAGGTGCCGCAGGAAGCGGTCGAGGCCGGTCGCGTAGCGACCGTGCTCGAGGAGCTCGGGACGACTGCGCAGGGCCTCGCCGAACGTGTCCGGACCGATCCCGTGCTTGCGCATGTAGAGGTACGACGACCAGGCGCGCTCGACGGGGTCGCGCAGCGACACCATGATCCGTACCGGGCCGAGGGTCTCGTGGATGCGGTCCGCCGCATCGGGGTGGAACAGGTAGTCCTGGCAGACCTCGCCCACGACCGCCTCGTCGCGCGCGTCGCGGAACTGCGCGGCGTACCACGACAGGCCGCGGTCGTAGTAGCGGTCGAAGTAGTAGAGGTCCTTGGCCGGAGTCAGGTAGACGTCCGGGTGGCCGAGCAGGATCTCGTGCAGCCAGGACGAGCCGGCCTTGTCGGGTCCGACGTACAGGAAGTTGGGCAGCCGGCTCATGACAGTCCCCGTCCGAGGCGACGCGACATGGACAGCATGTGACGGGGCTCGATGCCCGGCCCGGCGACCGCGAGGGCGAGCCAGGCGTGCGGCGCCGCGGGGTAGCGGCACAGGGCACGACCGGCGATGCGCGCCCCCCGCCGCCGCTCACCGGCGGCGGCGCGGGCGTAGGCGATCTGGCCGAGCATCCGGGCGTGGCCGCGCCTGCGGTCCGCGAAGTCCGGGTGCTTCTCGAGGAGGTACTCCAGCGCGGTGGCGGTGTTGAGCCACTTGTCGCGGAACCAGGACGGGACGTCCTTGCGGATGTCGGCCAGGATCTCCTGGACCGCACCCACCCGGCCCGCCCGGCTCGCGCGCAGCAGCCAGTCGTAGTCCTCGCCGTGCCCGAAGGGCAGCTCCTCGTCGTACAGGCCGGCGACGTCGAAGGCGGAGCGGCGCATCATCAGCGTCGAGCTGTGGAGCTCCTTCACGCGGTTCTCGAGCAGCCGCTCGTGCGTGACGAGGGGTTCGCGGGCCGGCCACTCGACGTCGCCGCGCTCGCCCATCAGCAGCCGGATCCCTGAGCCCACGGCCAGCAGGCCAGGGTCGGCGAGGAGGCGCTCGACCTGGAGGCGCACCTTGGCGGGGTACCAGAGGTCGTCGTCGTCGCAGCTGGCGACGAAGTCGGCCTCCGACAGCAGGACCCCGGTGTTGCGGGCACCGCACAGGCCGCCGGTGCGGGTGTTGACCATAGGGACGATCCGACGTCCTGGCCGCGACAGGTCGGCCAGGCTCTGGTCGGCCTCCTCGCGGTCGTGGACGACGAAGACCTCGAGCGGGCCGGCGTAGTCCTGGGCCACGATGGCGGCCAGGGTCTCCAGCAGCAGGGCCGGACGGCCGCGGGTCGGGATCACGACGGTGACCAGCGCGGCGTGCTCCGCCCCCTGGTCGCCGCTCGTCGATGTCGGCTCGTTCACCGTGTGCTCCTTGCTTCGTGTGGATCGCTGGTGGTGGTCGCGGCGGTGGCGCGCGTGGTCGCGGAGTAGCCGTAGGCCGCCAGGAGGGGCAGCGTGAGGGCGGTGACGACGGCCCGGTCCCGCGTCGGCATCTGGGTGGTCCACCGGTCGTCGCGGCGGAGCTCGACGGAGCCGGAGCTGAACCTCCCGGGATTGCCCGACAGCCCGTGGCTCGGCCCGAGGACGGTCCGCCCCGCCTCGACGACCGGGAGGTCGGCGGCGGTGAGCGGGACACCGAGCGCCCCGGTCGCGGCGACCAGGGCGGCGGTCGGGTCGGCGACGAAGTCCTCGTAGCGCAACCGGGCGGACGGGACGCGACCCAGGGTCGCGATGGCCGTCATCTCCAGCTGGAGTGCGCTCCACTGCGCGGCCGAGCGGTGGGCCGCGATGCGCCACATCTCCTCGGTGCCGCCGGTGGCGTGCGGTCGCTCGACGTGGCGCTGCCACGACCAGGCCACGGCCCGGGGGTCACGCACCACGTTGAGCACGCGCAGGTCCACACCGGGCGCCCCGGCGAGGGCCATGCCCAGGGCCGGCCCCTTGGAGGCGTCGACGACGACGGAGGCGCCCGAGACCTCGGCGGCGGCCCGGTAGATGCGCGCGTAGTCGGCGCGCAGCTCGGCGAGGGGCCCCGACGGGCTCCGCCCGGCCAGGAGCCCCGGCAGGTGCCGCTGACGGGCGGCGGCGCGCTGTCCGCCGCTCAGCCGGGCGAGCACCTGGGGGGTCCACCCGCCGAAAGCGGTCTCCCCCACGGCCGTCCAGAAGGGGCAGGACGAGAACGCCTGCCCGCACCCGCACCGCTCGTCGGCGGGGGCGACCGAGCGAGCCAGGTCGACCAGCTCGCCGATGTTGACCCATCCCGTCGCAGCCCCCAGCATCCGCTCGACGAGCGTCGATCCGGAGCGGCCGAAGCCCCCCAGGTACACGGTGGTGACGCGCACGTTCTCTTCCTCTCGGCCCTGCACTGCCCCCCGGCGGCCGCGCTGTGCGCCCAGACTGGTGGTTGCCGGACGCCGGTTCGGTACCCCCCAGCGGAAGTCCCCCATTCGGGGTACGACCGCGCCAGCCGGTCCAGCGCGGTCCCTCAGCCGGCGGCGCGGAACAGGCGCCCGTGGCGCCACCGGTGCGTGTCCACCAGGCTGTCGAGCTCGGCCGCGGCACGTGCCCGGGCGATGTCCCGGTCCTCCGTGGCCGACCGCACGGACCGCAGCAGCGGCTCCGGCACGAGGCCGCTCTCCAGCTCTGCGTGGAAGGTCTCGGGCGAGGACACGAGGCGTACGACGCCCGATCCACCGGCGAGCGAGGCGAAGCGCTGCTGGTGCCCGTCGACGTGCTCGCCCAGGAGCGGGTCGCGCGGGATGCAGAGTGGCACGTGCCCCGCCTCGCGGGCGTCCATGATGGTGCCCGGCCCGCCGTGGCAGATGACCAGCGCGGCCTCCTCGAGGAGCGCGACGAGCCGGTCATGGGAGAGGAAGTCGTAGCCCTCGGCGACCCGCGGCGGGCGGGTGGACCCGTGCTGGATCACGAACCGTACGTCGCCGCGGCGCTCGGCCGCGGCGTCGACCCACTGCACCATCCGCTCGAACGGGTGGTGGTCGGTGCCGGTGAGGGCGATCACGAGGGACGTCACAGCAACGGCCCCACGAGGCGCGCGTCCGGGTAGAACTCCAGCTGGCTCTGCCACTGGACGATGCGACGCGTGGTGAAGGGGCCGCAGAGGCGCCCCGTCATCGTCGGGCTGTCGAACCGGTCGTAGACCTCGATGAAGACGGTGGGGATGTCGAGCGCCCAGGCCGCGACGAAGAAGGGGACGGCCACCCCGGCGCCGGCGCTGACGACGAGCGAGGGGCGCTCCTCGCGCAGCAACCGCATGGCGAGGACCGCGTTGCGGGCCAGGTTGGGCACGTTGCGGGTCGTAGGTGAGTGCGAGTGCACCACGCGCTCACCGTCCAGGCGGTCCACGACGTCGGGGGTGTCGGGACACACCCAGAGGCGGTCACGCCCCTCCCACCACGAGCGCAGTGCGAGCAGGTGCGCGAGGTGGCCACCCTGGGTGCTCACCAGGAGCACGGGGCCGGTCATCGTGCCGCTCGTCGAGCAGGGGCGCTGCCGCGCCCTCCGACCTGGCACACGTGAGTTGTCTTCATGGTCGTGTCATCTTGATGACGAGCGACCGCCGCGACGACGTACGATCCCGGATTCCTCGATTTTGGGGGCAGTGCCCGCGCCGCCGGTCTGCGCCCCCTCCGGGCCGCCGTCCCCAGTTTGGGGGACCTGCCCCGGATGCCCCGGTACGGCGGGACCGCGGCGCCTAGGTTCGACCCATGGTGATCGCCCGTCGCGACCTTCTGCGCCTGGGCGCGGCCGCTGCGACCTCCGTCGCCCTGTCGTCCTGCTCAGGCGCCCGACCGGACAGTGCGCCGGTCGCCACGCGGGCGCCTCGTCCCACCACGACGACATCGGTCGCGCCGGCGCCGGTGGCGACCGGGCCGGCCCACCTCCCGCCGGGCAACCTCTACTTCGGGGCCTCGCTCCCCTACAACCGCTCGCTCGACGCGTGGGAGCAGGACCTCGGTACGACCCTGGCGCTCAACCGCACCTACTTCCACCCCGAGCGCAACGACTCGGCCAACCTGGTGCGCCGTTGTCGCGACGACGTCTCGCGCGGTCGCCTGCCGCATGTCTCGACGAAGGCCCCCACCACCTGGCGGGGGGTCGCCGACGGCGAGGTCGACGACTGGCTGACCAGCATGCTCCGCCCCCTGGGCGAGGTGGGAGGCGGCGTCATCTTCACGCTGCACCACGAGCCCGAGAACGACGCCGGGGCGCCGGGCATGCTTCCCGTCGACTACGTGGCGATGCAGCGCCGAGCGATCGCGCTGGCCGCCGCTCTGGCGCCGGATGTCACCGTCGTACCCGTGCTCGGGCACTGGACCTTCGACCCGGTCCGCGACGACGCCGACCCGATGGCGTGGATCGTGCCCGAGGCGGCCGTGATGGGCCTGGACATCTACAACCCCTGGTCGCCCACCAACGGCAAGCCCTGGCGTAGCTTCGGGAGCAAGGCGGACGAAGCGCTGGCGTGGCTGGGCGACACGGCGATCGCCATCGGGGAGTACGGCTGCCGCGACGACCCGGACAACCCCGGCCTCGCGGCCGAGTGGCTGCGCGACGCGGCACAGTACGCCCAGGAGCACAACATCGTGTCGATGTCCTACTTCAACTCCCACATGAACGCCCCCGACGGCACCTGGGAGCTGCGGGGCAGCGCCGAGGACGCCTTCGCCGAGCTGCTGGCCTCCGACTGGGTGGCCCGCCTCGCCTGACTGTGACGTCTCACGCGGAGGGTGCGATCCTCAGGTAGACGTCGTCGATCCGACCGTGGAACTGGTCGTCCTGCTCGCCCAGCCCCGGGCTCCCGATCCTGATCGGCCACTCGCTGTCCACCGAGCCGGTCTCCCCGTCCTCCCGGTCGACCACGCCGTCGACCTCGATCTCGACACCGCTCCCGTCACGGCGGCACACCACCCGGTGCCACGCTGAGTCGGCGACCGACACCGCCGACCTCACGAGGACCTGGTCGTCACCCGACCGCACGACGCAGCTCGGCCGCCCCTCGAGGCTGTCGACCTGGAGCTTCCACAACCCGCCCTCGGTGTCGAACCGGCCCCGTTGCACGATGTTGGACCCGGTGGTGGTCTGGTCTGGCGCCACCCACACGGCGGCACCGAACTCGAAGTCGGCGGTCCCGGCGTCGAGTGCGGGATCGGGCGGGACCTCGAGCATGGCGCGCGGGCAACCGGTCGTCGGTTCGCACTTCTCGGGGAACGCCACGGCGTCACCGCGCCCGTCCGCACCCGCGACGACCTCGACGGTCCCGTCGTTGGCCGTCACGACCAGGGCCGCGAACCCTCCGCCGACGGCGTCCGGGAACTCCGTCTCGCCCCGGAAGGTGAGCCGCTGCTCCTCGAAGGAGAGCCACATCGTGGCGTCGGAGAGGTCGGAGGTCGGCGCGGTCGTCGGTGCCGGATCCGCACCCCCGCCACCGTCGTCGCCGGGGCCGCAGCCGCTCGTGGTACACGCCAGCAGCGCCACGACGGCCGCCACCGATGCCCTTCCCCGGATGCAGTGCCGGGTCCCCCGTCGTGCAGATGACACGTGCCCTCTTCTCGTTCGTACCCCCAAATTGGGGATGGATCCTGCAGTTGCCACCACGGTCCCCCCGCGCGATTAGCGTCTGGTCCGCAGCCCGTTCGACGGCGAACGGAATCGGGGTGCTCACTAGGTCCGGGGGAAGTCTTGAAGGTGCTCTACATCGTAGGCGTGGGCCGATCCGGCAGCACGCTGCTCGAGCGAATGCTCGGCGCCGTGGACGGATCCGTCAATGCCGGTGAGCTCAACGCGATCTTCTCGCGGGTCGCGACGCAGGACCAGCGGTGCGGATGCGGCGAGCCCTTTTCCCTGTGCCCCTTCTGGACCGAGGTCGGCGAGCACGCCTTCGGCGGGTGGTCCGACGTCACCCGGAGGATGGCCCACCTCCAGCCCCGGGTGGTCCGGCACCGTCACGTCCTCCGCATGCTCACGGGCGCGACGGCGTCCTTCCAGCGCGAGCTCGACGAGTACGTCGACGTCCACGAGCGGCTCTACCGGTCGGTCGCGGCCGTCTCCGGTGCCGAGGTCGTCGTCGACGCGAGCAAGTCGACGGCCCAGCTGTTCGCCCTGCGCCGCATCGAGGGGCTCGACCTGCGTGTCGTCAACCTGGTCCGCGACTCGCGCGGCGTGGCCAACTCCTGGGGCAAGACGGGGATCCGCAAGCCCCAGTCCACCGACGGCGACATGATGGGCACCTACTCCGCGCAGCGGGTCGCCGTGCTGTGGACCGCCCTGCAGCTGGAGTCCAGCCTCCTCGGTGCGGCCGCGCCGTATGCCGCCCGGGTGCGCTACGAGGACCTGGTGAGCCGACCCCGGCCCACCCTCGAGCAGGCACTGCGCAGCGTCGGCCTGCCGCCGGCGCCGGGCGACCTCGACCACGTGGGCGAGCGCAGCGTCACCCTCGGCCCGAGCCACGGCGTCGCCGGCAGCCGGACCCGCTTCACCGCCGGCCAGGTCGACCTGCGGGTCGACGATGCCTGGCGCAGCGCGCTGCCGACCGGCGCGCGGGCCGTCGTCACGGCCGTGACGCTGCCCCAGCTGCTGCGCTACGGCTACGTCGGCCCGGGGTCGCGGACGGCGCCCGCCAGGACCGCATGATGTCGTCGAGCGCCCTGGGGCTGTCCGTGCGCCCCGTCGCACCCGCCGCGCCCCGCTTCTTCAAGCCCGGATGGCCACTGGCCGTGCTCTACCTGGGCTTCCCGCTGTGGTGGGCGCTCGGCCTGGCCCAGCTCATCTTCTTCGCGATGGCGGCGGCCATGGCCGTGATCCTGCATCGGCAGCGCCCGCTGCGCGTGCCGCACGGCTTCGCGCTGTGGGTGCTGTTCCTGATGTGGATGCTGGCCGGCGCGTTCCTCGTGCGGGCGGAGGCACCCGGGACCATGCCGGGGGGTGGGCTGGGTCGTCTCGCCGGGTTCACGGTGAGAGCAGGCTGGTACCTCGCGATCACGATCGTGATGCTCTACGTGGCCAACACGGCGCGGGTCGTGTCGACCCAACGGATCGTTCGCCTCCTGGGCTGGATGTTCGTTGTCACTGCGGCGTTCGGCATGCTGGCGGTGCTGGCCCCGACGCTGGAGTTCCGTTCGGCGGTGGAGCTCCTGTTGCCCCGACGGATGACGTCGAGCAACTTCATCAGTGCCCTGGTGCACCCGTCGCTGGCCACGTCCAGCGACTTCCTCGGCTACGTCCAGCCTCGCCCCACGGCCCCGTTCCCCTATTCCAACGCCTGGGGCAACAACATCGCGCTCTACCTGCCCTTCTTCGTCCTGGGCTGGTTCGGCAGGGACGCCGGGTGGCGGCGCAAGGTGGGTCCACTGGTGCTGCTGGCGGCGATCGTCCCCATCACCTTCTCGCTCAATCGGGGGCTCTGGCTCTCGCTCGCCCTCGCGGCCGCCTACGCCGCCTTCCGCCTCGCGGTCAACGGCCGCGGGCGCGCACTGCAGATCCTGGTCGTCGCCCTCGTGATCGGCGGGATCGGCTTCGCCTCCTCCCCCCTCTACGACACGTTGGCACTTCGGGTGGAGACCCCGCACAGCAACGACCGGCGGGCCGGGACCGCCGAGACGGTCGTCTCGGTCACCGCCCAGGGATCTCCGGTCGTGGGCTACGGCACCACGCGCACGATGCAGGGGAGCTTCAGCTCGCTGGCCGGGGGCGGGACGGCGCAGTGTCGACAGTGTGCCCCGCCACCGTTGGGCACCCAGGGCTTCATGTGGCGCCTGGTCCTGACCACCGGCTTCATCGGCACCCTGCTGTGCCTGTCGTTCTTCGCGCTGCAGTTCCTGCGACGGGCCCGAGGACCGGCACCGCTGGACGTCACGACGTGCACGGTGCTCCTCGTGTCGGTGCTCTGCTTCTTCGTGTACGACTCCCTCGGCTCGGCGATGTTCACGTCGATGATCGCGATCGGACTGATGGCCCGCAGCGACCAGGCGGACGCCGAGGGGGTGGCCGCATGAGCTTCTCGTCGACGGACTCGTCCGCGTCGTACGCCGCGGAGGTCGCGCGACTGCTGTGGCCCGAGCCGTGGGAGGCGCCCCACGTGACGCGCACCCGGCACCGCGGCGACCAGCCGCACCGCGACGCCTACCTGTTCCCCAGCGAGCGCCGACCGCGACTGCTGGTCCCCGCCGACGTGCCCGGCTCGTCGAGCATGCTCCAGCGGCTCGGCAGCGGACGCGGCCGTGCCGCGCGCCCGCTGCGGGGACTCCTCGAACGCTCGGTCGGGACACGGGCCTTCGCCCTGGCCCGGTGGCCCATGCTGCGTGTCCCCGGGGACGACCTCGGCGCCGACTCGATCGAGACGCATCTCGCCGAGTGCTTCGGCACGCCGGTGCGGGTCGGCATCATGCTGGGCACCCGACGGGTCAACCAGAAGCCTGTCCTGCAGGTCTTCGACCTCACCGGACGACTCCTCGGCTACACGAAGGTCGGACACAACGAGCTGACGGCTGCCCTCGTACGCCGCGAGGCCGACGCGCTCACCACGGTCGGCGACCTCGGACCGACGTCCTTCCGGGTGCCACAGCTGCTGCACCACGGCCGGTGGAACGGTCTCGAGGTGCTGGCCATCTCACCGCTCGCGACCGACGCGCGCAACCCGGTGCTGCCGTCCTCGCGCCACGCCGCCATGCGAGAGCTCGCCGAGCTGACAGGTCTGTCGGGGATGTCCCTGGCCGCCAGCAGCTTCTGGGACCGGATGCGCGACGTGGCCGACGAGCTGGCCCGCGAGCCGCTGGGTCAGCGACTGTGGCCGGTCGTCGACGACATCGAGTTCCGCCACGGCGACGCGCTCGTCCGGATGGGCGGCTGGCACGGTGACTGGGGCCACTGGAACATGGGCATGGGCGAAGGGGTCCTGCAGGTGTGGGACTGGGAGCGCTACGACCCGACCGTGCCGATGGGCTTCGACGCCCTCCATTTCGCCGCACAGGTCATCCACCCGGGCGAGCGAGACGCGCGTCGTCGCGAGGATGCCTTCCTGCGGTCGGTCCCCGAGCTCCTTGAGCAGGCGGGGGTCGATCCTCGCGTGCACGCGCTCACGCTGCGGCTCTACCTGCTCGAGATCTCAGCGCGCTACGTGGAGGCGCTGAGGCACGGAGCCACCCCTGCACTGCAGCGACGTACCGCCTGGGCACTCGCACTGCTGGAGCGCACCACGAACGAACATCCCGCACCGTCGAGAGGACGATCATGAGCATCCGCACCGTCGCACCCCACCGTGTCAAGGCGCTGGGACGAGTTGTCTCCGTCCGGGTGGGCTCCGCCACCGCGGGCCACCGCCAGCTCCCTTCGTTCGTGCTCGTCGGGGCCCAGCGCGCGGGAACCACCTCGTTCTTCCGCGCACTCCAGTCCCACCCCCTCGTCCACTCCGCCAACTACCACAAGGGCGTCAACTACTTCGACGTCAACTACGACAAGGGCTTCGCGTGGTACCAGGGGCACTTCCCGACCACGTCTTACCTCCAGCGCCGCACGCACGCCAATGCCGGCGAGCCGATGACGTTCGAGGCCAGCGGCTACTACATGTTCCACCCGCGCGCGGCGGAGCGGATCGCGCGGGACCTCCCGGACGTCCGCATCCTGATGATGCTGCGCGACCCGGTCGAGCGGGCCTACTCCGCGTGGAAGCACGAGCACGCGCGCGGGTTCGAGACCGAGTCGTTCGAGCGTGCCCTCGAGCTCGAGGAGCAGCGACTCGACGGCGAGGTGGAGCGCATGTGTCTCGACGACAGCTACCAGAGCGCGCGCCACCGCCACCAGGCCTACCGGCTGCGCGGTGAGTACGCCGACCAGCTCCTGCGGATGCGCGACTTCATCCCGCACGACCGCATCCACGTGATCGAGAGCGAGTCGTTCTTCGAGCACCCGGAGGCGACGTACGGCGGCGTCCTCGAGTTCCTAGGACTTCCCCAGGTCATGCCAGACCGGTTCGACCGGTGGAACGGACGCCCCAGCTCGCCCATGCTGGACACCACCAGGGCCCAGCTGCACAAACACTTCGAGCCCCACGACCGCGCGCTCGCACGGCTCCTCGAACGGGAGCCCGCATGGCTGTCATGAGCCGACGGGCGGAGCTGCCGCTCTGGTCCGACCACACCGCATTCGTCCGTCGGCACCGGCTCCGGATCGGCGGTCTCACGGTGCTCGGCCTGCTGGTCGGTCTCGTGCTGTCGGTGACCCAGTCGAGCACCTGGACCTCGACCACGTCGCTGTCGCTCACGCCCGTCCCCAAGTACGTCCTGCCCACCGGTACGGGTCTGGTGCCTCCGGAGGTCACCATCGACACCGACGCCCAGCTGCTCGGCAGCCCGGAGGTGCTCGGTGCCGTCGCCGGCGTCCTCGGCGTCGACACGGACGAGGCCCGCGACAGCCTGTCCGTGACGGCCTCGCCCAACAGCCACGTGCTCCACGTGAGTGTGACGGCGACGTCGGCGCCCGTCGCCGCCGAAGCAGCTGATGCCGCCGCCGCCGCACTGGTCCGCGTCCGGCGCAACGCCCTCGGCTCGCTCCGTCCCGACCAGCTGCGTCTCCTGCGCCTGTGGGTCGCCGGACAGGAGGACGCACTGGCGCAGGAGCAGCGGCGCGGGCTCGTGATCCCTGCACTCGACGAGCAGTTCGCCTACCTCGTAGACCTCCGCGCCGGACTCCAGGAGCTCGAGGAGGCGAGGCTCGCACCGGCCGAGGTCGTCAGCCCGGCGGTCCTTGCTGCCAAGCCGGACTACTCCAACCGCGAGGTCCCGCTGGCATCGGGAGCGATGCTCGGCATGCTCGCCGGTTGCCTCCTCGGTGCCCTGCGCGACCGCAGGCGCCCACACCTGCATGTGTCCTCTGCAACAGGTCCTCACCCATTGTCCGCCGGCTACCTGCCGGATGTCCGCACTCGTCCAGAGGATGCCCACCATGTCGTCTGACATCACTCCGCCCGCACCCCGGCCTCTGCTCCTCCGGGCCGTCCGGCACCACGTGCTCGTGGTCGTCTGGTGCCTGGTCAACGGCCTTCTGATCGGCTGGCTGCTCGCCTCGTCCCAGCAGGTGACGTACGCGAGCACGGCGCACGTCCTGGTGAACCCCACCGTGGGCAACCCGTTCGCGCCGGCGCCGTCATCGGTGCGCCAGGACGAGGTGACGAGCCTCGAGACCGAGGCGCAGGTGGCGCGTTCGGCGGAGGTGTTGAGCGACGTCGCGGCCGACAACCCCCAGCTGACCCTGCGCGAGCTCCAGCGGGCCACGACCATCTCCCTGCCCCCCAACTCGCAGGTCCTCGAGATGACCTACACCGCATCCGACGCGGCTACGGCCCAGCAGCTGGCGGATGCATGGTCGGTCGCCTACCTGGCCAACCGTGACCGGCGCGCACTCGAGGTCAACGCCGAGAGGATGGCGCGGGTGGAGTCGCAGACCCAGGACGTGGTGGACGACCTCCGGGCTGCCACCGCGGCCGCGCAGCGTGGCGGCGAGGCCGAGCGACTCTTCCAGACGGAGCTGGCCAGCGCACTGCGCAACGAGCTCGTCAGCCTCCGGGCCCAGCGCTCCTACCTGGAGAACAGCGAGGCCCCGGCCGGTTCGGTCATCTCCCCGGCCTCGCCCGGCTCGAGCACGGCCGGCCTGACGCCGCTCGTGCTGATGCTCGGAGGCGCCTTCGCCGGGCTCGTGCTCGGGTGCCTGATCGCCGTCGCGCTCGAGCGGTTCGCCGGGGTGGTCCGGTCCGCCCCCGAGGTGGAGGAAGCCGGGCTGCCGGTCATCGCGGCCGTCCCGGCCCGCGGATGGGGAGACCGGTTGCGACGCACCCCGCCGACCGAGGGCGTCGACGCGACCATCCGGAGACTGCGGGCCAAGATCCTCGACCTCGACCCGAGCCCGGAGATCATCGCCGTGGCCCCACCGGGAGCCCGTGGGACCGACGCGGTCGCGGCGGAGACCGTGGCGCAGTCCTTCGCACAGGCCGGCCACCGCGTCGTCCTCGTCCGGGCCGACGGCCCCCCCACCAGCAGCGGCCTGGAGGTGGAGCAACGAGGTCTGGCCGAAGCGCTCCTCCACGAACGCCTCAACGTGCACGAGATGCTCCAGCCCAGCGTCGAGCCCTTGCTGTGCCTGCTGCCGTGGGGCCTCGGCACCGCAAGCACCGAGCTCTTCGTCGCCGACCGGCTACGCACGGTCCTGCGCCCCCTGGTCGAGGCCGGACACCTGGTGATCATCCAGGCGCCGAGCATCGACAGCGCCGAGGGTGAGGCCGTCGTCGGCGCCGCCGACCTGGGCCTCGTCGTCGTCACGGTCGGCCGCACACGCGCCCGCGACGTCGCCCAGCTGGCGAGCGACAGGACCTCGACGTCGACTGCCCTCGGCGCCCTGGTGGTCGGGGCCCGCAGCATGAAGATGCACGGGCGGGGCGTCGGCGACGCCTCCCGCGCAGCAGAGCAGGAGCCGGCCGCGTCGCTCGCGCGAGACCCAGCCGCCGAGGCGAAGCGATGACGGCCGTAGCTCCAGCGGCAGCGGTGACCCACGGGGGGCAGCTGGAGAAGCTCGCCCGCAGGGGGACGGCCAGCGTCCTGGGCGCGGCCTGCAGTGCGCTGTTCGGCATCCTTCTCGTGGTCGTCGTCACCAACGGCTTCTCCCCCACGGTCGCCGGCACGCTGTTCGCCGCGACGGCGGCCTTCCTCATCCTGGAGTCGATCGCGCTCCTGGGCACGGACACCGGGGTGGTCCGGTTGCTCCCGGCTCATCTCGCGTCCGGACGCTCG
Organism: Nocardioides terrigena; assembly: GCF_003047265.1. GTDB lineage: Bacteria > Actinomycetota > Actinomycetes > Propionibacteriales > Nocardioidaceae > Nocardioides > Nocardioides terrigena. The sequence goes on along the minus strand of NZ_PZYY01000001.1, from coordinate 706,163 downwards.
GCCGACGTGCGGCGCACGATGGCCGTAGCGGCAGCGCCTGTCGTGGCCTTCTCCCTTACTGCAGCCGCGGGGCTCTACGTCCTCGCGCCGACGGTGTCGCCGTACATGGTCGGCAACGAGGCCGCGAGCACGATGTCGGAGATGCTGCGCACCTTGGCGCTGGTCCTGCCCTTCGCGGCGCTCCACAGCCTGGCGCTGGCCGCGACGAGGGGCATGGGCACCATGAGGGCCACCGTGATGATCGAGAACATCGGTCGCCTCGGCCTCCAGTCCCTGGCCGTGCTCGCGGCCTACCTGGCCGGCGCGGGTGCTCCCGCGCTGGCCCTGGCGTGGTCCCTGCCGTACGTCGTGGGGCTGGCTTTCTCCCTGGTGTCCTTGCGAGACCTGGTGGCCCAACGGGCAACGACCGCCCAGGCGCCGAGGCCATGGGGCCAGCTCGCCCGGGAGTTCTGGTCCTACACCGCGCCGCGGGCCATCGCACGAGTCACCCAGACGGCACTGAAGCGTTCCGACATCGTGCTGGTGGCTGCGCTGGCGTCCCCGGCCGACGCGGCGCTGTACACCGCCGCGACACGGTTCATCGTCTTCGGGCAGCTGTTCGTCCAGTCGGTCCAACAGGCGTTGTCACCCCAGCTGAGCGCGCTGTTCACGCGCGGGGAGACCGGCGCCGCCAACTCGACGTTCCAGGCCGCCACCTTGTGGAGCATGATCGCCGCGTGGCCGCTCTACCTCGTCACCGCGACCTGGGCACCCATCCTGATGGCCGTCTTCGGCGACGGGTACGAGGTCGCCTCGGACGTCGTGCTGATCCTGTCCCTGACCATGCTCCTCGCCACTGCATGCGGACCGGTGGACTCCGTGCTGCTCATGGCGGGGCACAGCTGGCTGAGTCTCGTGAACAGCGTGGTGACCCTCGTGGTCAACGTGGGCCTGAACCTCGTGCTGATACCTCTCTACGGCATCCGCGGCGCAGCCATCTCCTGGTCGGTCGCGATCGCCGTGCGCAACCTGCTGCCGCTCATCCAGGTCCATCGGCACCTGGGCCTGTTCCCACTCACCCGACCGTCCCTGTACGTCGGCCTGGGCGCTGTTGGCTGCTTCGGGCTGGTGGGCCTCGTACCCGTCGCGCTCGACTGGTCGACACCGGCCCGGGTGGCCGTGCTCGCCCTCAGCACGATGGTCTACCTGGCCGCGATCTGGTCCTGGCGCGAGAGCCTCGGCCTCAATGCCTTCCGTTCGGCGCTCAGCAGGCGTCGCTCGGCCGGGCGCCGCATCAACCCGCCGTCCGGGGCCTGACGCGTGCGCCAGGTCCCGGGACGGAGGTGGAGGTCGCTGCTCAGCTGACGCTGGCGGCCCGCGGGTCGTTCACGGTGGCCCGGAAAGCAGCGAGCCGGTCGCCCGACAGCGTCCAGTCGCGCACGTCGTTGGCGTTCCACAGGCACCCGAACCAGACATTGGGGGTGCTGAGGAGTGCCTCACCGGCGGCGGTGATCGTCTCGGCCGAGAACCCGTTGTACTCGCCGACGCCCAGGGGCAGGTCGTAGCCACGCGCCTTCACGTACGCCGAGAGCGCGAGGATCCGCTCCGCGGGCTTCCGGGCGCCGGGAGCCGTCACGGTGCCCCCCTCGTACGTGTCGATGCCCACGTAGTCCCAGCTGCCCATGAGGTCGTCGGGGAGGAAGGTGTCGAACTCGGGGACCTGGTTGTCGAGCAGCCACCCGTTGAGGATCGGCCCCACCTTCAGCTCACCGCGCTGGAAGGCGGGCAGGACCTGCCGGCTCCCGGCGGCGAACTGCGCACCCGTCATGTCGCCACACGGCTCGTGCCAGAAGGTGACCGCCGTCGGGCGGCCGTACGACTCCAGCTTTGCGGCGGCCTGCTCGGCCACGCCGTTGTACGCCCCGGCGATGGCGCCCGCAAGATCGCCACCGACCTTGTACGAGACAACCGGCATCATCCCGGCGGCGTGGGCTTCCTCGATCGCCCGGATCTGGCTGTTGGGACCCGCGGCCAGGTCGGCGAAGATCCGGCGGGCACCCAGACCGGCTCCGACCTCGGCCACACGCTGGTCCCAGACGTCGGACGGCGCGCTCATCCCGATCAGCGGTCCGCCGCTGGGCACGGTCTTGTCGGGCGTCGTGCTGGTCACCTCGTACGGCACCTCGTCCCGGAAGACCTTGCCGTCGGCGCGGGTCGTGATGACCGTGACCGTGCCGGATCCGGTCGCGCTCGCCGTCGCCTTCCAAACCTTCGAGGTGCGGGTCTTGGAGTGCAGCTCCCAGCCGAGACCGTTGCTGTCCTTGACGCGGATGGAGCGAGCCTGCGTCAGCTCCTCCACGTAACGGAGGGTCAGCTGCTCGCCGGGCTGGACGACGCTGCGGTCGAGCCAGGCCCGGACCCTGGACGAGGCGTGGGCGGGAACGAGCAGTCCGCCCATGACGCCGGTGGTGCCGGCGGCACCGGCGGCGAGGCGGAGCATGGAGCGACGTGAAAGTGAATGCATCTGTTGACCCTTCGGGGGATGGTCACATGACAACGAGGGACGCCAGGTCCGTCGGAGCGCTCACCCGCTCACACCCGCGCAGGACAGCACGGGCTGGACCAGACCTGGTTCCTTGAACTCGAAGGACCGTACGGGACGGGTCACTCAGGAACACAAACTTGACCCCGCCGTTTCGGGGATTACCCCAATATTGAGGATGCCGTCGGCGACTTCACGTGTGTGCGTCCCTCACGGAGAACCGGGCGGTGACGCGTCCCCGAATTCGGGGAATCGGGCCCCCGTGTCACGAAATCGCAGGTCGCTGAGCGGGCGGCCCCACTACTGTCGGCGTGGGTGCCAGTCCATGACAGGGCTCGTCGGCACGGTGAGGAGACCGAAGGTGAAGCCCATCCTGGTGACCGGAGTGCCTCGTTCAGGCACCACGTGGGCAGCCCGGCTGCTCGCGAAGTCCCCCGGCACGGCGCTCGCCGGGCGGGAGCCGATGAATCCGCGCGGCCGTCAGTACGCCCTGGGGGGGACTCTCCACGGCTGGTCACGGGTCACCGAGTTCACGCCCCGACAGCGATTCCTCCTGCGGGCGGCCTACCACGGCTGGAATCCCATGGTCTACAGCCGTTTCGGCTCCCGCCAGTGGGCCGGCCCGCTTCCGAGCACCCGTCTGGTGGTCAAGGACCCGTACGCCCTGCTGTCGATGCCTGCCGTGGCGCGAGCGACGGGCGCGACACCTGTTTTGGTCTACCGCCACCCCGGGGCAATCCTGACCAGCTATCGACGCGTCGACTGGCGACCGCGACTGGACGAGCTGTCCCTGATCGCACAGGAGGCTCGGGTGAGGGGTGGCAACGTCGACCTTCCTGAAATCCCCGACTCCGGTGACGCCTCCTCGGCCGAGGAGATGGGTGCGTTCTGGTCGGTGCTGCACGAGCTCGCCCTGCGCGACGCCGCCGCCTGCGGAGCCCTGATCGTCTCGCACGCCGAGCTCGCCTCCGGAGGTGTCTCGGCAGCGCGGCGTCTCGCGGCGATCCTGGAGCTGACGTGGTCTGCCGCGATGGGCGAGGAGTTCGGCGACAAGTCAACAGCCGTAGTGGCGGACCCCGCAAAGCTGCACAACTTCGATCGCTCCCCTGCCAGCGTGGCCGACGAGTGGCGCTCCAAGCTCGCGGACGATGACGTGCGGGCCATCGAGCGGGTCGGCGGGGACACGCTGTCGAAGGTCGAAGAAGCCCGAACACGACTCCTCTGACCACATCATGCTGCTGGCGCGCGTCCCCAACTTGGGGGTGATGAGTGCGTCAGCCTCTTCACTGGTCCCCTCGGCGTGTGGAATTGGCCCGAAAGCGCGACGTCGGGTCGCGTGACCCGACGTCGGCCGCGGCGCGGGTGGACACAGGGAGTCGACACACATGAACCGATCTCGCGGGACGTCACGGCTTCGGGCCACCACCACGCTGGGCACGATGGTGCTGGCGTTGGCCGCCTCTACCTCGATCGTCACGACCGCGGACGCCGCGATGGCCGCGAAGGCCGTCGAGGTGGAGGCGAGCTGGGAGATGAACGAGCCCGCTGGGGCGACCACGATGGTCGACAGCGGGCCGAACGGCTTCGACACGCCTGTCAACCAGGCCGGGATCGACACGGGCTTCAGCTTCGACGGCGCCACTGCCTACAGCTGGCCACGGCGTCCCCCGAACCTCGCGCCCGCGAGTCCGGAGCGGGTGATCCAGATCCCTGACAATCCCAACCTCGACCCTATGAACGACACCTTCACGATCGAGATCCGCTACCGGACGCAGGAGAACTTCGGCAACATCGCGCAGAAGGGTCAGGCCACCTCGAGCGGAGGACAGTGGAAGATCCAGAACCCTCAGGGACGTCCGTCCTGCCTGTACAAGGGGTCGATCGCGCGCGGAGCCACCCGGGCCAAGGTGGCCCTCAACGACAACGCGTGGCACGTCCTTCGCTGCGTCAAGACCCCCACCGCGGTCGAGCTGTGGGTCGACGGCATCAGGGTCGGCAGGAAGGCTGGTGCCGTGGGCACCATCGACAACCGCATCCCGATGACCATCGGGGGCAAGATCAACTGCGACCAGATCCGGGTGACCTGCGACTACTTCTCGGGTCAGATCGACTACGTCCGGGTGCACCGGGGCAGCTGAGGGCGCACGATCCGGCAGGCGCACCCCGGCTGAGGACCCGTGTCGGGTCCTCAATGCTGGGTAACCGCGCCCGATGATCCGGAGGGCCTCGACTTCGCCTCCCGGATCCTGCGATCGTGGTCCCGTGCCGGGACGACGGTCCGGCGCTCGATGCTCACCCCTGGAGGCCCAGGTGATCGGTGTGCGAGGAGGACTCGCCGCAGCCGGCACGGTGATGCTGTGTCTTTCACACCCCGCGCCCGCACCCGCCGCGTCGACCACCGTGCTAGCCCTGGAGCTGAACGAGGGGCCGGGCGCCTCGACCGCCGTCGACTCGAGCGGGCTCGGCCACCACGGTGCGATCGGCTCGCACCTGATGATGGACGGGGCCGTCGCCTCCTTCGACCGCCACAGCCCCACCGAGGGCGTCGCCTACCGCAACGAGCACCTCATCGTCGTACCGGACGCCGCTGACGCATCGCTGGACCCCGGTCGAGGCAACTTCTCCGTCGAGGTCCGGTTCGCCTCCTCGGTGGGCGGATCCTCCGGTGAGACGCCCAACCTCCTGCAGAAGGGGTACTCGAACACGTCGGGTGGCCAGGTGAAGCTCCAGTTCAACCGCGGCCGCATCCGGTGCACGTTCGCGACGTCGCAGGGCACCGCAGCGGTGACGTCGCCGAGATCCGTCTCCGACGGAGAGTGGCATGTCGTGCGCTGCGCCAGGACGCCGACCTCGGTCACCCTCCACGTCGACGGCGCAGTGGCGGACAGGCGAACCGCCGCCACCGGCACCCTCAACAACAACAAGCCGTGGACGGTCGGCGGCAAGCAGCAGTGTGACGCCGTGCGTGTGGACTGCGACTACTTCTCGGGATCCGTCGACTACGTCCGTCTCACCAAGGGGTGAGCGGGGCCGTCCTCATGGCGGATGACGCCAGTCACGGTCCCGACCAGGCGATGAGCTGGACGGGTCCCGGGGTCTCTCCCTCGTCGTTGCCACCGTTGAGGACGACGAACTGGCTCCGTCCGTTGACGATCACCGGGATGACGTCATTGGCGTCGCCGCCGGCAGATGGCACCTCGTGGCGTTGCCAGGTTGTCGGAGCGGTGCTCACGAAGACGTAGTCCGCCGGGTTGCCCGTGTTGTTGGCAGACGCGACCAGCCCGTAGACGTCGAGCCGCCCGTCCCCGTTGACGTCACCCACGGCAGCACCCCACCCCACTCCACCCGAGGGGACCGTCCCGATGCGCACCGTGGTGCCGCTGATGCCCGTCGCCGTGCCTGTGCCGGCGCGGTAGGCGAACCCCGTATCGTCGGCGTAGACCAGGTCGAGGATCCCGTCACCCGTGAGATCGGCGAGGGATGCACGGTTGAAAAGGGGCAGCCGTACCGTGCCCGACCTGGCCACCTCCTGGAATCCCGTGCCGGTGTTGCGGTAGAGGAACGCGGCCTTCATCGCGTAGGTGGAGGTGAGCAGGTCCATCCGTCCGTCACGGTTGTAGTCCCAGGGCAGGGCGAGGCGGTTGCCGGTGTTGGCCTGGCTGACGTTCCACTCCCGGCCGAACCTGAAGCCCTGCCAGACGCCCTGGGCGTTGTCGCCTTGGTTGATGAAGACCTTGGACTGCTCGTTGTACGGAGCGAGGGCCTCGGTGTTGCAGCGGTCGGAGGCAACGTTGCGAGGCGCCTGAGCACCTAGGAAGAGGTCCTGCCACCCGTCGTTGTTGAGGTCGAGTGCAGCCACGTGCCGACCTCGTGTGCACGGCTCACCGACGCCGGAGGCGGTGGCAGCGTCCCTGAAGACACCCACCGAGGTCTGGAGGAACAGCTCGTTGTTGATGCTCTCGTCCTTGTACCGGTTGCTCGCGTAGCGGCCGGCCGCGCAGTACGCGTCCTGCAAGCCGTCCGGATCGTGGTCGAAATCGGCCCACGTACAGGAGTGCCGGTCGACGAGGCCACCCTGGGGGTTGGGCCTGGGCATGATGGTGGTCGCGGGGTTCCCGGTAGCGACACGGGTGAACGTCCCATTGCCGTTGTTGCGGCGCAGCTCCCCCGCGTTCCTCATGTGCAGGGACATCGAGAAGTCGGTGTCACCGTCGTTGTCGTAGTCGACGACAGACAGGTCCCACGAGGGCGTGGACGGCCAGTTGATGCCGGCCGCGACTGCGCGGTCGACGAGGTTGACCGACGGTGCGAGGGTCGCGAGGGGCCCGGCGGACGCTTGTTGGGTCGATACGGCACCCAGAAGAGCGCTCATGGCAACGAGACCGGCGCCGAGCGCCGTTGCACGTCCTGGCTTGACCGACATCTGCACTCCCGGCCCCCGCGCACCGATCGGCGACCGTCGCGGGCGATGTCGAGGTGAATCCATGGAAGCATGCGCACGCTCGCGGTGGCCATGGCCAAACTGGGGGAAACACCTCGAGTGGCCCCAGGCGCCTCGGCGACACGGACTGCGCGACACGAAGCGCCCGCCCCGATCGCTCGGGACGGGCGCCGCGTGTCGAGCGGGGCGGTCAGGTGATCGTCACCGTCCTGGTGACCGTGGTGGTCCTCCCCCAGTTGTCGGTCGCGACCAGCCTGATCACGTAGGTGCCGGCCGCCGCGTAGACGTGGCTCTGGGTGTTGGTGGACGTCGTCACCGTGTCCGGCGTCCCGTCGGCCCAGGTCCAGGTGTAGCTGCGGATGCCCCCGACCGCGTCCGTGGTCCCGGCGCTGCTCACCGCACATGTCCGACCCGTGCACACGGGCTGGTTGAAGGTCACCACCGGCCCGGCGTTGCCAGCCGGCTCGGCCGCGGTGCTCACCGAGGTGGTGACCGGAGCGCTCGCCCTGCCCCACTTGTCCAGCACCCGCAGCGTGACCACGTAGGTCCCGGGCGTCGGGAACACGTGCGACTGGCCCGCCGACGTGCCGGTCGTGTCCGGGGTGCCGTCACCCCAGCTCCAGACGTAGTTGCGGATGGCGTCGCCGCTTGCGGTGTCGGGGTCGCTGCTCCCCGTGGCGGTGAGCGTGCACGTGGTGTTGGTCGTCGTGCACGAGCCTGCGACGGTCCCGGCGGTCGGCGCGGTGTTGCCGGCCGGCTCCGTGATCGTCACCGTCCGGGTGGCCGTGCCCACCTTGCCCCACACGTCCGTGACGCTCAGCACGATGGTGTAGGTGCCCGTGCTGGTGTAGGTCTTGGTCGGGTTGGCCGTCGTGCTCGGCGTGCTGGCGTCACCCCAGTTCCAAGAGTACCTCAGCGCGTCGCCCTGGGCGTCCTGGGTGCCGGAGCTGTTGGTGGTGCACTGCGTGAACGACGTGCAGGCGACGGTGAAGGCGGCGGTCGGCGCCGTGTTGCCGGCCGGCTCGGACAGGCTCACGTTGCGGGTGGTCGAGGCGGTCCTGCCCCAGCCGTCCGTGGTGGTGAGCGTGATCGTGTAGTTGCCGGCCGCCGCGTAGACGTGGGCGGCGGGCGAGGCACCCGTGCTGACCGCCGTGCCGTCACCCCAGTTCCACGAGTAGGAGACGACATCGCCCGTGTTGGGGTCGGCGGTGCCCGCACTACTCACCGCACAGGTCAGGCCCTGGCAGCTCTGCGTGAAGGTCGGGACGGGGGCGGAGTTGCCCGTCGGCTCGGCGATCACGACGTTCACCGGGAGCGTGGTGTGGGTCAGCGTCCACTCGTCGCGGACCGTCAGGGTCACCGGGAACGTGCCCGGCGCGGTGAAGGTCCTGGTGGGCAGCGGGCCCGTGGCCGTCCCCTGGGTGCCGAAGTTCCACGAGTACGTCAGCGAGGCGGTGTTCTCGTCCGTGGACCCGCGACCGTCGAAGGTGCAGACGTTCTGGGTGCAGCTGTAGGTGAAGCTGGCCACCGGCGGGTTGTTGGCCGGCTGGCTCACCGTCACCCCCGTCGAGGCCCGCGGCTGGTCACCCACGGTGACCGGGTCGCTGTCACTGAGCTGGTCGTGGACGTCGACGGACTGCACGAGCACGGTGTAGGTGCCGGCCGGGATGACCGGTGTCGTGAACGAGTAGTTCGACCCCGCGCTGCCGGGACTGTTCAGGAACGCCGTGCGGAAGCTGGCCGTCGTGCTGGTGAAGGTGCCGGTCGAGCCCATGTACTGGCCCGCGGCGTTGACCACGCCGATGCGCACCGACGCGATCCCGGCGGAGGCGTCGGGGGCGTCCTCGGCGCGACCGGTGACCACGATCTTGCCGTCGGTGAACGCCGTGCCGCTCACCGGCTGTCCCAGGGTCTCGCTCAGGGTGGGGGGTCCGTCCCCCGGGTAGAAGCGGTAGTTGCCCTGGGCCGGGGTCGGGTCCTGCTGGCCGCGGGAGTCGAAGGTGATCGCGGTGAACCTCCAGTTGCCTCCCGACGGCAGGGTGATGGCAGGCAGGCTCCAGCTCGCGGCGGTGCCGGTCGCCGGAGTGAGCGTCGCGTTGCGGAACGCGATCGCCGCGGCCATGGTGCCGTTGGCCTGGAGGTAGCGTCCGGTGTCCCGGTCCTGCAGGGAGACCCGCACGCTCTCCAGCCCGACGTCGTCGGTGGCGGTGCCCGCCAGGTTGACGATCAGCGACTTGTCGGTCGGCGCCGTGAAGGCCATCGTCCCGTCAGGTGCCAGGTCGCCGGCGTACTGGGCGTTGACGGTGAGCGAGCCGCGGTTGGCCGACGACGTCGTGAGGTCCTCGTCGTCGGTGGCGCGCACGGTGAAGGTGTAGGTGCCGGGTGACATGTTGGCGGGAGTCGTCCAGGACCAGTTGTACGTCGACCCGGCGATGTCCACCGCCGACACCCGGCAGGCGCCAGCGCTGATGCCGAGCCCCCAGCTGCAGTCGTTGCCGAGGTTCTCACCGGTGGAGGAGTTCCGGAAGGTGACCTCGACGTTCTTGAGGCCCTCGTCGTCGGTCGCCGTGCCGGAGAAGGTCATCCGCCCGCCGGGCTCGACCGTGAGGGCCGGGACCGTGAACGGCGGGGTCATCGAGACCGGGGCCGCGATGGTCACCGTCGGGGAGACGGCCGTGGAGTCGACCGTCCAGTCGCGAGTGGCGCTGCGGAGGTCGGCCTGACCGATGGTGTCGGTCGCGGTGGCGCTGCCGCGCCACACGCCCTCGTGGGGAAGCGTGACCTCGTAGGACCACGTGGCCGCCGTCGCGCCGATGACGTCGGGGGTGCCACGGAAGGTGTTGAAGATGTCGTCCACCGTCCCGTCGGCCTGCAGGTAGCGGTTCTGCTCGTCGCGGAACCAGAAGCTCAGCGAGTTGACGCCCTTGTCGTCGTTGGCGGTGCCGGTCACCGTGAAGGTGGTCGAGGTCTGGATGCCGCTCGGGCCGGAGATCCCGGTGGTCGGCGTCTGGTCGTCCAGGCCGAACGACTCGATCTTCTTCGTCGCCTGGGTGGAGTCCCCGGTGCCGCCGACGGCAGCCGTGAATGCCTGCGCGGAGATCAGCAGGTTGCGGTTGGTCGTCACGACCCGGTTGCCGAGGGTCCACGACCGGGTCGTGGTGCCGGCGCCGAGGGTGGCGTTCACCGACGTCGCGGTGCTCGTCCACGTGTTGCCGGACGTGAGGAACTGGCCGCTGTCGCGGTCCTGGACCCGCACCTGCACCCGTCCGACGCTGCCGGTGGCGACGCGCGCCGTGCCGGTGACCTCGAACGGCGTGTTGGTGGCGACCACGCGACCCTCGATGGGTGTGGTGATGGTGGTGTCGGGCAGGGCGGGCGGGTTGGTCACGGAGTTGAAGTCGAAGAACCCGACCCGGCCGGTGCGTACGCCTCCCTTGAACATGCCGTCCCCACCGATGAACAGGCCCCGGGGCGTGGCCTCCATGGCCTTGTCGCCCTCGAACGAGTTGGACCCGCCGTTCGGGTTCCACTCGAGCGCCTTGCCCGTGGTGGTGCTGAGGGCAGCGATGTGGTCGCGCCGGACCACCTGGTCGCCGAGGCCGTAGCCGGCCAGGCCCTGGCCCGTGCCGTAGCCGACGTTGTCCAGGCCGGGCCACGGGTCGTCGGACGACGGCGACTCGATGAAGCCGAAGTGCCCACCGACGTACACCGCGACCTCGGTGATGGCCACCGAGTAGATGCTGTCGAAGTGTCGTGAGATCCAGGCCGGCTGCACGTCGGAGTCCTGGAGCGCCGCAGCGGTGAGCGGGTAGCGGATCGCGGTGTCGCTGATCGGCGGGGCGTCGCCGCCCGAGCCGCTCGTCACGACGAAGTAGGAGTCGTCGGGGGCGATGTCCGCACCGTAGATGCGGGTGACGCCACCGACGCGGGCGAGGTTCTCGTCCCACAGCTGGCTGCGCCAGGGCAGCAGCTCCTTGGTGGCGGTGTCGATGATGCCCATGCCGAGCCGGTCCTGGCCGTCGATCTGGCGACCGGTGTGCACCACGAGCAGCTTGGACTCGTCGTGGGTGAGCTTGAGCTGCGGGACGCCGAGCTGGCCGTTGACGCCGATCCCACCCGCGAGCTGGTTGTCGAAGGCCATGTCGACGACACCAGAGGCGGCGTTGACCGCGGCCAGGCCGGTGCGGAGCTGCCCGTTGATCCGGGTGTAGCGGCCACCGACATAGAGCGTGCTGTTGGTGGCGGCGAGCGACTGCACCTGGTTGTTGGTGCTGTTGGTGAAGCCGAAGGTGCTCAGCGGGGCCCCGGTGGTGAGGTTGAGGCTGGCGACCTTCTGCTTGGCGACGCCGTTGACGGTGTTGAAGGAGCCACCCACGAAGAGCTTGGTGCCGTCCGGCGTCACTTCGACGGCGGACACACCGCCGTTGAAGGTCGGGCGGAAGCTCGTGTCGATCAGACCGGTCTGGTAGTTGTAGCTCGCCAGGCCGGCCTGGTTGATGGTCGTCGTGGGACTGATGGTGTTGGCGAGCGACGTGAAGTTGCCGGCGATGAAGACGCGGTTGAGCGCCGGCACGACCTCGATGTCCCAGATCTCACCGTTGCTGATCCGCGGCGTGTTGGTGCGCGGGCGGTCCGGGACGAGGCGGTTGTGGTTGGGCTGGCCGCTGGACGGGACCGTCGTCACGGTCGGGTTCGCCGTGCGGGTCGCCGGCGCCGAGACCAGGCCCTGGTTGTCGGTCACCCGCAGCGTGATGGTCTTCGCACCGCCGGTGGCGTAAGTGTGCGTGGTGGACACGCCGGTGCCGGTGGTGCCGTCGCCGAAGTCCCAGGCGTAGGAGCTCACGGTGCCCGGAGCGGTGTCGGTCGATCCGGACGCATCGACGGTGCAGGTCGCCTGCGGGCAGCTCACGGTGAAGGAGGCCACCGGCGCGACGTTGGGCGCGACGGTCTGGTCGGCCTGCAGGACCACGGTCCACATGGTGGCCTTGGCCGTGGAGACGGCGCCGGTGGCGGTGCGGGCCGTGGTGGGGCCGACGCCCGACGGGGCGTTGGAGTCGGATGCCACGGAGGTGATCCGCCCGGCGCCGGTGCCGAGCGCGATGCTGCGCTGGGTCTGGCCGGCCGGGAGGGTCCATCCGGTGGTGAGCGAGGCGGACTTGTCGGCCCAGTAGGAGACGACGAGCGAGCCGGCGGTCCCGACCTGGGCGACGGGTGTCGTGTGCGTCGCCCGGTTGACCGTCTCGGCGGCGGACGCGAACGCGGACACCGGGTCGGCCGCGGTGCCGTCGTAGGCGAGGAGGGTGATCGTCGACTTCGTCGTCGCCGAGAACGTGACGGCCGCGTTGCGACCGGCGTCGTTGGCGACCGCGACCTTGCTGTAGAGGAAGGTCTGCGTGTCGGTGCTGGCCGTCACCTGACCCTCGAGCGCCCATCCAGCGGGCGGAACCGTCACCGTCGCCGCGGCGTTGTTCTTGGTGACGAAGAGCAGCATGCCGTCGGTCTCGCGGACGGCCGCCGGGATCGTCACCCGCGCGGTCGGCTGGTTGTACGTCGCCTCGGCCCCGGCGCGGAAGGTGATGACGTCCGCGGCGGACGCTGGACTCGCGGTCAGGCCGACCGCCGCGAGGACGGTGGCCACCATCGAGACCACCGCCGCGACTGCGACGTGACGCCGCGTGCCTGTGTGAAGAAGGTTCATCCTGCACTCCTAGTGAGGGCGCAGTCCCCTGCCGCACTGCCGCCTGCCCGGGAACGTAGGACCGGCGGCGGGGCGCGACTGGCCCATCCGGGCTCCTATCACCCAAATCGGGGAGAGTGGCCACGGTCACCCCCGGAAGCGGTCTGTTCCACCCGGTTCCGGGACCCCACGTCCCCAACTTGTGGGGGATTCCGGACCGCGACCGGGGCCCGGGCCGGGGCGCCGTATGTGATGCACCTTCATCGACTTCATCGACGCGACGTCGTGCCCGCACGCGGCGCGTCCGCAGACCGACAGGGTGATCATGGGCGACCTCGTGACGACCGCTTTCCTCTCCATCCTCGTGGCCGGCTTCCTCGTCGGCGTCGTGGTCGGCCTGACCGGCATGGGCGGTGGAGCGCTGATGACACCGGCCCTCATCTTCCTCGGCGTCGGGGACGCGGCCACCGTCGTCACCGCCGACCTGACGGCCGCGGCGGTATACAAGACCGGCGGCGCGATCGTGCACAAGCGCGAGGGCTCCCCCCACATGCGGCTCGCCACCTGGCTCGTGATCGGCTCGGTGCCGACGGCCCTGCTCGGGCCCTACCTCATCAACTGGCTGGCTCCCCCCGGCGGCCTCGACCGCACCCTCAAGCTGTGCATCGGCTTCGCACTGCTCTTCGCAGCGGCCACCTACGCCCTGCGGCTCTACATCAACCTGCGGCGGATGCGCACCGGCAGCCACTCCGACGACACGGACCCGGTCGTCCGCCCCCTCCCGACGCTGCTGATCGGCGCCCTCGGCGGCCTCCTCGTCGGCATCACCAGCGTCGGCTCCGGGTCGGTCATCATGATCGCGCTGCTGATGCTCTACCCCGGCCTCAGCGCGGTGAAGCTGGTCGGCACCGACCTCGTCCAGGCCGTGCCCCTCGTGATGGCCGCGGCGATCTCCAACATCGCGCTCCACGGGCTCGACTGGGCCATCCTCGTCCCGCTCGTCCTCGGGTCGGTGCCCGGGACGATCATCGGCAGCATGGTGGCGCCGCGCGTGCCGCAGTCGATCATCCGGCGCGGGATCGTCGTCGTGCTCACCATGTCGGGCGTGGCGCTGCTCGACAAGGCCGGCTGGGCGCCGCTGGGCGCGGGTGAGCACGAGACCCACCCGGGGCTGATCGCCCTCGTCGGGCTGGTCACCCTCCTGCTGCTGCCCGTGGTGTGGGGCGTCCTGCGCCACACCACCGGGCTGCCGATGTTCGGCGCACCCACCCTCGCGCAGGTCGAGGACCCGACGTACCGGCCGGGCGGGTTCCGCGCGCCGAAGCCGGAGCCGCCGACCTCACCCATTGTGGGCAAGTCCGCGGCGGCCGCCACCTCGACGTCCTCCTCGGCCGCAGATTGATCCGCGGACCCTCCTGCTGCGTGCGGGAGGGTCCGTCACTCGAACATCTGGAGACACATCGTGCGGTCACGACAGCTGCTCGCCCTGGTGGCGGGCCTCGCGCTCACCCTGTCCCTCTGCGCCCAGGCACCCGCGGCGCAGGCGGCCGCTCCTCTGGTGACCGCGGCGGCGGACGCCGCACCCGCCGCCGACCGGATGCCCGGGGACGTCCCCTCCAAGAAGACGCCCTGGGTGCTCGACGGTGGGGTCAACAAGATCGTCCAGGTCGGCGGCACGATGGTCGCGGGCGGACTTTTCACCCAGGTTGCGGACCCGATGAACGGCACGCCCCTCGCCCGGCAGAACCTCGTCGCCTTCGACGCGACCACGGGCGTGGTGAGCCGGACCTTCAACCCGACCGTCGACGGGGAGGTGCAGCAGCTGCTGCCGGGCCCCACGCCCGACACCGTCTACGTCGCCGGTGACTTCACCAAGATCAACAACAAGGGCCCCAACCACCTCCAGCTGCTCGACATCGACACCGGGCTGGCCGTCCCCTCGTTCAAGGCGCCCAGCACGTCGGGGAGCATCCAGACGATGGAGCTGCTGCCGAACAACCGGCTGTTCATCGGCGGCTTCTTCAAGAAGCTCGGCGGCGTCGACTCCGGGCAGTTCGCCACGCTCAACGCCACCACCGGCGCTCGTGACCCGTTCCTGAATCTCGTCGCCGCCGGCAACCACAACACCGGCACCGGCGCCAAGGCGCCGATCGGACCGCGCGAGGCGGCCCTGACGCCGGCCGGGGACCGCCTGGTCGTCGTGGGCAACTACCGCACCGTCGGCGGGGTCGCACGCGACCAGATCGTGATGATCGACCTCACCGGCCCGACCGCGACCGTGTTGCCCACCTGGTACACCACGCAGTACACGCCGATCTGCTCCCCCGGCGCGTTCGACAGCTACATGCGCGACGTCGAGATGTCGCCCGACGGGTCGTTCTTCGTCGTGGCCACCACCGGCGGCCCGCACAGCGGCACGCTGTGCGACACCGCCGCGCGCTTCGAGACCTACGCCACCGGCACCTCGCTGACCGCGACCTGGGTGGCCAACTCCGGCGGCGACACCCTCTGGGGCGTCGAGATCACCCGCGCGGCGGTCTACGTCGGCGGCCACAACCGCTGGATGAACAACCCCAGCGGGTCCGACCGCGCCGGCCAGGGAGCCGTGCCCCGGCCCGGCCTGTCGGCCCTCGACCCGCAGAGCGGTGTCCCCCTGAAGTGGAACCCCGGCCGCAACCCGCGCGGTGAGGCGGCGTACGAGATCTACGAGACCGACGCCGGCGTGTGGGTCGTGAGCGACACCGACTGGGTCGGCAACCGCCGCTACCAGCGCCCCCGCATCGCCTTCTTCCCGTACGCCGAGGGCTCCAACACCGCGTCGAAGTCGACCGGGTCGCTGCCCGGCAACGTCTACGTGGGCGCGCCGCTCGCGGCCACGGACGTGCTGTACCGCGTCAACGCCGGCGGCGCCGCGGTCGCCTCGGTGGACAACGGTCCCGACTGGGTCGCCGACAACGGCACGTCCAGCACCCTGCACAACACGGGCAGCGCCGTCGCCACGAGGAGCGCGCTCACCTCGACCAGCCTGACCGGCGTCCCGGCCTCCACCCCGCTGGGCATCTGGACGTCCGAGCGCTACGACCCCAGCGGCGGCACGGACATGCAGTGGACGTTCCCGGTCCCGGCCGGCACGACCACCCAGGTGCGCCTCTACTTCGCCAGCCGGTCAACGTCCACCCGGCGCTTCAACGTCCTCGTCGACGGAGTCACCAGGCTGTCCAGCTACGACCCCAACGCCGACCCGGGCGTCAACCGCGGCACGATGAAGTCCTTCGACGTCACCAGCGACGGCATCGTCAACATCGACTTCACCCGCGTCAGCGGCGACCCGCTGGTCAACGCCGTGGAGATCGTCGACACCGCGGTCGGTTCCAACGCCCGGTCCGCGAGCGTCGTCGCGTTCGACGGCTCGAGCGTCGGCTCGCAGGGCACCGTGAGCACCGGGACGTTCGACTGGACCGCCGTCCGCGGCGCGGTGATGATCGGCCGGACCCTGTTCTACGGCCAGACCGACGGCTACCTCTACCGCCGCTCGTTCGACGGCGTCGCGTTCGGGGAGCCGGTGCAGGTCAACCCCTACCTCGACCCGCTGTGGAGCACCGTCCTGACCGGCAGCGGCACCACCGGTCAGACCTACGCCGGGGTGCTGCCCACCTGGTACGGCCAGCTGGGCTCGGTCACCGGCATGTTCTACGCCGACGGGCGCATCTACTACACCCGCAGCGGCCAGACCTCGCTCTACTGGCGCTGGTTCTCCCCCGACAGCGGCGTCATCGGCGGTGTCGAGTACACCGCGGCCGGCGGCAACATCGCGTGGGCCAGCACCCGGGGCATGTTCCTCGACGGCTCCACGCTGTACGTCGTCAGCTCGACCACCGGGCAGCTGCTACGGATCGGGTTCACCGGCGGCGCCCCGACGGGCACCTCGACGGTCGCCGACGCGACGCGGGACTGGCGGGGGCGCGCGGTCTTCCTCGCCTCCGTGCTGCCCAACGTCGCACCGTCGGCGTCCTTCACCTCGGACTGCACCGGCACCTCGTGCACCTTCGACGGCGGGACGTCGACCGACAGCGACGGGGCCGTCCAGTCCTGGGAGTGGACGTTCAGCGACGGCGAGGAGGCCGGCGGCCCCACGCCGCAGAAGGACTTCGCGGAGTCCGGCGACTACGACGTGACACTCACCGTCACCGACGACGGCGGGCTCACCTCCTCGACCACCCAGCGGGTGTCGGTCGTCCGGCCCAACGTCGCCCCCACCGCGGGCTTCGACGTCGACTGCACCTTCCTCGCCTGCGAGTTCGACGCCACGGCGTCGACCGACGGCGACGGCAGCGTGTCCGACCACGCGTGGGACTTCGGCGACGGCACGACCGCCACCGGGAGCACGCCCAGCCACGAGTACGCCCAGCCGGGCACCTACACGACCACCCTGGTGGTCACCGACGACGACGGCGCCACGGACGAGACCACCGTGACGCGGGCGGTCGTCGCCGCGCCCACGGCGAGCACCGTGTCGTACGTCGGCGGGGCGGTCAACCAGGGCAACGTCAGCACGCCCAACGTCACGACCCCGTCCACCGTCTCGGCGGGAGACCGCCTCGTCATGGTGCTGTCGCTCAACGCCGCCAACCGCGTGCTGTCCTCGCCGACCGGGGTCACCGGGTGGACGCTGCTGGACACGACGACGTCGGGCACCATGCAGACGCGGGTCTGGACGAAGGTCGCCACCGCCGCCGACGCCAACCGTCGGGCGACGATCACCCTCGATGCAGCCGCCAAGTACACGCTGACCGTGGCCGCGTACTCAGGGGTGCGGAGCGGGTCGCTCGTCCACGCCGACCTCGCGGAGACCGTCAGCCGCACCGGCCACGCCACGCCGACGGTGGACGCCCCGGCCGGGTCGTGGGTGGTGTCCTACTGGGCCGACAAGACCAGCACGACCACCGGATTCACGCTCCCGTCGCAGGCCACCGGGCGGCACGCGCTCTGCAGCACCGGCACCGGCCGCATCTGCAGCTCGCTCGCCGACTCCGGCGCAGCGGTCCCCACCGGGCAGTACGGCGGGCTGGTCGCCACGGCCGACGGCGCCAGCGCGACCGCGACGACCTGGTCGATCGTGCTCCGCACCGTCGAGCCCAACCAGGCCCCGACGGCGTCCTTCACGGTGCAGTGCGACAGCACCGACTGCGACTTCGACGGCTCCGGGTCGAGTGACGCCGACGGCGCGGTCGCGTCGTACACCTGGGACTTCGGCGACGGCAGCACCGGCACCGGCGCGACCACCGGACACGACTTCGGGACGTCCGGGACCCGCGAGGTCACCCTGACCGTGACCGACGACGAGGGCACCCAGGGGTCGCTCGTCGTCCCCGTGGCGGTGTCGCGCACCAACGCCGCCCCGACGGCGGCCTTCACCGTGAGCTGCTCGTTCCTCGAGTGCACCTTCGACGCCGCCGGGTCCGGTGACGGCGACGGCACCGTCGCGTCGTACGCCTGGGACTTCGGCGACGGTGCGACCGACACGACGACCGGCTCCTCCGCCAGCCACGCCTACGCCACGGGCGGCGCCCGCACCGTGACCCTGACGGTGACCGACAACGACGGCGGCACCGGGACCACCGCCCGCACCGCCGACCCGGTCGGGGTGCGCCCCATCGCGCTGGTCGGCAGCAGTGCGAACCAGGGCAACGTGTCCACGCCCAACACCCTCGTCCCCACGGGCACGGCGGCGGGTGACCGGCTGCTGATGGTGCTGAGCCTCAACGACACCATGCGGGTCGTCGGCTCGACGACCGGCGTGACCGGGTGGACGCTGGTCGACACCGCGACCTCCGGGTCGATGCAGACCCTCGTCTGGTCCAAGGTCGCGGTGGCCGGCGACGCCGGTCGAGTGGTGCGGTTCGCGATGGACGCGCCCGCCAAGTACACCCTCACGGTGGCGGCCTACTCGGGCGACATGCTCGCGCCGGTGGTCGCCAAGGCGTCGGAGTCGGTGCTCCGCTCCGGACACACCACGCCGACCGTGGCGGCCGGGGCGGGTGACTGGGCGGTCTCCTACTGGGCCGACAAGTCGTCGGCGACGACGGGGTTCACGTTGCCGGCGGGAGTCACCGGACGCCAGGCCACCTGCAGCGCGAACGCCGGACGCGTCTGCAGCGTCCTCGCGGACTCCGGTGCCCCGGTGTCCGCCGGACCGTACGGCGGCCTCACCGCCACCGCCAACGCCTCGTCCTCCAACGCGACCATGTGGACGATCCTGCTGCGCCGCGCAGGCTGATGACCGTGCTCGACAACGTGAGGACCCCCGATTTCGATGGTGCGCACCGCCCGACCGGTGCCTAGCGTCGAGCCACACCCGAAGGAAGGCTGCGCCGTGACGCACCATGGACTGACACGCCGGGGAGTCGGCTACGCCGCGACCCTCGTGATGCTCGGGCTCGTCGCCCCCGGACCGGCCGGGGCTCGGGCGGCCGCCGCCGCGGCGATCGACCCCGGCGGGGTCCCGTGGACCTGGGGCGGCAACTCGTTCGGCCAGCTCGGCAACGGCACCACGACGGCCCGGCGTACGCCGGGCCCGGTGACGGGGCTCGCCGACGTGGTCGACCTGCACGGCGGCCGCGAGCACGTCGCGGCGCTGCGCGCCGACGGCACGGTCTGGGTCTGGGGCAGCAACCAGCAGGGCCAGCTCGGCTTCAACGACAGGACCAACCGTCCGAGGCCGACGCAGGTGCCGGGGCTGGCCGGCGTCACCGCCGTCGAGACGGGACACAACCACTCGCTGGCGCTCCTCGCCAACGGCACCGTGCGCACGTGGGGGCTCAACGCCGACGGACAGCTCGGGGACGGCTCGACCACGCTGCGGCGCACGCCCGTCACGGTGGTGGGGCTGACGAACGCCGTTGCCATCGCCGCCGGCCGCAACATGAGCTACGCCCTGCGCGCCGACGGGACCGTCGTCGCCTGGGGACGCAACGACGAGGGCCAGCTCGGCGACGCCACGGCCACGCGGCGTACGACGCCCGTCCGGGTGGGTGCCCTGACCGGCGTCACGGGCATCGCCGGCGGTCGCGACCACGGCCTCGCGCTGCGCGACGACGGCACGGTCTGGGCCTGGGGCTCCAACGACTACGGGCAGGTCGGCGACGGCACCAAGACAGACCGGAGGTCACCCGTCCAGGTCACCACCGGCGTCCAGCAGGTCATCGCCGGGGCCCACCACTCCTACGCCCTGCGCACCAACGGCACCGTCGCCTCCTGGGGACGCAACTACCGCGCCAACCTCGGCGACGGCACCACGACGACCAGGACGCGTCCGGTCGCCGTCCGCAACCTCACCTCGGTCGTCTCGATCGGGTCCGGCCGCGACACCGGCATGGCCGTGCTCGAGGACGGCCGGGTGATGGGCTGGGGCTCCAACGGTGCCGGTCAGGTCGGCGACGGCACGACGGTCAACCGCTCCTCCCCGGTGCTCGTCCCCGGCGTCTCGGGTGCGGCCCTCGCCGGTGGCGGTGGCCAGGAGTACGCCGTGGTGGTGGTCCGACCCGCCGGGTGAGCGCGCGGAAGGTCAGGAGTTGAAGCGCTGCTGGGTCTTCTCGAGCCCGTCGGTGACCAGCGACTCGACGGCGTCCGCGGCGTCCATCACCTGGAAGGGCAGGTCCTTGCGCTCCGCGGCGGAGTAGTTGGAGAGCACGAAGTCGGCGACGTCCTGGCGTCCCGGCGGACGGCCGATCCCGCAACGCACGCGGTAGAAGTCCCCGGTGCCCAGGCTCGAGCGCATCGAGCGCAACCCGTTGTGCCCGTTGTCGCCACCGCCCAGCTTGGTCCGCAGGGTGCCGAAGGCGATGTCGAGCTCGTCGTGGACGGCGACCACCCGGTCGACCGGGACCTTGTAGAACGTGGCGAGCGCCTTGACCGGCCCGCCGGTCTCGTTCATGTAGCACCGGGGCCGGGCCAGGACCACGCGGGGACCGGGGGCGCCGGGCGGCGTGAGCCGACCCTCGACCACGTCGGCGCGACCGCTCTTGTGGGCCCGGAAGGGCGAGCCCATCCGGTCGGCGAGCTCGTCGGTGACGAGGTAGCCGACGTTGTGGCGGTGGCCCGCGTAGGTCGGTCCCGGGTTGCCCAGGCCGACCACCAGCCACACGTCGTCACTCATGTGCTCATCCTCCCAGCCGCCCTCGGGCCGCCGTGAGCGGGACCACCTGACGCGCCACCGGCGGACGGCATCACCCGCAATGGCGAACGCCGCACCGGGGAACCCGGTGCGGCGCGGCCAGTGGATCGGTGAGGTCACTCGGCGGAGTCGGCCTCGACCGCAGCGTCCTCGGCCGCGGCCTCGGTCTGGGCCTCGGCGATCTCGGCGTCCGAGACGTCGTGCTCGATGCCCAGGTCGTCCTCGGCCTCGGCCAGCTCGGCCTCCAGCGCCTCCGCGGAGATCTGCTGGGTGACGTTGACGATGAGGAGCTCACCGTCGGCGAGCAGCGTGGTGCCCGACGGGAGGGTGATCTCGCTGGCGTGGATCTGGGTGCCGACGGGGGCGCCCTCGACCGAGACCTCGAAGAACTCGGGGATGTGGGTCGCCTCGGCCTCGACGGAGATGACCGAGTTCTCGGTGACGACCAGGGTGTCGGGGGCGGCGTCGCCGACGACGTGGATCGGGACGTCGACGGTGACCTTCTCGCCGCGGCGGACGGCCACGAAGTCGATGTGCTCGATGACCCGGCGGATCGGGTCGACCTGGACCTCCTTGGCCAGCGCGAGCTGGTTGGAGCCCTCGACGTCGAGCTCGAGCAGCGCGTTGGAGCCGCCGTGCTTGAGCGCCATCATCGTCTGGTGGCCCGGCAGGGTCACGTGGACGGGCTCGTTGCCGTGGCCGTAGATGACGGCGGGGATCTTGTCGTCGCGGCGGATGCGACGGGCGGCACCCTTGCCGAACTCGGTGCGGGTCTCTGCGGTGATCTTCTCGGCAGCCATGTTCTTCTCCTCAGTGCAACGGAACTCGTGGGGGACCCCGGGAGACGAAGAACGCCGCGCTCCCGACAGGAGACGCGGCGCGAGCCAGCATCTGCCCTGTCGATCACGGAGTCGAGCTCCCTCGCCGAGGCAACTTCCCAAGCCTACGGCCGGGGTGCGCCGCAGGTCGAATCGTGGCTCAGATCCGGTCCAGGGTGGCGCCGCTGCGGCTCAGCCGCTCGAGCACCCGGATC
Source organism: Nocardioides terrigena (assembly GCF_003047265.1). Classification (GTDB taxonomy): domain Bacteria; phylum Actinomycetota; class Actinomycetes; order Propionibacteriales; family Nocardioidaceae; genus Nocardioides; species Nocardioides terrigena. Next base: position 684,318 of record NZ_PZYY01000001.1, on the reverse strand, counting down.
GAGGACAGCCCCACGACGACGTACGCGAGGCCGATCAGCAGCTCGGTGGCGACCAGTCCCCGGACCGCGCCCCAGGTCGCACCGTCGCCCAGCATCCGGGTGGCCTCGATGGCATGGGTCAGCGGCAGGCAGCGACCGACGGCGGCCATCCAGCCGGGCAGGTCGTCGAGGGCGACGTTGGTGCCGGTGAAGATCAGCAGCACCAGGAAGAGGACGTTGCCCAGCGTCGCGCCCTCGCGGTAGACGAGGTTGATCGCGCCCATCACCAGGCCCAGGCCGGTGGAGGACAGCGAGCCGACCGCGACCACCAGCGCGATCAGGGGCCAGGCGCTGGTGGGGATGTCGGTGTCGAGCAGGAGCGACCCCACCACCACGCCGAACATCGCGACGCCCCAGCCGTTGGCGATCACCGGCAGGGCGCGGCCGAGGAACAGCGGCACCCGGCGCGCGGGCGTGGCGATCACCAGCCCCAGCGTCTGCGAGAACCGCTCCCCCGCGATCGTCGACGCCATCGCGAACAGGCACGGGATCGCGGCGTAGTTGAGCGCGTTGCCGATGACGTAGAACTCGTCGTCCCCGACGCCGGCGCTGCGCCCGATGAAGGCGAAGAGCAGGATCTGGCAGATCGGCGAGACCAGCAGCGCGGGGACGAAGATCCACGGGTTCATCCAGCCGAACATCGCCCGGTAGCTCATCAGGCCGCCGATGAAGAAGATGCGCAGGCTCACCATGCGTGCCCCCTCACGTCAGGGCCAGCGTCGCGTCGCGGCGGGCGGAGTCGATGAGGCGTACGCCGAGATACGCGGCCAGGGCGGCGTACCCCAGGCCGACGAGCCCGCAGATCGCGAGGTCGAGCCACGGGCTCTCCCCGGCGGCCGAGGCGCGCATGCCCTCCACGGCCCAGGTCGGGGCCAGGATCCACGACAACGGCAGCACCGCGGCGGGCAGCAGGTCGAGGGGGACGACGAAGCCGCACAGCAGCCACCCCGGGTACTCGAGCGCGGCCCCCAGCGCCCACGACGTGCGGTAGCGGACGGCGGTGACAGACAGCAGGAAGCCGAAGAGCGCGATGGTGACGGTGGCCATCAGGATGCTGAGGACGAAGAGCGGCCAGTTCTCGACCTGGAGCCGGACGTCGAAGAGCCACCAGTTCCACAGGATCGTGGCGACCACGCTGTAGAGGCCGATGGTGGCCATCGCGAACGTGATCGGCAGCAGCACCAGCGAGAAGCGGGTCGGTGCGGCGACCACGAGCTCGAGGGTGCCGGCCCAGCGCTCGCGCTGGACCAGGGTGCTGGCGCTCACGGTCTGGGACGTCCAGATGCCCATCGCCGCGGCCCCGATGGCGGCGTACAAGATCGCCTCCGGGTCGCCGCCGACCTCGTAGACGAGCATCGCGGCGGTGGCGAACATCAGTGGGAAGACCACCGCGAGGAATCCCTCGAAGGGCGAGAACAGCAGGATCTTGAGCTGCAGCCAGTAGCAGACGGCCAGCTGGCGGAGCCGGATCATGCGCCCGTCCGGGTGACCAGCTCGACGTAGGCGTCCTCGAGCGTCGGGTCGCGGTGGCTGACCCGACCGACGCGGGTCTCGTCCAGCCCGCCCAGCACCGGCTGGGTGACCTCGGCCCCGGGCTCGGAGGCCACGACGAGCACCTGGAGCTGGCCGCGCTCCTCGACGACGACGGAGCGGACCCCGGGCACGACCCGCAGCCGGTCGAGGACGTGGTCGTGGACGCCGTACGTCTCGACCTCGAGGACCCGGCCGGCGCTCACCAGCTCCTTGAGCTCGTCGGGCGTGCCCTCGGCGACGATCTCCCCGGAGCGGATCACCGCGATCCGGTCGCAGAGCTCGTCGGCCTCGAACATGTAGTGGGTGGTGAGCAGCACCGTCTTGCCCTGGTCGCGCAGCCCGGCAATCGTCGCGCGCAGCTCGCGGGCGCCGACGGGGTCGATGCCGATGGACGGCTCGTCGAGGAAGAACACGTCCGGGTCGTGCAGCAGCCCGCGCGCGATGTGCAGCCGCTGGCGCATGCCGCGGGAGTAGCCCTCGACCTTCTCGCCCTCGCGGCCGGTCAGCCCGACGAGCTCGAGGAGCGAGCCGATGCGGGCCCGCTGCTCGCGTGGCGGGACGCCGTACAGCTCGGAGAAGTAGCGCAGGTTGTCCAGCCCGGTGAGGCGCTCGTAGAGGCCGCGGTCGCCGCCGAAGACGTAGCCGATGCGGCTGCGCACCTCGCGCACGTCGGTCACGACGTCGCGACCGAGCACCGACGCGCTGCCCGAGGTCGGGATCAGGAGCGTGATCAGCATCTTGATCGTGGTGGTCTTGCCCGCCCCGTTGGGGCCCAGCAGTCCGAAGAGCTCCCCCGGCGCGATCTCGAAGCTGACCCCCTTGACCGCCTCGACCTCGCTGCGGGTCTGGCGCCAGATGCCGGAGCGGCTGCGGAAGGTGCGGCGCAGGTCGCGCGCCTGGACGGCAGGGGTGTCGGTCAGGGGCACCCGCGCGACGGTACGCCCGGGGTCGCGCGACGGCACGCCATTTGTACGGCGCGTTCGCCCTCGGCGTACTGGCTGCCCGGGCCGTCGGCCCGAGCGCGGCCCCTGTGGTCCACCCGGTGGACCTGTGGGGCCGCCATCACGGTCCACGCTCTCCACGTCCGGGCCAGCGCCGTCCGGGGCGTGCCCCCCACCGCGGATTTCGACACGCCCGTCGCGACCTCGCGGGCTCGGTCGCGGGGCTGCTCGATCTCCCGCCTGACGGACCCCTGCTCGTTCCTCGCAGGGCTCCTACGCGTGACCGTCGAACATGGAGGTAACGGAGCCGTCCTCGAAGACCTCCTTGATCGCCCGCGAGATGAGCGGTGCGATCGAGAGGGTGGTCAGCTTGTCGAACTGCTTGTCGGCGGCGACCGGGAGCGTGTTGGTGACCACGATCTCGGCGGCGGAGCAGTTCTTGAGGCGGTCGACGGCGGGGTCGGAGAGGATCGCGTGGGTGGCGGCGATGATGACGCCCGCGGCGCCCTCCTCGATGCACGCCTCGGCGGCCTTCACGATGGTGCCGCCGGTGTCGATCATGTCGTCGGTCAGGACGCAGATGCGGCCCTTGACGTCACCCACGACGCGGTTGGCGACGACCTCGTTGGCCACGTCGGTGCGACGGGTCTTGTGGATGAAGGCCAGCGGGGCACCGCCGAGGCGGGCCGACCAGCGCTCGGCGACCTTGATCCGGCCGGCGTCGGGCGAGACGACGGCGAGCGGCTGGTCGCCGTACTTGTCGCGGACGTAGTCGGCCAGGATCGGCAGCGCCATCAGGTGGTCGACGGGGCCGTCGAAGAAGCCCTGGATCTGGTCGGCGTGCAGGTCGACGGTGATGAGCCGATCGGCGCCCGCGGTCTTGAAGAGGTCGGCGATCAGGCGGGCCGAGATCGGCTCGCGGCCGCGGTGCTTCTTGTCCTGGCGGCCGTAGCCGTAGAACGGCATGACCACGGTGATCCGCTTGGCCGACGCCCGCTTGAGCGCGTCGACCATGAGCAGGTGCTCCATGATCCACTCGTTGATCGGCGAGGTGTGGCTCTGGATGACGAACGCGTCGCACCCGCGCACCGACTCCTCGTAGCGGACGTAGATCTCGCCGTTGGCGAACTCGTACGCCGACTGCGGCACCAGCGCCGTGTCGAGCGTCGTGGCCACCTCGGCGGCCAGCGTGGGGTGGGCCCGGCCGCTGAAGACCATCAGGTTCTTCTCGGTCGTCTTCTTGAGTCCGGTCACCGGCTGCGACTCCTCATTCGGGGGTGGAGTGTCGACGTCAGGATTGTGACTCACTCCGGCCGTCTGGCCCAACCCCGGGGTCCACCTGCTGTTCACCTGTGACGGACGCCTCCCCGGCCGACGCCGCGGCCTGCGCCTGGGCGGTCCCGGGACGACGTGATGCGACCCACCCCTCGATGTTGCGCTGGGGGCCGCTGCTGACCGCCAGCGCGCCCGGCGGGACGTCGCGGCGTACGACGGTGCCGCCCGCGGTGCCCGCTCCGTCACCGATCGTGACGGGGGCGACGAAGGTGTTGTTGGAGCCGGTCCTCGCCTGCCGCCCGACGACCGTGCGGTGCTTGGCGACGCCGTCGTAGTTGGCGAAGATCGTGCCGGCGCCGATGTTGGTGCCGTCACCGATCTCGGCGTCCCCGACGTAGGAGAGGTGCGGCACCTTGGCGCCGTCGCCGATCCGGGAGTTCTTGGTCTCGACGAAGGTGCCGATCTTGCCCCCGATCCCGAGCTGGGTGCCGGGGCGCAGGTAGGCGAAGGGTCCGACCGTCGCCCGGTCGCCGACGACGGCGAGCTCGCCGTGCGTGCGTACGACGCGGGCCCCCGCGCCGATCTCGCAGTTCTTGAGCGTGGTGTCCGGGCCGATCACGGCGTCCTCGGCCACCACGGTGGCGCCGAGCAGCTGGGTGCCGGGCAGGATCGTGACGTCCTGGGCGAGCTGGACGTCGGCCTCGATCCACGTGGTGGCCGGGTCCATGACGGTGACGCCGTCCTTCATCCACTGGGTGACGATGCGGCGGTTGAGCTCGCGGCCGAGCTCGGCGAGCTGGGCGCGGTCGTTGGCGCCCTCGGTCTGCATGACGTCGTCGATGGTGTGCGCGCCGACGGTCAGGCCGGCCTCGCGGGCGATCTGGACGGTGTCGGTGAGGTAGTACTCGCCCTTGTGGTTGTCGTTGGTGATCCGGCCCAGCGCGTCTAGGAGGAACTCGGCGTCGAAGGCGAGGATGCCGGAGTTGATCTCGGCGATCTCGCGCTGCTCGGGGCTGGCGTCCTTCTCCTCGACGATGGCCTCGACGTCGCCCTCGTCGTTGCGGATGATCCGGCCGTAGCCGAACGGGTCGGCGACGATCCCCGACAGGATGCTCACCGCCCGCTGGGCCGCCTCGTGCTCGTGCGCGAAGGCCTGCAGGCTCTCCCCGCGCAGCAGCGGGGTGTCCCCGGCCGCGACGATCACCGTCCCGCTCGTGGGACCGTCCTCGCCCAGGGCCTCCATGGCCATCCGGACCGCGTGGCCGGTGCCGTCCTGGGTCTCCTGCACCGCGAGCACGGCGTCGGGCACCAGCTCGTGGATGTGCGGCCCGACCTGCTCGCGCTGGTGGCCGACGACCGCGACGATGCGCTCCGGCTCGACGGCCTGCACCGCCCGCAGGACGTGCCCGATCATGCTGCGTCCGCCGATGGGGTGCAGGACCTTCATCGTCTTGGACTTCATGCGGGTGCCGCCGCCGGCAGCGAGGACGATCACGGTGAGGTTGTCCATGCCCGCAGTCTGCCAGCGACGCCTCTCCGTGGTTCCGCGCGGGCGGTCCCACGGTCGCGCGCACAGAGAAGGCAGTTCGTCGCGCCTCGCCCGCTCGCAGGCGTGACCCGGGCGGCGCGACCGGCGAACTGCCTGCGTCGTGCTCGTCCGGCAGATCTCCGGACACGCGCCCCGGGCCGCGGGCAGGATGGGGCGATGGACGACGCGGCGTACGTGGGCGAGCTGGTGGCGATCCTGACCAACCCGTCTCCCACGGGGATCGACCCGGACGACCCCTACGGGCAGGCCGACGACGGCATCGACCGGTACGACGGCTTCGGGCGCGACGTGCGCGTCACCTCCGCCCGGCTCGTGCCCGGGGAGCACGCGCACATGCTGGAGGTCTCCTTCGTCCTGGACCTGCCCGAAGACCCCGAGCTGGACGGCGTACCGACCGAGGGTTCGTTCCTCCTCCCCGTCGACGCCGAGTGGCGCAGGCTGAGCGGGTACGACGACCCCGCGGCGTACGCGCCGGTGGTGGCGCACCGCGTCGAGAGCGCCGCCCACACGCTGGTCGCACAGCACCGGTCCGGGGCGCGCCCGCGGTCGATCGAGGACCTGCCCGACGCAGCAGAGCGATGGCAGGTGCTGCTCGACGGCCTGGCCGGTGAGGGCGCGGTTCGCGAGGTGGCGCCCGGTCGGCTCGAGCTCGCTCTCGACTGGGGCGACGGAGAGCAGTGGACCGTCACCGTCCTGGTGTCGCCCCACGAGTGGGACCGGGTGCTGCTCCGCCACCACCTCGAGCTCGCGCCGCAGGACTACTTCACCGACCTGCTCGGGCCGCTGGACCCGGAACACCAGCCCTTCATCGTGTTCTGGGAGGACGACCTGGTGGCCTCGTCGCGGGCGGAGCTCCCTCCGGTGGACCCGCCCGTCGAGACCCCCTTCGTGCCCGGGGGTGCGTGGTTCGCGTACGGCCCGGACGGGTCGCGGCACTCGATGGACGAGTTCCCGCCCGACCCGCCCGGCTCACCGCCCGGGCGGTGAGCAGGCCACAATTCCCGCGCCGTCGAGGTGGCTGGCTCACCGCTCGCCGGGGAGGCAGGAGCGGGGGGGACCGAGCTCCCCGGGTAGGAGTCGAACCTACGTCGCTAGTCCTGATTCAAAGTCAGGCGGGCCCTGCCGGCAGACCAACCGGGGATAGGCGACAAAGCCTAGAGCCCGGCGGGCCGCGGGCCGCACAGGCCCACCGCCACGTTCGCGGACCGGCACGAGTGTGCGTTGGAAGCACCACCCGCGGGCCCGGACGGTGCTTCCACGCACACTCGCCGCGCCGACGGGCCGCGCATGGCACAGAGTCCGGGGTCCACCCGGGACGACCTTCACAGAACCCGCACACGCCTCAGGGGCATTCCTGATGCGCGGTGTCGGCGGACCCCGCTAGCGTCGGGGGCATGACGGGGGACAGTGGGCAGGTCATCGAGACCACCGGGCTCACCAAGCACTACGGGCAGGTCCATGCCCTGACCGACCTCGACATCGAGGTCGGCGACGGGGTGACCGGCCTCGTCGGTGCCAACGGGGCCGGCAAGTCCACGCTGATCAAGATCCTGCTGGGCCTCCTCGAGCCGACCTCCGGCGGCGCCCGGGTGCTGGGCCACGACATCGCCACCGAGGGCCAGGAGATCCGCCGGCTGGTGGGCTACATGCCCGAGCACGACTGCCTGCCGCCCGACGTGAGCGCGAGCGAGTTCGTCGTGCACATGGCCCGCATGTCCGGTCTCGGGGCGTCCGCGGCGCGGGAGCGGTCGGCCGACGTGCTGCGCCACGTCGGCCTCGACGAGGAGCGCTACCGGCCGATGGGGGGCTACTCCACCGGCATGAAGCAGCGCGCCAAGCTCGCCCAGGCCCTCGTCCACGACCCGCGGTTGGTGTTCCTCGACGAGCCGACCAACGGCCTCGACCCCGCCGCGCGCACCGACATGCTCGGGCTCGTCCGCCGCATCGGCAGCGACTTCGGCATCGCCGTCCTGGTCACGTCCCACCTGCTCGGCGAGCTCGAGCAGGTCAGCGACCACGTCGTCGTGCTCGACGCCGGCCACCTCCTCCGCTCGAGTGCGACCGGCGACTTCCTGGAGCAGACGGGCAGCCTGCTGGTCGAGGTGGTGGGCGGCACCACCGAGCGCGACCGCTTCGGCGAGGCGCTCGCCGCGGCCGGGCTCACCTGCCGCCCCCGCGGCACGGCCATCGCCGTCGAGCCGGCACCCGCCGGGGTCTCGGTCCACGACCTGGTCCGCGACACCGCCGCCGACCTGGGGCTGGGGCTGATGCGCCTGCAGCCCGACCGGCGTCACCTCGAGGACGTGTTCCACGACGACGTCCCGCTCGGCGACCCGATCCCGGGAGGTGGTCCGCGTGGCTGACCGCGCCGGAGTCATCCACGACCTGGGCTATCGCCACTACGACGGCCCCCGCGACGGTGTCGCGACCATCGCCCGCACCCTCTTCGTCACCGGCCTGCGCCACGCCTTCGGCCTCGGCCGGTCGGGCAAGTCCAAGATCCTGCCCTTCCTGCTTCTGGGGCTCTCCACGCTGCCGGCCGCCATCGTCGTCGGCGTCGTCACCCTCGTCGGCCTCTCGGACCTGCCGCTCACCTACGCCGGCTACACCAACCAGACCCAGCTGCTGGTCAGCCTCTTCGCCGCCGCCCAGGCGCCGGTCTTGTTCTCCCGCGACCTGCGTTACCGCTCGATCGTGCTCTACCTCGCGCGGCCACTCCCGGCGTACGTCGTCGCACTCACCCGCTGGGCGTCGCTCACGACCGCGCTGCTGGTCTTCACCGTGCTGCCCGTGCTCGTCCTGTACGCCGGGGGCCTCCTCGCCGGGCTCGACGTCAGCGACCAGACCACCGACCTCCTCAAGGCCGTCGCGCTGCTGCTGCTGGTGTCGTCGATGCTGGCCGGGATCACCGGCTTCATCTCGTCGGTGTCGCTGCGGCGCGGCTTCGCGGTGGTCGGCTCGATCGTGGCGCTCGTCGTCGTGCCGGGCGTGGTCACCGCGGTCCAGGCCATCGCGTCCGAGGAGGGCGCCGAGCAGGTGGGCGTCGCCGCCGGGCTGGCGTCCCCCTGGTCCCTCACCAACGGCCTCGCCTCCGCCTGGGACGCGGGTGTCGAGGTCTTCACGCCGCCCGAGGGCGGGTGGGTCGTGGCCTACCTGGCCGTCGCGGTGCTGATCGCGGGGGTCGGGCTCGCTGCCATCGTCGCCCGCTTCCTCAAGGTGGGGTCCCAGTGAGCGGCCCGGAGAGCACGCTGGTGCTCGAGTCGGTCTCGCGCTGGTTCGGCAACGTCGTCGCCGTCAACGACGTCTCGCTCACCATCGGCCCCGGCGTGACCGGGCTGCTCGGCCCCAACGGCGCCGGCAAGACGACCCTGATGGCGATGATGACCGGCTTCCTGGCCCCGTCGGCCGGCACCGTCACCCTCGACGGCGAGCCCGTGTGGCGACACACCGAGGCCTACCGCCGGATCGGCCTGGTCCCCGAGCGCGAGCTGAGCTTCGGCTACCTCACCGGGCGCCAGTTCGTGCGGGCCAACGCCGACCTGCACCGGCTGCCCGACGCGTCCGCCGCCACCGAGCGGATCCTCGGGGTCGTCGACATGGTCGAGCCCGCCGGTCGCCGCATGGACACCTACTCCAAGGGCATGCGGCAGCGGATCAAGATCGCCGCCGCACTGGTCCACGACCCGGCGGTGCTGATGCTCGACGAGCCCTTCAACGGGGTCGACCCACGCCAGCGGATGCACCTCATGGACCTGCTCCGACGCCTCGGAGACGAGGGCCGCACGGTGCTCTTCAGCTCGCACATCCTCGAGGAGGTCGAGCGCCTCGCCCGCCACATCGAGGTGGTCGTCTCCGGGCGGCACGCCGCCTCCGGCGACTTCGGGGCGATCCGGCGGCTGATGACCGATCGGCCGGTCAAGTACGCCATCACCTCCAGCGACGACCGGGCGCTCGCCGCCCTGCTGATCGCCCAGCCGTCCGTGCGCGCCGTACGCCTGCGACCAGACGGCGGCCTCGACGTCCAGGTCGACGACCTCGGCAGCTTCGCCGTCGGGCTCCCCCGGTGGGCGCGGACGGCCGACCTCAGCCTCTACGACCTCTCCCCCAGCGACGAGTCGCTGGAGAGCGTCTTCGCCTACCTGGTGGCGAGGTGAGGACCCGATGAACTCCACGATCATCAAGCTGGCCGCACAGGCGCTGCTCGGTCGGCGCCGGTTCTGGCTGCTGCTGGCGTTCCCCGTGCTGCTCATCGCCCTGACGGTCACCGTCGCCGCGCTCACCGACGCCGAGGCAGCGTGGCCGCTGCTGCCGGGCCTGGGCTACCCGGTCGTGCTGCCGCTCGTGGCCGTGCTCGCTGCCTCGTCGGTCCTGGGGCCGGAGGTGGACGACGGGTCGATCGTCTACCTGCTCTCCAAGCCGGTCAGCAGGCACTCGGTGGCGCTCAGCAAGTGGGTCGTCGCCTGGGCCGCGACCATGCTTGCTGGAGCGCTCCCCCTCTACGTCTCGGCCCTCGTCGCGGGCGGCGGTGACCGCGCGCTCGCCGCCGGGCTCGCGGCGGTCGTCGCCGGCACGACGTACTCCGCACTCTTCCTCGCCGTCTCCGCCGTCACCCGGCACGCGGTGATCGTCTCGCTGCTCTTCGTGCTCATCTGGGAGGGACTGCTCGGCAACCTCCTCAGCGGCGTCGCGTGGCTGAGCGTCGCCCAGTGGGGGCTGCGGATCGGGCACGAGATCTCCACCGAGCTGCCCGACCCCACCAACCTCCCGTGGGCGATCGCCGCCAGCCTGGTCGTGACCGTCGGCGGGGTGTGGTTCGCCGGCGACCGGTTGCGGTCGTTCACCCTCCGTGGCGAGGACTAGGGTCGCGGCGTGGACCTGCCCGTGATGCCACCCGTCCAGCCGATGCTCGCCAAGGCGGTCAAGGGGATCCCCGACCCGGCCAGGCACGGGGGCCTCAGCTTCGAGCCCAAGTGGGACGGCTTCCGCTGCATCGTGTTCCGCGACGGCGACGAGGTCGAGCTCACCAGCCGCAACACCAAGCCCCTCACCCGCTACTTCCCCGAGCTGGTCGCCGCCATCAAGGAGCAGCTCCCGGAGCGGATCGTGCTCGACGGAGAGCTGTTCGTGGCCGTCGGCGAGCGGCTGGAGTTCGAGGTCCTCCAGGAGCGCATCCACCCGGCCAAGTCGCGCGTCGACATGCTCAGCGAGAAGACACCCGCCGGGTTCGTGGCCTTCGACCTGCTCGCGCTGGGCGACACGTCGTACGTCGACCGGCCGCTCGCCGAGCGCCGCGCCGCCCTCGAGCAGGCGCTCGCCCATCTCGACGGCGGCCCGTGCTTCCTGACCCGCACCACCACCGACCCGGTCGAGGCCGGGCAGTGGTTCGAGGAGTTCGAGGGCGCCGGGCTCGACGGGGTGATCGCCAAGCCGCTCGACGCGCCGTACGTCCAGAACGGTCGCACCATGATGAAGGTCAAGCACGAGCGCACGGCCGACGTCGTGGTCGCGGGCTACCGCGAGCACAAGACGTCGACCCCGGAGGCGCCGCTGCTCGGCAGCCTGCTGCTCGGCCTGTACGCCGACGGCGAGCTGCAGCACATCGGCGTCAGCGCGTCCTTCACCGCCGCGCGCCGCGCCGAGCTGATCGAGGAGCTGCAGCCGCTCGTGTGCCCGATCGAGGAGCACCCGTGGGGCAAGTGGAACGAGTTCCTCACCGCCAACCCAGACCGGATCCCCGGCACCCAGAGCCGCTGGAGCGCCGGCAAGGACCTCGGGTTCACCCCGCTGCGACCCGAGCGGGTGCTCGAGGTGAAGTACGACCACATGGAGGGCCGCCGTTTCCGGCACACTGCGCAGTTCAAGCGGTGGCGACCGGACCGTGACCCGGAGTCCTGCGGCTACGACCAGCTGGAGGAGCCGGTGAGCTATGACCTGGCTAGAATTTTGAGTGGAGGCGATCACCATGAGTGAGACCAACAGCAACGAGCCCCTCGACGGCACCAGCGGTGCCGACGGGGACATCAACGACGGGCAGGGCACCTACGACGTGGTGCTGCTCGTGGAGCAGGCCCTGAGCCGGCAGGACGCCGAGCAGGTCCGCTCGCTGCACAACGAGATCGCCGACCAGGTCGTCTACCACGTGCTGGTCCCCCTCGAGGACGCCGCGGCCCGCGTCGAGGCGTCGGTCGGCATGCTCGGCGCCGGTGACGTCATGTCGTCGCCCGCGCTGGCGATGACCGAGGAGGAGCTCGCCGCGGTCCGTGAGGAGTGCCGCACCCGCTCCGACCACGACCTCGCCACCACGCTGTCCGCCCTCACGGCGGCCGGCGCCACGGCCCGGGGCGCCGTCACCGGGCAGCCGCCCGTCGACGCCCTGACGGACAAGGTCACCGAGGTGGGTGCCCGTGAGGCGATCATCCTGACCCGTCCGCACGTCGTGGCCGAGTTCTTCCACGTCGACTGGACCTCGCGGGCCCGCCGCAAGCTCGGCGTACCCGTCCTGCACCTGCTCGAGCACGAGAACTTCGACGAGCAGGCCGGCGGCACCGGTGAGGGCATCACCGGGCTCTGAGGCCCGCACGCCCTAGGGTGGCGGCGTGAAGATCGCGCCCCGCCTGAGCCGCTCCGGCCCGCGTCGGTCCGACCGACTCCGGGTCGCGTTCCTCGTCTTCAACCTCGACGGGATGGGCGGCACCTCCCGCTCCGCGATCACCCAGGCCAACGCGCTCGCCCGGCGCGGCAACCTCGACGTCCGGATGCTGTCGGTGACCCGGTCGGCGGACTCACCCCACTACGCGATCGACCCCACGGTCACCGTCGAGCACCTCGTCGACGTCCGGGGGGACGACCCACGCCACCGCGCCCCGTCGCGGCTCGTCCCGAAGCGGTGGGACGCCCAGTTCTCCGCGCTCACCGACGTCGGGCTCGAGGCCGCGCTGCCCGACCTCGACGTCGACGTCCTGGTCACCGTCACACCCGCCCTGATGGCCGCCGCGATCATGCTCGTCGGCCGCGAGGTCGCGGTCGTCCACCAGGAGCACCGCTCGTCCGCCGACCGGGTCGGCGGGATGGAGCCGCTGCTCGCCTTCGCACCCCGGGCGGCCGCCGTGGCGCTGCTGACGGAGTCGGCGGCGTCCTGGCTGGGTGCCGAGCTCGGAGCCACGGCGCCGGAGCTGCTGGTGATGCCCAACCCGCTGCCCATCGCCGCGCAGCCGCGGTCGCCGCTGGACTCGCGCACCATCGTGAGCGCCGGGCGGATCGTCCCGGAGAAGCAGTTCATCCACCTCCTCCGTGCCTTCGAGCAGGTCGCGGACGAGGCCACCGGCTGGCGGCTGCGCATCCTCGGCGACGGTCCGCTGCGCGAGGAGCTCCTCGCCCACGCGGCCAAGGCCGGCCTCGCCGATCGGGTGGAGCTGCCCGGTGCCGTGCCCGACATGGCGCCCGAGTGGGCCCGCGCCTCCGTGTGCGCGATGTCGTCGAGGACCGAGGGCTTCCCGCTCGTCGCCCAGGAGGCGATGTCGGCCGGGGTGCCGGTCGTGACCTACGACTGCCCGTCCGGACCGCGCGAGCTCGTCGAGGACGAGGTCTCCGGGCTGCTCGTCGGGGCCGGGGCCAAGGCCGGGCTCGCCGCCGCGCTGCGTCGCGTCACCTCCGACGACGCCCTGCTCGCCCGCCTCGGCGCGGGCGCGTTCGAAGCATCGCGGCAGTACGACGCCGACGTGATCGCCGCCCGCTGGGAGGCGGTCTTCGCCCGCGTCGGCGCTCCTTCCGGGGTAGTCCGTGACGATCGGACCCCCGACACGCCGCTATCCGGGGTCCGTTCGTCACGGACTACCCCAACTACCCCGTTCACCCGGGAGGGGATGCCCGTCGACATCCCGCTCGTCACCCCCGTCGAGGCCCGGGCCGAGGCGCTGCGGCTGGTCGTGGCCGCCGCCGAGCAGAGCGCCGGGTCCTCGGAGCGCGGATGGTTCGTCATCCCCGCACACGACGGACCGGCGCCCGTGGTCGTCGTACCGACCGCGCAGCGGCGTGCCCTGCTCGACCACCTGCGTACGGCGCCCGCGCACCTCGCGCTCCGCGACCCCGGCGACCGGGGCTGGCCCGAGCGCCGCCTCCAGGTCGGCGAGCTGGTCGACGCGCTGGGCAACGCCGCCCCCAACCGGCTGGTCCTCGAGCCGTGGCCGCGCGCGCACGGGCGGCGTACCCACCTCGCCGACGACGCCGGCGTCGAGATCGAGTTCTGGGACCGGCTCCCCGACGGCACCCTCGTCGCGCCCCGCCCCAACCGGTGGACGCCCGAGGTGCCCGCCGGTGCCGCGACCGCGACCGTCGAGGTCGCCGGCATCCGGGTGCCGACGCTGCCCCTGATGGCGCTGCCGACCGTGTACGACGCGACGTTCCCGATCGACGTCGTCTACACGTGGGTGGATGGCGACGACCCGGAGTGGAATGCGGCGCGACAGGCCCGCGGCGGCGACGACCTCCGCCCGGAGGCGGGCGGACAGGCCCGCTTCCGCAGCCGCGACGAGCTGCTGCACTCGATGCGGTCGGTGCACCTCTTCGCCCCGTGGGTGCGCACCATCCACCTCGTCACCGCCGGCCAGCGCCCGGCGTGGCTCGTCGATCACCCGCAGGTGCGCGTCGTCGACCACCGCGAGATCCTGCCGCCCGACGCGTTGCCGACCTTCAACTCGCAGGCCATCGAGACCGCGCTGCACCGGGTGCCCGGGCTGGCCGAGCACTTCGTCTACCTCAACGACGACGTCTTCCTCGGCCGCGCGACCCGGCCCGAGCTGTTCTTCAGCCCCGGCGGCGACGTCGCGGCGTTCGTCGGCGACGGGGTGGTCGGGCTGCCGGGCACGGCCGACAAGCCGTTCCTGCACGCCGCGGGGACCAACCGGGGGCTCATCGAGGAGGCCTTCGGCGTCGCGATCACCCAGGTGATGGCCCACTCGCCCCACCCCCACCGGGTGTCGGTGCTGGCCGAGGTCGAGGCCCGCTTCGCCGAGGCCGTGGGGCGCACCGCGCACTCGCCGTTCCGCGCCGACACCGACGTCTCGATGCTCTCCTCGCTGGCCCAGCACTACGGGCTGGTGACCGGCACGTCGTACGTCGCCGCGGCCGAGCACGCGTTCGTCGACCTCAGCAACGCGCGGATCGAGCGGCAGCTGCGTCAGCTCCGCGCCCGCGACCGGGACTTCTTCTGCATCGGCGACCACCACGAGTACGCCGTCGACGCCGACGCCGTGGACGCGATGCTGTCGGAGTTCCTCGGCGAGTACTTCCCCGTCAAGGCTCCCTGGGAGCGCTGAGGGGTTCGGTCGGAGTCAGCGGCGGAAGAGGCCGGCGAGCCCGGAGGGCCGGGAGCGCAGCTCTGCGACCTCGGCGCGCGCGGCGTCGAGCTCGGCACGGAGCTCGTCGAGCTGCGCGTCCTTCTTGCGACGTACGTCGCGCCGGCCGGCGGCGACCCGGGCGGTCGTCGCGTCCATGGCGATCGCCTCGGAGAAGTCGAACAGCTCGCCGTACTCCTCCTGCAACCCGGCCAGCTCGTCGATCGCGGCCGCGTCGGAGGGCGAGGAGACCAGGACGTTCATGACCTGCCAGGTGCGCTCGGCGAGGTCGCGGAGGGCGGGCGGGACGGCGATGTCGTCCCAGGTGATGGCCGAGCGGTTGAGCGTGGCGTCGATGAAGTCGTCCACGGGGTGCGGCGTGACGGACGGCTCCGGAGTGAAGGTCAGCCCGAGCTGCTCGCCCGCCCGCGACATCGCGGTGCGCCAGTCGGCGAGCAGGTCGTCGTACCGGACGAACGCCCGCGCCAGGGTGCGGGTCGCGGCCTCGGTGGCGAAGGCCGCGTTGACCCAGGCGGCGACGTTGGCGGTCTCGCGCTGGCGGCGGAAGGTGGGGGTCTGCTCGGTCAGGTAGGCCGAGTCGCGCGAGCGCACCACCTCGGTGGGGTGGCGCAGCATCGTCAGCGTGCAGACGTCGGCGCCGAGCTCCCCGGCGACCCGGGTCCAGGCGGGGAGGATCCAGAAGGCGCGCGGGTCCTTGATGAGCACCTGGGGCTCGTCGAGCTCGCCGCTGAGCCAGTCCCGGAGCTCCGCCTCCACCGCGGGAGTGATCGCCCCGTCGGCCACGGCAGCGGCGTCCGGGCGGGTGTCGATGGTGCGCACCGGCACCGGGTTGAGCACCCGTTTGTGGAACTCGGTCACCCACACCGGCTCGTAGTAGCCGCGCGGGTTCTTGTCGTCGGCGGGCACCTCCGGCTGGGGCACGTGGAGGCCGAGGCGCTTGAGGGTGCCGGCCACGCTCGAGGTGCCGGAGCGGCCGGAACCGGTGACGAGGACGAGGCGGGGATTCACCCGGTCGAGGCTAGTCCCTGGCCTGCTCGGCCACGATGTCGAGGTGCCCCGCGTGCCGGGCGTACTCGGCGAGCACGTGGAAGCAGATCCACTCCAGCGTCGGCGGGTCGTCGTCGAACCGGCCGCCCGTCGAGGCCGTGGCGTCGAGCGGGTGGTCCCGCAGCACCCCGCGGGTGCGGACCGCGACGGCCTCCAGCCGCGCGGCGAGCTCCTCCGCCGTCACGTCGGATGGCACGGCCCACCGGGCGCCGGGCTCGGTGTCGTCCGAGGCGTCCGACGTGAACGGCTCCGGCATCGCCCAGTCACCCCACGGATCGGCGACCGGCTCGGCGAGGAAGCCCCACACGAACCACCGCTGCTCCATGTGGAGCACGTGGTGGAGGAGCTCGAGCGGCGTCCACCCCGACGGCACCCGCGACGTCCGCTGGTCGTCGTACGACAGCGCGAGGACGCCGCGCGCCATCTCGGCGCGCATCCAGTCGAGGTAGTCCGCCCACCGCTGCGCGCCGCCGGCGCCCGACCGCGAGGGCTCGTCGCTCACGTGCCCTCGACCCGGTTGCCGTCCTCGTCCCAGTGCGAGGCCACCTTCTTGGACGGCTGCACCCGCGGCGGCTCGCCGGGCATCTTGGGGTGGTCGGGCGGGTAGTTGAGCTCCACCGGGTGTGCCTCCCACAGGTCGAGCAGTGGCTGCAGCGAGTGGTGGACGTCGTCGATCGTCGCCCACGGGTCGCCGTCGGAGGCGAGCCGCTCGGGGACGGTGAAGAGGTTGAGGCCGGCCGGCGAGGACAGCGTGGCCAGCTCCTCCCACGCCACCGGCGTCGAGACCGGGGCACCGGGGAGAGGGCGCAGCGAGTACGCCGAGGCGATGGTCCGGTCGCGCGTGTTCTGGTTGAAGTCGACGAAGATCCGCTCCCCCCGCTCCTCCTTCCACCAGGCCGTGGTGACGCCGTCGTCGCGCTTCTCCAGCTCGCGGCCGAAGGCGATCGCCGCGTGCCGCACGTCGGCGAACTCCCACTCCGGCGCGATCCGCACGTAGATGTGCACCCCCCGGTTGCCCGACGTCTTGGCGAAGCCGGTCATGCCGAGGTCGGCGAGCAGCTCGCGGGCGACCCCGGCGACGCGCACCGCGTCCGCGAACGACGTACCGGGCTGGGGGTCGAGGTCGATGCGCAGCTCGTCGGGGTGGTCGACGTCCGCACGGCGGACCGGCCACGGGTGGAAAGTCAGCGTCCCCATGTGGGCGCACCAGACGGGCACGGCGATCTCGGTCGGGCAGATCTCCTCGGCCGTGCGACCGGAGGGGAACGTGATCTCGACGGCCTCGAGGTAGTCGGGAGCGCCCTTCGGCACGCGCTTCTGGTAGAACGCGTCGGCATTGCGGTCCTGCGGCCCGGTGGCCAGCTTCATGCCGGGGCGTACACCGCTCGTCCACCGCTCCAGCGCGGTCGGCCGGTCGCGCAGCGCCCGCATCAGGCCGTCCTCGACCGAGACGAAGTACTCCGCCACCATCACCTTGGTGACCTCGGGCGTCGTGTCCGTCGCCTCGTAGATCACCCGGTCCGGGGAGGAGACCCTGACCTCGCGCCCCCCGGCGACGACCATCGCTGCCTTCGCTGCTGCCATGCCGACACGGTAGTGGTTGGGATGCGTGCGTAGCCTGCTCCGCGTGGCCGACCTGGTGGCGCGGATCGGACCGATCCTCCTGTTCCTCGTGTTCGCGACCGTGCTCGCCGAGCTGTGCGCCGGCCTGGGGCTCTTCGACCTCGTCGCCGACGCCGTCGTGCACGCCGCGCACGGATCGGTACGCCGCGTCTGGGCGGGGCTCGTCGCGGTCGCCGTCGCGAGCACCGCCCTGCTCTCCCTCGACACCACCGCCGTGCTGCTGACCCCCGTCGTGCTGGCCGTGGCGGTGCGGCTGCGGATCAACCCGGTCCTCTTCGCGATGACCACGGTGCTGCTCGCCAACACCGCCTCGCTCTTCCTGCCGGTCTCCAACCTCACCAACCTGCTCGCGCTGAGCCACCTCGACCTGAGCGTCGCAGAGTACGCCGCGCTGATGGCGCTGCCGGGCCTGGTCGCCGTGCTCGTCACGGTCGCCGTCCTCGCGGTCCTGCACCGCCGGACGCTCGCCCTCCCCCGCCGGGAGTACGACGAGCCGGCGCCGCTCGAGGGGCCCCGGGCGCCCGTGGTCGTCGCCGCCCTCGCCTGCGTGGCCCTCGGCCCGGCCCTGACGATCACCGGCCGGGTGACCGTGGTGTCCGGGCTCGCCTGCGGGGCGGTCGTGCTGGCGTGCCTGGTGTGGCGACGCGACCTGCTCCACCTCCGGCTGGTGCCGTGGCTGCTGGTGCTGGTCGTCGGGCTGCTGTTCTTCCTGGTCCAGCTGGCCCACGAGCACGGCCTCGGCGAGCTCGCCGGCCGGCTGACCGGCACCGGGGAGGGGCCGCTGGCCCTGCTCCGGCTGGCCTGGGTGGCCGCCGGAGCAGCCAACGTGCTCGACAACCTGCCGGCCTACCTCGCGCTCGAGCCCGTCACCGTGGGCAGCCCCGAGCGCCTGGGGGCGCTGCTGGTCGGAGTGGGGGTCGGGCCGCTCATCACCCCGTGGGCCAGCCTCGCCACCCTGCTCTGGGCGCAGCGCTGCCACGCGGCGGGGCTGGCGATCCACTGGGGTCGCTTCGCCCTCACCGGGGTGCTGGTCGCCTTCCCGGCCGTCACGCTGGCGACGCTGACGCTCAGCGCGGTGACCGCCGCGCGGTGACCTCAGTGCGGTGACCGCCAGGGGCTGAGGCAGCCGGGGTTCAGAGCCGGGAGCTCGGCTCGAACCGCGGGGACCGGTCCGGGTCGTCGCGGTCGGGCCGGACGAACTCGAAGGCCGCGGTCGTCACGACCACCTCGTCGCCCGACCGCACCGACTCCGCGCACGCGACGTGCATCGGTGGCTGGTGGAACTGGTTACGGGCGTCCTCGCGCGGCGTACCGACGAAGGCGACCGGTCGCGCGAGCGCGCCCTCGCACAACCCGCAGATCCGCGACAGTGCGCACTGGGTCACCCACGCCCGGGTCGGCTCCCGCAGCCGGGTCGAGCCGTCGCGCAGGTCCTCACGCATCACGCCGTGCCCCGCACGGAGGTGCCCCGGGAGGACCAGCCGCCGGTCTGCGAGCTGCGGCCGGGGCGCTCGGCGTCGGAGGGCCGGCCCCGCCCGACCTCCCGGTGCTCCTCGACCGAGTGCTGGTCGGAGGAGGTGAAGCGGTTGGGCAGCGACAGCTTGAGGATGGTGCGCAGCGCCTGGCCGTACTGTCGGTGCAGCGGCCCGGTCGTGTAGGGCAGGTCGTACTTGGCGGCGAGCTCGCGCACCCGCACCGACATCTCGGCGTACCGGTTGGACGGCAGGTCCGGGAAGAGGTGGTGCTCGATCTGGTAGCCGAGCTGGCCGCTCATCACGTGCAGCAGCCGGCCGCCCTCGAAGTTGGCCGAGCCGAGCATCTGGCGCAGGTACCACTCCGCGCGCGTCTCGTCCTCGAGCTCCTCCTCGGTGAAGTGCAGAGCCCCGTCGGGGAAGTGCCCGCAGAAGATGATCATGTAGGACCACACGTTGCGCGCCAGGTTGGCCGTCACGTTGGCGGTGATCGTCGGGACGACGTTGGCCGGGCCCGTCGCGGCGGTCAGCAGCGGGAAGAACACGTAGTCCTTGCCGATCTGGCGGCTGATCTTGCGCTTGATCTGGCGCAGCTGCTTGGCCAGCACCTTCGGGTCCTTCTCCCGCTTGCGGATGGCCTCGAGGTCGAGGTCGTGCAGCGCGACGCCCCACTGGAACAGCGTCGCCAGCAGCGCGTTGTAGACCGGCTGGCCGAGGTTGGCCGGGTGCCACTTCTGCTCGCGTGCCATCCGCAGGATGCCGTAGCCGACGTCGTTGTCGTGCCCGAGCACGTTGGTGAACTGGTGGTGGATGTAGTTGTGGCTGTGCTTCCACTGCTCGGCCGGCTGCGCGGTGTCCCACTCCCACGTCGACGAGTGGATCTCCGGGTCGTTCATCCAGTCCCACTGGCCGTGCATGACGTTGTGGCCGATCTCCATGTTCTCCAAGATCTTGGCCACGCCGAGCATGGCCGCACCCGCGACCCACGCCGGCTTCCAGCGCGACGCGAAGAGCGTGACCCGGCCCGCCACGGCGAGGCTGCGCTGGATGGTGATGATCCGGTTGATGTACGCCGCGTCGGCGGCACCGCGGGACTCCTCGACCTCCGCGCGCAGGGCGTCGAGCTCGCGCCCGAGCTGATCGATCTCCTCGTCGGTGAGGTGGGTGTACTCCTGGACGTCGCTGATGGCCATCGTGCTGGTTTCCTTTCGTCTCACGGGGTTTCGAGACGGTCGCTGCGCGACCTCCTCAACCTCCTCGCTCCGCTCGGATCTAGATCGCGAGGGTGCAGTCGCCGACCGGGACGGTCACGCAGGTCTGCACCCGGTCGTTGCTGTCGTCGTGCTCGTCGCCGGTGCGCAGGTCGCGCACCGTGCCGCTGACGAGCGTGAGCGTGCAGGTGTGGCAGATGCCGACCCGGCAGCCGTAGGGCATCCCAACGCCGGCCTGCTCCCCGGCCTCGAGGACGGTGGTCGCCCCGTCGACCTCGATCTCCTTGCCGGAGTTCTGGAAGTGCAGCGTCCCGCCCTCCCCGCCGTCCCCGTCGCGCTGGACGGTGAAGCGCTCGAGGTGCAGGGACTCCTCCAGGCCCGCGCTCTCCCAGTGCCCCTCGACGGCGTCGAGCATCGGCGCCGGGCCGCAGGCCCACGTCTCGCGCTCGCGCCAGTCGGGGACGATCGAGTCGAGGTCGGCCAGGTCGAGCATGCCGTCGTCGTCGGTGTGCAACCGGTGCAGGGTGAGGCCCTCGTGCCGGTCGGCGAGCTCCCGGACCTCGTCGCGGAAGATCATCCGCTCCTCGGTGGTCGAGGAGTAGTGCACGACGACGTCGGGCATCGTGCCGCGACGGTCGAGGGTGCGCAGCATCGACATCACCGGGGTGATCCCGGAGCCGCCGACGAGCATCAGCATCCGCGCCGGGGGCGGGTCGGGCAGCACGAACTCCCCGGCCGGCAGCGCGAGTCGCACGATGGTGCCGGGCTCGAGGCCGCCGACCAGGTGCTGGGAGAGGAACCCCTCGGGCATCGCCCGCACGGTGATCGCGATGGTGCGACCGTCGCGCTTCGGGGGGGAGCTCACGGAGTACGAGCGCCAGTGGAACTTCCCGCCGACCTGGACGCCGATCCCGACGTACTGGCCGGGCTTGTGGTCGTAGCGCCACCCCCAGCCGGGGCGGATGACGACGGTGGCGGCGTCCTCGGTCTCGGGGACGACCCGCTCGATGCGCCCACGCAGCTCCCGTGCGGTCCACAACGGGTTGACCAGCGAGAGGTAGTCGTCGGGGTGCAGCGGGGTCGTCAGCCGGGCGCCCGCGGTGCGGGCCCAGGACAGTCGGTCGATCACGGCCATGGTCGTTGAGTGAACACTCGTTCACTCGATTCGTCAAGGGCGTCCACCCGACCAGGTGAGCAGTAGCGTGGGCGCCATGGCCTACGACGTGGAGAAGACCGACGAGGAGTGGCGCGCCCAGCTGTCCCCCGAGGAGTACGCCGTGCTCCGCCAGGCCGGGACCGAGCGCGCCTTCGTCGGCGAGTACACCGACACCGAGACGGAGG
The DNA here is from genome assembly GCF_003047265.1 of Nocardioides terrigena. Classification (GTDB taxonomy): domain Bacteria; phylum Actinomycetota; class Actinomycetes; order Propionibacteriales; family Nocardioidaceae; genus Nocardioides; species Nocardioides terrigena. The sequence goes on along the minus strand of NZ_PZYY01000001.1, from coordinate 662,934 downwards.
GCACCTACTCCTGCAAGGCGTGCGGCTCCGAGCTGTTCACCAGCACGACCAAGTTCCACTCCGGTTGTGGCTGGCCCAGCTTCTACCAGCCGATCACGGACACCATCGAGTACATCGAGGACGTCTCGCACGGGATGAAGCGCGTCGAGGTGCGCTGCGCGACCTGCGGCTCGCACCTCGGGCACGTGTTCCCCGACGGCTACGGCACGCCGACGGGCGATCGCTACTGCATCAACTCGATCAGCATCGACCTCAAGCCGGCCTCGACCGACTGAGTCCTCGCGGGCCCGCTGCTAGGCCGCCGGGTCGGCGTCGTCCTGCGCGCTCGACAGCGCCTGCCCGACACGCAGGCCCTGGTCGAGAGCGAGCGGGTAGACGTCGTGGGCCCGCTCGTCGTCGAACAGGGCGAGGGGGCGGTGTCCCGCGATCCGCGCCATGGCGCGGTCCGGAGTGACCAGGGTGATCGTGCTCTCGGGGTGCCGCTCACGCCACCGTCGCAGCTCGCGCCCCAGCAGGAGTCCTGCGGTCTGCCCCACGGGGCCCAGCACCGGACCGGCCAGGGGCGCCACGACGATGACATGGTCGGCCTCGGCGGCCGCGTCGACCGAGGTCGCCGACCACATCCCACCGTCGACGTACAACCGGCCGTCGATGCGATGGGGCGGGAGCAGCCCGGGCACGGCGGACGAGGCCGCGACCAGGTCGGCCAGCGGGTACCGGCCGCCGTCCAGGATGTGTCGACGTCGGGTCCGGACACAGACGGCCGACGCGGCGACCAGGGGGTGACGCTGCTCGCCGAACAGCTCGCGTGCCAGGTCGGACAGCACCCCGGCGCGCCGGGTGGGGACCCGCGGCGAGCTGACGGCCGCGAAGTCGTCGTAGGTCAGGCCCAGGGCCAGCGCCGCCGCGGTCCAGGAGCCGGCGGAGGTGCCCAGGGAGGGCGCGTCCGCCACGGGCACATCCGCCGCGGCCAGGCCGGCAGCGACCCCGCCCGTGTAGGCGATGCCGAAGACACCGCCCCCTCCGTAGACCATCGCCAACGGGTGGCGGGCGGCCACCAGCGCCGGGTGACCGTCGAGCTCGACGGCCCCGCTCCGACTGTGTTGGCGTGCCATGCGTCCGCTCCAGGCTGGGGTTCCACCACCATCATCCGGTGGGCGGACGACCGGCCAGTAGTGCTGTTGGACCCGCCGGCACGGGACCTGTACCCCACGGAGCGGGTCCGGGCAGCCGGGGGCCGGACGGGTCGGGACCTTCGGCCCTGAGCGCGCGCGGACCGGGGCGGCACGCTGGAGGCATGCACAGCGACGACAGGACCGCCGGGGCGGAGGAGCCGCGCGACGGCGGTCGCACGGCACCGCGCGGCAGCCGACCGCGGAGCGCGTCCTGATCACCGAGGTCCGGCTCGACGACGGCACTCCCGCGCAGATCTGGGCCCTGCTGCCGGGTGATCGCGAGCTGCTCCGCGAGTCCTACGAGCACCTCTCCCCCCTCAGTCGGCGTCGCCGCTTCCTCGCGGCGGTCCCGCACCTGACCGACGCGATGCTGGAGCACCTGGTCGACGAGGTGGACGGGATCGACCACGTCGCGCTGGTCCTGGTCGTGATCGGCGAGGACCACGTGGGAGTACCGGTCGGCCTGGCCCGGATGATCCGCTACGACCACGAGCCGACCGAGGCCGACGTCGCGGTGACGGTGGTCGACGAGTGGCAGGGCCGCGGCGTCGCCACGGCGCTGCTCGCCGAGCTGGTGCAGGAGCGGCCGCGAGGCGTCACCCGCGTCGTCACGACGGTGGCGGCCGACAACCGGGCGTCGCTGGCCATGCTGGCCCGGCTGGGGCCGATGACGTCGACCTCGAGCGAGGACAACCGGATCGACGTCCGGGTCGACCTTCCCCCGACCGCCGGGAACGACCCGGACCCGGCGGCGGCCTCGCGGCAGGAGTGAGGGCTCAGCCCTCGACCGGCTGGAGCGCCGAGGTGATCTCGACGCGCCCCTCGCCGTACTCCTCGTCGGCCCATGCCTGCAGCGACCCGTCGTCGTGGAGCACCTCGGCCTGCACCACGTCGGCGGCGCCCGAGGTGGTGAGCACGCCGGGCAGCGATTGGAGCTCCATCGAGATCTCGTTGAGCTCGGCCTCGGTGTAGCGGGCCGGGCTCACGCACAGCGCCCCGCCCCAGGTGTCGCGCAGGGTCGCCTCGGCACCCTCGACGTCCTCGGTGACGGCGACGTTGATGATCACCTTCGTGGGGTCGTTGGTGGCGCTGGGGTCCTGCGACTGGTCCATCCAGGTCCCGGCGAAGCCGGGCAACCGGGCGGCCTCGGTGAAGGTCGCGTCCATCGCCTCCGGGGTGGCCTTGGCCGCGTCCACGACCGCCCACCCGCCGGCGGGGGGCTCGCACGGCGTGCCCGGCAGCGGCTCGGGCTCCTCGTTGAGCGCGTCGTACAGCGCGGCCGGGATGGCGTCGGTGACCGTGAAGGTCGTGCCGTCGAAGGTGCCGGTGAGGGCGAAGTCCCCCCACTTCACCCCGGACTCGTCCTCGTGCTCGGGGTGGTCGGCCCACGTCCAGCCGGCCATCGGCACGCCCGAGCACTGCGGGGGGAAGGACTCGGCCACCGCGTGGCACAGCTCCGGCCCCTCGCCGTCGTCGAGCACCGTGACCAGCCCGCCCGTCGAGACCTCGCCCTCGGCGGCGGGCAGCGCGGTCGGCATCGCGCCGCCCGAGGACGTGGACGTGCCCGTGTCGGTGTCGGACTGCCCGGCCGGGTCGACCGCGCGCATCTGCTCCTCGGTCGAGCAGGCGCCGAGGACGAGCAGGACGGCGGTGGCGGTCACGACAGCACCGAGGGTCTTCATCGCGGGGGTCTTCATGGCGGTACGACGAGGCGCGGTCACGGTGGGTTCCCGGTCAGGGCAGGCGGGTGAGCATCTCGGCCGGCGAGAGCCGCGAGCCGGTGTAGAACGGCACCTCCTCGCGCACGTGGCGGCGCGCGTCGGAGGCCCGCAGGTGGCGCATCAGGTCGACGATCCGGTGCAGCTCGTCGGCCTCGAAGGCCAGCATCCACTCGTAGTCGCCGAGCGCGAACGAGGCCACGGTGTTGGCCCGCACGTCGACGTAGTCGCGCGCCATCTGGCCGTGCTCGGCCAGCATCCGGCGACGCTCGGAGTCGTCGAGGAGGTACCACTCGTAGGAGCGGACGAAGGGGTAGACGCAGATGTGCTTGCGGGCCTCCTCGTCGGCGAGGAAGGCCGGGATGTGGGACTTGTTGAACTCCGCCGGGCGGTGGAGGGCCATCTGCGACCAGACGGGCTCGAGGCGGCGGCCGAACGCCGTACGACGGAACACGTTGTAGGCGACCTGGAGCTGCTCGGAGTCGGCGGCGTGCCACCAGACCATGACGTCGGCGTCGGCGCGCAGGCCGGAGACGTCGTAGAGGCCGCGGACCACCACGTCGTCCTCGGCCAGCACCTCGATGAACGCCTCGAGGTCGGCCGCCTCCGCCTCCCGGTCGGCGTCCCCGATCACGTCGCGGAGCTTGAAGACCGACCACATCGTGTAGCGGATGGTGTCGTTGAGCTCACGGGTCCGGGCTGCGTTGCTGTTGGCCATGCCCTCATTCTGCCCGGGCGAGCTCAACCGCCGCCCGGTGGGCGGACCCGATGACGGCCGGGATCCCGACCCCGTCGTACGCCGCCCCGCAGACCACGATCCCGGGCGGCAGCGCGGCACGGACCCGGGCCACGAGGTCGACGTGTCCGACGGCGTACTGCGGGAGTCCCCCGCCCCACCGCTGCACGTGCGTGCCCACCGGCTCCGCGGTGATCCCCGCGAGGGCTGCGAGCTCGGCCAGCGACGTCTGCACCAGCGCCTCGTCCGGCGCCCGGAGGGTGGCCTCCTCGCCGTGCCGGCCCAGCGAGGTGCGCAGCAGGGCCAGCCCGTCGCCGGCCTCGCGGACCCAGTCCCACTTGGCGAATGAGAAGGTGCTCGCCTTGATCCCGCGACCCTCCAGCGGGGGCACGAGGAAGCCGGAGCGGTCGGCCAGCGCCTCGACGGCGGCCGCCTCGAAGGCCAGCGTCACCACCGCCACACTGGCAGCCTCGACCGTGGCGAGATCGCGGGCGGCGCCGGGAGCGACGCCGTCGAGGAGCCGGGCGGTCGGGGCAGCGGGGGTGGCCAGCACGACCGAGCGGGCCAGGATCGTCTCCGGCGCGGCGGCCGAGCCGACGGTGAGCCGCCAGCCGTCGGCAGCCCGGACCACCGAGCGCACGGTCGCCGACGTGCGCACCTCGAGCCCGGCGGCGAGGACCTCGGTGAGCTGGCCCATCCCGCCTGCGATGCCGGCGAAGACCGGGGCGTCCGAGGGGACGATGGTGGAGGCCTGCTCGAGCAGGGACCCGCGCCGGGCCATGGCGAGCAGCTGGGGCACCGCGGCGGCCGTGGAGATGCGCCGCGCGCTGCCGGCGTACACGCCACCGAGCAGCGGCTCGACGAGCCGCTCGACGACCTCGTCACCCAGCCGCTCGGCGACCAGGTCGCCGACGGAGACGTCGTGGGTCGGGGCGGCGCCGATGCGCTCGACGCCGGCCCGGGCCAGGCCCTCCGGGGAGAGGACGCCGCTCGAGGCGAGGTCCTCGAGGTCGAACGGAACCCCCATGAGGCTGCGCGGCAGGCGGCGCAGGGCGCCGCGCGACCACACCTGCGACGCGGCGGACGTCGGGTGCACGACCTCGATCCCGAGCTCCGCGGCGAGCGCGACCCCCTCGGGGCGGCGGGCCAGCATCGCCTCGGCGCCGACGTCGACGACGACGCCGGCCACCGACGCCCGACGGAGCTTGCCGCCGACCTCGGGCGACCCCTCCAGGACGAGCACGTCCCGGCCGGCCCGGACCAGGTCACGGGCGGCGGTCAGGCCGCCCACCCCGGCCCCCACCACCACGACGTCTCGCACCGGGTCACCCTCCCACGCGGCGAGGATCGGGCAACGATCCGGTCACGGCGTACGACGCGGGGGAACCGTCGCCGCCGACTGCAGCGTCGGACCGCCATGACCACTCACGCGCAGCCCACCCGCCACCCCGGACGGCGCACCCGCCGGCTGCTGGGCCTGGCGGCCGCGATCTCGATGACGGCCGTGCTGGCCGCCTGCTCCTCATCCGGCGGCGGCCAGGACGCGTCGGATGGCTCGGCCGGCTCGTCCGACGAGTCGTCGTCCGCGTCGCGGGCCCCGGGCGAGGACGGTGGCGGGTCCGGGGGCACGGCCGGCAGCGGGTCGGACGGCGCGGCCGCCCAGGACCGGAGCTCCGGCGCCACCACGTCGTCCACGGGCGCCGCCCGGGCGCCCGTCGCGGTCGAGCGGCACGTCATCTCCCACGGCACCGTGTCGCTCACCAGCGACGACGTGCGCGACGCCCGGCGTGACGTGCAGCGGGTCGTCGACGCCAGCGGTGGGGACATCACCGAGGAGCAGACGGACACCGACGAGGACGGCGACACCGTCTACGCGCGACTGGTGGTGCGGGTGCCGGCGGGCAGCTTCGGCGACGCGATGACCGCCCTCGAGGGCGTGGCCGACCTGCGCGGCTCGGACCGGACCTCGGAGGACGTCAGCACCCAGGTCATCGACACCGACGTGCGCGTCCGCGCCCAGGAGGCGAGCCTCCAGCGCGTCGAGCAGCTCCTGGCCCGGGCGCAGGGGCTGAAGGACATCATCTGGATCGAGTCCCAGCTCACCACCCGGCAGGCGGAGCTCGACTCGCTCAAGGGCCAGCAGGCGTGGCTGGCCGACCAGACCCGCGACTCGACGATCGTCGTCGACATCAGCCGCACTCCCGACGAGGAGCCGCCGGAGGACGAGGAGGCGTCGGGCTTCCTGGCCGGCTTCACCGGCGGCATGAAGGCCCTCGGCGCGGTCGCCGTCGGGCTGGCCACCATCGCGGGCGCCCTGCTGCCCTTCGTCGCGGTGCTGGCCCTGCTCGGGACCCCGGTGTGGCTCGTCGTACGCCGCTCGGTGCGCCGCCGTCGCCCGCCGGCGACGCCTCCCGCGGCCGCCTGATCGCAACGTCATGGGGGCCGGTCGCCCCAGCGATCGGTCCCCATGACGTTCCCGCAAGCACCACGGGCCGGCGACCACCGCCCCCGCACCTCGTCAGTAAGGTGCGTGGGTGGACAACGACCTCAGCACCAACGTCCGGATCGCCGTGCTCATCGACGCCGACAACACCTCGCCCAAGTACGCCGAGGCGTTGTTGGAGGAGCTCGCCAAGTACGGCACCCCGACGATCAAGCGCGCGTACGGCGACTTCTCGTCGCAGCGCCTCAGCGGTTGGACGCGCGAGCTCAACGCCCGCGCCATCCGCGCGATCCACCAGACCGCCTTCACCACCGGCAAGAACTCCACCGACTCCGCGCTCATCATCGACGCCATGGACCTGCTGTACGCCGGCAACGTCGAGGCCTTCGCCCTCGTGAGCAGCGACTCCGACTTCACCGGCCTGGCCCTGCGCCTGCGCGAGTCCGGCAAGGTCGTCTACGGCCTCGGCCGCCAGCGCACCCCCCAGTCCCTGCAGAACGCCTGCGACCGCTTCATCGCCCTCGAGGTGCTGGGCGAGCAGGCCTCCGAGCCCTCCGGCCGGTCCGCTCCGGCCGACGAGGCGGACGACGCGGACGCTCCCGACGTGCTCGACGACGCCGACGCGGCTCCCCGCCTCAACCTCGAGGGCGCCCTGACGCGGGCGGTCAACGCGACCGCCGACGACGAGGGCTGGAGCAGCGTCTCGGCGATCGGCAACCACCTGAGCCGCACCCAGGCGAGCTTCGACCCTCGCAACTTCGGGCACGCCAAGCTCTCGTCACTCGTGGCCGCGCAGCCCTACCTCGAGTCGCTCACCGAGGGTCGCCAGATCCTGGTGCGGCTCAAGGGCACCCCGGCCAAGGCCGCCACCAGCAAGGCACCCGCGGACAAGGCCGACAAGGCTGCTCCGCAGAAGACGGCGCCGCAGGAGGCGGCCCCCGCCAAGGCGGCAGCGACGAAGAAGGCGCCGGCGGACAAGGCCGAGACGGCGCCGAAGAAGACCGCCACCAGGAAGACGACCGCCCGCAAGACGGCGGCCAAGAAGACCCAGCCCCCGGCGGCCCCGGAGCCGGAGGAGCCCGCGTCGGTCACCGGGTCGGCGACGACCAAGCCGACCGTGACCAGGACGGTGCGCCGGACCACCGCCAAGAAGGCCTGAGCCCTCCCCCGGTCAGCGGGGGTAGGACTGCACGAACTCCGTCAGCCGCTTGAGCTGGTCGGGGTCGGTGCTGGGGATGACCCCGTGGCCGAGGTTGAAGATGTGACCCTTGGCGGCCCGGCCGGCCTCGATGATCTCGGCGGCGCGGGCGGTCATCACGTCGGTGGGCGCGAAGACCAGCGTCGGGTCGAGGTTGCCCTGGACGACCTTGTCGCCCACGAGCGGGATGGCGTTCTCCAGGGGCGTGCGCCAGTCGACGCCCACCACGTCGGCGCCCGCCTGGCCCATCGGGCCGAGCAGGTTGGTGGTGCCCACGCCGAAGTGGATGCGGGGCACGCCGAGCTCACCGGCCGCGGCCAGCACGCGCGACGAGTGCGGCATGACGTGCTCGCGGTAGTCGGCCGGCGTGAGCGCACCCGCCCACGAGTCGAAGAGCTGCACGGCACTCGCGCCCGCCTCGACCTGGATGCGGAGGTACGTCGCGGCGATGCCCGCGATCTTGGTCATCAGCGCGTCCCAGACCTCGGGGGCGCCGAACATCATCGCCTTGGTCTTCGCGTGCTCCTTGGAGGGACCACCCTCGACGAGGTACGACGCGACGGTGAAGGGGGCGCCCGCGAAGCCGATCAGCGGGGTGCCACCGAGCTCACCCACGAGGCCGCGGACCGCCTGGGTGATGAAGGGGACGTGGTCGGCGGTGAGGTCGTCGATCGCCTCCACGTCGGCCAGGGTGCGCACGGGCTGGGCCACGACCGGCCCGACGCCGGGCTTGATGTCGAGGTCGACACCGACGGCCTTGAGCGGCAGCACGATGTCGGAGAAGAAGATGGCCGCGTCCACGCCGTACCGCCGGACCGGCTGGAGGGTGATCTCGACGACCATGTCGGGGTCCATGCAGGCGTCGAGCATCGCGGTGCCCTCGCGCAGCGCGAGGTACTCCGGCAGCGAGCGGCCGGCCTGGCGCATGTACCAGACCGGAGTGTGGCTGGGCTCCTCCCCGCGGGCGGCACGGAGGAACGGGCTGTCGGCAAGGCTGGTCACGGGGCGAATCCTCGCAGGTCAGGCGGCGTGGCGACACATCGCCGTGGGCCGGTCCTGACCTACTGTGGCTTCCATGGTGGCCCGTCAGGAGTCGCACCCGCCCACGGGTGCCGTCGGCCCCGCGGAGTTCCGCGCGGCGGCAGAGAAGATGCGTGCGGCTGCGGTCCGTCCCGAAGTGTTCTGCGAGGAGATGCCGGCCCCGCAGCGCATCGCCCCGTGGTCGACCGCACTGTCGGCCGACGTCACGGTCGACGAGGTCGACCTCGGCACCGGCCGGATCATCCTGCTCCACGACCCCGCCGGCAACGACGCGTGGGAGGGCACCTTCCGCTGCGTGGCCTACGCCCGCGCCGAGATCGACCCCGAGCTCGTCAGCGACCCGATGCTGGCCGCAGTCGGCTGGACCTGGCTGACCGAGGCCCTCGAGGCCCACAGCGCGACCTACCTCGCCGCCTCCGGCACCGTGACGAGCGTGGCCACGGAGAGCTTCGGCGGGATGGCCGACGAGGACGGCACCGCCCAGCTGGAGGTCCGCGCGTCCTGGACGCCGGTCACCGACGAGCAGGGCGTCCCGGACATGAAGGCGCACGTCGAGGCGTGGGCCGAGCTGCTCTGCACCGCGGTCGGCCTTCCCCCCGTGCCCGAGGGCGTGACCGCCATCCCGAGCCGACGTGGGCAGCGCGGCTCCTGACGATGTCCCGACGCAAGACCACCTCCGAGCCCGACACGACCCAGGTCGACGGGCAGGTCGAGGGGCACGACGGTGAGGCGGAGGCCCCCGAGGTCCCGCTCCTGGTGCTCCGCGACGGCCTCCCCGGCATCACCGACACCGAGGCGGGCCTCGCCGACGCCTGCGAGGCCCTTGCCGCGGCGACCGGGCCGGTCGCCATCGACGCCGAGCGCGCCTCCGGCTACCGCTACTCGGCCCGCGCCTACCTGATCCAGCTGCGCCGCGAGGGCGCCGGCACCTGGCTCGTGGACCCGATCGCCTTCGAGTCGCTGGCTCCTCTCCAGGAGGCGCTGTCCGGCACCGAGTGGATCCTGCACGCCGCCACCCAGGACCTCCCCTGCCTCCGCGAGGTCGGCCTGCAGCCGGCGTCGCTCTTCGACACCGAGCTGGCCGGGCGCCTGCTCGGCTATCCGCGGGTCGGGCTCGCCACCCTCGTCGAGACCCTGCTGGGCCAGCGGATGCGCAAGGAGCACTCCGCGGCCGACTGGTCGACGCGCCCCCTGCCGGAGGCGTGGCTCGAGTACGCCGCCCTCGACGTCGAGGTCCTCCTCGAGCTGCGCGAGCTGATGGCCGCCGAGCTCGAGGAGACCGGCAAGCACGTCTGGGCCCGCCAGGAGTTCGACCACCTGCTCGGCTTCGAGCCTGCCGTGCGCCAGGAGGCGTGGCGCCGGGTCTCGGGGGTGCACAAGCTGCGGGGGCGTCGCTCCGTCGGTGCGGCCCGCGCGCTGTGGGAGGCGCGCGACGAGATCGCGTCGCGCCGCGACGTCACGCCCGGCCGGGTCATCCCCGACGGGGCGATCGTGGCCGCGGCCGCCGCCCTGCCGACCGATCGTTCGTCCCTTCTCGGCACGCAGGGCTTCCACGGCCGCGGCGCCGAGCGCTACGCCAACACATGGGTCCGGACCCTCCAGGCCGTGCTCGAGATGCCCGAGGACGAGCTCCCGACCCGCGCCCCGCGCCAGGACGGTCCCCCGCACCCGCGCCTGTGGGCCGACCGCGACCCGGTCGCCGACCGCCGCTTCAAGGCGGCTCGCGCGGCCATGCTGACTCTTTCCGAGGAGCTCGGCCTGCCGGTCGAGAACCTCCTCACCCCCGACTTCGTACGCCGCACCATGTGGACTCCGCCCGAGACCCGCGAGCCCGCCGACCTCGCCGACGCCCTGCGCCGGCAGCTGCGCGACCTCGGCGCCCGACCGTGGCAGGTCGAGCTGGTGACCGGTGCGCTCACCGGCGCCGTGCTCATCGGTGACGTCGAGCCGCCGGCGGCCACGGAGGACGAGCTGCTCGACGACGGAGCCGACGCCGGACCCGACGTGGTGCTCGAGGCCGAGCCCGAGGCTGACCAGCCCGACTGAGGGCCGTGGCTCGGCACCTGGGCACCTGGGCACCTGCGCACCTGCGCACCTGCGCACCTGCGCACCTGCGCAGCCATGGACGCACACCCAAGACGCTTTCCTGCGCACCCGCGCAACCATGGATGCACACCCAGGACGCTTCCCTGCGCACCTGCGCAGGGAACGAGGCCTCACACCCCGCCAGAGCTGCGCACGTGCGCAGGTAAGTGGTCCAACCGCCTCTCCAGAGCTGCACACCTGCACAGGGAACGAGCCCGGACACCCTTCCGAAGCTGCGCACCTGCGCAACTGCTGCTGAGTCGGCGGTCGACCGAGCAGACCGGGCGAGCCTCACTCGGAGGGCGACTCGCTCGGCTCCTCCTCGGGGCTGAGCACGCCGCGCGAGGCTTCGTCGATCTCCTCGGTGGCCAGCTCGAGATCGAGCACGCCGGGGTCGGTGACCAGGTCGTCGATCATCGGCCCCACGGCCTCGACGAGCTCCTCGCCGTTGTCCAGCAGGGGCGGGACGACCATGCCGCGGATCGCGGTGTTGAAGACCTTGGAGGTCGCCGGCTGCCGGCCCGGGCCGATGAAGACCTCGGAGCCCGCGACCTCGGTGTTGGCCGGGACGATGTAGCCGGTGCGGGTGACCGTCTCGATGGCCGAGTCGGAGACGGCGTACGCGAGGAAGTCGGCGGCCTCGTTGACGTGCTCGGTGTCGGCGGAGATGCACAGCCCGTCGATGTCCCCGACGGTCGCGGCCTCCTCGAGGATGGGCATCGCGATGGTGTCGAAGGACAGCTCGGAGCGCTGGCGCAGGTCGGGCACGAGGTCGCGGAAGCCGGCGATCATGCCCAGCCGGCCCTGGCGGAAGCGCTGCAGGGCCGAGCTCTCCTCGAGGTCGCTGGGGCTGGGAGTCAGGGCGGAGTCGCGCAGCACGGCCAGGGTCCGGTCGAGCGCGTCGACGGTGGCGTCGTCGGACAGGGCCAGCGACGTCGGCTCGCCCGTGTCGTCGAAGATCTTGCCGCCGCCGGAGTAGATGAAGGGGGCGAGGCCCTGGAGGGTGGGCTCGATCCACACGCCGTCGGCCCGGCCGCCGCGGGTGGCGAACTGGGCGGCGGCGGCGAACTCGTCGAGGTTCCAGCGGGTGCGGACGTCCTCGGTGCCCGTCTCGACGCTGGGCACGTCGAGGCCACGGCGCTCCATGCGCTCGAAGTCGATGAGCTCGTCGTTGTAGTAGATGACCATCGGCGAGACGGAGTAGGCCATGCACTGCAGGTCGTCCTCGACCCCGAACGCGTCGACGGCGTCGCGGGAGTAGCGGTCGCCGAAGTCGACGCCGCGCTCGTCGAGGAGCAGGCTCACCGGCTGGGTCGCCTCGGCCTCGGTGAGCTGGCCCAGGTCGCGTCGCGACGCCATGAACACGTCGGGGGCGTCACCGGCCAGCACGGCCTCCAGGGCGGCGTCGTGGTCGGGCCAGGTGACCAGCTCGACCTCACGCGTCGTGGAGCCGACGTTGAAGGCGTCGACCACGCGCTGGAAGGCCTCGAGCTCGTCGACGCTGCCGTAGGCGCCGAAGGTGAGCCGGGTGACCTCGGTCGGCGAGGCCGTGGGCGTGTCGGTGGTCGCGCTGCCCTGCGGGGTCTCGGGGGTGTCCCCGTCGCCGCTGCACGCGGCCAGGCCCACGCACAGGGTCATCGCGGTCGCTGCCGCCGCCCACCGCCGAAGCATCCCTGCAGTCCTCCTCGTGATCCCGAGCCCGGAGCCGTCGAACGCCGTGGCGTGGGCTCATCGCCACAGCGGTCGCAACCCTAGTGGGCGGCTGGGAACAGGGCCCATCGACGACTAGCGGTGCTCGGCCGCCGCGGCCACCACGGCGGCGAACAGCTGCGGGTCGAGGGCGGCACCCTCGCGGCGTACGGCGTCGCGCTCCAGCCGGATGCGCCGGTCCAGCCGGACCTCGCTCGGGCGGCGCTGCGAGTCCCAGCCGCCGGTGCCCACGTCCATCCAGTACCGCCCCCACCGCGCCTCGTCGGCGGCGTCCCGGTCGTGGTCCTGGCTGCTCAGCATCAGTCCCGTCCAGCCGCCGTCGCGCTCCTCGAGCACCAGCACCGGCCGGTCCTTGCCCTGGCTCGGGTCGTCCTCGTAGGGCACCCAGGCCCAGACGACCTCGCCCGGATCGGGCTCGCCGTCGACCTCGGGCGCGTACGCCGTCCCGGCCGAGGCAGCGGCCGACGCGCGGGTCGGCGTCGGAGCAGGCACTGTCCCGACCGACCGCGCGGAACGCGATCCCGGGGTGAGGAGACGGACGAGTCGGTCACGCAACGAAGCCATGGCCCGAGGATAGGCGGGCGCCTCGCGGAGAAGATTTCATGGAGTGCGCCGGACCGGGAGCGCCTCACGGCGCATGGCCGCTCGTAGCGGCTTAATTTGGGACCCGGGGCTGCCACAGCCCGACGCACTCCGTGACCGAGTGTAGGTCGTCAATCCAGCGCGTGACGCATTTCGAGATGTCCCGCGGACTCGAGCTGCTCGGAGAGCGTGAGCATCCTCACGGTCTCGTCGTGGCTGGTCCCCTGCGTGCCCGCCCGGCCGGTCGCGACCACGCGGGCGAAGGCCGCCGCCCGGAGCAGGGTGACCGCGAAGTCGCCGCCGGCGATGCCGCGCAGCGTCTCGTCGACCATCGCCTTCAGCTCCTCGGGACCGGGCGGGTCGGCGACGCCCGCGACGACCCGGGCCACCTGCGCACGGGCCCGTCCGGCGTCGTACTCGCGGGCCACCGCCGTGGGCGACGCATGGACCCAGGCGCGCAGGACGTAGAGGCGCCACAGGCTGCCCGCCAGGGTGTCGGGCGGGGCACCGGCCCAGACCTGGGCAAGGGTCTCGAGGCCCTCGGTCTCGGCCAGGTGGAGCACCCGGTCGGCGATGGCGGGGTCGTCGGTCTCGCGGGCCCCGCGCACGAGCAGGCTGGCGGCCAGGTCGCCCGCCTCGCGCAGCAGCGCCGGGTCGGCCCCTCCCCCGAGGTCCTCGAAGAAGGCCGCGCCGGGGGTGGACGGCTTGTGGTGGCGGGGCTGGTCGGGCACGTCCTCCACCCTAGGCGTCGGGCCGTCCGCCGCCCATCAGGCGAGGGCCTTGCGGATGCGCTGGTCGCTCACGGCGTGCCGGGTGCCGAGGTGCTGGGCCCACAGCGAGACGCGGTACTCCTCCAGCATCCAGCGCACGGCCCGCTGCGACGCGCTCGGCGGACGACCCTCGGGAAGCGCGGCCATCTGGTGCAGCCACGCGTCCTGCAGGTCCGCGATCTGGTCCATCAGCTGGCGGTCCCGTGCAACCTGGGTGTCGAGCCGGTCGCGGCGGTACTGCACGGCGGCGAGGTAGCGCGGGATCTCCCGCAGCTGCGAGGCTCCCGCCTCGCCGACGAAGCCCGGCGCGATGAGCCTCCCCACCTGGGCCCGCATGTCGGTGAGGGCCGGGAGGGTGGCCAGCTCGGCCCGCCCGGACAGTGCCTTGTCGGTGGCGCGCCAGGCGTCGAGCACCCGGATGAGGTCGTGCACGCCGGCCTGCAGCGCGGCGTCGTGGTCACGACGCGCCTCGGCCAGCAGGGCGTCGTACGACGCCTCGTCGCGCACCGTCGGCCGGGTGTCGACGAGGTCCCCGACGATCGCCGCGCGGAGGTCCTCGACGAGGTCGGCGATGGAGGGGTACGGCGAGCCGACGAGCCCGAGCTTGGCCCGCTGGTCGAGCCCGAGCCGGTCCACCGACGGCGCCGGGCCGAGGGCGAGCAGCAGCAGGCGGCGTACGCCGAGCCGGTGCCGCGCCGCGGCCTCCTCGGCCGAGCCGACGACCTGCAGGCCGACCGTCGTCCCCTCGTCGACGAGCGTGGGGTGGCCCCGCACCTCGTGGCCCGCCCGGCGCTGCACGAAGGACTCCTCGATCGTGCCGAAGGTCCAGGACGTCTGGCCGGTGGCGCTGACGCCCGAGTCCGCCGCCACGTCGGCGATGGCCTGGGCGAGCGAGGGACGCAGCGGCTCCTTGAGGGACTCGAGGTCCTTGCCGCGCGCTGCCTCGGCGCCGTCGTCGCCGACGACCCGGAAGGTCGGCTGGAGGTGCGCCGGCACGCGGGACCAGTCCCACGCCTCGCGGGGGACGACCACGCCGGTGGTGGAGCGGAAGTAGCGCTCGAGGGCGTCGAGGATCGGCTCCTCACCCGGCGGTGTCGCGGCGAGGAACTCGCGCGCCCGGTTGGGCGCGGGGACGAAGTTGACCCGCAGGTGCTTGGGCAGGCTGCGGATCAGCTCGGTGACCAGCTCCTCGCGCAGCCCGGGCACCAGCCAGGAGAAGTCACCGGCGTCGACCCGGTTGAGGGTGCTCACGGGCACCTCGATGGTGAGGCCGTCCTCGGCCGAGCCCGGCTCGAAGTGGTAGCTGATCGGGAAGGTCAGCCCCTCCTCGTCGCTGTCGTGCCAGCTGGTCGGGAAGTCCGCCTGCCGGATCTCCTCGGCGGTGGCGTGCGTGAGCATCTCGGGGTCGAAGGTCAGCAGGTCGGGACGCTTCTGCCGCTCGCGCTTCCACCACTGGTCGAAGTGGGTACCGCTGACGACGTCGGCCCCGACCCGGGCGTCGTAGAAGTCGAAGAGGGTGTGCTCGTCGACCACGATGTCGCGGCGGCGGGCCCGGTGCTCGAGCTCCTCGGCCTCCTCGAGCAGCCGCGCGTTGTCGGCGGCGAAGCGGTGCCGGGTGCGCCACTCGCCGTAGACGAGGGCGTGCCGGATGAAGAGCTCGCGAGCCAGGGCGGGGTCGACCTTGCCGTACATGACGAGGCGGTCGGCGACCAGCGGGACGCCGTACAGGGTGACCTTCTCGTGGGCCATGACGGCGGCACGCTTGGCGGACCAGTGCGGCTCGGAGTAGCTGCGCTTGACGAGGTGGGCGCCGAGGCGCTCGGCCCACTCGGGCTTGATGGCGGCGTTCTGGCGTGCCCACAGCCGGGAGGTCTCGACGAGCTCGCCGGCCATCAGGAACTGCGGGTTGCGGCCCTTGAGGACGCTGCCGGGGAAGACCGCGAACCGGGCACCGCGCGCGCCGACGTACTCGCGCATCGGGCGTCGCTCGCCCGCCCGCGGCTTGTCGCGCTCCTCCAGCGCACCGACGTGGCTGAGCAGCCCGGACAGCAGGGCCTGGTGGATGCCGTCGGCGTCCGGCGTGTCCGCCGGCAGTCCTACCTCGACCTTCATCTCCTTGCAGACCTGGCGGAGCTGGGACTCGAAGTCCTGCCACTCCCGGACGCGGAGGTAGTTGAGGTGCTCGCGCTTGCACATCCGGCGGAAGGCGCTGGAGCTCAGCTCGCGCTGCTGCTGCTTGACGTGGCGCCACAGGTTGAGCCAGGTGAGGAAGTCGGACGTCTCGTCCTTGAAGCGGGCGTGCTGCTGGTCGGCCTGCGCCTGCTGCTCGGCCGGGCGCTCGCGCGGGTCCTGGAGGCTCAGTGCGGCGGCGATGACGACCACCTCGCGCACGCAGCCGAGGCGCTCGGCCTCGAGGATCATCCGGCCCAGGCGCGGGTCGATCGGCAGCCGGGCCAGCCGACGGCCGAGCTGGGTGAGGCGGGGGCCGTCCTGCTGCCGCCCGCGACGGCCCCGGTCGCCCTGCGGAGGCCGGGGAGGCTGCGGTCGGGCCTCGGCGCCACCCGGCTCCAGCGCCCCGAGCTCCTCGAGGAGGTCGACGCCGGCGCGGACGTTGCGCTTGTCGGGCGGCTCGACGAACGGGAAGCGGGAGATGTCGCCGAGGCCCAGCGAGGTCATCTGGAGGATCACGCTGGCGAGGTTGGTGCGCAGGATCTCGGGGTCGGTGAACTCGGGGCGTCCCTCGAAGTCCTCCTCGCTGTAGAGCCGGATCGCGATGCCCTCGGCGACGCGACCGCAGCGACCCGAGCGCTGGTTGGCGCTGGCCTGGCTGATCGGCTCGATGGGCAGCCGTTGCACCTTGGTGCGCAGCGAGTAGCGGGAGATGCGCGCGACGCCGGTGTCCACGACGTACCGGATGCCGGGGACGGTCAGCGAGGTCTCGGCGACGTTGGTGGCCAGCACGACGCGCCGGATCGTCGAGGGGTGCGAGCTGAAGACGCGGTGCTGCTCGGCCGCGGAGAGCCGCGAGTAGAGGGGCACGACCTCGAGCCGGTCGGACTGGAGGGCCGCCAGCGCGTCGGCGGTGTCGCGGATCTCGCGCTCCCCGGGGAGGAAGACGAGCACGTCGCCCGGACCCTCCTGCGAGAGCTCACGGACCGCGTCGAGGATCGCCTCGGTCTGGTCGCGCTGGACCGGCTCCCCCTCGTCGTCGGCCTCGGGGAGCTCGAGGAGCGGGCGGTAGCGGACCTCGACGGGGTAGGTCCGGCCGGACACCTCGACGACGGGTGCCTTGAAGTGCGCGGCGAAGCGGTCGACGTCGATGGTCGCGCTGGTGATGATCACCTTGAGGTCCGGCCGCCGCGGCAGCAGGCGCCGGAGGTAGCCGAGCAGGAAGTCGATGTTGAGCGACCGCTCGTGCGCCTCGTCGATGATGATCGTGTCGTACTTCTTGAGCTGGCGGTCGCGCTGGAGCTCGGCGAGCAGGATGCCGTCGGTCATCAGCTTGACCCGGCTCGCGCGCGACGTGCGGTCGGTGAAGCGCACCTGGTAGCCGACCAGGTCGCCCAGCTCGGTGCCCAGCTCGTCGGCGATCCGCTCGGCCACCGAGCGCGCCGCGATCCGGCGGGGCTGGGTGTGGCCGATCAGCCGGCCGTCCGCCCCGCGGCCCAGCTCCAGGCAGATCTTGGGGAGCTGGGTGGTCTTCCCCGACCCGGTCTCGCCGGCGACGATGACGACCTGGTGGTCACGGATGGCCGCAGCGATGTCCTCGCGGCGTGCGGAGACCGGGAGCTCGGCGGGGTAGGAGATCTGCACAACCCCTCCATTCTTCCGTACGACGGCAACCGGTTTCGCAGCGACCGGCTCTCTGGGCGCAGTCATCGCCGCCGCACAGGTCGCGCACAGGTCCGGGGCGGACGCTCGCACCATGAGCGACAAGAACCCTCCCTCCGACGAGACCGCCCCGATCGCCGGTCAGCGCCCGCCCTCCGGGTCCGCCCCGGACTCGGGGTCCGCGCCAGCTCCCGACCCGGCCCCCGCGCCGGCCGCCTCGCCCGACCCCGCTCCGGGGTCCGACGCCGCTGCGGATCCCGCTGCGGGTCCGACGCCCGCCGACCCGCCGCCCGCCGCGGCGTACGACGTCCCGCCCACCGCGGCGTACGACGACCCGGCCGCAAGGCGCTCGTGGCGCGAACGCCTCCGCCGCGGCACGGCGGACGGCGGCAGTCGCGCATTCGGCATCGGCGCCCTCATCGCCGGGACCCTCGCGGGGCTGATCATCGGCGGGCTCGGCGGGGCCGCCATCGGTGCGGCCGTGTCGGGCGACGACGACCGCGGCGACCGCTTCGGCCACATGGAGCGCGGCTTCCCCGGCGACACGGACGGCGACGCCGACCGCGGCGACCGTCCGGGCTTCGGACCGGCTCCCGGCGTCCCCGCGCTCCCCCCGGGGACCGACGACGACGGCGACGACAGCGGTGACGACCTGGACGACGACTCCAGCTCGTCCTGACCGGGACAGGCGGCGGGCCGGGCGACCACTCCCCCGTGGGTCCCCGGTCCGCCGCCACACACCTTCCCGCGACACAGACGACGCACAGCAGGCTCACAGCAAACGAGGGCACGATGGCCGACATGGAGTTCACCAGGCCCGACGGCACCCCGGTCCGCGTGCTCGTCGTCGACGACGAGGTCAACATCGCCGAGCTGC
Organism: Nocardioides terrigena; assembly: GCF_003047265.1. Classification (GTDB taxonomy): domain Bacteria; phylum Actinomycetota; class Actinomycetes; order Propionibacteriales; family Nocardioidaceae; genus Nocardioides; species Nocardioides terrigena. The sequence goes on along the minus strand of NZ_PZYY01000001.1, from coordinate 644,768 downwards.
TGGCGATGGCGCTGCGCTACGAGGGCTGGGAGGTCCGGATGGCGCACACCGGCCGCGGCGCCGTCAGCGAGGCGGCCGACCTGCGACCCGACGCGGTCGTGCTCGACATCATGCTGCCGGACTTCGACGGCCTCGAGGTGCTGCGCCGGCTGCGCGCGACGCAGCCCGACGTGCCCGTGCTCTTCCTCACCGCCCGCGACGCCGTCGAGGACCGGGTGGCCGGCCTCACCGCGGGCGGGGACGACTACGTCACCAAGCCGTTCTCGCTGGAGGAGGTCGTCGCCCGGCTGCGCGCGCTGATGCGCCGATCGGGGGCCCAGCAGGCGGTGGGCAACGTGCTGGCGGTGGGCGACCTGACCCTCGACGAGGACAGCCACGAGGTGACCCGCGGCGGGGTCGAGATCGGCCTGACGGCCACCGAGTTCGAGCTGCTGCGCTTCTTCATGCGCAACCCGCGCCGGGTGCTGAGCAAGGCGCAGATCCTCGACCGGGTGTGGCAGTACGACTTCGGCGGGCAGGCCAACGTGGTCGAGCTCTACGTGTCCTACCTCCGCAAGAAGATCGACGCCGGCCGGGTGCCGATGATCCACACCATGCGCGGCGCGGGCTACGTCCTCAAGCCGGCCTCCCCGGCACCGGCCGCGGGATCCGCCGCGGGATCCGCCGCGGGATCGACACCGTGAGGACGCTCACCCAGCGACTGGTGCTGACCGCGGTCGCCCTGGTCGCGATCGTGTCGGTGCTCATCGCGCTCGCCACCACGCTGGCGATGCGCTCCTACCTCGACGACCGTCTCGACGCCGACGTGCGGGCCTCGCTCAACCTGGCGTACGGCGCGCCGCCGCCGCGCTTCGACGACGACCGCGACGAGCGGGACGACGACTCGCGGGGTCGGGGGGAAGACCGCCCGGGCAGCATCGGCCAGGGGGTCGGCACCGTGAGCGCCGTCATCGACGGGACCACCGGCGCCGGGTGGCTCACCGACAGCGGGAGCGGCGGGTTCGGGGCGCAGGAGCCCCTCGACCCGGACGTCATCGAGGTGCTGGCGACGGTCCCCGCCGACGGCGACACCCACGACGTCGACCTGCCCGGTCTCGGGGAGTACCGCGTCATCGCCGAGGACCGCGGTCTCACCGCCGTGGCCGGCCTGCCCGCCAGCGACGCCGGCGAGATCCTGGAGTCGCTCGTGCGTTGGGAGGCGCTGCTCACCCTGCTCGGCATCGCGACGGCCGCGGTGGTCGGCACGATCGTCGTACGCCGCCAGCTCGCGCCGCTGCGCGAGGTCGCCTCCACCGCCCACCGCGTCTCCGAGAAGCCGCTCTCCGAGGGCGAGATCGACCTCTCCGACCGGGTGCCGGAGCGACTGACCGACGAGCGCAACGAGGTGGGCCAGGTGGGCGCCGCGCTCAACACCCTGCTCGACCACGTCGAGTCGAGCCTCGCGGTCCGGCACCGCAGCGAGCAGCAGGTGCGCCAGTTCGTCGCCGACGCCAGCCACGAGCTGCGGACCCCGCTGGCGACCATCGCGGGCTACACCGAGCTCGCCCGGCGCCGGCCTGACTCGCAGGCCACCGCCCTGGACAAGGTGGAGGGCGAGGCGGCGCGGATGACCGGGCTGGTCGAGGACTTGCTGCTGCTCGCCCGGCTCGACGCAGGCCGGCCCCTCGTCCGCGAGCCCGTCGACCTGTCGCTGCTGCTGATGGAGGCGGTCAACGACGCCCGGGTCGTCGCGCCCGACCACACGTGGCGGCTCGCGCTGCCCGACGAGCCCGTCGAGCTCGTCGGCGACGAGCAGCGGCTGCACCAGGTGGTCACCAACCTGCTCACCAACGCCCGCAAGTACACCCCGCCCGGCACCACCGTCACCGTGACCGCCCGTCCCGACGGCTTCGCCGTGCACGACGACGGGCCCGGCTTCGCCCCCGAGGTGGCCGAGCACGCCTTCGAGCGCTTCGTGCGCGGCGACGCGGCCCGGCACCGCGAGGGTGGCGCCGGCCTCGGGCTCGCGCTCGTCCGGGCGATCGTCGGGGCCCACGGGGGCACGGTGGAGCTGGACAGCCGGCCGGGTGACACGACGATCTCGGTCGCGCTGCCGATGCGCTGATCCACCCCGCCGACCTCCGCCGGCCGTCGCGGCCGGCCTGACGGCGGCGGCGCGACAGCTGGCGGCGTACGACGACCCGGGTGGCGGCGTCGGCGCTTCAACTGGCGGCGTACGACAACCCGGGTGCCGGCGTCGCGACAGCTGGCGGCGTACGACACATGGATCACCCGGCCCGGATGTCGTCCCCCGCCAGTCCCGAGGGCCGCATGTCCTCCCCCGCCAGTCCCCAGAGCGGCACGTCGTCCCCCGCCAGTTGCCGCTCGACCGACCACCGCGGCGACGAGGCCGACCCAGGCGACGGCGCCTGGGCAACTGGCGGCGTACGACGACCCGGGTGCCGGCGGCACTTCAACTGGCGGCGTACGACAACCCGGGTGCCGGCGTCGCGACAGCTGGCGGCGTACGACACATGGATCACCCGACCGCATGTCGTCCCCCGCCAGTCACGAGGGCCGGATGTCGTCCCCCGCCACCTACCGGCGCGCCGAGCCGCCCGGTGATCCCACCAGATCAGCCCCGCCGATCGCCCGAGACCACCCCGGTGAGCGCCGGCAGCGCGCCGACCAGCGTGTCGACGAGCGCTTCCCGCGACATGACGGCGGGGTCCGCCGCCCAGGTGAGCACCATCTCCTCGACCAGCGCCGACCAGCCCCGGATCACCAGCCGGGTCGCGGGATCGTCGGCGAGGTGGTCCCCCATTGAGTCCTCGCGGAAGATCCGGTCGGTCAGGGCCGACCGGGCCTCCTCGTAGATCGCCCGCAGGTCCTCGCTGCCCCCGGCCGCGGCCCGCACCAGCGAGCGGTAGCCGGTGAGGTTGGCGATCACGTAGTCCACGTAGACCCCGACCGACGTAGCCAGCCGCTCGAGAGGATCGCCCGTGGCCGGCGGTGCGGTCTGCTCGACGAGGTCCTCGACCGCGTGCCGGATGACGGCCTCGCGGAAGTCCTGCTTGCCGCCGAAGTAGTGGTAGAGCAACCCGCGCGAGACGCCGGCCTCCTCGGCCAGGACGTCGATCGAGATCTCCTCGACGGGTCGGGTGGCAAACAGCCGGGCCCCGAGGTCGAGGAGCTGGAGGCGACGCTCCTCCGGGGAGAGGCGCACACGGGAGGTGCTCATGACCCCACCTTATTGACGCATATTCAATAGCGCCAGTACGTTGGCCGCCATGCAGACCCTCCCGACCGCGGTCACCCACCTCGTCGTCGGCGCCGGCTTCGCCGGGCTCGGCATGGCCATCAAGCTCGACGAGGCGGGCGAGACCGACTTCCTCGTCATCGAGAAGGACTCCGACGTCGGCGGCACCTGGCGCGCCAACACCTACCCCGGCGCCGCCTGTGACGTCCCCAGCCAGCTCTACTCCTTCTCCTTCGCACCCAACCCCGACTGGTCGCGCTCCTTCTCCCCCCAGCCCGAGATCCACGCCTACCTCCGCCGCGTCGCCCGCGAGTCCGGCGTGCTCGACCGCGTCGCGTTCGACACCACGCTCGAGGAGGCGCGGTACGACGAGCAGGCGCAGCGCTGGGTGGTGCGCACCAACCGGGGCGAGGTCTCCGCGACCACGCTGATCAGCGGGTCCGGCGGGCTCTCCGAGCCCAGGCTGCCCGAGATCGACGGCATCGAGGGCTTCCAGGGCGAGCTCTTCCACTCCGCCCGCTGGGACCACGACGTCGACCTCACCGGCAAGCGGGTCGCCGTCATCGGCACCGGAGCGTCGAGCATCCAGCTCGTCCCCGAGGTCGCGAAGGTGGCCGGCCACGTCGACGTCTACCAGCGCACCGCGCCGTACGTCATCCCGCGCAACGACCGCCGCTACACCCGTCTCGAGCGGCGGCTCTTCCGCCACGTCCCGGCCGTGCAGAAGGTCTACCGGACGGCGACCTACTGGGCGCGCGAGTCCTACGTCCCCGCCTTCACCTGGCAGCCCCGGCTCGCGACCCCGGCGAGGCGGGCCGCGCTGCTCAACATCGCCCGCGGCATCCCCGACCCCGTGCTGCGGGACCGGGTCACCCCGGACTACGCGATCGGCTGCAAGCGCATCCTGATCAGCAACAGCTACTACCCGGCGCTCGCCCGGGACCACGTCGACCTCGTCACCGACCGGATCGCCAAGGTGACCGGCGACGCGGTCGTGACCGTCGACGGTGTCGAGCGACCGGTCGACGTGCTGATCGTCGCGACCGGCTTCCACACCACCGAGCAGCCGATCGCCGAGCGCATCCACGGCCGCGGTGGGCGCTCGCTGTCGCAGGTGTGGGCCGACACCGGGATGGCGTCGTACAAGGGCACGACCACCCACGGCTTCCCCAACCTCTTCCAGCTCGTCGGCGCCAACACCGGGCTGGGGCACTCCTCGATGGTGTTCATGATCGAGAGCCAGATCGCCTACGTCCTCGACGCGATCGCGTCGATGGGGATCAACCGGTACGCCGCGATCGAGCCGCGCCGCGACGCGCAGGACGCCTGGAACCGCGACCTCCAGCGCCGCATGCGGCGCACCGTGTGGTCGACCGGTGGCTGCTCCAGCTGGTACCTCGACGAGCACGGCCGCAACACCACCCTGTGGCCGCGCACCACCTACACCTTCCGCTCCCTGCTCTCCCGCTTCGACGTCGACGCGTACGACGTCGAGGCCGCCCGCTCCGACGAGAGGATCCCCTCATGAGGAACCCCCTGACCCGCACCCCCGGCACGCTCCGCGACAAGGTCGTCGTCATCACCGGCGCCGGCGGCGGCATGGGCCGCGAGATGGCCCTCCAGGCCGCCGAGCAGGGCGCCCTGCTCGCCCTGTCCGACTGGGACCTCGACGGCCTCGCCGCCACCGTCGACCTCGTCAAGGCGGTCGGCGCCGAGGTCCGCAGCGACGTCGTGGACGTGTCCGACCGGGCCGCCGTGGCGCAGTGGGCCACCGACGTGGTCGGCCAGCTCGGCCGGGTCAACGTGCTGGTCAACAACGCCGGCGTCTCGATGTCGGGCGACTTCGCGGACATGTCCTACGAGGAGTTCGACTGGATCGTCGGGGTCAACCTCAACGGCGTCGTCAACGGCACCAAGGAGTTCCTCCCCCACCTCCTCGCGTCGGGCGACGGCACCCTGGTCAACATCTCGTCGCTCTTCGGGCTGATCTCGATGCCCGGCCAGACGGCCTACAACGCCACCAAGTACGCCGTGCGCGGCTTCACCGAGGCGCTGCGCGAGGAGATGCTCATCAGCGGCCACCCGGTCAGCGTCACCTGCGTGCACCCCGGCGGGATCAAGACGGGGATCGTGCGCAACGGCCGCACCACAGCGGGCGAGGACCACGCGCGACTCACGGCCGTCTTCGACACCAAGCTGGCCAAGATGCCGGCCGACCGGGCGGCGCGGATCATCCTCGAGGGCGCCCTCGCCGGCAAGGCGCGCGTGCTCGTCGGCGCCGACGCCCACCTGATGCACCACTTCGCCAAGCTCACCGGCTCCCGATACCAGGACGTCGTGGCGCGGGTCGCACCGCGCGTCACGGGTCCGCGCCGCTCCGTGTAGAAACGGGTCCATGACCCACGCACCCGGCACCCGTGTCCGCTGCGAGATGAGCAAGTGGGGCGGACTGCCGCACTGGGAGTACGACGCGGTCGTGCTCGGCGAAGACGAGCACGGCCTGTGGCTGGGCTTCGCCGCGGGCACCGTCTACACCCGCCCCGACAAGGTCTTCGTCGGCCGGCACGACCACGTCGGGCTCGTGCCGCCGGACGGGGCGTGGCACCTCGCGGCCTTCCACAGCGCGGCCGGCAACGCGTGGCCCACGCTCGGCATGTCGGGTGTCGAGGTGTACGTCGACATGACCACGCCGCCCGAGTGGGACGGGCTCACGCTGCGCGCGGTCGACCTCGACCTCGACGTCGTCCGCGGCTTCAACGGCACCGTGATCGTCGACGACGAGGACGAGTTCGCGGAGCACCAGGTGGCCTACGGCTACCCCGACCACGTGATCGCCGGGGCGCGGGCGAGCTGCGAGGCGGTCCTGGCGGCCGTCCGCGGCGGCCACGCGCCGTACGACGGGAGCAGCGCGCGCTGGCTCGAGGTCCTGCGGGACGTCATGGGACCCGGTCGTCCCGACCACCGGACCTCATGACGTAAGCGCGGGACCGCGGCCTCAGGTGATGCGGTCGGCCCGGGTCTCGCCGCGCGACCGGGCCCGGAAGGGGCCGACCAGTCGCGGGCCCGACAGCCGGTCCTCGAGCCGGCGCGACTCGCGCTTGAGCGGCTGGGCGAGGTACTCGCCGAGGATGACGCCGGCCGCGAGCGCCACCGCGACGGAGGCGGCGGTCATCATCGCGACGATGCCGTACGACGTCCCCGAGCCACCGGCCGCGAGCAGCGAGAGTCCGCGGTAGATCGACAGGCCGGGCAGCAGCGGCACGATCGCCGACACCGCGACGACCAGCGGCGGCACCCGGAAGCGATCGGCGACGGCGTACGCCACCAGGCCGATGGTGAAGGCGCCGACGGCCGCGGCCCAGGTGCGGCCGAAGCCGGACCCGTCCACGACCGTGTAGAGCATGGTCGCGAGGCCGGAGGTGACGGCGATGGGCAGCAGCACCCGCGGCGGGGCGTACGACGCGAACGCGAACGCCGCCGCACAGACGGCCGCCCCGACGACCCCCACCAGCACGTGGTTGCCCAGCGCCCGGCCGGGCACGAGCTGACCGATGTCGACCCCGATGACGTCGGCGAAGGACAACCCGCCGCTCACGCCCGCGATGATGCCCGCGGTGGCGAGCAGCGCCTCGATGACCCGGGCGCCGCTGGTGACGTAGAAGCCGGTCAGGGCGTCCTGGATGGCACCCATGAAGCCGATGCCGGCCAGGAGCATGACGATGTTGGCGGTCACGACCAGGGACAGGTCGGTGTCGACCGGGGTGGCGGCGAGGCCCACGGCCCACAGGGTGGCGACCGCACCCCCGGCGACCTGGAGGTAGAACGTCGGCAGCCGGCGGCGGGAGAGCACCAGCTGCAGCCGGTCGATGCTGACCGCGGAGGCGGCCGCGATCAGCGCGACCAGCCAGTCGCCGCCGAGGAAGACCGCGACGCTCGCGCACATGGCGCCCCAGCCCAGGGTGACCGCCCAGCGCGGCCACGGGTGGCCGGTGGACATGATCGTCGCCATCCGGGTGCGGGCCAGGTAGAGGTCGAGGCGGCCGGCGAGGATCTCGTGGACGAGGTGGTCGACCTGGGTCAGGTCCTCGTAGTCGATGTCGCGGTGCTTGACGTTGCGGATCATGATCACCGGGGGCTCGGCCGGGTCGCGGTGGTAGCTCATCGACAGCGACGTGAAGGTGACGTCGATCTCGGGGTGCCGCAGGCCGAGGTGGTGGGCGACGGACTGCATCGTGGCGGTCACGTCCGCCGCGCCGGCACCCGAGGAGAGCAGCACCTCGCCGATGCGCAGGCACAGGTCGAGGCTGAGGTTGAGCTCGCGGGCGGCCTCCGCGGCCTCCTCGGCCGCCTCCGCCTCCACGACGGCCGCCGCCTCGACGACCGCCTCGACCGCGGCCTCCGCGGCCGGTCCGGCGGCTGCCTCGGCGGCCTCGAGGGCCGCCGCCTCGACCGCGGCCTCGACGGCCGGCTCGAGCTGGCTGCCGTCCTGGGCGGTGCTCCTGCTGTCCTCCTCCACGGCGTCATGGTGGCATCCGGCTCGTCAGGGTGAGGCCGGGGCCTCCCCCCGTCCCTAGCATGGTGTCGTGCACATCGACTTCCACGCCTCGCCCTCCCCCACGCTGGGCGTGGAGTGGGAGTTCGCGCTCGTCGACCAGACCAGCCGCGACCTCTCCAACACCGCCGCCGACCTCTTCGCCGCGGCCAGCCCGCGCCTTTCGGACCCGAGCCGGTTGCACAAGGAGCTGCTGCGCAACACGGTCGAGATCGTCACCGGCATCTGCGGCTCCGTCGGCGAGGCGATGACCGACCTGCGCGAGACGCTCGCGGTGGTGATGCCGGCGGCCGACGAGCTCGGCGTCGACCTCTTCGGGGCCGGGGCACACCCCTTCGCCGACTGGTCCCACCAGCAGCTGACCGAGGGCCACCGCTACGCGGAGCTCATCAACCGCACCCAGTGGTGGGGACGCCAGATGCTCATCTGGGGCGTGCACGTGCACGTGGGGATGCCCGAGCGCGACCGGGTCATGCCGGTGATGTCGGCCCTCCTCGACACCTACCCGCACCTGCTCGCGCTGAGCGCCAGCTCGCCGGTCTGGGCCGGGCAGGACACCGGCTACGCCTCCAGCCGGGCGCTGATGTTCCAGCAGCTGCCGACCGCGGGGCTGCCCTTCCAGTTCCGGGAGTGGTCGGAGTTCGAGGCGTGCATCGGCGACCAGATGACCACCGGGGTGATCGACTCGATGTCCGACGTCCGCTGGGACGTGCGGCCCGCCCCGCACCTGGGCACCATCGAGAACCGCGTCTGCGACGGCATGTCCGACATCGACGAGCTGGCCGCGGTGACCGCCCTGATGCACTGCCTGGTCGTCGACCTCGACACCCGGGCCGCCGCCGGTGAGGAGCTCCCGTCCATGCCGCCGTGGCACGTGCAGGAGAACAAGTGGCGCGCCGCCCGCTACGGGCTCGACGCCATCGTGATCCTCGACGCCGGCTCCCGCGAGCGCCTCGTCACCGACGACCTCGACGACCTGCTCGAGCGGCTCACCCCCGTCGCCCGCCGCCTGGAGTGCGAGACCGAGCTGCGGTCGGTCGCCGACATCGCGCGTCGCGGGGCGTCGTACCAGCGCCAGCGCGCCGTCGCGAAGGAGGCCGGCGGCGACCTGACCGCCGTCGTCGACGCCGTGGTGGCCGAGCTGCGCGACTCGCTCGCCCGCTGAGGCCGCCCGCTCCCCCGGGCGTAGTTGGGGGCGACCTGGTGGGTGATCCGGCCGGGAGACCTACGGCATCGTCCCCAACTACGCGGCCTCGCTGGGGTAGTACCGGACGTTCGGGTGGGCGACACGCCGGGATCCACTCCCGAACGTCCGGTACTACCCCGGGTCGCCGGGGTAGTCCGTGACGAAGGGACCCCGGGATCGGCGTCCCGGGGGTCCGTTCGTCACGGACTACCCCAGGAAGGCGGAGCTCACCGCGGGGGCGGGAGCGCGTCGGTCGACTCGAGCTGCCCCATCCCGGTCAGCATGAGCAGGTCGGCGACGACCGCCCGGAGCTGCGCGAGCACCACCTCGACCGAGAGCGCGTCGCTGCGCTCGACCTGTGCGGTGGCCATGCCGACGGCGAGCAGCGCGGGCTGGGCCGCGACGGCCATCCGGTCGGCCTGCAGCTCGTCGGCCACGAGGTCGACGGCCGCGGCCAGCTCGCGAGTCACCAGGGGGTACGACGAGGGGAAGGCGCGCTTCTTGTACGCCGACACGGCGACGTGACGCACGAGCACACGGGTGCTGCGCAGGGACCGGTCGAGCGGGTCCACCAGCTCGACCATGCGTCTCAGCCCGCCCTTGTGCCGCACCCGGAACGGGCTCGAGGCCACCACGTCCAGGCCCTCGTCGGCCGCCGACCGGAGCTCCTGGATGAGGTAGTCGGTCTGGCGGGCGTCGGCGAGCACCTCGAGCGCGTGGTCGACCTCCCCGTCGACCATCACGTCGGCGGCCGCGCGCAGCAGCGCGGCGACCTTGCGCAGCACCTCGGAGGCCTGCTCCCGGGGCCGGCGCAGCGGGGCAGCGGGGACCACGGTCGCCGCGACCAGGGCGACGCAGCCGCCGATGAGGGCGTCGGTCCAGCGCGTGAAGGCAGCACCCGGGTCGGCGATGAGGGTGGTGATGACGATCGACTGCACGGCGGCCTGGGTCACCAGCAGCTGTCCGCCGTCGAGCAGGAAGGCCAGCGACATCGCCAGGGCCACCACCAGCGACACCTGCCACCAGCCGGACCCGAGCCAGAAGACCAGCAGGTCACCGAGCAGCACCCCGACCGCGACCCCGATGGTCACCTCGGCGACCCGCCGGAGGCGCTGCCCGTACGACGTGCCGAGGCTGACGACCGCGGCGATCGGCGCGAAGAACGGGGTCTGGTGGCCGAGCAGGTCGGCGGCGATGAACCATGCGATGCCGGCGGCGAGGGCGCACTGGGCGATGGCGAACGATTTCGAGCGCAGCCGGGCCACCCGGACGCGCAGCGACGTACGACCGCGGCTCCACATCCGGTCGAGCGGCCCGTCGGCGGGTGCGGCCATCATCCGGCCATCCTCGCACCGTCCCACGCCGGAGCCGGGCCCGAACCCGCCCGCGGACAGGTGGACGACCCCGCGCTTGTGAAGGTCGGCACAACGCGCGAGGATCGCCCCCACCCCAGGAGGTGACGAGTGGTCAACCCCATCGACCCGACGTCGGCGGCGTTCCTCTACGCCGAGAGCCGCACCCAGCCGATGCACGTCGGCGGGCTGCAGCTCTTCGAGAAGCCCGAGGGGGCGGGGCGTGACTACGCCCGCCAGATGTACACCCAGGTGAGCGCCACCGAGGAGATCGCGCCGCTGTTCCTCAAGCGGCCGCACCGCTCGCTCAGCACGGCCGGCCAGCTGGTGTGGGTGGAGGACGAGCACTTCGACATCGAGCACCACGTCCGGCACAGCGCGCTCCCCCGACCCGGTCGGGTGCGCGAGCTGCTCGACCTCTCGTCGCGGCTGCACAGCCAGCGGCTCGCCTGGGAGCGGCCGCTGTGGGAGGCGCACGTCGTGGAGGGGCTGCGCGACGGCCGGGTCGCGATGTACACCAAGACCCACCACGCGCTCGTCGACGGCGTCTCGGCGATGAGGCTGCTGGCCAGCGTGCTCTCCACCGACCCCGACAAGCGCAACATGCCGGCCCCCTGGGCGGCCCGACCGGCCAGCGCCAAGGCGCAGCGCACCCGGGAGACCGCCGAGTCGTCGCTGGCGGAGCTGCCGATGACCGCACTGCGTACGGCGTTCGGCATCTCCGCCGAGGCGGCCGGGATGCCGTCGGCGCTCCTCAAGACGATCACCCGCGGCGTCCGCAACGAGACGTCGGCCGTCTCGCTCTACGCGCCGCGGACGATGTTCAACCAGAGCATCACCGGGTCCCGCCGCTTCGCCGCGCAGGACTGGCCGATCGAGCGGATGCGGGCCATCGGTGCCGCGACGGGGAGCACCATCAACGACGTGGTGCTGGCCATGTGCAGCGGCGCCCTGCGCGCCTACCTCCTCGACCACGACGCCCTGCCCGACACCGGGCTGGTGGCGATGGTGCCGGTGGGCCTCAACGCCAAGCAGTCGCAGGTGGCCTCGGCGGACGGCGGCAACGCGGTCGGCTCGGTGATGGTGCAGCTGGCCACCGACCTCGACGACCCGGCCGCCCGGCTGGTCGCGATCCACCGGTCGATGCGCGACGGCAAGCAGGCGCTCTCGTCGATGACCCCGACGCAGATCCTGGCCATGAGCGCGATCGGCATGGCGCCGTCGATCCTCACGCCGATGCTGCGGATGCAGGGGGTCGTCCGGCCGCCCTTCAACGTCATCATCAGCAACGTGCCCGGGCCGCGCACCACGCACTACTTCAACGGCGCGCGACTGGTCGGCACCTACCCGTTGTCGATCCCCATCAACGGGATGGCCCTCAACATCACGTGCACGTCGTACGACGGCAAGATGGGCTTCGGTCTCACCGGCTGTCGGCGGACGGTCCCGCACCTGCAGCGGCTGCTCGGACACCTCGACGACGAGCTCACGGCGCTGGAGAGTGCGGCGGGAGCTCGCTGAAGCCGCCCCCGAGTCGGGCGTCGACGGCGGCCAGCCGGGCCCGGGTGATGGCTGCGACGGTTGGCAGCCCGGCCAGGTCGGCGTTGGACCCGGGTCGCGTCGGCTCGGGCCAGTTGATGCTCAGGCAGTGCCGGGTGCCGCCGTCCTCGGCGTTGGCCAGCGCGACCGCGTGACCCGTCGTACCGCTCCCCGCGAAGGGGTCGACCACGGTGACGTCCGCCGGCATGGTGCCGAGGATCCGGCGCACCAGCCCGGTCGGCTTGGGTGACTCGAAGACGTGGCCCACGAGGTCCTTGAGCTCGGCGACCGCGGTGTCGGTCGAGCCGATCTCCTCGCTGGGCCAGATGGTGCGCAGCTTCTTGCGGCGTCCGCCGTCGCGGTGCAGCCAGTCCCGCTGGAAGACGTCGACCCGCTCGCCCAGCTTGCCCTGGATGGTCCGGCACACCAGGTCGTCGGGGCGCTCGTCCACCAGCGGGGCCGACCAGCGCCACACGGCCGGGCGGCCGTCGCCGAAGACGGGCAGCACCTCGACGGCCCCGTCGAAGGCCGCGCTCGCCACCCGCCCGCTGACCGGGTCGCCGTACAACGGGAAGTGCAGGGTGCGTGCGGTCACGGGGTTGAACTTCTTGTTCGTGTTGCGCAGCGGCAGGTGGCGGAAGCGCCGTCCGTCCGGCGCGGTCAGCGGGAAGTCGTCCTCGTCGACGTGCTCGGCGCTGCTCGCGTCGACGGCGCACCGGCGCGGGTCGCGGGCGTAGACCAGGACGTACTCGTGGCTGGTGGCGAAACCGTTCCCCAGCTGGCGCCCCTTGGGGTTGAGGTTGACCACGACCTGGGCGAGGAAGCACTGCTCCCCGAAGACCTCGTCGAGCAGCAGCCTCAGCCGCGCCGCCTCGTTGTCGTCGATGCTGATGAAGAGCGCCCCCCGGTCGGACAGGACGTCGCGGACCGCCTCCAGCCGCGGTCGCATCATCTCCACCCACGCCCCGTGCCGGCCCGCCCGGGCGCCGTCGGCGGCGCGGAAGCGGTCGGCGTACGCGAAGTCGTTGCCCGTGTTGTAGGGCGGGTCGGTGTAGACGAGGTCGACGCTGCCCGGGGCCAGCGACCGCAGCACGTCGAGGTTGTCCCCCTCGACGAAGGTGTTGCACGGGCGGTCGGTCACGTCGGCACCCTACGAGTCCGCGGCGCCCCGCGGCGTGACCTGCCGCGACCCGGGCAGTTGTCAGGTCATGAGGAAGCTCGCCGCACTCGCGCTCGTCGTCCCCCTGCTCGCCGCCTCGCCCCCCGCGACCACCCCGTCGTACGCCGCGCCGGCAGCCGCATCGTCCGCCGCCACGTCTGCCGCGTCGTCGGCCGCGGACGGCGTCAAGGTCGTCGAGGACTGCGTCACCTCGGCCCCGGATCCGGGCTCGAGCACGCCGGTGCAGATCTGCTACTCGCTCTTCAAGCCGGCCGGGGCCTCGCGCCGGCGCCCGGTGCCGATGATCTGGCACAGCCACGGCTGGGGCGGCTCGCGGACGAAGGACCCCGCGGCGTTCGCGACGTTCCTCGACAGCAGGTACGGCGTGCTGTCCTTCGACCAGCGCGGCTTCGGCGAGTCCGGTGGTCACGCGTACGTCGAGAACCCGGACGTCGAGGGCAAGGACGTGGCCCGGCTCGTCCGCCGGATGAGCCGCCTGCCCTGGGTGCGGCAGGACGGGCCGGGCGACCCGCGACTCGGTGCCGTCGGCGGGTCCTACGGCGGCGGCTACCAGTTCCTCGCGGCGTTCACGAGCCTGGAGCGTCGGGGCGTGCCGGTGCTCGACGCGATGGCTCCGGAGATCACGTGGCACGACCTCAACGAGAGCCTGGCGCCCGAGGGCGTCGTCCGCACCGAGTGGGCACTGGCCCTGTCGGCGGCCTCGCTGCCGACCGACGCCCTGCCGCCGCGGGTCTACAAGGCGCTGGTCGAGGGCGCCGCGACGGGCACCTGGCCGGACGGGTCGATCCCGGGGACCGAGGACATGCCGGAGTTCTTCGGCCGCAACGGCCCGGCCTTCCATGTCGCACAGGGTCGTCGTCTCGACATCCCGGTCCTCCTCGGCCAGGGCACGACCGACAGCCTCTTCCCCCTCCAACAGGGCCTGGCCAACTGGCGGTCCGCGATCACCCGCCGGGCACGTCGCGACAGCATCTTCGTGGCCTACAACGGCGGTCACGTGCTGCCCGGCGTGCTGCCGCGCGGGATCTCGGTGACCTCCGACCCGTGCTCGGAGAGGCTCGCGGGCGGGGACTTCGAGGCGCTGAGCATGCGGTTCTTCGACGAGCAGCTCAAGGGGCGTCGCACCGGGCTGGGGGGCTACGGCCGGCTCCACCTCGCCACCCCTGCCTCGACGTGCACGACCGTCCGCTCCCCCGCCCCGACCGCCACGCTGCCGGTCGGGACGGTGGCCAGCCCCACAGCCGCGGGCGTGCCGCTGGCCTACGAGATCGCGCCCGGACCGCTGCGGCTCGCCGGCACCCCGCACCTGACCGGCACCGTGACCGCACTCGGCGTCCGCAACCGCGCGTTCTACGGCCTGGCCGTGGGCACCAGCCCGGCCGACGCGACACTGGTGCAGAACAACGTGCTGCCCCTCGACGAGCCGTCCCCCGTGGTCGGCGAACCGCGGCGGATCGCGCTGCCCTCCGTGGCGGTCGACGTGCCGGCCGGGCAGCGGCTCTACCTGCTCGTCTCGGCGCTCAGCGACACCTTCGCGGGCATGAGCAGCCGTACGCCGGGACTGGTCACGATCGAGGACACTCGAGCACACCTGCCCCTCCTGTCACCCTGATCCCTTTACTGTGGAGCGCGTGCCTGCCTCGAACCGACTGACCGCGGCCGCCACGGCCGGTGCCCTCACGTGCGCGCTCGTCGTGGCCGCCACGCCGACCAGCGCCGACCCCGGGTCCGGCCCGGTGGCCGGCTCGCAGTCCCGGTCCGATGCCCGCGCCGATGACGGGACGGGTCTCACGCGCGCCCAGCGCCGCGCCCTGGCCGACCCCGGCCGCGTGCAGCGGACTCCCGGCCAGACCTCCGACGGCGTGCCCGGCGACATCGCCGAGCCGTGGCCGGCCGGACGACGCGGCAAGGCCACCGTGACCACCGACGTCACCTACGACATCGCCCCCGGCATCCAGATCCGCGAGTGGGACCAGGTCGACGCGCGGGGACCGATCCGCGCCAACCTGCTCACCGTGGACCTCAACGCCACCAACATCTCCGTCGACCACCTCGGCCCCAAGTACGTCGTACGCCGCAAGACGGTGAGCCAGCTCGGCGCGAGGGACGGGGCGATCGGCGCCGTCAACGGCGACTTCTTCGACATCTCCGACACCGGCGTCGCCCTCGGTCCGGCCGTGGACCGCGAGCGCGGCATCATCAACGGTCCGGCGACGGGCTGGATCCCGGAGAACGCCTCCTTCTACCTCGACTCGACCGGCTACCACGTCGGCGCGATGGTGACGAAGACCAAGCTCCGCCAGCGCCCGCGCTGGCCGGTCTCCGGCCTCAACGCCGCGACCGTCGCGGACAACACCCTCGGCCTCTACACCTCCGACTGGGGGTGGACGAAGGGCTACTCGGTCACCGACGGCGACAAGGACACCCGCGAGGTGGTCATCGTCAACGGTCGGATCAAGTCGAACAAGAAGGTCCTGTCCAAGGGTCGCAAGGTCAGGGGCCAGGTCCTCGTCGGCCGCGGCTCGGCGGCCAAGCTGCTCAAGCAGCTCAAGGTCGGGCGCAAGGCGACCTTCAAGTACAAGACCAAGCCCGGCGCCACCATGGCCGTCTCCGGGGACCGGTCGATCCTCCTCGACGGCGTCCGGACCGTCATCAACGACCGGCTGATGCACCCCCGCACGGCCGTGGGCATCGACACCGACGGGCACAAGCTGCTCTTCCTCGTCATCGACGGTCGGTCCGCCTCCAGCCGGGGCTACACGATGGTCGAGCTGGCCAACATGATGCTCGCCCTCGGCGCGGACAACGCCCTCAACCTCGACGGCGGCGGCTCCTCCACGCTCTACTCCCGCAAGGTGACCGGCGAGATGGGGGTCATCAACGAGCCCTCCGACGGCGGCGAGCGCAAGGTGGCCAACGGGCTCGGCATCTTCTACGACGGGGGGTTCCCGCCGATCGTGCCGCCCGTCACCCCGCCGCCGGTTCCCGCCCCGGTTCCCGCACCGCCGCCGACGACGCCCGTCCCGTGACCGTCGGCCGGCCCACCGCGACGGCCGGCTGATCGTCGGTGACGGTCGGCTGATCCTGTCGGCGTGGGTCCTGCGCCGGCAGGAGTCGGGTCAGGGGGTCTCGACCAGGAAGAGCGCGACCGAGGTCACCGCGACGATGCACTGCACCCCCGACTTGGGGACGATGCCCGTCACCTCGTAGCCGTCGAAGGTCTGGACGAGCCTGATGCCGGTCGGCTTGTCGCAGCCCACGGCCACCACGGCGCCCATCAGGGTCTGCCCCGGCGGCACGTCGGTCTCCTGCACGGCGTCCTCCACCTGGGGGCCGAGGTCGGCGCCGAAGCCGGAGACGAAGTCATCCAGTGCCGCCTGGTCCTCCAGCGGCACGGGTCGCTCGCTGACCTCGCCGTCGGCGTTGGAGACGCTGATGATGCGCGTCGTCGTCGTGGTGGCGGTGTCGCCGGCCACGAGCACGGCGCCGCCGCCGGTCGACGTCGCTCCCTCACCGCCGGTCGCGCTGGCGGAGTCACCGGGCTCGGGCATCGACTCCTCGCTCGTCGGGGCGCTGGACGTGGGCTCGGTCGCACTGTCGGCCCCGTCCCCGTCGGACTGGCCGCAGGCCGAGAGCGTGAGGGTGGCGAGGGTGGCCGCCAGGACGATCCGGACCGGTGCGCTGCGCGTCATGTGCCTCATGGTGACTGGGACGATAGCGACGCCCCGGCCGTTCCCCACGCGAGCGCGCCCGCGCCTCCGCCGGAGCCCGTCCCGCCCTCGGGCCGAGGCCCCTCCGACCGGAAGCGGACCCGCGGCCGGCCCCTAGGCTCGTCCCATGCCCCGCTTCAGCCGCGCCGAGCTCGAGTCCTTCCGTGGCGCGGAGGTGCCCGACCTGCTCGGCCCCGGGCTCCGGCTGCTGTTCGTGGGGATCAACCCGGGCTTGTGGACGGCCGCGACGAGCACGCACTTCGCGCACCCGGTCAACCGCTTCTACCCGGCGCTCCTCGAGGCGGGCGTCATCGATCGCCGCATCGACCCCGCCGCCGGGATGACCGAGGAGGACCGGGACTACCTGCGGGCGCGGGGCATCGGCATCACCAACCTCGTGCGCCGTGCGACCGCCCGCGCCGACGAGCTCACCCGCGACGAGCTGCGCGAGGGGGCCACGGCACTCACCGGGCTGGTCGAGGCCCAGCACCCCCGCGTCGTCGCCGTCGCCGGGATCACGGCCTACCGGCAGGCCTTCGCGCTGCCACGGGCCGTGGTCGGCGAGCAGCCCGACCTCCTGGCGGGAGCACGCCTGTGGGTGGTGCCCAACCCCAGTGGCCTCAACGCGCACCACACCGTGGCGACGCTGGCCGAGGCGTACGCCGAGCCGGCGCGCGCCGCGGGGGTGCTCGGCTGATCCGGGGCGGGCTGCTCATCCCGACCACGGCTCCTGGTCGTGGCGTCCACCACCGCCGGGGTCGTCCAGCTCGCCCTCGAACACGTCGGCACGGTCGACGATGAGCACCGCCCGCCGGCGCCCCGGTCCGGGCACCTCGACGGTGCCGGACAGCTCGTGGGTCGCGTCGAGGAACTCCGCGAGCAGGAACCGCAGCCACGCCCCCGCCGCGGCGACGCCGGTCCTCCCGGCCAGGTGGAGGCAGCACCCCTCTGCGCACGGGACCCAGGGACAGGGCCCCACGGGCTGCCCGGGCCAGATCCGCGCCATCCGCCGGGGCATCGCCCGCGCCCGGCCACGGTGGTCGTGCACCGGGTGCCGGCCGAAGCCCGCGAGGAACACCACGTCGTCCGGTGGCAGGGCCGGCGCCACGACCAGCCGCTCGCGGCGGGGCGCCGTGGGGTGGCCTGCGCGGAGATCGCCGGTCTGGTCGCTGGGGTGGTCACTGGAGAGATCGCGGGGGTGGTCAGCCATGGGGACTCCTCGGGGTGGGTGGTCGAGGGCAGCGTGCCCCGGCGCCCCGGTGGCCCAATCGCGGAGATCGGCATCTGTGGAAGGTCACGCCCCAGACGCTCGCGAGGACCACCGACAACGCCGGCCCGGCGGCGTACGGCTGTGGAGGGCGGCACGCCCGCGTCGTCCTGTGGACGACCACCGGCCCGGCGAGGACCGCCCTGTGGGTCGCGCGTGCACGCCCGGGCGGGACAGGGCAGGCTGGGCGCGTGGCCCCGCCCGAAGACCAGACCGCCCAGCCGCTCGACGACCAGCCGGTCCGCGAGGCGGTGCGGGAGTATGCCGCCCTGCAGCCCGGCCTGGTGCCCATCACCGCGCGCTTCGTGGAGCTGACCCGGACCCTGCTCGACGACGCGGGGATCAACTACCTGAGCGTCGACGGCCGCACCAAGAGCGTCGCCTCCTTCGCCGCCAAGGCCGCGCGCACCGTCGAGGGCCGGCTGCTCTACCCCGACCCGCTGCGCCAGATCACCGACCAGGTCGGCGTCCGCGTCATCACCTACGTCCACGCCGACGTGGCCGCGGTCGCCGGACTGCTCGATGACGAGCTCAGCATGCTCGACGACCGCGACCTCGGCCTGGAGACCGCGCGCGAGGGCCGCTTCGGCTACGCCAGCCGGCACCTGCTCGTGACGCCGGACGCCCCCGCCCCCGCGTCGTACGACGACCTCGCCGGACACCGCGCCAGCATCCAGGTCCGCACGGTCCTGCAGCACGCGTGGGCGGAGTTCGAGCACGACATCCGCTACAAGGGCACGGTGCCGGCCGAGCACGCCCTCGACCTCGACCGTCGCTTCACCCTCGCCGCCGGGCTGCTCGAGCTCGCGGACCAGGAGTTCTCCGCGATCCGCGAGCGGCTCCAGGCCGCCGCACCGCACCAGCCGCACGAGGAGGACCCGAGCGACCCGCGGATCAGCGGGCAGGAGCTCGCGACCTTCCTGGCCGCGCAGTACGCCGACGCCGGCTGGTCGCACACCGACCACTACGGCTGGATCGCCGGACTCCTCCTCGAGCTCGGGGTCACGTCGCTCGACGAGCTCGCCGCGCTGCTCACCTCGGTCGACCCCGACGCCATCATCCGACGGATGGGCTACCGCTACCCAGCGGGCGCCGTACGACGCCTCGACGACGCGCTGCTCGCGATCTTCGGGCGCCAGTACGTCGACCTCACCGGCAACGCACACCGGGTGCCCCTGCTCACCGCGCGACTCGAAAAGCTGAGCACGCCCGGCACCTGACCGCCCCTCAAATAGGGTGAGCGCATGCGCCTGCCGAGCTGGACCACGTACACCCCGATCCTGGCGGCGGTGATGCTGGTGCTGACCTGGGGGCGCTACCCCGGGCCGGTCGTCCTGGTCCTGGTCGCCATCCTCCTCATGGGGGCCGTGGTCAGCGCCGTCCACCACGCCGAGGTGGTGGCGCACAAGGTCGGCGAACCCTTCGGCTCGCTGCTGCTCGCGGTGGCGGTCACGATCATCGAGGTCGGGCTGATCGTCACCTTGATGGTGACGAGCACGGGCGACACGTCAGGGCTCGCGCGCGACACCGTCTTCGCCGCGGTGATGATCACCATCAACGGGATCATGGGCCTGTCGCTGCTGGTGAGTGCGCGCCGGCACCGGATGGCCGTCTTCAACCCCGAGGGCACCGCGTCCGCGCTGACCACCGTGATCATCCTGGCCACGATCTGCCTGGTGCTGCCGACCTTCACCACCTCCGAGAGCGGCCCGGAGTACTCCGGCACCCAGCTGGCCTTCGTGGCCGTCGCGTCGCTGGTGCTCTACGGCATGTTCGTGGTGACGCAGACCGGGGAGTACCGCGACTTCTTCCTCCCGGTCGGTCGTGACGGCGCCACGCTCGACCAGGACGGCGACGGTCACGCCGACCCGCCGACCCGGCGTACGACCCTCACCAGCCTGGCCCTGCTGGTCGTGTCCCTCGTCTCCGTGGTGGGCCTGGCCAAGGTGGAGTCCCCCTCGATCGAGGACGCGGTCGACGCCGTCGGCTTCCCCAACGCCGTGGTCGGCGTGGTGATCGCCCTGCTGGTCCTGGCCCCCGAGTCGATCGCCGCCGTGCGGGCCGCTGCGCGCGAGCGGGTGCAGGTCAGCCTCAACCTGGCGCTCGGCTCCGCGATGGCGTCGATCGGCCTCACCATCCCGGCCATCGCGATCGCCTCGATCTGGCTCGACGGGCCGCTGGCGCTCGGTCTCGACAGCGTCCAGATCGTGATGCTCTTCATGACCGTGATCGTCAGCATCCTGACGGTGCTGCCGGGCCGCTCCAAGCCGCTGCAGGGCGGGGTGCACCTCGTGCTGCTCGCGGCCTTCGTGTTCCTGACGATCGCCCCCTGACGCGTCGTACGACGCCCTACCCGGTGTCGGCGCCCGCCGGCGCGGCGTACGGGCGAGGACGCCCCCGGTGACTGGCGGCGTGCGACACCCCGGACCGTCGTCGACCTGTCGGCGCCCGCCAGTTGCAGCCAGGACCCGGCGCGCCGGGAAGACAGCCCTACTGCGAGAACGCCGCGTCGAACGAGGCGGTGGGCGGCTCGAAGTCGAAGCCCCGGAGGAACTCCAGCGCCTCGGGGGCGCCGCGGAGCCGGTCCATCCCGGCGTCCTCCCACTCCACGGAGATCGGGCCGTCGTAGCCGATCGACCGCAGCGCGCGGAAGCAGTCCTCCCACGGCACGTCCCCGCGACCGGCGGACACGAAGTCCCACCCACGGTGCTGGTCGCCCCACGGCAGGTGCGAGGACAGCACGCCGTTGCGCCCGCCCCCGAGCCGCATCCGGGTGTCCTTGCAGTCCACGTGGTAGATCCGGTCGGCGAAGTCGGTGATGAAGGCGACCGGGTCGAGGTCCTGCCACATCATGTGGCTCGGGTCCCAGTTGAGCCCGAACGCGGGACGGTGGCCGATCGCCTCGAGGGTGCGCACCGTCGACCAGTAGTCGTAGGCGATCTCGGACGGGTGCACCTCGTGGGCGAAGCGCACGCCGCACTCGTCGAAGACGTCGAGGATGGGGTTCCAGCGGTCCGCGAAGTCCTGGTAGCCGGCCTCGATCCGCGCGGCGGGCACGGGCGGGAACATCGCGACGTACTGCCAGACGGCGGAGCCGGTGAAGCCCACGACCGTCTTGACGCCGAGCTTCTGCGCGAGCCGGGCGGTGTGCTGCATCTCCTCGGCCGCCCGGGTGCGCACGCCCTCGGGCGAGCCGTCGCCCCAGACGCGGGCCCCGACGATCGCCTCGTGGCGGAAGTCGATCGGGTCGTCGCAGACGGCCTGGCCGGTGAGGTGGTTGGAGATGGCCCACAACCCGAGGCCGTGCCGCTCGAGGATCTCGAGCCGGCCGGCGACGTAGTCCTCGTCGTCCCATCGCCACGCGTCGAGGTGCTCGCCGGACACGGCGATCTCGAGACCGTCGTAGCCCCAGCCGGCCGCCAGCCCGGCGACCTCCTCGAGCGTCAGGTCGGCCCACTGGCCGGTGAAGAGGGTGTAGGGACGGGTCATGACTGCTGCTCCAGGGTGACGGCCGGCGGCGCGGCGGGCACCGGGACGGGTACGACGGGGGGCACGGCATCGGCGGCCGGCACGACGTCGACGCAGGTCCCCGACTGTGCCGCACTGCCCTCGATCGCCGCGAGCACCCGCTGCACGCGAGCGCCCTCCGCGAACGACGGCGACGGCGCGCGCCCCTCGGCGATGCAGGTGAGCAGGTCGGCGGCCTGGTTGACGAACGTGTGGTCCCAGCCGAGCACGTGGCCCGGCGGCCACCACGCGCCGACGTAGGGGTGGTCGGACTCGGTCACCAGGATGCGGGTGCCCCCGACGCCGGTGTCCACGATCAGCTCGTTGAGCGACTCGAGCTCGAAGCGCAGGGATCCCTCCGAGCCGTAGACCTCGAGTGCGAGACCGTTCTTGCGCCCGTGCGCCATCCGGCTCACCTCGACGCTGGCCACCGCGCCACCCGACATCCCGAGCGTGGCCCACGCCGCGTCGTCGACGGTGACGTCCTCGGGGCCGGACTCGCCGGGCCGGGACGTGACGAAGGTGCGCAGGTGCCCGCTCGCCCACGAGACGGTGTCGCCGAGCAGGAACTGCACCTGGTCGACGACGTGCGAGCCCAGGTCGCCCAGGGCACCGGAGCCGGCCTCCTCCTTGCGGAGGCGCCAGGCCATCGGGGCGTCGGCGTCGACGAGCCAGTCCTGGAGGTACGCCGCGCGCACCTCGCGCACCTCGCCGAGGCGGCCGGCGGCGATCAGCTCGCGGGCCAGGGCCAGCGCCGGCACCCGGCGGTAGTTGAAGCCCACCATCGAGAGCACGCCGTGCCCGGCGGCGGCCTCGGCGGCCGCGACGAGCACCTCGGACTCGGCCACCGTGTTGGCCAGCGGCTTCTCGAGGAGCACGTGCTTGCCGGCGGCCAGCGCCGCCTCGGCGATCTCCGCGTGCAGGTGGCCGGGGGTGCAGATGTCGACGACGTGGATGTCGTCGCGCTCGAGCACGGCCCGCCAGTCGGTGGCGGACTCCTGCCAGCCGTAGCGCTGCGCGGCCTCGTCGACCCGGCGCGGGTCGCGCCCGACGAGCACGCGCTGCACGGCACGGGGAGCGTCGGGGTAGAAGGCTCCGACGTTGCGCCACGCGTTGGAGTGGGCCTTGCCCATGAAGGAGTAGCCGACGCAGGCCACCCCGACGGTCGTGTCGTGCGCTGTGCGGGTCACGGGGCTCCCCCATCGTGGGCGGCCGACGCGAGGAGTCCCCGGAGGAACGCGAGCCCGTCGCGGGCCAGGTCGTCCTGCGTGGCGGCCAGCGGACGCCAGATCGACGCGGCGGTCGCGATCGAGGCGTTGTCGGCGGTGAAGCTCTCGATGTTGAGCGGGCCGGCGTAGCCCACGTCGTCCAGCGCCTTCACCAGCGCCGGCCAGTCGGTCTGGTCGCCGCCCGGGGCGCCGCGGTCGCTGCCGCAGACCTGGACGTGCGCGAGGTGCTCGCCGGCCGCGCGGATCGCGTCGGCGCTGGAGCGCTCCTCGATGTTGAGGTGGTAGCTGTCCAGGGCCAGCCCGAGGGCCGGCCCGAGGAGTCCGTCGAGGCCGGTGAGGGCCTGGTCGACCGTGTTGACCAGCGACGTCTCGTAGCGGTTGAGCGGCTCGATCCCGATCACCACGCCCCGCTCGCCGGCGTGGTCGACGACCGGGGCGAGACCGGCGCGCCACTCGGCGTACGCCTGCTCTCGCTCCTCGGCGCCCAGCCGCCAGACGCGGCCGGTGCTGGCGTAGAAGGGGCCGCAGACCGCCGGCGCGCCGATGCCGGCGGCGAGGTCGATGCAGGCCCGGAGGTAGTCCTGGGTGGCCGCGACGGTGGTCTCATCGGTGGCCACGAGGTCGCGGCCAGGGGCCATCGCCCCCACGACGTACGGCGCGAGGCCGGTGCGTGCGAGGGCGGCGCCGAGGACGTCGATGGAGAGGTCCCCCACGCTCTCCAGGGGCAGCTCGACGGCGTCGAAGCCGAGGTCGGCGACGTGGTCGAGCACGGGGTCGAGGGTGGCATCGGTCAGGGGCGATGCCCAGACCCATGTGTTGATGCCGATGGGGCGCACGGAGACGTCCTCCCTGGTGAGGGTGCAGTGCGGTGCACTGCCGGTGTGGTGGGGCCGGCCGGCCACGACGTGGGGTTCGTGGCCGGCCGGCCATGGAGATGGGATCAGCTCGGGTCAGGCCGGGTCAGCGGTCCTGCCAGGCCTCGGGGAAGCCGGGGAGGTCCTCGCCACCGAACTTGGCGTAGTGACCGTCGGGCATGCCGTCGTTGGCCTCGAGGTACTCGGCACGCTCGTCCTCGGTGATCGGCGTCTGCGGCAGGACCCACTCCTTCGGGACCTCCTCGCCGGCGAAGATCTTCTCCAGCGCCAGGAGCGGGGTGCGCCACTGGAAGTTGGAGTAGACGGGCGCCAGGCCGTTCAGGCCGGTGTCCTCCCACTTGCGCAGGAAGCTCATCTCGTCCTCACCCGTCATGACGGGGTAGTCGACGCCGGCGTCCTCGAACGCCTCGATGGCCGCGACGGCACCGTCACCGGCGTCCATCCACACACCGGCGACCTCGCCCTGGTTGAGCGCGTCGGTGATGATCTTCTTGATCTCGGTCGGGTCGGCGCCGGTGAAGAAGTCCTCGGCCTCGATGCCGTTCTCCTCGAAGATCTTCTCGGCGGCGGCCCAGCGGGTCTCGAGCACGTCGACGCCGGGCAGGATGCGCAGCGCGACGACCTTGTCGCCCTCCTCGAGGTTGTCGGAGAGGAACTCGGCGGTGTCGATGCCCCACGCGTAGCCACCGATCGGGTGGATGAACGAGGTGGCGCAGTCGGTCTCGACGCCACGGTCGAAGACGACGACCGGCTTGCCGGTCTCGCAGGCCCGCTCGACGCCCGGCGTCATCGCCGCCGTGGAGTTGGGCGAGATGATGAAGGCGTCACAGTTGCCCTCGGAGATGAAGTAGTCGATGTCGGCGAGCTGGGTGTTGTCGTCGTCCTGGGCGTCACGGACCTCCATGTCGGAGATGACACCCTTGTCCTGCAGCGCCTCGAGCTGCTGGGTCATGGTGATGAAGCCGGTCTGGCGCCACGGGTTGCTGACCGACGCGTTGGCGAAGCAGACCTTCTTGGCACCGTCGGACTTGAACTCCGAGGTGTCGCTCATCTCGCCGTCGATGTACTGCAGCCACGGCTCGGCCTCGTCGCCCTCGAAGGTCGCCGAGCGCTGCGCGTCCTGCTCGTCGAAGTCGGCCTGGACGAACCATTCTCCCTCGTCGCCCGACGCCTCCTCGGACTCGCTCGTGGACTCGGTGGCCGTCGAGTCGGCGGGCTCCTCGACGTCGGTGCTGCAGCCAGCCAGCACCGCCAGCACTGCGGCGGACGCGAGCGTCCCCCTGATGGTCCTGCGCATCAGTTTTCTCCTGTGGTTGCGCCCGTTGAGGGCTGGTTGGGTGAAGGTGTTGCGATGTGTGTTGCTCGGGATGGATCCGTGGGGGTCGTACGCCGCGGGCGGCGGCCGACCTGCCAGGCACGCGCCGAGACGGCGACGGCGGCGATGATGATCAGCCCCTGGACCGTGTCCCTCCACGTGGAGGGGACCCCGAGAGAGGTCAGCAGGGTGAAGAGGAGCTCGAGGGCGAAGGCGCCCGCCGCGGCGGAGAGGACCCAGCCCCGGCCGCCGCCCAGCACGACACCGCCGAGGACGACCGCGGTGATCGCGGTGAACTCGTAGCCGGCACCCACCGAGGGGTGCACCCCGGCGTACCCGACGAGCAGGATGCCGGCGACGGTGGCCGAGAGCGAGGAGAGCACGAAGGCCCGGGTCTTGTAGGACCACAGCGGGGCACCGGAGTAGTGCGTCGCCTCCGGGTTGTCGCCCGCGGCGATGAGGGTGCGGCCGAAGGGACGGCGCATCAGCCAGACCGACAGGGTGGCGACGACGACCAGGATGATGAGCGGGTAGGGGATGACGTCGACGACCGGCACGTCCTCGATGCCACCGCGACCGATGTCGCGGAACGCGTCGACCGGGTTGCCGCTGGCGGCGCCGCCGGTGATGTAGCGGACCAGTCCCGACAGGGCCAGCATCATGCCCAGGGTCACGATGAAGCTGGGCACCTTGAGCAAGGTGGTGACGAGGCCGTTGATGATCCCGATCAGGGCGCCCACGGCCAGCATCAGCAGCAGGCCGGGGATGATGCGGCCCTCGTCCTGGCCGATGAAGTTGCCGGCGAGCACCACCTGGGCGGCGATCACCGCGCCCATCGAGAGGTCGAACTCGCCGCTGACGATGACGTAGTACTGCCCCATGGCCGCGATGGCGATCGGCGCGGTGCGACCGGCGAAGCGGATCAGCGCACCGGGGTCGGTGAAGTTGGGGTTGGAGACCATGATCGACACGAGCAGGACGCCGACCAGGACGAAGACGGCTCCGCCCGGAGTGGCGAGGCCAGCGGCGATCCGGCTGCCGAGGCTGCCCTGGTGGAGGGGGAGCTCGGGACGGGCCTGGGTCTCGGTCGTGGTGATCGAGGGGGTGGCGGTGCTCATCGTGCCTCCTGCAGGGCGGCGTCGAGTCCGGTGGGGCGTTCGAAGCGGGGTGGTCGGGTGTCGAGCTCGCGGCGGGCGTAGACCGCCACCGCGACCACGATCACGACCCCGCGGACGACGTCGCGCAGGAACGGGTTGACCTGCATGACGCCCATGACGTTGTCGATCACGGCGAAGATCGCGACCCCGGCGAGGGTGCCCATGATGTTGCCCTTGCCGCCGGCCAGCAGCGTGCCGCCGAGCACCACCGCGGCGATCGACATCAGGTCGTAGCCGCCCTGGGAGCCGATGGTCGGGTTGCCGACGCTGAGCCGGGCGAGGAGGAGCAGCCCTGCCACCGCGGACAGCGCCGAGCAGATGACGTGCGCGGCGATGACCGGAACGGAGGTGCGCAGGCCGGAGAGGCGGGCCACCTCGGCGTTGCCGCCGACGGCGTAGAGGTGGTGGCCGAGGCGGGTGCGGCGCAGCATCAGGATCGCAAGGCCCGCGCAGCCCAGCATGATCAGGGTGGAGACCGGCACGGGGCCGATCCGGGTGGCGTCCAGCAGCCGGAAGTCGAGCGGCGCGCTGCCGTGGCTGCCCTTGTAGTTGCTGGCGAGGTAGCCGGAGATGATCAGTCCGGTGCCGAGGGTGGCGATGAAGCCGTGCACCTTGAGGAACGTGACGATCAGGCCGTTGACCAGGCCCACTGCCATCGCGAGGGCCAGGGTCACCACCACGGCGGGCACGATGTTGCCCGGGTCGCCGGCCATGATCCCGGCGCCGACGACGCTGGACAGGCTGACCACGAAGGGCACCGACAGGTCGAGCGAGCCGCCGAGCACGACCAGCGTCTGGCCGATCGCGATGAAGCCCAGGATGCTGGTGGTCGTCAGGATGTTGTCGATGTTGCCGGTGCTGAAGAAGTTGCGGCCGTTGACGGCGGTGAGGACCGCGCCGGCGACGATGGCGACGAGCAGGACGCCGTACACGATCGTGGTCGACGTGACGGAGCTGAGACGGTTCTTCACAGCGAGACCTCTCGCTCGGGCTGCCCGGGATCGGACACGGGGTCGGACGACTCACCGGGCACGACGCCGGTGGCCGTGGACAGGACCTGCTCCTCGGTGGCCCCGCGCGGGAGCTCACCGGCGATCCGGCCGTCCTTCATGACGAGGATCCGGTCGGACATGCCGATCACCTCGGGCAGCTCGCTGGAGACCATGAGCACCGCGACGCCCTCGGCGGCCAGGCTGCGCATCACCTCGTAGATCGCGTGCTTGGCGCCGACGTCGATGCCGCGGGTCGGCTCGTCCATGAGCACGACGCCGGGGTGGGCGGAGAGCCAGCGGGCCAGGACGACCTTCTGCTGGTTGCCGCCCGAGAGGAACTGCGCCTCCTGCGACAGCGACCGGGCCGAGACGGCCAGGGTCGAGAGCGTGGAGGGTACGGCGGAGCGCGCGGCGCCGGTGCGCGACGGGAAGACCGCGCGGACCACGCCCAGGGCGTTGTCGAGGATCGACTGGTGGAGCGCGAGACCGGTGGCCTTGCGGTCCTCGGTGATCAGCGCGAGGCCACGGCGGACCGCCTGGCGCGGCGTGCGCACCGTCACCGTCGCGCCGTCCACGAGGAGCTCGCCGCGGGTGAAGGGGGTGACGCCGAAGATCCCCTCGAGGACCTCGGTGCGACCGGACCCCTGGAGCCCGGCGACGCCGACGATCTCGCCGCCGCGCAGGGTCAGGTCGATGCCGTCGACGTATCCGTTGCCGGCGTCGCGCAGCTCGAGCCGCGGCTCCCCCACCGTGGTGCCCTCGAGGGCGTCGGGGAAGAACGACGACATGGAGCGGCCGACCATGAGCCGCACCAGCGCGGCCTCGTCGAGGTCGGCGGCCGGCCGGGTGTCGACCTGCTCGCCGTCCTTGAGCACCGTGATGGTGTCGCAGAGGTCGAAGATCTCCTTGAGCCGGTGGGAGACGTAGATGATCGCGACGCCGCGGTCGGTGAGGCGGCGGATGATCGTGTAGAGCAGCTCGACCTCGTGGTCGGCGAGCGCCGCGGTCGGCTCGTCCATCTGGATGATCCGGGCGTCGAAGCTCACCGCCTTGGCGATCTCGACGACCTGCTGCTCGGCGACGGAGAGGGAGCGGACCCGGCGGGTGGCCTTGAGGCCGGTGATGCCGAGGCCGGTGAGGAGCTCCTCGGTGTCCTGGTTCATCGCCCGGGTGTCGACGAGGCCGCGGCGACGAGGCTCGCGACCGAGCCAGATGTTCTCCGCGACCGAGCGCTCGGGCAGGAGGTTGAACTCCTGGAACACCGTGGAGAGCCCGGCCTGCTGGGCCTGGACCGGGTGGCTGAAGGACACGGGCTCACCGGCGATCTCGACCAAGCCCTCGTCGGCCTGGTGCACACCGGCGAGGATCTTCATCAGGGTCGACTTGCCGGCGCCGTTCTCGCCCACCAGCCCGAGCACCTGGCCCGGGAGCAGCTGGAGGTCGGCACCGTGGAGCACGCGGTTGCCCACGAAGCTCTTGGTGAGCCCGCGCACGGTGAGCACGGGACCGGGGTCCGGGGTGCTGGCGGGGGTGTCGAAGCTGTCCACGGGCAGCACTGTGGCACGCCTCACACACTTTTGTCGAGGACCTAACAAAAGTTGCTACCTAGACGTGACAAGTGGGAAGTGGTCTACTGACCGCCATGCGCACCGGTGACGTCTTCGAGCTGTTGCGGGACGGCCGTCCGTGGACCCGTTCCGAGCTCGCGGAGACCACCGGACTGGCCCGCTCGACGGTGGCCGCGCGCATCGACACGCTGATGCGGCTGGGCCTCATCGCCCCCTTCGGCGGGGGCCAGTCCACCGGTGGCCGACCGCCCGCGCTCTTCGCCCTCAACCCCGCCGCGCGCGTCGTCGTGGGCGTCGACATCGGCGCCACGCACGCCCGGGCCGTGCTCAGCGACCTCTCCGGTGCGCTGCTCGCCGAGATCTCCGCGCGGATCGACATCGTCGAGGGCCCCGAGGTCGTGCTCGGCTGGGTGGTCACGACGATCCGCGCCCTGCTGCGGCGCGCGACGCGACGGCTCGACGACCTGGCCGCGATCGGCATCGGCCTCCCGGGTCCCGTCGAGCACTCCACGGGCCGCCCGATCAACCCGCCGATCATGCCCGGCTGGGACCGGTACGACGTCCCCGGCTTCCTGCAGGAGCACTTCGCCGTCCCCGTGCTCATCGACAACGACGTCAACATCATGGCCCTCGGCGAGCGGCAGACGCACCTGTCCGACGTCGACGACCTGGTCCTGGTCAAGGTCGCGACCGGGATCGGCGGCGGCATCGTCTCCGGCGGCCGCCTCCAGCGCGGCGCCCAGGGCACCGCCGGCGACCTCGGCCACGTCCACGTCTCGGGGCACGACGACGTGCGCTGCCGCTGCGGCAACATGGGCTGCCTCGAGGCCGTCGCCGCGGGTCCCGCCCTGGCGGGGATCCTCACCTCGCGCGGGGTGCCCGCGACCACCGGCCAGGACGTCGTCGACCTGGTGCGGGCGGGCGACCCCGACGCCATCGACGTGGTCCGCCAGGCCGGTCGCGACATCGGCGGCGTCGTCGCCACCATGGTCAACGTCATCAACCCCTCCGTGGTGGTCATCGGCGGTCAGC
Source organism: Nocardioides terrigena (assembly GCF_003047265.1). Taxonomy (GTDB): domain Bacteria; phylum Actinomycetota; class Actinomycetes; order Propionibacteriales; family Nocardioidaceae; genus Nocardioides; species Nocardioides terrigena. Next base: position 615,069 of record NZ_PZYY01000001.1, on the reverse strand, counting down.
TCTCCGCCGCCGGCGAGCACCTGCTGGCCGGCATCCGCGAGGTCGTCTACCAGCGCTCGCTGCCACTGGCGACCGAGCACCTGGCGATCCAGACCAGCCGCGCCGGTGCCGAGGCGGGCGTCCTCGGAGCGGCCGCGATGGCCATCGAGCACGTCCTCTCCCCCGAGGCGGTCGAGGCCGCGGCCACCGCGCTGACGGGCGTCTAGGCCGCAGGGGCGATACTCGAGGGGTGACCGAGCAGCAGCCGCGCCGCGCGCGGCACCTCATCGACCCCAACGCTCCGCGCCAGACCCGCGACCAGCGCGAGTCGGAGGAGAAGTCCCTCAGCCGCGTCCAGCGCTGGGTGATGTCGGCGCTCGCGGTCACCACGATCTTCCACCTCCAGATCGGCCTGATCGTCGCCGCGCTCTACCTCGACGACCCGAGCCCCGGTGCCGAGGTCGGCCTGTGCCTCATCGCCGGCGCCTTCGGGGTCATCTCGGTCGCCCTGGCCTTCCTCATCCACGGCCGGCGCCCGATCACCCCGTGGCTGCTCGTCGGGCTCGTCCCGGCGGTGGTCGGCATCTGGCTGGTCACCCGCTGAGCGCCTCGCCCCGTCCCGCCCACGGCCCGGTGATCCCGGGCCTGCTGATCACCGCGCTCCTGCTCGGTGGCGTGGTGCTCCTGCACCCCGCCGACGAGGTGGCGCGGGTGCGCGAGCTCTTCGGGCTCGGCGACGACCGGCTGCGCGAGATCCCGGAGTACGCCGTGGGCGAGGGGTCGTTCGCCTTCGCCGAGACGCAGCCCGGCAGCGACGACCCGGTCGGCTACAGCCCGTGCCGGCCCATCCCCTACGTCGTCAACCCCGACGGCGCGCCCGAGGAGTGGGAGCCGCTCATCCACGACGCCGTCGAGGCCACCAGCCGCGCCAGCGGGCTGGAGTTCTCCTACGAGGGCGAGAGCGACGCCCGCCCCGCGTCGTACGACGAGGGGTTCCTCGCCAACGACCCGCCCCCCGTCCTCGTCGCGTGGGCGACCCCGGAGGAGGTGCCCGCGCTGAAGGGCGACGTCATCGGGCTCGGCGGCAGCGCGGCGTACGAGCCGCGGCCCGGGCTGCGGCAGTACGCCACCGGCGTGCTCACGCTCGACCGCGACCAGTTCGACGTCCGGGACTGGATCCCCGGCGCGCGCGAGCCCCTCGAGGCGGTCGTGCTCCACGAGCTCGGGCACCTCGTCGGGCTCGGCCACGTGGACGACCCGGGCGAGCTGATGCACCCGACCAACACCCGCACCTCCTACGGCCCCGGCGACCTCGAGGGGCTGGCCCGGCTCGGCGACACCCCCTGCCGCTGAGGGGTCCTGGAGGTTCGCGCGCCTGCAGCTGCGCGGGTGCACACGACCACCGACGGCCTAGCCTTCGAGACATGTCGTACGACGCCCTCGGCACCCGCGCCCATCCGACCCTCGGCCTCGACACCTTCGGTGACGTGCCGCTCGACCCCGAGGGCCGGCCCGGCGACGGCGCCGAGGTCATCCGCCAGGTGGTGGCCGAGGGGGTGCTGGCCGACCGGGTCGGCGTCGACTACCTCGGCCTCGGGGAGCACCACCGCGCCGACTACGCCATCTCGGCCCCCGACGTGGTGCTGGCCGCGATCGCCGGACAGACCGAGCGGATCCGGCTCGGCACCGGGGTGACGGTGCTGAGCTCCGACGACCCGATCCGCGTCTACCAGCGCTTCGCCACCCTCGACGCGATCGCGCCGGGGCGGGCCGAGGTGCAGCTGGGCCGCGGCTCGTTCATCGAGTCCTTCGGCCTCTTCGGGCTGTCGCTCGACGACTACGACCGGCTCTTCGCCGAGAAGCTGGACCTCTTCTCCGCGCTCCAGTCCGAGCAGCCGGTCACCTGGGAGGGCACGATCCGGCCGCCGCTCCAGGCCAAGCAGGTCTACCCGACGACCGCGGCCGGCCGGCTGCCCGCGTGGATCGCCGTCGGCGGCACTCCCGAGTCGGTCGTCCGGGCGGCGCACTACGGCATGCCGCTGGTGCTGGCCGTGATCGGCGGGTCGCCGCGCGGGTTCGTGCAGTTCGCCGACCTCTACCGCCGGGCCCTGGCCGAGTACGGCCACGAGGAGCTGCCGATCGGCATGCACTCCCCCGGTCACGTGGCCGCCACCGACGAGCTGGCGCGCGAGCAGCTCTACCCGCACCAGGCCGACCTCTACACGCGGCTCGGCCGCGAGCGCGGCTGGGGGCCCTACTCGCGGATCGCCTTCGAGCAGGCGGCGAGCCCGGAGGGGGCGATGTTCGTCGGCTCCCCCGAGACGGTGGCCCGCAAGATCGCGTGGTCCATCACCACGCTCGGGCTCTCCCGCTTCCAGCTCAAGTACTCCGTCGGGGCGCTGCCGCACGACCAGCGCCTGGAGTCGGTGCGCCTGTACGGCGAGGAGGTCATCCCGCGCGTGCGGGAGCTGCTCGCCGTACAGGCGGACTGAACCGGTAGGACCGGATCAGGACTTCTTCTTGGTCCCGAACCAGGTGGTGTAGAGCTCGTCGTAGCCGCCGTCGGCCTCGAGGTCGGCGAGGACCTGGTTGACGACGCGCAGCAGGTCGACGTTGCCGTCCTTCTTGACCGCCATGCCGTACTGCTCACCGGTGTCGAACTCCGCGGCGATCTCGAAGGAGGGGTACTCCTTGATCGCGGAGCCGGCGACGGTGTTGTCGTAGACGCCGGCGTCCACGGTGCCGCCGTTGAGGGCGCTGGACATCTCGCCGATGTCGTCGAAGGGGACGACCTGGGTGTTCCGCGGTGCGTTGTCGGTGACGTAGAGCTCACCGGTGGTGCCGGCCTGGACGGCGATGCGGCCGCCCCGCAGGTCGTCGAGGTTGCTGATGCCGCTGTTGCCGGTGACGACGAGCGCCTGGGCCGCGTTGAAGAACGGGCTTGAGAAGTCGAGCACGCGGGCCCGGTCACCGGTGATGGTGAGGCCGGCCGCCGCGAGGTCGCAAGCGTTCTCGTTGAGCAGCTGCCCGGACTGGACGGCGTCGAAGTCCTCGTTCTTGAAGTCCGGCTCGACGCCGAGCTCCTCGGCCACGGCCTTGGCCAGGTCGATCTCGAAGCCCACCGTCTCGCCGTTGCGCTCGAACTCGAACGGCTCGTAGGGCAGCGACGTGCACACCGTCAGGTAGCCCGCGCGGATGACCTGCGGGTCCGGGTCGGTGCTGGCCGCCGTGCTGGTGCCGCCACACCCCGCGGCGGTCAGGACCACCGCGAGGAGGGCGATGCCGGACGCCGTACGGCGGGCGCGAGTCGTGGTCGACATGTCAGTGGACTCCCACGGACAGCTGGGCGGTCAGCTTCTGGAGTGCATACTCGGTGACGCGCAGCAGCGCGCTCTTGGCCGACTCGCGGTCCCGCGCGTCGATCGCGATGATCGGCACCTCGGGGGGCAGTGCCAAGGCGTTCGCGATCTCGTCGAGCGAGTACTGCTGGACGCCCTCGAACTGGTTGACCGCCACGATGAACGGCAGCCCCTTGTGCTCGAAGTAGTCCAGCGGCGAGAACGACTCGTCCAGGCGGGCGGTGTCGACCAGGACGATCGCCCCGATCGCGCCCAGGCACAGGTCGTCCCACATGAACCAGAAGCGGCGCTGGCCCGGCGTTCCGAAGAGGTAGAGGACGATGTCCTCGGCAAGGGTGAGACGTCCGAAGTCCATGGCCACGGTGGTGGTCGACTTGGCGGGCACCGCGGCGAGATCGTCGACACCCTCCGACTCGTTGGTGACGAGGGCCTCGGTACGCAGCGGCTGGATCTCGGAGACCGAGCCGACCAGCGTCGTCTTGCCCACGCCGAAACCACCGGCGATCACGATCTTCGTCGACGCCGCCTTGCGCTGGGCGCTAGTAGGTGCGAAGTCCACGGAGGGTCCTTTCGATGAGCTCAATACGCTCGTCACGAGACGAGTCGTTGGTGATGGTGGCCTGCACACGGATGTGTCCGTGCTCGACCAGGTCGCTGAGGAGTACCCGGACCACGCCGATCGGCATGTGGACCAGGGCGGCTACCTCGGCGACTGAACGGGTGTCGCAGACCTCAAGAACCTTCAGCGCGGCTGCGCTCAGGCCACCGGTGCCGTCCCCCTGCGTACGGAGGGTGGCTTCCATCGGCAGGTCGACCGAGGACTCGGTGCGACCTGCCGTGATGGTGTACGGCCGGACGAAGCGAGGCTTGGGAGTCGCCTCGTCGTCCATGCCGCTGGGGTCAAGGGGTGCCACGGCCACTCACGTCATCCGGTGGTGACGCGGGCCTCGGCCTGCACCATCCGGCCGACGCGCTCGACCAGCAGGGCCATCTCGTAGCCGACCTGACCGATGTCGGCGGCCTCCTCGGTGAGGACCGTGAGGTTGGAGCCGTCGCCGACGCTCATGAGCATCAGGTAGCCGTGCTCCATCTCGACGACGGTCTGCAGCACCGCACCACCGTCGAAGAGGCGGGCGGCACCGACGGCCAGGCTGGCGAGACCGGAGGAGACGGCCGCGACCTGCTCGGCGCGCTCGTCCGGGATGCTCTCGCTCATGGCCATGAGGAGACCGTCGGCGGACACGAGGATCGCGTGTGCGGCGTCGGTGACTTCCTCGACAAACCGCGACACGAGCCAGTCGAGGTTGCGCTCGTCGGGCTGCGCGTAGGCAGCGGAGTCGTATTCGGTCATGGGGACTACTTCCGTTCCTGCTAGTGGGTGCGGTCGTCGGTGGAGCTGGTTGACGTCTTGCGGCCCCGGGAGACGCCGGCCGCGTAGGCGGCGTAGCGGTTCCGGATGGCCTCGGGGTCACGCGGCGCGACGGTGGTCGGCTTGGTGATGCCACCGGGCACGAGGAGCGTGCCCGGACGACGGATCGGGAGGCCACCGCCGGCGGCGGGGGCGTCCTTGGCGGACTCGGCGACGTCCTCGGCGCGCTGCCAGCCGGCCTCGACCTCGGTCGACTGCCAGCCGGAGCCACCCTCGGAGGTGAGCCAGCTCGAGCGGAGGGATCCGAAGATCGAGCCGCTGTCCTCGGTGTCGTGCTCGACCTGGACGTCACCGTCGAGGGCCGTGCGCGAGCCGTTGCTCGCGGCCGCCGGGACGACGCGCTCGGTACGCAGCGGCTCCTGCGGGCCGCCGCCGGACGCCTCGTAGCTGGCGCGGCGGGTGGCCGACGCCGGGCGGAAGCGGGTGAGGGACGACGCGCGTCCCACCTGCGGCCGGGCCGGCTCGGGTGCCGTGCGGGCGACCGGCGCCTCGGCGGGTGCCGGGGTGCTGGCGAGCTCGCGGCGCTCGGTGAGCGACGTGACCTCCGCCGGACGGGTGCCGAGGCCACCGTCGCGGAAGGGGCGCTTGGCGTCGTCCTGGTCGGAGAGGGTGCCGCCACGCTGGCGGGTGGGCAGCGTGTCCAGCCCACCGCCCTGCGCGGCCAGGCCGCCGGAGACACCGGCGAGCGTCGCCGGGGCAGTCGGGGCGACGGGCGCCTCGATCGTGGACTCGCGGACGGGGCGGTTGGCCTCGTCCTGGTCGGAGAGCGTGCCGCCGCGCCGGCGGGTCGGGAGGCCGGTGAGGCCACCCAGACCGGAGCCCAGGCCGCTGCCCTCGCCGTCGACCAGGGCGGCCGGACTGTCGGGCGTCTCGACCTCGGGGGCCTCGGCTGCGGGAGCCTCGACCTCGGGCGTCTCGACCTCGGGGGCCTCGGCTGCGGGAGCCTCGACCTCGGGCGTCTCGACCTCGGGGGCCTCGACCGCCGCGGGGGCGGTCTGCTCGGGGGCGGCCTGCTCGGAGACGGTCGGCTCCGGAGCGGACTCGCGGAACGGCTGGGTCGCGGCCTCCTGGTCGGACAGGGTCCCGCCACGCTGACGCGTGGGGAGCCCACCGGCGAGACCACCGGCCAGGCCACCCGCCAGGGCAGCCGGAGCAACCGGGGCCTCGGGGGTCTCCGGGGAAACAGTCGCCTCGGGGGCCGCGGGAGCGGCCGGGGCCGCGTCACGGAACGGGCTGGTCGCCGCCTCCTGGTCCGACAGCGTGCCTCCACGCTGACGGGTCGGGAGTCCACCGGCCAGACCACCGGCGAGTCCACCCGCCAGGGCGGCCGGAGCAGCCGGAGCCTCCGGGGTGTCGGAGACCTCTGGGGCCTCCGGGGAAGCAGTCGCCTCGGGGGCCGCGGGAGCGACCGGGCCCGCGTCACGGAACGGGCTGGTCGCCGCCTCCTGGTCCGACAGCGTGCCTCCACGCTGACGGGTCGGGAGTCCACCGAGTCCACCCAGACCACCCAGCCCGCTGCGGGCAGCAGGCGCGGCCGGAGCCTCCGGTGCCTCGTCGGTGGGCTCCTCGGGGAGCGGGTCGGTCAGCGGGTCGGAGAGCGGGTCGACGCTCCGGGTCCGGACGGGCGCCACGGCCACGGCGGCGGGGAGCTCGGGAGCCTCGGCCACCGGCTCCTCGACGTGGTCGGCCTCGGGCGTCTCGGCCTCGGGCGTCTCGGCCTCGGGCGTCTCGATCGCGACCGGCTCGTCGGACAGGGCGACCGGTGCGTCGTCGTACGACGTCTCGGCGTCGGTGTCCTCGGCAGTGTCGGAGCTGGTGTCAGGGGTGGTGTCCTCGACCGTGACGTCGTCCGCAGCGGTGTCGGTCGTGGCCTCGGTGGCCTCGGTGGTCGACGACCCCTCGTGGAGCGAGGTGACGGATGCGAGCTCGTCGGGCGTCTCGGCGCCCTCGTCGGCGGTGACGTCGCTGAAGGCGGACCCGGCGGCCGGCACGGCCGGCGCCAGGGCGGCGGGGCCGTCCGCGGACGCGCCGTCGGCCAGCACCGTGCGGCGCGAGCGGAGCGGCATGGCGCCACGCTCGGGCTTGGGAGCGGCGGTGTTGCGGGCCGAGGGGGTGTCGGACGGGACGTCCGCACCGGTGGCCAGGCCGCGCTGGGCCAGCGTGCTGCCGGGCTGCCGCGACGGCAGACCGGTGCTCGCGTCGCCGGACGGGTAGCCGGTGACGGCCTCGCGGTCGCCCATCGACGAGCCGGGCTGGCGGGTCGGGAGACCGATGACGGTGGCGGTCGCGGCCGACGCGGCGTCGTCCTCGGCGGGCTCGTCCTGCTCGGATGTCTCGGGGGTCTCGTCGGTCACGACCTCGGGCACGAAGGGTGCCTGCTCGGTCTCGACCGTCTCCTCGACGACCGGCTCGGCGGGTGCGTCCGGCAGGGCCGGGGCGCCGTCGGGCAGGACCGTCTCGGGCACGAACACCGTGGCGGTGATGCCGGACGCCGGGTTGGTGGCGAGCGAGACCTGGATGCCGTGGCGCTGCGCGAGGCGGCTGACCACGAACAGGCCCATCCGGCGGGCGGTGTCGGGGGTGACGTCGGCACCGGACTCGAGGGTCTCGTTGATCTGGCGCAGCGACTCCTCGGGGATGCCGAGGCCGGAGTCGCTGACGTCGATCGTCAGGCCGCCGGGCGCGGGCGCCGTGGAGAGCGTGACGTGGGTCGACGGCGAGGAGTAGGACAGCGCGTTGTCGACGAGCTCGGTGAGCAGGTGGATGAGGTCACCGGCGGCGGCCTCCTCGATCCGGCTGTCGAGGGTCGAGCTGATGCGCACGCGCTGGTAGTCCTGCACACCCGCGGTCGCGGCCTGGGTGGCCTCGGTGACGGTGAGGCTCTCCCAGCCGGCGGAGCGGGTGGGGGCGTCGGCGAGGATCAGCAGCGAGTCGGCGGTACGACGCATGCGCGACGCGAGGTGGTCGAGGCGGAAGAGGCTCTCCAGTCGCTTGGGGTCCTCCTCGTCCTTCTCCAGCGCCTCGATGAGGTTGAGCTGCTGGTTGATGAGCGTGGTGTTGCGGCGCGAGAGCGTCACGAACATCTCACCGACCTGCGTACGCAGCTGGGCCTCACCGGAGGCGAGGGTTACGGCCTGGCGGTGGAGGTCGTCCACGGCGCGGGCCAGCTGGCCGATCTCCTCGTGGGTGTCGACGTCGATCGGCACGAACTCGGCGGGCTCCTTGCCGGAGCGGATCCGCTCGACCGCGTCGGGCAGGTCCTCGTTGGCGACCTGGAGCGCACCCTCACGGACCCGACGGATCGGGCCGAGGAGCGAGCGGGAGATCACCAGGGCCAGCGCGATGGCGGCGAGCAGGGCGAAGAGGGTGATGGCGGCGTCGAAGAGGGCACGCTCACGGGCGTTGGTCGCCGTGGCGGCGAGGCCCTGGTCGACCTGGAGGAGCAGGGACTCGGCCAGCTTGTCGTACTCGTCGTACGCGTCGGAGCCGCCGAGCACGGTGCTGGTGCCGGTGCGGACCGAGCGGGTCCGGGCGCCGTTGTTGGTGCGCAGCGTGCGGACCGCGGCCTCGGCGTCGTCGATGGCGCCGGCGAGACGGTCGATGGCGGCGCTCTCCGCGCCGAGCTCGGAGAACAGCGCCTGCGAGACGCTGCGGCTGCGGTCGACGTCGGAGCCGAGGGCCTGCTGCATCGCGAGGGAGAAGCGTCCACCGAGCGTCTGGGCGAGGAGCTCGAGGCGGGGCTCGGGAGTGTCCTGCGCGCTGGTGATGGTGGTGATCAGCTTGGTGACACCCGACTGCAGCTGGCGCAGCTGGGCGATCCACGTGTCGGGGCTCAGCGACCCGGTGTTGTCGTCACGGATCGAGCGGCTCAGGTCGAGCAGGCTGGCGACCTGGAGGCGCTGCTCGTAGGTCAGGTCCGCGGTCTCGGCGGTGGCCGTGAGCTCGTCGGCGGCCGTCTTGATGTCCTCGACGGCGTCGTCGAGCTCGGTCTGGCTGGCGCCGGTCGACGACTGGGCGGCGACCATGGCGCGCTCGGCAGACGTCAGGTAGTCCACGGCCGGACGCAGGATGGTGACCTGCGTGGCGCTGGACGAGGCGTTCGACGACTCCTCGAGGTCGGACTGCACGCGCAATCCCCCGAGCGTCGCGGCGAGCAGCAACGGGATGGCCAGCGCGAGCGCGACCTTGCGACTCAGTGGCCAGCCGGAAATGGCGAGCGCCGAGGCTCGTCCTTCGTCGGACGGGCGCTGGTTGCTCATCGTGCCCCCTACTCGAGGTGTCAGTCGCCCTCGTGGCGACCGGCCCCACAACAGGGGGCGAGGACGAAGATAGGCAGTGAGCGGGGCGCTTGTTCGGGTTTCACCAATACTGGGGCAGACAAGTTGAGAAATGCCCGAGTGTCCGCTTCCGCTGGGACGAGAAGTGGGGTAGCGACCCCGGCGTCAGGAGGTCCGGCCGGCGGCCGTGAGCTCCCAGATCCCAGGCCGGGACTTGGCCATCAGGCCCTGCTGGATCAGCTGCTGGCGGGCCCGTCGCGCGGCGTACCGCCAGCGCAGCTCACCCTCGGGCGTGAGCTGCCGGTCGCCCTCGAGGAGCTGCTCGCCGATGCGCGCCTCGACCGCCTCGAGCACGTCGTCGGCGGGGAGCTCGCCGCCGGCCTCGTCGAGCACGGCCACGATCACCGGCGCGATGGCCTCGGGCTGGGTCCACCGGCGCGGAGCACGGCGGACGGGGGCCGCGGGGGTCGAGGCCGTGGACGCTCGCGGGGTGCTCGCCTTGCGGACCGTCGCCCGGGTGGGCGCGGGCCGCGCCTCCGGCGGGGGCGCGGGCGGCATCCCGTGGATGCAGTGGGCCTTGGGCAGGTCACACAGGTCGCAGTACTCGTCAGCCATCAGGGACGAGGGTAACGGGCCGTCGCGCCGACCTAAGCGCCCAGGCCGTCGAGGTACGACGCGAAGCCGTGCGGGGCGCGGGCCTCGCGACGCCCGGAGGTGACCGCCGCGAGACCGCCGGCGGCGATCCACGGCACGCCCGACCGGCGCAGCGCCCGGACCAGCCCGACGTCCTCGTGGACGGGCAGGTGCGGGAACCCGCCCACCCGGCGGTAGGCCGCGAGCGTGAAGCCGAGGTTGGCCCCGTGGACGTGCTCGTGCCCGTCCCCCAGCGCGTGCCGCTCGCGCCACAGCGCGTGCTCGTGGTCGGTGAGGTCCCGCGGGTCGGGCAGCACGGTGCCGACGACGAGGGCGTGGCCGTCGCCCGCCAGGTCGACCTGCGCCGTCAGCCAGTGCGGCGGCACGACGGTGTCGGCGTCGGTGCTGGCGACCCACACCCGGGACGGGGCGACGCCACGCGCCCACCCGGCGGCGGCCTCGACCCCCGCGGCACGGGCGGCCCCGACCTGCCCTGCCGCCACCGGGACCGCGGTGACGCCGCGACGGCCGGCGACGACGTCGGCGGTGCCGTCGACGCAGGAGTCGAGGACCACGAAGACGTGGCAGGCGATCGTCGGACGGGCATCGATGAGTGCCTGCACCGCGAGCGCCAGGGAGTCCAGGCAGGCGGGCAGCAGCCGCTCCTCGTCACGGGCCGGGACGACGACCGCCAGCGCCTGGACCGTGGTCACGAGGCCCTGCCGAGCACGTGGAGGACGAAGTCGGGGTCGTGATGCTCGGCGAGCACCCGCGCGCCGCCCGCGAGGAACGCGTCGTGGACCGCGGGGCCGTCGAGCGGCCAGCCGACCAGGTCGTGGCGCCAGTGGCACAGCAGCAGGTGGCCCTCGGGGGCCAGCGACTCCCACGCCCGCAACACCAGCTCTGCCAGCGAGTGAGGGGAGAGGAAGTAGCCGACCTCCGACACCGACACCAGGTCGAAGCGGCCCGCCGGCCACTGCGCCGGCACCTCGGCGCGGCGTACGACGACGTGGTCGGTGCCGGCCAGCCGGGTGCGGGCGGCCTCCACCGCGGCCTCGCTGGAGTCGAGGGCCAGCAGGTCGTCGCAGCGCGCCGCGAGGTCGACGGCCAGCGCGCCGACCGAGCAGCCGACCTCCAGCGCGTGTCCGTAGTGCTCGCGCGGCAGGCTGGCCAGGGTGATCGCGCGCTTGCGCCGCTCGTACCACCCGTCCACGTCCCACGGGTCGTCCCGGTCGCGGTGCACGCGGTCCAGCGCGTCGTCGCCGGCGGGTGCCGCGGGCTCGAGGACGACCTCCACGTCGCGGTCGAAGTGCGCGAGCAGCGCCCGGCCGAGCAGCACCTCGTCGCCCGGCCGGTCGGAGAGCGGGGCCACCTGGCTGGCGTGCGCGGCGACGGCCGCCCGCTTGGCCTCCCAGGCTCCTGCGTCGAGCCGCACGCCGCGGGCGTCGGGCCACGGCACGTCCTGCGCGGTGCCCCAGTGCCACATCCAGACGGGGTACTCCACCAGTCGTGCGTCCGTACGCCGCGCGGCGACGGCGGCGGCCCGGCCCACGGCCTCGTGGTCGGGGTGCCCGTCATGGCGCCAGGGCGCGGCCAGCAGGGTGTGCTCCCCCGCGTCCCCGACGGCGTCGACGATCGCGGCGACCAGCTCCTCCTCGAGGTCGACCAGCCCGCCGTCGGGGTGCCCGAGACACACCACCTCCGCGCCGGGGGCGAGCAGCGCCGCCGCCCGCTCCAGCTCGCCGCGCCGGCGGGCCGACAGCGCGCCCGGGTCGTGGGTCGGGGAGGTGGGGTGGGACCCCTCCCCTGCCGTCGCCGAGACCACCAGCACGTCCCAGCCGGCGCGCCCCGCGAGGTGCACCAGGCCCCCGGCGCCGAGCGTCTCGTCGTCGGGGTGGGCGCCGACGACCACCAGCCGGCCGAGGCCCGCCGCCTCGAGGTCGGCCAGGTCGAGGTCGGGCAGCGGGTGGTCGGCGAGCGCGCGCGACCACGCCGCAGCCGGGGTCCCCTCCTCGTCGTGCCGGAAGTGGGGGCCGGTCCCAGGGCCGGTCCCAAGGCCGGTCGCCGAGCCCGGGACGGGTGCGGTCACCATGCCGGGTCCGGGTCGTCGAGCAGCAGGCCACCGAGGGCGGCCTGGTCGCGCTCGGCGTGCCACTGCCGCACGTAGAGCTCGAGGTCGACCACCCGGCGTACGTGCTCCTCCTCGGTGGCCAGCGGACCCGGACCGAGCGCGTGGGCGGACCGGGTGAGGACCTCCTCGGTCGCGCTGGCCACGACCTGCCGGACGCGCAGCGCGGCCCGGGCCCCCTCGACCCCGAGCAGCCGCCCGGCGTCGATGGCCGCGGCCGCGTCGGCGAGCGCACAGCGCGCCGCGTGCAACGCAGCGTCGACGGCACCGAGGTGCATGAGGGCGACCTGGTCGGGCGTGCGGCCCCCGGTCGCACCAGCCACCATCCGGCGCGCGACGCCGACCGCCCCGCCGTACCAGACGGCGGCGACGCCGATCCCGCCCCACGCGAAGCCGGGGCGCTCGAGGTACCAGCCGGCCTCCCCCACCGCACCGGCCGGCACGGCGTCGAGGTCGACCGGACCGGAGTCGACGTCCGGCAGCCCCCGGGCGACCCAGGTGCCCGGCACGGGGGTCACCCCGGGCGCTCGCAGGTCCACCTCGAAGAGGCGTCGTTCCTCGCCGGCCCACGCGCTGATGAGCGCGCGGTCGACGTGCGCGGCCAGAGAGCACCAGTGCTTGCGGCCGGTCAGCGTCCACGACGACCCGTCGGGGTGCGCCTGCAGCGGCGTGCCGGGACCCTCGGCGGCGTACACGCCCCACGTGCCCGGGGCGACCGGAAGCCCGGCCTGGCCGAGGATCGCGAGGGCGTCGAGGTGCGGCTCCAGCACGCGCGCCACGGTGAGGTCGGCGGCACCGAGGGTGGCGAGGGCCGACCAGAGGTGCGCCGTCGACCCGGAGCCGGGGTGCGGCAGCGACGCCCCGGCCTCGGCGGCGAGGGCGATGGCGGCGGGCACGTCGGCGGCCGCGTCCCGCGCACGTCCGGCGAGCGTCGTCAGCTCGTCGCGCTGCGCGGCGGTCGGCTCGGTGAGCAGGACCGGGCGGGCCGGCTGCTCGGGACGGCGTGGCTCGGCGGCCATGGAGCTCCTCGGGTGGGCGGACGCGCGGGGATACGTCCTGCCCCCGACGCTAGTGATCGTGTCGAGCGCCGGGACCATCCCGACGGGTGCCCGCGGTGTGACGTGCCCTGCACGAGGACGCTGTGGCTTCGCGGGCGTGACAGCATGGCGAGGCCGGTCCGAGGGAGCCCGCCGGCGCGACGTGAGAGGGAGGCGCGATGCGCATCGAGGCCAGCGGTCCGCGCCCCGCGGACGACGCCTGGGAGCAGTACACCCGCACCTCCGCGTGGCCGGAGTGGGCGCCCCAGATCCGTGCCGTGCGCGGCGTCAGCGGGCGCATCGCCCCCGGCGACCGCGGCGTGGTGCACGGCCCGTTCCCCCTGCGCGTGCCCTTCACCATCGTCTCCGTCGACCCCGCCGCCCGCCGGTGGACGTGGCGGGTCGGCGTCGGCCCGCTGTCGGTCGTCCTCGACCACGGCATCGACCGGCCCGTCGCCTTCGAGGGCTGCACCGCCTGGGCCGACGTCCACGCGCCCGCGCTGCTCGTCCGCGCCTACGCCCCGCTGGCCCGGTTGGCCCTGCGCCGGCTGGTGTCGGCATGACGGACTCCGCGCCGGAGGCGGTGCCCGGCGCAGCGCCCGAGCGCAACGTCCTCGGCGGCGAGCTCGAGCCCTGTGGCACCGACCCGATGACCGGCTTCCACCGCGACGGCTCGTGCGTCGTCGGTCCGCGGGACGTGGGCCTGCACGCGGTGTGCGCGGTGATGACCGAGGAGTTCCTCGCCCACCAGAAGGCCGTCGGCAACGACCTCAGCACCCCGCGTCCGGAGTGGGGCTTCCCCGGCCTCGTGCCCGGCGACCGCTGGTGCGTCGTCGCCGCGCGCTGGCTCCAGGCGTACGCCGCGGGCGTGCCCGCACCGGTCGTCCTCGCGTCCACCTCGGAGCGCGCCCTCGAGGTGGTCGAGATCGAGATCCTGCGCGAGCACTCGGTCGACGTGCCACCCGACCTGAGCGCCTGGGGCTGACCTGTCTTCACCTGGCTCGTCCCGTTCGGTGGACGATCGTGCCGGCTTTCCCTAGTCCTCTTTACCGAAGCGCATGACCCGCTAGATTGACTCGCGTCCCACTGGTGTCGCACTGAAGGCAGTCGCATGTTCTCGGAGGATCGCCGTCAGGCGCCACGTGACGCACCCCCCGGCGGGGTCGAACGTCGCCGTAGGGCCGACCGGGCCGACCTCCCCGCGGGCGTCGAGCGACGTCGCCAACGCGCGGTCGACAGCCTCGGCCTCAGCGCCCCGGTGCGCCAGCAGCGCGACGACCGGTTCGACCGCATCACCCGGCTCGCCGCCCGGGTGTTCCACGCCTCCTGGTCGTCGATCACCGTGCTCGACGGCGACCAGGCCTGGTTCCCCAGCGCGCAGGGCTTCGACATCCCCCTGATGCCCCGGCAGGACACCTTCTGCTCACGCACCACTCACAACGCCCGCCTCACGGTCGTCCCCGACGCGTCCCTCGACCCCGACTTCGCCGGCCTGCCGGCCGTGGTCAACGACGGGATCCGCTTCTACGCCGGTGTCCCGCTCACCGACCAGCTGGGCAACGTCGTCGGGGTCTTCTGCGTCTATGACCACGCCCCCCGGACCATGCCGGGCTCGGACCTCGAGACCCTCGAGGACCTCGCCGCGTGGGCCCAGTCGGAGCTCGTCGGGTCCAGCGAGATGCTCCGCGCCGGCACGGTGCAGAAGGCCATGCTCCCGGCCGCCCCGATCCACCGCGACGACTGGCACGTCGACGGCATCTGCCTGCCGGCCCTGGCGGTCGGCGGGGACCTGTTCGACTTCGCGGTGAACAACGGCGTGGTGCACATCGGCCTCGGTGACGTGATGGGCAAGGGCACCGGCGCCGCACTCGTCGGCGCCGGGGTCCGCGCCGCCGTGCGCAGCACCCACCCGGAGGTCGTTGGGGGCGCCGACCTCGGCAGCACGACGTACCGCGTCGCCCGCACCCTGCAGGAGGACCTGGACCGCGGCGAGTCCTTCGTGACCCTCTTCCAGTGCGCGATCGACGTCGCCGACGGGACGCTGCGGTACGTCGACGCCGGCGCCGGGCTGTGCGTCGTGGTCCGGACCGACGGCTCCGTCGAGCGGCTGCAGAGCAGCGACCGGCCGATCGGGATCCTGCCCGACGACACCTGGACCGAGCACCGCGGCCACCTCGCACCGGGCGACCGGATGCTCGTCTTCAGCGACGGGCTGCTCGACCTCCTCGCGGACCAGGTGGAGTGGTGGCACGAGGTCGGTCGCCTGGTGGCCGCGCACGAGGAGCCGTCGAGCCTGCTTCTCGCCGTGCGCGAGCTCGCCACCGAGCAGGTCAGCCTCGACGACGTCACCGCCGTGGCGGTGTACCGCCGGTCCGAGGGCGAGCGGTGAGCGACGCGCGTCGCTTCGTCGTCCGCATCGTCGCGCTCCTCACCGCGATCCTGGGCGTCAACTACGTCGCCTGGCGGTGGCTCTTCTCCGTCAACTGGGACGCCTGGTGGATCGCCGTCCCCCTGGTCCTGGCCGAGACCTACAGCCTCATCGACTCACTCCTCTTCGGCATGACCGTGTGGAAGCTCAAGGGTCGCGGCGAGCCCCCCGTGCCGGAGCCGGACCTGACCGTCGACGTCTTCATCGCGACGTACAACGAGCCGCTCGACCTCGTCCTCGGCACCGCCCGCGCCGCCCAGCGCATCACCTACCCCCACCGGACGTGGATCCTCGACGACGGCAACCGCGCCGAGCTGCGTGCCCGCGCCGAGGCCGAGGGGATCGGCTGGATCACCCGCTCGGCCGACTGGACCGACATGCCGCGGCACGCCAAGGCCGGCAACCTCAACAACGCCCTGCTGGCGACCGAGGGCGAGTTCCTGCTGATCCTCGACGCCGACATGGTCCCCAAGCCCGAGATCCTCGACCGCACCCTCGGCTACTTCCGCGACGAGCGGATGGGCCTCGTCCAGACGCCGCAGTACTTCGTCAACGTCCCCGACCACGACCCGCTCGGCAGCCAGGCCCCGCTGTTCTACGGCCCCATCCAGGAGGGCAAGGACGGCTGGAACGCCGCCTTCTTCTGCGGCTCCAACGCCGTCATCCGGCGCGAGGCGCTCATGCAGCTCGGCGTCTCGCGGTACGCCGGGGAGGTCGAGGTCGGCGTGCACCGCGCGCTGCGCACGGCCCGCTCCGTCATCGGCCAGGCGCGCAAGGACCTGGCTCCCGACCAGGTCGAGGTGCGTCAGGCGCTCGACGAGATCGACTACGACATCGCCCGGGCCCGTCGTGACCTCGACCGGGGCGAGGCGCTCTTCGACGTGACCTACCGCTTCCAGAAGCGGGTGGCCGCGACCCGCCGCGAGCTGGTCGGCGCCGACCTGCGCTCCCTGAACGAGGACCTGGCGATCATCGCCGGCCTCGACCGGCTGGCCGACGACCCCGACCTCAGCCTGGCCACGATCGACGAGTCGGCGCTGCTCCAGCTCGCCGACCGCGAGTGGTCGCCCCTCGGGGCCGTCGAGACCGTCGAGGCCCTGGTCCGCTCGATCGACGTCGACCTGGGCGGCGAGGCCCAGCCGGTGATGCCGATGGCGACCATCTCGGTGACCGAGGACATGGCGACCTGCATGCGGCTGCACGGCCTCGGCTGGCGCTCGGCGTACCACGACGAGATCCTCGCCGAGGGGCTCGCGCCCGAGGACCTGCAGACCATGCTCACCCAGCGGCTGCGCTGGGCACAGGGCACGGTGCAGGTGATGTTCCGCGAGAACCCGCTCGTCCAGAAGGGGCTCACGCTGGCCCAGCGGCTCATGTACTTCGCGACGATGTGGAGCTATCTCTCCGGGTTCGCCGCGCTCGTCTACATCGCCGCCCCGATCGCCTACCTGACGCTCGGCGTGCTCCCGGTGCAGGCGCTCAGCACCGACTTCTTCGTGCGGCTGGTGCCCTTCCTGCTGATCAACCAGCTCTTGTTCTTCGTGGTCGCCGACGGCCGGCCGACGTGGCGGGGCCAGCAGTACTCCCTGGCCCTCTTCCCCGTCTGGATCCGGTCGTTCACCTCGGCCTTCGGCAACGTCTTCCTGGGCCGCTCGCTCGACTTCGCGGTCACGCCCAAGGAGAAGCGCGAGGACACCGGCCTGCGCTGGGACCTGGTCAAGCCGCAGCTGGTCGCGATGGGCCTGCTGGTCCTCGCCCTGGTGGTGGGCGGGGTCCGCCTCGCGCTAGGGCAGGCCAGTCCGTTCGGCACGATCTTCAACATGGTGTGGGTCGTGTTCGACCTGGTGGTCTTCTCGGTGATCATCCAGGCCGTGCGCTACCGCGGCTTCGAGCCGGACGCTTCCACCGGGACCTCTGGCACCGGGACCACCACCGACGGGGCCACGGCGGCCCGCACGTCCGACGAAGGAGCAGCATGATCGAGTTCGACGTCCGCACGACCGACGACGGGATCGGCGTCGTCGTCCCCCGGGGCCGGCTCAACATGGTCGCGGCCCGCCAGCTGCGCGAGACCCTGACCGGCCTCGTCGAGGGCGGCACCTCCCGGATCGTGGTGGACCTCGCGGAGACCACGTTCCTCGACTCGTCCGCGCTCGGCGCGCTGGTCGCCGGGCTCAAGACCGCCCGGCAGGCGGGCGGGGACCTGCGCATCGCACGTCCCACGGAGTCGGTGCTGACGGTCTTCAAGCTGACCAACATGGACAAGGTGCTGCGTCCGCGCGACGACGTCGAGGGCGCGTTCCATGGATGAGGCCCGCGGGGCGGTCGAGTCCTTCGAGGCTCCCGTCGAGCCGGAGAGCCTGGACCTCGTCCAGGACCGGCTGGAGACGTTCTGGGCCCACGACGAGTCCGTGTCGGCCGCCGACCGGATCCGCTTCGAGATGGCGCTCGTGGAGATCGTCGGCAACATCGTCGAGCACGCCTTCGAGCTCGACGCCGACGCCCGCGGCCGGTTGCTCACGGTGGCGCTGACACTGGGTCCCGACCGGATCGAGGCGGTGCTCTCCGACAACGGGCTGCCCGCCGCCATCGACCTCGGGGCGGTGACGATGCCCGACGAGGACGCCACGTCCGGGCGTGGCCTCGCGCTGGCGGTCGCCGCGGTCGACGAGGTCGGCTACGAGCGGGTCGAGGGTCGCAACCACTGGAGGCTCATGTGCCACCGGAACGCCGACTGACCGGGGTCGGTCGGCGCGCGCTCGCTGCCCTGCTGGGCACGGTGGTCCTGGGTGGTGCCGTGGTGACGGGTGCGACCGCGCCCTCGGCCGCCGACGACACCGCCCCCTCCCCTGCTCCGGGCCAGCCGTGGTTCGGCCCCGGGCTGGACTGGGAGGAGGACCTGCCCGACGAGTACGCCGAGCGGCTCGGGGAGACCCCGTCGCTCTACGCCCAGCGGGTCCGCTACCCGCTGACGCAGGACGACCGGGGCTACCTGGCCGGGTTCGCCGAGCTGGCAGCCACCCAGGGCGCCGTCGCCGTGCTCACCCTCGAGCCGCAGGTCTCCCTCACGTCGCTGACCTCGCGGGACGCCGCGGTGCTGGCCGAGGAGCTGGCCGACCTGCACCACCACTTCGACACCCACTTCCTGGTCCGCTTCGCCCCCGAGATGAACGGCTCGTGGGTCATCTGGGGCCAGCAGCCCGACCGCTACGTCGCCGCCTTCCGCACGGTGGCCGACGCGGTGCACGGCATCACGGACTCGGGCTCGGGCGCGGCGGACTCGGGCTCCGACTCGGGAGCGAGCCGGGCTGGGCACGCCGAGATGGTGTGGGCCCCGGCCTACGGTGCCGGCTACCCGTTCGGTCGCTCGTACGGCGCCGTCGACGCCGCCGGCCAGCGGATCGCCCAGGTCCTCGACACCGATGGCAACGGGACCGTCGATGACGGCGACGACCCGTACGACCCCTACTTCCCCGGCGACCGCTACGTCGACTGGGTGGGGCTGTCGCTCTACCACTACGGCGACCGCCAGGACTTCGGCAACAACGCGGCCCCCGCCGCCGGCGCGTTCAAGGCCCGCCTCGACGACCGGTTCGGGTACGGCGTCCAGCAGCAGCGCCAGTCGTTCCACGACCGCTACGCGAGCCGGACGCGACCGATGCTCGTGGAGACGTCTGCGCTCTACAACACGGCGTACGACCGCGGCGACTCGGAGCGCCGCCTCAAGCGGGCCTGGTGGCGCCAGGTCCTGGCCGGCGCCGCCGGCCGCCCCGCCATCGGGGCGATCAGCTGGCTGGAGCTCACCCGGCCCGAGGCGGAGATCGACGACGAGGTGGCGGACTGGCGGGCCACCCACACGCCCGGCCTGGCCGGTGCTCTGCGCGCGGATCTCGATGCCTCCGACGTCGCGCTCGGACCCGTGACCCGGGTCGTCGACCCGCAGGCGGGGTCCACCGACGGGTCCTCCCCCGCTGCTGCAGAATCCGGGTCCGACGGCTCCGTGGCAGACGGGTCCGGGGCGGACGGCTCTGCCTCCGACGACGGGGAACCGGCGGTGCCCTCGGCGGACTGGGTCCCGGTCGGCCTCGGGCTGATCGCAGTCGGCTACCTGCTCTACCGGCTCATCACCCGGCGGCGCTCCTCCGCCGAGGCCTGACGCCGCCAGCCGCCCGGTTGCGGAGGTGCGCAGCTCTGGGGGCAGCGCTCGCAACATTCCCTGCGCACCCGCGCAGGCATGGCGACCCGGGTCCCGCTCTTCCCTGCGCACGTGCGCAGCTCTGGAGACAGCGCTCGCACCCTTGCCTGCGCAGCCACGCAGGAATGGGGACCTGGTCTTCCTCTTTCCTGCGCACCCGCGCAGGCATACGGACGAAGGTCCCGCCCTTGCCTGCGCACCTGCACAGGTATGAGCACACACCATCGCGCTCTTCCCTGCGTACATGCGCAGGCAACGGGACCGATCCGCCCGTCGTAGCTGCGCACGTGCGCAGGCAACGAGAGCAGTCCTCCCGTCAGAGCTGCGCACCCGCGCAGGTAACCGACCTGTCGCGGTCTTCAGAGCTGCGCACCCGCGCAGGCAACCGACCCGGCCCGTCCCCCAGAGCTGCGCACCCGCGCAAGCACGAGCGACCGGGTCGCGTCAGACCGCTGGCAATCCGCGCACGTACGCCACCTGCCCGAGGTGCTGGAGACAGTCGCCCTGGATGCTCACCAGCCGCACTCCGACGGTGACCGGCGGATCCCAGTGCCGGTCGATGACCCGGTCCAGCTCGTCCTCGTCGACGCGGGCGAGGTAGGCGCTCGTCGCTGCGGCGACATCACGGTGATAGTCGAGGAGGAGCGCCGGGTCCGCGATGCGCACCGCATCGACCTGCGCGCTCGTGTGTCCGTAGCCGATGTCGTCGAGGCCCTGGCTCATGCCGAGACGCGCCTGCCACGACTCCCAGACCTGCGGCTCGCCGGACAACCCGGCCACCTGGTGGTCCTGGCCGCGCGCGACGTGCCACAACAGCCAGCCGACCGGGTTGCCCGTGCCGCCCGGGCGGTGGTGGAGGGCCTGCTCATCGAGCCCGTCGGCGAGGTCGGCGTACAGCTCGGAGATGCGGCCGAAGCCGTCGGTCAGGAGTGCGCGGGCGTCCATGCTCCCGACCGTACGCCGCGCCCGACCGCCGCGGAACAGGCGCGGAGGCTGCCACCGAGCCTGGCACCGGGACCAACGGCGATCCCTCCCGTGACCGAGGTCCCTGCCACAGGCTCCGGCGCAGCACGACGATGGGGACGAGGGCACAGCGCGTGCCCCGAGGGAGGGACACGTCATGGCCCCGTCGCGGAGCGCGGTGAGCCGGCCGGGCAGTCCCGTCCGGTCCGTGACCCGCGCCCAGGTGATGCTCGGCGCGAGCTACCTCGTGGCGATCTGCATCCTGGCCGCCTCGGCGTACGGGCTGCTCGCCGACGAGCCCTACCGCGACCTGCCAGAAGCCACCGTCTTCGCCGCCCAGGGGCAGGACGTCGTCAGCCTCCTGGTCGCGGTGGGCCTGGTCTTCCTCGCGCTCCCGGCCCGGTTGACGCCGACGCGCCTCCTGGCGTGGCTGGGGCTGCTCGCCTACGTCGTCTACAGCTACGCGATCTACCTCATCGGCGTCCCGATGAACCAGGTCTTCCTGGTCTACGTCGTCCTCGAGTCGGTCGCCGGGGCCGCCCTCCTCGCCGGCCTGTGGCGCCTGGCCTCGATGCGCTGGCCGACCACCGCCTCGACCCGGCTGCGCCACGGGACGGGCTGGATGCTGATCGTCGTCGCCGTACTGTTCGCCGGGTTGTGGCTGTCGACGCTGCTGCCGTACGCGTTCGGGGGGAGCCCGCCGGAGCCCGAGGGCCTCGGTGGCGCGCCGTACCCCGTCTTCGTGCTCGACCTCGTCGTCGTGCTCCCCGCCATTGCCGCCGTCGGCGTGATGCTGCTGCGCGGACACCGGCTCGGGCCGCCGCTGGCCGTGGTGGCGCTCATCAAGATCGTCACGCTGTTCGTCGCGCTGTGGGCCGGGCCGGCTTATGCCCTGGCCACCGACGGCCCCGTCGACCTCGGACCGGACGCCGGTCCCACCCTGCTGCTGCTCGTCGTGAGCAGCTGGCTCGTCACCCGCTGGTGGCGCGCCCTCACGGAGGAGTCCTCATGAACACCCTGGTCGTCTACGAGTCGATGTGGGGCAACACCCGGGCGGTCGCGGAGGCCGTCGCCGAGCGCCTCGGCGACGAGGTGACGCTGGTCGACGTGGCCGACGCACCCGAGCGGCTGCCCGCCGACCTCGACCTCCTCGTCGTGGGCGGGCCGACGCACGCATTCTCGATGAGCCGCGCCTCGACCCGGCGCGACGCCGTCGGCAAGGGCGCCGACTCCCGCGACGTCGAGCGCGGGATCCGGGAGTGGCTCAGCACGGTCGTCGCCCCCGAACCCGTCGACGTGGCCACCTTCGACACCCGCGTCGGCTCGGTCAAGCACCTGCCCGGGTCCGCGGCCAAGGCTGCCGGCAGGGACGTACGCCGCCACCACCTCGGACAGCTGGTCGCGACGGCCAGCTTCTTCGTCGACGACATGGACGGGCCGCTGTCCGACGGCGAGCTCGACCGGGCCCGCACGTGGGGCGCGTCCCTGGCCGGGTCGACGGCGGCGCACGACTGACCGCGGGCTCCCCGCGGGTGTGGCGGGCCCTCCCGAGCCGTGTGATGCTCGATGGCGTGACCCACGACGAACCCGCCCCCGAGCACCGCCGCCCCGAGGGCGTCACCGACGCCACCGTCGAGGCCCTCGGCAAGCTGTCCGCCGCCCTCGACCACGTCGAGGACGCCCGCGGTCACCTCTACGCCTTCCACCGCCTGATGGGCAGCGCCGAGAGCACCCTCGAGGAGGCGACCGCCATGGTCCGCGACGCCGGCCACGACGACATCGCCGACGCACTGGACCGCGGCGTGCTCGGCCGCAACCCGCTGCCGGGCATGTGGTCCTTCCAGATGGTCGAGGCCTTCGACGACGGCTTCTACGCCGAGGCGAAGGGCATCCAGCAGCGCGCGATCGACGAGCTCATGGACGGGCGACGCCACGTCTTCGAGGCCGAGATGAAGGAGCTGCGCCGCACCCGCGGACGCGAGGGACACGAGGCGACGCCGGACGACGCCGACGGCACCGTCTGACCCGTTTCCCGGCCGTACGCCGACCGGTCACCGCATGCCCTTCCGCGAGCGGCCGTCGTACGGCAGGCTCCCGGCCATGAACCGTCATCTCGGGACGGGTCGGGCGCTTGCGCTCGCGCTCGTCGGTGCCCTCGTCGTCCTCCTCTCCCCCACCTCGCCGACCATGCCGGCCGCGCAGGCCGCCACACCGCTCACGGTGTCGCAGGCCATCGGGCAGCAGAACGGCTCGTCGCAGGCCGTGCGCGGCTACGTCGTCGGGCAGCCGACCGCCACCAGCACGGTGGTGAGGTCCGGCTTCCCCAACGATTACGCGCTCGCCATCGCGGACTCGGCGAGCCAGACCAACACGTCGCAGATGCTCTACGTGCAGATCCCCTCGGCGTTCCGCTCGCAGTGGGGGCTGAAGACCAACCCGTCGCTGATGGGCAAGCAGATCGACGTGACGGGCGCGCTGTCGGCGTACTTCTCGCACCCCGGGATGACCAGCACGTCGGCCTTCGCGCTCGCCGGCGGCGGCACGACCGAGCCACCCCCGACCGGCGGCACGAGTCCCTGGGACAGCACCTACTACGCGCCTGCGATCGGCAAGACCGGCACCGCGCTGCGGACCTCGCTGCACGACATCATCGACAACCAGACGACGCTGTCGTACGACGCCGTGTGGACCGCGCTCAAGGACACCGACCAGGACCCCGCCAACACCAACAACGTCATCGAGCTCTACACCGGACGCTCGATCTCCAAGTCGAGCAACGGCGGCAACGCCGGCCAGTGGAACCGTGAGCACGTCTTCGCGCAGTCGCGCGGCGGCTTCACGACCAGCGCCGGTCCCGGCACCGACCTGCACCACCTGCGCGCCGAGGACGTGACCGTCAACGGCACCCGCGGCAACAAGGACTTCGACAACGGCGGCACCGCGGTGTCGGGCTGCACCGACTGCCGGACCGACGCCGACTCCTTCGAGCCGCGCGACGCGGTCAAGGGCGACGTGGCGCGGATGCTGTTCTACATGGCGGTGCGCTACTCCGGCGACGACGGTTTCTACGACCTCGAGCTCAGCACGGTCTCCGGGAGCGCGGTCCCGCGGCTCGGCGACCTCGACGTCCTGCTCGCCTGGAACAGCGCCGACCCGGTCGACGCCTTCGAGATGCGTCGCAACGACCGCATCCACGCGCAGTGGCAGGGCAACCGCAACCCGTTCGTCGACCACCCCGAGTGGGCGACGTCCATCTTCGCCGCCTAGGAACCGGCCGGGAGGACGTGCGCGTCGGCGCCGGGGAAGACGAGGCCCTCGTGCCCGTCACCCCACCGCACGACGTACGGCGGCGCGCCGTCCTCACCGCGTACCTCGATGATCTCGCCCTGCCGACGGGGCGCGTCGACCTTGTTGCTCTCGGCGACCAGGCTGTCGCCCACCTGAGCGTGCATCACACCCACCTGCCTCTTGTCTGCCTCGCGGGCAGCCCCGAGCGGGCGTCCGCCTCCTCCCACGATGCTCCGCCGGGGACGCCACCACAAGGGTCCTTCAGCCCGGTTCCGCCGACGCCGCGCGGCCGCCCTCCACCGGGCCTACTCTCAGTCATGGCGTTCAGGCAACGGCGCGACGGACGGTACGTCGACGACCTGCCTGCGCTCCGGCGGATCGTTCCCTACCTGATGCGGACGCGCATCGGGTCGCAGGTCTTCTTCCCGCAGCGGATCGAGGTCGACGGGCTGCTCGCATGGCTCGCGGAGACCAACGCCGGCCGCCCCCACGAGGAGCGAGTCACCCTCTTCCACGTCTTCCTCGCCGCCATCGCCCGGACCCTGCGGCTACGGCCGGAGATGAACCGCTTCGTCGCCGGCCGCCGCACCTACGAGCACACCGACATCAGCATCTCCTTCATCGTCAAGCAGGGGATGCGCGACGACGCCCCGGAGTCCGAGGCCCGGCTGGTCTTCACCGGTCGCGAGAGCGTCGACGACGTACGCCGTCTCGTCGACGCCGGCGTGCACGGCAAGCGCGAGCACGCGCGCGGCGGGGACGACCGGCTGGTCGACTTCTTCGCGTCGTGGCCGCGGCCGGTCCTCAACGGCATCGCCTCCTCGATCCGCTGGCTCGACTACCACAACCTGATGCCCGCGGCGCTGACCGGCGCGATCCCGCTCTACACCAGCGTGTACGTCGTCAACACCGGCTCGATCGGGGTGGCCCCGCCCTTCCACCACCTCTACGAGCCCGGCTCGGCGAGCATCTTCGTCGCCATCGGCCGGGTCGCTCCGCAACCGGTCGTCGACGACGCGGGGCAGGTCGTCGCGCGCACCTGCGTCGACCTCGTCTACACCCTCGACGAGCGCGCCTCGGACGGCTTCTACTTCGCCCGGACGGCTGAGGTGTTCCGCCGGCTCGTCTCGGAGCCGGCACTCCTGGCGGACCCCGACCTCACCGTCGACGACCTCGTCCCGGTATGGCCGCCCCCTCACTGAGCGGACGGTCCTCGCTGCTGCTCACCCGCGGACCGGGGCTGGCCGGGCTGCTCGTCGAGGTGGGCATCGTCGTGGTCGCGCTGGTCGCCAACCTGGCCGTCCGCTGGCTGACCCTCGACGACCTGGCGCTCGCGGTCTCGCACGCCCACGACCTGCTGGCCCTCGAGGTGGCGTGGGGCCTCGATTGGGAGCACGCCGCCCAGGACGCGGTCCGCGCCGTGCCGTGGCTGGGCACGTTCGGCGCGTGGTTCTACGTCTGGGGCTACCTGCCCGTCGTGGCGCTGGCCCTGGTCGTGCTCTACCTGCGTCACCCCCCGGCGTACGCGCGCCTGCGCAACGCCCTGCTCGCGGGCGGGCTGGTGGGGCTCGCCGTCTACCTCCTCTACCCGCTGGCACCGCCGCGGCTGACGGACCTGGGGTACGCCGACCCGATCGCGTCCAGCCTCGTCGAGCCGTCCGCGCGGCCCGTGGGCATCGCCAACGAGATCGCGGCGATGCCGAGCTTCCACGTGGGCTACCTCGTGGTGGTGTCGGTCGTGGTCCTCGGCGTGACCGACTCGGTGCTGGTGCGCGCGTGGTGCGTCCTGCACCCGCTGCTGATGGCCTGGGTCGTGGTCGCCACCGGCAACCACTGGGTGCTCGACCTCCCGGCGGGGGTGGCCGTCGCCGTCCTCGGCCTGTGGGTGGCCGACCGGATCGCGCGCACCGGTGACGAACCGCCCGCCGGCCGCTAGCGTGCGAGACATGCGTCGAGCACTCTTCGTGCGGGTCAACCGGGTGGCCAACTGGTTCGTACGCCGCGTCGGACTACGCCGCTTCCGCGGTGGTGACCTGCTCTACCTCACGACCACCGGGCGCAAGAGCGGGCAACAGCGGACCACGCCGGCGCTCTACCTGCGCGACGAGGGCCGCTGGATCGTGGTCGCCTCCAACGGCGGCGCCGACTGGGAGCCCGGCTGGTGGCTCAACCTGCGCTCCGGCTCCCCCGCGTCCGTCGAGGTGGATGGGCTGACCACCGCCGTCACCGGCGTCGAGGTGGACGGCCCCGAGCGCGAGCGGCTGTGGGCGCGGCTCAACGAGATGTTCGACTTCGACGCCTACCAGGCCAAGGTCTCCCGGCGGATCGCCGTCGTGGCGCTCACGCCCGCCCACTGACCTTCCTCGGCGCCCGGTTGCCCCGCACGTCCTCCTGCTCGACGAGCTCCTCGAGGTCCTTCAACCGGTCCAGCCCGTTGACCGCCCGCGCCATCCGGTGGTTGCCGGCGAGCTCTTCACGGTGCCGGTCGAGGAACCACCAGTAGCCCGCCGTGAACGGGCAGGCGTCGTCGCCCACCCGCACCCTGGGGTTGAAGCGGCACGATCCGCAGTGGTCGCTCATCGTGTTGATGTAGGCGCCGCCGGACGTGTAGGGCTTGGTCGCCATCACCCCGCCGTCCGCGTGCTGCGACATCCCGACCACGTTGGGCACCATCACCCAGTCGTAGCCGTCGACGAACGCCCGGTGGAACCAGTCGGTCACCTGCGTCGGCGCCCACCCGCGCTGGAGGGCGTAGGAGCCGAGCACCATCAGCCGCGGGATGTGGTGGACCCACCCGTGCTCGGCGACCTGGTCGAGGGTGTGGGACAGGCAGCGGGCGTCGGTCGCGTCGCCGTCGAGCTCGGCGAACCACTGCGGCATCTTCTGCTGCGCGCGCAGCGCGTTCCTCCGGCGGTAGCCGTCGCCCTGGTGCCAGTAGAGGTGCCACACGTAGTCGCGCCATCCGATGACCTGCCGCACGAAGCCCTCGACGCTCGCGATCGGAGCAGCCCCGCTGCGGTACGCCGCCTCCGCGCGCTCGGCGACCTCGAGCGGGTCGAGGAGCCCGAGGTTCATCGGGGCGCTGACGAGGCTGTGCGCCATCCACGGGTCGCCCTCGAGGATCGCGTCCTCGTGCGCGCCGAAGTCGGGCAGCCGGTGCTCGACGAAGTGGTCCAGCGCGGCCAGCGCCTCCCGCCGCGTCGCGGCGAAGCGTCGTACGCCGTCGCGGCCGATGAACGCCACCTCGCCGTCGCGCTCCCACCGGTCCAGGTCCTCGCGCACCTCCGCGTCGATGTCGTCCTCGGTCGGCCACCACGGCTCGGTGACGCCGAGGGTGGCCGCGCCCTTGGGCGGCGGCTGGCGGTTGTCGTGGTCGAAGTTCCACTGGCCGCCGGCCGGTTCACCGCCGTCCATGAGGACCCCGTGCGCCTGCCGGGCCCGCCGGTAGAAGTCCTCCATGAGCAGCCGCTTGGCCCCCCGGCCGGCGGCCCAGCGCTGGAAGTCCGCCCGCGGGGTCGCGAAGCCACGCGGCTCCAGGACGGTGGCGTCCAACCGCTCGACCAGGCCCAGCGCCGCGTACGACGTGGGGTGCACGACCTCGACGTCGTCGTGCTGCCCGACGACCTCGGCGTACGTGTCGGCGCGGACGTAGGTGAGCCGGTCGCCGAAGTCGGCCGCGCGGTGCCGCATCGCGCTGAGCACGAGGTGCGCCTTGGCCCGGTGGAAGCGGCGGCGCTGGAAGACCGCCTTGGACTCCACCATCAGCAGTGGGCCGCGGTGGTCGTCGGTGAAGTGCGGCCCGAGCTGGTCGCCGAAGAGCCACCGCGTCGTCATGGCGCCACCCTAGGCACGCCCTCCTCGGTGGTCGGGGTGCGAGCGCAGCCAGCCCGCCCTCGGTGGTTGAGGTGCGAGCGAAGCAGGCCCCCTCGGTGGTTGAGGTGCGAGCGCAAGCGAGCCTCGAAACCCCCGCCGCGAGGAAGGTGTGGGATCGGTGCCACCTGGTGACACCGATCCCACACCCAACTCCCTTGCTCGCCACGAGCCTCAAACCCATCGACCGGATGTGATCGTTCGCCAGCGAGCCTGAGTGCCATTCACGCAAAGTTGGACACTCATCAACCAAGGAGAGAATCTCGTGGAGAGCGCACCCATCCTGGCCTGGACCTTCGTGTCGGAGATCCCCATCCCGGACGACATCGGCCCCATCCTCGTCTCGGGCGAGAAGCCGGTCATGGCCTACAAGACCTTCCGTGACAGCGCGGTCTTCACCACCAAACGGCTCATCGTCCGCGACGCACAGGGGATCACCGGCAAGAAGGTCGAGATGTACTCGCTCCCCTACTCCGCCATCAACATGTGGTCCTCGGAGAACGCGGGACGAATGCTTGACTTCAACGCCGAGCTCGAGCTGTGGACCCGCGCCGGCCACATCAAGGTCAAGCTCAACAAGGGCGTCGACATCCGCCGACTTGACCACCTGATCTCCTCGGCAGTCCTCGGCGCCTTCTGAAGCCACGTAGGTGTGGGGTCGGATCACCTGACGACACCGATCCCCCACCCACGCCCCGGCGGTTGTGATCGCTGGTCGCGATGCCAGCGCGGCTGGCCACGAGTCACCCAGCTCCGATCACGACGCCGCGGTCAACGGCTCGTCGAGGAGGCGGACGAGCCCGGGCAGCAGGTCCTCGAATGGAAGCGTGAACGCCCTGACCTCCGAGGCTGACAGCCGCGGCCGGTGGGTCAAGGCGGCGGTCAGGCAGTTGGCCCACTCCTGGAACTCGGGAAGCGGGGCGAGCTCCACCCGCACCCCGGGTCCGGCGACACCCTCGAGCAGCGGACCCCACGCCGGCAACTGGTCCAGCGTCCCGCGCCAGGGGCAGCCTGCGGAGCCGACGAGGGCCCAGCCGTTGAGCTTGTGGACTAGGTCGGCGTACCCCTCGTGCCCGATCACCACGCCGTCGCCGCTGAGCCTGTGGCCGGCCGCAATGACCCCGAGCTGGCGGGCATCGAGCGGGCTGAGGAGTCCGCGCACGGCGTCGAGCACGGTCGGAGACGCCGACCACTCCGGGCCCGGGAGCTCGCCATGCGGACCGAACGCGGTGAGCCACGGCCCGCGCGCCGCCAGCAGCCACTCGTGGGGGATGACATCAGCCACCGCCTCGGCGGAGAGCAACGCCAGCACCACGTCGCGGAGCAGGCGAACCACCGACGCCTCCTCGCGGGACTCCCGTGGGCCGGGTCCGAGGAGTGAGTCCAGCGTCTGACGCCATCGAGGTAAACCGGTGACCCTCTGCACGAGCGCCTCCGCTGCCTCCCGAAGCTCCTCCAGTGCGCGGGTACGTCCGACCGACCGCGCCGAGGCCGCGGCCGAGGAGGCGGGGAAGGTCACGCTGCCACCTCCGATCTCGACATCCACCGCGTGGCGAAGCAGGCAGTTGAGCTGAGTGCGGCTCGCTCCCCACAGCTGGGCGCCCCGCGCCTGGACCACGGCCGTGAGGGGGCCGAAGGGCTGGCGAGGGTCGAAGGTCGGCGCCGCGGCAGGTCTCCACGATGAGGGTGGGGTTTGTCGCCGGGCGTCTGCGAGCGCGGACACAGCGTCGCGGAGGTCGCGCTCGGCGCGCGTGCGGGCGGCCGGCGTGAGCGGGGTGAGCGCCCCCTCCAAGGGGCGGGTGAGCGACCAGGACACCGGTAGCACCTTGGCTCCGGGAGCGATGCCGAACGCCTCCAGGTGCTCCCGGTCCGCCGGCGGGCAGAGCTCGAAGTCCGCGACCGCGACGCCCGCGTCGAACTTCTCCCTCCACGTGTCACCCACCGCGAGGGCGCCATCCAGCAGTCGCCAGGCCAAGGTGTTGAGCAGCACCGTCCGGTCATGTGGACTGAGCATCCAGTCCTCTCCGGGGTCCACGCCGCGGTTGGGGCGGGCCCACAGGTGCAGCTCGGGCAGCCCGCGATCGTGCAGGCCAATCGTGTAGGCGAAGTCACCGCCCTCGCCGTCCGGGTCGAACACCGACTGGACCGTCCAGAACGGCCGTCGGTCAAGGCGGTCGTGGTCAGGTTGCATGGGCTTCGTCTCTCTCCTGGCTCGGCGGTCGACCCCGAGCCATGAGGAGATCACCGACCACCGACAACGACGGCCTCGTCGGCTGAGCACCTGTGGAGAGCGCGCGAACCGTGGGGATCGCCACCTCCGCGTGAGGACCAGCCTCAGCCGAGGTCCCCCATGTCGAGCGTGAAGCGGTACCGCACGTCCCCCGCGGCCAGCCGCTCGAGGGCGCTGCCGACCTGGGCCGACGGGAGCACCTCGACGTCGGCCACGATCCCGTGCTCGCCGCAGAAGTCGAGCAGCTCCTGGGTGCGCGCGAGACTCCCGCTGCCGGTCGAGGCGAGACGCCGTCGGGCGCGGAGCAGGTCCATCGCGTCGACGTCCGAGGCGCCGAGGTAGCCCAGGGTGACGAGCGTGCCGTCGAGGTCGAGGGTCCTCAAGTAGGGCCCGAGGTCGTGCTGGGCGGGAGCGCAGTCGAGGACCAGGTCGAGGCTGTCGCCCGCCGCGGCCATCTCCGCCTCGTCCGTCGACACCACGACCCGGTGGGCGCCGAGCGCTCGGGCGTCGTCCGCCTTGTCGGCGGTCCGCGTGAAGACGGTGACCTCGGCACCGAGCGCGACGGCGAGCTTGACCGCCAGGTGGCCGAGGCCCCCGAGCCCGACCACGCCGACCCGCGTGCCGGGCCCGACGCCCCAGCTGCGCATCGGCTCCCAGACCGTGATGCCGGCGCACATCAGCGGGGCGACGGCGGCGGGGTCGAGCCCGGCCGGGCGGTGGTAGACGAAGGTCTCGCGGACGACGTACGACGAGGACCACCCGCCCAGCGTGGGCGTGCCGTCGATCCGGTCGCGACCGCCGTACGTGAGCGTCGGGAAGTCGACGCACATGTTCTCGTGGCCGGCCAAGCACATGCGGCACTCCCCGCAGGAGTCGACGATGTTGCCGACCGCGACCGGGTCACCGACCACGAAGCGCGTCACGTCCGAGCCGACGGCCGCGACCTCGCCGACGAACTCGTGGCCCGGCACGAGGGGCACGTCTCCGCGTCCCTCCGCGGAACCGCCCAGCGCGTGCAGGTCGGTGTGGCAGACGCCGCAGTGGGTGATCCGCACCTCGACGTCGTCGGGTCGCAGCGCGCGACGCTCGAAGTCGAAGCGCTCGACCTGCCCGGGGGTGGTCGTCGCGCGGTAGCCGGTGGAAGGGGTGGGGTTCGTCGTCTCGGGGTGGGTCACGCCGTCGACGCTATGTCGGTGCCCCGAACAGGATCCGCCCACGAAGCACCCCGAGGCACTTCACCGTCGAGACGCGCTGCAGGCCTGTTCACCGGGCCGCAGGAGGTGTAGGCAGGGACGGTGAGGGCCGCAGCCCCCACGTCCGCCCGTGGAGGAGATGGATCATGGCTGCACTCGAAACCGACCAGCTGCTCAAGGAGCTCGAGCCGGTGGTCGCCGACAACCTCGACCGGCACATGGCCATCGCGGACGAGTGGATGCCCCACGAGTACGTGCCGTGGAGCCTCGGGCGGGACTTCGCCGACCTCGGCGGGGACCCGTGGGAGGTCGCTCAGTCGCAGCTCTCCCCCGTCGCCCGGACGGCGCTCGAGGTCAACCTGCTGACCGAGGACAACCTGCCGAGCTACCACCGTGAGATCGACCGGGCCTTCGGAAGCGACAGCGCCTGGGGCACGTGGGTCAACCGGTGGACGGCTGAGGAGGGACGGCACGCGTTCTGCATCCGCGACTACCTGCTCGTCACCCGTGGGGTCGATCCCGTCGAGCTCGAACGGGCCCGGATGGAGACGATGGAGACGGGCTACGAGGCGACGGAGAAGTCCGTGCTCAACGTCTGCGCCTACGTGTCCTTCCAGGAGCTGGCCACCCGGGTGTCGCACCGCAACACCGGGCGCTACACCGAGGAGCCGATCGCGGAGAAGCTGCTCGCCCGCGTCGCCAAGGACGAGAACCTGCACATGATCTTCTACCGCAACATCGTCACCGCGGCGCTGGAGATGGCGCCCAGCCAGACGATGCGCGCGATCACCGAGGAGGTCGTCGGCTTCGAGATGCCCGGCAGCATCATCCCGGGCTTCTCCCGCAAGGCGGTGGCGATGGCCAAGGCCGGCATCTACGACCTCCGCATCCACCACGACGACATCGTCTCCCCGCTCCTGCGGCAGTGGGGCGTCTGGGACATCGAGGGACTCGACGAGGACGGGGAGAAGGCGCGCGACGAGCTCGCCGCCGCCGTCTCCGCGCTCGACGGCGAGGCCACGCGCTTCGTCGAGCGGCGGGCCGAGGCTGCGGCCAAGAAGGCCGCCCGCCAGGCCTGACTCACCTCGTCGGAGGCTCGCCCCTTCGAGGTGCGAGCGACCGCCTTCGGTGGTTGAGGTGTGAGCGAAGCGAGCCTCGAAACCCCGCCCCACCTCGGCGCCCGGCACCACTGCCGGGGACGATGACGGTGACGCGCGTCCACCGTGGCGCGCACCCGACTGAGGAGCCTTCATGGACGGCACGTACGACGCGCAGGCAGGGACCCGGTTCCCCACGACGAAGTGGCGTGAGGGGTACGACGTCGCGTCGGTCGACGAGCTCGTGGCTCGCGCCGAGCGGGCCGTGAGCTTCCGCGACGGGTCAGTGCGCTCCGAGGACGTGGAGCAGGTCCGGTTCGCACCGGTGCGATGGCGTACGGGCTACGACATGGACGCCGTCGACACCCACCTGGAGCAGCTCGCGAGCCAGCTGAAGGACATCGAGTCCTAGATCTGGCCGGGATCAGGGCCTGCGTCAGCGAGCGCCCTGGGAGCGCCAGTAGTCGTTGAGGGCGCCGTTGGTCTTGACGAACCAGACGATCAGGCCGACGCCGAAGAACCACCCGAGCAGCAGCGCCCACAGCCCCGTGGCCCCGCTGACCGGGGCGCGCATCCCGCGACGCTCGTAGAGCCCGCCGACCTCGCTCGACGAGATGAACGGCATCACGATGCCGACGAAGATCGCGAGCACCAGGGCGAGCCCGCCGCCCAGTCCGGTGTTGGTGTGGCGCTTCATCTCCTCGTGGGTCTTGAAGTACCAGACCCAGGAGTAGATCCCGAGCGTCACGATCGTGAGGGCGATGCAGGCCCCGGTGCTGCGGACCTGTCCGAGCGGAGCGCCGTGGATGGGGATTCCGTACGCCGCGAGCGGCTGGGCGCCGTACGGAACCGAGGCCGTGGCCTGGGTCTGGGCCTGCTGCGGGAGCAGCTGCTGACCGTCGGCGGTCTCGGTGCGCGGCTCGGTGTTCTCGGTCATGGTTCCCCCGTGGGTGCGTGGCGTGGTGGTGATGGCTGGCGCAACGTACCCGCCGTCCACCCCCCGCGTCCCGGGTTCAGTCAGGTCCGCCCTGACAGCCGTGCCCGGTTGTCCACAGATCCGGATTGCCGGGTTTCGCAGCCGGCTCCCGACGGGAAGAGTCGACCCCAGTCGTACTCGTCCGGCTGACGCCGGCTCCATCTCGGGAGACACGATGAACATCAGGCTCGACCCTGCCCACTTGTCGATCGGCGCCGACGCCATCGAGGCGCGGGCCGCCGACATGGCGACCCGTCGTACCCGGATCGAGGCATCGGTCGACGCCCTCCTCGCGACCTGGCACGGCGACGCCGCCGACCGGTTCGCCGGGCTGTGGGCGGAGTGGCGCACGGGCGCGGACGGGGTGATCGCCGGCCTGGCAGGGAGTGCCGGCGCGTTGCGTGCCGCCCGGGACGACGTGTCGCTGGCGGACGCCTCGTCGTCCGACACCCACGACCGCCTCGCGGGGCGGCTCGGATGACGGCGTACGACGTGGACGTCGGCGAGCTGATGGCCGTCCTCGCGGCGATGGACTCGTGCGGGCGCGAGCTCGCCGACCTGGCGGCGGACGTCGAGAGTGCGCACGTGGGCATGCACTCGGACTGGACGGGCCTGGCCAGCGACGCGCACTCGACCTCGCACGCCTCGTGGCGCACGTCGTTCACCGAGATGGAGACCGCGCTCGCGGGCCTGCGCTCGGTGGGAGACACCGCGTGTGCGAACTACTCGGCCGCCGTGGAGGCCAACCTCGCGATGTGGGAGCAGGTCCGATGAGGATCGCCGTCGAGACCGGCGGCTTCACCTCGGCCGCGGACGCCTGCCGCACCGGCAACCAGATCTCCGCGCTGCAGTGCGAGTCGCTGGCCGGCAAGCTCAGCGGGTACGCCGGAATGGCCGGCGACGACGCGACCAGCGCCGACTTCACGGCGTCGTACGACGCGGGCGCGCGGCAGGCGCTCGACACCCTGGCCGAGCTCACCCACGCCTTCATCGGCCTCGGACGGCTGCTGACCGCGACCGGGACGAACCACCGCGATGCCGAGGCCGCCTCTGCGGCGGTGTCCGCCTACAGCGGCGGCTCGCTCGACGAGGACGACTACGTCCGTGTTTCCCCCGCCTCGCCGCCTTCGTGCCTCGGCGCCAACCCCGTGTCCCTCGGCACCGTGGAGACGTTCATCCTCGACCACATCGAGGGCTTCGTGTGGCCGGGAGCCGACACGGACCTCCTGCTCGACGCGGCCACCACGTGGCGACGGGCCGGCGCGGCCGTGGCCGACCTGGAGGCGCACTGCGACATCGCTGCCGGGTTCCTCGAGCACCAGGTCTCGCCGGAGATCCCCCTCGCCCTCTCCGCGCTCGCCGAGCTGCGATCGCTGATCGGCGACACCGCCGACGCACTGGTCTCGGTGGGCACGTCCTGCGAGGAGTACGCCGATGCCGTGCGCGACACGCACGACCGCACCCGGGCGCTGCTCGCCGAGATCGGCCAGATGGTCGTCGAGGGAGCCGTCATCTCCGCCATCGTCGGCGGGATCACCGGCGGCCTCGGGGCCGGTGCCGCCGGCTCGGCGGCACTGGCCCGGATCGGCGCACAGGCGCCGCGGTTCCACGCCCTGCTCGTCGGGCTGCGGGCCACCGGCACCGCCACCGCCGGGCGGCTGCGGACCGCTGGTGACGGGTTGCGGACTGTCCGGACGCGGGTCGAGAAGTTCGCGCGCGTGCCGGCGCGCAGCGAGCGAGGGTCGATGAAGGTGCCGGGCGGTTGGGGCGGTGCACGGAAGCCGGGCTGGCTGCGCGCGCACGATGTTCCTCCTGGCCACACCATCAGAGAGCATGTCGGAAAGACGGCGGACGAGCTACGTGAGCGTGTCACGTATCAGGGCCGTATGAAGGCGTCATCATTCGACGACCTGGCTTCGGCCGAGAGGTTGATCGACGATGTCCTCACCCGGAAATCGGACCAGATTGAGGGCTGGATCCAGAGCAGCAGCAACGACAAGCTCGTGCTCGACATGGAGATGGGACATCCCACTGGGACGACGGTGCTTGCGGACGGGTCCGTCGTTGGCTCGACCGCCGTTAAGGTCATTCTCATACCAAAGTCCGGCACAGATGACGGATGGCAACTCCTCACGGCGTTTCCGAACTAGGGCGAGAACATGGACAACCTCAAGCACCTCATCAGCGCCTACTTCTACGAGCTCTGGGACGAGCACGAGTACTCGTCGTGGCAAGAAGCGGTTGACGACTTCGTACGACGCTCCCCGGAACGAGCAAGGAGCGTTCCCCACGAGATCACGTACTTGCTGACTGACGTCCGCGGCGACGAGGAGCTCGCAAAGCAGCTCGAACAATGGGGTTTCGATGCGCAGACACCGAACGGTGAACGCGCATGGCTGCTCGGCGTGCGAGACCGGATCGCAAGTGACTTGGCAGCCGAGTCGGCTTAGAGCCCCAATCGCCGCGCGACCTCGTCGCCGGCCACCCGCCGCACGGTGCCGGGATCACCGACCACCACGAGCTCGTCCGTGGCCCGCGACATCCCGACGTACAACCGCTCCCGAGCACGATCGCGTGAGCCGTCCTCGTTGAGGCACAGCACGACGGCGCGCCGCTCGAGACCCTTGCAGCCGAGGACGTGCCCGTAGAAGACGTCGTCATCCCAGTACGTGCCCCAGTAGCCCTCTTGGTCGTGGAAGGCCGTGCGCTCCACCTGGATCGGGTGGCGGTGGCCCGTGGTGAGCAGGGCGACGCTGCGTGGCTCCCAGCCCTCGTCCAGCAACCGGTCCACCTCGTCGTCGGCTGTGCCGATCGCGTCGTCCAGGGTGGACTCCACGAAGCGGACGGCAGGTCCGTCGCCACCACGTGAGTACATGCGGCTCGGAGCCAGCGGCCCGAACGATTCGTGGATCTGCTTGGTGTTGCGAAGGTTGTGGTCCAGCACCAGCGGGACGAGCGCCACGGGAGGGCGACCGAAGCGCGCGAAGATCCGCTGGTTCTCGTCGGAGTAGACGAAGAGCCCGCCCTCCTCCTCGTCGCGTAGCGACCGGAGCACCGGTGTCCACCAGGAGTCAGCGAAGTCCTGTGCCTCGTCGACGATGACGGCGTCGAACTTCTTGCCCTCCGGGAGCGCGCCCGCGAGCTCGGCCATCTCCGCGGGGAGCCGCTCCTCCCAGAACTCGCTGTCCGAGCGGTCGCCGTCCGCGGCACCCCACTGCTTGCCGAACGCATGGAACGTTCCGACGAACGCCGGCCGGTGGCGGCGGTCCCACGTGGCGACCTGTCGCTTGAGGTGCTCGGCCAACCCGATCGAGTAGCAGAGCAGCGCGACCCGCTGCGCCGATCGTCCCTGCCCTCCACGCGTGAGTTCCTTGGCCTGCTGGAGTGCGAGCACGGTCTTGCCGCTGCCGGCACCGCCGCGCACCTCGACCCGGGGCAGCAGACGGGTGACCCCCAGGATCGTGGCCTGCTCCATCGTCAAGCGGTCGAACTCGGCGGCACGCTCGTCGGACTCGGCGTTGACGTCGTACGGCGCCGCAAAGCGTCCGGTGAGGATGTCGGCAATGACCTCGACGTCGTCGTGGGTCGGGGGCCGCTGCCCGTGGAGCATCCACCACGCGTTGTCGCGCACCCGAGGACCGATGGCGGCCAGGTCGTCCTTGTCGTGCAGGGCCCAGCGCGGGAGCTCGGGGACCGTGAAGTCGCCGGCGAAGCCGGAGAAGCGCGTGACGACCCCGTGCCCCCACCCGACACGACGGGCCGACCCACCCTGCGGATGCTGCTCGACATACCGCTTGAGGGAGTGCTTGGCGGTGCGCACCTGGTCGACCGGCCGGATCCGGCGATGCACCCCCTTGCTCGCGATCCACCATGCGTGACCCTCCGCCTCGTCCGGCTCGACGTGCACGCTGCCGCCCTTGACCTCGAGGACGAGGACCCCCACGTCCGGCATGAGCACCACAAGATCGGCTTCGACGTCCTTCTCCGCGTCCGTGAGGCGCAGGTTGGCGAGCAACACGTCGTCCGGACCGAGGGCATCGCGCAGGTGCTCCCAGACCTCCCGCTCCGAGGTGGTCTGGAAAGTCGGCGACTCGGGAATCAGGCGAGGCATGCGCACACCCTCACATCCGTCCGTCGTCCCCGCGTGCGAATCGGCCGGGTCACCGTCCGGAGCCGCACTCGTCCTCCTCGAAGAGCGCCAGCTGGTCGAGCTGCACCTTGCGGACGGGCGCGTCCACGAGGAGACGCAGTGCGGCGCGCATGCGCGAGGTGAGCTCGCGGAGGTACTCCTGCCGCGCCCGTGCCACCTGCTCGGCACGACCGCGCCCCTCGTCGCGGGCGGCGCGCGCCTTGGCGCGCATCTCCCGCCGACGCTGCTCGTTGATGCGCACCGCCTTGAGCAGCAGACCGGTGTCGTTGTCGAAGATGCGGGCCATCGTGGCCGGTCCGACGGAGCCTCGCTGCCCGCGCTCCAGCTCGACCATCACGCCGTACGCCGTCGCGAAGCGGCCCGTGGGCGGTCGGCGGCCCGTCGTGTCGGCGGGCTGGCGGGTCGACTGCTCGTCCATGCAGCGTCCGCCGACGCGGGTCACCAGGTCGCTGGCCCACCGGTCCACCTGCGTGGTGAGCCGCTCGATCTCGAGACGCAGCTGCGCGGGCACGACCACGGACGCATCCAGCTCGCGGTAGACGCTGATCTGGCCGCCACGCAGCGAGAAGGACAGCCCGAGCTCGCGCTGGTTGAGGAGGTTGACCTCGACGAGCGCGCGGGTCTCGTCGACGACGTCGCCGACCAGAGGTGCGTGCACGAGGATCCGCGGCAGGTGTGCACCGACGGTCACCCAGACCACGCCGCGCGCGGTGTCGAGCGGGAGGTCCCCGTCGTCGTCCCACTGCGGTGGGTCGTCCTGCAAGCCGCGCACCGCCAGGTCGACGACGGCCCGGACATCGTCTGGGCCGTCGGGGTGGACGCCGTCGGGGTGGACGCCGTCGCGGTGGTCTGATTCGCCGGCTCGCGGCTTCGGCGGGATGACGCGCGGCTGGACCTCGGCGCCCTCGGCCTCGTCGAGCAGTCCGTCGGCGGACAGGTACGTCGGGTGCAGCACGGCGTACACCTCGCGCAGGGCCCGGACGATCATCACGGCCGCGCGATCGGCGTCGCGCTGCTCGAGGTCGATCCAGTAGTTGCTCGACTCGTCCGCACTCTCCTGCGGATCCGCGTACGACGGAGCGTCGAACCCGATGGCCACCAAGGCCTCGTGCTGGCTCTCGTCCAGCAGGTACGCGTCGGCCAGGTACACGTTGCTCGCGGCCTCGACCCGCATCCAGCCGGCGCCGGCCAGTGCCTGACAGTAGGGGGCCGTCCCGAGCTCGACCTCGTCCGGCACCTCGATGAGGAATGGCTCGCCGTCCTCCAGCCCGGCCAGCCGATCAGCCAGCCTCTGGCGGAACTTCCGCCAGGCCGTCTCCACCGCGTCGTCCCAGCGACGCTCCAGCTCTCCACTCATCTCGACCCCCGATTCCGGGCCGCCCCCGCGACCCTGCCCTGCTGAACCTAGGGACGACCACCGACACCGCACGGCGGTCGGTCTAGTCCGGCGGTCGGGCGCTCTCATCGCAGGACGCACCCGCTATGCGCACAGCGAAGGCAGTTCGGGGGTGCCGGGCGGGGAGCCAGGCGTGAGCGGGTCGCCCGGTCCGCGAACTGCCTTCGCCGTGCGCCGCCGGTCGGGTCGGGGCGATGTGGGCCGCCTCAGTCGGCGGGAACCTCATCGTCGACCTCGAGCGAGATCAGCGTGACCCCGATGTCCCGCAACCCCGAGAGCACGCCGTACAGCTGGGCCTGGTCGGACAGGCAGCCGGTCAGGACGGTCGTCCCGTCGGCGTGACGGGTGATGGCGAGACCGCCGAGCCGCCCCGACCAGTGGTCGTCGAGGTGACCCGCGATCCGGATCGCGTACGTGCTCATGCCGACGCGCCTTCGGCGACCAGTGGACGCGACCTAAGACGACGCGCCGACCGCCGGATCGCCCACTCCGCGACGGCGAGGTTGATGACCCATCCGGCCGCCTTCAGCAGGTCACCCCGGACCTCACCCGGGCCGAAGACAGCCTCGCCGAAGCCCTGCGTGAAGACCTGCGTGCCGGCCGCCACCGCGATCGCGTAGGCACGGATCATCCACGCCCGGTGGGCAGTGAAGTCGCGGCGTCGAGCGGCGGCGACCCCGACGACGAGGCAGCCGATCATGGTCGTCCCGGCGACGAGCCGCAGGACGAGGAGCAGCGGGCCGGTTCCGGGCTGCGGGTCGTGGAAGAGCGTCAGCCACAGGGCGGAGCCGGCGACGAGCAGGCCGGCCACCGCCAGCACCCGGCCCGCCCGACGGTGCCAGCCGGGATGCGTACGACGGATCCGCGGCACGAACTGGAACGCGCCGACGATCGCGAAGACCGCCGCCCCGACGATGTGCAGCACCAGCGCCACCGGGAAGCCGGCCCACCGGTCGTCGGCCGGCATCACCGCGGGCCCTCCGGCCAGCTGCACCAGCCGTAGCGTCCCCGCGGTGAGCGGCACGGAGCAGAGCACGAGGAGGGCGACGGGGATCCGCCAGCCGCCCATGGCAGCGCTCATGACCGTGCGGGCTCGAGGACCGCGCCGGCCGGCTCGGTCGCAGAGGAGTCACCGGAGTTGCGCCACAGGGAGACGCCGAGGCCGATCAGGGCGATGCCCTCGGGGACGGCGAAGGGGCGGTTGAACGCGTCCGGCAGCACGGCGAGCGCCGCCGTGGCGGTCGTGCTGACGGCGAGCAGGACCGACGCCCAGCGAGCCAGGATGCCGGTGCGGAACAGCGCGATGCCGAAGATCAGCCCGCCGAGGATGTAGCCGGCGCCGCTGACGTTGAGGACCACCTGCAGGCCACCGATGTCGCCGCTGGGGGTGCCGCCGGTCGCCGCCACCAGCACGTCCTGGACGTAGCCGGGGTCGGTGTCGAGCAGCGCCGGTAGGACCGTCGCGGCGATGACCTCGACGGCGAGGATCGTCAGGTAGCCGATGGCGAAGACGGCGTACCCGACGAGTCCGAGGACCCCGGACTGCCGGTGCTGGCGCAGGTAGATCCCGGTGATGCCCGCGAGAGCGAGGGCCGCCATCACGATCTTGGCGCACGAGCGCATGACCCACTCGGTGGTCTCGGTGTCGAAGGCCGTGATCGAGGGGTGGTTGACCTGGACGGCGATGAAGATGGCTCCGGCGGTCGCCGCGGCGGCGCCGGCGGCCCTGACGAGGCCGCTGCTGGTGGTGTTCATGATCGGCTCCTGGACTGGGCCGGGCGGGGTGTCCGGCGATGTCCAGGACGCTAGGGAGCGACGTGGTGACCCCACATCACACGGTGATGTGACCCGCTTGGTGATCCGTCAGAGGAGGTTGCGCTCGGTCGCGCGCCGTACGGCGGCGCGGCGGGTGTTGACGTCGAGCTTGGTGAAGATGTGCTTGGTGTGGGTGCGCAGCGTGTTGAGCGAGACGTAGAGCCGCTGCGCGATCTCCGGCCCGGTCAGCTCGGTCGCGAGCAGGCGGAGCACCTCGAGCTCACGCTCGCTCAGTCCTTGGCTCGAGGCAGCCGGTGCGGGTGTCTCGTCCCGCACGTCCGACGCCAGCACCGTCACCGCCAGCCCGTCCTCGGTGGCGGCGGCCCGCAGAAGCTCGACCATCGGCGCCCCCTCGTCGAGGAACAGCCGACGCCAGCCCTGCGGTACGGCGAGCGCGAGGGCCTCGCGCAACGCGTCCAGCGCCGCGTCGCGGTCGCCCCTCGCCAGCTGCGCGAGAGCCCGTACGACGAGCGCATCCGCGACGCTCCCGACTCGCCCGTGCTCCTCGCCCGCCGCCACGATGCGCGCCGTCAGGGCGACGACGTCGTCGAGGTCGGTCCGCTCGGCGATGCGCAGGCGTGCGAGCGTCAGCTGGTCGAACTCGTCCAGGTACTCCCCCGCCCCCAGCCCGACACCGCGCTCGGACGCCCATTGAGCAGCGTCGGCCAGCCGCCCCTGAGTGATGTGGACACGGGCGCGGTGCGCGGGGATCGGCCGGACGTCGGGGAAGTACCCGGGCAGGAAGAGCGGCTCCCCCTCGTCGAGCATCGCCACCGCGCCGTCGAGGTCATCGCGGGCCCGGAGCAGCGCGGCCCGGGCGACGTACGCGCGGTGCCGGTTCTCGATCAGCGAGGCACGCTCGCCAAGCTCAGTCGCCGCATCCAGGTGAGCCTGGGCGGCAGCCGGCTCGCCCTGCTCCACCAGCACCTCGGCGAGCCCGATGTGCAGGTCGCCGGTCGTCGACAGCGGCGGGCCCGGGACCGCCTCCGCCGCCTCGAGCGCGCGCTCGTAGAGGCGCCGCGCCTCGTCGGGTCCGCTGCGCGCCAGCGCGATGCTCGCCAGCACGACGGTCATCCCGAGCCCGTCGGCGACGTTGCCGGCCGCTCGGATGTGGCGCCTGGCCGCGCCGAACGTGTCGGCGGCCGTGGCCAGGTCACCGGCGGCCCAGGCGGCCAGCCCCAGGAAGCCCGACGCCGCCCCCAGCGGGAAGTGGCCTTCGGGCCCGGCGAGGTCGCGAGCCCGACCGGCGTGGGCCACGGTGCCGGCGACGTCGCCACGCGCCTGGGCGACGGTGGCTCGGTAGACCTCGATCATCGACGGGAGCGCGGCCAGCTCCCTGCTTCGCGTCTCCTGCGCCCCGGGCGTACCCCTTGGCGTGGGCTCCACCGCCGACCCCAGGGCCGCGTCGGCGGCGTCCAGCCAGTGCCCGAGCCCGTCGAGGTCCCCCTCGCTCAACCGCGTCCACGCGAGGTGCATCGCCAGCAGCGGCCGGCGGCGTACGACGCCCTCCGGCAGCGCTTGCAGCCACGCGCGCATCGTCCGGTCCTCCCGCCGCTGACGCAGACCGGTCACCGCCAGCTCCACCAGCTCGGCCGCCTGCTCAGCGTCGTCGCCGGCCAGGGCGTGGGGTACGGCGTCCTCCAGACGGCCGTGCTCGGCGTACCACTCGGCCGCGGATCGGTGCAGCCGCGCGACGCGCTCCGGCGGCGTCGTCGGTGGTTGAGGTGCGAGCGCAGCGAGCCTCGAAACCCCGGGGTCCTCTGTGTTCAGCCGCGCACGCAGCGCCTCGGCGAAGAGGTGGTGGTAGCGCCACCAATGCCGCTCGTCGTCGAGCGCGACGACGAAGAGGTTCGCCCGCTCGAGCGCCTCCAGCTGCTGCTGTCCGTCGGTGCGGCCGGTGACCGCGTCGCACAGCGGGCCGGACAGGTCGTCGAGGACCGAGGTGTCGAGCAGGAACGACCGGACGTCCTCGGGCTGGCCCGCGAGCACCTCGTCGACGAGGTAGTCCAGGACGAAGCGGTGGCTCCCGGCGAATGCCTCGACGAACCCGTCCGGGTCACTCGCGCTCGCCGCGGAGAGCGCCGCGAGCTGTAGCCCGGTCGCCCAGCCCTCGGTCCGCTTCTCGAGCGCAGCCACGTGGCGCGGCTCGAGACCCAGCCCCATCACCTCGTTGAAGAACGCCGTCGCCTCGTCCTGCGTGAACCGCAGGTCCGCCGCCCGGATCTCGAGCAGCTCCCCACGTGCACGCAGCCGTGACAGCGGCAGCGGCGGGTCGGCCCGCGTGGTCATCGCGAGCGTGACCTGGGGCGGCAGGTTGTCGAGCAGGAAGCTGACCGCCTCGTGCACGTCGACGGCGTCGACGACGTGGTAGTCGTCGAGAGCGATCACCGTAGGCCCGGGCAACGCGTCGAGGTCGTCGACCAGACCGGCCAGCACGTCCTCGGCGCGGAAGGAGCGATCACCCTCGAGCAGCAACGCCGCCTCGGCGCCCACCTCCGGGCTGCTCACCTGCAGGGCAGCGACGAGGTGGGTGAGGAACCGACGCAGGTCCGCGTCCCCCGCGTCCAGCGACAGCCACGCGACCCGCGCACCGCAGTGAAGCAACCACTGCGTCAGCAGCGTCGTCTTCCCGAAGCCGGCCGGCGCGGCGACGAGGGCCAGCCGTGGCATCGACCCCGGCTCGGTCGGGAACCGGTCGGTCAGACGAGTCCGTACGACGAGCTCGCGGCGTGGCTGCGGGACGCGCAGCTTGGTGCCCGGCACCGGCATGGCGCCAGCGTAGTGGGGCCATGGCCGACCCACCGCCGGCCGAGGGGGTCGTCCAGCGACCCGTCGCGAGCCACATCCCGCATAGGTGCATCCACCCATGCGGCGCATCACGGGAGATGGGCATCGCGCCCGACGCGAGCGGCGTACGTCTCGCGCGACCGTGGGCGCATGGACACCACCGACCTCGACACAGACATCGACACCGTGATCATCGGCGCGGGCCAGGCCGGCCTGGCGACCGGCTACTTCCTCCAACAGCGAGGGACCCCGTTCGTGATCCTCGACAGCGCCACCCGGGTGGGCGACAACTGGCGGCGGCAGTGGGACACCCTCAAGCTCTACTCCCCCGCGCACGTCGACGGGCTGCCCGGCCTGCCGTTCCCGGCTCCGCGCTGGACCTTCCCCGGCAAGGACGCGGTGGGCGACTACCTCGAGTCCTACGCCCGCACCTTCGCCCTCCCGGTCCGCCTGGAGACCCGCGTACAGGCCCTCGACGCCGATGGCGACGGGTACGTCGTCACCACCGACCGCGGCCGCTACACCTGCCGCAACGTCGTGGTGTGCACCGGCACGTTCGGCCGCACGGGTGCGGTGCCCGAGATCGCCGCCGCGCTCGACCCGGCGATCCTCCAGCTGCACTCCAGCGAGTACCGCCGGCCCAGCCAGGTCAACGACGGACCGGTGCTGGTCGTCGGCGCCAGCCACTCCGGCACCGACATCGCCTACGAGCTGGCCGAGACGCACCCGACGATCCTCGCCGGCCGCGACTGCGGCGAGATCCCGCCCAGGCTCGGGTCCCCGGTGTTCCGGGTCGTCTTCCCCGTCCTGCTCTTCGCGTGGAAGCACGTGCTGACCCGACGCAGCCCCATGCGCGCCAAGCTGATGGACGAGCTCCGCCACCACGGCGGGCCCATGCTGCGGGTGAAGCGGCGGGACCTGCTCGAGCGCGGCGTCCAGCGGACGACCAGCCGGGTCGAGGAGGTCCGCGACGGCCTTCCCGTCGTCGACGGCACGCCGCGCGAGGTCTCGACCGTCGTGTGGGCGACCGGCTTCCGGCAGGTCTTCAACTGGATCCACCTGCCAGTGCTGGGCGACGACGGCTGGCCCCGGGAGATGCGGGGCGTCTCTCCCGACGCCCCCGGGTTGTTCTTCTGCGGACTGTGCTTCCAGTACGCCTTCAGCTCGATGGTCCTCCCC
Organism: Nocardioides terrigena; assembly: GCF_003047265.1. Taxonomy (GTDB): domain Bacteria; phylum Actinomycetota; class Actinomycetes; order Propionibacteriales; family Nocardioidaceae; genus Nocardioides; species Nocardioides terrigena. The sequence continues at coordinate 570,660 of NZ_PZYY01000001.1, read as the reverse complement.
GGTGTCGGTCGCGACGCGGCGTACGTCGCGGACCGGGTCGCGGCACGATCTCGCCGGCTCGGAAAGGCGACGCCGAGCCTGCCCAGGGCCGCCTGAGCGGCCGTACCCTCGAACCGTGGACACGGCCGCTGACCACTACGCACGCGGCGACTGGCAAGCCGCGTACGACGCGTGGTCACGCACCGGGCCCGACGGCCTCAGCGCCGCCGAGCTCGACTGCTTCGGCGCGGTCGTCGAGCTCGTCGGGCCGTACGACGAGGCGGTCCCTGTCCTGCAGCGCGCCTTCCGCGCGCACCAGGAGTCTGGCGACCTGCACGCCGCCGCCGGGTGCGCGCTCCGGCTCGCGATTGGCCTGGCCGAGCACGGCGACCACGCGCTCGCCGGCGGCTGGGCCGCCCGGGCGGCCGAGCTGGTCGACGAGTTCGGAGCGGACTGCGTGGAGCGCGGCTGGATGGCGCTGCTCACGATGTTCCGCGCCCTCGGCGAGGGCGACCTCGCGGCGGCGACGCGGCTGGCCGACGAGGCGCACGACACCGGCCACCGCTTCCACGACGCGGACCTCTCGGCGATGAGCACGTGCGCGAAGGGGCGTCTCTCGATCATGAGCGGGCACTTCGCCGAGGGGCTGACGCAGCTCGACGACGCCATGGTGCGGGTCGTCGCGGGTGAGCTGTCCCCGGTGATCGCGGGACACGTCTACTGCACCGCCATCGAGGGCGCCCAGGAGGTCAGCGACTTCGGCCGGGTCGCCGAGTGGACGGCCGCCCTCGAGCGGTGGTGCGACGCGCAGCCGGGTCTGTTGGCCTTCACCGGCCAGTGCGCCGTGCACCGCGGGCAGCTGATGCGACTGCGCGGCGCCTGGGACGACGCGTTGCGCGAGTGGTCGCTTGCCGCCGAGCGGTACGTCGCCCTGCGGACACCCGCCCCCGTCGGCCTCACCGCCCGCGAGACCGGCGACGTGCTGCGGTTGCGGGGTGACCTCGCCGCAGCCGACGAGGCCTACCAGCGTGCCGCCGACCTCGGCGTCGACCCGCAGCCCGGACTGGCGCTGCTGTGGCTGGCCCAGGGGCGGTCGTCGCCGGCGGTCGCGGCCGTCGACCGGCTGCTCGCCTCGTCGGACGGACCGCTGGAGCGGTGCCGGATCCTGCCGGGGTCCATCGAGGTCCTGCTGGCGTCGGGTGCGGTCGAGCGCGCGCGGCCCCTGGCCGTCGAGCTGGGGTCCCTGGCATCGGCAGCCGGGTCGGCGGTCCTCTCCGCCGCCGCCGCCCAGGCCCACGGAGCCGTCGAGCTCGCCGCCGGGGATGCTGCGGGCGGGCTGCCCTACCTCCGCAAGGCGCACCAGCTGTGGGCGCAGTCGTCCTCGCCGTACGACGTCGCCGTCACGAGGCTGCTCATCGGCCGCTGCCTCCTGGCCCTCGGCGACACATCGTCCGCCGAGCGCGAGCTGACCGCCGCACGTGCGGCCTTCCGGCAGGTCGGTGCGGCGCCGATGGCCGACCTCGCCTCGTCGCTGCTGGCACCCGCGTCCCTGCCCGGCGGCCTGACCGCCCGCGAGGTCGAGGTGCTCCGCCTCGTCGCCTCGGGCCGCAGCAATCCGCAGGTCGCGGCCGAGCTCGTGCTGAGCGAGAAGACCGTCGCCCGCCACCTGTCCAACATCTTCGGCAAGCTCGACGTCGCCTCGCGCACCGCCGCCGCGGCGTACGCCTACGAGCACGGACTGGTCTGAGCATGACCCTGCGGGCGCGGCTCACGGACCTGGCCGATCGGATCCCGCTGCCGGCCGAGACCCTCGGCGGCGTGGCGGTGGGCGCGGTGCTGCAGCGGTTGCGGCCGCTGTCGCTACCACCCGCGGCCGGGCCGGCCGGCACCGTCTGCGCGGTCGCGGGGATCGGCCTGGTGGCAGTGGCCTGGCACGAACGGGGGCCGGGCGACCTGGAGCACCCGGTCGCACTCGTCACCACCGGCGTCCACGCACGGACCCGCAACCCGATCTACGTCGGCTTCACCCTCGCCCACCTCGGCCTGGCCGTCGCGACCCACAACGGCTGGATGCTGGCCACCTGCCCCGTCAGCGCAGCGCTCGTCCACCGGTGGGTGCCGCGCGAGGAGCACCTCCTGCACGAGCTGTTCGGCACCGAGTACGACGCCTACCGGGCCACGGTGCCGCGCTACCTGTGACGTGGTGAGCAGAGCGGGTCGCCCTCGACGGCAGACGCCCGTGGCCCCCGCCATCGGCGGGGGCCACGAGTCGCGGAGATCAGGCCAGCACGCCGCCAATCGTCATCACGCCGTCCGGGTCGTAGGTCCGGATCGCCCGGCGCAGCCGCGCGAGGGTCACCTCGTCGTACGCGTCGACGTACTCCTCCGGCGTGAACGTGAAGTTAGGCAGCCGGTGACCACCCACCCACGGTGCCAGCGCGTCGAGGATCGCGGCGGCGTGGTCCTCCACGCCCGGGATCTCCGAGATGCCGACGATGAGCAGCGAGTACGCCGCGGCGCGCGAGGCGAAGGCGCTCGGGTGCTCCCCCGACCGGGCGAAGGCACCTCCGAGCTGGCGGACCTCGACCAGGATCTGCGGGGAGACCACGCCCGGCCCCGTCAGCGCGAGCAGCGCGTCGACCGCCTCCTGCGGGAAGTCGGTGAGCACGTGGCCAGCCTCGTAGGCCGGGGTCGGGTCGAGCGGGTCCGTGTGGACCGAGTCGATCGCGGTGTAGGGCTTCTCGGCCACGTCGTCCAGGATGACGGGAGCCGCGGCACGCATCGCGGCGAACCGGCGCTCCCCCTCCTCGGCCGACCCCGTCCACACGAAGCGCACCGACAGCGTCAGTCGCCCGGCGAGCATGGGCGGCACTCCTTCCATGTCGGGGAGCTGGAACAGGGCGATCGACGTGGTGCCCAGCTCGGGCAGGTCGTCGGACCAGTGCAGCCAGCGCTCGATGACGGTCGCCGCGTCGTCCCCGTCGAACCACAGCGAGCCGCCGTAGAACCTCGGCTGCTCGACAAGATCGAACTCGATGGCCGTGACGATGCCGAGCATCCCCTTGCCACCGCGCAGGGCGAAGAAGAGGTCCGGGCGCTCCGTGTGCGTCACCCGCCGGAGCTCACCGTCGCCGGTGACGACCTCGATGGCGCGCACCTTGTCGCTGGCCAGCCCGTAGGTGCGGGCCATCGGCCCGAGCCCACCGCCGGTGGTGTAGCCGACGATGCCGACGTCGGTGATCGATCCGGACAGGGGCGCGAGGCCGTACGGCGCGGCGGCCTCCACGACCGCGAGCCACTTCACGCCCGCCCCGACGCGCGCCCAGCCCTCCGGGTGGACGACCACCTCGTCGAGCTCCTTCGTGGTGACCAGCAGCTCGGTGGTGAGGTCGGCCATGGGGCCGTGGCCGGTGGCCTGCGGGGTGACGCGGATGCCGTGCCGGGCCGCGAAGCGCACGGCCTCGACGATGTCCTGGGCGTCGTGCGCCGCGAGGACGGCCGCGGGCCGGACCGGGATGGCGACGTTCCAGGGCGAGACGAGTGCGTCGTACCTCTTGTCGCCGGGCACCGCGACGGTGCCGATGGTGAGTGCGTCCAGCTCCCCGAACGGTGCGGCGTACGCGGTGCTGGTCTGTGCGATGGTCATTGTTCCTCCGTGTGGTGTCGTCGTTGACCCGACGAAGGTGCACCCACACGGTTGAGGAGGACTTGCGCCCGACTTGAGTCCTTGTGCGGAATCAGTCGTCTGACGGCCGTTGCGGGGCGAGAAACAGCCCGTTCGGGTCCGCAGATCGACGGATCCGGTCGAGGCGTTCGTACGCCGTCGCCGACCACCCGCGCCGGGCGGCGGCCTCGTAGGCCATCGAGAGGTACGACGCCCGGGACGTCCAGGGGGCCAGCGAGTCGAGGACCCGCGTGGCGTCCTCGCGCACGGCGCTCCAGCCCGTGCCCACGTCGAGCCCGACGCCCAGCACCAGGAAGGAGCCGTCCAGGTGGTCCAGCGCACCGCCTCGGGGGGCCGGCCGCGCGAGGGCTCCACCGAGCTGGCGCAGCTCGACGAAGAGCAGCTGGCTGCCGGAGCCGGGACCGGCCGTCGCGATGAGGGCGTCCACCGCGTCCGGCGGCAGGCCGTGGACCAGGACGCTGTTGGCGTAGACCGCGGTGGGTTCCTGGGGGTCGAGCTGGAGGTGCGCGATGTCGGCGGCGGGCACCTCCGCGAAGCTGTCGGTCTCGGGCCCGAGGGCACGCAGCGGAGCAAGGGCGCGGGCAGCCGCCCCGGCGTCGCCCACCGCCACCGCGTCGAGCATGACGAGCCGCCGGCCGCGGATGTCGGGGGGCATCCACTCCTCGTCGGGCACCTGGAAGATCCGGGCGACGCTGGTCACCGACTCCGGCGCGTCCGCGGTCCACTCGCCCCACGCGGTGAGGACCCGCCGCGCGTGCCGCCAGTCCCAGGCCAGCATCCCGGCGTAAACCGTGCGGATCGGTAGCAGGTCGAACTCCAGCGCCGTGACCACCCCGAAGCCGCCGTGGCCGCCGCGGGCCGCCCACAGCAGGTCCTGGTCCTGGTCCTCGGTGGCGCGCACGAACGTCCCGTCCGCCATCACCAGCTCGACGGCGGTGATCGCGCTGCACTGCAGGCCGTGCTGCCGGGCGTACCAGCTCACCCCGCCGCCGAGCGAGGACCCGACCACGCCCACCCCGGGGCTGGACATGTGCATCCCGGCCAGTCCGACCTTGCCGGCCCGGGCGATGACGTCGCCCCACAGCACGCCGGCCTCGGCGCGCGCCGTACGGCTGGCGGCGTCCACGCGCAGCCCGGTCATTGCCGAGGTGCGCAGGAGCACGGCGTCGCCGAGCCGCCCCGCGAGCGGAGGCGCTCCGTGGCCGGTGCCCTGGGGTGCGATCCGGAGACCGGACGCCGCGGCGGCTCGCACGATCCGGGCGACCTCATGAGCATCGGCCGGGTAGGCCACCGCCGCTGGGTGCTCGTCCACCTGGAGGTTCCACGGCATCCGCGACTCGTCGTAGAGGGGGTCCCCGGGCAGGTGGACGGCACCGCCGGCCAGCCCGCGGAGCGCCTCGGCGTCCGCGGTGGGGAGGGGCGTGGGCTCGGGCACGGTCACCACCTCATGGGCTGGGCACGCCAGCATGGCCGGGGTGACTTGAGGATGACTTGAGCCGCCGGGCCATCCGCTCGTGGAGGAGCGCCCGCTCGCCGGCCGGGATGTCGGCGTGGATCGCGTCGCGCACCAGCGGGTTGACGAACTCAAGCGGCTGGCCGTCGACGAGGATCTCCCCGCGAGCCAGCACGTCGAGCGCCGCCGCCACGTCCTCCTCCGAGTGCTGCGCCAGGTCGGCCACCGTCACCAGGTCGGCCGCCGGACCGAGTACGGCCACCGCCCGCGCCACCGTGGTGACGGCCGCCGGCATCCGGCGCAGCCGGAGCGTCACGAGCGACGTGATCGCGCGCGACCCCACTGCCCGGACCGTGTCGACGTGGGCCGCGTCGGGCGGGACACCTTGGTCGGCCAGCGCGCGCAGCAGCTGGCGCAGGAGCAGCGGGTTGCCCGAGGTCATCCGGTGGCAGGTGGCCACGAACGTGTCCGCACCACGACCGAGCCGATCCGTGACTAGGTCGGCCGTGCCCTGCTGGGTCAGCGGCGCCGGGTGCAGCACCGAGACCGACTCGTTGCCGGCAAGCTCGGCCAGCAGGTCGTCGGCCTCGTGCGCCTCACCGGTGCGCATCGCCAGCACGACCAGCACGGGCAGTCCCTCGAGTCGCTTCACCAGGTAGGCGAGGAACTGCAGCGACGGCTCGTCGCCCCACTGGATGTCGTCCACGCACAACACGAACGGGGCGGTCTCGGCGAGCTGCGTGGTGAGCTCCCACAGGCCGCGGAGCACGGCGAAGCGGTCGTCCCGGCGTACGACGTCGTCGACGGCCGCGTCGAAGAGCTGCCGCACCACACCGAAGTCGAAGCCCTGCTCCAGGGCGCTGCTCCGTGCCGACCTCACCGGGACTCCGATGCCGGCGGCCAGCCGGCGCACCTCCTCTAGCAGCCGGGTCTTGCCGATGCCGGCGGGGCCCTCGATCAGCAGGCAGCCGGAGACCCCGGCGCCGAGCTCCTCGAGCATGGTGCGCAGGACGGCCATCTCGCGCTCCCGGTCGACGAGCCCGTCGGGGGTCCGGGGTCGCGGGACCCGTCGGGTGGCGTCCTCCGCGACCGCGATCGCGGGCGTGGGAGCGTCGAGGTCCGGCGACTGGGCCAGCACCTCCGCCTCGAGCGAGCGCAGGGCGGGACCGGGGTCGACCCCCAGCTCGTCGGCGAGCACCTCGCGGGCACGACGGAGCGCCGCCAGCGCCGCTGCCTGGCGGTGTGCCCGGTAGAGCGCGAGGGCGAGGAGGCGCCAGCGCTCCTCGCGAAGCGGGTCCTCCGCGACGAGCGCCTCGAGGTCGCCGATGACGAGCTGGGCCTCACCGAGGTCGAGACGTGTGGCGAGGAGGCGTTCCCGGGCCAGCGCCCGGAGCTCGGCGAGCCGGCCGATCTCCGCCTCCGCCCAGGCCTCCCCCGCGTAGTCGGCGTAGGCGGGTCCTCGCCACAGCCGGAGCGTGGTCTCCAGGGTGCACACCGCATCACTCGGCGCCTGGCCCGACGCCGACTCGACGGCCGTCTCGAACTCCCATGCGTCCACGGCGTCCGGCGGGACCCGCAGCACATAGCCGGGGCCGGCGCGGACGATGACGCCGTCGCGTTGCCGAGCCGTCGCGTCGGGCTCGAGCCGCCGGCGCAGGTGGCTCACGTAGGCCTGCAGCGCACCGGTGGCGTTGGCCGGGGGGTGGTCACCCCACACGCAGTCGATCAGCCGATCGGCTGGGACCACCTGGTCCCGCTGGATGATCAGACCCGCGAGTACGGCGCGCTGGCGCCGCCCGCCGAGGTCCACGACCGCGCCGTCTCGCGTGGCCGTGAGCTCGCCGAGCACGTGCAGGTGAAGGTGCGGCTGTCCGTCCACCCCACTTCCTCGCGTCGTCTCCGTCGAGGATAGGGCTCAGTCAGGGGTGCTTGCTGCCCCGAATTTGGGCACGCGGGCTCACGTCGAGACCCTCCGGGGCCTTGCGAGCCCAGCCTCTTGGGGACGGCTGCCGCTACAGGTGCTCGAGCTTGGCGTAGGGGCTCGTGACGCGCACCGTCTTGTCGCCGAAGTCGATCGACACCGCGTGGGCCTCGACATTGATGACTCGCCCGAGGCCGTAGAGGTCGTGGCAGACCTGGTCGCCGACGGCGTACACCTCGATCTCCAGTTCGGGCTTCGGCTGGAAAGGGCTCGAGGACTTGCGCGTGGACCAGGATGAGGACGTCATAGGAGTCCAGTATGCGCCAAGGCCGAGGGAAGTGTCGCTATCGCGGGCGCATCGGCCCACGAGGGGCGGGTTTCTCACCCTGGTTCCTCTCCGTCCTGTCCGCGGAGGGCAGCGACCTTGCGCCCTCTGCCCCGGCGGTGCTGTCGCATCGACCACGACCTCCCTAGTGTCTCCCGCTGGTCAACACCACATCGGTTAGCGCGATCTGCGCCACCATCCACTTGCCCACCCATCCACCAACCTTCTGGAGCCCGCCGCCCAGCAGCACACCGAAACCAGCCCACCGGCGAGCAACGCCCTGTTGGGCTGTTAAACCCTCATGGCGCGCGCCGTCTCTCGCATCCACGTCGAAGGTGCCTCGCGTCCTCCGGTCCGAGCAGGGTGCGGCCCGAGGTCGGGACCCGGACCAAAACCACGGTCATTCTGTCGAGCAGGATCATCACGTGTTCAGGGAAGGGCGACGTATTTCCCAAGACAACAACCGAGCCTGCCACTCTGGATTCGTCAACGCGGCACACGCAGGTGCGGCCCTCGGTAGGATCACTCAAGTTTCCCTCACATGCCGCTTTGAAGATATTTTGAAAGGACCGCATCATGGTTGAAGGCACACTTGGTGCTCCGCAGGTTCCGGACTTCCTTCGCGCCAAGAGTGACCGCGCAGTGAAGCGGGAACTAAAGGGGATCCTTCAGAGCTACCACCACTATTGGGACATCCTTGCGGAGCTTCTTCAGAATTCTCGGGATGCGATAGAGCGACGCAAGGCCGAGCAAGCGAGCGCCGGAGTGCCTGTCGACGAAGGCAGGATCCATGTAATTGTCGACGCGACTCAGCGGTCAGTCGAAGTCATCGACAATGGAACCGGCATCGCTTCCGCATTCATCGAAGAGGTTCTTGCTCCGGGCGGGGGAGATAAGTCATCGCACGATGATCAAGTTGGCGAGAAGGGCGTCGGTCTCACCTATGTGGCATTCAGCGGGGATGACTTCTCATTAGCCACAACGTCCGGGACAGACTCGACCGCTTGCACCCTAACTGGTGCGTCAAGTTGGGTCTCAGCCGACGACCAGTCGGTCTATCCGCCCAAATTCGAACTGCTTGATTCGAAACCAGCTCCGGCGGGATTTGAATCCGGGACATACACCTCCATACGAGTCGGTGGAATCCCTCAACGAGCATCAACGGATCTCTTCTCCCTCACTAGTGACCAGTTAAAGTGGGTCCTGCGCACGCGTACGGCTATTGGAGATACTCACCAGCTCTTGCGGGGCGAGCCCCTGCCCGCAACGACGGTTACCTACGCGTGGACCTCGGTCGACGGCGAGAGCATCACCGCGCCCATTGCGTTTGGATATCCGGAGCTTGCGGGCCCTGGCGCGGCTCCTATCGATGAGGTCAACAGCAACTTGGTTGGCAAGACAGACGCGGCATCGAGAAAATACCTCACTGGGAAGGTCGTGACGGGCCACAGGGTGATCGGAAGTGGAACGGACACACTGCGCGTTTACGGGGTCATGCTTCCAGGCAACCGCGCAGTCGACGCCTTGGCCGAGGCGTACCACTTAGGTGTGGACGAGGACGGTGCAAGCGCAATCCTCAACGCAGGTATATTCGTTGTCACGAAATCAATGCCAACAGGAGTCGCCATTTCTCCAGCTCAGCGAGGCGCATATCCGGCGTACTACAAACGCTGCATCTTTCTGGTCGAATCCGACCGCATCGATTTCGATCTCGGTCGCAAGTCGATGCACTGGCAGCACGAACGCCGACTGCAGAACGCTGTCGCTGACCTGTTCGTTCAATTCGAACGTGTCGCGAAGTACCAAGCCCCCTCGGAGACCTCGCCAGTCGCGCCCACGCCGGAAACTTCCGCTGAGCGCAAGCAGCGAATCAAAAAGATGTGGGAGCAAGCAGAAGGTCGCCATCCCCTCGGCTGGCCGGGTGTGGCATTCGCGAAAGTGCCGACGAACCAGGAGGCCGCCGTCGCAGCACTCTTCCACGAGTTGCTAGGCGCGCAACAGATCAAAAATATCCGGCCTCTTGCCGCCGGCTACTCGACCCAATATGACCTTCTCGCTCACTACGTCGGCGGTGGCGAAGAATTGCCGATCGTGATCGAATTCAAAGACAAACTCGAGAGCGTGCTGTCTGACTTCCGCGATGGCGTGAAAGCAATTGGAGACATCGATCTCTTGGTTTGCTGGGACGCCAATCAAATCAAGATCGCAGAGGTTGGACTACAGCTCAACCCCGAACCCAACCCACCGTACGACGGGGTGACCCACCAGTTGCATCTGCCGGCTGAAATCAGTCCGGAACCTATACCCGTGATTGTCTTGAAGAGTCTCCTCGAGAAGACGGTGGCACCTTAGGCGTCCACCTCAAGGCACTACGAAGCGGACCGCTCCGGGATAGGAGCGGTCCGCTTTCACGTCGGGTACTCGACCTAGGGAGCGGTCGAGCGAGCGCTAAGCATCAAACCCATGACGATCGAGACCGCGAAGGGTTCGCCTGTCGCCGCGCTCGGCGCGAAGCACTTTCAGACTGCATCGAAGCCGAGTTCGACTGCCTTATCCAAGAGCTGCAGGAGTCGCACAGATTGCGCCTCAGACGGAAACCCGGCCTTTCGGCCGATGACCAAGTCAAGGATCCCTGAGTGGATCGGAGACAAGATCCTCTTCTCTCGAGCAAACTCCTCCAAGGCCAACCACTCTGACGCCTGCTTCGCAACCACCTTCGCCTGTGCGTCGATGCCTTTGTCGATCTTCTGAATCTGCACCGCGTCCTTGCGCCGCTCAGCGGCCTTCTCGCGGGTACCCACGGATCGAAGGAGCTCTGGAGACAGATCGTGAGGCACCTGACGGACCAGCTCCCAGCACTGCTCCCTTTTTGCCCACTCGGTTACGTTCAGGACAGGCCTCTTGTCAGACAGCAGGACGAGCTGGACCTTCTCGCCAATCCTCAGGCACTCCTCGACAACTTCGGGGGAGACTGCTTGCCGCGCCCAGATTGCCTCAAGGTCGAAGACACCACCCTTCGCCTGCCTTCCGACTTCGTGCGCAAGCTTGGCGACGGAGTACGTGGTGTAGTTGGCTAGGTAGCCCTTCTCGTACCAAGGCGCTTTGGCAATTGCGGACCGGACGGTCTCGAAGAGGATGCCCTTCGCGACCAGCTGCTTCCAATAGAGCTCGTTGAAGGCAAGATCAGACGCCTCCCACTTCTGCGCGACCAGGTCAGCGAACGCCATGAAGTTGCGCTGGGCGCCCGCGCTGACCATGTGCGGGCGCATTCCCCAGGTCACTTCGTACTTCGCAGCTGCGGTCTTGTCGATCATCTGCGCCTTTGGGTACTCCGCTTCGAACTTGCGCTGTTCCGCTGTGGTGCGCTTGCTCTTTTCGTTCTGATAGGAACCACGTGTCCGCTCGTAGAACCACTTGGTCTGGAAGTTGACCCCCGGCTGAGCGGGAACCAGTACGCGCTGAGAGAGTTCAGCAAGCCTCACGTGGAACGGGCTGTTCGAGAAGAAGTCGGCCTCGCTGACCCGGTTCTGGCTGTTGGCATACCTAGAGATGAGCGGAATCATCTCGGTGGCCACCTGAGGCTCGACGACAACGAGTTTCATCTGGACGTAAACGTCCTCCAAGGAGGATCCCTTGTTCTCACGCTTCACGTAGAACAGCGACGCGGTCGTCTGGCCGCCATTGACGATCTGCAGATCGGTGATGGCAGCGATCCCCGCACCCGTAGTCGAGACCGCCGTTGCGGTCGCCGTGATGCCATTGTTGTAGGCCAAGAAGTTGGCCGGTGAGGCGGCGACCGTCGACCGAATCCCCTTGTTCACCTTCCCCCGATTACTGAGGTACGAACGGACGTTCCCCTCCAACAGACGGCTCCCGTGCCTTCCGTACAAGTCCGCAAGCATGTTGGCCGGCACAGCCGCCAGGTAGGTGGTGAGCCTGCTCGCAGAGTCGACGACCTCGAGAGCGGCCAACCCATCGGGCTGCCATTCGGTGAGGTCGACAACCAGCGACTCGCGGCCCGTCAGGGACTGCTCGACCTGATGCAGCCGCCGAGCGTCCCACGTGTGAAAGTCAACGGGAATCCCACCGACCACCGTTGACTCCAACGCCTTCGTCGTGGCGCTGAGGCTTCCGTCGGTCAAAAGGTAAAGGCGGTAGCGGCTGACATTCCGTCCCCGACGGCGAAGATCCTCGGCTAGCTGGAATTCAGCGGTGCTCTCCTCCCGCCCCTCTCGGAACGCTCCGCTGATTGCCTCCTCTAGGAAGAACTGCAACGCCCTGAAGCGGCTGCTGACGTCAGTGGTCGTTAGCGAGGTCATGTCTTCGCCGCCGTCGTACAACGCCACCGCAAGCGCCACCGAGTTGTCGCTGTCGTCGAGGTCGAAGCCGTGGACAGCCAGCTTGCGGCGAGCGTTGCCAATTCCCTCGAAGTCGAGAACCTGCAGGTTCTCGATCTCCTCCGCGCCGGCCAAGCGTTCAGCGACCTCGCCAAGAAAGGCCTCCTTGCTGAAGGTCTGCTCAACCGCCGCTCGTGCGCTTGCTCGGTTCAGCAGGTCTCGTCGGAACTCCTCGAGTTGCACCCGAATCCCTACACCTTCTCGTATGCGGTTTTGAACGGTTCGAGCGCAGACAGCACCAGCTCGTACCTGACAGCTTCCACACCCAGCACCAGTTCCTGCGCTCGGATCGCGGGGAACTCCGTTGTCACCTTGTACGTGGATACGGATTGCACCTTGAACCATGTCTCGCCGTAGTAGTCATCTGTGAGATCCACGCCGAGTCGCTTCAGCCGGGCATCGAGCTCACCTCGGCCCACACCGCTGTCGTCCAACCGGCCGACGGCTTCTTCGACCAGGAGAAGAAGATTGATCGCATCACCCTCGGCCTGGGGAACTTGGGGAGCCATGAGAACGATGAGTTCCATCTCCTCCGCATCGAGTTGTTCAGCGCTCGAGATCTTCACGGTTCGAGCAGTCGGGCCGACAGCCTTGATTTCGTGCAGCCCAGAAGACGCGTAGTAGAAGTCCTGGGGTGACCCAAGCGGCCCGAGCCAGCCAGCCAGCGCGTCACCGAACGCGTGTGATGCAGACGCTCGCCGGCACAGGAACCAGATCTCACCCACAAGTCCTCGAAGCGCCTCGATTCCCAACCGATGCAAAGGAGTTGGGGTGAGTAGACGCCGCCACTGAGCAAATACCGCCGACATGAGGCGAAGTGCGTCGTCCTCCGACCCAGCTCCCCTGGTGCGGTCCACGACGTCGACCGCAAGGCGGATGAAGACCTCAAGGAACTGAGCATCCTGAAGAGTCAAGGTGAGTACCCAAGCAGGACCGTGCTGCGCTCGGTCAACTACAACGACATCCGCCAACTCAGGGAGCGCCGGCCGTGCGGCACTTCGAACCTGGACTCGTGGACGCCCTAAGTCACTTGCGCCCACATAAATCTCAAGCGGATGTTCCACTTCTGCCAGTTGGACGCCGACACTTCCGAATGCCAAGTCCGTGCGCCACTTATTCTCGAAGCCAGTCTCACTCATCGTCCACCCCGTCCACGTCCAAGAGCTCGTCACCCGCGTGTTCTTCGAATGCAGCTCCTTGCCAAGCCCCGAGCGCGACTGAGTTCAGCATGTACTTGATCTCGGCACCCTTCTCGTCCGCAGCCCCTGGAATGCCGACCTTGACTCCGACGAGGTGGTCGATGCCGGACTCCCTAATGGCTTTCAGCAGTTCAGCGCCGGTCGCATCATGGTTCGTTGCCGGGCCCGACTTCTTGTCGGGCGTCGCCTTCAGGCTCGGCTCGACCAGATAGATGAGCAGAACCGGTTTGCTCAACGAGGAGTAGACCTCGGGCTCCGTGAGGCGGTGATCCACGGCTTCCCCGGCCCTGGCAACATCCGTGCTACCCGCCAATCTGGAGCTGCTTCCCGAGACGCGCAGAGGGATCACATCGACCCCACTGACTCGAACCGCGGCCGATGAGGCGACCGCCCTCGTCGGACGTTGCAATGTGAGGCGGTCCGACAGCGTGACGGCGCTGCCCTTGCCCGGGATGAATCCCACTGTCCAGCGCTTGAATCGCTCGGTCTTCGTGGTGCGGACGAACGAGGCCAACGCGGAGTCGGCGAAGAACGGATCCCCGACAAAGGCCACGTACTCGTCAAGGAAACGCGCCACGATTTCACGATCCACGTCGTGGATCGCTCGCACAGTGCCTGTCCCGTCATCCCACGTTGCACCGGGATGCTCGAACTCGACGGCCGCGACCATTCGACTGACGGCTTCGTGATTGTCCGCAATGACGGGGATGGCGCTGCTCAACCTGACTGTCTCAAGGTTCTTCGCACCGGCAACGTTCACGGTCCAAGCCTTCACCTCCGCGGCCTTCATCTTGTTCCGCGCAGTAATCAGCAACGACTCGGGATGCATGCGCACGCGAAGCCCGAAGTCCTTGGGAGTCAGTCCCTGCTTCTTCATGGCTCTTAGCTGAGCTCGCAGGTCGTCCACGATCCCGGCCACGTATCGGAATTGATGGGCCACTTCCTCAGGAATCCAGACCCGACAGACATCGTCGTAGTTGGGTCGGTATCCAAACCAGCGAGCCATCTGAAGCAGGGTGTCCGAGGCTCCCACGAGGCGGTGGAAGTAGCTGACGGTTAGGCCCTCGAGGGTCAGACCACGGCTCAGGACGTCGCCGCCCACCGCGATCATCCGATCTGTTTCGACCTCTGTCAGGTCGGCAGCGTTCCGCACCCGGTCGGAGTTGATGAGCTTCACTCCCACGCCGTTGACGGCAGCCTTCAGGAAACGGGACAGGGAATCCCAGTCGGCAGCCGTCCCGCCGTACTGCACGCCGTACGTCTCACGCAGTCGGGCCAGCTCGTTATGTTCCAATCCGCCTGCTGAACCCACTGCATGCAACTCGACTGCGTTCCTGATCCGCTCGAACTCGACTTCTATGAGTCCGTGCACCTGGGCCTGCACGCTCTTGAATCGAGAGACATTGACCAGCATGGCGCGCGGGCTGCTGTCCCCCCGTTGTTCACGAATCGCAGAAGCCACGACGAAGGTACGGAGGGCCTCATGCAGCGAGGCGGGAAGAGCCGCAACGTGTAGGTGGGACTTGTGCCTGTAGGGGAAGTGCTCGTCAGCGTCGGTCAGGTCAACCAGGCGATCGGAGTCAATGACGTCCTCGGTCCCGAAGTACGCCGCACTGCCGACGTAGTTCGTGGGCGCCTCCAAAGTCCTGATGTAGTCCTGCGGGAAGAGATCGTCCCCCAGCGTCTCGTCCTCCGTCTCGTGGTCGATGAACACATTCGCAAACGGTGTCGCCGTGAAAGCGAGGTACGACGTTCTCGTTGCTAGGCCCAGCACTTCACGGATCAGTGCGTTGATGACCGTGGGCGAGTCTTGGTCCTTGGTGTTGACCGACGCATAGTCGGACTCGTCGTCAATGACGAGCATTGGAACGTCGAGTTGCGCGGATCCGTTCCGTTGCGCCGCCACCCAGTCGCGAACATTCTCCAGGGCCGTCTTGTTCTTCTTGATGACGAAGACGAGCGGGGTCGGAGAATTGGGGTCCACCAAGATGCTCGTCGCCTGCTTCGAGGTCTTCCGGAAGTCGGTTGCCTGGGTGGTCATGGCTTGCGCGCCAACGAACCCAGCGACGTGCCACTTCCCCACTCCAAAGCTTGCCGACTCGCGTGATGTGTCGCGGCCCAGCAGCCCCTCGTCGACGCGGAACTGGGTCTGCTTGCGAAGTGCTTCGGTCCCACCCGCGAGCAGGATGATCAACTTGTATCCGGCGTCCGCTGCGCGATTGACAACCCCAAGGTAGGTGGCAGTCTTCCCCGACTGAACATCTCCGATGACCAGTCCGCGCCGCTTCCAGCTCCCCTCACGGGTGGGATCCCCGAGGCAGTTGAGCACCTCGCTGGTGGCTTGGTCGAGGCTGCCTACAACGCTCGGAGAGAATCCCTTACTGAAGAGCAACTGCTTGTACGCGACCCAGCGCTGCCAGCTGATGCCGTCGTGTCGCTCCGCCAACCAGTCCACGTACGTGGGTGCAACCAGAGTAGTACCCTCGTCCATAGTGATCTTGACGCGAGACTTCACGATCTTTCCGATGACGATCCAGTCGGCGTTACTCAGATCGTCGTAGAGGCCCACTGACTTGAAGAACGACACCTCCTCATCAATGGCCAATACAGGCACAGGAGGTGTCGGGAACTTCTTGTCCAGCCGGATGAGCAGCATCTGGACCACCTCGTGGTCTGCCAGCTTGTTCGTCTCCTGATGGGCCACATTCATCTCTCGGCCAAGACCTTTCGCAACGTGGATTCGAACTCGCTGGATGAGCCGTAGGGCTCCATCCCCAGCAGCATGGAAATGAAGTCATCCACGTCCGGATGCGTGTCGAGGAAGACAGGTCGCAGGCTCACCGCGCGCTTCACCAGCTCCTCAACTTGAGCGCGATCCTGGATGCTGACTCCGTCGTCACTCAGTCTGTTGTGCGCGTCCACAACCGGAAACGACTGCTCCATCACGTCAAGCAGAGCAGCAAACTGGGCCAGCTGCGCCGGATCCAGTGCCTCACAGAAGTGCCGCAGGAGGGGGTGGTGACGGTTCACCTCGTATCGAAAGTCCTTGTCCCTCTCGACAACCACATCCCAGACCCTGGTAAGAGAGTCGTCCGCCTTGAGCTTGCGACCGCGGAATCGCTGAACGCGCTCACTCGGAGCCACCAGCTGCCCCGCGAGCGTGCGGAGGGCATCCCGCATCTCGCGCGGTGGCGTCGCCTGCGACTTCTTGATGTCGAGCGCCCAGAGATGGTCGAGCGAATTGGGCACATCGACCCGCACGCGAGCGAGCTTGGCCATCTCGGACTTGGGGTTGAGACGGAACCAGGTGCCCCAGATGACGAGCCGGCCACCCCTATAGATGTAGAACCCCTGGCTGTCCCGCAGCGAGCCCGCGACCATCGCCTTCCGCTTCTGCTGGATCGTCATCTTGTTGATGAATGGAAGCGTGTATGCCTGCACAGGAAGCGACACCCCGTCGACCCGAATCGTCTCGTCTCGACGCTGGGTCGCTTTGGAAGACGAGACGAAGGGGTCCAAAGTGTCGACTGAATTCCCGTTGAAACTGATCTGCACTTTTGCGCAGCCGTCGCCGGTGGCGAATCGGTGAAAAACCAGTTCGCAGTGTGACCGCACCCTCATCAAAGCGGCGTCGAAGTCGGCCTGAGTGGATCCCTCCGTCATGGCGAGAAGGTCCAAGTCTTCCCACGACACCAAAGTGCCGTGCTCGCTGTCATCGAACCGCTCCCAGCCCCATAGGCCTTCTGCTTCTGCAGACTCCAGCTCTAGGACAGCCCAAGTTCCCGATGCGACCACGTGCTCCAGGTCCCAACGCAGAACCGTGGTGACGCCGTCACGACGTGTTGCGATCGTCAGCCTTCTGCACTGCGAGAGCGAAGCTGTTTTGAGGCCAAGTCCGAATCGCCCGAGGTCCGTGGCATTGCGCACCTCGTTGGGGCTCCTCGCGGCCAAGCGCATGGCGCTCAGTGCAGTCGCCCGATCCATACCCGCACCATCGTCGAGAATGGACAATCTGAGTGGACCCGACGGCGACGCGAGCACATCGATCTGCGATGCGCGCGCCGCTATCGAGTTGTCCAGCAGATCGGCCACGGCGGTCTCGAACGAGTAGCCAACCGCTCGCATCGACTCCAACAGATGCGGATCGGGCGCGAGCTCGATCTCCTTCAAAGCCTTCCCCCACTGAACTAGACCACCGACGATGCAGACTAGCGTCGCGATCGACTCGTCGCTCCAGAAACTAACGAAAATGGCTTTGCCGGGGGCCAGCACTCACCCCAAGAGGTCGGCCACAACCTCACCGATCCGCTTGGCAAGCAGCGGTGGAACTGCATTACCAACTTGGTGATACTGCTGCGTTCGATTGCCGACAAACAGGTAGTTGTCTGGAAAGGTCTGCAGTCGCGCTGCTTCTCGGACAGTGAGGCTGCGCATCTGCTCAGGATCCGGATGGATGTAGTAGTGGCCATCCTTCGCGATATGCGAAACAACGGTAGTGCTGGGTGACACCCACTGTTGGACCCGGAACCTGTCCGCGAACGGAGCGTCCGTCCTCGATGCGTTCCTATGGTTGGGAGCGAGCTGGGCCGGGAGGTCCATGACCTTGGGTGACTTGCCTCTCCCGGCCAGGTACGACAGGTACGCATACCGCTGCAAGTCGCTTGGCATGTGACGTCGCGCCTCGTGCAGGGTGATCCCACTCAGGGATGAATCGACTAGCCACTCAGCAAGCTCGCCCCTGATTCGCGACCGATACGGCAGCCATCTGTCGCCCAGCTCAGGCACTGCGTCGCGCTGAGGCTCCCGCTCGCCGGCCAAGGCGGCTGCGAGCATGCGTGACTCGTGCCAGGCGGACGGCGAATCGTTCGAGACTGGACTGATTCGGGACCGAATGGCGGGCAGGTCACCGATCACATCCCGCACCGAAACCTGCCCCTGCTTGCCCAGAACCATGGATGCGCGGGACGTCAGGTCCGACCGCACTCCCAACATGATCACCCTGTGGCGGCGCTGGGGAATGCCGTGCTCCTCCGCCCGGATGATGAAGTCAGAGGGCTGCAGGTCCGCAGCCGCCACCGGAACGACCAAAGAGCGAATCTCATAGTCCAGGCCCATTCGCGGACTCTCCAGGTCGGCCTTGATCCGTTCGAAGATCCGCCCGCCCTCGTGTTGCGACGACAGCATCCCCTTGACGTTCTCCATGACGAAGACGGCAGGCTCGAACTTCGCGATGATGTTGAGGTACTCGCGATACAGGACGTGCTTGTGATCGTCCTTGAAGCTTGGATCGCCGACCCTGCGTGAGCGCCCCGCGAGGGAGTACGCCTGGCAGGGCGGGCCTCCGATGAGCACCCACTCCCCGCCACCAGCGTTTCGTAACCGCTCTGCGATGACAGAGTCAGAGATCGCCCGAGTCTTCTCCCCCAGCTCAATCCGCCGGACCTCCTCGTCGGCCTCCTTGGCGTGTCCCTCGACGTCAGGGTGACGGTAGAAGTCCGTGAGACTCGTCCTTCCCGCCAATAGATCGACATAAGGCGCGGGTGTATGTCCAGTCACGCGCCGCAGGCCGCGGAAGGTGGCTCTGAGCTTCAGCGTCTCGCAGGCCCAGGGGTCCATCTCGATGGAGACCGCTGTGCTGAACCGTTGCTCACCGTTTGGGTCGTGCAAGGCCGAGAAGCCTTCGTTCAAGCCGCCGGGACCGGCGAACACGTCAATGACGGGGATGCTCACACTCGTTACGCCCTTCGTTCTCGTACGGCTTCGCAACGGGCCCGGCCCGTTGTTCGCTTGATTGACAGCATCCCTCAACGCACCGACAACGGGACGGGTGCCGCGCTGTTCCGACTTCGACCGGCGGCGTTCTGGTCCCCTGTCGTAGTTTGACCAAGTGGCCACCGAGCACGCCCGACCGGACCCTGCGACTGAGGAAGTTCGCCGCAGGATGCGAACGCAGCGTCGCGGCGACACCGCACCCGAACTGGCCCTCCGCAGCGAGCTGCACGGCTTGGGTCTCCGGTTCCGTGTGGGCGTCAAGGTACCGGGCAACGCGCGGCGAACGATTGACATCGCGTTTCCGAAGCAGCGCGTCGCCGTCTTTGTCGACGGCTGCTTCTGGCATCGCTGTCCCGACCATTCGATCCCAGCCAAGAACAACTCCGACTGGTGGGCAACGAAGCTCGAAGCGAACGTCGCCCGCGACGTTGAGACGACTGCGTTGCTCGTCGACCAGGGCTGGCAAGTGGTCCGCGTGTGGGAACACGAAGACCCGACGGAGGTGGCCGCCTCCATCAAGAAGCTGGTTCGGCCGAGCTGACGCCCAGTGCTGCCTAGATGGCGAGGGTCCAGCGCGAAGCCGCACCGCGGGAGGTCGGCGCGAGCTGACCTTCGTTCCTGAGATGCTGAGCCGCCCACCGGAGGTCGTACTGCCACGTGTAGAAGAGGTCGCCGCTCGCCCGCAGCTGCGGCTCGTTCTGCAACCAGACCTCGCGTGTGACTTCAACGACGGTTCCCGACCCTCCGAGTTGACGCAGAGCATCGAGGACCAGATTCGGCAGGTGTTGCTTGGTGAGCATGATCAGAGCTCATCACAGGATCGGTATACCCAGCAGCAGATTCTGGACTTTCACCGACGAGGACGAGGGCGGACCGCATGACGCGGCCCGCCCTCGACGTACTCATCAGGTCAGCTGCAGCCGCTGGTGCTCCCGCAGCCCTCGCAGACGTAGCAGGAACCAGCCGGCCGCATCTTCGTGCCGCAGGTCATGCAGAGCGGCGAGTCGACGGCGGTGCCGGTGAGCTTCTCGAAGAGCTCGGCCGTGGTCTTGGCCTCGGCGGGGGCCGGCTTGGCCGCAGCCTCGACGACCTCCTCGGCGTCCACGACCTCGGCGACGACCGGGTGGTCCTCGACGAGCTCGGCGGCGGAGCCGGTCTCCTCGACGATCGGCTCGTAGGAGCCGGTCTCGAGGTGGCGCTGGCGCTCGTCGGCCGAGTAGATGCCGAGCATCGAGCGCTCCTCGAAGGACAGGTAGTCCAGGGCCAGGCGGCGGAAGATGTAGTCCATGATCGACTGCGACATCCGCACGTCCGGGTCGTCGGTGAGGCCGGCGGGCTCGAAGCGCAGGTTGGTGAACTTCGAGACGTAGGTCTCCAGCGGGACGCCGTACTGCAGACCGATCGAGACGGCGATCGAGAACGCGTCCATCACACCGGCGAGGGTCGAGCCCTGCTTGCCGAGCTTGAGGAAGACCTCGCCCAGCTGGCCGTCGTCGTGGGCACCCGAGGTCATGTAGCCCTCGGCGCCGCCGACCGTGAAGGACGTCGTGCGCGAGACGCGCGACTTGGGGAGGCGCTTGCGGGTCGGGGCGTAGACGACCTTCTCGACGACCTTGGTCGCCGCGGCGTCCTTGGCGTCGGCCGCGTCCTTGGCGTCCTTCTTGGCCTTGCCGCCACCGTCGGAGAGCGGCTGGCCGACCTTGCAGTTGTCTCTATAAATGGCCGTCGCCTTGAGGCCGAGCTTCCAGGACTGCATGTAGACGTCCTCGATCTCCTCCACCGTGGCGTTCTCGGGGAGGTTGACCGTCTTGGAGATCGCGCCGGACAGGAACGGCTGGGCCGCCGCCATCATCCGCACGTGGCCCATGGGCTTGAGCGAGCGGGCGCCCATCGCGGTGTCGAAGATCTCGTAGTGCTCGAGCTTGAGGCCCGGGGCGTCGATGACGTGGCCGTGCTCGCCGATGTATGCGACGATCGCCTCGACCTGCTCGGGCTGGTAGCCGAGCTTGCGCAGCGCCCGCGGGATCGTCTGGTTGACGATCTGCATGGAGCCGCCGCCGACGAGCTTCTTGAACTTCACCAGGGAGAAGTCGGGCTCGATGCCGGTGGTGTCGCAGTCCATCATGAAGCCGATGGTGCCGGTCGGCGCGAGCACCGAGGCCTGCGCGTTGCGGAAGCCGTTGACCTCGCCGGTGGCGATGACGTCGGCCCAGGCCTCGGTCGCGAGCTTGAGCACGCGGCCGTCCTCGGTGTGCAGCACGCGCACCTGGTCGTTGGCGGCCTGGTGCTTGCGCATGACCCGCTTGTGGGCGGTCGCGTTGCGCTGGTAGCCGGCGTACGGGCCGACGATGCCGGCCAGCTCGGCCGAGCGCTTGTACGACGTACCGGTCATGAGCGACGTCAGCGCGGCGGCCATGGAGCGGCCACCCTCGGAGTCGTAGCCCAGGCCCATCGCCATCAGCAGGGCGCCGAGGTTGGCGTAGCCGATGCCGAGCTGGCGGTAGTCGCGGGTGGTGTCGCCGATCGACTCGGTCGGGAAGTCCGCGAAGCAGATTGAGATGTCCATCGCGGTGATGATGAACTCGACGGCCTTGGCGAAGAGCGCGGCGTCGAAGGTGTCGTCGTCCTTGAGGAACTTGAGCAGGTTGAGCGACGCCAGGTTGCACGACGAGTTGTCGAGCGACATGTACTCCGAGCACGGGTTGGACGCGGTGATGCGGCCGGTCTCGGGGTTGGTGTGCCAGTCGTTGATCGTGTCGTCGTACTGCAGGCCCGGGTCGGCGCACTCCCACGCGGCGACGCTGATCTTGCGGAACAGGTCGCGGGCGTCGACGGTCTCGATGACCTCGCCGGTGCCGCGCGAGCGCAGCCCGAACTCGGTGCCCTCCTCGACCGCGCGCATGAACTCATCGCTGACGCGGACCGAGTTGTTGGCGTTCTGGTACTGGACGGAGGTGATGTCGGCGCCACCGAGGTCCATGTCGAAGCCGGCGTCACGCAGGGCGCGGATCTTGTCCTCCTCGCGCGCCTTGGTCATCACGAACTCCTCGATGTCCGGGTGGTCGACGTCGAGGACGACCATCTTGGCCGCACGACGCGTGGCGCCGCCCGACTTGATGGTGCCCGCGGACGCGTCGGCGCCGCGCATGAAAGAGACCGGTCCGGACGCCGTACCACCGGAGGAGAGCAGCTCCTTGGAGGAGCGGATGCGGGAGAGGTTGAGGCCGGCACCGGAGCCGCCCTTGAAGATGAAGCCCTCCTCCTTGTACCAGTTGAGGATCGAGTCCATCGAGTCGTCGACCGAGAGGATGAAGCAGGCCGAGACCTGCTGCGGCGACGGCGTACCGACGTTGAACCACACGGGAGAGTTGAAGGAGAAGTACTGGTTGACCAGCAGCCAGGTCAGCTCGTGCTCGAAGATCTCGGCGTCGCCGTCGGTCTTGAAGTAGCCGTGGTCGATGCCGGCCTTGGTGTAGGTCTTCACAACCCGGTCGATGAGCTGCTTGAGGCTCCACTCACGCACGTCGGAGCCGACGGCGCCGCGGAAGTACTTGGTGGTGACGATCGTGGAGGCGTTGACCGACCAGAAGTCGGGGAACTCCACGCCGCGCTGCTCGAAGACGGTCTCGCCGGTCTTCCAGTTCTGCTGGACGACGTCGCGACGCTCCCAGGTGATGGCGTCGTAGGGGTGCGTGCCCTCGGTGCTGAAGACGCGCTCGAGGGCCAGGCCCTCGCCCTTGCCCTGCTTGGACGCGGCGCCGGTGCTCACCGTCTCGGTCATGGGTTCTCCTCTGGATCCCTCGTGCTTGGTCAACTCTGGTGGTCAGCCGAACTGCTCGGCTGGGAGTGGTACGCCCGGCACGCCGCTTCCCCACGACGTGCCGGGCAGTCTGTGTCAGCCCGTGGGGGCTGGATGTGCCGCCTCGTCCGGGGCGACCTCGTCGGGGACGAGGCGCTCAGCACGGAGGGTTTCGAGGCTCGCCGCTGACGCGTCGAGCACCTCAACCACCGGACTTCCTTCTTCTCGCTCCGCTCGGAGAAGGGAGATCTCGTCCTCGAAGTCGTCGGCGCTCTGGAAGGCGCGGTAGACGCTGGCGAAGCGGAGGTAGGCCACCTCGTCGAGCTCGCGCAGCGGGCTCAGGATCGCGAGGCCGACCTCGTGGGCCGGGATCTCGGCCTGACCGCTGAGGCGCAGGGCGTCCTCGACGGCCTGGCCCAGGCAGGCGAGCTGGTCCTCGGTGACCGGGCGGCCCTTGCACGCCTTGCGGACGCCGGCGATCGCCTTGTCCCGCGTGAACGGCTCGGTCGCGCCGGAGCGCTTGAGGACGGTCAGCTGCATCTGCTCGACGGTCGTGAACCGCTTGGCGCAGTCGTTGCAGGTGCGACGGCGGCGGATCGAGCTGCCGTCGTCGGCGACGCGGGAGTCGAGCACACGGGTGTCGGTGTTGCGGCAGTAAGGACAGTGCATGTGCGGGCCTCCCCCCTCGCTCGTCCGGTCGGTCGTCGGGGCGCGCTGCAGACACCCCTCATGGGGTGTCAACGCCTGTGGACCAGCCGGTGATTCCTGTGGACAAGTAGCCTCTGGCTGTGAGGTCAACACCCGGTCCCTGTGGACTAGATGTGGAGAACCACAACGGTGTAACTACTAGATGTAGTGGTAACCGTACGTTGGCGCGGGGACATGTGCAAGTGGTTCGAAATGATCATCCGGGGCGTCGCAGGGGGCCTCGGTAAAACCGCAGGTCAGTGCCCTCGAGGGGTTCCAGATCGGGTCCCGGATGGCCCGTTCGGGCGGCGTGTCGGGGGTCTCGCCGGGAGTGTTCCGGCCCCACGGTGAGCCGCCATCGGACACAATGCTCCCGTGGCATCTTCGGGGAAGCGGGCAGGGTCGCGGCGTGGCCCTCGCCAGAGCGGCGGGGTCAACAAGACTGCGCTCGCGTTGGCGGTCGGGATCACGCTGTGCGTGGTCGCGTGGGGCTACCTCGTCTACCTCGCCATCGACTTCGGCACGTCGGCACGCAGCGGCGAGTCCGGCTCCTGGGCGCTCCTGGCGCTGGCCTCGATCGGTGCGATCGCCTGCCTGTTCACCGGGCTGCTGCTGATCGCCCGGCTGATGCGGACACTGGGCATCACCGCGCCCCCCGACGACGAGCCCTCCGAGCCTGCTCCCCCGCGCGTCCCGGGCGGACGCAGAGCGGCCCGCTGAGCGGCGTACGACGTGGTGCCGTGCGCGCCCAACGGGCCGGTGCGGTGACGCTCGCGCGTCGGTGACCTCAGGTCACTCGTGCATCGAGCGCGGGATGCTCGCGTTGGCGATGCGGTTCTCGGCGTCGATCATCCAGGCGAGCTGCTCGAGGCGCTCGAGGATGGTGTGGATGATGTCGGCGGACGTCGGGTCGGCGGCGTCCACCTCGTCGTGGATGCGGCGGCCGGTGCCGGCGACGGCGTACAGCGCGGCGACGATCGCGTCGACGCAGTCCGCGGTGTCGATCTCGTCGGCGGGGAACTCGCTCAGCGACGTCTTCGCGGCGACGGTGGCGGCGCGGGCGTCGGGCGTCACGTAGACGGCGCGCATCCGCTCGGCGACGACGTCGGAGAACTCACGCGCGGCGTCGACGACCTCGTCGAGGGCGAGGTGGAGGTCGCGGAAGTTCTTGCCGACGACGTTCCAGTGGGCCTGCTTGCCCTGGAGGTGGAGGTCGGTGAGGTCCACGAGGAGCTGCTGGAGGTGGTCGGCCAGCTGCTGGTCGGCCTGGAACGCCGGGTGGGCGGTGTGCGTGGGGCGGGGTGCGGTCTGGGTCATCGTGAGTTCCTCTCGTCGGGTGCGAGGGCCACTCAACCCGCTTTTCTGGAACGATTCCAGTAAGGGAAGGCTCTCCTCGTCGCGCTCAGCGGGTCCGGAAGAAGCGGACCGTGTACGCCGCGACCTGGCCAGGCACGCCGTCGACGACGATGCCGCTGACCGTCACCCGGGCCGTGCCGACGGGCCTGCCCGGCCACCCGCGGGCGGGCATCTCCCAGACGAGGGTCGGCTTGCCGACGCCGTTGTCGGGCGTGCGGAGCTTGATGCCCTGTATCTCTTGCCTTCTGTATTCGACCTCGACGCGCGCCTGGGAGAAGTCCGTGTCGTCGGCGCCCGAGCTGAGCGACCAGCGGCCGCGGGGGTCGAGGCGACTCGGGAACCAGCCCGCCGTCGGCCACGACACCCATTGTGGGTTGGGTGCCGCTTCGTCGAAGGGCGAGCCGAAGAGGTGGGTGACGTTGGCAGTGCGGGTGCCACCGATCCCGACGGCGTCGAGGTAGGGGTAGAGGAGCCAGCGCCGGTGGCCGACGCGGTGGTTGCCGCCTCCCCAGTCGTCGAGGTACGCCTCGATCTTGTCGCTGTTGCTCTCCCGCGACGTGCCCTCGTAGAGGTTGGACTCCCCGGCGGCGTCGTAACCCGCGCGCGTCCAGCAGGGCCAGTCCCGCGGCGGGTAGTGGCTCACCGCGTGCTTGGCGGTCATGATCAGCGCGGCCGCCTGGGCCTGCCTCACCGTGCTCGCGTCGAGGGTGAGCGGGGTCAGGCCGGACATCCGACGGGCGAAGTTGATGGCGTTGAGCTGTCGCTTGGTGGATCCGTTGGCGAGCCGTCCCGGTCGGCACCGCTCGGTACTGCCACCTCGCCAGCGCGGCCTGCTCTGCTGCCCGCGGACCCACAGTCGCCGGTAGGCACCCTTGACCGCCGCCTTGCTGCTCGTGTCGATGGCGGTCGTTGCTCGTGGGGTGACGGGGCCGGTGATCTCGTACGTGGCGCGGGGCAGGTCATCTCCCGTGGCGGCGTTTGCCTGGGCGAGCGGCGCAGCCAGCAGGGGCAGGACGAGCAGGGCGGCGAGCGAGCGGCGTACGCGCATGGTCTGGCCTATCGAGCGATGGGAGTGGCGAGAACGTACTCCCCCGCGGCCCCGCGCGTCGTCCATCGTCGTCCGCCGTCGTCCACAGGGCAGGAAGTAGGGGTCGATCTCGCGGCGCTCTTCGCTTAGTTTCTGTTGCGTCGGCCGTGCTCGGGCATGGATCCGGCGATCTCGGGAAAGAAGGTCTTCATGAAGCTTGGCCCCGTACGCCGCGCTCTCGCGGCCGCCTGCGTCCTGCCGCTGGTGCTCGCCGGCTGCTCCGACGCCGCACCCACGCCGGAGATCCCCGACCCGACGACCTCGTCGCCGTCGCCCTCGGCGGACGAGACGGAGACGGGGCCGGTGGAGCCGACGCTTCCGCCGGAGGCGGAGGGGGATGGGGTGGAGGCCGCGGAGGCGTTCGTCTCGCACTTCTACGCGAGCGTCGACTACGCACAGGCAACCGGGGAAACTGAGCAACTGCGAAGCCTCAGCTCGAAGTCCTGCGCAGCCTGCGAGGGCGGCGCAGAGATTATCGAGCGCGTCTACAAGCAGGGCGGCGCGATCACCGGCGGCGACCACGAAGTCGAAGCAGCGCAAGTGACTGGCACTCGGCGCGTTGGGGATGCCGGCTCGCTCTACTACCTGTCCGTTCGAGTGAGCCGCACAGATCAAACCGTCACAGGTTCCAAGGACCTCGATGGCGAATATCCGGCCGCGACGCAGGCCCTGCGCTACGAATTGTTCTCGAGCAAGGTCGGATGGCAGGTATCCAAGTGGTACGCGAAATGAAGGCAATTGTCATGGCGATCGCCGTCGCACTCGCGTTGGTGAGCTCCGCGACAGCGGCATCGAGTCAGGGCGACGACTCTCAGAACCAGCCGCAGCCGTCATCAACGGCAACAGTGAATCCGAATCCGGACGCTGGCATCTACGAGCTTGGAGGCGAGGCAGCCACTCCCCCGGAACCGGGCTCGGCCGACGGAGGAGCTTCATCCGAAGGTGCCACTGAGACTGTTGCGACTCAAACTGCGCTCCCTCCCGGTGAGTGGGTCCAGTCTCAAGCGTGCAACACGATTGCCGCCTCTGGATGCGTCGAGCAATTCAGTTGCCCCGACGGCTCGCCACCCATCGTGTGGACGTACGTCCTTGCTGACGGCGGCCAACTCGGGGAGTACACGCAATGCCCCGAGGATCCTCCGCCAACGGCGGAGACCACCCCGACACAGACCGCCGACATCCCCGCTGAGGTTCTGAACGCCTTTAAGCGAGTCGCGCTCCCCCAGTCCACGATCAACGTGCAACCGCCCGGCGGCGAGACGCTGGTCAACCTCCCGACGATCCTGTCCACGAGCGCGGAGCGGCACCAGATCCCGGTCCACCTCGGCAGGGTCAACATCGACGTGCTGCTTGAGGTGTGGCCGAGCCGGTTCGTGTGGCACCACGGAGACGACACCAGCCAGGAGACCGCGGTCCCGGGCCAGGCGTGGACCGAGGGAGCCGACATGGGCGACCTGATCACCCACACCTACGCCAAGACGTCCGAGGGACTCGACCTCAGCGTCGACACGACCTGGTCCGCCCAGTTCAGGGTCGTGGGCCAGCCCACCTGGCGACCGGTCGACGGCACCGTGACCATCGACGGCACCCCCGTCACCGTCGCCGTACTCGAGGCCAAGCCGCAGCTCGTCCGCTGACCGGGGCGCCGGGAAGATGGCGGCCCACGAGATCCACCGGGTGGACCAGGTGGGCCGCTATGTCCGAGCGACCCGGCCGGGGGCTCGAGAGGGGTTTGCGCGCCGACTGCGACCTGAGGTCGTGGGTACCGCAGGTCGCACTCCGCGGTGCGGGCCTGGAAAGGGGGCCGAGAGTGGACTACGAGCTGAGTCACCGGGCGACTCAGCTCGCAGCGGCCGCGAGCACCCCCGAACAGGCCCCAGAAATGCCGCAAGGGGCGGGCCTGATGGGCCCGCCCCTTGTCTTCCCCGGTCCCGCCAGCCGGGGTCGAGTCGACTGGCGGAGAACTAGAAGGTCAGTCGACGCTGACCGGCACGCGGAGCTTCTGCCCCGCGGAGAGCGCGACGGTGTCGAGCGCGTTGAGGCGCTCGATCTCGCGCATGGTGGTGCGGACGTCACCGGAGTCGGTGAGGTCGGAGGCGATGCTCCAGAGGCTCTGGCCGGGCTCGACCATCACGATCTCGGTGGCCGGCGCCTGGCCGGCCTCGTTGGTGCCGACGGCGACGGAGCCGAGGAAGAAGCCGGCCATCAGGACCAGGGCCAGCGACGCCAGGAGGACGACGACACGGCCCCTCCGCGTCAGCCGCACCGACGACCGCGACGACGTGCGGGCGGTGCGCGAGCTGCGGGTCGGGGCAAAGGCGGGCGAGACGGTGATGGTGCTCATGTTGGCCTCCAGGGGAAGAGTCAGCCGGTGGGTGGTGTCGATCGGTTGATCTGGGATCTGTCTAGAGGAAGCCACCGACAACGCCGCCGAGACTGCCGATGACGTCGTCCGTGGATCGCTCAGGTGTTCGATCGAGCACGTGTTCGACAGTAGAGCGTGTGTTCGAACGACGCAAGGGGTTAGACGAACATTTGTTCGACGTGTCGCACCGCCGACCCCGAGCGACACGCGGTTCGAACAAATGTTTGAAGTCGAGTCCGCGACAGGACTACGGTTGGCGTCAACGCAGCACGGACAGGCCCAGCAGCAGGACCGCTCAGGAGGAACCCCATGGCCAGCAAGGACCGCAAGGGCAAGGTCGTCGAGATGCCCGACGGCCCGCCGGACGCGACCGGACTCACCCCGCGTCAGCAGCGCGTCCTCGCCACCATCAAGGAGGCCATCGAGACGCGCGGCTACCCGCCGAGCATGCGCGAGATCGGCGCGGCCGTCGGGCTGACCAGCTCCTCGAGCGTGGCCCACCAGCTCAAGGTGCTGGAGGAGAAGGGCTTCCTCAAGCGCGACCCCAACCGTCCGCGCGCGATCGAGGTCTTCCTGCCCGAGCTGATGGCCGCGCGCCGCTCCATCTCCAGCGCCGACGAGACCAGCATCGACGAGACCGACATCGGCAACACGGCTCCCCCGGCGACGTACGTCCCGATGGTCGGCCGCATCGCCGCCGGTGGACCGATCCTGGCCGAGGAGCAGATCACCGAGGTCTTCCCGCTGCCCAAGTCGCTGGTCGGCGAGGGCACGCTCTTCCTCCTCGAGGTGTCCGGCGACTCTATGATCGACGCGGCTATCTGCGACGGCGACTACGTCGTCATCCGCCAGGAGCAGACGGCGTCCAACGGCGAGATCGTCGCCGCGATGATCGACGGCGAGGCGACCGTCAAGACGTTCCAGCGCAAGGACGGCCACGTGTGGCTGCTCCCCCACAACGACGCCTACGACCCGATCGACGGCACCCACGCCACGATCCTCGGCAAGGTCACCGCGGTCCTGCGCCGCATGTGACCCACCCCGGCCTCTGGGCCGGTAGACCCCGGGATCCCCTGACACCCGTGTCGGGGGTACCGCCGGGAAAATCCCGATGCGCCCGGGCGCCTCGCCGCGAACACTGGACCGATGGCCTCACTCGTCGCTCCCGCAGTCCGGACCCGTACGGCGCGCACCATCCCGCCGGTCCGTCGGTCGGGTCTGCGCGAGCTCGGCGTCCTCGCGCTCGTGTACGTCGGGTACGCCGTCAGCCGGGTGCTGGCGGACGACTCTCTGGCCCCGGCGGTCACCCGTGCCGTCCGCATCCTCGACCTCGAGCGGACTCTGCACCTCGACGTCGAGGGCAGCCTCAACCGCTGGTTCCTCGAGCACGACACCATCGGGGTGGTGGCGTCGTTCCACTACGCGAGCGCCCACTACCTGCTGACCCTCCTGGTCGTCGTCTGGCTCTACGCCCGGCACCGCGCGGCGTACGGACCGGCACGTCTCGCGCTGGTCGGTGCCACCGGCGTGGCGCTGCTGGCCTACCTGGCCATGCCGACCGCCCCGCCGCGGCTGATGGACGGCTGGACCGACCTGCTCGCCGTGCACTCCGCCGCGGGCTGGTGGGGCGGCGACGCGTCGGCGCCCCAGGGGCTGGGCTGGCTGACCAACCAGCTGGCGGCGTTCCCGAGCATGCACGCCGGGTGGGCGCTGTGGGTCGCCCTTGCGGTCAGCCACGTCACCCGGCGACGGGCCGTCGCGGCGCTCGCCTGGGCACACGCGCTGGTCACCGCCGTAGTCGTCGTCGGGACGGGCAACCACTGGGTCCTCGACATCGTCGCCGGCTGGGCGGTCGTGCTCATCGCCTGGCGGACCGTGGGCCCGCAGCGGCGGTACGACGAGGCCACCGTCGACGTGGGCGGCACCTCGTCACGCCTCGCTGACCGGCGCTGACCAGGAACGTGGTCTGCTCACCGCCCCCGGCAACGCCCCCGCAGGACACACCGGACAGCGGTCAGCCAGCCACCCGGCGAAGCGCAGGAACGTGGCCTGCTCACCGCCCCCGGCGAGGGAGCTCGACCCTCAGCCCGACGCGAGCCGCGCGAGAGCCTTCCGCACGAGAGCGGGGTCGGTGGTGGTCCACATCGGCGGCAGCGAGGCCTTGAGGAAGCCGCCGTAGCGCGCGGTGACCAGCCGGGGGTCGAGGACGGCGACCACGCCTCGGTCGGTGGTCGTGCGGATCAGCCGCCCGGCCCCCTGCGCCATCAGCAGGGCGGCGTGGGTGGCCGCGACCTGCATGAAGCCGTTGCCGCCGGCCTTGTCGGCCGCCCGCTGGCGCGCGGACATCAGCGGGTCGTCGGGGCGCGGGAAGGGGATGCGGTCGATGATCACCAGCTGGCAGGTGTCGCCCGGCACGTCGAGGCCCTGCCACAGCGACAGGGTACCGAAGAGGATGGTGTGCGGGTCCTCGACGAACTGCTTGGCCAGCTCGGGCAGCTGGGCGTCGCCCTGGGCCAGCGTCGTCAGGTGGGGCAGAGCGGTGCGGACGTGCTCGGCCGCGGCCTCGGCGGCCCGCCGCGAGGAGAAGAGCCCCAGGGTGCGCCCGTCGGCGGCGTCGACGAGTTCGCAGATCTCGTCGAGCTGACTCTTGACCAGACCGTCGCGGCCGGGCGGCGGCAGGTGGCGGGCGACGTACAGGATGGCCTGCTGGCCGTAGTCGAACGGCGAGCCGACGTCGATGCCGCGCCACGGCAGCACCCCGTCGGCGGTGTCGGCCGGGGCCGCGGCGCCGTCCTCGACCCGCTCGGTCGGCTTGAGCCCGATCGAGGAGGCCACGGCGTTGAAGTCGCCGCCGAGCATCAGGGTGGCGCTGGTGAACACCACCGTCTTGTCGGACAGCAGCTTGTCGCGCATCTGGCCCCACACCTGCAGCGGCGCCACGTGCAGCCGCGGCGGGATGCGGGTGGACATGTGGGGAGGCGGCTCGCTGAGCCACAGCACGTCGGACTCCAGGTCGGCGGCCATCCGCTCGGCGTTGGCGAAGACGTCCTGCACCATCCCCTTGGCCTGGGTGCGGCCGGGGTCGGCCTCGCCGCCGTCGCCGGCGCTCTCGCGCGGGTAGGCCGACAGGCAGGTGCGCGCGGCGTCGCGCACCAGGGCCAGCGCCTCGCCGAGCTGGTCGGGCATCCGCTCGATCCGCCCGGCCATGGTGGCCTCGAAAGCGTCCGACAGCGCGTCCGCGGCCTCGGCCAGCGCGTCGGCCGAGCCGTCCTCCACGATCCGCTGCGAGCGCCGGGCGGCCCGCTCGACGTCGTTGACGGACAGCTCGTCGGTGGCGGCCTGGGTGACCCGCGCGGTGAGCTCGTGGGCCTCGTCGATGACCACGGCGTCGTACTCCGGGATCATCGGGACGCCCTCGATCGCGTCGATGGCCAGCAGCGAGTGGTTGGTGACGATGAGGTGGGAGCGCTGCGCCTTCTCCCTGGCCAGCTCGGCGAAGCACTCCTGGCCGAAGGGGCACTTGGCCGCCCCGAGGCACTCGCGGTGGTTGACGCTCACCTGGCGCCACTCACGGTCGGTGTGCCGCGGCGCGTTGTCGCGCTCGCCGGAGCCGCCGTCCTCGGCCTCCTTCTCCGCCCAGCCGCGCAGCTCGAGGACCGTCTCGGCCATCGACCCCACCGGGACGTCGACGAGGGCGCCCTGGTCGTCGGGCACGCCCTCGCGGATGCGGTGCAGGCAGGCGTAGTTGGAGCGGCCCTTGAGCACGGCGTACGACGTGTCGACCTTGCTGCCCCCGGGCGCGCCGGCCACCGCCGACATGAGCCGCGGGATGTCGCGCTCGACGAGCTGGTGCTGCAGCGCCAGGGTCGCGGTCGCGATCACCACGCGCTGGTCGTGGAGCAGGCTGGGCACGAGGTAGGCCAGCGACTTGCCGGTGCCGGTGCCGGCCTGGACGAGCAGGTGCTCGCCCTCGGTGAAGGCGCTGGCGACCGCCTCGGCCATCCGGACCTGGCCGGTGCGCTCCTGCCCCCCGAGCGCCGTCACGGCCTCGTGGAGCAGGGGGGTCACACCGGAGTCGGAAGTTGGCACCGGAGCACCCTATGCGCCGACACCGACACAGGCCGAAGCCACTCCACAGGACCGCCACCTGGTGACGGACGGTCCGGGAGGGGACGGGTCAGATGACCGCGCCGGAGTCGTCGAGCTCGCGGACGACCTTCTCCTTCTTGACCCGGCTCATCGGCGCCCGCTCCTGGAGGTAGGTCACCAGCGGCGTGGCGGTGAAGACCGAGGAGTAGGTGCCGACCACGAGGCCGATGAGCAGGGCGATCGCGAAGTCGCGCAGCGAGTCGCCGCCCAGCACGGCCAGCGCCACCAGGATGAACATGGTGCCGAGACCGGTGTTGATCGTGCGTGGCATCGTCTCGATCGCGGCCCGGTTGGCCATCTCGTTGAAGGAATCCTCCGGTCGGGACCCGTGCCAACGCTCGCGGATGCGGTCGAAGACCACCACGGTGTCGTTGACCGACAGACCGATGATGGTCATCGCGGCGGCCAGGAAGATGCCGTCGATCGGCTTCTCCAGCCACGCGAAGATCCCGACGACCAGGATCACGTCGTGGGCCATCGCGACCACGGCGGAGACGCCGAAGGTCCACTTGAAACGCACCGCGAGGTAGAGGAGCTGGGCAGCCAGGGCGATGCCGAAGGCGATGAGGGCCTTGTCGCGCAGCTCCTGGCCGAGGGACGCACCGATCGTCTGGTCGTCCTCCTTGGTGACGTCGCCTCCGATCTCCCGGAGGGCGTCCTCGATCCGCTGCTCCTCCTCGTTGGAGATCACCCCGGTGCGCACGGTGAAGTCGGCGGTGTCGGCGCCCTGCACTACGGCCTCGGTGAAGCCGGCGTCGGCGATCGCCGCGCGGGCCTCGTCGACCGTGACCTCCTCCGAGACCGAGTAGTCGAGCTGGCGACCCCCGGAGAACTCGACACCGAGGTTGAGGCCCTGGGTGACGATGCCCGAGACGGCCAGCACGAGCGCGGCCCCGGAGATCCCGAGCCACATCTTGCGCTTGCCCATGATGTCGAAGTCGGAGCGGTCGAGCCACGCGCGGACCCGGCCGATGTTGCCGAGGCCGCTGACGGCCGGGTGACGCTCGACGGCCTTGTTGGAGACGCTCAGCTCGGAGAGCACCCGGGCGATGACGAGCGCGGAGATCATCGACGCGATGACACCGATCGACAGCGTCACGCCGAAGCCCTTGATCGGCCCGGAGCCGAGGATGAAGAGCAGGGCGGCCGCGAGCAGGGTCGTGACGTTGGAGTCGATGATCGCGCTCCACGCCTTGTTGAAGCCCACCGCGAGGGCACGCCGGAGCCCGGCCGACGGGTAGGCGGCGTACTCCTCCCGCGCGCGCTCGAAGACGAGCACGTTGGCGTCGATCGCCATGCCGATGGCGAGCACGAAGCCCGCGAGGCCGGGCAGGGTCAGGGTGGACCCGAGGGCGAGCAGCATGGCGTAGGCGATGAGGGCGTACGACGCCAGCGCGATCGTCGCCATCGCGCCGACGAGGCGGTAGACCACGATGATGAAGATGCCGGTGAGGATCAGGCCGATGATGCCGGCCTCGATCGAGGCGTCGATGGCCTCCGCACCCAGGGTCGGCCCCACGAGGCGGTCGGAGATCAGCTCGAGCTCGAGGGGCAGTGCGCCGCCCTCGATGAGGGCCGACAGGTCGCTGGCCGTGGCCAGCGTGAAGTCGCCGGTGATGTCGGTGCTGCCGGTGATGTTGGCGCCACACTGCACCTGCACCTCGGGGCTGGAGATGACCTCGCCGTCGAGGACGATGGCGATCCGGCGCTGGTCGCCGGTCGCGCACGCGGCGTCGCCGGAGAGCTTGCCGAAGGCGTCCGAGCCGGCGCCGCTGAAGTCGACCGCGACGGCGTAGCCGACGCTGTTCTCCCGCTGCACCGCCTCGGCGCCGGTGATCTCGTCGCCCTGGAGGGCGGTGGGGCCGATCTCGAGGAACTGGCCGTCCTCGGCCGGGAGGACCTCGTTGCCCTCCTCGCTGGGCTCGGCGTCCGGGCCGTTGGCCACCGCCACGACCGGGTGCACGCTCAGCTGGGCGGTCTGGCCGATCCGCTCCTCGGCCTCCTGCGCCTCGTCGTCGTTGGTGACGCCGGGCAGCTCGACCAGGATCCGGTTGTCGCCCTGGCGGACCAGGGTCGACTCCGCGACGCCGAGGGCGTCCACGCGGCCGCGCAGCACCTCGACGGTCTTGTCGACGTTGGCGGCCGTGGCCTCGGTCGTCTCGGTGTCGTTGGCCTCGAAGACGAACTGCGCGCCACCGCGCAGGTCGAGGCCCAGGTTGGGCTTGACGCCCAGCGCGATCGCGGCACACCCCGCCAGGAGACCGAGGACGAGGAGGAAGCGAAGAACGGCACCGCGTGACATGCGCGACATCCTCTCCCACGACTGGTGAACGCCGTCAATCGCCTCTCCGATCGCGGCGTGACGCGAGTGGCTCACGAGACGGGCCGGGGTCATCCGTGCCGCACGCGCGAAGATGGTTGACTCGTCGTATGCGTAGGGAGGCGGACCGCCGGCCATCGACCAGGCCGACTTCGCGGCCCCCATCGGCACCGACCATCCCCACCGCACGGGGTGCCGGCGAGCTCCTCCGGCTGCTGCGCGAGCACGAGGGACTGACCCGCAGCGAGCTCATCGAGCACACCGGGTGGTCGCGCTCCACGCTCGGCGCCCGCCTCGACTCGCTGACGGCGGCCGGCCTCGTGCAGAGCTCCGGGGTCGGTGCGTCCACCGGCGGGCGGCCCGCCACGCGGCTCTCCTTCCACCCCGGGGCGTACGTCGTCCTGGCCGCCGACTTCGGCGCCACGCACGTCACCGTGGCCCTCACCGACCTCGCCGGCACGGTCATCGCCGAGACCACCAGCGAGCTGCACATCGCCGACGGCCCCGAGCCGGCGCTCGGCTGGCTGGTCGACGCCGCTCGGCAGCTCATGGACGGGGCCGGCGCCACCACCGCCCAGCTGGCCGGCATCGGGATCGGCCTGCCCGGCCCGGTCGAGCACACCACCGGCGTGCCGATCAAGCCGCCGATCATGCCCGGCTGGGACGGCTTCAAGGTCGCCTCCTGGGTCGAGGAGCGCCTCGGCGCCCCGGTCTACGTCGACAACGACGTCAACCTGATGGCCCTCGGCGAGCACGCGAGCGCCTACCCCGGCGTCGACCACTTCGTCTTCGTCAAGGTCGCCACCGGCATCGGCGCCGGCCTGATCAGCGGCCGTCGGCTGCACCGCGGGGCCGTCGGCTCCGCCGGCGACCTCGGGCACGTCCGGGCGCCGCACGCGCCCGACGTACCGTGCGAGTGCGGCAACACCGGCTGCCTGGAGGCCGTGGCCAGCGGCCGCGCGATCGCCGCTGCCCTCTTTCCCGACCGCCCGCGCGAGGACATCGGCACCCGCGAGGTGCTCGAGCTGCTCGAGCGCAACGACACCCGGGCCACCGCCGCCGTGCGCCGTGCCGGGCGCGACATCGGCGAGGTGCTCGCCACGGTCGTCAACCTGCTCAACCCGTCGGTCATCGTCGTCGGCGGCAGCCTCGCCGCCGGCGCCCCGAGCCTGATGGCCGGGATCCGCGAGGTGGTCTTCGCCCGCAGCCTGCCGCTGGCCACCAGCCACCTGGACCTGGTGCCGTCGCGGGTGGGCTCACGGGCCGCCATCACCGGGGCGGCGGTCACCGTGATCGAGGAGTTCCTCCAGCCCGACAGCGTCGACGCGCGGCTGGCCACCCTCGACGTGACCGCCTAGCCGACGGCGTAGGCCTCGAGCTCGCCGGCGAGGTCGGCGTTGGCGCGGCCGCTGACGAGCGAGCCGTCACCGGTGTGCTCCAGCGAGGAGATCTCGCCCTCCTGGTGCAGCCGGTTGATCAGGTCGCCGCGCTCGTAGGGAAGCAGCACGGAGAACTCGACGGTCGGGCGCGGCAGGTCGGCCTCGAGCGCCGTGATGGCGTCCTCGATACCCTCCCCGGTCCGGGCCGACACGACGACGCTGTGCGGCTCCCGGGCGCGCAGCCGGGCCAGCACGAGCGGGTCGGCGGCGTCGGCCTTGTTGATGACCACGAGCTCGGGGACCTTGTCGGCGTGGATCTCGGCGAAGACCCCCCGCACCGCGGCCAGCTGGCCCTCGGGGTCGGGGTGGGAGCCGTCCACGACGTGCAGGATCAGGTCGGACTCGGCGACCTCCTCCAGCGTCGAGCGGAAGGCCTCGACGAGCTGGTGGGGCAGGTGCCGCACGAAGCCGACGGTGTCGGACATCGTGTAGATGCGCCCGTCGCGGGTCGTCGTACGCCGGGTGGTCGGGTCGAGGGTCGCGAACAGCGAGTCCTCGACCAGCACGCCGGCGTCGGTGAGCCGGTTGAGCAGCGAGGACTTGCCGGCGTTGGTGTAGCCGGCGATCGAGACGCTCGGGATGTGGTTGCGCGAGCGCTCCTGGCGCATCGTCTCGCGGGTGCCCTTGAGGTCCTTGAGCTCACGGCGCAGCTTGGCGATCTTGGTGTTGATCCGGCGCCGGTCGGTCTCGATCTTGGTCTCACCGGGACCACGACCGCCGATGCCGCCGCCGTCCGCACCGACCCGCCCACCGGCCTGGCGGGACAGGTTGCCGCCCCAGCCGCGCAGACGCTGCTTCATGTACTGCAGCTGCGCGAGCTCGACCTGGGCCTGGCCCTCCTTGGACTTCGCGTGCTGGGCGAAGATGTCGAGGATCAGCCCGGTGCGGTCGATGGCCTTGACCTTGAGCTTGTCCTCGAGGTTGCGCAGCTGGCTGGGGGCCAGGTCGCCGTCGAGGATCACAGTGTCGGCGCCGGTGGCCTGCACGATCTCGCGCAGCCCGTCGACCTTGCCGCGCCCGATGTACGTCGCGGGGTCGGGCTTGGTGCGGCGCTGGTAGATCGCGTCGAGCACCTCGGAGCCGGCGGTCTCGGCGAGCAGGGCGAGCTCGGCCATGGAGTTCTCGGCGTCGGTCACGGTGCCCTCGGTCCACACCCCGACGAGCACGACGCGCTCGAGGCGCAGCTGGCGGTACTCGACCTCGGTGATGTCCTCGAGCTCGGTGCGCAGTCCCGCGACCCGGCGCAGCGCGTGGCGGGCGGCGAGGTCCTGCTCACCGGTGGTGAGGTCCTCGTCGAGCTCCTCCGGGTCCGGGCCGTCGGCCGACACGAGGTCGACGTCGGAATCGCCGTCCGCGTCGACCTCCTGGTCGGCGTAGCCGCTCTCCCAGTCGGATCCACCGTCGGGGTCGGCGTCCCAGGCGCGGGTCGCGTCGAGCTCGGCGTCGAGGCTGAAGTCAGGTGCGTTCGTCATATGCCGTCAAGAGTAGGCCGACGCTCCTGATACCGCGAGGCGATTAGGAGCCCCCGCCCACCAGCGCGGTCAGGGCCGGCTCGGCCACCTCGCGGGGCAGGTGCCCGAGCATGACGAGCTCGGCCATCCCGTGCACGGTCGCCCACAGGGCCGCGGCCAGCGCGGCCGGGTCACGCCCCACGAAACCCGGGACCTGCACGAGGGCCGCCACCTCGCGGGAGAGCAGCTCCTCGTTGCGCGTGATCAGCGGCGCCATGTCGGCCGCCGGGTCGCCGGGCGGGCAGTACTCCGGGTCGAAGACCAGCGCGAACGACTGCGGGTGGTCGGCCGCGTAGCCGACGTACGCCGCACCGAGGGCGCGGACGCGGTCGACCGGTCCGGCGGCCGCTTCCACGGCCGCCTCCTGCGCCTCGAGCAGCTCGCGCATCGCTCGGACGCCGAGCGCGTGCAGCAGGGCCGCCCGGTCCCCGAAGTGGTGGTAGGGGGCGTTGTGGCTGACGCCCGCCCGCCGGGCCACCTCGCGCAGGCTGATGCGCGCCGCCGGCTGGGTCTCCAGCAGCGACAGCGCGGCGTCCTCCAGCGCGGACTGGAGATTGCCGTGGTGGTAGGCCGAACTGGATCTTGACACGAGCAACATGGTACCGGACAGTGGACACTGTCCAGATTGTTGACGCTGTCCAGATCAGGAGATCACCATGACCCGCATCCTCGTCATCGACGGCCACCCCGACCCCGACTCCCTCACCGCCGCCCTCGCCCGGGCGTACGTCGAGGGGGCGGGCGACGGCGCCGTCCTGCTGTCCCTGCGCGACCTCGCGATCGACCCCGACCTCCACCGCGGCTACCGTGCCGGCCAGGAGGTGGAGCCCGACCTCGCCCGCGCCCGCGAGCTCCTCGAGTGGAGCGAGCACGTCACCGTGCTGACCCCGGTCTGGTGGGGCTCGGTGCCGGCGCTCCTCAAGGGCTTCCTCGACCGCGCCCTGGTCATCGGCTGGGCCTTCCGCTACCGCGACGACGGCCGTCCCGAGGGCCTGCTCGCCGGTCGCACCGGGCGCGTGGTGGTGACCTCGGACTCCCCGCGGTGGTACCTGCCCCTCGTCGGGGACACCACCGTCAAGCAGCTGAAGGGCCGGACCCTGGAGTTCTGCGGGATCACGCCCGTCCGGGTCACGCGCTTCACCGACGTGCGCAACGCGGCCGACGACCGCCGCGCGCAGTGGGTCGACCGGACCCGGCGGCTCGGCGCCGCCGACGCGGGGGTGGAGAGCCGCCCGCGCACCCCCGCCGCCTGACCCGTCCCCCCGGGAGGGTGCACCCGCGCACCCCCTCCTCAGGGGTGAGGTGGAACAACTCTCTGCGGTCCTGTCAAATCCGGAACACCTGTCCACCCGAATGACCTTCGACACACCAGCCGGGCGGGAGCCCGGCGGCCGCCGGGCCCGACCCGGGCTCCGACGGCTTCTGACCTCGCACACGGTGCGACATCCAGATGGAGGAACGAATGTTCGGCAAGACAGTAGTGCGCGACATGATCAGCAGGAGTGCCGAGAACGAGGCGGACCGCCGCCTCTTCCTCAAGTCCGCGGGCGTCGCCGGCCTCGGCGTCGTCGGAGCCGGTGCCCTCGGCGCCGGTGCCGCCGCTCCCGCGCAGGCCGCCGGGATCAGTGACGGCGCGGTGCTCAACTTCGCCCTCAACCTGGAGTACCTCGAGGCCGAGTTCTACTCGTACGCCGCGTTCGGCGAGGGCCTCCCGGACAAGCTCACCTCGGGCAAGGGCAAGAAGGGCGGCGTGAAGGGCGGCCGCCAGGTCTCCTTCAAGACCCCGGCCGTCCGTCGCTACGCCGAGGAGATCGCCGGCGACGAGCTCGCCCACGTGAAGTTCCTGCGCACCGCGCTGGGCTCGGCCAAGGTGTCCCGCCCGGCCATCGACATCCAGGGCAGCTTCACCGCGGCCGCCACGGCTGCCGGGCTGATCCAGCCCGGTCAGACCTTCGACCCGTACGCCAACGAGGACAACTTCCTCCTCGCGGCGTACATCTTCGAGGACGTCGGCGTGACGGCGTACAAGGGCGCCGCGCCGCTCATCAAGAACAAGACGTACCTCGAGGCGGCGGCCGGGATCCTGGCCGTGGAGGCCTACCACGCGGGCATCGTCCGCTCGGCGCTCTACGGCAAGGGCCTCAACAAGGCCGCCAAGGCCATC
Organism: Nocardioides terrigena; assembly: GCF_003047265.1. Taxonomy (GTDB): domain Bacteria; phylum Actinomycetota; class Actinomycetes; order Propionibacteriales; family Nocardioidaceae; genus Nocardioides; species Nocardioides terrigena. Next base: position 531,052 of record NZ_PZYY01000001.1, on the reverse strand, counting down.
TCGGACGCCCGGGACAGCCTCGACGGCAAGACCTGGCTCGACCAGGGCATCGGCTACTCGGGGGCGGCCAACCTGGTGCCGACCGACAAGAACGGCGTCGCCTTCAGCCGGTCCGCCGGCCAGGTGCTCAACGTCGTCTACCTCAACCCCAAGTCGGTGACCAAGGGCGGCTTCTTCCCGCGTGGCGTCAACGGCGCGATCAACCGCAGCGCGTGATCGCCGTGGCCGTCACCGACGCACTGGGCGTGCTCGTGCTGGGCCTCGTGGCCCTGCGCACGCTCTGGGTGCTCGTGCACCCGGCCGCCCACGTCGCGAGCCAGCGACCGGGGCACTGGTCGCGTGAGGCCGACCGGGTCCTGCTCCGTCTCGACGGACGCACCCGGACCTGACCGGTCGCGGCCCGGGTGAGCGGGAGGCGACTCCCGTCCGACCTCACCCGGGCCGCGGCCCCCACCGAAGGAGCACCACCGTGTTCGGAATCGGACTGGCCGAGCTGGCCGTCATCGCCTTCTTCGGGGTGCTGGTCCTCGGCCCCGACAAGATCCCCGGCCTGGCCAGCCAGGCCGCCCAGGCGCTCAAGGCCGCCAAGCGGCTGTCCGACGGCGTGCGCGACGACCTGCGCAGCGGCCTCGGCGAGGACTACCAGGACCTCGAGCTGCGCGACCTCCACCCGCGCGAGCTCGTCCGGCGACAGCTCAGCGAGGCGATGGCGAGCGAGCAGGCCGACACCACGACCGACCCCGTCGACGACACCGCCGACGAGTACGACGAGGACTACGACGGCCCACGACACCGAGCCGCGACACCTCTCCACGAAGGGAAGACGGCATGAACTCCACACTGACCACACAGCTCATCGGCGGGCTGGGGGGCACCGAGATGCTCATCATCCTGGCCGTCGTCGTGCTCCTGTTCGGAGCCTCCAAGCTCCCCGAGCTCGCCCGCGGCAGCGGCCAGGCGCTGCGCATCTTCAAGGCCGAGACCAAGGGCCTCACCGACAGCGACCCCGCGCCGGTCACCGACCCGGTCGCGGCCCACGTCGACCCGGCCCCCGCACCCTCCGCTGCACCGTCCGCCGCACCTTCCACGGCGCCGTCCTCCGTGGCGGGCGACCCGACCGCCCCGCGCGGCTGAGCGGGCCGACCATGGCGATCGCGACCGTCGTCGACCTGGTCCAGGGGTCCCCGCGCCGGCCCGTCTCGGCGACGGGACGGATGGCGCTGGCCGACCACCTGCGGGAGCTGCGGGCCCGGATGATCCGGTCCGCCCTGTTCCTGGTGGTGACGTTCGCGGTCGCCCTCTACTTCTTCGACCCGCTGCTCGACCTGGCGCTCGCGCCGTACAACCAGGCACGTGGCCTCGTCGGCGCCGACACCCAGACGACGGCGTACGTCGCGGGCGCCACCGGACCGCTGCTGCTGCACCTCAAGCTGTGCGGCGTCGCGGCCGTGATGGCGTCGAGCCCCTACTGGCTCTACCAGGTGTGGGCGTTCGTGGTGCCGGGCCTGCTGCCGCGGGAGCGACGGTGGTCACGGGTCTTCGCCGCGATCGCCGGCCCGCTCTTCATCGGCGGCGTCGTCCTGGGCTACTACGTCCTCCCCAAGGGCCTCGAGGTGCTGATCGGCTTCACGCCCGACGGGCTCGAGAACCTCGTGGAGTTCGGCGACTACTTCTCGTTCCTGAGCCGGATGCTGCTGGTCTTCGGGCTGGCCGTGGAGCTGCCGTTCTTCCTCGTGCTGCTCAACCTCGCCGGTGTCGTCACCGGCGCCCAGCTGGGCCGGCACCGGTCGCTGATCTTCCTCGGCACGGTCGTCTTCGCGGCTATCGCGACGCCGTCCACCGACCCGTTCTCGATGCTGATGCTGGCCGCGCCGATGGTCGTCCTCTTCGGCCTGGCCGAGGTGGTCGCCCGGCTGATCGACCGCACCCGGGCCCGCCGGGCCGCCGCTCGTCCCGGTGCCCGGGCCGACGACCCCGCCGCAGACGCCACCGGGGACCCGACCGACGACCTCGTCGACGCCTGAGGAGACGAACCCCCGTGTTCCAGACGAAGCCCTTCGCCGCCCCGCCCCGCCGTCGCACCCCGGGCGACACCGACGTGATCGCGCCGCAGTCGCGCCCCGGACGCCTGTGGCCGCTGATGGGTCCCGCGTTCGTGACGGCCGTGGCGTACGTCGACCCGGGCAACTTCGCCACCAACATCACCGCCGGCTCGACCTACGGCTACCTGCTCGTGTGGGTGATCGTGGTGAGCAACGTGATGGCGATGCTCATCCAGTACCTCTCCGCCAAGGCGGGCGTCGCCACCGGCATGAGCCTCCCGGCCCTGTGCCGGGCGCACCTCCCGCGTCCGGTGGTGCGTGGGTTGTGGGCGCAGGCGGAGCTGGTCGCGATCGCGACCGACCTCGCCGAGGTCGTCGGCGGCGCCCTGGCGCTCAAGCTGCTCTTCGACCTGCCGCTGCTGGTCGGCGGCACGATCACCGCCGTGGTGGCCTTCGCGCTGCTCGGCCTCAAGCGCACCACCCACCGGCACTTCGAGTTCGTCATCACCGGGCTGCTCGGCGTCATCCTGGTCGGCTTCGTGTACGACGTCGCGATCAGCGGGGTCGACCAGATGGCCGTGCTGGACGGCACGCTGCCCCGCTTCGCCGGAGCCGACAGCATCCTGATCGCCGCCGGCATGCTCGGCGCCACCGTGATGCCGCACGCCATCTACCTGCACGGCGGGCTCACGGCCGAGCGCTACCGCCCGCGCTCCGAGGACGAGCGCCGGTCGGTGATGCGCAGCCAGCGGATCGACGTGGTCACCGCGATGACCATCGCCGGCTTCATGAACCTCTCGCTCCTGCTCGTCGCCGCCGCGGCGCTGTCCGGCCAGGGCATCGACACGATCGAGGGCGCGCACGCCGGGCTCGGCGACTCGCTCGGCCAGGCGTCCGCGCTGCTCTTCGCGATCGGGCTGCTGGCCTCGGGCTTCGCGTCCAGCAGCGTCGGCACCCTCTCCGGCCAGATCGTGATGGAGGGCTTCCTGCGGCGCCGGATCCCGGTGACCCTCCGCCGGCTGGTCACCCTGCTGCCCGCCCTCGCGGTGATCGCCCTCGGCGTCGACCCGACCACGGCGCTCGTCGGGTCGCAGGTCGTGCTGTCGTTCGGCATCCCGTTCGCCCTGGTGCCGCTCATCTGGTTCACCCGGCGCAGCGACGTGATGGGGTCGCTGGTGAACCGCCGGGTGACGACGGTGGCCGGCGCCCTCGTGGCCGCGGTGATCATCGCCCTCAACGTCGTGCTGCTCGCCCAGCTGGTGTGACGCCCGCCTAGCGTCGGCGCACCCGCACGACCCTCGTCCGGTCGGCGGCGCACTCGGCCACGCCGAGGACGTAGGTCCGCTGGACCGAGGCGTAGTACTTCCCGGGCTGCCGGGGCAGCCGGACCGCGTAGCGGCCGGTCGGGGACGACCTGACCACGGCCAGGCGCCGGTCCTTGCCCGGTCGCTTGTGCCAGAGCGCCACCGCCTGGTCGCGCCGGCAGGAGCGGAGGTCGGAGGAGAGCCGACCGGTCAGCCGACCGGTCGCCTTGCGCACGGTGAGCGACGCGGTGCGCGCGGCTCCCGGGCAGCCGGTGGTGGTCGAGGCGGGGAGGCCGGCGCAGCCGTCGTCCCGGTCGGGCACCGCGTCGCCGTCGTCGTCGAGGTCGCAGTCGTTGCCGGTCCCGTCGCCGTCGGAGTCGACCTGGGCGGGGTTGGCCAGGGTCGGGCAGTTGTCCCCCACGACGACACCGTCACCGTCGCGGTCGCCGTCGCAGGCGTCACCGGTCGCGTCGGCGTCGAGGTCGGCCTGGTCGGGGTTGGCCACCCCGCGGCAGTTGTCGCCGTGGTCCTCGACGCTGTCGCCGTCCGCGTCGCACGAGGACCGCGTCACCGTGATCGACCACGCCGTGAGCCGACCCGCCACCTGGGTGGCGTGGTTGTCGACCACGAGCCGCCAGGTCCGCTGGATGCTGAGGCCGTCGTGCAGGGTGAGCGACTGGGCCGGGAGGTAGCGACCGGCCGGCGAGCCGTCGGCGTACGGCGCGGCGGCCTCGTCGTCGAAGGTCAGCGCTCCGGGCTGCGCCCCGGGACGGTCTCCCGCGGCCTGCAGGACGTTGGTCGCGCCCTCGCTCGCGCCCAGCGCGACGGTGAGCTTGCCGCCGCGCTCGTGATTGATCGTGTACGAGACGTCCACGTCCTCCACGGCGGCGGCGTCCTCCACCACGAGCGGCACCCGGGTCCGCTGGATCTCCCCTGCCGCCGGCGCCGGCGGGAGCTCGACGGCACCCCCGTCGTAGGTGTGGGTCACGACGCACGGCACCACGGTCGCGGCGCTGGCCGGACTCGCGGTGGTGGTGGTCGGCGCGGCAGCGAGGGCGCCCGCCAGCAGGGTCAGCAGAGCGGCACGGATCCCGAGAGTCATCGCAGTCATGGCGCGCACAGGGTAAGCACGACCGGTCGCGCTGTGCACCCGACCGGCAGAAGTCAGGCGCGGTGCCGGCCCGCGCCCACGGACTCGCGGGCGTCCAGGAACCCGAGGTCGACGAACTCCTCGCACAGTGCGCGCACGTCGTACGGCGTGTCCGTGGGGCCGAAGGCCAGCACCGGGATGCCGCAGGCGTTGAGCCGCTGGAGCAGCGGGTGGCCCGACGCCAGGTCACCGACGAGGACGAGCACGTCGACGGCGGAGTCCCGGGCCAGGTCGACGGCGTCGATGGTCATCGCGACCATCGATCGCTGGTCGTGCTCGGTCGGGAAGTGGTGGACCGGCTGGATCGCGTGATGGCGCAGCTGCGGCATCCACTCCTGGGAACCCATCGGGCTCCAGTCGCCGTAGGCACGCGACACGCTCACGGTGCCCTCGTCGACCAGCGCGTCGAACAACCCGTCCAGGGACTCCGGCAGGGTGGTGTGCGCGTCGATGAGCACGCCCATCCGCCGTGACGGCGTGGACCGGGGCAGCTCCTTGCGGCGGCGGGGCAGCGCGGCGCGCGGGTCGTCCGGCGCGGTGTCGACCGCGTCGTCCGACGACTCGGGGCCGGTCCTCTCCTCGGCGGTCGGCAGCTGGATCACGTCGCCGTCCGGGCCGCCGCTCGCCCGCAGGTCGGTCCGGGTCGCCATCCACTGGCGCACGAGGGCGGAGAGCTCGAGGCTCCTGGGCTCGGCGTCGGGCTCGGGCTCGGGCTCGGCGTCGGGCTCAGCCTTGGCCTTGGCGGGGGCCTCGGCTTCGTCGACCGATGCCTCCTCGACCGCCGTGGGATGCACGGGGTACGCGTCCGGGTCGTCCCCGGCGGGCACGGGAGTCTCCGCGCTGACCCTGGGCATCGGGACGTCTGCCTGCGAGACGTCCTCTGCCCGCGGCGCGAGTGCCGCGTCGGCCGCGCCGGCGGCCTGGGCTGCCTCGGCAGCGCGCAGCGAGGAGTGGATCAGCTCGCTGAGCGAGACCTCGCCACCCTCGTCCGCACCGTCGCGCGATGCGGGCTCGCCGGTCCGGCCGTCCCGCGCCTTGGACGCGTTCTGGGCATTGTGCTGGAACCACCGCGATCCGTACGCCATGTCTGGTTCACCATCCCCCCGGAGGCAACTTGTTGTCGCCCCGACAGTGCACCCGTCACGAAGGGCTGTCCGTGGACCTGTCCAGATGTTGACGGTTTGTGGGTGATCTGTCTGGACCAGCGGCCCTCGGTGCTGCCACTCGAGGACCACCCGTCCCACTGGTCACTTGGGTGGCATCCGGATGCCGCCGTCGACGCGGATCGTCTCACCGTTCATGTACGAGTTGGTGAGGCACTCGACGACCATGCTGGCCAGCTCCTCGGCGCGCCCGAGGCGCTTGGGGAAGAGCACCGACTCGCCGAGCTTGGCCTTGAAGGCCTCCGGCTCGGGGAACGCGTCGTAGATCGGGGTGTCGACCAGGCCGGGCGCGACCGTGTTGAGGCGGATGCCCGACGCGGCGAGGTCACGGGCCACGGGCAGGGTCATCCCGACCACGCCGCCCTTGGACGCGGAGTACGACGCCTGGCCGATCTGGCCGTCGAACGCCGCCACGGACGCGAGGTTGACGATCGCCCCGCGCTGACCGTCCGCGTCGGCCTCGTTGCGCGACATCAGGGTCGCCGCCTGGCGTGTCATGTCGAAGGTGCCGATGAGGTTGATCTCCACGACCTTGCGGAAGGCGCCGAGGTCGTGCGCGGAGGCGAGCTCGCCGTCGCGGCCGATGGTGCGCTGGGCCCAGCCGATCCCGGCGGAGTTGACGCACGCGCGCAGCGGGGCGATCTCCGCGGCGGCCTCGACGGCCGCGGCGATCTGCTCGGTGTCGGTCACGTCGACGCGCGCGAAGACGCCCTTGATCTCCTCGGCGAGGGCCTCGCCCTTCTCCGCGTCGATGTCGGCGACCACGACGATCGCGCCGCGGGCGGCGAGGGCGCGGGCGACGGCGGCGCCGATGCCCGACGCTCCTCCGGTGACGATGGCGGAAGCTCCGGTGATGTCCATGCGCGCGAGCATATTCGGCGCTCCCCCCGGCCCGCGCGCGGCATCGGCCCGCCCGTCCCTGCGCGTGTGCGCAGCTCTCGGGTGTGGTCGGGGCCTCTTCCCTGCGCACGTGCGCAGCACTGGAGGTTGATCACACTCATTTCCCTGCTCACCTGCGCAGGAATGGAGGGTGAACCCACGCGTTTGCCTGCGCACCCGCGCAGGAATGGAGGTCGATCCCACCCGTTTCCCTGTGCAGGTGCGCAGGGAAGAGGACCAGCACGCCCGTCAGAGCTGCGCAGGTGCGCAGGGAAGAGGACCGGCACGCCCCTCAGAGCTGCGCAGGTGCGCAGGCAAATGGAGCAGCGCCCTCGCCAGAGCTGCGCAGGTGCGCAGGTGTCAGAGGTCGGTCTCGCCCTCCGCGACCAGCACCGCCGGCCCGGTCATGAGCACCCGGTCGTCCTCGGTCCACACGATGTCGAGGCGCCCACCCGGGACGTCGACGCGGTACGACGTGCCGCGCGGCGCGTCGTCGGCCAGCGCGGTCGCGACCATCACCGCGCACGCGCCGGTGCCGCAGGACCGGGTCTCGCCCGAGCCCCGCTCGTGGACGCGCATCGCGACGTGCCGCTCGCCGCGGCGTACGACGAACTCCACGTTGACGCCGTCGGGATAGACGGCGTGGTCGTAGCCGGGCTCGGTCAGCAGCGAGCCGGCCTGGGCCAGGTCGTCCACGAAGGCGACGGCGTGCGGGTTGCCCGTCGCGACGTGCCGGGCGGCGTGGCCGGTGCCGTCGACGGTGACGGTCGTGGCGTCGTACACCTGCGGGGTGCCCATGTCGGCGGTGAGCAGCCCGTCACCGGCATCGCCGACGACCTTGACGCCGTCGCGGGTGCCGATGGACACCGGGTAGGGCTCGCCCTCGTGGTCGTGGAGGTAGCGGGCGAAGACGCGCACGCCGTTGCCGCACATCTCGCTCGTCGAGCCGTCGGCGTTGCGGTAGTCCATGAACCACCCGTCGTCGCCGCGGACCGCGCGCAGCACCCCGTCGCCGCCGATGCCGGCGCGGCGGTCGCACAGCGCGCGGACCCGGGCGGGGTCGAGGTCACCGTGGACGGTGCCGTCTGCGTCGGGCAGGACGACGAAGTCGTTCTCGGTGCCGTGGCCCTTGAGGAAGCGGTAGCTCACTCCCCCAGTGTGGCAGGACGAACCAGCGCGGCAGCACGAGCCGGTCGGCCAGCCGTCACCGGACCACGCTGTGCCGCAGGCAGGCGAAGTCGCGGTTGCGCGCGACCTCCTCCAGCCGCAGCTCGACGTGGCGGGGCAACACCGGGGCACCGGCCCCGAGGGTGACGGGGGCGTACTGGATCCACACCTCGTCGAGGAGCCCGGCGTCGTGGAACTGTCCGACGAGGTCCCCTCCGCCCACCAGCCAGACGTCCTTGCCGGCGGCGACCTCGAGCGCCGCCGCGTGCACCTGCTCGACCGGGTCGGCGGAGAACGTCACGGCCTTGACCGGCTCGAAGGTGCGGTGCGTCATCACCCAGGTCGGCAGGTCGCCCCAGGGGTCGTCGTCGTGGTCGAGGATCCACTGCCAGGTCGTGGCGCCCATGACGCAGGCCCCGATCCGCTCGCGGAACGACGCGTAGTGCATCGGACCCTGCTCGTCGATGTCGCGCGAGGTCAGCCAGTCGAGCGAGTGGTCCGGCGTCGCGATGAAGCCGTCGAGCGAGCAGCCCGTGTAGTAGATGGTGGTCATGCCTCGTACCTCCTGCGGTTCCAGGTGATCGGATCACCGTCGTCGATCTCGTGGCCGCCGGCGCGGAGCATCAGCCGCGCCAGCTGGCGCCGGTGGGCGCCGAAGGACAGGACGTGCGCGATGACGCTGCCGACCTGGAAGGACTCGGGCGGGTCGCACAGCGCGTCGATGAGCCGGTCGTCCCACGCGCCCCGCTGCTCCACGTCGCGACAGACCGCCAGCCAACGCGGGGCGATCGCCTCGTGCCTCGCACGGAGGCTCGCCGGGTCGTCGGACCCGCGGTCGGGGAAGTCGGCACCCTCGAACGCCGCGACCCAGACCTCCTTGCTGAAGACCTGGTGCTCCAGCACGCTCGCCGCCGACGGCTCCTCGCCGTCGAAGGACAGCACGCTGTGCCGCGGCAGCACCTCGCGCCGGTAGTCCTCGTCGGGGACGGACGCCGCCACGTCGATCAGGTGGGCGGTGTCGTCGATGTCGTGCTGGACCAGCTGGGCGGACACGTGCATGGGATGGACCTCCTCGGACTCGTGGACCCACAGGCTGAGCGGCGGGTGGAAGTGCACGCCGTTGGGCGCGGGGAGCCAGTGCGCGCGGACGTCACCCGGACCGGCGAACATGCTCGGCGGGACGCCGTACGCCCGGACGAAGGCGCGGCCGAACCCCTCGACGGACTCGTAGCCCGCCTCGAAGGCCGCGTCGGTGACCGACAGCCCGCGCGAGATGCGCCAGGCGCTCCGCTCGAGCATCACCCGACGGCGCAGCGCCACCGGCGTCTCGCCCGTGCCGCGCGCGACCTCCCGGCTGAAGTGGAAGCGCGAGGCGTACGCCGAGCCGGCCATGTCGTCGAGCCGCTGGTTGTCCTCGTCGAGCACGGCGTCGAGCAGCTCGCGCAGGCGGTCACGTCCGGTCACGGACCCAGTGTGGACCGGTCGGGTGCCGGAGCACCCGACCGATCTTGCTCACCCCCGAGGCCCGGACGAGGGCCGGGACGGGGGCCGGAACTACCGCGGGTCGACGACCCTCGCCGCTCCGCCGCCGCGCCGCACCGGCTCCGAGACCGCGGTCATCAGCCCGCCGGGGCCGAACTCGATCGCGGTCGCCGCCCCGATCTCGGCGGCGCTGGTGAAGGCGTCGCCGGCCGGAGCCAGCTTGTGGGCCAGGGCCGTGAGCCCGGCGCCGTACGCGGTGATGAAGTCCGGCTCGGCCGTGACGTTGGCGGTGTTGCGCTGCGAGGCCCGCGGCGCCGCGATGGCACCGGCGACGCCCATCCGCAGGTCGATCCGGTTGACCAGCATCTGCAGCACGGTGGTGATGATCGTGGAGCCGCCGGGCGAGCCGAGCGCCATGAAGGGCTTGCCGTCCTTGAGCACGATCGTCGGGCTCATCGACGAGCGCGGGCGCTTGCCGGGCTGGATGCGGTTGGGGTCGGCCGGGTCGTAGACGGTCGAGAAGTCGGTGAGCTCGTTGTTGAGCAGGAAGCCGTAGCGCGGCACCGCCATGCCGGAGCCGCCGGTCTGCTCGATGGTGAGGGTGTACTCCACGACGTTGCCCCACTTGTCGGCCACGGTGAGGTTGGTGGTCGAGATGTTCTCGGTGTCGGCGTCGACCGTCCCGCGAGCGGCGGGCGCCCCGCACACACCGTCGTACGACGCGACGTCACCGGCCGCGGTCGGCTTGGTGAGCGCGGTGGTCGGGCTGATCGCGCAGGCCCGCTCGGCGGCGTACCGGTCGCTGAGGAGCTTGCCGATCGGCACGTCGACGAAGGCCGGGTCGCCGACGTACCTGCCCCGGTCGGCGAAGGACAGCGCGCTCGCCTCGAGGTAGTGGTGCAGCGCCTGGGTGGGCGTCATCGAGGACAGGTCGTAGCGCTCGAGGATGTTGAGCGCCTCACCGACCGTGGTGCCGCCGGACGAGGACGGGTTCATCCCGTAGACGTCGTAGCCGCGGTAGCTGCTGCGGCTCGGCTTCTGGTTGAGCACCTTGTAGTTCTTGAGGTCCTTGCGCGAGAGGTAACCCCGCGGCACCGGGAGCTCGGTGCTCGGCGTGGTGCGCGGCTTGCGCACGATCTTGACCATCAGGCGCGCGAGCCGGCCCTCGTAGAAGGAGTCGAGGCCCTCCTCGCCGAGCATCGTGTACGTCGTGGCGAGCTGCGGGTTCTTGAAGATCGAGCCGACCTCGGGCGCGTCACCGCCGGGGAGGAAGAGCTGGCGGCTGGCCCAGAAGGCGTTGAAGCGCTCCTCGTTGTCCAGCGTCTGCTGGCGGAAGGTGTCGTCGACGACGAAGCCACGCTGGGCGACCCCGATGGCCGGCTTGAGCGCCTTGGCCATCGACAGCGTGCCGAAGCGCTTGAGGGCGCGCGCCCAGGTGGCGGGGGTGCCGGGCACGCCGACGCTCACGCCGCTGGTCACCAGGTCAGGGGTGAAGGGGTACGGCTTCCCGGTCGCAGGGTCGACGAACGCATCGGTGGGCATCTTCGCCGGGGCGGTCTCGCGACCGTCGATGGTGCTGACCTCACCGGTCTTCGCGTCGTAGTGGACGAAGTAGCCGCCCCCGCCGATGCCTGCGCTGTAGGGCTCGGTGACGCCCAGGGTGGCGGCGGCCGCCACCGCGGCGTCGGCGGCGTTGCCGCCCTTCTTGAGGATCTTGAGGGCCGCCGCGCTCGCCTCGGGGTCGACGGTGGAGACCGCGCCGCCGTAGCCGACCGCGGTCGGGATCTTCGCCGTCGGCCGGGCGGCCGGCGCCGCGGACGGCTCGTCGGCGGGTGCCGGTGGCGCGGAGACGAGCAGGCCCGCGACGAGCGCGGACGTGGCGAGGGCGGGTAGGGCGATGCGCATGCGGGCCTCCGAGAAATGACCGACCGGGTGTGGGTGCTCCCACCCTGCGCCTCAGGCGTCCGGTTGTCGATCCCCTCCGGGGTGGAGTGCCGCGACGGCCTCGAGCGTGCGCTCGAGCCGGTGCGGGTCGTCGTACGGGACCCAGACGACGCGGGGGTCCTTGCGGAACCACGAGTCCTGGCGGCGGGCGAAGCGCCGGGTGGCGGCCTGGGTGCGCGCGATCGCGTCGTCGCGGCCCATCTCCCCGCGCAGGTACGCCGCCGCCTCGCGGTAGCCGATCGCCCGGCCGGCGGTGAGTCCCCGCTCGAGCCCGAGGTCGAGCAGCCGCTCCACCTCGTCGACCAGCCCCTCGTCGTACATCCGGCGCACCCGCTCGTCGATCCGCGCGTCGAGGGCCGGGCGGTCGATGTCGACCCCGACCTGCAGGGTGAGCGGGTCGGCGTACTCGAGCTGCGGCAGGCTCGCGGAGTAGGGACGTCCGGTGAGCGCGATGACCTCGAGGGCGCGGACGACCCGGCGGCCGTTGTCGGCGAGGATCCGGTCGGCGGCCTCGGGGTCGAGGCGGGCCAGCCGCTCGTGCATCGCGAGGTTCCCGAGCCGCTCGAGGTCGGCCTCCAGCTCGCGGCGCACGGACTCGTCGGTGCCGGGGAACTCGAAGCGATCGAGGATCGCGCGGGTGTAGAGCGCCGACCCGCCGACCAGCACCGGCGTCGCGCCGCGACCGCGGATGTCGTCGATCGCCGCGCGGGCCCAGCCCTGGAACTGCGCCACCGTGGCCGTCTCGGTGACGTCGAGCAGGTCGAGCAGGTGGTGGGGGATGTCGCGGCGCTCGGCCGGGGGCAGCTTGGCGGTGCCGACGTCCATCCCGCGGTAGACCTGCATGGCGTCGGTGTTGACCACCTCGCCCCCAAGCCGCTCCGCCAGGTCGAGGCTCAGCCCCGTCTTGCCGGAGGCCGTGGCCCCCACGACGGCGACCGTGACGGGGTGGGTCGCGGCGGGCATGGTCGGTAGTGTTCCAAACGAGGCGCGGTCCGACCGGGCCGCACTCCGCACACCGACTTTCGTGGAGGACCAGATGGGTTTCCTGGACGACGCCAAGGCCAAGCTCACCGACGCCGTCGACAAGCACGGCGACAAGATCGCGGACGGGCTCACCAAGGCCGGCGACGCGGTCGACAAGAAGACCGGCGGCAAGTACACCGAGCACATCGGCACCGGGGTCACCAAGGCCCAGGAGGGCCTCGACAAGCTCGACGGCAAGAACGACGACTTCTCAGCCACCACGACCGAGCCGGCTCCGGACCCCGACGTGGTCCCCTACCCGGGACCCGAGCCCACCACCGACCCGGCTCCCGTGCCGACCCCCTCGCCCGACGCGCCGGGCCTCCCCACCGACCCGACCAACCCGGCCACGGGCTCGGCACCCCGCCCCTGAGGCGCGGTCGCCGTCGCTCGCCCCTGAGGGGGTGAGCGACGCCCGGTGGCCACCACTAGGTTGGCTGCCGTGACGGATCGCTTCGTGGTCGTGCCGGCCTCCTACGTCTACCTCCTGCGCGAGGGCGACGGGGGGACCGAGGTGCTGCTCCAGCTCCGGCAGGGCACGCCCTACATGGACGGCCACTGGGCCGCCGCTGCGGCCGGTCACGTCGAGCGCGGCGAGACGGCGTACGACGCTGCCCGCCGCGAGGCGGCCGAGGAGCTCGGGCTGACCGGCGCCGACCTCGACTTCGAGTTCACCATGCACCGCACCCGCGGTGGCGAGGCCATCGACGAGCGCGTCGACTGGTTCTTCACCGCCCGCTCGTGGGAGGGCGAGCCGCGGGTGATGGAGCCCGACAAGTGCGCCGAGCTCCGCTGGTGCCGCCTCGACGCGCTGCCCACCCCGGTGGTGCCGCACGAGGCGTTCGCGCTCAGCCGGCTCGGCAGCGGCGAGCGCTACCTCGCCCACGGTTTCGACCATTTCCATCAGGCCCATCTCAACGAAGACCCGGAGGGACAACGATGAACAACGAGGACCTCGGCCCGCTCCCCGAGCCGGTCATCGAGGACAAGGAACCCAACCCCGGTGGCGTCGACGCGGTCGGCGGTGACCCGGAGGACGTCAACCTCGCCCGGGACCTCGACCCCGAGGACAACCCGGCCGTCGACGACGTGCTCCCCGACGAGATCGCGGAGGCCGACGACAAGAAGCAGGCCCCTGAGGGCGAGGCGGACGACCAGGAGTCCGGCACCGAGCAGGACCCCGAGGCCGGCCAGGAGTCCGAGGACGGGTCGGTCGAGCCGCCCGCCTGAGCCTCGCGGTCGTCAGTAGGTGTGGGATCGGTGTCACCTGGTGGCACCGATCCCACACTCATCTCCGCACGGCTGTGGCACCCCGGTCCACCCGCGGGCCGCGTGCAGCGCGGCGACCTTGGCCGCCGTCGAGCACGCCCGATCGAAGACCTGGCCCCAGCCGATGCGCACGGTGTCCTTGCCCACCAGGGCCGCGTCGAGGTCGCGCTCCATGTCGGTGTCCCGCTGGCGCGCCGAGTCGTGGCCGAGTCGACCGTCCAGCTCGACGACCAGCCCGTCCTCGTGCTCGACGTCGCGGTAGACCACCCGGTCACCACGCCCGTCACGCACCTGACGATCACCCTCGGGCAGCCTGTGCGGCCGCACGACCCGATCCAGGTAGCCGTGCTCCAGGACCGAGCACGTCCCTGCGGCGATGTCGGCCAGGACGCTGCTCAGCCACGCCCGACGTGGGGCGCGGCCACGCGCTGCCAGCTCGTCGGCCAGCCTCTGCGCGGTGGACCGTCGTCCCTGCACCACGTCGGCCAGCACCCGGAGCGCGTCGAGGTCGGAGACCGCACGGCAGGCCACCGCGATGGCCGCGTCGTCGTACCGCAGGCGAGGCGGCCCGACCGTCCACACCGCGCGCTCGTCGAGCCGGTCGACCCGTGTGATGCGTACGCCGGGCGGGGCCAGGACCGTCCGCGACCTGGCCACCGCCACCTCGATGGTCGCCGGGTCCCGCCGCTTGCCCGGACCCTCGTGGGTGCGCAGTGCCGCCTCCCCCGCGAGCGCGGCCGGCCAGGCGTGCAGCACCGCCGCCCAGGACCGCTGCAGCCAGGTGGGGTCACCCGTGTGTGCCAGGTAGATGCCCGGGTGCACGACAGAGAGCTCGCGGCGCCGGATCAGGCGCCGAATACTGGCCGGGGTCTCGCCGCAGGCCAGCAGCTGGGCCCTGGACACGACACCGTGCTGGTCGGCGACGGACCCGCCCGGGGGCCAGGGGCGTGGTGAGGTCATTCCGGCGTTGTTCCCGCCGGGAGACGGGCTCAGTCATCCGGGTACCGGACCTGTGGACAACGGACTGTGTGGCTCTGGTGTCACCTGGTGGCACCGAAGCCACACACAACCGCGGTCAGCTGCAGGCGGGCGCGGGGGGCAGCGGGGCGGGCACGCCGATGCTCGGCATGCCGAGCCCGACGCCCGGCCCGGAGGAGGTCGGCGCGGAGGTGCGGGCCTCCCACGCGTCGCCGGCACGGGTGCGGCGTACGTCCAGGACCGGACCGTCGGCGACGAGGTGGTGCGGAGCGGCGTACGTGATCTCGACGACGACCATGTCGCCCGGCCGGACCCCGGCGGCGCCGTCGGGGTTGAAGTGCACGAGGCGGTTGTCCCGGCCTCGCCCGGAGAGCCGGTGGGTGGCGGCGTCCTTGCGGCCCTCCCCCTCGGCGACCATGAGCTCGACGCGGGTGCCGACCAGGGCCTTGTTCTCGTCCCAGGCGATCTGGGTGACCAGCTCGGAGAGGCGCAGGTATCGGTCCTTGACGACCTCCGGCGGCACCTGGTCCTCCATGGTGGCGGCCGGGGTGCCGGGGCGCGGGGAGTACTGGAAGGTGAAGGCGCCGGAGAAGCGGGACTCGCGCACCACGCGCATCGTCTCGAGGAAGTCCTCCTCGGTCTCGCCGGGGAAGCCCACGATGATGTCGGTGGTGATCGCCGCGTCGGGCATGGCCGCGCGGACCCGCTCGATGATGCCGAGGAACTTGGAGGAGCGGTAGGAGCGGCGCATCGCGCGCAGCAGCCGGTCGGAGCCCGACTGCAGCGGCATGTGCAGCTGGTGCATCACGTTGGGCGTCTCGGCCATCGCCTCGATGACGTCGTCGGTGAACTCGGCCGGGTGCGGCGACGTGAAGCGGACCCGCTCGAGGCCCTCGACCTCGCCGCAGGCGCGCAGCAGCTTGGAGAAGGCCTGCCGGTCGCCGAACTCCACGCCGTAGGCGTTGACGTTCTGGCCCAGCAGGGTGATCTCGGTGACGCCCTCGGCGACCAGCGCCTCGACCTCGGCGAGGATCTCGCCGGGGCGGCGGTCCTTCTCCTTGCCCCGCAGGGCCGGGACGATGCAGAACGTGCACGTGTTGTTGCAGCCGACCGAGATCGAGACCCACGCGGCGTACGCCGAGTCCCGCTTGGTCGGCAGGGTCGAGGGGAAGACCGACAACGACTCGAGGATCTCGACCTGCGCCTCCTGGTGCGAGCGGGCGCGGTCGAGGAGGGCCGGCAGCGAGCCGATGTTGTGGGTGCCGAAGACGACGTCGACGTACGGCGCCCTGTCCGTGATCGTGGCGCGGTCCTTCTGCGCGAGGCAACCGCCGACGGCGATCTGCATGTCGGGGTTGGCGGCCTTGATCGGCGCCAAGTGGCTGAGGTTGCCGTAGAGCTTGTTGTCGGCGTTCTCGCGGACCGCGCAGGTGTTGAAGACGACCACGTCGGCCTGCGCGCCGGCGGGAGTGGCGACGTACCCCGCGTCCTCCAGCAGCCCGGTGAGGCGCTCGGAGTCGTGGACGTTCATCTGGCACCCGTAGGTGCGGACCTCGTAGGTGCGTGCAGGCGTCTCAGGCAGCGTCTCGGGAATGGCAGTCATGACCGGTCAAGGGTACGGCGGGCGCTCGGGGCCGAGGGAATCGCACGCGTCTACCCTCGGACCCATGCCGCGCCTGCACGCCTTCGAGCTGCTGCCCGACGACGAGGGACGCGAGGCCGTCCTCCGCGACTGGCAGGCGCTGCGCGACGCCGGGCTCCCCTCGCAGCTCGACCACAAGGGCATGACCAACACCCCGCACGTCACCGTCCTCACCGCCGAGACCCTCGGGCCGGAGCACGATGAGGTCGCGATGACCCGGCTCGGGACGTCCCTCCCGGTCGAGTCGCGGGCGTCGGGGATCGCGCTGCTCGGGGGCGCTCGGGTGTCCGTCGTCCGGCTGCTCGACGTCCCCGACGCGCTCATCGGTGCGGTGCTCGCACTGCGCGGCGAGGTGCCGCACGCCAAGCACCCGGGATGGCTGCCGCACGTGACCCTGGCCCGGCGGGTGCCGCGCTCCGCGGTCCCGGCCGCGCTCGAGGCGATCGGCCACGAGGACCTCGCCCTCCGCCTCGTCGAGCTGCGCCGCTGGGACCCCGACGCCGGGACGGTCCGCACCCTCTGACCCTGCTCGGTCGAAGCAGCAACGGACCGCGCCTCCCGCTGCTAGCGTCCGGCTCCTCGTCACGATCCAGGGGGACATGAGGATGAGGACCAGCGCCCTGCTCGCGCTCGCCGGCACGGCGGCACTGCTCTGCGTCGTACCGCCCGTGGGCGCGGTCGTCGCCCCCTGCGATGGCCAGCGGCCCACCATCGTCTCCTCGGCGCGCGTCGTGGAGGGCACGCCCGGCCCGGACGTGATCGTGGTGCGCGCTCGCCGTGCGTACGTCGACGCCGGCCGCGGCCACGACACGATCTGCGTCCGAACCGGGCGCGCAGGCCTCGGGGCGTACGTCGTCCCCGGGCCCGGGAACGACCGCGTGCTGGTCGAGACCCACACCCGCGTCATCGCCTCGCTCGACGAGGGCAGGGACACCTACCTCGGCGGCCCGGGCGTCGACTCGGTCTGGACGGGCGTCCGGGGTCGGGTCAACCGGGACCGCATCCTGCTCGGCGCCGGCGACGACTCGGTGGGGGTGGATCGCGGTACCGCCCACCGCGGTGTGACGATCGACGGCGGCGGCGGCCGGGACGAGCTGAAGCTGTCGTCACAGGGCGGCTCCCTGTCGGTCGACGCCGCATCCCGCCGGGCGACCCACCGCGGTCGTCCCTTCGTGCGATGGCAAGGGATGGAGCGGTACGTGCTGAGCACGTCGGGCCCGTCGTCGTTCACCGGCTCCGAGGGTGACGACGCCGTCCGGATGGAGGGCGGTAGCCCGCAGACCCTCCGCACCCTCGGCGGGGACGACGAGGTCACGCTCGGGATCGATGTGCACGCGCCCCCGCTCCTGCTGGACCTGGGCGACGGCACCGACACGCTGCACGTGTCCGGCCGGGCGCGCACCCTCACCGCCGACCTCTCCACGCAACGGCTGGACCTGTCGGACGGGTCGCAGCAGGCGTCGTACGCGTTCTCGGGCGTCGAGGGTCTCGTCGTGCAGCTCCCCCACTGGGTTGACCCGGGCGCGGACACCCGCGTGGAGCTGATCGGCTCCGACGCGGGCGACGTGCTGCGGGCGAGCGCCTGCCACGTGGTCCTGCGCGGGCGCGGGGGTGACGACCACCTGCGTGTGGGGGTGGACACGGAGGAGCTGGACCCGCTGTTGAGACCCTTCCCCCTCACCCGCGAGTGCGTCCGGACGTCGGAGGTGTACGGCGAGTCCGGTGACGACGTCCTGGAGAGCCGGGGCCGGGAGCACGTTTATCGCATCACCATGGACGGGCCCTTCGGCACGGTGGAGACGCTCGGGACCAGGAAGACCGTCGTCGCGGACCGCCTCGACGGTGGCGACGGCGATGACTCGGCAGGCGGCGGCACCGGCGTCGACACCTGCGTGGCCGAGCGGGTCAGCGGCTGCGAGTCCTGACCGGACGACCCCACCCCGCCTCCGGGTGTCCCCGAGGCCGATCAGTGCCGGTCGACGGCACCGGCGAGGACCTTGGCCCCTGCCCCGCCGAGGGCGGACGGACGAGGATCGAGGCATGGAGGCGCCGACGAACCGCCGCGACGTGTGGACCCGCTGGATCGCGTGGACCACGGCCGCGGAGGTGGCGGGCTACACCGCTACGGGGGTCGTCGGCGTCGCCACCCGGGCCGCGCGGGGACGGCCCCGTGGCCGGACCGGCCCGAGGTGCTCCCCGATCGGCGAGCCGGGTGTTGACGACGGCCCTCGCTCGGCTCGCCGGTCCGGGGGGTGGTCACGGGACGGCGCTGCTACGGCTGCCGGCCCGTGACCGCGAGGTCGCTCAGGTGAGGTGACGCCGCGCGAGCAGCTCGCCGAGGTCGGCGAGCAGCCGCGCCGGCTCACGCATGCAGGTGTCCACGTCGGGCTCGACGTCCGTCAGGGCGTACGCCGCGCCGATGCCGCCGGCGGCCAGCTCGTCGTCGTCGAGCAGCCGGCGCCCGCAGACCGCGACGACGGGCACTCCCGCGGCACCGGCCGCGGTGGCGACCCCGACCGGTGCCTTGCCGCGCAGGCTCTGGGCGTCCAGCGAGCCCTCGCCGGTCACCACCAGGTCGGCGCCGGCCACCCGGTCGGCGAAGCCGAGCAGGTCGAGCAGCAGCCCGATGCCGGGGCGCAGCTCGGCGCCCAGCGCGGCCACGAGGGCGAAGCCGACGCCCCCCGCGGCCCCCGCCCCGGGGGCATCGCGACGGTCGGCGCCGGTCGAGGTCGCGACCACGTCGGCCCAGTGCGACAGGGCCGCGTCGAGCTCGCCCACCTGCTCGGGCAACGCGCCCTTCTGCGGCCCGTAGACCGCCGCAGCGCCCTCGGGACCGGTCAGCGGGTTGTCGACGTCGCAGGCCACCACGACCCGCGCGTCCGCGAGGCCGGGGTGCAGCGCGTCGAGCGCGAGGGCGGAGACGTCCACGAGAGCAGCACCGCCGTCCGGGACCGCGGGCGAGGCCACGGCCCCGAGCGCGGCCAGCAGGCCGGCACCGCCGTCGGTGCTCGCGCTGCCGCCGATGCCCACGACGAGCTCGCGGCAGCCCGCGTCGAGCGCGGCCGCCATTACCTCGCCGAGGCCCCGGCTGGAGGCGGTGAGCGAGGCCGGCACCCCACCGGGCAGGCGCTCCAGCCCGCACGCGTCGGCCATCTCGACCACCGCGGTCGTCCCCTGACGTGCGTACGCCGTCTCCACCGGCTCGCCGGTCGGGCCGGCCACCGTCACCGGCACCCGCTCGAAGCCGGCCGAGATCGCCGCGTCGAGCGTGCCGTCGCCCCCGTCGGCCACCGGCAGCAGCTCTACCTCGGCGTCCGGGTGCACCCGCCGCAGGCCGAGCGCGACGGCCCGCGCGACGTCGTACGCCGGGAGGGTGCCCTTGAACTTGTCGGGGGCGACGAGGACCCGGGTCATGACTCGGGCACCGCGGTCGAGTCGCGCACGACCAGGTCGCACTCGGCCGTACGACGTCGCGGTCGCGCCGAGGGCTCCTTGAGGGCCATCAGCAGGGCCTGCTCCCCCATGTCGACCATCGGCAGCCGCACGGTCGTGAGCGCGGGGGCCAGGTCGACCGCGACGGCCACGTCGTCGAAGCCGGTGACCGACATCCGGCCCGGCACCGCGATGCCCCGGTCGCGCAGCACCGACAGCACCCCGATGGCCATGTCGTCGTTGAGGGCGAGGATCGCGGTGACGTCGGGGTGGGCGGCCAGGATCTCCTCCGCCGCCTGCTTGCCGCCGAGGCGGGTGAAGGGCGCCTCGACCACCGGCACGTCCGCGAAGGGGATCCCGGCCGCGGCGAAGGCCTCCTCGATCCCGGCCAGCCGGTCGGCCACGGTGGTCAGCGACCGCATGCCGGCGACGACGGCGATCCGACGGTGGCCGAGGTCGAGCAGGTGCCGGGCGACGGCCCGGCCCCCGGTCAGGTTGTCGGGCAGCACGGCGTCGGCGCTGAGGTGGTGGCGCCCGATCACCGCGACCCGGCCACCGAAGCGGCGGTAGCTCGCCAGGTCGGCCTTGGCCGCGGCCTGGTCGGCGGGGTCCACGAAGCCGGAGCCGGCGATGACGATCGCGCCGACGCGGTTGGCGATGAGGGTGCGGATCTGCTCGAGCTCCTGCTGGGGGTCGCGGCCGGTGTGGCAGATCTGGACGGTCAGCCCCTCCCGGGCTCCCACGCGCAGCACGCCGCTGGCGATCTCGGTGAAGTAGGGGTCGCCGATCTCGTGGACCACCAGCCCGACCGACCGGGACGCGCCGCCCGCGAGGCT
Source organism: Nocardioides terrigena (assembly GCF_003047265.1). GTDB lineage: Bacteria > Actinomycetota > Actinomycetes > Propionibacteriales > Nocardioidaceae > Nocardioides > Nocardioides terrigena. The sequence goes on along the minus strand of NZ_PZYY01000001.1, from coordinate 510,741 downwards.
GCGCGCGTGGACGTTGGCGACGTACCCCATGTCCCGGGCGACCCCGCGCACCCGCTCGGCGACCTCCTCGCTGACGCCCGCCGTGCGCGACAGGCTGCGCGAGGCGGTTGCGATCGAGACGCCCGCGGCCTCGGCGACGTCCTGCAGCCGCAGCGTGGGCCTGCCCTTCGCCAACGTGTCCCCCTCCGGGTCCTCGGACACGAGTTGTGCTGTGACCCTTGCCACATCCGTCGTGTGTTGCCTACAGTAACCGAAAGCGCTTACGAAAGCGCTTACGTTCAGCGTAGAGGAGCGACATGAAGGTCACAACCCACCACCGCCTCGGCGTCCTGGCCCTGGCATCCGCCCTCACCCTCACCGGGTGCATGAGCTCCGGCTCCAGTGACGAGGGCGAGGAGGGCGAGGGTCCCATCACCATCGGCATCTCCCTCCCGCTCACCGGCGACTTCAGCGAGCCGGGCAAGGGGGTCCAGCGCGGCTACGAGGCCTGGGCCGACTACGTCAACGACAACGGCGGCCTGCTCGGGCGCGACGTCGAGCTGACGATCCTCGACGACCAGTCCAACGCCGACCGGGTCGCCTCCGACTACGAGAAGCTCATCAACCAGGATGGCGTCGACCTCGTCTTCGGCCCCTTCTCCACCCGCCTCGTCGTCCCCGCCGCCCAGGTGGCCAAGGACTACGGTTTCCTCTTCGTGGAGCCCGCCGGCGCCGCGGAGGAGGTCTTCACCCAGGGCTTCGACAATCTCTTCTACGCCGCCCCCGCGGTCGCGGACGACCACTACAACTACCTCGCCGACGCCATCGAGGCGCTGCCCGAGGCGGAGCGGCCCAAGACCGCGGCGTACGCCGCCATGGACGACCCGTTCGCGATGGGCACGGCCTACGGCCTCAAGACCCGCCTCGAGGAGATGGGCGTCGAGACCGTCGTGGACGAGGTCTACCCGCCCAACACGACCGACTTCGGCTCGATCGCGGCCAAGATCGCCGACAGCAAGGCCGACGTCGTGGTCGGCGGCACGCAGTACCAGGACGCCGTCAACATGATCGTGTCGCTGCGCCAGCTCGACTACCAGCCCAAGATGGCCGCCTTCTCGACCGCACCGACCAACCCGGAGTTCCCCGAGGCCATCGGCGACGAGACCGAGGGCATCCTCTCCCCCACCGGCTACACCCCCGAGGCGGACTACCCCACCAACGCCGAGTTCGTGGAGTACTACACCGAGCGCGAGGGGACCCCGCCGGCCGAGGACGAGGCCAACGCGTGGACGACCGGCCAGGTCGTGGCCGCCGCCGTCGAGGCCGTCGGCTGCGCCGACCCCGACCCGGAGTGCCAGCAGCAGCTCATCGACTGGCTGCGCGACAACGAGGTCGACACCGTCGTCGGCCCGCTGACGTGGGACGCCGAGGGCCGCCCCGAGGGCGCCCACCTCATCCAGCAGTACGTCGACGGAGAGATCCGGATCGTGCTGCCCGAGGACGCCGCCGAGGCCGACCTCATCCTCGAGAAGCCCGAGTGGTGACCGGTAGCCCGACCCACCGAAAGGCAACCTGATGTCCCTGTTCTTCCAGAGCCTGGTGCTGGGCGTGCTGCTGGGTGGGCTCTACGCCCTCCTGGCCGCCGGCCTCACCCTCTACTTCGGCGTGATGCGGGTCGTGATGATCGCCCACTCGGCGTTCCTCATCCTCGCGGCCTACCTCGCGTGGTTCTTCACCACCGAGACCGGCCTCGACCCGCTGCTCTCGCTCGTCGTGACCGTGCCGCTGTTCTTCGTCACCGGCGTGCTGATGCAGCGGCTGCTCATCTCGCGGCTGCGCCCGGCGACCCTGACGATGATGTCGGTGCTGCTGACCTTCTCGATCGCCCTGGTGATCGAGGGGATGCTCGGCTTCGTCTTCAGCGGCACCCAGCGCCGGATCCGGCTCCCCTACAGCGGTGAGAGCATCGAGCTCTTCGGCGCCAACATCGCCGTGGTCAAGCTGATCGCCTTCGGCCTGGCGGCCGTCTCGCTCGGCGCGCTCTTCCTGATCCTCAAGATGACGCAGTTCGGGCAGGCGCTGCGGGCCACGATCCAGCACCCCGACGCGGCCCGCCTGATCGGCATCAACACCGACCGGATCGCCGGCTACGGCTTCGGGCTGGGGCTCGCCACCGCCGCCATCGGCGGCACGGCACTCGCCCTGGACTCCACGATCTACCCGTCGCTGCACTGGCACTGGATCGGCCCGCTGATGGCGATCATCGTGGTCGGTGGCCTCGGGAGCATCCCGGGCGCCGCGATCGCGGCCATGCTCCTCGGCCTCGGCCAGAGCCTGCTCCAGATCCCGCTCGGGACGACCTGGGCCCAGACCATCTTCTACGTCGCGTTGTTCGCCACCTTGATGGTGCGACCGCAGGGATTCTTCGGAGGTCGTCTTGCCCAGCGCTTCTGACACCACGAGCCGCGGAGGGATGCTCACCAAGGGCATGGGCCTCCTCGTCCTGGCCGCCGCCGTGCTGGCCTTCCCGAGCCTGGCCCCGGACCCGTTCATCCTGTCGGTCGGCGTCGTCATCATGAGCTACGCCGTGCTCGCCACGTCGTGGAACTTCGTCGGCGGCTTCACCGGCTACATCTCGCTCGGCCACGCGTCGTACTCCGGTCTCGGCGCCTACGGCACCGCCCTCCTGGTGATCCACACCGGGATCAACCCGTGGGTCGCGATGATCCTCGGCGGCCTCGGGGTCGCGGTGCTCGCGGTGCCGATCGGCATCGCCAGCCTCCGGGTCCGCGGCGCCTCCTTCGTGATCGTCTCGATCGCGATGGTGCTCATCCTGCTGCTGGTCTTCCAGTCGTGGGGCGAGGTCACCGGCGGCTCCAACGGCCTGCGGGTCCCGCGGCCCTTCGACGAGTCGGTGCTGCGTCCCGAGCAGCACGAGCGCTTCTTCTACCTCCACGCGGCGCTGCTCGCGGTGGCGCTGCTGGTGTGGTGGGCGATCGACCGCTCCCGCTTCGGCACCGGCCTCAAGGCGATCCGCGAGGACGAGGACAAGGCCCAGTCGCTGGGCGTCCCCACCTTCAACTACAAGCTGACGGCGTTCGTCATCTCGGCGTTCTTCACCGCCCTCGGCGGCGGCATGTACGCGTTGTGGTTCGGCTTCCTCGACCCGATCTTCCAGTTCTCGATCCTGGTCGGCTCCTACATGGTGCTGATGAGCCTGCTCGGCGGGATCCGCAGCCTGCTCGGTCCCTTCCTCGGCGCGGTGATCGTCGGGTACGCCGTCGAGTTCTTCAAGAACCAGTACGGCGACACCCAGTTCCACCTCGTCGCCATGGGGCTCCTGCTCGGCGTCGTCGTGCTCTTCATGCCCGACGGGATCATCCCGGCGGTCTCCCAGCTCATCGACCGGTTCCGCCCGCAGGCCGCCTCCATCCGCGAGGTCAGCGCCGGCGAGCTGGCCGAGCAGCGGCGTACGGCGTCCGGTCCGGGTGCGAGCACCGCGGCCGACCCGGCCACCGACGACGAGTCGACCGACCGCCTCTCCGAAGGAGTGCAGCGATGACAGAGACCGCGACCGGCACCCGCATCGGGCTTGCCACCGAGTGCCTGAGCAAGTCGTTCGGCGGCGTCACCGCCGTGGACGGCGCGTCCGTGCAGTTCCACCACGGCAAGGTCAACGCCCTCATCGGCCCCAACGGCTCGGGCAAGACCACGTTCTTCAACTGCGTCACCGGGATGATCAAGCCCGACTCGGGGCGCGCGACGTACCTCGGGGACGACATCACCGGCAAGGCGTCGCACAGGATCGCCCGCGCCGGCATCGGCCGCAGCTTCCAGCTGTGCCGGGTCTTCCCCCGGATGACCGTCATGGAGAACATGCTGGTGGCCGTCCGCTCCACCAGCCTGCGTCACCTGGCCGCCCCGGCACGCAGCACCGCCGAGGTCGACCGGGCCCGCGAGCTGCTGAGCCGGGTCGGCATCGACCACCTCGAGAACAGCGAGGCCCGGGACATCTCCTACGGCCAGCAGAAGCTGCTCGAGCTGGCCGGCGTGCTGATGGCCGACCCCGAGACGATCATGCTCGACGAGCCGGCGGGCGGCGTGAACCCCGCCCTCATCGACCGGATCGCCACCCTCGTGCGCGACCTCAACGCCGAGGGCAAGACGTTCCTCATCGTCGAGCACAACATGGACCTCGTCATGAGCCTGTCCGACCACGTCGTCGTCTTCGACCGTGGCCGGCAGATCTGCGAAGGCCCGCCGTCGGTCGTGCAGAGCGACCCCCGAGTCCTGGAGGCCTACCTTGGCATCTGAATCAACGCGCGGCAGCGTGGCGCCGCAGGCGACACCCTCGCGCCCAACGGAACAGCCCCTGCTCGAGCTCACCGACATCGAGGCCGGCTACGGCCGGGCGGCCCTGGTGCTGCGCGGCCTCACCGTGACGGTCCCGCCGGCCACCGTGGTCTGCCTCGTCGGCCCCAACGGCGCCGGCAAGTCCACGGTCCTCAAGGTGGCCAGCGGGATGCTCACCCCCCGCTCGGGCACCATCCGGGTCGCCGGTCAGGACGTCACGAAGAACTCGCCGCAGCAGATGCTGACCGCCGGGCTCTCCCACGTCCTCCAGGGCCACAGCGTCTTCAAGGAGATGACGGTCGCGGAGAACGTCCTGCTGGGCGCCTACTCCGTCAAGGACAAGTCCGTCGTGTCCGACCGCGTCGACTTCGTCAAGAGCCTGTTCCCCGTCGTCGCCGAGCGGTGGACCGCCCTCGCGGGGGCCCTGTCCGGAGGCCAGCAGAAGCAGGTGGAGTTCGCCCGCTCGCTGATGGTCAGCCCGCAGGTCGTGCTCCTCGACGAGCCGTCCATGGGCCTGGACCCCAAGGCCACCGGCACCGTCTTCGAGCAGGTCGTGCGCATGCGCGACGCCGGCACCGCGGTGCTGCTCGTCGAGCAGAACGCCCGCCGTGCCCTCGAGACCGCAGATCTCGGCTGCGTCCTCGACCTCGGCCGGGTGCACATCTCCGGACCGGCCGACGAGCTGCTCCGCGACCCCCAGCTGGCCGAGCTCTACCTGGGCGGCCGTCCCTCGACCGCCCCCACGACCTGATCCAGGAGACACCGTGTCCGACACGACCTACCGCATCCTCATGAACGGCGTCACCGGCCGGATGGGCTACCGCCAGCACCTGCTGCGCTCCATCCTCGCCATCCGCGACGACGGCGGCATCGCGCTGCCCGACGGCACCCGCCTCCAGGTGGAGCCGGTGCTGCTGGGCCGCAACGCCGACAAGCTCGCCCGGATGGCCGACCAGCACGGCATCGCCGACTGGTCGACCGACCTCGACACCGTCCTCGCCGAGGACCCGGCGCCGATCTACTTCGACGCGCAGGTCACCAGCGAGCGCAAGAAGGCGATCCTCAAGGCCGCCGCGGCCGGCAAGCACGTCTACACCGAGAAGCCGATCGCCGAGTCGGTCGAGGAGGGCAACGAGCTCGTCGACGCGGCCGCCCGGCACGGCATCATCAACGGCGTCGTGCACGACAAGCTCTACCTGCCGGGCCTGATGAAGCTCAAGCGGCTCGTCGACTCCGGCTTCTTCGGCCGGATCCTCTCGGTCCGCGGCGAGTTCGGCTACTGGGTCTTCGAGGGCGACGGGCTCCCGGCCCAACGCCCGAGCTGGAACTACCGCGCCCAGGACGGCGGCGGGATGGTCCTCGACATGTTCTGCCACTGGAACTACGTCCTGGAGAACCTCTTCGGCGGCGTCGAGGCGGTCACCGCCAAGGCCGTCACGCACATCCCGGAGCGCTGGGACGAGCAGGGCGAGCGGTACGACGCCACGGCCGACGACGCGGCGTACGCGATCTTCGAGCTGGCCGGCGGGATCATCGCCCAGGTCAACTCGAGCTGGGCGGTGCGGGTCGAGCGCAAGGAGCTCGTCGAGTTCCAGGTCGACGGCACCCACGGCTCGGCGGTCGCCGGCCTCTTCAACTGCCGCATCCAGCCCCGCGAGTCCACGCCGATGCCGGTGTGGAACCCCGACCTCCCCACCACCGAGGACTTCCGCGGCCAGTGGCGCGAGATCCCCGACAACCAGGAGTTCGGCAACGGCTTCCGCGCGCAGTGGGAGGAGTTCCTGCTCGACGTGCACCACGGCCGGCAGCACCCCTACGACTTCGCCGCCGGCGTGCGCGGCCTGCGGCTCGTCGACGCCGGCCTCCAGTCCTCGGCCGAGGGCCGTCGGATCGAGATGCCGTGAGTGCTCCCTCGATCACCAGTACCACCCGCCACAGGTCCGCCGTCGGGATCCCGGGTCCCGACGGCGGATGGCGCGACGTCGAGCTCCGTGAGCCGCGGGAGTGGCAGCAGCGACCGGGTGGCTCGACCAGCCGGGTCTGCTTCGCCGCCGCCCACGTGGTGGCCGACCCGCGCGGCGAGAACGTGCCCGGCGCCCCCGCTGTCGTCGACTGGGACGCGACCCTGGCCTTCCGGGCGCACCTGTTCTCCTACGGCTTCGGCGTCGCCGAGGCGATGGACACCGCACAGCGCAACATGGGCCTCGACTGGCCGGCCGTGCAGGAGCTCGTCCGCCGCAGCGCCGACCAGGCCCGCGAGCACGGCGCCCGGATCGCCTCCGGCGCCGGCACCGACCACGCCACCGACCTCGCCTCGCTGGCCGACGTGCGCGAGGCCTACCTCGAACAGGTCGCGTACGTCGAGTCGTGCGGCTCGCAGGTCATCGTGATGGCCTCGCGGCACCTCGCCGCCCTGGCCCGCACCCCTGACGACTACCTGTCGGTGTACGACGCGGTGCTCGGCCAGGTGCGCGAGCCCGTCGTCCTGCACTGGCTCGGCGAGGTGTTCGACCCGCACCTGCGCGGCTACTGGGGCAGCACCGACGTGGACGCCGCCACCGCGACCTTCCTCGACCTCGTCCGCGCCCATGCCGACAAGGTCGACGGGGTCAAGGTCTCGCTGCTCTCCGCCGAGCACGAGCTCGGCCTCCGGGCAGCGCTCCCTGCGGGGGTGCGCCTCTACACCGGCGACGACTTCAACTACCCCGAGCTGATCCGGGGGGACGGCACCCACCACTCCGACGCGCTGCTGGGCGCCTTCGCGGCAATCGCGCCCGCGGCCGCCGCGGCGCTGGCGGCGCTCGACGAGGGCGACCTCGCGACGTACGACGCGGAGATGGCGCCGACGCTGCCGCTCTCGCGCCACGTCTTCGAGGCCCCGACCTACCACTACAAGACCGGCATCGCGTTCCTGTCGTGGCTCAGCGGCCACCAGCCGGGCTTCACGATGGTCGGCGGCCTCCAGTCGGCGCGCAGCGCCGTGCACCTGGGTCGGCTGTTCGAGCTGGCCAACGACGCCCGGCTGCTGCCCGATCCCGACCTCGCCGCCCACCGGCTCGGCGTGTGGCTCGAGGGCGCGGGGGTCACCCGATGACCGCCACGACAACAGTCACCGGCACCGACGTCCCCAGCGGCGCCCCTGCCCGCACGACCACCCCGGAGCCCGGCGACCCGCGGCTGGCGCGGCTGTCGCTCAACCAGAAGACGGTCGACGGCTGGTCGCTGCGCGAGGCCATCGACGGGTGCGGGCGGGCCGGCCTCCCCTCGATCGGGGCGTGGCGCGAGCCGGTCCTCGAGGTCGGGGTCAGCACGGCCGCCGGCTGGCTGCGCGACGCCGGGCTGCGCGTCTCGTCGGTCTGCCGCGGAGGCTTCTTCACCACCGCCGACCCGGCCGAGCAGCGCGAGCGCCACGACGACAACCGCCGCGCCCTCGACGAGGCCGCCGAGCTCGGCGCCCCGTGCCTGGTGCTGGTGCCCGGCGGCCTGCCCGCCGGCGACCGCGACCTGGTCGGCGCCCGGGCACGGGCCGCCGCCGCGGTCGAGGCCCTGGTCCCGCACGCCCTCGAGGTCGGCGTCCGTCTCGCCATCGAGCCGATGCACCCGATCTTCGCCGCCGACCGCGGCGTCGTGTCCACGCTGGCCCAGGCCCTCGACATCGCCGAGCCGCTCCCGGTGGAGGCCGTCGGCGTCGTCGTCGACACCTTCCACGTCTGGTGGGAGCCGGGCGTCGAGGAGCAGGTCGCCCGCGCCGGCGCGCGCATCGCCAGCTACCAGGTGTGCGAGTGGATCACCCCGCTCCCCGCCGACACCCTGCTCTCCCGCGGGATGATGGGCGACGGGCACATCGACTTCCCCCACCTCACCGCCTGCGTCGCCGCTGCCGGCTACCGCGGCGACGTCGAGGTGGAGATCTTCAACGCCGACGTCTGGGCCGCCGACGGCGACGCCGTCCTGGCCACCCTCGCGCGTCGCTACGTCGAGCTCGTGGAGCCGCACCTCTGACCCACGGCTCCCGGTCGCGCACCACTCACATCAACTCGGAAAGGACGTGAGCACATGCAGCACAGACGGAGGACGATCACGCTCGGGATCGCCGCGTGGGCGGGGGCGCTGGCCCTCACCCCGACCCTGGCCGGAGCCGCCCCGGAGGCGGCCGTCGGGCCGGAGCAGGTGCACGTCGTCGCCCCGGCGACGCCGCAGCACTGGGACCCGCTGACCGACGACCTGTGGGACTACGACGGCAACCAGCTCGTGCTCACCCGGCCGGGCACGAACCCCAACGACGGGGTGCGACGCCCGTTCGAGTACGCCATCGTCTCGAAGGGTCCCGAGCTCACCGACGTCACCATCGACACGGAGGTCCGGCTCGACGAGTCGGTCACGGTGAGCAACCGCGACGTGATCGTGGTGTGGAACTACCAGGGCCCGAAGCGCTTCTACTACGCGCACTTCTCGCAGGACAACACGATCTATCCCCACAACGGGATCTTCGTCGTCGACAACGCCGACCGCCGCCGCATCGACGACCAGTGGAACGGCTCGGTGGGCGCTCCCCCCGCGGTGACGGACGCCGAGTGGCACGACGTGCGGGTCGAGTACGACGCCGCCAGCGGCGAGATCGCGGCGTACGTCGACGGGGCGAGCGAGCCCCTGATGACCGCCACGGACACCACCTTCTCCGGCGGACGGGTCGGCTTCGGCTCGTTCGACAACTACGGCCGCGCGCGGCACTTCCGCGCGGTCGGCACGGTCTCGTGACCGTCTCCTGATCCCCGTCGGTCCCCTGACTGCGTCGGGGGACCGACGAGGGCTGCCACGGACCCGGCCAAGGAAACCGCGGCAGCAGTTGTCTCCAACCACCACAACAGTAGGGACACCCCATGCGAACGACACGCTGGTGGGTCGCTGCCGCCACCACTTCACTGATGGCAGCGGCTCTCTCCCCCCTGGCCACCCCGGCCACCGCGCAGGACCCCTCCGGGCCCGGCGCACCCCCGATCCCGCCCGACCCGCTCCCCTCCACGCTCGGGCTCGTGCTCGAGGAGTACGCCCAGCTGCCGGCGTCGACGCCCAACGGTCCGTGGACCGACGTCCGCATCGGCACCCGCCACAACCGGATCAACCACATCGGTGAGATCCCCGACGGCTCGGACCGGCTCTACGTCCCGGACCTCAACGGCCAGCTCTACTTCCTCGAGGACCGTCAGCCGTCGGTCTACCTCGACGTCAAGGCCGAGTTCCCGGAGTTCCTGGCCTGGCGCGGACTGGGCTCGGGCTTCGGCTTCGTGACCTTCCACCCCGAGTTCGAGGACAACGGGAAGTTCTACACGACCCACACCGAGAACCCGACCGCTCCCGGTGAGCAGACCTACGAGGGGCAGCCGCTCCGCTCGAGCGGCGTGCAGAGCGTCGTCACCGAGTGGACCGCCGACGACCCGGCCGCCGACACCTTCGACGGCACCCGTCGTGAGCTGTTCCGCTACCGGTTCGCCTCGCAGATCCACGCCATCCAGCAGATCGACTTCAACCCGACCGCGGAGCCCGGCGACGAGGACTACGGCCTGCTCTACCTCGCCGTCGGCGACGGTGGGTACGGCGTCGAGTCCGACATCCCCCAGCGGCTGTCCGACCCGTCCGGCAAGATCCTGCGCATCGACCCGGCCGGCACCGACTCGCCCAACGGTCAGTACGGCGTCCCCGACACCAACCCGTGGGTCGGCGAGCCCGGAGCGCTCGGAGAGATCTGGGCGATCGGCATGCGCGACCCGCACCGGTTCAGCTGGGACGCGGAGGGCAAGCACGAGATGTTCCTCGGCCACATCGGCCAGCGCGCCATCGAGGCCGTCTACGAGGTCGACCGGGGTGACGACTTCGGCTGGCCGGACGTCGAGTCGCGCCTGGACTACCAGAACGACACGCAGTGCCGCCTCGACCCGATGACCGAGGAGCAGGCCGCGAAGGGCTACGACTTCCCCGTGGCGTCGTACGCGCACGAGACACCGGCCAACTGGGGCTGCAACTCCGACTCGGGCCACGCCATCTCCGGCGGCCACGTGCACCGGGGCGACCTGCCCGGCCTGAAGGGCAAGTACGTCTTCGGCGACCTCGTCAAGGGCGAGGTCTACTACACCACCGCCGCGCACATGCGCGACGACTCCGCCCGCGAGGCGACCGTGCAGGAGCTCCAGCTCTACGACACCGCCGGCACGCGGATGCGGATGTCCGACTTCGTCGGTGACGGCCGTGTCGACCTGCGCTTCGGCACCGACGACGACCGCAGCCTCTACCTGCTGGCCAAGGCCAACGGGATGGTCTGGAAGGTCGTCGACACCACCCGGGCCCCGGTGCCGCAGGACGTCGAGCCGGCACTCGCGGACGACGTCGTGGCGGCGTACGACTTCGAGCACCCCTTCGCCGCCAACGACTCCTACGAGGTCGACCAGGGCCCGAGCCGGACGCTGATCCGCCTCGTCAACGGTGGCGAGCAGATGCGGGTGGACGACGGCGCCTACCCCGGCTCCAACAACGCCCTCCAGCTGCACAGCACGGCCGAGTCGCCGACCGGCACTCCGTGGAAGGCGGGGGTCTACGAGTCCGACAGCGACGGCGTGGCCTCCCTGTCACGGTTCGCTGGCGCCGAGGGCATCACCGTGATGGGCTGGTTCAAGATGGGCGGCACCAACCCGACGGCGGGCTTCAACGCCATCGGCCTCGCCGGCGTGCTGTCGGGCAACTCCGACGGGCACGGCGTCCGTGCCCTGCTCGAGCTGATCAACGTCAACGGCGAGCTCAAGCTGGTCGCCCTCGGCCGGCGGCTCGACACCGGGTCGTCGCAGACCTTCGCGGCCACCGCGCCCTGGCAGGAGCTGCTGCCGGACGGGGAGTGGGTGCACCTGGCGGCGACGTTCGACTACACCGCCGGCACGATGGCGCTGTACCGCAACGGCCAGGCCGTGGACGGGTTCTACACCAACCCGGGCGACCCGTGGCAGGTCGACGGGACCGGGACGTCCCCGACCAACCCGCGCGGCATCAAGATCGGCGGGTCCTTCCCCCAGGACGGGTCGCAGCGCAACCCGTGCAACTGCCGCATGGACGGGCTGATGTTCCTCGACGACGCGGCCTCCGCGTCCGAGGTGGCCCGGCAGTACCGCCGCCTCCTGCGGTGAGCACCCTCCCGCGCGAGTGAACGCGCGCGGGGAACCGACCCGCCCGGCGACCCACGTGGTCGCCGGGCGGCGTCGTTCCGGTCACGATTGCGTGTGCCCCCGCGACGTCGATGGCCCCCGAGGGTCGCCGGGCTATAGGTTGCGCTCATGACGACGATGGAGCACGGGTCCGTCAGCGCCGGCCGCGGAGAACCACTGGTCGTGCTCGACGGGGTGCAAAAGTACTTCGGGCAGATGCAGGCCCTCAAGGACATCGAGCTCACCGTGACCCGCGGTGAGGTCGTCGTCGTGATCGGACCCTCCGGCTCCGGCAAGTCCACCCTGTGCCGCACGATCAACCGCCTCGAGACGACCGACGCCGGCACCATCACCCTCGACGGCCAGCCGCTCCCGCAGGAGGGCAAGGCGCTCGCCGCCCTGCGCGCCGAGGTCGGCATGGTCTTCCAGAGCTTCAACCTCTTCGCCCACAAGACGATCCTCGAGAACGTCACCCTGGGGCCGATCAAGGTCCGCGGCATCGGCAAGGCCGAGGCCGAGAAGAAGGCCCGAGAGCTCCTCGACCGCGTGGGCGTCGGGCACCAGGCCGAGAAGTACCCCGCCCAGCTCTCCGGTGGCCAGCAGCAGCGCGTCGCGATCGCTCGCGCGCTGGCCATGGAGCCCAAGGTGATGCTCTTCGACGAGCCCACCTCGGCCCTCGACCCGGAGATGATCAAGGAGGTCCTCGACGTCATGGTCGACCTCGCGCAGGGCGGCATGACGATGATCGTGGTCACCCACGAGATGGGCTTCGCCCGTACGGCGGCCGACCGGGTGGTCTTCATGGCCGACGGCGCGATCGTCGAGGAGAACACCCCCGAGGAGTTCTTCACCAACCCGCAGTCGGATCGGGCCAAGGACTTCCTCGGCAAGATCCTCAAGCACTGATCGACCCACCAACACACGAGGGAGAAGCAGATGCGATTCATCCGGACCAAGGCCGCTGTGGCCGGCATCGGACTGGCACTCAGCCTGGCGGCCTGCGGCGACGCGGGCTCCGACACCGAGTCCGTCGACGTCGAGGTGTCCGAGGACGCCAGCTTCGACGACGGCACCCGCATGAAGGAGCTCGCCGACGCGGGCACCATCAACGTCGGCGTCAAGTACGACCAGCCCGGCCTCGGCTTCAACGAGACCGGCTCGGACATGCCCACCGGCTTCGACGTGGACATCGCCAAGATCCTGGTCGCCAGCCTGGGCATCGACCCCGAGGACACGTCGAAGGTCAAGTACATCGAGACCATCTCCGACAACCGCGAGCCCTTCCTCCAGGAGGGCAAGGTCGACCTGGTGCTGGCGTCGTACTCCATCACCGACGAGCGTCGCCAGGTCGTCGGCCAGGCCGGCCCCTACATGGTGACCGGCCAGCAGCTGCTGGTCCCCGAGGACTCCGACGCGGCCGGTCCCGAGGACCTGCAGGGCAAGGAGGTCTGCTCGGTGACGGGCTCGACCTCGCTCGACAACGCCAAGGCCGAGGGCATGAAGCCGGTCGGCTTCGACACCTACAGCCAGTGCGTCGACAAGGTGCTCGACGGCACCGTCGAGGCGATGACCACCGACGGCACGATCCTCGCCGGCTACGCCGCGCAGAACGAGGGCCAGCTCAAGGTCGTCGGCGACCCGTTCTCCGAGGAGCGCATCGGCGTCGGCTACTCCAAGGACTCTCCCGAGATGTGCCAGTGGATCGTCGACACGCTGACTGCGGCCAACGAGGACGGCAAGTGGGCCGAGGCCTTCGAGGCCAACCTCGGCGCCTCGGGCGTCGAGACGCCCGAGTTCCCCGAGATGGACTCCTGCGAGTCCTGACCTGACGCACCACTGATCGGTCCGGACCCGCTCGACGCGGGTCCGGACCGATCACTGCACCACCGGACCACCACAGGAGAGGAGCGGCGTGGACGCCGTACTCGAAAGCCTTCCCGACGTCTTCAAGGCGTTCGGCTACACCGTGCTGCTCTTCCTCGTCTCCGGGGTCTTCTCCCTCATCGGCGGGACGATCCTCGTCGCGATGCGCGTAGGCCCCATCTCCGTGCTCGCCAAGGCCGCTGCGACCTACGTGACGATCGTGCGCAACACGCCCCTGCTCGCCGTGTTCTTCTTCTTCTCCTTCGCCGCTCCGAAGATCGGCATCAACTTCAAGTGGGTCGACGTCCACATCGGGACCTTCGACTTCACCTCGTTCTTCTCCACCGCGGTCGTGTCTCTCACGCTCTACACCTCGACGTTCGTGTGCGAGGCTCTCCGCTCGGGCGTCAACGCCGTGCCGCTGGGCCAGGCCGAGGCGGCCCGGGCGGTCGGACTGCCCTTCACCGGCGTGATGCGCCAGGTGGTGCTCCCCCAGGCCTTCCGCGCGTCTGTGCCGCCGGTGGCCAGCGCGCTGATCGCCCTGCTGAAGAACACGTCGGTGGCAGCCGTCTTCGGCGTCATCGAGGCGACCGCGCAGATGAAGATCATGACCAACAACAACGCCGATGAGCGGTGGGGCATCTTCATCGCCTTCGCCATCGGGTACGTCGTGCTGGTCGAGCTCGTCTCGCTCGTCGCCGGCACCTTCGAACGACGCTGGAGGATCGCGTAATGGCTTCTGGAGTCCTCTTCGACGCGCCGGGACCCAAGACGGTCGCCCGGCACCGCATCTACACCATCGTCGCGGTGGTGGTGCTCCTCGCGCTCGTCGCCTACGCCGTCAAGCGGCTCTACGACGCGGGTCAGTTCGAGTACGCCCTGTGGGAGCCGTTCGTCACGCCCAACATCATGCGGGCGATCGGCGAGGCCTGGCTGGACACGATCACCATGGCCGTCCTGGCCGTGCTCGGCGCCCTGGTCTTCGGCCTCGTGTTCGGCGTCGGCAAGCTCTCCGACCGCAAGCCCGTGCGCTGGGTCAGCTGGCTGGTCGTGGAGTTCTTCCGGGCCGTGCCCGTCATCATGCTGATGATCTTCTCGTTCTACGCGATCTTCAACAGCATGTCGATCGAGGACGGCGCCTACTGGTCGGTCGTGCTGTCCCTCACCGTCTACAACGGCGCCGTGCTCGCCGAGGTGTTCCGCGCCGGCGTCAACGCCGTCCCGCGCGGGCAGGCAGAGGCGGCGTACGCGATCGGGATGCGCAAGTCCCAGGTGATGAATGTGATCCTGCTGCCCCAGGCGGTGAAGATCATGATCCCGGCGATCATCAGCCAGATGGTGGTGGCCCTGAAGGACACCAGCCTGATCCTGATCGTCTTCGGGGTCGGCCTGACCAAGATCCTCAAGTCGTTGCCGCTGAGCTTCAACAACATCGTGCCCACCACGATCGTGATCTCGGCCCTCTACGTCATCACCAACCTCGCCCTCACCTACCTCGCCACGCGGGCGCAGCGGCGCTTCGTGGGCGAGAAGGAGATGCTGCAGGTCAGCAACGTCGCCGAGCCGGTCAGCAACGTCGCCTGATCCCGCTCGCCGGCCCGTGGCGCGCCTGCCGCGTAGTTGGGGACGATCTGGTGGTCGGATCGGCCGGATCACCGACGAGATCGTCCCCAACTACGCTGCGGTCGGCGCGGGATGGGGCGCGGCAGCCCAAGTCACGCCCCGTCCGCGGGGACGAGTCCATGCCGGCGTGCCAGCGCGGCGGCCTCGGTCCGATTGGCGGCACCGAGCTTGGCCAGGATGCGGGAGACGTGCACGCTGACCGTCTTGGTCGAGATGTAGAGCGCCGCGCCGATCTCCCCGTTCGTGCGCCCGAGAACGACGAGCCCCAGCACCTCGGCCTCGCGGGACGTCAGGGATCCCTGTGGTGCGGCCCCCGCACCGACGTCCAGCCGTGACCGCGCGGCCACCTCCTCACACCGTCGTCGCAACGGGCCCGCCCCGAGCCGGTCCGCCGTCGTACGGGCCTCGGCGAGCGTTGCCCGGGCCGGCTCGCGCTCCCCGTCGCGGAGCAGGCGCTCCGCCTCGAAGACCCGGCAGTACGCCGCGTCCAGCGGCCGCTCCACCGTCGTCCAGCCCGCCGCGGCCCCGCGCCATGAGGCCGCGGTGTCCTCGTCGGTGGCACGCGCGACGTGCGCCGCGATCTCCGCGTGCAGCACGGGGAGGGCCCGACTCCCCCGGTCGCGCCGCAGCAGGGCCGGCGCCTCGGCCAGCAGCCCGCGCACCTCGGCGTCGGTGGTCCCCCGCACGACGGCGCCGCGCAGCGCGAAGACGTAGGCCTCCAGCACGTCGTCCGAGAAGTCGTCCTCGCGGCACATCCGCTCGAAGTCCCGGTACGCCGCGCAGGTGGCCGCGGCGTCCTGCTCGGCCGCGGCCAGCTCGACCGCGAGGAAGGCCCGGATCACCGACTCCATCGGACGCGCTGCGCCGGCAGCCCCGACGAACTCCGGCTCGGGGATCCGGTCGCGGTGCATCCGCGCGCGCTCAAGGTCGCCCCGGCGCAGCCACAGGCCGGCTGCGGCGAACTCGTGGGCCGAGGCGATGTCACCGCCGATGGCACCCTTCTGCGCCAGCTCGAGGCACTGCTCCGCGCGCTCCCAGTCGCCCGTGTGCAGACCGCAGAACGCCAGCAGGATGTGCTCGGCCACCCACAGGTGCGGGTGCAGCTCGGGACTGCGGATGGCCGGGAGGTTGTCCTCCCCCACCCGGATCGCCTCGCCGTAGCGCGCACTGTTGGCCAGCCCGAAGCTGAGCGAGCACCTGGCCCCGACGGCGCCACCCGGATCGTGCTCGGCCGTCCACACGACCGCCTCGCGCAGCAGCTCGACCGCGCGCTCGGGCTCCCCGCGGCGGAGCAGGAGGAACGCCATCCGGTCGAAGACGAAGAGGACGACGTCGCGTGACGGCCCGGTGTCGAGGCGGGCCAGCGCCTCCTCCATCACGGTGAGGGCAAGATCCGGCAGGTCGTCCGTCCAGGCGTCGGCCAGCCGGGCCAGGACCTCCGTCGACCGGATGTCGCGTGGGGCGGCGAGCACCCGGGCCAGGGTCGCCTCGGCGTCCTGCGGCGGGATCACCGGGTCGAAGACCTCCTGCTGCGCGCGGAGGGCGAGCTGGCGCATCAGGCGGAACCACACGTCGCGCAGCCAGTCGCCCTCCCCGGAGAGCTCGGTGTCCATCAGCTCCACCACCACGTGGGTGTCACCGACGGCCCACAACGCGCTGACGTACGACGCCAGGGCGCGGTCGCGGGCCAGCACCGCGGCGTCGTCCCCGGGAGTCGGCCACAGCTCGATCGTCCGGGCCCACCAGCGGCAGCGCACGGGGTCGTCGTCGGCGGCCTCCGTGGCCAGCGCCGCGGCGTGGACCGCCTCGAACGCCTCGGGCCCGCCGACCTCGTAGCGGTGGCGAGCCCGCTCGATGAGCACCGCGAGGTCGCCCGGGTCGTCCTCCAGCACGCGCTCGAGGTGCTCGGCCCAGGCCCGGTGCAGCCGGAGCCGTTCCTCGGCGAGCAGCTCCGCCTCGACCGCCTCGATCAGCAGGGCGTGCCGGAAGCGCAGTCCCCCCGTCTCCGGGTCCGAGAGCAGGATCCCGCGTGAGCGCACCTCGGCCAGCGCCGCGTCGAGACCGTCGCCGAGGCCGCTCACGACCCGGAGCGCCGACGACGTCAGCAGCCCGTCTCCGACGGCCGCGGCGTCGAGGAGGGTGCGGGCGTCCGGGGAGAGCGTGCCCAGGGAGGCGTGGAGGACGCCCTGCAGGGATCCGGAGACGCGGCCGCCGTAGGTCACCAGCTCCTCGACGAAGAAGGGCAGCCCGTCGCTGGCGGCGCAGATGCGCTCCACCTCCGCGTCACCGAGCGTCCGGCCGGCGAGTGCCCGCGCCTGTGCGGCGACATGCTCGCGGGCCAGCGGCGCCAGGACCAGCACACGGCCGGTGCGACCCAGCTCGACCAGGTGGTCCGGAAGCCGGTCGGGGGCGGCCGGGTCGGTCCGCACGGTGCCGAGCAGCAGCAGCGGGCTGCCGGTGGCGACCCGGGCGAGGTAGGAGACGAGGTCGTGGGTGGCCCCGTCCATCCACTGCAGGTCGTCGAGCAGCCAGCAGACCGGCCGACCGACCCGGTCGAGCAGGCTGAGCACGGCCGCGGTGACGGCACCGCGGTCGACAGGGTGGGGGGAGTCGTCGCCCAGCGAGGGGACGAGCGGCGCCAGGTCGGCGACCGCCCGACCGAGCAGCCGGCGTACCTCCGCCTCCCCGACACTCCGCACCAGCGCCCGCACCAGCTCCGCGGTGCCACCGAAGGGCACCTCGCCGCCGGCCAGCGAGACGCCGTGGCTGACGGGGCACCACCAGCCGTCGGCGGCCAGGACCGCGGCCACCTCGCCGGCCACCCTGGTCTTGCCGATCCCCGCCTCACCGGCCACGAGGGCGGTGGCGACGCCACCGACGGCCGCGCGCGACCCCGCGGCCAGGAGCTCCTCGAGCTCGGACTGCCGACCGACGAACGCAGACGTGTCGGACACCCCTCCAGAGTCGCGCAGTCGAGCGCGTCCGTCACGACCCCGGCGAGGCTACTTCTGCTGCGCCGGCCGCTGCGTCACGTGCAGCCGGATGACGCCCTCGATGACGACGGTGCCGTCGCGTCGTACGCCGCGCACCCGGACGCCCACCTCGGGGTCCTCGCCGGTCCACTGCTCCGGGTCGGTCTCGGCGATGCAGGTGACGTCCGAGTCGGCCTTGGCCGTGTAGGCGACCTCCATCCCCTTGGGGATCCAGCGCCGGTCCGAGGGGATGGTGGCCTCGGCGAGCGCGCCCATCGCGGCCTCGAGCCCGTTGCACAGCGCGATGGCGTGCACGGTCCCGATGTGGTTGGTGACCGACCGGCGCTTGCGGATGACCAGCTCGGCGCGGTTCGGGCCGATCTCGGTGAAGCGCGGGTGGATCGAGGCGAAGTACGGCGCCTTCTGCGCGAAGAGCACCGAGAAGATGCGCTTGCCCTGAGGCAGCCGGGACGTGGACTTCCAGAGGTCGAGGACGCGAGTCATGCCCGCATCCTACCCACGGGTAACTTCGCCGGCCCGGCGGCCGGACGGACCGAAGGACCCGCCTCGGTCGCGCACTACGCCGGCCGCGCCTCCGGGTTGGCGGTGATCGGTCCGTACGACGGCGAGACCGCGCCGCCGGAGCTGCGGGTCAGCGCGACTCGAGGAGCTCCACCCGGTTGCCGTGCCCGTCGGAGCAGTGGCAGCGCACGTGCCCGGGGAAGCTGTCGCGCTGCGAGTGGTCCACCTCGAACCCGAGCCCCTCGAGGCGGGCGGCGACCACCCCGAGGTCGGCGACCACGAACGCCGGGTGCGCCTTGCGGGCCGGGACGAACGGGTCCTCGACGCCCACGTGGAGCTCGGCCACGACCCCGCCGGCGTCGTCGTACGCCCGGAACCAGGCGCCGCCCCTGGCCCGCAGGTCTGCAGGCTTCTCGACCTCGGTCATGCCCAGCCCGTCGACCCAGAAGCGGCGAGCCACGTCCTCGCCGTCCGCAGGGCAGGCGACCTGCACGTGGTGGAGCCTCATGGCGACCTCCCGGTCCTCGACGGCGACTCGGTCGCGACGATCCTCGTCCGCCAATTGTCTTGATGTCAAGATTCTCGACGGATCTGGCAGAATGCGGCCATGCGGGACGAGGTGGACGGTCTGGTCGAGGCGTGGGCGCGCGAGCGCAGCGACCTCGACCTCGGGCCCGTCGAGGTCTTCAGCCGGATCAGCCGGCTGTCCCGGCACCTCGACCTCGCCCGTCGCGACGCCTTCACCGCCCACGGGATCGAGTCGTGGGAGTTCGACGTGCTGGCCGCGCTGCGCCGCGCCGGGGCGCCGTACGAGCTCTCCCCCGGTCGCCTGCTGCGCGAGACGCTGGTGACCAGCGGGACCATGACCAACCGGGTCGACCGGCTCGCGTCGCGCGGGTTCGTCGAGCGGCTCCCCGACCCGCACGACCGGCGCGGGGTCCTGGTGCGGCTCACCATGGAGGGCAAGGCGACCGTCGACGGCGCGTTCGGTGCCCTGCTCGGCGCCGAGGCGGCCCTGCTCGACGGGTTGCCGCCGCGCGACCGGGCCACGCTGGCCCGGCTGCTGCGCACCCTGCTCGCGCCGTTCAGCCCCAGCGACACGTAGACGCGCGGACACAACCCCGCTCCCACGACCGGGCCACGCCTGCGCCCCGCGGGCTCGCGGGAGTTGTGTCCGCGTGTCTACGAGGCGGGCCGGCTGCTACTCGACGGACTCGGAGACCTCGAGCCACTCCAGCTCGAGGTCGTCCTTCTCCGCCGCCAGCTCGCCCAGCTGGGCGCCGACCCGCGCGAGCAGGTCGTAGTCGCTGAGGTTGGCCTCCATCTCGGCGTGGAGCGCGGCCTCCTGCTCGGCGATCCGCGCCAGCCGCTTGTCGATGCGGGCCAGGGTCTTGCGGGCGGTCCGCTCCTCGGCGCTGCCGGAGCGCGGCCGGGTGGAGCCGCCCGCCGGCGCGGCGGACGAGGCCGCAGCCGGGGCCGTGGCAGCGGCGTACGACGCGGCGTCCGCGGCCCGCACGTGCACGCGGCGCTCGAGGTACTCGTCGACCCCACGGGGCAGCATCGAGATCTTGCCGTCGCCCAGCAGCGCCCAGACCGAGTCGGTGACCCGCTCGAGGAAGTAGCGGTCGTGGGAGACGACGACCAGCGTGCCCGGCCAGCCGTCGAGGAAGTCCTCGAGGACGTTGAGGGTCTCGATGTCGAGGTCGTTGGTCGGCTCGTCGAGGAGCAGCACGTTGGGCTCGGTCAGCAGCAGCTTGAGCAGCTGAAACCGCCGGCGCTCGCCACCGGACAGGTCGCCGAGGCGCGCGGTCAGCCGGTCACCGGTGAAGCCGAAGCGCTCCAGCAACGAGGTGGCCGTCAGCTCCTGGCCGTCGGCGGTGCGGGTGACGCGACGGATCGACTCCACCGTCGGGAGCACGCGCCCGGCGGGGTCGATGTCGTCGAGGACCTGGGTGAGGTGCTGCATCGCGACCGTGCGCCCGTGCTTGACCTTGCCGGACCGCGGGGCGAGGTCGCCTGACAGCAGCGAGAGCACCGAGGTCTTGCCGGCGCCGTTGACGCCCACGATGCCGACCCGGTCGCCGGGGCCCAACCGCCAGGTGGCGTGGTCGAGCAGCTGGCGCTCCCCGCGGTAGAGGTCCACGTCCTCGACGTCGAGGACGTCCTTGCCGAGGCGCTGGGCGGCGAAGCGCTGGAGCTCCATCCGGTCGCGCGGCGGCGGCACGTCCTCGATGAGCTGGTTGGCCGCGTCGATGCGGAACTTGGGCTTGGCCGTGCGGGCCGGGGCACCGCGACGCAACCAGGCGAGCTCCTTCTTCACCAGCTGCTGGCGACGCTGCTCGGAGGCGCCCGCCTGCCGCTGGCGCTCCGCCTTGGCCAGCACGAACGACGCGTAGCCGCCCTCGTAGGAGTCGACCGCGCCGTCGTGGACCTCCCACGTCGTCTGGCAGACCTCGTCGAGGAACCACCGGTCGTGGGTGACGACGATGAGGGCGCTGGTCCGGCCGACCAGGTGCTCGGCCAACCAGGCGACCGCCTCGACGTCGAGGTGGTTGGTGGGCTCGTCGAGCACGATCAGGTCGTGGCGCCCCAGCAGCAGCGCGGCCAGCGCGCAGCGCCGGCGCTCCCCGCCGGAGA
This sequence comes from Nocardioides terrigena, assembly GCF_003047265.1. GTDB lineage: Bacteria > Actinomycetota > Actinomycetes > Propionibacteriales > Nocardioidaceae > Nocardioides > Nocardioides terrigena. The sequence goes on along the minus strand of NZ_PZYY01000001.1, from coordinate 489,605 downwards.
GCCCGAGCACGGCCCGGTCCAGCGAGATGCCTGCCAACAGCTCCTCGACGATGCCGCGCATCGTGGAGTCGGCGGCCCACTCGTGGTCGGATCGACCACCGAGCACGGCCTCGCGCACCGAGTGGGTGTCGACCAGCTCGTCCCCCTGGTGGAGGTAGCCGATCTCGACACCGCGGGTCATCGACACCCGGCCCGAGTCGGGCTCCTCGAGTCCGGTCATCACCTCGAGCAGGGTGGTCTTGCCGTCGCCGTTGCGACCCACGATGCCGATCCGCTCCCCCACTGCGACGCCGAGGGAGACCTCGGCGAGCAGCGGGCGGACGCCGTACGACTTGGAGACCCGCTCCAGGTTGATCAGGTTGCTCATGCGATCTCCACGCTCATCCCACCTCGACGACTTGGGCGCCCGGGACCGGGCCCGCGGCGACGAGCACGACCTCGTGGCCGTGGCCGCGGAGCGCCACGGCCAGCGCGTGCGCGGCGGTGGGCGACTCGGCGAGGAACAGGCAGGTCGGACCCGAGCCGGACACGAGGCCCCGGATCGCGCCCTCGGACTCGCCGCGGTCGAGCAGGTCGCCGAGATCGGGCCGCAGGTCGAGGGCCGGCTCCTGGAGGTCGTTGTGGAGCACGGCACCGAGCCGGTGCGGGTCGGAGGTGGCCAGCGCCGCCAGCAGGGCGTCGGCGGGCGCGGGGTCGGCGTCCGCGCCGGGGAACATCTCGTCGAAGCGGCGATAGACCGCGGGCGTGGAGAGCCCGCCGGCGGCAGACGGTACGACGACCCACCACCACGGCCCGGCGTCCGGCACCGGGGTCACCAGCTCGCCGCGACCGGTGCCGAGCGCGGTGCCGCCGATGAGGGCGAAGGGCACGTCGCTGCCGAGCTCGGCCGCGAGCGCGAGCAGCTCGTCGTCGGGCGTCTGGGCGTCCCAGAGCCGGTCCAGGGCCAGCAGCGCGGCGGCCGCGTCGGCGGAGCCGCCGGCCATGCCGCCGGCGACCGGGATCTCCTTGTGGACCAGGAAGTCGGCCACCGGCTCGCGTCCGACACGCGCCGCCATCAGCGCGGTGGCCCGGGCGACGATGTTGTCGGCGCCGAGAGGGACGCCGGTGACGTCGACGTACGCCGCGCCGTGGGTGACGACGCGGAGCACCGAGTCCTCGGTGGCGACCATCTCGTCGTGCAGCCCGATCGCCTGGTAGACGGTCACGAGGGGGTGGAAGCCGTCCTCGCGCGCCGCCCCGACCCCGAGGTGCAGGTTGATCTTGGCGGAGGCGCGGACGTCCACGCTGGGTGGGGGCAGCCGCCCGGGGCTCACCATCCGCGGCCGTCGCTCTCGCGGCGGCTCTCGTCCCAGGGCATGCCCTCGGCGATCCGGGCGAAGTCCTCCACGCCGATCACCTCGCCGCGCGTCGTGGGGTCGACGCCGGCGTGCACGAGCGCAGCCTCGGCGCCCTCGCTGGAGCCGGCAAGCGGGCGCAGCGCGGCCCGGAGCTGCTTGCGGCGCTGGGCGAAGGCCGCGTCCACGACGGCGAAGACCTGCTCGCGCGTCGCGGTGGTCGTCGGGGGCTCGCGCCGGGTCCAGGCGACCAGGCCGGAGTCGACGTTGGGGGCGGGCCAGAAGACGTTGCGTCCGATGGAGCCGGCTCGGCGTACGTCGGCGAACCAGGCCGCCTTCACGCTGGGCACGCCGTAGGTCTTGGACCCCGGCGGCGCGGCGAGCCGGTCGGCGACCTCGGCCTGCACCATCACCAGCCCCCGCTCGAGGGAGGGCAGCAGCGTCAGCATGTGGATCAGCACGGGCACCGAGACGTTGTAGGGCAGGTTGGCGACGAGGGCGGTCGGCGGTGGTCCGGGCACGGACTCGACCCGCATGGCGTCGCCCAGCACGACCTCGAAGCGGTCGACGTGGTCCGGGGCGTGGGCGGCGATCGTCTCGGGCAGCAGGCCAGCCAGGGCCTCGTCGAGCTCGATGGCGACGACCCGGCCCGCGACCTCGAGGAGCGCCAGCGTCAGGGAGCCGAGGCCGGGGCCGATCTCGACCACCACGTCGTCACCGGTGACGTGCGACTCGCGCACGATCCGGCGGACCGTGTTGGGGTCGATGACGAAGTTCTGGCCGCGCTGCTTGGTGGGCCTCAGGTCGAGCCTGGCGGCCAGCTGACGCACCTCCGCCGGACCGAGAAGGCTCGGTCCGGCGGAGGGGGTGGTCATGCGACTCAGGCTAGTGCCCGAGGGGTGCCGTCACTGGGGCAGGCCCAGCTTGGCGGAGCAGGACGGCCACGAGCCGTAACCGCCCGCGGCGTCGCGGAGCCGGGTCGCGACGGCGATCTGCGTCTCCCGCGAGGCGTCGCTCGGAAGTCCGGTGCCGCCGTACGCCTGCCACGTGCCCAGGTTGAACTGGAGGCCGCCGTAGTAGCCGTTGCCGGTGTTGATGGCCCAGTTGCCGCCCGACTCGCACTGCGCGAGGGAGTCCCACACGGTGCCGCCGGAGGCGAAGTTGGGCTCGCTGACCGGCTCCTTGGTGCCGACCCGGACGATCGCGGCGACGGGCGCGCGCTTGACGTCGGAGGACAGGACCTTGCGGGCCACGAGCTGGTCGTTGCGGAAGCGGAGCTCGTAGGTGACGTCGCGGACACCGGCACGGCCGGCGCGGACGGTCTCCTCCTCGCCCTCCAGCATGGAGTCGTCCTCACGGGTGATCGTGTCGAACCCGATCGTCTGGCCCTTCTCGCGGCGCGAGACGACCCGGATGTCGGTCACGACGACCTTGTCCCCGTCGGAGATCTCCTTGGACAGCGCCGGGGTGACCTTGTCGCGCCTGCTCAGCTCGACGTCCATCTCGGCGAGCACCTCCTCGACGGTGAGGGCGGTGAGCTTCTTGCGCTTGAGCTTGCCGTCACCGACCTTGACGGCGAGCACCTTGGGGGTGACGACGTCGAGGGTCATGCCGGTGCGACCGAGCGGCGCGCTGCGGCTGGTCGACAGGTCGGCGCCCTCGAAGCGGCGACCGATCTCGCCCAGGGCGCTGGCGATGGTCGTGGAGTTGACCCAGTAGGTGCGCTCCTCGCCGTCGACGCTGAGGGACAGCGGACGACCGAACTGCACCGAGATGCGGGTGCCCTCCTCGATCGGCTCGTCGAGGGCCGGGGCCACGAGGTCCTTGTCGGTCACCTCGATGCCCTGCTCGGTGAGCACGTCACCGACGGTGCCACCCGTCGCGCTGACGGTCTGGGCCTGCCCGTCGAGCGACAGGGTCACCGACTTGTTGAGGGCGGCGTAGCCGACCGTGGTCCCACCGACCGCGGCGACGATGACGGCGACGAGGGTCACCAGAAGAGCCCTGGACTTGCTGAGATGGGCGATGCGTGAGCGCACGATGCTCCGAACGTCGAGCTTCCCGGGCCTCGGGCGTCAGCGCGTCCGCGTGCAGCCGTGGTCATCTCGGGAACGATCACGTCGTGCGAGCGGGGGCTCGCGGAGGGGCTCATACCCACCTCCGGGCGCTGGCGGATCAATCCCGATCCCGGCCAACAGTCACAGGACGATAACGGTGATGGAGGCTCTGTCAAACTCCCCGCGCCCCGCCGCGCGGGTCGCGTGACACTCGTCTCGGTGGCCCGGCCCGGCTCCTCAGGCGGGCAGATCGCCCCACCCGTCACACCCGTCCCACCTCACCAGGTCCCGCCGAACGCCCTCTCGGTGTTGGTGTCGATGGCGTGGCAGAGCCCCTCGAGGTCGTCCCCGCGCACCTCGGCCATCGCCCGCACCGTCAGCGGCACGAGGTACGACGCGTTGGGGCGGCCGCGGTACGGCGTGGGGGTGAGGTACGGCGCGTCCGTCTCGACGAGCACCCGGTCCAGCGGGGTCACGGCCAGGGCGTTGCGCAGCGGGGCGGCGTTCTTGAAGGTGACCGTGCCGGCGAAGCTGAGGTGCGCCCCGCGGTCCAGGCAGCGCCGGGCGAAGGCGTCGTCGCCGGAGAAGCAGTGCATCACCCAACGCTCGGGTGCGCCCTCCTCGTCGATCACCCGGAGCACGTCGTCGTGGGCGTCGCGGTCGTGGATGACCAGGGTCTTGTCCAGCCGCTTGGCCAGGTCGATGTGCCGCCGGAAGCTCTCCTCCTGCACGGCCCGTCCGTCCTCACCCGTGCGGAAGTGGTCGAGCCCGGTCTCGCCGACCGCCCGGACCTTGTCGTGGGCGCCGGCCAGTCGCTCGATCTCGGCCATCGCCGCGTCGAGGTCGTCGACGCGCGGGGCCTCGTTGGGGTGCAGGGCGACCCCGGCCACCAGCTCGGCGTGCTCGGCGGCGGCCTCGACGGCCCACCGCGCACCCGGCAGGTCGCAGCCGATCTGCACGATGCGGGCCACGTTGACGTCCCTGGCGCGCCGGATGGCGGCGGCCGTCTCGACCCAGTCGCCGTCGGCGATGTCGAGGTGGCAGTGGTTGTCCACCACGGGCAGGGGCAGCGGCTCCGGCGCCGGCGGGCGCTCCCGGTCCCGGCGGGAGCCCGACGCCTCCTCGCTGGCGGCGCGGCTGCGGGTCGGCCGGTCGAGCGGCTGGTCGGACGACTGGTCAGGCATGGCCCGAGGCTAGCGAGGAGGTCAGGTCAGGTGGACCGCGGCGTAGACCTCGCGCTTGGGCAGCCCCGCGCGACGGGCGACGTCGGCGATCGCCTCCTTGCGGGTGGCCCCGGCGGCCTCCTCGTCGGCCACCGCGGCGCGCAGCGCGTCCGGGTCCTGGCCGACCTCGGCGGCCGGCACGGCCCCCTCCACCACGATGGTCACCTCGCCGCGTACGCCGTCGGCGGCCCAGGAGACGAGGTCGGCGAGCGGCCCGCGGCGTACCTCCTCGTGCGTCTTGGTGAGCTCGCGACAGACCACGGCGGGGCGGTCGGCGCCGAGCACCTCGGCCATCGCGGACAGCGCCGCCTCCGTGCGGTGCGGGGCCTCGAAGAAGACCATCGTCCGCTCCTCGCGGGCCAGGTCGGCCAACCGCCGCGACCGCTCCCCCGCCTTGCGCGGCAGGAAGCCCTCGAAGCAGAAGCGGTCGACCGGCAGCCCGCTCACGGCCAGCGCGGTGAGGACGGCGCTGGGTCCCGGGACGGCGGTGACCCGGACGTCGTGCTCGACGGCCGCGGCGACGAGGCGGTAGCCGGGGTCGCTCACGCTGGGCATCCCGGCGTCGGTGACGAGCACGACCCGCTCACCGGCGAGCAGGGCCTCGAGCAGGAGTGGCGTACGGGCCGACTCGTTGCCCTCGAAGTAGGACACGACCCGACCGCCGAGGGTGATGCCGAGGTCACTGGTCAGCCGCTTGAGGCGCCGGGTGTCCTCGGCGGCCACGACGTCGGCCCCGGACAGCTCCGCGGCCAGCCGGGGCGGCGCGTCGGCGTACTGCCCGATGGGCGTCGCGGCCAGCACGAGCACACCGGGAGCGGTCATGGCTGGAGGGTATCGGTGGACCGTCGAACTAGAGTGCCCGCGTGACCGCGCCGCCCACCGTCAGCCTGTCGCGGACGGCCGCCGGCAGCGAGGTGCCGTCCGCCGCCGAGCGGGCCCGGCCGCGCTGGCGCGACGAGGACCCCGTCGTCGGCTGGACCGGCGCGCTGCTGGTCGCCGGCATCGCGTTCTTCCTGCGCTGGTGGCGGCTGGGCACGCCGCACCAGTTCTCCTTCGACGAGACGTACTACGCCAAGGACGCCTGGTCGATGCTCAACCACGGGTACGTCCGGGAGTACGTCGAGGACGCCGACAAGTCGATCCTCAACGGGCAGCTCGAGGGGTTGTGGGAGCCCGGACCGTCCATGGTCGTCCACCCCGACGTCGGCAAGTGGCTGATCGCGCTCGGGGAGAAGGCCTTCGGGATGGACCCCTTCGGCTGGCGGATCGCGGCCGCGGTCGTGGGTGCCCTGATGGTCCTGGTCATGTGCCGGTTCGTACGCCGCGTCACCGGCTCCACCGCGCTCGGCCTCGTCGGCGGGCTGCTGCTCTCGCTGGACGGCCTGCACCTCGTGCTGTCCCGATTGGCGCTGCTCGACATCTTCCTGGCCTTCTTCATCCTGTGCGGGGTCCACTGCGTCGTCGCGGACCGGCAGTGGTTCCGCGAGCGGCTGGCCGCCGGTACGACGCGCCGGCTGTTCCGGCCGTGGCTGCTGGCCGGCGGGATCGCCTTCGGCCTCGCGGTGGGCACAAAGTGGACGGCGCTCTTCCCGCTCGCCGCCTTCGGCCTGATGGCCTTCGCGTGGAGCTGGGGCGCCCGGCGGTCCTTCGGCCACCCCCGCGCGCTGCTGCGCGCCGTGGTCCTCGACGGGGTGCCGGCCTTCCTCCACCTCGTGGGCATCGCGCTCGTCGTCTACGTGGCCACCTGGAGCGGCTGGCTCGCCCACGCGGCGGAGTACGAGGACGCGCTCAGCAACACGCAGTACACGACCTACGAGGGCGGCACCCAGTGGCCGACGGCCACCGAGGCGGACGCGGAGGGCACCGGCGAGGTGGTCCAGTCGCTGCGCTCGCTCTGGTACTACCACCAGGACGTCTACACGTTCCACGCCCACTTCCTCAACGACAGCGAGCACGTCTACGCCTCGAAGCCGGCGGGGTGGCTGCTGATGAGCCGGCCCGTCGGCGTCGACGCGCAGCTCGACATCCAGCCCGGGTCGCAGGGGTGCGACGCCCCCGAGGGCTCCACCTGCCTGCGCCAGGTGCTGCTGCTCGGCAACCCGCTGATCTGGTGGGGCGGGGCGCTCGCGCTGGTCTTCGCGGTGGTCCGCTGGGTCGGCGCCCGGGACTGGCGCTTCGGGGTCGCGGTGGTCGGCACGGGCTCCACATGGCTGCCGTGGCTGATGTACGACGACCGGCCGATCTTCATCTTCTACGCCGTGGCCTGCCTGCCCTTCGTCGTGCTCGCGCTGACCCTGGCCCTCGGCTCGATCGTCGGGCGCTCGGACGTGCCCAGCCCGCGGCGTACCGCCGGGGTCGTCGTCGCCGGCTCGTACGTCGTCCTGGTGCTGCTCGCCTTCGCGTGGTTCTGGCCGATCTGGACCGACCAGCTCATCACCAACTCGGAGTGGCTCGACCGGGTGTGGTTCACCCGCTGGATCTGAGCCCCGGGACCGGGCCCTGAAATGACGAACGGCCCGCCGATCGGCGGGCCGTTGGTGCTGGGTGGAGGTGAGGGGACTCGAACCCCTGGCCTTCTCGATGCGAACGAGACGCGCTACCAGCTGCGCCACACCCCCCAGACGAGGAGAAAAGATAGCACCGGCGGCGGGGGCGGACCCAATCAGCCCCGCCCGTCCCGGTCAGCGGAGCAGCACCGACTCGACCTCCTCGAGGGCCTGCCGGGCGTAGCCGCGCCACATCCGTGCGAAGACCGGCATCGCGAGCCGGCCCGCTGCCGTCGGGGTCACGTCCCACTGCCAGGTGATCCGGGTGCCGGTGCCGACGGGCTCGAACGACCACCGCCCCTCGACACGCTCGACCAGCGGCCGCATGGGACCGCGGACGTCGCTGATCGAGTAGGCGGCGCGGTGCGGTCGCTCGACCGACGTGAGCGTCTCGAGCAGGGTGCCGCCGTCGGTGGTCACGATGGTGCGCGTCTGGCCGACCTCGCGCCACGGGCCGATCTGGCCGCGCACCTCGCGGATCGGGGGCATGGCCAGCATCCGGCGGCGGAAGATCTCCGGCAGCGGGTGCTCGAGCACCCCGACGAACGCCTCGTCCACGGGCACCGGGACGGCTCGGGACTGCGACAGGTGCAGGGTCATGCCCGCCAGCGTACGGCGGTCGGGACCGCTCAGGAACCGGTGGCGCGGCGGCGCTCGGCCTCGCGCTCGGACCGCTCGGCCGCCTGCTGCTGCTCGGCCTCGCGGGCGAGGGCCGAGTCGCTCTCGCTGCGACCCGACGACCAGACACCGGTGGACTCCAGGTCGATCGTCTGGACCGTACGCCGCGTGGCGGCGGGCTTGGAGACGTACGTCGGCAGCGTCGTGGGCACCATGTCCCAGGACCCGGGGGCCCGCATGACCGGGGCGGCGACCGGGGCGGCGAGCGGCACGTCGACGGGCTCGACGACACGCTCCTCGACCGGCTCCTCGGCGTCCGACTGCGCCTCCGCGTGGCCGACCTCCGGGGAAGGGGGCTCGGTCGCCGTGGCCCGGGGTGCGACCGAGGTGCGACGGGCGGCGGCCCGCTCCCCCTTGACCATGACGCGGCAGGCGACGAGCCACGCGACGAGCAGGGTGGCGGGCAGGGCGACCCACGGCCACGTGACGATCTTCGCCACGGCGAGGCCGATGACCACGGTGTTGGCGAGCAGGACCAGGCCGAGCACGCGGCGACGACGACGGGCGGCGCGCTGGGCGGCCGCGCGGCGTACGGACAGCGGGGTGGCCGGCAGCGGGGCGTCGGACAGCGGGGTGCCGGACAGCGGGGTGCCGGCGGAGGACGAGCGGGTCGAGGCCTTGGTGGAGACGGTCGGCACCGACGCGGAGCGTCCGGGGGTCACGACCAGGCGGGCCTCGCGGCGACCGACCGGCTCGCGCCGGGCCAGCACCCGCATGGTGTGCGAGAAGCGCTCGACGGAGCGGCTCCGCACCGCCTCGTCATGGTGCTGGAGCGCCTTGGGGATGAGATAGACGGCCCAGGCCACCGCCAGGGCGACGAAGATCAGTGCGCTCGGGTCCACACGCCCGAGGTTAGGTTCGCCAGCACAGCATGGGGCGGATGTCTACAGGTGTGTCGCGAAACAACTGGTGTGACTCGTGGGAAAAGGTCTCAGGAGAGCCGGTCGAGGACGCTCCCGTGGGACTCCTCGACGGTGATGGCGAAGATCCGGTGGTCGCGCCAGTCGCCGTCGATGTGCAGGAAGAGCGGGGCGTAGCCGATCTCCCGGATCTCGAGCTTCTCCACGACCCGCAGCGAGTTGGTGTTCTCCGGGCGGATGCAGATCTCGATGCGGTGCAGCCCGACCTCGGCGAAGCAGTGGTCGATGACCATCGCCACCGCGGTCGGCATCACCCCGCGACCGGCGAACTCGCGGCCCAGCCAGTAGCCGATCGAGGCGAACTGTGCCGAGCCGCGCACGATGTTGTTGACCGTCACCTGGCCGGCGAACATGCCGTCCACCTCGATCGCGAACGGCATCGCGTGGCCCTGCCGGGCCTGGCGGAGCAGCCGGCGCGCCACCTGGCGGTAGCTGCCGGCGCGCCTGGCACTGCCGGGCGGCATGGTGGCATCCCAGGGCCGCAGCCAGTCGGCGTTGCGGCTGCGGACCTCGCGCCAGGCCCGACTGTCGCCGGCCTCCAGCGGCCGCACGACGACGTGTCCGTGGACGAGCCGCGCGGGCCAGCCCGGGCTCACGGGTGGTCGCTCCCGACGACCTGCTCCACCGCGTGCCGGAGCACGGGCTCCAGCACGGCGAGCGCGTCGCGGACGCCGCCGCGCGAGCCGGGGAGGTTGACCACCAGGCACTGTCCCGCGACCCCGGCGAGCCCGCGCGACAACATCGCGGTCGGCACCCCGGCCTGCAGGCCGTAGGCCCGGATGGCCTCGACGATGCCGGGGACCTCGCGGTCGAGCAGCGGCCGGGTGGCCTCGGGCGTGCGGTCGGTCGGGGTGAGGCCGGTGCCGCCGGTGGTGAGCACCACCCGGGCCCCGCCGTCCACGGCGTCACGGATCGCCGCACCGACCGGGTCGCCGTCGGGCACCACCGCGGGCGCCCCGCAGGCGAAGCCCTGCTCCACGAGCCAGTCGACGATCACCGGACCGGTCGCGTCGTCGTACACACCGGCGGCGGCGCGGTTGGAGGCCACGACGACGGCGGCGGGGAGCAGGTCGGTCAACGGACCCAGTCCCCGGACCTGCCGCCGGTCTTGGTCTCGACGCGCACGTCGGTGATGACCGCGCCCTTGTCGACGGCCTTGACCATGTCGATGACCGTCAGCGCCGCGACGGACACGGCGGTGAGCGCCTCCATCTCCACCCCGGTGCGGTCCGTGGTGGCGACGGTGGCCACGATCTCGACCGCGTCGTCGGCGACGACGAGGTCGACGGTCACCGACGAGAGCGCCAGCGGGTGGCACAGCGGGATGAGCGAAGGCGTCTGCTTGGCGCCCATGATGCCGGCGAGGCGGGCCACGGCGAGGGTGTCGCCCTTGGGCATCCCCTCCCCGCGGAGCAGCTCGACGACGGCGGGCGAGACGAGCACCCGACCGGACGCGGACGCCGTACGGGCCGTGACGTCCTTGGCGGAGACGTCGACCATCCGGGCGGCGCCGTGCTCGTCGACGTGGGTGAGCCGGTCGGAGGTGGCCATCAGAACTCCTCGTCGAGCTTGAGCACCTGCACCATGTCCCCGGCGCTGAGCGAGGTCACCTCGGGCGGCACCACGATGAGCGCGTTGGACGTCGCGAGGTCGCCGATGAGGTGCGAGCCGTGGCCGCCGACCGGGGAGACGAAGGCGCCGCCGCGGTCGGTGGCGTACGCGCCGCGCACCATCTGCTGCTTGCCCTCGGGCGAGCCGATGCCGTGGGTGAGCCGGGCCCGGCCGAGCGGACGGGAGTAGGGGAGCTTGCCCATCATCCGGCGGATGGCGGGCAGCACGAAGGTCTCGAAGGAGACGTACGCCGAGACGGGGTTGCCCGGGAGCGTGAAGATCGGGGTGGCGTCGTCACCCACCGTGCCGAACCCCTGCGGCTTGCCGGGCTGCATCGCGACCCCGCCGAACCACACCGTGCCGAGCTGGCCGAGCGCCTCCTTGACGACGTCGAAGTCGCCCTGGCTCACTCCCCCGCTGGTGACGACCAGGTCGGCCCGCACGAGCTGGTCGCTCAGCGCGTCGGTGAAGGTGCGCGGGTCGTCGGGGACGATGCCGACCCGGTAGGCGATGGCGCCGGCCGTGCGGGCGGCCGCGGCCAAGAGGTAGGAGTTGCCGTCGTAGATGGAGTCGTGGCCCAGCGGGGCGCCGGGCTCGCGCAGCTCGGAGCCGGTCGAGATGACGACGACACGGGGGCGCGGGCGGCAGCGGACGGTGGCCCGGCCGACGGCGGCGAGCAGCCCGAGGTGGCGGGGCCCGAGGACGGTGCCGTGCTCCATGAGGAGGTCCCCCTCCTCCACGTCGTCGCCGCGGGTGCGGATGTGCTGGCCGGCGGACGGCACCTGGGTGATCCGCACCTGGGCGACACCCCGGTCGGTCCACTCGTAGGGGACGACGGCGTCGCAGCCGCGCGGGACGGGCGCGCCGGTCATGATCTTGACCGCGGTGCCGGGCGAGAGGGCCACCAGGTCGGCGCGACCGGCGCCGATCTCGCCGACGACGGGCAGGTGCACCGGCTGCTCGGGGGACGCGGTGAGGACGTCGTCGCGGACGACGGCGTAGCCGTCCATCGAGGAGTTGTCGAAGCTGGGCAACGCCATCGGGGCGTGCACGTCCTCGGCGACGGCCAGGCCCAGGGCGTCCATCAGCGGCTGGGGGAAGTCCGGAAGGGGCGAGACCGAGGCCAGGATCCGCTCGACGAGGTCGGGGACCGGCAGCAGGTCAGCCATCGGCGTCCCCGGTGAGCACGGTGCCGGGGGCGACCCGCTGCGCCGAGGGCGACTCGAGCTCGACGTCGCCCACGACGCGGACGCCGTGGCCGAAGGTGAAGTCGCCGTCGACCTTGAGCGAGTCGGCCTCGCGCAGCGACGGGGCGCCCTCGGGGAAGCGCTTGTCGAAGTCGCCGACCAGCTTGTAGAACTCGCCGTCCAGCTCGATGTAGGGCACCTCGTCGGACGCCTGGTCGAGCACGAAGTCCTTGCCCAGGTCGTAGATGTCCGAGCGCAGGACCAGCAGGTCGTTGGTCGTCTTGACCGGGACGAAGCGGTCGCGGCCGACCTCGATCGTCCGCGCCCCCTCGAAGACCTCGATCGCGGCACCCATGGCCGTCTCGATCTGGATCACCTCCGGCGTGGACGGGTCGGCCGGGTCGAGGTGCTTGACGTTGCGGATGAGCGGGAGCCCCAGCACGCCCTGCCGGGCGTCGAGCGCGTCGCTCATAGCCTGCAGGTCGAACCACAGGTTGTTGGTCGAGGTGAACTGGTGCCGGGTCAGGTCGGCCAGCGCCTCGCGGTCGGAGTCCAGCGTCTGCGCCGACTCGCGCAGCACGATCCGGCCGTCCTCCTTGCGCCGGGCGAAGTGGCCGCCCTTGCGGTCGGAGGGGGTGCGCCGCACGGCCTCGATGGCGAAGGGGGCACCCGTCGAGGCGAACCACCCGGCCACCCGCGCGTCCGGCACGGCCCCGAGGTTGTCGGAGTTGGACACGAAGACGTAGCGGTAGCCCGCCTCGATCAGCCGGCCGAGCAGGCCGGAGCCGCGCAGCGCCGTGTAGAGGTCGCCGTGCCCGGGCGGGCACCACTCGAGGTCGGGGACCTTGGGGTACGACGCGGGGAGCAGGCCGGCGGCGAGCAGCTTGGGCTCCTTGTTCTGCAGGAACTCCAGCGGCAGTCCCTCGACCGGCAGGTCGTCGTAGCGGGCCAGCGCGGCCATCGTGTCGCCGGAGGTGCGGAACGAGTTCATGAACATCAAGGGCAGCGTGGCGTCGTACTGCGAGCGCAGGTGCAGCACCTGGCGCGCGATGATGTCGAGGAAGCTCAGCCCGCGCCGCACGCACAGCAGCGACTTGGCGCGGTCCATGCCCATCGAGGTCCCGAGGCCGCCGTTGAGCTTGACCACGGCGGTGTGCCGGATCGCCTCGGCGGCGACGTCGTCGGCCACCTCCACGTCGGCCAGCGCCTCCATGTCGAGGGGCTCGATCGACGACTCGGGGATCATCCCGGTCTCGCCGTGCTCGAGCAGCCGGTAGTAGTGCGCGAACGTGTCGATCGCGACCGGATCCACGCCTGCTTCCTGCATCTTGGCGCGTGCGAGCTCGAGGCCTTTGCTACCCATGCTCCGATCGTAGGCTCATCTCGTGGCAACACCACCCGAACCCCCGTCAGGGGAGACCCACCCGACCTCGCGGGACGCCAAGCGCGACCTGCGCCGACGGCTGCTGGAGGCCCGTCGCGGGCGCTCGGTGGCCGACCTCGGCGAGACCGCCACGGCCATCGCGGACCACGCCCTGGCGTGGGATCCCGTATGCCGCGCGCGCACGGTCGCGGCGTACGTCTCGGTGGGCGCGGAGCCCGGCACCGGGCCGCTGCTCGAGGGTCTGCACGCGGCGGGTGTGCGCGTGCTGCTCCCCGTCGTGCTCCCCGACCTGGACCTGGACTGGGCGGCGTACACCGGACCGGAGTCGCTGGCCGCCGCACGCCTGGGCCTGCTCGAGCCCACCGGCGCGCTGCTCGGCGTGGATGCGGTGCGTGACGCCGACGTGCTGCTGGTGCCGGGCCTCGCGGTCTCCCCGTCCGGGGAGCGGCTCGGGCGCGGCGGCGGGTGCTACGACCGGGCGCTGGCCCGCGCGACGGGACGGCCGGTCGCGGTGCTGCTCCACGACGAGGAGGTCGGGGTCGACGTGCCCACCGAGCCGCACGACCGGCCGGTCACGCACGCCGTCACGCCCGCCGGTGTGCGCGCCCTCGGGGCCGGCTGACGGGTCCGCGCGACCTCAGTCGTCGTCGGGGTCCGGGACGAGGGTCATCGAGTCCTCGCCCGCCTCCTCGACGGCGGCGCGCGAGAAGGCCCACGGGAGGTAGTCGCCGGCGACCCACAGCTCGGTCTGGTCGGCGTAGTGGGAGGACGCAGGGTGCCCCGAGACGCCGGTGAGGTTGATGTACCGCGAGCGGTCGAGGTCGGCCAGCGAGACCACCATCCGCATCGACGGCGCCGACGTGACCTCGTAGCCCAGGGAGGCGTCCCAGGCGGTCGCGTCGACGATGCTGGAGCCGCCGCCGACCTCGTAGCCGTCCCGGTTGAGGAGCCGCTCGACCGGCGCGATGCCGGACTCGCCCAGCGTCGAGCTGCGCAGGTCGAGCCGGTGCAGGTGACCCCACCTCCACTGGCCCGGGTCACGGGCCTGGCGTCGCGTCATCTCATCGCGGGCGTCCACCATGGCCTGGCGCAGCACGTCGTCGCGCGACTCGGTCTCCTCGGTGTCGACGTCGTCCCACCAGGGACCGGCCGGGTCCTCGAGCAGCTGCTCGACGACGCCGAACCAGCGGTCGCCGCCGTCGGGCCGAATGTCCTCGCGCAGCTCGTCGTGGAAGGTCAGGCGCAGCAGGTTGCTCCACACGACGTTGTAGTAGGCCGCCGCCGCGCTGTCGGCGGGCTGGGAGAAGTCCCAGTCGGCGAGGAGCTCCTGCCCGTCGCGGTAGTAGCCACTGGGCAGGTCCTCCACGTCGAGCAGGTAGGGCACCAGGGTGGCGGCCATCGGGTTGGTGGAGTCGAGCTGGAGCCGCGTCATCTCGTCGACCGAGAGCTCGCCCTCCTCCTCCAGCACCTGGCGGATGCGGGTCGACCGGTAGCCGCGGTCCCAGTCACCGGTGAGGAAGTAGGGATAGTCGGGCCCGATGACGGCCTGGTTGGCCGTGACCACGAAGCCCTCCTCCGGGTCGAGCACGCTCGGCAGGCCGTCGAACGGGACGAACTCGCCGGTCCAGTCGTTGGCCGACACCCAGCCCTCGGCCGGCATCCGGCCGTCGTTGCCGGACTTGCGGATCGGGATCCGACCCGGCGCCTGGTAGCCGATGTGGCCCTCGCGGTCGGCGTACACGAGGTTCTGCGCCGGGACCTCGAAGTCGGCGGCGGCCGCCCGGAACTCGTCCCAGTTGCTCGCCCGGTTGAGGGCGAGGATCGCGTCGGCGGTCGTGCCGGGCTCGAGCGCGGTCCACTGGAGCGCCACGCCGTAGCCGTTGCCGCGGCCGGTGGGGTCCGGCTCGTCCGTCGGGGCGTTGGCCCCCACCGAGCTGAACTCCTGCGACACGTCGCTGATCAGCGGGCCGTGGGCAGTCTCGCGGATCTGGAGCTCGAAGTCCTCGGCACCGCGGACCTCGATCGTCTCGGTGCGGATGTCCAGCGGCTGCGCCTCGTCGTCCTGCAGCCACGTCTCCCCCTCGACCTTCTCGAGGTAGAGGTCGGTGACGTCGGGCCCGAGGTTGGTGAAGCCCCACGCGATGTCGGCGTTGTGGCCGATGATCACGCCCGGGACGCCGGAGAACGTGAAGCCGGAGGAGTCCAGCGTGCAGTCGGCGGTGATCTGGCGGCAGTGCAGGCCCATCTGCAGCCAGATGCCGGGCATGCTGACGCCGAGGTGCGGGTCGTTGGCCAGCAGCGGCGCGCCGGTCGCGCTGTGCTCGCCGTCGACCACCCAGGAGTTGGAGCCGATGCCGTCGCCGCGGCCCATCAGGTCGGGGACCCGGGCCACCGCGTCGCGCACGCCCTCGAGGGCGTCGACCATGTCGCGTGAGTACGCCGGACGGCGCGGGTTGCGGGTGGCGTTGCCGGAGGCGTTCTGCTCGAAGACGCCGTCGACCACCCCGCCGCTGCCCACGATCGGGGGGTGCCGGTCGTACGGGTACTCGGGGTAGAGCCGGGCCACCTCCTCGGGCGTGTGGTCGAGGCTGGCCAGCACCCGGTCGACCTCGTCGGTCATGTTGCCGCGCAGGTCCCACGCCATCGCCTTGAGCCAGGCCAGCGAGTCGACGGGCGTCCACGGCTCGGGCTCGTAGGAGAGACCGGTGGCGGCGAGGAGGGTGTACTCGACGGCCATCTCGGTCGGGCCGTGCGACTGAATGTAGGCGTTGACCCCCTCGGCGTACGACGCGAGCGCCTCGCGGGTCTCGGTGTCGAGGATCGCGAGCTCCTGCTCGGCGACCCGGCGCCAGCCCATGGTGCGGATCACCTTGTCGGTCTCGAGGCCGTCCTCGCCGAAGAGCTCCGAGAGCCGGCCACTGGTGACGTGGCGACGCACGTCCATCTCGAAGAAGCGCTCCTGGGCGTGCACGTAGCCCTGCGCCCGCAGGAGGTCGGCGTCGGTGTCGGCGTAGACCTGGGCGATGCCGTGCGTGTCCCGGATCACCTCCACCTCGGCCCCGAGGCCCGGGACCTCCACCTCCCCGGTGGTGGCCGGGACCGGGCGCAGCGCGAAGGCGACGGTGACCACGAGCAGCAGCACGACGAACGTCGCGATGCCGATGACGGCGTACGCGGACCACCGCAGGACGCGTGGCGCGGCCCGGAACGTCTGCCACCACGTCGGGTCCGTCTCGGGGGGTGCGGGCTGCTCGCTCATCGTGTGGGCATTGTGCCGTACCCTTGGCAGTCGGGAACGGCGAGTGCCAGCGTGTCCCCCGCACCGTCCCCCGCACCTCCCCCGATCCACCGCAGCCCGGAGTCACGAAGGTCCCGATGCCCACCTACCAGTACCTCTGCACCGAGTGCGGTCACGCGTTCGAGCAGTTCCAGAGCTTCAGCGACGACTCCCTCACGCACTGCCCGGAGTGTGACGGCCGGCTGCGCAAGGTCTTCAACGCCGTGGGCGTGGTCTTCAAGGGCTCGGGCTTCTACCGCACCGACAGCCGGTCCTCCTCGACCGCGTCGGCCCCCGCGACGGCGGGCTCCTCCTCCTCCAAGGACTCGGGGTCCTCCGGGTCGTCGTCGTCCTCCGACTCGGGCTCGTCCTCGTCCTCGTCCTCGTCGGGATCCTCGAGCTCGTCCGGATCCTCGTCGTCCTCCTCGGGCCCGTCGTCGTCCACAGGGTCCTCCTCGAGCTGACCCGTCCCCAGGGCCTTCTCGACCCCCGGCCCGGGTCCGTACTGCCGCCTAGCGTCGGCGCATGCCCCTGATCGACGACGTACGCCGCCGCTGGCGCACGCTGCGCCGCCACGTCCTGGCCCGCCGGCGGCCCCTCGCCGCCGCGTGTGCCGCCGTGGCGGTGCTCGTCGGGCTGCGGGTCGGCGCGGGTCCGCCGCCCGCGACGGTGGCCGTCCCGGTGGCGGCGCGCGACCTGTCGGCGGGCGTGGTCGTCGGACCGGCCGACCTCACGACCGCGGCCTTCGCACCGGGCACCGAGCCCTCCGGGCTGCCCGACGACCCCGTGGGCCGGGTCCTCGCAGCCCCGGTCGGGGCCGGCGAGCCGGTCACCGACGTCCGCCTGGTCGGTGCGGGGCTGGCCGACGCGCATCCCGACCTGACCGTGATGCCGGTGCGGCTGCCCGACGCCGGCGTCGTGTCGCTGCTGCGCCCCGGTGACCGCATCGACCTGCTGGCGGCCGACCCCGGGTCCGGCGAGGCCACCCCCGTCGCCGACGACGTCCTGGTGCTCGCCGTGCCCGCGGCGGACGACGCAGCCGCGGGCGACTCGTCGGCGCCGCCGGGGCGCCTCGTCGTGCTCGGGATCAGCCCCACGGCCGCACCCGACGTGGGTCTCGCGGCCGTGACGCTGTTCCTCGTGGTGGCCTTTTCGCGCTAGCGTCGTGCGTGTCCCAGCACCTCACCGGCTCCGGTCTCGGGGTCACGCAAGGAGTCACCCCATGAGCGGATTCAAGAACTTCCTCCTCCGCGGCAACCTCATCGAGCTGGCGGTCGCGTTCATCATGGCGGCGGCCTTCGCGTCCGTCGTCACGGCGACGGTCGCGCTCATCATGGACCTCATCGGCAAGGCCGGCGGCACCCCCGACTTCTCCAGCTACTCCCCCGGTGGGGTCTCGGTCGGCGCCTGGCTGACCGCGGTGGTCTCGTTCGTCCTCATGGCCACGATCGTCTACTTCTTCATCGTGCTGCCCTACACGAAGGCCAAGGACCGCTACTTCCCGGCCGAGGAGGCCGGCACCCCCGCCGACGTGGCCGTGCTCGAGGAGATCCGCGACCTGCTGCGCGCACGCAACGGCCAGGTCTGATCCCCGCGCGGCACCCGGTCAAACGACCGACACCGGACGGCTCGCCCCCTCGGGGCGGGCCGTTCGTGCGTATTCAGCCGTGGTGCGGTGGCACCTGGTCGCGGTAGTAGCGGTCACCGAGCGCCTGGCCGTGCGCCCCGACCCCGAAGACCGCGTCGAGGCGGCGGCGGCGTACCCACTCCGGCTCGACCTCGTCGTCGGGCGACGGGGTGGCCTCGACGTCCTCCGTGACGGCAGGCTCCGCGCCGGCCTTCGCGTCCTCGCCGGGCCGGCCGTCGTCAGGCGCGGGCCCGGGCGTCACGCGCACACGCCCGGGACGGGATCCTCCGTGGTCGCCGTCTCGGTCGGCGAGGGCTCCTCCGTGGGCGAGGCCTCCTCGCTCGGGGACTCGCTGGGAGTCTCCTCGGGCACCGGGGTCTCGGACGGGGTCTCGCCCGCTCCGCCGCCCTGCGCCTCGCTCGAGGTCGCCGGCGGCTCGGCCGTGATCGCGGTGTCGAGCACCGAGCGCGGGAGGGGCTTGTCCTCGTTGATCAGCTGCCAGATCGTGTCGGCGTCCTCGGTCCAGAAGACGCTGCCGAAGTGCTCCGAGTCCCGGGGGTAGTACTCCGTGGGCACGGTCACGAACTGGATCTCGTCGAGACCGACGTTCTGCAGCTGCATGGCGATCTTGCCGATGCGGGTCACGGTGCCGAGGCCGGTGTCGGTCTTGAGCGAGTCAGTGGCCGCGTCGAGGAAGCGCACCACCTTGTCGAGGCGGGTGAGGGTGCCGGCCGACTTGACCTCGCGGATCAGTGCCGCGATGAAGGTCTGCTGCCGGCGGATCCGGCTGATGTCGTTCTGCTGGGCGAGCTCACCGACGTACCGGGCCCGGACGTAGTCGAGCGCCTCGTCGCCGGTCAGCAGGGACGGGTCACCCGCGGGGACGAAGATCTGGTGCGCCGGGTCCTTGATGTCCTCGGGGACGCAGACCGGCACGCCGCCGACGGCGTCGACCATCTCGCCGAAACCGTTGAAGTCCACGACCACGAAGTGGTCGACGAAGACGTCGGCGTTCTCCTCGAGCTGCGCGACGGTGCACAGCGGGCCGCCGACGGCGAACGCGGTGTTCCACTTGACGTCGCTGGCGGCATCGCTGCCCTCGCAGTCGGGGCGCTGGATGATGGAGTCGCGCGGGATCGAGATGGCGTAGGACCGCGTCCGGTCGGCGGAGAGGTGGACGAGGATCGTGGTGTCCGAGCCACCACCGCCCGCCTCGCCGTCGATCTCATTGCCCTCGCCGGAGCGGGTGTCGTCGCCCATCACCAGGATGTTGAGGGGCTCGCCGTTGCCGCGGTAGATCTTCTCCGGGCGGTCGTCGCCGAGCGCGGAGAGCGACTCGGTCTCGATGTTGCCGTTGAGGTGGCGGTAGAAGAAGACGACGCCGAGGGCAGTGACCAGGGCCAGCACGACGCTGCTGGCGAGGACGACACGACCGACGGTGTGCTTGCGCTTGACCTTGCCCTTGCGCTTGGGCGCGGGCGGGTCGGTGGCAGCGCTGTGGGCTCCTGACACTGTTGCTTCACACCTTCGTCGGTGGGGTACCTCAGCGGCACCCCGGGGTCAACATCGCAACCTACGCGACGTCGACAAATTGTCGCCGCAGACTCGAGCAGGACAAATTCCTCATCCCCGGTCGCATGACAGGATGACGCGGTCCACTCGTCCTCGGCTCCAGGGACTCCTCGTCGTGCCGCACCGCTCCACCCGCCCCCTCCGCCGTCCGCTGGCCGCCCTCGTGGTGGTCGCCGGGCTCGCCCTCGTCGCGCCGGTCGCCAGCCCTGGCACCAGTCCCGTCGCCCGCTCGGCGACCGCCGGCGCCGGTTCCCCCGCCCCGGGCACCGCCACCACGGCCGGTCGCGGCACCGCGGTCGCCGAGGAGCCGCCCAACGTGGTCATGGTGCTGACCGACGACATGCGCAAGGACGACATGCGCCACATGCCGCACGTGCGCGAGCTCCTCGTCGACCGGGGCATGACCTTCCGCCAGGCGCAGTCACCGCACCCGCTGTGCTGCCCGGCCCGCGCCGAGATCCTGTCCGGGCAGTACGCCCAGAACAACGGCGTGCACCACAACTCCGGCCCGTACGGCGGGTGGCAGGCGTTCGACCCGAGCTCCACCATCGCGACGTGGGCGCAGGACGAGGGCTACCGCACCGCACTGCACGGCAAGCACCTCAACCACTTCGAGCGGGGCTCGGCGGCCGACCCGGGGTGGACCAACTTCGACATCCTGATCGAGCCGGCGACCGACTACGCCAACTTCGACTTCTTCGGCGGCACCTCCTACCGCAACGACTACGTCACCACCCGTCTCGACCAGCGCACCGTGTCCGACCTCGAGCGCTGGGCGGGCCCCACGCCGTACCTGGTGATGGCCAACCACGTGGCGCCGCACATCTGGATGCCACGGTCGGCCCGCGGCGACGGTGACGGGGACCGCGGCGGACGACCGCCCAAGGTGGCTCCCGAGCACAAGCGGGCGCTGGCGCGACTCAAGCCGGCCGCCTTCAAGGCCCCGAGCTTCAACGAGGCCGACATGAGCGACAAGGAGAAGGGCGTCCGCTCGCGGGCCAAGGTCTCGCGCCGCGAGATGAGCACGCTCAACCTCGCCCGCATCCGGTCGCTGCTCTCGGTCGACGACGCGGTGAAGCACCTCGTGGACACGCTGCGCGAGACCGGCGAGCTCGACAACACCTACATCGTCTTCACCAGCGACAACGGCTACGCGCTGGGCGAGCACCGCTTCACCGGCAAGGACCGGCTCTCCGACGAGATCCTCGACGTACCGCTGGTGGTGCGCGGTCCCGGCGTCCCGGCCGGGAAGAAGTCCGACCGCCTCGTCTCGCTGGTCGACCTCACCGCCACCCTCACCTCCCTGATGGACCTCTCCCCCGACATCACGCTGGACGGCGAGGACTTCTCCGACACCCTCCTCGGCGGCAAGGCGACGCACCGGCGCGACACGATGCTGATCCAGACCGGTGGCAAGGCCACCGGCGTGCGCGACCCCGGCTGGACCTATCGCGGCGTCCTGACCGAGCGCTACGCCTACGGGCGGCGGGTCAACGACCGGCTCAGCGACGGGTTCCTCTACGACCGCGCCCAGGACCCCTACGAGCTGCGCAACCTGATCCGCTCGAAACGCTACGCCCCCGTACGCCGCGAGCTGGAGCGCCGCCTGCGGGCCCTCGGCGACTGCGCGGGCAACGAGTGCAACCGGCACTTCGGCCGGACGCCCAAGCCGCGGGGCTGACGTCGCCGCCGGGGGTCGCCTTGGTCATGGCCCCGCCCTGCTGACAAAATGACCGCGCCCCGCGTGGGCACGCCCCAGTAGCTCAGTGGATAGAGCAGCCGCCTCCTAAGCGAAAGGTCGCAAGTTCGACTCTTGCCTGGGGCACAGGTGAGGCAGGCCGGACCCGTCCTCGGGTCCGGCCTGTGCCATGTCGACCCGGCACTTCCGACGCGCTGGATCGTGCCGACCGGGCACTTCCGTCGCGCTCGACAAGGCACGACGCCGCGGGCGCGCAGCGTCACGAGCCCGGGAGGACGTCCTTCACCGCGTCGACCACCTTGGCGACGACCGGGCGCTCGTCGCCCCCACTGGCCCACGCCGGGTCCTGCGGCATCGGGCCCATCGGGTCGGCGTGCTCCGGCGGCGCGGTGCGCGGGGCGAGGGCGCGGGTGATCGCCTCCGACAGCCCGACGAGCCGGTGCTCCGCGGGCAGCAGCAGCTCCACGAAGTCCTCGTCGCTCGCGACCATGTCGTGGTGGAGGCTCTCCACCAACGCCTCCACGGTCGGCCGGGGCACGTCGGTGAGGCTGCCGACCAGCGTGCCGACGAGTGCCGTCGGCAGCAGCGGCACGTGGACCTGCGGCCGGGCGAGTCCGGCGTGCGTGGTGTAGGTGTCGAGCAACGCGCCGTAGCGCAACGTGTCGGGTCCGCACACGTCGAAGTGCCGCGACGGGCCGTCGTACTCGAGGGCACCGACGAGCGCGGCCAGCACGTCGACGACCGCGATCGGCTGCACGAGGGAGTCCATCCAGGTCGGCACCGTGTGGACCGGCATCCGCTCGCTGACCTGACGGATGATCTCGAACGACGTGGACCCGCTGCCGAGGAGCACGGCGGCCCGCAGGACCACCACGGTGGCGGGGGTGTCGAGGAGGATCCGCTCCACCTCGCGCCGGGAGGTGATGTGCTCGGACAGCTCGTCGTCGGGGGCGTCCGGCACGAGCCCGGAGAGGTAGACGACCCGGCCCACCCCGTGGGTGCGCACGGCGCTCGCGAAGTGGGAGGCGGCCGCCCGGTCGGTCTCGGCGAAGTCGTCGCCGCCCATCCCGTGGATCAGGTAGTAGACCGCGTCCACGCCCTCGCACGCGTCCGCGACCTGGGCGGGATCCAGCGCGTCCATCACGACGGTCTCGACCCGGCCCGCCCACCACGGCATCTCCCGCTCGGGGTCGGACGTGGTGGTGCGCACGTCGTGGCCGCCCTCGAGGAGCAGCGGCACCAGCCGGCCGCCGACGTAGCCGGTGGCACCGGTGACCAGGATCTTCACAGCGTCTCGAAGCGCAGGCCGCCGGCCTGCACGCGGGCCAGCAGGTTGTCCCCCATCGCCTGGGCGGTGGTGACCTGCCCGGCGGTGGACGGGTTGTCGTCGAGGACCAGGCACAGCGCCGACTCGGCGAGCATCATCGACGTCTCGGTGTAGCCCGGGTCGCCGCCCGACACCCGGGTGTGGACGGTCCGCCCGCCGGACTCCCCGACGAAGTCGACGGTGAACCACGACTTGTCGCGACGCGCCTCGTCGGGGCCCTCGCCCTGGGCGACCCGGTCGAGCAGGAACCGCCGCACCGGACCGACCTGGGCGGCCGCGGCCAGCGCGCCGACGACGACCGCGCCGCCGGCGGCGTACCGGATCGTCTTCGTGCCGGCGTAGTGGGAGTAGCGGAAGTCGGGGCCGTACGCCGGGAGGGCCGCGCCGCTGCGGGCCACGACGATCGGGTCGATGGTCGGCAGCGGGAGCAGCCAGTAGCCGAGCACGGAGTCCTTGTGCGGCGTGCCCGACACCGCACGGGAGCGACGGCCGTCGGCCGGCTTGCCCTCGGCGCGGCGGCGGGCGGAGTACGCCTCCTTCATCCGGCGGGCGCGGGCGAACTGGTTGAGCGCGGAGTGGATCGTGCCGCCCGACGCCGTCCCACCGGAGCGGACCACCCCTCGCAGAGTGATCGGCGCGTCGTCCGGCAGCTGCTGCACCGTGTAGAGCGCGCCGAGGTCGTGCGGTATCGAGTCGAAGCCGCAGGCGTGCACGATCCGGGCGCCGCTGGCGACCGCGGCCCGGTGGTGGCGCAGGTACATCCGGTCGACGAACTCCGGCTCCCCGGTCAGGTCGACGTAGTCGGTGCCGGCGTCGGCGCACGCGGCGACCAGCGGCTCGCCGTACGCGAGGTAGGGGCCGACGGTCGTGATGACGACGCGGGCCCGCTCGGCGACCTGGACCAGGCTGGTCGGGTCGGTCACGTCGGCGTGCAGCAGCTCGAGGTCGTCGGCGCTGCCGGAGATCGTCGCCAGGTGGTGACGGACCTCCTCCAGCTTGTCGCGGTTGCGCCCGGCGAGCGCCCAGCGCAGCCCGTCGGGCGCGTGGCGGGCGAGGTACTCCGCGGTCAGCCTGCCGGTGAAGCCGGTCGCCCCGAAGAGCACGATGTCGAAGTCACGGTCAGCCTTGCGGTCGTCAGCCATGCCGCCATCCAAGCAGTCGCCGGAACCCCCTCGTCCGGGGCGGCGTCCCACAGCCATGACGAAGTGGATCTCGGTCGTGCTGGGGCTGGTGGCCCTGGTCGCCGGCACCGTCCTCACCACCCTCGCCGTGGCGGGGCAGGGAGGACCGGCAGCCGCCGACCGGCAGGGTCCCGAGGCCGACCCCGCGAGCGACCTGCGGCTGGCGTCCGCGAGCCTGCGGGCCGCCAGCTCGTGTGCCGACCTGCTCGCGCAGTACGTCGACCGGGGCCTGGCCCAGGTCGGCCCCTACGGCTGGGACGCCGGGCCGATCGTGATGTTCGACGCGACGGGGTCGGCCACCCGCTCGGAGGCGTCGGCGAGCGCTCCGACGCTCCCCGCGACCACCGGGTCGCAGAGCACCGCGTCCGGCACCAACGTGCAGGAGGCCGGCGTCGACGAGCCCGACGTGGTCAAGGTAGTGGGCGGCCTGCTGTTCCGCGTCCAGGACGACGTCCTCACGACGTACGACGTCGCGGGTGCCGCGCCGCAGGAGCGGTCGTCCCTCACCCTGGACGGACTCGGCGACGGCGAGCTCCTCGTCAGCGGCGACCGGGTGGTCGTGCTCGGCACCGTCGACGGCGCGTACGACGCACAGCTGACGACGCGGGTCGTCGTGCTGGACGCCTCGGACCCCGGCGCCCCGCAGGTCGTGAGCACCACTGATCTCGACGCGGAGCTGACCGCCGCACGCCTGCACGACGACCGGGGTGACGACGTCGTCCGGCTCGTGCTCCGGTCCTACCGTCCCGCCCTCGACTTCGTGCAGCCCGGTCCCCGCCAGGGCGAGCGGACCGCCCTGGAGCGCAACCGGCAGGTCGTCCGGGACTCCACGCTCGCGGACTGGCTGCCCGGTGTCGACGGCGAGCCGGTCGTGGACTGTGCCGACGTCGCCGTCCCGACCGACGACGACGCCGTGCTGGGCACCACCACGGTGGTGGGCTTCCGGCCCGGCGGCTTCGACCCGCTCGCGAGCCCGACCTCGACCGCGGTGGCCACGGACGCGGCGACGTCGTACTCCTCCCCCGACCGCGTCTACCTCGCGACCGCCGCCCCGTCGGGCTGGTGGGGCTCACCGACGATCGACTGCATCGACCGGTGCCTGCCCCCGTCGCCCGGGGGTCCGGGCAGCACCGACGGGACCACCGACCTCTACGCCTTCGCCCTCGACGGCGTCGCCACGACCTTCGTCGCCGGCGGTGAGGTCGAGGGGTCGGTCCGGGACCGCTGGGCGATGGACTTCTCCGACGGCACGCTGCGGGTCGCCGTCGGTGCGACGTCGAGGACCGCCGACGCCAGCTCGGTGCTCACCCTGCGCGAGGAGGGGACCGAGCTCGTCGAGGTGGGCCGCGTCGACGGGCTCGGGGTCGGCGAGGAGATCAAGGCGGTGCGCTGGTTCGACGACCTGGCGATCGTGGTGACCTTCCGCCAGGTCGACCCGCTGTACGCCGTCGACCTCACCGACCCGGCGTCCCCGCGACTGCTGGGCGAGCTCAAGATCCCCGGCTACAGCGAGTACCTCCACCCCCTCGGCGGCCGGCGGCTGATCGGCATCGGTCAGGACGCGTCCCCCGACGGCATGGTCCGCGGCGCCCAGGCCGCGCTCTTCGACGTCACCGACCTGACGTCGCCCGCGCGCCTCGACACCGTCGCCTACCCCCGGTTCTCCGTGGCCGGGGCGGGCACCGACCCCCGCCAGTTCACCTGGCTGCCGGACCGGCGGATCGCGCTGACCGTGGTCTCCGAGGCGTGGCGGGGACGCACCGGCTGGGTGTCCGTGCTCCGGCTCGGCCGGGACCGGATGGACGACGACATGGTGCCGGTCGAGGTCGGCGACGAGGTGGCCCAGGTGCGGCTCGTGCCGCTGGCCGACGGCCGGGTCGTGCTCGTCACCGGCGACGGGGTGTCGTTCTTCGCCCTGTGAGCGACGGGACCGGCCGCCTACGCTGGGGGCATGTGCCGCAACATCCGCCCGCTCAACAACTTCGAGCCGCCGGCCACCAGCGACGAGGTCACCGCCGCCGCGCTGCAGTACGTCCGCAAGGTCGCCGGCACCACCAAGCCGTCCCAGGCCAACGAGGACGTCTTCTACGCGGCGGTCCGCGAGATCGCCCACATCACCCAGCACCTGCTGGACGACCTGGTGACGACAGCGCCCCCCAAGGACCGTGAGGTCGAGGCCGCCAAGGCGCGCGCCCGCGCCCAGGCCCGGTACGCGTGACCCTCCGCGCCGAGCCACGGGACACCTCGAGCGTCGACGAGGTCCTCGACTTCCTGGCGGACCGCCCCCTCGTCGCGCTCACCGGGGCCGGGCTCTCCACCGACTCGGGCATCCCCGACTACCGCGGTCCGGGCGCGCCCGTGCGGATGCCGATGACCTACCAGGAGTTCGTCTCCGGACCGGTCCCCCAGCAGCGCTACTGGGCGCGCAGCCACCTCGGCTGGGCGCGGATGGGCCACGCCGAGCCCAACGCCGGGCACCGGGCGATGGCCCGCCTCGACCCCGACCTGCTCATCACCCAGAACGTCGACGGCCTCCACGAGGCCGCCGGCTCGCGGCAGGTCGTCGCACTGCACGGGCGGGTGTCCGAGGTCGTGTGCCTCGGCTGCGGCGCGATCACGCCCCGGGCCGCGCTCCAGGAGCGCCTGGCCGAGCTCAACGCCGGCTGGCTCGCCGAGCACGCCTCGGCGGCCATGCGCCCGGACGGCGACGTGGAGCTGGAGGAGACCGACGGCTTCGTGGTGCCCGGCTGCGACGGGTGCGGCGGCCTCCTCAAGCCGCACGTGGTCTTCTTCGGGGAGAACGTCCCCGCCGAGCGGGTGGCTCGCTGCTACGCCGCGGTCGAGGCCCTCGGCGACGACGGCGTGCTGCTGGTCGCCGGCTCGTCGCTCACGGTGATGAGCGGGCTCCGCTTCGTCAAGCGGGCGGCGCGGGCCGGCACCCCCGTCGTGATCGTCAACCGGGGCACCACCCGCGGCGACGACCATGCGACGTACACGTTGGCCGTCGGGTGCAGCGAGTTCCTCACCGACCTCGTCGAGCGCCGCGGCTGAGCACCGGCGCTCGGCAGAGGCGGGACCTGCTCAGAGGCGGCGGACGAAGATGTGGTCGGCCGCCTCGTGCACGACCTCGGCGGTCTCGCCGCCGGAGCCGACCAGGATGCCCTCGGCCGTCGTGGCGACGGTCACGGTCTTGTCGGGCACGGCGCCGACCCGGCGCAGGGTGCCCATCAGGTCCTCGTCCTTCTGCATCTCCTCGGAGATGCGACGCACGAGCACCCGCGACTCCTCGGGGCCGGCGACCGCGGACAGCGGCTCGACGCCCTCCATGAAGCCCTCCCCCAGCGCGCTCTCGCCGAGCTCGTCGAGGCCGGGGATCGGGTTGCCGTACGGCGACTCCGTCGGGTGGTCCAGCAGCTCGACGAGGCGACGCTCGACGGTCTCGGACATCACGTGCTCCCAGCGGCACGCCTCGGCGTGCACGAGCTCCCAGGGCAGGCCGATGACGTCGGTCAGCAGGCGCTCGGCGAGGCGGTGCTTGCGCATCACCCGGGTCGCGAGGCGACGGCCCTCCTCGGTGAGCTCGAGGTGCCGGTCACCCTCCACGGTGAGCAGGCCGTCGCGCTCCATGCGGGCGACCGTCTGCGAGACGGTGGGCCCGCTCTGGTGCAGGCGCTCGGCGATGCGGGCGCGCAGCGGCACGATGTCCTCCTCCACGAGCTCGTAGATCGTGCGGAGGTACATCTCGGTGGTGTCGATCAGGTCGCTCACGGCGTCATTGTGTCCCATGTCCGGCAGTCCCGCCGACGTGGCACAGTGAGGGGGGTGACCGAGCTGATCGTCCCGCGGCGCTTCTGCGGACCGCCCGACTCGGGCAACGGCGGGTGGACCGCCGGAGCCCTCGCCACCACGCTCGCCCGCGAGCCCGACGACCACGTCACGAGATGGCCGACGATCGAGGTCTCCCTGCGGCAACCGCCGCCCCTCGACAGCCCGCTCGACGTCGCCGTCGGGGACGACGACACGGCCACCGCGACCTTCGGCGGGGCCGTGATCGCCACCGCCCGGCTCGTGCCCGAGGCGGCGCTCCTCGAGGTGGACACGGTGGACCCCGCCGTCGCGCGGGCGGCCGAGGCGGCGTACGCCGGTCACGCCTTCCACCCGTTCCCGACGTGCTTCGCCTGCGGCACGGGGCGCGAGGAGGGCGACGGCCTGCGGATCTTCCCCGGCGCCGTGGGTGACGACGAGGGTGCGCCCGACCGCGTGGCCGCCACCTGGACGCCGCACCGCAGCATCGGCGAGGACGTCCACACCGACGTCGACGAGGAGCCGCGCGCCTCGGTCGCCGCGACCTGGGCGGCCCTCGACTGCGTCGGCGGCTGGGCCGGCGACCTCACCGAGCGGCTGATGGTGCTGGGCCGGATGACCATGCGGATCGACACGCTGCCCGTCATCGGCGAGGAGCACGTGGTCGTCGGGTCGGGGCGCCGGCGCGAGGGACGCAAGACGTTCACCGCCGCGACCCTGTACGACGCCGACCGGCGGGTCGTCGCGACGGCGGAGCACATCTGGATCGCGGTGGACCCGGCCCTCTTCGGCGGGCAGCGCCCGTCGGATTGACCCATCGGATTGACCCACGCCCCGGCGGCTGGTGAGAATAGTGGGCATGGCTGATTTTAACGATCCAATCCAGGGCGGACCCACGTGGTGGCGCAACGCCGTCGTCTACCAGGTCTACGTCCGCAGCTTCGCCGACAGCGACGGCGACGGCATCGGCGACCTCCCGGGCATCACGTCGCGACTGCCCTACCTGCGCGACCTCGGTGTCGACGCCCTGTGGATCACGCCGTTCTACACCTCGCCCCAGCACGACCACGGGTACGACGTCGCCGACTACACCGACGTCGACCCGCTGTTCGGCACGCTCGGCGACGCGGACGCGCTGATCGCGCGGGCGCACGAGCTGGACCTGCGCGTCATCGTCGACCTGGTGCCCAACCACACCTCCGACGAGCACGTCTGGTTCCAGGCCGCGCTGGCCGCCGGCCCGGGCAGCCCGGAGCGGGCGCGCTACATGTTCCGCGAGGGCTCCGGCCCCGACGGGTCGCTGCCGCCCAACAACTGGGGGTCCGTCTTCGGCGGTCCGGCCTGGACCCGCGTCGACGACGGCGAGTGGTACCTCCACCTCTTCGACTCCACCCAGCCCGACCTCGACTGGCGCAACCCCGAGGTCGGCGACATGTTCGAGGACGTGCTGCGCTTCTGGCTCGACAAGGGCGTGGACGGCTTCCGCGTCGACGTCGCCCACGGCCTCTACAAGGAGGAGTCGCTGCGCGACCAGGTCGTCGAGGAGGGCGAGCGCCCGTCCTCCGGCCAGGTCAACAGCGACCACTCGATGGTGTCCCTCGAGCTCAAGGACGAGCCGATGTGGGACCAGCCCGAGGTGCACGACGTCTACCGCCGCTGGAGCGCCGTCCTCGACTCCGTCGGCGACGACCGGATGGCGGTCGCCGAGGCGTGGACCCAGACCCCCGAGTCGATGGCCGCCTTCGTCCGCCCCGACGAGCTCGACCAGGCCTTCAACTTCGCCTGGCTGCTGGCCGAGTGGTCGGCCGAGTCGTTCCGCGAGGTCGTCGTCGACACCCTCGCGGCCGTCGCCCCGGTCGGCGCGTCCCCGACGTGGGTGCTGAGCAACCACGACGTGGTCCGCCACGTGACCCGCTACGGCGGGGGCGAGCAGGGCCTGGCCCGCGCCCGCGCCGCGACGCTGGCGATGCTCGCGCTGCCCGGCTCCTCCTACCTCTACCAGGGCGAGGAGCTCGGACTCGAGCAGGTCGACGTGGCCCCCGAGGACCGGCAGGACCCGTCGTGGTTCCGCACCGGCGAGGTCGGCCGCGACGGCTGCCGGGTGCCGATCCCGTGGGGCGGCGACTCGGCCCCCTTCGGCTTCGGCCCGGGCGAGGCCCAGCCGTGGATCCCGCAGCCCGACGAGTTCAAGGGCCTGACCGTCGAGGCGCAGACCGGGGTCGCGGGCTCGACGCTGGAGTTCTACCGCGCCGCGCTCGCCGCCCGCCGCACGCACGCACTGCCGGCCGGTGACGAGGTCACCCACGCCGCGGTGACCGGTGACGTGCTGGAGCTGCACCGCGGTGCCCTCCGGGTGCTCCTCAACTGCGGCACCACCTCGGTCCCGCTCCCCGAGGGCACGGTGCTCGCGAGCAGCCGCTCGGTCACCGACGTGCTGCCGCCCGACACCTGCGTCTGGCTCGGCTGAGCCGCACCCGGACGCCCCACGGCCCGCCCCCTCGATCGAGCAGGGGGCGGGCCGTGCGTACGTCGGGTGGTCAGCGCTCGTCGAGCGTCGCGTTGTAGCGGGAGAAGCGGGACACCAGCTCGTCGAGGTCCTCGGCGGTCCAGTCGGCGAGTCTTTCGTCGAGCTGCTCGATCCGGAGCCTGCTGACCTGGTCGACCCGGTCCTTCGCCTCGGTCGTCGCCGTCAGGATGGTGGCGCGGCCGTCGGCGGGATCAGGGGTGCGCTCGACCAGGCCGAGCTCGACGAGGTGCTGCACCTGGCGCGACACCGCACCCTTGTCGAGGTCGAAGGCCTCGGCGATGTCCGCCGAGCGTCGCGGCCCCGCCTCGATGAGGTGGGCGAGCATGACGTACGACGAGGGCTGCAGCGACGGGTGCACGAGGGCGGCCCGCTCGCTGAGCGCGCGGCGTACGCGTCGCATCAGGATGCCCATCTCCTGCTCGAGGGCGTGCAACGTGCGGATCCGGTCGTTCACCGCTCCAGCACCGCCGTCGCCCCGGGCGCCAGGGCGGCCTCGCGGGGCTCGTCCTCCAAGGTCTCGCGCATGGGCACCTCCTGGATGAAGAGTACGGCGACCAGCGCAGCGACGGCGAAGGGCGCGGCGACCAGGAAGATGTGACCGGTCGCGACGCCGAAGGCGTGCTCGACCACCACCCGCACCGGCTCCGGCAGCGTGGCCAGGTCGGGGATCTGGTGGGTGTCGCCGACAGCGCCCTGGATGCCGAGCTTCGCGAGTCCACGGGAGATCTCGTCGGCGACCTGGTGGCCCAGCACCGCACCCAGCGCCGAGACGCCCACCGAGCCGCCCAGCGAGCGGAAGAACGCGACGAGCGCGCTGGCCGCGCCCATGTCGGCCTGCGAGGTGTTGTTCTGCACGGCGAGCACGAGGTTCTGCATCGTGGCGCCGAGGCCGAGCCCGAGGACCGCCATGAAGGCACCCACGACCCAGAGGTTCGTCGTGTCGTCGATGGTCGAGAGCAGCAGCAGGCCCACGATCACCAGGACCATGCCGCCGACCAGGAACTTCTTCCACTTGCCGGTCTTCGTGATGAGGCGACCACTGATGATGCTGGACACGAGCAGCCCGCCCACCATGGCGACCGACATGAGGCCGGCCTTGGTCGGGGACATGCCACGGGCGAGCTGGAAGTACTGCGACAGGTAGACGGTCGCGCCGAACATCGCCAGGCCGATGAGCACCGAGGCCAGGGTGGCCAGCGACGTCGTGCGGTCGCGGAAGAGCCGCATCGGGATGATCGGGTCGCGGGCGACCTTGATCTCGACGTAGATGGCCGCGGCCACGACGACCAGGCCGCCGAGGACCAGGGCGATGCTGGTGGTCGAGGTCCAGGCGAACTGGCTGCCGGCGAGCGAGACCCAGACGAGCAGCAGCGAGACGCCGCCGACCAGCAGGGTGGCCCCGAGGTAGTCGATGTGCACCTCGCGCTTGACCACGGGGATGCGCAGCGTCTTCTGGAGCACGACGAAGGCGACCAGGGCGACGGGGATCCCGAAGAAGAAGCACCAGCGCCAGCCCACGGTGTCCACCAGCAGGCCGCCGACGAGGGGGCCGGAGATGGTGGCCATCGCGAAGACGGCGCCGATGTAGCCCGCGTAGCGACCACGCTCGCGCGGCGGGACCATGGTGGCGATCACGACCTGCACCAGCGCGGTGAGCCCACCCACGCCGAGGCCCTGGATGGCGCGGGCGCCGATCAGGACTTCCATGGAGGGCGCGAAGCCGGCGATCACCGAGCCGATGGAGAAGATCACCAGCGCGCTCTGCACCAGGATCTTCTTGTTGAACTGGTCGGCGAGCTTGCCCCAGATCGGCGTGGTCGCCGTCATGGTGAGCAGGGTGGCCACGACGACCCAGGTGTAGCCGGTCTGGCTGCCGTCGAGGT
Source organism: Nocardioides terrigena (assembly GCF_003047265.1). Lineage (GTDB taxonomy): Bacteria > Actinomycetota > Actinomycetes > Propionibacteriales > Nocardioidaceae > Nocardioides > Nocardioides terrigena. The sequence goes on along the minus strand of NZ_PZYY01000001.1, from coordinate 457,768 downwards.
CGGTCACGATCCGCGGCAGCGCGTTGGACACGATGGTGCTCGACAACATGGCGACGAACATCGCGAGCAGGAGGCCGCTGAGCGCCTCCATGACCTCGCGGTGGCTCATCTGGCCGGGCTGCCCGGACGCCGGCGGGGCCGCGACCGGTGCGGTGGTGGGCTGGGGGTGGGACACGGACGCTCGATTCATGTGAATATAAGGTTGCCACCGGCAACTATATTCCTCGGAGCGCTCCCCTGTCTGCCCGACGGGTACGTGACGTCGGCCACGGAGTGCCACCGAGCGCCACGGAGCGCCCGCGGCGCGACCCGCCTGGGGTGGCCCGGACATGCAGCGACCCGCAGGCCTGCTGCCCCTGCCGGACTTGTTCGGTCGGAGGGGCCCCGGGGGATGACGTCCGGGGGCCTGCGGGTCGGGTGGCTGCGATGGATTCGCCGGCAGCTCGTCGGCGACTAGGGCTGGTGCTGCCTAGCGGGCAGCCACCTCACTCATCCGAAAAGACTTCATTCTTCGGACCACCTCCTTTCCGTGTGCCACCACCGTAGGTCGCGATCCAGCGGCGGCCAAGGGGTTTTCGTCCACGTTCTCGCGACGGTCCTCGCGACCCGGTCAGGCCGCCTCGAACTGCGACCGGTAGAGCGCGGCGTACTCACCGTCGCGCTCCAGCAGCTCGTCGTGGTCGCCCTGCTCGACGATGTCCCCGTCACGCATCACCAGGATCAGGTCGGCGTCGCGGATCGTGGAGAGCCGGTGCGCGATGACGAACGACGTCCGGTCGGTGCGCAGGGCGGCCATCGCGTGCTGCAGCAGCAGCTCGGTGCGGGTGTCGACGGACGAGGTCGCCTCGTCGAGGATGAGCAGGTCCGGGGCCGCGAGGAAGGCCCGCGCGATCGTCACCAGCTGGCGCTCTCCGGCCGAGAGGTTGGATCCCTCCTCGTCGATGAGCGTGTCGTAGCCGTCGGGCAGCGAGTGCACGAAGCGGTCCACGAAGGTCGCCTCCGCGGCACGGTGGATCTCCTCCTCGGTGGCGTCGGGCCGGCCGTAGGCGATGTTGTCGCGGATGGTGCCCGCGAACAGCCAGGTGTCCTGGAGGACCATGCCGATCTGCTGCCGCAGGGCACTGCGGGGCATGGAGGTGATGTCGACGCCGTCGAGGGTGATCCGGCCGCCCGAGACCTCGTAGAAGCGCTCGATGAGGTTGACCAGCGTGGTCTTGCCGGCGCCGGTGGGACCGACGATGGCGACCGTCTGGCCCGGGTGCGCGACGAGCGAGAGGCCCCGGAGGAGGGGACGCTCGGGGTCGTAGGAGAAGGAGACGTCCTCGAAGCGCACCTCGCCGTGGCGGTCCGTGGCCGGCTCCCCGGCGGCGTCGGGCTCCTGCTCCTCGGCGTCGAGCAGCTCGAAGACCCGCTCGGCGGACGCGACGCCCGACTGGAGCAGGTTGACCATGGAGGCGACCTGGGTCAGCGGCTGGGTGAACTGGCGGGAGTACTGGATGAAGGCCTGCACCTCGCCCAGCGACATGGTGCCGCTGGCGACCCGCAGGCCGCCGAGGACCGCGATGACGACGTAGTTGAGGTTGCCGACGAACATCATGATCGGCATGATCAGGCCGCTCACGAACTGGGCGCCGAACGACGCCTTCCACAGCTCGTCGTTCTCCTCGGCGAAGACCCGCTCGGCCTCCTCCTGGCGGCCGAAGACCTTGACCAGCGCGTGCCCCGAGAAGGTCTCCTCGATGTGGCTGTTGAGCCGGCCGGTACGACGCCACTGCTGGACGAACATCCCCTGCGAGCGCTTCATCACCGCGCCCGTCACCAGCATCGAGACCGGCACCGAGACGAGGGCAACGAGGGCGAGCACCGGCGAGATCCAGAACATCATCCCGAGCACCGCGACCACCGTGAGCAGCGAGGTGAGCAGCTGGCTCAGGGTCTGCTGCAGGGTGGTGCTGACGTTGTCGATGTCGTTGGACACGCGGCTCAGCAGCTCACCGCGCGGCTGGCGGTCGATGTAGGCCAGCGGCAGCCGGTGCACCTTGTCCTCGACGTCGGAGCGCATCCGGCGCACCGTGCCCTGGACGACATCGTTGAGGATCCAGCCGGCCAGCCAGCCGAGGGCGGCCGCGCCGACGTAGATCGCGAGCACGAGGAGCAGCACCTCCCCCACGGCGGTGAAGTCGACGCCCTGGCCGGGCACCACGTCCATGCCGCTGACCATGTCGGCGACCTGGTCGTCACCGCGCTGGCGGAGCAGGTCGACGGCCTGGTCCTTGGACAGCCCGTCGGGCAGCCGGCCGCCGATCACGCCCGCGAAGATGAGGTCGGTGGCCCGACCCAGCACCCGCGGGCCGACCGCCGTCGCGAAGACGCTGACGACGGTGAGCGCGATGACGGCCAGCGTCCTGGTGCGGTAGGGCGCCATCCGCCGGACGAGGCGCCGGGCCGACGGCCCGAAGGCGCTGGCCTTCTGGGCGACCACGATGCCGGCACCCATCGGCCCGCGACCGGGCCCGCCGGGGCCGGCCTCGATGCGCTCGGTCTCCTTGAGCGTGCCGGGCTTCTGCGCGGCCTCGGCGCCGCTCTTCTCGCTCGTGCTCATGCGACCTCACCCACCGTCAGCTGCGACTCGACGATCTCGCGGTAGGTGCCGCAGGTCGCGAGCAGCTCGTCGTGCGTGCCGCGACCGACGACCCCTCCGTCCTCGAGCACGACGATGAGGTCCGCGTCGCGGATGGTGGAGACCCGTTGCGCCACGATCACCACCGTGCTGTCGCGGGTCACCGGCGCGAGCGCGGCCCGCAGCCGGGCGTCGGTCGTCAGGTCGAGGGCGGAGAACGAGTCGTCGAAGAGGTAGATCTCCGGTCGGCGGATCACCGCACGGGCGATGGCCAGGCGTTGTCGCTGGCCGCCGGAGAAGTTGCTGCCGCCCTGGGAGACGCTCGCCTCGAGCCCGTCGGGCATCGCGGCGACGAAGTCGCGCGCCTGGGCGATCTCGAGGGCGTTCCACATCTCCTCCTCGGTGGCGTCGGTCCTGCCGTGGCGCAGGTTGTCCGCGACGGTGCCGGAGAAGAGGAACGCCTTCTGCGGGACGAGGCCGAGCCGCGACCAGAGCAGCTGCGGGGACAGGTCGCGGACGTCGATCCCGTCGACGCGCACGGAGCCGGAGGTGGCGTCGAAGAGACGCGGGACCAGGTTGAGCAGGGTGGACTTGCCTGCGCCGGTGGAGCCGATGATGGCGACCGTCTGTCCGGGACGGGCGCTGAGGTCGACGCCGCGCAGCACGGGCGACTCGGCGCCGGGATAGGCGAAGGTCACGCCGTCGAGGACGAGGGTGCCGTGCTCGGTGACCTCGGTGACCGGGTCGGCGGGGGGCACCACGCTGCTCTCGGTGTCGAGCACCTCGACGATGCGGTCCGCGCACACGGCCGCGCGCGGGATCATCATCATCATGAAGGTCCCCATCATCACGCTCATGATGATCTGCATGAGGTAGGTGAGGTAGGCCGTCAGCGCGCCCACCTCCATCGCCCCGGACTCCACCCGGTGGCCGCCGAACCACAGCACGGCGACCGAGGCGACGTTGGCCACGAGCATCACCACGGGGAACATGCCGGCCTGCCAGCGACCGGCCCGGATCGCGACCACGGTCAGCTCGTCGTTGGCCTGCGCGAAGCGCCGGGTCTCGTGCTCCTCGCGGACGAACGCCCGGACCACCCGGACGCCGGTCACCTGCTCGCGGAGCACCCGGTTGACCTCGTCGATGCGCACCTGCATCACCCGGAAGCTGGGCACCATCTGCCGCACGATCAGCCCGACGGACAGGGCGAGCACGGGCACCACGACCACGATGAGCCACGACAGCCCGACGTCCTCGCGCATCGCCATGACGACGGCGCCGACCATCATGATCGGCGCGGAGACGAACATCGTGAAGCCCATCAGGACCAGCATCTGCACCTGCTGGACGTCGTTGGTCTCGCGGGTGATCAGCGACGGGGCGCCGAAGTGCTGCACCTCGCGGGCCGAGAAGGTGCCGACGCGCTGGAAGATCGCCGCCCGGATGTCGCGGCCGAAGGACATCGCGGTCCGCGCGGCGAACCACACCGCGGCGACCGCGCACAGCGCCTGGACGATCGAGACGGCGAGCATCACCGTGCCGCGCTCGACGATGTAGGCGTTGTCGCCGAGCACGACCCCCTGGTCGATGATCTGCGCGTTGAGGCTGGGCAGGTAGAGCATCGCCAAGGTCCCGAGGAACTGGAGCGCGACGATGGCGGCGATCGGGCGCTTGTACGGCGCGAGGTGGGTGCGGATGAGCCGGAGGAGCATCAGTCGCCCTTCGTGAGCAGGCCGTCGAGGACGGTGGAGACGATCTCCTCGGCGGTCAGGATCCGGCCGTCGGAGAGGTGGGGGTGGCTGCCGGAGAAGGTCAGCAGCCGCGTGACGTGGACGAGCTGCGCCACCGGGACGCGGACCTCGTCGGCGTGCGGGGCGAGCAGGTCGGCCATCACCCGGGCCGCCTCCTCGCGGGGGTGGTGCTCGTGGCTGCGCCCCTTCGGCGGACCGACCATGCCCACCGCCGTCATCAGCGTGAAGATCCCGCGGAAGCGGCTCTGGAGCAGCGTCACCATCTCGGTGACCAGGGCCCGCAGCGGCTGGTCCGGGTCGATGCGGCGCAGGTCCTCGAGGAAGGGCCCTATCTCGAAGGCGTGGTCGAGGGTCGCCTGGACGAGGTCGTCCTTGGACTCGAAGACCCGGAAGATCGTGCCCTCCGCGACACCGGCCGCCTCGGCGATCTGGCGGGTCGTGACGGTCCGGCCGTGCTCGAGGAGCAGGGGCAGGGTGACGTCGACGAGGGCGCGGCGGCGGTCGTCGGCGGACATGGCGGTGGCACGGGTTCGCACCGCGTCAGCCTAGGTGAGTGAGCGCTCACTCACAAGGCGTCGCCCCCCGCCGTCACGGGGCGAGGCGCTCGACGGACCACCCGTCGCCCGCACGCCGGTAGACCAGCCGGTCGTGCATCCGGCTGGCGCGGCCCTGCCAGAACTCGACCATGTCGTGGCGCACCCGGTAGCCGCCCCAGTGGTCCGGCAGGTCCACCTCGTCGGGGAAGCGCTCCTCGACCCGGGCGTAGTCCGCGGCGAGCGCGGCCCGGCTCGGCACCACCGACGACTGTCGCGACGCCCAGGCACCGAGCTGCGCGCCGCGCGGGCGGGAGCGGAAGTAGGCCGCCACCTCGTCGCGCGGCAGCGGGGTCGCCGTGCCCTCGATGCGGACCTGGCGCTCGACCGGGTGCCACGGCAGGAGCAGCGCGCAGCGCGGGTTGGCGGCGAGCTCGTCGCCCTTGCGCGAGGTGTGGTTGGTGAAGAAGACGAACCCCGCGGCGTCGACGCCCTTGAGCAGCACCATCCGCGACGACGGGACGCCGTCGGGCGTGGCCGTCGAGAGGACCATGGCGTTGGGCTCGTGCATCCCCGCCTCGACCGCGTCCCGGAGCCACCGGGCGAACATGTCGACCGGGTCGGGCTCGAGGTCGGGGAGGTCGAGGCCGCCGCGGGAGTACTCCTCGCGCAGGGCGGCCAGGTCGACGGGATGGTCCATGACTCCCGACACTAGACCGGAGGTGCACAATGAGTCGCCCGCCGTCGCGGGCCCCCATCTCAGGGCCGACCACCACAGGCCCCGACGCAGAGGAGCGCACACCCCATGACGCAGGTGCACCACGGACTCGAGGGAGTCGTCGCATTCGAGACCGAGATCGCGGAGCCCGACAAGGAGGGGTCGGCGCTGCGCTACCGCGGCGTCGACATCGAGGAGATCGTCGGCCGGGTCCCGTTCGAGAACATCTGGGGCCTGCTCATCGACGGCTCCTACACGCCCGGTCTCCCCGCCGCCGAGCCCTTCAACCTGCCGGTCCACACCGGTGACGTCCGCGTCGACGTCCAGGCCGCGGTCGCGATGCTCGCCCCCGCGTTCGGCTTCGGCCAGACCTACGACATCAGCGACGAGCAGGCCCGCGCGGACCTCGCCCGCGTCGCGGTCATGGTCCTGTCGTACGCCGCCCAGTCCGCGCGCGGCCTGCACCTGCCGGTCGTCTCGCAGAAGGACGTCGACCAGGGGCACACGCTCGCCGAGCGCTTCCTGATCCGCTGGAAGGGCGAGGCCGACCCCAAGCACGTCAAGGCCATCGACGCCTACTGGTCCTCGGCCGCCGAGCACGGCATGAACGCCTCGACCTTCACCGCCCGCGTCATCACCTCGACCGGGGCCGACGTCGCGGCCGCCTTCTCCGGGGCCATCGGCGCCATGAGCGGTCCGCTGCACGGCGGCGCGCCCTCGCGGGTGCTCGGCATGATCGAGGAGGTCGAGAAGCGCGACGGCGACGCCGCGTCGTACGTCAAGGAGCTGCTCGACAACGGCGAGCGCCTGATGGGCTTCGGCCACCGCGTCTACCGCGCCGAGGACCCGCGGGCCCGCGTGCTGCGCCGCACCGCCAAGGAGCTCGACGCCCCCCGCTACGCGGTCGCCGAGGCGCTCGAGCAGGCCGCGCTCGCCGAGCTGCGCGAGCGTCGCCCCGACCGCGTCCTGGAGACCAACGTGGAGTTCTGGGCGGCGATCGTCCTCGACTTCGCCGAGGTCCCGGCCCGGATGTTCACCTCGATGTTCACCTGCGCCCGCACGGGCGGCTGGTCGGCGCACATCCTGGAGCAGAAGCGCACCGGCCGGCTGATCCGTCCGTCGGCGATCTACACCGGCCCGTCCTCGCGCCCGGCCTCGGACGTCGAGGGCTGGCAGGACGGCTGGGGCGCCTGAGGCCCCAGGCCTGAGCCCGACACCTCGGACCACGCGTCAGACGACGGGCACCGCGAACGCCTGCTCGACGTACCAGCTCGTGCGACCCTTCGCGCCGGCCCTGCTCAGTGAGATGTGCATGTGGTCGCGGTGGCGCAGGGTCACCGAGCAGGTGCGTCGGGTGCGGCAGCCGGAGCTGAGGTACTTCTTCGGCTCGAAGCCGTCCCAGGCGGCGTACATCCGGTCGTTCCAGATGACGTACATGATGCCCATCCGGCGCGCGAGGGCGTCGGTGTCACCGAGCTCGTCGTCGGCGAACGCCTCGACGAGGAACGCGTCGGCGACGGCACGGTCGTCGGCGTCCTTCGCGTCGAGCATCCAGTCGAAGGCCCGGCCGTCCTTGTGCTCGGACTGCCCGCCGCTCCCGCACGAGCGCAGCGTCCCGCCGTACACGCCGCCGCGGGCGACCAGCCACCGGCCGAGCGCCACGGTCCCGGGCTTGTCCTTGCGGGCGCAGGTCCGCTGCGGCTGGTACGGCGCGTAGGACTCCACCGGCAGTGCGTAGCGCTGCGACGTCGAGGTCGCCTGCGAGGGCACCGCGAGCAGGCAGGCGGAGATGGCCAGGGCGAGCACCGTCATCAGTCCCCTGCGCATGTCCCCTCCTCGTCGCCCGTCCGACACGGGACGAGGCTAGGTGCGCCGGGAGGGACGCGTGGGGCGAACGGGGAAAGAAGTGCCTACTGTCCGGCGTGTCGGCTGGACAAGCCCGGCGCGTCCCGGAGCGACTTGCCGAAGCAGCGACTCAGGGGCGAGTCGCGGTAGTAGCCGAAGCCGGCGATCCGCCGGTAGCCCGCGGAGGAGTACAGCTCGATGGCCTCGGGCTGCTTCTCCCCCGTCTCGAGCACGACGGCCTCCAGGCCGGCCGCGTGCGCGGTGACCTCGAGGTGGGCGAGCATCCGGCGGGCCAGTCCGAGCCCCCGGGCGGTGGGTGCGACGTACATCCGCTTGACCTCGGCGGTGAGCCGGGTGCCGTCGACCAGCACGTCCGTACGACGCCGCCAGGCGCCCGAGACCACGGGCACCGCGCCGAGCCGGCCGACGAAGAACATGCCCGTCGGGTCCTCGAACTCGCTCGCGTCGATCGGAGACTCGTCGCGACCGCCGTAGCGCGCGACGTACTCCTCCTGCACCTGCTCGACGAGGAGGACCGCGTCCGGCGCGGTGATGGGAAGACGCTCGATCACCAGTCCCGCGGCCGCCCCGACAGGTGGACCCGCTGCCACGCCGGGGCCGTCGGATGAGAGGCTGTGCACGCTGACAGCGTAGTCAGGGACCTCTCACCACTGACTCCCGGAAGGCTCCTTCCCGTGAACGACGCGATCCAGATCCCCACCGACCTCCTGCCCGCCGACGGCCGTTTCGGTGCCGGCCCGTCGAAGATCCAGACCAGCCACCTCGACGCGCTGGCCGCGACCGGCAGCACGCTGATGGGCACCTCGCACCGCCAGGCGCCGGTGAAGAACACCGTCGGCCGCGTGCGCGAGGGCCTCGCGTCCCTCTTCGACCTCCCCGAGGGCTACGAGGTCGTGCTCGGCAACGGCGGCGCGACGGCGTTCTGGGACATCGCGACCCACGGCCTGATCCGGCGCAAGAGCCAGCACCTGAGCTTCGGCGAGTTCTCCTCCAAGTTCGCCAAGGCCGCCCAGCAGGCGCCGTGGCTCGACGACCCGACCGTGATCACCAGCGACCCGGGCTCGCGTCCCGAGGCGGTCGCCGAGGAGGGCGTCGACGCCTACGCGTGGGCCCACAACGAGACCTCCACCGCGGTCATGGCCCCGGTCGTGCGGCCCGTCGACGACGACTCGATCGTGCTCGTGGACGCCACGTCCGGCGCGGGCGGCCTGCCCGTCGACCTCGCCGAGGTGGACACCTACTACTTCGCCCCGCAGAAGTGCTTCGCCTCCGACGGCGGGCTGTGGATCGCCCTGATGTCGCCGAAGGCGCTCGAGCGCGCCGCCGAGATCGCGGCGAGCGACCGGCACGTCCCGGCGTTCTTCGACCTGCCGACCGCCATCGACAACTCGGCCAAGAACCAGACCTACAACACCCCGTCGGTCGCCACCCTCTTCCTGATGGCCGAGCAGCTGGACTGGATGAACTCCCAGGGCGGCCTCGCCGGCATGGTCGAGCGGACCACGGCCAGCTCCGACGCGCTCTACGGCTGGGCCGAGCGGACGTCGTACACGACGCCGTACGTCACCGACCCGAGCCACCGCTCGCTGGTGATCGGCACGGTCGACTTCGACGACGCCATCGACGCCGCGGCGATCGCCAAGGTCCTGCGGGCCAACGGCATCGTGGACACCGAGCCCTACCGCAAGCTGGGCCGCAACCAGCTCCGCATCGCGATGTACCCCGCGGTCGACCCGGGCGACGTCGAGAAGCTCACCGCCTGCATCGACCACGTGGTCGAGCGCCTCTGACCCGGACGTCCGAGTGGCGGCCGCGACCTCGTCGCGGCCGCCTCAGGCGTCCTTGAGCAGGCGCAGCACGGCGCGCTCGAGAGCAGCCTGGCGCGCGTCGGCGGTGTCGTACGACGACCGCACCCGGATCGTCTTCCCGTGCTCGTAGGCCTCGACCACCCGCGGGTCGACGTACGCCGTCCGGGCCAGCGTGGGGGTGTTGCCGAGGAACTCGGAGACCTCCTTCATCGTCGCGGCGACGGCCCGCTTGCGCGACGCCTTGGTCTCGCCCGGCTCGTCGGTGTCCGCCAGCGCGGCGGCCGCGATGACCGTGGCGTGCCAGGTGCGGAAGTCCTTGGCGGTGGCCTCGACGCCGGTCGCCTCGCGGACGTAGTCGTTGACCTGCCCGGAGTCGAGGCCGCGCCAGCGACGGCCGTCCTTCCAGGCGAGCAGCCGGTCGCCGCCGCCACGCCGGGCCCGCATCACGTCGAGGGCCTCGATGGTCGGCTCGTCGTCGATCTCGATGCAGTGCTCCACGCCGGACTTGCCGACGAAGCAGAAGGTCAGCTTGCCGCGACGCTTGGTCACGTGCTCGCGCAGCAGGGTGGTGAGGCCGAAGGAGCCGTTGGTGTCGGTGTAGACGTCGTTGCCGATCCGGAAGTAGCCGAGGTCGAGCAGCCGCACGGCGACCGCGCAGGCCCGCTCCTGGGTCATCCCCTCGGTGCCGAGGTCGGTGAGCACCCGCTCGCGGGCCTTGGACATCGCCTTGCCGAAGCCGATGATCCGGTCGAACTTCGCCGCGTCCCGGCTGGCGCGCCAGTGCGGGTGGTAGAGGTACTGACGCCGCCCGGCGTCGTCAGTACCGACCGCCTGGAGGTGGCCGTTGACGTACGGCGTGATCCACACGTCCTCCCACGCCGGCGGGATGACGAGCTCCTTGCAGCGCAGCACGTCCTCGGCTGCGAGGCGGTTCCCGTGCTGGTCGAGGTAGGTGAAGCCCTTGCCCGCACGTCTGCGGGTCCAGCCCGGCTGGTCGGGAGCGGTGCGGCGCAGGCGTGGCATGCGGTGAGGCTAGTGGGGCCTCAGGCTCCTCCACAGCACCCCCAGGGCCAGAACCCCGACCACTCCCCCGACCGCCCAGGGCCAGGCGTCCGCGTCCGGGGGCGTGAACACGTCCTGGGCGACGGTGCCACCGTCCGGGGACGGGCCGGGCGGCGACGACGAGGCCGACGACGACGTCGACGTCGGGGCGGTGGCGGCGGGGGTCGTCCCGGCCATCGCCCGCTCGATGCGCGGTGGGATCCCCACCGCGAGCACCTCCGAGCGCTGGCCCTCGCTGCTGATCAGCAGGCCCCCCTCCGGGGTGACCGCGATCCCCTCGCCCTGCTGCTGCGCGGGCAGGTCCCACGAGCCGAGCGACTCCAGGTCGGGGAAGGTGTAGACGGTGGCGCGCGAGTAGGTGCGGAGCACCACGTGGCGACCGTCGGGGAAGAACGCGCCGTCGGTGACCAGCCCGACGACCTGCCCGACGAGGCCGAGCTGGTTCGGCGCGTCGTCGGCCGGCTCCGGGGGCGCGGCGTAGACCTCGCCGGCGAAGACGCCCTTGGTCACGACGTGCAGGCGACCCGTCGTGGGGTGGACCAGCAGCGCCTCGGCGTCCCGGGCCCCGTCGGGGTAGACGAGGTCGAGGGTCTCCTCGTCGACCGTGCGGTCCCCGTCCCCGACCGGCACCCGGGTGACCCGGATGGAGTCCCGCGCGGCCGCGTTGTCGCCGATGTCGCCCACCCAGACCCGTCCGGGACCGGCCGGGGCGAGCGCCTCGACGTCGACCGGGCCGTCGGCCCAGTAGGTGACGCCCACGGTCTCGCCGGTGGTGCTGTCGACGGTGAACACCCGGCCGGTGTCCCCGGAGTCGTTGGTCGTCCAGGCCCGGTCGCCGGCGGCCACCAGCCCGCTGGACTCGACGACCTCCGGGTCCGCGAAGGTGAAGAGCACCCGGCCGTCGTCCGGCTCCGCGCCGGCGGCCAGCCCCATCGCGAAGGGCGCCGCGACCGCGGCCCCCGCCGCGACGGTGAGCACCCGGCGACGGAGGTCAGTCACGGGAGAGGCCCAGCAGCTCGTCGAGGTGCGGGTGCACTCCCCACGTGGCCACCAGGTCGTCGTACTCGCGTCGCAGGTTGCCCCCGGAGACGGCCTTGCCCGTCCGGGTGGCGCGCAGCAGGGTGTTGCGGGGCGTGTGCTCGCTCCCGACGAACTCGACCACGTCGACGCGGTAGCCGACCAGGCGCAGGATCGCCGCGCGCAGCCCGTCGGTGAGGGTGTCGGCGAAGCGCTCGCGCAGGATCCCGTGCCGGGTGAGCGCGGCGTACGGCGCGGGCGTGGGCGCCTTGCGCAGCTGCGCGGCGATGTCGTGGTGGCAGCAGGGGGCCGCCAGCACGAGGGCCGACTCCCACGCGACCGCCCGGGCCAGCGCGTCGTCGGTCGCGGTGTCGCAGGCGTGCAGGACGAGCACCACGTCGGGCGGCTGCGGCAGCACCGCGTCGCCGATGGTGCCGACGACGAAGTCGGCGTCGATGCCGAGCGTGGCGGCGACGGCGGTGTTGTGGTCGGCCGACTGCTGCTTGACGTCGACCCCGGTGACGCGGACCGGGAGGCCGCGCACCGCCGAGAGGTAGCGGTGGGCGGCGAAGGTCAGGTAGGCGTTGCCGCAGCCGAGGTCCACGACGCGCAGCGGGTCGTCCTCGGTCGGGGTGCGCAGCTGTCCCTTGGCCAGCGCGTCGCCGATCGCCGCGTCGAGCAGGCGCAGGAACTCCTCGACCTGGCGGTACTTCGCCTGCCGCGTGGGCTTGATCCGGCCCTGCGCGTCGGAGATGCCCAGGGCCCGGAGCACCGGGTCGTCCTCGGGCAGCAGGCGCTGCTTGGCCTTGTCGTGCCCTCGCTCCGCCTCGACGGGTGCGGCGCGGTCCTGGGTGTGGGTGACCGCCTCGAGCTTCTTGGTCGCCCGCACCTGGTGGGTCTGGGTGGTGGTGTCGACGTGCCAGCTGCCGAAGGGCTGGTCGAGCAGGTCGTCGACCGCGACCTTGGCCGCCTCGCCCGCGGCGACGTTGGTCGTGTGCGCCTGGGTGTCGTCGTACGACGTGACCTGGAGGTGGCGCCCGGCCTTGAGGTCGACGTAGCGCAGCTCCACACGACGCACAGGACGCCCCGCGACCTCCGGGACCCGGCCGCCGCGCTGGGCGCCGGACGCCACGGCGCGCACCAGCGACTCCGGGTCGAGCAGGTGCCCGCGCATCCGGGAGAGGGCCCGCAGGAGGGGTTCGGTGGCCATGGTCAGTCGCCCCGGCTCACAGGAACGACGCGACGAGGACGATCAGGAGCAGTGCCCCCAGCGCGACCGGGATGACGAGTCGACGCTGACGGGGGTTCATGCCCTCATCGTAGGGCGGTGGTTCACGCCCCACCCAAACGCGATGGCTCGAGCCGGAGGGCGTAGGTGACCACGTCGAGCACCGGCACCGCGCCCGACTCGACGTCGCGCACGGGGACCCACGCGACCGCGTCGGTGGTGCCACCGACCTCGACGACCCGCGCCTCGGCGTCGTCGGGCACGGTGGCCGCGAAGACCAGGTGGACGCCGTGGTAGTCCTCCCACCGGCCGCTCGGGGACGTCCCGGAGAAGTGCGCGTCGTGCACCCCGAGCAGGTCGCCGACCTCGCAGGCGACACCGCACTCCTCGGCGACCTCGCGGGCCAGGGCCGCGACCGGCGCCTCGCCGTGGTCGAGGCCGCCCCCGGGCAGCGTCCACGCGCCGGGGTGCGCGGCCCGCCCGGAGAGACGGGTGAGCAGCACCCGGTCGTCGCGCCGGAGCAGGGCGTACGCCGCGACCCGCTGCAGGCGGAACGGCCGGTGGTCGGCGAGCGCCTCGGTCACCGTGGCCACCACCGGCACTGCGCCCGACTCCACGGCCGACACCGGGTGCCAGGCTGCCTCGACGGTCGAGCCGCCCACCTCCACGACCCGCGGTGACGGGGCGTCGGCGGGCACCCACGCGTCGTACACGATCCGCAGGGCGTGGAAGTCGGTCAGCACCCCGTCGCGCGAGGCCCGCGGCAGGTGGGCGCTGTAGACGCGCGCCGAGTCCCCGACGACGGCCTCGAGGCCGGTCTCCTCGACGATCTCGCGCAGCAGCGCGTCACGCGGGTCCTCGCCGTGGTCGAGGCCGCCGCCCGGGAGCGTCCAGAGCTCCTGGCGGCTGATGCGTGGCGCGAGCCGGCACAGCAGGATCTCGGGGTCGGTTGCGGCGCCGCCGGCGGTGCTGGGTCCCGAGGAGGAGGCCGGGGTCCGCAGGATGACGGCGTACGCCGCCACGCGCTGTCGTCTGGGGAGAGAGGCCATGGCACCAACCTGCCATGAGCGGGGTCGTCTGCCGTAGCCTCACCCCGTGGCACCCGCGCAACGAGACCCATGGCTCGACAACACCAAGATGGTGCTCGTCACCCTCGTCGTGGTCGGCCACGCGATCGGTCTCGTCGAGGCGACCCAGGGCAGCCACTGGGTCTACGACTTCATCTACCTGTGGCACATCCCCGCGTTCGTCTTCGTGAGCGGCTACCTGTCGAAGTCGTTCGAGTGGGACCGGCGCCGGATGAAGAACCTGGTCTACACGCTGCTGGTGCCCTACCTGATCTTCGAGCCGGCGCTCTTCTACTACCGCCGGATCGTGGTCGACGAGAACGTCACCGGGCCACTGTGGATCGAGCCGCACTGGACGATGTGGTACCTCATCGTGCTGCTGATGTGGCGCCTCGTCACCCCGATCCTCAAGCTGCACTGGCTCTTCCTGCCGCTGTCCGTGATCGTCAGCCTGGCCGGCGGCCTCTGGGACACCGAGGCGCTGATGTTCCCGCGCTTCCTGGGGCTGCTGCCGTTCTTCGTGCTCGGCCTGCACCTCAAGCCGCGCCACCTCGCGCACCTCGACGACGTCTGGGTGCGGGTCGCCGCCGTGCCGATGCTCATCGGCATCGGGGTCATGGCGGTCTACACGGACACGTGGGCCGAGACCGCGCTGCTCTGGTACGACACGGGCTACAACGATCTCCCGATCGACAACGAGATCGCCTTCCAGACCCGCCTGACGGTGATGATGGTCGGCCTGCTCGGCGCCTTCGCCGCCATGTCGCTGGTACCGCGCCGCTCGCTCGGCTGGTTCACCACCATGGGCGGCGCCACGATGGTCATCTACCTCTTCCACGGCTTCGTGATCAAGACCTTCAAGGCGCTCGGCTGGCCCGAGTTCACCGCGTCCTACCCCTCGCTCGGCCTGGTGCTGACGATCCTCGGGGCGATCGCCCTCGCGCTGCTGCTGGCCAGCCCGCCCGTGCGCCGGGTGCTCGAGCCGTTCACCAACCCGCTGGGCTGGCTGGAGTCCCGGCGCCACCGCGCACACGGGTCGACCGCCCCGGCCGCAGCGCCTGCTGCTCCCGCTGCGGGCCCGGCCACGAAGGCCCCTACGGCAGGGGCAGCGGACCCCACGTCGGAGGCACCGCCGAGCGAGGCACCGAGTCCAGCTCCTCCGCCTCGCGTCGACTCGGAGCCGCTCCACCCAGGTGGGCCGGGTGCCACGTGGCCCGTTCCCCCGGTCGCTGCCGGTGGTGGGGCAGACCCTGCAGCCCCTCCAGCAGCGACGTCATCCGACGACCGAGGTCCCGCGTCCACTCCGTGAGGTCGTCCCCGGGCGCCACGGTGACGGGCTCCCCCAGCGCGACGTCTACCCGGCGCCCGCGGGCGAGGCTCGGTCGTGGCGGACGGCCGAGGTCGTCGGGCATCCCGACGCTCCAGATCCGCTGGCTGCCCCAGAGGGCCACCGGGAGCACCGGGGCTCCGGTCTCCCGAGCCAGGCTCGCGACGCCGCGCATCAGCGAGCGCACGGTGTAGGAGTACGAGACCCCGGCCTCCGGGAACACGCACACGGCCTCACCCTCGTGCAGCAGCCGCCTGGCCCTCAGGTAGGCCCCCGCGGGCGCCTCGCGATCGACGGGCACGTGCTTCATCCGGTCCATGGCGGCCCGCACGCCCGGGACGTCCCACACGTCGTGACGACACATGAAGCGGACGTAGCGCTCCCGCTCGATCGCGGCCTTCTCGAGGAAGAGGAAGTCGGGATAGCTGACGTGGGTCGCCGCCATCAGCACCGGCCCGCTCGTGGGGAGGTGCTCCGCGCCGGAGGTGTGCGTGTCGATCCCCAGCACCCGCAACGCCGCCCGGCCCAGGGCGTTGGTCATCCGGTAGCAGGCCTCGCTCATGCACCCTCTTCGTTCCGGACACCGGCCGCGGATCGGCCGGGCGGCAGGGTATCCCGGGCGGCCGCGCGTCGTGAGGCAGGTGTCAGGCGAACGGGGGCCGCGCGTCGCGGGCGATCGAGCGCCGCCCCGCCCAGCGCCACACCCGGGCGGCCCGGTCGCGGTCGTCGTCGTCGACGAGGTTGCCCATCCAGCGCAGCGCGAGCGTCATCAGCCAGTCCGACCGCATCCCGGCCGGGCCGAGCGCCGCGACGACCTGCGGCACGGTGGCGACGCCGGCCAGCCGGCGGGCGATCGAGAAGGCCTCGCCGTAGTGCTCGCGCAGGACTCCCGGCCAGACGGTGCCGAGGTGCTCCCCCGCGGCCATCGCCTCGGCCACGAACCGGCCGGTCTCGAGCCCGTAGTCGATGCCCTCGCCGTTGAGCGGGTTGACGCAGCCGGCGGCGTCGCCGATCAGCGCCCAGTTGTCCCCGGCGACGTGGGACACGGCACCGCCCATCGGCAGCAGCGCCGAGGTGGGCACCCGCAGCTCACCGGAGAGCCTGAACTCCTCGCGGCGCTGGTCGGCGTAGTAGGACATGAGCGGCTTGACGGCGATGTTGGCAGGTCGCTTCGCGGTGGCCAGGGTGCCGACGCCGATGTTCACCTCACCGGTGCCGAGCGGGAAGATCCAGCCGTAGCCGCTGAGGATCTCGCCGTCCTCGCCACGCAGCTCGAGGTGCGAGCTGATCCACGGGTCGTCGGACATCTCGGAGGCGACGTACGCCCGCCCGGCGACGCCGTAGACGGTGTCGCGGTGCCACTCGCGGCCCAGCAGCTTGCCCAGCGGCGAGCGGACCCCGTCGGCCACGACGAGCCGCTGGCAGGCGATCTCGAAGGTCTCCTCGCCGCGGCGGAACACGACGGCGGCGACCCGCGACCCCTCCATGCGTACGTCGACCGCGCGGACACCGTCGAGGGCCAGCGCGCCGCTCTTGATGGCGACGGTGCGCAGGTGGTCGTCGAGCTCGGTGCGGGCGACCGCGGACCCCCACGACGGCAGGCTGCTGCCCGGCTGCGAGGGCCACGGCAGCAGCAGGGTCTGGCCGAAGCCGTGCGCGCGGAGCCCGTGGTTGACGGTGTGGGCGCGGAGCCAGTCCTCGAGCCCGAGCCGCTGCAGCTCGCCGGTCGCGCGGGGGGTGAGGCCGTCGCCGCACGTCTTGTCGCGCGGGAAGACCTGCGCGTCCACGAGCACCGTGTCGAGCCCGGCCCGGGCACTCCAGGCGGCGGCCGCCGACCCGGCGGGTCCGGCGCCGACGACGAGGACGTCGGTGGCTGTGGGGGTGGTCACCCGGAGATTCTCCCCCGTGGCCCCAACGCCGGCGAAACCGCCGTCCCGGGGGCCTGTCCGACGATCCCCCAGCCCCGCCCTCTTGTGCCGCATGTTTGACACAAGTCGTCCGTCGGCGCCACACTTGTTTGTGCCAAGGGCTTGGCACAAACATCACCACCAGGGGGCACCATGTTCGTCGGCCTGTTCACCATGCTCATCCCCGTCCTCTGTGGCGCCGGCCTGGCGTGGGGCCTGTCCCGACGCCCCGTCGAGGTCCTCGACCAGGACGATCGCGACCTCGTGTGCCGCCTCCGCCGACGGGCGCAGGTGTCGCTGCTCGCGGGCACCCTGGCCGGCGCCGTCGCGGCGTACGCCGTGGCCTGGGGGGTGCCGGACGTGCTCCTCAGCGGCCTGGGGGTCGGTGCCGCGGTCGCCCCGCTGGTCGGGGCCAGCGTGCTGCTGCTGTGCCTGTGCGTCGCGGAGCTCACCACCCCGCACGTCCGGTCCTCCGTGCGGACCGCGTCCCTCGGCACCCGCCGTCTGGCCGACGTCCTGGACGCCCGGAGCCGGGTGGCGGCGATCTCCGGCGTCGGGCTCCTGACGACCCTGCTCCTGATCGGGTGGCTGATGGGCGACCCGGACGACCTCGGCCGGGCCGGGCGGACGCTGGCCACGCAGTGCGGCTCCCTCGCCCAGGCGCGCGGACCGTGGCCCGGCTCGTACTACGGCGCGCCGATGCTCCTCGCGCTCGTCGTCGTGGTCGTCACCGCGGTGGCGACCCTGGTGGCGATCACGCGCCGGGCCCGCACCAGCGCCGCCACGGTGGCGGGGGACGACGCCGTACGCCGCGCGGCCGGGCGCCGCGTGCTCCTGACCACCGCCGCCGTGACGCTGTTCTCCTCCGTCCCGGTCGGCGTGCTGATGGCCTCCGCCCTGCTGGCCCTCGACTGCCGGCCCGACTGGTACCCGGTCCTCGGCACCGTGCTCCTGGCGGTCTGCGCCCTGGCGGGGCTCGTCGGCGCCGCCTGCTTCGGCTCGGCAGTCGTGGGTCCCCGCATCGTCGTACGACACGACCGGGCGACCAGGACCTCGCGGTGACGGCCACCCTGCGGGTGGACCTCGACGACCCCACCCCGCCGTACGAGCAGCTGCGGCGCCAGCTCGTGGGCATGATCGCCGCGGGGGACCTCCGGGTCGGTGACCGGCTGCCTCCCCTGCGCCAGCTCGCCGGCGACCTGGGACTGGCGGTCGGGACGGTCGCGCGCAGCTACCGCGAGCTGGAGGCCGCCGGGCTCGTCACGTCCCGGCGGGGCGGTGGCACCCGGGTGGCCGCGACCCCGGCCCCGCCCGACGGGTCCGGCACCCTCGGCGAGGAGGCCCGCCACTTCGCGCACCGCGCCGCGAGCCTGGGCGTCGGCCTGGAGGACGCGGTGCGGGCGCTCCGCGACGCCTGGTCCTGACCGGCCGGTCCCGCGCGAGGATCACGCCCAGATGGCGGCCGGCCACCCGTCGGAGAACGTCTCGGGCACCTCCGGGTGCGACCGCGCCTCCCCGCGCGCCACCCGGGCGGCCGTCCACGCGACGACGCACGCGTCGAGCAGGTCGTCCTCCCCGACACCACGCCGCGGTCGCTCCGGCGGCTCGATGCCGGCGTCCCGCAGCGCCGTACGCCGCGCCTGCTGGCCCTCGGGACTCTTCTTGCCCTCGGCCACCGGCGCCCCCAGCAGCACCGCGAAGGACGTCTCGGGGTGCACCTCGACGACGCGCACGGGGACTCCACCCCGCACCCAGGAGTCGACCTCGAGGATCTTGTGCCGCAGTCCCCACGACTGCTGGCTGAAGCCCGTGCCGGTAGCGGCACGCTGCACGAGCTGCCCCTCGGCGTACGACGGCGCGGCGTACGCCTCCCGCACCAGCGTGCTGAAGACCGTCGACCGACGGCGACCGAGCAGGACGCGGACGAGACCCTCGGCTGCCCGGGGGCCGTCGTCGGGCAGGCCGATGGGCATGTCGATGCCGACGCACTCCAGCCCCGGCCCGGCCGCCTCGACCAGCTCGGCGATGGTCGGCGCGACGTACACGATCGGGACCGGGCCGCCCAGCCGGACGCCGACCCAGCCGCCCCGGCAGCCGTCGACCCCGAGCACCGCCGGCCACGTCATGCCGGCCAGCCTAGGTCGATGGACTCCGGGAAATGCACCGAGCCCCGGCCTCCCGTGAGGGAGACCGGGGCCCGGTCGTGACTACGTCGAGATTAGTTCTGGTACGAACCGAAGTCGAAGTCGTCCAGCGCGACGGCCTGGCCGCCGTTGCCGAAGTCGTAGTCGTAGCTGTCGTAGCCGGTCACGGAGTACGCCGCGGCGCGGGCCTCCTCGGTCGGCTCGACCCGGATGTTCCGGTACCGCTCCAGGCCGGTGCCGGCCGGGATCAGCTTGCCGATGATCACGTTCTCCTTCAGGCCGCGGAGGCTGTCGGAGCGACCGTTGATCGCGGCGTCCGTGAGCACCCGGGTGGTCTCCTGGAAGGAGGCCGCCGAGAGCCACGACTCGGTCGCGAGCGAGGCCTTGGTGATGCCCATGAGCACGGGACGACCCGAGGCGGGCTTGGTGCCCTCGGAGACCGCGCGGCGGTTCTCCTCCTCGAAGCGCACACGGTCGACCAGGTCGGACGGCAGCAGGTTGGTGTCGCCCGACTCGATGACCGTGATCCGGCGCAGCATCTGCCGCACGATGATCTCGATGTGCTTGTCGTGGATCGACACACCCTGCGAGCGGTACACGTTCTGCACCTCGTCCACCAGGTGCTCCTGCGCCTTGCGGACGCCCAGGATGCGCAGGACGTCCTGCGGGTCCTCGGTGCCGACGGTGAGCTTCTGGCCGACCTCGATGTGGTCGCCGTCGGTCACCAGCAGGCGCGAGCGCTTGCTGACCGGGTACTCCTGGACCTCCGAGCCGTCGTCCGGGGTGACCAGGACCTTGCGGGCCTTGTCGGTCTCCTCGATCTCGACACGACCGGCGGCCTCCGAGATCGGCGAGCGACCCTTGGGCGAGCGGGCCTCGAAGAGCTCGACCACGCGGGGCAGACCCTGCGTGATGTCGTCGGCCGAGGCCACACCACCGGTGTGGAAGGTACGCATCGTCAGCTGCGTGCCGGGCTCACCGATCGACTGGGCCGCGATGATGCCGACGGCCTCGCCGATGTCGACGAGCTTGCCGGTCGCCAGCGATCGGCCGTAGCACTTCGCGCAGGTACCGGTGCGGGCGTCGCAGGTCAGCACGGAGCGGACCTTGACCTCCTCGATACCGGCCGCGATGAGCTCGCCGATCTTGACGTCGCCGAGGTCGTCCCCGGCGCCCGCGAGCACCTCGCCCGAGTCCGGGTGGGTGATCTCGACGGCCGACGAGCGGGCGTACGCCGCGGTCTCGGCGTTCTCGTGCTTGCGCACGATGCCGTCCTCGCCCCGCTCACCGATCCGCTTGGGCAGGCCGCGCTCGGTGCCGCAGTCGTCCTCACGGATGATGACGTCCTGCGAGACGTCCACCAGACGACGGGTCAGGTAACCCGAGTCGGCGGTACGCAGCGCGGTGTCGGCGAGACCCTTGCGGGCACCGTGGGTGGAGATGAAGTACTCCAGGACCGACAGGCCCTCGCGGAAGTTGGCCTTGATGGGCCGCGGGATGATGTCACCCTTCGGGTTGGCCACCAGTCCACGCATGGCCGCGACCTGACGGATCTGCATCATGTTTCCGGAGGCACCGGAGTCGACCATCATGTAGATCGGGTTGGTCCGGTCGAAGTTGGCCTCCATCGCCTTGGCGACGTCGTTGGATGCCTGGGTCCAGATCTCGATGAGCTCCTGGCGACGCTCGTCGTCGGTCACGAGACCGCGCTCGAACTGCTTCTGGACCTTCTCCGCCTGCGCCTCGTAGTCGGCGAGGATCTCGGCCTTGTTGCCCGGCGTCGTCACGTCGTCGATGGAGACGGTCACACCGGAGCGGGTGGCCCAGTGGAAGCCGGCGTCCTTGAGGGCGTCGAGCGAGGCGGCGACCTCGACCTTGGTGTAGCGCTCGGCGAGGTCGTTGACGATCGCGCCGAGGGCCTTCTTGCCCACCTCGTAGTTCACGAAGGGGTAGTCGGCCGGCAGGGTGTCGTTGAAGAGCACCCGGCCCAGCGTGGTCTCGAGCAGGACCGAGCGGCCCTCCTCCCAGTCCGCGCCGGACTCGTCCTCGAGCGGCGGGACGATGTCGTCGAGACGGATCCGCACCTTGCTCTGCAGGGTGATCTCGGCCCGGTCGTAGGCCATGATCGCCTCGGACGGGGTCGAGAAGACCCGGCCGTCGCCGACCTGGTCGTCACGGTCGGTCGTCAGCCAGAACAGGCCGATGATCATGTCCTGCGAGGGCATGGTCACCGGACGGCCGTCCGACGGCTTGAGGATGTTGTTGGTCGACAGCATCAGGATCCGCGCCTCGGCCTGGGCCTCGGCGGACAGCGGCAGGTGCACCGCCATCTGGTCACCGTCGAAGTCGGCGTTGAACGCGCCGCAGACGAGGGGGTGGATCTGGATCGCCTTGCCCTCGATCAGCTGGGGCTCGAAGGCCTGGATGCCGAGTCGGTGCAGCGTGGGCGCACGGTTGAGCAGCACGGGGTGCTCGGTGATGACCTCTTCGAGGACGTCCCACACGACCGGGCGGGCGCGCTCGACCATCCGCTTGGCGGACTTGATGTTCTGCGCGTGCGACAGGTCGACGAGGCGCTTCATCACGAACGGCTTGAAGAGCTCGAGCGCCATCTGCTTCGGCAGGCCGCACTGGTGCAGCTTGAGCTGCGGACCCGACACGATGACCGAGCGGCCCGAGTAGTCCACGCGCTTGCCGAGGAGGTTCTGGCGGAAGCGACCCTGCTTGCCCTTGAGCATGTCGGACAGCGACTTGAGCGGGCGGTTGCCCGGACCGGTCACCGGCCGGCCGCGACGACCGTTGTCGAAGAGGCTGTCGACGGCCTCCTGCAGCATCCGCTTCTCGTTGTTGACGATGATCTCGGGAGCACCGAGGTCGAGCAGGCGCTTGAGGCGATTGTTGCGGTTGATGACGCGGCGGTACAGGTCGTTGAGGTCGGAGGTCGCGAAGCGGCCACCGTCGAGCTGCACCATCGGACGCAGGTCCGGCGGGATGACCGGGACGGCGTCGAGGACCATGCCGATGGGCTGGTTGCCGGTCTTGCGGAAGGCGTCGACGACCTTGAGGCGCTTGAGGGCGCGGACCTTCTTCTGGCCCTTGCCGTTGGCGATGGTGTCGCGCAGCGACTCCACCTCGGCCTCGATGTCGAAGTCCTGGAGGCGCTTCTGGATCGCCGTGGCGCCCATGAAGCCCTCGAAGTACTTGCCGAACCACGTCTTCATCTCGCGGTAGAGGAGCTCGTCGCCGAGCAGGTCCTGCACCTTGAGGGACTTGAACGTGTTCCAGACCTCGTCGAGGCGGTCGATCTCGCGCTGCGCACGGTCACGCAGCTGCTTCATCTCCCGCTCGGCGCCGTCCTTGACCTTGCGGCGCTGGTCGGCCTTGGCACCCTCGGCCTCGAGGGCCGCGAGGTCCTCCTCGAGCTTCTTGGTGCGGTCGTCGATGGAGGTGTCGCGACGCTTCTCGAGGCGCTCGCGCTCCAGGCCGACCTTGCCCTCGAGCGAGGACAGGTCGCGGTGACGCGCGTCCTCGTCGACGGAGGTGATCATGTACGCCGCGAAGTAGATGACCTTCTCGAGGTCCTTCGGGGCGAGGTCGAGCAGGTAGCCGAGGCGCGAGGGGACGCCCTTGAAGTACCAGATGTGGGTCACGGGAGCGGCGAGCTCGATGTGGCCCATGCGCTCGCGACGCACCTTGGAGCGGGTGACCTCGACGCCGCAGCGCTCGCAGATGATGCCCTTGAAGCGCACGCGCTTGTACTTGCCGCAGTAGCACTCCCAGTCCCGGGTGGGACCGAAGATCTTCTCGCAGAAGAGGCCGTCACGCTCGGGCTTGAGCGTGCGGTAGTTGATGGTCTCCGGCTTCTTGACCTCGCCGTGGCTCCACGTGCGGATGTCGTCCGCGGTGGCCAGGCCGATCTGAAGCTGGTCGAAGAAGTTCACGTCGAGCACGATGGCTGCAACCCTTCAGTTGGTACGAAATTCAGTGGGTGAGGGACCGAGGAGGGGCGGTGCGCCGGGGACCGGCGCACCGCCTCGTCACTCAGACTTCTTCGACCGAGCTCGGCTCACGACGCGACAGGTCGATGCCCAGCTCCTCGGCGGCCCGGAAGACGTCTTCCTCGGCGTCCTTGAGCTCGATGGCCGACCCGTCGTGCGACAGCACCTCGACGTTCAGGCACAGCGACTGCATCTCCTTGACGAGCACCTTGAACGACTCGGGGATGCCGGAGTCCGGGATGTTCTCGCCCTTGACGATCGCCTCGTAGACCTTGACGCGACCGGGCACGTCGTCGGACTTGATCGTGAGCAGCTCCTGCAGGGCGTAGGCGGCGCCGTACGCCTCCATCGCCCAGACCTCCATCTCACCGAATCGCTGGCCACCGAACTGGGCCTTACCGCCCAGCGGCTGCTGCGTGATCATCGAGTAGGGGCCGGTGCTGCGCGCGTGGATCTTGTCGTCCACGAGGTGGTGCAGCTTGAGGATGTACATGTAGCCGACCGAGACGGGCGCCGGGAACGGCTCGCCGGAACGGCCGTCGAAGAGCGACGCCTTGCCGGTCTCGTCGATCATCCGGACACCATCGCGCGTCGGGTACGTCGCACCCAGCAGGCCGGTGATCTCGTCCTCGCGCGCACCGTCGAAGACGGGGGTCGCGACCTTCGTGCCGGGCTCGGACTTCTCGGCGTGGATCGACATCAGTCGGTCCTTCCACTCCGCGGAGCCCTTGTCGTCGTGCAGGTCGAGGTCCCAGCCCTGCTTGGCGAGCCAGCCGAGGTGGAGCTCGAGGATCTGGCCGATGTTCATACGACGCGGCACACCCAGGGGGTTGAGCACGACGTCGACCGGGGTGCCGTCCTCCATGAACGGCATGTCCTCGATCGGCAGGATCTTGGCGATGACGCCCTTGTTGCCGTGACGGCCGGCAAGCTTGTCACCCACCGAGATCTTGCGCTTCTGGGCGACGTAGACGCGGACCAGCTGGTTGACGCCCGGGGGCAGCTCGTCGCCGTCCTCGCGGTCGAAGACGCGGACGCCGATGACCGTGCCGGACTCACCGTGGGGCACCTTCATCGAGGTGTCGCGCACCTCGCGCGCCTTCTCACCGAAGATCGCGCGGAGCAGGCGCTCCTCGGGGGTCAGCTCGGTCTCGCCCTTGGGCGTGACCTTGCCGACGAGGATGTCACCGGTGGTGACCTCGGCGCCGATGCGGATGATGCCGCGGTCGTCGAGGTCGGCCAGGCCCTCCTCGGAGACGTTCGGGATGTCCCGGGTGATCTCTTCGGGGCCGAGCTTGGTGTCGCGGGCGTCGACCTCGTGCTCCTCGATGTGGATCGAGGTGAGGACGTCCTCCTGCACCAGGCGCTGGCTGAGGATGATCGCGTCCTCGTAGTTGTGGCCCTGCCACGGCATGAAGGCCACGAGCAGGTTGGTGCCGAGCGCCATCTCCGCCTGGTCGGTGCACGGACCGTCGGCGATCGGCGAGCCGACCTCGAGGCGGTCGCCCTCCACCACCAGCGGGCGCTGGTTGATGCAGGTGCCCTGGTTGGAGCGCTTGAACTTGGCCAGCTTGTAGGTCTGGTAGGAGCCGTCGTCGTTCATCGTCTCGATGGCGTCGGCGGACACCTCCTTGACGACTCCGGCCTTCTCGGCGACGACGACGTCACCGGCGTCGACGGCGGCGCGGTACTCCATGCCGGTGCCGACCAGGGGCGAGTCGCTCGTGATGAGCGGCACGGCCTGGCGCTGCATGTTGGCGCCCATGAGGGCACGGTTGGCGTCGTCGTGCTCGAGGAACGGGATCAGGGCCGTCGCGACCGACACCATCTGGCGCGGCGAGACGTCCATGTAGTCGACCTCCTCGGCCAGGATCGCGTCGACCTCGCCGCGCTGCTGGCGCACGAGCACGCGCTCCTCGACGAACTTGTTGTTCTTGTCGAGGGGGGCGTTGGCCTGCGCGATGACGTAGCGGTCCTCGTCGTCGGCGGTGAGGTAGTCGATCTTGTCGGTGACGACACCCTTCTCGACCCGGCGGTAGGGCGTCTCGACGAAGCCGAACGGGTTGATCCGTCCGTACGACGCGAGCGAGCCGATCAGGCCGATGTTGGGGCCTTCCGGGGTCTCGATCGGGCACATGCGGCCGTAGTGCGACGGGTGGACGTCACGGACCTCCATGCCGGCGCGGTCGCGGGACAGACCACCGGGGCCGAGCGCGGAGAGGCGACGCTTGTGCGTCAGGCCCGCGATCGGGTTGGTCTGGTCCATGAACTGCGAGAGCTGCGAGGTGCCGAAGAACTCCTTCAGCGCCGCGACCACGGGACGGATGTTGATCAGGGACTGCGGCGTGATGGCCTCGACGTCCTGGGTCGTCATCCGCTCGCGGACCACACGCTCCATGCGGGCCAGGCCGGTGCGGAGCTGGTTCTGGATCAGCTCGCCGACCGTGCGCATGCGGCGGTTGCCGAAGTGGTCGATGTCGTCGGCCTGGACCTTGACGGGCTTGTCGTCGGGACCCATCACCACGTTGCCCGCGGCGTCGACGAAATCGGGCGCCTCGACGGGCGCGCCGGCAGCGTGCAGCTCGACGATGTAGCGGATCGCGGCGACGATGTCGTCGACGGTCAGCGTCTGCTGGTCGAAGGCCTCGGTCACGCCGAGCTTCTTGTTGATCTTGTAGCGACCGACCTTGGCCAGGTCGTAGCGCTTGCCGTTGAAGTAGTAGTTGTTCAGCAGCGTCTGCGCAGCCTCGCGCGTGGGCGGCTCGCCCGGGCGCAGCTTGCGGTAGATGTCGAGGAGCGCCTCGTCCTGCGTCTGCGGGGTGTCCTTGTCCAGCGTGAGCATCATCGACTCGTACTGGCCGAACTCCTCGCGGATCTGCTCGGTGGTCCAGCCGAGCGCCTTGAGCAGCACGGTGACGTTCTGCTTGCGCTTGCGGTCGAGACGCACGCCGACGAGGTCGCGCTTGTCGATCTCGAACTCGAGCCAGGCGCCGCGGCTCGGGATGAGCTTGGCGGTGTAGATGTCCTTGTCGGACGTCTTGTCCGCGGCACGCTCGAAGTAGACGCCGGGCGAGCGGACGAGCTGCGACACGACGACGCGCTCGGTGCCGTTGATGATGAAGGTGCCCTTGCGGGTCATCATCGGGAAGTCACCCATGAAGACCGTCTGGCCCTTGATCTCGCCGGTCTCGTGGTTCATGAACTCGGCGGAGACGTAGAGGGGGCGGGAGTAGGTGAAGTCCTTCTCCTTGCACTCCTCCTCGGTGTACTTCGGGTCGACGAACACGGGGTTGTCGAACGAGAGCATCATCGTCTCGGAGAAGTCCTCGATCGGGGAGATCTCCTCGAAGATCTCCTGAAGACCGGACTTCTCCGACACGTCCTCGCCCGCGGCCCGACGGGCCGCGACCATCTCTTCCCACTTGTCTCCGCCGACGAGCCACTCGAAGCTGTCGGTCTGGAGGGAGAGGAGAGCGGGAACCTCGAGAGGTTCGGCGATCTTCGCGAAAGAGGTGCGGTTGGACTTGAGCAGGGAGTTACCAGCGGAGCTGCGCGCGGCCAAGAGGGTGTCCTTCGAAGGATCGTGATCCAAGAGATCGCCAACCGACCACCGCGACACCCGTCCTGACAGGGTGAAGGGCATATGAGGGCAGGCGCAAAGTGACAGGCTACCGCAACACAGGGCTCGCTTCAAAGGCGGGGTCGATGGCTCCGCACTCGTCGTGCTGGCCGTTCGCTCACGCGTTGCCGACGATGATGACCCCCGACCGGGGACAGGTCAAGCACCGACCCGCCTCCGGACCGCACCGCCACCCTCCCGGGTGCCCCGGTCCGGCCCCGTCAGCCCTGCGCCGGCGAGGTGACCAGGTTGTCGACCAGCCACTCGTCGCCGACCTTCTGCATGGTCACGGTGACCTGGTCCTTGTAGGTCTCCGGCTCCGGGGTGATCTTGTTGGTCGTGGGCCGGTCGACGAAGACGAGCACGTCGACGCGGTCCACGCCCGAGCGCACGATCCCCGACGCCACCACCTCGGCGTCGACGGTGGTCTGGGTCTGCGGCGCGTTGTCGGAGATGACCGCGAAGAGCTGGTCGTAGTCCTCGCGGTAGTCGGACGTGAGGTAGCCCTGCGCGCGGGCCTGGTCCTCCTCCAGCGTCTCGAAGCCGTAGGAGAGGACCGGCACGATCGCGCGCTCCGCCGCAGCCTGGGCCGCCCGGGTCGCCTCCTCCTCCGTCTCCCCCGAGGTGGACTGCCACGCCCAGGCGCACCCGGCGACCAGCGCGACGAGCACCAGCCCGGCCACGGCCAGCAGCCAGGTGGGGACGCCGCGGCCTGCGGGGGCCGCAGTCTCAGGAGCGGCACCCCGGGGGCCCTCCTCCACCAGCGGGGGCGCGAGGCGGCCTTCCTCGACCGGCGATGCCGGCGGCTCGGTCTCGTTCGAGGCATCCGTCTCGGGCTCGGCCAGCGTCGCGTCGTACGCCGCTCGCCGCCGCGGATCGAGGAGCACCTCGGCCGCCGCGTTGAGCGAGGCGAAGCGCCGCGAGCCGGACTCGAGGTCGGCGATGCTCGCGCGCCAGGCCGCGCGCACCTCGTCGGCGGAGGCGGCACGGTCGACGTCCAGGACGTCGTACCAGCTGGGGCTCCGGGTCGAGGACTGGGTGTCGGTCATCGCTGCGCCCCCTCGGGCTCGGTCGGGGCGGCCTCGTCGGTCGTCACCGGGTCGAAGTCGTCGACGCGCCACTCGCCGCCGACCTTGACCAGGGTGACCTCGATGCGGAACGGGATCGGCTCCTGCTCGACCGTCTCGCCCTTGACCTCGTAGGAGTCGCTGAAGGTGCCGGCGACGAGAGTGCGGGCCGAGTCCTGGTCGATGCTGGAGACGCCGGTGGCGAAGACGTCGGCGGTCCGGTCGACCCCGGCCTGTGCCACCAGCTGCTCGGCGGTGCCGGCCTCGGAGTCGAAGGACGCAGCGAACTTGTCGGTGATGACGCCCTTGACGCGCTCGCGGTACTCCGGCATGGCGCCCTGCTCGTCGAGCAGGGCGGGTCCGTAGGTGCCCATCCGCAGCATGAACTGCTCGCTCTGTGCCATGACCTCCTCGCGGGAGGACCGGACGTCGTCGCCGTCGCCGCCGCGCGCGAGGAGCACCCACGCGAGGAGGCCGGCTGCCGCCACGGCGAGCGCCACCAGGACGGCGAGCAGCACGGTGCGGAACCGGGCCGGGTGCGTCGGGGTGGTGGTCGGGCTCGTCACTGCTGCGTCATGAGGGGCTGGAGGAACAACCACTTCCACGACTCCTTTCCTAGGGTGGCCGGGGCCGCGCTCGAGCGCGACTCCAGCCTGCGTGCCTCGGCCTCGCCCCAGACCAGCTCACCGGTCCCGGGGTCGAAGGCGGCGACGGGCGGGTCGTACGACGCCGCGGCGCGCGGGGCGTACGACGCGCCGGCGCGCGGGGCGTGCTGGCCGCCGCGGGCGTTGGACTCGGACGCCGGCTCGGTGCAGCGGGCGGCCTCGTTCATGGGTCGGTTCTCCCCGTCCTGCGGGGGCCGCCGGTCGGTGCCCTCGTAGCCGCGGGTGCACACGTGCGGCTCCGTGGTGAGCACCATGCCGAAGTGGGCGTCGTAGTTGCCGGTCGAGGGGGTCCTCGACACGACGGTGAAGCCGCCCTCGACGACGTACGGGTAGATGACCAGGAGCTGCTCGACGCCGGCGATGTTCTCGACGACGACCTCGCCGGTGGTGACCAGGTTGTTGAGGAGCTCGCCGAGCTCGACCTCGTTGTCCTCGATGAAGGTGCGCAGCTGGGTCGCGGTCGCGCTGCCGTTGTCGATGACCGAGCGGAGGTCCTCGTCGGAGCCGGCCAGCGAGGTGGAGAACGTGCTGAGGTCCCGGGCGAACGATCGCAGCGCGCTCTCCGAGGCGATCTGGCCGTTGAGCACGGTGTTGCCGTCCCGGATCAGCTTGGTGGTGATCTCGAAGTTGGCGTCGGCGGCGTTGATGAACGCGCTCCCGGAGTCGATGATCGTCTGGAGGTCCTGACCCGCCCCGCCGAAGGCCGCTCCGAACTCGGTGGTGACGGTCTGGAGGTCCCGCTCGTCCACGCTGCGCACGGTGTCGGACAGGTTGGTCAGCAGCGTGTCGGTCTGGATCGGGGTGCTGGTGCGGTCCGCGTCGATCTGCGAGCGGTCCTCGAGGAACGGTCCGCCGTCGACCTGCGGCTGGAGCTCGACGTACTGCTCCCCCACCGCGGACCGGTTGCCGACCAGCGCGAGGCTGTCGGCGGGGATCCGGTCCTGCTCCTTGTCGATGTCGAGGTGGATGTCCACGCCCTCGTCGGTGAGGACCATCTCCGACACCTCGCCGATCCGGACCCCGCGGTAGGACACCTCGGCCCCGGCGAACGCGCCGCCGGAGTCCCTGAAGTGCGCGACCACCGTGTAGGTGTCGTCGATGAAGACGCGGTCGAGGCGGGCGTAGCGGGCGCCGACGTAGCTGACGCCGACCAGCGTGATGATCGCGAAGACCAGCAGCTGCAGGCGGGTGCGGCGGGTGATCATCGCAGCACCATCCCCGGGACGAGCAGGCTCACGAGGGCCGGGTCGAAGGAGTCCATCAGCTCTCCGTACGTCGGGCCCCGGACGGTCCGCTCCTGGGTGCCGGCCCGGCCGAGGCCCGGCACGGTGGGCAGGCTCGGCAGCGGGACCGGGACGCCCGGGACGGAGGTCGTCTCGGTGGGCAGCGGCAGGTTGGGCAGCTGGTTGATCTCGCGGCACACGTCCTTGTCCTTGTTGCGCTCCTCGCGGCACTCCTGCTGCAGCTTGAGCAGGTCGGTGGGTGTCGCGAGGACCTTCTCGCAGGCGGCGCTGGTGAGGTCACCGCTGGCCAGGCAGTCCAGGACGTTGTTGACGATCACGGTCGGGTCGACCTGCGTGGGCAGGTTGGTGGGCAGCGTGGGGAGCCCGGTCGTGCCCTGCGAGAGGTCGATCTCGAGGGTCACCGACAGGTTGGTGTAGTCGCCCATGTGCAGGTTGCGGGCCACCTGCGGGTCACGGCCGACGACCTCGTCGACGAACGGGTAGGTCAGAAACACGTGGAACGCCTTGGTGAAGTCGTCCCCCGACGCCGCGAGCTGGGTCAGCACCGGGTCGAGCGCCTCGAGCGAGTCGATGGTGGCCTCCTTCGACGCGCGGATCACCCGGACCCCGACCGAGCTGAGGTCCTCGAGCGACTCCAGCATCGCCACGAGGTCCTCGCGCTGGCGGTCGATCGAGTCGAGCGCGCTGGGCAGCTCCTCGAGCGCGGCGTCGATCGTCGGCTGCTCCTCGCGGACGCTGAGGGCCAGCCGGTTGAGCTTCTCGATCGCGTCGACGATGTCGCCCTTGTTGTCGTCGAGCTGCTGCATGAAGTCGCGGACCTGGCGCAGCACCGACCGGGCCGTCCCCTCGCGCCCCTCGAGGGCGAGGTTGAGCTCCTGGGTGATCGTCTTGAGCTGCGCGACGCCACCGCCGTTGAGCAGCAGGCTCAGCGCGCCGAGCACCTCCTCGACCTCCGGGTTGCGGCCGGTGCGCTCCAGCGGGATCTCGTCCCCGCTCTGGAGGCGGTTGTCGCTGGGGGCCTCGGTGGGCGCCGCGAGCGAGACGAACTTCTCGCCGAGCAGGCTGGTCTGGCGGATCTCGGCGACCGCGTTGTCGGGCAGCTCGACGTCGCCGCGCATCTCCAGCTCGACCACGGCGGAGTAGCCGTCGAGGGACACGCCGGTCACCTGCCCGACGGTGACGTCGTTGACCTTGACGGTCGACTTGGGCACCAGGTCGAGCACGTCGACGAAGTGCACCCGCACCGTCATCGGGTCGGAGCCGACGTCCGGGCCACCGGGCAGCGGCAGCTCGTAGACGTCGAAGTCGCACGCCGACAGGGTCAGCGCGGTCAGCAGGAGCAGCACCACGGCCTTGACGCGCTTCATCGCGACACCTCCACGAGACCGCCGAGGGTCGGGTCGAACTGCTGGTCCGGCCGGGCCGGGACGGGCCCCTTCGGGAGCTTGCCCGCGCGCGGGAGCACCTGCTGGATCGTGTCGCACACACCGCCGGCGCCCTTGACCTGGCTGGTGAGCCCGCAGAGGTACGTCGCGGGGTCGGCCTCGATCTGGCCGAGGAGCTCGCCGATGTTGGCTCGGGTGTCGAGGGTGCCGGCCTGCGGGT
Organism: Nocardioides terrigena; assembly: GCF_003047265.1. Taxonomy (GTDB): domain Bacteria; phylum Actinomycetota; class Actinomycetes; order Propionibacteriales; family Nocardioidaceae; genus Nocardioides; species Nocardioides terrigena. The sequence continues at coordinate 426,522 of NZ_PZYY01000001.1, read as the reverse complement.
TGTAGGTCAGGGCGAGGTTGTTGAGCGCGAGCGGCCCGACCTTCAGGATCTCGTCCAGCGCGTCGCGCTGCTTGACCAGCACCTTGGACACCCGGTTGAGCCCCGAGATGTTGCGGCCCAGGACCTCGCGGTTGTCCTTGACGAACGACGACACCTCGGTGAGCGCGACCGACAGGTTGCGCAGGGAGGCCGAGAGCTCCTCCTTCTCGCCCTCGAGCAGGCCGGAGACGTCGGACAGCGACTGGTTGAAGCTGCGGACGGTCTGGTCGTTCTCGGCGAGGGTGCTGATGAACTTGCCGAGCTGCTCGGCGCTGCCGAACAGCTCCTCCTTGTTGTTGTCCAGGGTGGTGGTGAGCCTGGCGAAGTTGCCCAGGGTGGAGCGCAGGTCGGCGCCCTGGCCGTCGAAGTTGTCGGCCGTGACCGCGAGCAGGTCGGAGAGCGCTCCGTTGCGGTTGGCACCGTTGGGGCCGAGCGCGACGTTGAGGGTGTCGAGGCTCTCGTAGATCTGGTCGAGCTCGAGGGGCACCGCAGTCTGCTCGACCGGGAGCGCGACGCCGTCGGCCAGCACCTCGCCGCCGGTGTAGACGGGGGTGACCTGCACGTAGCGGTCGCCGACGATCGACGGCGCCACGATCGCGGCCTTGGCGTCGGCGGGCAGCTGGACCTCGCTGTCGTAGGTCATGGTCACCACGACGTCGGTCCCCGAGGGCTCGACCGACTCGACGGCGCCGATCGGCACGCCGAGGACGCGCACCTCGCTGCCCTCGTAGACCGAGATCGTCCGGGGGAAGTGGGCGACCAGCCGCTTGGAGTCGGAGCCGGTGAACATCGTGATGGCCGCCGCGGTCACCAGGGCGATGACGACGAGCGGGACGGCGAGCTTCCTCAGGGTCTCCATGTCAGCCCACCTGCGGTGCCGGAGGCAGGTTCTGGATGTAGGTGTCGAACCACGGGCCGGTGCCGAGCGTGCTGGCGAAGACCCGGTAGAACGGCGCCATCAGCCGCAGGCTGTTGTCGAGGTTGTCCTCGTTCTTGTTGAGCACGGCGACGACGTTCTCCAGGTTCGTCAGGGCGGGCTTGAGGTCGTCGCGGCTCTGGCGGACCAGCAGCGTGAGCTCGCGCGACAGGGTCGAGGTCGACTCGAGGAGGTTGTGGATCGCCTCGCGCCGGCCCACCAGCGCGCGGAAGAGCACGTCGGCGTCGCGCATCAGGGCGATGATGTCCTCGTCGCGCTCGTCGAGCACACCGGCCACCTTGTCGAGGTTGACCAGCAGCTCGTTGATCTGCTGGTCCTTGGCGGCGACGTTGGCCGAGAGCCGGGTGACCCCGTCGAGCGCCGAGCGGAACTCCTCGGGGGTGTTGCGGGTCAGGTCGGCGAGCGTGGTCAGGGCGCCGGCGAGCTGGTCGGTGTCGATCCTGTCGGTGGTGTCGGCCAGGCCCTCGAAGGCGTCCACGACGTCGTACGGCGAGGACGTGCGCTCGACCGGGATGGTCGAGCCCTCCTCGAGCCTGCCGCCGCCGGCGGGCTCGAGGGCGAGGTACATCGCCCCGAGCAAGGTCTTGACCTTGATCGCGGCCCGGGTCTCCGGACCGAACGCCTCGTCCGAGTCGACCTTGAAGGTGGCGACGACCAGGCCGTCGTCGAGGGCGACCTCGTCGACCTTGCCGACCCGGACGCCGGCGATCCGCACCTCGTCGCCCTTCTTGAGCCCGCCGGACTCGGTGAAGGCGGCGCGATAGGTGTCGCCGCCGCCGATGAGCGGCAGGTCGTCGGCGCGCAGGGCTGCGGTGAGCACCAGCCCCAGCGCGAGGAGGCTGACGAACCCGATGACCACGGGGTTGCGCTCGCGGAAGGGTTTCATCCGAGATCACACCTGTCGGAGCCCGGCTGGTAGGAGACCGGGACGTTGAGGTTGCCGGGCAGCTTGACGCGGCCCTGGAACTCGCAGAGGTAGAAGTTGAACCACGAGCCGTAGATCGCGGTGCGGCCGACCTTCTCCAGCTTGATGGGCAGCACCTGGAGCGCCCGGTCGAGCTCGGCCTTGTTCTTGTCGATGTTGCCGGCGACGGTCCGCAGCTCCTTGATGTCCTTGACGAAGGGCTTGCGGATGCCGGAGAGCAGGCTGGAGGTCTCGACCGACAGGTCGGAGATCTCCTGCAGGGAGCCGAGGATGGCCTGCCGGTCGTCCTTGAGCCCCCCGATGAGGGTGCGGAACGAGCCGATCAGCCGGGACAGCTGCTCGTCGCGGTCGCCGATGTGGACCAGCACCTGGTTGAGGTTCTCGATGAGGTCGCTGATCACCTCGTCGCGGTCGGCGAGGGTCGACGTCACCGACGCCGTGTGCTGGAGGAGCCCCTCGAGGGTGCCGCTCTCGCCCTGGAAGACCTGCACGATCTCGTAGGACAGCTGGTTGATGTCGGTCGGCGAGAGCGCCTGGAACAGCGGCTTGAAGCCGTTGAAGAGGACGGTGAGGTCCAGCGCCGGCTTGGTGCGGTCGACCGGGATCGTCGCGTTGTCGGGCAGCCGGGCGGTGTCGCCGATCTCCTGGGTGAGGGCGATGTAGCGCTGGCCGACGAGGTTGCGGTAGCGGATGGTCGCGAAGGTGCCGCCCGTGACGGCGGTGTCCTCGTCGACGGTGAAGCTCACCATCGCCCGGGTGCGGTCCACGATCTCGATGTCCTTGACCACGCCGACCTTGACCCCGGCGACCCGGATGTCGTCGCCCTTGACCACGCCGGTGGCGTTGACGAACTCGGCCCTGTAGGCGCGGGTCGCACCGAAGGTGAGGTTGCCGATGGTGACCACGAGCACGGCGGTGGCCAGCGTCGTCACCAGGATGAAGATCATCAGCTTGGTGAGGTCGATCGAGGTCTTCACGTCGAGCAGCGGCATCAGCGGGCCTCCCCCAGCGTGACGGTGGCGCCGCGCGCCATGGGTCCGACGAGCAGCACCCCCAGGTCGGGGACGTCCTCGGCGGACGAGCCGATGGACGTGCCGAGCAGCCCCTTGAGCAGAGCCGCCTCGTCGCGGCCGCCGGTGTAGCCGTCGCCGCCGGACCAGCCGGACGCCCGGTCGGTGGCCCGGTCGGTGGCCCAGTCGGTCGCACTGCGCGAGGTGCCCTTGCCGGTCGGCTCGTCGATGCCGTCGACGAAGTCGGGCTGCGTGTTCAGCGGGTTCTCCTGGCTCCATGGCGGGGCGGGCAGGGAGCCGCAGTGGGGACCGCGGGTGTCGCCGTACACGGGGGCGTCCTGAGGCCCGTAGCCGCGCGGCTGGTTGGGCAGGGTCTCGAGCACGATGTGCAGGGTGAAGCCGCGGAACGCCTCGGCCTGCAGGTCACCGGCCTTGACGATGCCCTCGAGCAGGCAGGGGTACTGCGGGGCGTACTTGGCGAGGAGGCGCAGCTGGGTGCGGCCGAGGTCGCCGAGGCGGATCAGGTTGTCGCCGTTGGCGTCGAGGAAGCGCTCGGTGGTCGCGGAGAAGCGACCGATGTCCTTGAAGAGCGCGTTGAGCTTGTCCTCGCGACCCTCGAGGGTCTGGGTCGTGGTGATGGTGTTGCGCAGGATGGTGGCGACCTCGGGCAGCACGTCGGCGTAGATGTCGGACACCTGCGCGGTCAGCCGCAGGTCCTCGACGAGCGCCGGGATCTCGGGGTTGAAGCGCCTGAGGTAGCCGTCGACGACCTCGAGGTTCTCGCCGATCTGTTCGCCGCGTCCCTCGAGGGCGGTGGCGATGGCGTTGAGCGTCATGTTGATCTCGGCCGGCTGCACGGCACGCAGCAACGGGTAGAGGTCCGACAGCACCTGCTCGACCTCGGTGGAGACCTCGGTGCGCTCGATGGTCGCGTCCACCGCGATGCTCTCGCCGGAGGCCTGCTCGGGGACGACCAGGGAGACGTACTTCTCGCCGAAGAGCGTCTTGGGGACGATCGAGCCGGTGACGTTGGCGGGGATCTGGCCACGCTCGTCGGGGTAGAGGCCCAGCGTGAGGCTCGCCCCGTCGGTGTCGGCGTCGATGGCGATGACCTCGCCGACCTGCACGCCGCGGATCTTGACGTCGGCGCGCATCGGCAGCTGGAGGCCGATCTTGGAGGTCCGCAGGGTGACCTCGTCGTAGTCGGTGAACTTCTTGGTGAAGACGCCGTACGCCGCCCAGACCCCGGTGAGGATCAGGCAGAGGAAGACGACGCCGAGCACCTTGTGGTGGCCCGCGATCGAGCGCAGTGGACTCACGGCCGCCTCACCCCGCCAGTCTCACGGTCGTGGTGGTGCCCCAGATGGCCATCGACAGGAACAGGTCGATCACGTTGACGGCCACGATGCTGGTGCGCACCGCTCGACCCACGGCCACGCCCACCCCGGCCGGACCGCCGGAGGCGTTGTAGCCGTGGTAGCAGTGGATGAGGATGACCGTCACAGCGAAGACGAGCACCTTGCCGAAGGACCAGAGCACGTCGCCCGGGGGCAGGAACGCGTTGAAGTAGTGGTCGTAGGTGCCGGTCGACTGGCCGTAGAAGGTGGTGACCACGAGCCGGCTGGCGAAGTAGGACGACAGCAGCCCCACGACGTACAGCGGGATGATCGCGATCAGCCCGCCGACGACGCGGGTGGCGACGAGGAACGGCATGGACGGGATCGCCATCACCTCGAGGGCGTCGATCTCCTCCGAGATCCGCATGGCGCCGAGCTGGGCGGTGAAGCCGCAGCCGACGGTGGCCGCGAGGGCGATGCCGGCCACGAGCGGCGCGATCTCGCGGGTGTTGAAGTAGGCGGAGACGAAGCCGGAGAACGCCGCGGTCCCGAGCTGGTTGAGCGCGGCGTAGCCCGACAGCCCCACCTGCGCCCCGGTGAAGAAGGTCATGCCGAGGATGACGCCGACGGTGCCGCCGATGACGGCCAGGGCCCCCGAGCCGAGGGTGACCTCGGCCAGGATCCGCAGGATCTCCTTGGGGTAGCGGGTGATCGAGCGCGGGATGGCCCGGAGCACGCCGATGTGGAAGGCGAGCTGCCCGCCGAGGTCGTCGAGCGACCCGAAGGGCTTGCGGTAGATGTCTCTCAGATCGGCCATCACGTCATCCCGTCTTCGGGGGCACGATCTGGAGGTAGATCATGCTGAGGACGAAGTTGGCCACGAAGAGCAGCAGGAACGTGATGACGACGGACTCGTTGACCGCGTCGCCGACGCCCTTGGGACCGCCGCCGGCGTTCATGCCCTTGTAGGACGCCACGATGGCGGCGATGAGGCCGAACACGATGGCCTTGAAGAGGCCGATCCACAGGTCCGGCAGCTGGGCGAGCGCGGTGAAGCTGGCGACGTACGCCCCGGGGGTGCCGTCCTGGAGGACCACGTTGAAGACGTAGCCGCCGGCGACGCCCACGACGCTCACCATGCCGTTGAGGAAGAACGCGACGAGCATGCAGGCGAGGACGCGGGGCACCACGAGCCGGTGGATGGGGTCGATGCCCAGCACCATCATCGCGTCGAGCTCCTCGCGGATCTTGCGGGCGCCGAGGTCGGCGGCGATCGCGGAGCCGCCGGCGCCGGCGATCAGCAGGGCGGTGCCGATCGGTGCCGCCTGCTGGATGACCGCCAGCACCGACGCGGAGCCGGTGAAGGACTGGGCGCCGAACTGCTTGATGAGGCCGCCGACCTGGAGCGCGATCACCGCGCCGAAGGGGATGGCGACCAGGGCGGTCGGGACGATGGTGACCGAGGCGATGAACCAGGCCTGCTGGAGGAACTCGCGCAGCTGGAAGGGGCGCCGGAAGAGCGCTCTGCCGACGTCGAGGGCGAAGGCGAAGAGCTTGCCTGCGGCTCCGACCGGGGCGAGGGCCCGGGATGCGGTGAGGGACGACACGATGCGATCAGGCCCCCGGAGCCAGGCCGGCGTTGGAGCTCTCGAAGGACCCGGGAGGCGGGGTGACGCCGTTGTCGCGGCACCACTCCCCCGGCGCGCGCTGGGTGCGCCGCGGGATGCCGTTGGACGGGTCGAGCTGCATCGGGATGGGGGGCAGCGGCGGCAGCTCCTGGCCCTGCTCGGCGGCGAGCTCGTCGGCGTCCTTCTCCTCGGACATGCCGATCGGGCCGACCTTCTGGGCGTTGAGGAACTGGCGGACCACCGGCTCCTCGGAGCTGAGGAGCATCTCGCGCGGTCCGAACATCGCGAGGTGCCGGTGGTAGAGCAGGCCGATGTTGTCGGGGACCGTGCGGGCGGTGTTGATGTCGTGGGTGACGATGAGGAACGTCGCGTCGATCTGCGCGTTGAGGTCGACGATCAGCTGGTTGAGGAACGCGGTGCGCACGGGGTCGAGGCCCGAGTCGGGCTCGTCGAAGAGCACGATCTCCGGGTCGAGCACCAGGGCCCGGGCCAGCCCGGCGCGCTTGCGCATGCCACCGGAGATCTCGCCGGGGAGCTTGTCCTCGGCGCCGACGAGGCCGACGAGGTCCATCTTCTCCATGACGACGTCGCGGACCTCGGACTCGGACTTCTTCGTGTGCTCGCGCAGCGGGAAGGCGACGTTGTCGTAGAGGTTCATCGAGCCGAACATGGCGCCGTCCTGGAAGAGGACGCCGAAGAGCTTGCGGATCTCGTAGAGGTCCTTCTCCGAACAGCTCGCGATGTCCGTGCCCTCGATGAGGATCGAGCCCTTGTCGGGCTTGATGAGCCCGATCAGGGTCTTGAGGAAGACCGACTTGCCGGTGCCGGAGGGGCCCAGCATCACGCAGATCTCGCCTGCCGGGATGGTCAGGCTCACGTCACCCCAGATCAGCTGCTTGCCGAACGACTTGGTGAGGTCGTCGACCTTGATCTCCACGCCCATGGCGCAGCCCTCCCTCCGAGACGACGTCGTCGTACGACGCGTGACACAGCGATCCGCGTCGCTCCCTACGGGGGGACCAACGCGGACGTGGCGGCGAGGTTACGGGGAAATTGCCGCGGCGTCACCAGATGTACGCAGCGTGTCACTCCGAGTGACGATTTCTCGCCCGGTCGGGGGGTGGAGGACGGGACGTCAGCCCGCGCGGCGACGCCGGATCTCGGCGTTGATGGCCGGGACGACCTCGTGGAGGTCACCGATGACGGCATGGGTCGCCTTGGTGACCATCGGCGCGTCGGGGTCGGTGTTGATGGCCAGGATCGCCTTGGCGCTGCTGCACCCGGCCCAGTGCTGGATGGCCCCGCTGATGCCGCAGGGGATGTAGAGGTCGGGCGAGATCCGGCTCCCGGTCTGTCCCACCTGCTCGTGGTGGGGACGCCATCCCAGCGAGGTGACGACGCGCGAGACGCCGAGGGGCGCCCCGAGCAGGTCGGCGAGCTCGAGCAGGTCGTCGAAGCCGCCCTCGCTGCCGGCGCCGCGACCGGCGCCGACGACGACCCGCGCCGACTTGAGGCTGCCGGACAGGTCGGGGGCCGGCTCCTCGGTGGACACGACCCGGGCGACGAGGTCGGACTCCGCGACCTCGGGCGCGTGCTCGACGAGCGTCGCCGGGCCGGGCGTCGCCGCCGGCGCCGCCTCGACCGCATGGCCCGCGACGGTGAAGACCGTGGGCCTGGTGGACAGCTGCATCTCCTCGACCGCCTGCCCGCCGACGACCTGGCGTCGTACGACGAACGGGGCGAGGCCGTCGAAGGCGACCACGTTGGCGGCCATCGCGACCCCGGAGCGGGCCGCGAGGTGGGCGAGCACCTCCCCACCGCGGGGCGTCCCCGCGGCCATCACGACGACCGAGCGGGACGCGGCGAGCACGGTCTCCAGCCCCGAGGCCCACGCGGCACCCGCGAACGCCGCGAAGCCCGGGCCGCCGAGGGCGTGCACGTCGCGCACGCCGTACGCCGCCAGCTGCGACTGCAGCGCGGGCGACACGTCGCCGACGACCACCGCGTCGACCGGGACACCGCCACCGGCGTCGGAGAGCGACCGGGCGAAGGTGAGGGTCTCCAGCGAGACCTCGACGGCGGCGCCGGCGAGGTCCTTCTCCACGAGGACGAGGATCATCGGGCCAGCACCCCCAGCTGCTCGAGCAGGTCGACCACGGCAGGGGCGGCCTCGGGCCCCTTGCCGAGCACGTGCACGTCGCTGGGCGCCGCCGGGGGCAACGACCAGCGCACCCGGGCCGGACCGGCGGGTGCCGCGGCGAGCTCCCGCTCCTCGACGGGGATCTTCTTGGCCTTCATCCGTCCGGGGACGGTCGGGTAGCGCGGCTCCACGCCACCCTCGAGCACCGTGACGACCGCGGGCAGCGGGACGCGGTAGGTCTCGTGCCCGTCCGGGCCGTCGCCGCTCGCGGTCACGACGGGCCGTCCGTCGACCTCCTCGACGGTCACCCGGGTGACGCCGTTGACGACGGGGCGACCGAGCTCGTAGGCCAGCCGGATGCCGACCTGGAAGTCGCCCGTGTCGGCGGCGTCGTGCCCAAGCAGGACCAGGTCGTGGGGGCGCCCCGCGGCCTCGTGGTCCCGGACGACCGCGGCGATCTCGCGGGCGACGTCGGCGGGGCCGAGCTGCTGGCTGTCGGCCACCACGTGGGTGGCCGCGGTGCAGCCGACCGCGAGCGCCGCCCGTACCTGCTCGAGGGCGTCGGCGTCACCGAGGGTGAGCACGGTGGCCTCGCCCCCAGTCGCCGAGGCCGTCTGGACGGCGAGCTCGACGGCGCACTGCTCGTGCTGGCTCATGGTGAAGCCGGCGAAGCGGCCGTCGACCGCCTGTCCGTCGTCGGTCAGCACGATCTCGCTGCTCGAGTCGGGGACCCGCTTGACGCAGACCAGCACGCTCGCCATCTACCTGATCCGCTCGTTGGTCGGGTCGAGGAGCGGGGTCGCGTCGACCGAGCCGACGGTGACCGGGTAGAGCTCCTCCATGTAGGAGACCGCCAGCCGGGTGCCGAGGACCGCCTGCTCGGGCGGGAGGTAGGCGAGCAGCACGTGCTTGCCCAGCGACGGCGCCGATCCGGCCGAGGTGACGTAGGGGTGGTGACCGTGCCCGTCGGTGAGCAGCGCGCCCTCGGGGGTGAGGATCGGCTCACCGCCGAGCATGTACCGCTTCATGCCGCTGGCCGAGGTGTGGTCGTCGACCGTCAGCGTGCACAGGACGGCGGCCGGGTCGGCCTCCCGCTGCGCGAGGTAGGCCTCCTTGCCGACGAAGTCGGCCTGCTTGACCTTGGGTCGCTGCATGCCCGCCTCCACGATCGAGCGCTCGCTGTCGAGCTCGGCGCCGTAGGCGCGGTAGCCCTTCTCGATGCGGCCGGTGGTGCCGTAGACGCCGATGCCCGCCGGCACGGCGCCGTGCGGCGCCCCGGCCTCGAGCAGCGCCTCCCACTGGTCGGCGGCCGACTCCATGGGGACGTAGAGCTCCCAGCCGAGCTCACCGACGTAGGAGATGCGCGAGGCGAGGACGGTCGTGCCGCGGACGTCGATCTCGCGGCAGGACAGGAAGCCGAAGCCGCTGTCCGAGACGTCGTCCTCGGTGAGGGACGCCAGGATGTCGCGCGCCCGGGGACCCCAGATGCCGATGGTGGAGACGTCGTCGGTGAGGTCGGTGAGGGTGGTGGCGCCGTCGTCCTCGGGCAGGTGGCCGGCGAACCACGCCCGGTCGGCCATCCCGTGGGCGCCTCCGGTGACGACCCGGAAGTGGTCCTCCCCCAGCCGCATCACCGTCAGGTCGGAGCGGAAGCCGCCCTTGGCGTCCAGCACCGGGGTGTAGACGACCTTGCCCACCGCCACGTCGCACTGCGCGACGCAGGTGCCCTGGACGGTGGCCAGGGCGCCCGGCCCGGTGATGTCGAAGATGCAGAACGCCGACAGGTCGATCACCGCCGCCGCCTCGCGCATCCGCAGGTGCTCGGCGTTGATGATCGGGCTCCACCAGCGGGAGTCCCACTCGTGCTCGCGCGGCATCACCGCGTCGCCGTACTCCTCGAGCAGGCCGGCGTTGGACTCGTACCAGAACGGCCGCTCCCAGCCGGCCGTCTCGAAGAAGACCGCCCCGAGCTTCTGCTGCGACGCGTGCATGGGCGAGAGCCGCTGGTCGCGGTCGGAGGCGTACTGCTCGGCCGGGTGGATGATGCCGTAGGTCTTGATGAAGGACTCGGTGGTGCGTAGCCGGGTGTGCTCGCGACGCTTCTGGTGGTCGTGGAAGCGGGCGATGTCGCTGTGGTGGACGTCGATCTCGGAGTGGCCGTGCGTCATCCACTCGGCCATCGCCCGGCCGACCCCCGGGCCCTCCTTGATCCACACGGCCGCGGCGGTCCAGAGGCCGGCGACCTCGCTCTCGCCGAGGATCGGGTTGCCGTCGCAGGTCAGCGAGAGCAGGCCGTTGATGGCGTAGCGCATCTCGGCCCCCTCGGCGCCGAGCAGCTCGGGCATCAGCTCGTAGGCCTGCTCGAGCTGGGGGTCGAAGTCGTCGGAGGTGAAGGGCATCTCGGTGGGCGACAGCTTCGCCTGCTCGATCGAGGGGATGTCCTCGGGCTCGTGCAGGATCGCGCGGTGCGCGTAGGAGCCGACCTCCATGTCGGCGCCGTGCTGGCGCTCGTAGCAGAAGGTGTCCATGTCGCGGACGATCGGGAAGGAGATCTCCCCCTCCCGCTCCGCCAGCTGCGGGCAGGGGCCCACGCTGATCATCTGGTGCACGGCCGGGGTGAGGGGGATGCTGATCCCGGCCATGTCGCCGAGCTTGGGGCTCCAGACGCCGGCGGCGATGACGACCGTGCCGGCCTCGATGTCGCCGCCCGTCGTCCGCACCCGGGTGATCCGCCGACGCCCGTGGGACGCCTCCTCGGTGTCGAGGCCGACGACCTCGACGGTCGGCACGACGGTCAGCTCACCGGTGGCCAGGGCCTGCTCGCGCATGATCGTGCCGGCCCGCAGCGAGTCCACCACGCCGACGCCGGGGGTCCAGAACGCGCCGATGAACTGGTCCTCCTCGATGAAGGGGACCTTCTCCTTGACGAACGCGGGCGAGACCAGCTCGGCCTCGATGCCCCACGCCTTGGCGCTGGACATCCGGCGGCGCAGCTCCTCCATGCGCTCCTCGGTCCGGGCGATCTCGAAGCCGCCGGACTGCGTGAAGACGCCCATCTCTTGGTACTGCCGCACGGAGTCCAGGGTGAGGTCGGTGATCTCGCGCGAGTGGTCCACGGTGAAGATGAAGTTGGACGCGTGACCCGTCGAGCCGCCCGGGTTGGGCAGGGCGCCCTTGTCGATCTGCACGACGTTGCGCCACCCGAGGCGCGTCAGGTGGTGGACCAGGCTGTTGCCCACGATCCCCGCGCCGATGACGACCACGTCGGCGGTTGCCGGAACCTCTGCCATGCCGGACTCCTGTTGCGTAATGCGCAACGTGTTGCGCTATGTGCGTCTCGACGAAATGTACGCCGCCGTCCCCCGGCGGTGTCAAGGCACGCGGGGGACGGCGGCGTACGACGTGTCAGGCGCGAGGCTCCGTGATGGGCCCCGACGTGGGACCCGCCGCGGGCGGCTCGTCGTCGGGCACGGGCGCCGGGTCGGCGCCCAGGCTGGCCAGCGCCACCGTCTGGTGGTCGGCCAGGTCGTACTTCTGCGCGTGCAGCACCGCCCGCCGGACGCGGGAGGGCAGGGTCGACTCGTAGGGCTCCGTGCGCAGCGACTTCATCAGCGAGACGCACATCGCCACGATCACCAGCATGAAGGGGCCGGCCACGATGATCACCAGCGTCTGCAGCGCGCCGAGCCCTCCGGACCACAGCAGGATGGCGGCCACCGCACCCTGGGCGACACCCCAGAAGACGACCAGCCAGCGCATCGGCTCCTCCTTGCCGTGCTGGCTGAGCATGCCCATCACGATGGACGCGGAGTCGGCCCCGGTGATGAAGAAGATGGCGATCAGGAAGACCGCGAGGACCACGGTGACCGACGAGAGCGGGTACTCGCGGAGCATCGTGAAGAGCGCGCTCTCGGTCCCCTCCTCGGCCAGCACCCCGCCCAGGTCGCGCACCCCGGTGAGCTGCACGTCGAACGCCGAACCGGCCATGATCGAGAACCACACGAACGACACCAGGCTCGGCACCGCGATGACGTAGACCACGAACTGGCGGATCGTGCGCCCCTTGGAGATGCGGGCGATGAACATGCCGACGAAGGGGGTCCACGACACCCACCAGGCCCAGTAGAAGATCGTCCACCCGCTGATGAAGGCGTCGCCCCCGAACGCCCCGGTGCGGAACGACATGGCGGGCAGGTGCGTCAGGTAGCCGCCCAGGGACTCGGTGAACGTGCTCATGATGAAGACCGTCGGCCCCACCACGAAGAGGAAGAAGACCAGCACCAGCGCGGCGACCGCGTTGGCGTTGGAGAGGAACTGCACCCCCTTCTCGACACCGGTGACCGCCGAGGCGACGAAGCAGGCGGTGAGGAAGGCAATGACCGCGACGGTGACCCAGTTGGACTCCCCCGTGCCGAACACGTCGTCGAGGCCGCCGGTGATCTGCAGGGCACCCAGCCCCAGCGAGGTGGCCGAGCCGAAGAGCGTGGCGAAGATCGCGATCACGTCGATCGCCTTGCCGGGACCCTGGGTGGCGCGTCGCCCGAGCAGCGGCCCGAAGGCTCCCGACACCAGGTTGCCGGCGCCCTTGCGGTAGGCGAAGTAACCGATGGCCAGGCCGATCACGGCGTACATCGACCACGGGTGCAGGCCCCAGTGGAAGAAGGCGTACTCCATCGCGGTGCGCGCCGCCTCGGGCGTGCCGGCCTCGGCCCGGCCCGGCGGGATGCTGCCGTCGGTGGTGGCGGTGAGGTAGGTGAGCGGCTCCGCCACCCCCCAGAACATCAGACCGATGCCCATGCCGGTCGCGAACATCATCGACACCCAGGAGAACGTCGAGAACTCCGGCGTCGAGTCGTCCGGGCCGAGCCGGATGTTGCCGTAGCGGGTGGCCGCGAGGTAGACGGAGAAGATCAGGAAGCCCGCGCTCACGAGCACGAACATCCAGCCGAAGTGGCTGGTGAGCCAGGTGAGGGCCTTGCCGGTGCCGGTCGTCATGCCGTCGGAGTCGAGCGCCCCCCAGAGCAGGAAGGCGACGACGAGTGCGGCGGCCACCCCGAAGGTGACCTTGTCCAGCGGGACGGCGCCGGTGCTGCCGCGGTACTGCTCGTCGCCCGGTCCGGGCGGGGCCTCGTGGGTGGTCTGGGCCATGTCCTGCTCCTTCTCCGGGCCAGGGTTGCGTCCTCCGCAACATGAAGGCGGAGGACGCAACCACTGTCGTGCGTGGAGCGGATCACGTCAAGGCTCCCCGACCGCCGGGGTCGGCGCGGGGTCGGCGCGACGGCGATGCTGGAGACCCTGCTGGAGCCCTACTGCAGCCAGGCGTCGACCTTGTCCTGGTTCTCCTCGACCCACTTGGCGGCGGCGTCCTCGGGAGACATGCCGCCGGAGGCGATGTAGCCGGCCACGACGTTCTGGTCCTCGTTGGTCCAGGTGAAGTTCTGCACCAGGTCGACGGCCGTGGAGTCGGACGCCGCCCAGTCGGTGCCGACGATCTTCTTCAGCTCGGTCTCCGGGTAGTCGCACGCGACGGTCTGCGGGTCGTCCTGGCAGCCCTCCTCGTACGGCGGGAGGGCGACCCGCTGCATCGCCACCTCGGCGTTGAAGTACTGCGGCTCGTACCAGTACCCGATGACCCACTCCTTGTTCTCCTCGGCCTTGCGGAACGCCTCGATGGAGGCGGCCTCCGAGCCGGAGAAGACGACCTTGAAGTCCAGGTCGAGGTTGCTCACGATCGCCTCGTCGAACTGCACGAACGACGGGTCCGCGCCGAGGAACTGGCCCTTGCCGTCGGACTCGGACGTCGCGAACTCCTGGGCGAACTGGTTGAGGTTCTCGTACTGGAGGATCTCCGGGTGCTCCTCGGCGAGCCACGGCGGCACGAACCAGCCGATGATGCCGACGTTGCCCTGCGGCCCCATGTCCATCGCGGACCCGTCGCCCTCGCCCTCGAAGAACTTCTTCTCCAGGTCGGGGTGACCCCAGTCCTCGATGACGACGTCGACCTCTCCGGTGCCGAAGCCCTGCCAGGAGACGTCCTCCTTCAGCTCCTTGTACTCGACGGTGCAGCCCAGCTGGTCCTGGGCGACGGTGCCCACGACGTACGCGCTGGCCTCGTAGCCGACCCACGGGTTGACGGCCATCTGGAGGTCCCCGCACTCGCCGCCACCCTCCGCGGCCTGCGACTCGTTGGCCTCGGTGGCGTCGTCGACGGATCCGCCGCCACAGGCGGAGAGCGCCAGCGTGGCGACGGCGGCGAGGGCCCCCAGACGAGCCCCCCGGCTTCTGGCAATCCTCATGATGCTGCTCCTCTGATCTCGTGGTTGGTTCGAAACTCTGCGGTGGTCACCGGGGCGGCCCGATCGGCAGCCGGATGTTGAAGGCGCGCCGCGGGCCCGGCCCGTCGTCGCGCCGCATGTCGGCGGCCGCCCGGGTGATCCGGTCGAGCATCACGCCGAGCAGGACGATGGTGATCCCGGCAGCGGCGCCCTTGCCCCACGCCTCGCTCCGGGAGAAGCCGTAGACCACGTCGAACCCCAGTGCGCCCGCTCCCACCAGCCCGCCGATGACGGTCATGGACAGCACGTAGAGCAACCCCTGGTTGGTGGCGAGCACCAGCGAGCCCCGGGCCATCGGCAGCTGCACCTTGGTGATCTCCTGCCAGGTCGTCTGGCCGGTGGAGCGGCCCGCCTCGATGGTCGTGGGCGAGACCGCCTTGACCCCGTCGGCGACCAGCTTGATGGCGGCCGGCGCGGCGTAGACGATGGCGGCCACGATCGCGGTGAAGCGGGTCGGACCGAAGAGGGCGAGCACCGGGATCAGGTAGACGAACGGCGGGATGGTCTGGCCGGCGTCCAGCAGCGGACGGATGCCGAGGTCGAAGCGGCGGTCGCGTGCCATCCAGACGCCGAAGACCAGGGCCAGGACCATCACCAGGACGGTGGCGACCAGGGTCATGGTCAGGGTGATCATCGCGTCGTGCCAGAGGTCGAAGAACCAGATGCCGGTGAGGCAGACGAGGGTGGACACGAGGGCGCGCATGCCTCCGAACACCAGGGCGAGGGCGGAGATGGCGACGTAGGAGACGTACCAGGGCGACTCCGCCAGCAACGACTGCATGGGGTTGAGGAGCCAGTTGGTGACGAAGTCCTTGAAGACTTCGGTGACGCCCCCGAACGTGTCGGTGACCCAGTCCATGACCTCGTTGACGCCGTCGGCGAGCCGGTCGCCGATCGTGTAGACGGGGAACTCGGCCAGGCTGAGGTAGGTGCGGGAGAGGTAGACCGCGACGAGGGTCGCGACGGCGCCGACCGCGAGGACGATGCGCCGCATGCGCACGTTGCCACCGCCGCCGCGGGCGACCTTCTCCGCGCGCTCGCTCGCCGCCGTGGTGGTGCGGTCGAGCATCACGGCCATCACCACGATCAGCACGCCCGGCACGAAGGCGGCGCCGACGTCGTTGATGCGCAGGCCGGCGAGGACGGGCTTGCCGAGACCGGGACCGTTGACGAAGGCGGCCAGGGTGGCCATCGAGAGCGCGGCCAGCGTCGTCTGGTTGAGGCCGACGATGATGGTCTTGCGCGCCATCGGGAGCTGCACCTTGCGCAGCCGCTGCCAGTAGGTCTGCCCGGCGGAGTCGGTCGCCTCGATGGTCGTGGTCGACACCTCCCGGATCCCGAAGCCGGCGATCCGGACGAGGGGCGGGAGCGCGTAGAAGATCGTACTCACGACCGCCGCACTTACTCCGATGCCGAAGAACAGCACGACGGGCAGGAGGTAGACGAAGGTCGGCATCGTCTGCAGCAGGTCCAGGACGACGGTCACGACCTTGTTGGCCCGAGGGCTGGTGCCGATCAGGACCGCCAGCGGCATCCCGATGACCACGACGATGGCGACCGACATGCCCGTGACGATCAGCGTGTCGAGCGAGTCCTGCCAGAAGCCGAGGACGCCGAAGGAGAGGAAGGAGAGGCAGACCAGCACCGCGATGCGCCAGCTGGCGATCATGAGGCCGATGTACGTCGCGATCGCGACCACGCCGAGCCAGCCGATCTCCGGCACCGGTCGAGGCGGGCTGGGCACCACGATCATCCGCTGCACCCACTCGAAGGCGCTGCGGAGCATGTCGGCGATGGAGTTGGTGAACTGCATGACCGGGTTGGTGTCGCGGCCGGCGAGCAGCGCGTTGTTGATCTCCGTGAGCTCGTCGTGCAGGTCGGTGCGCGCGACGCCGGGCAGGGCCAGCGTGTTCGTGCCCTTGGTGAAGTACCAGACCACGATCCACACGGCGACGACCCCGGCCGCCGGGATCCAGCGGCTGACCCGGGTCCGTTCGGGCGGCGGCGGCTCGGCCCCGGGCTCGACCGGCTTCGGGGCCGCCGGCGCCGGGGCCGTCGTGGTCACACCGCCTCCTCGGCCACGACGACGCGCATGATGTCCTCCTCGTCCACGACGCCGACGAGGCGGTCGCCGTCGAGGACCCGGATCGGTGCGTCCGACGCGATCGCCGCGCGGGCGGCGTGGCGCACGATGGTCGAGACCGGCAGCGTCGGCCCGTCCATCGACTCCCCCGGACGCGGGTCGCGCATGACCCACTTCAGCGTGAGCACGTGCGCCTTGGGCACCTCGGAGACGAAGTCCTTGACGTAGTCGTCGGCGGGCTGGGCCACCACCTCGTCGGGCGTGCCGATCTGCACGATCGCCCCGTCGCGCAGGATCATGATCCGGTCCCCGAGCTTGAGCGCCTCGGCCAGGTCGTGGGTGATGAAGACCATCGTCTTGCCGAGCTCGCGGTGCAGCCGGATGACCTCGTTCTGCATGTCGCGCCGGATGAGCGGGTCGAGCGCCGAGAACGGCTCGTCGAAGAGCAGCATCTCGGGGTCGCCGGCCAGGGCGCGCGCCAGGCCGACCCGCTGCTGCATGCCGCCGGACAGCTGGTCGGGGTAGGACATCTCGTAGCCGGTGAGCCCGACGAGGTCGACGATCTCGGACGCCTTCGCCCGGCGCTCCTTCTTGGAGACGCCCCGCACCTCGAGGCCGTAGGCGACGTTGTCGATCACCTGGCGGTGCGGCAGCAGCCCGAAGTGCTGGAAGACCATCGAGACCTGCGTGCGGCGTACGTCGCGCAGCTGGCTCTCCGAGGCCGAGGTGATGTCCATCCCGTTGAGGGTCACGGTGCCGCTGGTCGGCTCGATCAGCCGCGTCAGCAGCCGGACCAGGGTGGACTTGCCGGAGCCCGACAGCCCCATCACGACGAAGACCTCCCCCGGTGCGACGTCGAAGGAGACGTCCCGGACCCCGACGACGTTGCCCGTCTTGGTCTTGAGCTCGGCGCGCGAGAGCTCTGCGTCGGGCGTGCCGATGATCTTGTCCGAGCGCGGGCCGAAGATCTTCCAGAGACTGTCGACCGACAGGGCTGCCGTCATGACTGCTCCTCCACTACATGGTCGGTGACGTCGTTGCGACGGTCGCCGGGCGGGTACAGCGGTGAGCCGCCATGGTGGCGGTAGAACGGCACGTCGGCGGGCGGGAGCGGCGTACGTCCCGAGATCAGGTCAGCGGTCTTCTCGGCGACCATCATCACGGGGGCGTAGATGTTGCCGTTGGTGATGTAGGGGAACACCGAGGCGTCGACGACCCGCAGACCCTCGGTGCCGTGCACCCGCATGCTGGTGGGGTCGACGACCGAGAGGTCGTCGGTGCCCATCTTCGCGGTGCACGAGGGGTGCAGCGCCGTCTCGGCGTCCTCGCGGACCCAGTCGAGGATCTCCTCGTCGGTCTCCACCGACGGCCCCGGCGACAGCTCGCCGCCGTTGAACGGCGCGAACGCCGCCTGGTTGAGGATGGAGCGGGCCACCCGGACCGCCTCGACCCACTCACGCCGGTCGTTGGGGGTCGAGAGGTAGTTGAACAGCATCCGCGGCTTCTGCCGTGCGTCGGTCGAGGAGATCCGGACCCAGCCCCGGGTGTCGGCGTACATCGGACCGATGTGGACCTGGTAGCCGTGGGCGTACTTGTCCTGCCCCGCCGGCGGCGAGCCGTCGTAGCGGATCGCGATGGGCAGGAAGTGGAACATCAGGTTGGGCCACTCGACGTCCTCGTTGGACCGGCAGAAGCCGCCGCCCTCGAAGTGGTTGGAGGCCGCGGTGCCGGTGCGCCTGAACAACCACTCCAGGCCGACCAGCGGGCGGTTGCGCCACTTGAGGCCCTCGACGATCGACACCGGCTGGAGCGAGGCGTACTGGATGTAGACCTCGAGGTGGTCCTGGAGGTTCTCCCCCACCCCCGGGAGGTCGTGGACCATCTCGACGCCCAGGGGGCGGAGGTGCTCGGGGTTGCCGATGCCCGAGAGCTGCAGCAGCTGGGGCGAGTTGATCGCACCGCCGCACAGGACGACCTCGCCCGCTCCCACGTACTCGTGCCGTCGCCCGGCGCGGAAATACTCGACGCCGACCGCGCGCGTGCCCTGGAAGCGCACCTTGGTGGCGTGGGCGAAGGTCTCGACCGTGAGGTTGGGACGCCCCATCACCGGGTGCAGGTAGGCCCGCGCCGCCGACATCCGCACGCCCTTGACGATGTTGCGGTCGAAGCGCCCGAAGCCCTCCTGCCGGTAGCCGTTGACGTCGTCGGTCAGGGGGTAGCCCGCCTGCTCCGCCGACTCGAAGAAGGCGCTGAAGAGGGGGTTGGTGGCCGGGCTCCGCTCCAGCCGCAGCGGGCCCGACCCACCGCGCCAGGCGTCCGCGCCGACCTGCCCGTCGGGCATGACCAGCGACTCCATCCGCTTGAAGTAGGGCAGGCAGTGGGCGTAGTCCCACGTCTCCATGCCCGGGTCCGCGGCCCACCGCTGGTAGTCCATCGGGTTGCCGCGCTGGAAGATCATCCCGTTGATCGAGGACGACCCCCCGAGCACCTTGCCGCGGGCGTGGTAGACGCGACGGCCTCCCATCGCCGGCTCCGGCTCCGACTCGTACCTCCAGTCGTAGAGCGGGTTGCCGATCGGGAAGGGCAGCGCACCGGGGGCATGGATCAGCGGGTCGAACCGGTCCGTGCGCCCCGCCTCCAGCACCAGCACCGAGGTCGAGGGGTCGGCCGAGAGCCGGTGGGCGAGGGCGCACCCGGCCGAGCCTCCACCCACGATGACGACGTCGTACCGGTCCTTGCCCATGTCTAGTCCCCGGACTCCTGCTCGGCGCCGAACCAGTGCTGCACGGCGGGCCTGATGTTGTGCCAGACGTGCTTCGTCTCGCGGTACTCGTCGAGCCCCGCCGCGCCGAGCTCGCGCCCGGTGCCGGACTGCTTGTAGCCGCCCCACTCCGCCTGCGGGACGTAGGGGTGGTAGTCGTTGATCCAGACGGTGCCCATCCGCAACCGGCCCGCGACCCGCTGCCCGCGCCCCGCGTCGCGGGTCCACACCGCGCCGGCCAGGCCGTAGATGCTGTCGTTGGCGATCGCGACCGCCTCGTCCTCGTCGCGGAAGGTCTCGACCGTGAGCACCGGCCCGAACGACTCGTCCTGGGTCACCGACATCGCGCTGGTGCAGCCGTCGAGGACGGTCGGCAGGTAGTAGAAGCCGTCCGCGAGGGCCGGGTCGTCGGGTCGCGTGCCGCCGCAGCGCAGGACCGCGCCCTCGGCGAGGCCGCGGGCGACGTACGCCTCGACCTTGTCGCGGTGAGCGGCACTGGTGAGCGGTCCCGTCTCGGCCTTGTCGTCGAAGGGCCCGCCCAGCCGGATCTGCCTCGCGCGGGCGACCAGCTCGTCGACGAAGTCGTCGTGGACCGACTCCTCGACGAGCAGCCGGGCGCCGGCCGAGCACACCTGGCCGGAGTGCAGGAAGACAGCGGTCAGCGCGTAGTCGAGCGCGACCTCGAGGTCCGCGTCGGCGAAGACGATGTTGGGGTTCTTGCCGCCCAGCTCGAGGGCGACCTTCTTGACCGTCGGGGCGGCCGCGGCCATCAGCCGGCGTCCAGTCTCGAGCCCGCCGGTGAAGGAGATCAGGTCGACGCGGGGGTCGGTGGCCAGCGGCGCCCCGGCCGTGGCCCCGGCGCCGAGAATCAGGTTGCCGACGCCGGCCGGGAGCCCCGCCTCCTCGAGCAGCCGCATCAGGTGGATCGCGGAGTGCGGCGTGAGCTCGCTGGGCTTGAGCACGAAGGTGTTGCCGGCCGCCAGGCAGGGGGCGACCTTCCAGGAGACCTGGAGGAGCGGGTAGTTCCACGGGGTCACCAGGCCGCAGACCCCGACGGGCTCGTGCACGATGCGGCTGACGACGTCGGCGTTGCCGGTGTCGACGACGCGCCCGGCCTCCTCGGCGGCGACCCGCCCGTAGTGGCGGAATACCGAGACGATGTCGGCTACGTCGTACTCGCTCTCGACGTACCGCTTCCCGGTGTCGAGCGACTCCATCCGGGCGACGACCGCCGTGTCGCGCTCCAGCAGGTCGGCGACCCGCAGGAGCAGGTCGCCCCGCTCACGGCTGCTGGTGCCGGGCCAAGGCCCCTCGTGGAAGGCGCGGTACGCCGCGGCGATGGCCGCGTCGGTGTCCTCGGCGTCCGCCTCGTCGACCTCGGCCACGAGGGTGCCGTCGGCGGGGCACCGGATCTCCCGGCGTCCGCCGGCGAGCGCGCTCGTCCACATCGCGTCCACGTAGAGCTCAGGCAAGGCCAACCACCTTCCGGGCGGCAGCGTGGCGGCGAAGCCGACACGCTCGGCCCATCTCGTACCGCGGGCGGCAGCGTGACGGCGAGGTCGACACGCTCAGCCCATGGATCCCGTGTTGCGTATGTCGCAACCGGATGCTCCGAGCGCAACCAGCCAGACACTCCGAGGATGCTGCGAGGACACCGTGCCGTCAAGGGCGATTGGACCAGCCCCGAGACATGGAGACCTACCTGTGACCCCAGCCGAGCCGGTGCGAGACCTCGACGGCGGCCTCGGTCACGAGCCGCACGACCTCCGCGAGGCGCTCGGGCGTCAGCCGGAACGACGGCCCGGAGACGCTCATCGAGGCCACCACGTCGCCGTGCGCGTTGCGGACGGGTGCGGCCACCGCGGTGAGGCCGACCTCGAGCTCGTCGACCGCGAGCGCGTAGCCCTGGGCGCGGACGCGTTCGAGCTCCTCGCGCAGCAGCGGTCGGCGGGTGATCGTGTGGGGGGTGTACGTCGCGAGGGTGCCGAGGACCGCTTCCAGCGACGACTCCTCGAGGCCGCTCAGCAGGACCTTGCCGTTGCTCGTGGCGTGCAGCGGGATGTGCTGGCCGACCCAGTTGTGGGGCTGGAGGGCCGACGAGCCCGCGACCTGGTCGAGGTAGAGCGCCGAGCTCTCGGAGAGGACCGCGATGTTGACCGTCTCCCCGGTGTCCGCGGCCAGCTGGCGACAGATCGGACGGGCCTCCTGCACCAGGTCGAGCCGGGCCGTGGTGGCACCGGCCAGCCGCAGGATGCCGACCCCGAGGCGGTAGCGCCCCCGGTCCACGGTCTGCTCGACGAGGCGGTGCGCCTCCAGCGTGGCGACCAACCGGAAGGCGGTGCTCTTGTGGACGCCGAGCTCGGCGGCGATCTCGGTGACCCCGGCCTCCCCGGTGCGGGCCAGCACCTCGAGGATGCCGAGGGCCCGGTCGACCGACTGGACGCCCTGGCCAGTGACGGCCGTGGGCAGCTCCGCCGCCGCGGAGGCCGTCGGGACCCCGGTCGCGGACACGACCTCGCCATCGACCTCGCCGTCGACCGGGACAGCCTTGCTCATGGCGGGAGACTAGCGCACCGGCTGTTGCGTATCGCAGACTGCGTTCCGTCGAGCGCAACAACCACGACCACCGAGTCCGACCCCCGAGGAGCCCCCATGGTGCAGGCGACGAGCGCCTCCGACCAGGCCGCCGCGCCGGACAGCACGGCGCCCGACAGCTACGTGCTCGTCCTCTCCAGTCCCGACCGGCCGGGCATCGTGCACGCGGTGTCGGGCTTCCTCGTGGAGCGGGGCGGCAACATCGTGGAGAGCCAGCAGTTCGGCGACCGCCTCACCGACCGCTTCTTCATGCGGATCGACTTCACGGTGTCCGGCCCCGCCACCGCCGACTCGCTGCGGGCCGACTTCGCGACCGTGGCCGCGCGCTTCGACATGGACGTCGAGCTCTGGGCCGCGCGGGCGCCGTACCGCACGCTCATCATGGTCTCCAAGCACCTGCACTGCCTCAACGACCTGCTCTTCCGGGCCAGCACCGGCGCGCTCCAGATCGAGATCCCCGCCGTGGTCAGCAACCACCGCGACGCCGAGGCCCTGGTGCGCTCCTACGGCCTGGAGTTCCACCACGTGCCGGTCACGCCGGACACCAAGGCGGACGCGGAGCGGCGGCTCATGGAGCTGGTCGACGAGACCGGCGCGCACCTGGTCGTGCTGGCGCGCTACATGCAGGTCCTCTCCGACGACCTGTGCCGCCAGCTGTCGGGTCGGGCCATCAACATCCACCACTCGTTCCTGCCCAGCTTCAAGGGGGCCCGGCCCTACCACCAGGCCTTCGACCGGGGCGTCAAGCTCGTCGGCGCCACCGCGCACTACGTCACCGCCGACCTCGACGAGGGGCCGATCATCGAGCAGGACGTCATCCGGGTCGACCACACCTACGACCAGGACCAGCTCGTGGCCGCCGGCCGCGACGTCGAGGCGCAGGTGCTGTCCCGGGCGGTGCGCTGGCACGCACAGTCCCGGGTCCTGCTCAACGGCGACAGGACCGTCGTCTTCCGCTGAGCGCACACAGTCGAGAGAACAGGGCCAGTCGGGCAGAGGGTTCGGCGACCACAGGAGCACCACCGAGGAGGGACCCAGCCATGCTGTCGGACATCGAGATCGCCAACGCCGCCACCCTGCAACCGATCCGCGACGTGGCCGCCGCCACCCTGGGGATCTCCGAGGAGCACCTGGTCCCCTACGGCCACCACAAGGCCAAGGTCGACCTGGCCCACCTCGCCTCCCTCGCCGACCGCCCCCTCGGACGGCTGGTCCTGGTCACCGCGCTGTCCCCCACCCCGCCCGGCGAGGGCAAGACCACCACCACCGTGGGCCTCACCGACGCGCTGCACGGCCTCGGCCACCGGACCGTCGCGTGCCTCCGCGAGCCGTCCATGGGCCCGGTGTTCGGCATGAAGGGCGGTGCGGCCGGCGGCGGCTACAGCCAGGTCGTGCCGATGACGGAGATCAACCTGCACTTCACCGGCGACTTCGCGGCGATCGCGGCCGCCAACAACCTGCTGGCCGCCCTCATCGACAACCACGTGCACCACGGCAACGAGCTCGACATCGACGTCCGCAGCGTCACGTGGAAGCGGGTCCTCGACACCAACGACCGCGCCCTGCGCGAGGTGACCGTGGGGCTCGGCGGGCACGCCAACGGCTTCCCCCGCGAGGACGGCTTCGACATCGTGGTGGCCTCGGAGCTGATGGCGATCTTCTGCCTCACCGAGTCCTGGGCCGACCTCAAGCAGCGGATCGGCGACATCGTCATCGGCTACACCCGCGCGATGGCGCCGGTGACGGCCCGCGAGCTCGGTGCCGACGGGGCGATGGCCGTGCTGCTGCGCGACGCGCTCGCGCCCAACCTGGTCCAGACCTTGGAGGGCGCGCCGGCCTTCGTGCACGGCGGCCCCTTCGCCAACATCGCCCACGGTTGCAGCTCGGTGATGGCCACCCGTGCCGGGCTGAGGCTGGCCGACATCGTGGTCACCGAGGCCGGCTTCGGCGCCGACCTCGGTGCCGAGAAGTTCGTCGACATCAAGTGCCGCAAGTCCGGGCTGCGACCCGACGTCGCGGTCGTCGTGGCCACCGTGCGGGCCCTCAAGTACCACGGCGGCATCGCCCTGGCCGACCTCGGCACCGAGGACGTCGCCGCGGTCGAGGCCGGCATGGTCAACCTGCGCCGGCACCTCGACAACGTCCGCGGCGTCTACGGCATCCCCTGCGTCGTCGCGGTCAACCGCTTCCCCACCGACACCGACGCCGAGGTGGCGAAGGTCGTCGAGCTCGTCGCCGCCGAGGGCGTGCAGGCCTACCCGGCCACCCACTTCGCGGACGGTGGCGTCGGGGCCCACGACCTTGCCAAGGGCGTGCTCGCGACCTTCGACGAGCCCTCGCCGTACGACTTCTCCTTCACCTACGAGGACGACCTCTCGCTCACCGCCAAGGTCGAGGCGATCGCCACCAGGCTGTACGGCGCGGGGCAGGTCACGTGGGAGGCGAAGGCACGTCGACGGCTCCAGCGCATCGAGCGCGACGGGTACGGCGCGCTGCCGGTGTGCGTCGCCAAGACGCAGTACTCGTTCTCCACCGACCCCACCTCGCTCGGAGCCCCCTCGGGCCACGAGCTGCACGTGCGCGAGGTCCGCCTCTCGGCGGGCGCCGGGTTCGTCGTGGTGGTCTGCGGCGACATGATGACGATGCCCGGGCTGCCCCGCGACCCGTCGGCCTCGCGCATCGACCTGGCCGACGACGGGACGATCAGCGGCCTGTCGTAGGCCCGCTCAGTCGCCGAGCTCCCGGCGACGCCGGATGACGTACTCCTGCAGCTCCTGGCGGATCGCGTCGTCCAGGGGCGGCTGCTCGTAGTCGTCGAGCTTCTTCCGGTAGATCTCGGTGGCCCGGGCGTTGGCGTCGTGGCCGCCGTTGCGCATCCACTTCTCGTAGTTGTCCGAGGAGGAGAGCATCGGGCGGTAGAAGCAGGTGCGGAAGCGCTCCATGGTGTGCATCGCCCCGAGGAAGTGCCCACCGTGGCCGACCTCCTCGTGGGCGCCGAAGGCCATCGAGGCCTCGTCGATCTCCAGCGGCGTGAACTCGTGGCGCAGCATCTGGAGGAGCTCGACGTCGACGATGAACTTCTCGTAGCCCGCCACCAGGCCGCCCTCGAGCCACCCGGCGGAGTGCATCACCCAGTTGGCGCCGGCGAGGAAGGTCGGCATCAGGGTCATCAGCGCCTCGTAGCCCGCCTGCGCGTCGGCCACCTGCGACGACGTCAGCCCGCCGCCGGTGCGGAACGGGAGCCCGAAGTGGCGAGCGATCTGGCCGGTGCAGAGCAGGCCGATCCCCGACTCGGGGGTGCCGAAGGTCGGCGAGCCGGACTGCATGTCGATGTTGGAGAGGAACGACCCGAAGATCACCGGGGTCCCGGGCCGGATCAGCTGGGAGAGCGCGATGCCGGAGAGGGCCTCGACGATCTGCTGGACCAGCGCGGCCGGGATGGTCACCGGCGACATGGCGCCCATCAGGATGAACGGGGTGAGCACGACCGGCTGGCCGGCCGCGGAGTACTCGAACTGGGCCTCCAGCATCCGGTCGTCCCAGCGCAGCGGCGAGTTGCAGTTGATCAGCGAGATCGTGGCCGGCGTCTCCTCGATCGCCTCGCGGGAGCCGAAGAGGATCGAGGTCATGGCCAGGGTGTCGGCGGCATTGACCCCCGACACCACGTTGCCCATGTAGACCTTGTCGGTCAGCGTCTGGAGGGCGTAGGTCATGTCGAGGTGACGGCTGTCGAGCGGGGTGTCGTTGGGCTCGCAGATGATGCCGCCCGCGGAGTCGAGCACCGGGAACGACTGGGCCAGCTTGGTGAAATTGGTGAAGTCGTCCATCGTCGCGTCACGGCGTACGTCGCCCTGCCGCACGAAGGGCGGCCCGTAGACCGCACCGAAGGCCATCGAGTCGCCGCCGATGTGGATGTCGTGCTCGTGGTTGCGGGCCTGCACGTCGAACTCCCGCGGCGCCTTGGCGACCTGGGCGAGGACGAAGTCGGGGTCGAGGAAGACCGTGTGGCCCTCGACCCGCTGGCCCGCCTTGCGGAAGAGCTCGAGCGCGCGCTCGTCCATGAACTCGACGCCGATCTCGGTCATCAGCTTGCGCCAGCCCTTGTCGAGCATCGCCATGGCGTCCTGGGACAGCACCTCGTAGCGCGGCATCGTGTTGCGGAACACGGGTCCTCCTGGGTGTCGACGGGCCGGCCCATCGGTGGACCGGTGCTTGACCGGACCGCGCGACGGCTCCTAACCTCATGATGTGGAACCACGGTTCCACATCATGGAACCCATGGGAACCCCCCGACGCAAGGAGTCCGCGTGAGCGAGTCGGCAGCGAGCGGCGGTGCCAGCGGCACGCGTGCCGTGGACCGCGCCGCCGACCTGGTGGCCACGGTCGTCCGCGCCGACGAGCCGCTCACCTTCGCCGAGCTCCAGGACGCCAGCGGGCTAGCCAAGTCGACGACCTCGCGCATGCTCACCGCCCTGGAGCGGTCCGGCCTGCTCGAGCGCGACGCCGCGGGGTCCTACGTCGCCGGGCGGCTCTTCTGGCTGTACGCCGCGCGCCACGACCCGTGGGACGAGCTGGTGCGGCTGGCCCGCCCGGCCATGGAGGCCATCGGCGAGGACACCGGCGAGACGGTGCACCTGAGCGTCACCCGCGGCGAGCGTGTCGTGCAGGTCGCCCAGGTGGACTCGACGTACCTCCTCGGCACGCGGGACTGGACCGAGGTCGACGTGCCGGCCCACTGCTCCGCGCTGGGCAAGGTGTTCCTCGCCTGGGGTGCGCTCGAGCCCTCCGGTGCCGGACTCGAGCGCTTGACCCCGCACACGATCACCGGCCCCGAGGCCCTGCGGCGCGAGGGCGTCCGCACGCGCGAGCGGGGCTGGGCCCTCACCGCCGATGAGCTCGAGATCGGCCTCACCGGCCTCGCCGTCCCGGTCTTCGGGGTGCACGGCGACGTGGTCGCGGCGCTCGGCATCTCCGGGCCCACTCCCCGACTCGGGGACCGGCTCGACGAGCTCGGTCCGCGGCTGCTGGAGCACGCCACCCGGCTCTCCAGCCTGCTGCGCGGCAGCACCCACGGCACGCACACCCGGGCAGCACACAAGGAGGAGGTGGTCGCATGACTCCGGAGGAGATCCTGCAGGCCCTGTACGACGAGACCCTGGTGGGCAACGCCCCGCGGGTCCTCGAGCTCACCAACGAGGGCCTCGGCCTCGACATTGAGCCGCAGACCCTGCTCTTCGACGCCCTGATCCCCTCCCTGGAGGAGGTGGGCGCCCGCTTCGAGCGTGGTGACTTCTTCGTGCCCGAGATGCTGATCGCCGGCCGCGCGATGGCCGGGGCGATGGAGCGGCTGCGCCCGCTTCTGGCCGAGACCGGCGTGCAGACCATCGGCAAGTTCCTGATGGGCACCGTCAAGGGCGACGTCCACGACATCGGCAAGAACCTCGTCAACATCATGCTGGAGGGCGCCGGCTTCGAGGTGATCGACCTCGGCGTGCAGGTGGCCCCGGAGAAGTTCGTGGAGGCCATCGACCTGCACCAGCCCGACATCGTCGGTTTCTCGGCCTTCCTCACGACCACGATGCCGATGTTCAAGGCCAACATGAACGCCCTCGAGAAGGCCGGGATCCGCGACAGCGTGATCGTCATGGTGGGTGGCGCGCCCGTCACCCAGGAGTACGCCGACGCGGTCGGCGCCGACGGCTATGCCGCCGATGCCTCACAGACGGTCAAGCGGGCCAAGAAGCTGCTCGACGAGAAGCGCTCGAAGGTGCTTGCCTGATGGCCGCTCCCCGGCTCGAGACGGTGCTCCGCTCCGCCACCCAGCAGGTCGTCATCGGCCACGACACCCGCTTCTGCCTCATCGGCGAGCGGATCAACCCGACCGGTCGCCGGATCTTCCAGGACCAGCTCCGCGCGGGCGACCTCTCGGCGATCGAGCGCGACGTCAAGGCCCAGGTCGAGGGCGGGGCCGACGTGCTCGACGTCAACATGGGCGTCCCGCTCACCGACGAGGCCGACCTGCTCGCCCGGGCCATCACCCTGGTCCAGCAGCTCACCGACAAGCCGATCTGCATCGACTCCTCCGTGGTCGAGGCGCTGGAGGCCGGCCTGTCGGTCTACCAGGGCCGCGCCCTGGTCAACTCGATCACCGCCGAGGACGAGCGGATGGAGCAGATCCTCCCACTGGTCAAGAAGTACGACGCCGCGGTCATCGCACTGCCCAACGACGCCGACGAGATCCCGATGGAGGTGGAGAAGCGCATCGTGCTGACCCGCAAGATCATCGAGGTGGCCACGAAGGAGTACGGCATCGCGGCCGCGGACATCGTCATCGACCCCTTGGCCATGCCGATCGGCGCCGACCAGGAGGTCGTCAACACCACGCTGGAGACGATGCGCCGCATCCGCGACGAGTTCGGCGTCAACATGACCTGCGGGGCGTCCAACGTCTCCTTCGGCATGCCCGCGCGGCACAGCCTCGGCGCGGCGTTCCTCCCGATGGCCATGACTGCCGGCCTCACGTCCGCGATCATGGACACCCGCACCCCGCAGATCGTCGAGGCCGTCAAGGCCGCCGACCTGCTGCTGGGCCACGACGAGTGGGGCGGCAGCTGGATCGCCGCCCACCGCGCGCGGCAGGCGAGGGAAGCCGCAGCGGCCCAGTGAGGGGAGCCGCGTGAGCACCCCGGACGGGCCCGACTTCACTCTCGGGGACGTGGCCCGCGAGGGCCTGATCGAGCGCCCGGGGACCGACCCGGTGCCGCATGACGGCACCGGGCGGGTGGACCTCTCCTTCACGGTCCACACGCTGGCCGAGGACGGTGGCGCGGTGCCGCCGACCCAGCGCGGCGTACGCGTGCCCCCCGGGGTGACGGTCTTCGACGCCGCCTCGTGGAACGGCATCGCCATCGACTCCACCTGCGGCGGCCACGGCACCTGCCACAAGTGCAAGGTGCGGGTGGAGGGGGGCGACGTGCCGGTCACCCGCCACGACGTGCGCACGTTCACCGGGGGCCAGCTCGCCGAGGGCTGGCGGCTCGGCTGCCTCGTGCACGCGACCCGCGACCTGGCCGTCGAGGTGCCGCCGCTCACCACGCGACCCAAGGCCGCCACGGTCGGCATCGGGCGACAGGTGATCCTGCGTCCCGCCATCCAGAAGCGGTACGTCGAGCTGGCCGAGGCCACCCTGTCCGACCAGCGCACCGACCTGGCCCGGCTGACCGACGCGATCGACGACCTCGAGCTCACCGCCGACCTGCACGTCCTGCGGCGTCTCGCCACCGTGCTGCGCGAGGCGGACTTCAAGGTGACCGCGGTGGTCATCGACGAGGACCTCATCGACGTGGAGCCCGGCGACACCACGTCCACCCGCTACGCGATCGCCTTCGACCTCGGCACCACCACCGTGGTCGGCACCCTGCTCGACGTCGGGACCGGCACCCCGCTCGCGGTCGCGTCGACGCTCAACCGGCAGCAGCCCTTCGGCGGGGACGTCATCACCCGGATCAGCGCGACGATGATGGACAAGGAGGCGCTGGGCCGGCTCCAGTCCGCGGCCGCGGTCACGCTGGCCGACCTCGCCTCCCGGGTGTGCCGCGAGGCGGGCATCGACCCCGGGCACGTCTACGAGGTCGCGATCGCCGGCAACGCCACCATGACCGCCCTCGCCCTGGGCATCGACCCCGAGCCGCTCGGCGTCGCGCCGTTCGTCATGTCGTCGGCCCAGCCGCCGTCGGTCCTCGCCACCGACGTCGGGCTGTCCCTGCACCCGCGGGCGCGGGCCTACTTCTTCCCCGCCCTCGGGGCGTACGTCGGCGGCGACATCGTCGCTGGCATGCTCGCCACCGGCATGGACCGCGACAAGCGGACCCGCCTCTTCATCGACGTCGGCACCAACTGCGAGATCGTCCTCAGCGACGGCGAGACGATCCTGTCCACCGCGGCCCCGGCCGGCCCCGCCTTCGAGGGCGGGGCGATCAGGTGCGGCATGCGGGCCGCGGACGGCGCCATCGAGGTCATCAAGGTCGACCCGCACGCGACCGGGGACGACCCGGCGGTGACGCTGGGGGTGATCGGTGACGTCGAGCCCCGCGGGCTGTGCGGCTCCGGCCTCGTCGACGCGGTGGCCGAGCTGGTGCGGGTCGGGCTGCTCGACTCCTCGGGCCGGCTGGTGCCGGACGAGGCGGCCCACGACATCGCGCCCGCCCTGGCCGACCGGATGTCCCGCATCGGCGAGGAGCGCGTGTTCCTGCTGCACCGACCCACGCCGGACACCGACCCGGCCGAGTGCGTCTACCTCTCGCAGCGCGACGTCCGCGAGCTCCAGTTCGCCAAGGCCGCCATCTCGACCGGGTGGTCGTTGCTGCTCGAGCAGCTCGGCCTCGAGCACCGCGACGTCCAGCAGGTGCTCCTGGCCGGGTCGTTCGGCAGCTACCTCTCCCCCGCGTCGGCGGTGCGCATCGGCCTCGTGCCCCAGCTGCCGGTGCTGCGCATCGTGGCCGCCGGCAACGTCGCCGGGGAGGGCGCCAAGATGGCCCTGCTGTCGGTGCGCGAGCGCGCCGGCGCGCTCGCCCTGCTGGAGGAGGTGACGTATGTCGAGCTCTCCGACCGTCCCGACTTCAACGACGCCTTCGTCGAGCAGCTCGCGTTCCACTCCTGAGCCCGCCGACCAGGTCGACCAGGTCGACCGGGTCGCGCTGGTCGCCTGTGGCGCGCTCGCCCAGCCGGCCGCCGCCGTGGTGGCCCGCCGCGGGTGGCCGGTCGACGTGCACCCGCTGCCCCCGTTGCTGCACAACCACCCGGAGCGGATCGCCGACGAGGTCCGGACCCTCGCGCAGCGCCTCGCGCCGTCGTACGCACGGGTGGTGATCGGGTACGCCGACTGCGGGACCTACGGCGCGCTCGACGAGGTCTGCCGCGACCTGGGCCTGGCCCGGCTGCCGGGGCTGCACTGCTACGACGTGTACGCCGGCGCGTCCCGGCTCGAGCGCTTCTTCGACGAGCAGCCCGGCACCTACCTGCTGACCGACTTCCTCGCCAAGTCCTTCGCCCGGACCGTGCTCCAGGAGCTCGGCCTCGACCGCTACCCGGAGCTGCGGGACACCTACTTCGGCCACTACACGCGGATGGTGTGGCTGGCCCAGGACCCCGACGACGAGCTGCGCGGGCTGGCCGCCCAGGCCGCGGCGAGCATCGGCCTGCCCCTCACCGTGGTCGAGACCGGCGACCACGGGCTCGAGCACGCGCTCGCCGCCCTCCTCCCTGGGTAGTCCGTGACGGACGGACCGCTGGTCCCGCGATTCCGGGGTCCGTTCGTCACGGACTACCCCGGCGAGGGGGCGGGATCAGCGGGCGAGGCTGTCGAGCAGCTCGACCCGCCAGGCCTCGGTCTCGGCGATCTGGTTGAACGTGAAGACGTGCAGGCCCTCGACCAGCGCGCCGGGCTCGCCGAGGGCCGGGGCGCACTTCTCCAGGAACGTCTCGCCGGTGAAGCCACCCGGTGCGGCGAGCCGGGCGAAGAGCCCCTTGTTCTTGGCGAGGAACTTGGTCGACTCACCCACCCCGATCCTGGTCGCCATGGTGAGCAGCTTGGTGCGCTCGACGGGCCCCGGGACACCCAGCAGCAGCGGCATCTCGACCCCGCGGGCCCGGAGCCGGTGCAGCCAGTCGCGCACCACCGACGCGTCGAAGGTGAGGTTGCTGACGATGTGCGTCGCGTGCCGTCGCTTGTCCCACATCGACTGCACGGTGAGGTCGTCGTGGATGGACGGGTGCGACTCCGGGTAGCCGGTGATCCCGACGTGGGAGAACGGTCGCCCGAGGAGCGCCAGGTCCTCGAGCAGCGCCAGCGCGTCGAGGTAGTCGCCCGCCGGCTCGGCGTCACCGCCCGGCACGAAGATCCGCGAGATCCCCTTGCCGGTGAGCCGGTCGACGATCTCCTCGAGCTCCGAGCGGCCGGCGACCATCCGGGCGGCGAGGTGCGGGACCACGGCGTACCCGTGGCCCGCCAGCCGTTCGGCGAGGTCGAGCGTGGCCTCCAGCCCCTTGCCCGGCGACGCGGTGACGGTGACGGCCACCTCCCTGGGGACGTGCGCGAGCACCTTGTCCTCGGTCGAGGCCGTGGGCAGCACCTCGTAGCGTGCGTGGCGGAGCAGCCGGGTCATCGTCTCGGCGGTTCGCTTGTTGCGCATGAGGCAACTCATTTCGTGATGCGCATCAGACGTCGCTCACTCTAGCCGCTCCCCCCGGCCCGGTACAGGGGTCCGCGACGCCCGGGAAATGCCTCAGGGCGGCCACCCGGAGGTGACCGCCCTGGGGACGGATGCGATCAGTGACCGCAGGTGGGTGCCGGTCGGACCGGCACCCGACGGGTCACTTGACGGTGACCTTGGCGCCGGCGGCCTCGAGGGCCTCCTTCGCCTTCTCAGCGGCGTCCTTGGTGGCCTTCTCGAGGACGGGCTTGGGAGCACCCTCCACGAGGTCCTTGGCCTCCTTCAGTCCGAGGGAGGTCAGGGCGCGCACCTCCTTGATGACGTTGATCTTCTTGTCGCCGGCAGCCTCGAGGATGACGTCGAACTCGTCCTGCTCGGCAGCGTCGTCGGCGGCGGCGCCGCCGGCAGCGGCACCCGGGGCAGCGGCAACGGCGACCGGAGCGGCGGCGGTGACGCCGAAGGTCTCCTCGAACTGCTTCACGAACTCGCTCAGCTCAATGAGGGTCATCTCCTTGAACGCGTCGAGCAGCTCGTCGGTGGTGAGCTTCGCCATGATGGCGTTTCCTTCCGTTCTTGGACCGGGGAGGTCTCCCTCGGTCCGTGGGTTTCAGGTGGTGTACGTCGGCCTTGCGACCCGGCTTGCGCCGTACCGATCAGGCGTCGGTGGACTCGGTGGCCTCAGCAGCCTCGGCGTCGGTGGCCTCGGCGGCAGGCGCCTCGGTCTCCTCGGCAGGGGCGGCCTCGTCGGCAACCGGAGCGTCCTCGGCAGCGGCCGGCGTACCGGCACCACCTGCGAGGATCGAGGGGTCCTCCTGCGCCTTCGCCTCCAGGGCGCCGGCGAGCCGGGCAGCCTGGGCGAGCGGGGCGTTGAGGAGGTAGACGGCCTGGGAGAGCGACGCGAGCATTCCGCCCGCGAGCTTGCCCAGCAGCACCTCACGCGACTCGAGGTCAGCCAGCTTGGCGACCTCGGCAGCGTCGAGGGACTTGCCGTCCAGGACACCGCCCTTGATGACAAGAGCGGGGTTTGCCTTGGCAAAGTCACGCAGACCCTTGGCGGCCTCGACCACGTCTCCATTGATGAAGGCGATGGCAGTGGGGCCGGTCAACAGGTCGTCGAAGCCTTCGATTCCCACCTCGGTGGCGGCAATCTTGGCAAGCGTGTTCTTGACCACGGCGTAGTTGGCGTTCTCGCCGAGGGAGCGCCGCAGGTCCTGCAGCTGCTTCACGGTGAGACCGCGGTACTCGGTCAGCACAGCGCCGGCGGACTCGTTGAACGACTCAACGATCTCCGCAACGGCAGCAGTCTTCTCTGGCCGCGCCATGGGTCTCCTTCCGGACGTAGACCCCGGGTCCGGCCCACACATGACGAACGCCCCGAGCACAGGCTCAGGGCGTGATCCACGGGGGACTTGCTCTGCACCTGCGCTGGCCGTCCGCTGTTGCGGAACCTTCGATCTCGGGGCTGATGCCCGTCGACAACCGGCGGTCTCTGGTTTCAGTGGGTCACACTACGGCGGCGGGACCGACCGGACAAATCGCCGATCGCCCACGCGAGAGCCGTCGAGTTGGTTCCATGATCGGGTGAACGACGAACTCACCACCATCGGCGCGACCCTGACCCTCACCGAGGACCGGATGCGGGGCGGTCGCCACGCCTCGGAACGGTTGTGGCCGACCGGCTTCGACGGCCTCGACCCCGTCATCGGCGGTGGCCTGCGCCAGGGCTCGCTGGTGCTGCTGGCCGGCGCCCAGGGACTGGGCAAGACGACCTTCGCGGTGCAGGTGTGCCGCACGGTCGCGCGCAGCGGTCGCCCCGTCCTCTATTTCTCCTACGAGCACGACGCCGAGGACCTGGTCCTCAAGCTGATGGCCATGGAGGCCGGCGAGCGCGACGACTCGCACCAGGTCCGGCTGACCGCCTTCCGCGAGGCGTTCGACGCCACCGACACCGGCCCGATCGAGGAGCGGCTGGCCGGCGTCCCAGGGGCCCTGCGCGCCCTGGCCGAGGTGCGGTCGTACGCCGAGCGGCTGTTCGTGCACCGCTCGACCGGCAGCCGCACGGACCTCGCCGCCATCCGGGCCCGCATCGACGAGGTCCACGAGGCCACCGGCACGGTGCCGCTGGTCGTGGTGGACTACCTGCAGAAGGTGCTGGTCCCCGGCGGACCGGTCGACGAGGTCGAGCGGAGCACGGCCATCGTCGAGGGCCTCAAGGACCTCGCGATCGACATCTCGGCGCCGGTCCTGGCCGTCGTCGCGGCCGAGAAGCAGGCCCTGCGCTCCGGGACCCGGATGCGCACCCACCACCTGCGCGGCTCCTCGGCCCTGGCCTACGAGGCCGACGTCATCCTCGTGCTGAGCAACAAGTTCGACGTGGTCGCCCGGCACCACCTCACCTACGACCTCGGCAACGCCGAGCGCTTCCGCCAGTGGGCGGTGCTGAGCGTCGAGAAGAACCGCTTCGGCCGCGACGGGGTCGACCTGGAGTACCGCAAGCGCTTCGAGCAGGGTCGCTTCGAGCCCGAGGGGCGCGAGGTCGCCGAGCAGCTGATCGACGACCGCATCTTCACCGAGTAGGGGGTACGCAGCCCCTCACATGCCCGGCAGGTCGTCGGAGACCTCGGACGCGGGAGGCGCCTCGATGGTCACGTCGGTGCCGTAGTCGGAGTAGGTGCCCTCCGTGGTGCTGGAGCTGGCCTGGCCGCCGGCCATGGCAGGCACCTCCAGCTCCTGGCGGAACTTGCGCGGCAGGTTGTCGGCGTCGACCCACATCTCCACCGCGATGTCCTTCGGCATCGCGGACGACATCTGGGCCGGGATCTCCATCGCCTCGGCGTAGGCCGCGGTGTCCATGACGACGCGGTAGTGGTTGGTCTCGACGCCGTCGACCTCCTCGGTGCCGAGGAGCTCGAACTCCTTCGGCTCCTCCATCGCCTTGAACATCAGCGCCGGGTCGGTGGACTTGCCGAGCATCCCGAAGATGCTGTCGGGGTCGCTCATGTCGATCTTCAGCCACTTCTTGTCGCCGAGGTCCATGCCCATGCCAGCGCCGGTCAGGTAGAGGACCTTGTCGAGCATGATCATCTCGAGGCCGTCCGCGCCCTGGCCGCTCCCGGTGGCCTCCATGTCGATGCCGCCGTCGTCGTACCGCATCACGCCCTGCATGTCCATGGCGCCCGCGCCGGCGCTGTCGGTGCTGGTGCTGATCGAGAAGGCGAAGGTCTCGGCCTCCTGGAGCGCGCCCATCACGGCGGGGTAGAACTCGGCGGGCTCGAGCTCCTCGAGGTCACCCGAGGACTCGGTGGACTCGCTCGACTCCTCCGCCGACGGCTCCTCGCTCGACTCGCTGGTGTCGGTGCCGGTGGACGCCTCGGAGCCGCTGTCGTCGCCGCACGCGGCGGTGGTGAGGGCGAGGGTCGTCAGCAGGGCGGCGGCGCCGAGGCGGCGGGAGAGGGTGGGGCGGGCCATGGCGGGCTCCTTCGTCGGTGGTCGTGCCGGGCGTCCACCCGGCCGTCCCCGTGACTGACCCGGCGTGGCGACACCCGCACGCGCAGCCATCCTCCCACCCGCCACCAGGACGCGACGACGCCCCGGCCATCTCGCGGATGACCGGGGCGTCGGTGGAACGGGTCAGGCTGTCAGGCCTGGGCCTCGTCCTCAGCCGCGACGTTCTTGGTGCGGTTGGGGTCGACCTGGACACCGGGGCCCATGGTCGTGGAGACGGTGACCTTCTTGATGTAGCGGCCCTTGGAGCTGGCCGGCTTGAGACGCAGCACCTCCTCGAGGGCAGCGGCGTAGTTCTCGGCCAGCTGGGCCTCGGAGAAGGACGCCTTGCCGATGATGAAGTGCAGGTTGGCGTGGCGGTCGACGCGGAACTCGATCTTGCCGCCCTTGATGTCCGAGACGGCCTTGGCGACGTCGGGGGTCACCGTGCCGGTCTTCGGGTTGGGCATCAGGGAGCGGGGGCCGAGGACGCGGCCGAGGCGACCGACCTTGCCCATCATGTCGGGCGTCGCGACGACGGCGTCGAAGTCGAGCCAGCCACCGTTGACCTTCTCGATGAGCTCGTCGCCACCGACGAAGTCGGCGCCGGCCTCACGGGCGGCCTCGGCCTTGTCGGCG
This sequence comes from Nocardioides terrigena, assembly GCF_003047265.1. GTDB lineage: Bacteria > Actinomycetota > Actinomycetes > Propionibacteriales > Nocardioidaceae > Nocardioides > Nocardioides terrigena. Next base: position 390,399 of record NZ_PZYY01000001.1, on the reverse strand, counting down.
TTGGCGAACACCAGGACGCGGGCGGTCTTGCCGGTGCCGTGCGGGAGGAGCACGGTGCCGCGGACCATCTGGTCGGCCTTGCGCGGGTCGACGCCCAGGCGCATGACGACGTCGAGGGTCTCGTCGAACTTCTTCTTGGAACCGGCCTTGGCGAGCTTGATGGCGGCCAGCGGAGCGTAGAGCTCGTCCTGGTCGATCGTCTCGGCCGCTGCGCGGTAGGTCTTGCTGCGCTGCATGTCTGTCTCTTTTCGTCAGTTGTGGTCAGTGGACCAGCGCGGTCCTGCCACGGGGTGTCGGCGTGAGCCGGATGTCCGTCGGTGGCGCCACGGGTGCGGCGCCGTCCGGGGTGATCAGTCGGTGGTGATGCCCATGGAGCGGGCGGTGCCCTCGACGATCTTCATCGCGGCGTCGATGTCGTTGGCGTTCAGGTCGGGGAGCTTGGTCTGCGCGATCTCGCGGACCTGGTCCTTGCTGAGCTTGCCGACCTTCTCCTTGTGCGGGACGCCGGAGCCCTTCTTGAGGCCGGCGGCCTTCTTGATGAGCTCGGCGGCCGGAGGCGTCTTGGTGATGAAGTCGAACGAGCGGTCCTCGTAGATCGTGATCTCGACGGGGATCACGTTGCCGCGCATCGACTCGGTCTGCGCGTTGTAGGCCTTGCAGAAGTCCATGATGTTGACGCCGTGCGGGCCGAGCGCGGTACCGACCGGAGGGGCCGGGGTCGCGGCACCGGCCTGGAGCTGCACCTTGACCAGTGCGGCGATCTTCTTCTTGGGAGGCATTTCGATCCTTGTGAGTTGTACGTCGTGGTCTTGTCGAGGTCAGGCCGGGGCCGTCGCTCTGCCACCTGGGTGTTGCGGTCGTGCGGTGTTGCGGTCGTGCGGTGGTGCTGGTGAGCCTCAGACCTTCTGGATCTGGCTGAAGCTCAGCTCGACCGGGGTCTCCCGGCCGAAGATCTCGACGAGGGCCTTGACCCTCTGGGACTCGGCGTTGATCTCGGTGATCGTCGCGTGCAGCGTGGCGAACGGACCGTCGACCACCATGACCGAGTCGGACACGTCGAAGTCGGCGACCTCGACGGGCTTCTTCGCCGCGGCGGCCGCGGCGGGCCTGTCACCGGCGGCGGCAGCAGCCTCGGCCTCGGCGACCGCGACGACGGCCGGGGCGAGCATGTCCTCGACCTCGGTCATGCTCAGCGGCACGGGCTGGTGGCTGTGGCCGACGAAGCCGGTGACCGACGGCGTGTGGCGCACGGCCGACCACGACTCGTCGGTGAGGTCCATGCGGACCAGGACGTAGCCGGGCAGGACGGTGCGGGTGACCATCTTCCGCTGGCCGTTCTTGATCTCGGCGACCTCTTCGGTGGGGACCACGATCTCGTGGATGTAGTCCTCCATGTTGAGGGAGATGATGCGGTTCTCGAGGTTCTGCTTGACCCGCTTCTCCATGCCGGAGTAGGTGTGGATGACGAACCAGTCGCCGGGCTTGGCCCACAGCTCGCGGCGGAAGGCCTCGAGCGGGTCGTTCTCGTCGGGCGTCTCGTCGGCGGCGGCCTCGTCGTCGGAGGTCTCGCCGTCGGAGGTCTCGCCGTCGGCGACCTCGTCGTCGGTGGGCGCGGGGGTCTCCGCGTCGGTGAGCGCCTCGGTGGTGAGGGACGCGTCGACGGTCTGGACGCCGGACGGCACGGACTCGTCGGTCACCGCGTCGTCGCCGGGAGTGACGTCCTGCGACGCGACCTCGGGGGTCTCGTCGGTGGACGCCTCGGCGTCGTACTGGTCCGGGGAGTCGTTCTGGTCGGACACGTCTTGCTCCGTCACGTCGATGTACTGGTGTCCCGGCCGGATGGAGAGCCGGGGTGGGTGGGGACTGCGTGCCGGACGAGCCGGCACCGGGTCACTGGTTGGAGTTGCCCGTGAACAATGCGAAGACGAGCCGGCCGAAGGCCAGGTCGAGCATCGACACGAACGCCATCATCACGATGACGAACACCATCACCACGATGAAGTAGGTCCGCAGCTGCTCCTGCGTCGGCCACACGACCTTGCGGAGCTCGGCGACCACCTGGCGGTAGAAGGTGGTGGGACCCGTGCGCTTGTCGCCACCGCGCGATCCCTCACGCGGCTCGTGCACAGCCGGGGTGTCCGACACGACCTGCCACCTCATCACTCGTTTGATCCGTTGTCCTTGCAGGGCACGAGGGACTTGAACCCCCAACCTTCGGTTTTGGAGACCGATGCTCTGCCAGTTGAGCTAGTGCCCTCCGACGGTCTTCCCCCGGCCGTGCCGCACCCGGTGACGGGCATGGCGAAGCAATGGGGAATCCACCAAACGGGAAGCATACGGGGCCGCCCCCAGCCGCGTCGAACCGGCGTCGCTCCGCCTACGATCGCCGCCATGGGTCACGGCGGGGACGACGGCGACAACCCGGCAGGCGAGCGCCGCGAGGTGCGCGCGCTGCCCAAGGCGCACCTGCACCTCCACTTCACGGGGTCGATGCGCCACGGCACGCTGCTCGAGCTGGCCGAGCGCGACGGGATCGCGCTGCCGGACTCGCTGGTCGAGGACTGGCCACCGCAGCTCTCTGCGGCCGACGAGAAGGGCTGGTTCCGCTTCCAGCGCCTCTACGACGTGGCGCGCTCCGTGCTGCGCACCCCCGACGACGTACGACGCCTGGTGCGCGAGGCCGCGGAGGACGACGTCGCCGACGGCGGGAGGTGGCTGGAGATCCAGGTCGACCCGAGCGGGTACGCCGCCCGCTTCGGCGGCATCACGGCCTTCACCGACCTGGTGCTCGACTGCGTCCGGGACGCCTCCGCGCGCACCGGCCTGCCGATGGCCGTGGTCATCGCGGCCAACCGCACCCGGCACCCCCTCGACGCCCGCACCCTCGCCCGGCTCGCCGCGCAGTACGCCGACCGGGGCGTGGTCGGCTTCGGGCTCTCCAACGACGAGCGGCGCGGGGTCACCGGCGACTTCGCGCCGGCCTTCGCGATCGCCGAGCGCGCCGGGCTCCTGCTCGCCCCGCACGGCGGCGAGCTGCGCGGTCCCGACCACATCCGGCTGTGCCTCGACGAGCTGCACGCCGACCGGCTCGGCCACGGCGTCCGGGCGGCCGAGGACCCGGCCCTGCTCGACCGCATCGTGGCGGCCGGGGTGGCGCTCGAGGTCTGCCCCGTCTCCAACGTGGCGCTGGGGGTCTACTCCGACCTCACCTCGGTGCCCCTCCCCCAGCTGATGGCCGCGGGCGCCACCATCGCGCTCGGCGCGGACGACCCGCTGCTCTTCGGCTCCCGGCTCGCCGGCCAGTACGCCACGATGCGCGCCGCCCACGAGCTCACCGACGCCGACCTCGCGGGCCTGGGCCGGTCCTCCTTCGAGGCCTCGCGGGCCCCCGACGACGTACGCCGCGCCGCCCTGGCCGACATCGACGCGTGGCTCGCCGGGTCGATCCCCCTGCGCGAGGCCGCCGGGGCTGGGAGGATGTCCCCGTGAGCAACCAGGACGAGCCCGGCCAGCAGCCGGAGCCGGAGCACCGCCCCGAGGACTACCTGCACACCAACCCGGACGGGTCCCAGACGCCGCAGTACCCCGGGCAGGGGTCCGAGCCGCCGGCCAACCCCTACGGCGCGGCCGAGACGTCGTCGTACGGCACGCCCCCGACCCACACGCCGTACGGCGAACCGCCCACCCAGCCCTACGCCGCGCAGCCGCCGGCCTACGGCCAGGACCCCTACGCCCAGGACCCCTACGCGCAGCAGTCGGGCTCCTACGGACAGCCGGCCCAGCCCGGTCAGTACGGCGGGTACGTGCAGCCGGGCTACGCCGCGCCCCCGCCGCACCCCTCGGCCACCACCGCGCTGGTGCTCGGCATCGTGTCGCTCATCGGGCTCTTCATCTGTATCTTCCCGATCCTCGCGGCGCCGTTCGCGTGGCGCACGGGCGGCCGGGTGGTCAAGGAGATCGACGCACAGCCGGGCCGCTGGAGCGGGCGCGAGCAGGCCCAGGCCGGCCGGATCATGGGCATCATCGGCACCGTGCTGTTGGTGCTCGGCCTCATCGCGATGATCGCGCTGGTGGCCCTGGTCTTCGCGGTGAGCCCCGAGCCGACCGGCTTCGACTCGAGCACGGGCTCGGGGTCGGACTTCTGATCGCTACAGCTCGCAGCCGACGAGCACGGGCTCATTGACCAGCCGCACGCCGTAGGCCGCCTCGACCCCGTCGCGGACCTCGCGGGCCAGCGCCAGCAGGTCGTCGGCAGTCGCGTCCCCGCGGTTGGTCAGCGCGAGCGTGTGCTTGGTCGACAGGCTGGCGCGACCGCCGCGCAGGTCGAGGCCGTAGCCCTTGCCGTAGCCGGCGTGCTCGATGAGCCACGCCGCGCTCGACTTGGTGCGGCCGTCGGGCTGCTGCCAGCGCGGGGCGTCGTCGGGCAGGGCAGCCGCCTGCTCGGGGGTGAGGAACGGGTTGGTGAAGAACGAGCCGGCGCTCCACGTGTCGTGGTCGGCGTCGTCGAGGACCATCCCCTTGCCGGCGCGCAGCCCGAGGACCGCCTCGCGCACGTCGGCCAGCGGGGCCCGCTCGTGGAGGTCGACGCCGAGGGTGCGCGCGAGCTCGGCGTAGGTCACCGGGGCGCCCAGCGAGGCGGTGGGGAGCTGGAGGTCGACCGTCAGCACGACGTGCCGCCCGGGATCGGCCTTGAAGCGGGAGTGCCGGTAGCCGAAGTGGCAGTCGGCGGCCGCGAAGGTGCGGACCCCGCGCAGGGTGCGGTCCCAGACGCGCACCGACGCGATGGTCTGGCTGACCTCCTGGCCGTAGGCGCCGACGTTCTGGATGGGTGTCGCACCGACGCTGCCGGGGATCCCGGAGAGGGCCTCGAGGCCCACCCAGCCGCGGTCGACGGCGGTGGCCACCAGGTCGTCCCAGCCCTCGCCGGCGGCCACGCGCACCACGACCCCGCCGCACTGCGGCCCGTCGTCCTCGCTGTCCGGCAGCACGCCGGACGTGGCGACCTCGACGACGCGGCCGTCGAAGCCCGCGTCGGCCACGACCAGGTTGCTGCCGCCCCCGAGCACGAGCACCGGGGTGCCGGCCGCGTCGGCCTCGGCGACCGCGTCGACGAGCTCCTGCTCGGTGGTGGCACGGACCCACTCGCGGGCGGGGCCGCCCAGGCGCAGCGTGGTGTGGTCGCGGAGCAGCGTGGAAGGCGTCGCGGGGGGCTGGGTGGTGCCGTCAGCCACGGACGACGGCCTTGGGCATGCCCAGCACCTTGGTGCCCCCGCAGGTGACCTCGAGGGCCAGCGTCACGAGGCCGTCGGCGACGGTCTTGACGGTCCCGGCCACCACGACCTCGGCCGCGCCCTCGGCGGGCACCACGACGGGCTGGGTGAACTTGCAGCCGAGCTCGACCACCTCGGCGCCGCCGGTCCACTCGTCCACCGCACGGCCGACGAGGCCGAGGGTGAGCATGCCGTGCGCGATGACGCCGGGGAGGCCGACGCTGCGCGCAACCTCCTCGTCCTGGTGGATCGGGTTGGGGTCGCCGGCCGCCGCGGCGTAGGCCACCAGGTCGGCGCGGGTGATCGCGAAGGTGCGGGGGCCGAGGGCGTCGCCGGGGTTCATGCGGTCTCCTGCTGTCCGGAGGGGGCGCCACCGGAGTGGACCAGGGTGGCGCGGCCGGTGCACACGAGGGCACCGTCGGCGTCGGTGATCGCGCTGCTGGTGCCGATGATGTCGGCGCCGCCGATCTGGCGGAGGCTGACGACGCTGAGCGTGGCGGTGAGGACGTCGCCGAGGCGCACCGGGCGCTCGTAGGCGAAGCGCTGCTCGCCGTGCACGATCCGGAACAGGTCGATCTCCTCGGAGGTGAGGAAGGCCTGCATCGCGTCGAAGGCCAGGACGATGGGGTACGTCGGTGGGACGGCGCCGCCGGACGCGTCGAAGGGGGCGCCGAGGGAGGCGGCGAACGCGGCGACGCGCTCCCCGGTCACCTCCAGCGGGGCGGTGGGCGGGCACTCTCGCCCCACGAGGGACTGGTCGACTGGCATGCCACGACCCTAAATGACACCGACCCGTCGAGCGCTGCTCGACGGGTCGGTGGTGAAGAGGTGGGAGCCGCTCAGCGGGTCTCGCGGTGCGCGGTGTGCGTGCGGCAGCGCGGGCAGAACTTCTTCAGCTCGATGCGGTCGGGGTCGTTGCGGCGGTTCTTCTTGGTGATGTAGTTCCGCTCCTTGCAATCGACGCACGCGAGCGTGATCTTGGGGCGAACGTCAGAGCTCTTGCTGGCCACGGGAAGTCCTTCGTCGGTGTGCGGTGATGCGGGCTGCGCCTGAGTGGTACCGGTCTGTGGTGGTAGCGGGGGCGGGACTCGAACCCGCGACACCACGATTATGAGCCGTGTGCTCTAACCACCTGAGCTACCCCGCCGCCGGGAGGGGCGACCGCCGAAGTCTACGACGGTGCTCCAACCCAGAGCCCCTTTACGGAATCGAACCGTAGACCTTCTCCTTACCATGGAGACGCTCTGCCGACTGAGCTAAAGGGGCAACAGCGGAAGAGAATACACACGGCTCCGGGGATAGGAGAAATCGGCTCCTCCCGGTGGTCCCGGCCCGCTCATCCGGCCTGGATCCGGGGCCACGGAGCGGCCTGCTCGAGCTCGAGCGCCAGCTCCAGGAGACGCGCCTCCCGGCCGGCTCCGGCCCCCAGCATCATGCCCTGCGGGAGGCCCTCCGAGGTGGTCGCGAGGGGCAGCGAGATCGCCGGTTCGCCGGTGGCGTTCTGGAGCGGCGTGAAGGCCACCCACTCCATCAGCCGGTCCATCACCTGCTCGTAGTCGGCGGTCGGGTCGAGGTGCCCGACCCGCGGGGTGCTGGTCGCGAGCGTGGGCGTCAGCGTCACGTCGTACGCCGCGTGGTGGCGCGCCGCGAGGTGCTTGCTGGAGGCCATGGTGGCGATGGCCACCGGCAGCTTGTGGAGGTTGCGCCGGCAGTGCCGGGCCAGGCCGAGGGTGAGGTTGTCGAGCTGGGCGGGGTCCCACGTGGGCCCGAAGGAGCGCCGCCCGGTCCGCACGATCATCATCGCCAGCATCGACCAGTAGAGGAGGAAGTGGTCGGCGAAGAAGGCCGGCACCGGCGGGTCGATCTCCTCGACCTGGTGGCCCAGGGACTCGAGCAGCGCCGCGGTCTGCAGGGTCAGCGCGGCCACCTCGGGGCTCGCGTCACGACCGATGCCGCGAGTGACGACGGCGACCTTGAGGCGACCGCGGCCGGGCCGGGTGATGTCGCCGACCGGGGCCAGCCTGGGGTCGCGGTAGACCTTCTCGGCCTCCCGGTAGAACGCCGCGGTGTCGCGCACCGAGCGGGTGAGCACGCCGTCGGAGACGATGCGGACCGGCATCTGCCGCATGGACCTGTCCTGGGCGAGCCGGCCGCGGGTGGGCTTGAGGCCGACCAGGCCGTTGACCGAGGCCGGGATCCGGATCGAGCCGCCGCCGTCGTTGGCGTGCGCGATCGGGACCACGCCGGTGGCGACGAAGGCGGCGGCGCCGGCCGACGAGGCGCCGGCGTAGTGCTCGGGGTTCCAGGGTGTGCGCACCGGCCCGAGCCGGGGGTGGTCCACGGCCCCGCTGAAGCCGAACTCGCTGAGCCGGGTCTTGCCGAGCGCCAGCAGCCCGGTGGCGAGGTACATCCGGGCGAAGTCGCCGTCCGCGGCGGCCGGGCGGGCGACGTACGCGTCGGTGCCGTTCTGGGTCGGCATGCCGGCGACGTCGACGTTGTCCTTGAGGAACGTCGGCACCCCGGAGAAGTAGCCGGGGTGCGGCGCGCGGGCCTCGGCCCGGGCCCGGTCGAACGCCTCGTACGCGAGCGCCCCCAGCTGGTCGTCGACGGCGTGGGCGCGGGCGATCGCGGCCTCGACCACGTCGACGACCGACAACCCGTCGCGGTAGGCCTCGACGAGGCCGACCGCGTCGAGGTCCTGCAGGTGGTCGTCGCCGAAGGCGTGCACGCGGGCCATGGCGGGCAACCTAGGGGACGCGCGCCCCGGGGGGAAGGGTGGTCAGCGTCGGCCCGCCAGCAGGGCGTCCACCGCGCGCGGCGAGAGCACCGAGTCGAGGGCGAGCCGGACGCAGCCCACGAGGCCGGCGCGCTCGCCGTACGTCGCGGGGAGCACCTGGAGGTCGCGTCCCGCCAGCGCCGTGGTGCCCGGGAAGAGCGTGTCCCGCAGGCCGGCGGAGAAGGTGTCGAACGCGCCGGCCATGTCCCCGCCGACGACGACGGCACGGGGGTTGAGGACGGTGACGGTCGCGGCCAGGGCCTCGCCCACCCGCCGGCCGGACTCGCGCACGATGGCGCGCGCCTCGCCGTCGCCGCGCACCGCCTGGGCGACCAGGTCCCGGACGTGGTCGACCTCCTGGCCCGCGTCGCGCAGCCGCTCGACGAGGGCCCAGCCACCGGCGACCGCCTCGAGGCAACCTGTGTCGCCGCAGCGGCAGGTCAGCCCGGCGGCGGCGGGGACCTTGACGTGGCCCAGCTCGCCGGCCGCCCCGCGGTGGCCGCGGAGCAGGTGCCCACCGGCCACGATGCCGAGCCCGAGCCCGGTCGACGCCTTGAGGACGAGCACGTCGTCGTGGTCGCGCAGGTGGCCGTCCCGCTCGGAGGCGGCCATCACGTTGCAGTCGTTGTCGAGGACGAGCGGGGCGCCGGTCACGCCGGTGAGGTAGTCCGCGAGCGGGACGCCGTCCCAGCCGGCCAGCGCCGGGGAGTCCACGCTGACCCCGCGCTCGCGGTCGACGGTCCCGGCCAGCGACAGGCCGACGCCGCGCACCTCGTCACCGGAGCGTCCGAGGCCGGCCAGCATCGCCGCCAGGTGCTCCGCGACGACGGGCATGAGCACGTCCGGCCCGAGGCCGACCTCCTGGTCGTGGCTGGCCGAGGCCAGCTCCGTGCCGTCCAGGGAGGCCACCGACATCTGCGAGCGACTGCGACCGACGGCCACCGCGAGCACCAGGCCGGCGTCGTTGTCGAGCACCAGCGTCGAGGCGGGACGACCGCCGGTGGCGGACTCCTCCTCCCCCTCCAGCACCAGCCCGGCGTCGGCCAGGGACGCGAGCCGCGCACTCACCGCCGTGCGGGACAGGCCGGTGACCCGACCCAGCTCGCCGCGCGTGGTCGCCCGGCCGGACCGGATCAGGTCGAGGAGGTCGCCGGCGGTGGCGCCGGGCGCCAGCAGCGGCGGAGTGGTCGCGGGGACGGGCCGGGAGGCGGACATGGTGCTGGGCATTCAAGCACTTCCCACTTCGGCACAACAAAAACCGAAGTTCTGTTGCTCATGTGCCTAACGATCCGTACGGTGGTCTTCCATGAACGGACCTTCGGTCGGCACCCCCGTGGAGCCCTGTGACTTCACCGTCTTCGGTGGCACCGGCGACCTCGCGCTCCGCAAGCTGCTCCCCGCCCTCTACCTCCGCGACCGTGACGGCCAGCTGCCCGACGGGTTCCGGATCATCGGCGTCTCCCGCGCCGACGTCGACGACGACGGCTACCGCGCGATGGTCGAGGGCGCGCTCGCCGAGCACGTCGCCCACGACGAGCTCGCCGACGACGTCGTACGCCGCCTCCTCGGCCGCCTCCACCACGTCACCCTCGACGTCGAGGACGTCGGCGCCTGGCACCGGCTGCACGACCGCCTCAAGGACGGCGCCGCCGGCGAGGACGTGATCCGGGTGTTCTACCTCGCGGTCGCCCCCGCCCTCTTCGGCCCGATCTGCGAGCACCTCGACCAGGTCGGCCTGGCCACCGACCGCTCCCGCGTCGTGCTCGAGAAGCCGATCGGGACCGACCTCGCCACCGCCGAGACGATCAACGAGGCCGTCGGCCGGGTCTTCGACGAGTCGCACATCTTCCGCATCGACCACTACCTCGGCAAGGAGAGCGTCCAGAACCTCCTGGTCACGCGCTTCGCCAACACCTTCCTCGAGCCGCTGTGGAACAGCCACTGGGTCGACCACGTGCAGATCACCGTCTCGGAGGCGCTCGGCGTCGGCGAGCGGGGCTCCTACTACGACCGCTCCGGCGCGCTGCGCGACATGGTGCAGAACCACCTGCTCCAGCTGGTCTGCCTCGTCGCGATGGAGCCCCCGACGTACGTCGACCGCGAGACCGTGCGCGACGAGAAGCTCAAGGTCCTCCAGGCCCTGCGCCCGCTGACCCCCGAGCTCGTCGACCGCGACGTCGTCGCCGGCCAGTACGCCGCGGGTCTCAGCGGCGGGGTGCTGGCGCCGTCGTACGCCGACGAGGTCGGCCACGAGAGCAGCACCGAGACGTTCGTGGCGCTGCGGACCGAGGTGCAGAACTGGCGCTGGGCCGGGGTGCCGTTCTACCTCCGGACCGGCAAGCGGATGTCCGAGCGGGTCTCGGAGATCGTGGTGGTCTTCAAGGAGCCGCCGCACCCGATGTTCCCGCACAGCGAGGGGCCCACCGAGCCCAACCGGCTGCACATCCGCGTCCAGCCCGACGAGGGAATGCGGCTGCACATGACGGCCAAGGAGCCCGGCCCCGGCGGCATCCGGCTGCGCCCGGTCTCGCTGGACCTGAGCTACGCCACGGCCTTCGGCGGCCGCTCCCCCGACGCCTACGAGCGGCTCCTCATGGACGTCGTCCGCGGCAACACCACCCTGTTCATGCGCCGCGACGAGGTCGAGGCGGCATGGGCGTGGGTGACCCCCATCCTCGACCGCTGGTCCCGACCGTCGCACCGCCCGCGGCGCTACCCGGCCGGCACGCACGGACCCGTCGCCGCCGTCACGCTCCTCGAGCGCGACGGCCGATCCTGGCAGGAGACCGAATGAGCACCCAGAGCATCCACCCCGTCGTCAGCGAGGTCACCGAGCGGATCGCGCAGCGCAGCGCGGCCACCCGCGCGGCGTACCTCGCGCGCATCGACGCCGCCGCCGACAAGGGCCCGGCCCGGGGTCGGCTGGCCTGCGCCAACCTCGCGCACGGCTTCGCCGCCTCCGAGGAGCCGGTCCGCTCGGGCCTGCGCTCGGGCCGCAAGCCCAACGTGGCCATCGTGTCGTCGTACAACGACATGCTGTCGGCCCACCAGCCGTTCCGGGACGTCCCGGAGGTGCTCAAGAAGTCGGTCGTCCGGGCCGGCGGCCTGGCGCAGTTCGCCGGCGGCGTGCCCGCCATGTGCGACGGCATCACCCAGGGTCGCGCCGGCATGGAGCTGTCGCTCTTCAGCCGCGACCTGATCGCGATGTCGACCGCGGTCGCGCTCTCGCACGACATGTTCGACGCCACGATGATGCTCGGCGTCTGCGACAAGATCGTGCCCGGCCTGCTGATCGGGGCGCTGTCCTTCGGACACCTGCCCACCGTCTTCGTCCCGGCCGGTCCGATGACCTCGGGCCTGCCCAACGGTGAGAAGGCCCGGGTGCGCCAGCTGTACGCCGAGGGCAAGGTGGGCCGCGAGGAGCTGCTCGAGGCCGAGTCGCAGTCCTACCACTCGAAGGGCACGTGCACCTTCTACGGCACCGCCAACAGCAACCAGATGCTGATGGAGGTGATGGGCCTGCACCTGCCCGACGCCACGTTCGTGAACCCCGGCACCCCGCTGCGGGCCGCCCTGGACCGCGCCGCCGGCGAGCGCGCGGTCGCGATCACCGCCGCGGGTGGCGAGCCGACCCCGGTCGGCCACCTGGTCGACGAGAAGGCGATCGTCAACGCCTGCGTCGCGCTGCTCGCCACGGGCGGCTCCACCAACCACACGATGCACCTGGTCGCCATGGCGGCCGCCGCGGGCATCACGCTGACGTGGGACGACCTCTCGGACCTCTCCGCGGCCGTCCCGCTGCTCACCCGGATCTACCCCAACGGCACTGCGGACATCAACCACTTCGTGGCCGCGGGTGGCACGCCGTTCCTCCTCCACACCCTCCTCAAGCACGGCTACCTCCACGACGACGTGCTCACCGTGTCGGGCCGGGGCCTGTGGCGGCACACCCGCGAGGCCCGGCTCGACGGCGACACCGTGGTCTGGGAGGAGGGCCCCAAGTCCTCGCTCGACACGTCGGTGCTGCGTCCGGCCGACGACCCGTTCGCCCCCGACGGCGGGCTACGGATGCTGTCCGGTCGCCTCGGCCGTGCGGTCGTCAAGACCTCCGCGGTCAAGCCCGAGCACCGGGTCGTGACCGCCCCGGCGATGGTCTTCGACGACCAGGCCGACTTCCTCGCGGCCTTCGCCGAGGGGCTGCTGGACGGGCGCGACCTCGTCGCGGTGGTCCGCTACCAGGGCCCGGCCGCCAACGGCATGCCCGAGCTGCACAAGCTGATGCCCGCCCTCGGCGTGCTCCAGGACCGCGGGCAGAAGGTCGCGATCGTCACCGACGGCCGGATGTCGGGTGCGTCCGGCAAGGTGCCCGCGGCCATCCACGTCACCCCCGAGGCCGCCCTGGGCGGCCCGCTCGCCCGGGTGCGCGAGGGCGACCTGGTCACCGTCGACGCGGAGACCGGGCTGCTCGAGATCGACGTCGCGGACGCCGACTTCGACCGCCGCGAGGCCACCGGTCGCGCCCCGCACGACGTCGAGTGGGCCGGCACCGGCCGCGAGCTCTTCTCCGGCTTCCGGGCCATCGTCGGCACCGCCGAGACCGGCGCCAGCGTCATCCGTCCCCTGCCCGCCCCCACCGAGGAGGCCCCCCTTGCCCAGCACGTCTGAGTCACTGCTGTCCGTCGTCCCCGTGGTGCCGGTGGTCGTCATCGACGACCTCGCGCACGCGGTGCCCGTCGCCCGGGCGCTGGTCGCCGGCGGCCTGCCGGTGATCGAGCTGACCCTGCGCACCCCGGTCGCCCTCGACGCGATCGCGGCGATCGCCGCAGAGGTCCCCGAGATCCTGGTCGGCGCCGGCACCATCGTGACGCCGGGCCAGGTCAAGCGGGCCGCGGACTCGGGCGCGCAGTTCCTCGTGTCCCCCGGCTCGACGCCGACGCTGCTCGGCGCGATGGGCGACTCCGGCCTCCCGTTCCTGCCGGGCACGGCGACGGTCTCGGAGGCGCTGGCCGTCCTCGAGGCCGGCCACACCGAGATGAAGTTCTTCCCGGCCGAGGCGTCCGGCGGTGCGGCCTACCTGAAGTCGATCGCCTCCCCGCTGCCGGCCGCGCGCTTCTGCCCGACCGGCGGGATCACCGCCGCCTCGGCGCCGTCCTACCTCGCGCTGCCCAACGTCGGCTGCGTCGGCGGCTCGTGGCTCACCCCCGCCGACGCGCTGGCGACCGGCGACTGGGACCGGGTCCGCGCCCTGGCCGCGGAGGCCGCGGCACTGGGCTGAGGCGGTCCGGGCCGCGGCCCGGGCTCAGGCCCAGACGCCGCTGGCCCCGCGCCGGTGGCAGCCGACGAGGTGGTCGTCGACGATGCCGACGGCCTCCATCAGGGCATACATCGTCGTCGGCCCGACGTGCGCGAAGCCGGCCTTCTTGAGGGCCTTGCTCAGCGCGACCGACTCGGGCGAGGTCGTTGCCATCTCCCCGGTGCGCTCCGGCTCGGGCGTCGTGTCGGGCCGGAAGGACCAGATGAACGCCTCGAGGCCACCACGCTCCCGCAACGCCACGGTGGCCCGGGCGTTGGCGACCGCCGCCTCGATCTTGCGGCGGTTGCGCACGATGCGCGGCTCGACCATCAGCCGCTCGACGTCGCCCTCGTCGTACGCCGCGACGACGTCGGCGTCGAAGCCGGCGAAGACCTCGCGGAACGCCTCGCGCTTGTTGAGGATGGTCAGCCAGGAGAGCCCGGACTGGAACGCCTCCAGCGTCAGCCGCTCGAGGTGGGCCGCCTCACCACTGACCCGAAGGCCCCACTCGGTGTCGTGGTAGGCCCGGTTGACCGGGTCGCCGGCCGCCCAGGGACAGCGCGCGAGGCCGTCGTCGCCGATCACGGGTGCGCTCATGGCGCCATCCTCGCGCACGCCACCGACACCGGGACGCGTTGCGACCTGCGGTCGTGGGTGCCGCAGGTCGCAGGTCGGATCAGGAGCGGTACTCGGGGTTCTCGAAGTCGAACCGCGAGCCGGCGTCCCACGCGGTGCGGCTGTTGCCGCCCACCGGGAAGCCACCGCCGAGGAGCCGGGCGGTGTGCATGAGGTTCCACGTCATGAAGGTCGTGTTGCGGTTGGTGAAGTCGTTCTCCGGCCCGCCGCTGCCCTCGTCGAGGTACGACGGACCCGGTCCGGCCTCGCCGATCCAGCCCGCGTCGGCGTTGGGCGCGATGGTGCAGCCGAGGTGCTGGAGGCTGTAGAGCAGGTTGCTCGCGCAGTGCTTGATGCCGTCCTCGTTGCCCGTGATGAGGCAGCCGCCGACCTTGCCGTAGTAGGCGTACTGGCCGCGGTCGTTGAGCTCGCCGGACATCGCGTAGAGCCGCTCGACGACGCGCTTGGTGACGCTGGAGTTGTCGCCGAGCCAGATCGGGCCGGCGAGCACGATGATGTCGGCCGCGCGCACCGTCTCCCAGATCGCCGGCCAGTCGTCGCGGGCCGCGCCGTGCTCGGTCATGTCGGGGTAGACGCCGGGCGCGATGTCGTGGTCGACCGCACGGACGACGTCGACGTGCACGCCGTGCTTGCGCATGATCGCGGCACTCGCCTCGATCAGGCCGTCGGTGTGGCTGAGGTCCGGGCTCGGCTTGAGGGTGCCGTTGAGGAAGACCGCCCGGAGGCCGTCGAACTCGAGGTCGCGGGGTGCGTCGGATCGCTGGTCGCTCATGCTCCGAGCCTGCACGGTGTGACCAAGCGGGTAGGTTCGTCAGCGTGATCGAGCTGACCGAGGGCCAGGAGCTCAGCCTCTCCACCGACGAGGGCACACCCCTCACCCGCCTGCAGATGGCCGTCGGGTGGGAGCACACCCACACGGCCGGCTTCGCGGGCTCGGGCTCCGCGCCGGTCGACCTCGACGCCTCGGCCGTGCAGTTCGCCGGCGGCGCGCTTTTCGACCTCGCGTTCTTCAACCACCTGTCCACCCGCGACGGCTCGGTCGTCCACCTCGGTGACAACACCACCGGCAAGGGCGAGGGCGACGACGAGGTGCTCACCGTCGACCTGTCGAAGGTCTACGGCAAGGTGGACTCGATCGTGTTCCTGGTGAGCAGCTACCAGGGCCACAGCCTCGAGTTCATCCGCAACGCCTACTGCCGCCTCGTCGACGACGCGGGCACCGAGCTGGCCCGCTTCACCCTCACCCTCGGTGTGCGCGAGACCGGGCTGGTGATGGCCGCCCTCCGTCGCGAGGGCGACGGCTGGAAGCTCCAGGCGATCGGGTCGGGCATCGCGCTCAAGACGCCGACCGACGACATCGCCGCCCTGCTGCCCTTCGCCTGAGACGCACCGCGTACGACGTCAGCGGCGCTCGCGCAGCCGGGCGTTCGGCAGGGCGGGGGCCGGTATCGGGGGCAGGTGGTCGCCGACCACGACGCCGTACCGTCCGGGACGGACGTCCTGGCTGTCGTCGACGCCGTCGACCTGCGCCTGCCACTCCTCGCGGAAGGCGACGACCTCCTCGTGGGTGCGGCCCACGAAGTTCCACCACATGACGATGGACTCCCCGAACGGCGGGCCGCCGAGCAGCAGCGCCCGCACGTCCTCGTGGGCCTCGACGGTGAGCGTGTCGCGACCGGGCGCGGCGTAGACGAGCTCGCCGGGCTTGCCTTCCTGGCCGTCGACGGTGGCCACCCCGCGGTCGAGGAGCAGGCCGTGCTCGAAGGCCTCGTCGACGTCGAGGACCAGCGTGGTGCCCGCGGCGATCACCAGCTCGGCGCCGAGGAGCGGGGTGTGGGTCGAGACCGGCGACGTGACCCCGAGCAGCGAGCCGAGGAAGACCCGCGCCTCCCACCCGTCGCCGGTGACCGGGTCGGGAGCGTGGTGCTCGAAGGCCGGCTCGACGTCGCGCGACTCCCCCGGCAGGGCCACCCACAGCTGGGCGCCGTGCAGCTCGGTGGTGCCGGGCGTCGACACCTCCGAGTGGCTGATCCCCCGCCCCGCGGTCATCAGGTTGACCTCGCCCGGGCGGACCATCGCGTGGTGGCCGGCCGAGTCGCGGTGCTCGATCTCGCCGGTGAAGAGCCAGCTCACCGTCTGGAGCCCGGTGTGCGGGTGCGGGGCGACCGACATGCCGCCGGTGTCGGCGACCCGGTCGGGGCCGTAGTGGTCGACGAAGCACCACGCGCCGATGAGCGACCGGCCGCGCTGCGGCAGCGTGCGGCGTACGGTCATCGCCCGCGGCCCCCCGAGCGGGACCTCCCGCGGTGCCAGCACCTCGACACCGCAGGCGGTGTCCCCGGCCGCCAGGGCCAGCTCGTCGGGGTCGCGCTCGGGGTTGGTCATGTCGTCCTCAGGCCAGGTGGTGCGGCTCGTCGGTGCGCTCGGAGCCGGTCCCCTGGTCGGGCGACCCGTGGCCGTCCCCGCCGTCGGTGCCCGGCCGGTCGAGGCGCACCACCACGGACTTGGAGACGGGGGTGTTGCTCTTCTCCGCGGTCGAGTCGAGCGGCACCAGCGGGTTGGTCTCCGGGTAGTAGGCGGCCGCGCAACCGCGGGGCTGGTCGTAGGACACGATGCGGAAGGACCGCGCCACCCGCTCGCTGCCGTCGCGCCACTCGCTCACCAGGTCGATGACGTCGCCGTCGACGAAGCCGAGCTCACGGACGTCCTCGGGGTTGACGAACACCACCCGACGGCCGCCCTTGACGCCGCGGTAGCGGTCGTCGAGGCCGTAGATCGTGGTGTTGAACTGGTCGTGCGAGCGCAGCGTCTGCAGCAGCAGCCGGCCGCGGGGCACGTCGAGCACCTCCAGCGGGGTGGCGGTCATGACCGCACGCCGGCTCTCGGTCTCGAAGACGCGGTTGTCGCGGGGCGGGTGCGGCAGCACGAAGCCGCCGGGCTGGTCGACCTTCTCGTCGTACGACGCGCAGCCGGGCACGACGCGGGCGATCCGGCGACGGATCTCGGTGTAGTCGGACCGGAAGTCCGCCCACGGGATCGGCGAGTCCTCGCCGAGGGTGGCCAGCGCCATCGAGCAGACGATGTCGACCTCGGAGCGCAGGTGCTCCGAGGGCGGGTCGAGCGGACCGCGCGAGGCGTGCACGGCCGACATGGAGTCCTCGACGGTGACCCGCTGGGCGCGGCCGCCCGTCATGTCCTTCTCGCTGCGGCCCAGGGCCGGGAGGATCAGCGCCTCGCCGCCGTGGACGACGTGCGAGCGGTTGAGCTTGGTGGAGACGTGCACCGTGAGCGCGGCGTTGCGCATCGCGGCCTCGGTGGCCTCGGTGTCGGGGGCCGCGGCCACGAAGTTGCCGCCCATCGCGAAGAACACGCGGGCCTTGCCGTCGCGCAGGGCCCGGATGGAGTCCACCGTGTCGTGGCCGTGCTCGCGCGGCGGGTCGAAGCCGAACTCGTCGCGGATCGCGTCGAGGAAGTGGTCCGGCACCCGCTCCCAGATGCCCATGGTGCGGTCGCCCTGGACGTTGGAGTGGCCGCGGACGGGGCACAGCCCGGCGCCCGGCTTGCCGATGTTGCCCTGCATCAGGGCGACGTTGACGATCTCCTTGATCGTGGCCACCGAGTTGTGGTGCTGGGTGATGCCCATCGCCCAGCAGGTGATCGTCGCCGGGGAGTCCGCGAACATCCGGGCCGCCTCGGTGACCTGCTCCCGGGTGAGGCCGGTCGCGGCCTCCACCTTGGTCCAGTCGAGGTCGGCGACGTGTGCGGCGTACGCCTCGAAGCCGGTGACGTACTCGTCGATGAAGTCGCGGTCGATCGCGTCCCACTCGAGGAGCAGCGAGCCGATCGCCTGGAAGAGGGCCATGTCGCCGTTGAGGCGGACGGGCAGGTGCAGGTCGGCGAGCGCGGTGCCGACGGCCACCCCCTTCGGGGTCTGCGGGTTCTTGAAGCGGACCAGCCCGGCCTCCTCGAGCGGGTTGACCGAGATGATCTTCGCGCCGTTCTGCTTGGCGATCTCGAGGGCGGACAGCATCCGCGGGTGGTTGGTGCCCGGGTTCTGCCCCACGACCACGAGCAGTTTGGCCTGGTGGATGTCCTCGAGGCTGACCGAGCCCTTGCCGATGCCGATGGTGTCGACGAGCGCGGAGCCCGACGACTCGTGGCACATGTTGGAGCAGTCGGGGAGGTTGTTGGTCCCGAAGGCCCGCACGAAGAGCTGGTAGACGAAGGCGGCCTCGTTGGAGGTCTTGCCCGACGTGTAGAAGATCGCCTGGTCGGGGTCGTCGAGGCGCCGCAGGTGCCCGGCGATGGTGGCGTGGGCGTCGTCCCACGAGATCGGCGTGTAGTGGGTGGCGCCGGGTCGCAGGACCATCGGCTCGGTCAGCCGGCCCTGCTTGCCCAGCCAGAACTCGGTGCGCCCGGCGAGGTCCTCCACGGAGTGGGTCGCGAAGAACTCCAGGTCCAGCAGCTGGCGGGTGGCTTCCTCGGCGACCGCCTTGGCGCCGTTCTCGCAGAACTCGGCGGGGTGCCGGTGGCCGGCGTCCGGGTCGGGCCAGGCGCAGCCCTGGCAGTCGAAGCCACCGACCTGGTTGAGCCGGGGCAGCGTCGCCGCGGTGCGGCGTACGCCCATCTGGCCGATCGCGCGGCGCATGGCCACGGCGACGGCCGTGACCCCGGCAGCGGCGTGGGCCGTCGACTCGACCTCGACCTCCGTCTCGTCGATGTCGCGGGTCGGCACCTGGCGGGCCTCGTTGCGCAGTCGGGCGGGCACGTCTCGCAGCTGGGAGAGGAGGGTCACGGCCCCATCCTGCCTCGCGGGTGGTGCGACGCACACCGCCCGGAGGGGTCCTGTCGTGCGGCGGCCACCTCGGGCTGGCAGTCCGTTCACCGGGCTGCGCCACGGTGCGCTCCATGCGGATCGCCCAGCTCGCCAACTTCATCGGCCCGGCCTCCGGCGGCATGAAGACCGCCGTTGCCGCCCTCGGCGAGGGGTACGCCGCCGCGGGCTGCCGCCGGCTGCTCGTGGTCCCCGGTCCGTACGACGCCCGCACCAGCTCGCCGGCCGGCGACGTGGTGCAGCTGCGCGCACCCCGGGTGGGAGGCGGCTACCGGCTGATCGTCGAGCCGTGGCGGGTGACCGACGTCCTCGAGGAGTGGCGCCCCACCTCGGTGGAGCTGAGCGACAAGCTGACCCTGCTGCCAGTGGCCCGTTGGGCGCGGCGCAACGGCGTGGGGTCGGTGCTGCTGTCCCACGAGCGGCTGAGCGACATGTTCGCGTCGAGGACCGGCCTCGACACCGCCTCCAAGGTCTCCATCGCCCTGCTCAACCGGGTCCTGGTGCGCAGCGTCGACACCGTGGTCGTGACCTCGCGCTACGCCGAGCGGGAGTTCACCCGGGCCGCGGACCAGGTCGGCTGCCCGGTCGTGCGGGTGCCGCTCGGGGTCGACCTCGACACGTTCCGTCCGCACACGACGCCCCCTGTGCCGGACGGCGGCCCGCTCCGGCTGACCCACGTCGGCCGGCTGTCGCGGGAGAAGAGCCCGCACCTCGCCGTGGCCACGGCCGTCGAGCTGCACCGGCGCGGGGTGCCCGTCCGGCTGGACGTCTACGGCGACGGCCCGCACCGGGCCGAGCTGGTGGACGTGGCCGGCGGCGCTCCGGTGACGTTCCACGGCTTCGTCGAGGGACGGGACGACCTCAGCCGGCGGATCGGTGCCGCCGACGTGGCGCTCTCGGCGTGCCCCACCGAGACCTTCGGGCTCGCCGTGCTGGAGGCGCTGGCCAGCGGCACGCCCGTCGTCACGGCCGACCGGGGCGGGGCGCGCGAGCTCGTCGACGCGTCGTCCGGCGGCTGGGGCAGCCCGCAGCCGGCGGCCCTCGCGGACGCGGTGCTCGAGGTGGCGCGCCGCCCGGCGGCCGGGCGCCGTGCCGCCGCGCGGGCCCGCGCCGAGCAGTTTCCGTGGTCGGCGACGGTCGACTCCCTGCTCGCCGTCCACGATGACCTCGCGGGCGCCGTCCGCGTCGCCTGACGTCACCCGACCCGGCAGGACGTCGGCCGTGACGAACGTCGCGTCCGGGAATGCGTGGTGCGGGGCACCCGTTGGGCCCTCCGTGACCGACCTCTTCTCGCCCCTGGACCTCGGTGCCGTCACGGCCCGCAACCGCGTCTTCATGGCCCCGCTCACCCGGCAGCGCGCCGAGCAGCCGGGCGACCTGCCGTCGCGGCACGCGGTCGACTACTACCGCCAGCGGGCCAGCGCCGGCCTGGTCATCAGCGAGGGCACCCAGATCAGCCCGGAGGGCAAGGGGTATGCCGACACCCCCGGCATCCACAGCGCCGAGCAGGTCGCCGGGTGGCGCGAGGTCACCGACGCCGTCCACGCGGAGGGCGGGCTCATCGCCGCCCAGCTGTGGCACACCGGCCGGGTCGACCACGAGTCGCTGCACGACGGCGCCCTGCCCGTGTCGGCGACCGACAAGCCCTTCCGCTCGCGCACCAGTCTGGTCGACCCCGACGGCGCCGTCTTCCGGGCCGACTGCCCGACGCCGCGCGCGCTGGCGACCGACGAGCTCCCCCGGCTCGTCGAGGACTACGCCGCCGCCACCCGCAACGCCCGCGACGCCGGCTTCGACCTGGTCGAGATCCACGGCGCCCACGGCTACCTGCTGCACCAGTTCCTGAGCTCCACCGTCAACGACCGCACCGACGGCTGGGGCGGCGACCTCGCCGGTCGGCTGCGGCTGCCGCTCGCCGTCGTCGACGCGGTGGCGGACGCCTGGTCGCCGGACCGGGTCGGCATCCGCATCTCCCCGACGGGGGCGTTCAACGGCCTCGAGGACCCGGACGGCGACGTCACCGGGCTCGCCCTGGCCCGCGAGCTGTCGTCGCGCGGGCTCGCCTTCCTGCACCTCTCCGAGCCCGACTGGGCCGGCGGGGTGCCGCTCACCGACGCGTTCCGCGACGAGCTGCGCGCGTCGTACGACGGGGTGATCGTCGGGGCCGGTGCCTACGACAAGGACAAGGCCGAGCAGATGCTGCAGCGCGGCTGGATCGACGCCGCGGCCTTCGGCCGCACGTTCATCGCCAACCCCGACCTCCCGCGCCGGCTCGAGGAGTCGCTGCCGCTCAACGAGCAGGACCGGTCGACCTTCTACGGCGGTGGCGCGGCCGGGTACGTCGACTACCCGGCGTACGCGGGCGCCTGAGCGCTTATTGCGTCGCGCACCGTCGGTGCGGGCGCCTAGGCTGATCGTCCGATGCAGGACTTCCCACCCCGGATCGCGACGTTCTTCTCGGGCACGAGCGACGCACCCACGCCGGACCCCGACACCCGATCGCCCGCGGCGTTCCTGCGATGGATGCTCCGCCAGCAGTGGCAGGTCATCGTCCTGTCCTCGCTGGCCTGCCTGCTGTGGCTGATGCCGTTGACCTTCGGCCCCTACATCTTCGGCCGGGCCGTCGACGACGGCATCCTCGGCGGCTCGACCGCCGACCTGCTGACCTGGGCCGGCGTGATGCTGGGCGTGGTCATCGTCGGCGGCGTCTTCGGCGTCGTCTTCCACACGCTGGTCGTGAGGAGCTGGCTCATCAGCCTCTACGGCACCACCCAGATGGTGACGCGCAAGATCGCCCAGATGGGCCACGTGCTACCGCGCCGCTCGCCGACCGGTGAGGTGCTCAGCGTCGCGTCGAGCGACTCCGACGAGTTCGGTGCGCTGACCGAGATCCTGGCGCGGTCGGCGGCCCAGCTCGTCTCCTACCTGACCGTCGCGGCCATCGTGCTGTCGATGTCGTGGCAGCTCGGCGTGCTCGTGCTGGTCGCGGCGCCGGTGCTCCTCGGCGCCGCCCTGCCGCTGCTCCGGCCGCTGCACCGCCGCCAGCAGACCGAGCGCAGCCGCAACTCCGAGCTGACCTCGATGGCCACCGACATCGTGGCCGGGCTGCGCATCCTGCGCGGCATCGGCGGCGAGGAGACCTTCGGCCGCAACTACGCCGTCCAGTCCCAGTCGGCCCGCAGGGCCGGCGTCTCGTCGGGCATCTGGCAGGCGGCGGTCGAGGCCGTCGGGGTCCTGCTCTCCGGCATCTTCCTGGTCAGCCTCGTCTGGCTCGGCACCCGGCAGGTCAACGCCGGTGAGCTCAGCGTCGGCCAGCTGGTGAGCTTCCTGGGCTACGGGCTCTTCATGGTCGGCCCGATCCGCACGTTCTTCGAGCTCGCCCAGAAGTCCACGCGGGCCCTGGTGAGCGCCCGCCGGGCGATCGCGATCTTCGAGCAGCGCCCGCCGTGGCGCGAGCCCGCCGACCCGGTCCCGCTCGACGGCCGCGCCGAGATCGTCGACGACCTCAGCGGCTTCACCGCCCACCCCGGCCTGCTGACCGTCGTCGTCAGTGCGGTGCCCGAGCAGAGCGCGGCGCTGGCCGACCGGCTCGGGCGCTACCTGCCGCCCGACACCGACCCGGTCGGCGAGGACGACGCCGACGGCCTCAAGGGCCGCGCGGCCCGCCGGGCCCGGGCCGACCGCGAGCGCCGTCGCGCCCGCATCGCCGCGCGCGACGAGGAGGCCGCGACCCGGGCGTGGGGCGTGCGGCTGGGCGGCGTCGACCTGTCGGCGGCGCGCCTCGACGACGTACGCCGCCAGGTGCTGGTCAGCGACACCGGCAGCGGCCTCTTCGCCGGCACCCTCCAGGACGCCATCGACCCGCACGGCCGGTTGACCCGCGAGCAGGCCGAGGAGGCGCTGCGCATCGCCAACGCCGAGGACGTCTACGACGCGCTGCCCGAGGGCTGGCAGGGACAGCTCGACGAGCGCGGTCGCGGGCTCTCCGGCGGCCAGCGGCAGCGCGTGGTGCTCGCCCGCGCCCTCGCCGTCGACGCGCCGATCCTCGTCCTGGTCGAGCCCACCTCCGCCGTCGACGCCCACACCGAGGCGCGCATCGCCGCGCGGGTGAGCGACCTGCGCCGGGGCCGCACGACCGTCGTCTGCACGGTGTCGCCGCTCTGGCTGCACCACGCCGACCGGGTCGTCCTGCTCCGGGACGGGATCGTCGTCGCCGACGGCGAGCACGCCGACCTGCTCGAGCACGATGCCGACTACCGCAGCGTCGTGGTCCGCTCGCTCGACGACCACGACGAGCTGGGCGAGGGGGTCCCGCGATGACCGACCTGCTGGCGACCTCGCCCGACACCTGGCGCGACCGGACCCTCGACCCGCCCGTGATCCCGCCCGAGCTGCATCCGCCCGTCGACGCGTCGCCGGCGGAGCGCAACCGGGCCCTGTGGGCGCGTCACGACCTGCGACGGCAGCGGGCCGAGGACGTCTACGACGCCTCGCGCAACCCCGTGCGCGGGTGGCCGGTGTCCGGCAACCGCGCCGTGCTCGCGTTCTTCCGAGACCTGCTGACCAGCCGCAAGGGCATGTTCGCCGCGCTCGTGGCCTTCAACGCGCTCGCCGCCGCCACCGGCCTGGTGGTGCCCCGTCTGCTGGGCGAGCTGGTCAACACCACCGTCGACGGCGGCGGCCTGCCGCTCGACACGCTCGCCCTGGCCATCGTCGGCGTCGTGCTGCTCCAGGCGGCGTTCACGTTCATCGCGCAGCGCACCTCCACGATCTTCGGCCAGGACCTGCTCTCGACGGCCCGCGAGTACATCGTGCGCACGATCCTGCGGCTGCCACTCGGGGCGGTGGAGAGCGCCAGCACCGGCGACCTCGTCACCCGCGTCACGCGCGACGTCGGCACGATGAGCCGCTCGGTCCAGTACGGCCTGCCGATGGCCATCATCTCGCTGCTGACGGTCGTCCTCTCGATCGGCGCGATGCTGCTCAACTCCGTGGTCCTCGCGGTACCGGCGCTGCTCACCTTCGCCACCTCGGCCCCCGCCGTGCGCCGCTACCTGCGGCGCGCACCCAAGGGCTACATCACCGAGGGCGCGACCTACTCCCGCATCAACACGACGCTCACCGAGACCGTCGAGGGCGCCCGCACCCTCGAGGCGCTGGGCCTCTCCGGGGAGCGGGTCCGCGCCGGCGACGACGACATCGAGGTGTCGGCACAGGCCGAGCGCTACGGCATGACGCTGCGCAACGTGCTCTTCACGGCGCTCAACTTCGCCTTCCAGACGCCGCGGGTGATCACCCTGCTGGTCGGCGCCTACGCCTACACGCGCGGGTGGGTCGACCTCGGCCAGATCACCGCCGCCGTCCTCTACGTCGAGGCGCTGGGCGACCCGCTCGACCGGCTGATCGGGGAGGTCGACCGCCTGCAGGTCGGTGCCGCGTCGACGAGCCGGCTGCTCGGCATCGCCGAGGTCCGGCCCGACCGCGAGGCCGGCGACCGGCTGCCCGACGGCACCGACCTGGTCGGCGACGACCTCCGCTTCGCCTACCGCAAAGGACACGACGTGCTGCACGGCGTCGACCTGCGCCTCGGCGTCGGGGAGCGCCTGGCCATCGTGGGGCCGAGCGGCTCGGGCAAGTCGACGCTGGGTCGGCTGCTCTCGGGCATCAACAGGCCCCGGACCGGGTCGGCCAGCGTCGGCGGGGTCGAGCTGGTCGACCTGCCGCTGGAGGTGCTGCGCACCGAGGTCGCGCTCGTCACCCAGGAGCACCACGTCTTCATCGGCTCGGTGCGGGACAACATCGTGCTGGCCCGCGAGGGCTCCGACGACGACGCCGTGCGCGAGGCGCTGCGGGCCGTCGGCTCGCTGCTCTGGGTCGAGCGGCTGCCGCAGGGCCTCGACACCGTGATCGGCTCCGGCCGCTACTCCCTGACTCCGGCGCAGGCCCAGCAGGTCGCATTGGCGCGGCTGATCATCGCCGACCCGCACACGCTGGTCCTCGACGAGGCGACCTCGCTGATCGACCCGCGGACCGCGCGCACCCTCGAGGGCTCGATGAACAACCTGCTCGAGGGTCGCACCGTCGTCGCGATCGCCCACCGGCTGCACACGGCCCACGACGCCGACCGCATCGCGGTGGTGATCGACGGCCGCATCGTGGAGCTCGGCAGCCACCACGAGCTCGTCGAGCTCGACGGCGAGTACGCCGCGCTCTGGCGCGCCTGGACCTCCTGAAACCCCCGTCCGACCGGTGGGTGTGGCTTCGGTGTCACCTGGTGACACCGAAGCCACACCCAGCTGCGGTCAGCTGTTGCTGTAGACCGCCGGCCCGCCGTCGGTGCCGTCCGCGTCGGGACCACGCCCCGCCCACGTCCAGGCGTACGCCGGGTCCTCGACGGCGAGGCCGCCCTCGCCGAGGTCGAGCGGCGCGAAGGTGTCGACCATGACGGCGGACTCCTCGAAGTAGTCCGCGCCGAGCGACGCCTCGATGGCCGACGGCTGCGGGCCGTGGGCGTAGCCGCCGGGGTGCAGCGAGATCGAGCCGAGGTTGATGCCCGACCCCTTGCGCGCCTCGTAGTCGCCACCGACGTAGAACATGACCTCGTCGCTGTCGACGTTGGAGTGGTAGTAGGGCACCGGGATCGCCAGCTCGTGGTAGTCGACCTTGCGGGGCAGGAAGTTGCAGATCACGAAGTTCCAGCCCTCGAAGACCTGGTGCACCGGCGGCGGCTGGTGGATCTTGCCGGTGATCGGCATGTAGTCGTCGATGTTGAACGTGTAGGGGTAGAGGCAGCCGTCCCAGCCGACGACGTCGAAGGGGTGCGTCGCGTAGGTCATCCGGGTGCCGAGGATGCCGGCGCTGGTGCGGTGCTTGACCAGCACGTCGACGTCGGTGAGGTCGCGGTGGCGCGCCACCAGCGCGTCGAGGTCGGTGGGGCCGTGCAGGTCCCGCTCGCAGTACGGCGCGTGCTCGAGGAGCTGCCCGAAGCGCGACAGGTAGCGCTTGGGCGGGTGGATGTGGCTGTTGGCCTCGACGGCGTAGAGCCGGCTCGGCTCGGCGGGCACCCAGCGGTGGGTGGTCGCGCGCGGGATGACGACGTAGTCGCCGGTGCGGTAGGCGACGACCCCGAACACGGTCTCGACGGTGCCGGTGCCGTGCTCGACGTAGACGCACTCGTCGCCGATGGCGTTGCGGTAGAGCGGCGAGGGGTCGGTCCCGGTGAGGACGTAGGCGATCCGGACGTCGTTGTTGCCCAGCACGAGGCGGCGGCCCTCGACCGGGCAGGTGCCGGTCTCGAGGTCGTGCAGCCGCAGGTGTCGCGCCTTGAGCGGGTGGTTGGGCGTGCGCGACTGGTCGGAGAGCTCCCACGTCCGGCTGTCGACGAGCGCCGACGGCACGCCGTGGTGGTAGAGGAGGGAGGAGTCGGAGGAGAAGCCCTCCTCGCCCATCAGCTCCTCGAAGTAGAGTCGGCCCTCGGGATCGCGGTGCTGGGTGTGCCGCTTCGGCGGGATGGATCCCGCGCTCCGGTAGTGCGCCATCGTCCACGTCCTGTCTGGGAGTTCCGTCCGATAAACGGACGTGTTCGTCCGTTATGTGCATGATGGCTAGGGTAGCCCCGTGCCCGTCTCCCAGCCAGCCCCGCTCCCGCCCGCCTGGTCCGGCCTGCTCGACGACGCCGCGATGTTCCCGCCCGGCGACGTCCCCCTCCACGACGCCACCGCGGCGCACGGCGAGCACCGCCGCGCCCGGTACGGCGACCTGCTCGGGTCGTTCGTGCTCCGGGACACCGACCTCCCGCTCCTGCGTGGGGTGTCCCACCCCCTGTCCGTCGTGGTCACCGGAGGCGCCGGGCAGGTCGCCGGGCCCCTCGGCATCGCCGCCCGCCTCGGCCTGTCCGTCACGGGCCTGGAGATCGCGCTGCGCGACCCCGACGACCTCGCCGGCAACGCCCGCCGCGTCGTCGCGGCGCTCGACCACGCCCGCGACGAGGGACTCCTCACCGACGAGGTGACCGTCTTCGTCGAGCTGCCGCAGGCCGACCCGTCGTACGGCTGGGAGGCCGCGGCCGACGAGGTGGCGGCCGCCGAGCTGCGGATCAAGCTCCGCACCGGTGGCGTGGAGGCCCACCTCTTCCCCACCTCGGCCACCCTCGCCGCCTGGATCGACGCCGCGCTCGACCGCGAGGTGCCGTTCAAGTGCACCGCGGGGCTGCACCACGCCGTGCGGCACACGTCCGCCGAGGGCTTCGAGCAGCACGGCTTCCTCAACGTCCTGCTCGCCACGGGCCGGGCCTTCGACGGCGCCTCCCGCGACGACACCGTCGCGACCCTGGAGGAGCGCGACGCCACCCGGCTCGGGGTGGACCTCGAGGAGGTCGCCCGCGCCCGTCGCTGGTTCACCTCGTTCGGCACCTGCTCGGTCGACGAGCCGGTCGCCGACCTCCTCTCCCTCGACCTCCTCCCCCACGACAGCACGGAGCCGCCGCGATGACCGAGACGACCACCACCTGGGTGGAGGGCGCCGCGGGCTCCCTCTTCGACCTCGACAACCTGCCGTACGGCGTGTTCTCCCTCCGCGACCAGGAGGGGGGTGGCGACGACCCCCGCGTGGGCGTCCGCATCGGTGACCACGTGCTCGACCTGGCGCCGGTCGCCGAGATCGGCGACCCCGCCTCCGTCCTGGCCGCCGCGTGGCGGACCCCCAGCCTCAACGCCTTCATGGCGATGGGACCCGAGCAGTGGGCGATCGCCCGGGAGTGGATCGTCGAGGTGCTCGGCCACGACGTGCACGAGGCCCGCACCGCCCCGCACCTCCACCCGCTCACCGCGGTGGAGATGCACCTGCCGATCGAGGTGGGCGACTACGTCGACTTCTACGCCTCCGAGCACCACGCCTCCAACGTCGGCCGGATCTTCCGCCCCGACGCCGAGCCGCTGCTGCCCAACTGGAAGCACCTGCCGGTCGGCTACCACGGGCGGTCCGGGACCGTCGTCGCGTCGGGGACCGACATCGTCCGCCCCTGCGGGCAGCGGAAGGCACCGGCGGACGACGCCCCGACGTACGGGCCCAGCCGTCGCCTCGACATCGAGGCCGAGCTCGGCTTCGTGGTCGGCACGCCGACGCGGCTCGGCGAGCGGGTGTCCACCGCCGACTTCGCTGCCCACACCTTCGGCGTGGTCGGGCTCAACGACTGGTCCGCACGCGACGTGCAGGCCTGGGAGTACGTCCCCCTCGGCCCGTTCCTCGGCAAGTCGTTCGCGACCTCCATCAGCCACTGGGTGACCCCGCTGGCCGCGCTGGACGCCGCCTGGACGGACCTGCCCGGCCAGGACCCCGAGCCGCTGGACTACCTGCGCGTGGACGGCCCGGCCGGCCTCGACATCGCGGTGGAGGTCGTCCTCGACGGCGAGGTCGTCTCCCGACCGCCCTACGCCACGATGTACTGGTCGCCCGCGCAGATGCTCGCCCACACCACGGTCAACGGCGCCTCCGTGCGCACCGGTGACCTGTGGGCCTCGGGCACCATCTCCGGCCCCGACGCGGACCAGCGCGGCTCCCTGCTCGAGCTCAGCTGGGGCGGCCAGGAGCCCTTCACGGCCGGCGGTCGGGAGCGCACGTTCCTCGAGGACGGTGACGAGGTCACCCTGCGCTACACCGCGCCCGGCACGTCGGGTGGCCGGATCGCGCTCGGCGAGGTCACCGGGCGGGTCGTGCCGGCGCGCTGAGCCGGCTCCGGCAGCCACGGGGCGGTGGCGATCTTCTCCAGGCGGTCGCGGGCCGCCGTGGTGGTGAGCAGGACGAGCACCGCCACAGTCACGGCCATCGATCCGACCACGATCGCCAGGTAGGCCCCGTGCAGAGAGGAGTCGAGGGGTGCGACCAGACCGGTGACCACCGATCCCGCCAGCAGGCCCGTGGCCGCGACTCGCGGCAGCCGCTGCACGGCCAGGAACGGCTTGACCCACAGGAAGTACCAGAGGTGGACGACCGGGCTCAGGAGCACGGTCGCTCCCGCGACGAGCGCCACGGCCCGCACCGCCGCATCCGGACGCCCGGTGGCGCCGCGCAGGGCGACCCCTCCGGCCACGGCCACGATGCCGACCTGTGCGAGCCCGCGGACCAGGTCCAGGAACGTCGCCGGGGCGAGGTCGGCGCCCAGCCGGCGGGCCAGCAGGTCGAGGAAGCCTCCCACCACGGTCGGCAGCGACAACGGGGTGTTGACCGTGCCGGGCACCCCCAGCGCCGACACCCAGCCGACGCCCAGCCCCCACGCGACCCCCGGCACGACCAGCGCGGCCACGGCCACGGCCCCGACCTGGACCAGGCGGCGGGCCCGCAGTGCCACCGGGGCGCCGAGCGGCAGCGCGACGAGGACGACCCCGATGCAGACCAGGCCGCCCGGGAGCTTGACCGCCGCGGCGAGACCCCCGACGACGGCTCCCGCCACCCAGCCGTGCTCGGCAGCGAGCACCACCGCTGCGGCCATCAACCCGACCATCAGTAGGTCGTTGTGGAGGCCGCCGACCCCGTTGGCCAGCATCAGCGGTGAGCAGAGCACCAGCGCCGAGGCGAGGGCGGGGTTGGTGCCGCACCAGGTCGCGAGCCGGGGCACCGCCCACCCGAGCAGGACCAGTCCGACCAGCGCGGCTCCGCGGTGCGCGATGACCAGCAGCCACGGGTTGTCGGTGAGGTCCGCGGCCGCGTCGCCGAGCGCGAGGGGAAGCGGGCCGTACGGCGCCGGCGTCTCCATCCAGCGGGGGTCGACGCCCTGCACGATCGGGCCGGCGAGGACCCCCGGACCGTGCTCGTACGGCGAGACGCCCAGGTGCGCGAGGACGCCCTGCGCGGCGTAGGACCAGCCGTCCCTGGAGAACAAGGGCGGGGCGAGCACGAGGGGCGCCGACCACAGCACCGCCGCGAGGCGGACCAGGGCGATCCCGTCGTCACGGGCCGCCCCCTCCGCCCGGGCGACGTGACGGCACAACGCCAGCCACGCGGCGGCGTACAGGCCGAGACCGAGGACCACGAGCGCGAGCGCGGCCATCCGGCCGGCCTCCGCCGCCCGGAGGTCCTGGAGCAGCGGGCCCCGGAGGAGGGCCGTCGAGCGCGGCAACGTGGAGATGACCAGGCCGCCGAGCAGGACGAGCACGCCGCCCGCGAATCCCCGTGTGAGCACGAGCGCACCGTAGGAGCGGTCGCGGACGGGTGGGTGAACGCCGCGGCAACACCCGCCGACCCCTCGCCGACGACCCGTGCGGCGCTAGCCTGCGGGCGTGAGGCAACTCGGCCAGTACCCGGCACCCCGGCACACGATCGCGCACCTGTCCGACCCGCACCTGCTGGCCGGCGGCCGGCTCCAGTACGGCGCCGTCGACACCGAGGCCGGGCTGGCCCGCGCCCTGGAGCGGCTCGCAGCCGTGGACCCGGCCCCGCAGGCGCTGGTCCTCACCGGCGACCTGGCCGACAGGGCCGAGCCGGCGGCGTACGCACGGCTGCGCGAGCTGGTGGAGCCCGCCGCCGAGGCGATGGGCGCGGTCGTGGTCTGGGTGATGGGCAACCACGACGAGCGGGTGCCGTACGCCCGCGGCCTCTTCGACTCCGACGACGACGGCCCCCAGGACCGGGTGCACGAGGTGGACGGGCTGCGGATCGTCGCCCTCGACACCAGCGTCCCCGGCTACCACCACGGCGACCTCACCGAGGCGCAGCTGGAGTGGCTGGCCGACGTGCTCGCGACACCCGCGCCGCACGGCACCCTGCTCGCGATGCACCACCCGCCGCTGCCGCTCCCGATGCTGCGCGCGGCCGAGCTGATCGAGCTGCACGAGCAGCACCGACTCGCCGCCGTCGTGGAGGGCAGCGACGTGCGCGGGATCCTCTCCGGGCACCTGCACTTCTCGACCTGGTCGACCTTCGCCGGCGTGCCCGTCTCGGTGGCGTCGGCGTCCTGCTACACCTCGGACCCGGCGCCGGTGGAGCGCTTCGTGTCCGGCGTCGACGGGTCGCAGTCCTTCACGATGGTCCATGCGTACGACGACCGGCTGGTGCACACGATCGTGCCGCTGGTCCCGGGCCCGGAGGTCAACGGGGTCGGTGTCGACATCCTGGAGGCACTGGGGTCGATCAGCCTGGCGGAGGCCGTCGAGATGGCCTCGAGCAAGACCTCACCGTTCAACACGGGCGGCGGGGCGTAGACCCCACATCGTTGCCCCGCCACCCGTGAGCTGGTGGGTCGGTCAGGAACGGTCGCTCGAGTCGCCGCTCACGACGACGTAGAAGCGCTTGCGGTTGTCGGCGGTGGTGACGCTGCCGTCGCTGAGCCGCGGGCTGACCACGAGGTGGCTGCTGTTGCCGGTGCCGGGAGGCGCGCAGTTGACGACGCCGGGCTGGCACACGGCGGCCGAGACCTCGCCGGAGAACTCCGGGTTGGCGTCGGCGCCCGCGGCGCGGCCGTTGGTCACGGTGTCGCCGTTCTGGTCGACGGTGTTCTGCAGCGCGATGGTCGCGATGACGGCGTTGTTGCTCAGGTCCTCGCCGGCGTTGATGTAGACGTTGCCGTTGGCGCGCAGGCCGGCGGCGTCGGCGCCCATGGGGGCGAGGGTCGGGTAGGCCGCGGTGACCGAGAAGCCGCCGGACTGGGCGATGATCGCACCGGCCGCGTCGACGAGGGCCCAGCGGCCGACACCGGCGGGACCCTGCGCACCGGCGGGGAGCTGGCCGTCGGCGAAGTCGCGGACCTTGAGCGACTTGTCGCGGATGTCCATCGAGCCGAGCGACCCGTTCTTCACGTCGCGGCCCTTGAGGTTGTTGTCCTTGACGTCCACGGACTTGATCGAGCCGTTGCGGATGTCGTCGGAACCGATCAGGCCGGCGGCGTAGGACGTGCCGGTCGAGGCGACCACGAGAGCCATCACGGAGACGGCCATGGACGGGGACGGGCGGCGGATGGAGGGGAGACGCATGGTGGAACCCTTCGTCGGCGGACACCGTCACTCGACGGCTGATCACCGTTCGGAGTGAGCCACGTCACCGGATTGGTCCGGCTCTCAGACGCCCTCGGTGCCGATGCCGGGATGCACGAAGGGACGGCCCGCCCGCAGCTGCTCGGTCGCGCCCGGGTGCACGCGGGCGAGGTGGGCCAGCCCGCGGCGTCGGTAGCGGAGGATCTGCACGACCCCGAGCCCCCAGAAGAGGTACTGCACCGAGAGCGCGAGCCGGTAGTCGTCGAGCGTGTAGGAGTCCATCCCGCCGGGCTCCACGAGGTCGAGGACGACACCGATCAGCGCCATCGTCAGCAGGGCGGCGGTGAAGCCACCGACGTTGACCAGCCCGTTGGCGCGGCCGATCGCGTGCACCGGCGTGAAGGTGCGGGCGAGGTCGAAGCCGACCATCGCCGCGGGGCCGCCGGTGGCGGTCGTGCACGCCATCACGACGACGATCCAGTCCGGCGCGGGTCCCGACCACAGCAGGACGGCCGTCCACGGCACCACCATCGCCACGACGATCCCGATGACGATCCACGAGCGCCAGTAGGGCAGGCGGCTGACCAGCCTCGCCAGCACCAGCCCGCTGACGACCGCCCACGCGGTCATCACCATCAGCAGGGTGCTGGCCGCCGCCTCCGACCAGCCGAGGCCCTGCACGAGGAACGGGTAGCCCCACAGCAGGGTGAAGACCGTCGCCGCGAACTGGGAGGTGAAGTGCGACCACATGCCCAGCCGCGTGCCGGGGTTGCCCCACAGGGTGCGCACGGACAGCGCGAGCGCGCGCAGCTTGACCTGGACGACCTGGTCGCGCCGGTACGGCGAGTCCTTGACGAAGAGCGCGACGGCCACGAGCAGGACGATCCCCAGGCTGGAGACCGCCGCGAAGGCCTGCGTCCACCCGAGCCGGTCGAGGAGGAAGGCGAGCGGGGCGGCCGCGACGATCGCCCCCATCTGGCCCACCAGCCCGGTGAGCTGGGTGACCATCGGTGCCTGGCGGACCAGGAACCACACCGTCACCAGCCGGATCACGCTCACGAAGACCATCGCGTCCCCGGCGCCGAGCACGGCCCGCGCCACGACGGCGCCGCCGAAGGACGTGGTGAACGCGAAGAACAGCTGCCCGGCCGTCATCAGCGCCAGACCGGACAGCAGCATGGCGCGCGACCCGAAGCGGTCCAGCATGACGCCCACCGGCACCTGCATCGCGGCGTACACGACGAGCTGGAGGACGGTGAAGGCCGCCAGCCGGGTGGCGTTGATGTCGAAGCGCTCGGAGGCCAGCAGCCCGGCGACGCCGAGCGAGCTGCGGTGGAAGACCGCGAGCACGTAGACCGCCAGGGCGACGAGCCAGATGGCCCACGCCCGGCGCCGTCCGATGTCGTGGACCTGCACATTCACCGGGCCAGTCTGCCCGCGTGCGCCGGCCACAGCCGACGGGGTCCGATGTGTGGGGCGACCACATTGCTGCGGTGTGATGTCGGTCACGACAGTGTCAGGCATGACACCTCTCCCGCACGCCCTCGCCCGGGCCACCGCCCTCGTCGTGCTCGCCGGCGGCGCCCTGGTCGGCGCCCCGGCCGGCGCCGCTCCGAGAACGGCCGCCCCCGGAGCCGACCGCCCCGACCCGACCGCTGCGGGCTGGTGCGCCGACCGCGCGGGCCTGGTGGTCAAGGGCGCCGAGCACCAGGTGTCGGCGTGCCTGGGCGACCTCACGACGGCCGGCACGGTCGCCTCGGGCCACACCGTCCAGTCCGACTGGAACGGCCTGCACGCGGCCGGCACCCGCAACCCCAGCGGCGTACCGGGCATCCAGCTCGACGGCTACTTCCCCGACACCTCGACCACCAACACCCACCACGGGTGGGACCACGACGCCCAGTTCGTCATCCGCCTCCCCGAGGAGTGGAACGGCGGGATCGTGGTGACCGGCGCCCCGGGCGTGCGGGGCCAGTACGCGAACGACTTCATCATCGGCGACTGGGTGCTGAGCAAGGGCTACGCGTTCGCGTCCACCGACAAGGGCAACACCGGGGCCGCGTATTACCGCGACGGCTCGAGCCCGGGCGGCTCGATCCGTGAGTGGCACCGCCGGGTCACCGAGCTCACCCGGGCGACGAAGCGCGTCGTCCGCCAGGCGTACGGCGCGCAGGCCGACCGCACCTACATGGCCGGGATATCCAACGGCGGCTACCTCACCCGCTGGCAGCTGGAGAACAAACCGCAGCTCTTCGACGGCGGCCTGGACTGGGAGGGCACCCTGTTCCGCGCGGAGGGCCCGAACCTGCTCACCTTCCTGCCGACCGCGCTGAAGAACTACCCGGCGTACGCCGCGACCGGCGACCCCGCCGCGCACGACGCGATCATCGCTGCCGGCTTCGCACCCGGCTCGGAGTTCCTGTGGGCGTTCCACCACTCCTACTACTGGGACCTCACCCAGCGGATCTACCGCGAGGAGCTCGACCCGACGTGGGACGGCGCGCTCGACGCCGGGATCCCGTTCTGCGCGAGCGGGACGCCCTCGTGCGACGCGGACTACAACTACGCCTCACGCCCGCGGGCGGTGAAGGACGCCGTGCGCTCGGTGTCGCTGACCGGCCGGATCCGCCGGCCGATGATCACCGTGCACGGCTCCCTCGACACCCTCCTCCCGCCCGCCGTCGACTCCGACGTGTATGACGCCCTGGTCGACGAGGCAGGCAGCGGTCGGATGCACCGCTACTACCTCGTCGAGGACGGCACCCACACCGACGGCCTCTACCCGGCGTACCCGGACCGGCTCCGTCCGCTCCTCCCCTGCGCCCGGGACGCCTTCGACCTGCTGACCGCGTGGGTGGAGGACGGGGTGACCCCGCCGCCCGACGGGTTCCGGCCGCGGCCCACCGGCGGCGACCTGCTCGACACCTGCGAGCTCTGAGTGGCGTGAGACGCAGAACGGCCGGACCCAGCGGGTCCGGCCGTTCGTGTGTGGCAGATGAAGGATTCGAACCTTCGAAGGCGTAAGCCGACGGATTTACAGTCCGCTCCCATTGGCCGCTCGGGCAATCTGCCAATGCGTCACCCCTGTGGGGATCGACAGCAAGAGAGGATAGCGTCTGTCCGACGCACAGGAGAAACCGGAGGGACCCATGGCCGACTCGAGCTTCGACATCGTGAGCAAGCTGGACCGTCAGGAGGTGGACAACGCCCTCGGACAGGCGGCGCGGGAGATCGCGACCCGCTTCGACTTCAAGGGCACGGGCGCCACCATCGAGTGGCAGGGCGAGCAGGCCATCGAGATCACGGCCTCGGCCGACGACCGCGCCACCGCGGTGCTCGACGTGTTCAAGGACAAGCTCATCAAGCGCAACCAGAGCCTCAAGATCCTCGACGCCTCCGAGCCCCGCGCCTCGGGCCAGCAGTCCAAGATCTCCATCGCGCTCAAGGAGGGCATCACCTCCGAGGACGCCAAGAAGATCGGCAAGCTGATCCGCGACGAGGGCCCCAAGGGGGTCAAGGCGCAGGTGCAGGGAGACGAGCTGCGGGTGTCGTCGAAGAAGCGCGACGACCTGCAGGCCGTGCAGGCGCTCGTCAAGGCGCAGGACTACGACTTCGCGGTGCAGTTCACCAACTACCGCTGAGACCCGCCGCGGCGGGCGCGCTCGCGGTCGGTGTCGCGGCCGGCGATTCCTCCGGGGGGCCGGAGGCACGTCGCCGGACGCGACACCCTCACCACACTGTGCCGCCGAGGCGGCGGGACACCCCTCCCGACCCGGGTGCCCGAGGATCGGTGTCGCTCCGCCGCACCTCTCGGGAAGGTCCGGCGGAGGGACACTGATGCAACCCCGCGTCTCCGCTCCCCCCTGGGTTGCCCTGGTACTGCGGCAAGCCTCGTCGACGATGGCGCCGACGGGACGACTTTGCGTGGCTATACCCCATTTGGACTAGCGCAGCTGGGTAGGACGGTCCCCGGCACCTGCCCGCGAGGTGACTAGGCGGACGCGGTCTCGCGGGGGCCGAGGTGCTCGAGCGCCTCGACCAGGTCTCGCGGCAGCAGCCGGCCGCCGACCACCCGGGCGACCTCCTCGTCGGCGCCGCGACCGGCGATGTAGACAGGATGGTCCTGAGACAGCTTCGCGAGCGAGGTGCTGTGCGCGGTCAGGGCGGTGGGCCGGGTCGCCGCGAGCACGACCGCGTCGGCGCCGACGCTCCGCGCCGCGCTGACGAGCGCGGTGACGGGGGTGTCGGCCCCCAGGAAGAGGGTGCGCCAGCCCCGCTCGCCGAGCAGCAGCGAGAAGCACAGGAGCATCAGGTCGTGCCGCTCCCCCGGCGGGCAGGCCAGCAGCACCCGGGGACGCCGCACCCCCGGCACGGGCAGCACCTCGTGCTGGTGGGCCAGGGCGGAGAGCCGTCGGCGCAGCAGGTTGCTGGCGAAGTGCTCGTGGGCGACCGAGAGCGAGCCGTCCTCCCAGCGGTCCCCGAGCTGCACGAGGAACGGGATGACCACGTGGGTCAGGGCCTCGCTGAGCGGGACGTCCCACAGGAGTTGGACGAGCGCGCGGTCGGCGGCCTCCTCGTCGAAGGCCTCGATGCCCACCCAGAGCTCACCCAACGGATCCATCACCTTCACCAGCGCACGATAGCCGCAGGATCCCCCGGTGGCGGCCCGGAGCCGGGCCCGCCACCGGGGATTCACCTGAATGGGTGACGCCGGTCCAGCCCGGTCCAGCCCGGCCTGCCGGCTCAGCCCGCCAGGGAGGGCCGCATGGACGGTACGACGGTCGCGCCGGCCGTGACGGTCAGCCAGACGGTTGCTCCCTCCTCGATCCCCAGCGACCGGGCGTGCGTGCGGGTGAGGACCACCGACACCTCCTCGCCGGCCACGGTCAGGACGACGAGGCGCACCTCGAAGCCGACCCGCACCATCCGGGCGACGGTGCCCTCGACGGCGCCGGCGAAAAGCGGGGACGTGGCGACGTCGATGTCGTGGGGCCGGACGGCGGTCCCGGCGAGGTGCGTCACCTCGCCGAGGAAGGACATGACGAAGTCGTTGGCCGGGTCGTCGTACAGCTGGTCGGGGGTGCCGACCTGCTCGACGCGGCCCTCGTTGATCACCACGATCTCGTCGGCGACCTCGAGCGCCTCCTCCTGGTCGTGGGTCACGAAGATCGTGGTCACGTGCACCTCGTCGTGCAGGCGGCGCAGCCACTCACGGAGCTCCTTGCGGACCTTGGCGTCGAGCGCGCCGAAGGGCTCGTCCAGCAGCAGGACGCTGGGCTCCACCGCGAGGGCACGCGCGAGCGCCATGCGCTGCCGCTGCCCGCCGGAGAGCTGCGAGGGCAGGCGGTGGGCGAACTGCGACAGGTGCACGAGCGCGAGGAGCTCGTCGACGCGGGCGGCCACCTCGGCCTTGCTCTTCTTGCGGATCTCGAGGCCGAACGCGACGTTCTTGGCCACGGTCATGTGCTTGAAGACCGCGTAGTGCTGGAAGACGAAACCGACGTTGCGCTTCTGCGCGGGCAGGTGCGTGGCCTCGACCCCCTCGATCGTGACCGAGCCCGTGTCGGCCTTCTCGAGGCCGGCGATGATGCGCAGGAGGGTGGACTTGCCACCGCCGCTGGGGCCCAGAAGGGCCGTCAGCCGACCCGTCGGGATGGAGACGTTGACGTCGTCGAGGGCGACGAAGTCGCCGAACTTCTTGTTCAGGCCTGAGACCTCGATGCTCATGGGTGGACCTTTCTGGCAGTACAGCTGAGGAGGGGCATCGCTCTCACCCGTGGTTCTTGGGTCGGATGATGGCGACGATCACGATGCAGGCCACGGACACCATGGCCAGGAGGAACGCGGTCGCGTAGGCGGCCTGCTGGTCGAAGTTGAGGTACTTCTCCTCGACCACGAGGGTGGCGGTGCGGGTCTGGCCGAGCACGTTGCCCGAGACCACCTTGACCGCGCCGAACTCCCCGAGCGAGCGGGCCAGGGTCAGCACGACTCCGTAGACGATGCCCCACTTGATGGACGGCAGCGTGATGCGCCGGAAGCACTGGAGCCCGCTGGCCCCCAGGCTCTGGGCCGCCTGCTCCTGCTCGATGCCGACCTCTTCCAGCACGGGCACGATCTCGCGGATCATCAGAGGCAGGGCCACGAAGGTGGTCGCCATGA
The DNA here is from genome assembly GCF_003047265.1 of Nocardioides terrigena. Lineage (GTDB taxonomy): Bacteria > Actinomycetota > Actinomycetes > Propionibacteriales > Nocardioidaceae > Nocardioides > Nocardioides terrigena. Next base: position 352,469 of record NZ_PZYY01000001.1, on the reverse strand, counting down.
TGATGCCGGGGGTCGAGAAGATGATGTCGAGCCCCCACCCGGCCAGGGTGGGACCGAGCCACCCGTTGCGACCGCCGTAGGCGAGGACGAGCGCGAGCCCGACCACGATGGGCGACACCGACAGCGGCAGGTCGAGCAGGGCGTTGAGCAGCCGCTTCCCCGGGAACTCGTAGCGCACGAGCAGCAGGGACATCCCCACGCCGAACAGCGTGTTGATCACGACCGAGAAGAACGCGACGTACACGCTCAGCTGGAGGGCGACGACGATGTCGGGGTCCTCCAGGAGCGCACGGATCGAGCCGAGCCCGTCCTCGAAGGTGTTCGTGGCGACCAGGGACACCGGCCAGGCGACGAGGAAGAACAGGTACGCCGTGGCGACGAGGCGCAGGACGTAGGTCGTCGGGGTCCTGCGGACGCGAGGGGGTCGCCGCGACGCCTCCACCGGTGGTGGAGCGGCGACGTCGTGGACCAGCGTGTCAGCCACGGGCAGCCACCCGCCTCTGGATCACGTCGAGGAGCACGATCACGGCCAGCGAGATCATCAGGAGCACCGTGGCGACGGCCGCGGCCGCGGCCACGTTGTCGTTCTCGATGCTGCTCAGGATCCGCACGGAGGTGACCTCGGTCTGGAACGGGAGGTTGCCCGACAGCAGCACGAGCGAGCCGTACTCGCTGACGCCACGGGCGAAGGAAAGGGCGGCACCCGCGGCGATCGCCGGGGCAAGGCTCGGCAGGACCACCCGTCGGAACGTCGTGAACCGGCTCGCACCGAGTGAGGCGGCTGCTTCCTCGACGTCCTGGTCGAGCTCCTCCAGCACCGGCTGGACCATGCGGACCACGAACGGCAACGTCACGAAGAGGAAGGCCAGGAAGACGGCCGGCCGGGAGTTGGCGATGTCGACACCCAGTGGGCTGTCCGCGTTGCCGTAGAGCGACAGCAGCACCAGGCCGGCCACGATCGTCGGCAGCGCGAAGGGGATGTCGATCAGCACCTCGAGCACCGACTTGCCCCAGAAGCGGTCACGCACCAGCACCCAGGCGATGAGTGGACCCATGACGACGTTGACCGCGGTCACGCCCAGGGCGGTGAAGACGGTGAGCTTGATCGCGGCGATGGTCTGCCCGTTGGTGATCGCGCTCCAGAAGGCTTCCCAGCCGCCGTCGATCGCCGTGACGACGACGCAGGCCAGGGGGATCAGGACCAGCGCACTGAACCAGATCATGGCGATGCCGAGCCCGATGCCCGACGACCGCGTGAGGGTGGAACGCGGACCCGACCGGCGAGGAGTCCTCGCCGGTCGGACGCGGGATATCTCGATGGAGGTCATGCGCTCACTCGAGGGAGAGGCCGGCGCCGAGGATGGCCTCGAAGACGATGCCGTTCTCCTCGTCGAAGAACTTCGTGGAGGCCTCGTCCCAGCCGCCGAAGTCCTCGTCCACCGTCAGCAGGGTGGGGACCTCGGGGAAGGGGTTCGCCGGGTCCTTGGCACCCTCGACGGTGCCGCCGTAGTCGACGTCGTCGCGGATCGGACGGAAGCCGGTGAGGGCGAACTGCACCTGGCCCTCGTCGGAGAGCACGAAGTCGAGCCAGTCCTGCGACGGTGGGGAGGCGTCCTTCAGGATGGCGCCGGCGTTCTCGATCAGGAGCGAGGTCTCCGGGAGGATGTACTCGAAGGGCTCGTCGTTCTGCGCGGCCAGGATGGCCTCGTTCTCGTAGGCCATCAGCACGTCGCCGGTGCCGCCGAGGAACGCCGTGGTCGCGTCGCGACCGCTGCCCGGGAGCGCGACGACGTTCTCGAAGAACTTGTTGATGTAGTCGGTGGCCTCCTCCTCGGTGCCACCGTCGCTGATGACCTGGCCGTAGGCGGCCAGCGCGTTCCAGCGGGCCGCGCCGGAGGACGCCGGGTTGGCCGTGACGATCTCGACGCCGGGCTTGACCAGGTCGGCCCAGGTCCGGATGTTCTTGGGGTTGCCGTCACGGACCCCGAAGACGACCACGGAGTGGGAGACGATGCCCTTGTTCTCCCCGTCGTCCCAGCTCGCGTCGACCAGGCCCTCGTCCTCGAGACGCGTGACGTCCGGCGGCACGGAGAAGTGGACGTAGTCCGCCTCGAGGCCCGCCACGACGGCACGGCTCTGGTCACCGGAGGCGCCGTACGACGTCTGGAACGCCACGCCCTGGCCCTCGGGGGTCTGCTTGAACTCGGCAGCGAGGTTCTTGTTGGCGGCCTCGGGGACGGCGAACCCGACGATGCTGATCGTCTCCTCCGCATCGGCGTCACTGCTGCTGGCGCCGGGGGCGCACGCGGACAGGGCCAGCATCCCGGTGAGTGAAGCGGCGACCAGCCGCCGGGAGGTCTTGCTGGGGATGGACATGAGAGCTCTCTTTCGGATGTCCCGAGATGGACAGTTAATAACTAATGTCGCGCAGACTACATGACTTAGAAGAGATTCAGACGAGTGGTCTGCACGTGTCGCGTGTCACCCGCGACCCCGGTCCACGCAGCGGCATCCGGCCGGCCCCGTCGGGCCTCCCGACTACAGTGGGCGGCCGGACATCAGGCAGTGAGGCATAGAGGTGACAAGGCCGTGACCAAGCAGGTCAAGCAGCTCGATCGGGTGATCATCCGGTTCGCCGGCGACTCCGGCGACGGCATGCAGCTGACGGGGGACCGCTTCACCCAGGAGTCGGCCGTCTTCGGCAACGACCTGGTGACGCTGCCCAACTTCCCCGCCGAGATCCGCGCCCCCCAGGGCACGCTGCCGGGCGTCTCGTCGTTCCAGGTGCACTTCGCCGACCACGACATCCTGACGGCCGGCGACGCCCCCGACGTGCTCGTGGCGATGAACCCCGCCGCCCTGCGTGCCAACCTCGGCGACCTGCCCGTCGGTGCGACGATCATCGTGGACACCCACGACTTCACGGCGCGCAACCTCGCCAAGGCCGGTTACGACGCCAACCCGCTCGACGGCGACGGGCTCGCGGAGTTCGCGGTGCACCAGATCGACCTGACCGGCATGACGGTCGCGGCGGTCAAGGAGTTCGGGCTGTCCCGCAAGGACGCCGCACGCGCCAAGAACATGTTCGCCCTCGGCCTGCTGTCGTGGATGTACGGCCGCCCCACCGAGTCCACGATCTCGTTCCTCGAGCGCCGCTTCGCCCGGGTCCCCGACATCCGCGACGCCAACGTGACGGCGTTCAAGGCGGGGTGGAACTTCGGCGAGACCACCGAGACCTTCATCGTCCGCTACGAGGTCAAGCCCGCCCCGATGGCCGCGGGCACCTACCGCAACATCACCGGCAACCTCGCGCTGGCCTACGGCCTCGTCGCCGGCGGCGTGCAGTCGGGCCTCCAGGTCTTCCTCGGCTCCTACCCGATCACCCCGGCCTCCGACATCCTCCACGAGCTCAGCAAGCACAAGTCGTTCGGTGTCACGACCTTCCAGGCCGAGGACGAGATCGCCGGCGTCGGTGCCGCCATCGGCGCGTCCTTCGCCGGGCACCTCGGCGTGACGACCACCTCCGGGCCGGGCATCGCGCTCAAGTCCGAGGCGATCGGCCTCGCCGTGATGACCGAGCTGCCGCTGCTGGTCATCGACGTCCAGCGCGGCGGCCCCTCCACCGGACTGCCGACCAAGACCGAGCAGGCCGACCTGCTGCAGGCGATGTTCGGTCGCAACGGCGAGGCCCCGGTGCCGATCGTCGCGCCCCAGTCCCCCGGCGACTGCTTCGACGCCGCCCTCGAGGCCGCCCGGATCGCCATCACCTACCGCACGCCGGTGATGCTGCTCTCCGACGGCTACCTGGCCAACGGCTCCGAGCCGTGGCGCATCCCCGAGGTCTCCGAGATGCCCGTCATCGACCCCGACTTCGCCACCACCCGCAACCACGGCGACGGGGACGACGCCGAGTTCTGGCCCTACGAGCGCGACGCCGAGACCCTCGCGCGGCCGTGGGCGATCCCCGGCACCCCCGGACTCGAGCACCGCATCGGCGGGCTCGAGAAGGGCGACGGCCACGGCAACATCTCCTACGACCCCGCCAACCACGACTTCATGGTCCGCACCCGTCAGGCCAAGGTCGACCGCATCGCCGACTCGCTGCCCCCGCTCGAGGTCGACGACCCCGACGGCGCGGCCAAGGTCCTGGTGCTCGGGTGGGGCTCGACGTACGGTCCGATCGGCGCCGGCGTACGCCGCGTGCGCAAGGCCGGCTACCAGGTCGCGCAGGCCCACCTGCGCCACCTCAACCCCTTCCCGAAGGACCTCGGCGAGGTCCTCGCCCGCTACGACAAGGTGCTGGTCCCCGAGATGAACCTCGGCCAGCTCTCCCTGCTGCTGCGCGCGAAGTACCTCGTCGACGTCGTCGGCTACAACGAGGTCCGCGGCCTGCCGCTCAAGGCCGCCGTGCTCGCCGACGTCATCGGCGGCCTCGTCGCCGAGGCGGAGGGCATCGAGGTCGATCTCACCCCTGTCGAGAAGGAGATCCGATGACCACCGACAGCACCACCGATCTCGGCCTGCCCGGGCTGCGGTCCGGCACCGAGGGCGTCCCGACGATCGACGCGGGCGAGACGCAGACCGGCAAGGACTTCACCTCCGACCAGGAGGTCCGCTGGTGCCCCGGCTGCGGCGACTACGCCGTGCTCAAGGCCGTGCAGTCCTTCCTCCCCGACCTCGGCCTGCGCCGCGAGAACATCGTCTTCGTCTCCGGCATCGGCTGCTCCTCGCGCTTCCCCTACTACCTCGACACCTACGGCATGCACTCGATCCACGGGCGTGCCCCGTCGATCGCGACCGGCATCGCCACCGCGCGAGAGGACCTCTCGGTCTGGGTCGTCACCGGTGACGGCGACGCGCTGTCCATCGGCGGCAACCACCTCATCCACGCGCTGCGCCGCAACGTCAACATGACGATCCTGCTCTTCAACAACCGCATCTACGGACTCACCAAGGGGCAGTATTCCCCCACCTCCGAGCCCGGCAAGGTCACCAAGTCGACCCCGATGGGATCGGTCGACCACCCGTTCAACCCGGTGTCCCTGGCGCTGGGTGCCGAGGCGTCGTTCGTGGCCCGCACCATCGACTCCGACCGCAAGCACCTCACCGCGGTGCTCGCCGCGGCTGCCGCGCACCGCGGGACCTCCCTGGTCGAGATCTACCAGAACTGCCCGATCTTCAACGACGGCGCCTTCGACGCGATCAAGAACCCCAACACCAAGGCCGACGCCATCATCCCGCTCGTCCACGGCGAGCAGATCCGCTTCGGTGCACCGCTCGAGTCCGGGCTGGGCTCCAAGGCGCTGGTGCGCGACACCAACGGTGGGGGCGTCCTCGTCGTGGAGGCCGCCGACGTCGACGACGCCGACATCCTGGTCCACGACGCCCACCACGACGACCCGTCGACCGCCTTCGCGATCAGCCGGCTCACCGACTCCGGCTACCTCAACCAGTCACCGATCGGCATCTTCCGCCAGGTCGAGCGGGCGACGTACGACGACCAGGCGCGAGCCCAGCTCACCACCGCCCGCGGCGACTCCGAGGACGACCCGCAGGCACGCCTGTCGGCACTCATCGGCGGCGGCGACACCTGGACGGTCGTCTGACCCGTCCCGGGCGCGCCCCACCTCGCTACGACGAACGACGAACGACCCGGCGCATCGCGCCGGGTCGTTCGTCTGTGGTGGCCTCTCGACTCAGTCGAAGAAGAGCGTCCACTTCTCGCCGAGGGTGGTCTTGTAGGTGGAGTTGCTCTTCACCTTGACGCGCCAGATCCAGCGGCCGCGGTCCGGGACGACCAGGCGGGCCTTGAAGACCCCCTTCTCGTTGACCTTGACCTTGCGGACGGTCTTGAACTTGCAGCTCTTGCAGGCCTTCTTGGTCAGCATGACCTTGCCCTGGAAGGGCACGAGCGTGCCGTCCGCCTGCGGGTTCATGACCTTGCCCTTGAGCTGGAAGGCGTTGTAGGCGACCTGCTTCTGGTCCGGCGGGCGCTCGGTGATGACGCGCTCGACCTTGGCCTGGGCGTTGCTCGCGGTGGTCGGGCCGGCGACGGCGACCCCGAGGCCGACGAGCGTGGCCAGCAGGCCGGTTGCCACGGTGCGGAAGATCCGCATGATGTGTCCCCCTTGGACGATCGTGTGTTGACAGGTGGTGCCCGCGTGGAGCTCGGGCGGGCATCCGTGCTGCGGTGCGCAGTGCACCACACGGTTTCGAGACCAGCCGAATCCTAGGTCATGACGGCCACTAGGGTCAGGCCCGTGCAGGAATCCCGTCGCGGCTTCCTCCTCGGGGTGGCGGCGTACTCCCTGTGGGGAGCCTTCCCCCTCTACTGGCCGCTGCTCGAGCCGGCCGGGGCGGTCGAGATCCTCGCCCACCGCGTGCTGTGGTCGGCGGTCACGATGGCGCTGGTCGTCGCGCTGATGCGGCGTACGCCGGAGGTGATGGCCGTCGTTCGCGACCGGCGTGCCTTCAGGATCCTCACCTTCGCCGCCGTCGTCATCTCGTTCAACTGGGCGGCGTACATCTGGGGGGTCAACAACGGCCGGGTCGTGGAGACCTCGCTGGGCTACTTCATCAACCCGCTCGTCACGGTGCTCATGGGTGTCTTCATCCTCGGCGAGCGGCTGCGCCGGCTGCAGTGGGTCGCCGTGGGGATCGCCAGCCTGGCCGTGGTGGTGCTGACCCTCGACTACGGGCGGTTGCCGTACGTCGCGCTGGTGCTGGCGTTCTCCTTCGGCTCCTACGGGCTGGCCAAGAAGCAGGCCAACGTGGACGCCGTCGTGAGCCTCACCATCGAGACCGCGGTCCTCGCACCGCTCGCGGGCCTGTACGTCGCCTGGCTGGTCCTCACGGGCGCGTCCAGCATGGGGTCCGAGGGCATCGGACACGCCCTGCTCTTCCTCACCACCGGCGTGGTCACCGCCATCCCGCTGCTGTGCTTCGGCGCCGCGGCGATCCGGGTGCCGCTGGTGGTGCTGGGACTCCTGCAGTACCTCGCGCCGGTCATCCAGTTCGCGCTCGGGGTGCTGCTCTTCCACGAGGCCATGCCCCCCGGACGCTGGGTCGGCTTCGGCCTGGTCTGGGTCGCGCTGGTCATCTTCACCGTCGAGGCGATCAACCACCGGCGCCGGCAGCTGCGCCTCGTGACCGAGGCCTCCGCCTGTTGAGCGGAGACGCGCCAGCGGATCCGCTGATGGTGGTTGAGCGAGCCGCGCGACCGAGGAACGAGGTCGCGACCGGCGTGCCGAAACCCGGCACCGGCCCTCAGGAGGAGCGGTTGGCCACGATGTCCGCGAAGGACTCCAGCGCGGTCCGGACGGGGCCCGGGTCGAGCACTGTGAGCAGCGCCTTGGCGCGCTCCGACTCGGCGAGGACGTAGCCGCGGGCCTGGTCCATGGCCGGGTGCTTGCGCAGCAGGTCCAGCGCCTCGGCGTGCAGGTCGTCGTCGGTCAGGTCGGAGTCGAGCAGCTCGAGCAGCCGCGCGTCGGCCGGGTCAGCCGAGGCGCGCGCCATCAGCACCGGCAGGGTCGGGACGCCCTCGCGCAGGTCCGTGCCGGGCGTCTTGCCCGACTCGACCGACTCGGACGCCACGTCGAGGATGTCGTCGGAGAGCTGGAACGCCGCGCCCACGATCTCGCCGTACCCGCGCAGCGCGGTCCGCACCTCGGGCGAGGCACTGCCGAACATCGCGCCGTACTCGGCGGAGGTGGCGATGAGCGAGCCGGTCTTGCCGGCCACGACCTCGAGGTAGTGGGCGAGCGGGTCCTCGCCGGGGCCGGGCTCCACGGTCTCGAGGATCTGCCCCTCGACGAGCTCGGTGAAGGTCCGGGACTGGATGAGCACGGCCTCGGGGCCGAGCTGGGCGGTGACCTCGGAGGACTTGCCGAAGAGGAAGTCGCCGGTGAGGATCGCGACGTGGTTGTCCCATCGCGCGTTGGCCGTGTCGGCCCCGCGGCGCAGGGCCGCCTCGTCCATCACGTCGTCGTGGTAGAGCGACGCGACGTGGGTCAGCTCGACCACGCAGGCCGCGGCCAGCACCTCGTCCGCGTCGGGGGTGGTGCCCGCCTCGGCGGCCAGCAGCACCAGCAGCGGGCGGAAGCGCTTGCCACCCGAGCGCATCAGGTGGCCGGCCGCGTCCGAGACGTACGCCGTCCGCGCACGGGTGTGCCCGAGGAGCATCTCCTCGACGACCTCGAGCCGCGCGGAGAGGCGACGGGCCAGGGCCTCGTCCACGACGGGGAGCGCCAGCGCCGGCGCGGAAGGGGTGCTCACCTGATGAATTCTCCCGCAAGGGCCGCGAGGTCGAGCAGCGGGCCCGGAAGGATGCCCAGCATCAGCGTCACCGCCGCCCCGAGGGCGATCGTCGTGGCCGTCAGGACGCTCGGGTAGGCGACAGTGGGACCCTCGCCGACGGGCTCGTCGAAGTACATCGCCTTGATGACGCGGATGTAGAGGAACGCGGCGATCACGCTGGCCACCACGGCGGCGATCACGACCGGCCACGCCCCGGCCGCCAGGGCCACGGAGAAGACGGCGAGCTTGCCGACGAAGCCGGAGGTGAGCGGGATCCCCGCCATCGCCAGCAGGAAGAAGGCGAAGACGCCGGCCACGATCGGGGACTCCTTGCCCAGCCCGGCCCAGCGCGACAGCGCGGTGGCCTCACCACCCGAGTCCCGGACCAGGCTGACCACAGCGAAGGCGCCGAGGGTCGCGAAGCCGTACGTCGCGAGGTAGAACAGCACGGCCTGCAGGGCGGTCAGCTCGCCGTCGGCCAGGGCCGAGGTCTGCTGGACGCCGAGCACGCCGGTGAGCAGGAAGCCGGTGTGCGCGACCGAGGAGTAGGCCAGCAGCCGCTTGATGTCGGTCTGGGTGACCGCCAGGACGGCGCCGACCAGCATGGTGAGGATCGCGATGACCCACATCATCGGCTGCCACGACCAACGGTCCGCGCCGAAGGCGACGTAGAAGAGGCGCAGCATCGCCCCGAACGCCGCGACCTTGGTGCCGGCGGCCATGAAGGCCGTGACCGGGGTCGGGGCACCCTGGTAGACGTCGGGGGTCCAGGCCTGGAACGGCGCGGCACCGACCTTGAAGAACAGCCCGACCGACAGCATGCCGATGCCGATGAGGAGCAGCGACTGGTTGGCCGTGTCGTTGCGGACGGCCTCGTTGATCGCGGCGAACTGCATGGAGCCGGCGTAGCCGTAGACCAGCGCGACGCCGTACAGGAAGAAGCCGCTCGAGAAGGCACCGAGCAGGAAGTACTTGAGCGCGGCCTCCTGGCTCAGCAGGCGGCGACGGCGGGCCAGCCCGGTGAGGAGGTAGAGGGGCAGGGAGAGCACCTCGAGGCCCACGAACATGGTGAGCAGGTCGTTGGCCGCCGGGAAGAGCATCATCCCGAAGACCGCGAACATCAGCAGCGGGTAGACCTCGGTGTGGTCGAGCCCGCGGGTCGACGCCTCGCGCTCGGCCTCGGTGCCCGGCAGCGCGGCCGCCTGGCCCGCGAAGGCCGAGACGCCGCCGTCGAGGTGGCGCTCAGCGAAGAGCATCGTGCCGGCGATCGCGAGCACCAGGACCAGGCCCCAGATGAACAGCGTCGGGCCGTCGACCGCGATGGTGCCGGACATGGCCAGGACGCCGCGGGCGGCGCCGTCGGCGTAGACCTCGCTGTCGCGAGCGATGAGCACGACGCCCACCAGGGCCGCACCGAGGCCTCCGAGGGCCAGCAGCACCTGGGCGACGTAGCGGGCCGAGCGGGGCGCGAACGCCTCCACGACCACGCCGAGGCAGGCGACGCCGAAGACGACGAGCAGCGGCCAGAGCTCGAAGTACTCGACTGTCGGCTTGATGAACTCGTTCACTCGTGGCCTCCCTGCGAGCTGGCCGCACCATCGGCAGAGCCCACGGTCGGGGGTTCGTCGGTGACACCGACCTGGGTCAGGGTGTCCTCGACGTTGGGGTTGATCACGTCGAGCAGCGGCATCGGGAAGAAGCCGAAGAGCACCAGCGCCAGCATGAGCGGCGCCAGCGTGCCGACCTCACGCCGGTCGAGGTCCTTGACCTCCACCTGCTCGGGGCCGGTCATCGTGCGCTGGTAGAGCCACAGGACATAGATCGCGGCGAGCACGATCGCGGTCACCGCGACGGCACCGGCCCACCAGGCGTGCTGGAAGGCGGCGATGATCACCAGCATCTCGGAGACGAACGGCGACAGGCCGGGCAGGCCGCACGCGGCCAGGCCGGAGATCAGGAAGATGCCCGCCAGGACGGGGGCGCCCTTCTCGATGCCGCCGCCCATGGCCCGGATCGAGGCGGTGCCCCGACGCTGGACGAGGTAGCCCGCCACCAGGAAGAGCGCGGCGGTCGCGATGCCGTGGTTGACCATGTAGAGGATCGCGCCGGAGCCGCCCTGGCTGCTGAACACGAAGATGCCCAGCACGATGAAGCCGAAGTGGCTCAGCGAGGTGAGGCCGATCAGGCGGAGGACGTCGTCCTGCCCGATGGCGACCAGTGCGCCGTACACGATCGAGATGAGCGCCAGCACGACCACCACCGGGGTGGCCCACTGCGACGCGTCCGGCAGCAGTCCCAGGCAGAAGCGCAGCATGCCGAAGGTGCCGATCTTGTCGAGCACGCAGACCAGCAGCACCGACGTGCCCGTCGTCGCGCGCTCGGTCGTGTCGGCCAGCCAGGTGTGCACCGGGAACATCGGGGCCTTGATCGCGAAGGCGATGAAGAAGCCGAGGAAGATCCAGCGCTGCGTCACCGGGTCGATGTCGAGCGCGGCGAGGTCGGTGAGCAGGAAGCTCGGGCGCCCGGAGTCGGCGGAGACGACGTACAGGCCGATGACCGAGGCGAGCATCACCAGGCCGCCGGCGAGCTGGTAGATCAGGAACTTCGTGGCCGCCCGACCGCGTCCCTCGCGACCGAAGCCGCCGATGAGGAAGTAGGCCGGGATCAGGGTGGCCTCGAAGACGACGTAGAACAGGAACACGTCGGTCGCGGTGAAGACGGCCAGCGACATCGCCTCGAGCGCCAGCACCCAGGCGACGAACGCCCGGCTGCCGCCGTTGCCCGGCGCGTCGGCCTCGTGCCACGACGCGACGAGCACGATCGGGACGAGCACCGTGGTGAGCAGCACCATCAGCAGGCCGAGGCCGTCGACACCGAGCGCGTAGTGGACGCCGAGCGCCTCGATCCACGTGTGGGTCTCGGTCAGCTGCATGCCGCCGTCGAGGGAGTACGACGTGAGCGCGGCGACCACGGCCCACACCAGGGTGGCACCGGCGAAGCCGAGGCCCGCCAGGCGTGCGGTGGCGGCCGGGAGGAACGCCGTGACGAGCGCGCCCACGAGGGGCAGCGCGATCAGGATCGTGAGGACAGGAAGGTCGTTCATGCCAGGTTCACCGCCAGCAGGGCAAGGACGACGAGCAGGGCGCCGCCGAGCAGGGACAGGGCATAGGAGCGTACGAATCCGTTCTGGACGCGGCGGAGCACGCCGGACATGCCGCCGACGGCCGCGGAGCCGCCCTCGACGACCCCGTCGACACCCACCCGGTCGAAGGTCGCGAGACCCCCGACGAGGCGGCGGCCGGGCTGGACGACCAGCCCCTCGTTGATCGCGTCGCCGTACAGGTCGGCACGGGCGGCGCGGGTGGCGAAGGAGACGTCCTGCGGGGCCTCACGCGGGATGTCGCGCTTGCCGACCAGGAACCAGGCGGCGGCGACACCCGCGGCGACGACCAGCGTCACGATGAGGGTGATGACGAGCGGGGCGAGCGGGGGCTCGTGGTGCTCCGCGACCCCGGTGACAGGGGCAAGGAAGTCGACGATGAAGTCGTTGAGGATCAGCACCCCGCCGAGGACCGAGAGAGCCGCGAGCACGATGAGCGGGACGGTCATCAGGCGCGGCGACTCGTGCGGGTGCACGTCGTCGGCCCACCGCTTCTCGGTGAAGAAGGTCATCAGCATCAACCGGGTCATGTAGAAGCCGGTGATGCCGGCGCCGAGCAGGGCGCACAGTCCGACCACGAGGTTCTCCGCGAGCGCGGTCTCGATGATCTTGTCCTTGGACCAGAAGCCGGAGAAGCCGGGGAAGCCGATGATCGCGAGGTAGCCCATCGCGAAGGTCAGGAAGGTCACCGGCATGTACTTCGACAGGCCGCCGTAGTGGCGCATGTCGACGTCGTCGTTCATCCCGTGCATCACCGAGCCGGCTCCCAGGAACATGTTGGCCTTGAAGAAGCCGTGGGTGAGCAGGTGGAAGATGGCGAACGGGTAGCCGGCGGGGCCGAGACCGGCGGCCAGCATCATGTAGCCGATCTGGCTCATCGTGGAGCCGGCGAGCGCCTTCTTGATGTCGTCCTTGGCACAGCCGAGCACCGCACCCCAGAGGAGCGTGACGGTCGCGACGATGACCACCGCGGTCTGTGCCGTCGGCGTCAGGTCGTAGATGAAGTTGGACCGGACGACGAGGTAGACGCCGGCGGTGACCATGGTCGCCGCGTGGATGAGGGCGGAGACCGGGGTCGGACCCTCCATCGCGTCGAGCAGCCAGGCCTGCAGCGGGACCTGGGCCGACTTGCCGCACGCCGCGAGCAGCAGCAGCAGCCCGAGGGCGTTGAGCGTGCCCTGCGAGGCGTCCCCGGCGGACTCGCTGATGGCGGCGAAGTCGGTGGTTCCGAAGGTCGTGAACATGAGGGCGATGGCCAGCGAGAGGCCGATGTCACCGACGCGGTTGATGACGAAAGCCTTCTTGGCGGCCGCGGCCGCGGAGTGCTTGTGCTGCCAGAAGCCGATCAGGAGGTACGACGCGAGGCCCACGCCCTCCCAGCCGAGGAAGACGCCGAGGTAGTTGGCCGAGAGGACCAGCACCAGCATCGCCGCGACGAAGAGGTTGAGGTAGCCGAAGAAGCGGCGCCGGCGGGCGTCGTGCTCCATGTAGCCGATCGAGTAGACGTGGATCAGCGCACCGACGCCGGTGATCAGCAGCAGGAAGAGCGCCGACAGCGGGTCGTATAGCAGGTCCATGCCCACGTCGAGGCCACCGACCTCGAACCAGGTGTAGAGGTGCTGCCCGACCTGGCGCTCCTCCTCGGAGCGGCCGAGCAGCGACACGAACATGGCCAGGCTGAGGCCGAAGGACCCGGCGACGGTGGCGGTGCCGAGCCAGTGGCCGACCCGGTCGAGAGCCCGCGGGGCCAGGGCGCCGCCGAGCAGCAGCACGACGGCTCCCGCGAGCGGCAGCGCGATGATCAGCCACAGGAGCGAGAAGACGCCGTCGGCGTCCACCGGGTGCACGACCGGGATGGCGCCGCCCTCGGCGGCGAGCACGATGGTCTGGAGGTTCACAGTCAGGTCCTCAGTACTTCAGCAGGCTGGCGTCGTCGACGGAGGCCGAGCGTCGCGTGCGGAAGATGGTCATGATGATCGCCAGTCCGATGACGACCTCGGCCGCGGCCACCACCATCACGAAGAAGGCGGCGATCTGCCCGTCGAGGTTGCCGTGCTGCTTGGCGAAGGTCACCAGGGCGAGGTTGCAGGCGTTGAGCATCAGCTCGACGCACATGAAGACCACGATGGCGTTGCGTCGGGTCAGCACCCCCACGCAGCCGATGGTGAACAGGATCGCGGACAGCACGATGTATTCGTTCGTCATCGGGGGACGTCCTCCTCGGTGGTCGCCGGGGCGCCGTCCTTGCCGCCCTGCTCGGGCATCCGGTCCGGGTCGGCGGTCGCGTCGCTGCGACCGGCGGCGAGCTGGCGGCGTACCTCGTCGATGTCGTCGGCGAAGGCCGGTGCGGAGCGCACCGTGCCCCGCGCGGCCAGCACGCGGGAGACCGACAGCTCGGAGGCGGTGCCGTCGGGCAGCAGCGCCGGGGTGTCGACCGCGTTGTGGCGGGCGTAGACGCCGGGCGAGGGCAGCGGACCGAGGTGCTTGCCGGTCTCGGCGTAGTCGCGCATCCGCTGCGCGGCGAGCGAGGACTGGGTGGACTTGGGCGTGAGGCGCTCGCGGTGCGCGAGCACCATCGCGCCCATGGCCGCGGTGATGAGCAGCGCGCTGGTGGCCTCGAAGGCGAAGACGTAGCGGCTGAAGAGGACGTTGGCGAGCTGCTGGATGTTGCCGCCCTCGTTGGCCTCGTCGAGGCCGACGGCCGTGCCGAGCGCGATCTGGGAGAAGCCGGTGACCAGCACCAGGCCGAGCAGGAGGCCCAGCACGGTCGCCATCGCCCGCTGGCCGCGGATCGTCTCCACCACCGAGTCGGAGGCGTCGACGCCGACCAGCATCAGCACGAAGAGGAACAGCATCAAGATGGCGCCGGTGTAGACGATGATCTGCACGGCGAAGAGGAACGGCGCGTCGAGGACGGCGTACAGCACGGCGAGGCTGATCATCACCACCGCCAGCAGCAGGGCGGCGTGCACGGCCTTGCGGACGAACAGGATGCCGAGCGCGGCCACGACCATGATCGGGGCCAGGATCCAGAAGGCCATCAGTGGCTCCCCTCCCCCGCGGTCGTGGTCCGGTCCGTCACCAGGTCGGTCGGTGCGCCATACGTGCCGCGGTAGTAGTCGCCCTCGTCGTCGCCGAGGCGCATCGGGTGCGGCGGCTGCTCCATGCCGGGCAGCAGCGGCGCGAGCAGGTCGGACTTCTCGTAGATGAGGTCGGCCCGGTTGGTGTCGGCCAGCTCGTACTCGTTGGTCATCGTCAGCGCGCGCGTCGGGCAGGCCTCGATGCAGAGCCCGCAGAGGATGCAGCGCAGGTAGTTGATCTGGTAGACGCGGCCGTAGCGCTCACCGGGGCTGAAGCGCTCGCCGTCGGGACCGTCGCTGTTGGAGCCGCCCTCGACGTAGATCGCGTCGGCCGGGCACGCCCAGGCGCACAGCTCGCAGCCGATGCACTTCTCGAGGCCGTCGGGCCAGCGGTTGAGCTGGTGCCGGCCGTGGAAGCGCGGCGCCGTCGGCATCTTCTCGAAGGGGTACTGCTCGGTGACGACCTTCTTGAACATGGTCCGGAACGTGACGCCGAAACCGGCGACCGGGTCCCAGAACTGCTCCTTGAAGCCCTTGGACTCACTCATGACTTCTCCTCCTGCGACGCGGTCCCGGAGGTGGACGCGTCGTCGGCGTCGGACGTGCTCGAGGTGCCCGACACCGTCGTACGGCGATCGGCGAAGGTCAGCGGGGCGGCCGCACCACGGACCGCACCTCCCGCGGGCATGGGCGGGACCGGGAAGCCCCCGGCGAAGGCGTCGACCGGCTCCCGGTCGGCGGGGCCCTCGGCCTCGTCGTCCCCGGAGTCGCTGTCGCCGATGAAGAACAGGACCAGGAACAGCACCAGCAGGACACCCGCGGCGCCGAGGAGGTAGTCCCGGTTGATGCCGCCCTCCAGGGTCATCACCCGGATGGTGGCGACCGCGATGATCCACAGCAGCGAGATCGGGATGAGCCGCTTCCAGCCGAACGCCATGAACTGGTCGTAGCGCAGCCGCGGCAGCGAGCCGCGCAGCCAGATGAACATGAAGACGAAGAGCAGGACCTTGCCGAAGAACCAGAGCAGGGGCCAGTAGCCGGAGTCGGCGCCCTCCCAGATCTGGATGATCGGCCACGGGGCGTGCCAGCCGCCCAGGAACAGGGTCGTGGCCAGGGCGGCCACGGTCGCCATGTTGATGTACTCGGCGAGGAAGAACAGCGCGAACTTGAGGCTGGAGTATTCGGTGTGGAAGCCGCCGACGAGCTCGCCCTCGGCCTCGGGGAGGTCGAACGGGGCGCGGTTGGTCTCGCCGACCATCGCGATCACGTAGATCACGAACGACGGCAGCAGGATCAGGGCGTACCAGGTCGGGATCGGGATGACGCCGAGCCAGTAGTCGGGCTCGGGGTTCTGGGCGGCCACGATCTCGGACGTCGACATCGAGCCGGCGTAGAGGAACACCGCGACGAGCGCGAGGCCCATCGCGACCTCGTAGGAGATCATCTGCGCGCTCGAGCGCAGGCCGCCGAGCAGGGAGTACGTCGAACCGGAGGACCAGCCGCCCAGCACGATGCCGTAGATGCCGATCGAGGCGATGGCCATCACGAAGAGCACCGCGACGGGCATGTCGGTCAGCTGCAGCGGGGTGGTCCGGTCGGAGAACGGCAGCCCGACCTCGGGACCGAACGGGATCACCGAGAAGGTGACGAAGGCCGGGATGACGGCCAGGACCGGCGCCAGCAGGAAGACCACCTTGTCGGCGGCCTTGGGGATCAGGTCCTCCTTGAGCGCCAGCTTGACGCCGTCGGCGAGCGACTGGAGGAGGCCGAAGGGGCCGTTGACGTTGGGGCCGATGCGGTGCTGCATCCGGGCCACGACCCGGCGCTCCCACCAGATGTTGAAGAGCGTCAGCAGCACCAGGACCACGAAGATCAGCAGCGCCTTGACGAGAATGAGCCACCACGGGTCCTGCCCGAAGGCCTCGAGCCCGTCGCCCTGCGGCGTCTCCGCCGCGAGGGTGACCACCTGGGAGATGTTCACTTGCCGGCTCCCTTCACCGTGACCGTGCTGCCGGGTGAGGCCAGGTCGGCGAGCACGCCGCGCCCCACGCTGTGGGTCGGCAGCCACACGACGCCGTCGACCATGTCGGCGGCGGCCTCGACCGGCACCGTGACGGACCCGCGGTCACCGGTCAGGACCACGTCCACGGCGCCGTCGAGGCCGGCGAGGGTGGTCGGACTGACGAGGGCGACGGCCGGGCGTCGGGTGGCGGCCAAGTGCGGGTCGCCGTCCTGCATCGAGCCCTGGTCGAGCAGCTGCTTCCAGCCGGCGAGGACGAGGGCCCCCGCCTTGGCGCGCGGCTTGCGCGGTTCCTTGCCGAGGACCGGCTCGGGGCGTACGCCGTCCCAGGGACCCATCGCCTCCATCTCGGCGCGCACCTCGGGGACCGTGCGGAAGCCCAGCGAGCTCCCCTGTCCCAGCGCGGCGAGCTCGTCGGCGATGCCGGCGAGGACCCGCAGGTCGGGCAGCGAGCCGGGGTTGCTGAAGACCGCGTCGAAGGGGCGCGGGCGTCCCTCCCAGGTGACGAAGGTGCCGGCCTTGTCGGTGACCGGGGCGATCGGGAGCACCACGTCGGCCAGCCGCGTCACGTCGGTCTCGCGCTGCTCGAGGCTGACCACGAACGACGCGGCCTCCAGCGCGGCCCGGGTGGCGGCCGGGTCGGCGGTGTCGTCGGGGTCCACGCCACCGACGACGACGCCACCGAGGCTGCCGTCGGCCAGCGCGGCGATGATCGCGTTGCCGTCGCGACCGGGGGCGTCGGGCAGGTGGTCGATGCCCCACGCGGTGGCGGCGTCGACCCGGGCCGAGGCGTCGCCAACCGGACGACCGCCGGGCAGCAGGGTGGGGAGGCAACCGGCCTCGACGGCGCCGCGGTCACCGGCCCGGCGGGGCACCCAGGCGAGCCGGGCGCCGGTGGTGCGGGCGAGCTCGACGGCGGCCGTCAGGGCGCCGTGGTGCTGGGCCAGCCGCTCACCCACGAGGATGACGCCGCCGGAGTCCAGGGCGGTGGTGGCGTCCT
The DNA here is from genome assembly GCF_003047265.1 of Nocardioides terrigena. GTDB lineage: Bacteria > Actinomycetota > Actinomycetes > Propionibacteriales > Nocardioidaceae > Nocardioides > Nocardioides terrigena. The sequence continues at coordinate 334,914 of NZ_PZYY01000001.1, read as the reverse complement.
CGGCCAGGGCGCGCAGCGCCTCGGCCTCCTCGCCCGGGGCGGTCGGGACCAGCCGGCCCTTCATCTTGCCCAGGCCGCGGGTGGTGAAGGGGGCGAGGGCGACGACCTTGGTCGACCCCTTCGACGCCTTGCGCAGCCGCAGGAAGATCGTGGCCGCCTCGTCCTCGGGCTCGAGGCCCGCCAGCACGACGACCGACGCGCGCTCGAGGTCGTCGTACGTGACGTCCATGGACAGCGCGACCCGGGAGGCCAGGAAGTCGGCCTCCTCGGCGGTGTGGGGGCGGGCGCGGAAGTCGATGTCGTGGGTGCCGAGGGAGACCCGCGCGAACTTGGCGTAGGCGTAGGCGTCCTCGGCGGTGACGCGGCCACCGGTCAGGACGGCGGCACTGCCGGCCGCGTGCAGGCCGCGGGCCGCGACGGCGAACGCCTCGGGCCACGACGCCGGGCGGAGCTCCCCGTCCTCGCGCACCATCGGGTGGGTGAGGCGGTCGTCCTGGCGGGAGTACTGGAAGGCGAAGCGGTCCTTGTCGCTGATCCACTCCTCGTTGACCTCGGGGTCGTTGCCGGCGAGGCGACGCATGACCTTGCCGCGCCGGTGGTCGACGCGGATGGCCGCGCCGCACGAGTCGTGCTCGGCGACGCTCGGGGTGGAGACGAGGTCGAAGGGGCGCGAGCGGAAGCGGTACTCCGCGCTCGTCAGGGCACCCACCGGGCAGATCTGGATGGTGTTGCCCGAGAAGTAGGAGAGGAACGGCGCGCCGTCGGCGATGCCGATCTGCTGCTGCGCACCACGCTCGACCAGCGCGATGAACGGGTCACCGGCGATCTCGTCGGCGAAGCGGGTGCAGCGCTGGCACACGATGCACCGCTCGCGGTCGAGCAGCACCTGGGGCGAGATGTTGATGGGCTTGGGGAAGGTGCGCTTGACGCCGTCGAAGCGGGTCTCGCCGCGGCCGTTGGACATGGCCTGGTTCTGCAGGGGGCACTCGCCGCCCTTGTCGCAGACGGGGCAGTCCAGGGGGTGGTTGACGAGCAGGAACTCCATGATCCCCTGCTGCGCCTTGTCGGCCACGGGGCTCGTCGCCTGCGTGCTGACCACCATGCCCTCGGCCACCGTGATCGTGCACGAGGCCTGCGGCTTGGGGATCGGCTTGCCGTTGCCGGCGTCCGGGATGTCCACCAGGCACTGCCGGCAGGCACCGACGGGGGCCAGCAGCGGGTGGTCGCAGAAGCGCGGGATCTGGACGCCGACCTGCTCGGCGGCGCGGATGACCAGCGTGTCCTTGGGGACGCTGACCTCGACGCCGTCGATCGTCAGGGTCACCGTGTCGATCTTGGCCGGGGTGGTCGTCATGCAGAGGCTCCGGTCTGGGCGAACGCCGTCGAGGCGGTCGGGTCGAACGGGCACCCACCGTGGGTGAGGTGCGCGAGGTACTCGTCACGGAAGTACTTGATCGAGCTCGAGATCGGGCTGGTCGCGCCGTCGGCGAGCGCGCAGAACGAGCGGCCCATGATGTTCTCGCACTGGTCGAGGAGCATGTCGAGGTCGGACTCCTGGCCCTCGCCCTTCTCCAGGCGGGCCAGCGTCTGCACCAGCCACCACGTGCCCTCGCGGCACGGGGTGCACTTGCCGCAGGACTCGTGCTTGTAGAACTCCGTCCAGCGCAGCACGGCGCGCACGACGCAGGTCGTCTCGTCGAAGATCTGCAGCGCGCGGGTGCCGAGCATCGAGCCGGCCGCGCCGACGCCCTCGAAGTCGAGGGGCACGTCGAGGTGCTCGGTGGTCAGCAGCGGGGTGCTGGAGCCGCCGGGGGTCCAGAACTTCAGCTCGTGGCCCTCCCGGATGCCACCGGCCAGGTCGATGAGCTGGCGCAGCGTGATGCCGAGCGGGGCCTCGTACTGGCCGGGGCGCACGACGTGGCCCGACAGGCTGAAGATGCCGAAGCCCTTGGACTTCTCGGTGCCCATCGAGGCGAACCACTCGGCGCCGTTGCCGATGATGCTCGGAACCGACGCGATGGACTCGACGTTGTTGATCACCGTGGGGCTGGCGTAGAGGCCCGCCACCGCGGGGAACGGGGGGCGCAGGCGCGGCTGGCCGCGACGACCCTCGAGGCCCTCGAGCAGGGCGGTCTCCTCACCACAGATGTAGGCGCCCGCGCCGGCGTGCACGACGACGTCGAGGTCGTAGCCCGAGCCGTGGATGTCCTTGCCGAGGTGGCCGGCCAGGTAGGCCTCCTGCACGGCGCGCTGGAGCCGGCGGATGACGTGCAGCACCTCGCCCCGCACGTAGATGAAGGCGTGGTTGGCGCGGATGGCGAACGAGCTGATGATGACGCCCTCGAGCAGCGTGTGGGGGCTCGCCATCATGAGCGGGATGTCCTTGCAGGTGCCCGGCTCGGACTCGTCGGCGTTGACGACGAGGTACTTGGGCTTGGGGTTGTCCTGCGGGATGAAGCCCCACTTCATGCCGGTGGGGAAGCCCGCGCCGCCGCGACCGCGCAGGCCGGAGTCCTTGACGGCTTGGACTATCGCGTCCGGGCCGCCGAAGTCAGGGCCCAGCGCCGTGCGCATCGCGCCGTAGCCGCCGCGTCCCTCGTACGACGCCAGCGTCCAGGAGCGCTCGGCGTCCCAGTTGTCGGTGAGGACCGGGGTCAGGGTGTCTGTCTTCACTGCGCCTCCTCGGTTCCCTGGGCGTCGTCCTCGTGCTTGAGGTCGGCGTCGGAGCGCTGGACCGCGCCCTCGGAGTCCTGGCGGTCGGCCTCGTGGCTGCCGTCGGCACCCGTGGCGGCCGCAGCGGGCTCGTCGGCGGTGCGCCCGCCGGCCTTGCCACCCGGCGCCGTCCAGCCACGCTCGCGCGCGATGCCCAGGCCCACCAGGGAGGCGGGACCGGCGGATGGCCCCTCGTCGGCGAGGTCGTCGGGGAAGCCCGCGAGCACCCGCTCGGCCTCGCGCCAGGTGCACAGGCGCGGACCCCGGGTGGAGTGGACGTCCTTGCCGGCACGCAGGTCGTCGACGACCTGGACGGCCGAGTCGGGCGTCTGGTTGTCCATGAACTCCCAGTTGACCATCATCACCGGGGCGTAGTCGCAGGCGGCGTTGCACTCCACGTGCTCGAGGGTGATCGTGCCGTCGGCGGTGGTCTCGTCGTTGCCGACGTCGAGGTGCTCCTTGAGCCGCTCGAAGATCAGGTCGCCACCCATGACGGCGCACAGCGTGTTGGTGCAGACCCCAACGTGGTAGTCGCCGACGGGCTTGCGCTTGTACATCGTGTAGAAGGTCGCGACGCCGCTGACCTCGGCCGGGGAGATGCCCAGGATCTCGGCGCACGCCTCGATGCCCTCGGGCGTCACGCGACCCTCCTCCGACTGCACGAGGTGCAGCATCGGGAGCAGTCCCGAGCGGGCCTCGGGGTAGCGCGCGGCGATCTGGCGCAGCTCGGCCCACGTCTGCTGGGTGAGGGCGCGCTCGTTCTCGGTGAAGCGGTCGGGTGCGGGGTGATTCATCGGTCGACGCCTCCCATGACGGGGTCGATCGAGGCGATCGCGACGATGACGTCGGCGACCATGCCGCCCTCGCTCATCACGCTCGTCGCCTGGAGGTTGGTGAAGGACGGGTCGCGGAAGTGCGCCCGGAACGGTCGCGTGCCGCCGTCGGAGACGACGTGCGCGCCGAGCTCGCCACGGGGCGACTCGACCGGGACGTAGGCCTGGCCGGCCGGGACCCGGAAGCCCTCGGTCACCAGCTTGAAGTGGTGGATCAGCGCCTCCATCGACTCGCCCATGATGTGGCGGATGTGGTCGAGGGAGTTGCCCATGCCGTCGGAGCCGATGGACAGCTGGCTGGGCCAGGCGATCTTCTTGTCGCCGACCATCACCGGCGCGCCCTCGAGGTCGGCGAGCCGCTTGGCCGCCTGCTCGACGATCCGCAGCGACTCGTCCATCTCGGCGAGGCGCACCCGGAAGCGGCCGTACGCGTCGGCGGTGTCCCACGTCTGGACGTCGAAGTCGTAGTCCTCGTAGCCGCAGTAGGGCTGCGTCTTGCGCAGGTCCCAGGCGTAGCCGGTCGAGCGCAGCGGGGGGCCGGTGAGGCCCAGCGCCAGGCAGCCGGCCAGGTCGAGGTGACCGACGCCCTCGAGGCGGGCCTTGAAGATCGGGTTGGCGTTGCAGAGCGCGGCGTACTCGGGCAGGCGCTTGCGCATCAGCGAGACGAAGTCGCGGATCTCGTCGAGCGCGCCGGGCGGGAGGTCCTGGGCGACGCCGCCGGGACGGATGAACGCGTGGTTCATGCGCAACCCGGTGATCAGCTCGAACAGGTCGAGCACCAGCTCGCGCTCGCGGAAGCCGATCGTCATCACCGTCAGGGCGCCGATCTCCATGCCACCGGTCGCGATGGCGACCAGGTGCGAGGAGATGCGGTTGAGCTCCATGAGGAGCACCCGCATGACCTGGGCCTTCTCCGGGATGTCGTCCTCGATGTCGAGCAGCCGCTCGACGCCCAGGACGTAGGTCGCCTCGTTGTAGAACGGCGAGAGGTAGTCCATCCGGGTGCAGAAGGTCGTGCCCTGGACCCAGGAGCGGTACTCCATGTTCTTCTCGATGCCCGTGTGGAGGTAGCCGATGCCGCAGCGGGCCTCGGTCACCGTCTCGCCCTCGAGCTCGAGGATCAGGCGCAGCACGCCGTGGGTCGACGGGTGCTGGGGACCCATGTTGACGACGACCCGCTCGTCGGCGGCGTCGCCCAGGCCCTGGGTGATCGAGTCCCAGTCCTGGCCGGTGACCGTGAAGACCTTGCCCTGGCTGGTCTCGCTCGGGTCGGCGTACAGGTCCTGCTGGTTCTCTGTGCTGGCCATCAGTTGTACGACCTCCGCTGGTCGGGCGGCGGGACGGACCCGCCCTTGTACTCCACGGGGATGCCGCCCAAGGGGTAGTCCTTGCGCTGCGGGTGGCCCGGCCAGTCGTCGGGCATCAGGATGCGGGTCATGGCCGGGTGGCCGTCGAAGACGATCCCGAACATGTCCCACGTCTCGCGCTCGTGCCAGTCGATGGTGGGGTAGATGCTCACCAGGCTGGGGACGTGCGGGTCGCCGTCGGGGCACGACACCTCGAGGCGCACGCGGCGGTTGTGGGTCATCGAGAGCAGGTGGTAGACCGCGTGCAGCTCGCGGCCCGTGTCGTCGGGGTAGTGCACGCCGCTCACGCCCGAGCAGAACTCGAAGCGCAGCGCCTCGTCGTCGCGGAGCATCTGCGCCACGAACGGCAGGTCGTCGCGGCGGACGTGGAAGGTGATCTCGCCACGGTGGACCACGACCGACTCGATCGCCGCGGTCAGGTCGGTCTGACGCAGCCGCGCCTCGAGGGCGTCGGCGACCTCGTCGAACCACCCGCCGTACGGGCGCTGGGAGGGGCTGGGGAACACGATCGGGGAGACCAGGCCGCCGTAGCCGGAGGTGTCACCGGTGCCGGAGACACCGAACATGCCGCGGCGCTGGCCCGCCGAGCGGACCTCGGTGCCCTCGCCGCCGGGGGCCGGGAGGTTCTCCGGCGACTGCTCGACGGCCGGCTGGTCGACGTGCGCGGTCTCCGGCTTGTCGGAGGGGTTGTCCTGCGGGTTGCTCATCGCAGCAGGCCTCGCATCTGGCTCGTGGGCAGCGCCTTGAGCGCGGTGGTCTCCAGCTCCTCGATCTCCGCGAGGCGGTTGGCACCGAGCTTGGTGGCCTGCACCTGGTCGTGGAGCTTGAGGATCGCGTCGATGAGCATCTCGGGCCGCGGCGGGCAGCCGGGGAGGTACATGTCGACGGGGACGATGTGGTCGACGCCCTGGACGATGGCGTAGTTGTTGAACATGCCGCCGGAACTGGCGCACACGCCCATCGCGAGGACGTACTTGGGCTCGGCCATCTGGTCGTAGATCTGGCGCAGGACGGGAGCCATCTTCTGGCTCACCCGACCGGCCACGATCATCAGGTCGGCCTGGCGCGGGCTGGCGCGGAAGACCTCCATGCCGAAGCGGGCCAGGTCGTACTTGGGGCCGCCGGAGGTCATCATCTCGATCGCGCAGCAGGCCAGGCCGAAGGTCGCGGGCCAGAACGACGCCTTGCGCATGTAGCCGGCGACACCCTCGACCGTGGTCAGGAGCACACCGCTCGGCAGCTTCTCTTCAAGTCCCATGAGTCAGGCCTCTCTCTGAGGGTCACGAGGTGCGTGCGCTGCCGAGGCGGAGGAGGGAAGGCGACCTTCAGCGGAGCGCAGCGGAGCGGTCGTCGACCGACGACAACGAAGGCAGGGTGCGGGCATCGTGATCCTCAGTCCCAGTCCAGTCCGCCGCGACGCCAGACGTACGCGTAGGCCACGAACACCGTGGCGATGAAGATGACCATCTCGATGAGCCCGAAGAGCCCCATGGCGTCGAAGTGCACGGCCCAGGGGTAGAGGAAGATGATCTCGATGTCGAAGATGATGAACATCATCGCGGTGATGTAGTACTTCACCGGGATGCGGCCGCCACCGATGGGCTGCGGGGTGGGCTCGATGCCGCACTCGTAGGAGTCGAGCTTGGCGCGGTTGTAGCGCTTCGGCCCGATGAACGCGCTCATGACGACCGAGCCGACCGCGAAGGCCGCGGCGATGGCCGCCAGCACGAGCACTGGCGTGTAGAGCTCCATCGAGCTGTCCCTTCCTCGTCCCTGTGCACCGCCTGCTTGTGCACCTCACCGCCACCGGCGGGCCGCCGCGACCAGGTCGCATGTGGCTTTGTGAACTACTTCACTAGTGGCGCAGCCCACAGTGTAGGACCCGTCACGCCGGTCGTCACGCGGGGGGCCGTCGACCCCCTCACCCCGCCTCACCTGCGGATTTAACGCACGCAGGGCTTGTCTAAATGAGGGACTCGGTGCGGCTCTCAGGCCGTCGCGCGGTGCAGGGCGACGATGCCGCCCGAGAGGTTGCGCCACTGCGGCGACTGCCAGCCGGCGGCGGCGACCATCGCGGCCAGGCCCTGCTGGTCGGGCCACGCGCGGATCGACTCGGCGAGGTAGACGTAGGCGTCCGGGGACGACGAGACGGCCCGCGAGATCGTGGGGAGCGCCTTCATGAGGTATTCCATGTAGACGGTCCGGAACGGCGCGAACGTCGGGCTGCTGAACTCGCACACGACGAGGCGGCCACCGGGCCGCGTGACCCGGCGCATCTCACGCAGCCCGGCCTCCGGATCGACGATGTTGCGCAGCCCGAACGAGATGGTCACCGCGTCGAAGGTGTCGTCGGAGAAGGGCAGCCGGGTGCCGTCGCCCGCGGTGAAGGGCAGGTGGCGACGGGCCTTCTTGCCGACCTGCAGCATGCCGAGCGAGAAGTCGCACGGGACGACGTACGCGCCGGCGTCGGCGAAGGGCTGGCTCGAGGTGCCGGTGCCGGCCGCGAGGTCGAGCACGCGGTCGCCGTACGACGGGGCGACGGCGTCGATGACGTCGCGCCGCCAGCGGCGGTCCTGGCCCAGCGAGAGGACGTCGTTGGTGACGTCGTACCTCTGGGCGACCGCGTCGAACATGCGTCGGACGTCGGTCGGCTGCTTGTCGAGCTCTGCGCGTGCCACGCGGTGAGCGTAGTCGGACGCAACTTCACGATGTCGGTCGGCGTCCCTACGATGACGACCACTTCCAACCTCGGAGATCCCATGCCTCTCGCCCGGTCCGCGCGCCTCGTGCTGGTGCTCGTGCTCACCCTCGGCCTCGCCGGCCTCGGTGCCACCGTCCCGCTCGCCCCGGCCGGTGCGGACGACACCGCGTCCGCCCGCGCCTTCGCCCCGTTGCGCTTCGGCGACACCGGGTGGCGGGTCCGGGAGCTCCAGAGCCGGCTGCACCAGCTCGATCTCCACTCCGAGGTGGTCACGAGCCGCTTCGACGCGCAGACACGTGCGGGCGTGCGCACCTTCCAGGCGCGCCGCAAGCGCGAGACGACCGGACGCGTCGACGCGCGCACGTGGCACAGGCTGGTCTCCGTCACGACCGAGCCGACCCGCGAGGCGCTGCACAACGTCTACACGCCCGGCCCGGCGATCCTCGCCACGGGCGACCGGGGCCTCGCGGTGCGCCGCGTCCAGGCCCGGCTGGCACAGCTGCAGTGGTGGAGCGGCGACGTGACCGGGATCTACGACGCACGCACCACCGAGGCGGTCCGCGGCTTCCAGGCCAAGCGCCGCATCCCCGTCACGGGCGAGGTCGACCGGCGGACCCTCGACCGGCTCGCCGCGATGACCCGCCAGCCCACCAAGGCCGAGCTCTTCAACATCGAGCCGCAGGGCCCCGCGCTCGACCCGCGCTGCATGACCGGGCGCGCGATGTGTGTCGACAAGACCTCGCGTTCCCTGCGCTGGGTGGTCGACGGAGTGGTGAGGACCCGCGTCGACGTGCGGTTCGGCTCCGACGAGCTGCCGACCCGCGAGGGGGCGTTCACGGTCTTCCGCAAGAGCCGCGACCACGTGTCGAGCCTCTACGACACCCCGATGCCGTTCGCGATGTTCTTCTCGGGCGGCCAGGCGGTGCACTACTCCCCCGACTTCGCGGCGACCGGCTACGACGGCGCCTCGCACGGGTGCGTCAACGTGCGCGACTACGACGCGGTGCGCCGGCTGTTCGACCAGGTGCACCTCGGCGACAAGGTGATCGTCTACCGCTCCTGACGGCGCCGGTCATCCGTGGTGGCTCGGGCTCGCGGGGCCCGTCGCAGTAGGCTCCGGGACGTGACGAGTGCGGCGACCACCCCCGTGACGACCGCGTCCAGCCCCCTCGTGGTGCGGACGACCGCGGTCGATCTCGGGGACCCTGCCACCACCCGCCTGCTGGACCTGTTGCCCGCCGACGCGCCGGTGACGTGGTTGCGCAACGGCGAGGGCCTCGTCGGCTGGGGCGTCGCGGCCCAGGTCCGCACCAGCGGCACCGCCCGCTTCAGCGACGCCGACAAGTGGTGGGCCGAGACCACCGCCCGCGCCGACGTCCTCGACGAGATGGTCGAGCCCGGCACCGGACTGGTCGCGTTCGGCTCCTTCGGCTTCGCCGACGACCCCGGCGACTCGGTGCTTGTCGTCCCCCGGGTGGTGCTGGGTCGACGCGGCGACCGAGCCTGGATCACCACCGTCGGCGACTCCCCTCTCGCCGAGGCGCCTCGGGTCGCGCCGGCCGACGTCCCGGCGGCCCCGGTCGGGTTGAGCTTCGCCGACGGCGCCCTCAACGGGGAGGCCTGGATGAGCGTCGTCGCCGACGCCGTCTCCCGGATCGACGCCGGCGCCCTGGAGAAGGTCGTGCTCGCCCGTGACCTGATCGCCACCTGCGCCGAGCCGATCGACGTGCGGTGGCCGCTGCACCGCCTCGCCGTCGACTACGCCATGTGCTGGACCTTCCACGTCGACGGTCTCTTCGGCGCCACGCCCGAGATGCTGGTGCGCCGCGAGCGCGGCCTCGTCACGTCCCGCGTGCTCGCCGGGACCATCCGGCGCACGGGCGACGACGAGCGCGACCTCGCGCTGGCCGCGACGCTGGCCCGCTCGTCGAAGGACCTCGAGGAGCACGAGTACGCCGTCCGCTCGGTCGCCGACGCCCTCGAGCCGCACTGCTCGTCGATGAACGTGCCCGAGGCCCCCTTCGTCCTGCACCTGCCCAACGTCATGCACCTCGCCACCGACGTGGCCGGGGTCGTGCACGACGCGGCCACGGTGTCCTCACTCCAGCTCGCCGAGGCCCTGCACCCGTCCGCCGCGGTGGGCGGGACCCCGACCCCGGAGGCCGTCGCGCTAATCGGCGAGATCGAGGGCATGGAGCGCGACCGCTACGCCGGCCCGGTCGGCTGGATCGACGCCACCGGCGACGGCGAGTGGGGCATCGCGCTGCGCTCGGCGCTGGTGCAGGGCTCGACGGTGCGGCTCTTCGCCGGCTGCGGCGTGGTCGGCAGCTCCGACCCGGAGGCCGAGCTGGCCGAGTCCCAGGCGAAGTTCGTCCCGGTCCGCGACGCCCTCTCGGGCGAGATCTGAGTCGTCCGGGCCCTACAGGTCCAGGTCCTCGCCGGGCTGGCGGCGTACGAACTCCTGCCCCTCCGGCAACAGGTTGCCCATGTGGGAGGCGACCATGTCGAGCCCGATGTCGCTGTAGACCCGGTCGTGGATCCCCAGCGAGCGCGGCGCCCCGACCTCGCGGACGAAGTCCACGGCCTCGCTCACCTTGAGCCAGGGCGCGCTCACCGGCGCGAGGAGCACGTCGACGGTCCGTCCGGGCGCCGTGAGGGCGTCGCCGGGGTGGTAGACGGCGTCCGGACCGACGGTCAGGAGATAACCGGAGTTGTCGAAGCGGTCGTAGTCGGGGTGGATGACCGCGTGCTTCTCCCCCACCACCTCGACCGGCATTCCGGACACGTCGAGACGGTCGCCGGGGCGCACGACGGTGACGCGTTCGGCGACGTCGGGCGCCTGCTCGCGCAGCAGCCGGGCCACCGCCTCGATCGTCCAGATCGGGGCGTCGGAGCGGCGCAGCAGGTCGGGGTGGACGTGGTCGGCGTGCTCGTGGGTGATGAGCACGGCGGTGGCCCCGTCGAGCGCCTCCGCCTCGCTGAAGACCCCCGGATCGAGGACGACGGCGGCCACGTCGTGCTCGATGCGCACACACGCGTGGCCGAACTTCGTGATCCGCATCCCGCCACAGTAGGCCGGTCCCGGAATCCGGTCATCCCCGTCCGACTCCGCCGTTCGATGCGGAGGATCAGGTCCTGGAAGTTAAGGTGTGCTCGCCCTCGAGTGCAGTGGGGGAACGTCAACCGCACCCGATCGAATGAGAGAACTCATGTCTGGACGCCGCGCCCTCGCAGGAAGCCTGCTCGCGCTGCTGATGCCCGCCTCGATGATCCTGGTCACGCAGACCAGCTCGTCGAGTGCCGACACCTCCGACTCCATCTCGACCTCCGTCAGCGAGCGTCGGGCCAAGAAGACCCGCGTCAGCCTGGTGGCCCTGCCCCAGATCGTCGGCCAGGGCAAGCGCCCCGCGTCGGCCGGATCGGCCCAGGCCGGCCTGACCGCCACCGTCAAGCCGGGCAAGCCCGGTCGCACCGTTGCCCTGCAGGTCAAGAAGGGCAACAAGTGGAAGACGGTCAAGAAGACCAAGGTCAACAAGAAGGGTCGCGCCGAGTTCGGTGCGCCGATCTCCAAGGGCGGCCAGGCGCTGACCTACCGCGCCCAGGCGATGGCCTTCAAGGGCTCCAAGGCCGGCAAGAGCAAGTCGGTCAGCACCTCCCGCTGGATGACCCCCACCTGGACCGACGAGTTCTCCGGCAGCACGCTGGGCCCGGTCTGGAACCACCGCGGCGGCACCTACGAGCCCCAGAGCCTGCGCGCCTGCTCCAAGGGTGACCCGCGCGCCGTGTCCGTCGGCGGCGGCACCGCCCGCCTGAGCGTCATCAAGGACCCGAGCCGCTCGGAGAAGTGCAACGCCAAGAAGGACGGCAAGTCCACCGGCAAGTTCGCCTACCGTCTCAACGGCCACATCGGCACCCAGGACGCGTTCTCGTTCAAGTACGGCTTCGCGGCCGCCCGCATCAAGTTCCAGAAGAGCCGCGGCCAGCACGGCGCGTTCTGGATGCAGCCCGAGGTGAGCGTGGACGGTGCCACCGACCCGCGCCTGACCGGTGCCGAGATCGACGTCATCGAGTACTTCGGCGACAAGCACCCCGAGGGTGGCCTGACGTCCTTCGTCTACTCGAAGAACAAGAAGGGCCAGGGCGTCAAGACCGGCTCGTGGATCAAGGACTCGCGCTCGTTCCTCAAGAACAAGAAGGACGGCTGGTCCAAGAACTTCCACGTCTTCTCGGTGGAGTGGACACCCAACGTCTACATCTTCCGGATCGACGGCAAGGAGACCTACCGCACCAAGGTCGGCGTCTCCGGCCAGCCGCAGTACCCGATCCTGAGCATGCTCGCGTCCGACTACGAGATCTCCAAGATCGTCAAGGACAGCAAGCTCCCGCAGTCGATGACCGTCGACTGGATCCGGGTCTGGCAGGCCTGATCGACCGGCCGCAAGGCCACTCCGCACGACGTACGACGCGTCGTCCCGCTCCGGCGGGACGGCGCGTCGTCGCATTTCACCCCACGCCGCGCAATACGCCGCCCGGGCGCCGGGGTCGCGCCGCCGTGGGGCGCACCGCCGGGGGCCGCAGTGCGGTCTCAGCCGGTGAGGTGGTGCACGTAGCACCAGCGCCAGTCCTCGCCGGGCTGGGCCGACTGCATGACCGGGTGCGTGGTCTCGTGGAAGTGCTCGGTGGCGTGCCGGAAGGGCGAGGAGTCGCAGCAGGCCACCTGCCCGCAGGTGAGGCAGCGGCGCAGCGAGACCCAGTGCACCCCGGCGGCGAGGCACTCCTCGCACACCAGCCCGTCGTCGGCCGACGCGGGAGGTCGGGCGGGCGTCTCGTCGAGGTGGTCGCAGGTGTCCCCGCGCCGCACCCGGGCGTTGCGGGCCTCGTCGCGGTCGTCCTCGTCGCCGAGCGCGACGTCGAGCATCGACTCCTCGACGTCGAGCACGGCGAGCACGTCGCGGATGACGTCGCTGGCCACGGTGCCCGTGTTGCGGATCTCGAGCACCCGCTCCCGCTCGGCGCCGATCATCGCGACGCGGACCCGCGCGTAGAGGTCGCTGGGCGACTCCTGCCCGGCGGTCGTGGACAGCCGCTCCCAGGCGGCGAAGTTGCGCTGCTCGACCCGCTGCCGGATCTGGTCGAGGACACCGTGCGGGTCGTCGGTCTCCATCCGCTCGAGTGCCTTGAAGCCGGCCTTGGACGCCTGCTGCAGCACCGACGCCCGGGCCAGGGCGTCGTCCAGCGGGTCGGGTGACGGCACCCGCAGGGTGCGGGCCACCCACGGCAGGGTGAGGCCCTGGAGGAAGAGGGTGCCGGCCACCACCGTGAAGGCGATGAGCAGCAGCACCTCGCGGTGCTCGGTCTCCTCGGGGATGACGAAGGCCGCCGCCAGCGTCACCACGCCGCGCATGCCGGCCCAGCCGAGGACGAAGCTGTACTGCCACGGCGGCAGCTGGCCGCTGTCCGGGTCCGGGCCGGGCCGGACCAGCAGGTAGCGCGCCGCGAACACCCAGACCATCCGCAGCACCACCGTGGTCAGCAGCGCCGCTCCGCACACGGCGGTGATGAGCCGCGGGGAGAGCTCGCTCTCCGCGACCCCCTCGAGGATCCAGCGGGCCTGGAGGCCGATGAGCAGGAAGACGGTGTTCTCCAGGAGGAAGGCGATGGTCCGCCAGTTGATGCGCTCCGCGATCCGCGACTGCGCGGTCTGGATGACCGGCGCCTTGTGCCCGAGCAGCAGGCCGGTCACCACGACGGAGATGACGCCCGAGGAGTGCAGCTCCTCGGCCAGGAGGTAGGCCGCGAACGGCGTGACCAGCGAGATCGCGGTGTCCATCAGCGGGTCGGTGACGAGCAGGCGGACCTTGGCCACCACGACGAAGACCAGGAAGCCGAGCGCGGCACCGCCGACGGAGGCCCACAGGAAGTCCAGGCCCACGTCGAGGGCCTCCACGCCGACCGAGCTGGCCGCCAGCGCGGTGCGCAGGGTGACCAGGGCGGTCGCGTCGTTGAGCAGCGACTCGCCCTCGAGGATGGTGACGATCCGTCGTGGCAGCCCGATCTTGCGGGCGATCGCGGTCGCCGCCACCGCGTCGGGCGGCGCCACGACCGCGCCCACGGCGATGGCCAGCGGCCAGGAGATCGCCGGCACCATCCAGTGCACGACCGCACCGACCCCGAACGCCGTGAAGAGCACCAGCCCGACCGAGAGCAGCAGGATCGGGCGCCGGTTGGCGTTGAAGTCGACCAGCGACGTCTGCAGCGCGGCGGCGTACAGCAGCGGCGGCAGGAAGCCCAGCAGCACCACCTCGGCCTCGAGGCGGACCTCCGGCACGAACGGCAGGTAGGTCCCGGCGACGCCGACCAGGATAAGCAGCAGCGGGGCGGGCAGGTCGAAGCGGTCGGCCAGCGCCGTGCCGGCGAGGACCACGACGACGAGGGCGACGAGGAAGAGGGCGATCTCCACCCGCAGAGTCTGGCAGGAGTACGACGCACGGTCGCCGCGCGTCCGCGGGCCGCGGGGTCCGGGCCCCACCGGGCGGCTGGGATGATCTGCGGGTGCGACGACTCGGGAGGATGCTGCTGGCCCTCGTCGGGCTGGCGTGCCTCCTCGCCGGGGCCGCTGCGGCGGCGTACGTCGGCTCCGACGACACCGTCTTCAACCGCCCGGCCGCGCTCGGCGCCGACGGGCGTCCGGTCCTCACCGCACCGGACCTGCTGGCGTGGGACGGCGTGACGGTGACCCTGCGCGCCCAGGCGCCGGACGGCGTGTTCATCGGCACCGCGCACCCGGTCGACGTGGCCGACTTCGTCGGCCGCTCCACGCGCGTGCGGCTCGAGGGCGTCACGCTCGACGGCGTGGTCGCCGAGGACGCGGGCCGGGGGGCTCCGCGGCACCCCGAGGACGCCGACTTCTGGACCCGCGAGATGACCGGCACCGGGCCGCAGGAGCTGGCGCTCGACCGCAGCACCTCGGCCGCGCAGTGGGTGATCGCCCCGCTCGGCGGCACCGGCCCGACGACGGTGTCCTTCGGCGTGACGGTCGAGGGGGCCTACCTCGCCGCGCTGGGCGTCGCGGGTGCCGGGCTGCTGCTGCTGGTCCTCGCCGTCGAGCTGCTGCGTCCCCGACGCCCCCGACGCCCCCGGCCCTCGCGGGGCCAGGCGCCCGACCCCGCCGACCCCGTGGAGCCGGCGCCCGTCCGCCGCCCGGGCGCCCGCAAGGCCGCCCGCCCCGGACGCCGCGCCCCCACCTCGGCCGCCGCCCTCGCCGCCACCCTCGCCGTCGTGCTCCTCGCGAGCGGCTGCCGGCTCCCGGAGCCGTCGACCCAGGAGGCCGCCACCCTCGCCCGGACCAAGGTGTCGCTCACCGAGGACGACCTCCCGGCGCTCTACGCGTCGTACGACGAGCGGCGGGCGCGGGCGGTCCGGCGGGCCGGTCCGCCGGCGTACCGCGAGAGCCCGTGGCGCGCCGCCGACCGCGGGCTGGCGCTGGCCGTGGACCGCTACGAGACGGCGGCCCGGCGCACCCTGGGGCTCGGGCACGGGCAGGCGACCGCGCACACCGGGCTGCGGGTCTACGCCGCGCGGTTCGACGCCTACCCCATGTGGGCGCTGGTGGCGGCGCGCGCCCGCGGCGCCGACCCCGAGGTGCACGTGATGGTCCGCGACTCGGTGACCTCCCCCTGGCTGATGGAGGCCCGGACCGAGGTCACCGGCGACCTGCCGCGGTCGGGGCGACCCACGACGCTCCCCGGCCGCGGGGTCCGCGAGGCGGCGACCGGGGCACGGGGCGCCTGGGCCGCGTTCCTCGAGGGCGGCACCGAGGACGGCCTGCGGGTCGACGAGGCGTCGCGGGCGTGGCGCCGGGCGATGGCCGACCTGGGCTCGCGGGCGATCTTCCGCGGCTGGGAGGTCGGGACGAGGGCCGAGGGCGCCCCGGTGCGGGTCGTGGCCGTCGCGGACGGCCACCTCGCCGTCGTGGCGCTGCGGGTCACGACCCGGCTGCGCGGCCGTCCCGACCTGGCGGTGCGGTGGAACCCGCCCTATACCCGGCTCCGTGCCGGGGAGGGGGGCGTGCTGGTGGTCGACGAGCTCGCGGTCGGCCTGGTGCACCTGCCGGACGACGGTCCGCCGACGCTGCTGGGGACGACGTTCAGCGAGATCCCGGCCGGAGCGCCCTGATCCGGGCGTCGAGGTCGCGCCGGTTGTCGCGGCGCACGACGGCCTCGACCACCTCGATGCCGCCGTTGGGCGACGCCAGCGCCTGCTCGAGCTCGGGCAGGCTCGTCACCCGCAGGTGCGGGGTGCGGGTGGCCGCGCAGAGGCTCGCCAGGTCGACGTCGTGCGGCGTCCCGAAGAGGGTGTCGAAGGCGTCGCGGTGCTCGTCGGCGCCCTGCTCCAGCATGCTGAAGATCGATCCGCCGTTGTCGTTGACGACCACGACCGTGAGGTCGGGGTGCTGCTCGCGGGGACCGAGCACCAGTCCGGTCATGTCGTGCACGAAGGTCACGTCGCCCATGAGCGCCAGGGCCCGGGTGCTGCGGGGGCGGCCCAGCGCGGCACCGATCGCGGTCGACACCGTGCCGTCGATCCCGGCGAGACCACGGTTGGCGATCACCTTGCGCCGGTCGCCGACGGCGTAGCGCGCCACCATCAGGTCCAGGTCGCGGATCGGGCTGGAGGCACCGACGTGCAGCAGCCCTCCGGGCGGCAGTGCGCGGCTCACCGCACCCGCGACCTCGTACGGTGTGAGGTCGGGCTCCGCGGCGAGCAGCCGGTCGAGCTGGCGGCCCACCGACCGGTCGGCCTCGCGCCACTCGTCCAGCCAGGCGGGGTCGCCGGCCGCGGCGGCGTACCGGTCGGCCTCCTGGCTGACCGCGAACGGTCGCGCCGACCAGATGCCCCGCGAGCGCATCGAGACGACCTCGACGTCGTCGCGGCCGAGCAACCGGGTGACGGGGCGGGACAGCGTCGGGTGCCCGGCCACGACGACCCGCTCGACGCGGTCGCCCAGGTCGCTGCCCAGCAGCAGGCGGTAGGTGCGGATGGCGTGGTCGCCGGTGCGCGAGCCGCTGGTCGGCTCGGCCAGCAGCGGCCAGCCGGCGTCCTGGGCGAGCACCCGCGCGGGCGGGCCCGCGTCGTCGCCGGCCACCACGACGGTGCGTGGACCGGACGGGAGCTCGACGGGCTCGGCGCGGTCGTCCCACGACATGGCCCAGGAGTCGGCGGCCACGTCGGTCCACGGACCATCGGGGAGCAGCGGCTCGTCGAGGTGGACGTTGAGGTGGACCGGCCCGCCGGTGGCCGACAGCACGTCGCCGACGGCCGGGCCGCCCGCCTGCAGGACGGTCGTCGGGGCGAAGGCGCCGAAGACCCCCACCTGGTCGGTGGTCTGGTTGGCGCCGGTGCCGCGCATCCGCGCCGGCCGGTCGGCGGTGACGACGACCAGGTCGAGGCCGGAGTGGGCGGACTCCATGACGGCGGGCAGGAGGTTGGCCACGGCCGTCCCGGAGGTGCACACGACGGCCGCGCGGGCGCCCACCTTGGTGAGCCCGAGCGCGAGGAAGCCGGCAGTGCGCTCGTCGACCCGGGTGTGCAGGCGCAGCAGGTCGGCCCGGGCCGCGTCGTGGACCGCGAAGGACAGCGGTGCGTTGCGCGAGCCGGGGCAGAGGACGACCTCGCGCACCCCCGCCGCGAGCAGCGCGGTGACGACGTCGCGGGACAGGGCGGTCGACGGGTTCACGAGGGCTGATCCTGCCGCACGGTCGCCAGCCGGCGCTCCCACCAGGCGACCCGCTCCGGGTCGGCGGCCAGCCGGTCGAGCGCGGCGGGGTCGACGACCGGAGTGCGGACGGGCAGCATCCCGTCGACCGGCAGCAGCGGCTCGGTCACCACGTCGTCGGTGAGCATCTGCACGGTGGCCAGCCCGCAGGCGTGCGGCAGCTCCGGCAGGGCCGCCGCCAGGGCCACCCCCGCCGCGATGCCCACGCTCGACTCGATCGCGCTGGAGACGACCACCGGCAGGCCGATGTCCTCGGCGATCCGCAGGCACGCGCGCACGCCGCCGAGCGGCTGCACCTTGAGGACGGCGATGTCGGCGGCACCCAGGTCGCGCACCCGGTAGGGGTCCTCCGCCCGGCGGATCGACTCGTCGGCGGCGATCGCCACGTCGACGGCGCGGCGTACGGCGGCCAGCTCCTCGACGTCGGCGCAGGGCTGCTCGACGTACTCCAGGCCACCCGCGGCCCGCTCGAGGAGGCGGATCGCGCCGACCGCCTCGTCGACGTCCCAGCCGCCGTTGGCGTCGACCCGGATGATCCCCCCGGGGCCGAGCGCGTCGCGCACCGCCTCGAGGCGCGCCTCGTCGTCGCCGAGGGTCTGGCCGACCTCGGCGACCTTGACCTTGGCGGTTGTGCACCCGCCCGCCCGCACGATCGCGTGCGCGCGCTCGGGGCTGCACGCGGGCACCGTCACGTTGACGGGCACGGCGTCGCGCAGCGGGGCGGGCCAGTCCCCGGCGGCGGCCTCCTCGGCGGCGCGCCACCACGGTCGCGCGGTCGGGGCGTCGTACTCGGTGAAGGGGCTCCACTCCCCCCAGCCCGCCGGACCCTCGACCAGCACGCCCTCGCGGACGGTGATGCCGCGGAACCGGGTGCGCAGCGGGATGCTGAAGACCCGAATCACGACTCCTCCCCCGCGCGCGCCACGAGCGCCTGCCGGTCGACCTTCCCGTTGTCGAGCAGGGGCAGCGCGTCCAGGGCGACGACCCGGCGGGGCGCCCACGACCGCGGGTGCTCCTCGCCGACCCAGTCGCGGACCTCCTCCAGCGCCACGACCCCGGCCCCGACCACGACGACGAAGGCCACGACCCGGTGCCCCCACTCCTCGTCCACGACGCCGACCACCTCGGCGGAGTCGACCGCCGGGTGCTCGCGCAGCCGGCGCGCGACCGCGGGGAGGGGCACGTTGACCCCGCCACTGACGACCACGTCGTCGAGGCGGCCGAGCACGTGCAGCCGACCGTCCTCGTCGAGGCGACCGGCGTCGGCGGTGAGGTACCAGCCGTCGACCAGCGTGCTCGCCGTCAGCTCCGGGTCGTCGACGTAGCCCTCGAACAGGGTCGGGCCGCCGATCCGGATCCGGCCGTCGGTCCCGATCGCCACGGCGACGCCGTCGAGCGGGTGGCCGTCGTAGACGCAGCCGCCGGCGGTCTCGCTGGCGCCGTACGTCGCGACGACGTGCAGGCCGGCGTCCTCGGCCCGCCGGCGCAGGGCCGGGTCGATCGGACCGCCGCCGAGCAGGATCGTGTGCAGGTGACGCAGGGCCTCGACCTCGCGCTCGTCGGTGAGCAGCCGGTGCAGCTGGGTGGGCACCAGCGAGGTGAAGAGGGGGACGTCGCGGTGGTGCGGCAGGCCGGCCAGTGTGTGCGCGAAGGAGCCCTCGACCACGACCGGCTCGTGGCCCGCGACCAGCGAGCGGCAGACGACCTGCACGCCCGCGACGTACGACGCCGGCAGCGCCAGGAGCCACTGGCCGCCGGCCCCGAGGCGGGCCGCGGACGCGTGCACGGAGGCGAGGACCGCGTGCCGGGCCAGCTCGACCCGCTTGGGCGTGCCCGTCGACCCCGATGTCTCCACCACGAGCGGCACGGGCTCGGCCATCACCGCCAGCCAGTCCCGCAGCGCGGCGACCACCTCGGTGGCCCCACCCCGCACCGGACGCAAGGAATTCACGAGACGCACGCTAGTCCCGGGGGGAGAATGGGCGGCAATGACCTCCCAGCCACCCGATCTGCCGGAGTCCTCGGGGCACTCCGGACCGATGGCACCGACGACTCCCCCGATCGACCCTGACCCCGGCTGGTGGCAGCGCCAGCTGCCTCCGTCGCCGCTGGCCCGGCGCCTCAGTGTCCAGTCGATCCTGTTCGCCGTCGGCGAGGGCACCTTCATCACCGGCAGCGCGGTGTTCTTCACCCAGATCGTCGGGCTCTCCGCCGCCCAGGTGGGCGTCGGCCTGACCGTGGCCGGGCTGGTCTCGTTCTTCCTCGCCGTCCCGGCCGGCAAGCTGGCCGACCGCGTCGGCACCAAGCGCATCTGGGCCATCAGCGCCGGCCTCACCGCGGCGCTCTACCTCCTCTGGCCCTTCATCGACGGGTTCGTCGCCTACGTCGCGATGATGGTCGTGCTCGAGGCGGTGAGCGTCGCCGGCTGGAACGGCCGCGGCGCCTACACGCTCGACATCTTCTCCAAGGAGGAGCGGGTCGAGTCGCTGGCGTTCATGCGTGCCGCCCTCAACATCGGCTTCACCATCGGTGCCCTCATCGGCGGTGCGGCCCTCGCGACCAACAACGACGACGTCGTGCGCGCCGTGCCCGTGCTGACCGCCGCGATCCTCGCCCTCAACACCTTCTGGATCACCCGGCTCCCCGAGCCGCCGGCCAAGGAGCCGACGCACGACGACGACCAGCTCATCAAGCCGGGCGCCCTCAAGAACCGCGCCTTCCTCGGCCTGATGACCGCCGACGGGGTGCTGGGCACCAACCAGGTGCTGCTCAACATCGTGATCCCGCTGTGGCTGGTCGAGGAGACCGACGCCCCCCGGGTGCTGCTGGCGTTCCTGTTCGGCACCAACACCGTGATGGCCGTGCTCCTCCAGGTCGCCGCGGCGCGCGGCGTCGACTCGGTCGCCCGCTCGCTGCGAGCGTCGTACATCTCGGCCTTCTTCTTCGTGCTCTCGTGCCTGATCGTGCTCGTCACCCACGACACACTGGGCTGGGTCACGATCCTCCTGGTGTGGGTCGGGCACGTCACCGTCACGGGCGCCGAGCTCTTCCAGTCGGCCGGGAGCTGGGGCTACCAGTCGGAGCTGACCGACCCCGACCAGCGCGCCGAGTACCAGGGAGCGGCCCACATCGGTCACACTGCCGGGTCGGTGTGGGCCCCCGCCCTGTTCACCTGGCTGGCGATGGAGCACGGCACCACCGGCTGGCTGGTGATCGCCGCGATCGTCCTGGTCGCCACCGCCACCATGCGTACGACGTCCCGCTCGGCCGAGCGGTACCTGGAGAGGACCACCATGTCGACGGGAGGACCGCGTTGAGCATCCTGACGACGCTCAAGCACCAGGCGATCCCCCCGTCGCCGCTGGCCGGGCGGTTGGCGCTGCAGTCGCTGCTGTTCGCGCTGGGCGAGGGCACGTTCATGGCCGGGTCGGCCGTCTTCTTCACGCAGATCGTCGGCCTGACCCCCGCGCAGGTGGGCCTCGGCCTGACGCTCGCGGGCATCGCCGGGTTCATCGCGGCGTACCCGATGGGCAGGCTGGTCGACCGCTTCGGCCCCAAGCGCTGCTGGGCCATCAGCTCGGCCGGCCAGGCGGCGATGTTCGCGGTCTGGCCGTTCATCGACAGCTTCACCGGCTACCTCGCGATGGCCGTCGTGATGGAGGTGATCGGCGCCCTCGGCGGCGTCGCCCACGGCGCGTACACGATCGACGTGCTGCCACCCCGGGAGCGCGTGACCTCCCGCGCCTACATGTACTCCGCGCTCAACGTCGGCTTCACCCTCGGCTCGTTCGTCGGCATCATCGCGCTGGCGCTGGAGTCGCTCACCCTGCTGGGGATGGTGCCGTACTTCACCGCCGCGGTCTTCATGGTCAACGCCGTCAACGTGACCCGCCTGCCCAAGGCACCGCACGACCTCAAGACGGTCGACGAGCGCAAGGTCCGGATCGCGGGCCCGGGACCGATGCGCAACGTCGGCTGGCTGGCCACCACCTTCTTCACCGGCGTGCTGTGGACCAACCAGGTGATCCTCAACCTGGTCATCCCGCTGTGGCTGGTCGACAAGACCGACGCCCCCTGGGTGGTCCTCGGCTTCCTCTTCGCGACCAACACGGTGATGTGCATCGTGCTGCCGATGGCGGCCGCCCGGGGCGTCAAGGACACCCGCACGGCGTTGCGGGCCATCCGCATCTCGACCGCCTTCTTCGTCGTCTCGTGCGTGATCACGCTGTCGACCCACGAGTCGATCGGGTGGGCCACCATCACGCTGTTCTTCCTCGGCCACATCACCCTGACCGGGGCCGAGCTCTTCCTCTCGGCGGCGAGCTGGACCTTCGAGGCCGAGCTGATGGACCCCCGCCGCCGCGGTGAGTACCAGGGCGCCTCCGAGCTCAGCGGCACGCTGGGCCGGGTCTGGGCGCCGGCGGCGTTCACGTTCCTCGCGATGAACTGGGGAGCGATCGGCTGGATGATCATCGCCGGCATCATCACCGCCGCCGCCGTGGCCCTCCACCCCTCCACCGCCATGGCCCGGCGCTTCCTCGAGAAGCACGTCCCGGCCGACGTGCTCGCCGACGCCGCCGCCCACGAGGTCGAGGACGACGTCGCCCCGGTCGGTCCTCCGACGATCGAGCAGCCGGCCAGCCCGGGTGCGCCGGGCGCGCCCTCCGGGGCCGTCGGCCCGGGTGCTTGAATCCTCCGGTGGCATCACCGTCTGACTGGCTCGCCGGAGCCCGCCCCCGCACCCTGCCCGCTGCCGTCGCCCCCGTGCTCGCGGGCACCGGCGTCGCGGCGTACGTCGACGGCGCGGTCTGGTGGAAGGCGCTGCTCGCCCTCGTGGTGAGCCTGGCCCTCCAGGTGGGGGTCAACTACGCCAACGACTACTCCGACGGGATCCGCGGCACCGACGCGGACCGGGTCGGCCCGATGCGTCTCGTCGGCTCGGGCACCGCATCGCCCGGTGCGGTCAAGGCGGCCGCGTTCGCCGCGTTCGGCGTCGCCGCCGTGGCCGGGCTCGTGCTCGCCGCCACCACCGCCTGGTGGCTGGTCGCCGTCGGGCTGGTCTGCGTGCTCGCCGCCTGGTTCTACACCGGCGGGTCGCGGCCCTACGGCTACCTCGGCCTCGGCGAGGTCATGGTCTTCGTGTTCTTCGGCCTCGTCGCCGTGGTCGGGACGACGTACGTCCAGACCGAGACCTTCGAGTGGGCCGCGCTGTACGCCGCCGTGGGCGTCGGCGCCCTCGCCTGCGCGATCCTGGTGGCCAACAACCTGCGCGACATCCCCACCGACGTCGAGGCCGGCAAGCGGACGCTCGCCGTCAAGCTGGGGGCCGAGCGGACCCGGGGCCTCTACGCGCTGCTGGTGCTGGCCGCGGCGCTGGCCGTGGTGGCCGTCGCGGCCGCCACGACGTGGTGGGCGCTCCTCGGGCTCGGGTTCCTGCTCCGGATGGTCCCGCCCGTCCGCACCGTCCTCGGTGGCGCGGTCGGCCCGGCGCTGGTGCCGGTGCTCCAGCAGACCGGGGTCGGCCAGCTGGCCTGGTCGGTGCTGGTCGCCGTACCCCTCCTCCTCACGTCCTGACACCGGATCACGGCCGGACCCTTGACAACGTACAACTGATTGGTTGTACGTTAGGCGCATGACCAGCGACCGGGAGAAGCAGGCGGACGCCTTCTTCCACGCCCTCGCCGACAGCACGCGGCGCGACATCCTCCGTCGCGTGCTGGCGGGCGAGCACTCCGTCTCGGCGCTGGCCCAGCACTACCCGATGAGCTTCGCGGCCGTGCAGAAGCACGTCGCGGTGCTCGAGCGTGCCGGCCTCGTCTCCAAGCGACGCAGCGGGCGCGAGCAGCTGGCGAGCGGTGAGGTGGAGGCCGTCCGGTCGGTCACCGCGCTGCTCGTCGAGTTCGAGCAGGTCTGGCGCGGTCGCGTCGACCGAATCGACGCGCTGCTGGAGGACGACCGGACCCACCCGACCACTCAGAAGGAGACCTGACATGCCCGTCATCGACGTCGCCAAGGACCTCGACAGCCGCACCATCACCGTGACCTCCGAGTTCGCCGCCCCGGTGGACCGGGTCTGGCAGATCTGGGAGGACCCGCGCCAGCTCGAGCGCTGGTGGGGTCCGCCGACCTACCCGGCCACGTTCACCGAGCACGAGCTCGCGCCGGGCGCCCGGGTCAAGTACCACATGACCGGCCCCGACGGTGAGGTCTACCCGGGCTACTGGGACATCACCGAGGTCGAGAAGCCCACCCGCCTCGGGTACGACGACGGCTTCGCGGACGCCGAGGGCAACCCGCAGGAGTCGGCGCCCCTCGGCACCATCGGCGTCGACCTGGTCGCTGCCGACGCTGGCAGCACCCGGATGGT
Organism: Nocardioides terrigena; assembly: GCF_003047265.1. GTDB lineage: Bacteria > Actinomycetota > Actinomycetes > Propionibacteriales > Nocardioidaceae > Nocardioides > Nocardioides terrigena. Next base: position 311,159 of record NZ_PZYY01000001.1, on the reverse strand, counting down.
CATGACGGCGACGTACGCCACCGCCGAGGACCTCCAGAAGGTGCTCGACATGGGGATGGAGGAGGGCCTCACGGCCGCCGTCAACCAGGTCGACGGCCTCCTCGCCGCCTGAGCGCGGTCCCCGGGCGGCGGGGATGCCCGCGTAGTTTGGGACGACCTGGTGGCTCGAACATCGTCCGGGCCTACCAACTCGTCCCCAACTACCCGCGGAAAATCCGGTTGCCGCGCTGACTAGCGTGAGGTCCGTGGAGTACGAGCACAGGACCCTGGACCCGCACGACGACACCGCCGAGGGCAAGGCCGCCGTCGATGCCTGGATGGGGGCGGTCAGCCGTGGCTTCCACGACGGCCGCCCCTCGGAGAGCACCCTCGAGATCTGGCGCGAGACCGCCCGGGAGGACTCGCTCCGGCTGGCCGGGGCGTGGCTCCCGGAGGGCACCTTCGGGGCCGGGCCGCTGCCCGTCGCGACCTTCAGCTCGTGGACCAAGACGCTCAACGCGGGCGCCGCCACGGTGCCGCTGCACATGATCAGCGACGTCACGGTGAGCCCCGCCCACCGCCGGCGCGGCCTGCTGCGGCGGATGATGGTCGACGACCTCGCCCAGGCCACCGCCCCGGTCGCCGCGCTCACCGTCTCCGAGGCGTCGATCTACGGCCGCTTCGGCTTCGGCCCCGCCACCTTCCGCCGTCGGATCGAGGTCGACACCACGTCGAGCTTCGCGCTGCGCGACTTCGTCGACCCCGGCCGCGTCGAGCTCGTCGAGCCGGCCGACCTGTGGGACACCGCCAGCGACCTGTTCGACCGCTTCCACGCCTCCTCGCGCGGGTCGGTCGAGCGCCCGCACTTCTACCGCGCCTGGCAGACCGGCCGCTTCGACCCGGCCACGGGCGGCACCGACGACAAGCTGCGCGGCGCCGTCCACCTCGACGCCGACGAGCGGCCCGACGGCTACGTCCTCTACAAGTACGCCGAGGGCGAGGGCGACAAGCCCGCCACCGTCACCGCCGAGCTGCTCACCCTCGACACCTCCGCACACCTGGGCCTGTGGCGGTTCCTGGCCGACATCGACCTCTCCTCGCGGGTCGCGGTGCGCAACAGCCACCCCGACGACCCGCTCTACTGGGCGCTGGTCAACAGCGACGTGATCGGCGTCCGGAGTGTCTACGACCACCTCTGGGTCCGCGTGCTCGACGTGCCGGTCGCGCTGGGCGCGCGGCCGTGGTTCACCGACGACACGGTGGTCCTGGGGGTCACCGACCCCCTCGGCCACGCGGAGGGTGCCTGGCGGATCGAGGCGGTCGACGGCCGGGCGGAGGTCACGGCCACCGACGACGACGCCGACCTCACGGTCACCGCGGAGACGCTCGGGTCGCTCTACCTGGGCGGGGTGCGGGTCGAGTCGCTGGCCAGCGCCGGTCGTCTCACGGGAGGCCGCGAGGCGGTCGAGCGGCTGGGCCGGCTCATGGACGGCGGGCCCGCGCCGTACTCGCTGACGAGCTTCTGACTACTCCTTGTCCTCGCGGGCGCGGCGCTCGTCGAACGCCGCGCTGGCGCGGGCGGCGCGCTCCTCGACCTTGCGGGCGAAGGCGTCGCGCTGGCGGTTGAGCAGGAAGTACGACGCGACCCCCGAGAGCGCGAACGCGATGACCACGGGCCAGATCATGTTGACCCGGCCGTCGCCGTCGAGCAGCGTCCAGACGCCGAGGACGAGGCCGACCATGCCGATGAACAGCAGGACACGCAGGGCGGTGTAGACGAAGAACTCCTTCACGCCACCAAGCCTAGGTGCTGCCCGGGAGCATGACCCAGGTGGGCGGTTGCGTGGCCGCCTACATTGGGGGGGTGAAGTTCCTGGTGTTCCTCGTGCTGCTGGCACTGGTCGTCTACGCCCTCGTGCGGGTGGCCCAGCAGCGCGGCCTGCGCCCGCCGCCGCGACGACCCGCGGCGCCGCCCCCACGTCCTCACGGACCCGACGACGACCCCGAATTCCTGCGCGACCTCGACCGCAAGCGACGTCAGGAAGAAGGCGGGACCGGCGGTCCCGGCGGGACCGGCACCGGCACCTGAGCCGCGCGGCCGGGGGCGACGTCGTCGTACGCCGGTCGCTGCTCGACCAGCGCGGGCGCAGCGTAGGAGTGCTGCGAGCTCGTGCTGAAGAAGTTGATCCCGATGAAGTTGAACCACAGCGTCGCCAGGCCCACCAGCGCGACGTACGCCGCGTTGCGGCCCTTCCAGCCGACCGTGGCGCGGGCGTGGAGGTAGGCCGCGTAGACGACCCAGGTGATGAAGGCCCAGACCTCCTTGGGGTCCCAATTCCAGTACGACGACCAGGCCTGGTGGGCCCAGATCGGCCCGGTGATGAGCACGGCGAAGGTCCACACCGGGAACGCGAAGGCGTGCATCCGGTAGGAGATCCGGTCCAGGGAGGCCAGCTCGGGCACCCGGGCGAGGTAGCCGCGCTCCTTGGTGGAGCGCTCCTTGAGCAGGTAGAGCACCGAGCAGATACCGCCCAGGGTGAAGGCGCCGGTGGCGATGACCGCGGACACCACGTGGATGACCAGCCACGGGCTGTAGAGCGCCTCGGTGAGCGGCGCGACCGGCGAGTAGAGCCAGACGACCGCGGTCATCATCAGCGCCAGCACGAGGCCCACGACGAGGGGGCCCATCCACTCGAGGTCGAAGCGGCGCAGCAGGAGCAGGTAGAGCAGGGTGACGACGAAGGTGCCGGAGAGCGTGAACTCGTACATGTTGCCCCAGGGCACCCGGTTGGGGTCCGCGGCCATGCCCCGCGCGACGAGCGCCAGGCCGTGCACGAGCGCCGCCACCGCGGTCAGCAGCACGCCGAGGCGACCGGCCATCGCGGTGCGCCCGGTGGTGACCACCTCGTCGGCCGGCAGCTTGCGCAACGACGCCCACTGGACCAGGTGCGCCATCAGGGCGAGGAAGTAGACGACCCCGGCGGCCGCGACGGCCTGGTTGCTGAGGGTCTCCCACGATGCGTCGGTCACGAGCTCTCCTTGGTGGTGCTGCCCGCGCCGCCGGAACCGGCGCGCAGGGTGTCCATGATCGCCACGAGCTCGGCGGCACCCCGGTCGGGGTCACCGCCGTTGGAGCGGTCGAGGGCGGCGACGTCCACGACGGTGGCGCCGTCCTGCTCGCGGGCCCGCACCCACAGCCGGCGCGGCCGGATGAAGAGCGACCCGAGGAGGCCGACGAGGGCCAGCACGACGCCCCCGAGGGCGACGAGCTTGCCGGGGGTCTCGCTGATCTGCAGCTTGTTCCAGCGCTGGACGCCGTCGAAGGTCACGGTGCCGAGCCCGTCGGGCAGCTCCACCGTGTCGCCGGGACGCATGTCGAGCCGCAGCGGCTGGCCGTCGTCCTGCATGAGCTGCTCGGCGTTCGACTTGTCCAGCACGTAGACCGACTGGCTGCCGCCGTCGTCGAGCCCGAGGTCGCCGGTGTAGACGAACAGCGACATCAGCGGGTTGACCGCGTCGCCGAACACCGACCGCGGCAGGCCGTCGCCGAGGGCGAACGTCGGGTAGAACGTGCCCTCCAGGGCGATCTGGCCGGGCTGCGCGTCCGGCGCCTTGATGACACCGAAGCTGTCGAAGGTCGGGCCCGTCGGCAGGAAAATCGTCGGGCCGCTGTAGGCCACGTCCCCGTTGCCGTCGGTGATCGTGACGACGGGGGCGTAGCCGTGCCCGATCAGGAAGACCTCGGTGTCGCCGATGGCCAGCGGGTGGTTGACGCGCAGGTCGTAGGTGCCGCTCTCGCCGTCGGCCGTCGTGTAGTCGAGGTGGGAGACGAACTTGCGCGCCTGCCCCTTGGCCGGCCCCTCGGTCAGCCAGGTGATGTCGAAGTCCTCCACCGCCACGGAGAAGCCGTCCATGTCGTCGGCACCGAAGAGGCTGCCGGGGACGAACTCGTCGTACTGCGTCGGGTTGTTGGAGAAGCCGTTGCCGACGGTCACGATGACGCCGGCCTTGAAGCCGAACAGCCCACCGACGGCGAATCCGACCAGCACCACGAGCACCGACAGGTGGAAGAGCAGGTTGCCGGCCTCCCGCAGGTAGCCCTTCTCGGCCGAGACCGCGCCCTCGCGGACCTCGACGCGGTAGCGACGCCGCCTCAGCTCCGTCGCGGCCGCCGCGAGGACGTCGTCCGCCCCCTCGTCCGTCCGGTACGACGCGTGCTCCGGCAGGCGGGACAGGTTGCGGGGGGCGCGGGGCGGCCGGGCCCGCAGCGCCCGCCAGTAGACCGCGGACCGGGGCAGGATGCAGCCGACCAGCGAGATCATCAGCAGGATGTAGATCGCGGAGAACCACACCGAGTCGTAGACCGAGAACAGCCCGAGCCGCTCGTAGACCGGTGCCAGGTCGGGGTGCGCGTCCTTCCACCGGCCGGCGGCCAGCGCGTCGACGTCCTCCTGCGGGACGACCGAACCGGGGATCGCGGCCAGCGCGAGGAGGAGCAGCAGCACCAGGGCGGTGCGCATCGACGTGAGCTGCCGCCACGACCAGCGTGCGAGCTCGCGCGCGCTCATGTCGGTGGGCATCGGCTGGGCCTGCCGGTCGTCACCGGACGAGTGGGTGGTCACCTCAGACCGCCGTCTCGAAGGAGGTGACCATGCGGACCTGGAGCCACTGGACCATCTGGTCCCACAGGCCGGTGACCAGCAGGACGCCGACGAGCACGAGCATGAGCCCCCCGGCCCGCATCACCCACAGCTGGTGGCGGCGGATGACGGCGAAGACGGTCAGCGCGCGGCGGTAGGCGAGGGCGGCGATGATGAACGGCAGGCCGAGGCCCAGGGCGTAGATCGCCGACAGCAGGGCGCCGCGGGCCGCAGTGCCCTCGTTGAGGGAGAGGTTGGTGATCACCGCGAGTGTGGGCCCCATGCACGGGCTCCAGCCCAGGCCGAAGAGGAAGCCCAGCAGCGGCGCCGCGGCGAGGCCCACGGCCGGCACCTGGTGGACGCGCCAGTCGCGCTGGAGGCCGGGCATCAGTCCGGCGAACATCAGTCCCAGCACGATCGTCACCAGGCCGAGCACGACGGTGATCTCGCGCTTCCAGTCGACCAGCCAGGCGCCCATCGAGCCGGCCGCCGTCCCGATGGCCACGAAGACGACGGTGAAGCCGAGGACGAAGAGCAGGGCACCCGCGAGCATCCGGCCGCGGCGGGCGTTCTCCAGGTCGGCGCCGGACAGCCCGGTCGCGTAGGAGAGGTAGCCCGGCAGCAGCGGGATCACGCACGGGGAGAAGAACGAGACCAGGCCGGCGAGCAGGGCGACGGGGACCGCGAGGGCGAGCGAGCCGTACGCGGCCTGGTCGGTGAACCAGTCGCTCACGAGGCGTCCCCGGCAGCGGTGGCCTCGGCGGCGGTGTCGTTGACGAGGTCGACCAGCGTCTGCTTCGACGGCAGGGCGCCGAGGACCGAGGCGGCGATGCGCCCCTCGGCGTCGAGCACCACGGTCGCCGGCACGGTGTAGGCGGTCAGGGTGCCGTAGAAGGGCACCAGCGCCTTGCCGTCGGCGGAGTAGAAGGACGGGTAGGGCACGTCGAACGTCCGGACGTAGGCGTTGGCCTGGTCGGACGACGAGTCACGGATGTTGAGCCCGACGAAGGCCGCCTCGCCCTCGAGCTCGGCCGCCGCCTCGGTGAGGTCCGGCTGCTCGACCCGGCACGGCGGGCAGGCCGACCACCAGACGTTGACCACCACGGGCTGCCCACGCAGGTCGGCGAGCGACAGCGGCTCACCGTCCAGGTCCTCGCCCTCGAGCTCGATCGGCTCGCCGCGGTCGGCGGCGGCCACGACCTCGACCTGGCCGTCGCTGGTGACGTAGCCCTTGTCGCCCGAGCCCTCCAGGGACGAGCAGCCGCCGAGGGCCACCGTGCCGAGGAGGAGGCAGGCGAGCAGGGAGACGAGGGCGCCGGGGGTCCGTGGGCGCGAGGGGTGGGAGCGCACGATCAGGGCCGGTCCTCCGCGGCGGCCCCACCGGCCGAGAACGGTGCCGACCGGTCGGCCACCGGGATCATGTCGCCGGCCGGCTCGGAGTAGGTCACCCGCACCAGGCGGTCGTCGTCGAAGTGCAGCGACGTGAGCGAGCACAGGGTGCACTGGCGCTTCTTGGGGTGGTGGAGGTAGGACTTGCGCTCCGCGAAGAGGCGGGTGGTCCAGATCGGCAGCTGGTGGGAGACCACCACCGCCTCGTGGCCGCGGGCGGCGTCGCGCGCGTCGTGGACGGCGGCCATCATCCGCGCCGCGATGTCGTCGTACGGCTCGCCCCACGACGGCTTCACGGGGTTGTACATGTGGCGCAGCAGCGCCGGACGCTTGACGAAGGTCATGCCGCCGTCGCGGAAGCTGATCCCCTCGAACTTGTTGGCCGACTCGATGACTCGCTTGTCGATCACCGGCTCCAGCCCGCGTGCTGCGGCGAGCGGCGCGATGGTCTCGCGGGCCCGCTCCAGCGGCGAGCTGACCAGGTGGACGATGTCGCGGTCACCGATCGTCTCGGCGACCCGGCGGGCCATCCGGGTGCCCAGGTCGGAGAGGTGGAACCCGTCGCGACGGCCGTAGAGGATGCCCTCGGGGTTGTGGACCTCGCCGTGGCGGAGCAGGTGGACGATCGTCTCCATCAGGAGCGGTTTCCTTCGCTGTCGGAGGGGATGGCCGCCGCGGCGGCACGGGCGGCCGCGGGCAGCGCGTCGAGGACGGTCTGCACGGCGCGGTCGTCGTGGGCCGCCGACACGAACCACGCCTCGTACGCCGAGGGGGGCAGGTAGACCCCGCCCTCGAGCATGGCATGGAAGAACGCCGCGAACGCACCGGTGTCCTGCCGGCTCGCGCCGGCGAAGTCGCGGACCTCGCCGTCGGCGAAGAAGATCGAGAACATCGTGCCCGCCGACTGGAGGCGGTGCGGCACCCCGGCGCCCTGCAGGGCGTCGACGGCCGCGGAGCCGATCGTCGCGGCGGTCTCGCCCAGCCGGGTGTAGACCTCCTCGGTCGCGAGCCGCAGCGTGGCGAGCCCCGCGGTGGTGGCGACCGGGTTCCCCGAGAGGGTGCCGGCCTGGTAGACGGGCCCGTCCGGCGCCAGGCGGCCCATCACGTCGGCGCGGCCGCCGAAGGCCGCGGCCGGGAAGCCGCCGCCCATCACCTTGCCGAAGGTCATCAGGTCGGGGGTCCACCCCTCCACGGCGCCGTCGAGACCCCAGCCGCCCTGCCGGGTGGCGCGGAAGCCGGTCATCACCTCGTCGCTGACGAAGAGCGCGCCGTGCCGACGACAGGTCTCCGCGAGGAAGCCGTTGAAGCCCGGCTCGGGAGGGACGACGCCCATGTTGCCGGGGGTGGCCTCGGTGATGAGGCAGGCGATCCGGTCGCCGTGCTCGGCGAAGGCCCGCTCCACCGCGGCCCGGTCGTTGTAGGGCAGCACGATCGTCTCGCCCGCCGCGGAGGCCGGGACGCCGGGCGTGCCGGGGACGGCGAGGGTGGCCAGGCCGGAGCCCGCCGAGGCGAGCAGCGCGTCGACGTGGCCGTGGTAGCAGCCGGCGAACTTCACGACGAGGTCGCGACCGGTGAAGCCGCGGGCCAGCCGGATCGCCGACATGGTCGCCTCGGTGCCGCTGGAGACGAAGCGGACCGCCTCGACCGGCGTGCGGGAGACGATCTCCTCGGCCAGCTCGACCTCGGGCTCGGTGGGGGTGCCGTACGACGTCCCGCGTGCCACCGCCGCGGCGACCGCGGCCTGCACCTCGGGGTGGGCGTGGCCGAGCAGCATCGGGCCCCACGAGCAGATGAGGTCGACGTACTCGTTGCCGTCGACGTCGGTGAGCCAGGCGCCGGAGGCCGAGCGGATGAAGCGGGGGGTCCCGCCCACCGCGTTGAACGCACGGACCGGTGAGTTGACCCCACCGGGGGTCACGGCGCGGGCCCGCTCGAAGAGCGCGCTGCTGTGGGTGGTCGGGGCCGTGGCCTGCAGGGGCTGGGTCACCCGGTCATTGTCGCCCAGCCACCAAGCCCGGACGTATTCGGGAGGGCGGTGCGGAGCCGCGCCCACCCGCTCGGCGGGTGCAGCTGGGCGGGCGGCCCGGGGACCCATCCGCCCGAGTCTTGGGTACGAATTGCCCGCACGGGGTGTCACGGCGGCCTCATCGGGGGAGGATGGGGGCGCCACACCACTGTCACGGAGGGGCCGGGATGGGACGCAGGTCACAGCCCGGTGGTGCGACGTAACTCACTGTGACAACATTCGTTGGAACCACACGCGAGCTCGAGGGAGGCCGCGACCGCTCCGGCGACACAGCACCACCTGACCACGGGGAGACCAGCAGATGTCCGCATTCGGCCGCATGCACAAGGCCACGGCACTCGTGCCGCTGGCCGTGCTCTCCGCCGCGTGGACGGCCAGCATGGCCGGCTCGGGCATCGGCTCCGCGGTCGCCGGCGACGAGGGCTCGGGCGCACTGCCCGACGGCACCACGGTCCCGGCGCAGGCCATCGAGGCCCCCGCCAGCGTCTCCGTGCCGGGGGTGGTGGCCCCCAGCGTGCCCCGCGGCCGGGCCGCCCGGATCGTCGACACCGCCTCCGCCAGCGGCATCCCGTCCGCCGCCCTCGCGGCCTACCAGCGGGCCGAGTCGGTCATCAACGCCGCCGACACGTCCTGCGACCTCCCCTGGCAGCTGATCGCGGCCATCGGGCGCGTCGAGTCCGACCACGGTCGTTTCGGCGGCAACGTCCTCGGTGACGACGGCGTCGCCCAGCCCGGCATCTACGGCATCGCGCTCGACGGGCGCAACAACACCCAGCGGATCACCGACACCGACGCCGGGCAGTACGACTCGGACAAGAAGTTCGACCGCGCGGTCGGCCCGATGCAGTTCATCCCGTCGACCTGGACGGTCGTCGGCGTCGACGGCGACAACGATGGCAGGCGCAACCCCCAGGACATCGACGACGCCGCCCTCGCCACCGCGGTCTACCTCTGCTCCGGCGAGGACGACCTGTCCGCCGAGCAGGGCCAGCGCGCCAGCGTCTACCGCTACAACCATTCCAACGACTACGTCGACCTGGTCCTGTCGATCATGCAGGCCTACATGGACGGTGAGTTCACGTCCGTGCCGACCCGCACCACGTCCGCCGGCGTCTTCGTCCCCGCCCCCACCGGACCAGCGGGTCCGGGCAAGGACAAGGGCCGCGGTGGCAAGGACGACCAGCAGGGCAACCCGGTCGCCGTGGCCGGCACCCCCACCGCCACACCGACGAAGAAGCCCACCAAGCAACCCACCAAGACCGCGACGCCCACCCAGACGCCCACCCAGCAGCCGACCCAGGAACCCACGAAGACGCCGACCACCAAGGCGCCGGTCCCGGTCCCCGTGCCCCCCACTCTGCCGACCCTGCCGTCGACCAGCGTCCCGCCGCTGGACCAGACGCTCACCTACGTCCAGGCCGTGGCCCAGTGCACCACCCAGGGCGTGGTCGACAACCCGCTCACCGCCACCAACGAGCTCGCGACCTGCGCCAACGCCCTGCTCGCTCCCTGACCCGTCAGGGCTCGAGCAGGTCCAGCAGGTGGCGCGCCTGCCGCTCCGTGGTGCCCGCCGGGTTGCGTCGCCACCCGCCGTTGCCCGGCAGCAGCATGGCCAGCCAGAAGGCGGCCCACAGCGGGCGGTAGGCCCCGAAGCGCTGCCGTGCGGCCCCGTCGAGACCGACCGCGCCGACCAGGGCCTGCGCGTCGTACACCCCGGTCAGCCGGCTCGCGATGTGCTCGACGTGGTCCGCGAGCTCGTACGCCGGGTCGCTGAGCCCGCCGTCCTCGAAGTCGACGAGCCGGCACCGCTCCCCGTCCCACAGGACGTTGGCCGGGTTGAGATCGGCGATGCCCAGGCCCCGCAGCTCCGGCTCCGGGAGCGCACCCGGGGCGGCCAGCGCCGCGAGGGCCCGGTCGACCGCGGTCGCCACCAGCACCGGGTCCTGGCAGGCCGCCAGGTCGTAGGACTCCCCCAGCCACTCCGCGACGGTGCCGGCGTGCGTCGAGATGCCGTAGGTGCGCTCGCTGATCCCGGCGGCGCGCACCGCGGCGAGCGGGACGTCGTACAGGCTGCGCAGCGCCTCGCCCAGCGAGGCGGTCTCCACAGCCGTCAGCGGCTCGTCGCCAAGCGGGCGGCCGGGCAGGCGCTCCATGACGACGACCGGGGCGCCGTCCTCGATCTCGCGCCGCAGCGGCCGGGGCGCGACCCCCGGCGCGTGCTCGGCCAGCAGGCGCAGGCAGCCCCACTCCCGCTCGGCCTCGCCCCGGTCCCACGAGACGAACCGCTTGCGGACCTCGGTGTCGCTGAACGTGAGCTCGTGGGTCTGGGTCTGCACGACCTCGACCCTAGGCGGGCGCCCGTCCGCTCGCCGTCGGACTCCACCCGCCTCGGCCGACCTTGGGTGTGGGATCGGTGCCACCAGGTGACACCGATCCCACACACATCTCCGCCGCAGGTCCGGCCGCTGGTCGACTGTGGTCATGTCCGTGCTCGGGTACGTGGAGACGACCGGTCGCAGGCCGTGCGCAGTGCCTGCCGCGACCTGCACTGGTGGGACTGATCGCCGGACCGGGTGGTCCACCTGGACGGGTGGAGCGACCCCTGCCCAGCGGGCCGGTTCAGGGCTAGGGTCCCCGTGCATGGACATGCTGAGGAGCGCACAGATCGCCGAGGCCGACCTGACCGACTGGCGCAAGCTCGCCCAGGGACTGCATGCGCGCTACCTGGTCGACGACTTCGGCGCCGGCGCCCGGTTCGTCGCCGCGGTGGGTGAGGCGGGCGACGCGCTCGGACACCACCCGCACGTGTCGATCGGCCGCGGACACGTCGATCTCGAGCTGGTCACCGACGACGCCGTCTATCGCGAGGACGACGGCACCGAGCACGTCGTCGAGTGGGTGACGCAGCAGGACGTCGACCTCGCGCGACGGATCACCGAGGTCGCCGCCGACCACCGGCTCGCCGCAGACCCCGCGTCGGTCAGCGAGGTCGAGCTCGGCCTCGACACGGCGCGCTCCGCGACCATCGCCCCCGTGTGGGCCGCCCTGCTGACCGGGAGCGCCGAGTCCCAGGGGCGCGGATCCCCCAGCGACGAGGTCCGGGACGCCACGGGCCGGGTGCCGAACCTGTGGTTCGGGGACGCCGACGAGCCCGGGTCCCCGGGCCAGCGGTTCCACGTCGAGGTCTACGTCGCGGCCGAGGTGGCCGAGCAACGGATCACTGCCGCCGTCGCCGCGGGTGGCACCGTCGTGGACGACAGCGACGCGCCCGCCCTCACCGTGATCGCCGACGAGGACGGCAACCGGGGCGTCGTCTGCGTCGACGCGGCCGCCGCCGGGAAGCGGGACTGACCCCGGCCGGGCCTACCGCGGCCCGCTCTCGAGGACCGCGAGGTCGCGCTCCGCGTAGGTCCGGTGCCACCACTCCTCGTTGAGCACGATCGACAGGCACTCCTTCACCGCGAGGGGACGGGGCGGGGGCCACCCGGCGCCGTCCGGCGGCGTGGTGTCGGCGGCGAGCGAGTCCTCGGTGAGCCCCTCGAGCACGCGACGTACGTCGGCCTGCCGGACGCGGCGGATCTCGAGCACCTCGTCCAGCGAGGGCCGCGCCGTGCGGTCGCGCGGCAGGCCCTGGTCGTCGGGTGCCTCGTCCCACGGCAGGTCGAGCGGGTGCCACGGGGCGGGATCGCCGCCGATCGCGCGGTGGACCCACGAGGCGGTCGCGAACGAGAGGTGCCGCAGCGTCTCGATGAACGACCACTCCCCGTCGACCTGCTCGTGCAGCTGCGCCGGGTCGAGGCGTCGGGCCCGCTCGACGGTGCCGTCCCAGAGCTCCTCGAGCAGGTCCCAGGCCTCGAGGAAGCCGGCGGGGTCGTCGGGGCGCATCCTGGCCAGGTCGGGCTCGCGGCGCGCCATCTCCTCCTCGACGTACGCCGTCACGTCGACGCCGTTGATCCGCAGACCACTCACCTCGCCACTGATGTCGACGTCCCAGAGCTCGACGCCGGTCATCTTCACGTGGTGCAGGTCGGTGCCCCGGATCGTCACGTTGCTGAGCGACGCGGCCCGGAACGTCGACCCGCTGAGGTCCGTCCAGTCGAAGGTCGAGCCACGGAGGTCCTCCCTGCCGAACTCAGCCATCCCACACCGCGCTTCCCGGCACGGAGGCCGCGTGGTCGGGTCCTCGGTCGAGTGCGAAGGCTGCGCCGCTCCGGTCACATGAGGTCATGGATCCGACCCTAGGACCCGTTCCGGTCGATACGCGTCCGGAACCTGCCCCGCCGTCGGGGACTACCCGCGCGATCGAGCCAGGCGACGGGCCTTGAGCGAGACGTGCAGGGCGGTGCGCCACAGACCGTCACCCAGGTCTCCCCCGAGCTGGCTCGCGGCGCGGTTCAGCCGGTAGTAGAGCGTCGTCCGGTGCAGCATGAGCTCCGCCGTGGTCCGCTGGGCGTCACCCGCGAGGTCGAGGTAGGTCTCGAGCGTGTCGAGGAGCGTGTCACCCGACGCGCCCTGCGCGTCCAGCGGCGCCAGTGTCTGGAGCCACGGTGGAGGGTCGCCGTGGGAAAGCAACCGGTAGACCCCGAGCTGCTCCCAGGCGTGGTCGCGCGGGAGGCGGGGATCGGCCACGACGCACGCGGCCGTGAAGTCCGCCATCGCCAGGCCGTGGAGCAGCCCGGGCGCGTCGAAGGGCACGGCCGGCCCCGTGCCGGTCGCGAGCACGGCCGACGCCACCATGTCGGCCATCGCCGGCGTCCGGGACGAGGCCACGGCACGACACAGCACCACGACCCTCGTCGTCGCCACCCAGCTGGTCACCACTCCCTCGGGACCGCCCGCGAGTGCGCCGAGCCCGCGGACCAGGCGTGCGACCTCGCTCGCGGACAGCCCGCCGCCAGGGCCGTCGCTGTCGCTCCCGGACGGGGGCGAGGTCGGGGACACGGGGAGGCCCACGACCAGGCGGACCGTGGCGCCGAGAAGGTCGGGCGCGACGTCGACCATGGCGCCGACCAGTCGTTCGGCGTCGTCGACGGGGGCGGGCACCACCAGGTCCCGGAAGAGCCCGACCAACGCGTCGGTCCCGGCGGGCGCCGGGGTCTCGGGCAGCCGCGCCAGCACTCGCCGGCCGTGCTCGGCGACCGCGGCCACCTCCTCAGGGGTCAGCGCTGTGGCGCCCTCGACGATCCACAGGTAGGCGCGCAGGACACCGTGCTGACGCAGGGGCAGGCACAACCGCGCCGTCATCCGGAGCCCACGGTTGGCGGGCAGCCGGACGGGACCGGTCGCCGTGCTGAGGCCGTGCTCGTCCTGCCACTGCCGCACCGGCTCGGGCACCTGTCGCGCCAGGATCGTGAAGATCCGGGCCTGGTCGGCGTCGTCGGACTGGACGCTGTAGCCGAGCAACCGGCCCGAGGGGCTGTCCACCGAGACGCTGCGCCCGAGCAGCGTCGCGAGGCTGTCCAGCTCGTCCTGCATCGCGCCCCCACCGTCCCTGCCCGCGTTCCTACAAGTGTAGGAGACACCGGTGGGAAGTCGCGTCGTCTGTCCGATGACGCACGGGCCGTCCGCTCCCTAGCGTGGGTCGCAGCCCGGCGTCACGTCGCCGGTGCACCCGAACGAGGAGGACCCGGATGTCCCAGGCCGTCGCCACCCGCCCCTGGCTGCCCACCACCGTGGCCGACCGCGTCCGCGACGTGTCGTCGAGCGCGTTGACGGGCGGCGCGCTGCAGGCCGAGATCGAGCGACTGGCCGGCGAGAACCACCGCATCCACGACGTCACCTGCCTCAACCTCAACCCGGCGACCAACGTCATGAACCCGCGGGCCGAGGCCCTCCTCTCGGCGAACCTCGGGTCCCGCGCGTCGCTGGGCTACCCGGGTGAGAAGTACGAGACGGGGCTCGAGGCGATCGAGCAGATCGAGGTGCTCGCCGCGGACGCCGCCTGCCGCGTCTTCGGGGCGGCGTACGCCGAGGTCCGCGTCGGCTCCGGTGCCCTGGCCAACCTCTACTCCTTCATGGCCACCTGCCGGCCCGGCGACACGATCATCGCCCCGCCTGCCACGATCGGCGGGCACGTGACCCACCACCTCGGTGGCGCCGCCGGCCTCTACGGGCTGACCACGGTGGCCGCGCCGGTCGACCCGGACGGCTACACCGTGGACGTCGACGCCCTCCGCACCCTGGCGCAGCAGACGCGACCCCGCCTCATCACCATCGGGGGGAGCCTCAACCTGTTTCCCCACCCGGTCGCCACCATCCGGGAGATCGCCGACGAGGTGGGCGCCCTGGTCCTCTTCGACGCCGCGCACCAGTGCGGCATGTTCGCGGGAGGAGCGTGGCCCAACCCGCTCGCCGAGGGCGCGCACCTGATGACGATGAGCACCTACAAGAGCCTGGGCGGACCTCCCGGCGGGCTCGTCGTCACCAACGACGCGGCCCTGGCCGAACGTCTCGAGGCCATCGCCTACCCCGGCCTGACCGCCAACTTCGACGCGGGCAAGACCGCCGCCCTCGCGGTGACGCTGGCCGACTGGGAAGTCGCCGGCAGCGCCTACGCCGAGGCGATGGTCGCCACGGCGCGTGCCCTGGCCGACGGCCTCGGTGCCCTGGGCGTCCCGCTCTTCGCCGCCGATCGCGACGCGACGACGTCGCACCAGTTCGCGGTCCTGGCCCACGAGTACGGCGGCGGCCAGCGCGCCGCACAGGGCCTCCGCCTGGCAAACCTGCTCGCCTGCGGCATCGGGTTGCCGACCACCCCGGTCGACGGCGACACCAACGGGCTGCGAATCGGCACCCCCGAGCTGGCGCGCCTCGGAATGACGGCCGCCGACATGCCGACCCTCGCGTCCTTCATCGCCCGCGGGCTCGCCGGCGACGAGTCCGCCGCGTCGGCCGGACCCGAGGTCACCGAGTGGCGCAGCGGCTTCACCGGCACCCACTTCACCGTCGACCTCCCGCACTGAGGCCGACCGGGGAGGTCAGCGACGCAGGAGGTGGGCCGCCTCGGCGGCCCAGTAGGTGAGGATCACGTCCGCACCGGCACGCCGGATCGACGTGAGCGTCTCCAGGATCGCCGGCTCCCGGTCGATCCAGCCGTGGGCGGCGGCCGCCTCGACCATGGCGTACTCGCCGGAGATGTTGTACGCCGCGACGGGGACGTCGACGGCGTCGCGCACCCGGCGGATGACGTCGAGGTAGGCCAGGGCCGGCTTCACCATGACGATGTCGGCGCCCTCGGCCACGTCGAGCAGGGCCTCCCGGACGCCCTCGACGGCGTTGGGCGAGTCCTGCTGGTAGGTGCGCCGGTCGCCCTCGAGCGAGGAGTCGACGGCCTCGCGGAAGGGGCCGTAGAACGCCGAGGCGTACTTGGCGGAGTAGGCCAGGATCGAGACGCCCTGGTGCTCGCTGGCGTCGAGGGCCTCGCGGATCACCCGCACCTGGCCGTCCATCATCCCGCTGGGGCCGACCATGTCGACGCCGGCCTCGGCGTGCGCGCGCGCCATGTCGGCGTACGCCGCGAGCGTCCGGTCGTTGTCGACCTCACCGTCCGTGGTGAGCAGGCCGCAGTGGCCGTGGTCGGTGAACTCGTCGAGGCACAGGTCGCTCATCACGGTGAGCCCCTCGCCGACCTCGGCGACCACGTCGTTGATCGCGAGGTTGAGGATGCCGGCCGGGTCGATGGCGCCGGAGCCTGTGGCGTCCTTGGTCGCCGGTATGCCGAAGAGCATCACGCCCCCGAGCCCGAGCTCGGCCGCCTCGGCGGCGGCCTTCCGCAGGGACTCGCGGGTGTGCTGGACGACGCCGGGCATGGAGCCGATCGGCTGCGGCTCGTCGATGCCCTCACGCACGAACATCGGCAGCACCAGCTGCCGCGGCTCGACCGAGGTCTCGGCCACCATCCGGCGCAGCGCAGGGGTGCGTCGCAGGCGTCGGGGCCGGACGACCGGCCCGACGACCTCCGGGTGCTCCCCCGCGCTGCTCGTCACTTCGCGCGCGCCTTGCGCCGCGCGGCGGGCTTGCGCTCGCTCGGGCGGGTGACGGGATCACCGGACTCGAGCATCGCCAGGCGGCGGGCCGAGCCGAAGTCGGCGAGGGCGTCGACCAGCAGCTCGACGTCGGGCTGGGGGGCCATGACGTCGACGCGCAGGCCGTGCTCCTCGGCGGTCTTGGCCGTGGCCGGACCGATGACCGCGATGATCGTCGACGGGTGCGGCTTGCCGGCGATGCCGACGAGGTTGCGCACGGTCGAGGACGAGGTGAACACGACCGCGTCGAACTTGCCGGTCTTGATCGCGTCCCGGGTCGGCGCCGGCGGCGGGGTGGCACGCACGGTGCGGTAGGCCGTCACGTCGTCGCACTCCCAGCCGAGGTCGACCAGGCCGGCGACGAGGTTCTCCGTGGCGATGTCGGCGCGGGGCAGGAAGACCCGGTTGATCGGGTCGAGCACCTCGTCGTACGGCGGCCAGTCCTCGAGCAGGCCGGCGGCGGACTGCTCGCCCGACGGCACCAGGTCGGCGCGCAGGCCCCAGGCGGCGATGGCCTGGGCGGTCTTGTCGCCGACCGCGGCGATCTTGAGGCCCGAGAAGGCACGCGCGTCGAGGCCGTACTCCTCGAACTTCTCCCGGACGGCCTTGACGGCGTTGACCGAGGTGAAGGCGATCCACTCGTAACGGCCCTCGACGAGGCCGCGGACGGCCTTGTCCATCTGCAGCGGGTTGCGGGGCGGCTCCACCGAGATGGTGGGCACCTCCTCGGGCACGGCGCCGTACTCACGCACGCGGCGCGACAGCGACCCGGCCTGCTCCTTGGTGCGCGGGACGAGCACGCGCCAGCCGAAGAGCGGCTTGGTCTCGAACCACGACAGCGTGTCGCGCAGGTCGACGACGTCACCGATGACGGTGATGGCCGGCGGGGCGACCCGGGCGGCCCGCACGTCGGCGGCGATGTTCTCGAGGGTGGAGATCACGGTCTCCTGCTCGGTGGTCGTCCCGACCCGGGTCATCGCGACCGGGGTCTGCGGGGAGCGACCGGCCTCCATCAGGGCGGCGGCGGTCTCGCCGATGGTGCCGACGCCGGAGAGCAGCACCAGGGTGCGGTCGTCGGCGTACTGGCTCCAGTCGACCTTGTCGCCACAGGTGACGACGGCCATCTCCTTGTGGTTCTTGGTGGTCAGCGGGATGCCGGCGTAGGCAGGCACCGCAGACACCGACGAGACGCCGGGGACGATCTCGAAGCCGACACCGGCCTTCACACAGGCCTGCGCCTCCTCGGGACCGGAGGCGTAGAGGAACGGGTCACCCGTCATGAGGCGTACGACGCGCTGCTTCTTGCCGTGGCGCACCACGACCTTGGCCCGGGCGGCGTGGGTCAGCGGCTGGCCGTCCTCGCCGAAGCCACCGTCGACGAGGAGCGGACCGGCGGCCTGCTCGTCCGGGGCCGCGCCCTCGACCGGGGTCGGGAGGCCGAGCAGCGTGCGGACCATGCCGACGTGCTCGGGCGTCTCGGTGACGACGACGTCGGCGTCGCGGAGGAGCTCCACCGCGCGCACGGTCAACAGGCCGGGGTCGCCGGGACCACTGCCGACGAAGGACACCCATCCACGGGGCGCGACGCCCGACGTGCTGGACGGGGACTGGCTCTGGCTTCGAGTCATGCCTGCTGCTTCCTCACTGGTGCTTCCATCAGGTCTGCGGCGCCGTCGTCGAGCATGTCGCTCGCGAGGCGGTGGCCGACGCCGGCGGCGTCGGCGACCGGTCCGGTGGTGCTCCTCCGGACCGAGAGGCCCCCGTCGTGGGAGAGCGCGACCGCGCGCACCCACAGCTCGTCGCCGTCCTCGCCCTCCACGACCTCGGCGAGGGCGCCGAGGGGTGCGGAGCAGCCGGCCTCGAGCGTGGCCAGCACGGCGCGCTCGGCGGTCACGGCCGCGCGGGTGGCGGGGTCGTCGAGCGCGGCCAGGGCGGCCACGAGGTCGGGGTCGTCGGTGCGGCACTCGATCGCCAGCGCACCCTGCCCGGGGGCGGGGAGCATCTGCAGCGGGTCGAGCACCTCGGTGGCGTCGTCGAGGCGGCCCAGGCGGGCGAGCCCGGCGCGGGCGAGCAGCACGGCGTCGTACTCGCCGCTGGCCACCTTGCCGATGCGGGTGTCCACGTTGCCGCGGACGCCGGACACGTCGAGGCCGAGGCCGAGTGCCTCGAGCTGGGCGGCGCGGCGCGGGGAGCCGGTGCCGACCCGGCTGCCGTGCGGCAGCTCACCGAGGGTGAGTCCGTCGCGGGCGACGACGACGTCGCGCGGGTCCTCGCGGGTGGGTACGGCGGCCAGCGCGATGCCGTCGGCGGGTGCGGTGGGCAGGTCCTTGAGCGAGTGGACGGCCACGTCGACCTCACCACGGAGCAGCGCGTCGCGCAGCGCGCTCACGAACACCCCGGTGCCCCCGAGGGTCGCGAGCGGGGCGGAGCTGACGTCGCCCTCCGTGGTGATGGTCACGAGCTCCACTTCACGCCCCAGCCGCTGCCGAATCAAATCGGCGACGAGGCCGGACTGGGTGGTGGCCAGCGCGGAGGCGCGGGTGCCCAGGCGCAGGGGGTCCACGACGGCCGTCACGACGTGCCCTCCCGCGAGATGCCCTCGGCGCGGGTGACCGCGTCGACGGCCTCGGGGTCGAGGGCAAAGAGCTCGGCCAGCGCGGCGGCGTAGGACACGGCGCCGTCCTCGTTGGCGAGCTCCTTCACCCGAACGGTGGGCTCGTGGAGCAGCTTGTCGGCGACCCGTCGCACGGTGTGCAGCACCTCGGCGCGGGTGGCGTCGTCGAGGCCGGGCAGCCGGGACGCGAGGCGCTCCATCTCGCTGTCGACGACCGACGTGGCCATCGAGCGCAGCGCGACGACGGTCGGGGTCACGCTGGCCTGCCGGCGGGCGGCGAGGAACGCGGCGATCTCCTGCGCGACGATGGACCGCACGTCGTCGACGCCGCGGGCCGAGTCGGAGCCCTTGAGCTCCTCGGCCAGCGCGGCGAGGCCCAGCACGGTGACGCCCGGCACCTCGGCGGCCGCCGGGTCGACGTCGTGGGGCAGGGCCAGGTCGACGATGGCCAGCGGGGCGGAGGTGTGCGCGCGGGCGGTCTCGACCGCGCCCCGGCTGATCAGGACGCCGGTCGCGCCGGTGCAGGAGATGAGGACGTCGGTGCGGCCCAGCTCGACGTCGAGGTCGACGAGCGAGACCGGCCGGGCGGCGTACTCGGTGGCGAGTCGCTCGGCCCGGTCGGGCGTGCGGTTGACCACGGCGATGTCGCTGGCGCCCATCCGGTGCACGGTCGCGGCGGCGAGCGACGCCATCGCGCCCGCACCCACGACGACGACCCGGCGACCGGCCACCTGACCGGGGATACGCTCGAGGGCCGCGGTGACGAGGGACGGGGCGGCGCGGTCGATGTCGGTCTCGGCGCGCGAGCGCTTGCCGACGCGCAGCGCCTGCTGGAAGAGCACGTTGAGGGCGGGTCCGACGGTGCCGAGCTCCTGGCCCACCCGCAGCGCGTCGCGGGTCTGGCCGAGGATCTGCCCCTCGCCGACGACCATCGAGTCGAGCCCGGCGGCGACGTTGAAGAGGTGGGACACCGCACCGTCGTCGTAGTGGACGTAGAGGTGGGGCACCAGCGCCTCGGTCGACTCACCGGCGCGGTCGACGAGCAGGCGGGAGACCTCCTCGATGCTGCCGTGGAAGCGGTCGACGTCGGCGTAGATCTCGAGGCGGTTGCACGTCGAGATGACGGTCGCCTCGGTGACGTGCTCGCTGGCGGCGACGTCGGCGATCAGCTTGGTCACGCCGCCCGCGTCGAGCGCGAGGCGCTCGAGCATCGACACGGGTGCGGACCGGTGGGACACGCCCACGACCAGGACGCTCATGCGGTCACCTCCTCGTCGTGCAACCGGTCGAAGTCGTCGGCCACGGTGCCGCCGGCCTTGCGCTGCACGTGGTAGGCGAGGATCTGCAGCTCGATCGACAGGTCGACCTTGCGCACGTCCACGCCGTCGGGCACCGACAGGACGGTCGGTGCGAAGTTGAGGATGCTCGTGACTCCCGCCGCGACCATCCGGTCGGCCACGTCCTGGGCCGCGATGGCCGGGGTGGCGATGACGCCGATGGCGACGCCCTGGTCCTCGACGATCTCCTCGAGGTCGTCGAAGGGACGTACGTCGATGCCGGCGACGAGCTCGTCGTGACGCTCCGGGTCGGCGTCGAGCAGGGCCACGACCCGGAAGCCGCGGCTGCGGAAGCCGGAGTAGTTGGCGAGCGCGTGGCCGAGGTTGCCGATGCCGACGATGACGACCGGCCAGTCCTGGGTCACGCCGATCTCACGGGCGATCTGGTAGCGGAGGTACTCCACGTCGTAGCCGACGCCGCGGGTGCCGTAGCTCCCGAGGTGGGAGAGGTCCTTGCGCAGCTTGGCCGAGTTGACGCCGGCAGCCGCTGCAAGCTCCTCGCTGGAGCACGTGGCCGTCCCCGCCTCGGCCAGGCCCACGAGGGCCCGGAGGTAGACGGGCAGCCGCGCGACGGTCGCCTCGGGAATGTCCCGGGCGTTGTCGGTGGAAGTCCGTGCGGTCACTGCTCTTCTCTCCAGCCGGCTCGATCCCGGGTGGTGGGAGACCCGGTCAAGGTCGAGCGGCGTGGTCACTGTAGGAGTTTGTGAACGGGAGAACAAACTCGGAGGAGGGCCTCGGCTAGCACATGTGAGTATCCCCACCTCGACCGGGGTGCGTCGAGGGCTCAGCCGCGGCGCAGCGCGGCCCGGAGCCGGTCGGGATCGACCCGCCAGAAGTCGTGCTGGCGCCCGTCGACGAGGGTCACCGGGATCTCCTCGGCGTAGCGGTCGAGCAGCACCGGGTCCTCGTCGACGTCGACCTCGGACCACGACTCCCCCAGCTCGGCGCAGACCGCCTCGATGACGGCGCGGGCGTCGTCGCACAGGTGGCAGCCCGGCCGGCCGACGAGCGTGACCCGCGGGCCCGTGGGCGGGGCGGACCCCGACCCGGTCACTCGAGGAGCCCCAGCGCACGACGGCGCTCGAGGCCGCGCAGCCGGCCCTTCTGCACCTTGCCGGTGACGGTCAGGGGCAGCTCGTCGACCACCTCGATGCGGGTGGGCTGCTTGAAGCGGGCGAGGCGTGCGGCGGCGTGCTCGGCCACGGCGGCGCCGAGGGCGTCGGCATCGACGTCGTGCGCGACGACGTACGCGACCACCGCCTCGCCGGTCCCGGGGTCCTCGACGCCGATGACGGCCGCGTCGAGGACGCCGGGCACCTCGCGCAGCACCTCCTCGACCTCGGTCGGGTAGACGTTGAAGCCGCTGACGATGACCAGCTCCTTGACCCGGTCCACGAGGAACAGGTCGCCCGTCTGGTCGAGGAGGCCCACGTCCCCGGTGGCCCACCAGCCCTCGGCATCGACCCCGCCGGACCCGTCGGGCCAGTAGCCGCTGAAGAGGTTGTCCCCGCGGACCTGGATCTCGCCCGGGTCCTCACCGCCGAGCACCCGTCCGGTCGCGTCGACGAGGCGCACCTCGATGCCGGGCAGGGCCGCGCCCACGGAGCCGGACTGCAGCGACTCGCTGCACAGGGTGCTGGTCACCACCGGCGCCGCCTCGGTCAGCCCGTAGCCCTGGTGGACCGGGATGGAAGTGGCGGCCGTGAACGCGTCGACCACCTCGGGACCCAGCGGCGCCGAGCCGGACAGCACCAGCCGGACCGGACCGAGCCGGTCGGCGAGGTTGTCCAGCGGCAGCCAGTGGGCGAAGACGGGCGGGGCGACCGGCAGCACGCTGCAGGCCTCGTCCTCGACGATGTCCAGCACGGTGACCGGGTCCCACCGCTCGACCAGCAGCAGCTTGGCCCGGTGCCGGAGCACGCCGCCGAGGACGGCGTTGAGGCCGTAGACGTGGAAGAGCGGGAGGACGCCGAGCACGACGTCGTCACCGTGGATCATCTTGGGCTCGACCCCGGCGACCTGCTCGATGTTGGCGAGCAACGCGCGGTGGGTGAGCATCGCGGCGCGCGGACGACCCGACGTGCCGCTCGTGTAGAGGAGCGCGGCGAGCTTCTCGGGGTCCTGCAGCGGCGGGACCGGGCGGGCCTCGCCGGCGAGGAGGTCGTCGTAGCCGATCTCCCCGGGTCCGCGCCCGTCGCCGACCGCCACGACCCGGGGGTGCACGGCGCGGGAGACGAGGTCCTCGTCGAGCATCGACGCGTCGCCGTCGAGCGCCGCGTTGACCGTGGCCACCGCCACGCGGACGGCGGGCAGGGCCTCCTCGTCCGCGATGACGAGGCGCGAGGCGGAGTCGGCGATCATCCGGGCGAGCTCGTCGGCGGTGGAGCGCGGGTTGACCGGCACCGCCACCACCTGGGCGCGGAGGACCCCGAGGTAGCTGGTGACGAACTCGAGCCGGTTGCCGACCACGATCATCACCCGGTGGCCGGCCAGGACCCCGAGGCGACCCAGGCCGGAGGCGCAGTGCGCGACCTCGGACTCGAGCCCGCCCCAGGTCACCGCGCGCCCGCCGGACTCGACGACCGCCAGGCGGTCGGGAGATGCCTCGGCGGCCTCGGCGACCAGGTCCGCAAGGTCCGTCAACGACATGGATCGATCCTTCCACACCTGCGGACCTGCCCTCAGCCGATCACCGGCCGGTCCGCCGGACGACCGCGGCGTTCCGGACTACCCTGAGCGACGTGACGCCGCCCGATCGCCCCCGCCGCCTCAACCTGCAGCAGCGCTCGACGATGGCGGGCGAGGCAGCGGCCGCCGCCGCGGAGGTCGAGACGGCACTCGACACCCCCGTCGACCCGACGGCCGCGGCGTTCTTCGACGTCGACAACACGATCATGCAGGGCGCGAGCATCTTCCACCTGGCCCGCGGCCTGCACCGGCGCGAGTTCTTCACGACGCGCGACATCCTCGGCGCCACCTGGAAGCAGGTCTACTTCCGGGTGGTGGGGGTCGAGGACCCCGAGCACGTGGCGGACGCCCGCAACTCCGCGCTCGGCTTCATCGCCGGCCACACCGTCAGCGAGCTCGAGGGCCTGGTGGAGGAGATCTTCGACGAGGGCATGGCGCACCGGATCTGGCCGGGCACCCGGGCACTGGCCCAGATGCACCTGGACCAGGGCCAGCGGGTGTGGCTGGTGACCGCGGCGCCCATCGAGATCGCGCGGATCATCGCGCGGCGCCTGGGCCTGACCGGCGCCCTGGGCACGGTGGCCGAGCACGTGGACGGCGTCTACACCGGCCAGCTCGTGGGCGACATGCTCCACGGTCCCGCCAAGGCCGAGGCGGTCAAGGCCCTCGCCGCTCGCGAGGGCCTCGACCTCACGCGCTGCTCGGCCTACTCCGACTCCTCGAACGACCTGCCGATGCTCTCCCTGGTGGGCGACGCCTGTGCCATCAACCCGGACGCCCGCCTGCGCCACCACGCGCGCCAGCAGGGCTGGCGGATCCGCGACTACCGCACCGGACGCAAGGCCGCCCGTGCCGGACTGGTCGTCGCCGCGACCGCCGGAGCGGTCGGCGGGGCGGTCGCCGCGGGCGCCACGGTGCGTGGCCGAGGCCACCACTGAGCACCGGGACCTGACCCCGACCCACGTTTGCCCGTGGACGGTTCACAACGACGACACCTCCACCTACTCTTGAGTAGGTCCCGACAGGGACCGATCTGGGGAGGGTCGTCAACGACGCCATGTGGGGTGCCACCGACATCGAGCAGGGGCTCGACGCGCTGCGGCGCGCCGTGCTCCTCGCCCTCGCCGCGCCCGCTCCCGTCGGGGCCCACGTCCTGCTCGCCGAGGCCGACATCTCCGTCGGCGGCTCCGGCCACGGCGGGGGGCACGGTGGCGGCCGCGATGCCGGCGGGAACACCTACGGCGACGCCGACCAGGCCACCTCCTCGGAGGACGACGAGGCCGAGCGTGCCCGGCTGATCGCGCTCGTCGAGCTGGCCCGCGGCGGCGACACGGAGGCCTTCGGCCTGCTCTACGACCACTACCAACCGTCGGTCTACCGCTTCCTCTACTACCGGACCCGCTCGGTGGCGCTCGCCGAGGACCTCACCTCCGAGACCTTCTTCCGGGCCCTGCGCAACATGAACAGCTTCCGCTGGCAGGGGCGCGACCTCGGCGCGTGGCTCATGACGATCGCCCGCAACCTCACGACCGACCACTACAAGGCCGGCCGGACCCGGCTGGAGCTCACCACCGAGGACATGACGCTCCACGACGACGCGACCGACGGTCCGGAGGACGCGGTGCTGGAGGGGATCACCCACGAGATCCTGCTCGAGGCACTCACCGAGCTGCCGACCGAGCAGCGCGAGTGCATCATCATGCGGTTCCTCCAGGGGATGAGCATCGCCGAGACCGCGCTGGCCCTCGAGCGGAGCGAGGGCGCGATCAAGCAGCTCCAGCTCCGCGGCGTACGCAACCTCGCCAAGCTGATGCCCGAGGGGATGCGGGACTGATGGCCACGTCGTTGCTGCAGCCCTGCCGGCCGGGTCAGTTCACTGCGTCACAGTGCGTAACCTCCTCGCCCGACCCGTCGTTCATCGAGGTGGAGGGGCACCGCACGGTCGCGACCGGCGGCACCCAGGACGAGACGGGACGGACAGGATGACTGCGCCATTCCCGGCACGACGACGTGCTGAGGAGTTCGACGCCCTGGTCAGCGGGGCGTCCTCGACCACCCCGCGCCCACCGCTCACCGAGCGCGACGCCGCGCGCTTCGCCGACCTGCTCGCCGTGGTCGACGACCTCCGTGCCGTCCCCGAGGTCGCGCCGCGACCCGACTTCACCGCCGCGCTGCGCGAGCGGCTCATGCTCGAGGCCGACACGGTCCTGGTGGCCCAGCCCGCCCGGGCCCGCGCCGAGGAGGCCCGCCTCGTCCTGCCGACCCGGCCCCGTGCCCGCGACCGCCGGCTCGCGACGCTGCTCGGCGGAGCGGCCCTGATCGGCGCCACCACCTCGATGGCCGTGGCCGCCCAGACAGCCCTGCCCGGTGACTCGCTCTACCCCGTCAAGCGCGCCATCGAGGACGCCCGCACCGGCCTCGCCAACGACGGCGCCGACCGGGGCGCGAGGCTCCTGGCCCACGCCGGCGGACGGCTCGACGAGGTCGACGAGCTCTCCCGCACCTCCTCGCCCCTGCGGGGCGCGGCCGTCGCGGACACGCTCGTCACCTTCGACGAGCAGGCGACCGAGGCCGCCGACGTCCTCCTCGAGGCGTACGCCGAGTCCGGTGACGAGCAGGTGATCCGCTCGCTGCGCAGCTTCGCCGCCACCGGCCTCGACCAGCTCTCGACGCTCGAGGGCCGCATCCCGGACTCCGCCCGCGACGAGCTGGTCGCCGCCGGGCGGACGCTCGCCGAGATCGACGCGCGGGCCGCGGCCGCGTGCCCCGAGTGCGGTGGCGGCGCCGCGACCCTGCCGCCCTTCCTCCTCACCGCCTCGGCCCAGGGCCTCGACGTCGGCAGCGTGCTGAGCGCCTCGACCTCCTTCATCGTCGACCGCGGTCGCACCGGCCAGCCGGCCATCGGGGCGACCATCTCGGGCCAGGACGTCGGCGGCATCGTCGTCCCCGACCTGGACACCACCGTCACCGGTGGCGCCGGGGACGGTCCCGCGGGCGGCACGGGCGGTGGCTCGGGCAGTGGCACCGGCGGTGTCCCGACGCCCACCGAGGTCCCGTCGACCGGCGCCGGGGAGGCGGTCGAGGAGACCGTCACCGGCACGGTCGACGACGTCACCAAGCTGCTCACCGGCGACGTGCCCACGCTCGTCGACGAGGTGCCGGTCGTCGGACCGGTCGTGGGGCCGGTCGTGGGCGGCACCCTCGGCGGGGTGGTCGGCGGGGCGGGCGACACCCTCGACCAGACCACCGACTCGCTGCTCGACTGAGCAGCGCACCGGCGCGCGTCAGCCGAAGACGCCGTCGCGCTCCCGCAGCAGGGTGTAGAGCGTCTGCTGGATCGTCTCGCGCACCTGGTCGGTGACGTCGAAGACCAGCATCGGGTCCTCGGCCTCGACCGCGTCGTACTCGTCGGTGCGGATCGGCTCGCCGAACTCCAGCAGCCACTTGGACGGCAGCGGCACCATGCCGAGCGGACCGAGCAGCGGGAAGAACGGCGTGATCGGGATGTAGGGCACCCCGAGCAGACGGGCCAGGCTGGGGATGTTGCCGACCAGCGGGTAGATCTCCTCGGCACCCACCACGGACAACGGCACGATGGGTACGCCGGTGCGCAGCGCGGCGGACACGAAGCCTCCGCGGCCGAAGCGCTGCAGCTTGTAGCGCTCGCCGAACGGCTTGCCGATGCCCTTGAAGCCCTCCGGCCAGACCCCCACCAGCTCGCCGCCGGACAGCATCCGCTCGGCGTCCTCCGTGCAGGCGAGGGTGGCGCCGCTCCTGCGGGCCAGCGAGCTGACGACCGGGAGCTTGAAGACCAGGTCGGCACCGAGGGGACGCAGGAACCGGCCGGTCGCGTCGTGGATGGCGGTCATCGTCATGAGGCCGTCGACGGGCACGGTGCCGGAGTGGTTGGACACCACGAGCGCGCCGCCGGTCGTCGGGATGTTGTCGATGCCACGCACCTCGACGCGGAACCACTTCTGCGCGATCGGGCGCATGGCCGCCATGAGGAACCGCTCGGTGACCTCCGCGTCGAAGCCGTACTCGTCCACGGTGTAGTCGCCGGCGAGACGACGACGGAGGAAGGCCATGAGCTCGGCCAGGCGGCGCTCCCACTGGTCACCGAAGAGCTCGACGGCGGCGTGCTGGAAGGCGTGCAGCCAGTCACCGACGGGGATGCCGGCGAGCGGGTGCGTCTCCTCGGTGGTCGAGGCGGCGCGAGGTGCGGCGGCCGTCTCCGTGGCCGGCGACGCAGGCGGCTCGGCGCCCGGTGCCGACGGGACCGGGCGGACCGGGGTCGGCCGCGCCGACTTGGGCGCGGCCTTGGGCGCGGCCTTGGACGCCGACTTGGGCGCCGGCTTGCGCGGGGACGGGGCGAGGTTGCGGGCGGAGGCGGACGGGCGTGCCTTGCCGGTCCCGCGACCGGGGCGACCCGACGTACCGATGGGGACGACGTCGGCGCCCTCGGTCACGTCGCGCTGCGGGCGCTCGGACTCAGCCATCGTGCGCTCCGCCCGACCGGCCGGCGAGGGCGGGCTCGTCGGCGACGTGGATCGGGACACCCAGCGAGACGCCGAAGTCGGCGAAGGCCGACGCGGTGGTGAAGCGCGGCTCGAAGCCGAGCTCGGTGCGCATCCGGGTGGTGTCCACCCCCCGACCGTAGGTCAGGAAGGTGAGCTGCTCCGGCGAGAAGTCCGCCACCCGGGCCTGCCGCAGGACCGATCCGAGGCGACCGACGGCGACGCCGGGCATGGCGACCGACGGCTTGCCCAGCCGGCGGACCGCCTGGGAGAGCATGAGCATCCCGTCACCGGCGACGTTGAAGGTGCCGGGCGTGCCGGCGACCACGGCGTGCGTGAGCACGTCGAGCAGGTCGTCCTCGTGGAGGAACTGCAGCCGCGGGTCGAAGCCCAGGACGCGCGGGATCACGGGCAGCCGGAAGTAGCTGGTGATCGGGCTCGTCACGTGCGGGCCGATCACGTTGGCGGCACGGATCATCGTCACCGCGACGTCCGGCCGGCGGCGGGCGAAGCCGCGGACGTAGCCCTCGACCTCGTAGACGTCCTTGGCGTAGCCGGAGCCGGGCAGCCGCTTGGGCCCCATCTCCTCGGTGAACATCGCCGGGTCGCGCGAGCTCGCGCCGTAGACCGTGGTGGTCGACTTGACGACCAACCGCTCCACGCGCGGAGCCTTCTGGCATGCAGCGAGGAGCTGCATGGTGCCCATGACGTTGAGCTCCTTCATGGTGTTGCGGCCCCCGGCAGAGCCCGGGGTCGCGATCACGCTCATGTGCACGACGGTGTCGATGTCCTCCTTGGCGAGGACCTTGGCGATGACCGGCGTGCGGATGTCGGCGCGCACGAAGGAGACGTCGCCGATGTCACCGCGAGGTGGGACGACGTCGACGCCGATGACTCGGTCGATGGACGGGTCGTGGGCGGCCGCGCGCGCGAAGCGGCGGCCGATGTCGCGGGAGATCCCCGTGACCAGTACGACCCGTCCCATGACCTGAGCCCCCGGCCCGGGACCTACTTGCCGAGCTTGCGACGCTGGACGCGCGTCTTCTTCAGCAGCTTGCGGTGCTTCTTCTTGGCCATGCGCTTGCGCCGCTTCTTGATGACAGAACCCACAGGGAAACCTTTCACGTGCGTCGCACGAGCACTCCTGCGCACGTGCGGCGCGCAGGCAGGTGCCCGCGCGACCAGCACAGCCTACTGGCAGCACCGGACGGTGGAGAATCGTGTGTCCGGGCTCGCACCCGGCCACACCTCCAGGAGGGACCGACGTCGGTCGGAGGGACGTGCCGGACTGGGTCAGCCGGCGTTGTAGAAGCTCTTGCGGAGGTACTCGTTGACGTCGTCCTCCGTCACCCGGAAGGAGCGACCCACGCGCACGGCGGGGAGCTCCCCACCGTGGACGAGGCGGTAGACGGTCATCTTCGAGACGCGCATCTTCGCGGCGACCTCGGCGATCGTGAGGAACACGACGTCCGACATGTCGCCGGGTGAGTTGGGGGCCATGATGCACCGATCCTTCTGTTGCCACGGCACCGGCTTCCCCACCGGTGTCACAGTTCGTGGCGCTCTGCCGCGACAATAGGGCCTGTGTGACCCGTGGGGAAGAGGATCACTCCTGAAACTTGTGGGACCAGCGGCGTGTCGGGTTGATTTTGCCCTTGAGGGCGTCGATCAGGGGTAGGGGTCGAGCCCGTGCAGCGGGAAGACCTCGGTCCGCGTGGCCATGATCGCGCGGTCCAGCCAGGTCTCGGGGTCGTACCCGTCGGCCCAGTCCCGGTAGGCCGGTGTGCGACCGTCGGTCATCCGGTGCGGCGGGGTGCGGTCCAGCAGCTCGGTGACGTGGGACCGCCACCCGGGCGGCGTCGGCGTCTCGGGCGGGATCGGGTGCCCGCCCACGATCGCGAGCAGGTGGGTCCAGGCACGCGGCACCACCTCGACGAGGGCATAACCGCCGCCGCCGGTGACGACCCACCGCCCGTCCGCGACCTCGTGGGCGAGCTCGTGGAGCGCGACGTACGCCGCCCGCTGGCCGTCCACGGTGAGCATCAGGTGGGCGAGCGGGTCCTCCATGTGGGAGTCGCAGCCGTGCTGGGTCACCAGGATTTCCGGCTCCCACGCGCGCAGCACCGGCGGCACCACCGCGTGGAAGGCGCGCAGCCAGCCCGCGTCCGCGGTGCCGGGCGGCAGGGCGACGTTGACCGCTGTCCCCTCGGCACCCGGACCGCCGCTGTCGGAGGGGAAGCCGGTGCCCGGGAAGAGCATCTGCCCGGTCTCGTGCAGGGAGATGGTGAGCACCCGCGGGTCGTCGTAGAAGATCCGCTCGACGCCGTCGCCGTGGTGGACGTCGACGTCGACGTAGGCGATGCGCTGGTAGCCCTGGTCGAGCAGCGTCTGGATGCCGACGGCGATGTCGTTGTAGATGCAGAAGCCCGCGGAGCGGTCGGCCATCGCGTGGTGGAGCCCGCCGGCGATGCTCGCGCTGTGCAGGGACTCCCCGCTCGTCACCTGGCGGAACGCCTCGACCGTCGCGCCGA
The DNA here is from genome assembly GCF_003047265.1 of Nocardioides terrigena. Taxonomy (GTDB): domain Bacteria; phylum Actinomycetota; class Actinomycetes; order Propionibacteriales; family Nocardioidaceae; genus Nocardioides; species Nocardioides terrigena. Next base: position 281,414 of record NZ_PZYY01000001.1, on the reverse strand, counting down.
CGACGTGGGCCGCGGCCTTGTGCATGTCGCGGAAGACCGGGTCGTCGTCGGTGCCGAGGCCGTGCTCGGCGTCCTCCCCGCCCTCGGTCCCGCAGCGGGTGACCGCGGCGATCAGGCTGCGGTCGTGGACGGTGGCGATCAGGTCGTCGTCGGCGACCGGTGCCTCGACCATGCGGACGTGCTCGAGGACGCCGAGCTCCTCGGCGAGGCGCATCGTCAGGTCGACGCGGACCGGGGACATCGGGTGGCCGGGGCCGAAGTCGTACTCCACGAGGCTCTTGTCGAAGACGACGGACGCGGGACCGGAGCACTCCATGTGACGGACGCTACCCGCAACGCGCCCGGTGGGCGGCGGGCACCCGCGGCGTGAGAGCCACCTTTCCGACCGGGTGGGAGACTCGTCGCATGGACACCACGACCACCCGCGGCACCGGCCTCGACCTCGACTACCCCCAGTCGCTGGCCGTCTACGACACCTACGAGCAGGCGCAGCGCGCCGTCGACCACCTCTCCGACGAGGAGTTCCCGGTCGAGAACCTCCTGATCGTGGGCACCGACCTCAAGCGCATCGAGCGGGTCACCGGCCGCCTCACCTGGGGCCGGGTCGCGCTCGCGGGAGCCGTGTCGGGCCTGTGGTTCGGCGTCTTCGTCGGCCTCGTCCTCGCCCTGTGGGTCGAGGACGACCTGCTCAGCGTCCTGCTGTCCACCGCGGCCTTCGGGGCCCTCTTCGGGCTCGTCTGGGGCCTGATCGGGTACGCCGCGACGCGTGGGCGCCGCGACTTCAGCTCGGTGACCGCCGTGGTCGCCACCCGCTACGAGGTGCTCGTCGAGCACAAGCACCGCGAGGCCGCGCGCACCATCCTGGCCGCCACGCCCGGCCTGCTCCCCGACCCGCACGCCGCCGGCTGACGCACGACGCGGGCTGACGCTCAGACGCCCTCGGCGAGCTCGCGCGAGCGGTTGCGGGCGGCCTCCATGGCCGCGAGGAACGCGGCGCGCACCTTGTGGATCTCGAGCTCGCGCAGCGCCGACGCGGTCGTGCCGCCCGGCGAGGTCACCTGCTCGCGCAGCACGACCGGGTGGGTGCCCGTCTCGCGCAGCATCGTGGCCGACCCGTAGAGGGTCTGGATGACCAGCTCGGTGGCCGTCGCGCGCGGCAGGCCGAGGTGGACACCCGCCTCGATCATCGACTCGACGACGAAGAAGATGTAGGCCGGTCCGGAGCCGCTGATCGCGGTGACCGCGTCCATCTGCCGCTCCGGGATCCGCAGCACCTTGCCGGTCGAGGCCATCAGGGACTCGGCCTCGGCCAGGTGCCCGTCGTCGCAGTGCGAGCCGGGTGAGATGGCCGCCATGCCCTCGTCGACGAGCGCCGGGGTGTTGGGCATGACGCGCACGACCGCGACGCCCTCGGGCACCCGGGACTCGATGAAGGCGGTGGTGATGCCCGCGGCCAGGCTGACCAGCAGCTGTCCGGGTCGCAGCTCGCCGGCGATCTCGTCGAGGACGGCCGCCATGTCCTGCGGCTTGACCACGAGCGCGACGGTGTCGGCCTTGCGGGCCGCCTCCGCGTTGGACACCACGGCGACGCCGTACTGCTCCTCGAGCTCGCGGGCCCGCTCGGGCCGCTTCTCGCCCACCAGCAGGTTGTCGACGCGACGCCCGGCGCGGACCAGCCCCAAGAGCAGGGTCTCGCCCATCACGCCGGCGCCGATGATCGCGGTCTGCGGCATCGCCGGTCCTACTTCTTGGAGATCAGCGAGCGGAGGAAGAAGGTGAGGTTCTGCGGGCGCTCGGCCATCCGGCGCATGAGGTAGCCGTACCACTCCTCGCCGTACGGGACGTAGACGCGCACGGTCTCGCCGGTCTCCGCGAGGCGCTTCTGCTCCTCGGGCCGGATGCCGTAGAGCATCTGGAACTCGTAGGTCCCCGGGCGGCGGCCGTAGCGGCTGGCCAGCGAGGACGCGATCTGGATCATCCGCGGGTCGTGGCTCGCGATCATCGGGTAGCCCTGACCGGCCAGCAGCACCTTGAGGCAGCGGACGTAGGACTTGTCGATGTCGAGCCGGTCCTGGAAGGCCACGCTCTCGGGCTCGTGGTAGGCGCCCTTGCACAGCCGCACGCGCGACCCCTCGTAGGCAAGCGCACGGCAGTCGGCCTCGGTGCGGTGCAGCATCGCCTGCAGCACGGCACCGGTCTCGGGGAAGTCCTTGCGCAGCTCGCGCAGGATGCCGAGGGTGGAGTCGGTGGTGGTGTGGTCCTCCATGTCGAGGGTGACCGTGGTGCCGGCGTTGCGGGCGGCGCGGCAGATCTCGCGCGCGTTCTCCAGCGCGACCTTCTCGCCGTTCTCCGGGAGCGCCTGGCCGACCGCGCTCAGCTTGACGCTGACCTCGGCCTTCGCGGCGAGGCCGCGGCGGGCCAGCTCGGCCAGCAGGTCCTTGTACGCCGCGACGGTGGCCTCGGCCTGGGCGAGGTCGAGGGTGTCCTCTCCGAGGAAGTCGAGGGTCACCCAGAGGCCGCCGTCGACCAGCTCGGCGGTCGCGGTGACGGCGTCGTCGGTGGTCTCACCGGGGACGTGGCTGGTGACGATGCCCGACGAGACGGGCATGGTGCTGACGAGCTTCTTGACCTGCTCGCTCTTGGCGAGCAGCAGGATCGGCTGGCGGAGCAGAGGCATGGCGCACAGGCTACGCCGACACGCCCCGGACGGCCTCCTCAGGATGTGCCATCCGTCTGCACCAGCCCCCTGCCGCCCGCCCTGCACAGGACCTCCACGACTCCTCCACCTCTCCGGCCGGACGGCGCCCTACGGTCGGTGGACCAGCCGCTCGCCTTCCGAGGAGACCCCATGAGCACCGCCCGCACCCGCTACGTCCTGGCCGCCACCGTGTGGGCCGGCACCCTGCTGGTCCTGCTCTTCGGGGTTGGCGCGCTGGGCATCGTCGGCGACGGCGGTCCCCCGGACCTCATGTACCTCGCCGCCGCCGTGGTCGGTCTCCTCGGCGCCGCGGCCGCGCGCTTCCGCCCGGCCGGTACGGCGCGCGCCCTCGCCGTTGCTGCCGGGCTCACCCTCGTCGCCGGTGTCGTGGCGGTGGCGGCCGGGTGGCAGGAGGACAGCTCGGTCGTCGACGTGCTCGCGCTCAGCGCGATGTTCGCCGGGCTGTACGCCGCCTCCGCCTGGCTGTTCCGCTCCGCCGCCCCGCGGACCGCCTGACGGGTGATGGGTCGGAGGGCGCCGGGGGGATCGGAGCGCGCCAGGAGCTGGCGGCGTACGACATCCACCTCGGCCGCCCCTTGTCGGCCGCCGCCAGTCACGGAGGAGCCGGGCGGAGGAGCGGGCGGAGGAGCGGGCTCAGGCCGTACGCCGCCGCAGGGTCGCGGCGCCGAGGGCGAGCCCGGCGAGCGCGAAGCCGAGGACGACCGCCACGTCGGCCCACACGCTCGCCTGGTCGGCCGCGCCGACCAGCTCCTGCATGGCGTCGACCGCGTAGGAGAGCGGCAGCACGTCGCTGATGGCCTGCAGCACCGGTGGCAGGAACTCCCGGGCGACGAACAGCCCGCACAGCAGCAGCTGCGGGATGACGAAGGCCGGCATGAACTGCACCGCCTGGAACTCGGTGTCCGCGAACGCGCTGACCAGCAGGCCGAGCGCCGTGCCCAGCACGGCGTCGACCACCGCCACCACGCCGAGCAGCCAGACCGGGCCGTTGACCTCGAGGCCGAGCAGGCCGACGCTCACCCCGACCGCCAGCGCCGACTGGACGGCGGCGAGCAGCCCGAAGGCGAGGGCGTAGCCGAGGAGGAAGTCCAGCTTGCCCATCGGCATCGACAGCAGCCGCTCGAGGGTCCCGCTGCCCCGCTCGCGCAGGGTGGTCACGCTGGTCACCAGGAACATGACGGTGAACGGGAAGATCGCGAGCAGGCCGGGGCCGATCCCGTCGAAGACGTCCCCGGGCAGGTCCAGGAACATCCACCAGAGCAGGGTCATCAGCAGGCAGGGCAGCAGCAGCAGCATCGCCAGCGTGCGGTGGTCGCGACGCACCTGCGTGAGCACCCGGCCTGCGACGGCGAGCGTCACCCGGGCGCTCATGCCGCGCCCTCGACGATCTGGAGGAAGGCCGCCTCGATGTCAGGCGCCCCGCCGCGGATCTCGGCGGGCGTGCCGTCGGCGATGATGCGGCCCTCGCGCATCAGCAGCAGCCGGTCGCACCGGTCCGCCTCGTCCATCACGTGGCTCGACACGAGCACGGCCTTGCCGCTGTCCGCGAGCCGGTGGAAGAGCCGCCACAGGTCACGGCGCAAGACCGGGTCGAGGCCGACGGTCGGCTCGTCGAGCACCAGCACGTCGGGGTCGCCGAGCAGCGCGACGGCCAGGCTGGCCCGGCTGCGCTGGCCGCCACTGAGGTTGCCCACCACGTGGTCGCGACGGTCGGCCAGGTCGACGGCGGCGATCGCCTCGTCGACCTCGGCACGGTCGACCCCGAGCACCCGGGCGAAGAAGTGGAGGTTCTCGGCGACGGTGAGGTCGTCGTACACGCTCGCGGCCTGGGTGACGTAGCCGACGCGGTCGCGCAACCGTCGGTCGCCCGCGGGCAGCCCGAGCACCTCGACCCCGCCGGACCGCACGCGCTGGACGCCGACCACGGCCCGCAGCAGCGTGGACTTGCCGCAACCGCTCGGACCGAGGAGGCCGGTGACGCCGGCGGCCACGGCCAGGGAGATGCCCGGGAGCACCTCGTGGCCGCCGCGCACGACGACCAGCTCCCGGATGTCGATGACGTTATTCATCATGCGTTGAATTGTGCTCCCGGCCATCGCGCCCGTCAAGGGTCGGGAGGCCGGGACTCAGGGCGGCAGGTCCCCGGTGAGGTAGCGCTGGATGGTCGGGGCGTACGTCGCGACCACCTGTTCACCGGTCAGCGACGCCACCGGCTCCACGCGCATCACGTAGCGCACCAGGATCAGCCCCATCACCTGGCTGGCGACGAGCGCCATCCGGTGCTCGGGCCGGTCGATCCCCAGCGCAGCGCCCACCGGCTGGACCACCACCGGCAGGAACCCCTCGCTGAGCAGGCGGTGGGCCGACGGGTCCATCACCCCGCGGGCCACGGCCAGCAGGGCGGGCTGCACGTCGGCGTCGTCCCACACCGACAGGAAGGCGCGCAGGAAGCGCTCGGCCGCCTCCTCGACCGGACCCGCGATAACCCCGCCGATGACCTCGCGGGGGTCGACGGGCAGCTCCATCGCGGCGAGGAAGAGGTCGTCCTTGGTGCCGAAGTAGTGGTGCACGAGCGCCGGGTCGACCCCGGCGTCGGAGGCGACCGCGCGGATCGTCGTACCCCCGAAGCCCTTGGCGGCGAAGGCCGCACGAGCCGCGGCGAGGACCGCGGCACGCGTGTCGGGGGCGCCGGGTCGGCGGCCGCGGGAGGGGCGCGTCATGCGAGGGAGGGTACGACGCGTCAGCGCGCCGGCACGGAGAAGTGCTCGCGGGCGAACTCCAGCGACTCGCGCAGGTCCGCCTCGCGCTCGGCACGCGTGGAGCAGCGGCGGGTGTTGATCTCCAGCACGATGTGGCCGGCGAAGTCGCGGGCGGCCAGGTGGGCCAGGAAGTCCTCGGCCCCCATCGCCCCCCGACCGGGCACCAGGTGCTCGTCCTTGGCCGAGCCGCTGCCGTCGGTGAGGTGGATGTGCCGGAGCCGGTCACCGAGCCGGTCGGCCATGTCGATCACCGAGGTGCGCGCGATGGCCGCGTGCGAGAGGTCGATCGTGGTGTTGGCGTACTCGTGGTCGCTGGGGTCCCAGCTGGGGAGGTACATCTCCATGCCCCGACGCTGGGAGGCCCGCCAGGGATACATGTTCTCCACCGCGAAGGCGATGCCGGTCGACTCCTCCAGGGCGGCGATGCCGTCGACGAAGCCGGCGGCGTACTCCTTCTGCCAGCGGAACGGCGGGTGCACCACGACCACGTCGGCGCCGACCGCGGTAGCGAGCTCGGCGGAGCGCTCGAGCTTGCCCCACGGCTCGGTGCCCCAGACCCGCTGCGTCCACAGCAGGCACGGCGCGTGGATCGCACAGATCGGCATCTCGTGGTGGTCGGAGAGCTGCTGGAGGGCGGAGGTCTGCTGCGACAGGGCGTCGACGCCGACCATCACCTCGACGGCGTCGTAGCCCACCTGCGCGGCCCACGCGAACCCGTGGGCGGTGGACTCCGGATAGACCGAGGCGGTCGAGAGCGCGACGAGGGTCACGACGCGCCCCGCCGTGCCGCGGGACGGGTCACGACGGACAGCTGGTCGAGACGCTCCAGGATGACGCCCTCGCGCAGCGCCCACGGGCAGATCTCGAGGGCCTCCAGGTCGAAGATGTCCATGCAGGCCTCGGCGACCAGCGCGCCCGGCACGATCTGGTGGGTGCGGCTGGGCGACACGCCCGGCAGCGCGGCGAGCTCGTCGGCGTCCAGCGCGATCAGCTTGGGGATCCACTGCGAGAGGGTGTCGAGATCGAGCACGCGCGGGACGAGCGGGCCGTCGCCGCTCGGCGCGGCGCCGCAGATGCGGGCCAGCGAGCGGAAGGTCTTGGAGGTGGCCGCCGCACGGTCGGGCGCACCGGGGCGCAGCAGGTTGCCCGCGTCGCGGGCGATGTCGGCGCGGATCTGCTTGCGCAGCCGGCGGATCGCCTCGTCGTCGGGACCGGCCCCACGTCCGAACCCTTGGGTTGAGGAGGACCCCCCGGGCCCGTCTCGAAACCAGTCGCGCGCCAGCCGGGCCGCGCCGAGCGGCATGGACCACGCCACGTCGGGCGCCTCGTCGGAGCCGCCGGCGATCTCCAGCGAGCCGCCGCCGATGTCGAAGACCGCCAGCCGGCCGGCCGACCAGCCGAACCAGCGGCGTACGGCGAGGAAGGTCAGCCGCGCCTCGTCCTCCCCCGACAGCACCGACAGGTCGACCTCGGTCACGTCGTTGACGTGGGACAGGACGGCGTCGGAGTTGACCGCGTCGCGCACCGCGGACGTGGCGAAGCCGAGCATGTCCTCGCACCCCTTGTCCTCGGCGACGGACACGGCCTCCCGACAGAACTGCGTGAGCGCGTCGACGCCCGCCTCGGAGACCGCACCGGACGCGTCGAGGTGCTCGGCCAGGCGCAGCGGCTGCTTGTAGGAGAAGGCCGGCAGGGGCGCGGCGCCACCGTGGGCGTCCACCACGAGCAGGTGGCCCGTGTTGGATCCGATGTCGAGGACGCCCAGGCGCATGTGGCCAAACTACTAGGCTTGGCCAGTGCCCGAAGTCGACCTCGTGTTTCCCCGTGCCTACGTCGAGTTCGTGGACCCCGCCGACGAGGAGCAGGTCTTCCGCTGCGACCTCACCTGGCTGACCTCGGCCTACACCTGCATCTTCGGCAACGGGTGCCAGGGCATCTACGCCGACTCCCCCGACGTGGGGTGCTGCACCCTGGGTGCGCACTTCAGCGACGCGGACGACGAGCAGCGCGTCGCGTCGTACGTCGCGCAGCTCACGCCGGAGCAGTGGCAGTTCCACCCGCAGCGACCCGTCGAGACCGACGACTGGGTCGAGTCCGACGAGGACGGCGAGCGCAAGACCGTCGCCCTCGAGTACGACGGACAGTCGGCGTGCGTCTTCCACAACCGGGCCGATTTCGGCACCGGAGCGGGCTGCGCGCTGCACGGCCTGGCCCTCGAGCAGGGCCGCAACCCGCTCGAGACCAAGCCCGACGTCTGCTGGCAGCTCCCCATCCGGCGCACGTTCCGCAACGTCGAGCGCCAGGACGGGACGGCGTACACCGAGGTCTCGATCGGCGAGTACGACCGCCGCGGCTGGGGACCGGGCGGCCACGACCTCGACTGGTACTGCTCGGGCAACACCGAGGCCCACGTCGCGCCGGAGCCGGTCTACGTCACCCACGAGCCCGAGCTGACGGAGCTGATGGGCGCCGACGGCTATCGCGAGCTGGTGCGCCACTGCGACGCGCACGTGCGGTCGCGCTCGGCCCTCGCGCTGCACCCCGCCGACCCGCGCTGACCCCCGCCCGTCGGGCCCGAAATCCCTCGACGTCAAGACAACCTGACCCCGATGTGGCACCCCGCGGGGTGTGAGCACACAATGCTCGCATGCGCCTGGACCATCTCTCGTTCGCAGCCGGACCGGATGGACTTGCCAGCACTGCCCAGCGCATCGGGGGCCAGCTCGGCAAGAACTTCATCGACGGCGGCGTGCATCCCCGCTTCGGGACCCGCAACATGATCATGCCGCTGGACGGCCGCACCTACATCGAGATCGTCGAGGTGCTGGACCATCCCGCGAGCGACAAGGCCCCCTTCGGGCAGGCCGTCCGCGCTCGCTCCGCACTCGGTGGCGGCTGGCTCGGCTGGGTGGTGGCCGTCGACGACATCACCGTCGTCGAGACCCGCCTCGGCCGCGAGTCGGTCAAGGGCAACCGGCACCTGCCCAACGGCAAGGAGCTCCTCTGGCGCCAGATCGGCGTCCACGGGCTGCTGTCGGACCCGCAGCTCCCCTACTTCCTCCAGTGGGAGTCCCCGGCCGAGATGCACCCGAGCAACGCCGCCGACAGCGACTTCTCGCTGGTGGCGCTCGAGATCGCCGGCGACCCGCAGCGGGTCAGCGAGTGGCTCGGCGAGACCGTCGAGGCACCGCTCGAGGACATCAAGGTGGAGTGGGTCGCCCCCAACGGCACCCCGGGGATCATCGCGGTCCAGATCCAGACGCCCTCCGGGCTCGTCCGGCTCTGAGCCGTCCGCCGGCTCGTGACGGGGCCACACCGAGCCCGAACATCTGGCACCACCCGGAGACCTACGAGCTCGAGAACCTCGCCGCGGACCCGCACGGCCGCATCGAGGCCGCCATGCGGTCCGTCGCGTCCTGGGACGACCGGGTCCTGCTCGACGTCGGGTGCGGCACCGGCTTCCACCTCCCCCGCTGGGCCGAGCACGCCCGGACGGTGATCGGCGTCGAGCCGCACGCCTCCCTCGTCGCGCTCGCGCGGCGTCGTACGCGTCGGCTCGACCACGTCGAGGTGCGGCAGGGCACCGCCCAGCACCTCCCGCTACCGGACGCGTCGGTCGACGTCGTGCAGGCCCGGTGGGCCTACTTCTTCGGTCCCGGCTGCGAGCCGGGCCTGGCCGAGCTCGACCGGGTCGTACGCCGCGGGGGCACGGCGTTCGTGATCGACAACGACGCGAGCCGGTCGACGTTCGGGGCGTGGTTCCGCCTCGGCTACCCGATGGTCGACCCCGACGAGGTCGAGCGCTTCTGGTCGGGGCGTGGCTGGACCCGGGTGCCGGTCGACATGGGCTGGTCCTTCGCGCGGCGCGAGGACCTCGAGGCGGTGGTGCGGATCGAGTTCTCCCCCGAGGTCGCGGAGCGGGTGCTCGCGTCCCACGAGGGCACCGAGGTGGACTACGCGGTCAACCTCTGGTGGCGGGAGTACTGACCCCCTCGCCGCTCTCAGCAGCGGCGGGCCGTCGCACGCCGGTCAGGAGGACTCGCGCACGACCAGCGTCGGGGTGAGGAGCACGCCGTCCTCGGGGGCCGGCTGGTGGGACAGCAGGCTCTGGAGGGCGTTGACGATCTCGACCGCGACGTCCTCGAGGGGCTGGCGCACAGACGTCAGACCCACCGGGTAGACCTGCGCGACCTGCGAGTCGTCGAAGCCCACCACCGCGATGTCCTTGCCGGGTGCGAGCTGGCGCAGCCACAGCGTGTGGAGGACGCCCATCGCCAGGGTGTCGGAGGCGCAGACGAAGGCGGTGGGCTCCGACTCGTCGAGCAGCACCGCGGCCGCCTCTCCCCCGGACTGGACGGTGTCCTCGACCCGGCTGGCGAGGCCGGTGGTGGGGAGCCCGTGCTCGTGCATGGTCTTGAGCCAGCCGGCGCGCCGGTCCTCACCGATCGGGGAGTCCTTGCGCCAGCCGATCCAGGCGATGCGGGTGTGGCCCTTGGCAATGAGGTGCTCGGTCGCGAGCCGGGTGCCGGCGGCCCCGTCGACGTCGACCCACGGGTGGCGGGCGCTGGCGCGGTCCCACGGGCGTCCGAAGGCGACGAACGGCGCCCGCTGCTGGGCGAGCCAGGCGGCCTGCGGGTTGCCGAGGTAGGTGTCGGTGACGACGAAGGCATCCACCGCGGTCGAGCGCAGCAGGTTGTCGTAGCCCGCGACCGGGTCCTCGTCGTCACCGGTGAAGAGCAGCACGTGGTGCCCCGCCAGCGCCGAGGTCTCGACGAGGGTGTGGACGAAGCGGTCCATCATCGCGTTGGCGGTGCCCTCCTGGACCGGCGAGACGCGCAGGCCGATCAGCTGGGAGGTGCGGGTGCGCAGGTTGCGGGCCGCGCGGTTGGGCGAGTAGCCCATCTCCTCGATGGCACCCCGGACCCGCTCGAGCGTGCCCGGACGCAGCAGGTCGGGGTTGTTGACGGCGTTGGACACCGTCTGGCGACTGACCCCCGCGCGCTCGGCGACGTCGGCCAGCGTCGGTGGGGACACCGGCAGGTGTGCACCCAACCGAGACTCCGGTCGCGACATGTTCGGCCCCCTTGATCGTTCCAATCAGGGGCAGCATAACCGCGCTGTCGGTGCTGTCGCCTAGCGTGCCGCCCATGAGCAGACAGCGCGCCGCCTACAAGTGCTCCGAGTGCGGCTGGGAGACCGGCAAGTGGGTGGGCCGGTGCGGTGAGTGCCAGGCCTGGGGGTCGGTCGCCGAGGCGGCCGCCACCCCGACCGGGCGCACGACGGCCTCACCCGTGACGCGCCCGGCCGTGCCCATCGGCCAGGTGTCGGTCGAGGACGCGACGTTCCGCTCCTCCGGGGTCCCCGAGCTCGACCGCGTGCTGGGCGGCGGGCTGGTGCCGGGTGCGGCGATCCTGCTGGCCGGCGAGCCCGGTGTTGGCAAGAGCACGCTGCTGCTCGAGGTGGCCGCCCAGACCGCCCGGGTGCGCACCCGCACCCTCTACGTCACCGGCGAGGAGTCCGCCTCGCAGGTGCGGCTGCGCGCCGATCGCACCGGCGGCGTCCACGACGAGCTGTTCCTCGCGGCCGAGACCGACCTCGGGGCCGTGCTCACCCACATCGAGCAGGTGCGCCCGACCCTGCTGGTCATCGACTCGATCCAGACCATCGGCGCGCCCGGCATCGAGGGGGTGCCCGGCGGCGTCACCCAGGTCAAGGAGGTCGCGGCCGCGCTCGTCCGGGTCGCCAAGACGCGCAACATCACCACGGTGATCGTCGGCCACGTCACCAAGGACGGCTCGATCGCCGGCCCGCGGGTCCTCGAGCACCTCGTCGACGTGGTGCTCAACTTCGAGGGCGACCGCAACTCCCGCTTCCGGATGGTCCGCGCGATGAAGAACCGCTTCGGCCCCGTCGACGAGGTCGGCTGCTTCGACCTGTCCGCCGGCGGCATCACCGCGGTCACCGACCCGACCGGCCTGTTCGTCGAGCACCACAGCCAGCAGGTGCCCGGCACGTGCGTCGCCGTCACCATGGAGGGCCGCAGGCCCTTGCTCGCCGAGGTCCAGGCGCTGGTGACACCCTCGCCGCTCGAGCGTCCGCGGCGCACGACGTCGGGCATCGACTCCTCCCGGGTGGCGATGATCCTGGCCGTGCTGCAGCAGCACGCCTTCATCAAGCTGCACGCCCACGACGTCTTCGCCTCGACCGTGGGCGGCGCCCGGCTCACCGAGCCGGCCACCGACCTGGCCGTCGCGGTGGCCATCGCCAGCGCCACGCACGGTCTGGCCCCGCCCAAGGGGGTCGTGGCGATGGGCGAGATCGGGCTGGCCGGTGAGCTGCGCCGGGTGCGCGACCTGCCGCAGCGCCTGGCCGAGGCAGCACGGCTCGGTTTCGAGGTCGCCGTGGTGCCGCGGGAGGCGCACGAGCCCGAGACCGGGTCGCACCGGATGGTCGACGGGCTCCGGGTGATCTCCGAGGGCACGGTGTGGGGCGCGCTCTCCACCCTGCGTGTCACGAAGGCCGACCACCCCCGACTGCGTCCCCTAGACTGAGCGCCGCGACGCCCGGCGTCGTACCCGTCAGAGAGGACCACCGTGCCCGAGCGTTCGGACGACGTGCTGCGCCTGCGCGCCACCCTCGCGATGATCGCGCCCGGCACCGCCCTGCGAGACGGCTTGGAGCGCATCCTCCGCGGCCGCACCGGCGCGCTCATCGTGCTCGGCCAGGACAAGATGGTCGAGTCGCTCGCGACCGGTGGCTTCACCCTCGACGTGCCGTTCACCGCCACCGGCCTGCGCGAGCTGGCCAAGATGGACGGCGCCATCATCGTCGACCGCGACGTCACCCGGATCTCGCGGGCCGCGGTCCACCTGATGCCCGACCAGTCGATCCCCTCGGAGGAGACCGGCACCCGGCACCGCACCGCAGAGCGGGTGGCCAAGCAGACCGGCCACCCGGTCATCTCGGTGTCGCAGTCGATGCAGATCATCGCCGCCTACGTCGGCGAGATCCGCCACGTCCTCGAGGACTCCGGCAAGATCCTCTCCCGCGCCAACCAGGCGCTCGCGACGCTGGAGCGCTACAAGCTGCGTCTCGACGAGGTCTCGGCCACCCTGTCGGCCCTCGAGATCGAGGACCTCGTGACCGTGCGCGACGTCGCCGTCGTGGCCCAGCGACTCGAGATGGTCACCCGGATCGCCCGCGAGATCGACGACTACGTCCTCGAGCTGGGCACCGACGGCCGGCTGCTGTCGCTCCAGCTCGAGGAGCTCATCACCGGTGTCGACGCCGAGCGCGAGCTGGTGGTCCGCGACTACCTCCCCGCCGGCAAGCGCCGCAAGGTCGAGGCGTCGGTGATCCTCGGCGACCTCTCCACGCTCTCCCCCACCGAGCTCGTCGACCCGGGCGCGGTCGCGGCCGTCCTCGGTCTCGGCACCGGCGAGCACCTCGACGGCGCGGTCGCACCGCGGGGCTACCGTCTGCTGGCCAAGGTGCCGCGCCTGCCGGGCTCCGTGGTCGACCGGCTCGTCGAGCACTTCGGCGGCCTCCAGCAGCTGCTCTCCGCGGGCATCGACGACCTCCAGGCCGTCGAGGGCGTCGGCGAGCTGCGGGCCCGCAGCGTGCGCGAGGGGCTCTCCCGGCTGGCGGAGTCGAGCATCACCGAGCGCTACATCTGAGTCACGCAGCAGGACGCGCTCGCGCGTCCTGGTGGGCGTGGCCAGATCGAGCAAGCCCCGCGAGCGAGGCGCCGTCCTGAGGAGGCGCGCCAGCGCCGTCTCGAAGGGGACGAGCTCGCGACGGGCGCGTCGAGGTCGAGAGGCGCGCACCCGCGCGCGCTTCGCACGCACTGCGTCGACATGCGCCTCAGGCCCGCGCCGGCTCGGACCCGGCCCGGGGGGCGAGCACACAAGTAACGCGGTGTTAGACGGACGAAACAAGGCGTCGAGGGCGGGTTTCGTCCGTCTAACACCGCGTTACTTGTCCGGGGCGCCGCGCGAAGCGGCGGGCTCTCAACCCGCGGAGTTGCCCTCGCCGTCCTCACCGGGCTGGTGGGCGTTGTCCTGCTGCTTGTTCTTCCCCTTCTGGGGCTTCGGCGTCACCGTCTTGGTGATCACCTCGCTGGCGGGGCGGACCAGCTCGAACTGCACGTCGGTCGGCTCGCCCGCGAGGGCAGCCGCCTCCACGTGGTAGAAACCGGGCATCGCCCACTCGGTGAAGGCGGAGCACTCGTCGTCGGAGCGCTTGGCGTTCCAGGTGATGACGACCGGCGCGTCGACGGCCTGGCGCACCACGACGTCCTGAGGCACGATCGCCGCCGGGCACTCGCGGCTCGACCAGATGGAGTCGGTGCCCGAGGTGATGCTGACGGTCAGCGTGTCCGGGGACACCGTCCAGGTGCAGGCGGCGGTGACACGGGTGCGCAGGTTGAGCGTGATCGGGACGTCGCTGCCGCCGGGCGCCTCGGTGATGGTCGGGGTGGCGACGATGTCGCCGTTCTCGCAGGTGCCGACGGGCTCGGCGAGCGGAGGCTCGGTCGGGGTCTGCTTCTTCTTCTTGCGCTTCGGCTTGTCCGTCGGGACGGTCGGCGCCTGGGTCGCGGCGCTCTCGCCGGGGTCGGCGCTCGTGCTCGTCGTCGCGCCGGCGGTGGTCGCCTGGGGGTCCTCGTCGGACGACGCGTCGCTCGAGCCGCCCAGGAGACGGGCCAGGCCCGCGACCAGGAGCACGGCCACCCCGAGCACCACGAGGCGACGGAACCAGTAGACGCGAGCGGGCAGAGGACCACGCGGTGCCATCGGAGGGGCAGGGCGCGAGGACGGCATGACCCCGACCCTAGGAGCAGCGTGGTCGCGCGAGGTGGTGCCACACCGGGCCCCCGCGGATCCGTGCGTACGATCACCGCGATGACCGACCTGCACGCGCCGATCCTCGACTGGTACGACGCCCACGCGCGCGACCTGCCGTGGCGTCGGCCGGACGCTTCCGCCTGGTCGGTGCTGGTCTCCGAGCTCATGCTCCAGCAGACCCCGGTCGTGCGGGTGCTGCCGGTCCACGACGCCTGGATGGAGCGCTGGCCGACGCCGGCGGCCCTCGCCGCCGAGCCGACCGGAGAGGCGGTCCGGATGTGGGGTCGCCTCGGCTATCCGCGGCGCGCGCTGCGGCTGCATGCCGCGGCCGTGGCACTCGTGGAGCGCCACGACGGCGAGGTGCCGGCGGCGTACGACGAGCTGATCGCGCTGCCCGGGGTGGGCGACTACACCGCAGCGGCGGTGGCGAGCTTCGCCTTCGGCCGCCGGCACGTCGTGCTCGACACCAACGTGCGGCGGGTGCTGGCGCGGTTGGTGTCGGGGGTCGAGTTCCCGGGCGCGTCCGTGACCCGCGCGGAGCGTGACCTGGCCACCGACCTGCTGCCCGAGGACGAGGACACGGCCGCCACCTGGGCGGTGGCCGTCATGGAGCTGGGCGCCCTCGTCTGCACCGCCCGCGACCCGCGGTGCGACGCCTGCCCGGTCGCGGACCGGTGCGCGTGGCTGGCGGCCGGCCGGCCGGCGTACGACGGTCCCCCGCGGCGCGGGCAGGCCTGGGCTGGCACCGACCGCCAGTGCCGCGGCCGGATCATGGCCGTGCTCCGTGAAGCCGACGGCACCGTCCGGCCGGCCGCGATCGAGGCGGTGTGGCCCGGCGCCGAGCAGCGGGAGCGCTGCCTGGCCGGCCTGGTCGAGGACGGCCTCGTCGCCATCGTCGACGGCGGCTACGCCCTCCCGGGGTAGTCGGGTCCCGGGGTAGTCCGTGACGATCGGACCCCTCAGAGTCCCGACCCGGGGTCCGTTCGTCGGGGACTACCCCAGGAGAGGTCCACTCCCGGGGGCGGCGAGACAGACGGGTCCCGGACGCACGGGAGCCCCCGGCGCGGGTGCGCCGGGGGCTCCTCGTGGTGGTGCGGTGTCAGTCGATCGTCACTCGGGACCGGTGGCCCGGGGGACGTCGGTGGGACCCTCGGAGTCGTCGGGACCCTCGCCCTCGACCGGGACCGCGATGTCGAGCGACTCGGCGCCCACGTCGGCCGTCTCGAACGGCGGCAGGTCGGGCAGCGCCGAGACCTTCTGGCCCTGGAAGGTGAAGGTCGCGGACGGACCCTCGCCCTCCACGTCGACCAGCACGATCTGACCGGGGCCGATCTCGCCGAAGAGCATCTTCTCGGCCATCACGTCCTCGATCTCGCGCTGGATCGTGCGACGCAGCGGGCGCGCACCCAACACCGGGTCGAAGCCCCGCTGGGCCAGCAGGTTCTTGGCCGGCTGGGTCAGCTCGAGCTGCATGTCGCGGTCCTTGAGCCGCAGCTCGACGCCCGCGATCATGTTGTCGACCATGGAGACGATCTGGTCCTGCGACAGCGGCGGGAACACGATGATCTCGTCGACGCGGTTGAGGAACTCGGGCTTGAAGTGCTGCTTGAGCTCCTCCGAGACCTTGCTCTTCATCCGGTCGTAGGACCCCGCCTCGCCCGACTGCTGGAAGCCGAGGTTGACGCCCTTGGCGATGTCGCGGGTGCCGAGGTTGGTGGTCATGATGATGACGGTGTTCTTGAAGTCGACCACCCGGCCCTGCGAGTCGGTCAGGCGACCTTCCTCGAGGATCTGCAGCAGGCTGTTGAAGATGTCCGGGTGGGCCTTCTCGACCTCGTCGAACAGCACCACCGAGAACGGCTTGCGCCGGACCTTCTCGGTGAGCTGGCCGCCCTCTTCGTAGCCGACGTAGCCGGGAGGCGAACCGAAGAGCCGCGACACGGTGTGCTTCTCGCCGAACTCGCTCATGTCGAGCTGGATCAGCGAGTCCTCGTCGCCGAAGAGGAAGTCGGCGAGCGTCTTGGACAGCCACGTCTTGCCGACGCCCGAGGGCCCGGCGAAGATGAACGACCCGCCGGGACGCTTGGGGTCCTTGAGTCCGGCACGCGTACGACGGATGGCGCGGGAGAGTGCCTTGACGGCCTCCTCCTGGCCGATCACGCGCTTGTGGAGCTCGTCCTCCATGTTGAGCAGGCGCGTCGACTCCGCCTCGGAGAGCTTGACGATCGGGATGCCGGTCGCCACGGCGAGCACCTCGGCGATGAGCTCCTCGTCGACCTCCGCGACCTCGTCCATGTCGCCCGAGCGCCACTGCGACTCACGCTCGGACTTGCGGGCGATCAGCTGCTTCTCCTCGTCGCGCAGGCGCGCGGCGGCCTCGAAGTCCTGGCCGTCGATCGCGGCCTCCTTGCGCTGGCGCACGTCGGCGATCTTGTCGTCGTACTCACGCAGGTCGGCCGGGGCCGTCATCCGACGGATGCGCAGGCGCGAGCCCGCCTCGTCGATGAGGTCGATCGCCTTGTCCGGCAGGAACCGGTCGGAGATGTAGCGGTCGGCCAGGGTCGCGGCCGAGACGAGCGCCTCGTCGGTGATGGTCACCCGGTGGTGCGCCTCGTAGCGGTCGCGCAGGCCCTTGAGCATCTCGATGGTGTGCGCGATCGAGGGCTCCTGCACCTGGATGGGCTGGAAGCGGCGCTCGAGGGCGGCGTCCTTCTCGAGGTACTTGCGGTACTCGTCGAGCGTGGTGGCACCGATGGTCTGGAGCTCACCACGGGCCAGCATCGGCTTGAGGATCGAGGCAGCGTCGATGGCACCCTCGGCCGCGCCGGCACCGACGAGGGTGTGGATCTCGTCGATGAAGAGCACGATGTCGCCGCGGGTGCGGATCTCCTTGAGGACCTTCTTGAGGCGCTCCTCGAAGTCACCGCGGTAGCGGGAGCCCGCGACCAGCGCGCCGAGGTCGAGGGTGTAGATCTGCTTGTCCTTGAGCGTCTCGGGCACGTTGCCCTTGACGATGTCCTGGGCCAGGCCCTCGACGATGGTCGTCTTGCCGACGCCGGGCTCGCCGATGAGGACGGGGTTGTTCTTCGTGCGGCGCGACAGGATCTGCATGACGCGCTCGATCTCCTGCTCGCGCCCGATGACCGGGTCGAGCTTGCCCTCGCGGGCGGCCTGCGTCAGGTTGCGGCCGAACTGGTCGAGGACCAGCGAGCTCGAGGGCGCCTCGGACGACGAGCCGCCGGTGGCGGAGCCGGACGCGGCCGACTCCTTGCCCTGGAAGCCGCTGAGCAGCTGGATGACCTGCTGCCGGACCCGGTTGAGGTCGGCGCCGAGCTTCTGGAGGACCTGGGCGGCCACGCCCTCGCCCTCGCGGATCAGCCCGAGCAGGATGTGCTCGGTGCCGATGTAGGAGTGGCCGAGCTGGAGCGCCTCGCGCAACGACAGCTCGAGCACCTTCTTGGCGCGTGGCGTGAAGGGGATGTGGCCGGACGGGGCCTGCTGGCCCTGGCCGATGATCTCCTCGACCTGGGCGCGCACTGCCTCCAGGGAGATGTCGAGGGACTCCAGCGCCTTGGCCGCGACGCCTTCGCCCTCGTGGATCAGCCCGAGCAGGATGTGCTCGGTGCCGATGTAGTTGTGGGAG
The DNA here is from genome assembly GCF_003047265.1 of Nocardioides terrigena. Classification (GTDB taxonomy): domain Bacteria; phylum Actinomycetota; class Actinomycetes; order Propionibacteriales; family Nocardioidaceae; genus Nocardioides; species Nocardioides terrigena. The sequence goes on along the minus strand of NZ_PZYY01000001.1, from coordinate 263,450 downwards.
AGCATGCGGGCCTCTTCCTGGGCCAGCACGACAACTCGCCGGGCTCGGTCGGTGAACCGCTCGAACATGTGCGCTCCTTGCTCCGTCTGTGCGTCCGCGAGACCACCGTCAGACGGTGGGCGGACAGTGGGCTCAACGCCCGACTCCACCCTACGTGTTCCCGGTCGCGCAGCGGAGGCGTCCGCTCTCAGCGAACACCCGCGAGGCGGCCGACGTCCACCCTTCGTCCACACAGGTCGCACGTGCGGGCCACAGCGCGACGGCCTCGCGGGAATCACATCGACAGTGCAACCGGGACCGGAAAGGGGCAATGGCCGATGAGCATGGGTCGATTGTCAAGGAATCAATGACACGGCGCCGCACTCCCGGACGGGAATGCGGCGCCGATCGAGACTTAATTCAGTGCGCGGCGTCGTACGCCTGCTGGACGTCGGCGGAGATGCGTCCGCGCTCGGAGACGTCCATGCCCTGGGACTTGGCCCATTCGCGGACGTCCTTGGTGTTGGAGGCGCCGGACGACGAGGAGGCGGAGCCGGCACGGCGACCGCGGCGGGCGCCGCCGGTGACCTTGCGCGCGTGGCCGACATAGCCGCTCAGGGCCTCACGCAGGGCGGCGGCGTTGCCGTCGTTGAGGTCGATCTCGTACGACGCGCCGTCGAGGCCGAACGAGACGGTCTCGGTGGCCTCGGAGCCGTCGAGGTCGTCGACCAGGATGATGTTGACCTTTTGTGCCACGTTTTCCTTCTTCCAGAAGACGAGCATTACTACTCGGGGGTGTCAGGAAGATACTCGCGCGCAATTCGCAAAAGCAAATAGCCACGCCAAATGGTATTGACCATTGGCTATTGACCGAAGGGAGTGGAATTCAAGAGTTGCGCTCATAGACGAGGCGCAGTCCCTGGAGCGTGAGCCACGGGGAGTGCTCGGTGAAGCAGTCGCACTCGTCGAGCAGCAGCGTCGCGAGGTGACCGGTCGCGATGACGGTGACGTCGCCGACCGCGACGCCGAGCTCGGCGATCATCCGGTCGACGATGCCCTCCACCTGCGCAGCGACGCCGAAGATCATCCCGCTCTGCAGTGCCTCGACGGTGTTCTTGGCGATGACCGAGCGGGGCCGGGCCAGCTCCACCTTGCGCAGCTGGGCGCCCCGACGGCCGAGGGCCTCCAGCGAGATCTCGATGCCGGGGGCGATGGCGCCGCCGATGTACTGGCCGGCGCCGCTGACCACGTCGAAGGTCGTCGCGGTCCCGAAGTCCACGACGATCGCCGGGCCGCCGTACAGCGTCGCGGCGGCGAGCGCGTTGATGATGCGGTCGGCACCCACCTCCCGCGGGTTGTCCATCAGCACCGGGACCCCGGTGCGCACGCCGGGCTCGACGACGACGCTGTGCGCCTGCGGGAAGTGGCGGGCCATCATGTCGCGCCACTCGTGCAGCACCGCCGGGACGGTCGCGCACACGGAGATGCCGGTGATCCCGGTGGCGTCCACGTCCGCGAGCAGCCCCCGCACCAGGACGGCCCACTCGTCCGACGTACGCCGCTCGTCGGTGGCCACCCGCCAGTGGTGCGCCACCTCCTCGCCGTCGAAGAGGCCGAGGAAGGTGTGGCTGTTGCCGATGTCGGCCGCGAGGAGCGTCATCTCAGGAGTCCGTGGCGCTGTCGTCGACGAGGTCCATGCCGAGGTCGAAGACCACCACGCTGTGCGTCAGGGCCCCCACCGAGATGTAGTCGACGCCCGTCTCGGCGACCGAGCGGGCGCGCTCGAGGGTGAGGCCGCCGGACGCCTCGAGGATCGCCCGACCGCCGGTGATCCGGACCGCCTCGGCCATCGTCGCGTCGTCCATGTTGTCGAGCAGGATCCACTCCGCGCCGACGTCGAGCAGGGCCCGCAGCTGGTCGAGGTCGGTGACCTCGCTGATGATCGGCAGTCCGGGGTACGCCGCCCGCACGGCCTCGATGGCCGGCACCACTCCCCCGGCCGCGATGACGTGGTTGTCCTTGATCATCGCCTTGTCGGCCAGGCTGAAGCGATGGTTGACGCCACCGCCGCACCGCACGGCGTACTTCTGGAGCGCCCGCCAGCCCGGCATCGTCTTGCGGGTGTCGAGGACCCGGGCTCCGGTGCCCTCGAGGGCCGCGACCCAGCGGCTGGTGGCGGTGGCGACCCCGGAGAGGTGGCTGGCGAAGTTGAGGGCGGTGCGCTCGGCGGTGAGCAGGCCGCGGGTCGGCCCGGCGACGTGCAGCACGACGTCGCCCGCGTCCACGCGGGTGCCGTCGGGGACCCGGCCGGTGATCGTGACCGCGTCGCCCATGACGAAGTGGAAGACCATCGCGGCGAGCGCGAGGCCGGCCACGACCCCGGGCTCGCGGGCCGCCCAGTCTGCCCGGCCGGTGGCGTCGGCCGGGATCGTCGCGACGCTCGTCGCGTCGTCCGCACCGTCGGGCAGGTCCTCGGCGAGGGCACGGGCGATGTCGGCGTAGACCTGCTCCGGGTCGAGCCCCGCGTCGCGGACCTCGGCGAGCAGCTCCGGCGGCAGGGCGTCGTACGGCGTGGGGTTCATCGCTTCTCCGCGGTGGGGGTGGACGGGTCGGTCGAGGGAGCCGGGACGAAGTCCTGGCGGAGCAGGCCGTCGACGACGCGGCTGTCGACGTGCCCGGCCCAGGCGACGTCGTCGCGCTCGGGGAAGTCCTCGCGCCAGTGGGAGCCGCGGGTCTCCTCGCGGAGCAGCGCGGCGCCGGCCAGGGCGGTGCTGAGGGAGAGCAGGTTGGTCGTCTCCCACCCGTCGACACCGGGGGCCTCGTGGCCGTCGGCGCCCAGGCCGGACAACCCGTCGAGGGCGGCTCCGATGCCGTCGGCCGAGCGGAGCACGCCGACCCGGGTCGTCATCAGCTCCTGCAGCGGACGGCGGCGGTCCCCGGCGACGAGACCGTCGGGACGCGGGTCGTCGGCGACCGGGTCGGCCCACGGCCGGAGCTCGCCGGGCAGGACCGCGGCGATCCGCCGGGAGAAGACGAGCCCCTCGAGCAGCGAGTTGGAGGCCAGCCGGTTGGCGCCGTGGACGCCGGAGCAGGCCACCTCCCCGGTGGCGTAGAGGCCGGGGACGTCGGAGCGGCCGTGCAGGTCGGTGGCGACCCCGCCGGAGGCGTAGTGCTGGGCCGGCGCCACCGGGATCAGGTCGGTCGCCGGGTCGATGCCGTGCTCGCGGCAGACGGCCAGGATGGTGGGGAACCGGCGCTCCCAGAAGGCCGCCCCCAGGTGACGGGCGTCGAGCCACATGTGCGGCCGTCCGGTCTCGATCATCCGACGGGTGATCGCCTTGGCGACCACGTCGCGGGGCGCGAGGTCGGCGAGCTCGTGCTCGCCCTGCATGAAGCGGGCGCACTCCCAGTCGACGAGGAAGGCCCCCTCCCCGCGGACCGCCTCGGAGATCAGCGGCTGCTGGCCCTGGGAGTCGGGTCCGAGGTACATCACGGTGGGGTGGAACTGGACGAACTCGAGGTCGCGCAGGGTCGCTCCGGCCCGCAGCGCCAGGGCCATCCCGTCACCGGTCGAGACGCTCGGGTTGGTCGACTGGGAGAAGACCTGGCCGAGGCCGCCGGAGGCCAGCACCACCGCCCGGCAGTGCACGGCCCCGACCCCGTCGCGCTGGCCCTCGCCGAGCACGTGCAGCGTGACGCCCGCGACGCCGCCGTCGTCGGCGCGGAGCAGGTCGACCGCGAGGGCGTGCTGGATGACCTCGATGGCCGGTGCCCGCTCGACGGCGGCGATGAGGGCCCGCTGGATCTCGGCGCCCGTGGCGTCGCCGCCGGCGTGGGCGATGCGGTCGCGGTGGTGGCCGCCCTCCCGGGTCAGCGACAGCTCGCCGTCGGGGTGGTGGTCGAAGACGGTGCCCAGGTCGATCAGCTCGCGGACCGCATCGGGCCCCTCCGTCACCAGCACCCGGACCGCCTCCTCGTCGCAGGCACCCGCGCCGGCGACCAGGGTGTCGTGCAGGTGCTGCTCGGGGGTGTCACCGGGCCCGAGGGCGGCCGCGATGCCGCCCTGCGCCCACTGGGTGGAGCCGGCGTTGAGGACGTCCTTGGTGACGACGAGCAGCGACAGCGAGCTGTCCTCGGCGTGGATGCGCAGCGCGGCCGTCAGCCCGGCGATCCCGGAGCCGATCACCACGACGTCCGCCCGGGTGGTCCAGCCCGGGTCGGGCGCCCGCAGGCGCTGGGGAAGCGTCACCGTGGACGTCGACTGCATCAGCGCAGGCTAGCGGGACACGGCGTCGCCGCGGGTCAGCGACGGGTCGCCGAACGTCTCGGCGGGGTCGTAGCCGGTGGCCATCACCTTGTTGTCCGCGTCCACGAACACCACCGAGGGCGTGAGCTCGCGGGCCTCGGCGTCCTCGACCTGCGCGTAGGCGATGAGGATGACGGTGTCACCGGGGTGCACCAGGCGGGCCGCGGCGCCGTTGATGCCGATCACGCCCGAGCCGCGCTCGCCGGCGATCGTGTAGGTCTCCAGCCGGGCGCCGTTGGTGACGTCGACGATGTGGACGAGCTCGCCCACGAGCAGGTCGGCGGCGTCGAGGAGGTCCTCGTCGACCGTCACCGAGCCGACGTAGTGGAGGTCCGCCTGGGTGACGGTGGCCCGGTGGATCTTGGACTTCATCATCGTGCGCAGCATCAGCTGCTCCTTTCGTGGGTGGTCGGGCCCCCGGTGGGGGTGCCCGCCTGCGGGAGCGTGTCGAAGACGATGGGCATGTTGTCGATGAGCCGCGTGGTGCCGAGCCGGGCGGCCACCAGGATCCGGCCCTCACCGTGCGCGGGCGGCTCGCCGAGGTCGACACCGGTGAGCGCGAGGTAGTCGAGCTCCACGCCCGGCTCCGCCTTGAGGACCCGCATCGCCGCCCAGCGCGCCGAGGGGACGCCGTACGCCGCCCGCTCCCGCGCCGCCCGCAGCGCGCGGCTGAGCGCGACCGCGGCGATCCGCTGGTCGGCGTCGAGGTAACGGTTCCGGCTGGAGAGCGCCAGGCCATCAGCCTCGCGGACGGTCTCGGCGCCCACGACCTCGACCGGCAGGCAGAGGTCGCCGACCATCCGGGTGATCAGCGCGAGCTGCTGGTAGTCCTTCTGGCCGAAGACCGCGACGTCGGGCTGCACCAGGCCGAGGAGCTTGGCGACGACCGTGAGCACCCCGGTGAAGTGACCGGGGCGGCTCTCGCCGTCGAGGATGTCGCCGAGCCGGCCGGGGTCGACGGTGACGCCCCGCTCGCTGCGCACGCCGTGCGGGTAGACCTCGTCCACTGACGGCGCGAAGACCACGTCGACGCCCTCGGCCGCGCAGACGTCGAGGTCGGCGTCGAGGGTGCGGGGGTAGCGGTCGAGGTCCTCGCCCTCACCGAACTGGAGCGGGTTGACGAAGACGCTCACCACCACGGTGTCGGCGTGCTCGCGAGCGGTGCGCATCAGGCTGGCGTGCCCCTCGTGGAGGGCACCCATGGTCGGCACCAGGGCGACGCGGCCGGGCCGTTGTGCGCGCCAGGACCTCAGCTCCTCGCGGGTGGACGCGAGGACGGGCGTGGCGGTCATCGACGCGAGGACCCCGGCCGGGCCGCCGGAGCGCCCTGGTGGTCGAGCGGGGCCTGGCGGTCGAGCGGGGTCGAGACCTCCGCGGCGTCGAGGACCGAGGCCAGCTTGGCCGCACGGATGGGCAGCACCCGGCCGTCGAGGACGACGCGCTCGAGCGTCGCGCGGGCCATCGCGACGTACGACGGGAGCGTGTGCGGGGCGGTCGCGGCGATGTCGGCGAGGTGGGCACGCACGGTCTCGACGTCGCCGCGGACGATCGGCCCGGTGAGGGCGGAGTCGCCCTGCGCGAGGGCGTTGTCGAGGGCCGCGGTGAGCAGCGGGCGCAGGGTGTCGGCGGGGCTGACGGCGTCGCTGCCGTCACCCGTGACGTCCATCGCCTGGGAGAGCAGCTCCATCGCCTGCGTCACGAGGGTGACCAGGTGGTTGGCTCCGTGGGCAAGACCTGCGTGGTAGAGCGTGCGACGGTCCTCGGGCACCCACATGGTGCGACCGCCGAGGTCGGCGACCAGCCGCTCGGTGAGCTCGCGCTCGGCGTCCCCGGCGGTGACGCCGAAGACGCAGCCCGCGAGGCGGGGCAGGTCGACCTCGGTGCCGGTGAAGGTCATCGCCGGGTGCAGCGCGATGACGCGGGCACCGACGGCGGCGGCCGGCTCGAGGACGGCGAGGCCGTGGCGACCGGAGGTGTGGACGACGTACTGGCCCTCGCGGATCGCGCCGGACGCGCTCAGCATCGCGACCACGTTGGGGAGCATGTCGTCGGGGACGGTGAGCAGCAGGAGGTCGCAGGCCCGGGCGACGTCGGAGGGCTTCGCGAGGGGTACGCCGGGCAGCAGTGCGGCGCTGCGCTGGCGGGAGGCGTCGGACTCGCCGGCGACGGCCACGATCTCGTGGCCCGCGCGGACGAGGGCGGCGGACAGGGTCGCGCCGACGCGACCGGCGCCGATGGCGCCGACCCGCAGGCCCGTGCTGGGCTGGGTCATCTGGTGCGAACCTCTCGTTTCAGTCCCGCTGCCCCCCGATGGGGCAGGTTGGGTACCGCTCGATGTGCTCGTGACTGCGACGAGAGTACGCCCGGCGAAACGGCCGTGTGAACAGTCGGTGAACGTGACGTACCCGACACCGAGGTGGTGGGCGGCGGGCGCCGACCGTCCGGGATGGGCGGTGTCAGGCGCGCAGGTGCAGCTTGGCGTGGTCGGGGTCGTCGACCGCGAACGGGCGCGGGGCACGGGGCAGCCACGCGTGGGTGACGTGGTCGACGACGTGCACCCCGGCCGGGGCGACGATCTCGGTGACCCCCTCGGGGACCTCGCCGTTGTTGAGCGCGTTGAAGACCGTCCACTCGCGGCGCTTGCGCCGGTTGCGGATGCTCGTGGCGAACGACGCCGGGTCGGTCCAGTGCGCGAACTCGTCGCCGTCGAGGTACTTCAGCTCGACCACGAGGCCCTGCGGCAGCGCGAACATCCGGAACGTCTCGGGTGTCGTACGGATCTCCCACTCCGGCGCCTTGGAGTAGACGAAGTCCGGGCTCATCGGGAAGCCCCACTCCTCGATGTTGCGCAGGCCGAGGTCGAGGTAAGCCGTGGTGTCGTCCTTGATGTAGAGGCCGTGGCGCGGGATGCGGACCACGGCGTCGGTCATCCCGATCTGCCACGACAGGTCGGCCAGCGAGACCTCGCCCTCGGTGGTGAGGACCATGTCGCCGTCCCACTTCCACGAGTAGCGGGTCCGGACGTGGCTGAAGCACCAGTTGTAGAAGTAGGCCAGCGAGTGCACCGACCGCTCGTTGACGGCCAGGTGCTCCGCGCCGGCGCGGGCGACGGAGAAGGGGTACTCCGCGAGCGTCAGCTTGTCCGGCAGGCCGGCGTCCGCGGCCGCGGCCCGCGCCGCCTCGCCCGTGCCGTCGTCCGACCCGTTGTCGACGACGAGCACGTGGTCGCAGGCCCGCAGCAGCGGCGGCAGCACGAAACGCATCGAGGGCGCCTCGTTCTTGACCCGGAGCACCGCGGTGGCGCCCCGACGCAGGCCGCCCTCCCGGTTCCAGGGCCAGACGATGTCGAAGTCGGTGTGCCCCTCGAGGTTGCTGAGGCCATGGCCGGAGCCGATGGGGATGCTCATCCCTGGGACCGCTCCCGACCGAGCGCCTTGCGTACGCCGCGGCGTACGGACGGCGGGATCTTGGCGCGCACGTCGTGCGGGATCTTGTCGGCCAGGCCGCCGGCCGGGGCCGGCTGGTCGGCGCCCGCCGCCTGGGCACCGGCGATCCGGGCCGCGACGACCGACGACTTGCTGATCGCCTCGGCCTCCTCGTAGAGGTCGGTGTAGGCGTCGCGGAGCTCGTCGAGGGTGGCGTGCACCTCGGTGGTGTCGCCGTCGGGCTCGGCGAGCTTGTTGAGCTCCTCCCACGTGGTGGCGGTCAGCTCGTGCAGCCGCGGCGGGAGACCGAGGTCGTCCAGGCTCTGGGTGACCCGGCGCAGGTTGGGGTCGATGAAGCGGTGGACCTCGCGGATCTGGTCGCTGCGGGTGTGGATGATGGTCTGGAGGTCGAGGGACCGGCCGACGTGCATGGTGGTCTTCACCCAGTCGGTGAGCAGGTCCTCGTAGCGGACGAAGACCCGGGCGCCGCCGGCGTTCTCGCGGGTCGCGCGCTCGGTGTGGAGCAGCATGTTGAGCCAGCTGGCGGCGAGGTGCGAGGCGCCGAGCTTGTTGGCGTAGTACTTCTGCTTGCTGCCCACGACCTCGGCCGGGGGGCGCAGCATCGTGGCGAAGACGGGGGTCGCACCCGTGCGGATGGCCGCGACCCGCCACAGCCCGATGAACCAGCTGAGCCGCGGGTCCTTGACGACCAGCTCGGGGTGGACGTCGAAGTGCGGCTCGAGCCACTCGGCGACCCGGATCCGGGCGGGCTCGCGGGTTGAGATGCGACCGGTCTCGAACCAGGCGTTCGGCCGGCTGTCGCTCACCTGGACGCCGGCCTCCTTGAGGAGCCGGTCGTGGAGGTCGACGACCCACTGGGGCTCGCTGAAGCCGCGGGGGTTGGACGCGTCGGCGGGGACCTCAGGCAGCGGGACGTGCATGCCGAGCAGGCTGGTGATGCCGGCCATCGTGGAGGTGCCGCTGCGACCGGCCCCGGCGACGAACAGCACCTTGCGGGGGACGCCGTCGGGATTCATCTCGTCGATGGCCCGGGCCTGCCGCTGCGTCGTCGATCCGGCCGTCGCTCCGATGGTCGGTCCGGTCGTCGCTCCGGTGGTCCCGCTCGCCTCAGTCACGGTCGGTGAGCCTACAACTCGTTACTGTCCCCACCTGTGAAGTGGTTTGGTCGGCGACAGCCCCTCGTCAGCGTGGTCGTGCCCGTCTATGCCGTGGAGGAGTGGCTGCCCGCCTGCCTGGCCTCCCTGGTGGCCCAGACGCACACCCGGTGGGAGGCCGTGGTCGTCGACGACGGCACCCCCGACCGGGCCGGCGAGATCGCCGACGAGTGGGCCGCCCGCGAGCCGCGTATCCGCGTCGTGCACACCCACAACGGCGGGCTCGGCGCCGCCCGCAACGAGGGCCTGCGGCACGTCCGCGGCGACTACCTGGCCTTCCTCGACTCCGACGACGTGCTCCCCCCGACCGCCCTCGCCGTCCTGGTCGGATCCCTGGAGGCCTCCGGCTCGGACTTCGCGACCGGCTCGGTGCTGCGCTGGGAGGACGGCACGCTGTCCGAGCCGCCGTGGATGCGCCGGCTGCACCACCCGCCCCTGACCGGGGTGCGGGCGCACGACCACCCCGAGATCCTCGGCGACGTCTTCGCGTGGAACAAGCTGTTCCGGCGGTCCTTCTGGGAGTCGGCCGGGCTGTCGTGGCCCGAGCGGATCCGCTACGAGGACCAGCCGACCACCACCCGCGCCTATCTCGCCGGCACCTTCGACGTCCTCGACGAGCCGGTCTACCACTGGCGGATCCGCTCGGACGGCAGCTCGATCACCCAGCAGCGCGCCTCGGTGCCCGACCTCGTCGACCGCTGGGAGACCAAGCGGATGACCCTCGCCTCGGTCGAGGAGCACGGGGACCCGGGGGTGACGTCGTACGTCGTGGACCGGGTGCTGGTCGGCGACCTGTGGCGCTACTTCCTGCTGATCCCCGGCGCGAGCGAGGAGTGGTGGCGGCTGCTGCGGGCCGGGGTGCTGGAGATCTGGGGGCAGCGCTCCCTGGTGCACAGCGGGCTGCCGCCCGTGCACCGGCTCTGCGGGTGGCTGGTCGAGCAGGACCGGCGCTCCGAGGCGGCCGAGCTGATGACCTGGGTGGCGGGCCTGGACGGGCCGGCGGGCAGGGTGCAGGACGTCGCCAGCGGCGCATGGCGGCTCGACGTACCGCACCGGGTGCTCGACGTCGCGACGGTGGACCCTGCGGCGCTGGAGGTGCGGCCGCACGAGGTGTGAGAGTCCCCGCTCCAGCGGGGATGTTGACGCTTGCTGGCCGAAATGTCGGCCAGCAAGCGACAAAGTCCCCGCCTCAGCGGGGACTTTGTCGGAAGCACGAAGCGGTCAGCGGGTCAGAGCAGGCCCTGCTCGCTGAGGAAGTCGGCCGCGACGTCCTCGGCGGTCTCCCGGTCGACGGCCATCCGGCCGTTGAGCTCGGTGAGCCCCTCGGTCGTCAGCGCCGCCATCAGCGGGTTGAGGATGTCGGCGACGTCGGGGTTGTCGGCGAGGAAGTCGGCGGACACGGCGGGCACGAGGTTCTGCGCCGGCTGGATCTGCTTGTCGTCCTCGAGGATCACCAGGCCCTGGGACTCCAGGGTGCCGTCGGTGGTGGAGGTCTCGCCGAGCTCGGACTCGCCGTCGAGGACCGACTGGTAGGTCTGGTCGGAGGCGTAGCCGAGCGGCAACACCTCGGTGACGTCGATGCCGTACTCGTCGGAGAGACCGCCCTCGCAGTCGAGGCGGCCCTCGCAGTCGGGCGCCGCGGCCAGGGTGACCGACTGGCCCTCGAGGTCGGAGAGCGTGGTGACGCCCTCGGCCTCGCTGAACTCCTGGGTCACGAAGAAGGCGTTGGCGTCGGTGGCGGGCGAGAGGTCGAGGAGCTCGATGCCGGCCTCCTCGAGCAGGGACGCGCCGTCGGAGGCGAGCTGCTCGCCGTCGCCGGCCTCGAAGGGCTCGGCGTCGGCGCCGTTGGCCTGGGTGTTGAGGAAGTTGACGATGCCGCCGACGTACTCCGGGACGATGTCGACGTCACCGGGGAAGGTCGGCATGTAGGCGTCGCGGGAGTCGACGAGCTTGGTCTCGACGGTGTAGCCGGCGTCCTCGAGGAGCTGCTCGTACATCGAGGCGACGAGGGTGGCCTCGGGGAAGTTCTGCCCGGCGAGGGTGAGGGAGCCCTTGTCGGCGGCGGCGGAGGTCTCCGGGTCGGAGGCGGAGTCGTCGGCGAGGTCGTCGCCGGCGCAGCCGGTGAGGGTCAGGGCGCCGGCGGCGAAGACCGCGGCGAACGTGCGAGCGAGGTGCATGGGAGGTTTCCTTCTGTGTCCCGCATCCCGAGGGTGCGCGTGTCCGGATGCTGCGTTCAGCCGACGGATTCGGCGGAGGACTCCACGGTAGCCCCGGTCACCGACAACGCGTCGTCGTGACCACCTGCGGGGGTGGATGCACCCGTACGCCGCGCGGGGTCGGCCGCGCGCTGCGCCAGCGCCGCCGCCATCTCGAGCACCAGCGCGACCGCGGCCACCACGACGGCACCCGCGATGCCCTTGCCGTAGTTGGAGCGGAAGAACCCGTCGGTGATGATCCGGCCGAGCCCGGGCCCGGCCACCAGCGCTGCGATGGTCGCCGTCGCCCAGACCTGCACGAGCGCGAGCCGCAGGCCCGACATCACCAGCGGCAGGCCCAGCGGGAGCTCCACCCGCCAGAACTGCTGGCGGCCGGTCATGCCCATCCCCCGCGCCGCCTCCCGCACGTCGGGCGCGACCTCGCGCATGGCGACGTACGAGTTGGTGATGATCGGCGGCAGCGCGAAGAGGGTGAGGGCGATCAGCGTCGCCAGGCCGGCGCGCCCGTAGGGGCCGAAGGAGTCGGTGCCCGGCCACGGTGCGACGACCAGCAGCGCCAGCAGCGCGAAGGTCGGCACCGCACGGCCGATGTTGGAGATGTTGATGGCCAGGAAGCCACCCCGGCCCAGGTGGCCCAGCCACAGGGCGAGCGGCAGCCCGAGCACCATCGCCATCAGCAGGGCCGTGAAGGTGAGCAGCAGCTGCTCGGCCATCAGGGCGAGGATCCCGTCGCTGCCCGTCCAGTTGGCCGGGTCGGACAGGTAGGCCCACATGTCCGTGAGGACCGTCATGCCCGCACTCCCCTCGTCCACGGCGTGAGCACCCGTTGCATCAGCACCAGCAGCGCGTCGAAGACGACCGCCAGCACCACGCACAGCACCGACGCCGTGAAGAGCTCGGCGCGGAAGTTGGTGAGCACGCCGTCCTTGATGAGGTTGCCGAGGCCGCCGTACGCGACCAGCGAGCCCACCGTGGTGAGCGCGACGGTCGAGACGGTCGCGACCCGCAGGCCGGCCATCACCACCGGCAGGGCCAGCGGCATCTCGACCTTCATCAGCAGGGACCTGCGCCCGTAGCCGAGGCCGACCGCGGACTCGCGCACCTCGTCGGGCACCGAGCGCAGTCCCTCCAGCAGGCTGCGGACGAGGATGGTGAGCGCGTAGAGCGCCAGCCCGATGACCACCGTCGTGGCCGACAGCCCGGTGAAGGGCACCAGCAGGGGGAAGAGCGCGAGCGAGGGCACCGTGTAGATGCCGGTCGTCACCGCGAGGATGCTCGACTCCATCCGCGGCAGCCGGCGCGCCAGCAGCGCCAGCGGGAACGCGATCAGCAGCCCGAGGACCACCGCCACCACCGTGATGCCGATGTGCTGGACCGTGGCGTCGACGATCTCGTCCCAGCGGTCCACGACGTACTCGCCGCAGACCCACTCGTTGACCTGCCGGCTGTAGCAGCTCGGCTCGTCGGCACTCGACAGCCGGATCTGCGCGGCCTGCACCAGTAGGGTCACCGCATGGACGCTACCGCCTCCGACCACGGATTCCAGTCAGCGTCGGCGACCCCCGACGCGCACGACGACGCGGCCGACGGTGCGGACTCCGACACCATGATCCGCCTGTCCGGCGTGGGCAAGACGTACGACGACGGCACGGTCGCGGTCCACGAGCTCGACCTCGACGTACGCCGCGGCGAGATGGTCTGCCTCGTCGGTCCGTCGGGCTGCGGCAAGTCCACGACGCTCAAGATGATCAACCGGCTCATCGAGCCCACCACCGGGCGCATCTGGCTCGACGGCACGGACGTCACCCACGCCGACCCGGTGGAGCTGCGCCGCGGCATCGGCTACGTCATCCAGCAGATCGGCCTCTTCCCGCACCAGAAGATCATCACCAACGTGATGACCGTGCCCCTCCTGTACGGCGAGTCCAAGTCGACCGCGCGCGAGCGCGCCCGCGAGCTCATGCACACCGTGGGCCTCGACCCCGACCAGTACGCCGACCGCTACCCGCACCAGCTGTCCGGCGGCCAGCGCCAGCGCGTCGGCGTGGCCCGCGCCCTGGCGGCCAACCCGCCGGTGCTGCTGATGGACGAGCCCTTCGGCGCCGTCGACCCCGTCGTCCGCACGCGGCTCCAGGACGAGTTCCTGCGTCTCCAGCGCGAGCTGGGCAAGACGGTCGTGCTCGTCACCCACGACATCGACGAGGCCGTCCGGATGGGCGACCGGGTCGCGGTCTTCGCCACCGGCGGCCGGCTGGCGCAGTTCGCCACGCCGATGGAGCTGCTCGCGCACCCGGCCGACGACTTCGTGGCCGACTTCGTCGGCTCGACGCGGGGCCTGCGCCGCCTCGCCGTGACGCCGCTGCGCGTGGAGCACCTCGAGCCCCTCGAGGGCGTGCAGGGCGGTCAGCTCGGTGCGGCGATCGACCTCGACTCCACGCTGGAGGAGGCGTTCGCCGCGTTGCTGCGCGACGACAAGCCGATGATCGGGGTCAAGCAAGGTGCGGCCTTCGTCGGCGTGCTCACGCCGGCCGGGGTGCACCGCGCGCTGCGCGAGTCCCTGCGCTGAGGCGCGGCGCGAGTCGCTGCGCTGAGCGCTGCGCCGGGCCCCGAGGACGACGTCAGCGGACCGGCACGTCCTTGTGCCACGACTCGGTGACGTAGCGCGTCTCCCAGCCCATGGCGACGTACAGGCCGTCGGCCCCGGTCGGGGAGTCCGCATCGACCTCCAGACCGACCCGGTCCCGGTCGCGCGCGGCGGCGTCGGCCACGATCGTGCGCAGCAGCCCGGTCGCCACGCCCCGGCCACGGGCCGACTCCAGGACGCCGAGGTAGGACACGTAGGAGCCGTCGGGGCCGTCGTCGCTCTCCGAGACCGTGCCGACGAGGGCGCCGACGGGCTCGGGGGCCTCCGGGTCGTCGAGCAGCTCGGCGAGCCACCAGTGGTCCCAGCGGTGGCCGGGGTCCTCGCGGAGCCGGTGGATGAACTCGTCGAAGGTCTCCTCCGCCGAGTTGAAGTGGTCGGTGAAGGCACCCTCGAGCACGTCGTGGACCGCCCGCAGGCAGGACTCGTCGGGCATCCCGTCGTCCTCGCGACCGACGAGCCGGAAGCGCACGCCCTTGCGCTCCCACCCGGCCGGGTCGGCCACCAGCGTCGCCTCGTCGGCGGTGACCGGCCGGCTCATCTGCCACCAGGTGCGGACCTTGGTGAAGCCGGCCCCCTCGAGGAAGCGGTGCTGGCGGTCGTCGCCGGCGAACGCGCCGGTGTCGATCTGCTGGACCTCGAGGCCGCGACCCTCCCCCACCGACCGGGCCTGGGCCTCGGCCCACTCGAACAGCACGTCGGAGCATGCCAGCGCGGTGTCGTCGTCGAGGTCGCGGTCGACGACGTGGACGAAGAGCATCCGGCCCTCGGCCCGGTCGTGCACGCTGCCCCATGCGCGGATCGTGCCCGCGGTGTCGCGGACGACGACGTTCTCGCGGGTGGCGAGGCCGTGGTCGGAGACCTCGACGCGTACGTCGTCCTCGGACGCGCCCGCCCAGCCCCGACCGGCGGCCTCGTGGGCGCGGAGGAGGTCCCTGAGGCGGGCCACCGTCGCGGCGTCCCCGCCGTCGACCGGCCCGGGCTCCCAGCCCTCCGGTAGCGGGTGATCCTCGGGAATGACGCTGGCGGGGTCGCTCTCGAACCGGTTGTCCTCAGGGATCACATCAGTTGATTCTGCCCTACGGGCCGGGCGGTCACCCGGCCACGGTCACCCGGCCGCCGCCGGCGGGACGGTCGGCGGCGTCGTGGATCAGGCGGACTCGGCGCGCTTGGCGGCCGCGGCGGCCTTCCAGGAGACGAGCTCGGCGCGCATCACGTCGAGCTCGGCCTCGAGCTCGGCGACCAGCACGATGGCCTCGGCCGCGCGGTCCTCGGAGGCGTCGAGCAGCCGGGCGGACTCGGAGACCTCACGCTCGGCGACGTCGGCGCGACGGGCCTCGGCGTTGAGCTTGCGGGTCTGGTCGGCGGCGAGGCGCTGGGCCTTGCTCAGGGCCACCTCGAGTCCGTCGATGACCTCCTCACGATCGGCGATCTTGCGGCGCATGTCGGCGGCGAAGACGGCGTTCTCGGCGGTGCGCTCCGCGGTGAGGGCGGCGTACGCGGACGCCTGCTCGGCGCGGTCCCGCGCGGCGTCGCGACGGGCCTGCATGACCTCGGTGTGGGTGATGCGGGTCGCGGCAGCGCCGAGCACCAGGGCCGCGACGGCGACCAGCGACGTCAGCCAGCCGATGCCCGCGACCAGGGCCCACCCGACCAGCAGGGTCGCCACGGCGAGCAGGGCGACGGCCACGGTCAGTCGCGTGCTGCGCTGGCGACGACGGGAGGCGCTGCGCGCGGTGGGCGCGGTGCTCGTCGGGGCCGGGGCAGCCGGAGCGGACACCTGTGACTGCTGGGGCTGGAGGGAAGGCATACCAGCAGGTTAGGGCCCGTTCTCGCGGGAGGGCAGCCGACACGCGCGCTCGAGGAGCAGCGAGGAGATGACGATCGCCACTCCGGCGGCGGCCGCCACGGCCGAGCGGAGCACTCGCTGGCCGGCCAGCTCGGAGGCGTCGCCGACCCAGGTCACGGCGTACGCCGCATAGCCCGCGGCCACCAGCGCACCGACCAGGGCGCAGGCGCGGGCCAGCACGAGCCGGTTGACCGCGCGGTGCGGCTCCAGCCGCTCGTGGCGGACGTGGAGGGTCCGGCGGGTGTCCCACGCCAGCGCACCGACGAAGCACGCCACGAAGACCAGGGCGAGCACCTGGACCCACGTGACGATCGGCGCCGTCCCGTCGAGGGCGACCGCGACGTCGCGCAGCACCCCTCCCCCGACCATCCCGAGAGCGGCCGCGACCGCCAGGGCGGTGGCGGAGGTCGGACGCAGGCGGCCCTCCGGCTCCTCCTCGGGACCGGGGACCTCCGGGCCCCCGTCGGGAGGGCCTGCGGTCACTGGACCTCGAGGGCCAGGTCGTCGCGGCGCGAGATGCCGGTGGCGTCGGCCTGGTCGAGCAGGTCGGCGATCGGGCCGTGGTCGGGGAGCTCGGCGTCGGGCTCGAGGTCGTGCCACGGCTTCAGCACGAACGCGCGCTGGTGGGCGCGCGGGTGCGGCAGGCGCAGGAAGTCGTCGTCGGCGCGGCGGTCGCCCACGACGATCAGGTCGACGTCGAGGGTCCGCGGGGCGTTGCGGAGGTCGCTGCGCTCGCGGGCGAAGGCGTCCTCGATGGCGAGGGCCCGCTCCATCAGCCGGGCGGCCGGGAGGGTGGTGTCGGCCAGCACGACCGCGTTAAGGAACATCGGCGAGTCCTCGACCGGCGAGTCCACCGGCTCCGACTCGTAGACCGGCGAGACCCCGGTGAGGAAGAGGTCCGGAGTGTCGGCGAGTGCGTCCACGGCGCCCTGGAGGGTGGCGAGCCGCTCGCCGAGGTTGGATCCGAGCGCGACCACGATCCGGCGGATCGGGTGCATCTCTCCGGTGAGGGAGTCCGTGTCCACGATGTAGGGATTGGGGGTCTCGGTCATCGACTGGCCTCTGTCCTGGTGATCGTCAGCGCGACATCCCGAAATGTCGCGTCAATGGGTGCATCTGGCTTGTGGATCGTGACGCGGGCCCATTCAACACGACCGTCGGTCAGGCAGATGTCGGCGATGCGCTGGGCCACTGTCTCGATGAGGTCCACGGGGTCGGACTCGACTGCCGCCCGGACCCGGTCCACGAGAGTCCCGTAGTTGACGGTGTCCTGCAAGTCGTCGGACGCGGCCGCCGGACGGGTGTCGATGCCCAGTGCGAGATCGATCACGAAGGTCTGTCCCTCGCGTCGCTCGAAGTCGAAGACGCCGTGGTGCGCGAAGCACTCGACGCCCGTGATGCTCAGCTCGTCGGTCATCCGTGCTGCTCCTGTCCGGTGGTCGGCGCGGGTCCTGGCGACCGGTGGGTCCGCCAGGCCTGCCAGGCCGCGAGGGCGTCGGTGGTGGCGCGTACGTCGTGCACCCGCAGGCCCCACACGCCCAGGTCGGCGAGCAGCGGCACCAGGGCGGAGTGCGCGTGCTCGCGCTCGCCGGGCGGTCGCGGGGTGCCGTCGGGGCCGGCGAGCAGGGCGCCGAGGAAGCTCTTGCGGCTCGCGCCCACCAGCAGCGGTCGACCCAGGGCCGCCACCGCCTCGAGGTGGGCCAGCAGCTGCCAGTTGTGCTCCCCGCGCTTGGCGAAGCCGAGGCCGGGGTCGAGCACGACGCGGTCGGGGTCGATGCCCGCGGCGGTCGCCGCGTGCAGGCGCTCGGCCAGCTCGTCGACGACGGCCGTCACGACGCCGCCGGGACCGTCGTACGTCGCGAAGTCGGCCATCCGGTCGCTGTGCGCGCGCCAGTGCATGGCGACGTACGTCGCGTCGGAGCCCGCGACGACGCCGAGGATCGCCGGGTCGGCCAGCCCGCCCGAGACGTCGTTGACGATCCGCGCCCCGGCCTCGAGCGCGGCCGCGGCGACCTCGGCACGCATGGTGTCGACGGAGACGACCGCGCCCAGCGCGGCGAGCCCGGAGATGACCGGCACGACCCGGTCGAGCTCCTCGGCCACCACGGGCCGGGTCGCCCCGGGACGCGTCGACTCGCCGCCCACGTCGAGGACGTCGGCCCCCTGGGCCAGGAGGTCGCGGCCGTGGGCGAGGGCGGACGCGGTGTCGGCGTACAGGCCGCCGTCGCTGAAGGAGTCGGGGGTGACGTTGACGATCCCCATCACGAGGGGTCGCTCGGGGAGCGTCATCGGCGGGAGTGGATCAGCGCCATCGCCTCGGAGCGCGTGGCGGCGTTGTGCATGATGCCGCGCACCGCCGACGTGATCGTGCGGGCGCCCGCCTTGCGCACCCCGCGCATGGTCATGCAGAGGTGCTCGGCCTCGATGACCACGATGACGCCGCGCGGCTCGAGGATCTCCATGAGGGCGTCGGCCACCTGCGTGGTGAGCCGTTCCTGCACCTGCGGTCGCTTGGCGAAGACGTCGACGACGCGCGCCAGCTTGGACAGCCCGGTGATCTTGCCGGTCTCGGCCGGGATGTAGCCGACGTGAGCCACCCCGGTGAAGGGCACCAGGTGGTGCTCGCACATCGACCACAGCTCGATGTCGCGCACCAGCACCATCTCGTCGTGGCCGATGTCGAAGGTGGTGGTGAGGACGTCCTCCGGGCGCTGCCGCAGGCCGGCCGTCAGCTCGGCGTACGCACGCGCCACGCGAGCCGGGGTGTCGTGCAGGCCCTCGCGGTCGGGGTCCTCCCCGATCGCGTGCAGCAGCTCGCGGACCGCCGCCTCGGCCCTGGCGTGGTCGAAGTCGGGAACCTCGCGCTCGTCAAGGCTGATCGGGTCGGTCATGGCGTGGGCCCGTCAGGTCGTCGTGGGCGGGGTGGGCGGCGTGGTGTCGGGACCGCCCACGGTGTCGCCGTGGGTGTCGCCACCGGCGCCGGGCGGGGTGAGGACGATGCCGCCCTCGACCCGGTCGGGCGCTGTGCCGTTGGCGTTGCGGGCCCGCTCGCGGATCTCCTCGGGGATCTCGACCGGCGGGATCGCGGACGGGTTGCGGTCCGGCGACCCGGTCCAGGCCGGACGCGCCCCCTGCAGCCGCAGGGGCTCGAAGATCCTGGCGATCTGCGCCTTGTCGAGGGTCTCCTTGTCAAGGAGCTCGAGGACCAGGGCGTCGAGGACGTCGCGGTTCTGCTCGAGGATGTTGAAGGCCTCCTGGTGGGCGGTGCCGAGGAGCATCTTGACCTCGGCGTCGATCACCGCGGCGACCTCCTCGGAGTAGTTGCGCTGGTGGCCCATGTCGCGGCCCAGGAACGGCTCGGAGGTGCTGTCGCCGAGCTTGATCGCGCCGAGCCGCTCGCTCATGCCGTACTGCGTGACCATGGCACGGGCCAGGCTGGTGGCCTTCTCGATGTCGTTGCCGGCGCCGCTGGTGACGTCGTGGAAGATCAGCGCCTCGGCCGCCATGCCGCCGAGCATGTAGGCCAGCTTGTCGAGCATCTCCGAGCGGGTCTGGCTGTACTTGTCCTCGTCGGGCAGGACCATCGTGTAGCCCAGGGCCCGGCCGCGCGGGAGGATCGTGACCTTGTGCACCGGGTCGGTGCCGGGCACCGCGGCGGCGACGAGGGCGTGGCCGCCCTCGTGGTAGGCCGTGATGAGCTTCTCCTTCTCGCTCATCAGGCGGGTACGGCGCTGCGGTCCCGCGATCACGCGGTCGATGGCCTCGTCGAGGGACGCGTCGGTGATCAGCTTCTCGTTGCCGCGGGCGGTGAGCAGCGCCGCCTCGTTGAGCACGTTGGCCAGGTCGGCGCCGGTGAAGCCCGGCGTACGACGGGCCACGCTCAGCAGGTCGATCTCCGGGGCCATCGGCTTGCCGCGCGAGTGGACCTTGAGGATCTGGTGGCGACCGTTGAGGTCGGGGGCGTCGACCTGGATCTGGCGGTCGAAGCGGCCCGGGCGCAGCAGCGCCGGGTCGAGCACGTCGGGCCGGTTGGTCGCGGCGATGAGGATGACGCCGCCGCGGACGTCGAAGCCGTCCATCTCGACGAGGAGCTGGTTGAGGGTCTGCTCGCGCTCGTCGTGGCCGCCGCCCATGCCGGCGCCGCGGTGGCGTCCGACCGCGTCGATCTCGTCGATGAAGACGATGGCCGGGGCGTTCTCCTTGGCCTGCTCGAAGAGGTCGCGGACGCGGCTGGCGCCGACACCGACGAACATCTCGACGAAGTCGGAGCCGGAGATCGAGAAGAAGGGCACGCCGGCCTCGCCGGCGACGGCGCGGGCCAGCAGCGTCTTGCCGGTGCCGGGCGGGCCGTAGAGGAGGACGCCCTTGGGGATCTTGGCGCCGACCGCCTGGAACTTGGCGGGCTCCTGCAGGAACTCCTTGATCTCGCCGAGCTCCTCGACCGCCTCCTCGGAGCCGGCGACGTCGGAGAACGTCGTCTTCGGCATGTCCTTGGTGATGAGCTTGGCCTTGCTCTTGGCGAACTGCATGACGCCGCGGCCACCGCCCTGGGCCTGGTTCATCAAGAAGATGAAGAGCAGCACGATCAGGGCGAAGGGCAGCAGGGTCACCAGCAGCGAGCCGAGGACGCTGGGCTGGGGGTTCTCGGAGTTGGCCTCCTCGATGGTGCCGGCCTCCACCTGCTCGTCGACCGCGGCCAGGATCGACTCCTGCTGGCCCTGGATGTAGTAGGCGACGACCTTGTCGCTGCCCTCCCGTACGCCGGAGTCGAGCGTGGCCCGGATCTCCTGGTCGCCGTCCACGAACGTGATGTCCTTGACGTCGCCGGCGGCGATCCAGGCGTTGAGCTCGGAGGTCTTGACCTCGTCGTGCCCGCCGTTGGGGATGAGGAACTGGATGGCGAGGAGCGCGGCGACGCCCGCCACCAGCGCTATCAGCCAAGGGCCCTTGAAAATACGCTTCACAAGCATCTTTCGCGACGAGGGGTTCGGGGGGTGTGACCGTACATCGTCACGCCCACCCGCGGGTGTGGACCATTCTTTCAGGCCGGGTGAAGCGCGGGGCCTTTCACGAGTAGACGTGCGGCGCCAGGGTGCCGATGTCGCGCAGGTTGCGGTAGCGCTCCTGGTAGTCGAGCCCGTAGCCCACGACGAACTCGTTGGGGATGTCCCAGCCGACGTACCGGGGCTCCACCGGCATGCTCAGCGCCTCCGGCTTGCGCAGCAGGGTGGCGATCTCGACGCTGGCCGGGCCGCGGCTGCCGAGGCTGTTGACCAGCCAGCTCAGGGTGAGCCCGGTGTCGATGATCTCGTCCACGATCAGCACGTGCCGACCGGTGATGTCGGTGTCGAGGTCCTTGAGGATCCGCACCACGCCGCTGGACTTGGTGCCCGAGCCGTAGGAGCTGATCGCCATCCAGTCCATCTCGACGTGGCGGCCGAGTGCGCGGGACAGGTCGGCCATCACCATCACGGCGCCGCGGAGGACTCCGACCATGAGCAGGTCGTGGCCCTCGTAGTCCGCGGCGATCTGCTCGCCCATCTCCCGCAAGCGGGCTTGGATCTGCTCCTCGGTGAAGAGCACGTTGACCAGGTCAGACTCCACGTGGGACGCGTCCATGGCGAGCAGCCTAGGTGCACCGGGCGCCGGGTCGTCGGGGCGGTCGAGGAACGGGCGGGCAGCCCCGGCGCGGGTGGGGAACCACCACGGCGTACGCCGCGGGGATCGGGCCGCCCTCGTTCCCCGGCGACGCCGGTGGGGAACAGGATCGGCCGGCACGGTCGCGGTGAGCCGGGTCTGGTTCCCCGCCGACGCGAAGCGGTCAGGCGGGCGCGGGGCCGCCGGGCGCGGACGGGGCGCGCTCGAGGACGAGGTGGCCGTTGCGGCGTACGGCACGCAGGTGGCCGGGGAGGTCGATCCACTTCTGGCCGCGCCAGTCGGTGAGCAGGGCGTCGACGGCCAGCACGTGCTCGTGGTGCACCTCGGAGGCCGGGGCGCCCGCGGCGAGGAGGGCGCTGCGGAGCACGCGGCGACGCAGCGAGGGGTGCTGGTCGGCCAGGGGATCGACCGCGAGCCCGTCGTCGGTGGTGACGGCGGCGGCGACCGCGGTGGCGAGCTCGTCGAGCAGGCCCATGTCGTCGCGGAGCTGGTCGGCGGTGCGGGCCAGGGTGGGTGCGACACCGGGTCCGAGCTCGTCCTCGAGCACCGGCAGCACCCGGCGGCGGACCCGCACCCGGGTGTAGGCCGGGTCGGTGTTGTGCGGGTCCTCCCACGCCCGGAGGCCCTCGACCTGGCAGGCGGTGACGGTGTCGTCGCGGCGTACGCCGAGCAGCGGCCGGGCGAACACGTCGAAGCGGCGGCGCATCCCGGCCAACGAGCGCCCGCCCGAGCCGCGGGCCAGCCCGAGCAGCACGGTCTCGGCCTGGTCGTCGAGGGTGTGACCAAGGAGGACCACGGCCGCGGAGGTGCGCGCGGCGACCTCCTCGAGCACGGCGTAGCGCGCCTCCCGGGCGGCCGCCTCGGGCCCGAGCCCGGCGGCGTCGACCACCACGGTGGCGGTCATCGTCTCGTCGGCGCCGAGCCCGGCCATCTGCTCGACCACCCGCGACGCCTGGTCGGCGGACCCGGCCTGGAGCCCGTGGTCGACGGTCACGCCGATGACGCGCTGGTAGCGCTTGTGGCCCTCGAAGACGGCCGCGCTCATCAGGGCCAGCGAGTCGGCGCCGCCGCTGCAGGCCACCACGACCGTGGCCCCGGCGGGCAGGTCGTCGAGCACGGCCCGTACGCCGCGGCGTACGGCAGCGATCGCGGGGTGCAGGCTCACCGCCCGCCTCAGAGGACCCGGGTGATCCAGGCGTCCGGGTCACCGATCTCGGACTTGCTGGGCAGGTGTGCGGGCTCGGCCCACACGGCGTTGAAGTCGTCCATGCCGACCTTGTCGACGACGTGGCGCACGAAGGCGGCGCCGTCGCGGTACTGCGCCATCTTGGCGTCGAGGCCGAGCAGCCGGCGCAGGATGCGGTCGAGGGTGCCGACACCCTTGCGGCGCTCGTTGAAGCGTCCCCGGATCCGCTCGACGCTGGGGATCACCGTCGGCCCGACCCCGTCCATCACCACGTCGGCGTGGCCCTCGAGCAGGGACATGACGCCGGTGATCCGGTCGAGGATCTCCTTCTGCTCCGGGGTGCCCATGACGTCGACCAGGCTGCCGCCGCCCCCGCGGACGGCCTCGGAGACGCGGCGTACGACGTCGTCCATCATCCCGGTGGGCTCGACGGTCCCGGTGAGGGCGAGCATCTCGGAGTAGAGGTGGTCGCGCATCCACGGCACGGCGGTGAACTGCACCCGGTGGGTCTCCTCGTGGAGGCAGACCCAGAGGCGGAAGTCGGTCGGGTCGACGCCGAGCTCGCGCTCCACGTGGACGATGTTGGGGGCGACGAGCAGCAACCGGCCGGTGTCCGTGGCGACTCCCCCGTCGGGCCCCTCGTCGGGAAGGCCGTAGAAGGGGTCGAACTGGCCGAGCACCTTGGTGCCGAGGAAGCCCAGCATGAGGCCGACCTCGGCCCCGGTGACCCGCGAGCCGATGGCCAGCGACAACCCCTGCGGCGTGCCCTTCTTCTCCGTCAGCCGGGTCACGAGGGGATCCAGGATGCGGGCGAAGCCGTCGGCGTTGGCCTGCACCCAGCCGCGCCGGTCGACCACGAGGACGGGTGCAGAGTTGCCGTGGGCGACCAGGCCGGTGAAGTCGCGGACCAGCCCGGTGGAGCGGTTGGCGTCGTCGCGGAGCTCGGTCACCGCCGCGGCCGCGTCGGCCGGGGTCACCTCGGGGCCGTCGCCGGCGACCTTCGCCCCGAGGTTCACCGCGAAGTCCCAGTCGACCATTGACGTCATGGGGCGACCCTAGCCGGACGGCCCACGTCAGCCGGCGCTGCAGCGGCAGGCCGCGAGGTCCCCCGCGAGGCGGTCGACGGCCTGCTGCGCATCGAGCTTGTCCTCGTCCCTGGCCCGGTCCACGGCCACCACGAAGGCCATGGCGTTGCCGTCGCGGTCGGTCGTCACGCCGGCCAGCGAGTGGACCCGGCTCAGGGTGCCGGTCTTGGCCCGCACGTGCCCCGGCCCGGCGGGCGAGCCGGTGTCGAAGCGGAAGGCGAGCGACCCGGTGAACCCGGCGACCGGGAGGCCGGTGAGCACCGCCCGCAGGGCCGGGTTGGCCGGTGCGGCGGCGGCCTGCACCACCTGCAGGAGGGTCCCGGCAGAGACCCGGTTCTGCCTGGAGAGCCCCGAGCCGTCGTGGATCACGTCGGAGCCGGTGTCGACGCCGATCCCCCGGAGCGTCGCGAGCACCGCGGCCGCGCCGCCCTCGAAGGACCCCTCACCGCTCACCGCGATCCCCACGTGGCGGGCCAGCACCTCGGCGGCCTCGTTGTCGCTGACCTCGAGGACGTGCTCGACGATGTCGGCCACCGGCGCGCTGGTCACGGAGGCGATCTCGGTGGCCCCGGCCGGCGCCGTGGTCGGTGTCGGGGCGCCGACCACGCGCACCCCCGCGTCGCGCAGGGCGGCGGCGAACGTCTCGCCGGCGGTCGCGCTGGGGTCGTCGGAGTAGCCGAAGCCGGTGGGCGAGGCCCCGCGGTCGACCCACAGGGCCGTGATCGGGCTGACGATGTCGTCGGGCACGTAGTCGGCCCGCCACCGCGGGTTGTTGCTCGGCCCGGTGAAGAGGCTGTCGTCGTACTGCACCCGCACCCGCTGCCCGGGGTCGACGCTCGCCGCCACCCGGCGGGCGAGGGTCACCACGTCGGTGCGCTCGGGATAGGCCGTCAGCGACTCCTCGGGGGTGAGCGGCCTGCTCGCGAGGTAGGGGTCGCCGCCTCCGACGAGCACCACGTCGCGCGGCGAGGCGCCCGTGACGACGCGGGTCGTGAAGCGGGTGTCGGGGCTGAGCGCCTCGAGCGCAGCGGCTCCGGTGAGCAGCTTGGTGGTCGAGGCGGGGATGACCGCGCCCTCGCCGTACGACCAGACGGGCCCGTCGCCGTTGAGGTCGCCGACCGCGGCGACCACGTGCCGGCCGAGGTCCTCGTCCTGGAGCCCGGGGGCCATGGCTGCCGCGACCGCGGCCGGGTCGACGGTGCCGCGTCGAGCGGGCGGTACGACCTCCGAGACCGACGCGGGCTCGCTCCACTCCGGCAGCGCCACCCCGGCGGGTGGGGCGATCGCGGCGGGCTCGGACTGCGGGTCGAGCGCGAGCCAGGGGAGGTAGCGGGGGCCGAGGTCGAGGCGGTACGACGCGAACGCGGCGGCCACCAGGGCCAGCACCAGGAGGGTGGGCACCCAGTGCGCGACGCGGCCGGGACCGGTGGGTCCCGGCGAGTGGCGTCGGTCACGTCCCACAGGAATTCCCCCCTCACTTTGGCCGTCGGGGGTCATTGTGCGCGACACTGGCCGCCGATCACCCACATGCCCCAGGAGATAACCGTGCCCGACGAGCAGGTAGCCGACGACGTCCGCGACGAGATCAGTGAGAGCGACGTCCACCCGCCCGAGGGCGGCCAGCTCCTCTTCGACGTGCTGATCGAGATCCCCAAGGGCTCGCGCAACAAGTACGAGGTCGACCACAAGACCGGGCGCCTGCGCCTGGACCGGATGCTCTTCACCTCGACCGCCTACCCCGAGGACTACGGCTACATCGAGAACACCCTCGGCCAGGACGGCGACCCGCTCGACGCGCTCGTGCTGCTGCAGGCGCCGACCTTCCCCGGCTGCCTCATCGAGTGCCGCGCGATCGGCATGTTCCGCATGACCGACGAGGCCGGCGGCGACGACAAGGTCCTGTGCGTCCCGTCCCACGACCCGCGCCTGCAGCACCTGCAGGACATCGGCGACGTCTCCAAGTTCGACCGTCTCGAGATCCAGCACTTCTTCGAGGTCTACAAGGACCTCGAGCCCGGCAAGTCCGTCGAGGGCGCCAACTGGGTCGGCCGCGCCGAGGCCGAGGCCGAGGTCCGCGCGTCGTTCGAGCGCGCGCAGACCGAGGGCCACTGACCCACTGACCCCTCGCCCTCAGCGGGCGAGGGGGACAGGCTCCCCGAGCGACGCGAGCTTGTCGGGGTTGCGGACCAGGTAGAGCCGGGTGACGACCCCGTCCTCGACGAGCATCGTGCCGACGCCGTCGCGGTGGCCGCCGACGACGAACTGGATCGCCGGCGACCCGTTGAGCCAGACCGGCACCAGCTCCAGCGCGTCCGGCGCGACCGCGGTGAGGAAGCGCAGCACCTTGTCGCGCCCGTGGATAGGGTTGAGCGCCGCCTTCACCTTCCCGCCGCCGTCGGTCATGAGCACCACGTCGGGGGCGAGGACGTCCATCAGCAGCTGCAGGTCGCCGGTCTCGGTGGCCAGCCGGAAGCGCTCGATGACGGCGTCGCGCTCCCCCGCGGTGACCGCCGTTCGCGGGCGCCGGGCCTGCACGTGGGCGCGGGCCCGGTGGGCGACCTGCCGCACCGCGGCCTCCGACTTGTCCACGGCGGCCGCGATCTCGTCGTACGGGACGTCGAAGACCTCGCGGAGCACGAAGACCGCCCGCTCGGTCGGCGGCAGCGTCTCCAGGACGAGCAGCATCGCCGTCGAGACGCTGTCGGCGAGCGCCACGTCGTCGGCGACGTCCGGGGTCGTGAGCAGCGGCTCGGGCAGCCACGGGCCGACGTACTCCTCCCGGCGCCGCGCGCCGCTGCGCAGGTGGTTGAGCGCGAGCCGGGTGGTGATGCGCACGAGGTAGGCCCGCGGCTCGCGCACGTCGTCGTGCTCGACCCCTGACCAGCGCAGCCAGACCTCCTGGAGGACGTCCTCGGCGTCGGCGGCCGACCCGAGCATCTCGTAGGCGACCGTGAAGAGCAGGTTGCGGTGGGCGACGAACGCCTCGGTGGCCGGACCGCTCATGGGGTGGAGGGTACGGCGAGGGGGAGGAGCTCGCAGCGGTCGGCGTACCCCTGGCTGGCCAGGCCGAACGCGGCGTTGAAGCGCGAGCGTTCGTTCTCCACGGCGATCACCATCGTCAGCTCGACCACGGCCTCGTGACCGAGTGACGCGTCGAGGGCGGCCACCATCTCGTCGGTGACCTCCGGCGGGGTCACGGTCATCGCCTCGGCGTAGGCCATCACGTCGCGCTCGAGCTCGGTGAAGGCCTCCGACTCGCGCCACCGGGGCACCTCCCGGACCTTCTCCAGGGTGAGGCCTTCCTCGTGGGCCAGGAAGTAGCCGAAGTCGAGGCACCACGAGCAACCGATCCGCGCGGCGCTGGCCAGCTGGGCGTAGGTCTTGAGGTGCGGGTCGAGGGCCTTCCAGCGCGCGACCTTCTGCTCGAAGGCGAAGACCGCGCGGGTGACGGGCCTGTGATGGAGCAGGACGTAGGCGTTGTCGGGCACCTCGCCCCACATGCGTCGCGCGACGACGGTCATGACGCGGCCGTAGACGCCGTCGGGCGTGGCCTTCGGGATGCGGAAGTTGCTGGGCATGGTGCCTCCTCGTCGGTGGGTCCCTGGTGGGCTCGCCATGGAGACACCGGCGGAACGGGATCTGTGACAACCCGGGACACCGGCCGCGACCGTGCCCGACGATGGGGCGATGACGGGGGTCGGTGCACGGGTGACGATCGCGGTCGGGCTGCTCGCGCTGGTCCCGGTCGCGGGCGGCTGCGGGGGCTTCGAGGCCCCGACCACGCTCGAGGAGTGTCGAGCCTCCGCTTCCGACGGCGGTGGCGACGGCGAGCTGTGGACCGTCGCGTACGACGAGGCGGACCGGCCGCTGGGCGCGAGCGGCACCGTCTACGCGTGCGTGGGTGACATGCCGGGGTCCGTGGTCAGCGTGGACCCGCCTGCCGGCGTCGTGGTCGAGCCGGGCGAGGTCACGGCACCCGTCGGGGGCGGCGTGGTGGAGCTCGCGGTCACCGTGACCGGGGACGAGGACGTGACCCTGGAGCTGCACCTCGACGGCGGCGCCGACGGGAGTGCCACCCACTGGGTGGACCTCGACGTCGACGACGACGAGTGGTCGTTCGCCCAGCCGGACGGCCGGGACCTGTGACACCCCGCCGGGACGTCATGGGAGTCGGTCGCCCGGACGACCAGGTCCCATGACGTCCGCAGGCGTCAGGTCGCGGTCGCGCGGAAGTAGCCGAGCCCACCGCTCAGGTGCAGGTCGACGTCGCGGCAACCCGCCTCCGTCAGCCAGGCCACCGCCTCCCGGCTGGTGCACATGGGTCCGAGCACCCCGGCCAGGGTGCCCATCCGGCGGGCCGGCTCGTGGGCCCGCCCGGTGTCGGTGAACATCGAGCTCCCGGTGATGACCCCGCCGGGGCGCAGCACGCGCACCATCTCGATGACCGCCCGGTGCGGGTCGGGGAAGCAGTGCAGCCCGGTGAAGGTGGCGACCAGGTCGACCGAGGCGTCGGCGAGCGGGAGGTCGCCGACATCGGCGACGAGCGGCGTCACCTGGTCCTCGACCCCGAGCCGTCGGGCCGTCGCCAGGGCGCGGTCGAGCATGGAGGCGGAGATGTCCGCGGCGACGTAGTCGAGCCCCTGGCCCGCGGTGATGCCTCGCATCGCGATGCCGTTGCCCGTCGGCACGTCGAGCACCCGCGACCCGGCGGGCAGCCGCCCGACCTCGCGCACGGCGTCGTACAGGAGGCCGAGGTCGCTGCCGAGGCCGAGACGCCAGGCCACTCCCCCGACACGCCGGTGCTCCACGAGCCAGCCGTAGATGCTGGCCCACAGGGGGTCCTCGTGCCAGCCGCCCAGCAGCCTCATGAGCCCAGGATCTCCTCGGAGCGCAGCATCTCGCGGGGTACGCCGAGCGCGTCCACGAGGTCGGGCGCCAGCGGCCGGATCTTGCGGCACAGGTCGTTGACCTCGCGGCTGATCGCCTTTGAGCGGGCCGCGGTGAGCCGGCCGTGCTCCATGAACCAGGCGCGGTCGGCCTCGATCGTGGTGAGGGCGTGCAGGTCGCAGAGCAGGTTGAGGGCGACCTTGGTGTCGCCGTCGGGGAAGTCGCCGGCCTTGGCCACGAACGCGTCGAGCACCAGCCGCTCCACGTGCGCGCGGGCCGCGCCGATGACGTGGTCCTGGACCCTGGAGAAGACCTCACCGGGGTTCATGCCCTGGTCGATGCCGCGCTTGAGCCGCCGGGCCACGCCGCCGAGCATGTGCTCCTCGCGGAGGCGCAGCATCGCCTGCTGGTAGGCCGGGTCGAGCAGGCCCGCCTCCTGGTCCCACTCGTCGCCGCCGGGCAGGGCGTCCTTGATCGCCGAGAGCAGCTTGCGGGCGCTGGTCCGCTCCAGGACGGTCTCGACCGCGAGACCGGCGACGAAGCGGACCATGCCGAACTGGTCCATGTCCTCGAACTCGCTGGCGTAGTCGGTCAGCAGCCCCTTGGCGACCAGCTGGAGGAGGACGTGGTTGTCGCCCTCGAAGGTCGTGAAGACGTCGGTGTCGGCCTTGAGCGCGTCGAAGCGGTTGGCACTGAGGTAGCCCGCGCCGCCGCACGCCTCGCGGCACTCCTGGATCGTCCGGGTCGCGTGCCAGGTGCCCAGTGCCTTCAGACCGGCGGCGTCGGACTCGAGCCGGCGGCGCTCCTGCTCGCCCTCCTCCCCGCCGGTGGGCGGCGGGCCGGAGAAGACCTCGTGCAGCTGCTGGGCGACGTTCTCCTGCGCGAAGTGCAGCGCGTAGGTGCGGGCGAGCAGCGGGAAGAGCCGGCGCTGGTGCATGCCGTAGTCGAGGATCAGGTCCTCCGCCGGCGGGGCGGTCGCCTCGAACTGGCGGCGCCGGACGGCGTACTTGACGGCGATGGCCAGCGCGACCTTGGACGCGTTGATGCCGGCACCGCCGACGCAGACGCGGCCCTGCACGAGGGTGCCGAGCATGGTGAAGAAGCGTCGGTTGGGGTTGTCGATCGCGCTCGAGTAGATGCCGTCCTCGGACACGTCGGCGAACTGGTTGAGCAGGTGGTCGCGGGGGATCCGGACGGCGTCGAACCAGATGCGCCCGTTGTCGACGCCGTTGAGGCCCATCTTCGGGCCGCAGTCCTCGATGCGTACGCCGGGCAGCACGGCGCCGTCCGCGCGCAGCGGCACCACGAAGGCGTGCACCCCGCGGGACTCGCCGCCGACCTCGAGCTGGGCGAAGACGACCGCCACGTCGGCGTGCGCGGCCGCGTTGCCGATGTAGTCCTTGCGGCTCGCGTCGTCGGGCGTCGTGATGACGAACTCGCCGGTGTCCTCGTCGTACGTCGCGGTGGTGCCGAGGGCCTGCACGTTGGAGCCGTGGCCGGTCTCGGTCATCGCGAAGCAACCCATCAGCTCGCCGGTGACGAGCCGGGCGAGATAGGCCTCGTGGTGGCGCTCGGTGCCGAGCTGGAGGATGGCGCCGCCGAAGAGCCCGAACTGCACGCCGACCTTGACCAGGACGCTCAGGTCGCCGAGGGCGAGGGTCTCGAAGGCCGCGATGGAGGCGCCGATGTCGCCGCCCCCGCCGTACTCCTCGGGGAAACCCATGCCGGTCTGGCCGGTGGCCGCCATCTCGACCACCACGTCCCTGACGCGCTCGCGGAACGCGGCGGTGTCGAGGGTCTCCGCGTCGGTGAGGAGGTCGGCGTGCGCGACCAGGTTGGAGCGCACGAGCCGGCGCACCTCGGCGTACCGGCCGTCGAGCAGGGCGGTCATCGCGGCGACGTCGACCTCTGGCTGGACGTAGCCCTTGGCGGGCTGGTCGGTGGTCTCCCCTGCGACTGCCTCGGTGGCGTGCTCCGTGGTCATGGGCACAAGGTAGCGTCGCGCGCGTGAACCGTCCGGAGCCCGACGTCGATCTCGGGCGGATGCCCTACAACTTCTCGATCGTTGGCGTCCAGAAGAGCGGCACCTCCACGTTGTCGGGGACGATCAGCCAGCACCGCCTGGTGTGCCGGCCGCCCCGCAAGGAGGCGCACTTCTTCAACGACGAGTCCTACGACTGGGACCACCCCGACTACGAGCGCGACTACACCGCGCCGCGGCGGGCGAAGGTCCACACCATGGTCGGGGACTCCACGCCGGTCTACCTGTTCTGGCCCAACGCGCTGGAGCGGATGCGCGACTACATGCCCGGGATGCCGCTCATCGCGGTCTTCCGCGACCCCCTGGAGCGGCTCTTCTCGCACTGGACGATGCTCCGGACGCGGCACCCCGACTGGCCGGACTGGCCGGGGTTCCTCACCGAGTTCCGGCCCACGTCGCTGCCCGACACGGTGCCGACCGACGTCAAGCCGATGCGCTACAAGCACATGTCCGGGATCGCCCGGGGCTACTACGGCGCCCAGCTCGAGCGGGGCTTCTCGGTCTTCCCGCGCGAGCAGTGGCTGCTGCTGGAGTTCCGCTCGATGCTGGCGTCGTTCGACGCCTCCGTCGACCGGGCCACCGACCACCTCGGGCTGCCGCGCTTCGAGGCGCACCCGCCGCTGCGCAACCGGTACGCCGGGGCGGAGCTGGTGAGCGGGACCCCGCCGACCGCCGAGGACCTGCAGTCGCTGGCCGAGCTGTACGCCGCCGACCTCGCCGTCTTCGACCGGCTCTCCGGTCTCGACACCTCGGGCTGGCCGACCACGCAGATCCTCGCCGGGACGCTGGACCCGGGCGAGCTCGCCGCGCGGCTGGCGACCAAGGTCGCGCCGGCCTGACGGGCACACCCGGCTAACCCCTGCCCGGGGTAGTACCGGACCTTCGGGTGGCCGACATCGGCGTGTCGCCACGCGAACGTCCGGTACTACCCCGGGACCGGGTCAGCGTCAGGGGCGGGCGAAGAAGTTGGGCGTGGTCCAGGAGTAGATGGACTCCCTGACCACCGGGCGGCCGGTGCGCGGGGCGTGGATCATCTGGCCGCCACCCACGTAGAGGCCCACGTGGTAGATCGAGCTCGGGCTGCTGCTCGAGCCCCAGAACACGAGGTCGCCCGGCGCCAGCTGGGCGGCGGTGATGCGCGTCGAGCCGGTGAACTGCGCGACCGAGTAGTGCGGGAGGTACTTGCCACCCCTGGCCCAGGCGCCGGCGGTGAGGCCCGAGCAGTCCCAGGCGTCGGGGCCGGCCGCACCCCAGCGGTACGGGTCGCCGATCTGGGCGGTCGCGAAGGCGATCGCCGCGGCGGCGCCCGTGCTCGCGGGCGGCGGCGGGGTGGGTGCAGGAGCGGGCGCCGGAGCGGGGGCCGGAGCCGGTGCCGGCGCGGGCGCCGGAGTCGTGGGGGCCGGCGTGGTCGGGGCCGGGGCCGGGGCCGGCGTGGGGGTCCTCGTCGGCGTGGGGGTCGGGGTGGGCGTCCTCGTCGGCGTGGGGTTCGGTGTCGACTCCTGCTGGGCCTTGGTGGCAGCCTCCTGGGCCGCCTGGTCCGCAGCCTCCTGCGCGGCCTGGTCCGCAGCCTCCTGCGCGGCCTGGTCGGCGGCGTCCTGCGCCGCCTGGTCCGCAGCCTCCTGGGCGGCGGCGGCAGCGTCCGCGGCGGCCTGCTCGGCGGCGTCCTGCGCGGCCTGCTCGGCAGCCTCCTCGGCGGCAGCCTGCTCCGCGGCCTCCTGTGCGGCCTGGGCCGCAGCCTCGGCGGCGGCCTGCTCCAGCGCCGACTGGCGCCGCTCCGCGAGCCGGACGCTGATCCCCTGGAGGTCCGCCAGCTCGGAGATGAGCGCCGTCTTGGAGACCGCGATCGCCTCGGCCGTCGCGGCGGCCTGCGCCTCGGCGGCCGACGCGGCGGCACGGGCCTCCTCGGCCTCCGCCTCGAGCCGCTCGGCGTCGGCGAGCGCGTCCTCGGCCTGCGTGCTGGCGAGGTCCGCCAGCGTGGCGGCGGCGCGGAACGCGTCGTACCTGCCGTCGAGGGCGTCCTCGGCGTTCTGCATGGTGGTGGTGCGGTCGATCATCGTCTCGATGCCGTCAGAGCCGGCGACGGCAGCGAGGCCCTGCAGGGTCGGGGCCATCTCATAGCTGCGGACGAGCGCGTCGCTGTAGTCCTCCTGCTGGCGCTGCACGTCGGCCTCGGCGGCCTCGGCGGCGGTGGTGGCCGCAGCGGCGACGGTGCGAGCCTCGTCGGCCGCCCAGCGGGCGCCGTTGTAGGCCTCGGCCGCCTGCGCGGCCGTGACGGCGGTCTGGCGGAGCTGCTCGTTGGCCAGCACCAGGTCGGCCTGGACGGCGGAGACGTCGCGGGCCTTGTCGCTGGCGTTGCGCTCGGCGACCGCGACGTCCTCCTCGGTCGGCACCTCGTCGTCCGCCACCGCGGTGGTGGTGACGCCGGCCGCGAGCACGAGGCTCAGCGCGGCGACAGCGGGCCAGCGCAGCCGTCGGGCGCGGCCCGGCGTACGGCGTGGTGCGGGTGCAGGCAGTGCTCGCACAGGTGTGTCCCCTCGGAGGTCATGGCCACGGGTGACTTCCCTTTCACCCGTGACACTCGCGGCACGCTAGTGCTCACGAGTCCCAATAGGAACAACTTTCCCAACCTTTTACCAACTCGGCGGCGTGTCGACTTGACGAACTACAGGGTTGTAATTCGTGTCGATCCGCCCTCGCGCGCCAGGGGACGGCGTACTTGCTGGCCGACTTCTCCGGTTGCTGGCCGATGCATCGGCCAGGAAGCGACAAAGTCCCCGCCGGAGCGGGGACTTTGTCAGGGCGCAGGCGTACGACGCTCAGTCGGCGTCGACGGGCACCTGCGAGGTGGTCGTCGTCGGGTGCGAGGCGAGCCCGCCGCGGTCGAACTTCTGCCCACTGGCGAGGCCGCCGAGCCAGAAGGAGATGAGCGCGATCGCCACCCCGGCGATGTCGTCGGCGACGTAGTGCCAGCCGAAGTAGAGGGTCGCGACGACCGTGATCGCGAAGTTGATCCAGAACACCCAGTGCAGGACGCGGCTGCGGAGCGTGTACTGCACCATCAGCGCCACGAGCAGGGTGATCGCGACGTGCAGGCTCGCGAAGCCGGCCACCGACTGGACGGCACCCTCGATGCCGTCCCTCAACACCCCTTTTCGGGCATAGAAGAGCGAGTCCATCAGCGCCCCTGACCCCGTGTCCGGCAGGTCGTTGTAGAGCCACGAGTAGGCGAAGCCGGGCCCGAGGGTCGGGAGGGCGTAGTAGGACGCGGTGCCGAGCGCCCAGGCGAGGCACTGGGAGGTGGCGAACCAGTAGCCGAAGCTGATGTTGCGCGACCACACCAGCCAGGCCGCCAGCGCCAGCGGCACGAGCGGGAGGAACCACAGGTAGATCGAGGACAGCACGTGCGCGGTCCAGCCGGTGCCGAAGACCTGGTGGAGGATCGTGGCCGGCTCGTGGCCGAGGAACAGGGCCCGGTCCATGAGGTGCAGCTCGCGGTCGTACTTGCCGTCGCCCATCACGAAGGGCAGGAACGACTTGAGGTTCCGGTAGCTGACGTAGGTGATGTAGAAGCACACCAGGCCCATCACGACGAGGGTCATCCGCTCGCGGGTCCAGTGGTCGCGCACCCGGGCCCGGGCGATGTCGGGCATCAGCCGGGGGTTGAAGCGCGAGCCCCACAGCGTGCGCGGCAGCATGTCGAGCAGGAACGCTCCGAGCAGCAGCATCGGCAGGCGCAGCCACGAGGGTCCGAGGAACCCTTCGGGGTCGACGAGGGGACGGTCCAGCGTCACCGATGCGAACACGGCGAGCAGACCCATGACTGCGGCGACTCCCACGAGGAGCGCATAGGCCGGGCGATACACGCAGGCCAGTCTAGGGACGACCGGTGAAACCGACCCGATCGTGAGTCAGGTGATCGTCGCCACCCTCGTGGGGTCGACCCGCAGGCGCACCGGTTCGCCGGGTGCGACATGGCTGCCGGGGGGTGCCACGGCGTCGAGCTCGCCCATGTCGTCGACGGTGACGACCAGCCGCACCAGCTCGGGGGTCGCCCGGGCCGAGACGACGGTGCCGACGAGGTCGCCCTCCCCCGCGACGAGCGCGGAGCGGCGCAGCGCGACGCTGGAGGCGTCCGGCAGCCGGGCCGCGGCGAGGAGACGTCGGGCCGGTACGCCGACCAGCACGCGCGCGTAGCCGAGGAACAGCGCCGTGGCCTCGTCGGCCGGCGCCGCCCACACGGCACCGATGGGCCCCGACTGCACCACCTCGCCCGCTCGCATCACGGCCAGCCGGTCGGCGACGGTGAAGGCCTCCTCGTGGTCGTGGGTGACCATCAGCGCGGTGGTGCCGGCCGCCCGGAGGATCGCGCGCAGGTCGACGGCCAGCCGCTCGCGCAGCGACGCGTCGAGCGCGGACAGCGGTTCGTCGAGGAGAAGCAACCGCGGCTCCACGGCCAGCGCCCGGGCCAGGGCGACCCGCTGCCGCTCGCCGCCCGACAGCGTGGCCGGGAGCCGGTCGTCGTACCCCTCGAGGCCGACGAGCGCGAGCAGCTCGCGGACCCGGGCGGTGGAGGGCTTGCGGCGCAGCCGCAGGGCGTAGCCGACGTTGCGGGCCACGGTCATGTGCCCGAAGAGCTGCCCGTCCTGGAACATCAGCGCGAAGCCGCGGCGGTGGGTCGGCAGGTGGTCGACGGGCGAGCCGTCGAAGGCGATGCCACCCCCGGTCAGCGGCTCGAGGCCGGCCACCGCCCGGAGCAGCGTCGACTTGCCGCACCCGGACGGCCCGAGCACGGCGAGGACCTCGCCGTCGGGCAGGTCCAGGCTGACGTGCCGGACGGCGGGGACGTCGTCGTACGCGACGGAGACGTCGGTGAGGCTCAGCATCAGAAGGCTCCCAGGCTGGGGACGCGCAGGCGTTCGACGACCAGCATGACGGTGGCGGTGGCCACGGCGAGGACGACGGACGCCGCGAGCGCCATGCCGTAGTTGTGCTCGCCGGGGTGGCCGAGCAGGCGGAAGATCACCACCGGCAGGGTGGGCTCCTCGTCGCGGGCGAGGAACGCGGTCGCCCCGAACTCCCCCAGCGACACGGCGAAGGCAAAGCCGCTGGCGGCGAGCAGCGGCTTCCACACGACGGGCAGGTCGACGGTGAGCAGCGCCCGCCACGGGGGCGCACCCAGGGAGGCGGCCGCCTGCCGCTGCCGGTCGTCGATGCCGGCCAGCACCGGCGCGATGGTGCGCACGACCAGCGGCAGCGCGACGAGCGCCTGGGCGATCGGCACCAGCAGCGGCGAGTCGCGCAGGTCGAGGGGCGGCTCGTCGAGGGCGATGAGGAAGCCGAAGCCGATCGTCACCGCGCTCACGCCGAGCGGCAGCATGAAGAGGAGGTCCAGCGACCCGCGCACCCGGCGCTCGACGCGGGTCCGCGACCTCCGGGTGACGAGCAACGACACCGCCAGGCCCATCAGCAGCGCCATCCACGTCGCGTCGACGGCGATCCGCAGCGACGTCACCAGGGCGACGGTGACCGGCACGAGCAGGGCCTGGTCCTCGCCCGTGGTCGCCAGGCGGCGGTAGTTGTCCAGGCTCCAGGCCCCGTCCACGTGCAGCGAGCCCGAGACGAGGGTGACGATCGGCAGCGCCACCAGCGCGAGCAGCACGGCGGTGCCCACGAGGACGGGTACGTCGCGCCGGCCCGGCCGCTGCGGACGCGGGGTGGACCGGGCGGTGGCCGGGTCGGGGGTGGCGCGCAGCCGGGCCGCGACGACGAGCAGGACGACCACGACGACGAGCTGCACGAGTGACAGCGCCGCCGCCGCGCGCAGGTCGAACAGCGTCGTGGTGAGCAGGTAGATCTCCGTCTCGACGGTCGCGTAGCGCACCCCGCCGAGGGTGAGCACGACACCGAAGGCGGTGGCGCAGAAGAGGAAGACCACGCTCGCCGCGCTCACGATCGCCGGCCGCAGGGCCGGCAGGGTGACCGTCAGGAGGACCTGCCACGGCGACGCACCCAGCGCGGCGGCCGCCTCACCCGGGCGCCGGTCCAGCGACTCCCAGGCCGCACCGACCGCCCGGACGACGACGGCCACGTTGAAGAACACCAGACCCGCGATGATCGCGACGGGGGTGCCGTCGAGGCCGAGGCCGCCGAGCGGACCCGACTCACCGAGCAGCTGCCGGAAGGCGACGCCGACCACGACGGTGGGGAGCACGAACGGCACCAGCAGCGCCGCCCGGACGATCCGCCGCCCCGGCAGCGCGAGCCGGTGCAGCGCGTACGCCGCGGGCAGGCCGAGCAGGACGGCGACCGCGGTGGCGACCGTCGAGGACCAGACGGTGAACCACGCGACCCGCAGCACCCGGGGGCGGGTCAGCACCTCGAGCACACCGGCGACGTCGAGCTCGCCGTCGACGAAGAAGCCCTCCGAGACCATGGCGGCCACCGGGAGCACGAAGAACACCCCCAGCAGCAGCACCGGCCCGAGGGCCAGCAGCGCCAGGACGGCGAGTCGCCTCACCTGCTGATGACGTCCGTCCACTCGGTCAGCCACTGCTCACGGTTCGCGGCGATGTCGGCGGGCGCCACCTCGTAGGGCTCGGCGGGTTGCTCGGCGTACCGCGCCCAGTCGGCGGGCACGTCGACGGCGTCGCTCACCGGGAAGACGTACATGCTCGTCGGCAGCGCGGCCTGCACCTCGTCGGAGACCAGCCAGTCGACGACCGCCTCGGCGCCGGCCGGGTTGGCCGCACCCTCGAGCACCCCGGCGTACTCCACCTGGCGGAAGCAGGTGTCGAGCAGCGCGGCCGTGGTCGAGCGGCCGTCCGCGACGGTGAACGCCGGCGACGAGTCGTAGGACAGCACGATCGGGCGCTCGCCCTCGCCGCCACCCTGGGTGAAGTCGCCGTAGTAGGCGTCCTCCCACCCGTCGACCACCTTGGCGCCGTTGGCGAGCAGGTCGGTCCAGTAGTCCTGCCAGCCGTCCTCGCCGTACTCCGCGATCGTGCTCAGGAGGAACGCCATCCCCGGCGAGCTCGTCGAGGCGCCGGAGGTGACGAAGAGGTCCTCGTACGCCGGGTCGACCAGGTCGTCGAGCGTCTGCGGCGGGTCGATGCCCTCCCGCTCGAACCAGGTCGTGTCGACGTTGACGCAGACGTTGCCGACGTCGACCGGGGTCAGCTTGTCGCCGCCCTCATCGAGGGCGTACTCGTCGGCACCCGCCGGCAGGTCGGCGGCGTACGTCGCGAAGACGCCCTCGTCGAGCGGCCGCGAGGCGAAGGTGTTGTCGACGCCGAAGGCCACGTCGCCGGTCGGGTTGTCCTTGGTCAGCGACAGCCGCGCGGTGAGCGTGCCGCCGTCGCCGGCGGAACGGGTCTCGAGGTCGATCCCGGTCTCGGACTCGAAGGAGCGGACGAGCTTCCTGGGCAGCGCGAACGACGAGTGGGTGACCAGCACGACGGTGCCGCCGACCTCCCCCTCGGTGCTGTCGCTGCTCCCCTCGCTGGTGCCCGACGGGCTCGGCTCGGTGGCCGAGTCGCCGCCGCCGCCCATGGTGCTGCAGCCGGTGACGGCGAGCAGCAGGGCTGCGGCGGTCGTGCGGGCGGTGAGGGCGCGTGCGCGCGCGGTCTTCATCATGGACTCCCTATCGCCGGTGCTAGCCGGATCAGGTTCGGAGGGTCTGCGGTCTCCCGCACTCTCAGCACGCTGGCGTGCTCCCCTGTCTGTGTGCTGGGCACTCTACGCTGGCCGCCATGCCGAGCCGACGCCACCAACTCGTCGCGGCCGCGATCCCGCGCCTGCGCCGCAGCCGCGACCTCGACTCGGAGCCCGCCGAGCGAGCCCGCGTCGAGGCCTGGCACCGGACCCTCGACCGGTCGCTCCCCACCCGCGCGGTGCGCGGGCTCGACCGCCGCTACGCCGTGCGGGTCGAGGAGCTCGACGGCTTCGTGGCGCACGTGCTCACGCCCCGGGACGTCGAGCCGGTGCGGACGATCTACTACGTCCACGGCGGCGGCTACATGGCCGGCATCGACGCCTTCCACGTCCGGTACGCCGTCCGGCTGGCCCGCGCGCTCCGGGCCCGGATCGTCATGCCGGACTACCCCCTGGCGCCCGAGCACACGTGGCGCGACTCCCACGACGCGTTGGTCGAGCACGCCGCGCGCTGGGCCGACGAGCCCGGCGGGATCGTGCTGGCCGGCGACTCCGCCGGCGGCGGGCTGGCGCTGGCGATCGCCCAGTCGATGCGGGACCGCGGGCACACCCCCGCGACGCACCTCGTGCTCCACGCCCCCTGGGTCGACCTGACGACGAGCACCCCGGAGACCGCCGCGTTCGCCGAGCGGGACACGTGGTTGTTCCTCGGCAAGCTGCACGCGTACGCCGGGTGGTGGGCCGGCTCCCCCGACGACCTGGGCCGGCCCGAGGTCTCCCCCGCGCTGGCCGACCTCTCCGGGCTGCCCCCGGCGCTGATGCTCTACGGCACCCGCGACCTTCTCGCCCCCGGGTGCCGGCTGCTTGCCACCCGGGCCGCGGAGGCCGGCTGGGACCTCACCTGGGTCGAGGAGCCCGACCTCATCCACGTCTACGGGATCCTCCCCCTCGTGCCCGAGGCCCGTCGCGCCTTCCGCCAGGTCGTGGAGTTCTGCTCGTGAGGATCTCGACGGTGACCTTCGACGACCTCGACGCGCGGGCGGCGTACACGCTGTGGCGGCTGCGCCAGCAGGTCTTCGTGGTCGAGCAGGCCTCGCCCTACCCCGACCTCGACGGCCGTGACCTGGAGCCGGAGACGCGGCACGTGCTGGCCCACGACGGCGACGAGCTGGTCGGGTGCCTGCGACTCCTCGACGACGGCACGCACGCGCGGATCGGCCGTGTCGTCGTCGCCGCGTCAGCCCGCGGTCGCGGCCTGGCGCGGGACCTGATGGACGCCGCGATGGCGGAGGTCGGCGGGCGCGAGGTGCGGCTGGACGCCCAGACGGGGCTGACCGGGTTCTACGCGTCGTACGGCTTCGAGGTGAGCGGCCCGGAGTTCGTCGAGGACGGCGTGGCTCACGTGCCCATGGTGCGCCGGTAGACGACGACCCCGTCCTGCTCGGCGTGCCCGACGGCGCCGCGGGCGACGAGCAGCTCGAGGTGGGCGCGCGTCTCGAGGGTGGCCAGCGCCGAGTTGAAGACGTCGAGCGAGGCCAGCGTCCGCTCGTGCCGCGTCCACGGCAGCACGCCCGCGACGTCGTACGACGACAGCGCACCGTCGCCGACCGCCTCGAGGCACAGCGCTAGCCGGTCCTCGTGGTGGGCCAGCAGCTCGTCGACCCGGGCGTGCGAGGACGGCGCGACCGGGCCGTGGGCGGGCAGCAGCGCGAGGTCGGGCAGGCCGCGGACCTTGGTCAGCGAGCCCAGGAAGTCGCCCAGCGGCTGGGCCGCGACCGCCGGCTCGAAGCCGATCGACGGCGTGATGGTCGGTAGCACGTGGTCGCCCGCGAACAGCAGCGAGGCGTCCCGGTCGGCGAAGACGTAGTGGCCCCGGGTGTGGCCGGGGGTGTGCACGGCGTCGAGGGCGCGGTCACCGACCTCCAGGGTGGTGTCCCCCTCCAGCCAGGTGTCGGGGTAGTCCCACAACGAGAGGTCGGGGGTCTGCCGGCGGGTGAAGTCACCCCACGCTCGGGCGATGTCGGGCGCCCCGGCGCGCTCGAGCAGCGTGATGTGCGGATCGGTCCCGCCCGAGTCGTGCTCGTGGATCACGTCCAGGGTCGCCTTGTCGCCGATCCCCAGGCTGACGTGCGAGCCGACCTCGCGGCGGATGGTGACGGCCTGCGTGTAGTGGTCGCGGTGCACGTGCGTGACGAGGAAGCGCCGGATGTCGCCGACCTGCCGGTCGATCTCCTTGAGCGACTGCTCGAGCTGGGTGCGGGACACCTCGATGGCCCAGCCGCCGTCGATGAGCGTGAGCCCGTCGTCGGTCTCGAGCACGTAGACGTTGACCGCCCGCAGCCCGTCCATCGGGAGCGGCAGCGGGATCCGGTGCACCCCCGGCGCCACGGCCCAGGCGCCGGGCTCGGTCCAGTGGGTGCCGGAGTCAGGCGAGATCGCGAGGGCGGTCGAGGTCACCGGCCCGACTCTAGGCGGGTGGCTCAGCCGAGCCAGGCACGGTAGGCGGTGACGTCTGGCGTGACCACCCCGTCGGCGCCGACGTCGCGGAGCGTGCGCCACTCCGGGCGGGTGAGGGCGTAGCCGCCGAGGACGACCGCGCCCTGGCGGTGCAGCCGCCTCACGCGCTGCTCGGAGAGCAACCGGGCGGGCACGTTGTAGCCGCCCACCAGGCCCTTGGCCTGCCGGACCTTGCGCCAGCCGCTGACGATCAGCTGGTTGCCCATCCGCGGCGAGAGGCGGCGTACCCGCTCGAGGACCGTGGCGCGCAGCGACGAGATCGCGGTGACGTCGACGAGCCCGGCGTCCTTGACCAGGTTGACCACCCGGCGGACCTGGGTCACCGACCAGTTGCTGCCCTTGAGCTCGAGCATCAGCGAGAACGGCCGGCCCCGCTCCGCGCGGGACGTCGCCAGCGCGAGCAGCTCCTCGACGTGCGGGATCGGCCGGCGTCCGGTGCGCTCGAGGCACTGCCGGTCCAGCTGGCGTCGCGTCCACGCGCCGATCGGGCCGGTGCAGGTCGTGGTGCGGCCCAGCCCGCTGTCGTGCAGGACGACGAGCTCGTCGTCCCGGGTGCGGCGTACGTCGGTCTCGAGGGCGGTCGCGCCGGCGCGCAGGGAGTGCCGGAAGGCCGCCATGGTGTTCTCGCCGAGGGTCTTCGTCGGGCCGCCGCGGTGGGCGGTGACGGAGAAGTCCCGTCCACCGCCGGCGCCCTCGGTGGCGGACGCGGGGACGGCGGCGAGCGGGAGGGCGAGCGCCAGCGCGACGAGCGGCGTCAGGACCAGGGCGAGGGTGCGGGACACGGCGGACATCATGCCTGCCGGGACGAAGGTCCCTTGTCCCCCTCCCCGCCCCGACGCACACTGGAAGGAGGGCCGGGCGCCCGCCCGGCCGCACGGGAGTCGCGCCATGGACACGCTCGTGCCCGGTCTCCGGGTGACCCACCAGATGCTCGTCGAGAGGCTCGACCTCGCCTCCGTGGCGCGCCCGACGACCGATCCCCAGCACCCGCGCGACCAGTACCCGGCGATCGACACGTTCCTCGCCAGCGCCAGCCGGCACAACGCCGCGACGCTCGCCGTGGTCGTCCCCGCCGTCCGGAGCCACGTCGTGGACGGACCCGAGCGCGCCCACGACTTCGTCGCACAGAGCCGTCGCTTCGAGGTCGCCCTGTCGCAGGTCAAGGCCAAGCTCTACGGGTCGTCGTACGCCGTGCGCCGGCCGTGGGAGTCGATCTGGAGCGACGTACGACGCGAGCTCGCCGAGACCTGCCAGATGGAGCGCGCGCTGGTGGTCGACCTCGCCGCCGCCCGGCGTGAGAGCGACCCGGACTGGGGCGAGCGGCTCTACCGGGCCGAGCTCACGGCGCCGACCCGGCCGCACCCCTACATCCCCCACCAGGGCGTGCCCGGCCGGGTCGCGCGCACCGTCGCCCGCCGGGTCGACGGCTTCTGGGACACGGCGGAGGGCCGGATGGTCCCGGAGCCGCTGCGCCACCACGAGCGGAGCGAGGACGGCCGGTTGACGCAGTACCTCCTCGCCGACCCGCACCTGCCCGACGAGGACGAGGACGACGGGGGCGGCCAGCGGGCCGCGGGCGACCCGGGCCCGGAGGGCTGATCAGAGGGAGTCGGGCACCTGCAGTGTGTCGGGATCGCTGCGCGGCGGGAGCCCCGCGAGCGCGGCCCGCAGCACCGCGACCCGGGCCGCGACGACGACCTTGCGACGCATCCGGCCGCCGGGCGCGTCGCCGAGTGTCTCCTCGACCGCGGCGAGGACCTGGGCGTCGCTGAACTCCGGCCGGGTCCCGGTCGCGACCTCCACGTCGGGCAGCGCCACCAGGGCCGGCAGCAGCTGGCCACCGAGGGCGTCGAGCACCTGGTAGCGCTCGTAACCGGTCATCTCGCTCCACACGGCGTCCGGGTCCTGGCGGCCCTTGCGGAGGCCCCGCTTCTGGGCCGCGGCGACCGGCTTGGCCGCGGCGGTGAGGGCGACGGTCAGCTCGTGCTCGGTGAAGCGCATGGCACCAGCATGCCGTCACCTCCCGGAGCCCGCCTCACCAGTCGAGCTCGTGGCACTCCCGGGAGGCGGCCGACTCCACCTGGAGGGTGGCGTGCGAGATCTCGTGCTCGCGACGCAGCAGGCTGCGGGCGTCGTCGAGCACCCGCTGAGCCTGCCCCTCCTGTGCGACGAGGTGGGCGGTGGCGACGTGCATGCCCGACGTCAGCGTCCAGACGTGGACGTCGTGGACGTCGGCGACCCCCTCGAGGGCGGCGAGGTCGGCGGCGATCACCTCGACCTCCATCCCGGCGGGCACGTGCTGGCCGAGGACGGCGAGCACCTGGCGGCCCAGCACGAGGGCGCGCACGGCCACGAAGATCCCGATCGCCAGGGCGACCACGGTGTCCCAGACCCCGTCGCCGGTGGTGGCGACCAGCCACCCCGCGACGAGCACGCCGACCGAGCCCAGGGTGTCGGCCACGACCTCGAGGTAGGCGCCCTTCACGTTGAGCGACTCGTCGGCGCCGCCGCGCAGCAGGAGCAGGGCGACGAGGTTGACCACGAGGCCGAGGCCACCGACGACCAGCATCGGGGTAGAGGCGACCGCGACGTCGGAGCCGCGGCGACCGAGCGCCTCGACGACGACGTACGCCGACACCCCCAGCATGAGCAGCACCGCGAGGCCGGAGGCGAAGACCTCGGCCCGGTAGGAGCCGTACGTCCGCCGGCCGGTCGTGTCGGGGCGGCTCGCGACCCGGGTGGCGACGAGCGCGGCACCGAGCGCCACCACGTCGGCGGCCATGTGGCCGGCGTCCGAGAGCAGCGCGAGCGAGCCGGACGTGAGGCCGACGACGAGCTCGACGGAGAAGAAGGCGGCGATCAGCCCGAAGGAGACCGCGAGCCGCCACCGGTGCCGCTCCCCGGCGTGCCCGGACCCGTGACCGTGGCCGTGCCCTGCCCCCATGCCGCCTCCGCTCGTCCTGCCGGGACCACGGTAGCCAGCCCGCAGCCGGACCGGGACGTCAGCCGCCGCGGCGACCCCAGCGGGACGTCCGCGGCTCGCGCGGCTGGGAGGCCCGGAAGCGCATCCCGGCCTGCTGGACGGGCACGCCGGTCGACGCCGGGGCGGGCACGGGTGCGGACGCCGCGGCAGGGTCCGCCCCGAGCGGCTCCACCCGGGTCTCCCCGCTCGCGATGGTGTCGGCACGGGCGACGTCGCCGGGCGCGAGCACGGCCCGGACCTCGTCGACGATCTCGGCCACCACCCGGGGGTCGAGCTTGTCGGCGAAGGCGTAGAGCGCATGGTCCCCGACCGCGGCGACCAGCATCGTCCCGTGCGTGTAGTCGAGCAGGACGCAGGTCTCGCGGTAGGGCTCCTCCAGCGCG
Source organism: Nocardioides terrigena (assembly GCF_003047265.1). Lineage (GTDB taxonomy): Bacteria > Actinomycetota > Actinomycetes > Propionibacteriales > Nocardioidaceae > Nocardioides > Nocardioides terrigena. The sequence goes on along the minus strand of NZ_PZYY01000001.1, from coordinate 219,469 downwards.
CCGAGCACGGCCAGCGCCCGTACGCCGACCTCGGGCAGGGCGGCCATCGCATCGAGGACCGCGCCGCCGGACTGCGGGACCGCCGCGGCGACGACCCGCTTGTCCCCGGTGATGACCGCGCTCCAGTGCGTGCCCAGCATCTGTCGCACCCGTTGCATGCAGTGGCCCAGCGCCGCGTGCACGTCGGCGCCGCCCACCACGGTGAACTCCTTGGGTGCGCGGGCCTCCCCGGTCTCGACCTCGGCCGACAGCGTCACCTCGCGCGCATCGCTCCACCCGACGCGGGCGGTGACGGCGGTGGTGCTCACGGTGCTGACCCACTCGAGGTCGCCCGCCCCGGTGAGGAACTCGAGCTGCCCGGCCACCCGGCAGGCGTAGCGCAGCGACGCGGCGAGGCGGCCGTCGGCGCCGTCGTCACCGTGGATCGTGCCGTCGGCGGCGACGGTGAAGCGTCGCGCCGGCGTCTCGGGCGGGCTGGCGTCGTACTCGGTCATCGGGACCTCCACACGCGGCGGTTGCGGCAAGCGCCCGACGGTCCCGAGACCCCTCCAACCCACGGACACACTGCCCTCAGGACACCAGCATCGAGGACGGCCCGTGGGGTCTTCAGCGAAACCGTCCACCTTTCACACGCCCGACACGCGGCCCCCGGATCGGTAACCGCGACGAAACGCCGCCGGCCCGCAGGGACAACACGGCGGCCCGAGGGTGGTGCCACGGTGCGGCTCGGGAGCACGAACCTGCTTCTCCACGACCTCAGGAGGTCACCATGGTCAACACCGGCGACACCGCCTGGATCCTCACCAGCGCGAGTCTCGTGCTGCTGATGACGCCCGGCCTCGCACTCTTCTACGGCGGCATGGTCCGGGTGCGGAGCGTGCTCAACATGATGATGATGTCGTTCGGCGCGCTCGGCCTCATCAGCGTGCTGTGGGTGCTCTACGGCTACTCGATGGCGTTCGGCGACGACATCGGCGGCGGTCTCCTCGGCGACCCGTTCCAGTACGCCGGCCTGCGCGGCCTGATGGAGGACGTCACCTCCACCCAGGGCGGGCTCCCGGCGATGGCCTTCGTCGGCTTCCAGGCGGTCTTCGCGATCATCACCGTGGCGCTGGTGTCGGGCGCGGTGGCGGAGCGGATGAAGTTCGGCGCCTGGATGGTCTTCGCCGGGATCTGGGCGACGCTGGTCTACTTCCCGGTCGCGCACTGGGTCTTCGACTTCTCCCTCGGCGACCACGTCGGCGGCTGGATCGCCAACGACCTGGCGGCGATCGACTTCGCGGGCGGCACGGCCGTCCACATCAACGCGGGTGCCGCGGCCCTGGCCCTGGCGATCGTGATGGGCACCCGCCGCGGCTTCGGCGCCGAGGCGATGCGCCCGCACAACCTGCCGCTGGTGATGCTCGGTGCCGGCCTGCTGTGGTTCGGCTGGTTCGGCTTCAACGCCGGCTCGGCGGTCGCGGCCAACAACACGGCCGCCGTCGCGTGGGTCAACACCCTGGTCGCCACCGCCGCCGCCAGCCTCGCGTGGATGGCCACCGAGAAGGTCGTCGGCGGCTACGCCACCTCGCTGGGTGCGGCGTCCGGTGTCGTGGCCGGCCTGGTCGCCATCACCCCGGCCTGCTCCTCGGTCTCGCCGCTGGGCGCGATCGTGGTCGGCGCGGTCGCGGGCATCCTGTGCTCGCTGGCGATCGGCGTGAAGTTCCGCTTCGGGTACGACGACTCGCTCGACGTCGTCGCCGTCCACCTGGTCGGCGGCCTGTGGGGCACGGTGGCGGTCGGCTTCCTGGCCACCGCGGCCGCGCCTGCCGGCGTCGACGGCCTGCTCTACGGGGGCGGCATCGACCAGCTCACCCGGCAGGTGGTCGGTGCGCTCGCGGTCCTGGTCTTCTCCTTCGTGGTCACCTTCGCGATCGCCAAGGTCCTCGACTCCGTGATGGGCCTGCGGGTCGTCGAGGAGCACGAGGTCGCGGGCATCGACGCAGCGGTGCACGCGGAGCAGAGCTACGAGCTCGGTGTGTTCGGCGGTGGGACGACAACACACTGATCGCTCGGGGTGGAACGGCGCCACGGCCTGCTGCAGGGCCGTGGCGCCGTTCGCCTGTCCGGAGCGGACCGGGTGGGGCTACTCCGCGCCCGGCACGATCCGCAGGTCCCGCACGGCGCCGCCGTCGAGCGCGGCCAGCGCCTCCTGGTAGGCCGGGCTGTCGTGGGCGGCCCGGGCCGCGTCGACCGAGTCGAAGACGCTGACCACGGTGCGCGTCACCTCGCCCGCTTCGTAGGTCTGCTCCGGCAGTCCGCGCACCACGAACGTCCCGCCCGCCGCCCGCAGCGCGGGCCCGGCCAGCTCGGCGTACGCCGCGACCTTCGCCTCGTCGGTGATCTCCCGGTAGATGCTGATCCAGTAGGCACTCATGGGACCCATCCTGTCGGGTGCCGGGTGACGCGTCGGTGGCAGCATGCAGGGGTGGACGAGTCACGGGCACGGGCACGGCTGGAGGCCGAGCGGGCGACGGTGCTCGCCCGGCTGGCGGCACTCACGGGTGACTACGACTCGGTGGTCGCGGCATCCCTCGACACCAACGCCGACGACGAGCACGACCCTGAGGGGGCGACGATCGCCTTCGAGCGCTCGCAGATCGGGGCGCTGGTCGCCCAGGCGCGCGACCACCTCGCGGAGGTGGACCGTGCCGTGTCCCGGCTCGACGACGCGACCTACGGCACCTGCGAGCGCTGCGGCAACCCGATCCCGGCCGCCCGCCTCGAGGCCCGACCCACGGCGCGCAGGTGCGTGCCTGCGCGTCCCTGCCCTGACCCGGCACTGACCCAGCCGGGTGCACGCTAGCGGGCCCTTCCCTGCGCAGGTGCGCAGCCATGGGGCGAGCCGTCCGCGCGTTCCCTGCGCGCGTGCGCAGCTCTCGGGCCGAGGAGATCGGGCCTTCCCTGCGCAGGTGCGCAGCCATGGGGTGCGGCCATCGGGCCTTACCTGCGCGGGTGCGCAGCTATCAGGGCAGGCGACCGGGCCTTACCTGCGCACGTGCGCAGGGAAACGTCCACTGCCCGCCTCGATACCTGCGCAGGCGCGCAGGGAAGCGGAGGACACCCACCCTGTGAGTTGCGCAGGTGCGCAGGGAAGCGAGCCGAACCTCGCGCGCAGCGACGGGTCCTCCGCGAGGGCGCCCAGCGCGGCCGCCGAGCCGGCCGGCCCCGCACCGACCACGACGACGTCCCACGCCTCGCGGCTCAGGGGAGGTCCACCGCCTCGTCGTCGACGAGGACCACGTGCAGGGTGCGCGGGCCGTGGACGCCCTCGACCCGGTCGAGCTCGATGTCGCTGGTGGCGCTGGGCCCGCTGATCCAGGTCAGCGGACGCTGCGGGTCGAGCAGCGCCACCGCGTCCGGGACGTCGGCGACCACCTGGTCGGCACGCACGATGCAGACGTGCAGGTCGGGGACCAGGCTGATCGCCCGGCGACCCTGGTCCTCTGCGTGGTCGAGCACGATGGTGCCGGTCTCCGCGATGCCCACGCGGGCGGCGGTCACCACGGCGTCGATCCCGTCGAGGTCCGCGGCGGAGAGGCCGACGCGGTGTCCTGGGCCCGTCGAAGGGTCGACGACGGCACCGGGCACGTCGAGGCCGAGGCCGGCAGGTACGACGGCGCTGCCGCCGGCGAGCACGGCGGCCACGGTGGCCGCGACCTCGTCGGCCGAGCAGCGGGTCACCACGGCGCGGTAGTCCTCGACCCGCTCGGCGAAGCGGCCCACCAGGTCGTCCACCGGGTGCACGATCGGCGGCGCGGGCAGCGGCCCGGCCGGCTCCACGCCCTCGAGGGCGGCCCGGACCTTGGCCAGGATCTCGTCGCGGGCGCTCGTCATCGCCGTCCTCCGTCGGTGCGCTTCCACCAGGCGCGGAAGGACTCCGCAGGCGGTGCGGGCAGGTCGCGCGCCGACGTCCACGCGCTCGCGGGACCCGGCAGCCGGCCGGCCGCCCGGCGACCGCCCGGGAGCGTCGTACGACCGAAGCGGCCGAGCACGCGACCGGCGAGGCCGGACGCCGTCTCGGCCCAGCCCAGGCGCCGGGAGTCGGAGAACGTCCAGGCCGCGGCCTTCATCGCCGCGGCCTCGGGCTTGGGCACGGTGTCGCCGCGGTGGCTGTCGACGACCTGCGCGCGCAGGTCGACCAGCACCGAGGGGATGTCGATGAGCACCGGGCAGACCTCGAAGCAGGCACCACACAGCGAGGAGGCGTAGGGCAGCGACGCGGTCTGCTCGTCCGAGACGCCGTTGAGGAGCGGGTTGAGGATCGCGCCGATCGGCCCGGGGTAGACCGAGCCGTAGGCGTGACCGCCGACCCGCTCGTAGACCGGGCACACGTTGAGGCAGGCCGAGCAGCGGATGCAGCGCAGGGCCTGGCGCCCGACGTCGTCGGCCAGGGCGTTGGTGCGGCCGTTGTCGAGCAGGACGACGTGCACCTCCTGCGGCCCGTCGCCGGGGGTGACCCCGGTCCAAGTGGAGGTGTAGGGGTTCATCCGCTCCCCGGTCGAGGATCGCGGCAGCAGCCGCAGCAGTGGGTCCAGGTCGCGCCAGGTGGGCACGACCTTCTCGATGCCGACCACGCTGACGAGCACCTCAGGCAGGGTCAGGCACATCCGGCCGTTGCCCTCGGACTCGACGACCACGAGGGTGCCGGTCTCGGCGACGGCGAAGTTGGCGCCCGAGACGCCGACCTTGGCGCGCAGGAACTTCTCCCGCAGGTGGGCGCGGGCGGCGGCGGCCAGCACCGCGGGCTCGTCGGTGAGGTCGTCGGGGGCGGGGCGGCCGACGTCGGCCATCCGGCGGCGGAAGATCTCGCGGATCTCGGCGCGGTTGCGGTGGATGGCCGGTACCAGGATGTGGGAGGGCAGGTCGTCGCCGAGCTGCACGATGAGCTCGGCGAGGTCGGTCTCCCACGCGGCGATGCCCTCGGCCTCGAGCACCTCGTTGAGGCCGATCTCCTGGGTGGCCATCGACTTGACCTTGACCACCTCGTCGACGCCGTGCGAGCGGGCGACCTGCGCGACGATCTCGCAGGCCTCGGCCGCGTCGCGGGCCCAGTGGACCGTCGCGCCGCCGGCGACCAGGGATGCCTCGAGCTGCTCGAGGTGGGTGGCCAGGTCGCGCAGCGCGGCCTCCTTGACGGCGGCGCCGGCGATGCGCAGCTCCTCCCAGTCCTCGACCTCGGCGACAACCCGGGCCCGCTTGTCGCGGATCGTCTTGGTGGCGTGCGCGAGGTTGTGGCGCAGCTGGGTGTCGCCCAGCGCGGCGCGGGCGGCCTCGGGGAAGGCCGGCATGCCGACGAAGGTGCCCGTCATGCCAGATCTCCTGCCCGGGCGCCGACGGCCGGTCCACCGGAGCGGGACTCGGTGTCCTCGGTGGCGGCCAGGATCTCGGCGAGGTGCACGGTGCGGACCCCGGAGCGCTCGCGCGAGAGCAGCCCGCCGATGTGCATGAGGCACGAGTTGTCGCCGGCCGCCACCATCTCGGCTCCCGTCTCGCGCACGTGGCGCGCCTTGTCGGATCCCATCGCCACGGACGTGTCGGCGTTCTTCACCGCGAACGTCCCACCGAAGCCGCAGCACTCCTCGGCCTGAGGCAGGTCGACGAGGGTCAGCCCGCGCACCTTCTCGAGCAGCTGCCGGGGCCGGTCGCCGACCCCGAGCATCCGCAGCGAGTGGCAGGTGGGGTGGTAGGTCACCCGGTGCGGGAAGTAGGCGCCGACGTCGGTCACGCCGAGCACGTCGACGAGGAACTCGCTCAGCTCGTAGGTCCGCGGGCCGGTCTCCGCGACGGCCGCCACGAGGCCGGGGTCCCCGGAGCGGCGGGCCACGATCGAGTGCTGGTGGCGCGCGGAGCCGGCGCACGAGCCGCTCGGCGTGACGATGGCGTCGTACCCCGCGAAGGCGTCGACGAACGTGCGCACCACGGGGACGGCCTCGTCGAGGTAGCCCGTGTTGACCATCGGCTGGGCGCAGCACGTCTGCGCTGTCGGGAAGTCGACCTCGACCCCGAGGCGGCGCAGCAGCGTGACCACGGCCTTGCCGGTGTCGGGGTACATCGCGTCGTTGATGCACGTGACCAGCAGGGCGACTCTCATGCGTGCATCCTGCCCCGCGCGTCACGAGGCGTGAAGCGTCGCAGGTCGTGGGTCACCCCTACGAGGGCACGCAGGTCGTCGAGCCCGCCGGTCACCGCGCCGGCCGCTCGGGCCTGCACGAGCACGTTGCCCAGGGCGGTGGCCTCGACCGGGCCGGCGACGACCTCGCGCCCCGAGCGGTCGGCGATCGCCTGGCAGAGCAGGGTGTTCTGGGCGCCCCCGCCGACGACGTGGACGGTGCTGACCGTGCGACCGGCCAGCGTGCCGGCGGTGTCGAGGGCCGTGGCGTACGCCGCCGCGAGCGACTCGACGATGCTGCGCACGGTGGTCGCGGCGTCGCCCAGTGGCCGGACGTCGTGCTCGGCGCACCACGCCGCGATGCGGGCCGGCATGTCGCCCGGCGGCACGAAGCGCGGGTCCTGGACGTCGAAGACCGGCACCTCGCCCGTCACGTCCGCGGCCGCGGCCAGGAGGGCGGCCAGGTCGGTCCGGTCCCAGGTGCGCATGGTCTCGCTCAGCAGCCAGGTCCCCATGACGTTGGTCAGGAAGCGCACGGTGCCATCGACGCCGCCCTCGTTGGTGAAGTTGGCCGCGCGGGCCGCGCCGGTGAGCACGGCCGAGTCGAGCTCCAGGCCGACGAGCCCCCACGTGCCGAGGGAGAGGTACGCCGATGCGTCGTCCGCGAGCGGGGTCCCCACCACGGCGGAGGCGGTGTCGTGGGAGCCGACCGCGACCAGCGGCAGGTGGTCCACCCCCAGCGAGGACGCGACGTCCGCGGACAGGTCTCCCACCACGTCGCCGGGCCGGACGAGATCGGCGAAGACCTTCCGCGGCAGGCCGAGCATCGCGATGAGCTCGTCGTCCCACCGCCCCGTGCCCGGGTCGAGCAGACCGGTGGTCGAGGCGTTGGTGACCTCGGCGACCTCGCGGCCGGTGAGCCAGTGGCCGAGCAGGTCGGGCACCAGCAGCATCCGGTCGGCGTCGTGGACCCACGGGTCGGCGGCGAGCTGGTAGATGGTGTTGAACGGGAGGAACTGCAGCCCGTTGCGGCGCTGGAGGTCCTCGGCGTGCACGGCGGCGTGCACGATCTCGGGTCCGACGGTGCAGCGCCGCTCGTCGCGGTAGTGGTAGGGCGTGCCGAGCAGCCGGCCGTCGCGGAGCAGGCCGTAGTCGACCGCCCAGCTGTCCACGGCGACGCTGGCCAGCGGCCCCGTCCCCGAGGTCCCGGCGAGCCGGGCCGCCGAGCGCAGGCCCGCCAGCGCCGCGGCGTACAGGCCGAGGACGTCCCAGTGCAGGCCGTCGGGCGTGCGCACCGGGGTGTTGGCGAAACGGGCGACCGGTTCGAGGTGCAGGCGTCCGGGACCGACCTCGCCGAGCATCACCCGGCCGCTCGACGCGCCCAGGTCGACGGCGGCGACGCTGACGGACGGTCTCGAGGCTCGCTGCGCTCGCACCTCAACCACCGGGACCTCCTGATCGCACCTCAACCACCGGCCCCTCCTGCTCGCACCCTAGTCGTCGGTCAGCGGAGGAACGCCGCGGCGACGCCTGCGTCGACGGGGATGTGGAGGCCGGTGGTGTGGGTCATCTCCGGGCCGCAGAGCGCGAAGACGGCGTTGGCGCAGTGCTCGGGGAGCACCTCGCGCTTGAGCAGGGTCCGCTGGGCGTAGAACTCGCCGAGGTTCTCCTCGTCGACTCCGTAGACCGCGGCCCGCTGGGCGCCCCAGCCGCCGGCGAAGATCCCGGACCCGCGGACCACGCCGTCGGGGTTGACGCCGTTGACCTTGACGCCGTGCTCGCCGAGCTCGGCGGCCAGCAGCCGCACCTGGTGGGCCTGGTCGGCCTTGACCGCGGAGTAGGCGATGTTGTTGGGGCCGGCGAAGACGGAGTTCTTCGACGAGATGTAGACGATGTCCCCGCCGAGCTTCTGGTCGATGAGCACCCGTGCTGCGGCCCGCGAGACGAGGAACGAGCCCTTGGCCATCACGTCGTGCTGGAGGTCCCAGTCCGCGACGGTGGTGTCGAGCAGCGACTTGGACAGCGACAGCCCGGCGTTGTTGACGACCAGGTCGAGGCCACCGAAGGCCAGCACGGCGGCATCGACCATGGCCTGCACGGCCCGCTCGTCGGACACGTCGACCTGCACGCCGACGGCCACGTCAGGACCGCCGATCTCGGCGGCGGCTGCCTGCGCCTTCTCCAGCGACAGGTCCGCGATCACCACGCAGGCACCCTCGGCGGCGAGCTTGACCGCGATGGCCCTGCCGATGCCGGACGCGGCACCGGTGACCAGCGCGATCCGGGTGGCGAGCGGCTTGGGGGCGGGCATCCGCTGGAGCTTGGCCTCCTCGAGGGCCCAGTACTCGATGCGGAACTTCTCCGACTCGTCGATCGGGGCGTACGTCGAGAGCCCCTCCGCGCCACGCATCACGTTGATCGCGTTGGTGTAGAACTCCCCCGCCACGCGGGCGGTCTGCTTGTCCTTGCCGTAGGAGAACATCCCGACGCCGGGCACCAGGATGATCAGCGGGTCGGCGCCGCGCATGGCCGGCCACGTCCCGCCGAGGGCCTTCGCGTTGCGGTCGTAGTAGGCCGCGTAGTCGGCGCGGTAGGCCTCGTGCAGCTCCGCCACCCGCTCGCGCACCTTGTCCAGCGAGGCGGTAGGCGCCACGTCGAGCACCATCGGCTTGACCTTGGTGCGCAGGAAGTGGTCCGGGCAGCTGGTGCCGAGCTCGGCCAGCCGGACGTGGTTCTTCGCGGCAAGGAAGTCGAGGACGACCCGGTCGTCGGTGAAGTGCCCGACCATCGGCCGGTCCTGCGAGGCCACGCCGCGCAGCAGCGGGGCCAGCTCGGCCGCGCGGGCCCTGCGCTTCGCGGGGGCCAGGGGCTCGTACTTCTTGAGCCGCGTCCCGAAGGGGTCCTTCTTCGAGTGCTTCTTGATGTAGCGCTCCGCGGTGCGGATCATCCACAGCGAGTTCTTCTCGCACGCGGCGCTCGTGTCGCCCCATGCCGTGATCCCGTGGCCGCCCAGGACGCAACCGACCGCCTGCGGGTTGGCCTCCTTGATGGCCGCGATGTCGAGGCCGAGCTGGAAGCCGGGCCGGCGCCACGGCACCCACACCACCTTGTCGCCGTACACCTGCTCGGTCAGTGCCTCGCCGTCCGCGGCGGTCGCGATCGCGATCCCGGAGTCCGGGTGCAGGTGGTCGACGTGCGCCGCGTCCACGAGCCCGTGCATGGCGGTGTCGATCGAGGGGGCGGCGCCGCCCTTGCCGTGCAGGCAGTAGTCGAACGCCGCGACCATCTCGTCCTCGCGCTCGACGCCCGGGTAGACGTCGACCAGCGCACGCATCCGGTCCAGCCGCAGCACGGCCAGCCCGGCCGGGGTCAGCGTGCCCAGGTCGCCGCCGGAGCCCTTCACCCACAACAGCTCGAGGTCCTCACCGGTCACCGGGTCGGTCTCGACGCCCTTGGCGGAGGTGTTGCCGCCGGCGTAGTTGGTGTTCTTCGGGTCCTGGCCCAGGCGGTTGGACCGCTCGACCAGGTCGGAGACGGCAGACGGGGCGGCGGTGCTGGGGTCACTCACGGTGGTGTCCTTCGGTGTCGTACGTCGGGGGGCGTCGGTCGGTCGAGGCGTGCGGGCGGTCAGTTCCAGCCGGCCTGGGCGCCGCCGACCCGGTCGGCCGCGATCTGCTGCTGGTAGCCGGAGTCGAGGTAGGCGCGCATCGGGTCGCCCGGCAGCCCGCGCTCCTCGCGCCAGCCGGCGAGGTCGGCGCGCACGTCGGTGTAGAAGGCGTCCATGAAGACCGCGTTGGCGGCGAGCACGTCACCCGCGGCCCGGGCCGCGGCCAGCGCCTCGGCGTCCAGGAGCAGCGCACGGGCGGTCATCTCCTGGACGTTGAGCACCGACCTGATCTGGCCGGGCACCTTGTCCTCGATGTTGTGGCACTGGTCGAGCATCAGCGCGACGTCGCTGTCGGGTCCGAAGCCGCCGCCCCGGATGACCTCGACCATGATCCGGAACAGCTGGAACGGGTCGGCGGCACCGACGATGAGGTCGTCGTCGGCGTAGAAGCGGCTGTTGAAGTCGAACGAGCCCAACCGGCCCAGGCGCAGCAGCTGCGCCACGATGAACTCGATGTTGGTGCCGGGCGCGTGGTGACCGGTGTCCAGGCACACCAGGGCCCGCTCGCCGAGGGCGGTGCAGTGGGCGTACGACGTACCCCAGTCCGGGACGTCGGTGTGGTAGAACGCCGGCTCGAAGAACTTGTACTCCAGGACCAGTCGCTGGTCCTCGGACAGCTGGGCGTAGATCTCCGCGAGGCCCTCGGCCAGCCAGTCCTGCCGGGCGCGGATGTCGCCCTGGCCGGGGTAGTTGGTGCCGTCGGCGAGCCAGATCTTGAGGTCGCGGGAGCCGGTCCGGTTCATCACCTCGATGCAGGCGAGGTTGTGCTCGACCGCCTTGCGACGGACCGCGGGGTCGGCGTTGGTGAGGCTGCCGAGCTTGTAGTCGTCGTCCTGGAAGGTGTTGGAGTTGATCGTCCCCAGCGCGACGCCGTGCTCCTTGGCGTAGGCCCCCAGTGCGGCGTAGTCGTCAACGTGGTCCCACGGGATGTGCAGCGCCACCGTGGGAGCGAGCCCGGTGAAGCGGTGCACGGTCGCGGCGTCGGCGATCTTCTCCTGCACCGTGCGGGGGGTCCCGGGGCTGCCGAACACCTTGAAGCGGGTGCCGGAGTTGCCGTAGGCCCACGACGGGACCTCGATGGCCAGCCCCTCGAGGGCGGTGGCGATGTCGGCGAACACGGTCATGACGGATCCTTCGTCCTGGAGGTCGAGCTGGAGGTCGGGCTGGGAGTCGAGCGGGTGCTCGCGGGGTGGGTAGCGGGGAGCTGGTCCTCGAGGTGGAAGACCTCCTCCAGGAGCAGGAACCCCTCGTCGGGAGGGACGTCCAGGTCCTCGAAGAACCCGCCCATCGCGGCCTGCCACCGGGCGTTGACCTCGGTGGCCGCCATCGCGCTCTGGGCCGCGGCCAGGTCGTCGCTCTCGACGTAGCCGATGAGCAGGCCGTCACGCCGGAGGAAGAGCGAGTAGTTGTGCCAGCCGGTGTCCGCGAGGGCCGCGAGCATGTCGGGCCACACGGCTGCGTGGGCCTCGACGTACTCGTCGATGCGGTCGGGCCTGACCTGGAGCTGGAAGCAGTAGCGCTTCATGGCAGGCTCACGCCTCCTCGTCGATCGCAGGTGGTGGTGGTGGTCGCCGGTTGAGGAGGGCCCCAGGGCCCGTCTCGAAACGTGGCTGAGGTTTCGAGACGGGTTCCGCAGCCCCTCACACGTTCGGGTCTGCGGGACCCTCCTCAACCTGATCGTCTTCTCCAGCCCTCGCTTCGCTCGGGCTGGGACGATCAGAAGTCGAAGTCGGCGATGTTGTCGGCGTTGAACGTGAACGGCTCGCCCAGCAGGACGACGCCGTCGGGGCCGACCTCGAACTCGCCGAGCTCACCGGCCTCGAAGGTGTCGCCCTCCTCGCCGGTGATGTCACCGTTGACCAGCGCCGCCGTGGCGTAGACCGCGAGGGAGCCCAGGTCGGCCGGGTTCCACAGGGCGAAGGCCTCGACGGTGCCGTCCTCGACGAACGGCCGCATCTGGTTGGGGGTGCCGAGCCCGGTCAGCATGACCTTGCCCTTGGCCTCCGACTCGGAGAGGTAGCGCGCCGCGGCAGCGATCCCGACCGTGGTGGGCGAGATGATGCCCTTGAGGTCCGGGTGGTTCTGGAGGAGGGCCTCGGTCTGGTCGAAGGACTTCTGGTCCTGGTCGTCGCCGTAGACGGTGTCGACCAGCTCGATGTCGGCGTAGTCCGGGTTGGACTCGAGCTCGGCCTCCATCATCTCGATCCAGGCGTTCTGGTTGGTGGCGTTGGCCGCCGCCGAGAGGATGGCGATCTCACCGGCGCCGCCGATCTGCTCCGAGATCAGCTCCAGCTGCTTGGCGGCGATGCCCTCCGAGGTGGCCTGGTTGATGAAGAGGTCGCGGCACTCGGGGTTGGTGTCGGAGTCGAAGGTGACGACCTTGACGCCGGCGTCGCGGGCCTCCCCGATGGCGTCACAGATCGCCTCCGGGTCGTTGGCCGACACGATGAGCCCGTCCTCACCCTGCTGGGCGACGGTGTTGATGAAGGGCACCTGTCCGGCGGGGTCGTCGCCGGTCTCGGGGCCGACCTGCTCGATGGTCGCGCCGACCTCCTCGGCCGCCGCCTCGGCGCCCGTGGTGCTGGTGTCGAAGTAGGGGTTGCCGAGGTTCTTGGGGAGCATGGTCAGCGACACGTCTCCGCCACCGTCGGACTCGCCGCCGGAGTCGCTCCCGGAGTCCTCGGAGCCGCACGCGGTCAGGAGGGACAAGCTGAGCACCAACGCTGCCAGCGCGGTCGCCCGGTTCGAATGGAGGTTCATTCCATCCAACCTTTCTCTTGGTTTCAGACGCCGGCCGGTGTGGCCTGCTTCGGAGTGGTCGGCTCCTCGGACGGAGGAGCCTTGCGTGGGAGCCGGGTGGCGACCCACGACAACAGGGGGGTGGAGATCACCGAGGCGATGAGGAGCAGCCCGATGATGATGTTGGTGACGTTGACGGTCACGCCCTCGAGGCGGAGCGCGCTGGCGATCACGCCGATGAGCACGACGCCGGCGATCACGCCGTGGAGGCGGCCGCGTCCGCCGAAGATCGAGACCCCGCCCAGCAGGACCGCCGCGATCACCTGGAGCTCCATGCCGGTGGCGTTGTCGCCGCGGGCACTGCCGAAGCGGAGCGTGTAGTAGACGCCGGCGAAGGCCGACACCACGCCGGAGAGCACGAACAGGATCCACTTGGTGCGCGCCACGTTGACGCCGGTGAAGTGGGCCGCCTCGTCGTTGAGCCCGATGTCGTAGACGCCGCGGCCGAAGGTCGAGAAGTGCAGCAGCAGGGAGAACCCGATCGCGAGGACGACGAACGGGACCATCACGACGGGGATGTTGCTGGACCCGAGCGTGTCGGTCGCCAGGTCGGTCCAGCGCTCGGTGAACTCGGTGACCGCCTTCGTCCCGAGCAGGCCCACCGCGATCCCCCGGAACAGGGCGAGGGTGCCGATGGTGACGGCCAGTGACGGCAGGCCGACGTAGGCGATCAGGAAGCCGTTGAGCGCTCCGCAGGCCGCACCGAGGAGCAGCGCCAGCAGGGCGGCGACCGGGACCGAGAGGCCGTTGTCGTGGAGCACCCCGAGCATCACGCTGCTCAGGCCCACGATGCTGGCCACCGACAGGTCGATCTCGCCGGTGATGATGATGAGGGTCATCGGCAGGGCGATGAGCAGGATCGGGGCGATGTCCTGCAGCAGGAACTTGACCGTCAGCGGACCGTCGAAGTTGGGCACGTTGGCCAGCGAGTAGAGCACCACCGCGACCGTCAGGACGATCACCGCCATCTCGCGGGTCAGCAGCACCCGCCTCCACAACGGCTGGGAGAAGTCGGAGTAGGTACGCGGCGACGTCATGTCGTCATCTCCCTTGCTTCGGCGAGCTTGCGCGCCTGGCGGTTGGCCAGGAGGCGGTCGAGCACGATGGCGCCGAGGATCAGTACGCCGACCACGGCGCGCTGCCAGAAGTCCTCGATGCCCAGGCTGGGCAGGGCGCGGTTGATGGTCACCAGGAGGAAGGCGCCGATGGCCGCTCCCCACACCGTGCCGCTGCCACCGAAGATGGCCACGCCGCCGACCACCACGGCCGCCACCGCCTGCAGCTCGATGCCCGAGCCCACGCCGGAGCTGACCGTGCCGTACCGAGCGGTGTAGAGGACGCCGACCAGGCCGGCCAGTGCTCCGCTCAGCACGAAGGCCGCGAGCACCCGGCGGCGTACGTTCAGCCCGTAGAGCACCGCCGCGTCGGGGTCCGAGCCGATGGCGTAGAACTCGCGACCGCCGCGTGCGGTGTAGAGGTAGTAGCCGACCGCGGCCAGCACCGCCATGGCGATGATCGTCAGCACCGGGATGGTCAGGATCGCCTTGTTGCCCAGGGCGAGGAAGTCGCTCGGCAGGTCGCCGGCGTTGATCCGGTCGCTCCCGGCCCACGAGAGGACGATGCCGCGGTAGATGTAGAGGGTGCCCAGCGTGATCACCAGCGAGGGCACGTTGAAGTAGGCGACCAGCATGCCGTTGACCAGGCCGAGCACGGCGCCGGCGAGGATGCAGATGGCGAAGACCGCCACGATGGGCAGGCCGGGCTGGTCGATGAAGAGCCGCCCGGTGAGGTACGCCGTCAGCGCCATCACCGATCCGACCGACAGGTCGACGTTGCGGGTGATCACCACCACCGCCTGACCGACCGCGAGCAGCAGCAGGAGCGACGGGTTGACCCAGAAGTTGCGCCAGCCGTCGGCGCTGAAGAGGAAGCTCTCGTTCTTGAGGGTGGCGACGACCGTGACGGCGACGAGCACCAGGAAGATCGACAGCTCGCGGGACCGCAGGACCGTGGTGGCCATGCGTCGCGCGGGCGACAGCGTGCTCGGCTCGACCAGGAGCACCTCGCTCGTGGAGGCCTCGGTGCCGTCCGGGTGCCTGATCCCGGCGTGGGGTGTCATCCGGCAACCTCCAGCTGGCGGGTGGCCGCGTGCATCACGGCCTCGGGGGTGGCGTCCGCACGCGGCAGGTCGGCGGTGATCCGGCCCTCGCAGACGACCAGGACGCGGTCGGCCATGCCGAGCACCTCGGGCAGCTCGCTGGAGATCATCAGGATCGCCATGCCCTGTCCCGCGAGCTCGGACAGCAGGCGGTGCACCTCGGACTTGGTACCGACGTCGATGCCGCGCGTGGGCTCGTCGATGATCAGCAGGTCGGGCTCGGTGGCCAGCCACTTGGCGATGACGACCTTCTGCTGGTTGCCGCCGCTCATGGTGCGCGCGCTCATGTCCAGGGCGTTGGTCTTGACCTCGAGACGGCCGGCCCACGGACCCGCGGCCCGGTTCTCGGCTCCGGTGGTGAGGAGCCCGGCGCGGGCGAGCCCGCCCCGGATCACCGAGGCCACGTTGCGGGCCACGGACGCCTCGGTGACGAGGCCCTGCGCCCGGCGGTCCTCCGGCACGAAGGCCATGCCCGCGTCGATGGCGGCGCGGGGGCTGCGTCGGCGGATCTCGCGGCCGTTGAGCCGGACGCGACCGGCGTCGTAGCCGTCCACGCCGAAGACGGCTCGGGCGATCTCGCTGCGGCCGGCGCCGACGAGCCCGGCCAGGCCGACGATCTCCCCGCGGCGCACGGTGAACGAGACGTCGTGGAAGACGCCGCGCGACTGGAGGCCCTCGACCTCGAGGACCGGTTCACCGATCTCGGCTGGTGTCTTGGGGAACAGGTCGGCGACCTCGCGGCCCACCATCTCCGCGACGATGGCCGGGGAGGACGTGTCCTCGGTGCGGTGCGTGGCGACGTACGAGCCGTCGCGCATCACGGTGATCGTGTCGCACAGGTCGAAGACCTCGTCGAAGCGGTGCGAGATGAAGACGAGGGCACGGCCCTCGTCGCGCAGGCTGCGGGCCACCGCGAAGAGGCGCTCGACCTCGACCCCGCTGAGGGCGGCGGTCGGCTCGTCCATGATGAGGAGGCGTGCATCGAGGGAGATCGCCTTGGCGATCTCGATGATCTGCTGGTCGGCGATGGAGAGGCCGCGGGCCGGCCGGCGCGGGTCGAGGTCGACGCCCAGACGGCCGAAGAGGCCCTCCGCCTCGGCGTACATCGCCGCCCGGTCGATGCGGCGGCCGCGGCCGACGATCTGGCGCCCCATGAAGATGTTCTCCATGACCGAGAGGTCGGGGAAGAGCGTCGGCTCCTGGTAGATCACGGCGACGCCCGCGTCCTTGGAGTCGGAGGTCGAGCCGAAGTCGACGCTGTCGCCACCGAGCAGGAAGTCACCGCCGTCGCGGCGGTGCACGCCGGCGACGACCTTGACCAGCGTCGACTTGCCAGCGCCGTTCTCCCCCACCAGGGCGTGGATCGAGCCGGCCTCGACCCGCAGGCTGCCGGCGCGCAGGGCGACGACCGGGCCGAACGACTTCGAGACGTCGCGGAGCTCGAGCACGGGGGTGCTGCTGCCGGTCACGGGTCCTCCTCGTCATCGATTGAAAGGTTTCAATTCGATGGCTGAGACGTTAAGTGATGGCAGTCACAGCCGTCAAGGCCCTTCTGGATCATTTCCGGCTAGAGTGCGGCTCACCGCTGACGGTGGACCGCACCGCATCAGCGTTCGATCGTTTCAACTTCTCGGAAGGAGGCGCCGTCGTGCCGCACCCACGCGACGGCTCGGGGCGCAGCGCATCCGTCAAGGACGTCGCCCTCCGCGCCGGGGTCTCCCTGGGCACCGTCTCCAACGTGCTCAACCGACCCGAGCGGGTCAGCGCCGACACCCGCACCCGGGTGGAGAAGGCCATGGCCGACCTCGGCTTCGTCCGCAACGAGTCGGCCCGCCAGCTCCGGGCCGGGCGCAGCCGGACCATCGGCTACGTGATGCTCGACGCGACCAACCCGTTCTTCACCGACGTCGCCCAGGGGATGGAACACGTCGCCGAGGACCGCGACCTCTCGCTCTTCCTCTGCAACAGCGACAACCGCGCCAGCCGCGAGGCCGCGCACCTCGGGCACCTGCAGGAGCAGCGGGTGCAGGGCATCCTGGTCACGCCGGTCGACCCGGACTCCCCCACCCTGGCCGACCTGGCCGGGCGCGGCACCCCCCTGGTGATCGTCGACCGGACCCGTCCCGGGGCCGCCTTCTGCACGGTGTCGGTGGACGACGTGCTCGGCGGTCGACTCGCGGTCGACCACCTCGTGGACCGGGGGCACCGTCGCATCGCCTTCGTCGGCGGCCCCGACTCGCTCGGCCAGGTGCGCGAGCGCCTCGAGGGCGCCCGCCAGGCGTGGCGCGAGGCCGGGCTGCCCGAGGCCGACCTCGTCGTCGTGCCCACCACCGCGCTCTCGGTCGCCGAGGGCCGCGCCGCCGGCGAGCGGCTCGCCGGGCTCCCGGCTCGGCGTCGCCCCACCGCCGTCTTCTGCGCCAACGACCTGGTCGCCCTCGGGCTGCTCCAGCAGGCCACCTCCGCAGGGGTCCGGGTCCCGGACGACCTGGCGATCGTGGGCTTCGACGACATCGACTTCGCCGCCGCCGCGGCCGTCCCGCTCACCTCGGTGCGCCAGCCGCGCGCCGAGCTCGGCAGCACCGCCGCCCGCCTGCTGCTCGCCGAGGCCGACGACCCGGCCCACGTGCACGAGCAGGTCGTCTTCGAGCCCGAGCTGGTCGCCCGGCGCTCGACGCTGGGCTGACGCGCCCGTACGCCGGTCGGCCCGGGTCGGTTCCGATCGACCCATCGCCGGGGAGTGGGCTGGGTTCCGAGATGACAGCGGCCCGTGCGGTCCACCGGGTGGATCGCACGGGCCGCTGTCGCGGGTGGAGCTGTCAGTCGCCGGCGTCGTACGCCTGAGGTCGGACGCCGGTCCCCGCCTCCCCGCTGTAACGCGCCGTCACGGTTGCTCCACACCCCACCGGTGGGGTGTGGAGCGGGTGTAACAGCGCGTTACACGCGAGGGACAGCCCGCCGGACCGGGCCATCGGGAGGCTCAGGCGTCGACGGCCATCTCGCCTAGCTCGGACCAGTCCGAGTCCTCGATGGTGGTGTTGACGATCCTCGGGGTGGCGGCGAGGTGCTGCGGCAGCTCGGCCGTCGCGGCCTTGAAGTGGTCCGACCCGACGTGGGCCGCACCCGCGGCGTCGTCGGCGAAGGCCTCGACCAGGACGTACTCGCAGTCGTCGTCGAGGCTGCGCGACCAGTCGAACCACAGGCAACCGGGCTCGGCGCGGGTGGCCTCGGTGAAGGCCCGGCTGATCTCGGGCCACTGCTCGGCCGACTCGGGACGGACCTGGAACTTGGCGGTGATGAAGATCAACGCGTGACTCCTCGTGCGGGGGCGGGACGGACGCGTCCGAGGATACGGCCGGCCCGGGGACCGGGGACGCTCAGCGCAGGACGCCGGCCTCGAGGAGCGCGTCGGCCACCCGGGTCCCGAAGACCCCGTGGCTCTCCGGGGTCAGGTGCAGCCGGTCGGGGAGGTAGCCCAGGTCGTCCCAGGCCAGCGTCGAGACGTAGACGATGCCCGACTCGTCGGCGGCCCGGGCCAGCGCCTCGTCCGTCGCTGCCGTGAGAGCCAGGTCCCGGTTCGGCGCCGGGGGCGGACCGACGACCGCCTCGGCGTCCGAGGTCTCGATCACCGCGACCGCGGCGGACTCGATGAGCCCCGGGTCGGCGTTGACGTCGTTGAGCCCGCCCTGGATCACCAGCACCTCGTCGTCGCCGCGGGCGAGACCCTTGGCCCGGGTGCCGAACTCCTCGCCGTCGCAGAACGCGGACCCGGTGAAGCCGGAGCCGGCGAAGCCGTCGACCCGCACGGTGGCGTCCGCCTCGGCGGCGAAGGCGGTGGGCCAGGACTCGGTCTGGTCGCTGAGGCCGAAGCCCTGGGCGTAGGAGTCGCCCATAACCACGACCTTGCGCGGCCCGGTCCCCACCGCCTCGTCGGGCCGGCGCTCGACGCCGGCACGGATGATCTCGCACGCCTCGCCCTGCTGGTGGGCGCGCCAGAGCCACGCACCACCGGCGGCGACCGCCAGGGCGACGACGATGACGGGCACCACGCGCTTGACCACCGACCGACCGTACTGACCGACCGCCCCGGGCGCCGAACCCGCTCCCCCGAAGGTGGGGGGGAGGCGCCGAACCCCCGGTGCTGTCATCCTCGCAGGATGGAGACGCCGACCTTCGACGAGGTGATGGAGCTCGTCGTGCACGGCTTCGAGATCGGCGGGGTCGCGATCCTCGTCGTGGGCTCGCTGGCCGCCTGCCTGCACGCCGCCTGGTCCTACCGCACGGTGGGCGGGCAGCAGGCCTACGAGTCGGCCCGTCGCAACGTGGGCCGGGCCATCCTGCTGGGCCTGGAGTTCCTGATCATCGCCGACATCGTGCTCACCATCACGGTGGACCCGACGCTGGAGAGCGCGCTCGCGCTGGGGCTGATCGTGCTGGTGCGGACGTTCCTCAGCTTCTCCCTCGAGGTCGAGCTGGAGGGGACGCTGCCCTGGCGCAAGGCCGGCACGCGCGCGCCGGGCACGCCGCCCGGCTGAGACCGGCGTCCCGGCGTACCCACCTCGGAGACTGACCACGATCGCCCAGCGGGACTAGTCTCGAGGCGTGCAGAGTGCGCGGGGCCGGGGCCAGCGCAGGGACGCGGACGTCCCTGAGTGGGCTCGTGCGGCCCTGATCTCGCTGAGCGGGCTGCCGGGCGTACGCCGTGCCGGTGTCGGTCTCGTCGAGGGCGGCGGCCGTCGCCTGCGCTTCACCGCCAGCGACCGGGGCGACATCGGCGCCGACAGCACGGCCGTGGAGTGGTGCCACGTCGACGCGTACGACGACGTCCCCCTCACCACCGTGGTCCGCTCAGGACAGGCGGTGCTGGGCGACCTCGCGGACCTGGCACCCACGTTCCCCGACTTCGTCGAGCGGCAGCGCGACACGGCGACCGTGTGCCTGGCGGCGGTGCCGATGACCGTGGCGGGCCAGGTCCTCGGCGGCTACGTCCTGATGTACGACGAGGCGCAGGACTTCGGCGTCGGGCAGCGCGAGATGCTGGCCAGGCTGGGCGTCGAGCTGGGGCGGGGGCTGCGGCGCGCCCAGCGGGGCGACCTGCGTCGTCGCGACCACTGGTCCTCCGAGCCGGCTCCGCCCGGGGCCGAGGTCGCGGTGCACGACGTGCCGGGCGACCCGGCGGCCGTCGCCGGGGCCCGGCACTTCCTGCGACGCACCTTCAGCGACTGGGGAGTCGACGAGGACACGACCGACGTGGCCACGCTCTGCCTCTCCGAGCTCGTCACCAACGCCGTCGTCCACGCTCACGACGGGTGCGTGGTCCGCATCCTGCGCGAGCCGGGCGTCATCACCACCGCGGTGCGCGACAACGGCACGCAGCCGGGCTCGGCGGTCAAGGAGCCCGACGACCCCCTGCGCGTCCACGGTCGCGGGCTGCAGCTCGTCGACGCCCTCGCCCCCCGGTGGGGCTCGGAGCTCGACGCGGTCGGTACCACGGTGTGGTTCGTGCTTGAGGCCTAGCCGCCCGAGGCCTGGCCGCTCGAGGCCCGGCCGCCCGAGGCCTGGTCGGTCGGTGACTGGCCGCGCGCGGCCGGCGGCAGGTCGTCGTACGACGCCACGGGCGCGGCGAGCGGGTCGGCCGGGAGCTCGGCGACCTGCTCGCGGCACCACGGGGAGATGTCCCGGCTGCCGTCGAGCACGCCGGCGCGGAACGCGTCCCACGGCTCCCACCGCGCCTCCTCGACCTCGGCCGGGTCGGGGCGGACGTCGTCGGCGGTGGTGGCGGCGAAGACCGGGCACATCTCGTGCTCGACCATGCCGTCGTCCATCACCGCGCGGTAGCGGAAGCGCGGCAGCAGCAGCCGCAGCCCCTCGACGCGCACGCCGAGCTCCTGCCCGACGCGACGTCGTACGGCCTCCTCCAGGTCCTCGCCCGGCGCCGGGTGCCCGCAGCAGCTGTTGGTCCACACCCCCGGCCAGGTGGGCTTGTGGAGGGCGCGCTGGGTGACCAGGACGGAGCCCGCACCGTCGAAGAGGTAGCAGGAGAACGCCAGGTGCAGGGGCGTGGCCGTGTGGTGCACGCCGCGCTTGTCCGCGGTGCCGATGGCGCGGCCCTCCTCGTCGAGCAGGACCACCGACTCGGCCGGGGACAGGGGGACGGACGTCATGCGGGCACCTCGATCGGTCGGGCGAGCTGGTTGACGGCGGCGGAGAAGAGCCAGGGGGCGCGGGCCGCGGCCGGCACCAGGTGCCGGCGCAGCGGCCGGTGCGCGGTCGCGCGGAGCAGGGCGTGGGTGAGCAGCTCGTGACGGCGGCTGAGCCTCTTGGCCATCGCCTCGAAGCGGGCCGGGTCGTCCGCGACCGCGCAGGCCACGGCCGCCCGTGCGTGGGCCAGCCCCAGCGCGATGCCCTCACCGGTGAGGGCGTCGACGTAGCCGCCGGCGTCGCCGACCAGCATCGTCCGGCCGGCCACCCGACGCCGGGACCGCTGCCGCAGCGGACCGGCGCCCATCACCTTGGTGCGCTCCCCGGTGAGCCGCTCGCGGAGCGCCGGAAAACCGAGGAGCACCTCGTCGAAGGGCGCGCCGCTGTCGGTGAGCACGGCGACCCCGACGAGGTCGTCGGCGACGGGGGTCACGTAGGCCTCCGCGCCCGGCGACCAGTGCACCTCCACGAAGGGGGTCCACGGCGCCTGCCGGACGTGGCAGCGCAGGCCGAAGCGACGTGGACCGCGCGCGGCGACCTCGAGGCCGAGCAGGCGCCGGACGGGCGAGTGCAGGCCGTCGGCGGCGACGAGGTGGCGGGCCGGCTCGTCGTCGACGAGCACGTGGTCGCCGGCGTCGCGGACCGAGCGGACCGGCTCGGGCTCGACCTCGACGCCCGCCCGGTCGAGCGCGTCGGTCAGGGCGGCGTGGAGGGTCGTGCGGCGCACCCCGCGCCCGGGGCCGGCGCCGAAGACGGCCTCCGCGGCCGCGCCGGAGCCGTCGACGTAGCGGATGCCGGAGAGGGGGTGCCCGTCAGGGTCGACGCCGAGGGCCGCGAGGTCGGCCACGGCTCCGGGCATCAGGCCCTCGCCGCACGCCTTGTCGACAGGGCCGGTACGCGGCTCGCGCACGACGACGTCGAGCCCCGCGCGAGCGGCGTACAACGCGACGGCCAGGCCGACCGGGCCGCCACCGGCGACGACGAGGTCACGCATCGCTGGCCTCGCGCTCGGGCAGGGTCGCGAGTGCGGCGTCCTCGGCCCGGATCCGCACGGTCAGGAGGGCGGCGTTGAGGACCGTGAAGACCAGCGCGGTGATCCACGCGGCGTGCACCATCGGCAGGGCCACGCCCTCCACCACGACGGCGACGTAGTTGGGGTGCCGGAACAGCCGGTAGGGCCCCGAGCGCACCGGGGGCAGGCCGGGGACGATGATCACCCGGGTGTTCCAGCGCCGGCCGAGGGTGGTGATGCACCACCAGCGCAGCGCCTGCGAGGCGACGACCAGCGCCAGCATCGACCAGGCGAGAGCGGAGGGCACGTCGGGTCGCCGCAGCCACGCCTCGGCGAGCGCGCCGACGAGGAGGCCGGTGTGCAGGACGACCATGAACGGGTAGTGCCCGCGACCCGACTCGACCCCGCCGTGCTCCATGCTCCACGCGGCGTTGCGGGTCGAGACGACGAGCTCGGCGATCCGCTCGAGGCCGACCAGCGCGACGAGGACGGTGAAGGCGAGGAGCGTGGTCATGCGGTGGCCCGCAGCAGGACCAGCTCGGAGCAGAAGCCCGGGCCCATCGCGAGCAGCACCCCGTGGCTGCCGGGGGCGGGCGGTCGCTCGCGGAGGGTGTCCTCGAGGACGTGGAGGACCGACGCGGAGGACAGGTTGCCGACGCGCGCCAGCGAGTCCCAGGTGAGCTGGACCGCGTCGCGCGGCACCTCGAGCGCGGCCTGGAGGGCCTCGATCACCTTGGGACCGCCCGGGTGGCAGACCCACCAGCCGATGTCGTCGCGGGTGAGCCCGTGGTCGGCGAGGAATCCGTCGACGTCGCCGCGCAGGTGGCGCTCGACGATCGCGGGCACCTCGGCGTCGAGGACGATCCGCAGGCCACCGCCGGTCACGTCGAAGCCCATGGTGCGCTCGCTGTCGGGGTAGAGCCGGCTGCGCGACGCCAGCACCTCGACGGGTCCGTCCGGGCCCTGGGAGCCGACCGCCACCACGGCGGAGGCGCCGTCGCCGAAGAGCCCGCTGGCCACCAGGTTGGGCACCGACACGTCGTCGCGCTGGAGGGTGAGCGAGCAGAGCTCGACGGCGACGAGGACCGCGGTGTGGTCCGGGTGGCCGAGCAGGTAGTCGTGCAGCCGGGCGATGCCGGCCGCGCCCGCCACGCAGCCGAGGCCCACGAGGGGCATCCGGCGGACGTCCTCGCGGAGGCCGACCACGGCGGCGATGCGAGCGTCAAGCGACGGGATCGCGAGACCCGTGACGGTGGCCGAGACGATGAGGTCGACGTCGGACGGGGTGAGGTCGGCGGCCTTGAGGGCGTCGACGAGCGCCTGGGCACCGAGCTCGACGGCGTGCTCGATGAAGAGGTCGTTGGCGTGCCCGAAGTCGCGGAGCCCGGCGTACTCCTCCAGCGGCAGCACGGTGTGGCGCCGCTCGACGCCGGCGTTGCGGTGGAACCGGCGCAGCAGGGCGCGGTCGAGGCTGCGCTGCGAGATGACCTCGCCGAACGCCTCGGTGATCTCCTCCTGCGGGTAGGAGTGCTGCGGCAGCGCACCACGTGCGGACAGGATCCTCATGACAGCCTCCGGAGATCTGGGCGGGTGGACGAGCAGGTCATCGGGCGACGACCAGGAGCGTGGCGTCGACGAGGGCGATGCCGATCGCGGCGAGGAACGGGAGCCGGCCCCGGCCGGCGACCACCAGGATCGCGAGCACACCGACGACGACGCCGGCGACCACCGCGAGCGCCACCGGTGGCGACGAGCCGACCACCACCACGGCGGTCGCGGCGACCAGCACGACGGTCGCCACGGGGGCGATCCACCGCTCCCCGAGCCGGTGCGGGAGGCCGCGGACGCCGGTGCCGGCGTCGTCGTCGAGGTCGGGCAGCACGTTGAGGAGGTGGGCGCCGATCCCGAGCAGCGCGCCGCCGACGGGCCACCACCACGGGGGCGTCGTGGACCCGGCCAGGGCGACGAAGACGGGCAGGCCGCCGAACGCCACGGCGTACGGCACCCACGACCAGACCGTCGACTTGAGCCCGAGGTTGTAGGCCCACCCCGCCGCGACGCACAACAGGTGCACGGCTCCGGCGGCAACGCCGCAGGCGAACGACAGCACCAGGCAGGCGGCCAGGGACAGGAGGCACGCCGCCCGGACCAGCCCCACGGGGACGGCCCCGCTGACGAGCGGCTTGTCGGTGCGCCCGCTGCGGCGGTCGCGCTGGAGGTCGAGCAGGTCGTTGCTCCAGCCGATCGTGAGCTGGCCGGTGAGCACGGCCGCGGCGACGAGGAGCACACGGCCGGGGGCCAGGTCCGCCGCGACGGCGAGCAGCACGACGAGGACGGTGACCGCGAGGGTGGGCCCGGCGTGCGCGGCGGCCACCAGTCCGGCCACCCGCGACGTGGCGGGCGCGCGACCGGGAGAGACGTCAGCGGTCATGGCCTCCCCTGTCCGCCCGGCCCCGGGCCTGTGCCCGGGGTGCTGTCCCCGACGGTACTCACCGGACGCTCATCATCCGCACTCAGCCGGCGAGGGTCACGCCCGGCGGCGCCGCTCGTCGACCACCAGGGCGAGCGCGTTGAGCACGCCGTAGCCGGCCGCGACGGCGACGGCCTTCTTGCGCGCGGAGGCCGAGGAGGCGGTCGTCCCGAGCGTGACCGCGTCGGTGACGTCGCCGGCGATGCGCAGGAGGGCCGCCGTGCGGGCGCCCCCCGCCCCGCCGAGCAGCGCCAGGGTCGAGATCGGCACGTCCCGCCCGGCGTAGGTGAAGGCGAGCCGCGACGCCGGGAGCCGCCAGTCCGCCGGGTCGTCGAGCTGGGTCCGCAGGGTGTCGCTGCTGGTGACCACCCAGGCGCTGTAGCCCAGGGTCACGACGGCCAGGGCCTTGGTGAGGGGATACTCCATGCCTCGAACGTAGGTCGTGCCCGGTGAACCGGTCAGACCCGCAGGGGTACGACGCGGGCTACCGCTCGACGGCCGTCTGCTGCGAGCGCCGCACCAGGCGTCGTACGACGAACCAGAGCACGGCCACGCCGAGGACCGCGTAGATGACCACCGACGCCTCGCCGACGTACGCCTCGACGCGGTGCCACTGGGCGCCCAGCTCGTAGCCGGCGACGATGAGGGCGCTGTTCCACAGCAGGCTGCCGGCCGTCGTGTAGAGCGCGAACCGGAGCACCGGCATCCGGTCGATGCCGGCCGGGATGGAGATGAAGCTGCGCACACCCGGCACCAGGCGGCCCAGGAAGATGGCCGACCGCCCGTTGCGGCCGAACCACGAGATGGCCCGCTCCACGTCGCGGGCGTGCAGGAGCGGGATGCGCTCGGCCATCGCCTCGAGCCGCTCGGCGCCCCAGAGCGCACCGAGCCAGTAGAGGACGAAGGCTCCCACCAGCGAGCCGACCGTCGCCCAGGTGATGGCGGCGAGGAGGCCGTAGTGGCCCTGGCTGGCCGTGTAGCCGGCGAGCGGGAGGACGACCTCGCTCGGGACCGGGGGAAAGACTGTCTCCAGCGCAGTGGCGAGGCCGACGCCGGGCGCGCCCAAGGTGCGCATCACCTCGACGACCCAGTCGAGCACGGAACCCATGGAGCACCTCTCGTCGTCGGGTCGGCGCGGCCAGCATGCCGCACGGGTGGGTGTGCCTACCCGGTCGGGTTTGCGCCAACACGCCTGAAGTCCCCCCGCAGGCAGCCGCGCTGGCCTAGCATCGCGACGCCCGTTGAGGGCCGGGTCCGGTCCGCCACCCCCCCATGACCAGGCGACGCCGGGCCTGCCGCGCCGGCGAACCGTCGACCCCCCGTCGACGTGGCGCCGGCGCGGGTCTTCCGGGCCGATCTCGGGCCTGCAGGCTCGTGCGATTACCCCATCGTGGGACTGTCTGCCACCCGGGGCGGGCCCTATCGTGGATCAAGACGCGTCTGGCGATGCACCCATCCCCCGGGGTTCCGCCAGACGCGTCGAGGACCACCGGGCCGGCCCGGTGGGTCAGAGGTTGATCGTGATGTCCGCGTCCTTGCGGAGCTGCTCGACGAGCTTTCCTGCGACCGTGCCCACCCGCTGGGACTCGGCCTGCTCCACGAGCTGCGACTTGACGTCGGCGAACGGCGGGATCTCCTGCTGCTGGCCGCCCTGCTGGGCCATCTGCTCCTGCTGCTGCACCGCCTGGCGGTAGAGGGTGCGCAGCTCCTTGTCGGTGACCTCGGCCGGTCCGGCCTCGTCGTCGACGAGCTGCTCGACCATGACCTGGGTCTCGAGCTGGGCGCGGGCCTGCTCCTCGGTGGTGCCCTGCTGCTCCAGCGCGGCCAGGAGCTCGTCGGCCGAGCCGAGCTGGTTCTGCTCGGCGAGTGCCGTCAGCTCGGCGTCGACGTCCTCGTCGGAGACCTCGAGGCCCCGCGACTCGGCCTCCTGCGCCAGCAGCTCGGTGTCCACGAGGCTGTCGGCCGTCTGCTTCTGCAGGGCGGCCTCGTCGGGCGCCTCGCCGCCCATCTGCTCGGCCTGGGTCGTCGCCTGCTCGAGCTGCGCCTGGTAGATCGGCGCGAACTCGTCCTTGGTCACCTCCTCGCCGTTGACCTCGGCCACGACGTCGGGGATCCCCTCGAGCTCGGGAGCCGAGGCCTCCTGCGAGGTCGCCTCGGAGGCGTCTCCTCCGCCTGAGGAGCTGTCGTCGCCACCGCCGCAGGCGGTCAGGGCGATCATGGCGGCGGCCATGGTGAGGCCGAGGACGGTGCGGGTGCGCTTCACGTGAGTCATCCGTCCCGACGGTACGGAACGACCCTGAGTGCCACCTAAATGGCACCCGGAGCGTCGTACAGGACGACACGGGCGACCCCGGGTGCGGTCAGGAGTCGAAGCCCAGCCCGAGGCGGTCCAGCAGCCGCAGCCACGCGTTGCGCCGACCCGTGGCGTCCTCGCGGGACAGAGACCAGCGGGTGGCCTGGATGCCCAGCCAGGCGAACGGCTCGGGCGGGAAGGGCAACGGCCGCCGGCGGACCATCTCGAGGCGGGTGCGCTCGGTCGACTCCCCGTCGAGCAGGTCGAGCATCACGTCGGCGGCGAAGCGGGAGGCCCCGACACCGAGGCCGGTGAAGCCAGTCGCGTACGCCGTCCGGCCGCGGTGGGCGGTCCCGAAGAGGGCGCAGAAGCGGGTGGAGGTGTCGATGACCCCGGACCAGCGGTGCGTGAAGCGGATCCCCCGCAGCTGGGGGAAGGTCTGCGCGAAGTTGCGGGCGAGGACCTCGAAGGTCTCCCGGCGGTCCGCGTGCTCGTCGGAGATCGAGCGCCCGTAGTGGTAGATCGCGTCGTAGCCGCCCCACAGGATCCGCCGGTCCGGCGTCACGCGGTAGTAGTGGAACTGGTTGCCGGAGTCGGAGATGCCGATGCTGGGGTCCCACCGGAGCGCGGCGAGCTGCTCCTCGGTCAGCGGCTCGGTCGCCAGCACGTAGTCGTAGACCGGGACCACCGACCAGCGCGGGCGCCGGAGCAGGTTGCGGAAGACGTTGGTGGCCAGGACGACCCGGGTGGCCCGGATGACCGCCCGGTCGGTCCGCACCTCGACCCCGGCGCCGCGGCGCCGGGCCGAGACCACGCGGCTGTGCTCGTGCAGCCGCACGCCGAGCTCCTCCGCGGCGTCCGCCAGTCCCCACGCCAGGCGCGCGGGGTCGACGACGGCCGTGCCGTCCGGCTCGAGGCGTCCGGCGAGGTACGTCGGGGAGTCGACGAGGGCGCGCACGGCCGCGGCGTCGAGGAAGCCGGGCTCCTCCGGGTCGAGGTGTCCCACCTCGTGGGCCCGGGTGGCCACCGCGAGGGTGCCGCCGCGGGCGAAGCCGCAGTCGATCTCGTAGCGCTCGACCGTCTCCTCGATGGCGTCGAGGTTGCGCAGGCCGAGCTCGTGCAGCCGGTCGTACTCGTCGGGCCAGCGGGTGCGCCCGTTGGACTCGCCGTGGGTCAGGCTGGCCTCGCAGAAGCCACCGTTGCGACCGGTCGCGTGCTCGGCGATCCGGTCGCCCTCGACCAGCACCACCGACAGTCCCGGGTCCCGCTCGACCGCGCGCAACGCCGTCCACAGCCCGGTGAAACCGCCGCCCACGACCAGCAGGTCGGCGTGCACCACCCCCGAGGCGGCCGGCCGCGGGGCGGGACGGTCGGGGGTGTCCAGCCACAGCGGCGCAAGCACGGAGTCGTCGAACGAGCCGGCCGGCCACGCGTCGTACCGCTCGTGGGAGCTGGACCGTCGGGAGGTGCGGATCACGAGGCGGCTGCCGCTTCGGCGAGCGACTCGCCGAGGACGGCGATGGCCTCGCGCACCTCGTCGGCGGAGGTGGTCAACGGCGGCACCAGGTGGATGCGGTTGAAGTTGGCGAACGGCAGCATCCCGCGGCGCTTGCACCCGGCGATGACCGCGGCCATCTGCGGGCTGCTCCCGCCGTACGGCGCGAGGGGCTCGCGGGTCTCGCGGTCGCTGACCAGCTCGATCGCCCAGAAGGCCCCGGTGCCGCGGACCTCGCCGACCCAGGCGTGGTCCTCGAGCAGTGCCTCGAGGCCGGGACGGAAGACCTCCTCGCCCAGGGCCGCCGCGTGCTCGACGACGCGGTCGTCCTCCATCGTGCGGATCGTGGCGACCGCGGCGGCGCAGGCCAGCGGGTGGCCCGAGTAGGTGAGGCCGCCGGGGTAGGCGCGGTCGGCGAAGGTCGCGGCGACGGCCTCGCTCATCGCGACGCCCCCGAGCGGCACGTAGCCGGAGTTGACGCCCTTGGCGAAGGTCAGCAGGTCGGGCACGACCCCGTCGAGCTCGCAGGCGAACCACCGGCCCGCGCGACCGAAGCCCGACATCACCTCGTCGGCGACCAGCATGATGCCGTGCCGGTCGCACAGCTCGCGCACCCCGGAGAGGTAGCCGGCGGGCGGGACCATGATCCCGGCGGTGCCGGGGATGGACTCGAGCACGACCGCCGCGATCGTCGAGGGACCCTCGAGGGCGATGACCTGGGCGAGGTGCTCCAGCGCCCGCTCGCACTCCTCCTCGCTCGTGGTGGCGTGGAAGGGGCTGCGGTAGAGGAACGGCCCGAAGAAGTGGACCGTCCCGGTCGAGCCCTGGTCGTTGGCCCACCGCCGCGGGTCGCCGGTCATGTTGATCGCGAGCTGGGTGCCCCCGTGGTACGACCGGTACGTCGACAGCACCTTGGGCCGGCCCGTGTGCAGCCTGGCCATCCGGACGGCGTGCTCGTTGGCGTCGGCGCCGCCGTTGGTGAAGAAGACCCGGTCGAGGTCGCCCGGCGTGTGGGTGGAGATCAGGCGTGCGGCCTCGGACCGGGCGGCGTTGGCGTGCTGCGGAGCCACGGTGCACAGGTGCGCGGCCTGCTCCTGGATGGCCGCCACGATCCGCGGGTGCTGGTGGCCGAGGTTGGTGAAGACCAGCTGCGAGGTGAAGTCGAGCAGCCGGTTGCCCGCGCCGTCCCAGATGTGCGACCCCTCGGCCCGGGTGATGACCATCGGGTCGAGGGACGCCTGGGCCGACCACGAGTGGAAGACATGGCGTCGGTCCAGCTCGTGGGTGCGCTCGGCGCCGAGGTCGACGAAGTCCGGCGAGGTCGTGAGCAGCTCGGTCATGGCGGTGTCGGTGGTCGCGGTGTCAGACATTGCGGGGGAACCCCAGCTCCAGGCCGCCCTGCGGCCGGTTGGCCGGGTCGACCCACCGGGTGGTGACGACCTTGCCTCGGGTGAAGAAGTGCACGCCCTCGGCACCGTGGGCGTGGGTGTCGCCGAAGAGCGAGCGCTTCCAGCCGCCGAAGGAGTAGTAGGCGACCGGCACCGGGACCGGCACGTTGACGCCGATCATCCCGACGTGGACGTCGGCCTCGAAGCGGCGGGCCGCTCCCCCGTCGTTGGTGAAGACCGCCGTGCCGTTGCCGTACTGGTTGGCGTTGACGAGGGCGACCGCCTCCTCGTAGGTCTCCACGCGGACGACCGACAGCACCGGGCCGAAGATCTCCTCGGTGTAGACGTCCATGTCGGGGGTGACGTGGTCGAAGAGCGTCGGGCCGAGCCAGAAGCCGTCGGCGGCACCGCGTGCCTGCACGTCGCGGCCGTCGACGACGACCTTGGCGCCCTGGTGCTCGCCGGAGTCGATGAACGACGCGACCTTGTCGCGGTGGGCCTTGGTGACGAGCGGACCCATGTCCACCTCGCCGCCGTCCTCGTCGCGCGCGCCGCCGTCGCCGATGACCAGGGTGCGGGTGCGGTCCGCGATCCGGGCGACGAGCTCGTCGGCGACCGAGCCGACCGCGACGAGCACGCTGATCGCCATGCAGCGCTCACCGGCGCTGCCGTAGCCGGCGTTGACGGCCGAGTCGGCGGCGAGGTCGAGGTCTGCGTCGGGCAGCACGACCATGTGGTTCTTCGCCCCGCCCAGGGCCTGCACGCGCTTGCCGTGCCGCGACGCTGTCTCGTAGACGTACTCGGCGATCGGGGTCGAGCCGACGAAGCTGATCGACTGGACCTCCGGGCTCTCCAGCAGGGCGTCGACGGCCTCCTTGTCACCCTGGAGGACGTTGAAGACGCCGTCGGGGAGACCGGCCTCCTTCCACAGCTCGGCGAGCCAGACCGCGGCCGAGGGGTCCTTCTCGCTGGGCTTGAGCACGACGGTGTTGCCCGCCGCGATGGCGACCGGGAAGAACCACATCGGCACCATGGCCGGGAAGTTGAACGGCGAGATGATCCCGACGACGCCGAGCGGGTCACGCTTGGAGTGCACGTCCACCCCCGTCGAGACGCCCTCGGAGTGGCCGCCCTTCAGCAGGTGGGAGATCCCGCACGCGAACTCCACGACCTCCTGGCCGCGGGCGATCTCGCCCATCGCGTCGGACAGCACCTTGCCGTGCTCGGCGGTGATGAGCGCGGCGAGCTCGCCCTTGCGGGAGTTGAGCAGCTCGCGGAACGCGAACATCACCTGTGTGCGCGCCGCGAGCGACGTACGTCCCCATGCGGGTGCGGCCGCGGCGGCGGCCGCGATGACGGCGTCCGCGTCGGCGCGGGACGCCAGCGCGAGCCGGCCGGTCACCTCGCCGGTCGCGGGGTTGGTGACGTCGGCGGTCCGCTCGCTCGTGCCGGCGAAGGCCTCGCCGCCGGCCCAGTGGCCGATGTTCTTCGTCGTGGTCATGTCGTCCTTCTCTCTTGTCAGCTCGTCCGGAGGGCCTGCTCGGGGAGCGCCTGCTCGCGCATCCCCCAGGGACTGCCGTAGTCCTCCAGCAGCTGCAGGAACGGCGCGGCGTCGAAGGCCTCCGGGCCCAGCACGCCGACGCCGGACCACCGGCCGTGGGCCAGCAGCTCCAGCGCGATCACCGGATTGATCGCGGTCTGCCAGACCACGCACTGGTGGCCGTACTCACGCATCGTCCACTCGTTGTCGACCACGT
The DNA here is from genome assembly GCF_003047265.1 of Nocardioides terrigena. Classification (GTDB taxonomy): domain Bacteria; phylum Actinomycetota; class Actinomycetes; order Propionibacteriales; family Nocardioidaceae; genus Nocardioides; species Nocardioides terrigena. The sequence continues at coordinate 188,081 of NZ_PZYY01000001.1, read as the reverse complement.
GGTAGAGGTACGTCGAGCGCGGCTCGCCGTCCTTGCCCTTCCCGGTCACCCACAGCCCGGCGCACGTCTTGCCCGACATCCGGGGGCCGACGGTCGCGGGGTCGGGCAGCACGGCGGCGACCACGTCGCGGGGGCTGACCTCCACGCCCTTCACCGTGACCTTCTCGGTGCGGTCGAGGCCGAGCGTGTGGAGCACCTTGAGGATGGTGATGAACTCGTCGCCGAGGCCGTACTTGAAGGTCGCCCGCTTGCACTCGATCCAGCGCGGCATGAGGAGGACCTCCTCGTGCTCCACGTTGACGCACTCCACCGGACCGATGCCCTCGGGGAAGTCGAAGACCTCCGGCTCGGAGAAGGGCGCCGTCGTGTGCCAGGCCCCGTCCTCCCAGATCACCGGCGGGTTGAGGCACTCCTCGATCGTCGTCCACATGGAGAACGACGGTGCGAAGACCTCGTTGCCGTCGTCGTCGGTGACGACCAGGTTGGCACCGTCGCGGGTGCCGAGCTCGTCGATCTCGCTGAAGAGGTGGTCCGCGGCGTACCGCGCGAAGACGTCGGACAGCCCGGGCTCGACGCCCATCCCGACCAGCGCCAGCCGGCCGGCGCCTGCCCACTCGTGGGCGACGGCGAACTGCTCGTCACCGAGCTTGACGCCGGTCTTCTCGTACGGCGCCTCGGGGTGCGGCTGCGACAGCGACATCGCCATGTCGACGTAGTCGGCGCCGGCCGCGAAGGCCCCGTTGAACAGCGGCATGTTGAAGACCGGGTCGACCGCGTTCATCACGTGGGTGATGCCGTGCTCGCGGCACAGTCGCTCGACCGCCGCCGCGTCGGACGCGTCGATGTGCGCGCCGAGGAAGCGGTCGTCGGCCTCGGCCGCACGTTCCGCCTTCGCCTGGTCGTAGTCGGCGATCACGATCTGCTCGTAGAAGTCGCGTCGGGCCGCGATGGCCGCGAACGCGCCGCCGACGCCACCGGCGCCGGCAAGGAGGATCTTCATGTGTCGTTTCCGTTCTTTCCTACTCGACTGAGCGTCGCGAGATGGGTGTGATGCCAAGGCGGAGGCCCGAAGGCGGCCGTGGAGCGGAGCGGGCCGTCGAGGGCCGACAACGCAGGCAGCGCGCCGAGATCGCGGCGGTCAGCCGATGTAGGACATGACGTGCTTGATTCGTGTGTAGTCCTCGAGGCCGTACATGGACAGGTCCTTGCCGTAGCCCGACTGCTTGAAGCCGCCGTGCGGCATCTCGGAGACGTAGGGGATGTGGGTGTTGATCCACACCACGCCGAAGTCGAGGCCGCGCGACATCCGCATCGCGGTGCCGTGGTCGCGGGTCCAGACGCTCGAGGCCAGGCCGTACTTCACGCCGTTGGCCCACTGGAGCGCCTGGGCCTCGTCGGTGAAGCGCTGGACGGTGATGACCGGACCGAAGATCTCGTCCTGCACCTGCTCGTCGTCCTGCTTCAGGCCGGACAGGACCGTCGGCTCGTAGAAGTAGCCGGTGGAGCCCTGGCGACGCCCACCGGCGCGGAGCTCGGCGTGGTCGGGGAGGCGGTCGACCATCCCGGTGACCCGGGCGAGCTGGTCGGCGTTGTTGAGGGCGCCGTACAGGATGTCCTCGTCGTCGGGCATGCCCGTGCGGGTGGCCTTGGCCTGCTCGGTGAGGGCGGCCACGAAGTCGTCGTGGATGCCGGGGCCGACGAGCACGCGGGTGGCGGCGGTGCAGTCCTGGCCGGCGTTGAAGTAGCCGGCCTCGGCGATGCCCTGGGCGGCCTTCTCCACGTCGGCGTCGTCGAAGACGATGACCGGCGCCTTGCCGCCCAGCTCGAGGTGGACGCGCTTGAGCTGCGTCGCGGCCGCGCCGGCGACCTCCATGCCCGCGCGCACCGAGCCGGTGATCGCGACCATCTGCGGGGTGGGGTGCTGCACCAGCGTGCGGCCGGTGTCGCGGTCGCCGCACACGACGTTGAGCACGCCCGGCGGCAGGAACTCCGCGGCCAGCTCGGCCATCATCGTCGAGGTGGCGGGCGTGGTGTCGGAGGGCTTGAGGACGACGGTGTTGCCCGCGGCCAGCGCCGGGGCGATCTTCCAGACCATCATCGGCAGCGGGTAGTTCCAGGGCGTCACCTGGCCGACCACACCGATGGGCTCGCGGCGGATGAAGGAGGTGTGGTCCTCCATGTACTCCCCGGCCGACTTGCCCTCGAGGACCCGGGCCGCGCCGGCGAAGAAGCGGAAGTGGTCGACGGTCGGGGGCATCTCCTCGCTGGCGGTCAGGCCGAGCGGCTTGCCGGTGTCGCGGCACTCGGCCGCCACGAACTCCTCCGCGCGGGACTCCAGGGCGTCCGCGATCCGCAGCAGTGCCAAGGAGCGCTCCTGCGGCGTCGTACGACCCCAGGAGCCGAAGGCGCGCTCGGCCGCGGCGTAGGCGCGGTCCACGTCCTCGGCGCCCGACAGCGGGGCGCGGGCGTACACCTCCCCGGTGCTCGGATCCACCACCTCGTAGGTCTCGCCGGACACGGAGTCGACGGCCTCACCGTCGACGACGTTGCGGAAGGTCTGGTGCTCAGTCTGCTGGGCCATGGGGCGAGCGTAGTGATTCCCGCAGCAAAACGGGAGGTCCGGCGACGGATTTCGTCGCCAAATGGACACAGAACGCACGGATCGCTTGCGTGAGAGCGGTGTGGACGAGCACGATAAGGCCATGACTGACGCTCGCCACCCCGACTACGACCACCTCCAGCAGGCCGCCAAGGACCACCTGTGGCTGCACTTCACCCGGCAGGGGCAGTACGCCGACATGGACGTGCCCGTGATGGTCCGGGGTGAGGGCGCCTACCTGTGGGACGCGAAGGGGAAGAGGTACCTCGACGGACTGGCGGGCCTCTTCGTCTCCCAGCTGGGCCACGGCCGCACCGAGCTCGCCGACGCCGCGGCCGCCCAGGCCCGCGAGCTGGCGTTCATGCCGCTGTGGTCCTACGCGCACCCGCCGGCCATCGAGCTCGCCGAGAAGATCGCGTCGTACGCGCCCGGCGACCTCAACCGCGTCTTCTTCACCTCCGGCGGCGGCGAGGCGGTGGAGACGGCGTGGAAGCTGGCCAAGAACTACTTCAAGATGGTCGGCAAGCCGATGAAGCACAAGGTCATCAGCCGGGCCATCGCCTACCACGGCACCACCCAGGGCGCGCTGTCCATCACCGGGCTGCCGCTGCTCAAGCAGCAGTTCGAGCCGCTGGTGCCCTCGACGTTCCGGGTGCCCAACACCAACGCCTACCGGGCCTCCGAGATCACCTCGGGCCACCACGACGGCAGCGACCCCGAGGCCTTCGGCCGCTGGGCCGCCGACCAGATCGCCATCGCCATCGAGAACGAGGGCCCCGACACCGTCGCCGCCGTCTTCCTCGAGCCGGTGCAGAACGCCGGCGGCTGCTTCCCGCCCCCGCCCGGCTACTTCCAGCGGGTGCGCGAGATCTGCGACGAGTACGACGTCCTGCTCGTCTCCGACGAGGTGATCTGCGCCTTCGGGCGGCTCGGCCACATGTTCGGTGCCGAGCGCTACGACTACATGCCCGACATGATCACCTGTGCCAAGGGCCTCACCTCCGGCTACGCGCCCCTCGGCGCGATGATCGCCACCGAGCGCCTCATCGAGCCCTTCCTGGCCGACAAGGCGTCGTTCGCCCACGGCTACACCTTCGGTGGCCACCCCGTCTCGACCGCGGTCGGACTGCGCAACCTGCAGCTCTTCGAGGAGGAGAAGGTCCTCGAGCACGTCCGGGAGAACGAGCCCCGCTGCCGGGCCATCCTGGAGCGGCTGCTGGACCTGCCGATCGTCGGCGACGTCCGCGGCGACGGCTTCTTCTACGGGATCGAGCTCGTCAAGGACAAGGCGACCAAGGAGTCCTTCACCGACGAGGAGTGCGAGCGCATCCTCTACGGCTTCGTGTCCAAGCAGCTGTACGCCGAGGGCCTCTACTGCCGTGCCGACGACCGTGGCGACCCGGTCGTCCAGCTCGCCCCGCCGCTCATCTGCGGGCCCGAGCACTTCGAGGAGATGGAGCAGATCCTCCGCGTCGTCCTCGACAAGGCCCACTCGATGCTCTGAGCTTCTCGCGGGCGGGACGGCCCGGGGGCCGGGGGGCTGCCGGGCCGTCTGCCGCGCGCCGTGGGAGCATCCGCGGGTGATCGGCAGCCCGGAGACCCGCCTGGTGATCCTGCGAGGCAACAGCGGGTCGGGCAAGTCCTCGGTCGCCCGTGCGCTGCAGCGGCGCCGGGGTCGGGGCCACCTCGCCGTCGTGTCGCAGGACGTCGTACGCCGGGACGTGCTCTGGGCCCACGACCGTGCGGGCAACCCGGCGATCGCACTGATGGACCTGATGGCGCGGTACTCGCTCGACGCCGGTTACTCGGTGGTCGTGGAGGGCATCCTGCACCCGGACCGGTACGCCGAGATGCTGCTGCGGCTGGTGCGCGACCACGGTGGATCCACCCGGGCCTACTTCTGGGAACTGCCCTTCGACGAGACCCTGCGGCGGCACACGACCAAGGACAAGGCGTCGGAGTTCGGCGAGACCGAGATGCGCGAGTGGTGGTACGGCGATGCTCGCATCGCCGGGCTGGACGAGGAGCTGCTCGGCCCCGAGTGCTCCCTGGACGACACCGTCCGTCGCATCGAGACCGACTGCGGCTGGCCCTGACGACCTCGGCATGCCCGTCAGCGTGGAAGATCCGACGCCCCACAGCCGTCGGATCTTCCAGCGTGGCCCGACACCGCCCGCCGGAGGACAGCGGCGGTCGCGTAGACACGCGGACACAACCACGGTGACGGGCGCCGCGGCGCGCGCCCGCGTCGTACGCCGCAGGGCTTGTGTCCGCGTGTGTACGACGCGCGCAACCGTCAGCGGCCCGCGCGCCGCCTGCTCGCCATCTCCCCCAGCACCACGACGAGCAGCGCGATGAAGAACATGATCGTGCCGATCACGTTGATCTGCGGTGGGATGCCGCGCTGGTTGGCGCCCCACACGAACATCGGGAAGGTGACCTCCTGCCCGGCGTTGAGGTTGGTGATGATGAAGTCGTCGAAGGACAGCGAGAAGGACAGCAGCGCTGCGGCGAGGATGCCCGGGAAGACCAGCGGGAAGCTGACCCGCCAGAACGTCTGCCACTCGTTGGCGTAGAGGTCGGCCGCGGCCTGCTCGAGGCGCGGGTCGAGACCGGAGAGCCGGGCCTTGACCGTCACCACGACGAACGACAGGCAGAACAGGATGTGCGAGATCAGGATGGTCCCGAAGCCCAGCGCCCCGGCGAAGCCCGCGTTGACGAAGAGCGCCAGCAGCGAGGAGCCCATCACGATCTCCGGCGTCGCCATCGGCAGGAAGACGAAGAGGTTGGCCGACGATCGCCCACGGAAGCGGTGCCGCACCATCGCGAAGGCCATCAGCGTGCCGAGGATCGTCGCGCCGAGAGTGGCCAGGAGGCCGATCTCGATGCTGGTGCGCAACGAGGAGCAGAGCTGGAAGGGCTCGCAGACGTTGAGCCAGTTGTCGAGCGTGAAGCCGTTGAAGGTGTAGCTGTTGCGGGCGCCCGGTGCGTTGAAGCTCATCAGGATCACGACGAAGATCGGCACGAACATGTAGAGCAGCACCAGCAGGCCCAGGATGAGCACGAGCCGGTCGCCGAGCCAGCGGGAGAAGGTGTTCACACGAGCTCCTCGGTGCCGGCGCGGCGTACGTAGAGGAAGACGAGCAGCACGATCGCCGACATCAGCGTCACCGAGAGGGCCGCCGCCGTCGGGTAGTCACCGGCCCCGAACAGGTCCTGGATCTCGTTGCCGACCATCCGGGTCTGCGGGTTGCCCAGCAGCTCCGAGTTGATGTAGTCACCGGCCGCCGGGATGAAGGTGAGCAGGGTGCCCGCGACCAGGCCCGGCATGGCCAGCCGCAGGGTGACCGTGCGGAACGTGGTGATGGGCGAGGCGTAGAGGTCGGCGCCGGCCTCGATGAGGCGCGGGTCGATCTTCTCCAGCGAGGCGTAGAGCGGCAGGACCATGAAGGGGAGGAAGTTGTAGGTCAGCCCGGTGACCACGGCGAACGGCGTCGCCAGCAGGTACCCGTCGGGACCGAGGATGTGCAGGGTGCGGAGCAGCGAGACCAGCGGCTCGTTGTCGCCGAGGATGTACTGCCACGACAGCGTGCGGATCAGGAAGCTGGTGAAGAACGGGGCGATCACCGCGACCAGCATGAGGTTCTTGTAGCGACCGGCCTTGAACGCGATGGCGTAGGCCAGCGGGAAGCCCAGCAGGATGCAGGCGATGGTGGCGATGCTGGCGTAGATCAACGAGCGCACGAACTGCGGCCCGTAGTCCTGCAGCGCGTCCACGTAGTTCTGCCAGTGCCACGTCATCTGGTAGCCCAGCTGCAGCGAGCCCGCGGGGTCGTAGAGGCTGGTCGCGACGAGGGTGACGGTGGGCACCACGAAGAACAGCAGCAGCCACAGCCCGCCGGGCAGCAGCAGGAGGTAACCGGCCCAGCCCCGCTTCTGTCCCTCCGGGTCGGGCGGCCCGTCGAGCTGGGCCTCCGCGGGACCCAGGGAGGAGATGTGCCCTGCGGCGCTCACGCGTCCTCCCGCTCGACCCCTGCCGAGGCGTCCTGGGAGGCGTCGAGGAGGAACGTGTGCTCCGGGCGCCAGTGCAGGTCGACCTTGTCGCCGGCGCGGAACCGCTCGCGGGCGCCGGTGTTCTGCTCGAAGACGGTGAGCTCCTGGCCCCAGGCCATCCGCACGAGGTACTGCGTGCTGACGCCCACGAAGCTGACGTCGCTCACCACGCCGTCGGAGAGGGTGTTGACCCCCGAGCCGTCGTCGTGGCCGGCTGAGCTGAGGTAGACCTTCTCGGGACGTACGCCGGCCCAGACCTCGCCGCTCGTCACCCTCGCGCGCGCCTTGTCGGCCACGACGCGGGTGCCCTGGACGTCGAGGTCGATCACGTCGCCCCTGGCCCCGGCGACCGAGCCGGAGACCAGGTTGGACTGGCCGAGGAAGTTGGCCACGAAGGTCGTGGCGGGAGCCTCGTACAGCTCCTCGGGCGGGCCGAGCTGCTCGATGCGGCCCTCGTTCATCACCGCGACCGTGTCGGCCATGGTCATGGCCTCCTCCTGGTCGTGGGTGACGTGCACGAAGGTCAGCCCGACCTCGGTCTGGATGGACTTGAGCTCCAGCTGCATCTGCCGGCGCAGCTTGAGGTCGAGGGCACCGAGGGGCTCGTCGAGCAGCAGCACCTGCGGCTGGTTGATCAGGGCCCGCGCCAGCGCCACTCGCTGCTGCTGGCCACCGGAGAGCTGGCCGGGACGGCGCTTGGCGAGGTGCTCCAGCTCGACCAGGGCGAGCATCTCGGTGACCTTCGCGGCGACGTCCTTCTTGCCCTGGCGCTTGAGGCCGAAGGCGACGTTGTCGCCGATGGTGAGGTGCGGGAACAGCGCATAGCTCTGGAAGACCGTGTTGACCGGCCGCTTGTAGGGCTTGAGGCGGGTGATGTCGTCCTCGCCCAGCATGATCGTGCCGGTGGTGGGCTCCTCGAGACCGGCGACCATCCGCAGGGTCGTGGTCTTGCCACAGCCCGACGGGCCCAGCAGCGCGAAGAACGAGCCCTGGGGGACGGTGAGGTCGAGGTCGTCGACGGCCGTGAACGCGCCGAACCGCTTGGTGACCGACGTCAGCTGCAGGTCGGTGCCCATCAGGCGCCGATCACCTTCGCGAAGTCCTTGTCGTACTGCTGGCGCGTCTTCTCGTCGAGCTCCATGAAGCCGTACGCGTTGGCGAGGAAGGCCTCGTCCGGGAAGATCAGCGGGTTGTCCACGAGCGACGGGTCGATCTTCTCCATCGCCTCCTGGGCACCGGCGACCGGACAGATGTAGTTGACCCACGCGGCCAGCGTCGCCGCCACCTCGGGGTCGTAGTAGTGGTTCATCAGGGCCTCGGCGTTGGCCTTGTGGTCGGCCTTGTTGGGCACCAGCATGTTGTCGGACCAGAGCGAGAGGCCCTCCTCGGGGACGACCCACTTGATGTCCGGGTTGTCGTACTGCATCGCGATCACGTCACCGGACCACGCCTCGCAGGCCACGATGTTGCCGGCGTTGAGGTCGCGGATGTAGTCGTTGCCGGTGAAGCGGCGGACCTGGCCGGCACTGACGTAGCCCTCGAGGCGGCCGATCGCCGCCGACCACTCCTCGGAGCTGAAGTCCTCCGGGTTTGCGCCCTCGAGCAGCAGCATGAACAGCATCGTGTCGCCCATCTCGGACAGCAGGCTGATCTTGCCCTTGAGGTCGCCGCGGGTCATCAGCTCCTCGAACGATCCGACCTCGTCGGTGTACTTCGAGTTGTAGGCGATCCCGGTCACGCCGGACTGCCACGGCACGCTGCGGGTGCGGTCGGAGTCCCACGAGGGCGACCGCAGGTCGGGGGCGAGGTTGGCCTCGACGTTGGGCATGTTGGCCTTGTCGAGCTCCTGGATCCAGCCCAGGCCGATCATCCGGGCGGCCATCCAGTCGGTGAGCGTGATGATGTCGCGACCGATGGGCTCGCAGCTGCCGAGCTGGTCCTTCACCTTGCCGAAGAAGTCGTTGTTGTCGTTGACGTCGGTGTTGTAGGTGACCGAGATCCCCGACTCCGACTGGAACTGCTCGAGCGTGGGCATCGCCTTGCCCTTGCGGTCGATGTACTCGGGCCAGTTGGAGAAGACCAGCTCCTTCTCCTCGGCGGAGATGTCGGTGCTCTCGCACGTCTCCGCGCTCTGCACCTGGGAGTCGGTGCCGCAGGCGGAGAGGAGGCTCGGCGCCCCGAGCGCGAGGGCGGCCAGCGACGCGCCCCGCAGGACGTTGCGGCGACCGAGTGGACGCCCTGCGACATTGCTGCGAGCGGCTCGCAGCATCGCATCCAGGGACGGCTGGTCAGTGGGCATGCGCACTCCTCGTGGTCCGGTGATTCGAAGTGGATCGTGTCAAAGGAACCCCGCCTCCACAAGGGATCCAGTCGAAACGAAACCTCCCCGCAACGAAATCGCTTGTTTTCTGGCGCGATTCCTTTGCTCTGGGGCTCTCGTCCTGCCAGAGTTCGGCCCATGACTCGGAACCAGGAGAAGCCACCGGTGCACCTCGACGACGTGTCGAAGGCGATCATCGAGCAGCTCCAGCAGGACGGCCGTCGCTCGTACGCCGCCATCGGCAAGGTCGTGGGCCTCTCCGAGGCAGCGGTGCGACAGCGCGTCCAGCGCCTCATCGACGGCGGCGTCATGCAGGTCGTGGCCGTCACCGACCCGCTGGAGCTCGGCTTCGCCCGCCAGGCCATGGTCGGCGTCCGAGTCCAGGGCCCACTGGAGCCGGTCGCCGACGCGCTCACCGCCCTCGACGAGGTCGACTACGTCGTCATCACCGCCGGGTCCTTCGACCTCCTCGTCGAGGTCGTCTGCGAGAGCGACGACCACCTGCTCGACCTGATCTCCACGCGCATCCGCACGGTCGACGGCGTGGTGGCCACCGAGACGTTCATGTACCTCAGCCTGCGCAAGCAGACCTACTCGTGGGGCGTGCGCTGAGAGCTCAGCCGGCCGTCGCGGCGAAGGCCGCGTCGAGCACGTCGAAGGCCTCGTGCAGCTGGTCGTCGGAGATGGCCAGCGGCGGGAGGAAGCGCAGGACGTTGCCGTAGGTGCCGCAGGTGAGCACCACGACACCCTGCCGGTGCGCCTCGGCGGCGACGGCCTTGGCCGTGGCGGGGTCTGGGGTGCTGGTGCCGGCCTCGACGAGCTCGACCGCCATCATGGCGCCGCGACCGCGGATGTCGCCGACGCGGCCGTCGGCGGTGCGGATCCGCTCCAGGCGCTCGGTGAGGATGCGCTCGACCTGGCCGGCCCGCTCGACGAGGCCCTCCTCGACGATCGTGTCCATCACGGCCAGCGCGGCGGCGCAGGCGAGCGGGTTGCCGCCGTACGTGCCCCCGAGACCGCCGGCGTGGACGGCGTCCATCATCTCCGTGCGACCGGTGACGGCCGAGAGCGGCAGCCCGCCGGCGATGCCCTTCGCGGTGACGATGAGGTCCGGCACGACACCCTCGTGCTCCGAGGCGAACATCGCGCCCGTGCGGGCGAACCCGGTCTGGACCTCGTCGGCGACGAAGACGACGCCGTTGTCGCGGCACCACTCGGCGAGCGCCGGGAGGAAGCCGGGCGCGGGCACGATGAATCCGCCCTCGCCCTGGATCGGCTCGATGACGACCGCGGCCAGGTTGGCCGCGCCGACCTGCTTGTCGATGAGGTCGATGGCCCGGGCCGCCGCCTCGGCGCCCGACAGCCCGCCGTCGCGGAAGGGGTAGGACAGCGGCGCCCGGTAGACCTCGGACGCGAACGGGCCGAAGCCGTGCTTGTAGGGCATCGACTTGGACGTCATCGCCATCGTGAGGTTGGTGCGGCCGTGGTAGGCGTGGTCGAACGCCACCACCGCCTGCCGGCCGGTGTGCGTGCGGGCGATCTTGACGGCGTTCTCGACGGCCTCGGCGCCGGAGTTGAAGAGCACGCTGCGCTTGTCGTGGTCGCCGGGGGTCAGCTCGTTGAGCCGCTCGGCCACGGCGACGTACCCCTCGTAGGGCGTGATCATGAAGCAGGTGTGGGTGAAGGCCGCGACCTGCTCCTGCACCGCCGCGACGACCCGCGGGGCGCTCGAGCCGACCGTGGTGACCGCGATGCCCGAGCCAAGGTCGATCAGCACGTTGCCGTCGACGTCCTCGACGACGCCGCCGTGCGCGCGCACGGCGTACACGGGCATCATCGTGCCGACGCCGGAGGCGACCGCGGCGGACTTGCGCGCGGCGAGCTCGCGCGAGCGCGGGCCGGGGAGCTCGGTGACGAGGCGGCGCGACCCGGAGACGGGGGCGGTGGCGGGGCGGCTCTCGGTGCTGGTCATGGGTCTACCTCTCGGGGTCTGCGACGGGACGGAGCGGGGACGGGACGGCGAGGATCCGCTCGGCGGCGGCCTCGCCCATGCGGATGCCGCCGTCGACGTGCTGGAAGCCGAGGCCGGCGATGTCGCTGCTGGCGAAGGACAGCGGACCGACGTCCTCACGGGTCAGCGGGCCGAAGCGGGTGAGCGAACCGGTGGCGAAGCTGGTGGCGTAGGCGCCGGCCGTCCACTCCTCGTGCATCCAGGGGCTCTCGTAGTAGCCGACCGGGTGCAGGGCATGCTCGCCGTAGTAGCCGGCCAGCGACTCCAGGACGCGGCGGCGGCGCTCGTCGTCCGGCAGCGCGAGCAACGCGTCGGCCTGCTCGTCGGACACGAAGCCGACCAGGGTGCCGCGGGTCTCGCCGGGGACGTCCTCGTTGGTGTTGTCGTAGGCCTCGTGCACCAGCGCGTAGGGGCTGAACGCGGTGCCGGACAGGCCGGCGTCGCGCCAGAACGGCGTCTCGTAGGTGATGTGCAGCTTGATGACCAGCCCGAAGGACTGGTGCTGCCGCATCTGCTGGTGGCCGGCAGGCAGGGCGGGGGTGAAGGCGATGCGCCCCACCAGGGTGGGCGGGACGGCGAGCAGCGCGCGCCGGGCGGTGACCGTGAGGTCGGGGGCGGTGACCGTGACACCGTCGTCGTCCCAGCCGATCGCGGTCACCGGGGTGGAGACGCGGACGGCGTCGCCCAGCCCCTCGGCGAGGCGCAGCGGCACCTCCTGGAGCCCGCCGACGACGCGGCGGTCGAGGATGAAGTCGGCGTCGACGAGGTTGCTGAAGCCCCCGGCACTGGCGGCCATCAGCACCGCGGTGAGCACGGAGAAGGCGTGGGTCGGCTTGGTCAGCATCGCCGGCCCGACGTAGAGCGCGATGTTGTCGCGCGCCTCGACGTCGTCGGTCTGGCGCACCAGCCACTCCGCGAAGGTGACGCGGTCGAGCTCCTCGGCGTCGGGGTGCTCCCAGGGCGCCAGCGGATCCATCCCCGCGGCCAGCCGGTCGAGCTCCGCGGTGATCCGGTCGACCTCCGCGGCGGTCTCCGCCGGGACCGGGAACGCGTCACCGGTGAAGGTGCGGCGGACGCCGTCACGACCCACGTAGACCGACTCGCCCTCGCGGTGGCGGGGGTACGTCGCGAGGTCGAGCTCGTCGAGCATCGCGAGCAGGGCCGTCTGGTCCGGCGACACCCACTGGCCGCCGACCTCGAGGCGGACACCGTCCACGTCGTCGGTCAGCAGCCGGCCCCCCACCCGGTCCCGGGCCTCGACGACGAGCACGCTCCGGCCGGCCGCACGCAGCCGGCGCGCGGCGGTGAGCCCGGTGACGCCGGCGCCGGTGACCACCACGTCGACGTCGACGGCCTCCGCGGCGGAGGCGTCGCGCTGGGGAATCTGGTGGGTCATGGCGTCAGCCTAGCCTCAGACCACCGATTTCGTCGCCTCGGGATCCTTTCACCGATGGAATGCGTAACAATCGGCATGATTGACCCCCGAAACAGTGCGTCGATCATGCTTCGAACACCGGACGGCCGTCCGCCCAGGTGTGCGTGACCCGGGTCCGGGCCAGGGCCATCGGGTCCCCGCCGAGGACGTCGGCGTCGACGGCGACCAGGTCCGCGGCGTACCCGACCTCGAGGCGGCCGGAGACGTCCTCGAGGCCGTTGAGGTAGGTCGAGCCGGTGGTGTAGCCGGCCAGCGCCTCGACGACGGTGAGCGCCTCGTCGGGGAGCAGGGGCTCGTCGCCAGGGCCCATGTCGGGCGACCGGCGGTTGACCGCCACGTGCATCCCGCGCAGCGGATCGGCCTCGGAGACCGGCCAGTCGCTGCCGCAGGCGAGCCGGGCGCCGGCGCGCAGCAGCGACCCGAAGACGTACTGCTGCTGGCGTGCGGTCTCGGACACGAAGGGCAGCGTGAGCTCCTCGACCGCCTGGTCGCGGCACGCCCACAGCGGCTGCGCGTTGGCGGTGACGTCGAGGGCGGCGAAGCGGGCCACGTCGGCGGGGTCGATGACCTGCAGGTGCGCGAAGTGGTGGCGGTTGCCGCGCGGGCCGTTGACCGTGCGGGCGTGCTCGACGGCCGCCAGGCTGTCGCGTACGGCGCGGTCGCCGAGGGCATGGACGTGCACCTGGAAGTCCTCGGCGTCCAGCGCCGCGACGTACGCCTGGAGGTCGTCGGCGGCGATGAAGGAGAGGCCGCGGTTGTCGGTGGCGTGCCCGTGCGCGTCGAGATAGGGGTCGAGCATCGCGGCCGTGTGGGTCTCGCACACGCCGTCCTGCATGATCTTGACGCTGGTCGCGCGCACCCCGGCCTCGGCCGCCCGGCGCCGGCGCTCGACGAGCTCGGGCACCTGCTCGATGCCGCGCTCGCGGTCCCACCACAGCGCCAGCACCACCTTGGCGGTCAGCCTTCCGGACCGCCTGGCGTCGAGGTAGGTGTCCAGGGAGTCGAGCATGCCGAGGCCGGCGCCGACCAGGGCGTCCTGCCAGCCGACGATGCCGATCGAGTGGAGGTGCTGCTGCGCGGTCATCAACCCGGCCATCAGCTCCTCCTGCGTCGCCTTCGGCGCGTGGGCGGCGACGAGGTCCATCGCGCCCTCGTGCAGCGCACCGGTCGGTCGCCCGTCCGGGTCGCGCTCGATCCGCCCGTCCGCCGGGTCCGGCGTGTGCGCGTCGATGCCGGCCAGCTCGAGCGCGCGGGTGTTGACCCACGCGGAGTGGTGGTCGCGGTTGGGCAGGAATGCCGGACGGTCCGGGCACGCCCGGTCCAGCAGGTCTGCGGTGGGGACCCCGCCGGGGAAGGCGTCCATCGACCAGCCGCCACCGGTGACCCACGGGCGGTCGGGGTGCGCGGCGACGTACGACGCGACCCGCTCGACGTACTCCTCGATGGTCCCGAGGTCGGTGAGGTTGCAGAGGTTCAGCTCGGTGCCCGCCTGCACCGGGTGCACGTGGGCGTCGTGGAACGCCGGCAGCAGCCAGCGCCCGGCGAGGCTCTCGACCCGGGTGTCGGGGCCGACGAGGTGGGCGACGTCGTCGTGGCTGCCGAGACCGGCGATCAGGCCGTCGCGTACGACGAGGCAGTCGCCGTCCCAGCGTCCGTCGCGGTAGAGCGGCGCGTCGCGCAGGAGCAGGTCGCCGGGGCGGGTGTCGGTGCGGTCCATGGAGTTCCGATCGTGGGGTCTCGGCGGCAGGTCGGACAGGGGTCCGTCAACGGCCGGCGACGACGTCGGCCGCCCGGGCGAGGGGCGAGGTGGTGGGCCGGCCGGACGCCTCCTGGCGGTCGGCGGCGTGGTAGGCGCGGTAGAGGGCCTGGACGCCCAGCCACCGCAACGGCTCGGGCTCCCAGCGGCGCGCCCGGTGCCCCACCCACGGCAGCCGGGTGGTCTCGGTGTCGTGGCCGAGGACCAGGTCGGCGAGGGTGCGGCCGGCGAGGTTGGTGGCGGTGACGCCCGTCCCGACGTACCCGCCCGCCCAGCCCAGGCCGGTGCGGGCGTCGTGGCCGACGGAGGCCGACCAGTCGCGCGGAACGCCCAGGACGCCGCACCAGGCGTGGTCGATCGCGGCGTCGCGGGCGGCGGGGAAGAAGGTGCGCAGCAGGCCCGTCAGCGTGCCGATCGTCTCCGGGTGGGTCGCGCCGTCCGTGTCCGTGCGCGACCCGTAGCGGTAGGGGACACCGCGGCCGCCGAAGGCGATCCGGTCGTCGGCGGTCCGCTGGGCGTAGATGTAGGCGTGCGCGAAGTCGCCCAGCGCCTCGCGGCCGTGCCAGCCGATGCTGTCCCAGACGTCCGTCGGGAGGGGCTCGGTGACCACCAGGCTGGAGTTCATCGGCAGCAGGGTCCGCCGCTCGCCGGCCAGCCCCGGCGTGAAGCCCTCGGTGGCCCGGATGACGTGACGGGCCCGGACGTCGCCGCGTCCGGCCAGCGCCCGGCCCTCCTCGATGGCGGTGACGGGGGTGTCCTCGTGGATCGTCACGCCGAGCCGCTCGACCGCGGCGGCGAGACCCGCGACGAGCCGCGCCGGGTGGAGGGTGGCGCAGTGCGGGTGCCAGAGTCCGCCGACCGCCCCGGCCACCGCCACGCGCTCGGACGTCGCGGTGGCGTCGAGCAGCTCGGTGTCCGTGTGCGGCCACGTCGCCTCGGAGGCGGCCTTCGCCCGCAACCGGGCGAGCTGCGCCGCGTTGCGGGCCACCTCGAGCTCGCCGCCGCGGACGATGTGGGCGTCGATCCCCTCGCGCTCCGCGACCTCGATCACCTCGGTCACCGACTCGTTGAGCGCCTTCTGCTGCGCGATCGCCGGGCCGCGGTCACCGGCGCGGACGTACTGCTCGCGCCCGCCGGTCACGCTGTTGGTGAGCCAGCCGCCGTTGCGCCCCGACGCGCCGTACCCGGCGAACCGCGCCTCCAGCACGACGACCCGCAGGTCCGGCTGCGCCCGCTTCAGGTAGTACGCCGTCCACAGCCCGGTGTAGCCGGCTCCGACGATGCACACGTCGGCGTCGGTGGAGCCGGGCAGCGGCGGCCGTGGCGTCGGCGTACCGACCTGGCTCCACCAGAAGGACACTCCGCCGTTGGTCGGTCCGGCACCCTCGCTCTGCACGGGACGACCTTGGCACCTCGGCGGTCGTCCCGCCAGAGGCGACCCGTCGCGGCGCACCGGCGGACCGGCGGTGGATCAGGCGTGCAATCCGCGCAGGACCTCGTGGAAGACGGCCTTCCCCTCCAGGCCGATGCCCGGGCGCTCCCCCGGTGACACGCGGCCACCCTCGACGACCGCGTCGTCCGCGAAGCCACCCGTGGGCCGGAACTCCCCGGGGTAGGACTCGTTGCCACCGAGCTTGAGGGCGGCCGCGATGTGCAGGGAGAACTGGTGCCCGCCGTGCGGGATGCACCGCCGCGAGGACCAGCCGTGCTGGCGCAGCATGTCCTGGATCCGGACGTACTCGACGAGTCCGTAGCTCAGCGCCGGGTCGACCTGGATCCAGTCCCGGTCGGGCCGCATCCCGGCGTACCGCACGAGGTTGCGCGCGTCCTGGAGGGAGAAGAGGTTCTCCCCGGTGGCGATCGGGTGGCGGTAGTGCTCCGACAGCGTGGCGTTGAGCCCGTAGTCGAGCGGGTCGCCGACCTCCTCGTACCAGAACAGGCCGTAGGGCTCGAGGGCCCGGCCGTAGGCCAGCGCGGTGTCGAGGTCGAAGCGGCCGTTGACGTCCACCGCGAGGCGCGAACCGTCGCCGTCGAGCACCTCGATGACGGCCTCGATGCGCCGCAGGTCCTCGGCGAGGTCGGCGCCACCGATCTTCATCTTGACGACCTCGTAGCCGGCGTCGAGGAAGCCCCGCATCTCGTCCTGGAGGTCGCGGTCGGTCTTGCCGGGCGCGTAGTAACCCCCGGCGGCGTAGACGAAGACCGACTCGTCGGGCTCCCCGTCGCCGTAGTGGTCGGAGATCCAGCGGTAGAGAGGGACCCCGGCGGCCTTGGCGGCCAGGTCGTGCAGCGCCATGTCGACGACACCGACCGCGACCGAGCGCTCGCCGTGGCCGCCCGGCTTCTCGTTGCGCATCATCACGTCCCACGCCAGCGTCGGCGAGAGCTCGCCGCCGTCGTCGAGCAGGCTGTCGGCCGGGGCGTCGGTGAGGCGCGGCAGGATCCGTCGGCGCAGGATGTCGCCCGCGCTGTAGCGGCCGTTGGAGTTGAACCCGTAGCCCACGAGCGGCTCGCCGTCGACGACCACGTCCGAGACGAGGGCGACGATGGAGCAGTCCATCGTGCTGAAGTCGATGAACGCGTTGCTCATCGACGAGCTGATCGGGATGACGCCCTCGTGGACGGAGACGATCTTCATCGGGGTAACCCTTCCGCGGATCTTATAAGATGTGAGATCCGCACGATAGGCCGCAGCCCACACGGTCCGCAAGTCGGTCTTATAAGGTCTGGAGGTGGTCGACAACGTGTACTCCAGCAAGAGCGACGTCGCGTACGCCGAGCTCCGCGCCCGCATCCTCGACGGTCGCCTGGAGGCCGGCTCCAAGCTGATGCAGTACGTCCTGGCCGACGAGCTGGGCATCAGCATCACCCCGCTGCGCGAGGCGATCCGCCGTCTCAGCGGCGAGGGGCTCATCGACCTCGACGCCCACCGCAACGCCCGCGTCGCCCCCATGGACGCCGACGAGGCCCGCGAGCTCTTCGAGACCCGGCGCGCCCTCGAGTCGGAGGCGGTCGCGCTCGCGGCCACGCGGCGTACGGATGCCGACATCGAGCGCATGCAGGAGGCCCTGGGCCGGCTGCTGCCGGTGACCCAGCAGTGGGGCGAGGCCGCGCTCGTCGCGCACCGTGACCTCCACCGCGCGCTGTACGTCGCGTCGCACAACACCGTGCTGATCGCGCTGCTCGACGGGCTCTGGGACCGGTCCGACCGCTACCGCCGCGCCGGGCTCGAGCTGCCCCCGGGCGCGGAGCCGCGCACCCGCGACTTCGAGGAGCACGGCCGCCTCGTCGAGCTCGTCGTGGCGGGGGGCGCCGACCAGGCGGCCGCCCTCATGCGCAGCCACATCGACCACAGCCTGACCGCCACCGCGCTCGCCACCGAGGCGGGCGAGGAGGCGCTCAGCAGCTGAGGCCTACCGTGGACCCATGGCCACGACCGACCTGCGCGCGCAGATCCGCGACTTCCTCAGCACCCGGCGCGCCCGGATCACGCCCGAGCAGGCCGGCCTCCCGGCGTACGGCGGCAACCGACGGGTCAAGGGCTTGCGCCGCGAGGAGGTCGCGATGCTGGCCGGGGTCTCGGTCGACTACTACGTGCGCATGGAGCGCGGCAGCCTGGCCGGCGCATCCGAGGGCGTCCTCGAGGCCCTCGCCGGGGCGCTCCAGCTCGACGAGGCGGAGCGCACCCACCTCCTCGCCCTGGCCAGGGAGAGCGGAGCCGGTACGACGCGACGCCGCCGGGCCGCGCCCGTCAGCGTGCGCCCGGCGATCCAGCAGGTGCTGGACGCCATGACCGACGCCCCGGCCTGGGTGCGCAACGGTCGCCACGACATCGTCGCGATGAACCAGCTGGCCCGCGCCCTCTACAGCCCGGTGCTCGCCGATCCCGAGCGCCCGGCCAACACCACGCGCTTCGTCTACCTGCAACGCGAGGCCGCCGAGGAGTTCTTCGTCGACTACGACAAGATCGCCAACGACGCCGCCGCGATGCTCCGGCTCGAGGCGGGCAAGAACCCGCACGACAAGGCGCTGATCGAGCTGGTCGGCCGGCTCTCGACGAGCTCGGAGCTCTTCCGCCAGCGCTGGGCCTCGCACGACGTGCAGTTCCACCGCAGCGGTCGCAAGCGGCTGCGCCACCCCGCCGTCGGGCAGCTCGACCTCGACTTCGAGTCGATGGAGCTCGCCTCCGCACCCGGCCTCCACCTCGTCGTCCACACCGCCCCGGCCGGCACGCCCTCGGCCGACGGACTGCGCCTGCTCGCCTCGTGGGCGGCCTCGCAGGAGGATCTCGCCACCGAGACCGCGGCAACGACCTGACCCTCCCGCCGCGGGGCCCGCAGCGTCGCGGGACGGAGGGGGTAGTGCTGGTACCCCCCAGACCGGGCATCGATCCCGGCGCCACGTCGTTGGGACCGGACGTAAGCCGTCACACCACCCCCAAGGAGCACCCATGCAGGTCACAGCATTCGCTGCCCCCGCCGAGGGCGAGGCCCTCGCCCGTACCCAGATCACCCGCCGCGACGTCGGCGCCCACGACGTCCTGATCGAGATCACCCACGCTGGCATCTGCCACTCCGACATCCACACCGTCCGCGGCGACTGGGGTCCCCAGTCCTACCCGCTGGCCCCCGGCCACGAGATCGTCGGCACCGTCACCGAGGTCGGCCCCGAGGTCACCCGCCACGCCGTCGGCGACACCGTCGGCGTCGGCTGCATGGTCAACTCCTGCGGCGAGTGCGCCAACTGCCAGCGCGGCGACGAGCAGTACTGCGTCGAGGGCATGGTCGGCACCTACGGCGCCGAGGACCGCGACGGCACCGTCACCCAGGGTGGCTACTCCACCCACGTCGTCGTGAACGACGAGTACGTCCTGTCCGTCCCCGAGGGCCTGGACCCCGCCGCCGCCGCGCCGCTGCTCTGCGCCGGCATCACGACGTACTCCCCCCTCAAGCACTGGCAGGCCGGCCCCGGCAAGCGCGTCGCGGTCGTCGGCCTCGGCGGGCTCGGCCACATGGCCGTCAAGATCGCCCACGCGATGGGCGCCGAGGTCACCGTGCTCTCGCAGTCGCTGAAGAAGCAGGAGGACGGCCTCCGCCTGGGCGCCGACCACTACTACGCGACCAGCGACCCCGACACGTTCGAGTCGCTCGCCGGCTCGTTCGACCTGATCATCAACACGGTCAGCGCCAAGATCGACGTGAGCGCCTACCTCGGCCTCCTCGACGTCAACGGCTCCCTCGTCAACGTGGGCGCCCCGGCCGAGCCGCTGAGCCTCAACGTCTTCGCGCTGCTCACCAACCGTCGGTCCTACTCCGGCTCGATGATCGGCGGCATCGCCGAGACGCAGGAGATGCTCGACTTCTGCGCCGAGCACGGGATCGTCTCCGAGGTCGAGGTCATCGAGGCGGACCAGATCAACGAGGCGTACGAGCGCGTGCTCGCCTCCGACGTCCGCTACCGGTTCGTCATCGACGCGAAGACCTTCTGAGTCGTTCGTCGCCGTCGCTCCCCGGAGCCCTCGCACCCTCGTGGGTGCGGGGGCTCCGGTGCGTCCGGGGCAAAGTCGCTCGCGTGCGCGCCGTACGACGCCTAGCCTCCGAGGCGTGATGCCGTCCCGCTCGGAGGAGACCCGGTGACCGCACGACTCGAGGCGCTGACCATCCGTGCCACCGACCCCGACCGGCTGGCCCGCTTCTGGGTCGACCTCCTCGGCTGGGACGTGTCCCCCGACTCGACGACCCAGCTGGTGCCCACCGACGACACGGGCTTCGGGCTGCGGTTCGTGCCGGCCACGCACCCCCGCGTCGGGCTCAACCAGGTGCACCTCCACCTCGGGAGCGCGGAGCCGCAGGACCAGGCGCTCACCGTGCAGCGGGCCCTCGACCTCGGAGCCCGGCACCTCGACGTCGGCCAGCTGCCGGAGGAGGACCACGTCGTGCTGGCCGATCCCGACGGCAACGAGTTCTGCGTGATCGAGGCCGGCAACGGCTGGATGGCGGGTTGCGGGTTCCTCGGCGAGGTCGCCTGCGACGGCACCCCGGAGGTCGGCCACTTCTGGGCCGCGGCCCTCGACTGGCCGCTGGTCTGGGAGCAGGACGGCGAGACCGCGATCCGGTCACCCCACGGCGGACCCAAGATCGCGTGGGGCGGGCCGCCGCTCAACGAGAAGCACGGGCCGAACCGGATGTTCTTCGACCTCGTCACGTCCGGTGACCTCGCTGCGGAGGTCGAGCGGCTCGTGTCGCTCGGCGCGACCGTGCTCGAGCGCGTCGACGACGCCGCGGTGCTGGCCGACCCGGACGGCAACGAGCTCCGGCTGTCCCTCCGCTGACCCGCCCGGGCGGGCCTCGGGCGTGCACAACGAAGGCAGTTCGCGTGCCGATCGACATCGCCACGCGGGGCCGAGAGCTGCCGTCCACCAACTGCCTACGTCGTGCTCACTCGGCTCGGTCCGCGCGCTCGTCAGCCGGCGGTGAGCCAGACCGCCTGGTAGGGGCGCAGGCGTACGTCGCCCGGCCCCGCGAGGTGGGGCGGCTCGCCGCTGACCCGGTCCACGCAGCGGTCGGGGTCGAGGCCGAGGTCGCGCAGCCGGTCGCCCCAGACCCAGCGCTCGGTCGCGGTGACGTTGTAGGCGCTGACCATCGGGCCCAGCGGGTGCTCGCGCAGGGTCAGCAGGACGCCGGTGTCGTGGGGGTCGAGCACCGTGGTGCCGGTCGAGGCGTGCAGGTGCGGGGTCGCCGCGCGGGCCCGGACCAGGCGTCGTACGCGCTGGAGGAGCTCGCCGTCCTCGTCGACCGGCCAGGGCATGCGCGGGCGGTGCGCCCACCGGTTGTCGCCCTCGTGCCCGGGCTCGTCGGCCCAGTCGGGGTCGTTGAGCAGCCCCACCTCGTCACCCATCCACAGCACCGGCAGGCCGCCCCAACCCAGCACCACCGCGTGGGCCAGCAGGATCCGGTCCACGGCGAGCGGGTCTCCGCACTCGAGCCCGGCGAGGCTGGCCAGCGTGCCCGAGATGCGTCGGTCGCCGGTCGCGGGGTTGTGCTGGAAGACCAGCCCGCGCGCCCACGAGCCGGGGAAGTCGCCGCTGTAGAAGTCCGCGAGGAACGAGCGGTGGCTCCACCCGTCCAGCCCGACGGCCGCGGCGTCGCCGTCGTCGATGGCCCAGCCGATGTCGTCGTGGCAGCGGACGTAGGTGATCCAGGCCGTCGAGGCCGGGATCGGGTCGAGCCGCTGGAGCGCCTCGGTGGCCAGCCGGACGTCGCCTGCGGCGAGCATCGACCAGACCTGCACCATGAGCCCGTTGTGGTAGGCGAGGTCGCTGACCTTGCCGTGGTGGCGGCCCTTCCCGAGGTACTGCACGAGGTCGCGCGGCCCGACGATCGCCTCCGCCTTGAAGATGGTGGCGGGGGCGGCCAGGCGGGTGACCGTGCGCAGGGCCTGGGTGAGGGCGTGCACCTCGGGCTGGTTCTGGCAGGCGGTGCCGAGGCGCTTCCACGTGAACGCGATGGCGTCGAGCCGGATCGCCTCCACGCCGTGGTTGGCCAGGTGGAGCACGATGTCGGCGTACTCGCAGAAGACGTCGGGGTTGGCCCAGTTGACGTCCCACTGCCAGCTGTTGAAGGTCGTCCAGACCCAGGCCTCGAGGTCGTCGTCCCAGGTGAAGCTGCCCGGCGCGAAGTCCGGGAACACCTCGGGCAGCGTCGCCTCCCAGGCGTCCACGGCCGCCCGGTCCGCCTCGACGTGGAAGTAGTCGCGGTAGCGCTGCTCCCCCGCCCGGGCGCGCACCGCCCACTCGTGCTCCGCGGCGACGTGGTTGAGCACCAGGTCGAGGCACAGCGAGATCCCCTCGCCGCGCAGGGTGCCGGTCAGGTCGCGCAGGTCCTCCATGGTGCCCAGGTCCTCGCGGATGCTCCGGTAGTCCATGACCGCGTAGCCGCCGTCGTTGTCGCCCGGCCGCGGCTTGAGCAAGGGCAGCAGGTGGAGGTAGGTGACGCCGATGCGCTGGAGGTGCCCCACCTTGTCGGCCACCCCGCGCAGGTCGCCGGCGAAGCGGTCGACGTACGCCGCGTAGCCGACGGCCTCCGGTCGCTGGAACCAGTCCGGGGCCAGGGTGCGGCGCAGGTCGAGGGCGTGCAGCTCGTCGTCACGCTCCTCGAAGGCGCGCGCGGCGAGGGCGACGACCCGTTCGCCCACCGCGGCCGGGTCGGCGTACACCGACAGGCCGTCGAGGAGGTCCGGCCACCAGCGCTCGACCCGGGCCTCGAAGAGCTCGCGGCGGTGGGACGGGAGGGCTCCCAGGAGCTCGGCGAGGTCAGGCGGCGGGACCGACATGGAGACATCCAACCGCACGGGCGCGGCGTGGGGGTCAGACAGCGGCGCGGGTCGGGACGCCGTACGTCGTGGTGCGCTCGCGCATCGGGCGCCCGATGCCCTCCCCGATCTCGTGGAGGTCGGCGATGGTCTTGGCCGAGCCGTGCTCGGAGCCGGCCATCCGGGAGATGGTCTCCTCCATGAGCGTCCCGCCCACGTCGTCGGCACCGGCGCGGAGCATGGCCCGGGTGCCGTCGACGCCGAGCTTGACCCAGCTCGTCTGGATGTGGCGGATCGAGCCGTGCAGCATGATCCGGCCCATCGCGTGGACCGCGAGGTTGTCGCGCATCGTCGGGCCCGGGCGCGCGACGCCGGCGAGGTAGATCGGCGAGGAGGTGTGCACGAACGGCAGCGGCACGAACTCCGTGAACCCACCGGTCTCGTCCTGGATCCGGCGCAGCACCCGCAGGTGCTGCACCCAGTGGCGGGGGTTGTCGACGTGGCCGTACATCATCGTCGAGCTCGACGGCAGCCCCACGCGGTGCGCCGTGCTGACCACGTCGATCCAGGTCCGGGTCGGCAGCTTGCCCTTGGTCAGGATCCAACGCACCTCGTCGTCGAGGATCTCCGCCGCGGTGCCGGGGATCGAGCCCAGGCCGGACTCCTTGGCCCGGATCAGGAAGTCCTCGACCGACAGGCCGGTGCGGGTCGCGCCGTTGACGATCTCCATCGGGGAGAACGCGTGCACGTGCATGCCCGGCACGCGCTCCTTCACCGCGGCGGCGAGGTCGAAGTAGGCCGTGCCGGGCAGCTCGGGATCGATGCCGCCCTGCATGCAGACCTCGGTCGCACCCAGCTCCCACGCCTCGACCGCCCGGTCCGCGACCTGGTCCAGCGACAACGAGTAGGCATCCGCATCCGTGCGCCGCTGGGCGAACGCGCAGAACCGGCACCCGACGTAGCAGACGTTGGTGAAGTTGATGTTGCGGTTGACGACGTAGGTCACGTCCTCGCCCACGGTGTCGCGGCGCAGGTCGTCGGCCAACCGGCACACCTGCTCCAGCAGGTCGCCCTCGGCGGTCATCAGGGCCAGAGCCTGGTCGTCGGTCAGGCCCGCCGGGTCCGCCTCGGCGGCGCGCAACGCGGCCCAGCTGTCGCCGGTCAGTGCGCTCTCGCTGGCGGATCCGCGGGCGGCGACGCTCGTGCGGAGCTCGTCCCAGTCGCCGTACACGCTGTCGAAGTCGGCCCGCCGGTCCTCGGTCCGGCCCTCGGTGTCGATGCTCGCGTGCAGGTCGACCCGGCCCCGACCGTCGCCGTGGAACTCCAGGCCTCCGTCGGGGGCCTGCCACGGCAGGCCGCTCGGACGTACGCCGTCACGGGCCAGGCCGTCGGGCCCGGCCAGCGCCGCCACGTGGGCCGCGACCCGCGGGTCGAGCCACGGCTCCCCCGCCAGCACGTATTCCGGGTGCACCGTCAGCCGCGGCCGCAGCTCCAGCCCGGCCTCCGCGGTCAGCGCACGCAACCGCTCCAGCGACGGCCACGGCCGCTCCGGGTTGACGTGGTCCGGCGTCAGCGGCGACACCCCACCCCAGTCGTCGATGCCGGCATCGAGGAGCAACCGGCACTCGTCCGTGTCGGTCAGGTTGGGCGGCGCCTGGACGCGCGCCTTCGGCCCGAGCACGATCCGGGTGACCGCGATCGCGGCGCGGTACTCGTCGAGCCCGAGGTCGTCGACGTGGCGCATCGCGGTGTCGGGCTTGGCCCGGAAGTTCTGCACGATGACCTCCTGCAGCCCGCCGTACCGGCGCCCCACCGCGCGGAGAGCGAACACCGTCTCGGCGCGCTCGGCCAGGGTCTCGCCGATCCCGACCAGGAGCCCGGAGGTGAACGGGACCGACAACCGGCCCGCGTCCTCGAGCACCCGCAACCGGACCTCGGGGTCCTTGTCCGGTGACCCGAAGTGCGCCAGCCCCTTGGTCTCGAAGAGCCGCTGCGAGGTCGTCTCCAGCATCATCCCCATCGACGGGGAGACCGGCTTGAGGCGCGTCATCTCCTCCCACGACATGACACCCGGGTTGAGGTGCGGCAGCAGCCCCGTCTCCTCCAGCACCCGCACCGCCATCGCCCGGACGTAGGCCAGCGTCGAGTCATAACCCTGCTCGTCCAGCCACGCCTGCGCCTCGGGCCACCGCTCCTCAGGACGGTCGCCCAGGGTGAACAGCGCCTCCAGGCACCCCAGCTCGGCACCCTCGCGGGCGATCGCCACGATCTCGTCCGGCGACAGGTACGGCGCCCGCCCCCCACGCTCCGCCTGCGCCGGCGACTCCACGAACGTGCAGTAGTGGCAACGGTCCCGGCACAACCGGGTCACCGGGATGAACACCTTCGGTGAGTACGTCACCACGCCCGGCCGACCCGCGGCCACCAGCCCGGCGTCGCGCACCCGCGCAGCCACGGCCGTCAGCCGGTCGAGGTCCTCACCGGTTGCCGCCAGCAGCACCGCGGCCTCGTCCACGTCGAGGGCCGCACCCCGCTCGGCGCGCGCGAGCGCCCGACGTACCTGCTGCGGGGTGGGCACCGTGTCGGTCATGCGCCCATCCTCTCGCGACCGCGCGAGGGAGCTTCCGTCGGCCGGGTGTGGGGCTCGAGGGACATGGCCTCAACCACGCTCTTCGCGCGTGGGTTGAGGCCATGCTCGACCGCTGCAGACAAGGAGCGCACGTCATCCACGTCGCAGCGCAGACCCGGCAGCTCCAGGCGCACCCCTCGGGCGCCGACCTCACGGTGGCGGCTCGCGGAGCGGCCACCGAACCGGGGCACCAGGCCACCGCTGGGACCGGCCAGCAGGGTCGTGCCACCGCCCCACGCATCCTCGACAAACACCACGTCCCCACCGGCGCGGGCGTCACCCAGCACGTGATCGAGCTCGCACGCCCGCAGGGCCGGCAGGTCCGCCATCAGTACCGCCGTAGGCCGTCGCGACCCCACCCCCAGCCGACGAAGAGCCCACCGGAGCTCGGAGTTGAGCTCCCGTGTCCCCCCGGGGCGCATGGACCTCGCGCCGAGCCTCCCGACCTCCCGGGCCACCTGCCGGTCCCGGGTGAGCACCACGACCTCCCCAACCCACCGTGCCCCCAGCGCCACCTCGACCGTGTCCACGGCGAACGCCAGCGCCAGTCGGTGACGTGTCGCCTCGTCCACCTCGAGCCGTGTCTTGGCGTGCCGCAGCTCCTTGACCGGGACGACGACCCTGAAGTCGCCTTCAGGAGAGCCCAACAACTCGAATCCCGGCGTGCGTCTTGTTGCGGATGTTGATTCCGATCAGCAGGGGCGTCAGACCTTCCACCATCCTGCTCATCTCAAGTCGGCCCGCATCCACGACGCGTAGACCGTCGATGTTGGCAAGAACCTCCGTCACGACCCTCTTGTCCTCCGCCGAGTCGCCGCAGACGAGGGTGTCCTGGTCCAAAGACTCGTCCAGCCTCTCCAGGGTCGCTGCGCTGAGGGTGTGCAAACCCGACACGACACCGATGTGGTCGGGGACCGCGCCGCGCGCCTGTTGGGCCGCCGAGCCGCTCCACACACCAATCAACTGCGTCGGTCTGCCACCCACCGCCGGTCCGAGTGGCACCGTCGCGTCGAGCACGACTTGCCCCGCGCGCAGCTCCCCCGCCACCGACTTCAAGGTCGACACCTGGTTCGCAAAGGGAACAGCCACCACGACGACCCGGTCTGCGGCCGCGGCCGCGGCTTCGTTGGACCCACCACGGAACTCACCGTCAGGCACGGCGACGGCCGCGCGCTCCGCAGCCTGCTCCGCCCGCTCCGACGACCGCGAGCCGATCACCACCGACACACCGGCTCGACCCAACCGCAGGGCCAAGCCGTACCCCAGGTTGCCGGTGCCACCCAGTATGGACACGGTCTCGCTCATCGCGAACCCCTCCCCGGTGCGGCGGAGTCGACGGTGCAGGCGCTGGGTGGCGGGACGATCTCGGACATGGGCAGTACCTCTCGTCGACTTGATGGACTTGGCTGGAGGAGCAGGGGCAGCGGTCGGTGCTCATCTGCCGAGGAAAGCAGCCATCCGCTCGATGGCCCGGGGACTCCCGGCCAGCTTCGAGATGGCCTCGGCCTCGGCGGCTAAGTGCGGGGTCAGGTCGCAGCCGTCCGCCTCACGCACCAGGCGCTTGGTCTCACGCAGTACTTCGCCGGGCAGTGCCAGCATGGAAGACATGACATCCTCGACGGCGCGGTCGAGGTCTACGTCGTCGACCACACGACCCAAGATCCCCCACGCACATGCCTCCTCGGCACCGAGCCGGCGGTTGGTCAGCAGCCAGTCGCTCGCCCGCCGGGTACCGACGACTCGGGGCAGGTGCCAGCTCACGCCCGCATCGGGGGTGAGGCCGACAGCGGCGTACGCCGGGGTGAAGGTCGCCCCGCGGCCGCCGACTGCCACGTCAGCCGCAAGGACGAAGCCGAGCCCGGCACCGGCCACGGCACCCTGGACACGCACCACTACCGGAATCGGCAACCGGTGCAGACGGCCCATGCCCCGGTGCGCGTAACCGGCCATTCGCAAGACGTGCGGGGGCGCGGCGGCTGGGTCGCCGGGAAAGTCGCCCAGGTCCCCGCCGACGCAGAAGTGCCTGCCCTCACTCGCGATCAGGACGCAGTCCACCCTGCCATCGTCCCCGAGCCGGGCCAGCTCATCGGTCACTTCGTCCAGCTGCTGCACGAAGGCGAGGTCGATCGCGTTGCGTCTCTCCGCCCCGGTCAGCCTCACAACGGCGAGGCGGCCGTCGACCTCAAGCCGCACCCGCTCGGGAGTCACACGAGCTCCAGCACGGTGGCGTTGGCCTGTCCGCCGCCCTCGCACATCACCTGGAGCCCGAACCTACTGCCGCGGCGGCGCATCTCCGAGATCATCGACGTCATCAGGCGCGTGCCGCTGGCGCCGATCGGGTGTCCGAGGGAGATGGCGCCACCGTTGACGTTCACCGTCTCCATGTCAGCGTCCAGCTCGCGGGCCCAGGCGAGGACAACGGACGCGAAGGCCTCGTTGACCTCGACCACCCCGATGTCCTCGAGGGACAGTCCGGTGCGTTCCAGAGCCCGGCGGGTGGCAGCGATGGGACCGGTCAGCATCAGGTGAGGGTCAGAGCCTACTACCGACAGGTGGTGCACGCGCGCCAGCGGCTGGAGACTGTGCTCCTGCACTGCGCGCTCGCCGGCCACCAGCACTGCCGAGGCTGCGTCGGAGATCTGGCTGGACACTGCGGCGGTCAGTCGGCCGCCCGGTTGCAGAGTACGCAGGCCCGCCATGGTCTCGAGACTGCTGTCGCGCCGGGGGCCTTCGTCCGTGGAGAGGTCACCCCACGGCACGATTTCCTCCTCGAAGAGGCCGTCGTCGATGGCCGCGACCGCGCGACGGTGACTCTCCAGAGCGAGCTCCTCCATCTCCTCGCGACTGATCGACCAGCGCTCCGCGATCGCCTCGGCCCCATGGAACTGGCTGACAGGCCGGTCGCCGTACCGCTGTGTCCAGCCGACCGAGGAGCGGAAGGGGTCGTCGCCCAGTCCCATCTCGGCCCCGGCGCGCTGCGAAGTGCCCATCGGCACCATGCTCATGTTCTGCACACCCCCGGCCACCACGAAGTCGGCGGTCCCGCTCATTACTGCCTGTGCGGCGAAGTGCACGGCCTGCTGCGACGAACCGCACTGGCGGTCGATGGTGACACCCGGGACGTGGGTCGGCAGGCCTGCGGCAAGCCATGCCGTGCGGGCGATGCAACCGGTCTGCGGCCCGATGTTGTCGAGGCACCCCAGTATCACGTCGTCCACCAACCCGGCGTCGATCCCCGAGCGCTGCACCAGCTCCTGCAGGACGTGCGCGGCCAGGTCCGCCGGGTGGACCGAGGCCAGACCCCCGCCTCGTTTGCCGACCGGCGTGCGGGCGGCTGCGACGATGTATGCGTTGTTCATGGTGCCTCCTTGTTCGTGCGGGGGTCTGAGCGCCCGAGGGCGCCGCGTCACCAGCTGGCGACGAGGGCGCGCCGGTGGTCGGCGGGGTGTCCCAGGAGGGACAGGTCGGCCAGCGCGCGCTTGTAGTAGAGGTGGGCGTCGTGCTCCCACGTGAAGCCGATGCCACCGTGCAGGTGGACGGTCTCCCGGGCAATGAGCACGAACGCGTCGGCCGCGACGGACTTCGCGAGGGATGCGGCATCCACGAGGTCGGCAAGGAGCTCCGCATCGGAGACCGGGGATCCGATGACACGGTCGAGGGCCGTGGCGGCTGCTTCGACACAGGCCTGCGCCGCCTCCAGGTCGCCGTGCAGATCCGCGAGGCGGTGCTGAACAGTCTGGAACGACCCGATCGGGCGGTCGAACTGGTGCCGCAGGCGCACGTAGTCCATCGTCGAGTCGAGGCTCGCACGAGCACCTCCGACCGCCTCGGCGGCCAGCAGGACCGTGGATTCGGCGAGGGCGGCACGGAGGCCGGCGACGGTCACGTTGCCGAGCTCCTCGCCAAGTGTCCTGTCCAGGTCGACGCGTGCCCGGTTCCGGGTGGTGTCGATGGTGTCCTGCGGCGTCGTCGACAGGCCGGGCGCGCCTTGCTGGACGACGACCACGCCCAGGTCGTCGGTCCCCTCGACGTCGGCGAGAACCAGCAGCCAGTCGACGGACGCCGCGTCGCAGACGAAGGGGGCGCTGCCGCTCAGACGAGATCCGTCCGCGGTCCGGGTCAGGATCGGCCGTTCCGGGGCCGTCGGCGCGAGAGGACCACCTGTGCCGGCCGCGACGCCCGTCCCGAGCAGCCCACGGTCCGCGCCAGCCAGCGTGGCGGTGGCCACGCCGGCGAGCAACGGGGACAGCAGTCGTCGCTGCTGGTCGGTCGAGGCGTTGGCGAGAAGCACGGGAGCAGCGAGGACCTGCGAGCCGAGGAACGGCGAGCGGGCGAGGTGGTGGCCGTGTGCCTGGGCAACCAGGATGCTGTAGGCCGACGAGAGTCCCTGGCCGCCTACCTCGACAGGTTGATGGAGGCCCAGCAGCGAGTGTTCCTCGGCCGTGCGCCGCCAAGCCTCGCGCCGTGCCCCGCCGTCCACCGCGGGAAGTCGGGGGTCGTCGTCGCCGTGGAGGGCCGCCACCATCGTGTGGACGGCGGCACGCATCTCGCGCAGTTCGGCAGGGTCGACGACCGGCGGTGCCGACGTCGTCATCGCGTCACTCACCGACGACACCCTCCCGGAGGACCCGCTTGAGCACCTTCTGACTGGCGTTGCGAGGGAGCTCGTCCACGAAACAGATCCGTGACGGGCGCTTGAAGCGGGCGAGGTAGGTGCCGCAGTGGTCGATGACGTCCTGCTCCGTGAGCTCGGTGCCCGGGCGGCGCACGATGAAGGCCATCGGTGTCTCACCCCAGCGTTCGTGCGGGACGCCGATGACGGCCACCTCCGCCACCTGCTCGAGGTCGGTGATGCAGTACTCGACCTCGGAGGGGTACACGTTCATGCCCCCACTGACGATCAGGTCGGTACGCCGCTCGGTGACGTAGACGTAGCCCTCGGGGTCCATCGCGCCGAGGTCACCGGTGTGGAACCAGCCGTCCCGGAACGCCGCGGCGGTGGCCGCCTCGTTGCGCCAATAGCCAGTGACCAGCGCCGGCGTCTTGACAACGAGCTCTCCGATGGTCGTGCCGTCGTGCGGACACTCCTGGCCGTCTTCGTCAACCACCCGGACCACCACGTCGATGCAGGGTCGGCCGACGGAGGCGAAGAAGTCCTGAGCGGACGAGCCCTTCACCACGTCGTCCACGTCCGTGACGGTGAAGAGGCTTCCCGATCCCTCGGTCATACCCCAGCCCTCGAGGTAGCGATGCCCGATGACCTCGGCCCAACGCTCGAGCTGCGCTGGGCTGGCCTTGGAAGCCGAGTGGACGATCGAGCGCACCTGCTGCCACTTCTCGGGCTGCTCACGGGCGATCTCCGTCATCGGAGCGATCCATGGCGACGCGACGAAGGTGAAGGTGCCCCGCTCCTCTCCCATCGCGTCCATAGCGTCCTGGGGCCCGTCGACGGGGGCAACGATGACGATCGTGCCCCGCACGAAGATGTGTGAGATGAGCAGCCCAAGCACCGTCGCGACGAACGACATGTTGGCGTAGTAGAGGACGACGCTGCCCTGCGGAGTGCGGTACGAGTGCGCATGGTTGCGAGAGGTGTTCTTGAGCGAGCGATGCGTGACCATGGCGCCCTTGGGGCGGCCGGTCGTGCCACTCGTGTACGACAGCACGTAGAGGGCGTCGTCGTTCGGCTCGGGCGGTGGGACCAGCCCGCCCGAGCGGACCAACGCCTCGTAAGGGGTGTCGACCGCGTGCCAATCCCCGACAGGAACGAGGCACCGCAGGGCGAACTTGTCGGCCAGCGTCTGCGCCTGGTCGGAGTGGGACTCGAGGTGGAACATGCCCACCGCACCCGAGTCCTCGAGCTGGTAGGCGGCCTCATGCTCGGTGAAGAGGATGTTGACCGGCACCAGGACGAGGCCAGCCTTGGCGACGGCGAGGTAGATCTCCAGGTACTGGGGGCAGGTGCCGAGCCAGGCGGCCACGCGGTCGCCCGGTTCGAAACCGGCCTCCAACAGCGCGTTCGCCAAGCGCGTGGCCCGTTCCTCGAACTCCGCGTAGGTGCGCACGAGGCCGTCGCGGGTCCGGATCGCCACTCGCTCCGGATACTGCAGTGCCGCGTCGCTGAGAAGCCGGCCGATCTGATCCACGAACATCTCCTACCAAGTGGTTGGTTGGTTAGGTTACGGCGTCCGATCGGCCACCGCAATGACCGAGAGGCGCCGCCCGGCTCAGCCCCGAGGGCCGATCCACCGGAAGGCGAAGTCTTGCTCCCCCGTCACCCTCAGGGTGCGTCGGGTGAACAACCATCGACCCCCGCGCCGCACCAGCTCGTCCTCGTAGCGGGCCCACAGCAGACCGTCCGGGCGCTCCTCGAGGAACCGGTGCCAGGCGTACAGGTAGGTCGTGGCTCGCGCCGCGTCGTCCCCGGTCAGGTCGACCCGGATGTTGGACACGTGATGACTGGTCGCGGCGAAGGTGGAGAGCAGGCGAGCGACCAGGCTCGACACGCCGTCACGCCCGCGGGCCTCCCCCTTGCTGCCCTCGAAGACGCGGAAGACGCAGTCCTCGGTGAAGAGGTCTGCGACGGCGTCGGCCCGCTGGTCGTCGATCGCCGCAGCGTAGGCCGTGATCACGTCCGCGACCGCCGCCCGATCCTCGAGCGACCGGTCGACCGAATGACGTCCACACGCCTCACAGGCGTCACTGCCATCCATGTCGCTCCTCCCTGTCCTAGACGAGTGCGATGGCATTGGCAGGGGATCCAACGCCGCCGACGAGGTGGAGCGGAACGGAGACGAAGAGGAACTCCCACCGGCCGGTGCCCGCGCACAGCTCGGAGAGCTCCTCGAAGTCGAACAGCTCCCCCAGCGGCATGCCGAGCATGGTGATGAGCCGGTGGTGCAGGTAGCCGTCACGCTTGTCCCCGGGCTGCACTTCCACCGTCGGGTTGTCGCAGGCGACGGCCCCCACGCGGGCGTCCCACAGGAAGCGGGCCATCTCGGGGCGTGCGCTGAGGCCGACTCCCACCGGCGACCCCATGACCCGCTCCCGGTCGGCCGCGTCCAGGCGGTCGTAGGCGTCGTGCCAACCGAATCGGAGGCACAGGATGTCCCCTGGCCGCAGGGCGACGTCCTGCGCGGTGGCGATCTCGCGGAGCTGTTCGGGGTCGATCGCCCGCCGCTCCAGCGCGTCGTACGCACCTTGCGCGCCGAGGTGCCGCGCGACGTCGAGCAGCACGCCGCGACCGACGACCCCCGAGCGTGCGAGGACGTCGATCCCCAAAGGGTCGCCCGGCGCCGGCGGACTCTGCCGACCCCCATAGAAGCCGTGCTCCTTGTGCCGCACGTGCAACAGGCCGTCCCACTGCGAGGAGGACTGCATGTCGAGCCCGTCGACCCGGTCGCCCCAGCTGAAGCCATTGGCCTGGTAGACCGAGTGGACCAACGAGCTCCTGCCGTACGGCGGCGGGTCCGGCTGGCCCAGCGGCAGGGTGAGGCACACGGAGCGACCGGTCCTCGCGAGCGCCAGAGCGTCGAAGCGATCCCGCTCGGTCAGGTGGTTCAGTGTGCCGAGGCGGTCCTCGCGCCCGAAGTGGTCCCAGGCATGGCGGAGGTCGGTGCCCTCCAGCACCGGCAGGTCGTCGTACGACGGATACATCCGACCTCCTTCGAACCTTGCTCGGGGACACGACGCTGGGTACAGTACCAAGCAAGCGCTTGGGTGGCCAGAGTCCATCCGAAGGAGACCACGTGCAGCTGCAACCGTTCGGGACGTTCACCGCGCCACTGGAGCGAGTCGAGTTCGTCGGGACCACACCTCGGGGTCGCCGTCTGGTCGGTCCCATCGTGAACGCCCGCCTCCAGGGCGAGCACGTCCGTGCCAGCCAGCGTGGTCGGTCCGCGGCCGACTGGCTCATCACGGGGCCTGGAGGCGCCACCGTCATCGACGTGCGTATCAGCCTCAGGTGCGACGACGGGGCCTTCCTCCAGGTGTCCTACTCCGGACGCACTGACTGGGCGGGGGGTGTCGGCAGCGGCGCCGTCTACTCGGCCTTCCGTTTCGAGACCGGGGACGATCGCTACCGCTGGCTCCACTCGCGCCTGGTCGTTGGCAAGGGCCAGGTCCACGAGGACCACGGCGTCTACGACCTGTTCCTGCTCACTTGAGCCCTCCGAGGAGGAGAAGCACATGATCAAGCTGATGTTCTGCCTGCGCCGCC
The DNA here is from genome assembly GCF_003047265.1 of Nocardioides terrigena. Taxonomy (GTDB): domain Bacteria; phylum Actinomycetota; class Actinomycetes; order Propionibacteriales; family Nocardioidaceae; genus Nocardioides; species Nocardioides terrigena. Next base: position 154,750 of record NZ_PZYY01000001.1, on the reverse strand, counting down.
ACCCGAGCCTGACCCGCGAAGAGTTCCTCGCCCATTGGCGAGGGCCCCATGCGGCCCTCGGAGTGGCCGGGGCCACTGCACTCGGCGCCCGACGGTACGTGCAGAACCACACCCTGACCCACGACCTCAACGCAGCCCTCCAGGCCTCGCGCCAGGCACCGGAAGCCTTCGACGGCGTGGTGGAGCTGTGGTTCGACTCCACCGACGCCGTGTCGACGACGTTCACCGACGAGGATGCTCGCCGGGCGGTCCGCGCCCTGATCAAGGACGAGCCGAACTTCATCGACCTCGAGAACTCGCCCATCTTCCTCACCGAGGAGCACGAAGTGTGGGACTCCGCCTCGTGACCGATGCCCTCGCCTGGCACCGCGAGGTGCTGGAGCGCAGGCCCAGGAGGCTGACCTCGGTGGTCGCCGGAGCCGCCATCGCGGTGCGCTCCTGGGGCGACACCGCCGCACCCTCCGTCGTCCTCCTCCACGGCGGGGCAGCCCACGGCGGATGGTGGGACCTCGTGGCCCCTGCCTTGGCGGACCGGTTCCACGTGCTCGCGCCCGACCTCTCCGGGCACGGTGACAGCGACTGGCGTACGGCCTACGGCCTCGAGGCATGGAGCGCCGAGGTCGCCCGGGTGGTCCGCGACCACACGACGACACCTCGTCCCGTCCTGGTCGGGCACAGCATGGGCGGACACGTGGCGCTGGCCCTGGGACGCAACGAGGGCGCGCGCCTCGGCGGGGTCGTCGTCGTGGACTCCGAGCTGCGCAAGCGCGAGAGCGGGCCGCGCCGCAGGCGCTGGACCGCGATCGACCCGCAGCAGCGTCCGGTCTACCAGGACGAGACCACGATCCTGTCGCGCTTCCGCACGCTGCCCGACGACTGCCGGGCACCGTCCCTCGTGCTCGACCACGTGGCCCGTCAAGCCGTCATCGGTCACGTCGATGGCTGGTCCTGGAAGTTCGACCGCCGATTCGTGGAGCACGAGCCCCTCGTCCAGGAGGACCTCGCCCCCTTGGCCTGCCCCGTCCGGGTGATCCGCGGCGAGCACGGCCTCGTCGGTGCCGACATGGCTGCCTCCGTCGAGGAGCGCCTTCGTCCGCGACTGCCCACCGTCACAGTGGCCGACGCCGGCCACCACGTCCCCCTCGAGGAGCCCCGGCGCCTCGCAGGAGTGATCTCCGAGATCGCCACCGCATGGTCCACACCGTCGTCCTACCAACCGTTGGAGAACCGATGAGTCACTACCGCACCAATCTCACCGACGTCCGCTTCAACCTCTTCGAGGTCTTCGGTCGCGACCAGGTGCTGGGCACCGGGCCGTGGACGGACCTGGACCGCGAGACCGTGGAGGACATGCTGACGGCAGGTGCGGAGCTTGCTGAGACCGCGCTGGCCGCCTCGTTCGCCGACGACGAGCACGGTGTCGTGGAGTTCGACCCGGCCACCCACTCGGTCCGGCTCTCCCCGGCCTTCCACCAGTCGTACAAGAGCTACGTGGCCGCCGAGTGGTGGCGGATGGACGTCGGTCCCGAGCTCGGCGGGATCGCCGCACCTCAATCGGTGCGATGGGCAATGTCAGAGTTCCCGCTAGGCGCCAACCCGGCCGTCTTCCTCTACGCCTCGGGGTGGCCCCAGGCCGAGATCCTGCACCGCCAGGGCAACGAGGAGCAAAGACGCGTCGCCGAGCTGATGGTCGAGCGCGGTTGGGGCGCCACCATGGTGCTGACCGAGCCGGACGCCGGCTCCGCGGTGGGCTCGGGCAAGACCAGGGCGGTGCCTCAGCCCGATGGCTCGTGGCATCTGGAGGGCGTCAAGCGCTTCATCACCAGCGCCGAGCACGACCTCACCGACAACATCGTCCACCTCGTGCTCGCCAGGCCGGTGGACACTCCGGGCGTCGGCGGCCCCGGCACCAAGGGCCTCAGCCTGTTCATGGTCCCCAAGTTCCACATCGACGTGGAGAGCGGGACCCTGGGCGACCGCAACGGCGTCCGCGTGACCAACATCGAGTCCAAGATGGGCCTTAAGGTCTCCGCGACCTGCGAGCTGACCTTCGGCCAGGACGAGCCCGCGGTCGGCTGGCTCGTCGGTGACGCGCACGATGGCATCGCCCAGATGTTCGAGGTCGTCGAGTACGCGCGCATGCTGGTCGGCACCAAGGCCATGGCCACATTGTCGACGGGCTACCTGAACGCGCTCGACTACGCGCGTACGCGCCTGCAGAGCCCCGACCTGACCCGCAAGGGCGACCGAAGCGCGCCGGACATCGCCATCATCGGGCACCCGGACGTGCGCCGATCCCTGATGGTCCAGAAGGCGTACGCCGAGGGCATGCGGGCCTTGGTCACGTTCGCCGCATGCAACCTCGACGACATCGTCCTGGCCGAGCACGAGGGGCGTGACACCACCGCGCTCGCCGCGCGGAACGACCTGCTCCTGCCGGTCGTCAAAGGCTATTGCTCCGAAAAGGCCTACGCCACCCTCACCGAGAGCCTGCAGGTCTTCGGCGGCTCGGGCTACCTCCGCGACTACCCCGTCGAGCAGTACATCCGCGACGCCAAGATCGACACGATCTACGAGGGCACCACCGCCATCCAGGGCATCGACCTCTTCTTCCGCAAGGTCAGGCGCGACGGCGGGACGGCACTCGGCCTCCTCCTCACCGAGGTCGACGCGTTGGTCGACGGGCTGGGCGCCGGTCCACACACGGCCCTGGCCGACGCGTTGCGCGAGGCGCTGACGGCCGTACGCCGCAGCCAGCAGGTGCTGGTCGAGTGGGCGGACGCCACAGGGGACGATCCGAGGTCCGTCTACCTCGTCGGCCAGAACACGACACGATTCCTGATGATGGTGGGCGACCTACTCCTCGGCTGGCTGCTGGCACGTCAGGCCCTCGTGGCCTCCGTCCGACTGGAGTCGGGGGAGCCCGGGGTGGCCCGCCCTGACTTCTACACGGGCAAGGTCGCGGTCGCGCGCTTCTTCGCGACGGAGCGGCTGCCCCTGTTGTCCGAGGAGGCGGACATGCTCACCGCCAGCACCCAGGACCTCATGGACATGCCCGACTCCGCCTTCTGACTGAGGCCCGGTGGTCTGCGCAGACCGGCCACCGGGTTCTGGGTCTCACGGACCACGGGCTTGTCCGTCCTGCGCGGTGTCGAGTTCGACGTCAGGTCGTGCAGGATCCCGGCAGCGCTCCGTCAGGCGACCGACACGGACAGGTAGCGGTCCTGGAGCTCGGCGTCGGCTGCGAAATCCGCAGTAGGACCCGCATGCACGACTCGCCCAGTCTCGAGGACGTAGACGCGAGACGTCAGGCTGGTGACGAACGGCAGGTTCTGCTCCGCCAGCACGATGGTGACGTCGAAGAGCTCCGGCAGCCGCGCGATGGCGTCCGCGATCCCCTCGACGATGAGCGGAGCCAAGCCCTCGGTCGGCTCGTCGAGCAGCAGGAGGGCGGGCCGGGGGACCAGCGCCCGTGCGATGGCGACGAGCTGCTGCTCGCCACCACTGAGCTGGTTGCCCTTGCGGTTGATCAACTTGTCGAGCAGCGGCAGGGAGTCCAGCAGTTCGTCGACGCCGACGGGTTCCCGGTCCCCGCACGCGAAGCGGGCCAGGTCCAGGTTCTCCCGCACCGTCAGGTTGCTGAATATCCGGCGGTCCTCAGGCACCCAGGCCACTCCGGCCCGGGCAATCTGGTCGGCCGTCCTCTTGGCCACCGATCGACCGGCCACGAAGATCTCCCCCGACGAACGTAGCTCCAGGTTCATGATCGCGTTGAACGTGGAGCTCTTGCCCGCGCCGTTGCGACCGAGCAACCCCACCACCTCTCCGACGCCGACCTCGAGGTCCACGCCGAAGAGGGCCTGCGCCGACCCGTACCAGCCGTCGAGTCCTCGGACCGACAACATGCTCGAACGCTCCGAGCCACTCATGACGCACCTCGTCCCAGATAGAGTTCCTTGGTCACCGCATGGTCAGCCACGTACTGCGGGGAGCCGTCGAGGACAACCTTGCCGTTGGCCATCAGCACCACCCTCTCGGCGAGGGAGTGGATGACCTCCATGTCGTGGGCCGTGAGAATGATCGTCATCTCCCGGCGTTCCTCGAGCAGGGCGCCCAGCTGCTTGGTCGCAATGCGCGCATCGTCGTACCCCATCCCCGCTGTCGGCTCGTCGAGCAGCAGCAGCGTCGGCTTCTGAACGACGGCCATCGCCATCTCGAGCGTCTTGCGGGCCCCCTGGGCCAGCGAGGAAGCCAGCACGTCCGACAGGTCCGCCAGACCGGCGGCCACCATTGCGGCCTCCGCCTCCTCGGTCACGTCCGGCCGGGTGGACAGTGCGTCCCAGAAGCGGATCCCTTGGCGCTGGCCGGTCAGGGCGGCGAGGAAGAGGTTCTCCCGGACGGTCATCGTCGGCATGAGGCGGGCAACCTGGAAGGTGCGGCTGATCCCAGCCCGGGCACGACGCGACGAGTGGTGCGTGGTGACGTCCTTCCCGTTGAACCACACGGACCCTTCTGTCGGCCGGTGCTCCCCCGCGATCATGCCGAAGAGCGTCGACTTCCCAGCTCCATTGGGCCCGATGATCGCCAGGCGCTCACCCCGCTGCACCTCCAGGTCCACGGCCTGCACGGCGGGGACACCCTGATAGGCCTTGGACGCAGCCCTGAGCTCCACCATCGCGGTCATCGCAGGGCCTCCTCGTCGCCGGCGGAGACCGGTGAACCGTCGGGAACCGACTCGTCCGCGAGTGAGCCGGTGGGCGCCGGTGGTATGGATGGGGGTCCTGAGGCGCGGCGCCGGTTGCGCACCCTGCCGGGCAGCGACACGAGGCCCTGCGGCAGTGCGATGACGATGACGAGCAGGAGCAGGCCCACGAACATGCTTGAGTCGTGGAGCAGGTTGCTGATGAGCGTCTGGGACCAGATGAGCACGATGGCTCCCAGGATCGGGCCGCCGAAGCGGCTCATGCCACCGATCAGGCACGCCACGAGGATCTCGCCCGAGATGGCGAAGCTCAGCATCCCAGGACTCACCACCCCTTGTCCCTGCGCGAGCAATGCCCCGGCCACGGCAGAGAGGGCGGCGCTGACGGCAAAGGCGCACACCTGCACCCGTCGCACGTTGATGCCCAGCGCCGCCGAACGCCACGGGTCGTCCCGGACGGCGCGCATGGCCATCCCGGCCGTGGACCGATGCAGCAGCCACAGGAGCCAGACGCAGAAGCCGACTACGGCGATCGTGTAGTACCAGAGGTCGAGGTCGGAGGTCAGCGGGTTGCTGATGATGTTGACGGAGAACAGCCCATGGAAGCCGTCCTCGCCCTTGAGCCACGAGACCCGATAGGTCAGCAGCCACAGCACCTGCGCCAGCACCAGGGTGAGGATGGCGAATTCGGCACCGCTGGTGCGCAGGGCGAACAGGGCGAAGACGGCGGCCACCACGGCTGCGACGAGGGCGGCGGCGAGGAGCATCACCAGGCCCGGCGTCTCCGGCCGGTTCTCGTGGATGAGTGCCATCGTGTACGCCCCGATGCCGAAGAAGGCGGCCTGCCCGAACGACAGGAGGCCGGTCCAGCCGAAGAGCACTGACGTGCTCATGGCGAACAGCACCCACACCGCCGCGGTCGTCCAGGTGAACAACGGGCTGCCGCCGAAGAAGACCGGCATCAGCACGGCAACCACGGCGAACCCGATCAACACGTGAACCCCCGATCTGGTGACTACGGGGAACCGCCGGCCGATCGTGGTCATGGTCATCTCACCTGGCCATCTGGGTAGAACGGGAGGGGGATCCGAAGATCCCCTGCGGACGGAACATCAGGAACAGCGCCACCACGAGGTAGTAGCTGAAGCCGCTGAGGGAGGGGGCCACCCGGAACAAGGCACTCTCCAGAACACCCAGGGCCAGGGCCGCGATCAGAGCGCCGGGCACCGAGCCGAGTCCACCCACGATGATGACGATGAAGGCCGGGAGCATGTAGTCCGAGCTCAGGGCCAGGCTCTCGTCGATGGAAGACACCGGCGCGATCAGGGCGCCGGCCACGCCGGCCAGGAAAGCACCAATCGCAAAGATGCTGGTGGAGACCCGCTGGACGCGGATGCCCAGGGCGAGGGCCATGGTCCGGTCGTGGGACACCGCGCGCACCCGGGTCCCGAGCGACGTCCGGGTGAGGAGGAGGTACAAGCCGGCCGCGATCACACCGCCGACCGCGACCAGCGCCAGGTCGTACTGGCCCACGCGGGCACCGCCAACGTCGAACGAGCCGTTGAGCGCCTCGGGATAGGCCACGGTCCGCGGGTTGGTCCCCCAGATGAGGAGGGCGATGCCGACCAATGCCAGGAAGAGGGCGAACGCGCCGAGGAAGCTCACCGTCGAGCCGGCCTTGTAGAGGGGGCGAAACACCGCCACCTCGCTCACGACGCCGATCAGCATCACCCCGACACCGGCAAGGAGCACGGACAGGCCGAAGGCCGCCAGGCTCGGGCCCTGCAAGGTCGTGGTGACGATGAGTGCCCCGATGAGGAAGAAGCCGCCGTGGGCGAAGTTGAGGACGTGCAGGACGCCGTAGATGAGCGTCAGTCCGCTCGCCACCACGAAGATCGGTACGCCCTGGGCGATACCGGCGACGACAATGGGAACCAGGTCGTTCATGGGTGCTCTCCGTTCTTGTCGGAAGGGCTCACCTGGCGGTGCGCCGGGCGAGCCCTCCCGACCTGGTTCGGCGTGGCGTCAGTCGACCGGGAACACGTCGCACTCGGTGATCGAGACGCCCTGAGGGGCGTCCGGGTCACCCTGCAGCAGGGCTGTCGTGACACCGCCCTTGCCTGCGTGGCTCTCGGCACCGATGTCCATCGTGGGACCCATGGGAGTCTCGATCGACAACCCCTGCAGCGCCTCCTGCACCTCGGCCGAGTCGGTGGTCCCGGCCTCGGTCACCGCCGCCTCGAGCAGCTTGATCGCCAAGTAGCTCTGGTAGGCGCCAGCGTCCGGCTTCTCGCCCGTCATCTCCTCGAACTCGGCCACGAAGGCGTCATTCTCGGGGTCGTCCTGACAGGCGTAGAAGTAGTCGTGGACGTTGTAGATCGGCGGGGCCTCACCGTCGAGCGCCGTAGCCGTCGGCCAGTAGACGCCCGTCTGCGCAAGCACTCCGTACTCATCGAGCAGCCCAGTGGGCTTGGCCTGCTGGATGAAGCTGGTGGTGCCGGCGCCGTACACACCGAGGAACAATCCGCGGTCACCCTTGTCGCCCGCGGAGACGAGCCCGGAGATCTCCTTGCGCATGCTGGTGGCGCCGATCGGCACTGAGTACTGCTCGCCTACCGTCACCTCGCGCCCCAGCTCGGCCTCCATGGCCTCCTTGGCGATGTCCCACGAACCACGCATCACCTCGACGTCGTAGGTGACGACGTCCCAGGTCTCGATGTCCGGGTAACGCTTGGCCAGACCGGTGCCGATAGCGGTGGCGAGGTCAGTCATCTGCTGACCGATCATGAAGAAGTTGTCGGTGATGGGCGGGTCCACCAGCTCGGGCGAGGTGCAGTGCGCGCCGATGAAAGTCAGGTTGAAGCGCTGCGAGGCCTCGGCCGAGGACTTGCACAGGTCCGACGTCTGGCCACCGATGGCCAGCTGGACACCTTCGTCGTTGAGGTCGCGGACGACCGTGGCACTGCGGGCCGGGTCGAGCTGGTCATCGACCTCGACCAGCTCGATCTCCCACTGGCCGTCGATGCCTCCCTCGTCGTTGATCATCTTGGCCGCCACCTCGGCGCCTTGGCCCTCGAGCTTTGCGATGGTCGCCTGGACCCCCGAGAACGGCAGGACGACGCCGACCTTCACGGTCCCCTCGTCCGCGCTACCTGCCTCAGACTTGCCACAACCTGCCAGCACGAGGCCCGACAGGGCGAGCGCCACCGTGGTCCGTAGTACGAGTGCGTTCTTCATGCCCTAGTTCTCCTGTCTGAAATCTTCGAAGATCGCATTGAGACGATCGGGTTCGCCCACGGGCCATCCGTAGTACGACGAAGTGCGGTCCGCCCGCGTGCCCAGGTGCTTGCGCGCCAGGTCGGGCATCTCCTCGGGCCGTCCCGAGATGGCGAAGTGGTCGACGAAGTCCGCCGGCACCACCTCCGCCAGCCGGTCCCAGTCACCGGACTTGCTAAGCGACGTGAGCTCCGGTTGGAGCTCCCCGTAGCCGATCGCGTCGAGCACGGGCCGGTAGGCCGGTGTCGAGCCGTAGAACGCGAGCTGGGCCGTCACCTCGCGCCGCTTCTGGACGACCTCCTCCTCGGTGTCACCCATCGCCATGAACATGGGGATCGAGATCTCGATGTCGTCGAGCGTCCGGCCCGCCTTCGCGAGACCTCGTTCGATGGCCGGGAAGGTGACCTCGTCGAGGTACGACGGGTTCGTGAACGCGTGGAGGATGATCCCGTCGGCCACCTCGGCGGCCATCTCGAGCATCTTGGGCCCCACAGCAGCCAGGTGGATCGGGATCCGGTGATCGTGCGACCGGGGCGCCCAGAACGGACTCATCAGCGTGTGGGTGTAGCGCTCCCCCTCGAACTCCAGGCGCTCTCCGGTGCGCCACGAGTCCCAGATGGCCCGCAGCGCCAGCACGAACTCCCGCATCTGCCCGACAGGGCGGTCCCACGTCATCGAGTAGCGGCGCTCCACGTGAGCCTTGATCTGGCTCCCCAGGCCCAGCGTGAAGCGACCGTCGGAGACGTCCGCGATGTTCCAAGCGCTGTAGGCCACCGTCATCGGCGTACGGGCCAGGGCGACAGCGATTGCGGTCCCGAGCTGCACGGTCTCCGTCTGCCGGCCGACCTCGTAGGCCTGGAGGAAGACGTCCAAGCCGGTCTCGGTGCACCACACCGCGTCCAAACCGGACTTCTCCGCCCGTACAGCTCGCTCGCCGGAGACGAGGAGGTCTTTCTCGATCAGGGTCGTGTCGATTCGCAACGGTCGAACCTCTCGGGTGACTGGCAGGTCGCTCTTAACCAAGCGTTTGCTTGTTAGAGTATTGGGACCAGTAACTGTGATGTCAAGCACATGACGAACTTCGGACGATCACGACAACCGGGAGCGCAGAACTCCCTTCAGGACCTTGAGGTTCGCGTTGCGCGGCAGAGCGTGGACGAGCTCGACCCGGGTCGGCTTCTTGTAGCCCGCGAGCCGAGACCGGACGTGGTCCACGACCTCGTCGGCGGTCAACGCACTGCCCTCCCTCGGCACCACAACCGCACACACGGACTCGCCCCAACGGGGGTGCGGCACTCCCACGACCGCGGACTCCACGATGTCGGGGTGGGTGTGCAGCACCCGCTCGACCTCAGCCGGGTACACGTTCATCCCACCGCTGATGATGAGGTCCGCCTCGCGCCCATCGACGTAGACGAAGCCGTGCGGGTCGACGTGTCCGAGGTCTCCGGTGTGGAGTCGTCCCTCGCGCAGGGCGGCAGCAGTCGCCTCCGGGCGCTCCCAGTAACCGGCGAAGAGCGAGGGTGACTCGACCACCAGCTCACCCACCTCGCCTGGTCCCACACGGCGCCCCGCGGCGTCGACGGGGTAGACGTCGGCCGGGGGCAGGGGCCGTCCGATCGTGAGGTGCGGGGACTCAGCCTGCGAGCCGGGACCGGGGTCTAGGGAGGTCGTCACAGTGACCGCAGCGAGCGTCTCGGTCATCCCGTAGGACTCCAGGTACACGGGACCCAGGGCGGCTACCATTGCCTCGCGCTGGCCAGCGGTCGCCGGCGAGGCCGAGTGGCACACGCCCGCCAGGCGCGCGGTCGCGGCGGGGCGGCGCGATGCCTCCGCCGCGAAGTCGTCCAGGTAGGGGGTGGGGACGAAGGTGAACGTGCTGCCGTGCTCCTCCATCCGGTCGAACCACCGCTCCACGGTCAGGTCCGGCTGCAACATGTCGATGCTGCAGCCCAGGTGGAGGTGCGGATAGACGAAGCCCCACAGCAGTGCGGTGAAGGACACGGAGCCGGAGAACGCGCAGGCGCCGTACGGCACCACACGGAAGGCGACGAGGTTGGCCCGTAGCGCCTCGAGCCCTGCTCGGTGGGTCATGACCGCGCCCTTGGGGTGGCCGGTGGTGCCGCTCGTGTAGCCGATCATCGCCACGTCGTCGGGTTCCACCAGGACGTCCGGCGCGTCGCTGGACCCCTGGGTGACCAGTGCCTCGTAGGCCGGGTTCGTGGCGGCACCGTCGCCGGGGCCGGTGTCGAGCACCAGGTCGAGCTCCCCGACGACCTCGGAACGGGCCACAGTCGCACCCACTCCGCTGCTGTGGGCGAGGGCGCGCGCACCACAGTCGCGCAGGATGTGGTCCAGCTCCTCCGTGCGGAACCGGGCATTGACGGGCACGACCACCAGTCCTGCCAGGGCTGCCGCGAGATGGGGCTCGAGCGAGCGCAGCCCGTCCTCCACCATGGCGACCACCCTGTCCCCGGGCACCAGCCCGCTCCGCGCGAGATGTCGCGCCAACCGGGAGGCCCGGTCGACCAGGTCGCTGTGGGAGCGCTCCCCGGAGCCTGCCCGCACGGCCACCCGGTCGCCGAAGCGGCGACCGAGCAGCACGACCTCGCGCAGCGTGTCCGGCACGACTCAGACTGCTTGTCCCGCGGCCGTACGAGCGGCGACGTACGGCGCCAACATCTCCAGCTCCTCGGGCGCCGAGAGCGGGATGCTGTACGTCGAGGAGTCGAGGATGCGATCCATGTGCTCGGCGACGGCCTCGGCCGAGACCACCTCGGCCGGATCTGCCTGCCAGCCTGCACCCAGGCCCGTGAAGACGCGGGCGAAGTGGCCCGCGCCGGCCGAGATCACCTGATGGGTCTCCCGGCACCGCTCGCTCGCCAAGTAGGCCACCAGCGGAGCGACGTGCTCCGGCGACAGCGCCTCCGGCGCGTCGAGCATGGACTCGGTCATGCGGGTCCGCGCCAGCGGACACACGACGTTGCTGAGGATGCCGTGCCGCTGCCCCTCGATCGCCACCACCTGGGCCAGGCCGATGACGCCCGCCTTCGCCGACCCGTAGGAGGCCTGGCCGAAGCTGCCGAAGGTGCCGGCGTTGGAAGACACGAAGACGAATCGTCCGTAGCCCTGCTCGCGCATCGCGCGGAAGGCCGGCTGGCTGACGTACGCCGCTCCGCGCAGGTGGACGTCCTGGACGGCGTGGAAGTCGTCCCAGTCGATCTTGCCGAAGCTCTTGTCCCGCAAGATGCCCGCGTTGTTCACCACGGCGTCGACGCGTCCGAATCTGTCGAGGGCCGCCGCGACCATGGCCTCGCCCCCTTCGGGGGTCGACACGGAGTCCTGGTTCGATGCCGCACGTCCGCCCAGGCCGAGAATCTCCTCGACCACGGCGTCCGCGGCCGAGGTCTGTCCGGTGCCATCGAGCGTTCCGCCCGTGTCGTTGACGAGCACGGCTGCCCCACGCCGGGCCAGCTCGAGGGCGTAGGCCCGGCCGAGCCCTCCTCCGGCGCCGGTGACGACGGCGACACGACCGGACAGCGAGACTTCTTCCACAGTGCTCTTCTCCTGGGTTGGGGCTGATGGATCCCGGCTTCGGATGGGCACCCGGGTCCGGGTCGGGGGGCAGGTCAGGCGAGGGCGGACTCGGGCAGGACACCCTCGAGGTCGGCCTTGATCTGGAGGGCCATGTAGGTGGAGTACAGGCGAGCCTCCATCAGCGCGCCCCCCATCACCCAGAAGCCGTCCTGGCGCGTGCGGACCCAGACATTCCTCATGACGTGGTTCTCGTCGAAGCCCCACACAGGCCCGACCCGCTCGGCGACCTCGTCGCCGAAGAGCAGCCGAATGCCCTCTTGCTGGTTCTTGTAGCCGGTCGCCAGGACCACTGCGTCGGCATCGATCTGGCTGCCGTCCTGCATCAGCACGCCGCCGGACACGAGCCGGTCCACGTCGGCGGCCTGGCGCACCTGAACCTGTCCGTCGATGATCAGGTCCGAGCACCCGACGTTGATGTAGTAGCCGCCCCCCTTGCGCAGGTACTTCATGTGGAAGCCGGTGCCGTCCGGCTCGAAGTCCGTGCGGAAGCCAGCGGCCTCGAGACCGGAGATCAGGTCACGATCCAGCTCGCAGGTCTTGCGGGTCAGCCACTGGTAGGTCTGCTTGAGGATCGGATACGGCGTGGCGGCCTGCACGAAGTCCACGTCCGCGGGATCGCGGTCGTCGGAGTAGGCGGCGTAAACCATCGTCCCGCAGGGGTCGAGGCTGATCACGGCCGTCGGGCTGCGCTGGATCATGGTGACAGCGGTGGCGCCGTTCTCGTGGATGTCCTGCGCGATGTCGTGGGCACTACTGCCGGTGCCGAAGACGACGACCCGCTTGCCCTCGTAGTCGCGTCCGCCGCGGAACCGGCTGGAGTGCAACAGCGAGCCCTCGAAGTCGTCGGCGCCGGGAATGTGCGGGACGTTGGGGACCCCACTGTGACCTCCCGTGGCCAGGACCACGTGCGGGGCCGTCTTGACCACCTCGGTGCCGTCCTGGCGCCGGATGCGCACGCTCCACCGGCCGCCCGCCTCGTCACGCTCCCCGTGAAGCACCTCGGCGCCCGTCCAGACGTTGAGCTCCATTGCTTCGGCGTACGACTCCAGCCAGTGCGCCAGCTTGTCCTTTGGCAAGAAGGCCGGCCACGTCTCGGGATAGGGCATGTAGGGGAGGGTGTTGGTGGCGACCTCGTTGTGCAGAGTCAGGGAGTGGTAGCGGTTGCGCCAGTTGTCGCCGACCCGGTCGTTCTTCTCGATGATGAGGACGTCGACGCCCATCTGCCGCAGCCGGGCGCCCAGGACCAGTCCCCCCTGACCGGCGCCGACGATGATGACCTCGGGCTCGCGGTCGGCGAACTGCAGTTCGCGAAGCCTGCGGTCGAGCCAGTTCTCACGACCGACCTCGTGCTCGCGGCCCTTGGGACGATTGGCCCCCGTACGGTGCTCGAAGCCGCGCAGCGACTGCAACGTGGTGAGCATGATCCAGATGCGGGGCTCCCCCGAGGGGTCGTCGAGTCGCAGCCGCACGTAGGCGGTCCCGTGTCCCACCGCCGTCTCGTACTCCAGGTACCCCTCGAGCACGTCGACGCCCGAGCGGCGGGTGAAACGCGGACGCGCCCTGAGGGTCGAGACCTCGACCTCCTTGGGACGGGCATGGTCAAGGGTCCGACCAAAGGCCTCGGCGATCTCCCCGCGACCGGCGAAGGTGCGATACCGCCAGGTGAAGGCCAGGTAGTCCATCCAGTAGCCGTCGTCCGCGAACAGCGCGGCCAGCTGGTCGGGGTCGCCGTTGGCCAGGCCCACGCGCAGCCCCTCCGCCCACCGAGCCAGGGCCTCGGAGGCCGCCAGGTCGCGCTCGAGCTGCGTCGCGACGACGTCAGTGCTGCCCACGTTGTCCTTGGTCACGACGAGGACCCTACCTAATGATTGCTTGGTTGTCAGCCGACAAACGACCAAGCGCTTGGACAAATCCATGGGATACCCTGTGACATCCTCGGAAAGGCAGCATTCATGAGCGTGAGCACCACCCCCACCCGGACCGCCGCAGCCAAGAAGGCGCGAGGCGGCGTCGACCGTCGTGGCGAGCTCATCCAGATAGCCGGCCAGCTGTTCGCCGAGAAGGGCTTCCTCGCAACGACCATCCGTGACATCGCCGATGCTGCGGGCATCCAGTCAGGCAGCCTCTACTACCACTTCGAGTCCAAGGAGTCGATGGTCGAAGAGCTGATCCGTCAGTACTGGACCACCCTGCTCGAGCGCTACCGAGCAGTGATCGATGCCGACCTCGACGCGACCGAGACCGCGCGCGGCCTTATCCGCGCGTCGGTGCTGCTGCTGGACGAGTGCGAGCTCGCCCTGCGCCTCATGCTCAACGACTGGAACTACCTGTCGGAGATCTTTCCCTTCATGGAGGAGAGGCTCGAAGAGTGCCGCGAGCTCTGGCTCGAGACCCTCGACCGCGGCGTCTCCGCCGGCGAGTTCAGCACCTTGGTGGACCCGCTCATCACCTACCGCACCGTCATGAGCGCAGTGAGCGGCACGGCACGGTGGTTCCGTCCCGGCGGCCAGCTCAGCGTCGAGACCCTGGCCGACGAGATGGCCAGCGTGTTCATGGCCGGCATCATCGCCCGGCCGTAGCAGGACGAAGACGCCGGCCGCGGCGTCAGCGCACCTCGAACACGTCGTAGCGGACCTGTCCTGCCGCGGTGTCGATGGACCCCTTGCCGACGAACAACCGGGTGTTCATCCAGGCGTAGCGAGCATCCTCGACCTCGAACGTGATGGCTGTGTACATGGTTGCACCGTCCAGGCCCTGGGAGGCATCCCCGCGCCCCTGGTACTCCATGTAGACGAAGGCGCCGTCGTCGGTCCGCAGGGCCATCCGCACGTCCGGGATGGCGGTGCCGTCTGGACCGATGAGCAACCAGTCCGCCGCCGAGTCGCCACGTTGGGACGCCGCGAAGCGTTCGCCCTCGCAGCGACCGTCACGGACGCCTACCACCACCCGCTGACCGAGCGGCGTACGGCCAGCAAAGTCGGGCTTGGCGGCCAACGGGGTCGCGGTGAACGTGAAGAAGGGAACGAGCTCCATGGTGTCTCCTGTCGATGGGTGCAACGTGTGGGGTGGGTTGGTCCGGTCAGGTTCCGAGGATGTGAGCGGAGGAGACGGCGGTGCTGCCCTTGATCAGTCCGCCGCCGCACTGCAGGAAGGCCCGGCGCGCGCCGGCCACCTGACGGTCACCGGCCACCCCTCGAAGCTGCTGGACGGCTTCGTAGACCTGGGCGACGCCCGTGGCCCCGATGGGGTGGCCACGGGCGACCAGCCCGCCCGACGGGTTGACCGGCATTGCTCCATCGATCCGTGTGCGACCATCCATGGCCCAGGCCATCTCGTCGCCGGGCGGACAGATCCCGGACTCCGCCCAGGACACGATCTCCCCCGGTGACGTCGCGTCGTGCAGCTCGGCGAAGTCCATCTCCCGGGGGCTGAGGCCCGCCTGCTCGAAGGCGGCGGCCGCGGAGTACTCGTGCGAGTCCGACGGACCGTGGGCATCGGCGGGCAGGGACCGCAGTTGCGAGGCCAGAATCGACACGTCGCGAGAGTCCCTGACCGCGGGTGCGGCCGTGATGACGGCGGCGGCGGCCCCGTCACCGACGGGGGAACACATCAGCACGGTGAGCGGACCGAGCACGTGCCGGGCGGCCAGGATCTCCTCGGCCGACCGGGGAGTACGCCGCTGGGCCAGGGGGTTCAGTGAACCGTTGTAGTGCGCCTTGGACGCCACCTCGGCGAACGCTTCCGGCGTGACACCGCGCTCGTTCATCAGGTAGTCGGCGACCTTCGCGTAGCGGTCGATGAAGGGGCTGCGACTCACGCCGGCCCCCTCCCCGAAGTCCTGGTGGTCAACGTCCATCCCACCCATGAATGCCTTGAAGCTGAGCTGCTTGTCCGAGGAGTAGAGCTTTTCCGCGCCCACCACGAGCACTGTGTCGTACTGACCGCCCGCGACGGCGCTCCAGCCCAGGTGGAAGGCGTTCCCGCCGGAGGCGCAGGCGTTCTCAACGTTGTTGACCGCCAGCGGCCCGGCACCCATGTAGTGGGTCACCGTCTCCCCCCGGATCGAGTGCTGGCCGTACATCACGCCCGCTGCCACGTTCCCGAAGTAGACGGCCTGCACGTCATCGAACGTGACGCCGGCGTCCTCGAAGGCCTGGTTGATCGCGTTGGCAGACAGGTCCTTCAGGCTGGTGTCCTCGAACCTCCCGAACGGGGTCATGCCGACTCCGCGCACCACTGTGTCCCTCATGTTCACTCCCTGTCGTCGTTGTCGCTGGGCACGTGCGTGCCCTTCACTCGTGCGTGGGGCCGAAGGCGCGGGCGTACCTGGCGTCGTACCGCCCGTCGGCCGTGCGACCGCCGTCGACGACCAGGCACTGTCCTGAGATGAAGCTGGCGTCGTCGGAGGCGAGGAAGGCCACGGCAGCCGCTGCCTCGTGCGGCTGCCCCTGACGACCCAGGGGCTGCATCAGGTCGCGCCGACGGCGCAGGTCGGGGTCGTCGCCGAAACCGCCACGCACCATGGAGGTGTCGATGACGCCGAGGGCGACCGCGTTGGACCGGATCCCCCGGTCGGCGTAGCGGACCCCGAAGTGTCGCGAGACCGCGATCAGGGAAGCCTTGGTCGCCTCGTAGGAGAGCGAGTAGCCACTGGAGATCAGGCCGGCGATGGAGGTGACGAAGACGAAGCTCCCCTGCCCGCGCTCCATCATCCCGGGCAGCGCAGCCTGCGCGACGAGCCAGTGCGACCGGACGTTGACGTCCTGCACCCACTGCCAGTCCTCGACCGTTTGGGTGCGTCCGGGGAACCCTCCGGTGACGCCGACGTTGGCCACGACGACGTCGAGCGGTCCGACGAGGTCCTCCGCCGCCGCCGGCAGCGCGGCACAGTCCTCAACCGAGGACGCGTCCGAGCGGAGTGCGACCGCCCGGTCGTCACCGATGGCGGCCACAGTGTGCTCGGCTCGGGCGAGGTCGACGTCGGACACGGCCACGGTGGCGCCTTCGGCCGCGAGCCGCAGCGCGATCTGGGCGCCATTGGCGCTGAGGTCGTCGGAGCCGTTGGCGCCTCCTCCCACCACCAGGACACGCCGCCCGTCGAATCTGCCCTCGCCCATCCCCACATCCCGTCAATTCGCTAGCCAAGCAAGCGCTTGGCCCGTACCCTAGCACGGTGCCGACCTCCGCTTCCGTACCGTTGCCCACGTCGCCTCAGCCGTCCACGCGGCGTCCCGGGTTGGACGCCTTCCGTGCAGAGGCCCACGACTTCGTCGCTGCCCATCACCCGTTGCGCGCCGGGGCCGAGTCGCCCTCGGACGAGGACTTCAGCGTGCTTCCCGAGAAGACAGCGGCGCTCGAGCAGCGCGAGCTCGAGAGCGCATTGTCATGGCGCCGGACGGCGTACGACGCTGGGTTCGGCTGGATCGACGGTCCCGTCGAGCACGGCGGCCGGGGTCTCCCGGCGGCGTATGCCTCGGCCTACCGCGACGTGGAGCGCCAGTACGAGGTGCCGGACGAGGCCTACACGCGCTTCAGCGTGGCGATCCTGTGCCCCACGCTGCTGAGCCACGCCAGCGCCGCCCTGCGCGAAGAGGTCCTCACCCCTCTGCGCCGCGCCGACACCGTCGCGTGTCAGCTCTTCTCCGAGCCGGACGCCGGATCGGACATGGCTTCCGCACGAACCCGGGCCACGCGTGACGGCGACTCCTGGGTCGTGGACGGACAGAAGGTATGGACGTCGGGGGCCCACTACAGCCGAGTCGGCCTGCTGCTCGCCCGCACCGAGCTCGGCACCCGTCGCAACGCGGGCCTGACGGCCTTCCTCATCGACATGGACCAGCCAGGCATCGAGGTGCGGCCGATCCGACAACTCACCGGCGGGTCGTCCTTCAGCGAGGTCTTCCTCGACGGTGCACGCGTGCTCGACACCCGCCGCGTCGGGGACCTGGGCGCCGGGTGGCAGGTCATCAGCACCACCATGCGATACGAGCGCGCCATCATCGGGACTGATGGCGGGGTCGATCTCCTGCTGGCGCGTCGCCTCGTCGACCTGGCCCGGTCCCGCGACTGCTGGGACGACCCGGGCATCCGCGACGCCGTGGGTGAGATCGTGGCGCACGGGCGTGCTGCCGCCCTCATGACCCAGCGCTTCCTCGACCAGGCGGACGACTCCGGGATACCTGGACCGGAGATGTCGCTGTCGAAGCTGATGCTCACAGACAACCTCCTGCGGATCTCCAGTACCGCCCAGCGCGTCCTCGGCACCGGCTTCGCCACCGACTCAGGCGAGGCTGCGACGTACGCCTGGCACCAGCTCGCCCTGACCACCGAAGGGCTCCGTACTGGTGGAGGCACCGACGAGATCATGCGCACGATCGTCGCGCAGCGCGTCCTCGGCCTGCCCCGCTCCTAGCCCCAGTCGAGAACGACACGACGACCGATCGACAGACCCAGACAAGGACGCCATGACCACCACACCCGCCCAGCTCTTCGCCCTCGACTCGTTGCTCAGCGACGAGGAGCGCGACATCGCCACCACCGTCCGCAAGCTGGTCGACGAACGGCTTCGGCCCGAGGTCGCTGCCTGGTACGAGGTCGGCGAGATCCCCGCGCGCGAACTGGCCCAAGAATTCGGCCGCCTCGGTCTGCTGGGCATGCACCTGACGGGATACGAGTGCGCCGGGGCGAGTGCGACCGCCTACGGTCTCGCCTGCCACGAGCTCGAGGCCTGCGACTCGGGACTGCGCTCACTGGTCTCGGTGCAGGGCTCCCTTGCGATGTTCGCCATCTGGCGCTTCGGCTCCGAGGAGCAGAAGGAGCATTGGCTCCCCGCCATGGCCGCCGGCCGGGCGATCGGCTGCTTCGGTCTCACCGAGCCGGACTTCGGCTCCGACCCTGCGGGCATGCGGACCCGGGCTGTGCGGGACGGCTCGGACTGGGTGCTCAACGGAGCCAAGATGTGGATCACCAACGGATCGGTCGCCGACGTCGCGGTCGTCTGGGCGCAGACCGAGGAGGGCATCCGGGGATTCGTCGTCCCGACCGACACCCCGGGCTTCACGGCACCGGCCATCAAGAACAAGCTCTCGCTGCGCGCCTCGGTCACGTCGGAGCTGGTCCTGGAGGAGGTACGACTGCCCGCCGATGCCATGCTCCCCGAGGCGAAGGGCCTCTCCGGCCCACTGTCCTGCCTCAACGAGGCACGCTTCGGCATCGTCTTCGGCGCATTGGGCGCAGCCCGTGACTGCCTGCGGACCACGCTGGACTACACCGCCACGCGTCGGATCTTCGACCGCCCGCTGGCCGGGTACCAGCTGAGTCAGGCCAAGCTGGCGGACATGAGCCTGGAGTTCGGCAAGGGGATGCTGTTGGCCCTCCACCTCGGTCGCCTCAAGGACTCCGGCGCGTTACGACCCGAGCAGGTGAGCCTGGGAAAGCTGAACAGCGTCCGGGAGTCGCTCACGATCGCGCGGGAGTGCCGCACGCTGCTCGGTGCCGCCGGCATCACGGGTGAGTACCCGCTCATGCGGCACGCCAACAACCTGGAGTCCGTTCTCACCTACGAGGGAACGTCGGAGGTGCATCAGCTCGTGATCGGTCGGGCGCTCACCGGGGAATCAGCCTTCCGCTGACTCCGACGGAGGACCTCTCGTCTCGCGGGCGCCCGTGGACCCGTGGGCGGGACGGCCGCTGCGAGAGGATGAGGGATGCCTGCGATCTCCCCGACCGACTCCGTCACCGTGCTCGACGGCGGTCTCTCCACCGCGCTCGAAGGGCTCGGCGCCGACCTCGGCTCCTCGCTGTGGACGGCCCGTCTGCTGAGTGACGACCCCCAGCTGGTCGTCGCGGCCCACCGCGCCTACTTCGACGCCGGCGCCCAGGTCGCGATCGCGGCCAGCTACCAGGCCAGTGTCCCCAGCCTCGTGGACGCCGGGTTCGATGCGGCCGAGGCCGCCCGGCTCATCACGTCGAGCGTCACCCTCGCCCGGCAGGCGCGGGACGAGGCGGCGGAGCACAGCGGTCGGCGTCTCTTGGTCGCCGCCTCGGTCGGGCCGTACGGCGCGGTGCTGGCCGACGGCTCGGAGTACCGCGGCCGCTACGGGCTCTCCGCGTCCGAGCTGCGCGACTTCCACGCGCCGCGCCTCGAGCTGCTCGCCTCCTCCGCTCCCGACCTCTTCGCCGTCGAGACAATCCCGGACGTCGAAGAGGCCCGCGTCCTGGTGGAGCTGCTGGACGAGGTCGGCATCCCCGCGTGGTTCACCTACTCGGTCCGGGAGGGCCGGACGTGCGCCGGGCAGTCGCTGTCCGAGGCGTACGACGCCCTCGCGGGCTCCTCATCGATCCTCGCCGCCGGCGTCAACTGCTCCCACCCGGACGAGGTGCTCGACGCGGTGCGGACCAGCGTGACCGCCACCGGCCTGCCCGCGGTCGCCTACCCCAACAAGGGCGGCAGCTGGGACAGCGCGACCCGCACCTGGGAGGGCGCGTCCGGCCTGGACGCTGCCTCCGTGAGCGCGTGGGTCGAGGCAGGGGCGCGCTACGTCGGCGGGTGCTGTGGCACCGGGCCGGTCGACATCGAGGCGCTGGCCGCGGCGCTCGCGGGTTGAGCCCCGACCGGGATCAGGTCAGCGCGGCCAGGAGCTCGGCCTTGGACTTCCTCGAGTAGCCGGCGAGTCCGCGCGTGCGGGCCTCGGCGCGGAGCGCGGTGACCGTCCAGCTGTCGTCGGGGCCGGCCTTGGCTGCCGGGCCGGGGGTGGACTCCGCCGGCGTCTCGACCTCCACGACCTCCGCCGCAGGGGCCACCTCGTCCGGCTGGGCCGGCGCGTCCGGGGCCACCGCCAGGGTGGGTCGGGACACCCCGACCGAGGCCTTCGGCGCCGGCTGCTGCGCCTTGGCCAGCTTCTTCTCCAGCTTGGAGACCTTGCTGCTCGATGCCGCAGCCTCGGCCCGGTCCTTCTTCGCCCGCTTCATCCACTTCGCGGCCTTGGCCTCGGCGCTCGCGACGGCCGCCTCGAGCTTCTTGATGCGGCCCTCCAGCTTCTTGGCGACCGCCTTGAGCTGCGCCTCGCGTGCCGACGCCGCGTCCTTCTGCTTCTTCACCGCATCCTTCTTCGCGGTGTCCTTCTTCGCGGCCTTGCTCGGTGCCTGCTTCTTCTTCGCGACGGTCTTCTTCGCCATGTCCACCTCCGGGTTGGCCCCCATCATGACCGGCCGATGGGGTCATGACCATGGGCGGTGACCAGCATGCGGGGGCGGGAGCTCTGCGAGTTCGGTGTGGGTTCGGTGTCACCGGGTGGCACCGAACCCACACTCAAGGGACCCGCTGGTGGCGGGCGAGCACGAATCGGGAGACACGAACGAGCCGCTGCGTCCAGTGGCCGCCCCGAATCTAGGGGAGCGCCACGCGACACCGCCTCCTCCGGTGCGAGGTGGACGAGACTGTCGGGCATGCAGCAGATGAGCCTGCGTCAATACATCGACTCCCTGGCTCGGGAGGGGTACACCGTCCGCGACGACCACGGTGACGACCCGGTCCTGATCAGGCCTGATGGGCGGGCGGTCGAGACATGGCGGGACAACTACCCGTACGCCGAGCTCATGAACCGCAACGACTACGAGGTGGAGAAGTACCTCCTCCAGATCGAGCTCCTGAAGTTCCAGTACTGGGTCCAGGACACCGGCCAGAAGCACGTCATCGTGTTCGAGGGACGCGATGCCGCGGGGAAGGGCGGGACGATCAAGAGGTTCATGGAGCACCTCAACCCCCGTTCCGCCAGAGTCGTCGCGCTGACCAAGCCCACCTCGACCGAGCTGGGGCAGTGGTACTTCCAGCGCTACGTCTCGCACCTCCCGACCTTCGGCGACATCGTCCTGTTCGACCGTTCCTGGTACAACCGCGCGGGCGTGGAGCGGGTGATGGGCTTCTGCGACGAGGAGGAGTACCGCACCTTCATGGGACAGGCCCCGCTGTTCGAGCAGATGCTCCTCGAGGCGGGTGTGAACGTGACGAAGCTGTGGTTCTCGGTGACCCAGCAGGAGCAGCGGACACGATTCGCCGTCCGCCAGCTCGACCCGGTCCGGCGCTGGAAGCTCTCCCCCATGGACCTCGAGAGCCTCGACAAGTGGGAGGCCTACACGGAGGCCAAGGAGGAGATGTTCCTTCGCACGGACACTGACCACGCGCCTTGGTACACGGTCAAGAGCAACGACAAGAAGCGAGCCCGGGTCAACGCCCTGCGGCTGTTCCTCAGTCTGGTCGACTATGAAGGGAAGGACCCGCAGGTGGTCCTCCAGCCCGATTCGAAGCTCGTCCGGCGGGGACGCGGGGCCATCGGCGACTGAGCGCCTCCGGTGACCGGGAGTGACCGGCGAGGCGAGAGCCAGCCGCGTCCGCGGCGATGCGTCCGGAAGACGCCGCCATTGACGCGAGTGTCGCTGGGACGGTGCCAGTCGTGCCGACATGACGCCTCGTGCGCTTGTCAGTCCATCCGCTCGGCCCGCTCGGCAATTCCCACCAGCATGCGGCGCATCATGGGGAAGTCTCCGATCTCCATCAGCAGCACGGTCACCGGCAAGAACGGCCCTGGGTCGTAGCGTGCTTTCAAGCGGGTGCCAAGACGGGTCCGCCCGCTCCGTCCGCTGTCAGTCGCCACGCCCAGGTCGAGTCGGGCTTGCTCCACACAAGTGAGCGAGGCTCATCGAGACTCGCGACCCGAAACGCCGTCCGGTCGTCCGCCGTGGCGGTCATCGGTGCCGCCAGGTCCCCGACCGACAGGGATTGGAACTCCTCGAGGACTTCTTCGGTGCTGGGTCGGCCGAGGTTGACGAGCAGGTCATACGAGTAGAAGCCGGCGCGTCCGTAGCCGACCTGCACGATCCAGGGCCACACCCTGTCCGGGGAAGCGGCGATCGAGATCGCTCGCGTGGCAACGAAACCCGCTCCGTGCAGGAGGTCGTCGCCCGGCATCGGACCGGAGACCTCGTCGTGGGTAGCGCCCCACGTCAGGTGCCACGATCGGTAGCGCGCCACCGCTGTGACCGCACCGCCGACCGCAGCGAGCGCGACCAGCGTCCGCCGGATCCACCGCTGGACCTTCCGAGGCACCATGCTCGACCACATCATGCGTCCAGCATCGAACCAAGTGAGCAGGGCTGCGACAAGCCAACAGGCGGGGGGGTCTGGCCGCCCCTCAACCCACGCATGCGGCCTTGTAGTTGCCCCGTCGAGCACTGCTGCCGCGGAGGACGTTTGTGTGGAGCAGCCACTCCGTCGACGACAGCACGAAGGCCCCCGCCCTGCATCTCTGCAGGTCAGGGGCCTTCGGTGGAGCCGCCTGTCAGAATCGAACTGACGACCTAATCATTACGAGTGATTCGCTCTACCGACTGAGCTAAGGCGGCGTGCTGCCCGGCTGAGGTCAGGACCGGCCGGGCAACTCGAGAAGGATAACGCCCGACCGTGCGGCGGTCGAAATCACCCCGCGTCCGCCTCAGCAGTCGGTCGGGTCGGCCGGCACGTCGCCGTCGAGGAGGTAGTCCTCGATCGCGGTGTCGACACACTCGTTGCCCGAGTTGTACGCCGTGTGGCCGTCGCCGTCGCGACGCAGCAGCACCCCGGACTCGAGCTGCTCGGCGAGGGCCTCGGCCCACTTCAGCGGCGTCGCCGGGTCGCGCGTCGTACCCGTGACGAGGATCGGGGCGGCGCCCTCGCCGCGGATGTCGAGCGGCTCCTCGCTCGAGCGGAGCGTGAACGCCCCACAGGTGGACTGCGACCAGGCGAAGATCCGGCCGAAGGTCGGCGAGGCCTCCTCGAAGTCGGCGTACTGGTCGGGGGCGTCGGCGAACGGGATCGACGACGGGTCGTCCAGGCAGTTGATGGCGAGGTTGGCCTCGACGCTGTTGTCCGTGAATCCCCCGGGCCCGCGCGAGGAGTAGAGGTCGGCCAGCTCCATCAGCGCCTGGCCGTTGCCGTCGAGGGCGCTGCCCAGGGCGGCGCTCAGGATGAACCAGTAGTCGCGGTTGTAGAGCGGCGCGACGATGCCGTAGAAGGCGTTGCCGATGGCCAGGTCGCGGTCGCCGCTGGTGGGCAGCGGGGACTCCTCGATGTCCGCCAGCAGCCCGTCGATGGTGGCCAACCCCTCGTCGACGCTGTCGCCGAGGAAGCACGAGTCGGTGGTGTCGATGCAGTTCTGGACGTAGGCGCGCAGGGCGGTCTCGAAGCCCTCGGCCTGCTCGAGCCCGAGCTGGCGGTTGTCCAGCGAGACGTCGACGGCGCCGTCGAGCACGAAGCGCCCGACCCGGTCGGGGAAGAGCTCGGCGTAGGTCGCCCCGAGCTTGGTGCCGTAGGACGCACCGAGGTAGGTCAGGGTCGACTCCCCCAGCGCGGCCCGCAGCACGTCCATGTCACGGGCGGCCTCGGTCGTGGTCACGTGGCCGGCCACCTCGCCCGAGGCGGCGCACCCTGCACCGAAGGCGCGCACGTCCGCGGCGTACTCCTGCTCCTCGGCCGCGTCGTCGGGGTCGGGGTCACCGGCGAGGTAGGCGTCGAGGTCGTCGTCGCTGATGCAGTCGACCGGGCTGGACTCCCCCGTGCCACGGGGGTCGAAGCCGACGACGTCGAAGGCTCGCAGCAGCGGCTCGCGCAGGACCTGGCCGGCCAGGGCGGCGTAGTCGGTGCCGGGAGCCCCCGGGCCTCCGGGGTTGACCACCAGCGAGGCCTGCGCCTCATCGGTGGCCCGCACCCGCAGCAGCGCGAGGTCGATCGTGTCGCCCTCCGGCTCGGCGTAGTCGACCGGCACCGTCAGCGTCGCGCACTCGCGGTCGCCCTCGCAGGTGGACCAGTCGACCTGCTGGTCGTAGAAGGACTGGAGCGCGGCCGACGGCGCCTCGTGCGCGTCGGCGGCCTCCTCGCGCTCGACCCGCGGGGCCTGCGTCGAGGACGAGCCCGAGGTCGGGTCGGCGAAGGAGTTCCAGATGACGACCGCTCCCGCGCCGACGGCGAGGAACACCATCGCCACCACCACGACCAGTGCCACGACCTTCTTCATCGACCCGCCCCCGTCGGCAGCTTGAGCGCCACCATCATCGACTCCAGTGCCAGCTGCGGCTGCACGTTGAACTCCAGCATCTGCGTGCGCGCGGTGAAGATCGCGTCGATCATCCGCAGCAGCTCCTCCGGGGTCACGACCCGCGCGATCTGCGCGACGTCGGCCCGGAGCTCCTCGTTGACCAGGTCGCCGGGTGCGCCCACCGACACGGCGATCGCGTCGCGGTAGACCGACACGAGGTCCATCAGCGCCCGGTCGACCACGTCGAGGACCCGCCGCTTGGCGCGGGTCTTCTGCCCCTTCTCCAGGGCGTTGAGCGCCGGGGCGTACTCCCGCGGTCGCCGACCGCGGGCCTCCACGCCGTACGCCGAGTCGAGATCGGCCTTCTCGCGTGCGTCGAGGTCGGCCGTCTGCACCTCTGCCTCGACCTTGCTCACCTCGACCACGTTGGTGGCCGCCGTCATGCAGGAGCCGAGCGTGGTCAGGCGGGCGGGCAGCGAGACGACCTCGCGGCGCCGGCGGCGGGTCTCCTCGTCGCGGGCGAGCGCCCGGGCGCGGCCGATGTGCCCCTGGCTGGCTCGCGCGGCGTGGGCCGCGAGCTCCTCGCCCACCCCGACCGAGCGGACCAGGAAGGCCGCGACGTCGACCGCAGTCGGCGTCGTCAGCGACACCAGCCGGCAGCGGGAGCGGATCGTGGGCAGGACGTCCTCGGTCGTGGGGGCACAGAGCAGCCACACGGTGCGGGCCGTCGGCTCCTCGATCGCCTTGAGCAGCGCGTTGCAGGCCTGGTCGGTGAGCCGGTCGGAGTCCTCGACGATCATGATCTGCCAGCGGTCGCCGGACGGGGCGAGGGCGCTGCTGCGGACCAGGTCGCGCACCTCGTCGACGCCGATGGAGAGCTTCTCGGTGCGGATGATCCGGACGTCGGCGTGGCTGGAGGCGAGCACGGTGCGACACGACTTGCAGGTGCCGCACCCGGTGCCGGTCTCGCACTGGAGCGCGGCCGCGAAGGCGACCGCGGCGTTGGAGCGACCGGACCCGGGCGGTCCGGTGAAGAGCCAGGCGTGGGTCATCCCGTCGCCGCCCGCCGCCCGGCTGAGCGCCTCGATCACCGGCCGCTGGCCGACCAGGTCGTCCCACACGGTCACGGCAGCAGCACCTCCACCCGGGCGCGGATGGCGGCGGCGATCTCCTCGATCGGGGCGCGGGCGTCGAGCACGACGTAGTGGTCGGGGTCGGCCGCGGCCAGGTCGAGGAAGCCCTGCCGGACCCGCTCGTGGAACTCCACCGACTCGCCCTCGATGCGGTCCCGCTCGGTGAAGCGCCCGAGGCCGGCCTCGGGGGCCAGGTCCAGCACCACGGTCAGGTGCGGTCGCAGGTCGCCGGTCGCCCAGCGGTTGACCCGCTCGACGTCGGCGAGCAGCAGGTCGCGGCCGGCGCCCTGGTAGGCGAGCGAGGAGTCGACGTAGCGGTCGGTGATGACCACCTCACCGCGGGCCAGGGCCGGGAGCACGACGGTGTCGACGTGCTCGGCCTTGTCGGCGGCGTACAGCAACGCCTCGGTGCGGTGCGAGAGCTCGCCGGTCTCGGGGCTGAGCACGATCCGCCGCAACGCCTGCCCGACCGGGGTGTCGCCCGGCTCGAAGGTGAGCAGCACGGTGTGGTCACGCTCCTCGAGCCACGTGCGCAGCAGCCCCGACTGGGTCGACTTGCCCGCGCCCTCGCCACCCTCGAAGCAGACGAAGACGCCGGTGTCGGCATAGACGCGTCGGCTCACGCGCACACCCTACGGGCGGGCACCGACGGCGCCGGACGCCGAGCGGACCACCCGGCGTACGGAAACACGGGTGACGTCGGGCGTGCGGCGCGCGCAGACTCCTCCCATGACCCCGATCGACGGCCTGCCGGAGGGCCTCACCGCCCGGCCCCTCACCCACGACGACGCCGAGGCGGTGACCGCGGTCGTGGCCGCCGAGGAGGTGATCGACCTCGGCGAGCCCGAGGTGACCGTCGAGGACGTGCTGTCGGACTGGCTGCGACCGAGCTACGACATCACGGAGAGCACCGTCGGCGTCCTCGACGGCGACCTGCTGGTGGCGTACGGCGACCACAGCGGCCCGGACATCGGCTACACGGCCGTGCTGCCGGCGTACCAGGGTCGTGGCATCGGTACGGCGATCGCACACTGGCTGCAGGCCAAGGCCCGGGCCGCCGGGTCCCCCCGCATCGGCACCCAGGTGGCGGAGGGCAGTGCCGCCGACCGGCTGCTGGCCGACCTCGGCTACGAAGTCCGCTGGACCGCGTGGGACCTCGAGCTGCCCGCCGATCGAGAGATCAGCGCCCGCCCCCTGCCCGACGGGTTCACCCTCCGCGACGCCGAGGACGCCGACCGGGAGGCGGCCTGGACCCTGGTCGAGGACTGCTTCCTCGAGTGGTCCGACCGCGAGCGGATGAGCCTGGCCGACTTCGGCGCCCGGGTCTGGGACCGCGGGGGGTTCGAGCCCTGGAACCTGCGCCTGCTGGTCGCGCCGGACGGGGAGGTCGTCGGGGCCACGCACGTGTTCCTCGCCGGCGAGGGCGGGTACGTCGCCCGGATCGCGGTCCGCCCCGACCACCGGGGCCGGGGCCTCGCCCCGCCGATGCTGGTCGACGCGTTCGCCCGGGCGCGGGAGCACGGCGCCGTCCGCTGCTACCTCTCCACCGACACCCGGGCGGGGGCGCGGGGGCTCTACGAGAAGGTCGGCATGGAGGTCGCGTCGACCTGGGTGAACCGGGCCATCACCCTCTGATCGGCCCTAGGCTGCGGCCACGGGCAGGCACGAGGGGGACGGCATGACGACGGACGCTGCGGCGACGGCACCACCGGGTCGGCTGGCCGACGACTGGGGTCGCCGCGACCGGGTCGCCGGGTGGGTCCTCGTCGGCGCCTGGACCGCGCTGCTCGTCGCCACCCTCCTCACGGGCCACCGGATCTCGGACTTCGGCCGGCTCGAGGGGCTCGTCGCCGCCGGTGAGGTGACCGAGGTCGAGGTGGTCGGCGGCTTCGCCGGCGCGGAGGACTGGCAGGGCTGGGGCGGTGCCGAGGTCCGGTGGCGAGTGGGGTGGGTCGTCCACACGGCCGAGGTGACCGAGGCCAGCAACGAGCGCCAGGCCGCCCGGGCCCGAGAGCAGGGCGATGCCGACAGGACTGTGGTCGTGGGCAGTGTCGAGGACCACCTGGCCCGACTCGATCCCGACGTCGCCTTCGTCCGCGGCGAGCCGCGTAACCCGTACTCGACGGTGGTCGGGCTGAAGGCCCCGGGATGGGTGGGCCTGATCTACGTCGTCCTGCTGGGCGCGACCCTGGTGCTCAACGGCGGCCCCCGACCGTGGCGCGCGACGAGGTGGGCGTGGGTCTGGCTGGTCCTGCTGGTGCCGCCGTTCGGCATCGCGGCGTACCTGGCCCTCGGCGGCCCCACCGGGCTCTTCCGTCCCCGCGATCCCCGACGGGTGTTGCTCACCGGCGGCTGGGCGTTCCTGCTGGCGCTGCTCCTCGGCGGCGGTTCCACCGCCGCCTGAGGACGGAGACACGCGGACACAACCCCTGTCGGCCCACGACCCCGACCGGGGTCGGGCGGGGATCAGGCGGGTTGTGTCTGCGTGTCTACGCGAGGCAGCGGGAGGTCAGGCCTTCTTGGCCGCGGCCTTCGTCGTCTTCTTCGCAGTGGTCTTCTTGGCGGTGGTCTTCTTGGCCGTCGCCTTCTTCGCGGTGGTCTTCTTGGCGGGCGCCTTCTTCGCACCCTTGGCGGCCTTCTTGGCCGGACCCTTGTCGCGCCGCTCCTGGAGCAGCTCGGCCGCCCTCTCGGGAGTGATCGACTCGACGGTGTCGTCCTTGCGCAGGGTGGCGTTGTACTCGCCGTCGGTGACGTACTCCCCGAAGCGGCCCGCCTTGACGACGATCGGCTGCCCGGAGACCGGGTCGTTGCCGAGCTCCTTGAGCGGCGGGGTGGCCGCGCCACGGCCGCGCTGCTTGGGCTGGGCGTAGATCGCCAGCGCCTGGTCGAGGGTGATGTCGAAGATCTGGTCCTCGGACGTGAGCGACCGCGAGTCGGTGCCGCGCTTGAGGTAGGGCCCGTAGCGGCCGTTCTGCGCGGTGATCTCCTCGCCGTCCTCGCCGGCACCGACCACCCGCGGCAGGGAGAGGAGCTTGACGGCCTCCTCCAGCGACACGGTGTCGAGCGTCATCGACTTGAAGAGCGAGCCGGTGCGCGGCTTGGCCGACTTGGGGGCGTCCTCGGGCAGCTGCTCGGTGACGTAGGGGCCGAAGCGGCCGTTCTTGGCGACGACGACCAGGCCGGTCTCCGGGTGCTCGCCGAGCACCTGCTCCTCGCCGGCCGGGTTGGCCAGCAGCTCCTTGGCCTTGGCCACGGTGAGCTCGTCGGGCGGCAGGTCGTCGGGCACGTTGGCGCGCACGGTCGCGCCGTCGCCCTCCTCCTCCGGACCGGGAGCCTCGACGTACGGGCCGTAGCGGCCGACCCGCAGCACGATGCCGGAGTCCTCGCCGATCGGGAACGTCGCGAGCTCCTTGGCGTCGATGTCGCCGAGCTCGTTGACCAGCGTCTTGAGGCCCTCGACGTCGCCGGTGCCGTAGTAGAACTCGCCGAGCTCGGTCTTGCGGTCGCGACGACCGCCGGCGATGTCGTCGAGCACGTCCTCCATGAGCGCGGTGAACTCGTAGGAGATCTGCCGCGGGAAGTGCTCCTCGAGCAGCCGCACCACCGAGAACGCGAGCCAGGCCGGCACCAGCGCCGAGCCCTTCTTGTAGACGTAGCCGCGGTTGACGATGGTGCCCATGATCGAGGCGTACGTCGAGGGGCGACCGATCTCGCGCTCCTCGAGCTCCTTGATCAGCGTCGGCTCGGTGTAGCGGGCCGGGGGCTTGGTCTCGTGGCCCGCTGCGGTGACCGACGCGGCCGAGATGGCCTCGCCCTGCTCCAGGTTGGGCAGGCGGGTCTCCTGGTCGTCACGTGCGGACGCAGCGTCGTCGGTGCCCTCGACGTACGCCTTGAGGAAGCCGTGGAACGTGATGACCCGACCGCTCGCCCCGAAGACGACGTCCTCACCGGTCGCCGCGGCGCCGCCGAGGCGGATCGAGACCGTGTGGCCGGTGGCGTCCTTCATCTGGGAGGCGACGGTGCGCATCCAGATCAGCTCGTAGAGCCGGAACTGCTCGCCGGTCAACCCGGTCTGCGCGGGGGTGCGGAACGAGTCGCCGGCGGGCCGGATCGCCTCGTGCGCCTCCTGGGCGTTCTTGACCTTGGACGTGTAGGTCCGGGGGCTGTCGGGGACGTACTCCGCGCCGTACAGCTCGCGCACCTGGTCACGGGCCGCCTCGACCGCGGCGCCGGAGAGCGTCGTGGAGTCGGTACGCATATAGGTGATGTAGCCGCCCTCGTAGAGGCGCTGCGCCACCGACATCGTCACGCTCGAGCTCATGCCGAGCTTGCGACCGGCCTCCTGCTGGAGGGTGGTGGTGCGGAACGGGGCGTACGGCGAGCGGCGGTAGGGCTTGGACTCGACCGAGCGGACCTCGTACGTCGTGTCCTCGAGCGCCGCGGCCAGGGCCTCGGCGCGGCTGCGGTCGAGGTGGACGAGGTCGGACTTCTTGAGCTGGCCGTCGGGACCGAAGTCGGAGCCGCGGGCGACGCGGGCGCCGTCGACGGAGTGCAGCTTGGCCGGGAACATCCGCTGCTCGTGCGTGCTGCCGGCGTCGAAGGTGCCCTCGAGGTCCCAGTAGGAGGCCACCCGGAAGCGCATCCGCTCGCGCTCCTTGTCGACCACCAGGCGGGTCGCCACGGACTGGACGCGACCGGCGGAGAGGCCGGACATGACCTTCTTCCACAGGACCGGGCTGACCTCGTAGCCGTAGAGGCGGTCGAGGATGCGGCGGGTCTCCTGCGCCTCGACGAGGTGCATGTCGAGCTCGCGCGGGCTCTCGGCGGCGGCGAGGATCGCGGGCTTGGTGATCTCGTGGAAGACCATCCGCTTGACCGGGATGCCCTTCGGGTCGAGCTCGTCGAGCAGGTGCCAGGCGATCGCCTCGCCCTCGCGGTCCTCATCGGTGGCGAGGTAGAGCTCGTCGGCGTCCTTGAGGAGCTTCTTGAGCTTGGCGATGTGGCTCTTCTTGTCACGCGGCACGACGTAGTAGGGCTCGAAGTCGTGGTCGACGTCGACCGCGAGACGACCCCACGGCTTGTCCTTGATCTTGGCCGGGGTGTCCGCCGCGTTGTTGGGCAGGTCCCGGATGTGACCGATGGACGACTCGACGACATACCCGCTGCCGAGGTAGCCGCCGATCATCTGCGCCTTCTTGGGCGACTCGACGATGACGAGCTTGTGTGCCACGTGATTCCTGCTTCCTGATTCGGTGATGCGCGGCAACCGTAGCGCTCCGGGGCGACAACTCCAGCCGGGGCGACCGGCGGCGGGCACCGGCGCGGCGTACGACGCCCCCGGGCGAGGCGGGCCCGGACCCCCTCTCCCCGGGCACGGCACGGGCCCCACGTCGATCGACGTGGGGCCCGCTCCGGGGGGTGGATCAGAACTCGACGTCCTCCAGGTACAGCTTCCCGATGGCTGCCGTCGTCACCGGGTTGAAGTCGGGGGTGTCGTTCTCGACGATGTACTCCTCGACCTGGTGACGCCTGAAGATCGCCGGGAAGTCGATGACCCCCATGCCGAGGTCGGCCATGTCGCCCGGCTGCTCGTCCCCGAAGAGCGCGAGCGCGTCGTCGCCGTGCCGGTCCTTGACGTGGTACTGCCGCACCTCGAGCGGGGCCGTGCGGATGACCTCGTTGGCGAAGGCCAGCGGATCCGCCTCGAGGAGGTTGACCCCGGCGGTGTAGGCCCAGTAGAGGTCGACCTCGAGGTGCACGAGCCTCGGGTCGAGCTCGGACATCAGCACCTCCCACGGCGTCGTGCCGTCGGGGAACGTGATCGTGAACTCGTGGGCGTGGTTGTGGTAGCCGTAGCGGAGGCCACGCCTGCGTGCCGCCGCCGCCTCGGTGTTCATCTGGTCGGCGAGGTCCTGCCACGCGGCCTTGTCCGGCGAGTTGAAGTACGGGACGTTGAGGTACTTCTGCCCGAAGGTGTTGGCGTCGTCGAGCTTCTTGTTGAGCGCGGCCGCGTCCCTGTTGCTGACACCGTCGTGGCTGGAGCTGGCCCAGATGTCGCGCTCGTCGAGCAGCGCCTTGAGCTGGGCGGCGCTGTAGGAGTAGAGCCCGGCACGCTCGACCCGCTCGTAGCCGAACTTGGCCAGCTGGTCGAGGACCAGCTTGATCTGGGTGTCCGAGGTCATCGCCGACCGCAGCGTGTAGAGCTGGATGCTGATCCGGTCGGTGGCCACCTCGTGGCTGCGGCCGTGGCCCCGGCCCCGGCCACGACCCTTGCCGTGGGCGGCCGCTGGCGTCGCGGCCCCTACGCCGGCGCCGAGGGCGGCGGCGCCCGCGGCCCCCGCGAAGGCGCCGCGGATCAGGTTGCGACGGCTCGCCCCCTGCCTCTCGAGGGACTCGCGCAGCGCGCCTTCTCCGTCATGTCCGGAACACATCTCAGGCCTCTTCTCGGGGCGCCGGGCGCGCCCGTGTCGGTGGTGGGTGGCCTCGAAACTAGGAGGGTGACGGACATCACGTCAACGATCGCGCAACTTTTGCATGAAAACTGTCAGAAGTCCGCGCACCACCCGCCCCACGGATGCACCCGGGTGGTCACCGGTCCCGCACGAGGAACCCCTCCGCCACCAGCTCGTCGACGACGGGCAGCAGCGTCCGGCGTACCTCGTCGACGTCCCGCTCCAACAGCTGCGCCAACGCACCGATGATCTGCCCGACGGCGAGGTCGCCGTCGCAGGCCCCCACGAAGGCCGCCTCGGCGTTGTCGACCTGGCGAGCCCTGCGCAGCCCCCGTTGCTGGCGCACCACGATGGTCGAGGGATCCTCGGCGCCGGGGCTGCCCTGCGTCTCCTGGAGCAGGTCGGGCCGCGCCACGAGGTGGTCGGCCTCCGTGACCTCGGCGCCGACCGCAGCGCCCCACTCGGCGATCGCCGGGCCGATGGGCTGCTCGACGTCGTAGGGCCAGTCCAGCAGCTGGTGGCTCCCGCCCCCGGTACGCCGCAGGTTGAGCCAGCCGAAGCCGACACCCTCGATGCCCTGCTCGTCGAACCACGACAACCAGGTGTCGTAGCGGCGGACGTAGTCGTCGCCGCCGTGCAGCCCGGCGTCCTTGAGCCACAGCTCGACGTACTCGCTCGGGTCCACGACCTCGCGCTGGACGACCAGGGCGTCGCAGTCGGCGTCCAGCCAGGTCGCGAGGCGCTCGTCCCACGGCCGGCCGCGCTCGATCACCCAGTTGCCCAGCACCTGGCACCACCCGCCGTCGGCGAGCAGGTCCGGCGCCTGGCGCACGATGTCCTCGACGACCCGGTCGCCGGGCAGGCCGGAGTCGCGGTAGACGAGTCGCTCACCGGTCGCCGGGGAGATGACGAACGGCGGGTTGGTCGCGATGAGGTCGAATCGCTCCCCGCGCAACGGCTCGAAGAACGACCCCTCCCGCACGTCCACGGTCACCTCGTTGAGCGCCGCGTTGATCCGTGTCATCCACAGCGCCCGGGTGTTGACGTCGGTCGCGACGACCTCACGGGCGTGGGCGGCGAGGTGCAGGGCCTGGACGCCGCAGCCCGTGCCGAGGTCGAGGGCGCGGTCGACGGGCTCGCGGATCGTGAGCTGGGCCAGGCTGGTCGACGCGCTGGAGATGCCGAGCACGTGGTCGCTGCCGACCCGGTTCGGGGCGCCGTCGAGGCCGGGCGTGAGGTCGGAGACGATCCACAGGTCCTCCTCGTCGGTGCGGTAGGGCCGGCAGTCGAGCCGCGCCGCCACCTCCCCCACGCTCTGCTCGAGCAGGCCCGCGTTGCAGAGCCGGTCGACGAGCCCGGGGAGCGCCCGCTCCGCCTCGTCGTGGGACACCGGCGCCTCGAGCAGGAAGAGCCGGGTCAGGGTGGAGAGCGGGCTGCCGTCCGTCGTACGCCGCAGGCCCGACGTGGTCTCGTTGCGGCTCAGCGCGCGGTGGCCGGCCTCGCCCAGCTGGCCGGCGACGCCGTCGTAGGTGAAGTCGGCCGCGACGAGGGCGTCGCGCAGGGGTCCGGTGAAGTCGAGGCTCATGCGTTGACTCCCCTGTCGTGGTAGCCGGTCATCGGTTCGCCCGAGCGCCACTCGTCGAGGGCGCCGCGGTAGATCCCGTGGCGCAGCTCGACCTCGTAGCCGTCGTACTGGGGGGCGCCCATCGCACGGGCCACCGCGAGCTCGGCCTCCACGTCGTACGGGACGCGGGCGAAGGACACCGACCACGGGGCCGGCTCCTCGCTGCCGAGCTCGCCCTCGAGGATGCAGTACATCGGCGTCGGGTCGCCCATGCAGTTGCCGACGCTGCCGGTGTTGAAGGTGGTGCGTCCCTCGAGCTGGCACTCGTAGAGCGGGTCGTGCGTGTCGGCGTACCCGACCAGGTCGGGCACCGGGCCGCCGCCCGTGGCGTCGGTGTGGGTGAAGAGCCCCTCGAACTCCTCCTGGGTGCGGACGTAGCGCACCCGCCGGTGCACGGTCTCCTCGCTGGCGTGGAAGAGCCGCACCCGTCGACCGCTCAGCCAGAAGTCGTGGTTGAACGGGAGCCCGCGCAACCACTCACCTTGGCCCGGTCCCAGCTGGGCCAGCCAGAACTGCAGGGCCTCGCTGTCGAACTCGCGGTCGGGGTCGGGCAGGAAGTCGTCCCAGTTGCCCAGCAGGTTGACCTCGCAACGCTCCTTGCACAGCTCGACCACCTCGCGACCCCGCGGGCCCTTGCCGACGTAGTCGCCGAGGTTGAAGACCCGCGAGATCCCCCGGCGATCGATGTCCGCGAGGACCGCCTCGAGGGCGGTGAGGTTGCCGTGCACGTCCGAGACGAGGGCGATGCGCTCCATGGCCGCCATCCTTCCAGCCGCCCTCGCCCGGCTCGGCAGCCCTCGCCACGACATGTCACTGGCCCGCCGTGCGGGTGCACGACGGGCCAGCGGGAGGTGTTGCGGTCAGCTGTGGGCGTGCGGCGTCATCGACGAGCTGCCGGTGTTGTCACCGTCGTCGCTGATGGCGACCCCGCGCTGCTTGGAGATGTAGATCGAGCCGGCGATGATCGCGACCGCCACCAGGGCGATGGCGATGCGCAGGACGTCGTTCTGGTCCTCGCCCACGCTCAGGGAGACGATCGCGCTCGCGATGAGCAGCGAGACGAGGTTCATCACCTTGAGGAGCGGGTTGATGGCCGGGCCGGCGGTGTCCTTGAACGGGTCACCCACGGTGTCGCCGATGACCGTCGCCTCGTGGGCGGGCGACCCCTTGCCACCGTGGTGCCCGTCCTCGACCAGCTTCTTGGCGTTGTCCCAGGCGCCGCCCGCGTTGGCCAGGAAGACGGCCATCAGGGTGCCGGTGCCGATCGCACCGGCGAGGAAGCCGGCCAGCGCCGTCACGCCGAGGCCGAAGCCCACGGCGATGGGGGCCAGGACGGCCAGGATGCCGGGCGTCACGAGCTCGCGCAGCGAGTCCTTGGTGACGATGTCGACGACCTTGCCGTACTCCGGACGACCGGTGCCCTCCATGATCCCGGGGATCTCGCGGAACTGGCGCCGCACCTCGAAGACGACGGCTCCCGCGGCTCGGGCGACGGCGTTGATCGCCAGGCCCGAGAAGAGGAACACGACGCACGCGCCGAGCAGGACGCCGACGAGGACGGCGGGGTTGAAGACGTCGAACTGGATGAACTCGTCCGGGGCGGGATTCGCCTCCAGCAGGGCCTCGAAGACCGAGGTGGCGTAGGACCCGAAGAGCGCGGTCGCCGCCAGCACCGCGGTGGCGATCGCGATGCCCTTGGTGATCGCCTTGGTGGTGTTGCCGACGGCGTCGAGCTCGGTGAGGATCTGGGCCCCCTCCTCGCTCACGTCGCCGGACATCTCGGCGATGCCCTGGGCGTTGTCCGAGACCGGACCGAAGGTGTCCATGGCGACGATGACGCCGACGGTGGTCAGGAGGCCACAACCGGCGAGGGCCACCGCGAACAGCGACACGGTCAGCGCCGCGCCACCCAGCAGGTAGGCCCCGAAGACGGCGGCGCCGATGACCAGCGTGGTGTAGACCGCGGACTCGAAGCCGACCGACAGGCCGGACAGGATCACCGTGGCGGCACCCGTCAGCGACGTCTTGCCGACGTCCTTGACCGGGCGGTACTCCGTGCCGGTGTAGTAGCCGGTGAGCGCCAAGATGCCCGCGGACATCACGATGCCGATGACCACGGCGGCCGAGGCGATGAAGCGCGGGTCGCCCTCGGCGGCGACCAGGTTCTCGGAGATGTTGGTGAACTCGGAGAAGCTGCTCGGCAGGTAGACGTAGGACAGCACCACGCTGGCCAGGGCGGCGATGCCCGAGGAGAGGTAGAACGACCGGTTGATCGTGGTGAGGCCGTTCTCGCCCACCTTGGGCCGGGTGAGGTAGACGCCCGCCACCGCGGTGAGGGCACCGATGGCCGGGATCAGCAGCGGGTAGACGAGCCCCTTGTCGCCGAAGGCCTGCGACCCGAGGATCAGCGCGGCGACCAGCGTCACGGCGTACGACTCGAAGAGGTCGGCGGCCATGCCGGCGCAGTCACCGACGTTGTCACCCACGTTGTCGGCGATCGTCGCGGCGTTGCGCGGGTCGTCCTCGGGGATGTTCTGCTCGACCTTGCCCACCAGGTCGGCGCCGACGTCGGCCGCCTTGGTGAAGATGCCGCCGCCGACACGCATGAACATCGCGAGGAGGGCCGCGCCGAAGCCGAAGCCCTCGAGCACGTCGGGGGCCGAGTCCTGGAAGAACAGCACGACCAGGCTGGCGCCGAGGAGGCCGAGGCCGACCGTGAGCATGCCGACCATGGCGCCGGTCCGCAGGCCGATCCGCATGGCGTTCTCGCGACCGGTGGACTCGGCGGCGGCGGCGACACGGAGGTTGGCGCGCACCGCGAGGTTCATGCCCAGGTAGCCCACCGCAGCGGAGAAGCCGGCACCGACGATGAAGAACACCGAGCGGAAGATCCGCACGGTCATGTCGTCGGCCGGTAGCACGAGCAGCGCGAAGAACGCGATCGCCGCGAAGATGGCGAGCGTGCGGAACTGTCGCGCGAGGTAGGCGTTGGCGCCTTCCTGCACGGCCCTGGCGATGGTCTTCATGTTGTCGGTGCCCTCAGCGGCGGCCATGACCTGCTGGCGGAACATCGCAGCCATCGCGAGCGCGGCGAGCGCGATCACGGCGACGACGATGACCAGCACGAGATTGCCGCCAGTGAGCTCCGGCGTCACGACGACTGGGTTGATCCCCGTCATGTGCGTCCTCCTGGCAGTGGTTCGAGTGTGCGAACGCGCGGGAGTCTACGCAGATGTGTCACAGATCACGTGCGACACGTGATGCGCGACACACACCTCTCAGGGGGTCAGCCCGTGGCGACCGACGGGTCGGCGGAGTCGTGGATCACGAACACCTTCGCCAGACCGGTGATGCGGAAGATCTTGAGCAGCCGCTCCTGGCTGCAGATGAGCTCGAGGGAGCCGTCGTGGGCGCGGACCTTCTTGAGGCCGCCGACCAGCACGCCGAGCCCCGTGGAGTCGAGGAACTCGACTGCTTCGAGGTCGATCACGATGTTGTAGGAGCCCGCACCGACCAGCTCGGTGATCTGGTCACGCAGCTTGGGCGCCGTGTAGACATCGATCTCACCGCCCACCGCGACGACGGCACGGCCGTCGACCTCGCGGGTCGCAAGGGTCAGATCCACGACTGCTCCAGGTCCGGGAGAAATAGTCACACGGAGCCAGTCGCCCCGAATGCTGTCGGCAGTATCAAACCACGTGGGGGCGAACTGCGCAGGCGTACCCGGGAGCAGGTATCTCCATGCCCGTCCCGGCGACCCTCCCCGATGGTGGTGCCACCCTGCGCGCGCACGGTCGTCGGGACCGCCGCGGGCGCCGTTGTCGGCGGCGTTTGCGACACTGCGCTGGTGGCCACCGCGACTCCTGCACACCGCTCGGTCGCCGCCCTCGTCGACCGGCTCACCGGCGTGCCGGGACGGGAGGACCGGCTGCGTCACCTCGAGGTGCTGCCACCCCGCACCGCCCGCTTCGCCGACTGGCCCGCCTGGGTCCCGGACGACGTCCGGGGCGCCTTCGTCGCCGCGGGGATCACCCGGCCGTGGCAACACCAGGCGGCCGCCGCCGACGCCGCGCACACCGGTCACCACGTCGTCCTGGCGACCGGGACGGCGTCGGGCAAGTCGCTGGCCTACCAGCTGCCCGCGCTGGCCGCGATCCGCGCCTCGCGCGGCGCCCGGGGCGAGCGGGGCGCCGGCGTGCTCTACCTCGCGCCCACCAAGGCGCTCGCCCACGACCAGCTGGCCACCGTCGCCGGGCTCGGGCTGGACGTCCGCGCCGCCACCCACGACGGCGACAGCCCCCGCGAGCAGCGGGAGTGGACGCGCGACTTCGGGGAGTACGTCCTCACCAACCCCGACATGTTGCACCGCTCGCTGCTGCCCGGCCACGCCCGCTGGGCGTCGTTCTTCGCCTCGCTGGAGTACGTCGTGGTGGACGAGTGCCACCACTACCGCGGTGTCTTCGGCGCGCACGTGGCCCACGTGCTGCGCCGCCTGCGCCGGGTCTGCGCGATGTACGGCGCGTCGCCGACCTTCGTGCTGGCCTCCGCGACCGTGTCCGACCCGGAGGTCGCCGCCGGGCGGCTCACCGGACTGCCCGTCGAGGCGGTCACGGCCGACCACTCCCCCCGCGGGCAGGTCTCGCTGCTGCTGTGGGAGCCGCCGTTCGTCAGCCATGCCGGCGAGAACGGAGCGCCCGTACGCCGCGCCGCATCGTCGGAGGTCGCCGACCTGCTGGCCGACCTGGTCGCCGAGGACGTGCGCACGCTGGCGTTCGTGCGGTCACGGCGGGGCGCCGAGCAGGTGGCACTCACCGCGGCCGAGCTGCTGGCCGAGGTCGATCCCTCACTGCCGTCCCGCGTGGCCGCCTACCGGGGCGGCTACCTGCCGGAGGAGCGAAGGGCCCTGGAGTCGTCGCTGCGTCGCGGGGAGCTCACCGGGCTGGCCGCCACCAACGCCCTCGAGCTGGGCATCGACATCAGCGGGCTCGACGCGGTGCTGATCGCCGGCTTCCCCGGCACCCGGGCCGCCCTGTGGCAGCAGGTCGGGCGGGCCGGGCGTGGAGCCCAGGACGCGCTCGGCATCCTCGTCGCACGCGACGACCCGCTGGACACCTATCTCGTCAGCCACCCGGAAGCGCTGATCGGCCGACCCGTGGAGGCGACGGTCTTCGACCCGACCAACCCCTACGTCCTCGGCCCGCACCTGTGCGCCGCGGCGCAGGAGGCACCCCTGACCGAGGACGACCTGCCGCTCTTCGGACCGACCGCCCGCGAGGTCGTGGACCGGCTGGTCGAGAGCGGCCTGCTGCGCAAGCGGGCCCGGGGCTGGTTCTGGACCGACCGTCGGCGCGCCAGCGACCTCGCCGACATCCGCTCCACCGGCGGCGCGCAGGTGCAGCTGATCGAGTCGTCCACGGGACGGGTCATCGGCACCGTGGACGGGGCGAGCGCCCACGGCACGGCCCATCCCGGCGCGGTCTACGTCCACCGCGGCGAGACCTGGCTGGTCGACTCGCTCGACCTCGACGAGCACGTGGCGGTCATGCACCCCGCCGACCCCGACTACTCGACGTCGGCCCGCGAGGTCACCGACATCACGGTGCTGGCCGAGCGCGAGCACCGCGACTGGGGTGCCTGCCGGCTCTCGCTCGGCGAGGTCGACGTGTCGCACCAGGTGGTGTCCTTCCTCCGGCGACGCCAGCCCGGCGGCGAGGTGTTGGGCGAGGAGCCCCTGGACCTGCCGGAGCGCTCGCTGCGCACCACGGCCGTGTGGTGGACCGTCCCGGCCGACCTGCTGGCCGAGTCGGGGCTGGCCGCTGCCGACCTGCCCGGCGCGGCGCACGCGGCCGAGCACTGCTCCATCGGCCTGCTGCCGCTGTTCGCCACGTGCGACCGGTGGGACATCGGTGGGGTCTCGACCGCCCTGCACTCCGACACCGGACGGCTCACCGTCTTCGTGCACGACGGGCACCCCGGTGGCGCCGGCTTCGCCGAGCGGGGCTTCCACGCCGCCCACGAGTGGCTGACGGCCACCCGCGAGGCGATCGCCGGCTGCGAGTGCGAGAGCGGGTGCCCGTCGTGCATCCAGTCGCCCAAGTGCGGCAACCAGAACAACCCGCTCGACAAGCCCGGCGCGGTCGCGCTGCTGGACCTGCTCCTCACGCACGCCGTGGGTGGGTAACCTGCCCCCATGGTGATACTCGGACTGCTGCTGATCATCCTCGGCGCGATCGCGATCCTGTCGGCGATCTTCGTCAGCGAGGGCAGCGGTGAGCTGCTGGGCATCGACATGAGCTCGCTGGAGATCTTCCTGGTCGGCGTGGCCGCCGGTGCCGCCGTGCTGTGGGGCTACACGATCCTCAAGTGGGGCACCAAGCGCGGCCTCGCACACCGCCGGGAGCGCAAGGAGCTCCACAAGCTGAACGACAAGCTCGACCGCGTCGAGGCCGAGAAGCGCGAGGACCACCCGACCACACCCGACGAGCGCGTCTGACGCTGGCCCCTACCGTCGGTGTCTCCGCTCCGGCGGCGACTTTGGCGCTCACTGGCCGACACATCCCCCCAAGGCGGACAACTCGGCCAGTAGGTCCGGTCCGAGGCGGCACCCGGCGGTACGACGGCGTGCTGGCCGGCGGGGTACGACAGGGTGGCACGCAGGCTGGCGGCGTGCGACACGTCGATCAGCGCCGCGATTGTCGGCGCCCGCCAGTGTGCTGAGGCCCCTCCGTCGCACCTGTCGGCGCTCGGCTGGCCCCCTGCCGAGGAGGCACCGGCCTAGCCCGGACCGGCCCGGGCCTCGGCGACCACGTCGACGGCCCGCCCCGCCGGACCGGAGACCCGCACGCGGACGCTGACCCGGACGTCGTCGGCACCGTCCACGCACGACACCAGAGCGGCACCGTTGGCCCGCGCCGTGGCGGTGGCCGCAGCACAGCCGTCCCGGCCGTCCGCCGCAGCGGTCGCCCCGGACAGGGCGGCCAGGTCGGCCCCCGACTGCGCCCGGCGCTGGGCGACCACCACGGCACTCACCCCGCTCAGCGCCAGTCCGACGAACAGCAGCAACCCCGCCGCGGCCACGACGAGCAGGGTCGCGGCGCCGCGCTCCCCCGTATGCCGGCGGTGATCCCTCCGACCCCGACGACGGGGGCGCAGGTCGCGGCCCCGCCGCGTCACCCGGTCTCCTCCGCGGCGGCGACGGCCGTCGAGCGCACCGTGACTCCGGGCAGGAAGTCGAAGAGGCCACCCGGGCCGTCGATGCGGACCGCTGCCTCCGCCCGCACCTCGTCGCCGGCGAGGCGCACGTCCACCTCCGCGCCCTCGGGGGCGATACGCCGCCCCACGTCTCGGGCCGCCTCGATCCCGTCGCCCCGGGCGGCGACCCGGGCGGCCTCGCGGGCCGCGTCGACGACCCGCACCTGGGCGGTGCCCGCCGCCAGGAGCCACACGAGCCCCACGGTGACGGCGAGGAGCAGCGGCAGACCGAGCGCCAGCTCGGCCGTCACTGCCCCCCGCTCGGACCGTCGGCTCATCCGATGCCCAGCAGGCCCATGACGTGGTCGAAGAGGGTCTTGAGGAGCCGGTCGCCGAAGCCGCCGCTCAGCAGCTGGTAGAGCAGCCCGGCGAAGCCGGCACCGGCCGCGGTGCCGACGGCGTACTCCGCCGTGGTGATGCCGCGCTCGTCGCGTCGGCCGGGTCGAACGGTCTCGTGCATGTCGTGTCCTCTCGGTCGCGACCCACCCGCTGCGGGTCGTCGTGCGTCGACTCTGGGCGGACCGGCCGGTGTCCGGGAGGGGGCGGCCGGGAGCTGTGGAGGGGCTCGCCCTCGGGCGTTCCCTGTGGAGGGCAGGTGGCTCACGGTCCCGGCCGCAGCGTGGCCAGCAGGCCGGCCACCGTGGGGACGATCCCGATGAGGATGAAGGCGGGCAGCAGGCACAGGCCCAGGGGGACCGCGGCCCTGACCCCCACCGCGCGGGCGCGGTCCTCCACCGAGGCGAGGGCCTCCCGCTCGAGGTCGTCGGCGAGGCGCTCGATCGCGTCGGCCACCGAGGACCCGCTCGCCTCGGCACGGGCGAGGGTGTGGCCGAGCGGGGCCAGCACGGCGTCGAGGGACAGCACCCGCCACACCTCCGCGGCGGGCAGCCCGACCCGGAGCCGGCCCAGCACGGGGTCGAGGCGGTCGGCGGCCGCACCGGGGCAGGCGGCACACACGGACGCCAGCGCACCGGCGGGCGCGGCCCCGGATCGCAGGGTCGCCGCCAGCAGGTCGACGAGGTGCGGGAGGTCGCGGGCCGCGGAGGCGCGGGCCTCCCTGACCACCCGGGACTCGGACCGGTCCAGCGCCACCCAGGCGGCGCCTGCCGCCACCGGCCCGGCCACCAGACCCACCGGAGGGCCGAGGAGGAGCCCCGCGCCACACTCCGCGAGGGTCGAGAGCAGCACACGCCACCCCACGGACCGGGGGCGGCCCGGGGCGGGCAGGTTGTCGCCGGCGGGATCCTGCGACGGCGCGTCCGCCCAGCCGGTCCGCGGGGGGAGGGCCAGGAGCACGGCCATCAGGGTGGCCACCACGGCGACCGCGGTCACGGGCGGTCCACCCCGTCGGCGATCGCCTCGATCCACCAGAGCCCGAGCAGGCCGAACGCGAGCCCCAGCCCGAGGCACCCCCAGCCGACCGGTGTGCCGAGCAGGAAGCCCCACGGGTCACCGCCCGCTCCCGAGCCCATGCCGAGCGCGACCACCGGCAGGCCGGCGACCAGGCGAGCGGTGGCCCGAGCCGACGCCAGCTCGGAGGTGACCACCCGGCGGGTCTGTCGACGCGCCCGGATCCGGGCCGCGACCCGGGACAGGGCGTCGGCCAGGCCGTGGCCGGAGTGCTGGGACACCTGCCACGCCGAGGCGACGACCCGCAGCTCGCCCGCGCCGGGGGTGGAGGCGAGGCGCCGCAGCGCGTCGGGGACGTCCGAGCCCAGGGCGTGTGCCTCCACCACGGGCGCGAGGCCGGACCACTGCCCGGCCGCCTGGGCGAGCGCGGCGTCGGCGGGCCGGCCGGCGGCCAGCTCGGCGGCGACCACCTCACAGGCGCCGAGGACGCGTCGAGAGGTCTCGGCGGCGGCCAGGCGGTCCCGGCGCCGGCCCCAGATCCGCCGGGCCGCGAGCACGGTGAGCAGGCCGATGGCGCCGAGGACGAGGACCCGGAGCGGCACCACCCCGGCCGCCACGAGCGCCACCGACAGGCCGAGGAGAGTGAGCGAGAGCCGCGCCCGCCGGTGGCCGGGATCCCGGTCCCCCGGCCCCCTCGGGTCCGCGGGGAGCGACCGCGACGGCACCGGGCAGGCCAGCCACACGGCCACGGCGACGACGACGGGCACGACCCAGCCGAGCAGGCCGGTCACCGTGAGATCCGACGGGCCAGGTCGCGGGCGGCCGGCCCCCTCTCGACCCGGCCTGCGGCGTCGAAGGACACGGCGACCTCGAGGCTCACCAGCCCGTCGGCCCCGCGGCTCGGCACGCCGATCTGGGCCACCCGGCGTACGCCGTCGGGACCCCGGGCCACGTGGACCACCACGTCGAGGGCGGCGGCGAGCTGGCTGTGCACGGCTGCCCGCGGGAGTCCGGCAGCGAGGGCCAGGGCCTCGAGCCGGGCGGGCACGTCGGCGGCGGAGTTGGCGTGCACCGTGCCGCACCCGCCGGCGTGGCCGGTGTTGAGCGCGGCCAGCATCTCCACCACCTCGGCACCACGCACCTCCCCCACGACCAGGCGGTCGGGGCGCATCCGCAGCGCCTGGCGCACCAGCGTGCGCAGGGTGATCTCACCGGCACCCTCGATGTTGGGCGGTCGCGCCTCCAGCCCGATGACGTGCGGGTGGGCGGGTCGCAGCTCGCTGGAGTCCTCGACCAGCACCAGCCGCTCACCGGGGTCGACCAGGGAGAGCATGGCGGCGAGCAGGGTCGTCTTGCCGGTGCCGGTGCCACCGGTGACGAGGAAGGCGCACCGGGCGGCGACGATCGCCGCCAGGAGCTCGGCACCCTCCTCGGTCACCGCCGCGGCGGCCACCAGGTCCGCCATCGTGAAGACCCTGGCCCGCGGGACCCGCAGGGAGACCACCGTCCCGGGGCGCGCCGTCGGTGCGAGCACCGCGTGGAACCGGGTGCCGTCGGGCAACCTGACGTCCGCGTGCGGGGTGGCGTCGTCGAGGCGACGACCACCCGTCGCGGCCAGCCGTTGCGCGAGGCGGCGCACCGCCACGTCGTCGGGGAAGCGCACCCCGGTGAGCTCGAGCCCGGCCCCGCAGTCGATCCACACCTCGTCGGCCCCGTTGACCAGGACGTCGGTGACCCCGGGCCGTCTCAGCAGGGGCTCGAGCGGCCCGGCGCCCAGCACGTCGCGGCGCAGCTCGTCGTGCACCGCCAGCACCATCGCGTCGCCCACCGGCCTCCCGGCCGCACGCAACGCCTCCGCCACCCGGTGGGGCGAGAGGTCGCCGGGAGTGGCGGCGAGCCGCTCCCGCACCTCGTCGAGGAGGCCGGGGGCGATCGTGGCTGCGACGGTCACGCGGCCTCCTCCAGCACCTGCCGCGCCGCCCGGGCGAGCGGGACCCGGAGGTGGCGCACCGGTCCCAGGCCGAGGTCCACCGCCTCGAGGAGGCCGCGCTGCTCGGGCACCTCGACGGCGATCGGGAGGCCGGTGGCGCGTTCGACGTCGTCCCACGAGACGCCGCCCCGCCGCACGGCCAGCACCGCTCCGGAGACGGGGCCGAGGCGGTCGAGGAGCCGCACCGTCGACGCGACACCCGCGAGGGTCGCCGGCAGGACCACCAGCAGCCGGTCGCACCGTGCGACGAGCTCGTCGACCAGCGCCGGGCCGTGTCGCGCGAGGTCGAGCACCACCAGGTCGTGGCCCCGCTGGGCGGCCGCCACCGCTTCCCGGACGACCGTGGCGTCGGGTGCGGAGGCGC
The DNA here is from genome assembly GCF_003047265.1 of Nocardioides terrigena. GTDB lineage: Bacteria > Actinomycetota > Actinomycetes > Propionibacteriales > Nocardioidaceae > Nocardioides > Nocardioides terrigena. The sequence continues at coordinate 109,944 of NZ_PZYY01000001.1, read as the reverse complement.
CGCCTGAGGCCCACGACAGGACCCCGACCCCGGACTCGGACCGCGGCACCGCCTCGCGCAGGGACCTCGCTCCGAGGCGCCCGGAGCTCGACGCGAGGTCTCCCCACCGCACCCCGGCGGCAGACTCGAGGCCGAGCATCCGGTCGAGACCGGGCCCGAGGGGGTCGGTGTCGACCACCAGCGTCGGTCCCCGCGGGGCGGACACCTGGCCCAGCGCGCACGCGAACGTCGACGCGCCCGCGCCACCGGCCCCTCCGATGACGCCGACGGTCCGGCCCCGCCCCGGCGCCTCCTCCGAGTCGGCCAGCAGGTCGACCAGCCAGGCCTCGCACACGGGCAGCTCGCCGACCGTGCCGGCGCCGATGGCCAGCGCGGCGCGGAAGACGCCGTCCGCCGGGGCCCAGCCCACGACGTGCACCCCGTCACGCCGTCCCGGACGGGCCGCCGCCACCTCGGCGACAAGGTCGGCCCCGACGAGGACCAGCGGCGCACGCGGCCAGGCCGCAAGGGCCGTGAGCGGGTCGTCGTACACGTCGGGGCGGACCCCGGCCGCGGCGCTCAGCCGGGCGACCTCGTCGGCCAGGGAGCGGTCACGGGTGAGGAGGATCGGCTGCATGGAGCGAGGTTCCCCGCGGTGACCGACACCGCGCCGGGACCGGTGGTGACCCTGTGGAGGAGCGTCGCCTCCGGACGGCCGGTGGACGGCTGGTGGCCCGGGCAGGCGACCCGGTCGCGGTCACCGCCCTACGATGGCCGACATGTCCCGCCCCACCGCGGCCTTCTTCGACCTCGACAAGACGATCATCGCCAAGTCGAGCACGTTGGCCTTCAGCAAGCCATTCCAGGCGGGCGGGCTGATCAGCAGGCGCGCGATGCTGCGCAGCACCTACGCACAGTTCGTCTACCTGGTCGGCGGTGCCGACCACGACCAGATGGAGAAGATGCGGGCCTTCATGTCCGCGCTCTGCGCCGGCTGGGACGTGGCGACGGTCCGCGAGATCGTCGCCGACACACTCCACAACATCGTCGACCCGATCGTCTACGACGAGGCGGTCAGCCTGATCGAGGAGCACCACCGGGCCGGTCGCGACGTCGTCATCGTCTCGACGAGCGGCTCGGAGGTCGTCGAGCCGATCGGCGAGATGCTGGGCGCCGACCGGGTCGTCGCCACCCGCATGGAGATCGTCGACGGCAAGTACAGCGGGGACATCGAGTACTACGCGTACGCCGAGGAGAAGGCGCGCGCCATCGAGGACCTCGCCGAGCTGGTCGGCTACGACCTCGACGAGTGCTACGCCTACAGCGACTCGGTCACCGACGTGCACATGCTGCGGGCCGTCGGCCACCCGCACGCCGTCAACCCCGACCGCGAGCTGCGCAAGGCGGCCATGGCGGAGGGTTGGCCGGTGCTGGTCTTCGACAAGCCCGTCGCCCTGCGGTCCCGGGTGCCGCTGCCCCCGGCCAGGCAGACCCTCGCCGCGCTGGCGGTCGGCGGCGCGATGGCCGCCGGGGGCGTGCTCTGGGTCAACGCACGCAAGCGTCGCAACGAGGCCTGAGCCCGCACCTATCGGTGGGGATGTCAACCCTTGAACGCGCGGCAGGACCGGCGTACAACGGAGTCACACAACTCCACAGACAGCACGTGAGCCTGGTACCCACGCGGCGATCTACCCTTCGCACAAGGGCGCGAGTCACCGGCCATGACCGGGGCAGCAGTTAGATGTTGCACGCTTGGTAGCCAAGCGTCACGTGTCAGCGACGGCACCTGATCTCACGATCGGGTGCCGTTCGCATGTCATGGCCCGTCCGGACTACTCCGCGGCCCTCCGCAGCGGCGACGCCTCGGCGCCCGCGGCGTACGCCTCGCTCGCGTAGAGCACCCACGCGTGCACCCCGCGCGCACCTCCGTCGCGGTAGGCGCCGAGGTTGGACTCGTACTGCGCGCGCAGGGCGAGGTGCCCGGCCTCCGGCACGACCAGCGACTTGGCGTCCACGCCCCGCGAGACGAGCACGAGCCGCTCCACGGCCCGCGCCACGATGCCGTTGTGGGAGGCGAAGGGCGCGGCCGTCGCCAGGTCGGCGTGCACGACGGCTGCCACGAGCAGCGCCGGTGCGGACGTCTCGGCGAGCAGCAGCTCGGCGACCCCGCGGAGCCGGTCCGCGGAGGCGGCGTCGCGCGGGCGGCCCAGCTCGTCGGGCCCGAGCACCGCGGACCCGACGACGCTGTGGATGCGGGCGATCGCCTGGAGGGGCGCGGTCTTGAGCAGGGGCGCGAGGGCCAACAGCGAGGCCGACATCCGGACGGCGTCGGCGGCGACCTGGTCGCCGGAGCCCTCCCGCAGCTCGGCCAAGGTGGCCGAGGACCCCTCGAGCACCGCCGAGGCGTGCGCGCCGCGCAGGAGCGACTCGGCGGTCATCTCCGGGGAGGTGCGTCGCAGCCCGCGGTCGCGGAGCATCACGTCGATGCCGTCACGGACCGCGGCGTACCCGGAGGGCACGCCTTCGAGGTCCACCAGCCAGGCCAAGGGATCGGTCGTCACGCAGCAGGACGCTAGTAGCCTGCGGGGGATGAGTGACGAGCAGCCCACCCCCGAGGACATGAAGCGCTGGTCGGGGTCCTTCGGGGCCGTGGCCCAGACCTACGACCGGGGCCGTCCGTCCTACCCCGCCGAGGCGGTCTCGTGGCTCGTCGGCGGCGAGGCGAAGGTCGTCCTCGAGCTGGGGTCCGGCACCGGCAAGCTCACCCGCGAGCTGGTCGCCCAGGGCCACGCTGTCTACGCGACCGAGCCGGACGCCGCCATGCTTGCGCTGCTCGAGAAGCAGGTTCCCGGCTGCAGCGCGAAGGTGGCGGGTGCGGAGGAGATCCCCGCCAACGACCGCTCGGTCGACGTGGTCGTCGCCGGGCAGGCGTTCCACTGGTTCGACCACGACGTCGCGCTGCCGGAGATCGCCCGCGTGCTCAAGCCCGGCGGCCACCTCGCGCTCGCGTGGAACTTCTTCGACCAGCGCATCCCGTGGGTACGACGCCTCGTCGAGGCCATGGGCGAGCAGGGGATGACGTCCTCGTCCCAGCGGATCCTGGCGGACTCCGACCTCTTCGGCCCCGTCGAGGCCAAGAACTTCGCGCACTGGCAGGACGTCAACCGCGAGACGCTCGTCGACATCGTGGCGTCGCGCTCCTACGTCGCCAGCCTCGACGAGGCCGCCCGCGAGGCCCGCCTCGACAAGGTCCGCGCCCTGTACGACGACTACGGCCGCGGCCACGACGGCATGCAGCTGGCCTACCGCACCGAGTGCTTCCGCGCGCAGGTGATCGACCGCGACGAGGGCCCGTCGACCGATCCCGGGGACGACGCGTCGCACGAGGGTCCGATCATCTCCGACGGCACCGACACCGACATGCTGCTCATCGACTTCCGGTAGGCGCCGCAGCGAGCGCCCCGGCACTAGTCTTCGGGCATGCGGCGCTGGCGACGGTCCGACCACCGGCGCACGGCGCTCGGCTCCCAGGCCGACCGCGCGACCTTCCGGGCGCTGCACAACGCGTCGCTGGCCAGCCCCGCCCTGCGCGCAGGACTCACGACCGACAGCGCGGAGCGCAGCCTCGGCCACCTCCGCGCCCTCCTCGGCACACCCGCCGCCGCCCTCACCGACACCCGCGGCGTCCTGGCCTGGGACGGATCGGGCCAGCACCACGTCGAGGACGTGCCGCGCTTCCTGCCCGACCTCGTCGACACCGGCCGCACCCGGGTGGCCGACCTCGCCTGCCAGCACCCGCGGTGCGAGGTGCGACAGGTGGTGCTCGCGCCGCTGGTCGTCGAGGAGACGATCGCCGGCGCGCTCGTCGTCGGCGCGGCGTACGCGACCGGTGGGCTCATCCGGGCGGCCGACGAGGTGGCCCTGTGGGTCTCGGGCCAGCTCGAGCTCGCCGAGCTCGACGCCTCCCGGACCCGCCTCATGGAGGCGGAGGTGCGCGCCCTGCGCGCCCAGATCAGCCCGCACTTCATCTACAACTCGCTCGGCGCCATCGCCAGCTTCGTCCGCACCGACCCCGACCGGGCCCGCGAGCTGCTGCTCGAGTTCGCCGACTTCACCCGCTACTCCTTCCGCCGCCACGGCGAGTACACGACCCTCGCCGAGGAGCTTCGCTCCGTGGAGCGCTACCTGCTGCTGGAGCAGGCCCGTTTCGGCGACCGCCTCCAGGTCACGCTCCGGATCGCGCCCGAGGTGCTGCCGGTCGCCGTGCCCTTCCTCTGCATCCAGCCGCTCGTCGAGAACGCCGTGCGCCACGGCCTCGAGGCCAGCGCCGACAAGGAGGACGGGGTCGGCCGGCTCAGCATCCTGGCCCGCGACCTCGACCAGGAGTGCATCATCGAGGTCGAGGACGACGGCAGCGGCGAGGACCCCGAGCGCGTACGCCGCGCGCTCGCCGGGGACACCTCGATGGACTCGGTCGGGCTCGGCAACGTCGACGCCCGGCTGCGCAACGCGTACGGCGACGAGTACGGCCTCGTCGTGGAGACCGCGCCGGGGGCAGGCACCAAGGTGACCGTGCGGGTCCCGAAGTTCGCGCCCGGCGTGGCCGCGAGCGCCTGATCCGACACTAGGCTGCCGCGCATGAGCCAGAGCGGCCTGCGCATCCTCGTCATCGACGACGAGCGGCCCGCCCTCGACGAGCTGACCTACCTCCTCGAGCGCGACGACCGCGTCGCCGGCGTGCTCGGCTGCAACTCCGCCACCGAGGCGCTGCGGATGCTGCAGGACCTCGAGGTGGACGCGGTCTTCCTCGACATCCAGATGCCCGGCCTCACCGGGCTCGACCTCGCTCAGGTGCTGTCCCGCTTCCGCACGCCGCCGCCGATCGTCTTCGTGACCGCCCACGAGGAGCACGCCGTGTCGGCGTTCGAGCTCGCCGCGGTCGACTACGTCCTCAAGCCGGTGCGGGCCGAGCGCCTCGCCGAGGCCGTACGCCGCGTGGTCGAGGCCGGCGCACCGGCGCCGTCCGGCGACGCGCAGATCGCCGTCGAGCGCGGCGGGGTGACCCGCTTCGTGCAGCGCTCCGACATCACCCATGTGGAGGCGCAGGGCGACTACGCCCGGCTGCACACCAGCGAGGGGTCGCACCTGGTCCGCACCCCGCTGTCGACCCTGGCCGAGGAGTGGGCGCCGGCCGGCTTCGTCCGCATCCACCGCTCCCTGCTCGTCGCGCTCCCGCACATCGAGGAGGTCCGCACCGACGCCGGCCGGGTCTCGGTGGTGGTGGCCGGGCAGGAGCTCGCGGTCAGCCGCCGGCACACCCGCGAGCTGCGCGAGCTGCTCACCCGGCGGGCCCCGTGAGCGAGCCCGGGAGACCGGCCCGGGTCCGGGTCACCGGCCCCCCGCGGCGCCGGACGAGCGGCGTACGACCGACGGCGTCGCGCGAGATCGACGCCGACACCGAGCTCGGCGCCGTCTACATGAGCTCGTTGCTCGGCGAGCAGCTGCGGCTGGCGGCCGGGGTGCTCGTCGCGCTCGGGCTCACGGTCGGGGTGCTCCCCCTGGTCTTCCACCTCTTCCCGCACCTCAGCGAGGTGCGGGTGGCCGGCGTGCCGGTCCCGTGGCTGCTGCTCGGGGTGCTGGTCTACCCCTGGCTGCTCGCCCTGGGCTGGATCTACGTGCGCCGGGCCGAGGCCAACGAGCGCGACTTCATCGACCTGGTCGACGACCCGGAGACCCCGTGAGGAGGGCGGGGTGACCAGCGTCCCCGGGATCGTCGCGGTCGTCCTCGTCACGGTGGCGACCCTGGCGATCGGCACGTGGGGGCTGCGGTTCTCCCGCACCACCAGCGACTTCTTCGTCGCGTCCCGCACGGTGCGACCCGGGCTCAACGCGAGCGCGATCGGCGGCGAGTACCTCTCGGCCGCGTCCTTCCTCGGCGTCGCCGGCCTGGTGCTGGTCTTCGGCGCCGACATGCTCTGGTACCCCGTCGGCTGGACCGCCGGCTACCTCGTGCTGCTCGTGCTGGTGGCCGCGCCGCTGCGCCGCTCCGGGGCCTACACGCTGCCGGACTTCGCCGAGGCCCGGCTGGGCTCGCGGCGGGTGCGGTCCCTGTGCTCGGCGCTGGTCGTCGGCATCGGGTGGCTCTACCTGCTCCCCCAGTTCCAGGGCGCGGGCATCACGCTGGCGGCCACCATCGGGGCGCCGACCTGGCTGGGCGCCGTGATCGTCGCGGCCGTCGTGCTCATCAACGTCACCTCCGGCGGCATGCGGTCGATCACCTTCGTGCAGGCCTTCCAGTACTGGCTCAAGCTGACCGCCCTGCTCATCCCGGCCTGCGTGCTGCTCGCCGTCTGGGTCGGCGACGGCGCCCCCAACCCCGCGGACGCGGCCGCCCCCGGTGACGCCTTCTGGTCGCTGCCGCTGGGGGACGGCGGCGCGCAGGGCCTCTACGTCACCTACTCGCTGATCATCGCGACGTTCCTCGGCACGATGGGCCTGCCGCACGTGGTCGTGCGCTTCTACACCAACCCCGACGGCCGCGCCGCGCGGCGTACGACGCTCGTGGTCCTCGGCCTCCTCGGCGTCTTCTACCTGCTGCCCCCCGTGTACGGCGCGCTGGGACGGCTCTACGCGTCCGACCAGGCGGTCGGCGCCTCCGACACCCTGGTGCTCGAGCTGCCGCGGCTGATGGTCCCGGGGCTCGGCGGCGAGCTGCTGACCGGCATGGTGACGGCCGGCGCCTTCGCCGCGTTCCTGTCCACCAGCTCGGGGCTGACCATCGCGGTCGCCGGGGTGCTCAGCCAGGACGTCGCGAGCAAGCGGCTCAGCGGGATCACCGCCTTCAGGGCCGCCGGGGTCGTCGCGGTCGTCGTGCCGTGCGCCGTGGCCATCGCGGCCCCCGACGTCGGGGTCGCCCGGACCGTCGGGCTGGCCTTCGCGGTGGCCGCCTCGACCTTCTGCCCGCTGCTGCTGCTCGGCATCTGGTGGCGCGGGCTCACCGCGGCCGGCGCGGTGGCCGGCCTGCTCGTCGGTGGCATCGGGTCGGGCTGCGCCGTCGGGTGGACCCTGCTCACCAACGCGACGACCGGGTGGGCGGCGGTGCTGCTGGGCCAGCCGGCGGCGTGGAGCGTCCCCGCCTCGCTGGCCACGATGGTGGTCGTCAGCCGCCTCACCCGCGCCCGGATCCCCGCCCACGCCGGCCGCTTCATGGTGCGGCTGCACACCCCGGAGGCCGTGGACCTGCAGCGCTGACGCGGGACCACCCGGCGACGCGACCCTGCGGCAATGCCGGACAGCGGACCGCGACGTCTGGCATGCTGGGCGCCCCGTCGGGGGAGACGGGCGCGCGGCACGGGGGAGATGCATGACGACGTTCATGGTGATCGGGCTGGTCGGACTCGGCCTGCTCCTGGTCTCGCTCGTCGTCGGCGACCTCTTCGACGGCGCCCTCGACGCCCTCGGTGGGGACGCCTTCTCCAGTGCCGTGGTCGGCGCCTTCGTCGCCGCCACCGGCTTCGGGGCGGCCGCCGTCCAGGGAGCGCTCGGTACGGCGCTCGCGATCCCGGTCGGCCTGGTCACCGGCTCCGCCTTCGCGTGGTTCGCCTGGTGGCTGACCCGGTTGCTGAGCGACGGCAGCAGCGACTCCACCCCCACGACCGACGACACCATCGGTCGCGACGGTCGCGTCATCACCCAGATCCCCGCGGACGGGCTCGGCGTCGTCGACATCCTCGTCGGCGGCCACACCATGCGCCTCAACGCCCGCGCCGAGCACCCCATCGAGCCCGGGACGCCGGTGCACGTCACCAGCGTGCTGTCGCCCACCTCGGTCACCGTCGCCCCGGTGTGGCCCGAGATCGCCTGACCGACCCACCACCCGCACACCCACCACACGCCCAGGAGAACCCCGTGGAACTGTCCAGCCCCCTCGTCGCCGTCGGTGGCCTCGTCGTCCTCGTCGTCCTGCTGCTGCTCCTCATCACGAGCCGCTACAAGGTGGCCGGTCCCAACCAGGCGTACATCGTGACCGGACGCAAGGGCAAGGCCGTGCTCAACCCCGAGACCGGCGCACTGAGCCACGACCTCTCGGGACAGAAGGTCATCCTCGGTGGCGGCGTCTTCGTCATCCCGTTCGTCCAGAAGCTCGGCACGCTCGACCTCTCCTCGCGGCGCATCTCGGTGCAGATCCGCGGCGCGGTCTCCGGCCAGGGCATCAAGCTCAACGTGGAGGGCGTGGCCATCGTCAAGGTCGGCGGCAACGCCGACCAGATCCGGCTCGCCGCCCAGCGGTTCCTCAGCCAGCAGGAGGAGGTCGAGGCCTTCACGCAGGAGGTGCTCGCCGGGGCCCTGCGCTCCATCGTCGGCGGCCTGACGGTCGAGCAGATCATCCGTGACCGGGCGGCGTTCGCCCAGCGGGTGGCGGACGAGTCCGAGAACTCCCTCACCGGCCAGGGCCTCATCCTCGACACCTTCCAGATCCAGGACGTCACCGACGACGGCACCTACCTCGCCGACCTCGGTCGCCCCGAGGCCGCGCGCATCCAGCAGGCCGCCTCCATCGCCGAGGCCAACGCCCGGCAGGCCGCCGAGCAGGCCCGGATCGCCGCCGAGCAGGAGATCGCCATCTCCACCCGGACCCTCGCCCTCAAGCAGGCCGAGATCAAGGCCGAGACCGACGCGGCCTCCGCGACCGCCGCCGCCTCGGGACCGCTGGCCCAGGCCGACCGGGACCAGGCGATCCTGCTGGAGCAGGAGAAGGTCGCCGTCCGCCAGGCCGCGCTGACCGAGCGCAACCTCGAGACCGAGGTCCGCAAGCCGGCCGACGCCGCCCGCTACAAGGTCGAGCAGGAGGCCGAGGCCCAGCGCTCGGCCGAGATCGCCGCCGCCGAGGCCCGCAAGGCCGCCACCATCGCCGCCGCGCAGGCCAAGGCCGAGGAGGCCCGCCTCAGCGGTGAGGCCGAGAAGTCCCGTCGTACGGCGCTCGCCGAGGCCGAGGCCATCGAGGGGGCGCGCCGTGGTGAGGCGGAGAAGGCCCGGCGTACGGCGGAGGCCGACGCGACGCGCGCCGAGGGCGAGGCCACCGCGGCCGCGACCCTGGCCGTCGGGCAGGCCGAGGCCGAGGCGATGGACAAGCGCGCCGACGCGTTCGCGCACTACAACGACGCCGCCGTCCTGCAGATGCTCATCGAGGTCCTGCCCCAGATCGCCCGCGAGGTCGCCGCCCCGATGGCGGCGATCGACCAGCTGACAGTGATCTCCTCCGACGGCGCCGGGGCCCTGCCGCGCCAGGTCAACGACAACGTCGTGCAGACACTCAACATGCTCAAGACGTCGACCGGCCTCGACCTCGAGGCGCTGATCAAGAAGTCCGTCGGGAACGCCGCCGGCACGTCCGGCGACGGCACCGCGCCCGCGCTCGACGGCACGGCCCGCGACGGCCACGCGCAGGCCTCGTCGTCCTGACCCACGGCTCCACTCCACGGCTGCACCCGGTGAAGACGCGGTGACACCGCGGTGACTCCGGCGCCCTCGCCGCCCGCCGGCCGGGGGCGCCGCGTCGACCGCTCGTCGTACGCATCCGACCGCTCAGCGACGCGCGGACCCCGCCCGCCGACGTACGGCCGCGACCCCCTCCCCCGGTACGCCGCGACGGTGCGACGGTGACGGCGGTCACACATCGGTGACCCCCGCGTGGAAGGAATCACCGTGACATCCGAGACCCACGAACAGGCCGCGCGCCACGACCCGGTCTACGACCGACTGCACGAGTCGTCCGAGTTCACCGAGCTCCGCCGCCGCTACCGCGGCTTCGTCTTCCCCGCCACGGCGGCGTTCCTCGCCTGGTACCTGCTGTACGTCTGCATGTCGAACTGGGCGGGCGACTTCATGGCCATCAAGGTCGTCGGCAACATCAACGTGGCCCTGATCTTCGGGCTGCTGCAGTTCGTGACCACCTTCGGGCTGGCGTGGCTGTACAGCCGCTTCTCCAACGCCAAGCTCGACCCGCTGGCCCGCAACCTCGAGCAGGCCTACCGCGACCAGGCCGGCACCGACGCGAAGCGAGGCCAGGCATGAGCGACCAGTTCCTGACCACCTTCCTGTTCCTGTCGGTCGTCGCCCTGACGATCGGCATCACGTTCTGGGCGAGCCGCCAGACCAAGACCGCCGCCGACTTCTACTCGGGTGGCCGGTCCTTCTCCGGCTTCCAGAACGGCCTCGCCATCGGCGGCGACTACATGTCGGCCGCGTCCTTCCTGGGCATTTCCGGGGCGATCGCGATCTACGGCTACGACGGCTTCCTCTACTCCATCGGCTTCCTCGTCGCGTGGCTGGTGGCGCTGCTCCTCGTCGCCGAGATGCTGCGCAACGCCGGGCGCTACACGATGGCCGACCAGCTGGCCTTCCGGATGAACCAGCGCAAGGTGCGCACCGCGGCCTCGATCTCCACGGTCGTGGTCTCGATCTTCTACCTGCTGGCCCAGATGGTCGGCGCCGGCACCCTGGTGGCGCTGCTGCTGGGCGTCGACAGCCAGGCGATCAAGAACATCACCATCATCGGCGTCGGCGTGCTCATGATCTTCTACGTCGTCGTCGGCGGCATGAAGGGCACGACGTACGTCCAGATCACCAAGGCCGTGCTGCTCATGATCGGCTCGGCGCTGATCGTGGTGCTGGTGCTCGCGGAGTTCAACTTCAACCTCTCCTCGCTGCTCGGCGCCGCCGCCGAGAACTCCGGCCAGGGAGACGCGTTCCTCCAGCCCGGCCTGCAGTACGGCAGCACGCTGACCTCGCAGATCGACTTCCTGTCGCTCGGCCTGGCCCTCGTCCTGGGCACCGCCGGCCTGCCGCACATCCTGATCCGCTTCTACACCGTCCCGACGGCGCGCGACGCGCGCAAGTCGGTGCTGTGGGCGATCGGCCTGATCGGTGCGTTCTACCTGATGACGCTGGTCCTCGGCTTCGGTGCCGCGGCCCTGCTCGACCGTGACGTGCTCGACCCCGCGACCGGTGGCAACCAGAACCTCGCCTCGCCGCTGCTGGCCGAGGCCGTCGGTGGCGGAGAAGGCTCCACCGGTGGCGCCGTGCTCCTCGCCCTCATCGCGGCGGTGGCCTTCGCCACCATCCTCGCCGTGGTGGCCGGCCTGACGCTCGCGTCGTCCTCCTCGGTGGCGCACGACCTCTACAAGGGAGTCATCAAGAAGGACAAGCCGGTCAGCGAGCAGGACGAGGTCCGGGTCGCCCGCATCGCGGCCTTCGGGATCGGGGCGGTGGCCATCGTGCTGTCGATCCCGGCCCAGCGGCTCAACATCGCCTTCCTCGTGGCCCTGGCCTTCGCGGTGGCGGCGTCGGCCAACCTGCCGGCGATCATCTACAACATGTTCTGGCGGCGCTTCAACACCCGCGGCGCCACGTGGAGCATCTACGGCGGCCTCATCTCCGCCGTGGGCCTGGTGCTGCTCTCCCCGGTCATGTCGGGAGCACCCACCTCGATGTTCCCGGACTCCGACTGGGCGATCTTCCCGCTCAACAACCCGGGCATCGTGTCGATCCCGCTGGGCTTCCTGCTCGGCTACATCGGCACCATCTCGGCCCGCGAGCCGAGTGCGGAGGACCGCTTCACCGAGCTCGAGGTCCGCGCCCTCACCGGCGCCGGCGCCGAGGGTGCCGTGCACCACTGATCGACCCACCCGACGCCCGGACCGGCCCACACCAGCGCTGCACCCAGCGCAGGGCCGGCCCGGGCGTCGGACCATCGACCGGCCGACCTCCGCCGAGTAGGTTCGGGACCGGCCGTCCGGCGGCGCACGTCGCCGCCGCACCTCGACACCACCGATCCGACAAGACGGAGCCACGATGACCGAGCAGAAGTCCGACGCCCTCGCCAACCTCGCCACCGAAGACCGCCGCTTCGAGCCCCCGGCCGACCTCGCGGCCGACGCCAACGTGAAGGAGGAGGCCTACGACCGCGCCTCGTCCGACCGCGAGGCCTTCTGGGCCGAGGCGGCTGAGCGCCTCGACTGGGGCCAGAAGTGGGACCAGGTCCTCGACTGGTCCAACGCCCCCTTCGCGAAGTGGTTCGTCGGCGGCACCATCAACGCCGCCGTCAACTGCGTCGACCGGCACGTCGACGCCGGTCGCGGCGACAAGGTCGCCATCCACTGGGTGGGCGAGCCGGAGGACGACACCCGGGACCTGACGTACGCCGACCTCAAGGACCAGGTCTCCCGTGCCGCCAATGCCCTCACCGAGCTCGGCGTGAAGAAGGGCGACCGGGTCGCGATCTACATGCCGATGATCCCCGAGGTCGCGATAGCGATGCTGGCCTGCGCCCGCCTCGGCGCCCCGCACACGGTCGTCTTCGGCGGCTTCTCCGCCGACGCGCTGGCCACCCGGGTCGCCGACTGCCAGGCCGAGGTCATCATCACCTCCGACGGCGGCTACCGCCGGGGCGCCCCGAGCGCCCTCAAGCCGGCCGTGGACGAGGCCGTCACCAAGGCCGCGGAGCAGGGCCAGGAGGTGCGCTCGGTCGTCGTGGTGCGACGTACGGGCCAGGACGTCGACTGGGACGAGAGCCGCGACGTGTGGTGGCACGACGTCGTCGACGGCGCCTCCCCCGACCACGAGCCCGAGATGCACGACAGCGAGCACCCGCTCTACGTGATGTACACGTCCGGCACGACGGGCAAGCCCAAGGGCATCCTGCACACGACGGGCGGCTACCTCACCGGGACGTCGTACACGCACTGGTCGGTCTTCGACCTCAAGCCGGAGACGGACGTCTACTGGTGCACCGCCGACGTCGGCTGGGTGACCGGCCACAGCTACATGGTCTACGGACCGCTCGCCAACGGCGCCACGCAGGTGATGTACGAGGGCACCCCGGACTCCCCGCACAAGGGCCGCTGGTGGGAGATCATCGAGAAGTACGGCGTGACGATCTTCTACACCGCGCCCACCGCGATCAGGACCTTCATGAAGTGGGGCGACGACATCCCCGCCAAGCACGACCTGTCCTCGATCCGCCTGCTCGGCTCGGTCGGTGAGTCCATCAACCCCGAGGCCTACATCTGGTACCGCAAGCACATCGGGGCCGACAGGACGCCGATCGTCGACACCTGGTGGCAGACCGAGACCGGCCAGATCATGATCAGCCCGCTGCCCGGTGTCACCGCGGGCAAGCCCGGCTCGGCGATGCGAGCGCTGCCCGGCATCTCGGTCGACGTCGTCAACGACGAGGCCGAGTCGGTGCCCGACGGCTCCGGCGGTTACCTCGTCATCAAGGAGCCGTGGCCCGCGATGCTGCGGACCCTGTGGGGCGACGACCAGCGCTTCAAGGACACCTACTGGTCGCGCTGGGAGGGCCTGTACTTCGCCGGCGACGGCGCCAAGAAGGACGACGACGGGGACATCTGGCTGCTCGGCCGCGTCGACGACGTCATGAACGTCTCGGGCCACCGGCTCTCGACCACCGAGATCGAGTCGGCGCTCGTGTCGCACCCGAAGGTCGCCGAGGCGGCAGTCGTCGGTGCGGCCGACGAGATGACCGGCCAGGCGGTGTGCGCGTTCGTGATCCTGCGCGAGTCGGCGCTCGACGACGACGGCGCCGCCCCCGACGACCTCATCGAGGAGCTGCGCAAGCACGTGCAGAAGGAGATCGGCGCGATCGCCAAGCCGCGCCAGATCATGATCGTCCCCGAGCTGCCCAAGACCCGCTCGGGCAAGATCATGCGCCGCCTCCTCAAGGACGTCGCCGAGCACCGCGAGGTGGGCGACGTGACGACGCTCGCCGACTCCACGGTGATGGAGCTCATCAAGGGCAAGGAAGGCGCGTCCGCGGACGACTGATCCGCCTGACTCTCCGCTGGGTAGTTGGGGACCACGCGGGGTAGTCCGTGACGGACGGACCCCAGATCCTCGAAATCTGGGGTCCCTTCGTCACGGACTACCCCGGCGAGGGGCCTGCGCCTCGATCCGTCTTGCTGGGGTAGTACCGGACCTTCGGGTGGCGACACGCCGATCGTGGCCACCCAAAGGTCCGGTACTACCCCAGCAGGGACCCCGACAGTGGCCTCAGTCGGCGTCCAGCGGCTCCGGCTCGTGCCCCCGGGTCGCGGCGAGCAGCAGGACCGTGCCGATCACCGCGGCCACGAGCGAGGCGACCAGGATCCCGACCTTGGCCTCGCTGGTCAGCACGTCGGAGCCGGGGAACGACAGGCCGGCGATGAAGATCGAGACGGTGAAGCCGATGCCGGCGACCGAGCCGAGCCCGATCACCATGGGCCACGTGGTGTGGTCCGGCAGCCGTCCGAGCCCGAGGCGTACGGCGATGAGGCAGGCCACCAGGATGCCCAGCGGCTTGCCCACCACGAGGCCGACCATGATGCCGAGCCCGACCGCCGAGGTCAGCGCGTCACCGAGCGCACCACCCCCGAGCGCCACCCCGGCGTTGGCCAGCGCGAAGATCGGCAGCACGACGTACGACGACAACGGGTGCAGCGAGGTCTGGAGCCGCTCCACCACCGGCACCGACTCGTTGAGCAGGAAGCGCAACCGGCTCAGCTCCTCCGGGTCGAGGTGCCGGTCCCGGAGCGCGCGCTGGGCGTAGGAGCGGGCGACGTCCTCGCGCAGCAGGGACGTCGCCGGGGTGATCAGGCCGATGGCCACGCCGGCCAGCGTGGCGTGGACGCCCGACTCCAGCATCGCGAACCACACGAAGAAGCCCAGCACGGCGTACACCCACAGCGACCACACGCGCAGCATCCGCAGCGCGATCATCACGCCCAGCAGGACCAGCGCGAGCGCGAGCCACTCCAGGTGCAGGTCGTCGGTGTAGAACGCGGCGATCACGATGATCGCGCCGATGTCGTCGACGATCGCCAGCGTCAGCAGGAAAAGCCGGGCCGCCGACGGGATCCGCCGACCGAGCAGGCCGAGCACGCCGACGGCGAAGGCGATGTCGGTGGCCATCGGGATGCCCCAGCCGTCACGGCCGGCGCCGCCGCCCGCGATGAGCAGGTAGAGGCCGGCCGGGACGAGCATGCCGCCGATCGCGGCCACGATGGGCAGCGCCGCCGTCTTGGGGTCGCGCAGGCCGCCGGTGACGAGCTCGTACTTGATCTCGAGCCCGACCACGAAGAAGAAGATGACCATCAGGGCGTCGTTGACCCAGTGCTGGAGGGTCTCCTCGATCCGGAAGCCGCCGAGGTCGATGCCGACGACGGTGTGCCAGAACGCGTCGTACGACGACGCCCACGGGCTGTTGGCCCAGATCAGGGCCGCCGCGGCGGCGAGGAGCAGCAGGATCGAGCCCGACGCCTCGATGCGCAGGAACTCCCGCACCGGACGGGCGACGAGGCGGGCCAGCGGCTTGTTGCTCGCGAGGTACGACGGGCCGGTCGCCCAGACCTCGTCCTCGGAGACGTCGGAGGTGTCCCGGTCTGCATCGGGCTTGCGGGGGATGTCGCTCGGCATGCGGCACACGCTTTCGGGGTCGCTGTCAGGTCACTCCGCGGCCTGCTGGGCCACGGGCCGACCAGACTTCCCGGCACACCACGCACGATCCTATCGGGGCGGGAGGCGACGGACGCCCTCGTATAGGGTCACGAGCGTCAGATCCGCGTCGTACTCTGCGAAGGACCACACATGGCCACCACCCCGGTCAAGGACACCGATCCCACGATCGGCGGCCTCGTCGTCGACGCCAGCCGCGACATCTCCACGCTGATCTCCAAGGAGATCGAGCTGGCCAAGTCCGAGCTCAAGGTCAGCTTCAAGCACGGTGGCACCGGCATCGGCCTGTTCGCCGGCGCCGCCTTCATCGGCGTGCTGGCGATCATCATGTTGTCGGTCGCGATCGCCTACTTCATCAACATGACCGGGCTCGACCTGGCGTGGTGCTTCCTCATCGTCTTCGGCGTCTACGTGCTGATCGCCGCCCTGCTCGCCTACATCGGCCTACGGCAGGTCAAGCAGGTCAAGGCCCCCGAGCGCGCGATCAACCAGGGCCAGCAGATCCCGGCCGCCCTCAAGGGCAGGACGGACGCCGGCCCGGTCGACACGCTGGCCAAGCCCCGCCCGAAGGCCTGACCGCTCAGGTCGTGCAGGCCCCGGTGCCCACGGCCTCCTGGGCCGTGAGCCCCCGCGCCGCGGACTCGGCGACCTGGTCGGCCGTCAGTGCGTAGCCCGTGTCGCGGTCGGTGACCGACGCGGCGAACACCAGGCCCACGACGTCACCGCCCGAGGAGATGATCGGGCCGCCGGAGTTGCCGGCCCGGACGAGCCCGCGCAACGAGAACACCTCGCGGATGACGGTGCCGTCGCCGTAGATGTCGGGCGAGCGCAGCCGTTGCACGGAGCGGATCCGGCCGGCCTGGACGTCGTACGGGCCGTCCTGCGGGTAGCCCACGATGGCCACGCCGTCCTGCGGGCCGGCCTCGCGGTCGAAGACCAGGGTCGGCAGGTCGCCGTCGTCGAGGGCCAGGACGGCCACGTCGATGTCGGGGTCGTAGTGCACGACGGTCGCGGTGACGCTGGTGCCGTCGCCGAGCTCGACCTCGGGCTGGCGCACGCCGGCGACGACGTGGGCGTTGGTCATCAGGCGGCCGTCGGAGTAGAGGAAGCCGGTGCCCTCGAGGCCGCTGCCGCAGGCGTTGGTGCCGCGGACCTTCAGCACGCTGCTCTGCGCGTCGACCACGTCGGGATCGGTGAGCAGCCGCTGGGGGCCGGCCTTGACCTCCACGATCCGCTCGGGGGCGAAGGGCTCGAGGTAGCGCGGGAAGAACGTCGTGCCCACCACGTTGTTGAAGGCCTGGAGCACCCCGGTCGCCTGGCCGGGCAGCATGGAGTCGACCTTCGCGAGCACCGTCGAGTCGCGCACGGTGGGGGTGATGGCCCCGATCCGGGAGCCCGACACAGCGACGCCCAGCGCCCAGGCGACGATGAGGACCGCGACGGCGCTCAGGGCGGCACCGCCGACCGCGTCGACCGCACGGATCGGCTGCCAGCGGATCCGTGCCCGGATCCGCGCGCCGACGTACTGGAAGAGCGCCTGCCCCAGCGAGGCCGCCAGGATGACGATGAACAGCGCCCCCAGCGAGACCCACAGGGACGGGTCGGCGTCACCGAGCGCGATCGGGGCGAGCCACACGCCGAACAGGCCACCGAGCAGCAGCCCGGCGGTCGCGAACGCCCCGGTGACGAAGCCCTGCCAGTAGCCGGAGAGGGCGTAGATGCCCACCAGTGCGACGAGGCACCAGTCGAGGACGTTCATGCTCACTCCCCGAGCCTGGTGTTGGCCCGGATGTCCTGGCCCGGCGTGGGATCACCCTGCAACATGTACGCCGGGAGGTCACGCACCCGCTCCGCGTCCCAGGGCGTCGTCCAGTCGAGGAAGTCGAAGAGCCGGGCGATGATCCCGGCGGTGAAGCCCCACAGGATGACGTCGCGGTCGGCTCCGATGAGGAAACCCGGGCCGAGCCAGCCGCTGGGGTGGCGGACGGTGATGCGGTGGGTGGGATCGAGCAGCTCGCTGATCGGCACGTGGTGGATCTCGTGGACCTCGTCGGGGCTCGCGATGCCCACCTCGCCCCTCTCCCGCCACCAGCCGAGGACCGGGGTGACCGCGAAGTTGCTCGGCGGCAACCACAGCTCGGGCAGCTCGCCGAAGACCTCGATGGACGTGGGGTCGAGGGCGATCTCCTCCTCGGCCTCGCGCAACGCGGCCTCGATCGGGGTCTCCCCCGGGTCGATGGTGCCACCGGGGAAGGACACCTGGCCCGGGTGCGAGCGCATGTGGTGGGCGCGCTCGGTCAGCAGGATCTCGCCCTCGCCGTCGGCGTCGGTGTCGGCGAAGAGCATCAGGACCGCCCCGCGGCGGGCGTCGTTGCCCTCGGGCGGCATGAAGCGGGTCAGCTCGTGGACCGTGATCTCGGCACACGCGTCGACCACGGGGCGCAGCCAGCCGGGGAGGTCGTCGCGTCCGACCATCGCGTCCACACCACTCACAGGGTCACCCCGAGGTGCTGCTCGGCCAGGGCCACGATCTCGTCCACCGAGTCGACCTCGCCGGCCTTGAGGTGGGTGACCGTGCCGTCGGCGTCCACCAGCGCCCAGAAGGGCAGCCCGCGCAGGTTGGGGAACGCGCCCTGCCCGCTGACCTCACCGTCGGGGTCGGTCACGAGCTGGTAGGTGACGCCGGTCTGGGCGACCAGCTCGGCCGCCTTGGCGGGCTGGGCGTCCTGGTAGTCGATGCCGAGCACCGACACCTCGTCGCCGTGCTGCTGGTGGAACTCCTCCAGGAGGGGCATCTCCTCGCGGCACGGACCGCACCACGACGCCCACAGGTTGACCAGCGCCGGCCCCCGCAGCTCGCCGAGGTCCACGGCCTCGCCGCCGTCGAAGCCGGCCAGGGTGACGTCGGGCATCGTCGTGGGGCGCTCGGGCTCGTCGGCCGAGCAGGCGCCCAGCGACAGGGCCAGGACTGTTGCGAGAGCGGCGGCGGTGCGGGTGGGTGTGCGCGTCACGCAGGCCCCTGGGTCTTGACGAGCTTCTCGGCCTCGTCGGCGTCGATCGGCCCGGTGCCGAAGGACGGGCAGAGGCGGGCGAGCGGACAGGCCCCGCACGCCGGCTTCTTGGCGTGGCAACGACGGCGGCCGTGCCAGATGACGTGGTGGGAGAGCATCGTCCAGTCGCGCTTGGGGAAGAGAGCCGCGACAGCGTGCTCGACCTTGACCGGGTCGGTCTCCTCGGTCCAGCCGAACCGACGGACGAGCCGGCCGAAGTGGGTGTCGACGGTGATGCCGGGGACGTCGAAGGCGTTGCCGAGCACGACGTTGGCGGTCTTGCGGCCCACGCCCGGCAGGGTCACCAGGTCGTCGAGACGACCCGGCACCTCCCCGTCGTACCGCTCGACGAGGGCCTGGCTGAGCTTGAGCAGCGCGTCGGTCTTGGCCCGGAAGAAGCCGAGCGGGCCGACGATCTGCTCGAGGTGCTCGCGCGGGGCCGCCGCCATCGCGGTCGCGTCGGGATAGGCGGCGAACAGGGTGGGCCGGACGGCGTTGACCCGGCGGTCGGTCGTCTGGGCGCTCAGCACGGTCACGACCAGCAGCTCGAACGGGGTGTCGAAGTCCAGCTCGCACCGGGCGTCGGGATAGGTCTCGGCCAGGACCCGGTCGACCCTGCGCGCGCGCCGCACCAGGGCCGTGTCGGGCCGGGGAGCAGGGGCAGCGTTCGACGCGCGGGCAGGCACGCGGACAGCCTACGGCCCACCTCCGACACCCCCTCCCGGGTGAGGTGGAGGCGCAGATCACGGGTTGATCACGCCAGCGCGTGGCGTGGGTGCCACCTGTGATCCGGACCACGGCTAGGATCAGGCGCAATCACCAGGGCGGCCCACGGGGCGGCCGTAACCACGGGAGGGACCTTCGTGGACAACGACGTACTTCGTCAGGCACCGCTGTTCAGCGCGCTCGACGACGAGGCGGCGACCGCGCTGCGCGGCTCGATGGCCGAGACCAAGCTGCGCCGCGGCGACGTGCTCTTCCACGAGGGCGACTCCGGCGACAAGCTCTACGTCGTCCTCGACGGCAAGGTGAAGCTCGGCCGATCGTCCTCCGACGGCCGGGAGAACCTCCTCGCGATCATGGGCCCCGGCCAGATGTTCGGCGAGCTCTCGCTCTTCGACCCGGGCCCGCGCTCGGCCACCGTCACCGCGGTCACCGACGCGACCTTCGCCTCGCTGTCCCACGAGGACCTGCTGCGCTGGCTCGACGGTCGCCCGATCGTGGCCCGCGGCCTGCTGTCGCAGCTCGCCGCCCGCCTGCGCAAGTCCAACGACGTCGTCGCCGACCTCGTGTTCTCCGACGTGCCCGGCCGCGTCGCCAAGGCGCTGCTCGACCTCGCGGACCGCTTCGGCCGCACCGCCGACGACGGCGTCCACGTGCACCACGACCTCACCCAGGAGGAGCTCGCCCAGCTGGTCGGCGCCTCCCGCGAGACGGTCAACAAGGCCCTGGCCGACTTCGCCTCGCGCGGCTGGCTGCGGCTCGAGCCCCGCTCGGTCGTGATCATGGACGTCGAGCGCCTCTCGCGCCGCGCCCGGTAGTCACATCCCACCGCTCGTGAGCCTGGCCCCCGGGGAGTTCGCTCCTGCGGGGGTCTTCCTCAACTCGGCCACGCTCGGGCTCGCGCCACGGCGCAGCGTCGAGGCGATGCGCGCCTTCGAGGACGCCCGGGCCGCCGGCGAGGTGGACGCCGTGTCCGTCGACACGTACGTCGAGCGCGGTCGCGCCGCGTTCGCCGCGATGATCGGCCGGTCCCCCGACGACGTGGCGACGGGCAGCCAGACCTCCCAGTTCGTCGGGCTCGTCGCCGCCGGCCTCCCGCCCGGGTCGGTCGTGCTCGCCGCCGAGGAGGACTTCACCTCGGTGCTGTTCCCCTTCCTGCGCACGCCGGGTCTCGACGTACGCCTCGTGCCCCTCGACGGACTGCTCGACGCGGTCACCGACGAGGTCGACCTGGTCGCCGTCTCGGCCGTGCAGTCGTCCGACGGCCGCGTCCTCGACCTGGCCGGGCTCGCCGAGGCGGCCGCGCGGCACGGCGCCCGCACGCTCGTCGACGTCACCCAGGCCGCGGGCTGGCTCCCGCTCGAGGGCCTCGTCGCCGACTACGTCGTGGCTGGCGGCTACAAGTGGTTGCTCGGGCCGCGCGGCACCTGCTTCTTCGCCGTCGGGGCCGACCTGCGTGACGCGGTGCCCACGCTGGCCGCGGGCTGGTACGCCGGCGGCTCGCGGTGGGACTCCATCTACGGGCCGCCGCTGCGGCTGGCCGAGGACGCCCGGCGCTTCGACCTCTCGCCGGCCTGGGGCTGCTGGGTCGGCCACGCCCCGGCGCTCGACCTCCTGCTCGAGGTGGGGATCGACCGCATCCACGCCCACGACCTGGCCCTCGCCGACGCCTTCCGCGAGGGCCTCGGCCTGCCGTCCGGGGACTCGGCGATCGTGTCGGCGCCCTGTCCTCCCGACGTCCCCGAGCGACTCGCCGCAGCCGGCATCCGGGCGGCCGTCCGGGCCGCCCGGCTGCGGCTGTCCTTCCACCTCTACAACTCCGACGCCGACGTCGAGGCCGTGCTGCGCGCCCTCGCCTGAAAGTTTCTTCGCGACTGTGACCCCCGCGGGGCGGCACGCGCGCGTCGTACTGCATGAAGGGGGGCCATGAGGAGCAGGGACGACCGGGACCGTGCCGCGTTCGACGAGTTCGTCGCCGCACGCAGCGGGTCGTTGCTGCGCACCGCCTGGCTGCTCACCGGCGACCACCACCTCGCGGAGGACCTCGTGCAGCACGCACTCATGCAGGTAGCGCGGCACTGGGAGCGCATCTCGACCTCCCCCGAGGCCTATGCCCGCCGCACGATGCACCACCAGCACATCTCGCTGTGGCGCAAGCGCCGCTTCTCCGACACGACGCTGAGCGGGTACGACGCCGCGCAGCCGGCCGCGGACTCCGACCTGCGGCTGTCCGTGACCGAGGCCCTCGCCCGGCTGACGCCCAAGCAACGCGCCGTGCTGGTGCTG
This sequence comes from Nocardioides terrigena, assembly GCF_003047265.1. GTDB lineage: Bacteria > Actinomycetota > Actinomycetes > Propionibacteriales > Nocardioidaceae > Nocardioides > Nocardioides terrigena. The sequence goes on along the minus strand of NZ_PZYY01000001.1, from coordinate 88,396 downwards.
CGCTACTTCGAGGACCTCACCGAGGTGCAGGCGGCCGCCGTGCTCGGGGTGTCGGTCGGCACCGTGAAGTCGTCGACCCGGCAGGCGTTGGGCCGGCTGCACGTGCTAGCTCCCGAGCTGGCCGAGGTCGTGGGGGTGGAGTCATGAGCCGGCTGCACGACGCCCTCGAGGAGCTCTCGCACGACGCCCCCCGGCCGACCCCGCACCCGGACCTCTGGCACCGCGGGCGACGGTTGCGCCGGCGCGACCGGGTGGTCAGCGCCGGACTGGTGCTCGTCATGGTGCTCCTCGTCGGCGGGCTGGCCACGCTCGTCACCGGCCCACCGGCCCTGGTGGGTCCTGCGGGCGAGGTCGTGCCGGAGGGGGCGGTGCCGAGGCAGATCGAGGACGTCCCCGACCACGTGACCGAGCCGACGGACGCCGACCTCGCGGTCGGGCCGGTCTCGGTCGCCTTTGTCTCTGGCAACGACCTGCCCGTGGTGGTCGGTGCCACCGACGGCCGCTACCGCGTGCTCGACCTCCCGGGGTGGCAGGACGACTCGGTCCTCGCAGTCTCGCCGTCCGGCGAACGGCTTGCCTGGTTGAGTGCCACCGGCCGGCAGACCCTCGATCCGGCACTCAGCGTCCTGACGACGGCAACCGGACAGGTCCAGACGACTCGACTCGTCCTCGGCGCCGGGCTTCGCCCGAGTGCGGCCTCCTGGTCCCCGGACGGCACACGGATTGCGTGGCTGGGTGATCTGGCGGGGTCGCGAGGTTCCGGTGGAGGAGCAGTCTTCGGAGTCGTCGAGGTCGCCGACACGCTCACCGAAACGCCCGCGACCCCCAGTCAGCGCGGTCTCGTCGGCGTCGCTGTTGCCGAGGACGGCAGTCTTGCGCTCGGCACGCAGTCCGGCGGACTGCTGCTGGACGCCGACACACGTGACCCGCGGCTGCTGCCCCGGACCGACGGCTTCCCCGGGCACTTCTCACCCAGCGGCGACGTGCTCGCCCTGGAGACGCGCGTCCCCGCGCAGGAGTCGTCGACCGTGCAGGTCGCCACCGGAAAGCAGTGGCGCCACGCCTTCCCGGCCGACACCTTCGACGCCTCGACCAGCACACCGGTCGGTTGGCTCGACGACAGGCTGCAGCTGCTGCTCGTCACGTCCGAGGAGGACCTCGCCTCCGAGCTCGTGGTCACGACCCCCGAGGTCGACGGGACGAGCACCTGGCGCAGGGGCATCGGCACGGTCGATCCGGTGGCCGCCTCGTCACTCACCGTGGCCGTGGACCTGCTCCCCGACCCGGACGGGTCGTCGACCCAGGCCCTGACGCACGACTTCGGCGAGCCCGATTGGCCGATGTCGGACGAGACGCGCCTGGGCCTCCTTGTCGGCGGTGGGGTGCTCCTCGCGGCGCTGCTGCTGACGGCGTACGTGCTGAGGCGGCGTACCCGACGCCTCATCTGACCCGCCGCACCGCCACCGCCGCGGGACGTCATGGGGACTGGTGGCCCGGGCGACCACTTCTCAGGACGTCCGCACCGGGCGCCTCAGCGCGGAGTGCGCCCCGCCCAGGCGGCCAGCCGGTCGTGCACCGACGCGTCGCCGGCGACCTCCACCTCCGGCGCGAAGACCCCGACGCGGTTCTCGGGCGTCAGCCCCTGGCGCATCGCGGCCAGCGCCCGCTCCGCGACGGCGGGGTCCAGCGCGCGGCCGGGATCGACCGCCTGCGCGAGGTCCCAGGCGTGCACGGCGAGCTCGGCGGTGGTGAAGTCGGCGCCGGGGGCCTGGTCGTCGGGCTGCGACTCCCAGTGCGCGAGCAGGGCGGCGGCATCCGCGCGGAACTGCACGGCCCACCTGCTCGGAGCGATGTCGGGCGACGCGTTCCAGTCGACCGACTCCCCGTGCGCCATCCCCAGGAAGCGGCCCGGCGAGGCGGCCAGGTGGTCGCCGAGGTCACGGACCGTCCAGCCGTCGCAGGGCGTCGGCAGGTCGAGGTGGTCGGTCTGCACGACGGACAGCAGCTCGCCGGCCTGGTCGAGGGCTGCGGAGAGGGTGGTGACGGCGTCGTGGGTCATGCCCGCCACGCTAGGACGACGGGCGGGCCGCGTCGAGGGTCAGCGCGACAGGTAGGCGAGCTGGGCGCGGACCGACAGCTCGGCAGCCCCCCAGAGCACCGGGTCCACGTCGGCGTACACGATCTCGACCACCTGCCGTGGCAGGGAGACCGCGTCGGCGACGCCCCCGGAGCGCAGCAGGGCGACGGCGTCGCGCACCTGCCCGAGGCGCTCGCGGCGGTGCGCGAGGTAGAAGTCGAGCGCGCCCAGTGCATCGTCGATGACCGGCCCGTGCCCGGGCCAGACGGACGTGATGCCCTGCGCCGAGCACAGCGCGTGCAGGCGGTCGAGCGAGTCGAGGTAGGCGCCGAGCTCGCCGTCGGGGTGCGCGACGACGGTGGTGCCGCGGCCGAGGACCGTGTCCCCGGTCAGCACCGCCGACTCCGAGGGCACCACGAACGACAGCGAGTCGGCGGTGTGCCCGGGGGTGGCCACGACGTGCACCTCGAGGTCGCCGACCGTGACCACGTCGCCGTCGGCGAGGCCCTCCGAGCCGAGGCGGTACGCCGGGTCGAGGGCGCGTACGCCGCAGCGGTGCCGCTCGGCGAAGGACCGGGCCGCCTCCGAGTGGTCCGCGTGGTGGTGCGTCAGGAGCACGCCGACGACGTCCTGGCCGGTGGCCGAGACCTCGTCGAGGTGCGCCTCGATCTCCGGACCCGGGTCGACGACGAGCGAGCGTCCGCCCGAGGAGAGCACCCAGGTGTTGGTGCCGTCGAGCGTCATCACGTCCGCGTTGGGTGCGAGCACGCAGGTCGCCGACGTCCCGAAGGACCCCCCGGTCCAGCTCACCGCCCGGCCACCAGCGGCCGGTAGCGCTCGGGCATCGACAGCACGAAGTCCTCGCCCGACGACACGACCGCGGGGGTGAACATCTCGACCCGCCGACCGGCCGACGCGGCAAGCACCTCGGCCGGGGTGGGGTGCTGCGCCACGTCGAGGCAGGTGAGGTAGGTCGGCGGCAGCATCAGGATCTCGCGAGCCTCGACCGACTCGACGGCCGCCATCGCCGGCGTCCAGTGCACCGAGGACGACTCGGTCGACACATCGCGGGTCACCTGCCCCTCGGGCAGCACCGCGACGAAGAACCACGTCTCGTAGCGCCGCGGCTCGAAGATCGGCGTCAGCCACCCCGCCCACGCGCCGAGCAGGTCGGTGCGCAGGACGAGCCCGCGGCGTACGAGGAAGTCGGTCATCGACAGCTCGCGCGTCTCCAGCGCGACCCGGTCGGCCTCCCAGTCGTCATCGGTCGTGTCGGACACGACCGAGTCGTCCGACGGGCCGGCGAGGAGCACGCCGGACTCCTCGAAGGTCTCGCGCACGGCCGCACACACCAGGGCCCGGGCCAGCGACTCGTCGCAGGCGAGCCGCTCGGCCCACTCGGCGGGCGACGGGCCGGCCCACGCGACGCTCGCGTCGTGGTCGCGGGGGTCGACGCCTCCGCCGGGGAAGACACACATCCCGCCGGCGAAGGCCATCGAGGTCTGGCGGCGCAGCAGATAGACCTCGGGGCCGACGTGCCCCTCGCGCAGCAGCACCACCGTGGCCGCGTGGCGCGGCTCGGCGGGCACGGCCTCGCCGGTCTCGAAGGCACGCGCCTGGTCCACGAGCGCCTGCGGCAGCGGGATCCGCTCCAAGGTCAGGCCCTGATCTCCACGACGAGCTCGACCTCGACCGGGACGTCGAGCGGGAGCACGGACACGCCGACGGCGGAGCGGGCGTGCTTGCCCGCGTCGCCGAAGACCTCGCCGAGCAGCTCGGACGCGCCGTTGGCCACCTTGGGCTGGCCGGTGAAGTCGGGGGTCGAGGCGACGAAGACGACGGCCTTGACGATCCGCACGATGTCGTCGAGGGAGCCGATCTCGGCCTTGATCGCGGCGAGGGCGTTGAGCGCGCACTGGCGGGCGCACTCGTAGGCCTGCTCCTCGGTCACGTCGGCGCCGACCTTGCCGACGGCGATCATCTCGCCGTCGCGGGCGGGCAGCTGGCCGGCGGTGAACACGAGGTTCCCGGTGCGGGCCGTGGGCTGGTAGGCCGCGACCGGCGGGACCACCTCGGGGACGGTGATGCCCAGCTCGGCCAGGCGCGCCTCCGCTCCCATCAGGCTGCCTTCGCGCGCTTGAGGAAGGCGACGAGGCCGCCCTGGGCGTTGGTGTGGATGGCCACCAGCTCCCAGCCGTCCTGGCCGAAGTTGTTGAGCATCAGGGCTTCGTTGTGGAGCGGGATCGGCGCCACCTGGTATTCCCACGTCGTCATGCCCGGCACCCTACTCGGGGACGCACTAACCTCCGATCATGGAGCGCAACGAGGCCGCAGAGGACCGCGGCAAGGACAACCGACCGGACGCCTTCGAGCGGTTCGTCGACGCGGCCAACCAGGTGGTGAGCCGGGCTCCGTTCTTCACCGTCATCGTGGCGGCCCTCGTCCTGTGGGCGCTCAGCAAGCCGCTGTGGGGCAGCACCACGAAGTGGGAGCTGGGACTGCACACCGGCTCGGCGATCCTCTCCCTGCTGCTGCTGGTGCTCCTGGAGAACGCCGGCCGCCGCAGCGAGGAGGCCGCCCAGGAGAAGCTCAACGTCATCGCCGAGGCCCTCTCGGACCTGATGAGCCACCACGCCCGCGACTCCGACGAGCTGCGCGAGTCGGTGGACAAGCTCCGCGAGGCCGTCGGCCTCGAGGAACGCCACTGACCCGCGCCTGGCTCACCCGGCCAGCAGGCGGAGCGTCTCCTCCCGCGCCGGAGACGCGGCCGCGTCGGTGCCCGCGAAGGCCGAGGTCACCGGGTGCACCATCACCTCGTCGACACCGAACTCGGCGGCCAGCTCCTCCACCCGTCGGCGGGCGGCGACGGGCTCGTCGACGACCCAGCGGGTCAGCATCGCGTCGACCATCCCGCGGTGCGCGTCGGGGACGGGAGTGGTCTCGGCCTCCTCGACGAGGCGCTGGGCGGTCAGCGGGGCACCGGTGCGCAGCGCCACCATCTGCAGCACCTGCGGCAGCGCCAGCCGGCGCGCCTCGTCGGCCGTCGCGGCCACGGCGGCGTTGACGGTGAGGAAGGTGCGCGGCTCCGGGTGAGCCTCCGACGGCTGGTACGACGAGCGGTACAGCTCGATCGCCTCGGCGGTGCCCTGGCCGGCGAAGTGGTGAGCGAAGACGTACGGCAGTCCCCGCGACGCGGCCAGCCGGGCCGAGTAGTCCGACGATCCGAGCAGCCACACGGTGGGCAGCGACGCCGAACGGGGGGTCGCGCGCAACGGCTGGCGCCGGCCCCCCACGGTCATCTCGACGCCGTCCGGGTGCATCAGCGTGATGATGTCGTCGACGTACTCCGGGAACCGCGTCACCGCGTCGTCGGCGGCCGCGGAGGAGCCGCCCCGCAGCACGTAGCGGGTGAGCGGGTCGGTGCCGGGGGCGCGGCCGATGCCGAGGTCGATGCGTCCGGGGAAGGCCGCCTCGAGCAGCGCGAACTGCTCGGCCACCACCAGCGGCTCGTGGTTGGGCAGCATCACGCCGCCCGACCCCACCCGGATCCGCTCGGTGGCCGCGGCCAGCATCGCGATCAGCACCGGCGGGTTGGTCGCGGCGACGGCCGGCATGTTGTGGTGCTCGGCCACCCAGTAGCGGGTGTACCCCGCGGCGTCGGCGGTGCGCGCCAGGGACCGCGAGGCGGCGAGGGCGTCACCGGTCCGCTGGTCGCTGCGGACGGGCACGAGGTCGAGGACGGAGAGGGCTGGGAAGGTCACCTCAGGGCAACGTCGTCGGCTCGCCACTATTCCGTCGCCCCCCTTCACGTGGGCCCGCTCACGCCGGCTTGATCTCGAGTGCACGTGAGGTCCTAGCGTCTGCGATCGTGACGACGATGACGGGCAGCACGGGGGACGACACGAGGGACGACACCGGCAACGACACCGGGAGCGTCACGGGCAGCGCGCCCCGCGAGCGGCTGCTCTCCCCGTCGTACGCCGCGACGACGATCGGCATGTTCGCCCTGATCGCCTTCGTGGCGTTCGAGGCGATGGCGGTGACCACCGTGATGCCGACCGTGGCGCAGGCGCTGGACGGCGAGTCGCTCTACGCCCTCACCTTCGCCGCGCCGCTGGCCTGCGGGGTGCTGGGCACCGTCGCCGCCGGGCGGTGGAGCGACCGTCGCGGCCCGGCCCTGCCGCTGGTCGTCGCGATGGTGCTCTTCTCGGCCGGGCTGCTGGTGTGCGCGGCGGCCCCCACCATGGAGGTGCTGCTCGCCGGCCGCGTCCTGCAGGGCCTCGGCGGGGGCGCGCTCACCGTCGGGCTCTACGTCCTGGTCGGCATCGTCTTCCCGCCCGTCCTGCGACCCGCCGTCTTCGCCAGCTTTGCCGCCGCGTGGGTGCTCCCGGCCCTCTTCGGGCCGGCGGTGGCGGCCCTCGTCGCGGACGCGCTCGGCTGGCGGTGGGTCTTCGGCGGCGCGGTCGTGCTCGTCGCCGCTGCAGCACTGCTCATCACGCCGGCCCTGCGGTCGGGGCACCGTCCGCCCACCGAGGCGGGGACCGACGCCGGCACTGCACCGCGCGGCAGCCTCGTCTGGGCTGCGGTCGCGGCGGTGGCCGTCCTCGCCCTGGAGCTGCTCGGCTCCGAGCCCGGCACGGCGCTGCCCGCCGTGCTGGCGCTCGTCCTGGTGGTCGTCTCGCTGCGGCGGCTGCTGCCGCCCGGCACCCTGGTCGGACGCCGCGGACTGCCCTCGGTGATCGCCACCCGGGGCCTGCTGAGCGCGTCGTTCTTCTGCGCCGAGGCCTACATCGTCTACGTCCTCCAGGAGCAGTGGGGACTCTCGCCGGGCCGCGCCGGCATCGCCCTGACCTTCGTCGGCATCACCTGGGCGGTCGCCAGCCAGGCCCAGGCCCGGCTCGGCAGCCGGGTCTCCGACGTCACCGCCATGCGGGTGGGCACCGCGCTGGTGCTGGCCGGCGTCACCGCCCTGGCCCTCTCCGTCGAGCTGCACCTGCCCGCCCTGGTCACCGGGGCGTCGTACGTCCTGGCAGGTGCGGGCATGGGCTTCGGCTACCCGCGCACGAGCGTGGCGATGCTGGCCGTCTCGTCGGACCGCGACCGCGGCTTCAACTCATCCGCCCTCACCATCGCCGACTCGCTCGGCGCCGCGCTGGCCCTGTCGGTCTCGGGCGTGGTCTTCGCCGCCTCCGAGCGGGGCGGCCAGGACCCGTTCCTCGCGGTCTTCCTGCTCGGCGGGCTGATCGCGGCGCTCGGCGTCGCCGCCGCCAGCCGCACCCGGGCTGCCTAGCCCCGGCGCAGCGGCCCGCCGGAGCGCCCGTGGCCCTCGGCGACGATCTCGGCCACCACCGAGAGCGCGATCTCGCCCGGCGCCTTGCCGCCGGTGTCGAGGCCGGCCGGGACGTGCAACCGGTCGAGCCCGGGCACGCCCTCCTCCGCCAGGTCGGCGAGGAGGCCCTCGGCGCGACGGCGGCTGGCCATCATCGCGACGTACGACGCGGGCGAGGCCAGCGCGTCGCGCAGCACCCGGGGCGCGTCCGGGGCGTCGTGGTCGCAGAGCACCACCGCGTCCCCGGCCCGCAGGGCCAGCGCCGCGATGCCGGCGACCCCGCGACCCTCCTCGTCCTCGGCCACCACCACGACCTCACGGCCGACGGCGGTCGCGATCGCCTCGATGGCCTCCGAGATCGGGTTGCGGCTCAGCACGACGAGGCGCCCGCGAGCAGCCGCGTCGGACGGATCGTCGGACCAGGGCTGCTCGCGGGTCGTCATGTCAGACCAGCTCCGGACCGGTCTTCTCGCGGACCTCGTCCTCGGTGACCCCGGGGGCGAGCTCGACGAGCTTGAGCGCCCGCTCGCCGAGCGTGCCCGAGGGGGCGACCTCGCCGGTGGCCGGGTCGATCACGTCGATCACGCACAGGTCGGTGATGATCCGCTGCACCACCCGCTTGCCGGTGTAGGGCAGGTCGCACTCGTCGAGGATCTTGAGCGAGCCGTCCTTGGCGGTGTGCTCCATCAGCACGATGACCCGCTTGGCGCCGTGGACCAGGTCCATCGCGCCACCCATGCCCTTGACCATCTTGCCGGGGATCATCCAGTTGGCGATGTCACCCACCGCGGACACCTGCATCGCGCCCAGGATCGCGGCGTCGATCTTGCCGCCGCGGATCATCCCGAACGACGTCGCGGAGTCGAAGAACGACGCCCCGCGCCGCAGCGTCACCGTCTCCTTGCCCGCGTTGATCAGGTCCGGGTCGACCGCGTCCTCGGTGGGGTAGGGACCCACCCCGAGGATGCCGTTCTCCGACTGCAGCACCAGCTCCACGTCGTCGGCGACGTAGTTGGGCACCAGCGTCGGCAACCCGATCCCGAGGTTGACGTAGGAACCGTCGACCAGCTCGGAGGCCGCCCGCGCGGCCATCTCCTCACGCGTCCATGCCATGTCAGCCTCCCGGGTTCTGTTCCTGGACAGCCTCGGACGCAGGCTGCACGGTGCGCTTCTCGATCCGCTTGTCCGCGGCCTGCTCCGGCGTCAGCGCGACCACGCGCTGCACGAAGACACCAGGAGTGTGGATGTCGTTGGGGTCCAGCTCGCCGGGCTCGACGAGCTCCTCGACCTCCGCGATCGTGACCCGCCCGCACATCGCGGCCAGCGGGTTGAAGTTGCGGGCCGAGTCGTGGAACACGAGGTTGCCGTGCCGGTCGCCCTTCCAGGCCCGCACCAGCCCGAAGTCCGCCACGATCGCGTGCTCCAGGACGTACTCCTTCTCGCCCTCGGGGGTCTCGAAGACCTGCGTCTGCTTCGGCGGCGAGGCGACGACCACGTTGCCCGCGTCGTCGTACCGCCAGGGCAGGCCGCCCTCGGCGACCTGCGTGCCGACACCGGTCGCGGTGAAGAACGCCGGGATCCCGGAGCCACCGGCGCGCATCCGCTCCGCCAGCGTGCCCTGGGGGGTCAGCTCGACCTCGAGCTCACCGGAGAGGTACTGCCGGGCGAACTCCTTGTTCTCCCCGACGTACGACGCCACCATCCGGCGCAGCCGCTTGTCCATGAGCAGCAGGCCCAGGCCCCAGTCGTCGACACCGCAGTTGTTGGACACCGCCTCGAGGTCCGTGGTGCCCGCCTCCAGCAACGCCTGGATCAGCACCGACGGGATCCCGCACAGACCGAATCCGCCCACCGACAACCTGGCGCCGTCGGGGATGTCCGCCACCGCTTCCGCGGCGCTCGCGACGACCTTGTCCATCGCCCACTCCTCTCCCGGCCCGACGGTCCGCGCCGGGCTCGCTGCGATGCTAGTCACCCTCGCGGAGGGGGCCGATGGGCGCCACCCACACACTAGGCTCGACGACGTGTCCCCCGTCCACGGTGCAGCCCAGGCCGGCCACCGTCGCAGCGACTGGCCCGAGGTCGAGCTGCACGTGGTCAGCGGCAAGGGCGGCACCGGCAAGTCGACGGTCGCGGCCGGTCTCGCGCTGGCGCTGGCGAGCACCGGCAAGAACGTCCTGCTGTGCGAGGTCGAGGGCCGCCAGGGCATCTCCCGGATGTTCGACGTCGAGCCGCTCCCCTACGAGGAGCGGCGGATCGCCCGCGGGCTGCCGTTGGGCGACGTCGCGCCGGGGTCGGTCTACGCGCTGCACATCGACCCGGAGTCGGCGCTGCTCGAGTACCTCTCGATGTACTACAAGCTCGGTCGCGCCGGCCGGGCCCTCGACCGCTTCGGCATCATCGACTTCGCCACCACCATCGCCCCCGGCGTCCGTGACGTGCTGCTGACCGGCAAGGTCTACGAGGCCGTCCAGCGCAACGCCCGCAACAAGGACGCCCTCGCATACGACGCCGTCGTCCTCGACGCTCCCCCGACCGGTCGGATCACCCAGTTCCTCAACGTCAACGGCGAGCTCGCCGGGCTCGCCAAGGTGGGCCCCATCAAGGCGCAGGCCGACACCGTGATGACCCTCTTCCGCTCGCCGCGCACCGTCGTCCACCTGGTCACCGTCCTCGAGGAGATGCCGGTCCAGGAGACGGTCGACGGCATCGCCCACCTGCACGAGGCCCACCTGCCGGTGGGCGGGGTCATCGTCAACATGGTCCGCCCGCGCGACCTCGGACCCGCCGACCTCGAGGCGGCGCGCACCGGCACCCTCGACCGGGAGGCCGTCACGGCCGACCTGGCCCGGGCGGGGGTCCGGGTCTCGCACGAGCTCGTCGACTCGCTGCTCGACGAGGCCCGCGACCACGCCGACCGCAGGGCGCTGGAGGACTCGCAGCGCGAGGTCGTCCGCGCGCTCGACGTGCCGTCCTACGAGCTGCCGCGACTGCCGGGCGGGATCGACCTGGGCGGTCTCTACGAGCTGGCCGCCCGGATGAGGGAGCAGGGACTCGCATGACCCGCAGCCGCCCCCGCGTCGGCCCGCTCGCCGCCACCGCCGAGCGCGCCCCCCGCCTCGACGTCGACGCCCTGCTCGACGACCCGGGCACCGGCATCATCGTGTGCTGCGGCTCGGGCGGCGTCGGCAAGACCACCACCAGCGCCGCGCTGGCGCTGCGTGCCGCCGAGCGCGGTCGCAAGGTCGTCGTGCTCACGATCGACCCGGCCCGCCGGCTCGCCCAGTCGATGGGGATCGAGACGCTCGACAACACCCCCCGCCCGGTGGACGGGGTCGGCCCCGGGACGCTCGACGCGATGATGCTCGACATGAAGCGCACCTTCGACGAGGTGGTGCTCAGCCAGACCACGCCGGAGAAGGCCCGGGCGATCCTGGACAACCCGTTCTACATCGCCCTGTCGAGCTCGTTCTCGGGCACGCAGGAGTACATGGCCATGGAGAAGCTGGGCCAGATCCACCGCCAGGCCCAGGCCGAGGGCACCTACGACCTCATCGTGGTGGACACCCCGCCGAGCCGCTCGGCGCTGGACTTCCTCGACGCGCCCGAGCGACTCTCCAGCTTCCTCGACGGTCGCTTCATCCGGCTGCTGCTCGCCCCGGCCAAGGGCCCGGCGCGGCTGATGACCGCGGGGCTGGGGATGGTCACCAACGCGCTCACCAAGATCCTGGGCGCCCAGGTGCTGCGCGACATGCAGACGTTCGTGGCCGCCTTCGACACCCTCTTCGGGGGCTTCCGCCAGCGGGCGCAGCGCACGTTCTCGCTGCTCCAGGCGCCGGGGACGGCCTTCCTCGTGATCGCCGCGCCCGAGCCGGACGCACTGCGCGAGGCGTCGTACTTCGTCGAGCGCCTCACCGAGGACGAGATGCCGCTGGCCGGGCTGGTGGTCAACCGGGCCAGCCCCGCGGCCCGCACGGACCTGTCGGCGGAGGAGGCGACCGCCGCGGCCGACCGGCTGGGCCGTACGTCGTCGGAGTCGACGACGGCGGGCCTGCTGCGGCTGCACGCCGACCGGGTGCGCATCGTCGAGCGCGAGGCCTATCTGCGTGAGCGCTGGGCGACGGCCCACCCGGGGGTGGAGACCACCGTCGTCCCTGCCCTGGCCACCGACGTGCACGACCTGGTGGGCCTGCGTCGCATCGGCGACCTGCTGGCGGGCGGACCCGCCGGCTAGACGCTCAGACGGTGGCGACGACCTTGACGTGCTCGAGGCGGGCGGTCTCCAGCACGGTGCGCCACGAGGCGGCCGGGCGACGACGGAGGAGGGCCCGGCGCTCACGCTCGGTCATGCCGCCCCAGACGCCCCACTCGATCTGGTTGTCGAGGGCCTCCGCGAGGCACTCGGTGCGCACGGGGCAACCGGCGCAGACCTGCTTGGCCTTGTTCTGCTCCGCGCCACGCACGAAGAGCGCGTCCGGAGTGTCCTGCTTGCAGGCCGCCCGCGGCGCCCAGTCCTCAACCCACATGTTGATCCCCACATTCATGGGACCCGATGGTCACCCCCATAGCGACCATTCACGACCCGGGCTCAAAGGTATGTACCAGTGACAGGTTGAGATAGGGACCACTTGGCTCAAATCACATGGTCCATTGTGACTAGTGCCGACTCGCGAGAAGTGGGGGTGTGATAGCCCCCTCCCGTACATTGGGACCCATGTCCACGCCCTCCCCCCGACGTGAGTCCGGTCGTTCGACGGCCCGGACGGTGGCGTCACACCTCGCCGTGATGGCCGTCGTCTCCGCGATCCTCGGTGTCCTGGTCGCCGGTCTGGCGATCCCGTTCGCCGGTGTCATGGGTGTCGCCGCCAAGGACGTCAGCAAGGGCATGGTCAACCTCCCCGCCGAGCTGGAGGCCAAGGAGCTGGCGCAGAAGACCCGCATCTACGACGCCAACGGCAACCTCATCGCCTCGCTCTACGACCAGAACCGCATCAACGTCCCGCTGAGCCAGATCTCGCGCAAGATGGTGCAGGCGATCGTGGGCATCGAGGACTACCGCTACTACAACCACGGCGCGATGGACATCCGCGGCACGCTCCGCGCCTTCGTCACCAACCAGGCCAGCGGCTCGGTGCAGGGTGGCTCGTCGATCACCCAGCAGATGGTCAAGCAGACCCTGCTGACCCAGGCGGAGACCAAGGAGGAGGCGGCCGCCGCCACCGACGACACCTACGCCCGCAAGCTCCGCGAGCTGCGCTACGCGATCGCCTTCGAGAAGAACTACTCCAAGGACTGGATCCTCGAGCGCTACCTCAACATCGCCTACTTCGGCGACGGTGCGTACGGCGTCCAGTCGGCCGCCCGGCACTACTTCTCCAAGAACGCCAAGAACCTCAACCACGTGCAGTCGGCCCTGCTCGCCGGCCTCGTCAAGAACCCCACGGGCTACGACCCCACCAACTCCCCCGAGCGCGCGCTCAACCGCCGCAACGTCGTCCTCGACCGGATGGCCCAGCTCGGCGTGATCGAGGAGGCCAAGGCCGAGAGGCTCAAGGAGCGCAAGCTCGGCCTCAAGATCGAGAAGTCGCCCAACGGGTGCCAGCAGTCCCAGGCGCCGTTCTTCTGCGACTACGTCGTCAACTACCTGATGAAGGACAAGTCGCTCGGCGACACGGCCAAGGACCGCCGGCGCCTCCTCCAGTCCGGCGGCCTGACCATCCAGACCACCATCGACCTCGACTACCAGAAGGCCGCCGACCAGGCCGTCTCCTCGCACGTCTTCCCGACGGACCAGGCCATCGGCGGACTCGCCATGGTCGAGCCCGGCACCGGCTACGTGAAGGCGCTGGCGCAGTCGCGCCCGATGGGCAAGGACCGGGCCAACGGCCAGACCTACCTCAACTACGTCGTCCCGCGGAAGTACGGCGACGCCAACGGGTTCCAGGCCGGCTCGACGTTCAAGGTCTTCGTGCTCGCCTCCGCCATCAACCAGGGCATCCCGCTCAGCACCTCGATCCGGTCCCCGCAGACCATGGAGATCCCGGACTCGGAGTTCGAGACCTGCAACGGCCCCTACATCGGTGACGGCGGCTGGAACGTCTCCAACTCCACCGGTGAGGGCACCTACGACCTCTACTCCGGCACCCAGAAGTCGGTCAACACGTTCTTCGCCCAGCTCGAGGCCCGCACCGGGATGTGCGAGCCCCTCGAGCTCGCCGAGCAGATGGGCATCACGCTGCCCGAGACCCAGAAGGTCCCGTCCTGGATCCTCGGCGTCTCCGACTCCAACCCGCTGACGATGGCCGAGGCCTACGCCACCTTCGGCGCGCGCGGCATCCACTGCGACTCGCTCCCGGTGACGTCGGTCTCCGACGCCGACGGCAACCTCGTCAAGGACTACCCGCAGACCTGCGAGCAGGTGATGCCCGGCGCGACGGCCGACGCCGTCAACGACATCCTGCGAGGGGTCATGGAGCCCGGCGGCTTCGGCCAGAACATCGCCATCGACAAGCCGTCGGCCGGCAAGACCGGCACCAACAACGACAACATGTCGGTGTGGTTCGCGGGCTACACCCCCGAGATCGCCGCCGCCGCGATGGTCGCCGGCGCCGACCCGCTGGGCAACTGGGTGACGCTCAACGGCCAGTCGGTGGGTGGCACCTTCATCTCCAGCGCCTTCGGCTCCACGGTGGCCGGCCCGATCTGGGGAGATGCCATGGCCGCCGTCTCGCCCAAGCTCGACTACACCGATTTCACCACGCCGAGCGGCGACCAGATCGCCGGCCTCCTCAGCGCGGTGCCCGAGGTGAGCGGGATGACGCAGGAGGCGGCCACCGCGACGCTCGAGGCGGCGGGCTTCGCCGTCAGCGTGGGCGGTCAGGTCAACTCCGAGGTGGGCGCGGGCCTGGTGGCCTACTCCTCCCCCGGCAGCGGCACGTCGCTGAGCAGCGGTGACACCGTCGTCATCTACCCCTCGACCGGGTTCGTCCCGCCGCCCCCGCAGCCCGAGGGCAACGGCGGTGGCAACGGCGGCGGTGGCGGTGGCGGCAACTCCGGTCCCGGCAACAACGGCAACGGGAACGGCAACGGGAACCGCTGACCCACCCGCCGCCCGGCCGCGTCAGCCGAGCTGGCGGCGTACCTCCGCGGCGACCGCGCCACCGTCGGCGCGGCCCTTCACCTGCGGGGTGACGACGCCCATGACCTTGCCCATGGCACGCATGCCCTCACCGGCCGCGCCCGTCTGGGCGATGGCCGACGTGACCAGGTCCGCGATCTCCGCCTCGGTGAGCTGCTCCGGCAGGTAACCGGCGATCACCTCGCCCTCGGCGGCCTCCTTGGCGGCCATCTCGGGCCGGTTGCCCTCCTCGAAGGCCACCGCCGCCTCGCGGCGCTTCTTGGCCTCGGTGGACAGGACCCCGATGATGTCCTCGTCGGTGAGCTCGCGCTGCACCTTGCCCGAAACCTCGGCGTTGGTGATCGCCGTCAGCACCATGCGCAGCGTCGAGGAGCGCACCTCGTCGCGGGCCTTCATCGAGGCGGTCAGGTCGGTGCGGAGACGGTCCTTGAGGGTGCTCATGTGGCCATTGTGGCAGCCTTGCGGCATGCCTCTCCTCCCCTTTCTCGGCCGCACCCTCGGCACCGGCCTCGCGGCGGGAGCGGCACTGGCGACGTACGCCGCGTGGGAGGCCCGGCAGTACACCCTGCGGGAGGTGAGCGTCCCGCTGCTCCCCGCCGGGCACCGCCCCCTCCGGGTGCTCCACCTCAGCGACATCCACATGGCGCCCGACCAGCGCGCCAAGCGGGAGTGGCTGCGCGGGCTGGCGGACCTCGAGCCTGACCTGGTCGTCGACACCGGCGACAACCTCGCCCACATGCGGTCGGTCCCCTTCGTGCTCGACGCGCTCGGGCCGCTCCTCGCCCGGCCCGGCATCTCGGTCTTCGGCTCCAACGACTACTTCTCGCCCGGGTGGCGCAACCCGGCGCGCTACCTGCTGCCCGACACCGGGCACCGCAACACCCACACCCCCCAGCTCCCGTGGCGTGACCTGCGTCGCGGCCTCGTCGACGCCGGGTGGGTGCACCTGTCCAACGAGCTCGGCTCGCTCACCGTCGGTGACACGACCTTCGCACTGGCCGGGATCGACGACCCGCACCTGGACTACGACGACCTGACGGCCGTGGCCGGTCCGGCGGACCCCACCGCCGACGTACGCCTCGCGATCACCCACGCGCCGTACCTCCGGGTCCTCGACCGCTTCGCCGCCGACGGGTACGACGCCGTCCTCGCCGGCCACACGCACGGCGGCCAGGTGTGCCTGCCCGGCTACGGCGCACTGACGACCAACTGCGACATCGAGCCCGCCCGGGCGAAGGGCCTGCACCGGCACCCGGCCGACTCGCGTCCCGGTGATCCCGGCTCCGCGTGGCTGCACGTGTCGGCGGGCATCGGCACCAACCCCTACGTCCGCTTCCGCGTCGCCTGCCGCCCCGAGGCGACCCTGCTGACGCTGGTCCCGCGGGCTTGATCCGCGACCCTGATCTCCCCCGCCGAGCCCGATTTCTGACCGGTCCGACGGCTCGGGTATGCTCGCCGTGCTCCGATGCCGGACACCGGTGAAGAGCGGATCGGGCTGTGGCGCAGCTTGGTAGCGCGCCTCGTTCGGGACGAGGAGGCCGCAGGTTCAAATCCTGTCAGCCCGACCATGTGATGTCTCCCGACATCGATCAGGCCGGACCCGCGAGGGTCCGGCCTGATCTGTCTCGGGCCGTCAGCTCAGCAGGAAGGAGTCGACGCCGACGTAGGGTCGACCGGCCGTCCCCTCCACGACGATCCTGATCGTGTGCGTGCTGCTCGAGGGGAAGTTGAACCACGCGACCACGGTCCGGTAGCTCGCGCTGGCGCGGTAGTTGTCGATCGTGAACTGGTAGGTGCCGTCGAGGTAGACGAACGCGCGACCGCCCTGCGGACCCTGGGTGCCGACCAGCCCGAAGTTCGTCCCGGTGACCTGCACGGTCATCTGCGCGTTGGCCTGGCTGCTCTCGTAGGACTGGCCGTTCATGTAGGCGGGGTCGGAGTAGCTGAGCCAGCTGCCGGAGTACGCCGCCACGCTCTCGGCGTAGTTCTGGGGCGTGAACTGCGCGCTCAGCGACCAGTCGCTGAGGTTGCCGGCAGCGTCGTACGCCGCCACCGCGAACTGGTACGACGAGCCGAACGCGAGGTTGTAGGTCACGCTCGTCTGGGTGTCGCCGATCGGGAGCTCGAGCCAGTTGCCGCCCCCGGCCCGGTAGTAGAGGACGTACTTGCTCACCCCGACGTTGTCGGTCCCGGCCCAGGAGAAGGTCATCGGTGCCTGCGCGTCGTTGGCCACGTAGGAGGTCGCGAACTGCTTGCCGAAGGACGTGATGGACGGCTTGACGGAGTCGCCACCAGCGGTCGAGGGCGCCACCAACCCGTGGGCGAAGGTGGCCTCGTAGAGATCGCGTCGGACCGCGTCCCACGTCATGTAGACGTAGCCGCCCACGCCGTGGTCGGTGCCCCACGAGTTCTGGATGAAGAGTCCGTTGGCGTCGTAGCCCAGGGCCAGCATCTCGTGCAGGCCGTTGGTGAGGGCACCGGTCCCGGCGTACCAGCCCGAGCCGTAGGTGTTGAAGTCCTGGCGGACGCGGAAGGCGATGGCCACCGGGTGTCCGGCGGCCAGCCGGCTCTTGAGGGCCTCGACCTCCGTCGGGGTCGTGCCGACCGTCGGACCGCCGAGGCTGTCCGCGTGGCGGAAGATCGTGTCCCATCCGCTGAGGCGGTAGTTGGCTGCATTGGCCACCTGCGAGGCGTTCGGTCGCACGTTCCAGGTGGTCGCCCACCCGCCGCCGTAGTGCGCGGCCGTGTCGACACCCTGGGCCCGGAGTACCTCCAGGGCGTCCTTGGCGTGGGAGCCCGACGGCTGGCCGGCGGCGTCGAGGCGGACGTAGGTCTGCGAGTAGACGTACATCGGCGCGAACGGCACCGACTCACCGTACTTCTGCCGGTAGTACCAGCCCACCAGCCCGTACGCCGTGGTCCAGGAGACGCACGAGTTGAGGTCTCCCTGGCTCTGCACCGCCATGGCGGATCCGCGCAGGTCGACGGAAGCGGGTGCCCCGGCTCCGTCACCGGCACCGGGCGCGGTGTCCGCCTCGATCGCGACCTCGTCCTCGGGCAGGGGCGGCTCGGCACCGAAGCCGAGCTGGTCGACGGGCGTGACGACCGTGTCGTCCGTGGGCGGGGCGACGACCGCGGCCCTCGCCCGCACCAGCACGGTGCGCTTCGAGGTCGCCTTCCTGCCCGTCCGGTCCTTGACCACCAGCGTGGCCACGTACGCGCCGGGCTTCGCATACGCGTGCCTCCGGATCACGGCGAGCTTCCTGCTGCGTGTGCTGGACCCGTCGCCGTACCTGATCCGGAGGACCTTGAGGCCGCGCTTCGCACGCGAGCCCTTGGTCCGGAACGACGTGGCAGCGCCCGCCTCGAGGGTGGCGTCCCCGACGGTCAGCCGCGCCCTGAGAATCCTGCTCGCGCGCAGCGCGGCGCGCGCGTCGTCGCCCATCGGAAGCCTCGCGACCCGGGTGGCGTCGTCCTCCCCACCCGCCGCACTGATCCGGACCAAGGCGCTGTCGTGCACCCGCCGCTCGTCCGATCGGGCCGAGGCAGGAAGGACCGTGAGGCCGAGGGTGAGGGCCGTGACCAAGGCCGTGCACAGGATCCGGGTGCTCCGGCGGGGGACGCCGGACCTCTTACGTGGTGTGGACATCGGTGACCTCCAGCTCGGGCCGCGGGGCTGCGGTAGGACCACGCTGGGCGGCTCCCCTGAGGACGCGCTGAGGTGTCCGGACCAGTGGCGCGAGGTGGTCAGTCGCCCTTGTCGGGGCGCGGGCAGGCGGTGACCGCGCAGGTGTCGCTCCGGGGAGCGCGGGGCAGGTGCGTGCGGCCGGTCGGCGTGCTGCGGTCGGGGGCGGGCGGCGCACCGGTGACCACCGGGGCGGCCGTGGTCGTCACTGTCTCCTCCTGCTGCTGGGCCGGGGGCTGCACCACGGGCGGGGGTGCCGTGGGCTTCTTCTTGGGGGGCACGTAGCGGTCGACCCGCACCCGCGCGCTGCGGGTCAGGGCGCCGACGTTGCCCTTGCCCGACCCCACCACCACGCGCACGTTCCACCGTCCGGGGTGACCGGCCTTTGCCGTGAGGGTGAACTTCCCACCGCTGCGAGTCTTCGACTTGTCGAGGGTGCGCCACTGGCGACCCACGCGCCGCTGGAGCCAGGTCGTGGTCCCCTTGTTGCCGGGCTTGATCCTCCCCACCACGGTGATCCGCTGGCCCTCGGTGATCCGGGCATCCAGCAGTCGTGCCTTGATGCGCGCGGCGACGTCCACCACCACCGTCTCCGACTGGCTGCCCTCGTAGACCGGTGAGCCGGTGGCCGAGAACCAGTACTCCGTGCGCCTGCTGGGTCGCACCGCGAAGCCCGCGTAGTACTGCGCGTCGAAGGTGCCGTCCGCGACGCGGACGAAGTCCGTCTGGCCCCACGTCCTCGACCACAGCGTGCCCGGCCCGGTGTAGTACTCCGGGACGGCACCGGCGTGCCCATGGCTGTGGCCCAGCATCCAGAACTTCTGCTGGAAGCCTGCGATGAATCCCGCCCCGTCGCGCACCGTCTCGCCGTCGGTCGACCACTCGAGGTGGGCCATCGATGGCGCCCCGTCGAGGTCGTACGACGACGAGGTCGCGGCGCTGCCGACGCGCAGCCGGTCGGCGTAGAACGCCTCACCGTCGCACCCCATCAGCACGCCAAGCTCCACGCCGTTGCCGTTGCCGAGGAACTGGGTGAAGCCGGGGACGGTGTAGGTCCCGGGCCAGGTCTGCACGAAGGCCCCCTGGTCGTACTGGCTCCAGGTCAGCTGGACGCCCAGGAGGTTGTAGCGCTGCCAGGTGGTGGTGGAGGCCGTGAGCGGCGCCCAGCCCTGCCAGTAGGTGTCCGCGTCCTGGTAGTAGCGGGCGAAGACGTGGCCGCGACTCGACCCGCCGGGGGCCAGCAGGTCGACCTCGAAGGCGCCGAGGCTGGCGGGTTCCGGGGTGAACGCTACCGGCCCCACCTCGTAGCCGGTGGATCCGAGCTGCCAGCCGAGGGCGTGCGAGCCGAGGGTCCCCGACGCCTGCGCCAGGTTGTACTGCAACGGCGGCGACACCACGCTCGTGCAGCTGTCGCCGACGAGGCGGAGGTTCGGCGTGGTCGCCAGCGCAGCGTGCCCCGCGACGACGTATGCCGTCTCAGCCGCGTGCGCCGGCGGCGCGAGCAGGGTGAGCGGCAGCAGTGCGGCGACCCCCAGGACGACGACTCTCCTCATGGCATGACTCCTCGAGCTCGTGGCTGTCCCAGGACTGACGACCCAACCCCGCGTCGCTGAGGCCCCGCTGAGGTGTGACCTCAGGGCCACCTCAGTGCGCGTTGGAACCCTCCGTGGACCACCACCGGTCGCGCCCCGGTCATCGGGAGCCGACCGGGAGCCGACCGAGAGCAAGGGGCCGCGTGATGCCACTGGGACCGGAGGACCTGACGCGCATGGCTGCGGCCCTGCGGTTCGTGCTGGACTCCGCCACCGACCCCACCAGCCCTGGCCGGCTCCGGGTGGACCTGGTGCAGCGTCTCGGCCCCGAGGAGTCCCACCGCCTGCGCGCCCTCCTCCACCAGGTGGTGACGGCTGCGGAGGAGAACCTCCCGACCGCGCTCCGCCGCGTCAACCCGCTCACCCCCGAAGTGCTGCGCCGCCTCAGCGCGGAGCTCGCCGAGTCCCGCGGGTGGTCTGGTGCCGCCGCCGAGCGGACGACCCGGGTGTGGGTCGCAGCGCTCGGCCGCGACGACCTGGCCCACGCGCCGTGGCCGTCACCGCCCGGGGCGTCGAGACCCGGCGTCGAACCGCCCCCGCAACCCCTGCCGCTCGGCGTGACCGCGGCACCGCCCGGGATGCCCCCGGCCAACCCAGGCCCGGCCAACGCAGCCCGGGCCGCGGCTCCACCGGTGCGCGTCGCCCCGCCCGCACCGCCGGCTTCCGACTCGCGGTGGCCCCGAACCCCGAAGCAGCTGGCCGCCCACACCCACGACCGCTCCGGACAGCCGGCCCGCGGGGTCGTCCTCGCCTACGGCGGCATGAACCTGGCGCTCTGCGTGCTCCTCGTCCTGCTGCTCCTCACCGTCCTCGTCATCCCCGTTCTCGTCTGGGACGTGAGTGGGCTGCTGCTGCCTGTCGTGGGTACCCTCCTGGCGTCGGTGCTGGTGCGTAGCCTGGGCCGCGGCGCACTCGTCGCCACCGACGGTGGCGTGGAGTTCACGCCGTACGACCAGCTGATGCGCCACCCCCGACCGGAGCACGGGTTCGCCGCCCCGTGGTCCGAGGTGAGCGTGACCGAGGGATTCGTCTCGGTGGTCCGCCTCGCCGGCCACCGCGTGCAGGTGGGACCCCGCAACCGGACGTTCGCACAGCTGGCCGCGGCAGCGAGCGGAGGACGGGGATGAGGCGCGCGACGCCCTGCTCAGACCTCGAGCACGCCCCGCGCCCGCCCGAAGTCGATGGTCGTGCCGAGCAGCAGCCCGATGCTGCGGCCGGTGTCGACCGCACGGGGGTCGCCGCCGGGAGCGGTCACCCGCCAGGGGCCCGCCCCGAGGTTGCGCAGTCCCCACAGGCCGGGCCGGGTGGGGTGCGCGACCACCTCACCGACGACCCTGTCATAGGCGTAGTCGCGCTGGAGGTGGTGGCGCGTCACCTGGGTGCCGGCGTTGAGCACCAGCACCCGGTTGTCGATGCGCAGACGCACCGGCGGGGTGATCGGCCGCTCGCAGGCCCAGCAGTCGCGCATGGGGCGCCCGTCCTCGGTGAGGTTCTCCCGCCCGCACTGGCACACCACGATCGAGTCGAGCAGCCGGGAGAGGTGGGAGCGCCAGACCCCCTCGCGGACCCGCTTGGCGGGGTCGCGCAGCCCGACCGTGAAGGCGCGCGTGAAGTCTTCGCGCACGTACGGCGGGTAGAGCGGCCAGTACTGCAGGACCGCGCCGTGGATGACCGGGTCCGGACCGTTGGAGTCGTCGACGGGGTCGAAGATGAAGAGCGGGTCGGTCCCGAAGAGCGATCGCTCGGCCTCGCGGTCGAAGCAGTCGAAGGCGAGCTCACGACGGCCCTGCAGCGGGTGGTGGAACATCAGGAGGTAGAAGATCAGCACCGCCAGCGAGAACAGGTCGGTGGAGGTGGACGGCTGCGCGTCCCCGCTCACGACCTCCGGGGCCATGAAGCGCGAGGTGCCGAGGACCCGCGCGGGCTCTCGCCCGTCGATGCCCACGTTGTCGTTGTCGCAGACGAGCGGGCGTCCGGTCGTGGGGTCGAAGAAGACGTTGCCGAGGCTGATGTCGCGATAGCACAAGCCCTGCGCGTGCAGCTTGAGGAAGCAGTCCGCGAGACCCATGCACAGCCGAGTGACCGCGGAGAAGGACGCGTCCGCCCGCCCCGTCAGCAGGTCGGCGATGGGCAGGTAGCCCGGCGGCCGCAGGGGCATGACGTAGCCGAAGCCGCCGTCCGGGCCGTCGATCACCTCGATCGGCCACAAGAAGGCGTCCGACGGCGCCGGCACCTGCGCGAGACGGGTCAGGGCGGCATGCTGGACCGGGTGCGCCGCCTCGGCGCGGTACCACTTCAGCGCGAGCCTGCGGTTGTCGCCGGGGGCGTCGGCCTCGAGCGCGAACACGGCGCCCTGGCCACCCTCACCGAGCAGCTCTCCCACTCGCCAGGCCCCGCCGTGACGGGGCAGGAGTATCCGCGTGCCTCGTGGCAGCAACCCCATCACCTCACTTCCGTTGCATCATCACCCACCCGAGTCCGACTGGCCACTGGTCTGCTCCACACCTGCCCCACGCCGGGTACGCCGCGCGGACCGTCGAGGAGGCGCACGTGACCGAGCGACCAGGTGCCCAGCTCGCGCGGCGTCCCCTCCACTTCTTCCTCCTGGCCGACTGCTCGGGGTCGATGGCCGCCCGCGGCAAGATGACCGCGCTCAATACGGCGGTGCGTGAAGTGCTGCCCCTGCTCGCCGAGACGTCGCAGGGCAACCCGCACGCCGACGTCTCGGTCCGGGCGATCGGCTTCGCCACCGGCGCCCGCTGGCACGTGGGCGTCCCGACCCATCCCGACGCGCTGGACTGGGTGGACCTCGAGCCCGGCGGCTACACCGACCTGGGTGCGGGCATCGACCTCCTCTGCGGGGCTCTCACGGTGCCACCCATGGAGGAGCGGGCGCTGCCCCCTGCCATCGTGCTCGTCTCCGACGGCATGCCCACCGACGACTTCGAGGAGTCCATGCAGCGGCTGCTCGCCCTGCCGTGGGGAGCCCGGGCGGTCCGGATGGCCGTCGCGATCGGTCACGACGCGGCGTACGACACCCTTGCCACCTTCATCGCCGACCCCGAGATCGAGCCGGTCACCGCCGCCAACCCCGAGCAGCTCATCCTCGCGCTGCGCTGGGCGACGGCCCACGTGGCACGGGCCGCCTCCTCGCTCGCCGCCGCGGCCCCGCCGCCGGCCCAGGTCACCGCCTGGTCGATCGAGGACGAGGAGACGGTGTGGTGAGCGACGCCGAGCCCGCCTGCTGGCGTGCGACCACGGCGTCGCAGCGCGGGTCGTCCCACGCCGGCTCGTCGCCCAACCAGGACGCCGCCGCGATGCACGCCGTGGGTGCGGCGGGGCGCACCTGGGTCGTCGCGGTCTCGGACGGGCACGGGGGCGCCCGCTACGTGCGCTCCGACGTCGGCGCCGCACTGGCCGTCGAGGTGGCACTCGCCCGGGTCACCGCCGCCCTGGGCGACGCCGCGCCGTCCGACCCCGTCGGCACCCTGCGCCGGGCGGTCCCCGAGGTGGTCGCGGCCTGGCGGGCCGCGGTGGCCGAGCACCGCTCCACCCGCCCCTTCACGGCGGAGGAGCACGCCCGCGCCGGCCGGTCACTGGAGCCCGAGCCCGAGGTGGCCTACGGGGCCACGCTGCTGGTGGCGATCGTCGGCGAGGACGGCGTCGGCATCGCCCAGGTGGGTGACGGCGACGCGTTGATCCGGTCCCACGGCTATGCCGTCCGCCCTGTCCCCGGGGACGCGCGGCTCGCCGCCGGCCAGACGACGAGCCTGTGCCTGCCCACCGCGGAGGACGACTTCCGCTACGCCGGGCTGCCGCCGTCGGCCGAGGCCGACCTGGTGCTCCTGGCCACCGACGGCTACGGCAACTCCTTCGCCGAGGTCGACTGGTGGCACGACCTCCTGGGCGACCTGGCGTCGTACGCCGCGTCCGACGGCTTCGAGGCGCTCGAGTCGGGGCTGCCCGCCTGGCTCGCCGACTCCGCCGAGGTGGGCGGCGACGACGTGACCGCCGTCGTGCTGGTGCGCGAGCCCCTCGCGGTCCCCCCGCATGCCGCCCTGCCGCCCCCGCAGCGGCCGCCAGCCGCGGTGAGCGGACCGCGTGCGGACGCGGGCGACGAGGGCGACGAGGGCGACGGCGCGGTCGGCGCCGGGTTCGTCGGCCGCACCCGGGATCTGCCCGACCACGAGGCGGCCGGCGGGGCGACCGCGACCGCACGCCGGCGCCGCGCGGTGCTGGCCTTGCTCGGCGTCGCGGTCGTCGTGGTCACGGCGCTGGTCGCCGCACGCCTCGTCGGCGCGTCCGGCTCGCCACGGCCCGACGACCCGGCACCCCCCACGTCGACGAGCACCCCGACCCCGGCGGGCACCGGGTCGGGGACCGGCCGGGTCCGCGACGACCGCACGCCACCCTCGGGGGGGGACGCGCAGGACCGCAAGCCTCCGCGGCGCGGCAACGACCCCGCCCGTCCCGGCACCGGTCCCGGTGAGGCCGACATGTCGCCCCCGACCGAGCCTGCCGACCCCGGCGACCCCGGCGACCCCGGCGACCCCGGCGACTCCGGCAACCCGGGCGGACCCGGGTGACCGGGGTGCGCGGCGCACCCCTCAGTCCCACCTCAGCGCGCCCGGACAGTCTTTGACCACTCCCCCGATCGGGGGACCAGACACGACACGGAGGTAGGACGATGGCACGAATCGGTGGAGAGCTCGAGCAGCTGGTGACCCTGCGGGGCGTCTTCGAGCGCGAGTCGGGAACCGTCGACGAGCTGACGCGGACCATCCGCGGGCAGCTCGCCGGGACGAGCTGGGAGGGACCGGCCGCGGACCGCTTCCGGCAGATGTGGGACGCGGAGTTCGAGCCGAACCTGTCCAAGCTCCGGACCGCCCTCCAGGACGCCGCCATGGAGGTCTCGCGCCGGCGCGAGGCCCTGATGCAGGCGGGCAGCTGACCATGACCCTCGTGACCGGCGACCCCGCCAGCATGCGGGCCGCCGCCGCCCAGCTCCGCACCAACGCGGAGACGCTGAGCGGCATCGCGGCGCAGGTGGACGGCAGCGTCGTGGGGATGGCGTACGCCGGCCCCGCGGCGGACCGGTTCCGGGGGTCGATCGCCACGCAGAGCGGACGACTACGGGCCGTGTGCGCCCGGATGGTCAACACGGCCGACACGCTCGTGCGCCAGGCCGCCGTCGTCGAGGAGCAGATGCTCCTCGCCGCCGCCCAGGAGAGGTACTGAGATGACCGAGCTGCTCTGGCGGGCCCCGGCCCGCCTCTCGTTGTCCGGCCCCGCCGGATGGACTCCGGCCCAGCGCGTGGAGGTGTACCACCGCGACGGCGACGCCCTCGTGCGAGTCGAGACGTGGCCCGTCGACCCGTCCGCGGACCTCGACACCCTGGCGGCGGCCCACGCCGGCGTACCGCAGGATGCCGAGGACCCCGAGGACGGCGGCATCCGTGTCGCGGACGTGCTCGGGTCGGTGGACGGGCGGCAGCGGGTGCTGACCTGGACGGACCCCGCCGGGGGCCGTCGTACCGCCACCCTGAGCTACGTCCTCGAAGGTGGTCGGATGGTAGCGGTGTCCGTGGTGGTGCCGACGTCCGACCCGGACAAGGCCGAGCAGGCCTCGGCGATCACGGCGTCCTTGTCTCGATCGTCACCACTGGACCTGCCGACCGAGGGGCTTCCGCTGCGGCCGTCGTCGATCGACCACGACACCCTGCGGGCCTCATGGCTCGCCGGTTCGGACCCCGACACCGGCCCCTGGCAGACGATCACCGTCGAGGAGTCCTTCGCCGCCGCGCGGCACTTCGGGGTGCCGATGCTGCCGGGGGCCGACACAGCGTCGTGGTCGGTGCTCGACCCCGCGCAGCGCGACCTGGCCGCCGCGGTGGCCTGGCGCAGCCTGCAGGCCCGGGGCGCCGAGGACGACCCCGTCCTGCGTGAGGCCCTGGAGCTGGCTGCCGGGCACGACGTCATCGTGGTGCTGTCCACCGGAGGTGACTCGCCGACCACCCGGTGGCTGGCCGCCCGGCCCGACCGGTCGGTCGAGGTCGCCCCCGGGGCACGTCCCGGCGTCATCCGACTCCGCAGCTTCGCCACGGCCGGCCTGGCCGACCTGGTGCTCGCCACCACGCCCGCAGGAGCCGAGGTCAACGCCTCCAGCGTCTACCGTGCCGACGGCCGGCTCCTGGGACGCGAGACCCGGTGGACGGCGGACACCGACGATGGCGACGTCGTACGACGCGGTCTCGCCGACCTACTACCTCCGGACCCCCTGACCGGACCGGACCGATGACGGTCATCTGGATCGACCCCGTCGAGCTGGCTGCCGAGGCGACGCTGCTCGGCGAGCTCGGCGCACGCGTCCAGGAGACCGTCACCGGCACCCGTACCGCGTGCACCTGCGCCGTCCCCCGGGCCCTCGAGCCCTGGCTCGAGGAGGAGCTGACTGCCATCGTCACCGAGGCCCTCATCGCGACCGTCGCCCTCTTCCTGGAGTCGATCGAGCTGCAGCTGCGGGCCGACAGCGTGACGGCCGAGCAGTCCCTGGTCGCCGCAACGCCGGACCTGACCGGCGTCGCTGGCGGGCTGGTGTTCGCCGGCACCACGATGGGCGGCTTCTCGTCCTTCGGCGAGGCTGCCGGCCCGTCAGCCGCCACCGTGGGCGGCTTCGGTTCCTACGGCACGCCGATCGACTCCCCGCTGGTCGGCGGCGTGGTGGGCGGCTTCGGCTCCTACGGCACTCCGATCGACTCCCCGCTGGTCGGCGGCGTGGTCCTCGGCGGCCCATCCTCCATGCAGTCCTTCAGCGAGACCCCGCTCGGCGGCAGCATGGCGATCGTCGGCGGCATGGTGATCGACACCCGGTCGACCAGCCCCCTCGGTGGGGTGTCCTTCCCCGGGT
This sequence comes from Nocardioides terrigena, assembly GCF_003047265.1. GTDB lineage: Bacteria > Actinomycetota > Actinomycetes > Propionibacteriales > Nocardioidaceae > Nocardioides > Nocardioides terrigena. Next base: position 61,668 of record NZ_PZYY01000001.1, on the reverse strand, counting down.
TGTCGTCGGACGCCTTCGCCGCGCAGAACGGCTCCTGGGGGACGGGGCAGGCCGGCATCATCCGCGCCCTCGAGCCGCGCGGACTCAACCACGTCGAGGGACGGACGTACGTCGACGGCTCCGGGCGCATCGGCACGATGGCGCAGCTCCACACCGACCCGAGGACCGGCGTCAGCGAGATCGTCTGACCACTGCCTCAGGGCCGCCTCAGGGCCCTGGAGCACCGTGATGTGAAAGGAGGAGACGACATGACCACGACCGCCATCTGGATCGATCCGGTGGAGCTGACCGCGACCTCGGGTGCACTCGCCGAGCAGGCGATGCGCATCCAGGAGACCGTCACCGGCACCCGGACGACCTGCACCTGCGAGGTGCCCCGCTCGCTCATCGCCTGGCTCGACGAGGAGCTCAACGCGATCACCGTGGAGGCCCTGACGGTCGCCGTCGGCTACCTCCAGGAGGCGCTCGACTGCCGCCAGCGGGCCGTCGAGCTCGAGGCCGAGCAGTCGCTGGCGCTCCAGGCCAGCGGCGACGCCTTCGCCGTCGACGGGTCCGGCTGGATGGCTGGCGTGATCGGTGGCGCCTCGATCGTGGGTGGGAGCACGATGACCATCGGCGGGCCCAGCGCCTTCGGGATCACCTCGGACCCCGGACCCACCACGATGACCATCGGAGGGCCGGGGTCCTACGAGACCTTCCTGGCCAACAACCCCCTGCTCGCCGCGGCCGAGAACCTCCGCAACACCAACCCCGGGGCCGCCAACCAGCTGCTGGGGCTCCAGGGATCCCTGTTCCAGAGCCAGTCCAACATGGCCGCCACGTGGCTCGCCCCGCAGGGACTGAGCTTCGTGAGCCCCGGTCTCTACGCCGACGACTTCGGCCGGACCGGCAGCCTCTCGCAGAGCTACCGCGACCGTCGTACCGGCGACCTGGTCTTCTGACGCCGGACGGGACGGACATGACGACATCGGACGGCGGGAGCTTCAGGCCGGGCGCCCAGCTGGCCGGGCGCCCCCTGCACTTCGTCTTCGTCCTGGACGGCTCGGGCTCCATGAACGCCGACGGCAAGATCCAGTCCCTCAACGAGTCGATCCGCGACGCGCTCCCGCACCTGCGCGACCTCGCCGACCAGAACCCGTTCGTGCGGATCCTGGTGCGGGCACTCGTCTTCGCCGACGGCGTGCGGTGGCACCTCGCAGATCCCACCCCCGTCCACGAGGTGTCGTGGCCGCCGGTCGTGGCGGGCGGCTACACGGACCTGGGGGCTGCGCTCGCCGAGGTCAGCGGGATCCTGCACGTCCCCCCGATGGACTCCCGGGCCTTCCCCCCGGTGGTGGTGGTGATCTCCGACGGTCGGCCGACCGACGACTTCGAGGCCGGGCTGGCGCGACTGATGGCCGAGCCGTGGGGGCGTCGAGCCGTCCGGCTGGCCATCGCGATCGGGTCCGACGCGGACCTGGACGTGCTGTCCGCCTTCATCGGCGACCCGTCCATCCCGCCGTTCGCCGCCCGCGACCCCGAGCAGCTGGCCTACCTCGTGCGCTTCGTGTCGACCGCTGCCTCCCAGCTCGCCTCCTCGCCCGCGGGGATGGCCGAGGAGCGGTCGTTCCCCACACCGCCGGACGTCCCCCAGCCAGCCGACGGCGAGCTGATGGTGTGGTGAGGCCCCCGTGACGGAGAGGATGCGCGTCGACCTCGAGGTGTCCCGCACGGACTCGGCTCCGCGGCTCATCACCCTGACGGCCCCGTACGACGTGACGACGGGCGCGGCGCTGGACGTGCTCGGCGCTCACCTCGGCCTCCGCGGCGCAGCGGGCGCCGTGCAGGCCCGGTCCCTCGTGAGCGACGCGTGGCTCGACCGCGGCGCTCGCCTCGGTGACGTCGGGCTGCTGCGTGGCGAGCGGCTCACCATCACCGTCGGGCTCACCCCGGGCTCCGCGGCCCGGCCCCTGCGCCGGTGGCCGGCGGGCCACGCGGGAGACCTCGAGGGCCGGGTCGCGATCAACCGTCCACCCCGCGCCGTACGCCGGGAGCCGACGGCGGTCGTGCCGGTCCCGACCCGTCGGCGGGTGCGAGCGGCCCGCCGCTTCCCGTGGGGGGCGATGCTGCTGCCCCTGGTCATCGGTCTGCTGCTCGTGCTGGTGACCCGGCGCTGGGAGATCGCCCTCTTCTCGCTCTTCACCCCCGTCATGGTTGCGTGGAACCACGTCGAGGAGCGCCGCGCCCGCCGGGACGAGCTCGGGGAGCATGGCCGCACCTACGCGGAGGAGTGCGCCGCCACGCTGGACCGGGTGGAGCGGACGACCGACGAGTGGGCGCAGTGGCTGCGGGAGACCCACCCCGCACCGGAGGAGGTCCTCGACATCTGTCGTCGCCTCACCCCGAGGCTCTGGGAACGCCAGCCCGGGGACCCCGACTTCCTGCACCTGCGGCTCGGCACGGGGATCCGGGAGGCGCCGGTCGACCTCCGGGAGACCTCCGAGGCGATCGTCCCCGACGCCGAGGGCAGGCCGGACTTCGCGGCCGCGGCCCGGGTCGCCGACGTGCCGGTGGTGGTCGACCTCCTGCGTGACGGGGTCGTGGCCGTCCTCGGCGGCGAGCGCGACCTCGACCGCACCCTGGCCTGGGTGGCCGCGCAGGTCGCCGCGCTGCACAGCCCGGCCGACGTCCTGGTGGCGGCCGCGCTGTCGGGGCAGGACACGGCCGACTGGTGCCGCTGGCTCCCGCACCTCGCCCACGGCTGGTTGCCCTGCCCTCCCCTGGCGACGGACCGCCGCGCCACCGACGCCCTCCTCGCCGCGCTCGCCGAGCTCGCCGGGCAGCGACGGGCCGAGGGACACGGGCGCGGGCACGCGGGCGGGACGACGCCCGCCGTGGTGGTGCTGGTCGACGACCGGGTGGGGCCCGACCCGGCCCTGCTCGCGGCCGTCGTCGACGCCCGGGACGTCGGGATCACCACCGTCTGGTTCGGCACGGACGCGCGGGCCGTCCCCACGGCCGCGCCGTCGCTGCACACCGTCGACGGCAGGCAGGCCGTCCTGGTGGACCACCGTGGCGGGACGCGGCTCGAGGTCACCCCGGACGCGGTGGCGGGCGCCGACATGATCGACCTCGCGGGGTGCCTGGCCCCACTCCGCGACGCGGCCGACTCCCGCCGGGCCCGCTCGATCCCGGACCGGGTCAGCCTTGAGGACCTGATCCCCGACGTCACGTCACCCGTCGCTGTACGCCGGCGCTGGGACGCCGCCCCTCTGACCCACCTGACCGCGCGGCTCGGGCTCTCCAACGACGGCCCCGTCGAGCTCGACCTCGGTCCCGAGGGCTCGCACGCGCTCGTCGGGGGCACCACCGGCTCGGGCAAGAGCGAGCTGCTCCAGACGCTCGTGGTCTCCATCGCGGCGGAGTACCCGCCGAGCCGGGTCGGCTTCCTGCTGGTCGACTACAAGGGTGGCGCGGCGTTCAAGGACGCGATGCATCTGCCGCACTGCGTCGGCGTGGTCACCGACCTCGACCAGCACCTCACCCGCCGCGTGATGCAGGCGCTGGACGCCGAGATCCGGCGCCGCGAGGAGCTGCTCGCGGCCGGGGACGCCCGCGACCTCACCGAGCTCAGGCACCGCTCGCCCGACGCCGCCCCGGGCGACCTGCTCATCGTGGTCGACGAGTTCGCCACCCTGGCCAAGGAGATCCCCGCGTTCGTGGAAGGGGTCGTCGACATCGCCGCGCGGGGTCGCTCGCTCGGACTGCGCCTGGTGCTCGCGACCCAGCGCCCCGCCGGCGTCATCAACGACCGGATCCGGGCCAACGTCGGTGTCCGGATCGCCCTGCGGGTCAACGACGAGGCCGACAGCCAGGACGTCATCGGGCAGCGCGACGCCGCGCACATCCCGCGTGAGCTCCCCGGTCGGGCCTACCTGCAGCTGCACCGCGACCTCGACGAGTTCCAGAGCGCCTACGTCGGTGGCCCGGCCCGGACCGCCTCCGACGCCGCGATCGAGGTGCGCGACCACGACGAGACCCACCCGCAGCCGGCTGCACGCACCGCCGGGGCCACGGTGCTCGAGGGTGTGGTCGCCGCCAGTCAGCAGGTGATGCGCCTGGGTCGCTGGGCCCCGCCCCACGTCCCCTGGCTCCCTGCGATGCCGGGCATGGTCACCAGTGCCGAGCTGGCCGCGCGGGTGCCGACGCTTCCCGAGGACTCCGTCGTCCTCGGCCTCGCGGACCTTCCCGATCAGCAGGCCCAACGGGTAGTAGCCCTCGACCTCGAGCACCACCAGAGCATGCTGGTCTTCGGCACGAGCAGGAGCGGCAAGACAACGGTCCTGCGGACGGTAGCCGCCGCCTTCATCGAGCGACTGGGCCCGGACCGCCTGCACGTCTATGGGCTCGACTTCGCCGGGCACGGCCTCCACCTCCTCGAGGCGGCTCCGCAGTGCGCCGGCGTGGTCGGCCCCGACGAGCCCGGGCGCGTGGCCCGCCTGGTCCGCCGGCTGACCACCACGATCGAGCAGCGCAAGCGGCTGATGGCCGCCCACGGCCTCACTGGGTTCGCCGACCTCGTCCGGACCTCGGAGGTCCCGGTCCCCCGGATCGTCGTGCTGCTCGACGGGTACGCCGGGGCGACCGCCGTGCTCGAGCGCGTCGACGGAGGGCGGCTCCTGGACCGACTGGAGCGCCTCATCCCCGACGGGCCCGCGGTCGGCGTCCACGTCATCCTGACCGCCGACCGGCGCGCCGCCGTGCCGACCTCCCTCACCAGCGTCGTGACCACCCGGCTGGTCCTGCGGATGGCCGAGCGCGACGACTACGCCCTCCTCGGCGTCGAGGCCGCATTGGCCCGTGACGCCACCCTCGCGCCGGGACGGGCATTCATCCAGGGCTCCACCGAGGTCCAGCTGGCCGTGGTGGCGGCCACCGACCCCGCGGCGGAGCACCGGGCCCTGGTCGACCTGATGGAGCGCGCGCGACTGCGCTGGCCCACGAGGGCCCCCGTGCTCGGTCGCATGCCCGAGCGGGTGGTCCTGACCGAGCTGCCGGTGCCGACCGACCCCTTCCGGTTGCCGCTCGGGATCGGCGAGGAGGACGTGCAGCCCGTCGCGCTCGACCTCAGCGACGGCCACGCACTGGTCACCGGACCGCCGCGGAGCGGCCGTTCGACGACGCTGGCGACGCTCGCGCACGCGGCGCGCCGGGTGGGCGACCCCCCTGCCCTGGTCCTGCTCCGGACCCGCCGGGTGCCCGTGGAGGACGGGATCCCCTGGGACGTCGGGCCCGTCGACGTGCACGCCGGCGGCCAGCGCGGGCGCGGGCTGGCGGACGTCTCCGACCTCCTCGACCGGGGACGGCGCGTGCTCCTGCTCTGTGACGACGTGGACGCCTGGGAAGATCCCGCGTCCGAGGACGTCGCCGAGCTGGTACGCCGCGAGCGCGAGCGCCCGCTGCGGGTGGTGGCCACGTCCGACAACCGCTCGGCCCAACGCGCCTACGCCGGGCTCGTCCCCGAGCTGCGCAAGGCCAAGCAGGGACTGCTGCTCTGCCCCGACGTCGAGCTCGACGGCGACGTCCTCGGCGTCCGGCTGCGCCCGCCTCTGGAGCCCCTGGGCGCCGCCGGCCGCGGATTCCTGGTGTCCCGCGCTGTAGCCGAACTAGTCCAGATAGCCCAAGTTGAGTAGGAACGGGCCCTTTTCATCCCGTCCGGACCAGCATCACACGAGGCTGACCCCGGTGCACCACATCAGCGACAGGTCGGGTGGGGTCAATGGATCACGAGAGCCAGGAAGCGGCAGCCGTACGCCGCCAGCTCGCACAGCTGGTCGCGACGCACGGCCCCGGGATCCTCGACGACAGCCGGCGCGTGCGCGCCATGCTCGCAGATTCCGTCTCCGGTGCCGGCGCCGAGACCAACCTGATCGGGCTGGCCCTCAGCTCCGGCGTGCCGGCCCGGCTGCGTGAGGCCGGGTCCGATGAGCCCCGGGTCGCGGCCGCCGTCGCGGAGACCGCGCGGGAGCTGGAGCGCACCAGCTCTGTGCAGTCCGCGGACGCCCGGTGGGCCGTCGCCGTGCTGGCCGAGGCCCTCGGGCTCCTCCGCCCGGGCCGGGGGCCCGCGGCGGTCCCTCCCCACACGGCGAACGGCGTGAGCGCCGGGCCCGGCGCCCCGGGTCGCGGCCTCGGCGACCTCGTCGTACGAGCCCTCGGGCGTGAGCACGTCGCACAGCCCGGCCGGCCGGTCACCATCGGACGTGACCCCGACTGCACCGTCGTGCTCGACAGCCCGGCCGTGTCGCGGCGGCACGCCCAGGTCCTGCACGGTCCGCAGGGCTGGACCTTCACCGACGCCGGGTCCACCCAGGGCAGCCACGTCCGCCAGCAACCGGTCCGCGAGCTCGTCCTCACCGGCGAGACCGAGGTCGTGCTCGGACAGGGCCCCGAGGCGGTGCGGCTGCTCCTGACCCCCTTCGGTGATGCCGTCACCCGCACCCCCGGGCGGCAACGGCCCGCCCCGGTCGCGACCGAGATCCCGCTCGCCGGGCAGCCGGGCGGCCCCCTGGCCGGGGGCCGGGCCCCTGCCACCGAGGTGGTCGGCGCCCCCTCCGGCGACACGCTGACGGTGACCATCGGGGCGACCACCCGGGTGCTGTCGCCCGGGGACTCGCTCACGATCGGTCGCGAGGACGACAACGACCTGGTGGGGACCCACCGCACCGTCTCGCGGCACCACGCGCGCATCGAGCACGGCGGCGGAGCGTGGCGGCTGCGTGACCTCGGCTCCACGTCCGGCACCTGGCTCGACGGACGACGTACGTCGGAGGTCGTCCTGTCCGGTCATCAGCAGGTCGTCCTCGGAGACCCCACCCAGGGTGAGCGGGTGGTGACCGTGGTCGGCCCCGTCGGCTCCGGCGCCCCCGCGACCCCGTCCTCGCGCGCCCGCCGGGTGCTCCTTCCCCTCGGGGCCGCCGCGCTCGCCCTCGCCGTGGTCGGTGGCAGCGCCCTGGCATGGCGGACGCTCGACGACCCCGCTCCCGAGCCCCCGCCCACAGTCACGACGACGTCGCGTGACGACGTCGCGCGCGCCACGGTCTTCCTGGTCGCGGACGGGCGCACCGGATCCGGTGTCGTCTTCGACCGCGAGCGCGGGCTGATCCTCACCAACGCCCACGTCGCGGCGCCGTCCGCCGTGGGTCTGGGGATCTTCCTGACCGAGTTCGCCGACGAGCAGCCCCCCAACCCGAAGCGGATCCGGGTCGACGTCTCGGACGGTCTCGACAAGTCCGCCGAGCCGCGCTTCTACGCCACGGTCGTGGCCGTCGACGGCTACCTCGACGTGGCCGTCCTCCAGATAGACCGCAAGCTCTCGGGGGCGCCCGCGGAGGCGGAGGACCTGGCCGACCTCACCGAGGTGTCGCTCGGCAGCTCGGCCGACGTGCGGACCTCGGACCCGATCTCCTTCTTCGGCTACCCGGACGTCGCCGAGTCCGTGGCCCCGACATTCACCTCGGGTGTCGTCGCCGGGCCGGTGCAGGACGACCGGCTCGACGAGTTCCGGGCCGTCATCAACACCACCGCCGCCATCTCGCCCGGCAACTCCGGGGGTCCCGCGGTCGACGAGTCGGGCACCGTGGTCGGGGTCGCGACCTGGGAGACGTTCGACCGCGGCGGTGAGGCCTTCTCCCGGATCCGGCCGATCGACCTGGCACGACCGGTGATCGACGCCGCCGTGGCCGGCGAGGCCTACACCTCGCCGTGGACGGTCCCCGGTCCCCCGTCGGCGAAGGACACGAAGCTGTTCTACAGCACCCCCGCCACGACCGGTGCCGTGACCGAGGGGTGCCGCTCCGCCCGTTCCGGGGCCTCCCCCACGGCAATCTCGGTCGACTACACCGGCTTCCCCGGCGGGGAGCACACCGACGTCGCCGCCGCGTTCTACAGCCAGGACGGCGCCGGCGGGTGGGAGATGGTGGCCGAGTCGGAGACGGTCTACCCGACCAAGCTGCCACGCGACGGGTGCATGACCCTCACCTTCGACACCGACCTGCCGCCCGGCAGCTACCTCTTCAAGCTCGGTGTCGGCGGCGACCTACGGATCCTCGTCAACGACGACACGTTCTCGATCGAATGACCGCCATCTCGCAGTGCCTCGCCACCGTCCACGTCGACCTGCTCGGTCCCGTCCAGGTGCGGGTCGATGACCAGGTGGTCGCGGCCGGGGGACCCAAGCTGCGAGCCATCGTCGCCATGCTCGCCCTGGCCGGGGGCCGGACCGTCAGCGTGGACGACCTGCTCGACGGCGTGTGGGGCGAGAACCTCCCGGCCACCGCCCGCAACACCCTGCAGTACCACGTCGCCGTGCTCCGCAAGACCCTCACCGCCCATGGGGCGGGAGGGCGCCTGACCACCCGCGACCCCGGCTACGCGCTCACCGTGGAGACGGACGCCACCCGCTTCGCGTCGCTGGCTGCGAGCGGGACCAGGGCCGCGGCCGCGGACGACCACGAGCAGGCCGCGGCGTCGTACGCCGCCGCGCTCGACGTGTGGCAGGGCAACGCGCTGGCCGACCTGCGCGAGTTCGAGTTCGCGGTGGCCCGGGCGGTGGCACTGGAAGGACAGCGCCTGACCTGCGCCGAGGCGTGGGCCGACGCCGAGCTGGCGTGCGGACGTGCCGACGCGATCGTGTCGGCCCTCCACGACCTGGTGACCGAGAACCCCACCCGCGAGCGATTGTGGGAGCAGCTGATGGTGGCGCTGTACCGGACCGGTCGCCAGGACGCCGCCCTCTCGGCCTACCGCTCCGCCCGCCAGGCGCTCGACCGCGAGCTCGGCGTCGAGCCGTCGGCGCGCCTCGTGGCTGTCCAGCAGGCGATCCTGTGCCATGACCCGCGACTGGCGCCGGTGCCGGCGCAAGAGCCGGGGGGACGCCCCGTGCGCGCCACGTCACTGGTGGCCTCCGGGGTCCCGGGATCCCCTCCGATGCTCACCGGCCACGGCGGGGTGAAGGTCGCCCTCACCGGTGCGCCGGTGGTGCTCGGCCGCCACGGCGACTGCGACCTCGTTCTCGCCGACGAGCAGGCCTCCCGCCGGCACGCGCAGGTCGAGGCCGGGGCCGACGGGTTCGTCCTGGTGGACCTGGGCTCGACCAACGGCACCTACCTCAACGGGACGGCCGTGAAGGCGCCGGTCGCCCTCACCGACGGCGACACCATCGTCGTGGGCCACACCGTGGTGCGCTTCTCCGCCGCCCGCGACCTCAGCTGAAGCGGATCGGCACGGACCTCTCGCCCACCGTCACGGTGAACGGGGTGACCCCGTCCCCCGCGGTCAGGCCGTAGCTGCCGCCGATCCGCAGGGTGCCGCGCCGCAGGTCGGCGGGCACCTCGAAGCCGATGCTCCTGCCCGGCCCCTGGTCGAGGTCCCGGGCAGGGTAGGACGTCCCGCCCTGCGCCACGAAGCGCACCTCGGCGAGCTCGAAGGCGCGGGGAGTCCCCGGCGGCGGACCTCCCGGCACGGAGTAGGGGATCGTGTAGGACGTCCGGACTGCGAGGAAGGCCCGGTCGACGCCGGACGGCCGCAACCCGCCGACGAAGAACTTCAGCTCGGCCCGCTCCACGACCACCTCCCGGGGCAGCGACGAGACGTTGCCCTCGTTGTAGGCCAACGGGATGGAGGTCTCCTCCATGACGGTGAACTCGCTGCCGACGCGCACCGCCCGTCCCTGGCGGGCAAGCACCTTGATGTTGCCCTTTCCCGGCGTCCCGTCGAGCAAGGACAGGGTCTGCGTGAAGCCGTCACCGCGCATCAGCAGGTCGACGTCCTCGACCCCGGCCGGCACCGCCACCACGAACGGACCGTCCCCCTGCGGCAGGCGCCGCAGGTCGCTGCCCACGGCGACCTTGAGGCCCAGGTCCGACCAAGGGGTGCAGGGCGGTACGCCGCACGCGGCGTCGTCGAGGCGGAAGGCGACGAGCCGTCCGCCGTCCGGCGGCGACCGGACGTCACCGCCGCGGCCGATCTCGTCCACCTCGTCCAGGCCGGCGAGGCGCACGCCGCCCGACCGTCCGGCCATGACGAACCGCCCCGCGGCCGGGGCGACGGTCACGCCGGTCGGGGCGGCGCCGATCTCGGTGCCCTCCGCCGCGGGTGCGGCGGACGCGGTGGCGGACGCACTGGCGGACGGGGTGCCGGACGACTCCTGCGCGGACGTGCTCGAGTCGGAAGAGTCCTTCGCTGGGTCCTGCCCTTTCATGGCCACCGCCGCGGCCACGCCACCGCCGACTAGCAGCAGCGCGGCCACCGACACCAGGACGAGGCGCCGCCTGCCGGGGGTCTCGTGGGCGGCGGGCCTCATCGGAGGCGCACCGCCGCCCGGTGGCGGCAGGATGGTGGGGGCACCCGGGCCGCCGGACCCTTGACTTGCTGTGGTGTCCTCGTCGGGCTCGGGGTCGGGCGTCGTACCCTCTCGCGCCACGGGGGGTGCGAGCGTGACGTCGGGGGCATGGCCCGGAGCTCTCACCGGGTCCTTCGTCGCGCGGCCGATCGGGGCGAGGACCGGGGCCGCCGGGGAGGGCGCGGGAGACGACGGTCCGTCGACGTGCCCCTCGGTTGGAGCCGGGGTGGGGTGGAGGGCCTGGTCGGAGGGCAGGGCCCGGTCGGGGTGCGGAGCAGTGGTCACCGGCAGGAGCTCGATCCAGGACTGCACGGCCCAGGCAGCGCGGCCGTCGGACATGCCCCACTCGCGCAGGCGCTCCTCCAGGTCGGGGCGGACGGACGCCAGTCCCGGGCGACCGGCGGCGCGGACGTCCTGGGGCACGCCCTCCTCGGCAGAGACGACGAGGGCGTCGATCGCCGGCTGGTGGTCGTCCGCACGGGCCCCGAGCAGGTCGCTCAGCGAGGCGCGCAGCCGCGGCGGGCTGGAGACGATCCGCCAGCCGTGGTCCTGCACGACCGCCGCGAGTGCGGCAATGACGACCGCGTCGCTCGGCTCCGGCATGAGGCTCTCCCTGGTCCTGGTGGTGGAGGCTCAGGATCGACAAGGACGATGAGGTCTCGCTGAGGTCGCCGCCGCGGCCGGGGGCGCGTCATCGGGGAGCATCGTCTCGCCCGACGCGAGTCGATGTTCCCCGGTCCCCGACGCCCCTCGGCGGGGACGCGTCCGTGTCACACTTCGCCGCATGGCTGACAAGGATCCTGAGGGCGACCGCCCCTCCCTGGAGCTCCCCTCCTTCGGCTTCGGCCGCAGGAAGCGGCGGGACCGCACGGAGGCGTCCGACCCCGAGGTGCCGGCGCTGCCCGACCCAGGGCCGCTGGACCGCCCCACCGAGGTGCTCCCTCCCGTCGTACCGGCGAAGCGCCGTCCCCGCCCGGTGGCTGCGACTGCCCCCTCGCGCGCAGCCAGCAGGGGGGTCGACACACCCGCCGACGTCCGCATCGACGAGCCCGAGATCGAGCCAGCGACGCGGGAGCGACGCGACCTCCACTTCCCCAGCCTGCCGGCGCTGCCGGCCGTGCTGGTCGTCGGCGCCGTGGTCGGCCTGGCGGCCGTCCTGCTGACCTGGGGCTCGCTGCGCCTGTGCGACGTCGCGACGGGCACCGCCTCGTGCGGCGGAGGCCCGGGCCTGCTCCTCCTGGTGGCGATCCTGATCGCGCTCACCTACCTCGGCGGCTGGCTGCTGCGCGGCTTCGGCATCAGCGACGCCGGGAGCACGAGCTTCCTCGCCGTGGGGCTGCTGGCCGTGGTGGCGATGCTGTTCCTCGTCGACTCCCTCGACAGTTGGACAGGCGCGGTCGCGGTGCCGGTCGTGACCGTGGTCGCGTACGCGCTGTCGTGGCGGGTCACCGCGAAACTGGTCGACGCGGGCGCCGACCAGCAGTAGCCGCGCTCAGCGAGCGGCCGCGATGAGCTCCGCGATCTGCACGGTGTTGAGGGCCGCACCCTTGCGCAGGTTGTCGTTGCTGATGAACAGCGCCAGGCCGCGGTCGCCGTCGACGCCCGGGTCCTGCCGCAAGCGTCCGACGTACGACGGGTCCTTGCCTGCGGCGTACAACGGCGTCGGCACCTCGCGCAGCTCGACGCCCGGGGCGTCGGCCAGCAGCTCGCGGGCCCGCTCGGGCGTCATCGCCTGCGCGAACTCGGCGTTGACGGCCAGCGAGTGCCCGGTGAAGACCGGCACCCGCACGCAGATGCCGGACACCCGCAGGTCGGGGAGGTCGAGGATCTTGCGCGACTCGTGGCGGAGCTTCTGCTCCTCGTCGGTCTCGTTGAGGCCGTCGTCGACGATCGAGCCGGCCAGCGGGAGGACGTTGTAGGCGATGGTGTCGACGTACTTCACCGGCTCGGGGAAGGCCACCGCCTCGCCGTCGTAGGCCAGCTCGCGGCTCTTGTCTCCCGCGGCCGCGACACCGTTGGCCAGCTCGTCGACGCCGGCGACGCCGGAGCCCGAGACGGCCTGGTACGACGAGACGATCAGGCGCTGGAGCCCCGCGATGTCGTGGAGCGGCTTGAGGACCGGCATGGCGGCCATCGTCGTGCAGTTGGGGTTGGCGATGATGCCGCGACCGGCGGCGACGACCTCGTCGATGGCCGAGGGGTTGACCTCGCTGACGACGAGCGGGATCGCCGGGTCCTTGCGGAAGGCCGAGCTGTTGTCGATCACGACCACGCCGGCGTCGACGAACGACTGCGCGAGCGCCCGCGAGGTGGTCGCTCCGGCGGAGAAGATGGCGATGTCGAGACCGGCCGGGTCGGCGGTCGAGGCGTCCTCGACCGTGACCTCGCGGTCACCGAAGGGCAGCACCGTGCCGGCCGAGCGGGCCGAGGCGAAGAACCGGACCTCCTCGATCGGGAAGTCCCGCTCGAGCAGGATCTCGCGGACCGCGACGCCCACCTGGCCGGTGGCGCCGACGATGCCGAGGCGGATGCCGCTCATCGACCGGTCCCGCCGTAGACGACCGCCTCGACCTCGGTCGCGTCGAGGTCGAACGCCGTGTGCGTCGCCGCCACAGCCTGGTCGACGATGGCCTCGTCGACGACGACCGAGATGCGGATCTCGGAGGTGGAGATCATCTCGATGTTGACGCCGGCGGCGGCGAGGGAGGCGAAGAACTTCGCGGTGATGCCGGGGTGCGAGCGCATGCCCGCGCCGATCAGGGACACCTTGCCGATCTTGTCGTCGTACAGCAGCTTGTCGTAACCGACCTCGGCCTGGATCTTGGCCAGCGCGTTCATGGCGACCTGGCCGTCGGTGCGCGGCAGGGTGAACGAGATGTCCGTCAGGCTGGTCGCCGCCGCGGAGACGTTCTGCACGATCATGTCGAGGTTGATCTGGGCGTCCGAGAGAGCCTCGAAGATGCGCGCGGCCTCGCCGACCCGGTCGGGGACCCCGACGACGGTGATCTTGGCTTCGCTCCGGTCGTGGGCGACGCCGGAGATGATGGCCTGTTCCATGGTGCCTCCATCGGTGGGGTCCTCGACGACCCAGGTGCCTTGCAGCTGACTGAACGACGAGCGGACGTGGATCGGGATGTTGTAGCGCCGCCCGTACTCCACGCACCGCAGGTGCAGGATCTTGGCGCCGCACGCGGCGAGCTCGAGCATCTCCTCGTAGGAGACCTTGCCCAGCTTGCGGGCGGCCGGGACGATGCGCGGGTCGGCGGTGAAGACACCGTCGACGTCGGTGTAGATCTCGCAGACGTCGGCCTCGAGCGCCGCAGCCAGCGCGACCGCGGTGGTGTCGGTGCCCCCGCGACCGAGGGTGGTGATCTCCTTGGTGTCGGCGCTGACGCCCTGGAAGCCGGCCACGATGACGATGTGGCCCTCCTCCAGCGCGCTGGTGATGCGGCCGGGCGTCACGTCGATGATCTTCGCCTTGCCGTGCACGCCGTCGGTGATCACGCCGGCCTGCGAGCCGGTGTAGGAGCGCGCGGTGTAGCCGAGGTCGCTGATCGCCATCGCGACGAGCGCCATCGAGATGCGCTCACCGGCGGTGAGGAGCATGTCCATCTCGCGGCCGGGCGGGAGCGGGCTCACCTGCCCGGCCAGGTCGAGCAGCTCGTCGGTGGAGTCACCCATCGCCGACACGGCCACGACGACGTCATGACCGGCCTTCTTGTTCTCCACGATGCGCCGTGCGACCCGCTTGATGGCGTCGGCGTCGGCGAGCGAGGAGCCGCCGTACTTCTGCACGACAATGCCCACGGTTGGTCCCCTGCGTGATCGGTGGCTCGAGCGGTGCAGAGTCTACGCGGGCGCCGCAGCCCGCTTCGCGCCCATCTCACGGCCGCGACGCGCGTCGCGGCCGATGGAGTACGACGCCGTCCCGGCGCCGCGGTCAGGCCTGCGGACCGACGTCACCGAGGATCTCGTTGGCGACCGCCACGGCCTCGGCATCGGCGTCGAAGTCGGTGTCGAAGCGGTCGTGGGCCACCACGGTCAGCAGCGCGTTGAGCGCCGCACCGGCCAGGTTGCCCCAGCTGTTGACGTAGGAGAACTGCCACCACCACAGCGCCTCGGCGATGTTGCCGAGCTTGTAGTGGCGCAGGCCGTTGTCGAGGTCGGTGGCGATCGAGGCCAGGTCGTCGGAGAGCTGGCTGATCACCACCTCGGGGACGTAGGGGTCGAAGACGAAGCTGTAGGTGTCGACGCTGTCGAGCATCTCGGCGAGGCGCAGCCGCAGCTCGTCGATGTCGGCCTCGGGACCGACGTCGGGCTGGTACTCCTCGCGCGGCTGGAAGTCCATCTGGGCTCCGAGCCGCGCGCCGGCCAGCAGCACCTGGCTGATCTCCAGCAGCAGCAGGGACACCGCCTGGGAACCGTTGCCCTCGCGGGCGATCTCGCGCAGCGCGATGAGGAAGGTCTCGATCTGGGTGGCGATCTGCGAGGCGAACTGCTCCTCGTCGATCACGCCCCCGGTCACGTCGGTCTTGGTGTGCTCGGGCCTGGTGTGCCCGGGATCGGTGTGCTCAGTCATCTGCTGATCGCCTTCCTGCGAATGCGCGGCCGAGGGTGACCTCATCGGCGTACTCGAGGTCGCCACCCACTGGCAGTCCACTCGCCAGCCGCGTGACGCGCAACCCCATCGGCTTGAGCATCCGGGTGAGATAGGTCGCGGTGGCCTCGCCCTCGAGGTTGGGGTCGGTGGCCAGGATGCACTCGGTGATGGTGCCGTCGGCCAGTCGCACCATCAGCTCGCGGATGCGCAGCTGGTCGGGGCCGACCCCGTCGATCGGGGAGATCGCCCCGCCGAGGACGTGGTAGCGGCCGCGGAACTCGCGGGTGCGCTCGATCGCGACGACGTCCTTGTACTCCTCGACGACGCAGAGCACGGCCGGGTCGCGACGCGGGTCGCGACAGATGCGGCACTGCTCGTCCTGCGACACGTTGAAGCACACCGTGCAGAACTTCACCCGGGCCTTGACCTCGATCAGCACGTCCGCGAGGCGGCGTACGTCGGCGGGCTCGGCCTGCAGCAGGTGGAACGCGATCCGCTGCGCGCTCTTGGGACCGACGCCGGGCAGCCTGCCGAGCTCGTCGATGAGGTCCTGGACGATGCCTTCGTACAAGGGGAGGCCCTAGAAGCCGAGTGGGCCGCCGGGCGCCCCACCCTGGTCGTCGGAGCCGCCGAGGCCACCCGCGAGCGGGCCGAGGGTGTCGCTGGCCAGCGCGTCGGCCTTGCCCTTGGCGTCGCGGTAGGCCGCGACCACCATGTCGGAGAGGTCGGAGAGGTCGTCGGTGTCCGAGCCGTCGAACTGGCCGGCGCTGATCGCCAGGCCCACCAGCTCGCCGACACCGTTGACCGTCACCGTGACGGCGCCGCCGGCCACCGTGCCGTCGACGGTCTGCTCGGCCAGCCGCTCCTGGGCGGAGGCCAGCTGCTCCTGCATCTGCTGGGCCTGCTGGAGCAGGGCGCCCATGTCGAAGCCGCCGCCGCCGAGTCCCTCGAAGGGGTTCTGGCTCATCGTCTCTCCTGCCGTCGTGGGGTTGTGGGGTGGTGCGTGAGGTGCCTGAGGTGCGTGGTGCGTGTGGTCACGTGTGCCTGATCTCGTCGATCACCTTGGCGCCGAGGGTCTGCTGGAGCAGCGCGGTGCTGTCGAGGCCCTGGGTGTCGGCGTCCGGGTCGTCGGGGTCGGCCGCCGCGTCGGCCAGCGCCGCGTGGTCGACCCGGGGCTCGTCGGACGACGGCGCGGTGCGCGAGCGCTCGAGTGCCTCGCGGGCCGCGATGAGGCCGGCCGAGTCCTGCGGGGGCTTCGGCGGGCCGGAGTCCTCCGGCGGGGGTGCGGGAGCCTGCGGTGCCGCATCGCCGGTGACCCAGTCGGGCGGGGCGTCGACGGCGGGCCGATCGTCCGCCGGGGCCGCCTGCGGCGCGGACGGCGTGGAGGGGACCGACGCGGAGGTGACGACGGGCTGGCCGCTGCCACCCTGTGCGCTCGGGTCGACGATGGCGTCGATGCGCCAGTCGACCCCGACCACGTCGATCGCGGCCTGGCGCAGGATCTCGTCGCACCCGCCTCCGACGAAGGACTCGCGGGCGCCCTGGCTGGCAAAGCCGACGGTCAGGGTGCGTCCGTCGACGCCGACGACCTGGGCGTTCTGGGTGAGGATCATCCAGGCCAGCCGGCGGCGCATCTTGGTGGCGTCGACGATGTCGGGCCACAACCGGCGGACCTCGACCATGCTCAGCCCGCCCTCGGGACCTCCCGCGGCCGGCGGGGCCGACTGCGGGTCCGACTGCTGGGCGGCCGGCTCGGCGGGTCGGTCGGGACGGGTCTCCGGCGCACCCGACGCTGCCGGAGCGCTCGCTGCGGGAGCATCCCCCGGCAGGGCGGTCACGTCGGGCCAGGCCGCGTCGGCGTCCGGCGGGCCGTCGAGCGCCGGCTGCGGGATGGGTGCCGGTCCGTCCGCGGAGGCGTGCGCGGGAGCGGCTGGCTCCGGTGCGCCGGCGGGACGCTGCTCGGCCGGCGCCTCGGCGACGGGGGGACGTGGCTCGGCCGGCGCCTCGGCAGGAGGCACCTCACCCGGAGACATCTGCGGGGACGCGGACTCGGGTGCGGGCTCCCGGTGCGCCGCCTGAGGCGACTGGGCCGGGTGGGCGGGCTGTGGCTGCTGCGCCGGCTGGGCACGATCGGGCTCCGGACGGGCCGGCTCGGGACGGGCGGCGGGCGGTCGGGGCGCGACCGCACGGGCCGGGGCGGCGTCGGCGGACGGGGCGCTCACCGCACCGCTCACGTCGAGGCGGCGCTCCAGCCGCTCGAGGCGGGCCATCACGCCGTCGCTGGTGTGGTCGGCACCGGGCAGCAGCACCCGGGCGCAGATCAGCTCGAGCAGCAGGCGGGGGGCGGTGGCGCCGCGCATCTCGGTGAGGCCGGCGGCGACGATGTCCGCGGCCCGGCTCAGCTCCATCGCGCCGAAGCGGGCCGCCTGGGCGACCAGGCGCTCGCCTGCGTCCTCGGGGACGTCGATGAGGCCGCTGGCCGGGGCCTCGGGCACCGCGGCCACGATCACCAGGTCGCGGAGCCGGCGGAGCAGGTCCTCGGTGAAGCGGCGGGGGTCCTGGCCGGTCTCGACGACCTTGTCCACGACCCCGAAGACGGCCGCGCCGTCGCCCGCCGCGAACGCGTCGACGACCTCGTCGAGCAGGGTGTCGGGCGTGAAGCCGAGGAGCGCCGTGGCGAGGGCGTGGGTGACCCCGGTCGGACCGGCCCCGCCGAGGAGCTGGTCGAGCACGGAGAGCGTGTCGCGCGCGGAGCCGCCACCGGCGCGGACCACGAGGGGCAGCGCGGCCGCCTCGATCGCGACGCCCTCCTCGGCGCAGAGCCGGGAGAGGTAGTCGGACAGCAACCGCGGCGGGATCAGCCGGAAGGGGTAGTGGTGCGTGCGCGACCGGATCGTCGGCAGCACCTTTTCCGGCTCGGTGGTGGCGAAGATGAAGCGCAGGTGCGGCGGCGGCTCCTCGACCAGCTTGAGCAGCGCGTTGAAGCCCTGCGGGGAGACCATGTGGGCCTCGTCGATGATGTAGATCTTGTAGCGGTCCCGCACCGGGGCGAAGAACGCCTTCTCCCGGAGGTCGCGGGCGTCGTCGACGCCACCGTGCGAGGCCGCGTCGATCTCGATCACGTCGATGGAGCCGGACCCACCGCGGGCGAGCTCGCGGCACGAGTCGCACTCCCCGCACGGGTCGGAGACCGGGGCCTGCGCACAGTTGAGCGTGCGGGCCAGGATGCGGGCCGAGGTCGTCTTGCCGCAGCCGCGTGGGCCGGAGAAGAGATAGGCGTGGTTGACCCGGTCGTTCGCGAGCGCGACGCGCAGCGGCTCCGTGACATGGTCCTGGCCGATGACCTCGGCGAACGTCTCGGGCCGGTAGCGGCGATAGAGGGCGAGCGGTGACTCCACGTCTGAACCCTAACGACAGGGTCCGACAGCGACCACCGAGCGCTGCGCACAGCGGGCCCCACCGGACGAAAAGGCCCCCCACGCACCCGACAGAGCTCGCTTACCCTTGCTGCCTTCCGGCCCTGGGGGAGTTGGGCAAGATGTCGCCACGTGGGGGGTTGTCGCAGAGTCTAGGCGAGGGTCCGCGCACCGCCCAACGCGACCCCGGGACAGGCGATTTCACGCCCGGTCGGGCGCCGGGTACGCTCCTCCGCGGAGGATTCGCCTAGTGGCCTATGGCGCTCGCTTGGAAAGCGGGTTGGGTTAATAGCCCTCAGGGGTTCGAATCCCCTATCCTCCGCCACTCGACACGGCGCCGGTCCCCCGGCGCCGTGTCGCATTTCCGGTGAGAACCGGGCAGGGCGCACCACTCACCGGGGCAGCTCGACGAAGGTGGGCCGGCCCACCTCGGGGTCGTCCAGGAGTCGCTGGAAGTCGCTCGTGTTGCGCGAGATCGACACGAGGAGCCGGCCCGAGGCCAGAGACACCTCCGGGTGGGCCAACGGGGCGTACTCGTAGCTGTCGGAGTCGAGCCCGCCCGGGGCCTTGACCTCCTTGACCGGGCTCCACGGCCCCCAGGCCTCGGGTGCGGTCCACTTGTAGACGAAGTTCGCAATGTCCCCGCCGAGCTTCGACACGGCCACGAAGCCGCCACCCACACGGTCCACG
Source organism: Nocardioides terrigena (assembly GCF_003047265.1). Lineage (GTDB taxonomy): Bacteria > Actinomycetota > Actinomycetes > Propionibacteriales > Nocardioidaceae > Nocardioides > Nocardioides terrigena. The sequence continues at coordinate 42,584 of NZ_PZYY01000001.1, read as the reverse complement.
GACAGGGTCTGCGACACACCACCCTCGCTGGGCAGCACCGGCTTCGCGCGGGCCACCTCCGACTGCCACGCCTGCCCGCCCCAGAACCTCCATCCCTTCCGGTGGCCGGGGTCGGCGGCGGGGACGCGCGCGACGTACAGCTCCCTGCCGAACTCGTACTGTCGGCCGGTGAGGCGGGTGCCGAAGACGTAGAGCCACCGGCCGTGGGCGGTCGCCGCGGACCCCCAGTTGACCTGGCCCTGGTCGCGGGAGTCAGGCGTCACGTCGACCACCCGCTCCAGCTGCGGGGCCCCACCGTCCTCGACCGAGAACACGGCGACGCTGGTCCCGAGGAACGTGAACCCGAACGACCCCGACGTCCCCCGGTCGATCCGTGAGCAGAAGACGATGATCATGTCCCGGCCCTGCTGACGGCCGACGACCACCGACATCGGCCAGCGGACCGTGGTCGACGAGACGTCGGGAACGACCGGTCCGCTCTCGGCGTCGAGCAGCTGCGAGACGCACTTTCCCGAGGTGACCAGCATGGAGTTGGCGACGAGCGGGGGCTGCATCGTGGGTCGGACCGTGTCGCCCAACAGCCAGACGATCCGACCGTCACTGAGGCGGCCGCTGGCCCCGATGTCACCGGCCTGCCACGCGGGCAGGTCGACGGCAGCGCCGATGGCGTTGACCTGCTCGATGGTCGGCCTGACCTTCCGGGACGGCGGGGCGGGGCATGACGGGGCCAGCGTCAACGCGGCCCCGTCCGCGGACTCCTCGTCGCCGGGAGTCTCGTCCCGGGGGTCCGAGGTGCAGCCCGCGGCAAGCGTGGTGAGTGCGAGCAAGGTCGCGACGGCCGGACCGAGTCGCCACCTCACGGTCCGCTGCGGTCGCGGGTACGTCGACGCGCCGGCGCCGCCGCGGGCACCACTCCTCCTCACCACGGGGCCACGTCCTCTCCGCGGCCGGAACGCCTCACGCGGCGACCGCCACCGCCGTGGGCGCCCGCGCGACCCGGCGTCGGCGTACCAGTGCGAGCGCCACCAGGGTGGCGCCCAGGCCCCAGACCAGGAGCACCGTCACGCTGCCCGCCATCGATCCCACGGATCCGCCGGAGACGAGCTGGCTGGCCGCGTTGACGTAGACGGTGAGCGGGAGCAACCCGTTGAGCGTCGGCAGCGGCTCCGGCGCCGTCTCGATCGGCAGGACGTTGCCCAGGGCAGCCGCCTGCAGCAGGAGGAACAGGACGAAGGCCAGGCTCCCGGCGTTGCCCCAGGCCCAGCGCAGGCCCAGCCCCACGAGGGTGAACGTCACGGCCGCCACGACCGTGAGCAGGCCGAACGAGACCGGGCTGGCCATGCCGATGCGGAGCAGCAGGAGTGCAGCCAGCACCGCCACGCCCTGGGCGAGGGCCAGCGCCACGGCCGGTCGCACCTGAACCATGGTGAGCCGGCGTGAGGAGATCGGGGTGGCGGAGAACCGGAGCACGTGGGCGATGTCGCGCCGGAGCACGCCGAGCAGGGCGGCGAGCCAGAGGATGATGCCGACGACGACCCCGATCAGCCAGCCGTTGGAGTGGTCGCTGTGGTCCACCGTCGAGGTGAGCGTCACCGGCTCGCTGACCACGGTGGTCAGGGCGTCCTCCTCCTCCTGCGAGTAGGTCGGGCTCTGCTCCGCCAGCTGCTCCAGTCCTTGACTGAGCTGCTGGGCCCCCTCGTCGGCCGAGGACGCACCGGCGTCGAGCGACGCGCTGCCCGACGCCAACTCCTGGGCGGCCGACGAGGACGACGCCGCGCCGGAGGCGAGCTGGCCGGCCGCCTGGTCGGTCTCGGTGGCACCCTGCGCGAGCGAGGCGGCGCCGGCGCTCAGGTCGTCGGCACCCGAGGCGACCTGCTGCCCGGCGCGGCCCAGTGCGCGGGCGCCGTCCGCGACTCCGCGAGACCCGGCGGCGAGCGCCTCGGCGCCGACGGCGAGGCGGGCATCGGCCCTGGCGACGTCGGCGGTGAGGCCGGCCACCCCCTCTGCCCCGTCGGCCACCGTGACGGCCCGCTCGTGCGCCCGGTCCAGGGCGGCGCAGAAGGCGGCCGCCGCCCCGTGCCGGCCACAGGTGAGGGCCAGTGCGCGGAGGTTTGCCGCGATGCCCCGGCTGCCCAGGGCGTGGCGCGTGGCCGCCGCCGCGACCTTGACCGAGCCGGCGGCGACGGTGCGGGCGTCGCGAGCGAAGCCGGACTGCCGGCCTGCCAACGTCTCGGCACCGCTGGCGAGCCGGCCGATCCCGTCGTCCAGCTCACCGGCGCCCGAGGCGAGGCTGCGAGCGCCGCCGGCCAGGCTGTCCGCACCGCTGCGCAGGGAGCCCGTGCCGTCGGCGAGCTGCCCGGCCCCGCTCGAGAGCTGGCCGAGACCGGCGGCCAGCTGCTGGGTGCCGGAGTCCAGCTGCCCGGCCCCCTGGGCCACCTGCTGCGTTCCCTGGGCGAGCTCCTGCGCGCTCGAGGCGGTCTGCTCGTTGGACGACGCGATCGTGTTGAAGCCGTCGTAGACCTGGCCGAGATATCCCTGCGTGGACTGCTGTCCGAGCGAGGTGGCGGCCGCCGAGGCGATCGCCCGGCTGAGGAACGGCACGCTGGAGCTGGCCGCGCCGTTGCTGACCAGCTGCAGCTCACCCTGAACCGGGTCGTCGGTACCGGTCGACAGGATCGCCTGCGAGAAGTCCGGGGGGATGGTGAGCACGGCGTAGTAGCGACCGCTCGTGAGGCCGGCGGCGGCGTCGTCGGTGTCGGCCAGCGTCCAGTCGAGGTTGGTCTGGTCGGAGCTCGGCTCCGTCAGGGACGCCGCCAGGGCGCGCCCGGCGGCCATCGGCTGGGGATCCTGGATGATCTGGTCGTTGTTGACGACCGCCACCGGTATCCGGTCGAGGTTGTCCTGGCGTCCCGTGGTCGCCCAGACCAGGACGGTGGCGGCCACCAGCGGCAGCACGATGCCGATCAACGCGATCGTCCGCCACGACATGGTGCGTCCACTGCCGTCGGACCCGGGGATGAGGGAGCCGCTCACGACGACGCCTCCTCGGTCACGGCGGACCCCGCGGGCCCGGCTGGAGCGTCCATCCGTTGCCTCCTCCATGCCTCCGGGCGAACGACCACCGCCGTGATGCCCTCCCGCGACAGCTTCTGGGCGAGGGCCTCCGCCGTCCCGGCAGGGACGGTGCTCTCGGGGCCCTCCTCGATGAGGGCCAGCAGCCGCGCGCCGCCCGCGACCGCGAGGGCGGCCTCGACCGCCGCGGCCCGGACGGCACTCCGTCCCAACGGTCCTGCGTGACCGTCGACGGTCGCGGCCGCACGCACCAGGTCGTCGGCCAACGCCGTGCCGAGCGCCACGAACTCGGCGCGGCTCCGCCGGGAGGAGGTGGTGAGACGCGCCCGGTCGTGGACCTGCTCGGCCAGCGACTGCCGCTCGTCCCCGGGCCGGCCGACCTCGACGTACGCCGCGGCGGACTGCACCGCACCCCCCTGCTCGGGGAGGAGCAGGCCGCCGACGACGAGCTCGCCGCTGTGCGGCTTCTGCCGCCCCACGAGCACCATGGCCAGCTCGACGGGGTCGACGTCCTCGGTCACGCGGAGATGGGTCACCAAGGTGGGTGGCGCCTCCAGGTGGACCGGCGTGCTGTCAGCCCGCACCATCAGGTCGCGCGCCACCAGCGCGGCCGTGCCGTGGGTCTTCTCCCAGTCCTCGTATTCGATCTTGCGGTGCATCGCGGCACCCTCGACGTCCACCGAGGGGATCCGCGCGTCGAGCCAGGCCGGCAGCCACCAGGCGCGACGCCCCAGGAGCATCAGCACCGCCGGGACCAGGGTCATGCGCACCAGGAAGGCGTCGATGAAGACACCGACGGCGAGGCCGAAGGCGATCGGCTTGATCGTGTTGGAGCCGTCGGGCACGAACGCGGTGAACACCGAGGTCATGATCAGCGCGGCCGCGGTGACCACCGCCGCCGAGGCGCGGAACCCGCTGTAGATCGCGTCCCGCGGGTCACCGGACCGGACGTACTCCTCACGCATCGCCGAGACGAGGAACATCTCGTAGTCCATGGCCAGGCCGAAGAGCACGCCCATCAGGAAGATCGGCAGGAAGCTGACGATCGGCCCGACGGTGACCCCCGGCATCAGTCCGCCCAGCCAGCCCCACTGGAACACCACGACGACGATGCCGAGGGCCGCGCCGACCGAGAGCAGGTATCCCAGCGTCGCCTTGAGCGGCACCGCCACCGAGCGGAAGACGATCATCAGCAGCAGCAGGGACAGTCCGATCACGATCGCCGCGAACGGGAGCAGGGCCCCGGCCAGTCGGTCCGAGACGTCGATGTTGATGGCGGTGGGTCCGGTCACCAGCAGGTCGGTGACGCCGTACTGCTCCTCCAGGTCGGAGCTGTTGGCGCGCAGCTCGTTGACCAGGTCGGCCGTGGCCGTCGCCGTCTGGCCCGCGGGCGGGATCACCTGCACCAGGGCGGTGTCCCCGCTCTCGTTGGGCGTCGCCTGCGGCACGGCCACCACCCCGGAGAGCGCCGCGATCCCCTCGGCCAGGTCGTCGACCGTGCCGGCCGGGTCGTCGCTGGTGATGACCCCCGCCGTCACGGTGAGCGGCGCGTTGTAGCCCTCGCCGAACGCGTCGGTGATGGCGTCGTAGGTCTGGCGCTGCGGCGTGTTCGACGGCGCGGAGCTGTTGTCGGGCAGGGCCAGCTCGAGCCGGGTGGCCGGGATCGCCGCGACGAGGAGCAGGCCGACGACCGCCGCGGTCGTCAGCAGCGGCCGTGCCGTGACCAGGTGCACCCAGCGGGTGCGCAGCAGGACCCTCTCCCGGGGCGGAGTCGTGGTCTTCCTCCGCCTGCGGGTCCGTCGGGGTCGGCGCGGCCGCGGCCGCAGTCGCTCGCCGAGGAGCAGGGCGATCGAGGGCACCAGGGTGAGCGCCACCAGCACGGCGATCGCGACGGCTGCCGCGGCACCGAGCCCCATCACCGTGAGCACCGGGATCCGTGCCACCGCGAGGCCGGTCAACGCGATGATCACGGTCGCCCCGGCGAACACCACCGCACTGCCGGCGGTCGCCATCGCCCGGGACATCGCCACCACCGGGGTGATCCCGGGCTCGGCCAGCTGGCGGCGGTAGCGCGACAGCAGGAACAACGCGTAGTCGATGCCCACCGCGAGCCCCAGCATCTCGGCGAGGTTGGGCGAGGAGCTGTTGACCGTCACCAGGTTGGAGATCACGACGAGCGAGCCGATCGTCACCCCCACGCCGACCAGGGCCGACAGGATGGGCATGCCCGCTGCCAGCAACGACCCGAAGGTGACGGCGAGGATGACGAACGAGATCAGCAGCCCGATCAGCTCCGGGACCTTGCTGGGGGCGTCCGTTGCCTTGTAGGCGTCCCCCCCGACCGACGTCGTGAGCCCGGAGCCGGCCGGCGGCCGTCCCGCGGCCTGCACCTCCTCGAGCGTCTTGTCCGACGGGTCCACGTCGTCGAAGAGGGCGGTCCCGAGCGTGGAGCGCCCGTCCGTGGACAGGGTCGGCTCCTTCTGCCCGGGCGGCGGTCCGAGCGGGTTGCTCATCGAGACACCGGGGACCGCGCTGACGGCGTCGGTCACGCTCTTGACGGTCCCGGCGTGGGCCGAGCCAGTGATCCTCCCGCTGGTCGCGGTGAAGACGATCGACGCCGTCGTGCCGCTCTGGTCGAAGCGGTCGAGGACGATGTCCTGACCCTGCTGCGACTCGGTGCCGGGGATGGAGAAGGAGTCGTCGTAGTCGTCCCCGAGCATGCCGGCCAGACCCACCACGGCGCCCAGGACCAGGCCCCAGCCGACCACCACCAGGACCGCGTTGCGGCCGAGGAAGCCGCCCAGCCGGTGCAGGAAGACAGACATGTGACGGCCTTTCGCTACGGGATGGGGCTCCCGAGAAGGCGGTCATGAGGCGCTGACGGACCGGTGACGATCATGCCCACAGCCGAGTCGCATCCGTCAACGACGGTCCGGGCAGTCGTACGCCGGAGGCGCGCCGCGAGCGCCCGGCGTACGGCGTACGGCGTCCGGCTCGGTCAGCGCCGGGCGAGCGGGCGCAGGATGAAGGCCAGTGCCATCAGTGCTCCCGCCAGCAGCCCCGCCCACAGCAGCAGCGTGCGCGAGGGGCCGAACAGGTCGATCCGCCGCGGGGCCGGGGGCGCCATCGCGTCCGCGCTGACCTCCCGGACGGTGCGGTCGACCTTGCCGCTGCGCCCCAGGACGAGCGTGCGGGTGAGGGCGTCGTGGGCCTGGACCACGCCCGCCCCGGTCCACGGGTTGGCGACCTCGTCGGAGCCCTCGGCGGTCGCCTCGAGGCGTCCGACGATCTGCTTGGCGTTGTCGCGGGGGTAGGCCGCCCGCAGCAGGGCGACGACCCCGCTGACCTCGGCGGCGGCCCAGGAGGTGGCGACCTCGACGACCAGGCACTTCTGCCCGGTGGTGTTGTAGGAGAGCGCCTCGTAGGTCGGCGCCGCGACGTCGGTCTGCTTGTTGGGCGCGACGAGCCCGCGCAGGTCGTTGTTGTCGGGTGCGACCGCGCTGACGGCGAGCACGCCGGGGTAGTCGGCGGGGTAGACGGGCGCGTCGCTGCCCGGTGTCCCCTTGAACGACTCCGACGCCTCCGCGTCGGCGTTGCCCGCGGAGGCCACCACGACGACGTCGCGCGCGACCAGGTCCTTGATGGCGGCGCGCAGGTTGGGGTCGTCCTGGCCGACGGACAGCGAGATGTTGACGACCCCGATCCTCTCGGTGCGGGTCACCGCGATGAGCTGGCGGATCCCGGCGGTCAGGCCCGCCGAGGTCACGCCCTTCTGCTGCTGGGAGTAGTCCGGCGTCTCGGTGTCGAGCACCCGCACGTCGATCACCCGGGCGCCCGGCGCGACGCCCTCGCGGCCGGCGACCAGGCCGGCGACGATCGTGCCGTGGCCCGACAGGATCGGGCCGGAGACGTCGGGGATCCGGAGCGGGGGGCCGGTGTCGATCGGCAGCCCCGGCTGGATCCCGGAGTCGACGACCGCGACCGTGACCCCGGTCCCGTCGGTGATCTCGTGGGCCTCCGGGACGTGCATGCGTGCCATCGGTGCGCTGGTGCGCACCTTGGTGTCGGCCAGCGACTCGGACTCGGGGAGCGTCGCGACGTCGCACTCCTCGCCGTCCACGGCGTGGGCGGGGGCGGTCGCCCCGAGGCTCAGCGTCGCGAGCGCGAGCGCGGTGGCGAGGCCGCCGCGGGCCCACCGCCCCCTCCTCGTGCCCATGCCCGTCACTCCTCGGGGCCCGCGGTCGCGGGAGCGTCCTCCGGCACCCGCCGCGCGGCGTTGACCGACAGCGACCTGCCCTCCTGGAAGAACTCGAGCCACGTGTTGGGCACCACCGGCGCGGCGCTGTCGCCGTAGCCGATGGAGAGCGCGACGTCGGGGCCGACGAGCTGGTACTTCAAGGCCTTGGTGTCGATGACGTACGGCGTCCCGTCGGTGGCCGCCTCGTCGGCTCCCGCGCGGACGTAGGCACCGCCCGAGGGAGCGACGGTGACCTCGTGGCTGTTGGGTCCGATGCCGGTCGCGGCCGCCTCGCCGCGGGGCGTGCCGGCGAGCCTGACCTCGGCGGCCTCGCCGCCGACGCCCGGGTGCAGGACCGCACACATGTCGACCCCCTCGTCGGAGGCGGGGGTGTCGGAGGGCCACTCGCCGGGGTACGACGACGCGGCCAGGGTGGCCCGCAGGTCCTCGTCGAGGTCCTCGGCCGGGGAGCCGACGGAGTCGTAGACGACCGCGGCGAACTCGCTGAGCGGGATGGGGCCGTCCGGTCCGAGGAGGTAGCTGCGGCTCGGCGTGCGCACGAGGTCGCCCACGCTGAAGCGGGAGAGGTCGGTCTCGGCGCCCTCGTAGGCGACGGGCGACCCGACGTCGGTCAGCCCGAAGGAGTCCTCGTCGAGGGCCGCCCCCCGCGGGAACAGGTTGAGCCACTCCTCGGGGACCTTCGGCGCCGTGGAGGTGGCGTCGAAACCGAGCCGGCCCGCGATGACGTCGGCGGTGGTGGGGTCCTCGGGGAGCTCGAGCCGATAGCCGCTGCCCGTCGGGCTCGGCGCGACGAGCCACACCGACCCACCGCTGCTGACGAGGAAGGCCGACTGACGCAGCTCTGCGATGTCCGGGTCCTCGGTGAGGGTGAGCTTGATGCCCGTGTCGGCCGCGGTGCACGCCGTCCAGCCGTCGTCGATCAGGTCGCCGGCCGCCGGGAGGGTGGGCGCACCGTCGATGCCGAGGTCGGGCCCGAGGGCGACCTCGCGGATGTAGTCGTCCGAGACCCGGTTGGCGGTCAGCTCCGGCTCCCCGAGCAGGAGCTGGGCGGAGAGGTAGTTGGGGACCCGCTGCAGGAGCGGGTCGTCGCCGCCGCGCAGCACGACGTACCGCTCACCGGTCTCCTTGGAGATGACGAAGCTGCCCTGCTCGAGCCACGCCGAGTTGGGACGACCGATGAGGAAGCCGGCGATCGCGGCGCCGGCGAGCAGCAGCACCGACAGCGCGATGCCGCCGATGAGCACGCGCCCCGGCCGGACCGGCTCGACCTCACGGCCGCCGGGCGCGCCGCTGACGAAGGCGGTGATGAGGCGTCGCTTGCTGAAGGCGTGCGCCTCGACGAGGTCCTTCTTGGTGGCCACCCGATCAGCCCTTGACCATGTCGAAGAAGCCGGCCGCCACCACCATCAGCGGGAGCAACGAGATCAGCGTCGCGGTCTCGACCACGTCGCCGATCCGGCCGCGCCGGACCGACCCGGAGGACGGGACCAGGGTCGTCACGAGCAGGAGCGCACCGACGGCGGCGAGGGCAATCGCCGCCTCGGCCCGCCAGGCGTCGTGGATGAGGACCATCGACAGCGCGATGGAGATCAGCCCGGCGATCCCGGAGACCAGGCCGGCGAGGACCTCGGAGCCGGCCCGGTACTGGCGGGTCCGGAACATCACGGCCAGGCAGCACACCGCGGCCAGGATCGTGCCGTAGACGCCGCGGTCCACGGCCAGCGGAGCGAAGAGGACGAGCAGGGTGCCGACGGTCGCCGACACGGCGAGCAGGATCTCGTGCGCCACGCGGGCGTCCGCGCCCACCTGGGCGGGGTCGATCTCGTCGGGGTCGGCGGTGATGTCGTGCAGCGAGTAGATCTGGTCGACCTTGGTCCCGGTCACGCCCAGCGCGAGCCACGGGAAGATGCTGCCGGCCAGCACGACGAGGGTCATCACCACGGTGAAGACGACGCTCGCCTCCCACCCGGTCGCCATGAGCAGCAGGCCGCAGGCGCCGAGGATCGCGCCGACGACCACGCCGGGGATGACGAGCGAGCGTCCCTCCCGGAGGCCGACGACCGCGACCACGCCGGTCACCAGCATCGCGCCGCCGGCACTGGCCAGCGGCAACTCGAAGAACTCGGCCGGCAGCGGCCAGGTCCAGCCGGTCAGCTCGCCGGGCGCGAGGAGCAGGCCGGCCACGGCGGCGTACAGGACGGCGATCAGCGAGACGGCCACGCCGGCCTCGGGCTCCTGCTGGCTGTGGGCCAGCACGATGCCGCCCACCACCAGCAGGCCGGCGAGCACCGCGGCGGCGAGCCCGCCGAGCAGGCTCTCGCCCTGGAGCAGGAGCGCGAAGGCGCCGAGGCCGAGGAGCAGCGCGGCGGCGCTCAGGGCCGTACGCCGTCCGGCGGCCGGCTCCCAGGGGCTCAGCTCGTGCTCGACCACGTCGGCCATCGCCTCGACGATGTCGTCGTAGACGCGGGGGGCCTCGTCGTCGATGCCGGCGGTGACGGTCAGCAGGCCGCCGTCCTCGACGCCCTGGATGGTGAGGCCGGCATCGCCGGCGAGGTGGCGTCCGTCCTTGGTGATGAGCCGGTAGCCGCCGTAGACGGTGGACGCGTCGAGGATGCCGACGCTGCGGGCCAGCTCGGGCACGAGCTCGGCCACCGGGACGGCGCCGGGGAGGACCAGGTCGACCCGTCGCGATCCCGAGGCCACCGTCACCCGGACCAGTCCGGACGTGACAGATGCCGCCTGACTCATGCTGTGCTACCCCCGTGGTCCGTGCATGACGTCGTGCTCGTCGCCGTGGTCGCCATGCGTCACTCCCGAGTCGTGAGCTCCCCGGTCGGGGAGCAGCCTACATAGCCGGATCGCCGCACGAAGCAGACCGAGGCCGGTCGCCCGGAAGGGGCGACCGGCCTCGGGTGCTGGTGTGGTCGAGGACGATCAGAAGCGGTTGGCGCCGCGCGAGTCGGCCGCCTTGTACTCGTCGTTCGAGGTCGACACGTTGGCGCTGGCCTGCTGCAGCAGGACGATCATGTCGGCGATCGCCTGGTCCCACTTGGCCTTGGCCTCGTCGTAGGCCTGCTTGGCGGCACCGGTCCAGTCCGAGGCGAGCGGCTTGAGGTCGCCCTCGAGCTGGTCGAGCCGGGTCTGGATGTCCTTGGCCGCCGTCATGACGTCCTGGGAGCCCGCGTCGAGCTTGCCGTGCTGAACATTGATTCCGTCGAAACCGGTCATTGCAGTTCTCCTGAAGTCTGTGGTGGGTGGTCAGCCGAGGCGGTTCTGGAGGTTCATGTGAGTCTGCGACTGCGACTCGTCGGTCTTCATGTTGTCCTTCTCCGTCTCCTGCATGGACATGGAGAGCTGGTCGAGCGCCTTGAGGATCGTCTCCTGCTTCTCCTGCCACGCGAGCATCAGGTTGCTGAACGCGGAGGCACCCTGGCCGCCCCAACCGCCCATCATCTCGGAGACCCGGTCGCTGAGGACGTTGCACTTGCCCTTGACGTCGGCGCGAGCGGTGTTGACGTACTCCGCACCCTGGGAGAGCGCCTTCTCGGTCTGGCTGAGGTTGGTCATGTCAATCCTTCCCCCTCGGTGGATGGACCCCCGAGTTCACTGGTTGGTGTAGCTCTGTGGTTGCTGCAGCCTGCTGATGGAGCACTGGCTGGTTCGGGGAGACGTCCCGGCCCCCCGTGCCGACATCGATGTACCCGAGCGTCCGGGGCCTAAACCTCAGGACGTGATTTCCCACAGGCTGCGGAAGAAGCCCGACGCGACGACCGTCGCGGCGAGGGCGAAGGACCCGCAGAGACCCTCGGCGAGCTCGGCCCGCCGGGACCACCAGACCGAGCGCCAGCCCCGGCCGGTCGCCACCCCGGCCGCCAGGCTGATCGCGCCGAGCAGCAGGACGACGACCACGCCGATGGTGACCGCCCTCGGGGAGGCGTCGCCGACGGCGAAGCCGAGGAGCCACGCCCAGCAGGCCAGCCCGCCCACCCGCAGCAGCCGGCGCGCAGCGGTGTGGCGGTAGGACCGCGCCGCCAGCAGGATGCTGGCACCGGCGAAGAACGCCAGGCAGCGGGCGCCGATGCGGTCGAGGTCGATCGTCGCGGTCGCGAGGAGCAGCGGGGTCGCGACCACGGCCGCGACCATGATCGCGGCGCAGGCCGCGGTGACGGTGCGGGTGGCCCCGGCGACGAGCTGTCGCATCGCCGCCGCGGAGACGACGATCCGCCCGCGACCGGCGCGACCGGAGTCGCGCGCCGACCAGGCGGTCACGGCGAGCCGGTCGAGGTCGATGAGCGTCTCGTCCGGTACGTCGATCGCGAGCGACGGCACGAAGCGTGCGGCGAGCATCGCCAGCAGCAGCAGGACGGCCCACGCCACCCGGCCGTCCCACTCCAGGAGCAGGGTGGTCCCGCAGACGGCGAAGACGACCAGCCCGGAGACGATCCACACGACCAGGGCCTCGTCGCGCTCGGGGCCCAGTGCCCGGGCCACGGCGGCGATCACGCCGGCCGAGACCGCGCTCACGGCGACGACCGCGGGCAGCAGGTGCACCCCCGGCTCGTAGACGGCGGCGAAGGCGGCCGCGGCACCGAAGGCCGGGGCGGCGGCCGCGCGCTGGACGGTGTGCCGGCCCAGCGGGAGGGTCGAGACCAGGGCGCAGGCCATGAGCACGCCGACGGTCGCCGTGCGCAGCCAGTCGTCGGCCGACTGGGCGGCGTACCACGCGGCGAGCCCGGCGGCCGCGGCCGCGATCCCCATCGCCAGCGCGGCGACGCCGGGGGTGTCGGGCTGGGACTGCAGGGCGTCCTGCTCCGGGTCGCGGGGACGGCTGCGGTGGACGCCGCTGGTTGCGACCAGGACCGAGCCGGACTCGACGCCGGCACTGGCCAGCGTCCGGTCGGCCGTCAGCAGCTCGCCCAGGGGTGTCTGCAGCAGGGGGATGCCCGCGACGCCCGTCTGGGCGGCGTACTCCCGGGCCACGTCGACCGACGTCGCACCCTCGGGCACCACCAGGTCGAGCACCCCGGCCGGACCGTGCACGCTGACCGCGATGGTCGAGGCGAGCGCGTGGTTCGGCTGCGCGTCGGTCACGACTTCCCCCATGATCTCGTCTGCGCCGGACTCCACCGGCGACGTGCAGGCTAGTCGCTGGTGTGCGGCCCACCTATCATCAACGCGACCATTCGGGTATGGCTAGGGGGAACTAGTGAGCACGACACTGCGTGGCGGACACCGGCTCGACGAGCCGGAGATGCCCGGGGGCCAGATCGTGCTCCAGCCGCCGCCGGAGATCCAGGAGAGCGAGGGCGCCAGCGGCGTCCTGATGAACGCCATCCCGATGCTCGGCAGCCTCGGCTCGATCGTGCTCGTGGCGACCATGGGCGGCGGCGCCAACAAGACCCGCAGCTTCCTCGCGGCCGGCATGTTCCTCTTCGCCACCCTCGGCTTCATCATCGTGCAGATCGACCGGCAGCGTAAGCAGCGGGCGCAGCAGGTGACCGGCTCGCGCACCGAGTACCTCCGCTACCTCTCCAACATCCGCAAGGTGGCGCGCACCGCGGCCGCGCAGCAGCGCCGCGCGCTCAACTGGCACCACCCCGAGCCCGCCGCGCTCCCGGCCCTGGCCGAGGAGCGCACCCGCCTGTGGGAGCACGGTCCTGGCGACTCCAACTACATGCACGTGCGCTACGGCCTCTGCTCGCAGCCCCTGTCGACCGAGCTGGTCCCGCCGGAGAGCGCCCCCGTCGACCAGGTCGACCCGGCCGCCGCGTCGGCGCTGCACCGGCTGCTCGTCGTGCACCGCGTGCAGCCCAACCTGCCGGCCTCCATCGACCTGCGTGCCTTCGACCGCGTCGAGATCTGCGGTCCCGAGGACGAGGCGCGCGCCGCTGCCCGGGCGATGATCCTGTCGGCCACCGCCTTCCACAACCCCGACCAGCTCGTCGTCGCGGTCCTCAGCTCGGAGCAGAACCTCACCCACTGGGACTGGATCAAGTGGCTGCCGCACGCCCAGAGCGCGCGCGAGGTCGACGCGGTCGGGCCGATGCGCCTGGTCACCACCTCGATCGGCGACCTCGGCAACCTGCTGCCCCCCGACCTCAGCGACCGTCCCCGCTTCGGCGCCGACGAGCGGCCGCCGACGCCGCACATCCTGCTCGTCATCGACGGCGGGCACCTCCCGCCCGGCAACCACATCGTGCCGCCGGACGGCCTGCACGGCGTCACTCTGCTGGACCTGCCGTCGCGGTGGGACGAGCTCGAGGACTCCACCCGCCTGCGCCTCCAGTTCGCCGAGGGCCGCCCCCAGCTGGGCAAGATGCCGATCCTGGCCATCCGGGTCCGCGAGGAGCCCATCAAGGCGCTCATCGACCAGTGCGACATCGCGACCGCCGAGGCCTTCGCCCGCCGCCTGGCCCCGCTCAAGACCATCAGCGCCGACTCCTCCAGCGGGGCCGCCGTCGACATCACCTCGACGACCCCCGACCACATGGAGCTGCTCGGCCTCGGCGACATCCACACCTACGACACCGCGACCGCCTGGCGCCCGCGCCCGGCCCGCGACCGGCTGCGCGTGCCGATCGGCATCGGCGACAGCGGCGGCCTCGTGCACCTGGACATCAAGGAGTCGGCCCAGCAGGGCATGGGCCCGCACGGCCTGGTCATCGGCGCCACCGGCTCCGGCAAGTCGGAGTTCCTCCGCACCCTGGTGCTCGGCCTGACGATGACCCACTCGTCCGAGCAGCTCAACCTCGTGCTCGTCGACTTCAAGGGTGGTGCGACCTTCGCGGGCATGGCCGACATGCCGCACGTGTCGGCGGTGATCACCAACCTCGCCAACGAGCTCACCCTCGTCGACCGCATGCAGGACGCGCTGTCCGGCGAGATGACCCGTCGCCAGGAGCTGCTGCGCGACGCCGGCAACTACGCCTCGATCCGCGACTACGAGAAGGCGCGGGCCAACGGCGAGGACCTCGCCCCCATGCCCTCGCTGTTCATCGTGGTCGACGAGTTCTCCGAGATGCTCTCGGCCAAGCCGGAGTTCATCGACCTGTTCGTCGCCATCGGCCGCCTGGGCCGCTCGCTCGGCCTGCACCTGCTGCTCGCCTCGCAGCGCCTCGAGGAGGGCCGGCTGCGCGGCCTGGAGTCCCACCTGTCCTACCGCGTCGGCCTGCGCACCTTCTCGGCCGGTGAGTCCCGGGCCGTCCTCGGCGTGCCCGACGCCTACGAGCTGCCGGCCGTCCCCGGCCTCGGCTACCTCAAGCCCGACCAGTCGACGCTGCTGCGGTTCAAGGCGGCATACGTCTCCGGACCGCCCTCGGGCCGGACCCGCGTGAGCCGCGACGAGGGCGGCCACGTGCGCGGGATCCTCCCCTACACGATCTCCGAGGTGCAGGCGCTCGAGCCGCTCGACACCGACGTCGAGGAGGCCCCGGTGGCCGCCCAGCAGCAGGGCGAGCAGCCCTCGCTGCTCGACATCGCGGTGCAGCGCATGATCGGGCAGGGCATGCCCGCCCACCAGGTCTGGCTGCCGCCGCTGGACGTACCGGACACCCTCGACGAGCTGATGGCCGACCTCACCGAGGACCCCGACCTCGGCCTCGTCTCCCCCCGCTGGCGCAACGTCCCCGGCCTGGTGGTGCCGCTGGGCACCGTCGACCGGCCGCGCGAGCAGCGCCGCGACACGATGACGCTCAACCTCACCGGAGCGAGTGGCCACGTCGCCGTCGTCGGCGGTCCCCGGTCGGGCAAGAGCACGCTGCTGCGCACGATCGTGACGGGCATGGGCCTGGTCTCGACCCCGCTCGAGTCGCAGTTCTTCGTGCTCGACTTCGGCGGTGGCACCTTCGCCCCGCTGGCCCGCTTCCCGCACGTCTCCGGGGTCGCGACGCGCTCCGAGCCGGACGTCGTACGCCGCGTGATCGCGGAGGTGCAGGGCGTCGTCGAGCGCCGCGAGGCCTACTTCCGCGAGAACGGCATCGACTCGATCGAGACCTACCGCAGCCGACGCGCCCAGGGTCGGGCCGACGACGGCTGGGGCGACGTGTTCCTCGTCGTCGACGGGTGGAGCACGCTGCGCGCGGAGTTCGACGACATCGAGATGGAGCTCCAGCAGCTCGCCGGTCGCGGGCTCACCTTCGGCATCCACATCATCGCGGCCTCCGGCCGGTGGGCCGACTTCAGGGCCGCGATGCGCGACGTCTTCGGCTCCAAGCTCGAGCTGCGCCTCGGCGACCCGCTCGACTCGGAGATCGACCGCAAGGTCGCGGCCCTGGTGCCGACCGGCCGTCCCGGTCGCGGACTGGTCCCGAGCAAGCTGCACTTCCTCGCCGCCCTCCCCCGCGTCGACGGGGACCCCGACGCGGGCACCCTCGGTGACGGTGTCGACGACCTGATCGAGCGCGCGTCCGTGGCCTGGAAGGGCAACCCTGGCCCCAAGCTCCGGCTGCTGCCCGACATGGTCACCCTCGACACGATCCGCGAGGACGCGCTGCGCCGCCAGCTCCCGGAGAAGAAGCTGCTCATCGGCATCAACGAGCGCGAGCTCGCGCCGGTCGGCATCGACCCGTCGTCCGAGCCGCACATGCTCGTCTTCGGCGACGGGCAGTCGGGCAAGAGCGCGCTGCTGCGCAACTACCTCCAGGAGGTCATGCGCACGCGGACCCCCAAGGAGGCGCAGATCGTGGTGGTCGACTACCGGCGCTCGCTGCTCGGCGAGGTGCCGGACGAGTACCTGCTCAACTACCTCACCTCGGCCACCCAGGCGACCCCGACGCTCAAGGACATCGCCAGCTACCTCGAGAGCCGCATCCCCGGTCCGGACGTCACGCCGGACCAGCTGCGCAACCGCTCCTGGTGGACCGGCGCCGAGGTCTTCGTGGTCGTCGACGACTACGACCTCGTCGCCACCCAGCAGTCGTCCCCGGTGCAGGCGCTCCAGCCGCTGATGGCCCAGGCCCGCGACACCGGCCTGCACGTGGTGGTCGCCCGCCGTGTGGGTGGCGCGTCGCGCGCGCTCTACGACCCGGTCATCCAGTCGATGCGGGACCTGGCGATGCCCGGTGTGCTGCTCTCCGGTCCCCGCGACGAGGGCGTGCTGATCGGCAACCTGCGCCCCCAGCCGGCGCCCCCCGGCCGTGCCCGGGTCGTCACCCGCGACGGGGGTACCGAGGTCACCCAGCTGGCCTGGACCGAGCCGACGATGTAGTCACCTGACGGCTCCGCGGTGGCGGCCAGTGCCCTGACGGAGACACGCGGACACAACCCGTCCCGGCTGCCCGGCCCCAGGCGTGGGGAGGCGCCACGGCCAGCAGTTGTGTCCGCGTGTCTACGCACGGGGAGGCGCAGCCGTCAGCGGCGACCGGACTTGAACATCCCCCGGGCGATCTCGCGGGCCGCGGTCCGCATGAAGTCCTTGAAGACCGGGGACTTCACCACGTCCATCACGAGGCCGTCGTCGTCCTGCGGCTCGGGGGCGGGGGCCGGCTTGCGGCTGCGCTCGACCTTGGCCTGCCGGGCCTCCTCCTTGACCCGCGCGTCCTCCTCGGCCTTGCGCGCACCCTCCTCGAGGCGGGCCGCGAGCTTCTCGTGGGCCGACTCGCGGTCGACGACCTGGCTGTACGTCGCCCAGCGCGGCGAGCTCTCGACGGCCGCCTTCATCGCGACCGGGTCCGCCATCCCCATCAGCGACTCGGGAGCCCGCAGCCGGGTCCAGGCGACCGGGGTCGGCGCGCCGCGCTCGTCCATCACGGTCACCACCGCCTCGCCGATGCCGAGCGACGTGATGACCTCGCCGAGGTCGTCGTACGCCGACCTCGGGTAGGTGTTGACGGTCTGCTTGAGGGCCTTGGCGTCGTTGGGTGTGTGCGCGCGCAGCTGGTGCTGGATGCGCGACCCGAGCTGGGCGAGGACGTCGTCGGGCACGTCGGTCGGCCGCTGGGTCACGAAGAAGACGCCGACGCCCTTGGAGCGGATCAGCCGCACCGTCTGGGCGATCTGGTCGAGGAAGGCGTCGCTGGCGTCGTCGAAGAGCAGGTGCGCCTCGTCGAAGAAGAAGACCAGCTTGGGCTTGTCGAGGTCGCCCTCCTCCGGCAGGTCGTGGAAGAGGTCGGCCAGCAGCCACATCAGGAACGTGGAGAAGACCGCGGGACGGTCCTGGAGGTTGGGCAGCTCGACGAGGCTGATGACGCCGAGCCCGTCGTCGGTCGTCCGCAGGAGGTCACGGGAGTCGAACTCCGGCTCGCCGAAGAAGGCGTCCGCGCCCTGGTCCTGGAAGCCGATCAGCTCGCGCAGGATCACCCCGGCCGTGGCGGTGGACAGCCCACCGAGGCCCTTGAGGTCGGCCTTGCCCTCGTCGCTGGTGAGGAACTGGACGACCGCGCGCAGGTCCGCGAGGTCGAGCAGCGGCAGCCCGGCCCGGTCGGCGTAGTGGAAGATCAGCCCGAGGCTGGACTCCTGGGTGTCGTTGAGCCCCAGCACCTTGCTGAGCAGCATCGGCCCGAACGCCGACATGGTGACGCGCAACGGGACGCCGACCCCCTGCCCGCCGAGGGCGTAGAACTCCACCGGGAAGCCGGTCGCCTTCCACTGCTGGCCGACCGACCCGGCCCGGGCCTCGATCTTGGGCCCGCCCTCCCCGGGCACGCTGAGCCCCGAGAGGTCGCCCTTGATGTCTGCCGCGAAGACCGGGACGCCCTGGGCGCTCAGCTGCTCGGCGAGCAGCTGGAGGGTCTTGGTCTTGCCGGTGCCGGTCGCGCCCGCGACCAGTCCGTGGCGGTTGAGCATCCCCAGGGGGATGCGCACGCGGACGTCGGCGAGCGTGGTCGCGTCGAGCATCAGCCCGCCGAGCTCGAGGGCCGTGCCCTCGAAGGCGTAGCCGGGCCGCACGGCGGCGGCGATCGGGTGCTCGGGAGCCGACTCGACAGGCGTCTCGGCAGCCGTCTCGGGGGTGGGCACGGTCGACTCGTCGGGCTTGTCCGTCATGGCGCGAGCCTAACCAGCACGCAGGGGCGCTCGGGGGGCGTCGTTATAGTCACCGCGTGATCTTCAAGCGCGTGGGCGAGGGGCGCCCCTACCCCGCCCACGAGCTCAGCTCGCGCGACTGGGCCGCGATCCCGCCCCGCCAGGTCCGGCTGGACCAGCTGGTGACCACCAAGGACACCCTCCAGCTCGCGACGCTCCTCGACGAGGACTCGACGTTCTACGGCGACCTCTTCGCGCACGTGGTGTCGTGGCGTGGCGACCTCTACCTCGAGGACGGCCTCCACCGCGCGCTGCGCGCCGCGCTGCACCAGCGCAACGTCCTGCACGCCCGCGTGCACGAGGTGTCCGGCTGATGCGCGATGGCGCCAAGTCGGCCCTCACGCTGCTCGTCCTGTGCCTGCTCATGGTCGCCGCCGGCGCATGGGGGTGGCAGGCGCTGACCCAGCCGCTGCCCGACAACGAGCCCCCGCCGCTGTGCTCCGACACCACGGTCGCCGCCGGCACGGACGTCTTCCGCGACCAGGTCGCGGTCAGCGTCTTCAACGGCAGCTCCCGCTCTGGGCTGGCCGGGGCCACCCTCGAGCTGCTCGAGGAGCGGGGCTTCGTGGGCGCGGACACCGGCAACGCCCCCCGGCCGGTCAAGGGCGTCCAGATCTGGGCCACGGACCCGGAGAACCCCGCCGTCCGGCTCGTGCAGCGCCAGTTCCGCAAGGCCCGCGTCGTGCCGGGCACCGAGGTGGACGGCGAGGCCCTGGGCCGCGGCGTCGTCGTGGTGCTGGGCGAGTCCTTCACCTCGCTCCGCGACCGCGAGGTCGAGTCGGTCACCGCGGAGGTCGAGGCGACCTTCTGCAGCCCGCCGGGGTCCTGACCCGGCTCACGACTTGTCGGGGCGTCGTCTCGGGTCGGTGTTCCACTGCGCGAGCCGTCCGCCCTCCGAGACCTGGCGCAACCGCTCCTCCGTGGCGACGCGAGCCCGGCGTGGGGTGACGACCAGCAGGTCGTCGCCGTGCCGCAGGACCGTACGCCGCTCCGGCACCAGCACCTCACCCTGCCGGATGACCAGCGAGACCGATGCCCCGGCCGGCAGCCGCAGCTCGCCGACCTCGACCCCGTGCATCCGCGAGACCGGACTGATGGACACCTGGAGGAGGTCCGCGGCGACCCGTTCCAGCGGCGCGGCCTCGACGTCGAGGCCGCGCGGCTCCGAGCGCCGGGCGACCCGCAGGAAGCGGGCGACGTACGGCAGCGTCGGTCCGGTCACGAGGGTGTAGACGACCACCATCACGAAGACGATGTCGAAGAGCAGGTCGGCGTCGTCGACGCCCTCGGACAGCGGGATGGTGGTGAGCACGACGGGGACCGCGCCACGCAGGCCGGCCCACGAGATGAAGCCGAGCTCGCGCAGCGGCATGGGCCGCACGACCGAGCTGATGAGGACGGACAGCGGCCGCGCCACGAAGGTGAGGATCAGGCCGGTCGCCAGCGCGAGGCCGACGACCTCCAGGCTGATCCGGGCGGGCGAGAGCAGGAGGCCGAGCATCACGAAGAGCCCGATCTGGGCCAGCCAGGCCACGCCCTCGGCGAAGGACTTGGTCGCGGTGCGGTGGGGCAGCTCGGAGTTGCCGAGGATGAGGGCGGCGACGTAGATCGCGGCGAAACCGGACGCGTGGACGGCGGCCGCGCCGCCGTACGCGGCGAAGGTCAGGCAGAGGATGGCCAGCGGGTAGAGGCCCGACGACGGCAGGGCGGCCCGACGCATCACCCAAGCACCGGCGACCCCGACCGCGATCCCGATCACGACACCGACGGCGAGCTCGAAGACGATGACGCCGGCGACGCCGAGGATCCCGCTGCTCGCGGCGGCCCCGGTGGAGATGACGCCCACCAGCACGACCGTGGGGGCGTCGTTGAGCCCGGACTCGGCCTCGAGCACCCCGGTCAGGCGTTTGGGCAGGGGTACGACGCGCAGCACCGAGAAGACCGCCGCGGCGTCGGTGGGCGAGCAGACCGCCCCCAGCAGGATGGCCAGCTCCCACGGGAGCCCGAGGAGGTAATGGCCACCCACGGCCACGACGGCGACCGAGACGGCCACCCCCACGGTCGCCAGGGACACCCCGAGCGGGATGGAGGGCCGGACCTCGGTCCAGTCGGTGGTCAGACCGCCCTCGGCCAGGATCAGGGCCAGCGCCCCGAAGCCGAGCGCGTGGGCGAGCTGCGCGTCCTCGAACTGGATCCCGAGACCCGCCTCGCCGAGCACGACCCCCATGAGCAGGTAGATCAGCAGGCTGGGCAGCCCGGCGCGGGCCGAGACCCGCACGGCGAGGATCGCCGCCAACGTGACGAGGGAGCCCACCAGCAGGAACGAGTCGAGCTGGTGCACATCGAAAGTCACGCCACCTCGTTCCCACTCCTCGCCGAGCCCCGATCCTATCGGCGAAACGGGACGCCTCCGGACGCTGCGCCCCCGCGTGACACGATCGGCGACATGAGCGCTCGGTTCGCGG
The DNA here is from genome assembly GCF_003047265.1 of Nocardioides terrigena. Lineage (GTDB taxonomy): Bacteria > Actinomycetota > Actinomycetes > Propionibacteriales > Nocardioidaceae > Nocardioides > Nocardioides terrigena. The sequence goes on along the minus strand of NZ_PZYY01000001.1, from coordinate 21,770 downwards.
TGGCCCAGCGGGCGAACGTGCCGCCCTTCCACGTGATGGACCTCCTCGCCGCGTCCGCCGAGCGGCAGCGCACGCACGGCGACCTGGTCAACATGGTCGCGGGCCAGCCGTCGACGGGCGCCCCCGCGCCGGTCGCCGACGAGGCGGTCCGGCTGCTCCGCAGCGGCGACCCGCTCGGCTACACCGTCGCCTCCGGGGTCCCGGAGCTCCGCGAGGCGATCGCCGGGCACCACCGTCGCCAGCACGGGATCGACGTCACGGCCGACGACGTCGTGGTCACCACCGGCTCCAGCGGGGGCTTCCTGCTGGCGTTCCTCGCGGCCTTCGAGCCCGGGGACCGCGTCGCGATGGCCCGGCCCGGCTACCCGTGCTACCGCAACGTGCTGACCGCGCTCGGCTGCGAGGTCGTCGAGATCCCCTGCGGGCCGGAGAACCGCTTCCAGCCCACCGTCGAGCAGCTCGAGGAGCTCGGCGACGTCCGCGGCCTGGTCGTGGCCAGCCCGGCCAACCCGACGGGGACGATGCTGCTCCCCGAGGAGCTGGCCGCCCTCGCCGCCTGGTGCGAGTCCCGCGGCGTGCAGCTGATCTCCGACGAGATCTACCACGGCATCGAGTACGCACCGCTCGACGGCCGGCCCTCGCTCTCCCGGTCCGCGTGGGAGACCTCGCGGGAGGCGATCGTGTTCAGCTCGTTCTCCAAGTACTTCTCGATGACCGGGTGGCGGATCGGTTGGATGCTCGTCCCCGAGCGGCTTCGCCGGGCGGTCGACGTGCTGACCGGCAACTTCACGATCTGCCCGCCCGTCATCGCCCAGCGGGCCTGCGTCGCGGCGTTCACCGACGCGTCGTACGCCGAGCTGGACGGGCACGTGGAGCGGTACGCCGCCAACCGTCGCCTGCTCCTCGACGGGCTCGCCGCACTGGGCATCGACCAGCTCGCCCCCGCCGACGGCGCCTTCTACGCCTACGCGGACATCGGGCACCTCACCCGGGACTCGATGGCCTGGACCCGGCGGCTGTTGGCCGACACGGGGGTCGCGCTCGCCCCCGGGATCGACTTCGACACCGTGGTGGGCCAGCAGCACGTGCGGCTCAGCTTCGCCGGACCCGAGCAGGCCGTGCGAACCGGGCTGGAGCGACTCGGCGACTGGCTCCCCGCGCAGCGCGTCCACCCGACGCCCGGGTGACCTGCGCCTCGTCAACCGGCAGGTGATTCGGGGTTTGACCACCTGGGATGCAGGGAAGGCGACTGACGCACGGCGCCACGGGCGCCGCATCCAGCGCACGGGGGCCGACGAGAGGACGTGATCGATGTACGGCGACAGCGCCGCATCGCGCAAGCGTGTCGCCCAGCTGCGTGAGCAGGGTGGGGACATCAGGGCCATGGCCGACCGCCTGGTCGCCCAGGCGGAGAGCGTGCCGTGGACCGGTCGGGCGGCGGAGTCCATGCGGACCCGCATCAAGGAGCGCGCCTCCCACCTGCGCCTGGCCGCCGGTCACCACGACACCGCCGCCGACTCCCTGGCCCGGCACGCCTCCGAGGTCGATGCCCTCAAGGACACCATCGAGACGATCTCGCACAAGGCCGACACCCTCACCACCGACGCCCGGACACGCTCGACCCAGGCTGACTCCGCCGGCACACCCAGCCGCGAGGACGCCGCGCTGCTTGCCTTCACCCCTCCGCCCGCCGGTCACAAGGACTGGCTGACCGTCGAGCTGCCGGGACTCTGACATGGTGACCATCGACCTCACGACCCCGCCGGCCGAGCCCGCCACCTTCCTGGACGGGCTCCCCCGCCGGATCGCGATCACCCTCCCCGAGCTGCGGCTGGCCGCCCGCTCGGCGGGCGACGCCCCGCTCCCCTTCGACGTCTCCGAGGCCACCGGGCCGGGTGCTCTCGAGGACCGCCTCGGCCAGTCCCGCGAGACCGCCGACGACACGGCGTACGCCGCCGCGCTGGGCTCCCTGCACGACCCGGCTGAGACGCTGCGACGCCGCGGCCTGCTCACCGACGCCGGCCTCGACGCCGGCCTGGCCGGGGCGATCGGGTTGCTGGCGACCCCGCGGCTCGCCCTCGACATCGACGTGGCCGCCGCCGGCAGCCAGGTGAAGGCCTGGCACCGCCAGGCCGACGGGGCGGTCGCCACGCTGGCGACCTGCGACGGCATCGTGTTCGAGCTCGCGTGGTTCCGGGCCGACCAGTGGCCGGGCGAGCTCGCCCGGGTCGCCGCGATCCCCGACGACGTCGACCTGCGCGACTCCGACGTGCCCGCCACGATGGAGGTGCCGTTCCAGCTCGTCGACGCGATCGGCGAGGCCCTGCGCTCCGGACGCTCCGACCTCGTCCCGGTGCTGATGGAGCACCACGGCGAGGGCGTCCTCGACGCCGACGCCGCCCCGCTCGCCGACACGGTCGCCGCCACCGCCGTGGCCGCGATCCACACCGAGGGTCGTGGACGCCTGCGGGTGCTGGCCGCCCAGGTGACCGACGCGGCCACCACCAGCGTCGGCGTCGCGTCGTGGGTGCTGCTCGCCGACGGCTGGCACAGCCTCACCCCCCACCAAGAGGACTCCGGACCACGGGTGACCGTGCGCCGGGTGGACCCCGACGACCTGGCGACCGAGCTCGCCCCCGTCCTCGCGCAGGTGATCGCATGAGTGAGCAGGACCGCACCCGCCACGGCGCTGCCGACGAGCGCGGCACCGACGCCCGGGTCAACGCCGACAAGTACCACGAGATGCTCGCGCTGGCCGACCTCTTCGACAAGTCCGGGGCCGAGATGCGCTCCCGGTCCCGCCTCGGCGCCACGATCCTCGCCGACGACGACGTCGCCGACTCCGCCGAGCTCTCACCGGCCACCTTCGCCCAGGCGGAGGAGGACATCCGGGCCGCGACCACCGGCAAGCAGGGGCTGCTCACCCGCTCGGTGGAGCTCGACGCCGACGCCCTCGTCGTGCGCGCCACGGTGCTGACCTACCGCTGGATCGACGAGCTCCAGGACGCCGCCTACAAGACGCTCGGCTCCATCGCCGGCCGCGCCATCGGCTACCTCGCACCCGAGGTCGCCCTCGGCGGGGCGATCGTGTCGGCCGGCCTGATCGAGACCGACGCGCTCGACCGCGACGGCATGACGTCCTACCTCAACGAGCTCGCCGAGGGCAATCCCGAGCTGATGGACCACATGGCCGGGGTCGGCGGGCTGCTCGACGGCCTCCAGATGCGCTCGCTGCTCGCCGCCGGCGTCATGTCCACCGACCACGGCGCGGCCGCGGCCCGCGGTGGCCTGCGCGCCATCGGCGTGCAGCCGTTCGCGAGCGACGCCGTCTCGGCGCTGCGCGACTCCGCGGCCGGCTTCGCCGAGGAGACCGAGGTCGTGGAGACCGACGCCACCGCCGGCGAGGGGACGGCGCCCCGGACGATCGAGGACCTGATGACCAACCTCGCCCGGGCCGACCGCCGCATCAGCGTGCAACGGATCGGGGCGGGCCGCTACATCGCCTACCTCCCCGGCCGCCGGGCCGACGAGGGCGGCCGACTGCGGCTCGTGGGCGGCGACAACGCGTCGTACGTCCGGCAGGTCGTGCGCGCGATCGAGGTCGCGGTCGCGGACGAGCCCGGGGCCCGGGTCATGCTCGTCGGCTCCTCGCACGGCGGCACCGCGGCCGCCGAGATCGCCGCCGCCGCGGTCTCCGACGCCTTCGTCGTCGACCAGGTGGTCACCACCGGCGCCCCCTCGGCCCAGGTCCCCACCATCCCCGCACAGACACGGGTCCTGTCACTGGAGGACCGCTCCGACCCCGTGGCCCTGCTCGGCTCGCTCATCAACCAGGGCGTCGGCAACCGGCTCACCGTGGTCTACGACGGTTCGGAGGTCTCGGACACCGCGCCGTACGTCGTCGGCGGGCGCGCGGCGGACGCCGCCCAGCACCCGGAGGTCCGCGCCGAGATCGCGCGCATCCACGAGCTCGGGTTCCTGGCGGTCTGACGGCGGGTCAGAGGATGTCGTGGACGAACTCGCCCAACTGGGTGAGGTTGCGGCACTCCACCATCGGCACGATCTCGCCGTAGGCACGGGCGGCACTGTCGCCCGTGCCCCAGTGGCGGGCGTGCTCGGGGTTGAGCCACCACGCGTGGCGCGCGGACCCGGCCAGGTCCCGCAACGTCTCCAGCGCCAGATCGCTGTAGTTGGACCGCGCGTCACCGAGGACCAGCAGGGAGGACCTCGGCCCGAGGGCGTCCGCGTGCTCGTCGGCGAACGTCGTGAACGCACGCCCGTAGTTGGTGCGCCCCCACCGCGCGGCGTGCGCGGTGCTGGCGGCGAGGTTCTCCATCACCTCGACCACGTCCCCGCCCGGCGTGAAGTGGTGGCTGACCTCGTGGACCTGGTCGACGAAGGTGAAGGCGCGCACCTTGTGGAACTGCTCGCGCAGCGCGTAGACGAGCAGCAGCGTGAACTGCGCGAAGTTGGCCACCGACCCGCTGACGTCGCACAGGACGACCAGCTCGGTGCGGTGCGGGCGCTTCGGGCGGTGGTGCGTCTCCATCGGCACGCCGCCCGTGGCCAGCGACGCACGCACGGTGCGCCGGAAGTCGAGCGCCCCCCGGCGCCGGGCGTGCTGCTCCTTGGTCAGGCGTACGGCGAGCCGCCGGGCCAGCGGGTAGATCTCGCGGCGCATCTCCTCCAGGTCCGAGCGGCGGGCCGAGGTGAAGTCGAGCCGGTCGATGGTCGGGCGCACTACCACGTCGGCCACGTGCTCGGGACCCTTCTCCTCGGCCAGGCGACGACGGGCGTCCGCCTCGACCAGCCGGGTGAACGCGCCCACGCGGTTCCCCGCGACCCGCTCGGCGTCCGCGGGGTCGGCGCCGTCGCGCAGCAGTCCCGCGACGAGCTGCTCGACCAGCTCCTGGGGCGTCACCCGCTGCAGGGCGGTGTACGCCGACCAGCTCGACAGCCCGGGCCCCCGGCCGGGCATCGCGCCGAAGCGCGCCATCGCCTCGACCGCCAGGTCCTGGACGCGCTGGTCGTCCCCGGTCTCGAGCGCGGCGGCCAGCTCCTCGCGAAAGCTTCGCAACGCCGCCGCGTTGTCCCGCACCCCGCCCGCCTGCTCCTCCGCCGACGCCGACCCATCGGGATCGCCGGCGACTCCCTCGCCGACCAGCCGCGGGTAGTAGAGGTCGAAGATCGCGTCGAACGTGACCCGCTGCGACTGCTTCTTGACCACGGTCGCGGCGTACGCCGTGCGCACCACCTCGCGTTCGTGCCAGCCGATGCGCTCCAGGGCGGCGATGGCGTCCAGGCCCTCGGCCAGCGACACCGACAGGCCCGCCGAGCGCAGGGCCTCGAGGAGGCCGATGTGGGTGTCGAGGAGGGTCATGGCGGGTTCACGGTCCCGTCACCGGGTGGCGGCGAGGCGGAGCTCCTTGACGGCGCGCTCGTGGTCGGAGGAGTGCTTGAGCACCACGCCGAGCGTGCGGCGTACGGCCTCCTCGTCGAGGTCGCCGATCTCCAGCGCGATGAGAGTGCGGGCCCAGTCGACGGACTCGGCGATGGACGGCGCCTTCTTGAGCTCGAGCTCGCGCAGCCGGGCCACCACCTCGACGAGCTGGGTGGCCACCTTGTCGGACAGGCCGGGGACCTGGGAGGTGACGATCTCGCGCTCGCGCTCGGAGTCGGGGTAGTCGAGGTGGAGGAACAGGCAACGCCGCTTGACGGCCTCGGAGAGCTCCCGCGTCGCGTTGGAGGTCAGGACGACGAACGGCCGGCGCGTGGCGGTCACGGTGCCAAGCTCGGGGATGGTGACCTGGAAGTCCGACAGCACCTCCAGCAGCAAACCCTCGACCTCGACGTCGGTCTTGTCGACCTCGTCGATGAGCAGCACCGTCGGCTCGTCGCGACGGATGGCGGTCAGCAGCGGGCGGGTCAGCAGGAACTCGTCGGTGAAGATGTCGTCGTGGGTCTCGTCCCACCCCTCGTCACCGCTCGCCTGGATGCGCAGCAGCTGCTTCTTGTAGTTCCACTCGTAGAGCGCGCGGGCCTCGTCGAGCCCCTCGTAGCACTGCAGCCGCACCAGCTCGGCGCCGCTCGCCCGCGCCACCGCCTTGGCCAGCTCGGTCTTGCCCACGCCGGCCGGGCCCTCGACCAGCAGGGGCTTCTCCAGCGCACCCGCGAGGTACGCCGTGGTGGCGGTCGCCGCGTCGGCGAGGTAGCCGGTGGCGTGCAGGCGGGCGGAGGCGTCGTCGGGGTTCGCGAACCAGGAGGTCACGGCGCGAGCCTACGGGCCCCGCTTGGTTGGCAGCCGCCACGCCCGGCCTACGCCCCCTCAGCCCGCGGGCGCTCGCTGCGTTCGCGACCGCTTGGCAGAGGGGGCGGGATTCGAACCCGCGGTAGGTCTCCCTACGACCGCTTTCAAGGCGGTTCCGATCGGCCGCTCCGGCACCCCTCCTCGTGACCACCCGGAGGTGGGCACGGGCAGCATTCTAGGAGGCCGGTCGGCGCGCGCTACTCGGAGCCGCCGAACTCCATCTCCACGTCGTCGTACGCGAGGTCCCGGAGCTTCTGGAAGTGGCGGTCGATGTCGGCCAGCAGCCGCAGCAGCGCCTGCCGCACCTCGGCCACGTCGGGGCTCTCCAGCACCTGGGGGCCGAGCTCGCCCATCCGGGCGATCAGCGCGGTCCGCTCGCGCAGCGCGGCGGTGCCGCGGGCGGCGAGCCAGGCGTCGTCGGGGTGCTCCGACTCGCGGATCAGCACCTCGCGGACGTCGGCGAGACGCTGCCGGATCGTCCAGCGCCAGTTGCCCAGGGCGATGCCCGGCTCCGGGGGCGCGTCGAGGGCGCGGTGCAGGGCGCTCATGGCCGTGGCCGCACTCGACATGGCACCTCCCCAGCCGTCCGGGTCCCCCGAGTGTGGACCCGCGCAGAGGCACGTTACAAGGGCCAACTGGCGATCCGACTCCCGGATGGGGTGCAATCCTCCTGTGCCGTCCGACTATCGACTCGCCCCCGCCGTCACCGCCCGCGTGATGGGCGTCGTGCTCGTCCTGATCGCGGTCATGGTGTTCGTCGCCACCGCCGCGGTCGCGTTCCTCGACCTGCACACCGCCGTGCTGCTCGTGCCGGCCGTGCTGGCGATCGCCCTGCTCGTCGCAGCGACCCTCGCCATCGGCCGGCGCGGCTGGGTGGTGCGCCTCGGCGACGAGGGCTACCGGGTGCAGTGGGTCCGCGGGGTGGGTGTCCCCGCCGCCCGGTGGAAGGACGTCGAGGACGCCGTCACGACGACCCGCGCGGGCTCGCCGTGCGTGGTCCTGCGGCTGCGCAACGGCGGCACCACGACGATCCCGGTCGACGTGCTGGCGGGCGACCGCGAGGCGTTCGTCCGCGACCTCCAGCGGCACCTGACCGACGGCCAGGGGCTGCGTCCGCTCTGAGGCGGCACCTGATTCGGCAGATCCCGCGGGGGCCTTGTAGCCTGTGCGGGCTCGTCCTCGGCGAGCGTGGAGGCGTCGCCTAGTCCGGTCTATGGCGCCCGCCTGCTAAGCGGGTTTGGGGCTACAACCCCATCGAGGGTTCAAATCCCTCCGCCTCCGCCATCCTCTGGCCTCCTGCACGGGGGCCAGAGTGCATTTGGGCCGCCACCTGTGCCACGGTGGAGGCCCGATTGCACGTGTGTGCAATGCACACACTTGCAGCCCCGACCATGGTGACGCACGGGTGCCGATCGACGACAATGGGTGCTCGTGGTCCCCCCGGACCCAGAGACAAGAGGGTGAATGAGCATGACTGCACGTCGCATCGCCGCCGCACTTCTGGCCGCAGCCCTGACCGCAGGCGCCGTGGGCGTCACGAGCGCCCCCGCCCAGGCCTTCAAGGACACCACCTGGCCGAGCGGCAGCGTGATCAGCTCTCGCTGAGCCACACCGTTCCCCCCTCGAAGCGGGCCGCGACTCAGTCGCGGTCCGCTTCGACGTGCGGCTCCGCATCGTTGCCGGTGATGCCCCGCCGGCCCATCTCGTAGCCGAGCTGGAACCGCGTGTCCACCTGGAACTCGTGCTTGAGGTCCGAGACGTACGCCGCGTAGGTGCGCGGGCTGACCCCGAGGCGCTTGGCGCCCACCGGATCGGCGTGACCGCCCACCAGCATCCTGATCGTCATCGCCCGCTGCTCGGCGGCGATGTCGCGCATCAGCGGCGTCTCGCGGTTGGTGAACGGGCGGGCCCGCTCCCACGACCGCTCGAAGAGGTCGGCGAGGTAGTGCACCAGCGACGGCTCCCGGACGGCCAGTGCCGTCCGCTCCTCGGTGCCCGGGACGATCGCCAGGCGACGGTCGACCACGATCAGCCGGTCGAAGAACTCGTCGAGCGTGCGCACCTGGGCGCCCTCGGCCGTCACCGCGGCGACGTACTTGTGCGTGGCCGAGCTGCGGCGGGCCGCGTGCTGGTAGAGCGTGCGCATCCTGACGCCGCGGCGCAGGGCGCCCACCTCACGCTCGAACGCCTGCGGCAGCTGCTCCATCGCCCGGCCCGTCTGGGGCTGGGCCGTCAGCAGCTCCTGCGCCGCGTCGGCCACGGCAGAAGTGATGTACGGCGCGATGGCCTCGCCGCGCAGCTCGATGAAGGGGCCCTTGACCGAGCCCGGGGACCGGCGCCAGGTCTGCGAGAGGTTGCCGAACGCCTGGGCCCACTGGCCCGACTCGGTGATGAGCTCGGCACCCTGCTGGCCCAGCGGGGCGACGACCCGCGACTGGACGGTCGCGGGGTCCACCGCCACCCACGTCGCGTCCAGCTCGTCGGCGGTGACCAGGCCGAGCTCCTGGAGGAGGTCGAAGGCCTCGCGGTCGGGACCACGGTCGGCGATGCGCGGGTCGGCCTTGGGGATGCCGCCCTGGGTGGCGATCTCCTCGTACAGCGCGGTGGCAGCAGACTCGAAGAGCGTGCGCTCTCCCGGGCCGAAACTGGTCATCCCACCGCCTCCCTGTGATCCCGGGCGATCCTTCCACACCCCGGAGACGCAGCAGGCCCGTCCGGAGGAATCTCCGGACGGGCCCGTCGCGATCGCCGTCAGCCGGCGGTGCGGCCGCCGCTCAGGCTTCGAGGCGCTGCTTGAGCCCGTCGAGCTCGGTCCACAGCACGGCGGGCAGGTCGTCGCCGAACTTCTCGAACCACTCCTGGATCTGCGGGATCTCGGCCTTCCACTCCTCGACGTCGACGGCCAGCGCGGCCTCGATCGCCTCGGGCGTCATGTCGAGGCCCTCGACGTCGAGCGAGCCGGGCGCCGGCACGTGGCCGATCGGGGTCTCCACTGCGGCCGCCTGACCCTCGAGGCGCTCGATGACCCACTTGAGGACCCGGCTGTTCTCGCCGAAGCCCGGCCACAGGAAGCCGCCGTCCTCGTCGCGACGGAACCAGTTGACGTAGAAGATGCGGGGCATCTTGGACGCGTCGTTGTCCTTGCCCATGTTGATCCAGTGGCTGAAGTAGTCGCCGGCGTTGTAGCCGATGAACGGCAGCATGGCCATCGGGTCGCGACGCACGATGCCGACCGCGCCCACCGCAGCCGCGGTGGTCTCGGAGGACAGCGTCGCGCCCATGAAGGTGCCGTGGGTCCAGTCGCGGGCCTCGGTCACGAGCGGGATGGTCGTCTTGCGGCGACCACCGAAGAGGATCGCGTCGATCGGCACGCCGCGCGGGTCGTCGTACTCGGGGGCGAGCATGTCGCACTGCTTGATCGGCGTGCAGTAGCGGCTGTTGGGGTGGCTGGACAGCTCCTCGGACTCGGGGGTCCAGGGCTCGCCCTTCCAGGAGGTGGCCTTGGCGGGGGTGTTCTCGAGACCCTCCCACCAGACGTCGCCGTCCTCGGTGAGCGCGACGTTGGTGAACACCGAGTTGCCCTTGTTGATGGTGGCCATCGCGTTGGGGTTGGTGTGCTCGTTGGTGCCCGGGGCGACGCCGAAGAAGCCGTACTCCGGGTTGACGGCCCACAGGCGGCCGTCCTCGCCAATGCGCATCCACGCGATGTCGTCGCCGATGGCCTCGACCTTCCACCCGGGGATGGTCGGCTTGAGCATGGCGAGGTTGGTCTTGCCGCACGCGCTCGGGAAGGCCGCGGCGACGTACTTGGTGACGCCTGCGGGCGAGGTGAGCTTGAGGATGAGCATGTGCTCGGCCATCCAGCCCTCGTCGCGGGCGATGACGCTGGCGATGCGCAGGGCGTAGCACTTCTTGCCGAGCAGGGCGTTGCCGCCGTAGCCGGAGCCGAAGCTCCAGATCGTCCGCTCCTCGGGGAACTGGACGATGTACTTGGTGTCGTTGCACGGCCACGCGACGTCGGCCTGGCCCTCGGCGAGCGGCATGCCGACCGAGTGCAGCGCCGGCACCCACTTGCAGTCCTCGCCGATCTCCTCCATCGCGCGGAGGATCTCGGTGCCCATCCGGGCCATGACGCGCATGGAGACGGTGACGTACGCCGAGTCGGTGACCTCGACGCCGAACATCGGGTTCTCGGCCTCGACGTGGCCCATGACGAACGGGATGACGTACATGGTGCGGCCCTTCATGCAGCCGGCGTACAGCCCGCGCATGAGGTCCTTCATCTCGTTCGGGTCCATCCAGTTGTTGGTGGGCCCGCAGTCCTTCTCGTCGACCGAGCAGATGAAGGTCCGGTCCTCGACGCGCGCCACGTCGGTGGGGTCGGAGGCCGCGTAGAACGAGTTGGGCTTGATCTCGGGGTTGAGGCGGGTGAACGTGCCGGAGGCCTCGAGGGCCGCGGTGAGCTCGGCCCACTCCTCGTCGGAGCCGGTGCACCAGTGGATCGCGTCGGGCTGCGTCAGCTCGGCGACCTCGGTGACCCAGGCGAGAATGCCCTGGTGGGTGGTGGGCGCCCCGCTGGTGGTGGTGCGGGCGTCGGTGGTGGCGGTCATGCGGTGGATCCCTCTCGCGCATTCGCGGCGTACGCCCCCGTGCTGCGGTGGGCGTCGCCGGCCGTCGAGCGTATCGACGGAGGTGTCGTGGTAAGCCCGGCCCCATTGCCCGGCCCCGTGCGGGTGCGGCGAGGCTAGCGTCGCCCCCAGCGCCCTCATATTGGATCGATCCACCGATGAGAGCCACGTCACGTCGGGCGTACGACGCGGGAGGCGGCCCCTAGACCGGCGCGTCCGGGTCGATGCTGCGGGTCTCGCTGCGACGGTCGCGGGTGTCGACCAGGTCGCTGAGGTAGACCTTGGGCAGCATCTTGGCGACGGCGAGCGTCACGTAGATCATCGTGTTGATGGCGACGAACGCCGCCAGGACGGCGACGAGCTCGTAGCGCAGGATGCTCTCCGGCAGCAGCAGCCCCATCGGGACCACGCTCCCCGCCAGGACGTCGGCCATGCCGCTCACCGGGCCGCCCACCTCAGCCCTCCATCCGGGCGCCGGACCCGGTCTGTACGACGTGCTTCCACGTCGCCTGCCGCGCCAGCGAGAGGTCCCAGACGCCCTTGACGTAGACCAGGTTGAGGAACATCGCGTAGAAGAGCTCGGGGAAGAGCGACAGGCCGAGCAGCCGGGCCTTCCAGCCGCCCCGCCACACCGTCACCACCCGCTCGAGGGTGAAGACGAGGCCCACCCCGATCCAGAACGGGAACCACACCCAGGTCGTGGTGGCCAGCACCATGAGCAGGATCAGCGCGAGGTAGGCGCCGAGGGCGATCACGCCGTAGCCGATCCCGAGCTGCTGCATCCAGTAGCGGAACGTCTGGGGCCGCAGGCCGTAGGCGCCGAGGTTCTCCAGCGCGCCACGCTGCCAGCGCAGGCGCTGGTTCCACAGGGCCCGCCACCCCGGCATCACCTCGGTGACCACGGTGCACTCGGCCGGCGAGATCATCAGCGCACCCAGCGACTTGAGCGCGATGGTCAGCTCGTTGTCCTCCGTCAGGGCGACCGTGTCGTAGACGTCGCCCGGGACGCCGGGGAGGTTGTGGCCCCGCTCGGCGGCCACGGCCCGCAGCGCCCGTGGCCGGAAGACCGACGCGGTGCCGGTGAGCACGAAGACGCGGCCACGGCGGCGGCGCAGGTCGCGCTGGTAGCGGGTGTACTCGTTGCGCTGGAACTGACCGATCAGCCCCGCGCCGTCCTCGCCGTAGAAGAGACCGCCGACCGCCATCAGCGCCCGGTCATGAGTGAGCCGCGCGGTGGCGCCCTCGAGGAACCCGGGGTCGAGGGTCGTGTCGGCGTCCATCACCATCACGCAGTCGTTGTCGCCGAGGCCCGGCAGGACCTCGCGCAGGGCCTGGTTGAGGCCGCCGGCCTTCTTGTGGACGTTGTCGACCGTCTCGTGCACGTCGACGCCGGCCTCGCGGGCCAGCCGCACGGTCGCGTCGGTGCAGTTGTCGGCCACCACCACCACGCGCCGCGGGGGCACGGACTGCGACAACAGCGAGGCGAGGGTCTCGGAGATGCAGGACTCCTCGTTGTGGGCCGGGATGAGCACGGTGATGGTGACCGGGCCGGCGTACTCCCCCCGGGTCTCGGCCATCACCAGCCTGGGCGCCAGCGGCATCCGGTCGGGGTCCTCGCTGCGGCGTGCCTTGGTGACCAGTCGCCGCTCGAGGGTGGCAACACCGGCGGCCAGCAGCAGCGCCACGCCGACCGCCGCCAGCATCACCCGCGGCGAGGGCATCTCGGTGTCGTAGAAGACCTGCCAGATGCCGAACAGCAGTCCCTCGGTCGGCGGCTGGCCCGACTCGGGGTCGCCGGCCGCGACGGCGGCCCACAGGGCGCCGGCCCCGAGCGTGGCGGTGCCGATGATCGCCAGCCCCACCGAGCGCTGCAACCACTGCATGGATCCCGAGCCTCCCTTTCCGTGTGTGTCCTGCCCTGTCGAGCGTCAGTCCGCGGGCGCCGCCAGCACCCGGGGGGTCATGAAGGAGGCGATGAACTCGCTCTCGGGGACCGGCCTGCCGATGAGGAAGCCCTGGGCGAAGTCGACGCCCTCGGCCCGGACGACCTCGAGGATCTCCGGCGAGGAGACGAACTCGGCGACGGTCCGCTTGCCCAGGTCGCGGGCGATGCCGACGATCGAGCGCATGATGGTGCGGTCGACCTGGGACTCGTGCACGTGCGCGACGAACTCGCCGTCGATCTTCACGTAGTCGAAGATCAGGTGCTTGAGGTAGTAGAACGACCCGAACCCGGCGCCGAAGTCGTCGAGCGCGAAGGCACAGCCCAGCTCGGTCATCCGCTCGGCGAACTCCCGGGCCAGGGCGACGTCGGCCACCGCGGCCGTCTCGGTGATCTCCAGGATGAGCGCCGACGGGTCCACCGCGTGCCGCGCGAGCGAGTCGCGGATGGTGCTCTCGATGTCGGGGTGGCCGATGGAGTGGCCCGACAGGTTGACCTCGAGCTCGAAGGTCGGGTCGATCTCGCGCAGCCGGGCCAGGATCGCCAGGCTGTGCTCGACGACCCAGGCGTCGACCTCCGGCATCAGCCCGGTCCGCTCGGCGATGTAGACGAAGCGGGACGGCGGCACCAGCTCGTCCTCGTCGCGCAGGCGCAGCAGCACCTCGGCCGAGGTGATGCGGTCGTGCGCGAGGCTCATGATCGGCTGGAGGTGGAGCTCGAAGCGGTCCTTCTCGAGGGCCTCCTCGATCCGGCTCTGCCACTGCAGGCGCGCCGAGAACTTGGGTGGGCGCATGTCGCCCTCCGGGAGGACGGCGACCTGGTTGCGGCCCGCCTCCTTGGCGTCGTACATCGTCATGTCGGCGAGCGCCAGGATGTCGGTCGCGTGCTCGCTGGCAGCCTGGAAGGTCACCGCACCGACGCTGGCGGTGACGCGGCGGCGTACGCCGTCGAGGGTGGCGGCGAGCTCGCGGACCCGGTCCACCACGTCGCGCCCGACCCGCTCGGCGCCGGCCTGGTCGCCGTCGGTCAGCAGCAGGGCGAACTCGTCGCCGCCGAGGCGGGCGACGACGTCGGTGTCGCGCACCGACCGGCGCAGGATGCCACCGATGGTGACGAGCAGCTGGTCGCCGGCGTTGTGGCCCAGGCTGTCGTTGACCTGCTTGAAGTTGTCGAGGTCGAGGAGCAGGACCGCGCCGCTCTGGCCGTAGCGACGGCACCGCTCGAGGTGGCGCTGGAGCTCGGTGTCGAACCGGCGCCGGTTGGCCAGGCCGGTCAGCACGTCGTGGTCGACGAGGTGGGCGAGACGGTCCTGGTAGCGCCGGCGCTCGGACACGTCGACGACGTTGACCAGCACGATGTCGGGCTCGTCGGACCCCTGGCGCCGCAGCAGCCGGCTGCTCAGCGCCACGTGGATGTCCTGGCCTCGGTAGTCGCGCACGACGCAGTCGGAGGCGCTGGAGCGCGACACGTCCTCGTGGATGCGGGCCAGGTGGTTGGCGATCGAGGCGTCACCCGGCGGGGAGAGCTCGATCAGCCAGGTGCCCTCGAGCTCGTCGGGCGGCAGGCCGACGAGCCCGCACAGCGCCGCGTTGACGAACTGGATCCGCCCGGAGGTGTCGAGCACCGCGACCCCGTGGGGTGCGTCGAGGAAGAGGCGCTCGCTCTGCTCGGTCGCCGTGTGCGCGGCACGCGTCTCGCGCTCCAGCCGCGTCACGATCCGCTGCACGACCCGGCCGAGCACGACGGTGAGGGCGACGAGGATGACGGCGCGCCGCCAGTCCTCCACGGGGTACTCCGGCTCCCCGACGAGGAACACCGGGGCGAGGATCGTGAGGCCGGCGAGGACGCTCGCGACGTACAGCTCACGCCGCGTGCCGGTGATCGCCAGCCACAGGATGGGGACGAAGAGCAGCACGGCAAGCCCCGACGGCGAGCCGCCCCCCGCATCGCGGACGAGGGCCACGAAGAGGAAGGTGAGGTAGGCCGCCGCCGGGTCGACCCAGGACCGCTCCGGCCGGCGGGTGCTCTCGATGAGCAGGCCCATGATGACGAAGTAGGTGAGGGTCGCGAGGGCCAGCACGACCCACGACACGTCGTACGGCGGGAACAGCACGGTGACCAGGCCGAGCCCGCAGATGATCCCGAAGGGACGCATGAGTCGCAACGACGGGCGGCGGCGGTCGAACCGACGCTCGCCCGCGGCCTGTGCTGTCCCGAGACCCGACATGGTGCCTCGAGCGTAGCCGCTGGAGGCCCCCCGGACGTGGCAACGGCCCCGGTCGTGGACCGGGGCCGTCGTGGTGGAGCGTGCTCGCGTCGTACGACGCTCAGGCGCCGTCGGCCTCCAGCGCCTTGGCCACGCGGCGGTGGGCCTCCCAGATCGCCTCGGGCATCCGGTCGAACTGCTCGAGGTGCTCGGCGCGGTTGGCCATCTCCTGCTGCCAGCGCGCGTTGTCGATCGTCAGGATGGTCTCGAGGTCCTTCGGGCTGATGTCGACGCCCTCGAGGTTGAGCTCCTCCTCGGTCGGCACGATGCCGACCGGGGTCTGGCGCCCGGTGACCTCGCCGTTGCGGAGCTGGAGCAGCCACAGCAGCGGGCGCAGGTTGTCGCGGTAACCGGGCCACAGGAAGTGGCCGTCCTGCGGGTCCCGCTGGAACCAGTTGACGTGCGCGAAGATCGGCTGGTCGGTGGCCGCGCCGACGACGTCGAGGTAGTGCTGGGCGTAGTCGCCCTCGCCGTACGCCATGAACGGGCGGTTGGACATCGGGTCGTAGCGCAGCACGCCCTCCTTGCCCTCCGCCGCGGCCGTGGCCTCGGCACCCAGGGTCAGGCCGTCGTAGACCCCCTCGGCGAGGTCGTGGATGGCCCGGATGAGCGGCTCGCGGTCACGGGTGCGACCGCCGAAGATGATCGCGTCGATCGGCACCCCGGCGGCGGCGTCGAAGTCCTCGGCGATGTTGGGCACGTTGGCCAGCGTCGTGGTGAACCGGCTGTTGGGGTGCGCCCACGGGGAGGAGTCGCTGTCCTTGCGGTCGGCCAGCGGCGAGCCGGTCCAGTCGAGCCAGCCGTGCACGTTGCTCGGCGGGCTCGGCGTGCGGCCCTCCCACCAGACCTCCCCGGTCGTCGGGTTGTAGGCGACGTTGGTGAAGATCGCGTCGGTGCCGGGGTCGATGGAGTGCAGGGCGGTCGGGTTGGTGCGCTCGTTGGTGTCCTTGGCGACGCCGAAGACGCCGTACTCGGGGTTCATCCCCATCAGCCGGCCGGACTCCTCGTCGACCCACAGCCACGCGATGTCGTCGCCGTAGAACGACACGTGGTACCGCTCGCCGAGCACGTCGGGGGCGAGCATCATCGCCAGGTTGGTCTTGCCGGAGGCGCTCGGGAAGCCGCCGCAGATGTGGTAGTCCTTGCCAGTCTCGTTGTCATGGATCCCGATGAGCATGTACTGCTCGGCGAGGAACTTCTTGCTGGCCCAGCCGTCGTACGCACCCTGGCGCAGGCCGTGGGCGATCTTGCCCAGCAGCGCGTTGCCGCCGTACGACGACCCGAAGTGCAGGATCGTGCGCTCGTCGGCCACCGTGACGAAGTAGCGCTGGTCGCGCTCGGTGCCCTGGCCGAGGTTCTCCAGGTCGCCGGTGACGTGGACGGCGCGCACGAAGTGGTCGGGGTCGTCGAGCTCGTCGAGGAAGTGCGGGGCCACCCGCGACATCCGGATCATGTGCAGCACGACGGTGCGGGTGTCGGTCAGCTGGACCCCGGCCGCCCAGGGCGCAAGGGCGTTGCCGGGGGGCGACATCAGGTAGGGGATGACGTACATGGTCTTGCCGACGCTGGCGCCGCGCATACTGTCGTGCAGCAGCGGCTTCATCTCCGAGGCCGGGCGCCAGTTGTTGTAGACGCCCTTGTCCTTCTCGTCGTTGGTCGCGACGATCGTGCGCTCCTCCGAGCGTGCGGTGTCCTTGTAGTAGCTGCGCGAGTAGTAGAGCCCCTCCCCCGCGGGGTGGAGCTCCCCTGCGTCGAGGGCCTCCTGGATCAGGCGGGCGTCGTCGGCCGCTCCGACGACCTCGATCCGCTCGGCTCCGGTGAGCTCGGCGTACTCCGCCACGAACTCGCGGACCCTGGGGTTCTTGAGCCCCGCGGCGTCCAGTGCTGCCTCGACATCTGCCATCTGACCTGTGCCTCTCGTGAGGTGGATCGGGGGCGTCTCGACCGCCCCGATCGCGCGACGTGCCGCCACCATAACGAGGCTCCGCCGATTGGAACGCTCCACTTCTCGACGGGTTCTGGGATCCACGTCACGTCGACCCCGGGGGGTGGGATTTCGGGTGGCGGCGGGGGTCCGCTATTCTCGTCCGGTCGCGCTGTTCGCAGCACGGCATGCGCCTGTAGCTCAACGGATAGAGCATCTGACTACGGATCAGAAGGTTTGGGGTTCGAATCCCTACAGGCGCGCAGATGGCCCCGGCTCCTCGAGCCGGGGCCGTTTTCGTTGCTCGACAGTCCCGCGTCACTCGTTCGGGTGAAGCCTGTGGAGAAGCACCCACGTCGTGCGGCTCCCTGACCTATCCTCGCGTCGGCGGCGTGGACCGCCGACGGGGGGAACGGACCGGTGGACGTGCAGGACGACGAGCTCATTGCCGACGCGTCCTTCGACCGCTACGCCCGGCTCGTGCGGCACTCGCTCGGGGTGCCGGTGGCCCTGGTGTCGATCGTCGAGGAGGACCGCCAGGTCTTCCCCGGCGCCGAGGGCCTGCCCCCGTCGTACCAACGGGCCCGCCAGACGCCGCTCTCGCACTCCTTCTGCCAGTACGTCGTGGCCGACGAGCAGCCGCTCGTGCTCACCGACGCCCGCCTCGACCCGCGACTGCGGGACAACTGCGCCATCGACGACCTCGACGTCATCGCCTACGCCGGCTGGCCGATCCGCGACCAGCACCAGCGGGTGATCGGTTCGCTGGCCGCCATCGACTCCGAGCCTCGGGCGTGGTCCGCCCACGAGCTCGCGATGCTGGAGGACCTCGCCGCCTCGTGCTCGGCCGAGATCGCGCAGCGCGAGCTGCGCCGGACCGCCGACGAGGGCATCGACTACGCCACCCACCTCGTGTGGCGGGCCAACGTGCTGCTGGAGCTCAGCCAGGCGCTCACCGCCACCCGCACGGTGACGGACGTGGCGACCGCCCTGGAGGACGTGGCCCGCGAGCACCTCGGCTGCCACCACGCGGTCCTGTGGCTGCACTCCGTGGCGGCGACCCTGGACGCGTTCGGCCACATCGGTGAGAGGGCAGCCAGGGGTCGGGACCGGATGCTGCTGGTCGCGAGCCGCCACGAGTGGGCCCGCGCACGTCAGTTCAGCGACGTGCCCGCCGACTCGAGCACGCCGCTGGGGGACGTCTTCTACGGACGCCGCGCCATGTTCTTCGAGGGACCGGACGCGCAGAACGCCGCCTACCCGGCCGTCGGCACGTCGCGGGAGACCGGCGTCGCCCGTGCCTTCGAGCCGCTGGGGGTCGAGGGCCAGGTCTTCGGGGTCCTGGCCCTGCTGTGGCCCACGGAGCGCACGTTCACCGACGACGACCGGATCACCATCTCGGCACTCACGTCCTACACCGCCTCGGCCGTCCAGCGCGCCCTGCTCCTGCAGGACCGCATCGAGACGGCACGCATCCTGCAGAGCGCCCTCCTGACCACGCTGCCCGACGTGGCCGGGCTCGACCTGGCCGCCCGCTACCGCCCGGCCGCCGCTCGCGAGCAGGTGGGCGGCGACTGGTACGACGCCGTGGTGATGCCCGACGGGGCCACGGCACTGGTGATCGGCGACGTCGTCGGCCACGACATGAAGGCCGCCGCCGACATGGGCCAGCTCCGGACCGCCCTGCGCGCCCACCTGCACTCCGGCGACGGCTCGCCCTCCGCCACCGTCGAGCAGCTGGACCGGTCGCTGGAGCCCCTCGGCATCGACGCGCTCGCCACCCTCGTGGTGGCACGCATCGAGGGCGGTCAGGTCCGCTGGACCAACGCCGGGCATCCGCCACCGCTGCTCATCGACCCCGCCGGCGGGGTCCGCTGGCTCGAGACGGACATCTCGCCGCTCGTCGGGCTCGCACCGGACGTCACGCGACCCGAGGGCGAGGCGGAGATGGCGTCCGGGTCAACGCTGCTGTTCTTCACCGACGGGCTGGTCGAGCGGCGCGGCGAGGACATCGACGACGGCCTCGACCGGCTGGCCCGGTCCGCGAGCGCCCGCCGGAGCCTGCCGGCGGCCGGGCTCGTGGACGGCATCCTCGACGACATGCTCGTCGGGCAGCTCAAGGACGACGTCGCGCTGCTCGCCGTACGCCTCGTCTGAACCCCTCCGTCGCCGCACGACCGTGAGGTGTCGGTGCGTCGTCCTAGGCTCGCTGTGTGACGGACGCGAGGTGGGACCGCAGGCCCGTACGCCGCGTGTCCGCGGGGCCGGACGTCCCCGACCACGCCGGCTGGCCGCGGACGGTCCCGGCGGTGGACCACCTGCTGCGCGACGGGCTCGACCTCCCGACGGGCGTGACCGTGCTGATCGGCGAGAACGGCAGCGGCAAGTCCACCCTGGTCGAGGCCATCGCCATGGCCTACGGGCTCTCGCCGGAGGGCGGCTCGATCGGCGCGCGGCACTCGACGCGGCGCACGGAGTCGGACCTCCACGAGTGGCTGCGGCTCGAGCGGTCGGTCGGTGTGCGGCGGTGGGGCTTCTTCCTCCGCGCGGAGACGATGCACGGGTTCTACAGCTACCTCGCCGACAACCCCGGGACCGGGGACGAGCCCGACTTCCACGCCCTCAGCCACGGCGAGTCCTTCCTCGCCGTGCTCCGGACCCGCTTCACCTCACCCGGTTTCTACTGCCTCGACGAGCCCGAGTCGGGGCTGTCGTTCTCCGCGCAGGTGGCGCTGGTGAGCACGCTGCACGAGATCGGGCAGGCCGGCGGCCAGGTCCTCTGCGCGACCCACTCCCCGCTGCTCGCCGCGATCCCGGGTGCGCACCTCGTCGAGGTCGGACCGTGGGGGCTGCGCCCGACGACGTACGGCGACCTCGAGGCGGTGGCGCACTGGCGCTCCTACCTCGACGAGCCGATGCGCTACCTGAGGCACGTGCTGTGAGGACGCGCCGGACGCTCGCCGCGACGGCCCTGGCGGCCGCGCTCGCGTCCGGCCTGCTGGTGTCCTGCTCCGACGAGCCGGAGTGGACCGCGGGGGAGGTCCCCCTGCCCGACGGGCCGCCCGGGCGGATCGCGGTGCGCGACGCGGTCCACTGCGGCGAGGGCTGGTGGGCCGTCGGCGGCGTGCTGCTCTCGCCGCCCACCGAGGACCGCGACTCCCGGCCCGCGGCGTGGCGCTCGACCGACGGCACCACGTGGGAGGCGGTGCCGGTCAGCGCCCAGACCTACTGGGGTCGTCGGGCCGTCCTCTCGGGGGTCGGCTGCTCCGACGGACGGGTGGTGGCGGTGGGGGCGCGCTCCGGCGGCGCGCACGGCAACCCCCGGGTCACCTCGTTCTTCCAGGACGGCGACGGGCTCGACGACCGACTCGCCCCCTTCAACCTGTTCAACGGCGACACGGCCACCAACGTCGGGCCCGTCACTGGGGCGGCACCGGGCTGGCTGATCACGGGCAACCGGGTGAGTGGACCGGCGGTGTGGCACTCCACGGACGGACGCGACTTCACGATCGAGGAGGACGTGCCGGGTCTCGCCGACGAGGAGGACTTCCACTCCCTGGCGCAGGACGCCGCCTGGGACGGCGAGGAGTGGGTCGTCGTCGGTGGCGGCAACGCCACCGGCACCCTCGACCGCGAGCCCCTCGCCTGGACCTCGCCCGACGCGCGCAGCTGGGAGCGCCACAGTGTCGAGGGCAGCGAGGAGTTCGACGACCTCCAGCGCGTGGCCGTCACCGACTCGGCCCTGGTGGCGCTGGGGCTGCGCGGCGGTCGGTTCGGCTCGTGGCTGCGCGAGGACGGCGCGTGGGAGATGGCCTCGGTGTTCGGCGCCCTCCCCGAGAGTGCCCGGGCCAGCCCCTTCGTCGCGTCCCTCGCCACCAGCGACCGGGGACTGTGGGCGACCACCAGCGACGGGGCGTCGTACGCCCTCTGGCGCAGCGAGGACGGCGAGGAGTGGTCGGAGGTCACCACCCCCGCCACGCCACCGGAGACGGCGGGCGAGCACGTGCTGGTCGTGGCCGCACACGAGGACCAGGTCCTGCTGCTCTCCGACGACGGTGCCACCGGTCGGGTCTGGGCCTCCGACCGCTGAGTGTGGGATCGGTGTCGCCAGGTGGCACCGAACCCACACCCAGCTTCGCGACGACCCGGCCGGACACCCCTGGAGGGGTGGTCTCGTGGGCGCCCGCGCGTCAGGGTCGGGGTGAGGAACGAGGAGGAGTCATGGCCGAGAAGAAGAAGCAGGACCCGGGGCCGAGCGTCAAGGACCCGGAGGTCTACGAAGCGCTGCGTGACGACGGCGCGAGCAAGGAGAAGGCGGCCCGGATCGCCAACGCGGCGGCGGCCCGGGGTCGGTCCGCGGTCGGCGAGCGTGGCGGCGAGGCGACGGACTACGAGGACCGCACGGTCGACGAGCTCCGCAAGCGCGCCGCCGAGCTCGACATCGAGGGTCGCTCGTCGATGAGCAAGGCCGAGCTCATCGACGCCCTGCGCGGCCACTGACCGGCCACTTGCTGGGTCGCTGCCGGGGCGGCTCCCACAGCTGGCGGCGGCCGACAGCTCGAGCAGCCCGGCCCCCTCAACTGGCGGCGGGTGACAGCACGAGGGGCGTGTCATGTCTCGGGTTTGTCCGGACAGAGTTGATGTCTCAGGTCAGTCTGGACACTTCGGTGGTGGGCGTCTACGGCCGCGGGGTCGGCCGTTGC